>NZ_LR594659.1:0-2400000 GCF_901827155.1 Variovorax sp. PBL-H6
ATGCCGAGTGAAGGCATTGGCGACAGCCTTTGGCAAGCCTGCGTCGACCAGCTCGCGCAGGAACTGTCGGAACAACAGTTCAACACCTGGATCAAGCCGCTGACCGCCAGGGTCGCGGACGATCTTTCGCGCGTGACCGTCTTCGTGGCCAACCGCTTCAAGCTGGACTGGATCCGGGCCCAGTACGCGGGCAAGATTGCAGCGATGGCCGAGAAGCTCTACGGCCAGCCAGTCATCATCGAGTTAGCGCTTGCTCCGCGAGAAATCGTTGCCAGGCCTGTGTCGATGGCAGTGACTGTCGAGACGGATGTGCCTCGCGATGTGACTGGTCCCGGCGAGGATCCATCCGGCGGCGCCTTCAAGAACAGGCTCAACTCCGGCCTGACCTTCGAGACGCTGGTCGAAGGCACGGCCAACCGGATGGCGCGAGCCGCGGCCATGCACGTGGCAGGCATGCCCGGGCATCTCTACAACCCGCTGTTCATCTATGGCGGCGTCGGGCTGGGCAAGACCCACCTGATGCATGCAGTGGGCAACCGCCTGCTCTCCGACCGTCCCGACGCCAAAGTTCTCTACATCCATGCCGAGCAGTTCGTGTCGGATGTGGTCAAGGCCTATCAGCGCAAGACCTTCGATGAGTTCAAGGAGCGCTATCACTCGCTCGACCTGCTGCTGATCGACGACGTCCAGTTCTTCGCCAACAAGGATCGGACACAAGAAGAATTCTTCAACGCCTTCGAGGCCCTGCTGGCCAAGAAGTCGCACATCGTCATGACCAGCGACACCTACCCGAAGGGGCTGTCGGACATCCACGAACGACTGGTCTCGCGCTTCGATTCCGGACTGACGGTGGCGATCGAGCCGCCCGAGCTCGAGATGCGCGTGGCGATCCTGATCAACAAGGCGCGCGCCGAGAACGCGGAGATGCCGGAAGAAGTGGCCTTCTTCGTGGCCAAGAACGTGCGTTCCAACGTGCGCGAGCTCGAAGGCGCGCTGCGCAAGATCCTCGCCTACTCGCGCTTCAACCAGAAGGAGATCTCGATCGCCCTGGCGCGCGAGGCGCTGCGCGACCTGCTGTCGATCCAGAACCGGCAGATCTCGGTCGAGAACATCCAGAAGACGGTCGCCGACTACTACAAGATCAAGGTCGCCGACATGTACTCGAAAAAACGGCCGGCCTCGATCGCACGGCCTCGCCAGATCGCGATGTACCTGGCCAAGGAACTGACCCAGAAGAGCCTGCCCGAGATCGGCGAACTCTTCGGCGGCCGCGACCACACGACGGTGCTGCACGCGGTGCGCAAGATCTCCGGCGAGCGCCAGCAGCTCACGGAGCTCAACCAGCAGCTCCATGTGCTGGAACAAACCCTCAAGGGCTGATGCATGCTGGCCATCGCAGATTCATCGGGACCTGTCAAAGGACAACTCTGGGGAAAGATCCGGCACAAGCGGGCTGTTGTCCACAGGCGTGTCGCGTTCCCGAAAGTTGTGCGCCTCGGCGCGACACCACGGAAGCACGCCTGCGCACAGGCTACCGGCATCAGCAAGTGGCTGTCAGCAAAGCGGAAAATCGCCCTGTCCACAGCGGGGGCCGTCCCTTATCTACTACTACTAATTTGAATTAAAGAAATAAAGGAAGAGGTAAGTCATGATCGTTTTGAAGGCCACACAAGACAAAGTCCTCGCTGCCCTGCAGTCGGTGGCGGGTATCGTGGAGCGGCGGCACACGCTCCCGATCCTGGCGAACGTGCTGATTCGCAAGACTGGCCCGCGCCTGCAGCTGACCACCAGCGACCTGGAAATCCAGATCCGCACCCATGCCGAGCTAGGCGGTGACGACGGCAACTTCACGACCACCGTAGGCGCGCGCAAGCTGATCGACATCCTGCGCACCATGCCTGCCGACCAGACCGTGAGCCTGGAGTCGAGCGCCAGCAAGCTGGTGCTCAAGGGCGGCAAGAGCCGCTTCACGCTGCAATCGCTGCCGGCCGAGGACTTCCCGCTGGTGCAGGAGTCGGCCAACTTCGGGCCCGTCTTCAGCGTGCCGCAGAAGACCCTGAAGGACCTGCTCAGCCAGGTCTCCTTCGCGATGGCGGTGCATGACATCCGCTATTACCTGAACGGCATCCTTTTCGTGGCCGAAGGCAAGCAACTGAGCCTGGTGGCCACCGATGGCCATCGCCTGGCCTACGCTTCCGCCATGCTCGACGTGGAGGTCCCGCGCCAGGAAGTGATCCTGCCGCGCAAGACGGTGCTGGAGATGCAGCGCCTCCTGTCGGACGCCGAGGGCGCGATCGAGATGCAGTTCGCCAACAACCAGGCCAAGTTCGCCTTCGAGGGCATGGAGTTCGTCACCAAGCTCGTGGAGGGCAAGTTCCCCGACTACAACCGGGTGATCCCCAAGAACCACAAGAACTCGGTAACGGTCGGCCGCGCGACCCTGCTGGCCAGCCTGCAGCGCACAGCGATCCTGACCAGCGAGAAGTTCAAGGGCGTGCGCCTCAACATCGAGCCCGGGACGCTGCGCATTGCATCCAACAACGCCGAGCAGGAAGAAGCCCAGGACGAGCTCGACATCGACTACGGCGGCGACGCCATCGAGATCGGCTTCAACGTGAGCTACCTGATCGACGCGCTGGCCAACATGGGCCAGGACATGGTGAAGCTCGACCTCGCCGATTCCAACAGTTCGGTGCTGATGACGATTCCCGAGAACGCTTCCTTCAAGTACGTCGTCATGCCGATGCGCATTTGACGGCGTATTTGCAGGGAGTGACGAGACCGCCCGCGGCATCCCGCGGGCTTGGTCTTTGAAGAGACGAATAGAACCCGGTTCCGAGAGAGAGAAAGATCCTGATGAGCGAAGACAACAAGCCGGACGTGCCGCACACCGAGCCCGTCTACACCCCCGAGATCGACAGCGCCATTCCGGTCGAAGTGACGCCTGCCGCCGTGGACACCTACGGCGAGGGCTCCATCACGATCCTCGAGGGGCTGGAGGCCGTGCGCAAGCGCCCCGGCATGTACATCGGCGACACCTCGGATGGCACCGGACTGCATCACCTTGTCTTCGAGGTGGTCGACAACTCCATCGACGAAGCGCTTGCGGGCTATTGCGACGACATCATCGTCACCATCCACACGGACAACTCGATTTCGGTGGTCGACAACGGCCGCGGCATTCCGACCGGGGTGAAGCTGGACGACAAGCACGAGCCAAAGCGCTCGGCCGCCGAAATTGCGCTGACCGAGCTGCATGCCGGCGGCAAGTTCAACCAGAACAGCTACAAGGTCTCGGGCGGCCTGCATGGCGTGGGCGTGAGCTGCGTGAATGCGCTGAGCAAGATGCTGCGCCTCACGGTGCGGCGCGAGGGCAAGGTGCACGTGCTCGAGTTCAGCAGGGGCTTCGTACAGAACCGCATCGTCGAGGCGGTGAACGGCGTCGAGGTGTCTCCGATGAAGATCACCGGCGAAACGGAGAAGCGTGGCACCGAGGTGCACTTTCTTCCCGACACCGAGATCTTCAAGGAAAACGCCGACTTCCACTACGAGATCCTCAGCAAGCGGCTGCGCGAGCTGAGCTTTCTGAACAACGGCGTACGTATCCGGCTGCTGGATGAGCGCAGCGGCAAGGAGGACGACTTCTCCGGGGCCGGCGGGGTCAAGGGTTTCGTCGAGTTCATCAACAAGGGCAAGACCATCCTGCACCCGAACGTGTTCTACGCCGCCGGAGAGCGGCCCGCCGAAACCTACGGCGGCATCCCCGGGACGCACATCGGCGTCGAGGTCGCGATGCAGTGGAACAGCGGCTACAACGAGCAGGTGCTGTGCTTCACCAACAACATCCCGCAACGTGACGGCGGCACCCACCTCACCGGCCTGCGCGCCGCGATGACGCGGGTGATCAACAAGTACATCGAGGAAAACGAGCTCGCCAAGAAGGCCAAGGTCGAGGTCACCGGCGACGACATGCGCGAGGGTCTGTGCTGCGTGCTCAGCGTGAAGGTGCCCGAGCCGAAGTTCTCCAGCCAGACCAAGGACAAGCTGGTCTCCAGCGAGGTCCGCGCCCCGGTCGAGGACATTGTCGGGCGGCTGCTCGGCGACTACCTGCAGGAGCGGCCCAACGACGCCAAGATCATCTGCGGCAAGATCGTCGAGGCCGCGCGTGCGCGCGAGGCAGCCCGCAAGGCACGCGAGATGACGCGCCGCAAGGGCGTGCTCGACGGCATGGGCTTGCCCGGCAAGCTGGCGGACTGCCAGGAGAAGGACCCGGCGCTGTGCGAGGTCTACCTCGTCGAGGGCGACTCCGCAGGAGGCTCCGCCAAGCAGGGGCGAGACCGGAAGTTCCAGGCCATCCTTCCGCTGCGCGGCAAGATCCTCAATGTCGAGAAGGCGCGCTACGAGAAGCTGCTCACGAGCAACGAGATCCTGACCATGATCACGGCGCTGGGAACCGGCATCGGCCGTGCCGGCGCGACCACTGCAGGCGGCGGCGCCGATGACTTCAACGTCGCCAAGCTGCGCTATCACCGCATCATCATCATGACTGACGCCGACGTCGACGGTGCCCACATCCGTACGTTGCTGCTCACCTTCTTCTATCGCCAGATGCCCGAGCTGGTCGAGCGCGGCCACATCTACATTGCGCAGCCGCCGCTTTACAAGGTGAAGGTCGGCAAGGAGGAGCAGTACCTCAAGGACGGGCCGGCGCTCGACGCCTTCCTGCTGAAGATCGCGCTGAAGGATGCGAGCATCCAGACGGGCGGGGAAAAGCCGGCGACGCTCAGCGGCGAGACGCTGGCCGAGCTGGCCCGCAAGCACCAGCTGGCCGAGGCGGTCATTGCGCGCCTCGGCAACTTCCTCGATGCCGAGGCGCTGCGTGCCATTGCCGACGGTGTCTCGCTCGATCTGGACACCACGCCCGCGGCAGAGGCCTCCGCCGTGGCGCTGCAGGCGAAGCTTCGCGAACTCAGCGCCACCGGCGTGCCGGCCGAAGTTGCCAGCGAGTTCGACGCGCGCACCGACAAGCCGCTCCTGCGCATCAGCCGCCGCCACCACGGCAACATCAAAAGCAGCGTCATCACGCAGGATTTCGTGCACGGCGCCGACTACGCAGCGCTTGCCGAGGCCGCCAAGACCTTCCGCGATTTGCTGGGCGATGGCGCGGTCGTTCGCCGCGGCGAGGGCGAGAAGGCCAAGGAAGAGAAGGTCGGCGATTTCCGCGAAGCCATGCGCTGGCTGATCGGACAGGCCGAGAACGCCACCTCTCGCCAGCGCTACAAGGGCCTGGGCGAGATGAACCCTGCGCAGCTGTGGGAGACCACGATGGACCCCAGCGTGCGTCGCCTGCTCCGAGTGCAAATCGACGATGCCATCGAGGCCGACCGCGTGTTCACCATGCTGATGGGCGACGAGGTCGAGCCGAGGCGGGAGTTCATCGAGCAGAACGCGCTGCGGGCGGCGAACATCGACGTGTAGGAGAGAGAGCGACGGCGACCAGAATCCATGAGACCCGAAGAAAAATGTCCATTCGGGCTCAGCCGGCGCCGCACTTCGCGTAAACGCTATACCTAGCCTGACTTTTGCTAAGCAAGAATTTCGGCCGATTGGATGCCGTTTTTTGGAGCGAGGACAGAAGCAATGAAACCGAACCGTTTCGGGTGGCCCCTGGCGGCACTGGTCTTTCTGGGTGCATGGACTTCGGCGCAGGCGCTCCCTTCGAACCCGCCGATCCTGGTGACCCAAGGCATCGAGTACATGTGCGGCGGGAAGAACAGCGCGGAGGCGGCGTTCATGCGGATGGTGTCGCCGCGCTGGGCGGCCACGCTGGAGTTCTCGGTCAACCGCGCGAAACCCGGCGACGTGCCGGACGACGTGACAGTGGTGGTGCGTGAACGCTATACCGGTCGCCCGATCATGGAAACCGTTGCGGGGGCGCCGTTCATGGTGGCGCGGCTCGATCCCGGCGCCTACGAGGTCGAAGCCACGCTGGGCGGCGTCACGCTGCGGCAACCCCTGACGGTGTTCAACGGGGCCCCGTCGCGGGCCGTGTTCGTCTGGCCTTCCAACGTCGATTTCGCGAATGCCGGCGGTCCGCGCATGGCAGAGCAGCAGGCCGCCGTGCGCAGCAGCAGAGACTGATGCAGCGGCCGCAGGCGGCGCTCCTGAGGTTCAGTTTCATTTAAGCCAGCCTTTCCATAGTTGGGGCGTGTCGGATCGTTTCGCCTCTGCTTCATCTTGAGGACATGGCTATGAACACAACCCGTTTATGGTGGCCGGCGGCTGCCCTGATGCTTGGTGGTGCGTCGCTTCTTGGTGCGCTGTCGGCACATGCGGCCTACAACCCGCCGATCCATATGGCCAACGGTATCGAGTACATGAGCGGCGGCGTCAGCAGCGACGAGGCCGCGCTGATGGAGACCGTGGCGCCTCGTTGGCCGGCCACCTTCGAGTTCGCGGTCAAGGATGGCAGCCGTTCGGACTTCGCAGCCGACGTCGCCGTGACGGTGCGCGATGCCGGCGGGCGCACGGTGCTGTCGCAGGTCACGGCGCAGGGCCCCTTCATGGTGGCGCGCCTCGAGCCCGGCCGCTACGAGGTGGAGGCAACGCTCGGGGGCCGCACGCTGAAGCAGACGGTCGAGATCCACCCCGGCAGCCCGACCCGGACGCTGTTCCTCTGGCCCCCCGGCACGGATGTCAGCGCACACTCGTGAACGGAGCCTTCGCCTGAAGTGAGGTGGCGTGGCTTGCCGGTTTTTTCACCGGCACGCGTGTGATTGCTGGCATGCGCCTTGAATGGGGAACAGGCAGCGCCCACATGCGCTCCTTGCGTCCTGCTGGTACCGTGCAAGGCTTCGATGCCACTTCGCCCCATCACCCTCCTCTTCACACTGCTGCATGTCTACATCGGCCTGCGGCTGCTGCCTGCCCTCGCCGTGCTCACCGGCGCTTGGCCGGTCTTGCTGGCAGCGCTGGTGCTGTCAGCAGTCACCATGCCGCTGCCGTTTGTCCGCGCGCGCAGCGCCCACGGACGTGCGACCTTGTCCAACGGCTGGAAATGGCTGGGCCTGCTGAGCATGGGCTGGTTTTCCTCTATGTTCGTCCTGACCCTGGTGCGCGATCTCGGGCTGTTGCTGAGCTGGATCGTTTTCACCGCGGGCGGGTGGACGTTCGACGCCTCGCGCGCGCAGGCCTGGAGCGCAGCGGCGGTGCCCTTCATGGCAACCCTCGTCTCGCTCATCGGCTTCTTCAACGCCCGGCGCACCGCCAGCGTGGTGCGCGTGGACGTGCCGATCCGCAACCTGCCGGCGGGCCTCGAGGGCTTCACCATCGCCCAGCTCAGCGACATCCACGTCGGGACGACCATCCGGCGCGGCTACATCCAGCGCATCGTCGATGCGGTCAACCTGCTGGGTGCCGACATGGTCGCGATCACCGGCGACCTCGTTGACGGGACGGTGACCGAGTTGCGCGAGCATGTGGCGCCGCTGGCTGGCCTGCGCGCGCGCCACGGCACCTTCGTGGTAACCGGCAACCACGAGTACTACGCCGGCGCTCATGCCTGGATCGATGAGCTGCGACGCCTGGGCTTGCGGGTGCTGCTCAACGAGCATGTGGTGCTGCAGACGCGCAACGTGAAGGGTGCGCAGACCGACGAGGAGGCGTTCGACAGTGCCGTGTTGGTGGCTGGCGTGACCGACTACACCGCCGTTCATTTCGACGCCGCGCATGCCAGCGATCCCGTGCGTGCCCTGCACGGTGCACCGCCATTGGTGCGCACCCGCCTGCTGCTCGCGCACCAGCCTCGCAGCGCGCCGGCTGCGGCCGACGCGGGCTACCAGTTGCAGCTCTCGGGTCACACGCACGGGGGGCAGTTCTTCCCCTGGAACCTGTTCGTGCCGCTGCAGCAGCCCTTCACCGCCGGGTTGCACCGGCTGCGCGAGATGTGGGTCTATACCAGCCGTGGCACCGGCTACTGGGGTCCACCCAAGCGCTTCGGTGCGCCGTCCGAAATCACGCTGCTGAGGCTGGTGCCGGAACGGCTGTGAATGGGTTCAGGCCTGCAGGCCGGTGAGCCGCCGCGCGTTGGCGCTCGCCTTGGCGTGGATTGGCTTGAGGCCGCGTTGCGCGATGCGCGCGCCGGCGCTCGACAGCTGGCTCAGCGTCGCGGCCGAGCGCGTGGCGGCGCCGACGAGTGCCTGGCCGTGCCTCGAGATCTGCGTTGGCGTGGTGCTGGTGACCAGCGAAGCCATGGCGACGCCGCCGGCCAGCCAGTGCCGCACGGCACGGTGGACGAGCGCAAACTGCGTGCTGTGCAGTTGGTTGGCGATCGCGGCACCCGACTCGGTGGCCGCCGCCAGCTTCTCATGGCCCATGAGCTGCATTTCGGCCAGGTCTGCATCGCTGGGCACGAGGCCGGCCCTGGCCATGCCCTCGGTGCGCAGCCGGATCACGGCGCTGGAGTACAGCAGCATTTCCTGCGTCTTGAAGGCGACATCCGTCCAGAGCATGAAGGGGTTGAAAAACCGAGGGGAGGAGGAGAAGGCTGTGGACATGAAGGTCATACGATAAGCTGAAACCCACTATAGGCTCATCGGACGGGCCAGTGGCATCGTGGCGAGTTTTCAGCGAAGATTTCATCTCGCTTGTCGCGGCGACCCGGCCACGTCGGCCACCTCCAAGCTGGCGGTGGCAGGCGTCGTCTCCGTTTCTCCCCGGACCTGTTCGAATGCCCAAAAAGAAATCGCCCTGCGCCAAGGTTCTGCTGTGTGCCGGTCTCTTGTCGCTTTCAGTCAGCGCATCCGCCTTCGAGGATGGCTCCCCCGCCTTCTATTTCGAGGCCGGCCGCGCCCCGCACAACGACACCAGTACCCGATCTCTGACGATTGGCGCAGTCCTGCCCTGGGGGCAGCAGCAGCTGGTCTGGGGTACCCAGGTCACCTCGTATGCCGACCTGTTTTTCAGCCAATGGCGCACGCCGAACGTCGATCGGAACGGCCACCACAACTACTCGCAGCTGGGTGCCATTGCGGGCTGGCGTTTTCGCTTCGAGGAGGGCGCTTCGCCCTGGTTCTTCGAAGCGGGCCTCGGCGGTAGCACGATGAACGACCGCTACCAGTCGCCCGACCGCCGCTTCAGCACACGCTTCCAGTTCACCGAGCAACTGGCCATCGGCCGCAACTTCGGCTCGCGCGGGGAGCACGAGCTTTCGCTGCGGATCCAGCACTTCTCGAACGCCGGCCTTCGCAAGCCCAACCCGGGCGAGAATTTCTACAAGGTGCGCTACCTCTACCGCTTCTGAGCCAGGCGCTTGCCTGGTGCGAGGTAGTCGTTGGCGACCGCCAAGTCGTGCAGCCACTGGGCATAGGCGGATTCGCGCTGTTCCGGATCGCCCCTGAGCAGCGCCGACGGATGCAGCGTGACCAGCACCGGCAGGCCGCGCGCATCGGTGTGCCATTGGCCGCGCTCGCGCGTCACCGGCACCGGTCGCCCGAGCAGGGCTCGCGCGGCCGTGGCACCGAGCGCTATGAGGGCATGCGGGCGCACCTGGGCGATCTCGCTTTCGAGCCAGTGCAGGCAGATAGCCACTTCGCGCTGGGCGGGCGTCTTGTGCATGCGGCGTTTGCCGCGCAACTCGAACTTGAAGTGCTTGACCGCGTTGGTCACATACAGCCGGTCGCGCGACCAACCCAGGTCCGCCACGGCCTTGTCGAACAACCGGCCCGCCGGCCCCACGAAAGGTCTGCCTTGCAGGTCCTCCTGATCGCCGGGTTGCTCGCCGACCACCATGACCGCGGCAGCGGCGGGGCCCTCGCCGAATACCGACTGCGTGGCGTGTTCACCGATCGGGCATGCCCGGCAGCGGTCCGTCGCCTGCCTCAGCAGTTCCAATGCCTGCGCGGGCTCCTTTGGCAGATCGGGTGGGTCGGGATAGCTGGGGTGTTCCGGGTGATCGGACATGGCAAGCTCCGTCGATCTGAGGCCGTGTGCGGCGGCGGGAATGCGGCGCAGGGGTGCGGTTGGCTCGGCTTCGATCATGCGCTCGCTGCGTGCGGCCGCGTCGCGCGCGAGCGTACCGATCAAGGGGGCTTCAGGCAGGTTGTGCCAATAGCCGCGCGGCATCTGCCGCTGCATGGTGGCAAGCTTCAGGCGCGCCGGATTGAAGACGTGGCGGTAGTAGGTGAGCCACAGGTGCTCGCCGGCGTCGGCCGGCGGCGCCTGGTCCCGCGAAGCGCCGGGACCGCATTCAAGCACCTCGCCGTTCCATCGCACACTGCACTCGGGCGTGAGGATCGCCCAGTGCATCCCGGTGAAACGCTGCAGGAAAAAGGGCGCCACCGCTTCGACGATGTGATGGTCGGGCTCGAACCAGGCCACGTGCAGTGGCGCGTCGCCGCCCGGCTCCTCGACCCGGCGGAACCGGACGAAGGCCTTCATGCGGTGCATGTCTCTTCGCACCGCCTGTGCCATGCGACGCGCGCGCAAACGGTCGGGATCCAGAGCGTCGTGGCGCAGCCCGGGCTCGTGCACCAGCCGCCAGAGCAGCCGGTAGAGCAGGGCGAAGCGCGTCGGATCGGCATGCAGGATCACCGATTCGCACAGCGAAAGAAAGGATGCCGGTACAGCGAAGGCGCCGCCGCCGGTGTGCTCGCCCCGCGCCTGGGGCACGATCTCGCCAAACAGCTCGCTGGTGCTTGCGCCAGCCGTGCACCAGCTCACCTCTTCCGGAGGCACGAGGCGGGCCAGCAGGGTGCGGGCCTCGCGCCGGAAGCCGTGCCAGTCGGTCTCGCTGGCCAGCGTGACGAGGTGATGCGCCATGCTGCAGGTTAGGGAAGGAGCGCGCAGTGCGGTTGTAGGCCTTCAGCCGGAAAACAGCGAGGCCTGAACCGGCGCAGGCCTGAAGCGCCTGGCGATGTCTGCCGCTTCGAGGCCGCGGCCAGGCCGATGATCCTCGGTGATGACGAACAGCATCACGGTCGATAGCTGCACGCGCAGCCGGCGCAGGTCCTCGCTGCGCAGCCGTCGCACGCGGCGTGTGGCCAGCAGCCGCTCGACGGTCTTCACGCCAAGCCCGGGTACACGCAGCAGCATCTCGCGTGGTGCGCAGTTCAGGTCCACAGGGAAGCGCTCGCGGTGCGCGAGCGCCCAGGCGAGCTTGGGATCGAGGTCGAGCCGAAGCATGCCTTGCGAGGCAGGGACGATCTCCTCGTGCGAGAAGCCGTAGTAGCGCATCAGCCAGTCGGCCTGGTAGAGGCGGTGCTCGCGCGCCAGCGGCGGTGCCTGCAGCGGCAGCGAAGGCGACGCATCGGGGATGGGGCTGAAGGCCGAGTAGTACACGCGGCGCAGCCCGTAGGCGCCATACAGCCTGGCGCTCGACTCGAGGATGGCGCGATCGTCGGCGCCGTCCGCCCCCACGATCATCTGTGTGCTCTGCCCGGCCGGCGCAAACGGGGTGGGCGCGCTGCGCCGGGGTGGCGCGCCCGGCACCGAAGCCGTCTTGGCGGAGGCCGCCTCGAGCGATTCCCCGCGAGCCTCATCGATCTGCGTGCGCAGCCGGGCCATCGAGCGGCGGATGGCGTGGATGTTCTTTTCGGGCGCGAGCGAGGCGAGCCCTTGCGCGGTGGGCAGCTCGATGTTGATGCTCAGCCGGTCGGCGTAGCGCCCTGCGCGCTGCAGCAGCTCCGGCGCTGCGTCGGGAATGGTCTTGAGGTGGATGTAGCCGCGAAAGTCGTGCGTCTCGCGCAGCACGCGCGCGACCTCCACCACCTGCTCCATGGTGTAGTCGGGACTGCGGATGATCCCCGAGCTCAGGAACAGCCCTTCGATGCAGTTGCGGCGATAGAAGTCGAGCGTCAGCGCCACGACCTCGTCAACGGTGAAGCGCGCGCGAGGCACGTTGCTGCTCACACGGTTGACGCAGTAGAGGCAGTCGTAGCCGCAATAGTTGGTGAGCAGTACCTTGAGGAGCGATACGCAGCGGCCGTCCGGCGTGAAGCTGTGGCAGATGCCCTGCCCGTCGGTGGAGCCGATGCCTTTGCCATTGGTTGAGTCGCGGCGCACGCCACCGCTGGAGGCGCACGAGGCGTCGTACTTGGCGGCGTCGGCGAGGATGGCGAGCTTCTGCTGGGTGTCCACTGTATGAATATACAGCTGAAGCGGTTCCCCACAGACATCAGGGTCTGCGCTTGCTCGCTGCGCGCCGACGCTGCCGAGCCCGCACCTCGGTCAAGAAATACGCGCCAGACGCGATGCACAAGGGGAGCAGGTAGTAGATCGCGCGGTACGCCAGCAGCGCAGCGAGCAGGCGGTCCGTGGGCACCTGGTACAGCAGCGCGACGAACACAGCCTCCAGCACGCCGAGGCCCGCTGGCACATGCGTGATGACGCCCGCCACTGCAGCCACGAGCAGCACCGCGAGCACATGCGGATAAGGCAGTTGCTGCTGGAGCAGGAACCAGATGACGCCACCGATCAGCGCCCAGTTGGTGCAGGACAGGGCCAGCTGCAACAGCGCCATGCCGAGCGCCGGCGTCTGCAGTTCGTGCCCGCGGATGTCCCAGATGTGCTCCCGCGCCACCGCGCACAGGACGAGGTACCCCAGCGCCAGCACCAACAGGGTCGCGCCGACGATGCGTAGCCCGTCCGCCTCGATCTTCCACTCTGGCGGCAGCGCCATGGGCCAGAAGTAGAAAGCGATGCCCGCGACCACCAGGTAGCCGAGCCAGTTGGTCAGCATGCTGAAGCCGAGCACCCGCGTGATCGTGAGGTTGCCCAGGCCGTGGCGCGAGTACAGCCTGTAGCGGAACGCAATGCCGCCGATCAGCGATCCGAGATTGAGGTTGAAGGCATAGCTGATGAAGGTGATGCCCATGACCGTGCGTGTGCCGAGCCGATGGCGCGTCATGTGCCGGCCGAGCAGGTCGTAGGTGCTGTAGATCGCAAAGCTGCACGCGGCCAGCATCAGTGCAGCCAGCAACGCCGGCAGCGGGATGTCGAGCACGGCCTGGAGCACTTTCGTCCAGTCGATCGTGCGCGCCTGATGCACCAGCAGCCAGGCCACGAGGGCGAAGAAGATCCAGGTGGCGATGCGCCTGACCCAGAGCCACCACGTGCGCTTCGCCGCTTGCCCGGCCGCAGCGCCGGGCAAGGTAGGGCGCGCGCTGCCGCTCATGCGTTGTCCGTACGCGCCGCGCTCCCGTGCGGGCCTTGTCCAGCCAACGGCTGGAGGCGCGGCGCATGGCGCGGCAGCCAGCCCACCCAGGACGGGTACCAGCGCAGCAGGTGAAAGACGAAGAAGCTGCGCACCAGCCGCCAGGCGCTCCACTCGCTGAGTTGCGTCACCTCGATCTTCTTGCAATGGTGACGCATGAGGTGGTCCAAGCGTTCGTCCAGTTGCCGGGCGAAGGAGGCGTCGCGCACGATCACATTGGCTTCCAGGTTGAGCGACAGGCTCAGCGGGTCGAGGTTGCTGGAGCCGATGGTGCTCCAGTGTTCATCCACCCGCGCGACCTTGCCGTGCAGCGGTCGTTGGCAATACTCGTGGATTTTCACGCCGGCGTGCAGCAGGTGGTGGTAGAGCATGCTGGCACCTACCTTGACGATCGGCATGTCGGGCTCGCCCTGCAGGATCAGATTCACATCGACGCCACGGCGCGCCGCGCGGCGCAATGCCTTGATGAGCCGATAGCCCGGGAAGAAGTAGGCGTTGGCGATCACGATGCGCTGCCGTGCAGCACGGATCGCGGCCAGGTAGTGGCGCTCGATGTCGTTGGTGTGCCGGCGGTTGTCACGACTGACGAATTGCATCTCGGCGTCACCGGCCGGTGCGTTTGTCGACGGCGGCACGGCCCTGAGCCGGCGCCGGAACCAGCCGGCGCCCTTGTTGCCGACGGCGATCGCGTGGAGCACGAAGCGGTGGATCTCCGAGACGATCGGTCCCTCGAGCTGCACCGCATAGTCCTGCTTGGCCTTGGCTCCGAAATCCATCAGGTGGTCGGCCGAAAAGTTGATCCCGCCCACGAAGGCCAGCCGGCCGTCGACCACCGTGATCTTGCGGTGCATGCGGCGAAAGAGGTTGAGCCGCTGGCCGAGGAAGCGGCGGCCCGGGTCGAACACGCGCACGCGCACCCCGGCGTCGGTCAGCCCCTGGACGAACTCGTTGGACAGGTCCGGCGAACCGAAGCCGTCGATCATCAGGTCCACCTTCACGCCGCGCTGCGCGGCCGCGCGCATGGCCTCGTGCAGCGCGAGGCCGACCTTGTCCTCGAACAGGATGAAGGTCTCGATGATCACCTCGCGCTCGGCGGTCCGGATGGCCTCGAAGACGCGGGGAAAGAACTGCTCGCCGTTCTCGAGCAGCTCCACGCTGTTGCCGAATGTCCAACGCTGGGCCATGGAAGGATTCCCCCGGGCCTTCAGAGCTCGATCTCCGCCACCAGCGGCGCGTGATCGGACAGGTGCGACCACGGCTTGCGCGGCAGTACCACCGGCGCATGCACGCCCGCGTTGCGAACGTAGATGCGGTCCAGCGGCAGCAGCGGGAAGCGCGAGGGAAAGGTCCTTGCGGCGCTGCCGTGGGCATGAACGAAGACCTCGCGCAGCGAGGCGCCCTGTTCGAGGATGTCATGCGCGCGGCCGCGCCAGTCGTTGAAGTCGCCGGCCACGATCAGGGGCGCGTCGGGCGGTACCTCGTCGCGCACGATATGGCAGAGCAGTTCGAGCTGTTGAATGCGGTGGTTCTCGGCCAGGCCCAGGTGCGCACAGATCGCGTGCACGTCGACCGGGCGCCCGGGAAGCCGCAGCACGCAGTGCAGCAGCCCGCGCTTCTCGGGCCCGACGATCGACACGTCGTGGTTCTTGAAGTGGACGATCGGGAACTTCGACAGCACCGCGTTGCCGTGATGGCCGCGCGGATAGACGGCGTTGCGGCCATACGCGAACTGCGGCCAGATCGTGTCGGCCAGGAACTCGTAGTGCGGCGCCTCCGGCCAGTTGTCGATCTTGCGCGAGTGGCGCGAATGGGTGCCGAGCACCTCCTGCAGGAACACCACGTCAGCGCCGACGGTGCGCACCGCTTCGCGCAGCTCGGGCAGGATGAACCTGCGATTCAGCGCAGTGAAACCCTTGTGGGTGTTCACCGTCATGACCTTGAGCGAGGTGGGCGTGGTCGCCGTGCCAGCGGCGGGAGTGGAGGGTTTCACGTGCGCAGTTGTAAGCCGAGGCGAGTGGCCTTGCTGTAGGAGCTTGCCACCTCCTTCACCGGCCTGCGCCAGGCGGCGGTGGGTTCCTACAGCCGGGGCTGCCCGATCCCCACAATGGGCATGCCCAGCCCCACCTAGTTTGAACTCAGAGCTCGCGCAATGGGCTCACGTTCAGCTTGTTTGACCTTTGAAAGGGGACATCATCATGAAGAGAGCCTTGATTGCCAGCACCGTACTTACCGGCCTGATGGGCCTGGCGGGCGCCGGTTTCGCGCAGACCACCACGGTCCCGGCCCAGCCCGACCCGGCCAAGGGCGGCCAGGCCAGCACGAAGAGCGTGCCGGGCGGCGTGGCCAATGCCACCCAGCGCCCCGATGGCACCGACCCTGCCTCGCGCCAAGCAGTGAGGGCCGAGGCCCGCGCGCACAACCGCAACAACACCAACAACCCCGTGCCCAAGGGCGAGGCGACCACCATGGTGAACAGCCAGCCCAACGCCATGCCGAGGCCCACGGGCGAGATGTCTCGCGGCGAGGTGAGTGCGGATGCCCGCAAGGTGAAGCCGCGCTTCGGTCAACCGGGCGAGCGGCCGGAAGTGCCGACCAACCCGACCAACAAGACGGGTACGCCGCAGTAAGCGGGACGCGATCAAAAAAAGCCCGCAGTGATGCGGGCTTTTTTCGTGGGAGCCCGTACCGGGCTCAGCTCTTGGCGCCTTCGTTCGGCCCGCGGTGGCCCTGGCCACCTCGATGTCCGGCGTGAACGGTTTCCGCGTCGAAGGTCTTCTGCTGCTCCGGCGAGAGCGTCGCGTAGAAGCTGCGGGTGGCCTCGATGCGCTGTGCCAGGCGCGCGCTGCGCTCAGCCTGGCGCGCCTGCATGCGTTCCAGCCGCTGCGGCGTTGTCAGCTTCGCGAACTCGGCGCGCTCCATGCGGGCCGTGCCTGCCGGACGCGGCCGCTGCTGCGTGGCCGTGAAGTTGCTCCATGCGCCTTCCTGGCTGGCGTCCAGCCGCAGCTTCTGCTTGAGCTCGGCCAGCCGTTGCGCGCGCTTGGCCTGCATGCGCTCGAAGCGCTGGGCGCGGTCCAGGTGCGGGCGGGATGGCCTGGCGTCGGTTGGGGCGGCCTGCGTGGTTGCAACAGGAGCCGCGGTCGCGGGCGAAGACCCCTGCGCGAAGCCGGTGCTGCACGCGAAGGCGGCCGAGGCAATCAGGCCGGCCATGAGCTTTTTCTGACGAGACGAGATCATGAGAGTGCTTCCTTTCGAAGAAGCCTGCCGACACGGCGGCAGGTGAGGCAAGTGTGGAAGCGCACTGTGTCGCACCCGTCACGCCGGGGTGAGGGCGATGTAAAGAAAGATATCGGTCCGTTTCGTCCCGGCGCCTACTTGGGCCGCGGGGGCTCCAGCCCGGCATCCGGCGGCTGGAGCTGCCCGGCGCGCAGCGCAGCCACCGCGCGGGCGACCGCGCGGGCGACGTTGCGCACCTCTTCCTGCAGGCCGGTATCGCGGTCGAGTGCGTCGTGACTCGTGGCGTAGGGTTCGTAGTAGCCCACGTAGCGGTCCAGCCGCGCCTGTGTGCCGGCGTCGATCAGGCCCATCCAGTCCAGCCAGTCGCTGAGATTGCGCCGCAGGCTTTCGACGCCGGCCACGTCGCCGTGCACCACCAGTCCATAGGCACGGCCCGCCAGGTGCTTGGGATAGCCCCATCCCTTGAGTTCGATGGCCTTGGCCTCTTCTGCCTTCTTGCCATGGGTGGCGGTGGGGTCGGGATTGCCGCCGTCCGCGCAGACCAGCCGGTCGGCCATCAGCTTGAGTGGGCTGGCGGCCTGGTACCAGTGCGTCGGCGTGAAGAGGATGACGCCATGGGCCGCAGTCCAGCGTTCGTAGATCTCGTTCATCCAGTCGCCGGTCTGCCGCAGCGAATGGTTCGGGTAGCAGCTGCAGGGCCAGTGGCACAGCGGCATCGCGGTGGAGACGCAGCTCTTGCAGGGATGGATGTGGCGGCCGTAGTCGGACGTGAGCCGACTGAGATCCAGCACATCGCAATCGAACTGCTGCGCGTCCAGCACCTCGCGGGCCAGCTTCAGCAGGCGAAAGGTCTTCGACATCTCGCCGGGGCAGGTGCCGTCGTTGCGCGGTGAGCTGTTGACAAGCAGCACGCGGGACTTCGTCTCGGGCCTGGACCAGGCGGCCTGAGCGCGCTCGATGCGCTCCTTCGCTTCGAGCCACTCGACGGAGAGCTCGTACTCGGGGTCGGCGTAGCCAGGACCGGCCTTGCGCGTCACCGGGGCCTTGCGGCCTTGCTGGTAGGCCTCCCACGCGATGACCTCGATGCGCGCCAGAGCCTCCGACTCGGCCTGGAAGGCCGGGTCGCGGTAGGCATGCATGAAGCGATGGTGGAACTCGGTGCGCTCGATGGGCGGTGGCGCCTGGCCTTTGCGGACTTCGGTCATCGTCCCACTCTACGCAGGGCCCGTCGCCCGCACTGCTCTGCGGCGCACGCGAGCTGGCGTAGGTGCACGACTACATTTCGTGCGTTGTGCGCCTCAGCCGAGCTTCCCGCTCTGGAAGTCGTGCATTGCCTGCGTCAACTGCTCGCGCGTGTTCATGACGAAGGGACCGTACTGCGCGATGGGCTCGTGCAGCGGCTTGCCCGCGATCAGCAGCGCTCGCGCGAGGCTGTGGTTGGACGCCGGCGCGCGAACCAGAACGCCGTCGCTGTGCGCATCGTTGGCGAGGATCGCCATGCGCTTGGTCGGGATCTCGCTGTTCCCGATGTAGAGGGACTCGCGAAACACATAGAGCAGCGCATTGCGATCCGCAGCCAGCGGCTGGGCGAACTCGGCGCCCGGCGGCAGCGTGAGGTCGAGGTAGAGCGGCTCGGTGTGTGCGCGCTGTACGGCGCCGGCGATGCCGTGGCTCTCGCCCGCGATCACGCGCACGCGCACGCCGGCCGGCGTCGCGAGCTCGGGAATTTCCTCGCTCTGGATGTCGCGATACCAGGGCTCGCGCATCTTGTCCTTGGCCGGCAGGTTGAGCCAGAGCTGGAAGCCTTCCATGAGCCCTTCCTCCTGCTCGGGCAACTCGCTGTGCACCAGGCCGCGCCCGGCGGTCATCCACTGCACGCCGCCGTTGGCCAGCAGGCCTTCATGGCCGGCGCTGTCGCGATGACGCATGCGGCCCGCGATCATGTAGGTGACGGTCTCGAAGCCGCGGTGCGGATGGCTGGGAAAGCCGCCGATGTAGTCGCCGGGGTTGTCACTGCCGAAGGCGTCGAGCATCAGGTAGGGGTCGAGCCGCTGCTGCAACGACTGGTGCAGCACGCGCGTGAGCTTGACGCCGTCGCCATCGCTGGTGGAGACGCCGGCGACGATCTGGTCGATGCCGCGCGGGCGGGTCAAGGAAGCGGGTTCGACATGGTGCGCAGGGTGGTGGGCCGTGTGGGTAGTGCTCATCCGCGGCATGGTGGCACGGAGCCGACGACCGCGTCAGGGGTGTGGATGCCGCCCCCCATGCACGCGCGGCGCAGGGTGCCCCCTTCAGGGCGGCGGTGTGAAGCGCGCGGCGGCGATGTTCCTCTGCAGCGACTCGCGCTGGGTGCGGGTGATCCCGCGCAGGCCTTCGGCCACCCATTTGGCGCGCTCGCCGTCGATGCGTCCGTCGCGCTGCCATTTCTCGAGCGCGGCACCCGGGTTGTTCAGCATGGCGGCCAGCCAGACCGCCTGCGCCGGCTCCAGGTTGCGGGCGCTGCGCTTGAAGTAGCGCCGCGCCGCGGCCTCGGCACCGCACAGGCCGCCCGGGCCCCAGGGCGCGTTGTCGAGGTAGAGCTGCAGGATGCGGGGCTTGCCCAGCATCTGCTCCATCTCCACCGCATAGAGCAGCTCGCGCAGCTTGCGCTCGGCCGTGCGCTCGCTGCCGGTCACGACCAGCCGGGCCAGCTGCTGGCTGAGGGTGCTGCCGCCGCGCTCGACCTGGCCGGCTTTCTGGTTGGCGTCGAGGGCGGCCGTGAGTTCGGCGAGGTCGTAGCCGGGGTGGCTGAAGAAGCGCTGGTCCTCGGCCGCGATCACCGCGCGCGCGAGCCAGCTCTCGGGGGCCAGCCGGCTCGGCGGGCCGCAGCTGGTGCGCGCGTCGAGCAGGGCCTCGGTGCCCAGGCCCTCGACGCTGAACTGCTCGATGCGTGGATGCAGCGCGAGTTGGTTCGCTGGCAGATCGAGCTGGGCACGCAGCGCCAGCGTGCCGCCGATGCGGGCCCGCTGCAGCTCGGGAATGCCGGGCGCCAGCACGCTGTACCAGCGGGCGATGGGCGCCTCGGGCGCATCGATGTGGATCTGCAGGGACTTCTGCGTGAGCTTGCCGTCCCAGCGCGCGCGCAGCACGTTGTCGCCCGCCACGCTGGACACCGTGGTCGCGGCCGGCGTGGCTTCGAGCACCCCGTTGAGGGAGCCGGCATCGCGGCGGGCGGTGAAGCGCAGGTTGTCGAGCCGGATCGGCGCGTTGCCAAGCGCCGGTACCGAGGCGCTGCAGGGTGCACAGTCCAGCTCGAGGCTGGTGTTGGCCTCGTTCCAGCCGACGCGCACCGGACCGTGTTCGGTCTCGAAGCTGCGGCCGGCCACCCAGGGCGCGAACCAGGAGGACGTGGCGAGCCGGATCGCGGTGGGGACGCCGACGTCGAGCACGAAAGGCCCCGCCTTGACGCGCGCCGGCCACTCGCCGGGACCGGGCGCCAGTGCCAGCTTCACGACCAGATAGATGGCGACCGCGGCGGTCAGCACCAGGGCCAGCAACCCGAAGAGCAGGAAGAGCAGCGCTTTCTTCAAAAATGTCTCTCAATCACTCGAACGCGATCGGCCTGGCCAGGGTGACGGCCTGCCACGGCCCCTTGGACCGGCCACCGGCGGCCGCCCAGTACCAGGCTGAAGTGTCGGTGAAAGCCGCGCCCTCGGCATCGACGATGCGCTCGCAGACCCGCAACTTTCGTCCGTCTGGGCCCTGGGTGACGAAACAACGCCACAGTCGGTCCTGCGGATCGCGTTCCAGCCGGGTCTCGCCGATGCGAAAACCCAGCGCCCGGTAGCAGTCCACAGCCGGATGCAGCATGCGCGTGGGCGCGTTCACCTGGCGCAATACGACGGTCTGCGCGCCATCGGTCAGGCGGGCAATGGCGCCGGGGAAACGCTCGGCAAATCGCTGCTCGACCTCGCCCAGCGCCATCGGCCGCAGCGGGGTGCCGTCCCAGTGGCTGGGCCATTCCTGGAAGCTGGCGACCGGCACCGATGGCGCCGGCGAGCGCAAGGCCGAGGCGGCGGACCACAGCAGGCACAGTGCCATCACGAGGGCGAAGACGGACTTGTGCGCGACGCGGTTGAGGAAGCGGTTGCCGAAGCAGCGTTCAAGACAAAGCGGTATCGACACGGCGGGCTCCGGGGGCGGTGATCAGGCCGGGAATGGCCGTCGAGGTGAAGGAAGACGCGCGGCGCGCCGGCGCCATCAGCTGCGCGATGGCGCCGCAGACCAGCGCCAGCACGGCCAGGCCCGCCGCCTCGTGCTGCCAGGGCGCGAGTGCATGGCCTGCCCCTTCGAAGCCCACGAGCACGCTGTTGCGCAGGATGTTGCCGGCCAGCACCAGCAAGCCCACGGCCGGCAGCCGGGCGAGAAAGCGGTGGTCTCCCTGCCGCGCCCACAGTGCTGCCGCGCAGGCCGTGAAATAGCCGAGCCAGGCCATCTGCACGCCCGAACAGGGCGCATCGACGACGACCAGCCGGCCATCGACCAGCAAGCTGCTGCCCTCGCGCAGCACCGAGAAGCCGGGTGCCAGCAGCCAGCGGCTGGCCTCGGCCGTGATCACGCGCAGCGGATAGCCGGCGTAGAACTGCAGCGAGGACAAGAGCGGCAATGCCAATACGGCCAGTCCCAGCACAGGCAGCTTCGCGACCTCGCGCGGCAGGAATGCCAGGAGACCGGCGGCCAGCGCCAGCACGGCGAGCAGGCCTGCCGCAAGCGGCGGGAATGCCGGCAGGGGGCCAATGCCGGTGCGCAGCAGCGTGGCCGCCAGCGTGCCGGTGGCGGCCACGGCGAGCCACCCGAGGCGCGGCGCGGCGCACAGCGACCTGCGCATCGACCACGCGAAGAGGGCCAGCGCACCGAGCGCCAGCAGGCCGAGCGGATCGTCGGCCCGGTCCAGCAGGCGGCGGGCCATCCACAGCCAGGTCGGTACCAGCGCCGCGGCCTGCAGCGCGAGCCAGGCGGCAGCAGGGGCGCGGTCGAGGCGAATGCCCCAGTCGAACAAGCGGGGCCATGTGCGGGCGAACTGGTCGAGAGTCATGCGTGCGCCCTCGTTATGCGGTGAAGCGGCGCGGATCGTGGCGGCGCGCGCGGCGGCGCAGCATGGCCAGCATCGACAGCAGCACGGCGATCGCGCCCAGGGTCTCGGGCTCGGGCGTGCTCGGCACTTCGGCGCCCAGCGTCTGTCCCTCGCCCACGGCCTGTTCGCTCACACCCCTGGGCAGCGGCTGCGGTGGGTCGACCGAGGTGCCGGCCTGCGGCGCCGGATTGCGCACCACCTTGTCGACCGCGATGAAGCTGGTGTACTGCGTGAGCAGGCCGTAGCGCAGGCCCAGCTCGGTGATGCGCTGCCTGAAGGCATCGCCGCCCTCCAGCGCCTCCTGGTCGCTCAGGCTCGCGATGCGGTGCCGCGCCCACAGGCTGCGCAGGGCAGCGGCGTCCTGCCGTGTCTTGTCATCGATCGCCAGCGCCTGGCGGTACGGACCGTCCGCGGCCAGACCCTGGATGACGACACGGCCCTTGGGCTCGCCGCGCCACTTGCCGAACACGATCACCGGGCGCTCGCCGAGCACGTCGGGCAGCGCCTGCGGTTCCACGTCGTACACATCGAGACCGCCGAAGACGGCCTTCACCTGGGTGAGCACCGGCGACTCGACCATGCGCTTGAAGCGTGCCGCCTGCTCGGGCGCCTGGACCGGGTCGGTGATGATGAAGGGTTCGCCCATGCCGGCGCGCGCGAGGCCTTCCATCAGGTGCCGGTTGACCGAGCTGCCGATGCCGAAGGCGAAGACGTTGGCCTTCGACAGGTTCCGGCGCACCAGGTCGAACGCCTCGCGCTCCACCGTGACGTAGCCGTCGGTCACGACCACCACGGTGCGGGACACCTCGTCAGCCTTGGGCTCGGCATACACGCGCTTGAGCGCGGGTATGAGCTCGGTGCTGCCGCCGCCGCTGTAGTTCTTGATGGTGGACAGCGCCTGCTCGATGTTGGCGCGGGAGGCGGGCACCGACTGCGGAGACAGCATCTTGCTGCTGCCCGAGAACAGCAGCACGTTGAAGGTGTCGCTGGGCCGCAGACCGCCGATCAGCCGCTCCAGCAGCACCTTGGCGGTGTCCAGCGGAAAGCCGTGCATCGAACCGGAGATGTCGACCACGAAGATGTAGTCGCGCGGCAAGATGGCGTTGGCGGCCACCGACTTGGGCGGCTCGACCATGGCGAGGAAGAAGTTCTCGGCGTTGTCGCCATGGCCCTTGTAGAGCATCAGGCCCGATTCGATCTTCTCGCCGGCCAGGCGCCAGTCGAGCACGAAGTCGCGGTCGTTGGCCGGCTCGCCGGTGCGCGCCAGCGTGATGTCCGCATGCCGGTCGTTGTCACGCTTGCCGACATCGATGGCGTGGGTGGCGCAGCGCACTTCCTGGATGCCGAGCGGTGTGTCGAGCGCGACCTTCATCCTGAAGCTCGTGTTCGGCGCCACGCCTGCGCGCAGCGTCGGTTGCGCCACCCACTTCGCAGTGCGCTGTGAAGACTGCGGGCTGTTGTAGCGCGGCCCCACCACCATCGGAAACACGAACTGGTAGTTGCCGGCCTGCGGCACCAGGAGTTCGGTGTAGCGCAGCTCCACCTTGACGTCGTCGCCGGGCAGGATGTTGGCCACGTTCATCTGGAACACGTTGGGCAGGTGCTGCTCCAGCAGCGCGGCGGTCTTGCCTTCCTTCTTCGCAGCGTCGTAGTCGATGCGCGCCTGCTGCTTCTCGCGGATTTGCGCGGCGATCAGGCGATCGCCCAGCCGCACGTGGAGGCCGCTCACGGCGGCGCGCGTGGAGCCCGGGAACACGTACCGGGCCTCGATGGCGCGCGTGCCCTCGTTGCGGTAGGTCTGCGTGACGGTGACATCGGCGATGACGCCCGAGACCTTGACGTCGACCTCGGTCGCCTTGAGCGGCAGCGCGTCGATGGCCGGGTCGTCGCTCTTGACGAAGAAGTACGGGCTCTCGGTCTTCAGGCGCGGACCCGGTGCTTCCTGTGCGTGCAGGGGCCGCGCGACGAGCAGCGCGAAGCCTGCGCTCGCGAGGCCGATGGTCGCGAGCCAGAGCCAATGGCCGGAACGGATGGTGGTGGCTTCCATGGCGATGGTCCTTTTCCCTCGATGTGTCGTGCAACGGTGCACGGCAGCCACTGTCGAGGGCACGAGCGAAGGGAGTTGGAAGCCTTCTTGAAGCGCTCGGTGTTCTGTGAAGTCCGTGTGAAGTCCCGGTCGTTCGCACTTCACATCCGCTTCGGGTAGCGCGCCGAGCATCGACCCATCGTCATCGATGAGGAGAAATTCATGCCTGCACGCCTTCTGGATCTCGGACACGCCCATGCGCCACCGTTGGGCAGTGCGCCCTTTGCGCAGGCCCGGCGATGAAGCCCGGGTTGAAGCGCGTACTGCTGTGGGGCGTTGCCTCGATGGCCATCGGCGGCACTGCGGCGCTGTGCGCGGCTGGCGTCGCGATCGCCGTGCTGGCTCCGCAACTGCCCGATGTCTCCGAGCTTTCCGACTACCGGCCCAAGCTGCCGCTGCGCGTCTACACGGCCGATGGCGCGCTGATCGGCGAATTCGGCGAAGAGCGGCGCGAACTCGTGCCCATCGCCGAGATGCCGAAGCAGCTCAAGGATGCGGTGGTGGCGGTGGAGGATGCCCGCTTCTACGAGCACCCGGGCATCGACCCGAAGGGACTGCTGCGCGCGGTGCTGGCCAACCTGCGGCATGGCGTGCACCAGGGCGCCTCCACCATCACGCAGCAGGTGGCGCGCAACGTCTACCTCAGCGCCGAGCGGACGCTGTCGCGCAAGATGCTGGAGGCGCTGCTGGCGTTTCGGCTCGAGCAGCACCTGAGCAAGGACCAGATCCTCGAGATCTACCTGAACCAGATATTCCTCGGCCATCGCGCCTATGGTTTCGCCTCGGCATCGGAGCGCTACTTCGGCAAGCCCTTGAAGGACATCACGCTGGCAGAGGCGGCCATGCTGGCCGGCCTGCCGAAGGCGCCGGGCACCAACGACCCGGTGAGCAACCCGCGCCGCGCGCGCGCCCGGCAGCTCTACGTGCTGGATCGCATGGTCGCGACCGGCGCCATCAACGCGGTGCAGGCGGCCGAGGCGAAGCTGGAGCCGCTGCGCCTGCGCGACCCGTCCGAGCCGAAGCGCCTCCATGCCGAGCACGCGGCAGAGACGGTTCGCCAGCTGATGGTCGCGCAGTACGGCGCGAGTACCTACACGCGCGGCTACAAGGTATTCACCTCATTGGTGGCGAGCGAGCAGGCGGCGGCTTACCAGTCGCTGCGCAAGGGCATCCTCGACTACGAGCGGCGGCAACCCTGGCGCGGACCGGAGCGCTTCGTCGAGCTGGCTGCCGATCAGGCCCGGCTCGACGACGCGGTCGACGAGGCCCTCGCCGAGCACCCGGACAGCGGCGACATGCTGGCCGCCGTGGTGCTGCAGGCCGACGCGAAGGAGGTGCTGGCGGTGCGCGGCAATGGCGAGAGCGTGCGGATCGCGGGCGAGGGCTTGCGTGCGGCCCAGGCCGGGCTGTCGCCGCGTGCGGCGCCGAACCTGCGCGTGCGTCGAGGTGCAGTCATCCGCGTCGCGAAGACGCCCAAGGGCGGATGGGAGATCACGCAGCTGCCCGAGGTCGAGGGCGCCTTCGTGTCGCTCGACCCCCGCGATGGTGCGATCCGCGCGCTGGTGGGCGGCTTCGACTTCAGCAGGAACAAGTTCAACCATGTGACTCAGGCGTGGCGACAACCGGGCTCGAGCTTCAAGCCCTTCATCTATTCGGCGGCGCTCGAGAAGGGCTTCACGCCCAGCACCCTGGTTGACGACGCACCGCTGTTCCTCGATGCCGCGGCCACGGGCGGCTCGCCCTGGGAGCCCCGCAACTACGACGGCCGCTTCGAAGGCCCGATGACCTTGCGCCGCGCGCTCGAGCAGTCGAAGAACATGGTCACCATTCGCGTGCTGCAGTCGATCGGGCCTCGCTATGCGCAGGACTGGGTCGGCCGCTTCGGCTTCGAGCGCGCGAAGCACCCGGCGTACCTGCCGATGGCACTGGGGGCCGGCTCGGTCACGCCGATGCAGATGGCGTCGGCGTATGCGGTCTTCGCCAACGGCGGCTATCGCATGAGCCCCGCGCTCGTGACGCGCATCACCGACCACAAGGGCCAGGTGCTGTTCGAGACGCCGCCTCCGGTTCGCGACGAGACGACACGCGCGATCCCGGAGCGCAACGCCTTCGTGGTGAGCTCGCTGCTGCAGAGCGTGGTGCGGCACGGCACGGGCTTCAAGGCCTGGCAGGCGCTGCAGCGCGAGGACCTGCATGGCAAGACGGGCACCACCAATGATTCGATCGACACCTGGTTCGCGGGCTTTGCCTCGACGCGCGTGGGCGTGGCGTGGATCGGCTACGACACGCCGCGCCAGCTCGGCGTGCGCGGCGAGACCGGCGGGAGCCTGAGCCTGCCGATCTGGACCGGCTACATGCAGTCGGCCCTGCAGGGCGTGCCGGTTGCGCCGGTGCAGGTGCCGGCGGGCGTGGTGCAGGTGGAGGGCGAGTGGTACTACGACGACTATGCGCCGGGCCGCGGCATCGCGAGCCTGGGCGGGGATGCGGACGCGGGTGCGGGTGCGGGTGCGGGTGCGGGCGCGGTGGCGCCGGCCGAGACGCTGGCCGGCGTGCCCGTCAGCGACGTGCCGACGCCGGAAGAACGCAGCAGCATCCTCGATCTGTTCCGGGCCCGCTGAAACACTGATGCCGATCCCAGTGTTATCGATCGCAGCGCAGTGTAGGCTTCATTCCCAATCAATACTCTGTGCGAGTGCGCGAATTTGCGCCCCCCAGGATGGAATCAGCGACACGAGAACGTACCTACCGTCGAGCATGTTCTGAACGGCAGCTTCGGTCTCCTGCGCACTCAACAGACTCTCCCCGTCGAAAGTGGCTGAGATCCATTGCAGATGCCCGCGAAGTTCGTGTTGCGTTGGTCGACGAGTCGTATCGATGACGATCAATTCGAGCACGACGTTCTGTAGTCCGAAGTCGCTGCAGCGAAACCTCTCTATGCCGGTAAGCGTCAACGTCGGATCGTGCCCATCCACTTTGCGAACGACGCATTCGACAGTACCAGACGATGTGTCATGACGAACCGCATAGAGCTCAGCGTCATGCAGGTCGGGGATCGGCTTCGAATTGGCTTCCATCTTTTCGGTCAGGTTGATGGCTTGAGCCGCACAGTCATGGACGCAAACGAGGCAATGACTTGAGCGCCAAAGACAGCAGTGATTTCCAGCATTTCGAGTTCGCTACGAACGACCCGATCCACGACAGTGGATGCCACCTGAGCGAGTTGCACACCGCAATCTCGCTCAGCAACGCCAGTCATCAAGAAGAATGCCGCTTCTCGAAGATCGGCTGTAGCCTCTCCAGCGGTCCAATGAACCATGTCTTCGATAATGTTCTGTTGACGCAGTTCATTGACCCACAATCTTTCGACGCCATGCAGTTCCAAGTCGAACCTTGCGCCACTCTTCTCATTGATCGACAGAGAAGCCTCACGGCCCATCTCATCAACCCGGACTCCCAGCAAACGGCTTTCAATAAAATTCATAGCGTACCCTTTCAACTACCACCATCTGCCTCCGGCCGAGGCCACTGCGAGGACGGTCCGTCTGCTGGCACAACCGCCTGGGCGTGTTGAGGTGGTCGCTGTGGACTGCGTAGATCTGCCCGTTGAAGACCACTTGCAGTGAAGCCCCGATTCAGCATCGTTTACCGGCCCGGATACCGCATATGAGGGCTACTTCGCCGCCTCCAGCTGTTCGCCGGGGTGCACCGGAAACCACGTAATCGACAAACCGTCTCTCTCGGTGGCGAACGGGGGTTTAAGCGCAGCATTGGCTAGCGTGTCAGCAACCCAGACGGCGGTACAACGTGCCAGGCTTTCGAATAGCAGGACGCTGTCCATGCTCATGATCAATACGACAGTGGATACCATTTTTCTCCTTTACTGGTTGCATTGCGCAGGCTGGGCACTCGGCAGTAACACTTATCCTCTCTTCGAGGGACTTCAGAGAGCTTTAAATGTCTATCAACAAATTCGCCAAGCTCCCATCGCCGACTTCACCTCCGTCTTCTCGAACACTTGCGCCCGGTGCACCTCCGCCGTCCGCACGCTGATCGAGAGCTGGTTGGCGATCAGCTTGTCGGGCAGGCCCTCGACCACGCGTCGCATCACACCTCGTGTCGTGCATCCCCGGCATGCGATTTCAGTGCTGCGGCGGACTCGTGGCCTCACCCCGGCGAAGCCAGCGGCAGCGTGAGCGTGGCCAGCGCGCCGCCGCGCGGCGCGTTCGCGAGCTCGATGCGCCCGCGGTGCAGCGCCGCGATTTCCTTCACGAAGGCGAGCCCGAGGCCGGTGCTCTTCTTCTGGCTGTGCGGGCGCGCCAGCGAATAGAACTTCTCGAAGACCTTGTCCTTGGCGTAGTCGGGAATGCCGCGGCCATGGTCGCGCACGGTGATGCGGGCTTCGCGCGAGTCCGCATGCAGCGCCAGTGCGATCTCGGCACCGGCGGGAGAGAAGTCGATCGCGTTGTCGAGCAGGTTGCTCACTGCGCGCCGCAGCAGGAATGGGTCGCCTTCGACGTGGGCCTCGGTGTCGATGGCCACGTGCAGCCGGATCTCGCGCGCTGCCGCCGCACCCTGCGCGCTGGCCGCCACCTCCTGCAGCAGCGGCGCGAGCGCGAGGGTCTCGCTGCGGTCCAGCGCGCGCTGGGTCTCGAGCGCCGTCAGCTCCATCATCCGGTCCACGATCTCCTGGATGCGCTGGGCCTCTTGCGTGATGTTGGCGAGGAAGCGCTCGCGCTCGGCCTGCGGCATCGAGGGCTCCTGCACCAGCTCGGCGGCGCCGCGGATCGCCGACAGCGGGCTCTTGATCTCGTGCGTGAAGGTCTGTACGTAATCGGCGACGTAGCTGCGGCCGGTGAATGCATCGCGCATTTCGCCGAAGCCGCTGCGCAGCGTGTCGACCGCGCGGCGCAGCATGCGGGAGACGCTCCAGCTGCGCTGATTGCGCAGCCAGCGCCAGTAGTCCGAAATCAGGCCGAAGGGCCGCACCAGCCAGATGGAGACGATCAGCGCCCCCACCAGCAGCGCAAAGGCCGAGCCGACGCCCACCCATAGCGTGCGGGCACGCGCGTCTTCGACGAACTGGCCGAAGCTCTGCACCGGTTTGCCGACGCTGACCACGCCGACGATCTCGTTGTTCCAGCGCACCGGGGCGGCGGCGTACATCACGGAGGTCAGCGGGTCGCTCTCGATGTCGCGCGAAGTGCGCGCGCCGTACAGGCCGGCCAGGGTGCGGCTGACATCGCTCCAGCGCGAGAAGTCGGCGCCGGTGCTGCGGCCCAGCGAGTCGAAGAGCACGCGTCCGCTGCGATCGGTGACGTAGACGCGCAGCTCCACGCGGCTCTTGTGCAGGTTGTAGATCTGCGCCGAGAACTGGCGCGCGTAGACCGAGCGGAACAGCGGCTCCAGCCGCGCGGTGTTGATCGCGCCGGCGATCACGTCCTGCTCGACCAGGCTGGCCATGAACTGCGAGGCCTCGACCAGCGACTCCTCGGCCGACTCGCGGTAGCGCGGGTCGATGTCGGCGACGACGCGATAGAGCAGGAAGGCGATGCCCGCGGCGTAGATCAGCAGGATGCCGATGAAGATGCGGGTTCGTCTGCTCACAAGCGGGAAGGCAGCTCTTCGTTGAGCGCGTAGCCGGTGCCGCGCAGCGTGCGGATCGCCTCGACCTCGGGCGCGATGGCGCGCAGCTTGGCGCGCAGGGTCTTGACGTGGGCATCGACGGTGCGGTCGAAGCTCTCGCTGGCGTCGTCCCACACGAGCTCGAGCAGCTCGTCGCGCGTGAACACGCGGCCCGGGCGCTGCACCAGCAGCCTGAGCAGTCCGTACTCGTAGCGCGAGAGCTCGAGCAGGCGGCCGTAGTAGCGGATCTGCATGCGTTCGACGTCGAGCGCGAAGGGCGAGGGCGACAGGCCGCCCGCAGGCGCGGTTGGCGTGACTGGCGCGACAGGCGTGACAGGCGCCGGGCTCGCCGTCGGAAGGCCGTTGCCTCGCCCGCTGCGCCGGAGGATGGTACGCACGCGCGCCACCAGCTCGCGCGGCGAGAAGGGCTTGGCCACGTAGTCATCGGCGCCCAGCTCGAGCCCCACGACGCGGTCGATCTCGTCGCTGCGCGCCGTGAGGAAGAGCATCGGCACCTCGGCGCCGCCCTGCTCGCGGTTGAGCGCCTGCAGCCGCTTGAAGAGCTCGAAGCCGTTCATGTCGGGCAGGCCCACATCCAGGATGGCCAGCGCGGGCGGCTGGGCCGCAAACTGCGCGATCGCCTCCTCGGCCGTGGCGCACCAGACGGGCACGAAGCCATCGGTCCGCAGCACGTACTGCAGGGTGTCGGCGATGCCGGATTCGTCTTCGGCGATCAGGATCCGCGGGTGGGAGAGCATGGGGCGGATGGTAGCGGCCCGGAACCCGCCCGGCCGCGGCTTCAGGCGTGCTGCAGGTCGAAGCAGCAGCCCGCGTAGAAGGGCTTGTCGCCGCCTTGGACGAAGGGCACCTCGATCGCCTTGCCCTCGTTGCGCCAGGCGTCGCGCCGCCTGTAGCCGGATGCTGCCAGCTCGGCCAGCAGCTCGTCATGGTGCTGGATGCGGTAGGGGCAGACGGCAAAGCCGATGCTGTTGAGCGTGTAGAGCGTGCGCTCCGGGTGCACGGCGGTGGTGTTCAGCACGATGCGCCGCGGCTTGACGGGCAGCGCGGCAATGATCTCGGAGATGCGCTGCGGCAGGTACTGCAGGCTGCCGGACGCGTAGAGCACGTCGCAGCCGCTCGCGTCCCTGAAATCGGTGCTGAAGCTCAGCTGCGCGGTGGCCTCGCGCTGCACCGCGAGCTCGCGGCCGGTCTGGACCACGGTGGGCACGTCGCAGACTGTCCAGCGCAGATCGGCCGGATAGTTCAGCATGCGGCGAAAGGCGTAGTACTTGATACCGACGTGACCGCCCAGGTCGAAGATGCTGCGCATGCCGTCGTCCAGCGCGCGGCCGATCCAGAACAAGCCCGGATAGTCGTAGGGCGCGACCTGGTGGCTGTAGAAGGCGTCGGCGGGCGCGTTGTCATAGCCGACGGCCTTGGTGGGCGGAGCTCCGGCCTCGGCCGCGGCGAAGCTTTCGAAGGAACCCATGAAGAGGTTTTCTTCACGGTTCTCCAGGAACTTGCGGCGGTAGGCAGCTTCGCGGACCGACGGGGGAAGGAGACTCGTAAGCATGGGTGCCTTTTGCCTTGTTGTTGAATGCAATTGCAGCGCGCATTTTGCACTTTGAAACAAAAGTATTCAACAGTAAACATGCAGGGAGGCCGCCTTGCGCCCGCCGCCGGCCGGGGCGCGAGCCTGCTATTGGACCCTGTAGCCCGCGTTCTCGATCGCCAGCACGATGTCCTGGCGCTGCTGCGTGCTCAGCACGTCGACATGGCCGGTCTCGAGATCAACTGTGACCTGCGCCTTCGGATCGATCGCCTGCACTGCATTCTGGACCGCGGTGACACAGTGGCTGCAGCTCATGCCGGACACCTGGAATTTCTGGCTCATCGTTGCTCCTTCATTGGGGGTTGAAGCGAGAGTGTCGACTTTGCCACGGTGTCAATGTCAAGGTCGCTGGCAACGCATGTTTGCTGAAGGGTAATGCCCATGCGCGGGGAACCGCGGCGCACGCCGGGCTGTCGTATCCTCGTGCGCGCTCGCCGCGCCGCCGGCCTGCAACGGACCGGCCTGCCGGCTTTCGCCTTTTTCTGATTTACCCATGCGAATCCTCCTGGTCGAAGACGATGCCGTGCTGCGCGGCGTGATGCTGCGCAGCTTCGGAGACGCCGGTCACCGCGTCGACGTGGCGGCCAATGCCGAGGACGCCGACCACCTGTGGCGGGTGCAGCTCTTCGATGCCGTGCTGCTCGACCTCAGCCTGCCCGCCACCGCAAGCGCGACCAGCGGCCTCGTGAGCGGGTTGACCGTGCTGCGCCATGCGCGTGCGCGCGGTGACCGCACGCCGGTGCTGGTGCTGACGGCACGCGGCCGGACCGAGGAGCGCATCGCCGGCCTGGATGCCGGTGCCGACGACTACCTCGGCAAGCCCTTCGACCTCGCGGAAGTCGAGGCGCGGCTGCGCGCGCTGGTGCGGCGTGCGCAGGGCACCGAGGACATTGCGACGCTGGGGCAGCTGAAGCTCGACCGCAAGGCGCGCCGCTTCGCCGTGGCCGGCGCGCCGCTGGACCTGCCGGCGCGCGAATTCGAGGTGCTCTGGGAGCTGATGAGCCCACCGGGCCGCACCGTGAGCAAGCGGGCGCTGTCCGACAAGCTCTCGACCTTCGACGAAGCGCTGGGCGACAACGCGCTCGAGGCCTTCATCTCGCGTCTGCGCAAGAAGCTGACGGGCAGCGGCGCGGCCATCCGCACGCTGCGCGGCATCGGCTATCTGCTGGAAACGGCGACGTGAACGAAACGGCGCGCCGGGCGGCGGCGAGCGCGCCTTCGCTCACCGCACGCGTGCTGCGGCGGGTGCTGCTGCCGCTGGCGATGACCTGGCTCGCGGGCACGGCGCTCGCCGTCGCGGTGGCCAGCCATTTCACCGAGCAGGCTTTCGACCGCTCGCTGCTCGACGATGCCTATGCGGTTTCGGCCAATGTCGAAGCAGGCGAGCGCGACATCCAGTTGCGGCTCACGCCGCGCGAGGTGTCGAGCGTGCTCTTCGATCAGTCTGAAACCATCTACTTCGCGGTGCTGCGGCAGGATGGCTCGGTTCTGGCGGGTCACCAAGGCCTGCAGGCGCCGCTACCCGCGGAAGGAGCGCGCTACCGGTTCTCCGACATCGTTCACCAGGGCCAGCCGCTGCGCGCGGTCGTGCTGGACCACGAGCCGCCCAACGCTTTCCGCGTGGTGATCGCGCAGACGACGCTGGCGCGCAGCGCGCTGGTGAAGCGCCTCCTGGCCTACGCACTGGCGCCACAGCTGCTCTTGCTGGTGCTGCTGGCGATCTGGCTGTGGCGCGGCATCGAGGGCGAGCTGAGGCCGCTGGGCGAGCTGCGCCAGACGCTGGACCAGCGCGATGCCCGCGACCTGGCGCCGGTGCCCGTGGCGCGCAGCTCGGGCGAGCTGGAGCGCCTGGGCGACACGCTCAACGCGCTGTTCGAGCGCCTCGGGCACAGCGTGCGCGCGCAGCGGGAGTTCGCGGGCAACGTGGCGCACGAGTTGCGCACGCCGCTGGCGGGTATCCGCGCATTGGCCGAGTACGGGCTGGCGCAGCAGGCGCCCGCGATCTGGCGCGAGCAGCTGCGGCAGATCGCCGCCAGCCAGGCGCGCGCCAGCCGCCTGGTCGACCAGCTGCTCGGCCTGGCGCTGGCCGACGAAGGACGCACCGGCCTGCAGCGCGAGCCGCTGCGGCTCGATGTACTGGTGGAGCAGGCGGTGCTGCGCCACCTGGCGCGCGCCGACGCACAGGGCGTGGACCTGGGCGCACTGGGCCTGGAGGCGCCGGTAGCGGTGCAGGCGAACGCCGCGCTGGTCGAGGGCATCCTCGACAACCTGATCGACAACGCACTGCGTTATGGCGGACGCACCATCACCATCGCGCTGGCCGGCCACACGCTGGCGGTGATCGATGACGGGCCCGGCATAGCGCCCGAGCTGCAGCGCGCGCTGATGCAGCGGTGGTCGCAGGGGGCCGAAGGCATGAAGCTCGGCCAGGGCGCCGGGCTGGGGCTGGCGATCGTGGCGCGCTATGCCGCGTTGCTCGACGCGGAACTGCGATTCGAAAAAGCCAGCGACGCCGGCGGTCTGCGGGTCAGCGTGGCGTTCGGCGCACCACTCGCTCAGGCGAGCGCCGGGTAGTCGATGTAACCCTCCTCGCCGCCGCCGTAGAAGGTGTTCTTGTCCCAGGGATTGAGAGGCGCGTTTTCGCGCAGCCTGCGCACCAGGTCGGGGTTGGAGATGAAGGGCTTGCCGAAGGCCACGAGGTCGTCGCCTTCCTTCACGGCGTTTTCCGCCAGCGGCTTGTCGTAACCGTTGTTCACCATCCAGGCCGCCCGGCCGCCGGCGTTGCGGTAGGCGGCCTTGAGGGACTCGTAGTCGAAAGGCCGGTCCTCCAGTTCGCGAGGCCCGCCGGTGGCGCCTTCGATGACGTGGATGTAGGCAAGGCCCAGCGGCGCGAGCTGTTTCACGACGTATTCGAACAGCGGCTGCGGGTCCGCGTCGTTCACGTCGTTGGCCGGCGTGACCGGCGACAGCCGGATGCCGGTGATGCCGCCGCCGGCCGCGTCGACCACCGCCCTTGTCACCTCGAGCAGCAGGCGCGCGCGGTTCTCGATGCTGCCGCCGTAGTCGTCGCCGCGATGGTTGCTGCCGGTCTTGAGGAACTGGTCGAGCAGGTAGCCGTTGGCCGCGTGGATCTCGACGCCATCGAAGCCGGCGGTCTTCACGGCGTTGCGGGCGGCTGCCGCATAGGCGTGGACGATGCCGGGCAACTCGCTTGCCTCGAGCGCGCGCGGCTCGGAGGTTTCGACGAAGGTGGGCACGCCGTTCTTGATCAGCACCGTCTTGGTCCTGGCTGCGATGGCCGACGGAGCGACCGGCTTGCCGCCGCCGGGCTGCAGTTCGCTGTGCGAGACGCGGCCGACGTGCCACAACTGAACGACGATCTTGCCGCCTTCGTCATGGACGGCATCAGTGACGCGCTTCCAGGCCTGTAGCTGCTCCTCGCTATAGAGGCCCGGCACGTCGGCATAGCCCTGGCCCTGGTGGCTGATGGCGGTGGCTTCGGTGATCAGCAGGCCTGCGCCGGCGCGCTGCGCATAGTAGGTGGCGGTGATCGGGGGCGGCACCGCATTGGGCGAACGGTTGCGCGTGAGCGGCGCCATGACGATGCGGTTGGCGAGCTTCAGATCGCCGGCCTGGATCGGATCGAACAGGGAGGGCATCTTTTTCCTTTTGTCGTGAAGGGGAGTCCACCCGACGGTAATGCGTTGTGGGCGGCCGTGCTGCCGCGGGGTTGTCGTTTTGCTGCTAGTGCATGCCGCAGAATGGCTGTCCCGATGACGACGCTGGCTGCCACGCTCACACCCGCCCGAGCCCTGCGCCTTGCGCTCGCGCTTTCCCTGGGCGCGGCGGTGTCGCTGGGCATCGCGCGCTTTTCCTATGGCCTGCTGTTGCCACCGATGCGCGCCGACCTGGGCTGGAGCTACGCGCTGGCGGGCGGCATGAACACCGCCAACGCCGCAGGCTACCTGGTAGGCGCACTGATGACGCCGGCCTTGATAAGACGCTACGGGGCGCTGCGGTTGCTGGTCGGCGGCGCGGTGTGGGCCAGCCTCTTCATGGGGGCCAGCGGCTTTTTCACCTCCGCGCCGGCGCTGCTGGCGCAGCGGCTGCTGGCCGGTGTTGCGAGCGCCTGGGTCTTCGTCGCCGGTGGGTTGCTGGCCGCGCGCCTTGGTGCGCTGCAGCCCGAACGCGCGGGCCTGCTGCTGGGCCTTTACTACGGAGGCACGGGCTTCGGCATCACCCTCTCGGCGCTTCTGGTGCCGCCGGTTCTGCGGGCCGCGGACGGACAGGCGCATGGCTGGGCCTGGGCCTGGTGGGCGCTTGCGCTGGCGTGCATGGCGGCGACGGCGGTGCTCGGCCTCGCGGCGCGCGCCATGCCGGCCGATGTGCTCCAGGGCGCCCCGGCATCGCGGGCGGCTGCCGTGGTGCCCCGCGCGGCCGTGCATCGACTTGTCTGGGCGCTGGCGGGCTACCTCATGTTCGGCGTGGGCTATATCGGCTACATGACCTTCGTGATCGCGCTGCTGCGCGAGCAAGGGGCGAGCCCGGAGGGCATCACGGCCTTCTACGCGCTGCTCGGCGTTGCCTGCGTGGCATCCGCAAGGCTCTGGGCCGGGTTGCTGGATCGCTTCCGCGGCGGCGGGCCGCAGGCTTCCCTCAACGCATTGCTGGGGCTGGCAACGCTGCTGCCGGTGCTCAGTGCAGCGTGGCCGGTGGCCTTGCTGTCGGGACTCCTGTTCGGGGCGGTGTTCCTGTCGGTCGTGGCGTCGACCACCGCGCTGGTGCGTCACAACCTGCCGGACGCGCAATGGGGAAGCGGTATCAGCGCCTTCACGATTGTCTTTGCACTGGGACAGATCGTGGGGCCGACCGTGACGGGGTGGATCTCCGACGGGACGGGCGGCTTGGCGCGCGGCCTGGTGGCCTCGGCCGCGGCGCTATGGCTTGGCGCTGCGCTGGCCTGGCAACAGCGGCCGCTCGCCACCGAGGACGCCAGGCGTCCTACTTGGCGAGGCCCTCGGCCTTGAGCGCCTCCTGCACGTTCGGCCGAGCGCCGACGCGCGCATGCCAGGCCTGCACGTTGGGGTAGGGCGACAGGTCGATGCCGACGGGCTTGGCCCAGTTGGTGACGGTGAACAGGTAGCCATCCGCCACGGTGAAGTGTTCGCCCATCAGGTATTCCTTGCCTTCGAGCTCGCGATTGAGCCACTCATAACGTGACTCCAGCTTGCTCTTGAAGACAGCTTTCGCTTCGTCGGGCATGGCCGGGTTGAAGAAGGGCGAGTAGGTCTTGTGGATCTCGGTGCCGATGAAGGTCAGCCACTCCTGGAGCCGATAGCGCGACAGCGTGCCCGCCGCCGGGGCGAGATTCTTGGTGGGGGCGAGATCGGCGATGTACTGCACGATCGCCGGGCCTTCTCGCAGGCGCGTGCCGTCGTCGAGCTCGAGCATCGGCACATAGCCGAGCGGGTTGATGCCGTAGTAGTCCGTGCCGTCCTTCAGCTTGTGGCTCTTGGTGCTGGCGAGCACGGGTTCGAAGGCAATGCCGGCTTCGCGCAGCGCAATGTGGGGCGAGAGCGAGCAGGCGCCCGGCGAGTAATACAGCTTCATGCAAAAGACTCCGGTGGATAGTTGAGGAACGACCTCGAGTAAGCACAGCATGCTAGCGGTTTCGCGCCGCGTTTTTGTCCTACGGTGCGTCGGGTGGGCCGACTATCAGCGGCGAGAGGGGCTTTTCCTATCCTGCGATGCGCCGCGGCTGGGGCCGCGATCTTTGGAAAAGGAGCACCTCCATGTTGAAGTACGCCATCATCTTTGCCATCGTTGCGCTGATTGCGGGCGCACTCGGCTTCGGCGGGATCGCCGCCGGTGCGGCTGGCATTGCCAAGCTGCTCTTCGGCCTGTTCCTGATCGTGGCCGTGGTCTTCCTGGTGCTGGCGGCGCTGGGCATCGGCGCCGCGAAAAAAGCCCTGGACTGACGGCCGGGGCCTGAGGAGGAACATGCATGCGTCGAACCTGGAAGCCGTGCTCGACTATGAGGTAGAGGCGCCTTCGCACCTTGTGTTCAATATCGAGGCGGCGCGCTGCGGCGCACAGGCGGTGACCAGCGAGGAGCTGGTGATCGAGCCTGCGGTGCAGCGTGAGGCCTTCTGCGACGAGGCGAGCGGCAACCGGTTCGTGCGCTTCGATGCGCCGCCCGGGCCGCTGAAGATCCGCTATCGGGCCCAGGTCCGCCGCGCTCATGTGCTGGTGCCGACCGACCTCGCGGAGCTGCCGGTGAATCAGGTGCCGCACGAGCTCCTCCACTACCTGATGCCCAGCCGCTATTGCGAGTCGGACCTGATGTCTCGCTGCGCGCAGCAGCTCTTCGGCGAACTCCCGCCGGGCATCGGGCGGGTGCAGGCGATCACCGACTGGATTCACGACAGCATCACCTACGAGCCGGGCAGCAGCAACTCGACGACAACTGCGCGCGAGGTGTTCGTGGAGCGCGCTGGCGTGTGCCGCGATTTCGCACACCTCGGCATCACTTTCTGCCGCGCGCTCAACATCCCGGCGCGGCTGGTGGTGGGCTATGTCTGGTTCGACGAGCCGCCGCAGGACTTCCACGCGGTGTTCGAGGCTTGGCTGGGCGGGCAGTGGGTGCTGTTCGATGCCACGCGCATGGCACCGCCGGACCGCTTGGTGCGGGTGGGCACCGGACGCGATGCGAAGGACGTGGCCTTCTGCACCTTCTTCGGGCCCGTTCGCATGACGGGCAAGGCGCTGAGTGTGCACGAGGTACAGGACGAGCGGCTCGTCGCCTCTGCCGCCCCGAGGGCGAGTGGGCAGTTGGTCGGTATCGAGAAGCCGGTGCCTGTCCCAGCGGCTTCGATGTCACTGTTGCAAACGCCGGCGCGTGTGCAATTGCTATAAAAAAGATAGCAAACTGGCTAGGTATTACGGGCTTTCGCAGGGAGAGCGGCGGACTGCCATCTTGCCCCTGCTGGTCGATGGCGGTGGCCCGCGCGAGTAAAATCGACGCCCCCTTTCCGCTAGCGCACGCGCAAGTGCGCCGCTTCCAATGCTCTATCCCGAAGAATTCGACGTGATCGTCGTCGGCGGTGGCCATGCCGGCACCGAGGCTGCGCTGGCGTCGGCCCGCATGGGCGCCCGCACCCTGCTGCTCACCCACAACATCGAGACGCTCGGGCAGATGAGCTGCAACCCGTCGATCGGTGGCATCGGCAAGGGGCACCTGGTCAAGGAAGTCGATGCGCTGGGAGGCGCAATGGCTATCGCGACCGATGAAGCCGGCATTCAGTTCCGCATCCTCAACTCGAGCAAGGGGCCGGCGGTGCGGGCGACGCGCGCGCAGGCCGACCGAGTGTTGTACAAGGCGGCAATCCGGCGACGGCTGGAGAACCAGCCGAACCTCTCACTCTTCCAGCAGGCCGTCGATGACCTGATGATCGAAGGTGACCGGGTTGTCGGCGCAGTGACGCAAGTGGGCATCGCCTTTCGAGCGCGTGCCGTGGTGCTGACCGCCGGCACTTTTCTCGATGGTCGGATCCATGTGGGCCTCGACAACTACCAGGCAGGCCGGGCGGGCGATCCGCCTGCAGTCAGCCTGTCGGGGCGGCTCAAGGAGCTGAAGCTGCCGCAAGGTCGGCTCAAGACCGGCACCCCGCCGCGACTGGACGGCCGCAGCATCGATTTTTCCAGGTGCGTCGAGCAGCCGGGAGACGGCATGCCCGGCGGCGCAGGGCCCATGCCAGTCTTCAGCTTCATGGGCCGGACGGACATGCATCCGCGGCAGATGGCTTGCTGGATCACCAACACGAATGCAAGGACGCACGAGATCATCCGCTCAGGCTTTGACCGCAGCCCAATGTTCACCGGCAAGATCGATGGCGTGGGCCCGCGCTACTGCCCGAGCGTGGAGGACAAGATCAATCGCTTTGCCGACAAGGAAAGCCACCAGATCTTCCTCGAGCCCGAGGGGCTGACGACCAACGAGTACTACCCGAACGGGATTTCGACCAGCCTGCCATTCGACATCCAGTATCAGTTGGTCCGATCCATCGCCGGGCTCGAGAACGCGCATATCCTGCGCCCCGGCTACGCAATCGAGTACGACTACTTCGATCCGCGCGAGCTCAAGAGCAGCTTCGAGACGCGGGCCATTCAGGGTCTTTTTTTCGCTGGACAGATCAACGGCACGACCGGCTATGAGGAGGCAGCGGCCCAGGGGCTCTTCGCCGGCGTGAACGCCGCTCTTTTGTGCCGGGGCGAAGCGGCATGGCTGCCGCGCCGCGACGAAGCCTATCTGGGTGTGTTGGTCGATGACCTGATTACCAAGGGCGTGACCGAGCCTTACCGCATGTTCACCAGCCGCGCCGAGTTCCGGCTGCAACTGCGGGAGGACAACGCGGATATGCGCATGACGGAAGCCGGTCGCAAGTTGGGGCTGGTGGACGATGCCCGCTGGGACGCCTTCTCGCGAAAGCGAGATCTTGTTTCACGTGAAACAGAGCGGCTGCGCTCGATCTGGGTGAATCCACGGAATCTGCCCGCTAGCGAGTCGGAGCGGGTTCTTGGCAAGGCCATTGAGCGGGAGTACAACCTTGGAGACCTCCTGCGTCGGCCCAATGTTGACTACGCCTCGCTGATGTCGCTCGAGGCCGGCAAATACGCTTCTGCGGAGCCACTGGGCGAACTTGAGATCGAACAGATCGAGATCGCGGCGAAGTACGCTGGTTACATCGACCGGCAACACGGCGAGGTCGAACGGGCCGCGCATTTCGAGAACCTCAAGCTTCCGGCAGACCTGGACTACGGTGAGGTCAAGGCGCTAAGCTTTGAAGTACGGCAAAAGCTGGCCAAGCATCGGCCAGAAACCCTGGGACTCGCTTCCCGTATCTCGGGAGTGACGCCAGCTGCGATCTCGTTGCTGATGGTCCACCTGCGCAAAGGTGGGCACCGTGCCTTCCGGCAGGGTGCCGAGACCGAGTCGCAGATCGTCGGCGAATGAGCTCCGATCGTGAGTTGCGGGACGGCGCGGCAGCGCTTGGCCTGCGGCTGAGTGACCAGCAATGCGAACTGCTCTCGGCGTATGGCGCATTGATCATGAAATGGAACAGGGTCTACAACCTGACCGCGTTGCGGGACCCAGCGACCGTCCTGACCCATCACCTCCTCGATAGCCTTTCGGTCATCGGGCCACTTGGGCGTGAGTGGCCGGGGAGTGCGGCGCTGCTCGATGTCGGGGCTGGAGCGGGCTTGCCTGGCGCAGTGATCGCGATCATGCGCGAGGACATCACGGTCACATGCCTGGACGCAGTGGCCAAGAAGGCGGCGTTTGTCCAACAAGTGGCGGTGGAACTCGGCCTGCCAAACCTGCGTGGCTTGCACGCGAGAGTGGAATCATTGATGGGCAGCTTCGAGTTGATCAGCTCGCGCGCCTTTGCCTCCTTGCCTGACTTCTTCGACGGAACGAAGGGCCTGCTTGCGCCCGGCGGCCTCTGGCTGGCTATGAAGGGAAAGACGCCAGTCGAAGAGCTGGCCCGGTTGCCAGCAGAGATCGAGGTGTTTCACGTGGAACAACTGCAAGTCCCAGGCTTGCACGCGGACCGCTGCATCGTTTGGGCACGGAAACAGGCCGCTTGACCCGCTTCTGGTACATCGACCTCGCTTAGACTCGAAGCCTCCCTTTCCGAGGCAAATCCATGTTCGGCATCGCTGACTACGGCGCATTCGTCGTCGCCATCATCATCTTTCTGGCGATCCCCGGGCCAGGCAACCTGGCGATCATCACCTCGACCAGCAAGGGCGGCATCCGCGGCGGGCTGGCGGCGGCCTTGGGCTTGATCGCAGGCGACCAGGTGCTCATGTGGGCTGCTGTGGCTGGGGTTGCCGCGCTGCTGAGCGCCTATCCGCCCGCGTTCAAGGCGGTGCAGTGGCTGGGTGCCGCCTACCTGGCCTGGTTGGGATTCCGGATGCTGACTGCCAAGTCGGGCGCTGCACCGATCCTCAACATCCGTCCGCGGCATTACTTCCGTCAGGCGATGATGATCACGTTGCTGAATCCGAAGGCAATCGTTTTCTACATGGCCTTCTTCCCGCTCTTTGTAGACCCGGCTCGCCACCAGGGCCTGCTGACCTTCGGCGTGATGGCACTGACGATCGCGGTGCTGACCTTCACGTACTGCCTCGTCGCTACGCTGCTCACACACTTCCTGGCGGAGCGCCTGCGTGCCAATCCCCGCATCAAGTCCCTGTTCGAAAAGCTCGCCGGGATCTTCCTGATTGGCTTCGGCGTGAAGCTGGCAGCCTCTCAGTAGCATGGCGAAGATTTTCTGCATCGCAAACCAGAAGGGGGGCGTGGGCAAGACCACGACCGCCGTCAATCTCGCGGCTGGTTTGGCGAAGGTAGGGCAGCGCGTCCTGATGATCGACCTGGACCCGCAGGGCAATGCCACCATGGGTTCGGGCATCGACAAGCGCCAGTTGGAGACCACGGTCTATGACGTGCTGCTCGAATCGGCCTCGGTAGCCGAGACGCGTGTCAAATCCGAAAAGTGCGGCTACGACGTACTTGGCGCCAACCGCGAACTGGCAGGGGCGGAGGTCGAGATGGTGACGCTCGACCGGCGCGAGAAGCGGCTGCGAACCGCGCTGGCCGCTGTCGGCGCCGAGTATGACTTCATCCTGATCGACTGCCCCCCCAGCCTGAGCCTGCTGACGCTCAACGGCCTGTGCTCCGCGCACGGCGTGATCGTGCCCATGCAGTGCGAGTACTTCGCGCTCGAAGGGCTGACCGATCTGGTCAATACCATCAAGCAGGTGCATGCCAATCTCAACAAGAACCTGCAGATCATCGGCCTGCTGCGTGTGATGTTCGATCCGCGCATCACGCTCCAGCAGCAGGTCAGCGAGCAGCTCAAGGCGCATTTCGGCGAGAAGGTGTTCGACACCGTGATTCCCCGCAATGTGCGACTGGCGGAGGCGCCCAGTTATGGCTTGCCCGGGGTGATCTTCGACCCGGCGGCACGCGGCAGCCAAGCGTTTGTAGCTTTCGCCGAGGAACTGGTGCGCAAGATGCCGCCAGCCAGCGCGCTGGCCGGCGCCGCGCCGGCGCCCGTGCCAATGGAGGCCCCGCCTGTCGCCGTGCAAGACCCGAACGGCGCCTGAGTGCAGCCGCTTTCCTTTTTTTTGCAGATGCCCACGCCCACCATCCTGTTGCTGCCCGGGTGGCAGAACAGCGACCCACCGCACTGGCAAAGCCGCTGGGAGGCCATCCACGGCGACCGTCGTGTCGAGCAGCATGAATGGATGCGGCCGCTGCGTGGCGACTGGTCGGCCCGCCTTGAGGAAGAGGTGCTGGCCGCGCCCAGTCCCGTGGCCTTGGTCGCCCATAGCCTCGGCTGCATCCTCGTGGCCGCATGGTCGGCCCATTCGCGCAACACCCACAAGGTGCAGGCGGCATTCCTGGTCGCGCCGGGCGATCTGGAGCGCGACGATGTGCGCCAGATGATCCCCGGCTGGGCGCCGATCGTGCGCGAGCCCCTGCCTTTTCGGGCGCTGATGATCGCCGCCAACGACGATCCCTATTGCAGCGCCGAACGATCCCGCGAAATGGCGCGCGACTGGGGCGCCCGCTACCTCGACGCCGGTCCTGGCGGCCACCTCAACGGCGAGTCCGGCCTCGGCGACTGGCCGAGGGGCCGCCAACTGCTGAACGAACTCCTGAAAGAAGAATGACCTCGATGGCCACCAAGAAACCCAAGGGCCTCGGCCGCGGACTCGAAGCCCTGCTCGGGCCCACTTTTACCGGCCCGGACAACTCGGCCAATGACGAGGCTGTGCCGCCCAATCCGACCACCTTGAACCTGGACCAGATGGTTCCCGGCGTCTATCAGCCTCGCACGCGGATGGACGAGGGCGCGCTCTACGAGCTGGCGGAGAGCATCAAGGCGCAGGGCATCATGCAGCCGATCCTCGTGCGACGCCTGGACAGCGATGCCTCGCGCGCAAAGAACGCCGAGTTCGAGATCATCGCGGGCGAGCGGCGCTACCGTGCGGCGAAGCTGGCAGGCCTCGACAGCGTGCCCGTGCTCGTGCGCGACGTGCCGAACGAGGCCGCGGCGGCCATGTCGCTGATCGAAAACATCCAGCGGGAAGACCTTAACCCGCTGGAGGAGGCTCAGGGCCTGCAACGCTTGGTGGCCGAGTTTGGGCTCACTCACGAATCGGCAGCGCAGGCCGTAGGCCGTTCGCGCAGCGCCGCCAGCAACCTGCTGCGCCTGCTGAACCTCGCCGAGCCTGCGCAGGCCATGCTCATGGCGGGTGATCTCGACATGGGCCATGCGCGCGCGCTCCTGTCACTCGACAAGGGCACCCAGATCACCGCGGCCAACCAGATTGCCGCCAAGAAGCTTTCGGTGCGCGAGACCGAGGCGCTCGTCAAGAAGCTGAGCGCCGAGTTCAGCCTGCGGCCGCCGACGCGGCGCGGCAGTGCGGACAAGTCGCGCGATCTGCAGCGCGTCGAAGAGGAGCTCGCGGACCTCCTGGCCGCCGAGGTCGAGGTGCGCATCAAGAAGCGCAGCAAGCGCGGTGGGCGGGTGGAGCAGAGCGGCGAGCTTGCCATTCACTTCGGGTCCCTGGACGCCCTCAACGGCCTGATCGACCGCATCCGCCAAACGGCCTAACCGGAAGGTTGGGAAGTCCTAGCTTCCGGACGGTTGTCCGGCGGCTTCTTTGCGCCTATGCTCTGCCGGTTACTTTTTCTAACCTATAACCCGAAAGTACTCCAAGGGGTCCAATCATGAGCATTTCCCGTCTGTCGCTCGTTCCCATCGCCATGGGCGCGCTTTTGCTGGCCGGCTGCGAGACCACCGACATGCAGATGGGTAGCCAGAGCGCGAAGACGGTCGCCACCGGCAGCGCCGCCGGAAGCGCCTCGGCCAACACCAGCAGTACGCTCGAGCGCTGCGGCTCACCGCTGGGCACCGTCTCGCTCATCGAGAACCAGTCAGCCGGTTGGTACACCATCCTGCGCAACGAGTACAAGCTGCCGCCGACCGCCAACCTGCTGCGCCTGCTGGTGCAGCAGTCCAACTGCTTCGTGGTGGTGGAGCGCGGAGCGGCCGGCATGAACGCGATGTCGCGCGAGCGCGACCTGATGACTTCGGGCGAAATGCGCCAGGGCAGCAATTTCGGCCGCGGCCAGATGGTGGCTTCGGACTACGGCCTGTCGCCCGAGATCGTCTTCAGCAACAACAATGCTGGTGGCATGGGCGGCTCGCTCGGCGGCCTCGTCGGCGGGCGCTACAGCGGCGTGCTGGCGGCGGTGGGGGGCAACCTCCAGACCAAGGAAGCCAGCGCGCTGCTGACCTTGATCGACAACCGCTCAGGCGTGCAGGTCGCTGCTTCCGAGGGCAGCGCCTCCAAGACCGACTTCGGCGCGTTCGGTTCGGTCTTTGGCAGCGGCGGCGCGGGTGGCCTCGGCGGCTACACCAACACGGCACAGGGCAAGGTGATCAGCGCCGCCTTCATGGACGCCTTCAACCAGATGGTCGTCTCGCTGCGCAACTACAAGGCGCAGACGGTGCAGGGGCAGGGCCTCGGTGGCGGTGGCCGGCTGGGTGTCGACGGCGGCGTGGCGCCATCGCAAACCTCGGCACCGGCCGAGCGCGCGCCCGCCCGACGCAAGTAATTCGCGAACGAGCGCCGAGCCGGCGCACAAGAAAGCCCGGCACGCTTGCGAGCGCCGGGCTTTTGGTTGGCGCCTCAGAGGCTGAAGATCTTCCCCGGGTTCATGATGTTCTTGGGATCGAGTGCGCGCTTGATCGTCCGCATCATGTCGATGGCGCCCACCCCGGCCTCGTTCACCAGGAACTCCATCTTGTGCAGCCCCACGCCGTGCTCGCCGGTGCAGGTGCCTTCGAGCGCCAGCGCACGCGAGACCAGCGCGTGGTTGAGCTTCTCGGCGGTCACGCGCTCCTCGGGCGCGTTCGGGTCGAGCAGATAGCCGAAGTGGAAATTCCCGTCGCCCACGTGGCCGACCAGGAAGTAGGGAATACCGCTTGCATCGGCTTCAGCCACCGATTCGAGCAGGCAGTCCGCCAGTCGCGAGATCGGCACGCAGGTATCGGTGGAGATCACGCGGCAGCCGGGGCGCGACTGCACTGCCGCGAAGTAGCTGTTGTGCCGCGCGGTCCACAGCCGCGTGCGCTCTTCCGGCGTGCTGGCCCACTCGAAGGCCTTGCCGCCATGGCCGCTGGCCAGCTCCTGCACTGTCTCGGCCTGTTCCTTGACGCCGGCCGGCGACCCGTGGAATTCCATCAGCAGCATCGGCTCCTCGCGGAGCGCCAGCTTGGCGTACGCATTCACCATGCGCACCGTGTTCACGTCGATCAGTTCCACGCGCGCGATCGGCACGCCCAGCTGGATGATCTCGATGGTGGTGCGCACCGCAGCCTCGATGCTCGGGAAGGAGCAGATCGCGGCGGACACGGCCTCGGGCAGGGGATAGAGGCGCAGGGTGATTTCCGTCACCACGCCCAACGTGCCTTCGCTGCCGACGAAGAGGCGCGTGAGGTCATAGCCCGCCGATGACTTTTTTGCGCGGGTGCCGGTGCGGATCACCTCGCCGCTCGCGGTGACGACTTCGAGCGCGAGCACGTTTTCGCGCATGGTGCCGTAGCGCACCGCGTTCGTGCCGCTCGCGCGCGTGGCGGTCATGCCGCCGATCGATGCATCGGCGCCCGGGTCGATGGGGAAGAACAGGCCCGTGCTCTTGATCTCATCGTTGAGCTGCTTGCGCGTGACGCCGGGCGCCACGGTCACTGTGAGATCGTCGGCATTGACCGAGAGCACGCGATTCATGCGGCTCACGTCGATGCTGATGCCGCCTTGCACCGCGAGCAGGTGGCCTTCGAGCGAGGAGCCGACGCCGAAGGGGATCACCGGCACGCTGTACCCGCCGGCGAGCTTCACCGCGTCGGCCACGTCTTGCGTGGTCTCGGCGAAGACCACGGCCGCGGGCGGCGGCGCATCGAAGGAGGACTCGTCGCGGCCGTGCTGCGTGCGTACCGCCAGGGCCGTGGAGCACTGCTCGCCGAAGCGCGCCTTCAGCGCCTGGAGCAATGCGTCCGGTACGTCGCGCAGCGCAATGGCGGGGGTGAGATGGGCGAGGGCGGTGGGCGCGTTCATCGGCGGGTCTCCAGAGGGGGCTACCATTCTACGAACCAGCTTCCACGAAGACAGCGACATGGGCAACCGACTCACGCAGATCGCCACGCGCACCGGCGACGACGGCACCACCGGCCTGGGCGACAACACGCGCGTCCCCAAGGACCACCGGCGCGTGCACGCAATGGGCGACGTGGACGAACTCAACTCGCACATCGGCCTGCTGTTGTGCGAGCCGATGCCGATGGCGCTGCGCGACCTGCTGGTCGACGTGCAGCACCAGCTCTTCAATCTCGGCGGCGAGCTGTCGATGCCCGGTTTCACGTTGCTGAAGGCCGATGCGCTGGTGCAACTCGACAACGCGCTCGCCGAACACAACGCGGCGCTCCCGCGGCTGGCCGAGTTCATCCTGCCGGCGGGCACCCGCGCCGCCGCGCAGGCGCACGTCTGCCGCACCGTCGCGCGGCGTGCGGAGCGCGCGGTCGTCGCCCTCGGTGCCGAGGTGGAGCTCAACGAGGCGCCACGCCAGTACCTCAATCGCCTGAGCGACCTGCTGTTCGTACTGGCGCGCGTGCTCAATCGCGTGGACGGAGGGGACGACGTGTACTGGAAGAGCGAGCGGCTGGCGCGCGCCGCCGACTCCGATGCCAACGCCAACGCCGACGCCAACGAATAGAAGACCCGACTCGAGGAGACCGACACATGCCCATCAAGCACTGCACATACGCCTGCGCCGCCGCGCTCGCGGCCTGGCTGGCGCTGCCGACGACAGCATCCGCGCAGAACGGCAACGACCCGCCGGCCGCCCAGCGCGCGCATACGCTCAAGCCGCCGCCGCAGAACGGCAAGGTCCTGGGCGGCATCCATCGCGGTTCCGATGCTGCGGGCCGTGGCATCGACCACGCCGACTCGGCCACGCGCCGGGGCATCGGGAACGCCTCCGAGCGCGCCAGCCGGCCGATCCGCAACTTGGGTGAATCGCTGGGCCGCAAGCTGCCCGGTGGGCAGGGCCGCGGTGCGCAACCGTCCGTGGGCCCCCAGGGCACCGCGCCTTGAATCGGGTCCGACTCCCTTTACCCGCGCTTACACCCTTCATGCCGGCCACATCGGTGGCGCGTGGCGGCGATACATGGGCTTTTCATACTGCACCCATGTTCCAACGCACTGAAGGAGTCGCAATGAACAACAAGCGCATCAAGACCCGAACGACCATCGTTGCAGCTGTGCTGGCGCTCGGCATGGCCGGCAGCGCACTGGCGCGCGACGACGGCTACGGGCATCGCGACCGGCGTGACGACGACGGCGCGCGCTATTCGCAAAGGTTCGATCGCGACCACGATCGCCGCGAGCATCGGGAAGCTCGGGATGACGACCTTCGCCGCTGGGACGGCCGTGGCAAATGGCATCGCGGCGGCTACCTGCCGCCGACCTACCGCGGCCACTACGACGAGGTCGGCGACTGGCGCGCCCGTCGGCTGGAGGCGCCGCCCAGCGGGTACCACTGGGTGAGCGCGAACGGCGATCTGGTGCTGGCGGCGATCGCAACCGGGCTGATCGCCCAGATCATCGCGTCGCAGTAAGCCGGATCAGGCGGCGGCTGCGACCGTCTGGGCACACACGTTGTGCCCGGTGATGGTGAGGCGCAACCCGCCTCCATGCCATTCGAGCCAGTTGAGGGCCACGTAGGCCTCGATGTCCGCATCGGCGATCTGGTCGGCCTGTCGCTGCTTCAACAGGTTGACCGTGGCCGGCAGGGCCTGCCGCAGCCTTTCCCTCGCCGTGGCCTGTTCGGCCGCCGCGGGGGAAAGGTTGCGCGTGGGAAGAGAAGTCGATGCCTTGGCCAAAATCGCTCCGATCGCAGACGAAAGAGTCCAATGTACGCTTCCTGCGAACGCCGTCACGGACCTTTTTCGCAGAATCCGACGGGCGTGCGCCTGCCGACAGCGACGACGCAATCTACTTGCGTGGCGTCTTCAGCAGCTTGCTGACTTCGTCCACGTTGTCGCGGATGCGCTGGCTCACGATGTCGAAGGCCTCGGCCTGCGACTTGGCTGCCAGTTCCGACAGCTCCCGGATATCGTCGAGCGCCTGCTTGAAGGCCGCCTTGCCCAAGGCATCGAGCTTGGCGAGGTTCTCGCGCGGCTCGGCAGGCGACATGCCCTTCACCGCCCCCTGCCATTCGACGATCGACGTCTTCAGCATCTCGGTCTGACGCGCCACCACCGCCTGCAGACCTTGATAGGACTTCTGGTTCGCCTCCATCAGCGCCTGCAGGTCCTTGCGCCCGCTCTCGGCGATGGTGCCGGCCGCCCCGGCCAAAGGAAGGTTCTGCAGGCGCTCGGCCATGCCCTTGAGCGGCTTGATGAACGCATCCTGGATGTCTTCCGCGGCCGTCGGCTGTGCCTTCCTGGCGCCGGCCGTGCTGCTCGTCTTGCTGCTGGTTGCCATGCTCGTCTCCGGGTTGTGGTTGGAGCCGCCACGATACGCCCACACCCCGGCTGGATGGAAGTCGCAAACCCCCGATTCTTCTCGTCTTGCAATTTCGCACGTCTGTGCTAAATTTGCTGAATGGATGCCAAGACCCAGAAGAGCGAGCTGACCCGCACTGCCATCGTCGGCACGGCGATGGATCTCGCCTCGGCCGAGGGACTCGAGGCCATCACACTCCAGGCCGTGGCCACGCGGCTGGGCCTGTCCAAAAGCGGCGTGTTCTCGCGCGTGGGCTCGCGCGAGGCGCTGCAGAAGGCGGTCATCGAGGAATTCGGGCGCCGCTTCCTGGCCGACGTGTTCGTGCCCGCAATGCAGAAGCCCAAGGGACTCGCGCGGCTGGACGAGATCGTCTCGCGCTGGATCGTGCGCACCCGTGAGGTCGAGACCGAGACCGGTTGCATCTACACCGCCGGTGCCTTCGAGTTCGATGACCGGGAGGGCGAGCTGCGCAACTTACTGGTGGAAGAGGTCACGCGCTGGCGCGCTGCCCTGCGCCGGACCGTGCAGCAGGCGATCGAGACCGGCGAGCTGCGGGCCGACACCGACCCCGCGCAACTCGTCAGCGAGATCAATGGATTGATCATGTCCCTGCTGCACGACGCGCGCTTCCTCCGAGACACGCGCGCAGCAGACCGCGCCCAGCTCACCTGGCAGCGCTTGATCGCCAGCTACCGGGCGTGAGTTCCATGGCTGCCGCCATTTCCGACCTTCGCTCATTCACATTTCGCACAGCCGTGCGATAAAAGGGGAAAGCATGTTGATCGCTCTATTGTTCCTGGGTGCCTGCCTGCTCGGCCTGGGCGTGCGCACGGTGCTCGACGCCGTTCGCAGCCTGCCGCGGAGCAACGACGATTGGGTCTGGTATTGAAGAACCCGGAATCCAAGATGCCCACCGTCACGCCCGCCACCTCCAACGCTGCGGCCTCATCAGCCGCGGCCTCCAACTACTACGGCGCCAGCCCCTGGATGCGCCCGCTGCGCCTGGCTCTGGCCGCGCTGCAACGCACCTGGCCCACGCTTGGCGTGCGTGCCGCCTACCGTCTCTTCGGCACCCCGCTGCCGCTCAATTGGCTGAACCGCCGCCACGCCCCCGATGCCGGCTGGCAACGCGAGACCTGGGCCTTCGAGAAGGCGAGCCTCGGCCTCTACACGCCCGATGCGGCATCGCGAGAGGCGCCGCGCGTGCTGCTGGTCCACGGCTGGGGCGGTCACGCGGGCCAGATGCTTCCCCTGGCGCAGGCCCTGACCGCCGCCGGCTTGACGCCGCTGCTGCTCGAGATGCCGGCCCATGGCCGCAGCCCCGGAACGGTCAGCAACCTGCCGCAGTTCGCGCGGGCCATCGACTACGTGGCGGCCCGGCTGGCGCTGGAGGGCACGGCGCTCAAGGCCATCGCTGCGCACTCGCTCGGCGCGAACGCGTTGGCCTACGCGGCCAGCCGCGGCCTGCGCGCGGAACGGCTGGTCCTGCTGGCACCGCCCGCGTCACCGCACGCCTTCACCCGCTATTTCGCGCATGTGTTCGGCCTCAACGAGCGAACGCGCGCCGCCATGCAGCACCGGATCGAGGCACGGGAGGGCATCCTCATGCCCCTGTTCGAGCCTGACGCCGTGGGCCCGCGCATCGCACAACCCACGCTGGTGGTGCATGACCGCGACGACCGCGTCAACCGCTTTGCCGACGGCGTGGCCTACCGCGACGCGATTGCCGGGGCGCAGCTCATCGCAACACAGGCGCTGGGCCACCGCCGCATCTTGCGGGAGCCCTCCGTGCTGCAGGAGGTGGCTGCCTTCGTTTCGAGGGCTTGATCGGGCGCGCGCTCAGCGCGCCGCCAGCGCAGTCCCGTCCGGCAGCTCGATCTTGACTTCGAGCACCTCGAGGTCGTCCTGCTTCTCCAGGTGGACCTTGATGTCCTCGGCCTTGATCGACACGTACTTCGAGATCACCGCGATCAGTTCGCGCTGCAGTTCCGGCAGGTAGTCGGGCCGCCGCTTGCCGCTGAGGCTGCTGCGCTCGTGCGCGAGGATGATCTGCAGCCGCTCCTTCGCGACGCTCGCCGTCTTCTTCTTTTCGCCCAGCAGGAACGAGAAAAAGGACATGCTTACCTCCCTCCGAAGAAGCGCTTGAAGAAGCTGGGCTTCTCGGCCTCGACGAAGCGCATCGGCCTGTCCTCGCCGAGGAAGCGCGCCACCACGTCGCTGTAGGCCTGGGCCACCTCGGTCTCCTTGTCGTGGATCGCGGGGATGCCCTGGTTCGAAGCCTGCAGCACGCTCTCGGATTCCGGGATCACGCCGATCAGCTTGATGCGCAGGATGTCCTGGATGTCCTCCAGCGACAGCATCTGCCCGCCGGCCACCCGGTTGGGGTTGTAGCGCGTGATCAGCAGATGCTCCTTGATCGGCTCGCCGCCTTCCTTGGCCCGCTTCGTCTTGGAGCCGAGCATGCCGAGGATACGGTCGGAATCGCGCACCGAGGAGACCTCGGGGTTGGTCACGATCAGCGCCTCGTCCGCGAAGTGCATCGCCATCAGCGCGCCGGTCTCGATGCCGGCGGGCGAGTCGCACACGATGTAGTCGAAGCCCTGTTCGCTCAGCTCGTTCAGGATCTTCTCGACCCCCTCCTGCTTGAGTGCGTCCTTGTCGCGCGTCTGGGATGCGGCCAGCACGAACAGGTTGTCGCACTGCTTGTCCTTGATCAGCGCCTGGCTCAGGTTGGCCTCGCCCTGGATCACGTTGATCAGGTCGTAGACCACCCGCCGCTCGCAGCCCATGATCAGGTCCAGGTTGCGCAGGCCGACGTCGAAGTCGATCACGGCCGTCTTCTTGCCCGCCAGCGCGAGCCCCGATGCAAAGCTCGCGCTCGTGGTCGTCTTGCCGACGCCGCCCTTGCCCGAGGTCACCACCACAATCTTGGCCATTCGAATCCTTCTCTTCTGTTTCGTTTGTTCAGGTGTGCGCGTGCGCGCGGATGGCCGCCTCATTCGATGGCGCTCATCACGATCTTCTTTCCGTCCAGCGAGATCTGCGTCGCCTTGCCCGCAACCTCCGCGGGCAGCGCGACTTCTGCGGTGCGGTAGATGCCCGCTATCGCAACCAGCTGCGCTTCCATGCAAGTGGTGAAGATGCGTGCCTCGGTGTTTCCGCGCGCGCCCGCGATCGCCTTGCCGCGCAGCGGCGCGTAGACGTGCACGTTGCCATCTGCGATCACCTCGGCGCCGAAGCTGACCACTGCGGTCACCACCACGTCGCCACCGCGCGCGTACACCTGCTGGCCCGAACGCAGCGGTTTGTCGATCACCAGCGTGCCGTTCGCAGGCACCGGCACCTCGCGCACGATCTGGGGCTGGGGGGCTTCGGCTGGTGGCGGAGCTGGCCGCGGGCTCGGCGAAGGCGGCACCGGCATCGCGGTCACGGACAGGCCGGCCGCGCGCGCCGCGGCGTTCTGCCCGTCGCTGCCGCCGCGCACCGCGACCGGCTGTGTCTGGTGGCGCGCCAGCAGCGCGCGCAGCGCAGGAAAGTCGAGACTCGCCGCGGCATCGCTCTGCTCCAGCTGCGAGAGATCGATGACGACCGGCTCCTGGTCGAAGAAATCGGGGGAATCGGCGAGTTGAGCGTCGAGCGCCTCGGCCAGTACGCCCAGGTCCGCGGTCTTGAGGATCACGGCGATCAGCGGAAGCGTCGCGCTCTTGAATTCGAAAACCGCTCGGGTGCGCGCGGCGGATGCATCTGCCATGGAAAACGTGGGTGCGAAAAGCGTTGGAGTCTAACGGGGAGTGGCGGGCAACCTGTCGATGCTTGCTGGAAAGATGACCGGGCACAACACTTCTTGCACTGGGTTTCAAGATTGATTCACCCACGCAACACCGGCACCAAGGCGCGGTCGACTCCTACAAGCACGCAGGCGTTCTTTTCAGAGACTCACGCGCTTCGGCCCTCTCCCGGGCTGCTCATTGTCCCCTCATGCAACCTATCCTCGACATTCGGTCGGTGCGGCCGGACCTCTACACCTACAGCCTTGGCGCGGCACCGGCGGCCGAGCTCCAGTGCGGTGATTTCTTCGACACGGCCGAACGCTGCCTGCTCGACGCGGGCCAGGGCCTGTATCTCTACTTCGATCGCGTCCAGATTCGCTTTGCAGGTTTCTCGCTCGGCAGCTACCCGGTCGCGCGCATGGTGGAAGATCCGATGGGCTTGTTCCAGGAGCTCGTGGCGTGCGTCTTGCGCGTCTACCGGGCAAGCGCCGCCCCGCGCCGGGCTCCGGCTCAGGCGGCGCGCGAGCGGTTGAGCACGGCGTAGAGCAGGATCGCGCCGAAGGTGGCGGTCCCGATGCCGCCCAGTGCGAACTGGCCGAACTTGAGCGTGAAGTCGCCGGTGCCCAGGATGAGCGTGATCGCGGCCACGATCAGGTTGCGGTTCTGCGAGAAGTCCACCCGGTTGTCGACCCAGATCTTGGCCCCCGCGACCGCGATCAGGCCGAACACCACGATGCTCACGCCGCCCATCACAGGCAATGGGATGGCCTGGATCAGTGCGCCGAACTTGGGACTGAAGCCCAGCAGCAGTGCGATGAACGCCGCCACCACGAAGATCGCCGTGGAGTAGATCTTGGTCGCCGCCATCACGCCGATGTTCTCCGCATAGGTCGTGACGCCGGTCCCGCCGGCCGCGCCGCTCACCATGGTCGCGATGCCGTCGCCAATGAAGGCGCGGCCCAGGTACGGATTGAGATCGCGACCCGTCATTGCGCTCACCGCCTTGATGTGGCCCAGGTTTTCGGCCACCAGGATCACCGCCACCGGCGCGATCAGCAGCATGGCGTTCACCTCGAACACCGGCGCCGTGAAATTTGGCAGGCCGAACCAGGGGGCCGCCGCCAGCGGGCCAAGGTCGATCGGCTTGCCCAGCCCCAGCCCATTGGTGAGCACGGCGTAGATGAGGCTCGCCGCGACCAGTCCCATGAGGATCAGCAAGCGTTGCACCATGCCGCGCGCGTAGACCGCGATCAGGCCCACGCACAGGAAGGTCAGCGCCTGCATCCAGGTGTCGAAGCCGGTCGGCGCCATGTTCTTGATCGGCACGCTCGCCAGATTGAGCCCGATGACCGCCACCACCGCGCCGGTCACCACCGGCGGCATCAGCCGCTCGATCCAGTGCACCGCGACGTCCTGCTCGATCTCCTCCACCTCGACCCCTCTGAGCGGCGCCGACTTGTGGTGCCGCTCGTTGGTCAGCGCGACCAGCACGCCGATCAGCACGTAGACCGCCCCGCAGACGATGATCCCGCCCAACGCCACGCCGAGATTGCCGTTCGGCCCCTGGCCCGCGTAGCCGGTGGCCGCGATCACCACGCCGATGAAGGCGAAGCTGGAACCCAGGTAGCTCGGCACGCGGCCGCCGGTCACCAGGAAGAAGATCAGCGTGCCGAAGCCGCTCATCAGGATCGCGATGTTGGGGTTGAAGCCCATGAGGATCGGCGCGAGCACGGTCGCGCCGAACATCGCGATCACGTGCTGCACCCCCAGGGCGAACGTCTGCGGCCAGGGCAGTCGCTCGTCGGGCGCCACCACGGCAGTGTCGCCGGCGGCCACCTCGCGCCAGCGGGGAAGGTACGAATCGCTCATGTCTTTTCTCCTCGGTTGTTGTTGTTGGCCCGGCCGGCGGGCGCGCTCGCGCCTTCTCAGCCTTGCGGGATCAGAACCGCCATCGTCAGCCGCGAGACGCAGGTCAGCTCGCCCGCATCGTTGGTGAGGTCGATCTGCCAGACCTGCGTGCTGCGGCCGCGATGCACCGGGCGCGCAATGCCCGTGACCCAGCCCGAGGTCGTGGCCCTGATGTGGTTGGCATTGATGTCCAGCCCCACCGCGCGGTGGCCTTCGGGCGCCGAGTAGTGCGCGCCGCAGGAGCCCAGCGTCTCGGCCAGCACCACCGACACGCCGCCGTGCAGGATGCCGTAGGGCTGGCGCGTGCGCTCGTCCACCGGCACGCGGCCGCGGATGAAGTCGGGGCCGATCTCGAGGAACTCCACGCCCAGCGTCGCCACCGCCGTGTTCACGTGACTGCGGGTGAGTTCCTCGATCGAGATCTCTTTCTTCCAGATGGACATTCGCTTTCTCCGGTTCGTTCAGTGGGGTTTGACCAAAACTATAGCGACTGGCCCTGACACGGCCACGGGCCCGCGGCCGATGCGGGCGCCGGGCGATGGATCTAAGCTCGCCGCATGAAGCTGACGCGTGCCCGGCGATGGGTCATCGGCTCGGTGATCACGCTGCTCCTGCTGCTGGGCAGCGGGGCCTGGTTCGCCTGGCGGCTGCTGCCCAGCGACGAGGCGCTCGCCGCCCGCATCGGCGAGGGCTTCGAGCGCGCGAGCGGCATCGGCCTGCGCGTGGGCAGCGCGAGCTGGTCGCTGCGCCCCTCGCCGGTCGTGGTGCTGCGCGACCTCGCGACCGAGCAGCCGCGGGCCATCACCGTGCGCCGCGTCGTCCTTCGGCCGCGGCTCGCGGCGCTGTTGCGCCGCACCATCGCCATCGACGCCGTCGAAGTCGAAGGCGCCGTGTTGCCGCGGGCCTCGGTGCGTGCCTTCCGCGGGCGCTGGAAGAAGGGCGAACTCTCCGGGGAGATGGCCGGCGCCTGGAAGCCGGCCGACATTCCGATCGAGCGGCTTCGACTGGACGACATCGTGTGGATCAACCGCCAGGACATCGCGCTCGCCTACGACGCCGATGTGCGCTTCGCTCCCGGCTGGCGCCCCCGCGAGGCGGAACTGCGGCGCCCAGGGGTATCGCCCACCACCCGACTGCGTGTTGTCCGCGAAGGCGAGGAAGACCGCTGGCGCGTCGAGGTCGATGCCGGCGGCGGCACGTGGAACGGCCAGGCCGAGCTCCACACCTTGGACCAGGGCCGCCTGCGCCTCACCGCCCAGCTGGAGCCCCGGGGCATCGACGTGGGCGACCTCGTGAGCGCCTTCCGCCGGCATCAGGCGGTCGAAGGCCGCTTCGACGGCCGCACCGAAGTGCGAAGCGAGGGCGAAGATTTCGGCGACCTGATGCGCCACCTGAACACCCGCACCCGCTTCGCCATGCAGCCTGCGACGATCAAGGGCTTCGACCTCTCGAAGGTGGTCGGCGCGCCCAACGCCGCGCGCGGCGGCCAGACGGTGCTCGACGAGCTCACCGGCACCGTCGAGACGCAGAACACCGAGGACGGCATCCTGCTGCGCTACATCGGACTGCAGGCGCGCTCCGGCGTGCTCACCGCCAGTGGAAGCGCAAGCGTCCTCAATCGCCGCCTCGACGGCGAGATGGCGATCGACCTGGTCGACGGCATGGTGGGCGTGCCACTCAAGCTGGCCGGCACGCTCGACAACCCTCAGCTGTCGATGACCGGGGGCGCATTGGCCGGCGCGGCGGTGGGCACAGCCGTGCTCCCGGGTGTGGGCACCGCCATCGGCGCGCGCGTCGGGCAGCAGGTGGAAAAGCTGTTCGGCTCGGACGACGAGAAGACGAAGCCGCGGCGGCTCGCGCCCTCCAAGGCACGTTGAACCGGCGCTCGTGGTTGATCACGCCGGCCTGAATCCCGGCAGTGCATGCATGCGCTGCTTCAATGCCTCGATGAAAGCCGTCACCCGGGCCGGCCGGTACAGCCCCGGCGGCAGCGCCACGTGGATGCCGATCGGCTCCAGCCACCAGCGCGGCAGCACCCGCTTGAGCCGCCCGGCCTGGATGTCCGCGTGGCACATCCACGGCGCCGCGGCGCCGATGCCGGCGCCGTTGAGGATCGCGCGGTAGCTCGACAGCAGGCTGTCGGTCTTGATCGGCGTGTCCAGCCGCACCATGCGCGATCGGCCCGACCGGTCGAGCAGCCGCACGCTGCCCTCCACATAGGGCACCAGGCCCACGCAGGGCAGCGAGGGGAGCCGGGCCAGCGTGACCGGCCCGGTGCGCTTGAGCAGGGCCGGCGTCGCGATCAGCACGCGCTCCATCGCGCCCAGGTGCCGGCTCACCAGGCCCGGGTCGCGCACCTCGCCCACGCAGACCCAGCATTCCGCGCCCGAGGCGGCGAGGTCGACGACGCGATCGGTCAGCGTCAGCTCGATGCGCAGGCCGGGGTGCGCGGCGCGCAGGTCCGTCACGGCGTCCGTCAGGAAGCCGGTGCCGTAGCCCGACGGGCCGATCACGCGCAAGGTTCCCTCGGGCCGGCTCTGGCCGCCGGACAGCCGGTGCGACAGCCCCGACCACCGATCGGTCAGGTCGTGCGCCTCGGCCAGCAGCGAGCGGCCTTCGTCGGTCAGCGAGAAGCTCGCCGTCGTGCGCAGCGCCAGCTTGCAGCCCAGCAGCCGCTCGAGCTCCAGCAGGCGCCGGCTCACCGTCGGCTGCGTGGTGTCCAGCAGCCGCGCCGCCTTGCTGAGGGAACCGCTCTCGCCGATGCGAATGAAGGTGGCGAGCAGGTCCAGGCGGTCGTGGGTGTACTTCATGCGCATGACGTATAGCACTTCATCGCTCGATACGTCTACCCGCCAGTGCGCTCTGTTCGTATCGTGCGCGGCATGAACACCCCGGCCTCCATCACCCGAACCGTCGGCGACACGCCCCAGGGCGGCACCGTCCTCGGCTTCTACGCGCCCAAGGGCGCGCCGCGCCCGCCGCGCATCGCGCGCGGCGAAGGCATCTTCCTGTGGGACGCCGATGGCCGGCGCTACCTGGACGCGACCGCCGGCGCGGTGGTGGCCAACATCGGCCACGGCAACCCGCGCGTGCTCGCCGCGATGACCGAGCAGGCCGCCAAGGTGAGCTTCGCCTATCCGCGCTTCTTCGAGAGCGAGCACAACATCGCGCTGGCCGACCGCGTTTGCGCGCTGGCGGGCGAGGGCTTCGACCGTGCCTTCTTCGTCTCGGGCGGCTCCGAGGCCAACGAATCGGCCATCAAGCTGGCGCGGCAGTACGCGGTGGTCACGGGGCAGGGCAGCCGCAGCAAGGTGATCTCGCGCGACCCCAGCTATCACGGCTCCACGCTCGGTGCGCTCGCGGTCACCGGCGATGCCAACACGCTGACGCTGTACGGGCCGCTGATCCGTTCGATGCCCAAGGTGCCCGCGCCGCTGTCCTACCGCGTGCCGGAGGGGCACACGGCCGCGACCCACGAAATGGCCTGCGCCGACGAACTCGAGCAGACGATCGTGCGCGAGGGCCCCGAGACCGTGCTCGCCTTCATCCTCGAACCCATCGGCGGCCTCTCGACCGGCGCGGTCGTCTCGTCGGCCGCGTACTTCGAGCGCGTGCGGCAGATCTGCGACCGCCATGGCGTGCTCGTCATCTACGACGAGATCATGAGCGGCGCCGGCCGCACCGGCGCCTTCCTCGCCGCGCACCACTGGCCCGCGGCGCGGCCCGACCTGGTCACCCTCGCCAAGGGCCTGGCCGCCGGCTACACCCCGCTGGGCTGCCTGCTGGCGCCCGACCGGATCGTCGACGCGGTGGCTGGCAGCGGGGGCTTCGTGCATGGCCACACCTACTTCACCAACCCGCTCTCCTGCGCGGTCGCGCATGCGGTCGTCGACGAGGTGATCCGCCAGGACCTGGTCGCGCGGGCGCACGAGCGCGGCGAGCTGCTGATGGCGCGGTTGCGCGAGATCGCGGCGCGCTCGCCCATCGTCGGCGATGTGCGCGGCAAGGGGCTGCTGACGGCGATCGAGATCGTGGCCGACAAGTCCAGCAAGCGCCAGCTGCCCACAGCCTTCAACGCCCCGGCGCGGCTGACCGAGCATGGCCTGAAGCACGGCATTGCGCTCTACAACCGGCGCGCCAACCTCGGCGCCTTCGGCGACTTCCAGATGATCACGCCGCCGCTCACCATCAGCGTGGCCGAGATCGACACGCTGGCCGAGCTGCTCGAGACATCGCTCGCGGACCTCGCCGACGAGATCGCGCGCAAGGGCCTCGCGGCCTGACCTTTTTCCCATCCCTCCAAAGGCTCACATGATCCATCGTCTCCTGCAGACCGCACTGGCGTGCGCCAGCCTCGCCTTCGCCGCTGCCGCGCCCGCGCAGATCGCCACCAGCAAGGGTCCGGTCAAGCTGATCGTCGGCTACCCGGCGGGCGGCTCGGCCGATGTGCAGGCGCGCACCCTGTCCGACAAGCTCGCGGCCGAGCTCGGCACCACCGTGGTCGTCGACAACCGCACCGGCGCCGGCGGCCAGATCGCAGCCGACTACGTGCGCAACGCCGCGCCCGACGGCCTCACCGTGCTGCTGGCCAACATGCACATGATGGTCATGCTGCCGCTGACCTCGAAGTCCGTGCGCTACGACCCGGTGAAGGACTTCAAGGCCGTGGGCCGCATCGCCAGCTTCTACGAAGGCCTTGCCGTCCCCGCGGCGCTGCCCGCCAGGGACGTCAAGCAGTGGCTGGATATCGCACGCGCCGATCCGCAGAAGGCCAGCTACGGCGTGCCTGCGCCGGGCAGCGTCGCGCAGTTCATGGGCTACCGCCTCGGTACCGAAGCCAAGGTCAACCTCGTGGCCGCGCCGTACCGCGGCGCCGCGCCGCTGGTGCAGGACCTGCTGGGCGACCAGATCGCGGCCGGCATCACGCCGATTGCCGACCTGGTGGCCTACCAGCAGAGCGGCAAGCTGAAGGTGCTGGCGGTCAACGGCTCCAAGCGCGCCGCACTCCTGCCCGACGTGCCCACGCTGAAGGAGCTGGGCCAGCCGCACTTCGACAACCTCGAATGGACCGGCCTGTTCGTGCCGGCCGGAACGCCCAAGCCCATCGTCGACCAGCTGCATGCGGCGCTCGGCAAGGCGTTGGCCAACAAGGAGGTGCAGGAGCGACTGCTGAAACTCAGCAGCGATCCGCACCCGAGCAGCGGCGACGAGCTGAGCCGCCTCATCGAAGACGACCTCAAGCGCTGGGGCCCCGTGGTCAAGGCCTCGGGCTTCACTTCCGAATGACCAGCATTCCCCCGCACAAGCCTCTTCATCTTCCCGGCGTCCACGGCTATGCCGACCACAAGAGCGTGGCGGCCGGGGAGCTGCTGCGCTTCCACGTCAGCAGCGACCGTGCCTATCGGCTTTCGGTCTGCCGGCTGGGCAACGATGTCGAAGGGCGCAGCGACGACGTGGAGCTGCATCGCTTCGCGCCCTCGGCCGCGCGGGTGCAACCCATTCACCCGGGCTCCTATGTCCATGTCGACAAGGGCCTGCCCTCCGTACTGCCCTTGCACGGCCTGACGGTGGAATGCTGGGTCAAGCCGTGGCGGATCGACGTGCGGCAAAGCCTCGTCGGGCAGTACGACTTCCCGGCGCATTGCGGCTGGGGCCTCTTCATCGAGGAGGGCGGGGCGCTGGGCTTCCACCTTGGCGACGGCGGCGCCTTCCGCGCCGATGCGTTGCAGGCCCGTGGCCACCTGGCCCCGCGGCGTTGGCAGCATGTGGTCGCCACGTGGAACGGCAGGGTCGCCGCGCTGTGGATCGACGGCGTGCAGGCCGGGCAGTGGGAGGCCGCGCAGCAGGTGCGGCCCGGCCCCGCACCGCTGCGCCTCGGCGCCGCCGGCGTCGACGGCCGGGCCGACCTCTTCGTCGACGCCGACCTGCTGATGCCCGCGTTGTACGACCGCGCCCTGAAAGCGGAGGAGATCGCGCAGCGCTTCGCGCAACGCGGCCTGGTCGTCCCGCCCGTCCGCTCGGTGCTGGCCTGCTGGCCGCTGCGCGAGGAGCGCGGCACGCAAGTGGCCGATGCGAGCGGCCATCAGCGCACCGGCCGCATCGTCAACCATGGCACGTGGATGATCGTCGGCCCCGCGTTCGAGCCGGCCAGGGTCGGGGCTCACGAAGACGCCGAATCGACTTACGACCCCTTCAGCGATTCGACACGCGGCCATGGCCTGCGGCTGGCGAGCGACGACCTCTACGACTGCCGCTGGGAGGCCACGCACGAGTTCCGTGTGCCGGGGGACGCAAGGTCCGGCCTGTACGTCGCTCGCCTTCGCTTCGAGCTCGAGGGCCGCGATGCGGACTACGACATCACGTTCATCGTCCGAAAGCCCGTGCATGCGGCGCCCGCACCCGTTCTCGTGCTGTGCGCCGTCAACAGCTGGCTGGCCTATGCGAGCACGCCCTTCGCGAAGAACGTGGTGGACGATCCCGTGTGGCCGCGCCGCGCGGCGGGCCTGGAGAGCTGCCATCCGCAGGCGCCCGCCTATTGCAGCTACACCTACCACCGCGCCGGCCAGCCCTGCTACCAGGTCGGCCTGCGCATGCCGTGGCCCAACGCGAGCCCCAATGCGCTGTACGACCCCGAAGGCAGCGGCTTCAGCCAGTGGGCGCGGCTCGAACGTCGTCTCCATGTCTGGCTGGAGCGCGAGGGCTACGACTTCGATGTGATCGGCGACATCGACCTGCACCGCGACCCTTCGCTGCTCTCGCGCTACCAGAGCGTCATCGTCAACGGCCACAGCGAGTACTGGTCGACCCCTGCTGTCGACGGCCTCGACGACTACCTGCGCCGCGGCGGCAGCGCGATCGTGCTCTCGGGCAACACCATGTACCTGCGCGTGAGCTACGACGAGGACATGACGGTCATGGAGCAGCGCAAGGTCAATGGTCCCGATCATGACGAGACCGTGCCGCCGGTGGGCCCGCCTGCGGGCCCCTTCGGCGAGCAGTACCACAGCCAGGACTGGGCGCGCGGCGGCCGGCTCAAGGCCTCCGGCCGCGCGGCCGCCGACATCGTCGGCCTGGAGACCGCGGGCTGGGCGTTCGCCGATGGCGAGGACTTCGGCGTCTACCACGTCGCGCAGCCGCGGCATGCTCTCTTCAACGAGCCGCACCCGCTGGGCCTCGCCGAAGGCCAGACTTTCGGCCATGCGCCCGGCGGCGGGCTGCCGCGCGCCATCGGCCACGAGTGGGACCTCACCATCGCCACCCTGGCGCGCATGACGAAGCAGGTGCCGCCGGGCGCGTCGCTGCCCGTGCCGCAGCAGAACATCGAAGTCATCGCCCACGGCATCCGCCGCGTGCCCGGCCGGCTCGACGCCTACCTCGATTGCTTCTCGAACCTCACCGAATCCCTCGACGGCCTCTCGGCCGAGATGATCTACTGGGAGCGGCCCCAAGGCGGTCGCGTGTTCCACGCCGGCGCAGTGGGCGCGGCCTGGGTGCTGGGCAGCGACCCGGTCTTCGGTCGCTTGCTGCGAAACGTGCTGTACCGCTTCGGGGTGCAGCTCAGGGAGTGAAGCTCAGCCTGCGAGCAGCGCGCCCAGGCGCTCCACGTCGACGTTGCCGCCGCTGATCAGCACGCCCACGCGCAGTCCGCGCAGCTGCGCCTTCATCTCGCGGGCCGCCGCGAAGCCCAGGCAGCCGGTGGGCTCGACCACCAGCTTCATGCGCGCGGCGAAGAAGCGCATCGCCTCGACCAGCTGTGCGTCGCTCGCCGTCAGCACGTCATCGACATCGCGGCGGATCACGGCGAAGGTGTGCTGGCCCAGGTGCTGCGTCTGCGCGCCGTCGGCGATGGTCTTGGGCGTGTCGATGTGGACGATGCTGCCGCTGCGAAAAGACTGCTGCCCATCGTTGCCCGCCTCGGGCTCCACGCCGTAGAGCTTGCATTGCGGCGCGAGCGCCCGCGTGGCCAATGCCGTGCCGGAGAGCAGCCCGCCGCCGCCCAGCGGCACGAACAGTGCATCGAGCGGGCCGGCTTCCTCGAACAGCTCCTTCGCCGCCGTGCCCTGGCCGGCGATCACGTCGGGGTGGTCGTACGGCGGAATCAGCGTCATGCCGTGCTTCTGCGCCAGATCGCGCCCGATCTGTTCGCGATCGTCCTTGTAGCGATCGTAGATCACCACCTGCCCGCCGTAGCCCTGGGTGGCCGCCACCTTCGCGGCCGGGGCGTCGTGCGGCATCACGATCGTGGCTGGCATGCCGAGGATGCGCGCCGCCAGTGCGATCGCCTGCGCATGGTTGCCCGAGGAGAAGGCGACCACGCCGCCGCGCCGCTGCGCTTCGTCGAACTTCGCGAGCGCGTTGAAGGCGCCACGGAACTTGAAGGCGCCCATGCGCTGCAGGTTCTCGCACTTGAAGAAGAGCTGTGCCCCCAGTTCCTCATCGGCGGTGCGCGAGCGCAGCACGGGCGTGCGATGGGCGTGGCCTTCGATGCGCCGCGCGGCAGCGGCCACATCGTCGTACGTGGGGAGCTTCAGGGTGTCTGGCATGGCGTTGTTTCCTGTGTCTGCGACGGATTGTTGATGTCTGGACGTATCGTCAAAGCGCATCGAACCAGCGGTCCGCCCATTGGTTGAGCGGCTTCAGCCGCTTGACGAGTTCCACGCCCGATTCGGTGAGCCCGTAGCCCAGCTCGGCCAGTTCGACGACCCGCAGCGCGCGCAGCTCCTTGAGCCGATCGTTCAGCACCGAGGGCGACATCTCGCCCGCATTCGCCTGCAGCACACGAAAGCTTTGCGGCGCGCCGTCGCGCAGCGCCCACAAGATGCGCAGCGTGCCCTTGCGGCCCAGCTGCTCGAGCAGGGCCATGATGGGACGACGGACGGCGAGATGGGCGTTGTCGGTGGCGGCAGAGGGCATGGCGGCTGGTGAACGTCGCGAGGCGGCTTGCGCTACGGATTCCGTAGCAAATCCCGAATCGCCGGCCATTCTAGTCAGAGGAGTCGCAGGCCGCAGCTCCTAGAGCTGCTTGATGCCGGCGGGCTGGTATCACGCGATCAGCTATGTGTGCAATGGGGCGCGCGTGCCGCTGGAATCGTGGGCGGCGCGTTGGTGAGCCTGTCCGGGATGAAGCTGGAGTAAGCGTCGCCCAGGCCGCGCACGCCGTGTTTTTTCCTCTGTTGCCCTGTTGGCCGGCCACTGGCCTGCCGATAGACGGGCATGAGCACGTGGAAACCGCCGGCCGAGGGCGCGCCGACCTACCGAATCCTGCAGCGCGAAGGCTGCACGATCGTGTACGGCCACATGCCTCTGGGTGCCTGGCTGCGCCTGCTGCGCCAGGCCAGCGATCTGCATGTGCTGCATGCCGGTGTGGCGCGCATGCTGGGTGCCGCCGCGGTCATCGGCCCGACCGAGGGTCTCGCACGCATCCGCGAGCAGGAGGCCGCGGCCGCCACCGGGCGTGTGCGCGCCCAACTGGGCCGCGCGGCGCGCCGGCTGGACGCGCAGGCCGTGCGCTGGCTGGCGGCCGGCGAGCAGGGCCCGTCGAGCCTGGCGCTCTTCACCTTGCTGACCGGCGTGCGCCCGCCTCACTACGGCGGCACCGCGCTCGACCTGCCGCGCGACGCCCAGGATTTCCGTCGCTGCCGCCTGCTGGTGGAACAGGTGCCTTCGCTGCAGCGGTCGCTGCATCGGCTCGCGCGCCGCGTGGCCGACCCCGAACTGGTGTCCTGGGCCGCCCTCGCCGAGACCTGGAGGGACCTCTGCGCCCAGATGGACCATGAGTGGCCGTCCTGGCGCACGCAGGCCGGCCGGGCGCCGGGCGTGAAGGCAATGCTGGCCTGCTTCCACGAGGTCGAGACCGACCGCGCCGTGCTGCAGGCCAGCCGCACGACCGCATCGCTGCCGCTGCCCTACCGCTTCGCGAGCGTGGGGCCGGGGCGCGGCGATGCGCGCTGGGGGATGTAGGGCGACGCTTCAGGCCAGGTGCACGACCTCGGGATCGTCCCCGTCCGCGTGCAGCCGCTCGACCTCCGCCGCGCGCCGCACAAGCACCGCCCGCTGGTTGATGTACCCCTTGTCCGTGATCTCGCCGGCGTCGATGTCCGGCGGCGAGGCCAGCACCAGCGCGCGCACCGGGCATCGCGAGGAGCCCGCGCCCTCGTCGCGCAGCGCGCACATCGTGCGAAGCAACGCCGCCGCCAGCTCCTCGCGCGGGCGCTGCGCGGCCTGCGCGCTCGGGAAGACCAACATGCCGACCGCATCGCGGTCATGGCCGGTGATCACCACGTCCTGCACCAGCGGCGCCAGCCGCGACACCAGCGCCACGCGCAGCGTGCCGACCGACACCCAGGTGCCGCTGGTGAGCTTGAAGTCCTCGGCCACGCGGCCGTTGAACATCACGCCGCATTCGGGCCGCTGCGCATCGACCAGGTAGCCCGCATCGCCGATGCGGTAGTAGCCCTCTTCGTCAAAGGCCTGGGCGGTTTCGCGCGGCGCGTTGCGGTAGCCGGGGAACACCGAGACGCCCTTGACCCGCATCTCCAGCTTGTCGCCGCTGGGCACGAACTTGAGCTCCAGTCCCGGCAACGGCGCGCCGATGCAGCCCGCGCCGTCGAGCTTCCAGTGCGCCGAGGTGATGGCCGGCGAGGTCTCGGTTGCGCCCCATGAAGTGGTGAGCCACAGCGGCGCAGCCGGCCGCGCGCGCTTCGCCACCGCCTCGAGCCGCTGCCAGGTCGAGGGCGCCAGCGCCGCCGCGGCGTAGAAGCACAGGCGCAGGCGCGACAGCACATCGGCCGCGAGGGCCTCGTCGGCTTCGAGCGCGGGCAGCAGCATGTCGTAGCCGCGCGGCACGTTGAACAGCAGCGTGGGCCGCACTTCGCGCAGGTTGCGCACCGTCTTGTCGATCAGGCCCGGCGCCGGCCGGCCTTCGTCGATGTAGAGCGCGCCACCATGGCAGAGCACGATGTTGAAGTTGTGGTTCGCGCCGAAGGTGTGGCTCCACGGCAGCCAGTCCACCAGCACCGGCGGTTCCTGGTCCAGGAAGCGCCAGGTCTGCGCGATCATCTGCTGGTTGGCGCACAGCATGCGGTGCGTGTTGATCACCACCTTGGGCCGGCCGGTGGAACCCGAGGTCAGCAGGTACTTGGCATGGGTGTCGGGCAGGATGGCCTCGAAGGCCCGCATCACGCCCGGCGTCTCTTCGGTGGCCAGCAGCCCATCGAAAGAGCGCGCGCCGGGGTGCGCGTCGCCGTTGCGGCTGAAGACCGTGATTGCATCGACGCCGCAGCCGTCCAGCACGCCGCCGTAGAGCTTGGCATCCGAGGCATAGATCAGCGCGGGGTCCAGCGCCTGCAGGATGCCGTGCAGCCGCGATGGGTCCTTGGCCATGCGCGAGTAGGCGCTGGAGAGCGAGCAGGCCGTGCGGCCGATGTGCAGGGTGGCCAGCATCAGCACCGCATGGTCGATGGCGTTGTCGGAGAGGATCACCACCGGCCTGTCCTGCGGCACGCCCAGGTCGAGCAGGCCTTGCGCCACCGCGCCGACGGCATGGCGCAGCGCGCGGTAGTCGAGCTTGCGCCAGCCCTCGCCGCTTTCGTCGCGCTCGGCCAGCGCCAGCGCTTCGGGCGTGTCACGCGCCCAGCGCTCCAGCCATTCGCCGATGCAGCGGGCATACGGCCGGAGCGCGATGGGCGAGCGCAGCGCGAAGGAGCCGTCGTCGAAATCGATTCGGATCGTGCGCGGCGGTGCGAGCTGGGTCTCGTCGTCGAGGAAGCCAGTGGCTTTCATCGCTTGTCTCCTGGCGGCCGAGGGCGCCTCGTTATTCGAGTGTGCCGGAGGCCGCCTTGGCGCGAATCAGGTTCAACAGCAGGGTGTCGCGCGTGCGTTCAAGCTCGCTTCGATGACGCTCCCCCAGCTCCGCTGCAACGCCTTCGATGACCTGCTGCTTGAGCGCCTGCGTCATCAGCGGCGAGCCGAGGTCCTTCCACCACTCTTCGATCGGCCCGCCGAGATGCGCCAGCACATGCGCGATGCCGCCGGCGCCGCCCGAGAGGTGCAGGTTCATGAAGGGGCCCATCACGGCCCAGCGCAGCCCCGGGCCCTGCGAGATCGCGGTGTCGATGTCGGCCACCGATGCGACGCCCTGCTCGACGAGGTGGAAGGCTTCGCGCCAGAGTGCCGCCTGCAGCCGGTTGGCGATGTGCCCCTTGACCTCGCGCTTCACGTGGATCGGCCGCTTGCCGATGGCGGCGTAGAAGGCCATCGCGCGCTCGACGGCGTCGGCCGAGGTGCGCTCGCCGCCGATCACTTCCACCAGCGGGATCAGGTGCGGTGGATTGAAGGGATGGCCCAGCACCACCCGCTCCGGATGCGCGCAGCCCGCCTGCATGCCGCTGACCGTCAGCCCCGAGGAGCTGGAGGCCAGGATCGCATGCGGCGGCGCCGCGGCGTCCATGCGGCGGAAGAGATCGATCTTGAAGTCCAGGCGCTCGGGGCCGTTCTCCTGCACGAAGTCCGCTTCGCGCACTGCGTCTTCCAGCGACGCATGAAAGCGCAGCCGTTCCATCGAGGCACCTTCAGCCAGCCCGAAGCGCTCGAGCGTGGGCCAATGCTGCGCCACCGCCTCGCGCAGCCGCGCCTCGGCGCCCGGCGAAGGGTCGGTGGCGTCGACATCCAGCCCCCGCGCGAGGAACCAGGCCGCCCAGCTGGCGCCGATCACGCCGGTGCCGACCACGGCAGCGCGTGCGATGGTCGTGCTGCTCACGGCGCGAACTCGGGCTTCGGCAGCCCCATGCGCGGCAGCCCCATCATGTCGCGCGCCTCGGCCGGGGTGGCGGGCTCCAGGTCCATCTCGTGCAGGACGCGGACGATGCGTTCGGTCAACTGCAGGTTGGTGGCGAGCTCGCCATGCCGGTAGTACAGGTTGTCCTCCAGCCCCACGCGCGCATGGCCGCCCAGCAGCAGCGCGCTGATGTTGGCCTCCAGCTGCGAGGGCCCGATGCCGCTGACGCCGAAGATCGCGCCCTTGGGCAGCGTGTCCACCATCATCTGCAGATGGCGCGGCGAGAAGGGCATCGCGTTCTGGAAGTTGCGGTGCACGTTCATCACCAGGTTGATGAAGTAGGGCTGTTCGTCCAACCCCTCGTTGATCAGCGTGGTCGTGTCCTGCAGGATGTGGGTGGGGCTGAACACTTCCCACTCGGGCTTGATGCCGCGCGCCTTCATGCCGGCGGCGAGCTCGCGGCCCTTGCCGAGCGGCGTGTCCATCAGGATCTCGCGGCCCTCGAAGCTCAGGTTGAGCGTGGTCGCGTCCAGCGTGCACATCTCGGCGCCGGCATCCATGCCCTTCACGCGCTCCTCGAAGGCGATCTCCCAGCGCCCGCCGGGCAGCGGCTTGACCATGTCGCCGTGCACGCCACCGCCCGTGGAGTTGTTGATCACGATGTCGCAGCCCGCATCGCGGATGCGCTGGTTGATCTCGCGGTACACCGCCGCGTCGCAGGTCGCCCCATCGTCGGGCCGCCGCGCATGGATCGCGGCCACGCTGGCGCCGGCCTTCCAGCAGCGCACCACGTCGGCGGCAATCTCCGCGGGCTGGGTGGGAAGATGGGGGTTCTGCGATTTGTGCGCCATGCCGCCGGTAGGGGCGATGGTCACGATCACCTTGCGCTTGGACATCGGTCGGTCTCCTTGGATGAGCCCGCTATTATTTTTGACTGCCGCGGGCCCCACAGTCATTGCGACGACATTTGGAGTCAGGGTTTACGCGGCGCAGGAGCGTCGATGCACAACAAGCCGAGCCGGAGACAGGCGGCCTCCCTTTCCCTCCCCGACCTGCTGGAGCGCTCGGGCTGGTTCCCGGCGCTGGACGCCGAGGCCCAGGCGCGGGTCCTGGACGAGATGCGCGAGCAGCCGGTGGCCGCCGGCAGCGCGCTGTGCCGGCGCGGCGATACGCCGCTGCACTGGTACGGCACCCTGGAAGGGCTGCTCAAGTGGTCCGTGACCGCCGAGGATGGGCGCTCCGTGACGCTCGGCGGCCTCTCCGTCGGCAGCTGGTTCGGCGAAGGCACGCTGCTGCGGGCGCTGCCGCGCTCGGCCGACATCATCGCGCTGCGCGACAGCCGGGTGGCGCGTCTTCCGGTGGAGACTTTCGAGTGGCTGCACCAGACGCAGCTGAGCTTCAACCACTTCCTGCTGCGCCAGCTCAACGAGCGCCTGCACTGGTTCATGGGCAACTACGCGGCGCACCGGTTGCTCGATGCCGATGGTCAGGTGGCGCGGGCCTTGGCGGGGCTGTTCCATCCGTGGCTGCATCCGGGCAGCGATGTGCACCTGCAGACCTCGCAGGAGGAGATCGCCAATTTGTCCGGGCTGTCGCGCCAGCGCTGCAATGCGGCGCTCAACCGGCTGCGCGAGGCGGGGCTGCTGCACATCGAGTACGGCGGGATCACCGTGGTCGACCTGGAAGGCCTGCGGCGCTTCGTCGAATAGCGCTGCAGCAGCGGGGCCGGCTTCAATGCTGCTGTTGCTGCGTCCGGTGCAGGGGCTTGGCGCCGGGGCTCTGGAGCTGTTCACCTCCCCCGTCCGGGCCCGCATGCGGGCGGACCCGTTGCACATCGTCTTCGTCGCGCCATCGCTCGTAGTCCGCCTCGCGCCGCGCCGGGCGCATCTCCGCACGGCGGAGGACATCATGTCTTGGCATCGCAAGTTCCTTGAAAGCTACTGCCTTCAAGTTATCGAACGCGCGATCCGCCGATGTCAGGGTGCCGCGTCATCGACCGTGGGAGAACTCGCACGCGCCGCTTGCGCGCGCTCAGAACTTGTGCGTGAGATGGGGCGGTCCGTTCTCGTCGCCCGTGCTCTCGTCGTCCACCGAGGCGAGCTTGAGGCGGGCCGCCTCATGCCGCACCTTCAGTTCCGCGTAGCGATCGCGTTGCGCGCGCTGCGCAGGCGTCTTCTGCATGCAGGCGACGAAGAAGTGCGACTCTTCGGCATTCATGCCGAGCAGCACTTCCTGGCCGTGCCCATCGATGGCCAGGGCGCTGCGGTTTTGCAACTCGGCGCGTTGCGCTTCGGGCATTTCGAGCATGTTCATCGTCGGCTCCTCGATTGCATGCCGCAGTCTGCCACTGAGCGCACGGCAATGCAGCGGCAGTCGCCGCACTGCCGGCGGGGTCACCGATTGCGGGGCAGCTTCAGCGCCGGTGGTGGCTGGGCGCCAGCTCGTACACCGGCGTCGCCAACCCCTCCATCCGCGCCTTGAGCTGCAGCGCCAGGAACTGCGAGTAATGGCGCGACTGGTGCAGGTTGCCGCCGTGGATCCACAGGTTGGGGACCTGCGTGGGCTTCCACATGTTGCGCAGTTCGCCTTCCCACGGGCCGGGGTCCTTGGGCGTGTCGGAGCCGAGGCCCCAGCATTTGCCGACCTGGTCGGCGATCTCCGGCGAGATCAGGTCGGCCAGCCAGCCGTTCATCGAGCCGTAGCCGGTCGCGTAGACCAGCAGGTCGGCCGGGAGCTCGCTGCCGTCGCTCAGGGTCACCGACCGCGCGTTGACGCGCTCGATGTCCACGCCGCTCCTCAGCTTGATGCTGCCGTTGGCCACCAGCTCCGAGGCGCCGACGTCGATGTAGTAGCCCGAGCCCCGGCGCAGGTACTTCATGAACAGGCCCGAGCCGTCGGTGCCGAAGTCGAGCATGAAGCCGGCCTTCTCGAGCCGGCTGTAGAGATCCGCATCGCGGCGCTTCATCTCCTCGTACACCGGGATCTGGAAGCCATGCATGATCTTGTAGGGCACCGAGGCGAAGATCAGGTCGGCCTTGTGGTGGTCGATGCCGTTCTTCACCGCCTGTTCCGAATAGAGACCCCCGAGCGCCAATTCCATCAGCGAATCAGAGGGCGCGATGTGGGTGGACGAGCGCTGGACCATCGTGACATCGGCGCCGTGCTCCCACAGTGCCGCGCAGATGTCGTGCGCCGAATTGTTGGAGCCCAGCACCACGCACTTCTTGCCCTGGTACGCCTCGGGGCCGGGGTGCTGGCTCGAGTGGTGCTGCTCGCCCTCGAAGTTCTCGGCCCCGGCGATCTGCGGCACGTTCGGGTAGCCCGAGACGCCGAGCGCGAATACCAGCTGCCGGGGGCGCAGGACGATCTCCTCGCCCTCACGCTCGACGGTCACCTCCCATTGCTGCTTCTCCTCGTCGAAGCGCGCCTTCTTCGCGGTGGTCGAGCTCCAGTAGTTGAGCTCCATCACCCGCGTGTACATCTCCAGCCAGTCGCCGATCTTGTCCTTGGGCGAGAACACCGGCCAGTCGTTCGGGAAGGGCAGGTAGGGCAGGTGGTCGTACCACACCGGGTCGTGCAGGCACAGCGACTTGTAGCGCCGGCGCCAGGAGTCGCCGGCGCGCGCGTTGCGCTCGACGACGATGGTGGGCACGCCCAGCCGGCGCAGCCGCGCGCCAAGCGCGATGCCGCCCTGCCCGCCGCCGATGATCACCACCTCGGGCTGCACCGTCCGGCCCAGCGCCTGCTCTTCCTCCTGCCGCTGTTCGAGCCAGCTCTTGCGGCCTGGGTGCACGCCGTGCTCGGCGCCCTTGGCACGGCGTTCGCCGGTCTTCTCCTCGAAGCCCTTGAGCTCGGTCATGGTGGTGAGCAGGGTCCAGCATCGCCCGTTGCGCAGCCGCAGGTGGCCGCGGCCGCGCGCGACGCGAGTCTCGAACACGAACCAGGCGTCGACCACGCCATCGGCCTCGGTGGCCTCCCCCTCGATGGCGAAGCTCGAGGGCTGCGTGTCGGCCAGCCGTGCCTCCAGCATCGCGCGGATGGCCTCCGGCCCTTCCTGCGTGCGGATGTTCCAGGTGAAGGCGACCAGGTCGCGCCAGTAGCTCTCGGGCTCGAAGAGGGCGAGGGCGGCATCGACGTCCTGGCGCGCGAGCGCGGCAGCGAAGTCGGCCAGCCAGGCGGCGGCGGCGCGGGTCGGATCGGGGGTCGGGTCTGTCATGCAAGGCCTCCGTGGGCGTTGTCGCTGGGGCGCGAATGCGGGAATGTCATCCCGGCGTGGCGCAGGCGCCTGGCCGCGGCACGAAGCGAGCAGGACCAGGGCGCATGATTCGCCGATCCGTCGGTGCTGGGGCAGAGGTAAAACCCGATGCATGCCGGCGAAGAGCTTGAGTGCCAGCGTGCGGTCCTCGAGCTCGGGACCTCCCGGGTACTGCGTGTACCTGTAGACCGAGGTCGTCACCACGTCGAACATCGGGGCGAGCCACACATCCGCGGAGGAGCGATACAGCACGCCGAAGTTCTTCAGGTGCGCATCGCCGTTGCGGACCATCACGGAAAAGGCCACCTGCTGGAAGAAGCGGTGCAGGTTCTCGCTGTGCAGCCGCAGCTGCCGCAGCAACTCGGCGATTCGCTGATAGCTGCCCTGGTACTTCCGGTCCGACAGGATCTCGCGCACCCGCAGGCCTGCCAAGGCTGCGACGTCCTCGAAGCCGAGCCGCTCGATGCTGCCATCGTCGTGCTGCACCAGATCGAAGCGGTCCAGGATCAGCATCTGCCCGTCGTCGGAAAGGGCGAAGCGCCGCTCCCGCTGCCGGACATCCGCTGCACCCTTGTCAACTGTGCGCCGGCGTGGCGCAGTACCATGGCCGCGCCATGGCCTGCCCCTCGTGCGGATACGACGTCGATCGCGAATTCGCCTTCTGCCCGAAGTGCGGGACGCGGCTCGTGGCGGCACCACCGCCCCCTGCGCCCGACTCCGACCGCCGCATGGTCACCGTGATGTTCGCGGACCTGTCGGGCTTCACCGAACTGGCGGTGGCGATGGACGCCGAGGACCTGCGCTCGCTGCAGACCGAGCTCTTCGACCAGATGGCCTCCACCATCCGCCGGTTCGATGGCTTCGTCGAGAAGTTCGTCGGCGATGCGGTCATGGCGGTCTTCGGTGCGCCGGTGGCGCACGAGGAAGACCCCGAGCGCGCCCTGCGCGCCGCCCTGCTGCTGCACCGACGAGCCGCCGCGCTCGGTGAGCGCTGGCGGGCGCGGACCGGCCGGGCGCTGGCCCTGCACATCGGCGTCCACACCGGCGCGGTGGTCGCGGGGCAACTGGGCTCGGAGGGCGATGCCGCATACGCGGTCACCGGCGACACGGTGAACGCCGCCTCGCGCCTCCAGAGTGCCGCCGGCCCCGGGCAGACCGTGGTCAGCCACGCGACCTGGCAACTCACCCGGCATGCCTTCGGCTTCGAACCGTTGGGCGAGCTGGCGCTCAAGGGCATCGCGCAGCCGATGGCCGCCTATCGGCTGGAGGATGCGCTGCATGCCCCACAGCCGACGCGCGGCCTGCAGGTGCACGGGCTCACCAGCGAACTGGTCGGCCGTCAATCGGAAATGGAGGCCCTGCTCCAGGCTTTCGAGCACATGGGCGCCGGGCAGGGGCGGCTGGTGCGCATCGTCGCCGAGGCCGGCAGCGGCAAGACCCGCCTGCTCTCGGAGTTCCTGGAACGTCTCAAGAGGGAGGGGCGGCTGGGGAACGTGGCCTTGCGCCGCGCCGCCTGCTCCCCGCTCGGCGAGCGCGCGTACGGCGTGCCGGCGGCGCTGCTGCGCGATGCCTGGGGCCTGGACACGCGCGACGCAGACGCGACCGCGCGGCAGAAGATCGACGCGGAGCTCGCCGCCCTCGGCCTGCCCGAATCGGAGATGCAGGCGCTCGCCGCCTGCCTGGGCCATGTGCTGGGTCTCGAGGGCGAGGACGCGCACACCCGCTACCTCGACCCGGAGCAGCTCAAGCAGCAGATCTTCTTCGCCGTGCACGCCGTGCTCGAGCGACAGCTGCAGCAGGTCCCCGTGATCATGATCGCGGAAGACCTGCACTGGACCGATGCCGGCTCCCTGGAACTGCTGCGCTTCTTGCTGGAGCGGCTGCGCGACCGGCCCTTCATGCTCTTGGTGACGCAACGTCCGGCGCCCGCCCTGGAGGCCTGGGCCGCGGGCGCGACGGCGCAGACCGTGCTGCGGCTCGAGCCGCTCTCGGCGCGCCACAGCGACGCCATGCTCGATTCGCTCTTCGGTGCGCGAACCCTGCCCGGCGCGCTGCGGCAGCGCATCGTCGAGCATGCCGGCGGCAATCCGCTCTTCCTCGAAGAGATGGCGCGCGCGCTCATCGCCGATGGCCTGCTGTCGCGCCTGCAGGGCCGATGGGTGTACAGCTCCGGCACTGCCACGGTCCAGGTGCCGCAGACCATCAACGGCTTGCTGCTCGGCCGCATCGACCGCCTGGCAGCGCCCGTGCGCGCCGTGCTGCGCGAAGCCGCGGTCATCGGCCCCGAGTTCGACGAGGCCCTGCTGCGCGGCGTGGCGAGCGCGCCCGAATCCGTGCCGCGCGCCCTCGACGACCTGGTCGAGTCCGGCCTGCTGGCCGCCCTGCCGGCGGAGGATGGCCGCGAGTTCCGTTTCCGGCAGGGCCTGGTCCAGGAGGTCGCCTACCAGAGCCTCCTGCTGCGCCGCCGCAGCGAGCTGCACACCCGCATCGCCGAGGCGCTGGAGCTGCAGTGCGGCGGCGCGCCGCGGCGGCTGGAGGAACTGCAGGCCCTGGCCCACCATTTCCGGTTGGGCGCCGACAAGGCGCGCGGCGCGCACTACCTGAACGCCGCCGGCGACTGGGCGCGCGGCACCTACGCCAATGCCGACGCCATCCGCGACTACACGCTCGCACTCGAGACCCTGGCCCCCGGCGAGGGCGCCGACGAGCAGCACCTGGTCGTGCGCGAGCGCCTGGCCGACGTGCTGGCGCCGGCCGGCCGCATCGCCGAGGCCACCCAGCACCTGGAGACCGCCCGCGAAGGCCGGGCGCAACGCGGCGACCGCATGGCCGAAGCCCGCCTTCTCGGCAAGATCGCCGCTCTGCGCTGGGAAGCCGGCGAGCGCGCAGAGGCGCGGCAGTGCCTGGCCACCGGCCTCGCGCTCGTCGAAGGCGAAGCACCGCACATCGAGCGCGCCTGGCTCTACCAGCGCATGGGTGAGCTGCTCTTTCGCGACGCCGACAACCACGGTGCCCTCGAATGGACCCAGCGCGCGCTCGCCCACCTGGAGACACTCGAATCGGCCCAGGCTGTCGACAAGGATGAGCGCCGCAACGCGCGCACCGCCGCCGCGCTCGCGCTCAACACCCAGGGCGTGGCCCTGGCGCGGCTCGACCGGCTCGACGAGGCCGTCACCCGGCTGGAGCAGAGCGTGGCAGTCGCCCGCGAGGCCGACCTGCCGCAGGCCGAATGCCGTGCCCTGTGCAACCTGGGCGTGCTCTACAGCTCCAGCCACCCGCAGCGCGCCATCGAGGCCTGCGAGCGCGGCCTCGAGACCGCGCGGCGCATCGGCGACCTCGGGCTTCAGTCGCGCCTCTCGGCCAATCTTGCGGTCGCCTACTGCACGCTGACCAGCCGCTGCGACGAGCGCGGCGTGGGTGCCGCCCATGCCGCCATCGAGATCGACCGCAGCACCGGCCAGCTCGACCACCTGGCCGTCTCGCTCGTCGTGCTGGCCCAGATCTACCAATGCCACGGCGAATCGGCCCGCGCGCTGCGGCACTACCAGGAGGCTTTGGCCCTGGCCGAGAAAAGCGCCGAGCCACAGTTACTCTTTCCTTGCTATGAAGGGCTTGCAACCCTCTACCTCGATGCCGATGATGGTGTGCAGGCCGAGCGCTACATGGCGCTTGCCCGGGACATCTGCGATCGCGCGGGCCTCGATCCCGATGCGCTCGTCGTGCTTCCGTTCCTTTGCTGATCCCTCTGCGGGAAGGAGTCCTTCATATGGCCTCGACGATGCACCCCGTGGCGCCCGGCGAACAGGCGCCGAACTTCGCCCTCCCGGCTGTCGCTGGCTCGGGCCTCATCTCGCTCGATGACTACCGCGGCCGCAGTCCGCTTTTCCTGTCCCTGATGCTGGGCTTGTGGTGCCCCTTCTGCCGCCGGCAGCTGGCGCAACTCGGTACCTTCGAGGACAGGCTCAAGGGCATGGGTGTCGAGAGCCTGGCGGTGGTTGCCACGGCGCCGGAGAACGCTCGGCTCTACTTCAGGTTCAGGCCCATCCGCATGCCGCTGGCCGCCGACCCCGATCTTTCCACCCATCGCGCCTACGGCCTGCCGAAACCGGAGCCCACGCCGGCCATGATGGAAGCCATGGAGACGGTGCGCATCAACCCCTTCGGCGACCTGCCCGAGCCGCTGCCGATTGCGCAAGCGGGGAAGGTGCTGCACGAGCGGGATGGCTACCAGTACACACCGGCCGACCAGGGCGACGTCGAAAGGCAGTGGCCGCAGCTGAAGGGCCTGTTCATGATCGACCGCACGGGAGTCGTCCGGTGGGCTTACGTGGAGTGCGCGACGGAAGGGCTGGCGGGCATCGGGAAGATGCCGTCGGAGGAGGAAATACTGCAGGCGGCGCGGGAGTGCTCTGGGTGATGAGGGAGTGAGGCGATCCCGGGCGCCGTCGATTGGACTGCGCAGAAAGAACGGCGAGAGCTACGTCGCGCTGATCGACGCCGATCGCCTCGGGACCGAAGCGAGTGTGGCGCAAGCCTGCGACAAGCTGCTCGACGGCATGCCCTGACCCCCACCCGCGGCTGCAGGCCGCCCGACATCAGAAGGCGTGCCTGATCCCGAAGTCGTAGCCGATGGACCTGCGCGGCTCCATTCCATTGGCGCTGACATAGGCAGGCTGGGGCAGGATGGCCGGCAGGCTCAGCACCAGCGGGGTGACGCCCATCACCGTCGGGTTGTTGTGGCCGTTCCGGATGCTGATGCGCGCCACCGACGCATACAACGCCGTGCGCTTCGACAGGTTGTGCACATAGCCGAGTGCCAGCTTGTTGACCGAGGCATCGCTGTCCGGCAGGCCATTGCCGTTCTTGAAATCTACCCGCGCAATCGATGCGCGGATCACGCCCGGCCCCACCGGCACATTCACGCCGGCGACGAGCCCGTCATAGCGGTCCGTCAGCCGCCCGGGAAGGGCCGGGGTGCCATCGCGCGCATCGCGCACGCGCGACCACTCGCCAAGCACCTTCGCCACTCCGAAATCGTAGGAGCCGCCGATGTTCAAGCTCTTGATCTTCTCGCCACCGGGCGTGGTGCTGACCAGGGTGCTTTCACCATAGCCCAGTGCCACGTCGGCCTTGCCGTCGGTCCATCCCACGCGCCCGCCCGCGTAGCGTCCCCGCTTCGAAGGGCTGCCGGGCGTTGAACTGGCATCCACGTTCTCGTGAAGCGCGTATTGCGCCTGCCCATAGAAGCCCGCCAGCCCCGCCGGCAGGAAGTAGCTGATGGCGTTGCTCGTGCGCAGATAGCTGTCGGTACCGGCGGAGAGCCCCCCGTTCAAGAGCCCGCCGGTGGCAAGCGCCCGCGAAGCCGCCAGGTTGCTGTTGACCACCGCGATGAGGTTGGTGCCGACGCCGTTGACGCCGAAGGGATCGAACACCGCGTCGTTCCAGAACGAGGCCGTGTAGTCGCGCCCCAGTCGAACTTCACCGAACGGGCCGGACAGGCTCACCGTGGAGCGACGGCCGAAGTTCGCAATGCCGGAGGCGCCCGAGTCGTTGGCCACCGGCGCTTCCAGCCAGAAGCTCGCCGCCAGCCCGCCGCCCAGGTCTTCGGTCCCTCGAAAGCCGATCCTGCTCGAGTTGTAGCCCGAGTTCGACAACACCTTCTGGCTCTGCGTCACCTCCCGCGGCAGCGTCGCGCCCCAGGAACGGCTCTTGACGCTGTAGTAGCTGATGCCCGCATCCACCACGCCGAACAGCGTGAGGGACGATTGCGCCGAGGCGGTCCCGGCAGCGGCGAGCGCGCACAGTGGCAACACGAGTTTCTTCATGCTGGGTTCTCCTCACATCGATCATTTGAATTGGGTGAATTGCGCGGCGGATCAGGGCACCAGGACGGTGGACCCGGTGGTCTTGCGCGACTCCAGCGCGCGATGGGCTTCGGCCGCTTCCGCAAGCTGGAACACCTGCTGGGGCTCGCTGACGATGCGCCCGGCCAGCACATGGCCGAACAGCTCCCGGGCCATCTCCAGCATGTGCGCGCGCGGCTGGATGTAGTGCACCATCGCCGGCCGCGTCACCCAGAGTGAGCCCTTGGCCGCAAGCGTTTGCGAGTCGATCACCACCGGGCCCGACGACGTGCCGTTGCTCACCAGCGTGCCCCGCGGCTGCAGGCAATCCAGCGACGCCTCGAGCGTGTCCTTGCCCACCGAGTCGTAGACCACCGGCACGCCCTTGCCGCCGGTGATCTCCTTCACCCGCTGCACGATGTCTTCGCGCGAGGTCACGATGGTGTGGGCGCAGCCGTTGGCCTTGGCGAGCGCCGCCTTCTCGTCGGTGCTGACCGTGCCGATCAGGGTCACGCCCATCGCGCGGGCCCACTGGCAGGCGATCAGGCCCACCCCGCCGGCTGCCGCGTGATAGAGGATGGTCTCGCCGCCCTGCAGCGGAAACACCTGGCGGAACAGGTACTGTGCCGTCATGCCCTTCATCATCAAGGTGGCCGCCGTGCGGTCCGACACGCCGTCGGGCAGCGGGATCAGCACATCGGCCGGCATCACCCGCACCTGCGAATACGCGCCCTGCGGTCCGATGAGATAGCCGACGCGGTCGCCGACCTGGATGTCCGTCACGCCGGGACCCACCGCTTCGACCACGCCCACCGCATCGGAGCCCAGGCCGTTGGGTAGCGCAAGCGGATAGCGCCCGCTCCGAAAATAGATGTCGATGAAGTTCAGCGCAACATAGCTGTGGCGCACGCGAGCCTGGCCGGGGCCGGGATCGCCCACCTCCACGTCCTCCAGCTTCAAGACCTCCGGGGCGCCGGTCTCGTAAAAGCGAATCGCCTTGACCATGTCTCGTCTCCTCTTTCTCTGTCTTGGGGGGGCGGCGCTCAGTCGAGCTTGATGTTGAAGGTCTTCACGATCTCGGCGTTGCGGTCGTATTCCTCCCGCAGTTCGCTCTGAGCCTGCGCCAGCGAGCGCTCCGGCATCGGCTCGAAGCCTGCGCCGATCAGCCGCTCGCGCACCGTTGCGTTGGCCGCGACCTTCTGCAACGCCGCGTGGATCTTCTCGGCCACCGGCGCCGGCATCTGCGATGAGGCAATCACGCCCGTCCAGTTGCTGAAGTTCAGCCCCGAGTAGCCCAGCTCCGCCAACGTGGGCGTGTTGGGAAACTCCGGCATGCGGGCCTTGGTCGCGACCGCCAGCAGCCGCACCTTTCCGCCGGCGATCAGGTTCTTGGAGGTGACGGCCCCGTCGAACATGAGCGGAACCTGCCCGCCCATCAAGTGAGCCAGCGCCGGCGCCGAGCCCGGGTAGGGCACATGCTGCATGTCCAGCCCCGCCGCCTTGTTCAGGATGGCACCGGCGTACTGCGACGCCGTCCCCGCGCTGTACGAGGCATAGGACACCTGGCCCGGATGCGCCTTCACGTAGGCGATCGCCTCCTTCGCGTCCTTCGCAGGGAACTGCGGCGACGAGATGAAGAGCATGGACGAGAGCGCCATGAGCGAGAGCGGCTTGACGTCCTTGAGCGGATCGAAGCCGCCCTTCAGCACGTGCGGCACCTCGGTGAGCACGTTGCTGGCCGTCACCATCAGCGTCTGGCCGTCGGCCGGCTGCGAGAGCAGGTACTTGACCGCGATGGAGCCGCCCGCGCCGGGCTTGTTCTCCACCACCACGGGCTGGCCGATGTCGCGCGAGAGCTGGTCGCTCACGATGCGCGCCATCACGTCGATGGTGCCCCCTGGCGGCGCAGGAACGATCATCTTGATCGGCTTGTCGGCAAAGGCGAATGCCGAGACGGGCGCCAGCGCCGAGGTGGCGAACGCGGCACACAGGGCCAGGTGCAAAGAGTGCTTCATGGGACCTCCGATGCCGCGCTCAGGCGGCCTTGCGCAGGAAGCCTTGCTGGCCGCCATTGCGATTGGGTGCGAAGCCGTTGGCCAGCAGCGTCTCTTCGATCGTGTCGTAGAACACGCCGATCTTGCAGATCTCGCGCGCCTGCTGCGCAGTTGCAATCGGCCGGCCGAATTCGCGGGCGATGCGCACCAGCTGCTCGATCTGCCCCACCGTGCCGATCTTTGCGGTGCGCGACTGGTTCCAGAGGTTGTCCTCGGTGCCGCAGCGCACGTGCAGCCCCAGCGCAATGCCCATCATGTTGATCGGCAGCACATTCAACACCGAACTCTCCACCGTCAACATCGCCCCATCAGGCACCGCACGCACGAAGTTGGCGAGGTTGTAGATGTTCGGCGCGTCCATGCCGCCGCCGATCGCGACCCAGTTCAACGCCAGCGGACCCTTGTAGATGCCGCGGCGCATCAGGCGCTCGACCGATTCGAAGCTGTTGATGTTGTAGCACTGGAAGGCGCTCTGGATGCCCGCGGCCGAGAGGCGGCGGATGTGTTCCTCGGCCCAGCCGGGTTGCGCCGGCACCGTCATCTCCTTGTAGGCGTTGAAGACCGCCGGGTCTTCCATCGAAGTGCCCTGGATGTCCCGCGCGTCGAACTGCTCCAGGATGTTCATCTGCGAGGTGTTGATCGTCACCGTCACCTGGTCGGGCTTGGGGTCGAGCTCCGCCAGCATGTGGCGCGTGTCGTCGCTCAGCCACTTGGCGGCGGCGCCATCGCTCTCGGGCGCGAAGCTGATGGAGCCGCCCACCTGGATGATCATCTCCGGCACACGCTCGCGCACCCCGGCGATCAACTCGTTGAACTTCGAAAGCCGCTTCGAGCCCCTGCCGTCCAGTTCGCGCACATGCAGGTGCAGCACCGTGGCGCCGGCCTCGTAGCAGTCCACCGCCTTCTGGATCTGCTCTTCCATCGTCACGGCGATCTCGCCGGGAAAGTCCGAGGGCACCCACGACGGCGCGTAGGGTGCGGCCGTGATGACCAAGGGCTGCTGGTTTTCGGGGAACAGGTGTCCGTCGAGGAAGTTCATTGAATGCTCCGTGAAAGTCGAGGGGGATGTCGAAGGGGATGAGGGGGCAGGTCAGAACGTCGGCGTGCCGACGATCCCCGCGCGTTCCATCTTTCGGTGGCAGGGCGGGTAGTCCATCACCGCGTAGTGCTGCGTGGCGCGGTTGTCCCAGATCGCCACGCTGTTGGGCTGCCAGCGCCAGCGCACCTGGTATTCGGGGATCGCGGCCTGGCTGATCAGGTACTGCAGCAGGGACGACGAGCCCTGCACGAAGTCCTGCCCATAGCGCACGTTGGCCGGCGTGTGGAAGTTGGTGAAGTGCGTGGCGAAGCTGTTGACGAACAGCACCTTCTCGCCCGTTTCGGGATGCGTGCGAACCACCGGATGCTCGGCATCCGGGAACTGTGCCTTGAGCATCAGCCGCTTCTCGGCCGGCATCGCCGCGCCGAAGGTCGCCTCGATGCTGTGGCGCGCCCGCAGTGGAGCGATCAGCGTCTTGATGTGCTCGGGCAGCTTCGCATACGCCAGCGCCATGTTCGCCCACATCGTGTCGCCGCCCACCGGCGGGCACTCGACGCAGCGCAGCACGCAGCCCATCGGCGGCACTTCGCGCCAGGTCGCGTCCGTGTGCCAGCTGTTCTCATAGCGATCGTTCGGCGCATCGGGCGTCTTGTAGATGCGCACCAGCCCGGGGTATTCGGGATCGCTGCCCGCAACCGGATGGTCTTCCAGTTCGCCGAAGCGGCGAGCGAAGGCAACGTGGTCCTCGCGACTGAATGCCTGATTGCGCAGGAACAGCACCTTGTGCCGCAACAGCGCAGCCTTGATCTCGAGAAACAAGTCGTCGCCGTGAATCGCCTCGGCAAGGTTCACCCCATGGAGCTGTGCTCCGATGGCGCATGTCAGCGCTTCGATCTGCATGTTTTGTCTCCTTCTTTGCCCTGAGTCTCAAGGGCTCGGGCAGTGATCGAACTGTAGGAGTCGCACCATGCCGGCGCTTTGCACTTGATGTCATTCGCTTGACATTTGATGCCAGAATCAACGCACGACTGAAAGGCTTCACGATGGCCGCCCTCGTGCGCGCAGCGGCGCTGACGAACTTCCTTGAAGTGGCACAGGAGCTCGGGCTCGATCCCGGCGCAGCGTTGCGCAAGGCAGGACTGCGCACCACGCTCATTCGCCAGCCCGACCAGCTGGTCGAAGCCGATCGGGTCGCACGCCTGTTCGAGGATGCCGCCCGCATAACAGGTTGCGGGTCCTTCGGCCTTCGCATGGCAGCGCGGCGCCAGCTGTCGAACTTCGGCGTGGTCAGCCTGCTGCTCATGCACCAACCCACGCTGCGCCAGGTGCTGCTCACGCTCATCGGGCACCTGCACCTGCTCAACGAGAGATTGGCGATCGAGCTCGAGGACGTCGGCAACATGGTCGTCCTGCGCGAGGAGCTGGCGCTGTCGGTGGCTGCCCCTCAGTCGATCGAATTGGCGATCGGCGTTCTCTACCGGATGGGCGAGGTCCTTCTCCAGGAGCGCTGGCGACCGACCAGCGTGAGCTTCACGCACGGAGCGCCTGCGGACCCGGCATTTCATCGTCGCTTCTTCAAATGCCGGATCGAGTTCAATGGTGCGTTCAACGGGCTCGTGTGCCGCGCTGCCGATCTGGACGTGGCCAATCCGGCCGCCGACCCTGTGCTGGCCGAGTACGCCAGGAAGATGATTGCCGATCTCCCGGATGACCGGCAGCGCTCCATGGACCAGGAGGTTCGCAAGGCGATCTACCTGATGCTTCCGACCGGCCGTGCGACCTGCAAATCCGTCGCGTCAGGCTTGGGCATCAGCATGCGCACCTTGCAACGGGAGCTCGATGGGCGCGAAGTCACCTTCAAGGCGCTGATCAACGAAGTGAGGCAGGAACTCGCGCGCCGCTACGTTGCCAATACCCACCACAGCCTGGGTGAAGTGGCGGCGATGCTGGGCTACACCACGCACAGCGCGTTCACCCGATGGTTCGGCACGCAGTTCGGGTGCTCTCCGGAAGCGTGGCGCACTCGTTCGGCGCCACCGACGACGAGCCGTGCCGGCCGCCAACGGCGTACGCATGCGAGGCGAGGCGTCGGATAGGGTCGTTTCCGGACAACCAGAGGTAGATGTGCGTGGTCGGCGTCGCGCCATGGGGCCGGCACCGAGGCGAGGCTTCCGCCTTCGTTTCCCGTCGAGACCTGGGAGCGCATCGCCGGGGGGATGCGGTCACAGGTTGGGCAGTTTGAAAGCGGGCTGCGCGCGCTCGAGGGCGGCTAAGTGGCCCATTCGGTCGGCCCTCCGCCGCCTACCTACTTGCCCTTCTCGCGGATCGCCTTCCACTTTTCATCGTAGTCGTCGATCAGCTGCTGGTATTCCTTGAAACCCAGATCGGCGATCTCGTCCCGTCGTTCCTCGAACGTGGGGCTGCGCTCCTCGAACTCCAGGCGTGCCTTGAGGTTCTCCAGGTCACCACAGTGACCCATGATCACCACCCACAGCTCGCGTGGCGTGTAGAAGCCGCCGGCCAGCGTGATCAGCGTGATGATTGCGCTCAGGACCAGCACCACATTGCTCGCAGCGATGCTTCGTTCGGGTCCCAAGGTCTGGAAGCCCGTGATCACCGTCACCAGCGCCGAGAGCGCAGCCGCCGACATCTGGTAGCCGAAGTTCAGCCGGCGATACCACTTCGCCAGGCCGAGGCGCCGCTTGCAGGTGGCGTCGATCTGGCGGTAGAGGTAGTCGAGCTGGGTTTCGGCGTGGGGGCGTCGCTCGGCGCCAGGCGTGGAACCGGAATCGGACGCGAAGCCCGGCTCGCGTTGCTGGACGATGGCGGTGGGCTCGGCTGACATGGCACGGTCATTTCATGGGGCTCTCGGCTTCGAGAGACCCGGGGGATGATGCAGCAGCCTTGGTGCGGGTTCTATATGCTGAAAGTTCTAGTTTGTGGCGAGGTACCGCCGCGGTGCTGGGTTCGTTTCCCGATAGCTACAAACGCGCTCCTCAAAAACGTCAACTTAAGTTAGCCTTTCTGGCCTCGACGACCGAAAAACTCAAGAAGAGAGCGTCCGATGAGCTTGCCGAGTTCTGCATTGCCGATGGCCGATGCGCCGCGCGCGAACCCAACGACGACCGTTGAATCCGCGATGGTCAGCCGGCGGCTGGCCCCCCTCTTCTTCGTCTCCGGCGTGTCCGCGCTGGTCTACCAGGTCTGCTGGCAACGCCTGCTCTTCGCGAGCTTCGGCGTGGACATCGAATCCGTCACCATCATCGTCTCGGTCTTCATGCTGGGGCTGGGGCTGGGCGCGCTCGTTGGCGGCAATCTGGCGGACCGGTTTCCCGCCCTGGCGCTGCGCTTCTTCGCGCTGGCCGAAATGGGCATCGGCCTTTTCGGGCTCGCAAGCCCCGCGCTGATCCGCGGCACGGGCGATCTCTTCGTTGCCGCGCCGCAGTGGCAGATCGTCCTCGCCAACTTCCTGCTGCTGCTGATCCCGACCTGCCTGATGGGGGCGACGCTGCCCATCCTCGTCGCCTACGTGACGAGGCTGTGGGGCAACGTCGGCAAATCGATTGGCCTCCTTTACCAGGTCAACACCTTCGGAGCGGCCTTCGGCGTGGCAGTGGTGGGATTCTTCTGGTTCCTGCTGTTCGAGATCGACATGGCGATCCGCATGGCCGCGCTGCTGAACATCCTGGTCAGCCTGCTGGCCATCACCTGGATCAAGCGTCATGGCTAGCTTCGCGTGGATTCTTTCGCTGGGGGTGGGCTTCTTGAGCTTGAGCCAGGAAATTCTCTGGGTGCGCCTGGTCTCGTTCACGACACGGGGCCTGAGCCAGTCCTTTGCACTGGTGCTCTTCCTGTTCCTCATCGGCATCGCGGTCGGGTCGGCCATCGGCAAGCGCCTGTGCGAACGGCAGCACGACCTGCTTCGCACTTCGGCGATCGTGCTCGGACTGGCGGCGGTGGTCGACCTCAGCCTGCTGGGCCTGCTGCCCGTCATCGTGCAGTGGCAATCGGGCGCCAGCGTCTTTGCGCTGATCGTCGTGACGGCGCTGCTCAAGAGCATCATGTTCCCGATCGCCCATCATCTCGGGTCGCAGCAATCAGGCGCCCGCATCGGCCGTTCGGTGTCCAAGGTGTACTTCGGCAACATCGTCGGCTCGACGCTGGGTCCGATCGTGACGGGCTACATCCTCCTGGACCGGCTGACGATGGACCAGTGCCTGTTGTTGATCGGACTGGCTACCGGCCTGCTGTCCCTGTCGTGCGCGATGCGCGCACGCGCCTTGCGCATCGGACTGGCGGCAGCGCTGGTGATCGTTCCGGCCGCCGTGCTGGCGTGGCCGGGACCCTTGAGCCTCGCAGGTGCCATCGCGGCCGCCGACAAGACCCTCAAGCCGGGCGCGCGCATCTCGCACGTGGTCGAGAATCGCAGCGGCATCATCCACACCATTGCGGAGCCGAACGGCAGCTCCGAGGCTGTCATGGGGGGCAACGTGTACGACGGCCGCATTGCCGTCGACATGGATGCAAACCAGAACGCACTCGATCGCGCGTTGGTGCTGCTGGCGCTCCATCCGAATCCTGAAAACGTCGTGGTGGTCGGGCTGAGCACCGGCGCATGGGCGCGCATCCTCAGCGCATCGCCGCGCATCAAGCACATGACCGTCGTCGAGATCAACCCAGGCTATCTGCAGCTGATTGCCCAGTATCCGCAGGTGGCGCCCGTCCTGTCGGACCCGCGCATCGAGATCGTCGTCGATGACGGACGGCGCTGGCTGCGCCGCCATCCGCAGGCGCGCTTTGATCTGTTCGTGCAGAACACGACCTTTTCCTGGCGCGCGTATTCCACCAATCTGCTGTCGCGCGAATACATGCAGCTCGCGGGCGCGCACCTGAAGCCCGGCGGCATCGTCGCCTTGAACAGCACGGATTCAAGCGACGTGCTCAAGACGGCGACCGAGGTCTTTCCCTTCGTCGAGCGACGTTCCAATTTCATCTACGGCAGCTTCTCGGACATTTCGCGGCCCCTTCCAAACGCAGAGGCGGCCTACCACGAGCTGCGCCTGGACGACAAACTGGTCTTCGGCGATGCGGCATTCCGAGAGGGCGGGCTGGTGAGGAACATGATCGGCGCCCCATTCGTGCCGCACGCGCATCAATACGACGGCATGTCCGAAGCCCCGACGGCGGTCTCCGACCAGAATCTCGTCGTCGAGCATGCACATGCACGCATGCGCGGCAGCTTTCCGGCTTTCTACCGCCAGGTGGACGCGGTGCGCTCGCTGCTTCATCGAGACCATTGAAGCGGCGGTGCAGTCGTAGCTTGGCACCGCGACGTCAAGCGCCTACTGCCCTACTGCGTACAGGGCGGCACATCCCATGACCAGCGACGCGAGAAAGAAGCCGAGGGCGGCCGGAGTACGCGATGCGGGGCGCATGGCCAGCACGAAGACGCATCCCGCGAAGAGGAAGGGAAGGGGCATGAGTACCGGAAGCGCGAACACCAGAGCGTCTGCGAAGACACCCCACGTTGCCAAGCCCTCCGGGGTGGTCCAGCGAAGGCCCAGCAAGGGCAATGCGGCAACCGACATGCACAAGAAGAAGCTCGGAAAAAGCCAGTCCCCAGGCACCGGCTGCTGCGTCTTTGACGTCAGCGGCGGCGCCGCGTCGAGCTTCGCATCCAGATCGTCTGCCACCGCTGCTTTGCTGAGCAAGGGCCAGTGTTCAAGGCCGTCCAGAGCCGCTTGAGAGAGCAAGCGGAGCCTGAGCGTCAGTGACTCGAGCCAGGCGGCCAGCGGCCTCTGACTCCGGGGGGCACGGACGTAACCCGCGTCGTCAGCGCGGGAGAAGACACGGGAAGCGGGAGTGGGGGAGGTGTGCGAGGTCATGTCGCGCAATGTAGGGACGAGTTTCTGGTGTGTGATCGTTTGCGCCGGGGAGTATCGAGTTTCGCTACCCGGCGTGGCGATGCATGCGCCCGCCAGGTCGGAATCCCCGCGCCGCGGTACGTGGCTACGATCGAGAGCGTCGGAGCAGCGACCAACCCGAGGGGGTGATCTTGCTGACCACCACCCCGACCTGTGGACCACCGCCCAGCGGATCGACGACGGCACTCACCACTGCATCCACGTGACCCGCTTGAAACAGGGCACTCACGGCAAGCAGGTCTTCGTCACCCGTCAGAACGCGAGGGAGAGGTTCGCTGGCAATCCGCCGGAGCAAGTGCTCGTTGCTCTCTCCGCGGACGCGCGATCGAGGTATTTCCAAGGGGTCATTCTTCACCGGGTGATCGTCATCAAGTGATGACGATAAGTCCACGGACTAGAGTGCTCATTCGCTCATTCTCCGCGGGCGTTGACGCTCATGTCAGCGGCCCCGTCCGTTGTGCAGCGCCGGGTTCACGGTGGCGGCTGCATTGCGATCCTTGAGACGCACGGCGAACTGCCGTGCAGCTGACCTCTTCCAGTCGTGCTGCTGACGCTAACGAGGTGGCTGAGCATCACCTGGTTCCTCGCTCCGATCGAGCGGCTGCTGCTCCGCTCGCCAACTTGCGCTCCGACGCTCCGCGGCTACGGTGGTGAGCGTCGACCTCAGCGCCCGTAAGCAGACGCTCATGGTCGGGGTTCATCCGCCTGCGTGAAGCCCCGGGCGAAGCACGCTGTAGCAGGTCGGGTGCAACGAGGGCTTTAGGCGGCACTTGGGTTGAAGGCGCCGACAACGTGGTACGCCTTCAATTGACAGATCACCTGTTCTGGCGGAGGTATAGAAGCCCAAAATGCCCCGCGATTGAACTGTCCGTTGGCATCGAACATGTGCTCGATCTTGTGATTCCATTCCGACGCGTGTAGATGCTTCATCCCTTGATGTTCGTAGACATTGCTCAGATGACCACGTTGAACTTCTTTGAGATCCAGAACCAGCAGCCAGAATAGGTCGCCGTCTGAGCCAAGGACCGTTGCATCGTATGTCTTTTCGTTCCTGGAGACGGTGACTTTGTCGTTCTCTTTGAGCATGTGCATCGATCGATTTCTCATGAATATAGGGGTCGACTGCCGTCTTGCATTTTGCGGATGAAGCGTGTTCCCGGCGATGCTCGTTGTGGCACCAAGATTTTGGGGTACAGCGGCTCGGTCACGCCAGGAAAACCGGCATTCGAGCGAACGTCGAGCATCAGTTGCTGGTGTTCAAGCAGCAGTTCGGGTTCACGAAGCTGCGCTATCGCGGCTTGGCGAAGAACACATGGCCACGCTGTTTGCGTTGTCGAACTTATGACGGCAAAACGGAAATTGACGGAGGTCAGGGGATGAGTGCGTCTGTGAGGCGGATTGGGCTTGCCTGGCCGGCGCAGGTTAAATAGTTGCCAAACTTGCTCGATCAAGTCGCCTGGTTGCGTCGGCACCACGTTGTTCAATCAGCCGTGATTGCCGATCGTGTTCTGTAGAGCATCCTCGAGCGGCGCATGCCGCCGCGCGACGATCCACTCCGACGTTAGCCATGAAAGGATGCTCGTAACCCACACCCTTCGCACAGCCGCTTCGCCCAGGTGGTCACCGAAAGCGACTTTGCATTTCTAGATCGTTCAAGCCGGGCATACGCCTGCATCTCCGTTTGGAGCAACGAGTGCCCGTCGCCGCTGAAGATATCCTAGCTGCGGCGCCTCATTCGTTGGCGCACTCACTTTCTGCCCGTCGTATGGCTCAAGGTGTCGACTGAGCGCCCAATCATCTCCTACCCTGTCCCAGTCGACACGAATCGTAAGATCGTCCTCGATTACTAACTGGCCTTTCTCGAACGCGCGGTCGACGAGGAGTGATAAGCAGATGCCGTTTGACGGGTCAAGTCGAATGGTTTGATCTTCGCTCCACGGAACGATATGGGACGCCACGAGGAAATCCTTGGTTTCAATTCCCGTGATCGCGCACCGATATCCATAGTTGGCCTTTACTGCTGCAGCGAACGCCTTTTGCGCGCTCCCCCTTGTCTTGACCGTCGCGGTTGAATCGGCGACCTCGTAGCTCATCCGTTGGATTTTTTTGCGGAAAGTCTCGACCTCTTCCGGGTCGGATTCAAGCGCTTCGGCCGCTGCGTCCCGTTGCACGGCCACGGGGAAACGTGCCTCCAGCACCTCCAAGAAATCATCAATTGATGCGGCAATATCCGCCCCGAGGGGTGCAGGTTGAACCCACGCGTCGTGATTCCGAACGGGATCAAAAAACAGCCCATGACCAGGTGCACGAAGATAGCCAATGAGGGCGCGGCCCACATCAGGTTCAAGCGCTTCTATCACTGCCGTTCGATTTCCCGATTCAGTGAGCCGTGACATCGTGTCGTCAATCGTTGCGGTCGGAGTTGTTCCAGCACTATGCAGAAGCGACCAGGCCAGCGCTGATCGCTGGGACGTTTTCGCAGCCAGAACCTGGATTTCGTGCGGCACCAGTCCTAGATCGGCCCATGCGAAGCCTTCGTCCGGGTCCTTGAGGTAGGCGCGGAGATGCAACGTCCTGGACTCGTCGCGAAGCTTGATTGCCACCAAGTACGGCTGGCCCGCTCCACGATCCGCAAGCAGCGCAAGCTCGTTCTCGGCAGCGGCGAAATCAAGATGGGCAGGATTTCCCGGGATCGTCTCAGCCGTCGCATCGTTGGGCTCGAGCGACATCCTCCATGCTTGCGGAGCGCCGAGGCCGGTTTCCCATTTGAGGTGTGGACGATCTGCGGAATTGAAGACAAGCGCGCCCGGTGTCGTTCCCGTTGGCCACTTGTAAGTAAGCGGCACCGACCCAGTGTCACTGACATCCACGGGAAAGAGGCGGGTTACTGCGTCGAGAAACTCGGCCCTCTTGGACAGTTGAATGTAGTCCTTCGTGTATTTCGTGTCGTTCAGACGCCCATACGTAGCGCGGTGCGCCGACGGGCCGTAGTAGACCACGAGCACCCACTCCACCGGCTGTGCAGCCATTCAGATCCTCCCGATAATGATGGCCTCGGGCGACAGGTGCGCCTCGACCTCTCGCCGACTCTGTGCGGCGAGCGAGCGATGAGTCGTAAACCGGATGATTTCAGCACGTGGGAACAAATCATGAACCGTCTCGGAGTCGCGATTGGACATCACCCATCGCACGCCTCGCTCGGACAGACCAGCGCAGATCTTCGCGAGTTCGACGAGGTCGGCCATCTCGAATGTCTTCGCCGTGTACTTGTTGAATTTCGCGGTGGGCTCTTTCTCCACGTCCGGCCGTGTGAATACAGGCAGGTAGGGTGGATCGAGATACACGAAGTCTCCTGGGGCGGCGGTATTGAGCATCTGGCGGAAGTCGGCGGCAACGATGTCTGCACAGCTCAAGACATCGCCGATGGTTCTCATGGTGCCTTCGCTCATGCCCCTGAAACTGCGGTCTCCCCAAGGCACATTCATGGCTCCGGTTCGAGAGTTTTCCCGCCACAGGTGATTCCATGAAACTGCGTTCAGATAGAGGAACCGTGCTGCCTTTTCGACAAGCCCTTTAGGAGCCGCCGAACGAACCTCGTAGTAGAACTCCTTGGAGTCGTTCGCCGCGTACCAGTCGAGTAACGGACGAAGTTCCGATGAGTGATCCCTCATCGCGACCCAAGCTGCAACAAGATGCTCATTGAGGTCTGCAAGCTGCGCCCGGCCAGATACGCGCGTCGCACATGCAAGGAAGACGGCGCCACCACCTAGAAAGGGCTCGTAATAGTTCTTGATGCTGGCAGGTATGTGCGGAAGGATGCGAGGAAGGAGCCGTGACTTTCCGCCGACCCATCTGATGAAGGGCTTGATCGGCATCTGGTCAACCTGAACAGCGCTCGAAGTTTCGGGTGACATGTCCAGAGCTGGCAACGTCATTTGTTCCTGTGTCTCCATCATTCCATCTGCGTTTTGATGGCGCATGATATCCTGTAAAAATCCCCAGTACAGCGGCCAATTGCCTTCCCCAGTTTCGATGTCCCCTATGTCCGACGTTCAACTCATTTGGCCAAATAAAGAGCTGCAACTACGGGCATCAGGTGAAGAGGGCTGTGAGTGGGTTCAGCCTACCGATCGTCGATTGCTCGTGCCGCTCAAGTTTGAAGCACTCACAGCAGGTCCACTAAATGTTCGCGCGAATGTGCTGGCCGTCGGGGATGGCCTGGACGCTCTAGAAGCGCTGGCATCGCGAACGACGGTCCTGGAAGGCGGCATCCGGCTCGTGTATATCGACCCGCCTTTCAACACGCAGGTCAATTTTCGTCAGTACAACGACACCATGCATCGACCAATGTGGCTGAGCATGATGCGCGACCGCCTTACGGCGCTGCGACCACTGCTCGCAGAGGACGCGAGCGTTTGGGTGCATCTGGATGACTCGGAAGTGCACAGGGCCCGCGCGGTGATGGATGAAGTTTTTGGCGAAAGCGCGTTCGTCGCCTCCGTTGTGTGGCAAAAGAAAACTACTCGCGACTCCCGCGCCGCTTTTTCGTCGAACCATGACACGATTTTGGTGTACGCCCCCAGTGGGCCAAAAAGGTGGAAGACTTCGCGGAATCTATTGGCCAAGGATGAAGCGCACTTGCAGAACCGTGATGACGACCCACGCGGACCTTGGGCCGACGCTCCGTTCACGGCGCCGGGCTTTCGCAAGGCACAGCAGTACGACATCGTCACGCCGACCGGGCAAGTGCTACGTCCTCCGCGAGGTCGTTCTTGGTATGCCACTGAGCAGACCTATCGTGACTTGCTCGAGGATGATCGGCTTTGGTTTCCCAAGGGTGGCGACGGTTCGCCGCGATTGAAACTTTTCGCGCATCAGCTCAGGGGCCTCGTTCCGTTCACCGTGTGGGGTCCGCCAGACACTGGAACGAACGACGACGCGAAGCGACACTTGATGTCGATGTTCCCGGATATCGAGGTGTTCGACACCCCAAAGCCTGAGGCGCTTCTGGAACGCATCATTCACATTGCGACCAACCCGGGCGAGGTCGTGGTCGATATATTTGGTGGTAGTGGAACGACTGCCGCTGTCGCGCACAAAATGCGTCGTCGATGGGTGATCGCCGAACGCAATACTCAGACAGTCCTGGACTTTCTGCTGCCGAGATTGCAGAGTGTCATCGACGGCACCGATCCAGGAGGCATTACCGAGGCTACCTCCTGGACCGGAGGCGGTGGCTTTGAGGTCATCCATGTATCGCCGCGGTTCGGAAGACTTCCCAGTCGGAGCCAAGCTGGAGCCGTCAAGCGACATCTAGCGGCTCAAGCTCAGTCGCCCGACAGCCCGTTTGCCAACGAAAGGGCATGCTCCGCCACGGCCTGACATTCAGTCTTCTTGGCTTGCAGGAAGCGCTGCTTGGCCCAATGCCCGTGCGTGTTGGCCGTTGCGCTGGCGTGCGTGCCGCCATAGCTCTGAGACATGGCGAAACCACACAAGCCGGCTCATGCCCGGCCCGCGTCCTGCGTTTTTTGTTGCTTTGGTGCGAGCGTTGCCCTGCCGAGCCCAGCCTTGACGCCGTACCAATCGAGGAGCCCACAGGGTTTCGATACAGGGCATTTCACAGACCCTGCTACGACTGTGGAGGCGTTCATTCATCACTGAGTTGTCTATACGAGCCCTCGACACAGCGACGGTCTCCTGCAGCTTGCTGATCTTGTCGCGCAGCATGCGTACGCTCCAGCGTTGCGATCGGCACAGCTCAGCGTAGAACTCGCGTTGCAAAGTCTCCTTGAGTGGCAGCAACGCAAGGAAGTGCGACCAGCTCAATTCTCGTATCAGCGATACGACAATCTTCTCTTCGGGGAAAACCTCGGCGATCTGGATCATGCGGCGCAGGTTCTTCTCGCTGAAGCTGCCGCCGTGCTCGGCGCTCAATTGTCGTGACAGCGTTACGACAATCTGCTCGCCGTACCCCGCACGATCTCCGCCAAGCACCTCCGTGCGAATGCGTTGCCCGATGCGCCAGTACAGCAACGTCAGCGTTGCATTGGCCGTCGTGGCAACATGGGTACGAGCGTCCGCGATCAGGCTTCGTATGTCGTCAACAAGCGCATGCGCGGCATTTGGCCTTTGCGACTTTCGCGAGACAGGCGACTTGCGGGTTGCCATCGGGTCAGCTCGGCAAAGTGAACAGAGCGTCTTGATGGATGCCTTGCGTCTTCCCGTGTTTCGCAACCAACTCTGGATTTCTCATGCTTCGGCTCGATTCCCTCGCTATCGGCCGGGGAGGGTAGCGCATTTTTCCTGTTGCGCCCCCGCTTCGTCACACCCCCAACAACTCCTCCAACACCTTCGGCTCAGCCAACAACCCCGCCGAAGGCCCTTGCCGCACGATCTTCCCCTTCTCCATCACCACAGCCTGCTCGGTGTGCCCCAGCACCTTCCGCCAGTCCCGATCCACGATCAGTGTCGCGATCCCGGTCGCGCGAATGTCCGCAATCACCCGCCAGATCTCCGCCACGATCAGCGGCGCGAGTCCTTCGGTCGCCTCATCCAGAATCAACAACCGCGGATTCGTCATCAACGCCCGCCCGATCGACAGCATCTGCTGCTCCCCACCTGACAGCTGCTGCCCGCCATGCGACAGCCGCTCCGTCAGCCGGGGAAACGTCGTCATCACCCGATCGAAGGTCCACTCCCGCTTCCCATCGATCCCTGCCCGTGCGCTCATGACGAGGTTCTCCCGCACTGAGAGATTGGGAAAGATCCCGCGCCCTTCAGGCACGTAGCCGATGCCGCGCCGCGCCATCTTCTCCGGCGCCCAGCCGGTGACGTCATTGCCATCCAGCTTCACCCGCCCCGAGGCGGGCCGCACGTAGCCCATCAGCGAGCGGATCAGCGTGGTCTTCCCCATCCCATTGCGCCCCAGCAGGCCTATGGATGTCGCCGCAGGCAGCGACACATCGACGCCGCGCAGGATGTGGCTGTCCCCGTAGTAGGTGTTGAGCCCTTCGATCTGCAGCATCTCAATGGTCCTCGCCCAAATAGGCCGTGCGCACTTCCGGATTCACGCGAATCGAAGCCGGGTCGCCAGTCGCAATCACCGTCCCGTTGACCATCACCGTGATGCGGTCCGCAATGCGAAACACCGCATCCATGTCGTGCTCCACCAGCAGGATCGCGTGCGTGGCCTTGAGCTTGCTCAGAAGACCCAGCATCCGCTCCGTCTCTTCCGCACCCATGCCCGCCAGCGGCTCGTCGAGCAGCAGCACGCGTGGCTTGGTGGCCAGGCACATCGCGACTTCCAGCTGCCGCTTCGCGCCATGACTGAGCGTGCCGGCGATGCGGCCGGCGACGGTGCCCAGGCCCGCGGCCTCCAGGGCCTCGTGCGCCGCGCCATTGCTGTATGCGCAACTCTCCGAAGACTCCCAGATCGCCCACGGCTTCGGCGCTGCGGCCTGCGCCGCGAGCCGGCAGTTCTCCAGCACGGTGAACTCCGGAAAGATCGTGGTGCGCTGGTAGCTGCGGCCCACGCCCGCCAGCGCGCGGCGGAATTGCGCGCGCCTGGTGATGTCCTCGCCGTCGAGCGTGATGCGTCCGTCGGAAGCATCGATCTCGCCGGAGAGCATGTTGATCAACGTGGACTTGCCCGCGCCGTTGGTGCCGATCACCGCATGTACCTCGCCGCGGTTCAGGTCCAGCGTCACCTTGTTGACCGCGACGAGGCCGCCAAAGCGGCGCGTCAGGGTCTCGACCGCAAGAAGCCTGCTGCGCACGGGAGTACCTTGGCCTTCGGCTGCGGTGCCATTCGCCTTCGGAGTGGCCGTGCTGCTCATGCCGCAGCCTCCTTCTTCGGCATCACACGCACCCGCAGGCCGACGATGCCCTTGGGCAGCAGCGCGACGAAGGCGATGATGGCCAGGCCCAACGTCAACTGCCAGTGATCAGCCATCGGGCCGACGATGGCGTGGGTGGACAGCAGCTCCTTCAACAGCGTGAAGGCCACCGCGCCGATCACCGCACCGCGCAGGTGGCCGAGGCCGCCGAGGATGATCATCAGCAACACCTCGCCGGAGTTGTGCCAGGCCAGCAGTTCGGGGTTGACCACGCCGTCGCGCGAGGCGACGAGAAAGCCCGCAAGCCCGGCCAGCGCGCCCGCAATCACGAAGGCCGCCAGCTTGTACCCATACACCGGAAAGCCCGCCGCGCGCATGCGCTGCTCGTTGACCCGGATGCCCGCCAGCGCGGCACCGAAGCGCGAGCGGCGGATCAGCGCCAGCAGCCCGTAGGTGAAGACCAGCGAGCCCAGCACGAAGTAGAACTGCACCTTGCTGTTCTCCATGTCGAGCGCGCCCAGCGCGGGGCGGATGTACATGTAGATGCCGTCGCTGCCGCCGCCCAGCGCGGTGTCGTGGAAAACGAAGAAGGCCATCTGCGCGAAGGCAAGCGTGACCATGATGAAGTACACGCCTCGCGTGCGCAGGCTGAGCGCACCGGTCACCAGCGCATAGCCCGCCGCACAGCCCATGGCCAGCGGCAGCAGCATGGCGATCGAGCCGCCTTCCTTGCCTGAACCGAGCACGGTGGCATACGCCCCGATGCCGTAGAAGGCGGCATGGCCCAGGCTCACCAGCCCGGTCATGCCGACGAGCAGTTCCAGGCTCAGCGCGAAGATCGCAAGGATCATCACCTTGACGACCAGGTCGCCAAGATACGGGCCGAGGAAGGGTCCGAGGGCCGCGAGCGCGATGGCGCACAGGAGCGGCAGGTAGTGGGAGAAACTTTTCATGTCAGGTCTTGCGCCCCATCAGTCCTTCGGGACGCCAGATCAGGATCATCGCCATGAGCACGTACACGCCGATGCCGCTCAGCTCGGCGAAGAACACCTTGCCGAAGGTATCGACAAAGCCCACCAGCAGCGACGCGACGAGCGCGCCGGTGATGGAGCCGATGCCGCCGATCACCACCACCACGAAGCAGATGATCAGCACGCTCGCGCCCATGTTCGGATAGACCGAGGACATCGGCGCCGCGATCATCCCCGCCAGCGCAGCAAGCGCCACGCCGGCCGCGAAGACGATGCGATAGAGCCGGCGAATGTCGATGCCCAGCCCCCGCACCATGTCGCGGTTGCTTGCGCCGGCGCGGATCATCATGCCCAGCCGCGTGCGGTTGACCACGTAGTAGAGCCCGACCGCGAGCACGATGCACGCAGCCGAGGCGAAGAGCCGGTACCACGGGTAGCTCATCAGGTCGCCGAGCGCGAAGCTGCCGCTCAGCCACGGCGGCACGGGCACGCCGTGCACGTCGTTGCCGATGAGGATCGAGCGCAGCTCCTCGAAGACGAGGATCAGGCCGTAGGTCATCAGCACCTGCTGCAAGTGATCGCGCTGGTAGAGGTAGCTGAAGAAGGCCCACTCCAGCAGGTAGCCGAAGAGCGCAGTCAGCACCACGCCCGCCACGAGCATCAGGATGAACTGGTCACCGAAGAGCGGCGAGAGCGCGAAGGCCATGTACGCGCCGACCATGTAGAAGCTGCCGTGGGCCAGGTTGATCACGCCCATGATGCCGAAGATCAGCGTCAGTCCGGAGGCCACCAGAAACAACAGAAGCCCGTACTGAACCGAATTCAGGCATTGGACGAGAAAGGTACCGAAGTCCACGACAGGTCATCGCTTTCAGGGTTGGAGGCCGATCACATCTTGCAGCCGCGGGCGGGGTCGGCGAGACCCTTCACGGCGATGCTGACGACCTTGTTCTCCTTGCCGTCGACCTTGCGCAGATAGACGTCCTGCACCGGGTTGTGCGACTTGCCCACGGTGAAGGTGCCGCGCGGGCTGTCGATCTTCGCCTTCTCGATGGCGGCGGCGAAGTCGGCCTTCTTGGTGATGTCGCCCTTGGTCGCGTTCAAGCCGATGGCCAGCATCTGCGCGGCGTCGTAGCCCTGCACCGCGTACACGTCCGGCTGCAGCTTGAACATCTTGGCGTATTCGGTGCGGAACTTGTTGTCGCGCGGGGTGTTGAGGCCGTCGGCATAGTGCAGCGTGGTGAGCATGCCTTGCGCCGCATCGCCCTGCGCGTCCAGCGTGCCGTCGGTCAGGAAGCCGGGGCCGTAGAGCGGGATGTTCTTGTTCAGGCCCGCAGCCGCGTAGTCCTTGACGAACTTCACCGCGCCGCCGCCTGCGAAGAAGGAATACACCGCATCGGGTTTGGCCGCCGCGATCTCGGTCAGCAGCGCCTGGAACTCGACATTGGGGAAGGGCACGGTCAGCTGCTTCAGCACCTTGCCGCCGCCCTTCTCGAAGCCTTCCTTGAAGCCGGCCACCGACTCATCGCCCGCCGCGTATTTCCAGGTGATGGTCATCGCGGTCTTCTTGCCCTGCTTGGCCGCGACCTCGCCCATGGCGTAGGCCGGCTGCCAGTTCGAGAAGGAGCTGCGGAAGATGTTCTGCGCGCACATCGGACCGGTCACCGCATCGGCGCCGGCGTTGGGCACGATCAGCACGGTGCCGCTTTCCTTGGCGGCCTTGGCCATCGCCATGGCCACGCCGGAGTGCACGGTGCCGACGATGACATCGACGTTGTCGCGCTTGATCAGCTTGTTGACGTTGTCGGTGGCCTTGGCCGGGTCGGACTCGTCGTCGACCTTGATGTATTCGATCTCGCGGCCGCCGAGCTTGCCACCGTGCTCCTCGACGTTGAGCTTGAAGCCGTTCTCGATGGCCGTGCCGAGTGCGGCATAGGTGCCGCTGAAGGGCAGCATCAGGCCGACCTTGAGCTTGCCCTGCTGGGCATGGCCCAGCGTGGCGATGCAGGCCAGCGCAAGGGCGGTGAGCGTGCTGCGTGCTGTGGTGCGGGTGGTCATGGAGATCTCCTGTCTTCGTTGATGAATGAAACGGTCGCAACTATCGCCTTTTCAGGCTGGTCGCGATGCGGGGAATGCCCGCAGTCGGGGAGTTCCACCAGTGCGGTGCCGGGCACGCGCTCCGCGATGCCGCGGATCTGCGCCAGTGTGCCGTACTCGTCGTCGATGCCCTGGATGGCGAGAACGGGGCAGCGAATGGCATCGAGCTCGGACTCGATGTTCCATTGCTTGAAGGGCGGGTGCAGCCAGATGCGGTTCCAGCCCCAGAAGGCCGAATCGACGTCGTCGTGATAGCGGCCGAGCTTCTTCGGCAGGTCGGTCTCGAGGTAGGCCTGGCGTGCGAGCTCGATGTTGGCGACGGTCACGTCCTCCACGAAGATGTGCGGCGCCAGCACCACCAGGCCGGCCACGCGCTCGGGGAAGCGCGCCGCGTACAGCAAGGAGATCGAAGCGCCGTCGCTGTGGCCGAAGAGCCAGGGTTTTTCCTGCAGGCCGATGGCTTCGAAGAAGGACGGCAGCACCTCGTGCGCCTGGCGGTGCATGAAGTCGACGTCCCACGTTTCGTCGGGTGCGCGCGGCGTGGAGCGCCCGTAGCCGGGGCGCGAGAACACCAGGCCACGAAAGCCGCCGGCGTCGCACAGGCGCTGGGGGAAGTCCTTCCACATCGCGATCGAGCCCAGGCCTTCGTGGAGGAAGACGAGGAGCGGGGCAGTCGTGCGCTCCGGTGCGATGCGCAGGTACTCGACACGCACATCCTTCCCCCGCCAACGGATGGCGGCAAACTCTGACAAGGCGCTCACCCCTGCTGCTCCCGCTCGCGCAGCCGAAAGCGCTGGATCTTGCCGGTGGCCGTCTTCGGCAGTTCTTCCACGAACTCGATGAAGCGCGGGTACTTGTAGGGCGCGAGGCGCTCCTTCACGAAGGCCTTGAGTTCCTCATCCGTCACGCTTTGGCCTGCCTTGCACACCACGTAGGCCTTTGTCTTGGTCAACCCGTCGCCGTCTTCCTTGCCGATCACCGCGGCCTCGAGCACGGCGGGGTGCTGCATCAGCGTGGCCTCGACTTCGAAGGGCGAGACGTAGATGCCGCTGACCTTCAGCATGTCGTCGCTGCGGCCCGCGTAGGTGTAGTAGCCCTCGGCGTCGCGTGAGTACTTGTCGCCGCTCTTGGTCCAGCCTTCGCGGAAGGTCTCGGCGCTCTTCTCGGGGTTGTCCCAGTACATCAGCGCCGTGCTCGGCCCCTTGATGTAGAGGTCGCCTACTTCGCCCACGCCGACGGGCTTGCCGTCTTCGCCGCGCAGCTCGATCACATAGCCTTCGACCGGTCGGCCGGTGGTGCCGTAGCGGATGTCGCCGGGCCGGTTGGAGATGAAGATGTGCAGCATCTCCGTGGAGCCGATGCCGTCGATGATCTCGCAGCCGAAGTGCTGCTTGAAGCGCTGCGCCAGCTCGCCCGGCAGCGCCTCGCCGGCCGAGGAGCACATCCGCAGCGACACCTGCTCGCGCGCGGGCAGGTTGGGCGAGGCGAGCATGCCGGCGAAGCCGGTGGGAGCGCCGAAGAAGACGGTGGGCTTCATCGGCGCCGCGGCGCCCGAAGCCGAAGACGCGCAGGTCCAGCGCTTGAAGGTGGCATCGGGCGTCGGCCGCTCGGCCATCAGCAGCACGGTCGCGCCCACCGACAGCGGGAAGGTCAGCCCATTGCCCAGGCCGTAGGCGAAGTAGAGCTTGGCGGCCGAGAAGCACACGTCGTTCTCCGTCAGGCCAAGCACCGGCTTGCCGTAGAGCTCGGCCGTCCACCAAGGGTTGCCGTGCGTGTGCACCGTGCCCTTGGGCTTGCCGGTGGAGCCTGAGGAATAGAGCCAGAAGGCGTGGTCCTGCGGCGTGGTCGCGGCGGGTTCCGCCAACGGCTCTTGCGCGGCGAGCGCCGCCTCGAATTCCTGCGCGCCTTCGGGCAGCGATCCGGTGGGTTGCGAAACGAACAGCGCCTTCAGCGCATGCGAGCCTTTGCGTTGTGCATCCTGCAACACGGACAGCAGCGCGCCGGAAACCAGCGCCGCCTGGGCGCCGCTGTTGGCCAGCATGTAGGCGTAGTCGTCGGAGGTGAGCAGCGTGTTGACGGCCACCGGCACGATGCCCGCATAGAGGCTGCCGAGAAAGCTCACCGGCCAGTCGCTGCTGTCGTGCATCAGCAGCAGCACGCGGTCTCCGGGCTTCACGCCGGCGGCGAGCAGCGCGGCGGCGAGCCGGCGGGCGCGCTCCTCGAGCTGGCCGTAGGGCAGGGTGCCACGGTCGTCGATGTACGCGATCTTCTGCGCGCGGCTGCGGTTGAGGGCGAACAGGTGTTCGGCGAAATTGAATCGGGCGGGCAGGCTCATCGTGTTTCTCTCCTCAAGTCCTGTGTTCTGGATCAGGCCTGGGGTTGCAAGCCCAGCTGCGCAAGCACGCCGGGGCTGGCCTGCACCGCGGCACGGCGGTGGTAGAAGTCCAGCGCGCGCAGTCCGCCCAGCTCGGCGCCGCCGCCGGCGCGGCCAGGGCCGCCGTGCAGCGAGTGGGGCATGACGTTGCCGTGGCCGGTGTGGGCCTGCGCAACGTCGGGCGTGATCACATGCACGCGGCCATGGCTGGCGGCCAGCTGCACCCCGGCCTGGCCCAGAGCGGCTTCGTCGGCGCCGTAGAGCGAAGTGACAAGCGAACCCTGGCCACGATGCGCGAGGGCGACCGCATGGTCGAGGTCGCGGTAAGGCAGCAGGGTGGCGACCGGGCCGAAGACTTCCACGTCGTGCACGCGCTGCGCTGCGTCGGCATCGCGCGCGCCCAGCAGCACCGGGCCGATACAGGCCGCGACGGCCGGGTCGGCATCGATCAGTTGTGCCTGGCTGCCGTCGTACAGCACGCCGGCCTGCGCCTTGAGTGCTTCCAGGCCCTCGCGAACCGCGTTCAGCTGCGCGCGGCTCACCAGCGAGCCCATGCGCACGCCCTCGTTGCGCGGATTGCCGACGGTGATGCCCGCGAGCTTGGCGCCGATCGCCTCGGCCGCCGAGTCGTACAAGGCAGCCGGCACGAGGATGCGGCGGATCGCGGTGCACTTCTGGCCCGACTTGACCGTCATCTCCCGCACCACCTCGCGCACCAGCAGCTTGAAGCTCTCGCTGTCCGGCGCGGCGTCGGGCAGCAGGAGGGCGGAGTTGAGGCTGTCGGCCTCGATGTTCACGCGCACCGAGCGCTGCGCCACCGCGGCATGCGAGCGGATCACGGCGCCGGTGTCGGCCGAGCCGGTGAAGGAGACCACGTCGAATCCCTGCAGTTGATCCATCAGCCCGTTCGAGCTGCCGCAGACGACCGACAGCGCGCCGGCCGGCAGCACGCCGGCATCGACCACGTCGCGCACCATGCGCTGCGTGAGCCACGCCGTGGCGGTGCCGGGCTTCACGATCACCGGCACGCCAGAGAGAAGGGCCGGTGCCGCCTTCTCCCACAGCCCCCACGACGGAAAGTTGAAGGCGTTGATGAGGAGCGCCACGCCGCGCGTCGGCACCTGCAGGTGCTGCGACTGGAACACGGGCTCCTTGCCCAGCTTGACTGCAGCGCCGTCGCGCAGTGCATGCACGTCGCCCAGTGCATCGCCCCATTTGGCGTACTGGCCCAGCGTGAAGATCGCGCCATCGATGTCCACGGCCGAGTCGTTCTTCACCGTGCCGGAGTTGGCGGTGGCGATCTCGTAGTAGGCATCGCGGTTGGCCTGCAGCACTTTCACGACCGCGGCCAGCAGCCCGGCACGCTGCTTGTACGTGAGCGCGCGCAGCGCCGCGCCGCCTGTTTCACGCGCAAAGCCGAAGGCCTCGGCCAGGTCCAGCCCGCCCGCATCGACGCGAACCAGCTCGGTGCCCAGCACCGGATCGAAGAGCGGCGTGCCGGCGCCGTTGCCGGCCTGCCAGCGGCCGGCGACGTAGTTGGAAAGAAGTTCTGTCATGGGTGTCTCAGCTCCGGGAAAATTGAATCTGGCCTTCGGGCAGGAGATAGAGCACCAGCGCGCGGCCTTGCGCGACTGTGGGGTGGTGCGCCGATCCGGGCGGATAGACGCACCAGCCGGCAGGCCGGCCATCGAAGGTCGCGTCGCCTTCCAGCGGCATGATCAGGTCGACCTCGCCGTTCGGATGCGTGTGGTGCGGCCCCTCGATGTCCCGCATGTCCACCACGTCGACCGAAAAGCGGTGCAGCGCGTCGTCGGCCTTGAACACGCGGCCGTACTTGATGCCGCCGCCCTCGCGCTCGCACAGCCAGCCTTCGGCCACGCCGTCGATGCAGGCCTGCTTCAGCCGCTCGTAGCTCTCGCTGCCGACACCGTGCACAGTGTTGAGCCAGCGATCGAGCTCGGCATCGAGCGGACGGCCGGCGATCTGCGAGGTCACGTCGGCGACGATCTGGTGGAAGGATTCCTTGGACATCGTGGTGCGCTGGCTCATGAATGGGGAAAAAAGAAACGAAACTTGCGGCAAAAGGCCGCGTGCAGTATCTTGCCTGTGCATGAACCATAGCACCGACACAAGAGGTGTCAAGCAATATAGTGCATATATGGTGTTTACCCGAATACGACAGGACCGCGCAGCGGAATCACAGACATGAATGACCGAGCCGAGGCGGTGCTGAGCACAAGGGCCGATGCGGCCCCTGCTGCCGACGAAGCGAAAAACCCGCTGCTGGTGGCGCTGGGCGAGCGGGTGCGCAACCTGCGCGCGCGCCGGGGCCTCACGCGCAAGGCGGTGGCGCAGGCGGCCGAGGTGTCGGAGCGGCACCTGGCCAATCTCGAATACGGCATCGGCAACGCATCCATCCTGGTGCTGCAGCAGGTGGCGACCGCGCTGCACTGCTCGCTGGCCGAGCTGGTGGGCGACGTGACGACCAGTTCGCCCGAGTGGCTGCTGATCCGCGAGCTGCTGGAGCGCCGCGGCGAAGCCGATTTGCGGCGTGCCCGCATCGCTCTGGGCGAATTGCTGGGCACCGCGGCGGGTGACCCGGCGCGTCATCGCCGAATCGCCCTGGTCGGCCTGCGAGGCGCCGGCAAGTCCACGCTGGGCCAGATGTTGGCGGACGATCTCGACGTGCCCTTCATCGAGCTCAGCCGCGAGATCGAGAAACTTGCCGGCTGCAGCGTGCGCGAGATCCACGACCTCTACGGCACCAATGCCTACCGCCGCTATGAGCGCCGTGCGCTCGAAGAGGCGATCCAGATCTATGGCGAGGTGGTGATCGCCACGCCGGGCGGCATCGTCTCCGACCCTGCCACCTTCAACGAGCTGCTCTCGCACTGCACCACCGTCTGGCTCCAGGCCGCGCCCGAGGAGCACATGGGCCGCGTGGCCGCCCAGGGCGACACGCGACCGATGGCCGCCAGCAAGGAGGCGATGGACGACCTGCGCCGCATCCTTGCGGGCCGCGCGGCCTTCTATTCCAAAGCCGATCTGAGCGTCGACACCAGCGGGCAGGACCTGGCGCAAAGCTTCCAGGCGCTGCGAACCACGGTGCGGGAGGCGATGAGCCGCGGGTGACGACAGGCGCTGCACCGTTCATCGCGCATTTGTAAAAAAGTAGCCGGTTACCTTGACTCGCTCCGGAACATGCACCATGATGCATGTCATTGCAGCAGAAAACTGCACTATTATTCATTGACCCCCGGCACCCAGGAGACCGCGACATGACCGAGACCGCTGCCCATCCCGCCCGCGTCGACTACCGCACCGACCCGAGCCAATACCGCCACTGGAAGCTCAGCGTCGAGGGCTCCGTGGCCCGGCTGTCGCTGGACATCGCCGAGGACGGCGGCATCCGCCCCGGCTACAAGCTCAAGCTCAACAGCTACGACCTGGGCGTGGACATCGAGCTCCACGACGCGCTCAACCGCGTGCGCTTCGAGCATCCGCAAGTGCGCTCGGTGATCGTCACCAGCGCCAAGGACCGCATCTTCTGCTCCGGGGCCAACATCTTCATGCTGGGTGTCTCCGGCCACGCCTGGAAGGTGAACTTCTGCAAGTTCACCAACGAGACGCGCAACGGCATCGAGGACTCGTCGAAGCATTCGGGCCTCAAGTTCCTGGCGGCCGTCAACGGCGCCTGCGCTGGCGGCGGCTACGAGCTGGCGCTGGCCTGCGACGAGATCCTGCTGGTCGACGACCGCTCCTCTTCCGTGTCGCTGCCCGAAGTTCCGCTGCTGGGTGTGTTGCCTGGCACGGGCGGCCTGACCCGCGTGACCGACAAGCGCCATGTGCGCCATGACCTGGCCGACATCTTCTGCACCAGCGTCGAGGGCGTGCGCGGACAGCGTGCCGTCGAATGGCGCCTGGTCGATGCGATCGCCAAGCCTGCGCAGTTCGGCGCCGCCGTGCAGGAACGTGCCGCCAAGCTGGCTGAGGGCAGCCATCGCCCGGCCGCCGGCAAGGGCGTGACCCTGACGCGTGTCGAGCGCGAGGACGGCCCGGACAGCATCCGCTATGAATTCGTCACGGTCGAGATCGACCGTGCCCGCCGCACCGCCACGCTGACCGTCAAGGCCCCGAGCGGCGCGCAGCCCGCCGACATCGCCGGCATCGAGGCCGCGGGCGCCGCCTGGTGGCCGCTCGCGATGGTGCGCCAGCTCGACGACGCCATCCTCAACCTGCGCACCAATGAGCTCGACATCGGCACCTGGCTGCTCAAGACCGAGGGCGATGCGCAAGCCGTGCTCGCCAGCGACCAGACCCTGCTCGCGAACAAGGACCACTGGCTGGTGCGCGAAACCATCGGCGCGCTGCGCCGCACGCTGGCCCGCCTCGACGTCTCCTCGCGCAGCCTGTTCGCGCTCGTCGAGCCCGGCTCATGCTTTGCCGGCACCCTGGCCGAGCTGGCCTTCGCGGCAGACCGAACCTACATGCTGGCGCTGCCCGACGAACCCGAGCGCGCGCCCAAGCTCACGCTCGACGAGTTCAACTTCGGCTTCTTCCCGATGGTCAACGACCAGAGCCGCCTGCAGCGCCGCTTCTATGAAGAGACCGCGCCGCTGGAAGGCGCCCGCGCCGCCGCGGGCAAGCCGCTCGATGCCGACGAGGCACTCAAGCTCGGCCTGGTCACCGCCGCGCCCGACGACATCGACTGGAACGACGAGATCCGCATCGCCATCGAGGAGCGCGCGGCCATGTCGCCCGATGCGCTCACCGGTCTCGAGGCCAACCTGCGCTTCGCCAGCCAGGAGAACATGCTGACCCGCATCTTCGGCCGGCTCACCGCCTGGCAGAACTGGATCTTCAACCGCCCGAACGCCGTCGGCGAGAAGGGCGCCCTGAAGGTCTACGGCACCGGCGAGAAAGCCGGCTTCGACCTCAACCGCGTATGACCAAGACCACCCCCAGGTTCCCGACCCCATCCGACAAAGGACTGTCATGAGCACGATCAACTACAGCGAGAAGATCCCTAACAACGTCAACCTGGGCGAAGACCGCACGCTGCAGCGCGCGCTCGAAGGCTGGCAGCCCAACTTCATCCACTGGTGGGATGACGTCGGCCCGGACGAGTCCACGAACTACGAGGTCTACCTCCGCACGGCCGTGAGCGTGGATCCGAACGGCTGGGCCCAGTTCGGCCACGTGAAGATGCGCGACTACCGCTGGGGCATCTTCCTGAACCCGGGCGATGCCAACCGCGAGGTCCACTTCGGCGACCACAAGGGCGAGAAGGCGTGGCAGGACGTGCCCGGCGAGCACCGGGCCAATCTGCGCCGCATCATCGTCACGCAGGGCGACACCGAGCCGGCATCCGTCGAGCAGCAGCGCCACCTCGGCCTGACCTGCCCGAGCCAGTACGACCTGCGCAACCTGTTCCAGGTCAACGTCGAGGAAGGCCGCCACCTGTGGGCCATGGTCTACCTGCTGCACAAGTATTTCGGCCGCGACGGGCGTGAAGAGGCCGACGCGCTGCTGCAACGCGAGTCCGGCGACCAGGACAACCCGCGCATCCTCGGCGCCTTCAACGAGAAGACGCCGGACTGGCTGGCCTTCTTCATGTTCACCTACTTCACCGACCGCGACGGCAAGTTCCAGCTGTCGGCGCTGGCCGAGAGCGCCTTCGACCCGCTGGCGCGCACGACGAAGTTCATGCTGACCGAGGAAGCGCACCACATGTTCGTGGGCGAGAGCGGCGTTTCGCGCGTGCTCGCGCGCACCGCACAGGTCATGAACGAGCTCAAGACGGACGACCCGCAGAAGGTGCGCGCGGCCGGCGCCATCGACCTCGGCACCATCCAGCGCTACCTGAACTTCCACTACAGCGTGACCATCGACCTGTTCGGCGCCGACCAGTCGAGCAATGCCGCCATCTTCTACAGCTCCGGTCTCAAGGGCCGCTACGAAGAAGGCAAGCGCACCGACGACCACGTGCTCAAGGGCCAGACCTACAAGGTGCTCGAAGTCCAGAACGGCCAGCTGGTCGAGAAGGACGTGCCCATGCTGAACGCGCTGAACGAAGTGCTGCGCGACGACTTCATCAAGGACTCGGTCGCCGGCGTGAGCCGCTGGAACAAGGTGCTGGAAAAGGCCGGCATTCCGACCCGCCTGACGGTGCCGCACAAGGCCTTCAACCGCCAGATCGGCGCGCTGGCCGGCATCAAGATGTCGCCTGAAGGCCGCGTGGTGAACGAGGCCGAGTGGGCCGCGAAGAAGAGCGAGTGGCTGCCCACGCCCGAGGACTTCGCTTTCGTGGCATCGTTGATGGGCCGCGTGGTCGACCCCGGCAAGTTCGCCGGCTGGATCGCACCGCCCGTCATGGGCATCAACCGCCAGCCGGTCGATTTCGAGTACGTCCGCTTCGGGTGACTGTTGCTCGCCCCCAGGTTGCCCGGCACTTCGTGTCCGGGCGCCCACCCCCTGCCGGGGGCAACACCAGCGGCCCGGCGAAGCCGGTTCCGCGGTGTTTCACGAAGCGGCCGGCGCTTTGCGCGGCCGTGGGGTGGTACAAGCGCCCGAACGGTATTGGCCGTCAGGGCGGCAAAGGAGATAAGACATGGACACAGCCACCATCCAACTCGGCGTCATCAAGCAGCACCTGATCGACCCGGAGATCTGCATTCGCTGCAACACGTGCGAGGCCACCTGCCCGGTCAACGCCATCACGCACGACGACCGCAACTACGTGGTGCGTGCCGATGTCTGCAACGGCTGCATGGCGTGCATCTCACCCTGCCCGACAGGCTCCATCGACAACTGGCGCACCATGCCGGTGGCGCGCGCCTATTCGATCGAAGAGCAGCTCACGTGGGACGAACTGCCCGCCGAGCTCACGCCCGAGCAGCTCGAGGCCGAGGGCATCGCCTCGTCCGACGAGGTCGTGATGCAGACGCAGCCGGCGGCCGCGCCGCAGCCGGCCTCCGAGCCCGGCGAAGTGCCTTTCAATTCCGCGCAGTACGGTGCCACCGTGCCGCCCTGGTCGGCCGCGCACGCCTACACCAACCTGTTCCCGCCGAAGAGCCCGACCACCGCCACCGTCGTCGGCAACTTCAACTGCACCGAGGCCGGCTACGAGAACCAGACGCACCACATCGTGCTGGACTTCGGCACCATGCCCTTTCCGGTGCTGGAGGGCCAGTCGATCGCCATCATCCCGCCGGGCACCGACGGCAACGGCAAGCCGCACTTCGCGCGCCAGTACTCCATCGCCAGCCCGCGCAACGGCGAGCGGCCGGGCTACAACAACGTCTCGCTCACGGTGAAGCGCGTGCTGCAAGACCACCAGGGCAACCCGGTGCGCGGTGTCTGCAGCAATCACGTATGTGACCTGAAGGTCGGCGACAAGGTCCAGGTCATCGGCCCTTTCGGCAGCTCCTTCCTGATGCCCAACCATCCCAAGTCGCACATCGTGATGATCTGCACCGGCACCGGCAGCGCACCCATGCGCGCCATGACCGAATGGCGCCGGCGATTGCGCAAGAGCGGCAAGTTCGAGAGCGGCAAGCTGCTGCTCTTCTTCGGCGCGCGCACCCAGCAGGAGCTGCCGTACTTCGGCCCGCTGCAGACGCTTCCCAAGGACTTCATCGACATCAACTTCGCCTTCTCGCGCACGCCGGGGCAGCCCAAGCGCTACGTGCAGGACGCGATGCGCGAGCGTGCCGCCGACCTGGCGGCGCTGCTCAAGGACGGCCAGACCCACTTCTATGTCTGCGGGCTCAAGAGCATGGAAGAGGGAGTGGTGCTCGCGCTGCGCGACGTGGCGGCAGAGGCGGGCCTGGACTGGGACAGCGTCGGCGTCGCACTCAAGCGCGAAGGCCGCCTGCATCTCGAGACCTACTAAGCTCGGCGCCATGAAGTTCGCCGAATTCCATGTGGGTCAGGTCATCGAGGCCGGGCCCTATGTCGTCACCGAATCCGAGCTGCTGCAGTTCGCCAAGGCCTATGACCCGCAATGGTTCCACACCGACGGGGAGGCGGCCGTCGCCGGTCCGTTCGGCGGACTGATCGCCAGCGGCTGGCACACCGGCGGCATCGCGATGCGGCTGGTGACCGATGCGGCATTGGCCGGCTCCGAGTCGTTTGCCTCGCCGGGCCTGGCCTACATGAAATGGCCCAACCCGGTTCGCCCGGGCGATGCGCTGCGGCTCGTGGCTGATGTCATCGAGGTGAGGCGTTCGGAGAAGCGGCCCACGCTGGGCATCCTGCGGTGGCGATGGCGGCTGTTCAACCAGCGCGAGCAATTGGCGCTGGATCTGGAGGCAACGAGCTTGTTCAAGCTCGAGGTGGCGCCATGATGACACCGTGCTCCGCTGGCGTTGGCGGCGCTTCTCCGAGCCGCTCCGACATGAAGCGTCTAGGCGGGCGCTAAGGTCACCAGGATCCCGTTCCTCGGGCGAAGCACGATGGCCGCCTGCAGCTCGACCTTGTGACCGGGGACGAGGCTCACCCGGTAACGCTGAAAGAGCATGGCCAGGAGCAGCTGCGCCTGCATGGTGGCGAAGCTTTTGCCAATGCACAGGTGGCCGCCCGCGCCAAAGGGAAGGTAAGCGCCGCGGTGGCGGCCTTTGGCGTTCGCCTCGGTAAAGCGCTCCGGCTCGAACGCCTCCGGCCTCTGCCAGATCGCCGGGTGGCGGTGGATCACATACGGCACGATCGCCACGAGCGACCCGGCAGGGATCCGGTAGCCCGCGATGTTGTCCTCCGCGACAGCCCTGCGGACCGTAAGCCAGAGAGGCCCCTTGAGGCGCATGGCCTCCTGGAAAGCCATCTTCGTGTACGCGAGCTTGCCGAGGTCCGCGAACTCTGGGGGGCGGTCGCCGGCGAGCGAGCTTGCCTCGGCGGCGACTCGCTGCGCCGCCTCCGGGTGCCCGCACAAGAAATGCACGGTCCAGGCGAGCGCTGTTGCGGTCGTCTCGTGGGCCGCGACGAGGAGCGTGACCAGCTCGTCCCGGACCTGCTGCTCGCTCATTCCCTCGCCGGTGTCCGCATCGCGCGCCACAAGCAGCAGGTCGAGCAGGTCGCCCCCCTCGCAAGGCTGCCGATACCGGCTCCGGATGATCGGATAGATGATTCGATCGATCGTCCGGCGCGCCTGTTGGAACCGGCGGCTCCCCGGGATCGGGAGCCACTGCGGCAGGGAGTTCGTCCACATGAGGACGTTGATGTGCCTGAATGCGACGTTCACCGCTTCCGTCAGCTCGCTCATCTCCTTCGCGTTGATCGAGGTGCTGAGCAAGGCGCGCAGGAAGGTGTGGGTCGAGATGCTCTTCAGCTCCTTGAGCAATTCGATGGGCTGACCGTTCTCCGCGGCCGGGCGCCACGCCTCGAGCCCCTCGGCTGCGGCCTCGGCCAGGAGCGACGTCATCACTGCGAGCTTCTGGCGGTGGAACTGAGGCTGCATCATTCGCCGCTGACGCAGCCAGGCGCTCCCCTCGGTCGTCCCGAGCCCGTTGCCCGCGAGCTGCTGGCCCGCGGCCCACATGCTCCCGTCCTTGATGAAGTTGCCACTGTTGGCATGGAAGACATGCTCGACGTGGTCGGGGTGACTGAGCAGATAGATCTTCTCGAAGCCCACGTTGACGCAGGCCACGTCTCCATGCCGCTTCACGACGCCCAGCAAGGCCTGCAGGGGATCGAGGAGCACTTGGGGGAGCAGGCCAACAAGCGGGTAGCCGCTCGCACCCGGAACCGCAAGGGCGCGCTTGGCACCGGTGTCGCATGTCTGTTCGCTACGGTTCACCATGGGGCCTACACACCAAAACGGCGTTGCCGCTGTTCAAAGGCCCGCAGCGCCTGGCGGAAATCGGCTTCCTCGAAATCGGGCCACAACGAATTGGAGAAATAGAGCTCCGCGTAGGCGACCTGCCACAGCAAGAAGCCAGACAGTCGTTGTTCGCCGGATGTGCGGATCATCAGATCGAGGGGCGGCTGATCGTGAGTAAAGAGGCGTTTGTTGACGTTTTCCTGGGACAACAGGCGGGTGGCTATTTCTTCACCCGAGAAGCCCATGCGGGCGCCTTCCTCGATGAGCTCCCGAACGGCAGAGATGATCTCGTCGTGACCGTCGTAGGCGATGGCAATATTGACCAGCATGCCGTCGACATCTTTGGTCGTTTCCGCGATGTCACGCAGCGCCATCACGATGCTTGGGGGCAGCAAACTGATCGCCCCGATGGGCTTGAGCCGCCAACGGCGAGCTTGCGCCAGCTTCTGGAGGCCGCCGACGATGATGTCTGCGAGTTCACACACATCGTGTGGGGAGCGTCGCATGTTGTCGATGGACAATGCCCAGAGGGTGACGAACTCGATACGAGCCTTGTCGCACCAGGCGAGGAGTTGGCCTACTTTCTCGGCCCCACGGCGGTAACTGTCGCCGCTTGCCGCGCCGTTCTTTGCTGCCCAGCGTCGGTTGCCATCCAGAATCACGCCGACGTGGCGTGGAATCGGGGATGTCGTGAGCTGCTCCATTCGGGCGTTGTCGATAGCGTTGCTACCCATGGAGCTGCTCCCACCACCATGCAATATGGGGGATGTCGATGGGCTCGAGGGATGCATCTGATGGCGTATCGGAGAAGCGCATGGTGGACTGGGTTGCGTTCGGAGAGCGTCCGTCCGGATTGCGATAGCGCAGCGAGACATTCCCGTAGTCGATGTTGGCGCGGATGAAATGACCCAGCCCGACGATGTAGCGGTTCAGGTCGGAACTCGCCCGGCGTGCGATCTGCTCGCGCAGGGTCAGGAACAGGCACATCAGCCGGTCGCGCATGCGCACAGCGCGGTCAAGCGCTTCCGGCACGGAACAGCCGAAGTGGGCGGCGAGAACACTGACGTAGTTCAGCAGGAGAACACCGTGGCGCTGCTGAAACCACAAATCCTTTGCGTAGGAGTAAAGGTCGTTGTCGACAGCGACGATGATTCCGGAGATCTCGGTGAGCGCCCGCACCGCCGGGGCATCCCACTCCTTGCCGGACACCTCGATGCCATTGAGGAAGTCCAACCAGCCCGTGAAGGCCGTGCCGCCAACGGTATACAGGCGCTGAGCCGTGTAGTCGGCAAGTGAGGGGAGTTCCGTACGCGTCTGGGAGGCGACCTCCCAAGCGACTGCGGACAGCCAGTCCTGCTGGCCGTCGATGATCCGGTGCCTTTGGACGGGCGTGCTCATGCCGTGCAGGCGCTCCGCGAGATCGCGCAAGGCAACGGAGGAGGGGGAGCCTTCGGGCAGCAGAGCGGCGGCGGGTACCCTGAGCGTCCGGATGACCTTTACGGCGAGCTCGGCGAGTTGGGCGAGTCCGCCCCCGGCCTTGGCGGTAGGCAGCCGGTCATAGAACTCATCCCATACAAAGGCGAGGTGGAACCAGTCCGTGCAGATCTGGAGGTGCTCGGGGATTCCGTCGGGCGCCATTCTGGCGGCGAGTTCACCGCAATTGAACGCCTGCACCGTCTCGCGGCCGGTTGCGTCAGGCCAGAAGGCGAACTGCGCGATCCAGTCTTCTGAGCGGCGCTGGATCTCCGACACCAGGGGGTGGACTGCGGATGGAATCGGGCAGTAAACCGGCGGCGGATCGACATGGATCGGTTCATGTGTCATCGGAACTTTCCGGTTGCGTCAGACACGACCTTAAGCAGCCCACTCGCCGGAGCGGCTTCGTTGCGACAAAAAGCCAGATTTCGTCCCCAGCGGCAGCCTGACCCCGTGGAGAAATATGCTAGATGGCCGGTGGCGTTCGGCTACGCCTCCCGTTCAAGCCTGGGCCTGTGCCCGGTGTGGAGTCAACAGACCTGGACGGTGGCGTACGAGTTCGCCACGCAACAACTCAACGACTGACTTCAGGCCGCCCTTCTCAAGCTCGCGGTAGCCCCGACTAAGACGATGCCTGCGTCCTGGCCGCCCGCGCCTTCCCCGTCAACACGAGCGCGATGCCCCCAAGAATCACGATGGAGCAGAGCATCAAGCGCGGCGTGATCGCTTCCGACAGGAAGATCACCCCACCGAAGGCGGCGATCGGCGGCACCGACAGCTGCACCGTCGCTGCCCGCATCGCCGAGAGCCCCGGCAGCGCCGCATACCAGATGACATAGCCGATGCCCGAGGTCAGCGCGCCCGAGGCCACGGCCAGCGCAACGCCAGCCGCATCGGCGTGCGCGCTGCCGGCAAGCACCAGGCTCAGCGCCAATGCCATCGGCGCCGCCCGCAAGAAGTTGCGCGCTGTCGCGGCCAGCGGATCGGCCACGCCGCGCCCGCGCAGCGAATACACACCCCAGGCCACGCCCGCGACCCCCATCAGCATCGCGCCGACCGGTGGCGGCGCCGCGACGCCCGGCGAGACCAGGTAGACCAGGCCCGCAACCGCCAGCACGAAGCCCGACCACGCCACCGGCCCGAACATCTCGCCCGCGCGCAGGCCGGCGCAGAGCATCGTCAGCTGCACCGCACCGAACAGGATCAGCGCCCCCGTGCCGGCCGGCAGGCTGAGGTAGGCGAAGGAGAAGAACGCGACATACACGAACAGCATCGCCGCCGCGAGCCAGTCCGCGCGGCCGGCCGCCTGCGGCCGGGAACGCAGGCGCACGACCAGCGCGAGCGTGAGCGCGCCCGCCACCAGCCGGATGCTGCCGAAGCTGGCGGCATCGATGCCCCCTTGTTGCAGCGCCATGCGGCACAGCAGCGAATTGGCCGCGAAGGCGAGCATCGCGGCCACGGTGAGCCCGACAATCCGAAGGCCGGGCGGGCCGTCAAGCGGCTCAGGCATGGACGACCACCACCAACGCCCCACCGGCGAGCAGCGCGATGCCGAGTGGCGCGCTGAGATGCCGGCCCCACGAGACGTTTTTCTCGACAGCCATCAGCGCAGCCAACAGCAGCATCCAGCCCAGGCTGCCGGTGCCCAGGGCGAACATCAACAGCATCAGCGCCCAGCAGCAGCCCACGCAGAACACGCCGTGGTACACGCCCAGCGCAAAGGCCTGCCGCGCCGGCGCCGGTCCGCGCCAGTGCGTGATGACGAAGCCCAGCGGTGTGCGGCATTTGTCCAGGCACTGGTGCTTGAGCCGGCTGAACTGGAAGGCGCCGGCCAGCCCGAGGGTCGCGGCGCCGATGAGCCAGCCGTGCCACGCCAGGGTCGGCGAGCGCGCCAGCAGCGCCAGGATCAGCTCGTGCAGCCCGTGCGCCAGCAGACCGAAGACGCCCCACGCAGCCATGTAGCCGAGCCCGAGCAGCGCGAGCAGGCGTCCGTGGTCCGGCCGCCGCGCCGTCATCCGGTCGAAGACGTCGAACAGAGGCAGGGTGGTGGGCAGCATCATGGCCGCGGTCATGAGGACCCAGGCCAGGGCGTAGAGCAGCGCCGGCACCAGCAGCTCGCCCGCGGGCAGGGCGCGGCAGAGAAAGGCCGCGGGCCCGGAGGCCAGCCAGTCGCCATGCTCGAGGTAGCGCCCGTACGGGCTGCGCGCCCACGCCCACAACGCCAGCCAGGCGAGCGCGACGAGCGCCACGAGCAGCGGCACGAACACCCGCCGGTGACGCACGGCGCCGGAGCGCGGCCGACCCGGCCGCGCGATGCCCGCAGGGGCGTCCATCGCTTCACCGCTTCAGGCGTCGAAGACGAAGGTGCTTTGCAGCGCGTTGTGGTTCTTGATGTCGAGGTCGATGCCCAGCGCGGCGTTCTTGGAGCGATAGTGCGGCGCCTTGCCAACGAAGACCGGCGCGCCCGGGACGGTGGAGAAGACGGTGTCCGACAACACGGTCTGCCCGCCGGTCGCCCCGCGGTAGGGCTCGAGTTCGGCGTAGTAGTCGCTGCCGATCGTGAGCTTCCCGCTGCCCTCGTTCACGTGGAAGCCGATGGGCGCGCGCTCCACCGACACCACCTTGCCGATCAGCTTGGCCAGGTCGGCGATCGGGCCGCCGGCCTCGCCGGTGTAGACCTTCAGCAGCGCGGCCTCCTGTTCCTTGGAGGCGTTGTCGTCGACGTAGATCGCGGCCGTCCAGTTGCCTTGCAGGATATTGCCGGGCACATGCGCCACGGCGGCGATGGTGTTGCCGCCGACGTCCAGCCCGTCGATGTTTCCCTTGTCGATGCGCCACGCGACGATGGTGTCGCAGGTGCCGTTGTCCGGGTCCTCGCCGATCCAGCAGGGGCACAGCACGTTGCAGTTGCAGACCTCGAGCAGGCGGCCTTCCAGGTGATAGCTCATTCCAACCTCCGTTGCGGCTTCACTGACAGGGACCTTGTCGCCGCGAAAGGCGGCAAGAGGGGACGGTGATGCTACGCCGCGCGCGCCGGCGCGTCCATGTGCCGAATGGCCGAGGGGCCGGTCGCCGGGGCGGGGTGCCTCAGCGCCTGTCGAGCAGGCGCCTGAGCAGGTCCTCCAGCTGGTCGGCGTCCACCGGCTTGGTCAGGTGCGCGAAGAAGCCGGCGTCGAAGCTCAGCTGCCGATCGCGCTCCTGCCCGTAGCCGGTAATGGCGATCAGCGGCGGCGGGTTGGCGATCTCGGCGCGCACGCGCTCGGCCACCTGCAGGCCGCTCATCCCGGGCAAACCGATGTCGAGCAGCACCAGGTCGGGCGCCAGCTGCTTGATGGCGTGCAGCGCAGCCGGGCCGTCGTGACGTACCGAGGCGCGGCAACCCAGCACTTCCATCAGCTCGGCCATGGTGTGGGCCGCGTCGCGGTTGTCGTCCACCACCAGCACCATCGGACGGCCGTCGAGCGGCGTGCCGTCGGCCCGCTCCCGCTCGGCGACGGCCGGCGGTGCCGACAGCGGCAGCCGCACCACGAATTCGCTGCCTTCGCCGGGCACCCCCTTGCTGTACGCGGCCACGTCCCCGCCGTGCAGGCTGATCAGCTGCTGGACCAGGCTGAGCCCGAGCCCGAGTCCGCCCTGCAGCCGCGCGATGTCCTGCTCGCCCTGCTCGAAGAGGTTGAAGATGCGTGCGATGTCCTTCGACGCGATACCTGGCCCGTCGTCGCGCACAGAGAGCACCGCGCGGTCGCCGTCGTGCCCGGCGCGGACCGTCACATGGCCGCGGGCCGGCGTGAACTTGACGGCGTTGCCCAGCAGGTTGCTCAACACCTGGATCAGGCGGGCGCGATCGCCGACAACCCACACCGCGGCCTCCTCGAGCTCGACCTGCAGCTGCTGCGACTTGTCCTGGGCCGCAGGCATCGTCGCCTCCATCGCCTCCGCCACCACCTCGTTCAGATTGACCGGCTTCGCTTCCAGCCGGATCTTTCCGCTGGTGATGCGGCCGATGTCCAGCAGGTCGTCCACCAGCCGCACCATCTGCTTGAGCTGGCGCGCGATCGTCTCGTGCGCCAGGCGCAGCGTGCGGCTCTCCAGCTTTTCGCGGGCCATCAGCGCGAGCGCGTTCGAGATCGGCGCCAGCGGGTTGCGCAGCTCGTGGCCCAGCATGGCGAGGAAGGTGCTGATGCGCCGGCCTTCGTCTTCCAGCGAACTGACGCGGCGCTGCTCGGTGAGGTCGCGCGTCAGCTTGGCGAAGCCGCGCAGCGTGCCGGTCTCGTCGTGCACCGCCGTGATCACCACGCTGGCCCAGAAGCGGGTGCCGTCCTTGCGCACACGCCAGCCTTCGTCCTGGAAGCGCCCGTCGCGGCGTGCGATGCGCAGCTCCTCGTCGGGCCAGCCGGTGGCCTGCGCTTCGGGCGAGTAGAAGGTCGAAAAATGCCGGCCAATGATCTCGTGCGCCTCGTAGCCCTTGAAGCGCCGTGCGCCGACGTTCCAGCTCACCACGTGGCCGCTGGTGTCGAGCATGAAGATCGCATAGTCCTTCACCCCCTCCACCAGGAGGCGGAAGCGCTCCTCGCTCATCCGCAGCTGCTCTTCCTCGCGGCGGCGCTCGGTGAGATCGCGGGTGATCTTGGAGAAGCCACGGAATGTGCCATCGGCCTCGATCAGCCGCGTGATGACGACGTTGGCCCAGAAACGGGTGCCGTCCTTGCGCAGGCGCCAGCCCTCGTCCTCGAAGCGGCCGGTCTCGCGCGCCACCTTCAGTTCGTGGTCGGGCCAGCCGCGCTCGAGCTGCTCGGATGGATAGAACAGCGAGAAATGGCGCCCGATCACCTCGTGCGCCTCGTAGCCCTTGATCCTGCGAGCGCCGGTGTTCCAGCTGCGAATCACCCCGCCCGGGTCGAGGAGGAAGATCGCGTAGTCACCCACCGCGTCGACCATCAGCCGGAAGTCCGCGTCGCCGGGTTCGGTCAGTGCCGGTGGCGGGGCAACGGGCGCGGGTGGAACTTCACGGGCATCTGCCATGTTGTGGGTCGATCGGGGCCGGTGGCCGTCACCGTTGGGCGGCCGGAAACGGCTGGAAACGGCTGGATGGGGCCGGTGCGTCCTCTGCCAGATTCGGGATGCGCCGGGGCGGAATTCTCCTAGTCTACCGGCGCGTAGCTGCTCGCGCAGTCGGACAGATGCCCGGGTTTCTTGGCCCCGTGCGTGCCGCTTCGCGGGGTTGGCGCGTGGGCTCGGATAGCATTCGCGCAGGCGTTCCTGCCGCCTCCATGGACTTTCGTCCTGGACGGCAGGCCGCAACGAGGACCTGCGCTTGGGCACCGAAGACGCTTTCGCCGAATTGGGATTGGCATCCAGCGCGAGCGAGCGCGAAGTCAAGGCGGCATGGCGCCGGCTGGCCTCGCAGTGGCACCCGGACCGCAACGGCAGCGCCGATGCCGTGGCCAGGATGCAGCGCATCAACCAGGCCTTCGAGGAAATCCGCCGCGCCGGATTCCAGGCCGCTGCCAAAGAGCGTGGCGCCGACTCCGGAGCCGCCGCGGCCGCTTCGGCAGCCGGCACGGGCTGCGCATCCGACGAGCACGATGGCGATCCGGCCGCGTTCCGCGATGACGCCGACACGGCCCGGCAGCGGCGGCCCATCCATCGCAAGGTGAAGTTGACGCTCGAAGAAGCCGCAGCCGGCTGCATCAAGGTGCTGCGGGGCAAGGTCATCGAGACCTGCCGGACCTGCGCGGGCGCGGGCCACCAGGTGCTCGGCGGCCATTGCATCCAATGCGGCGGCTCGGGCGCCGTCCCCAAGCGTTCCTTCTTCGGCTGGCCCACCGGGCTGGTCGAATGCGAGGCCTGCCTGGGCGGCGGTATAGCGAGGCAGCCGTGCGCGGCCTGCAGGAGCACCGGGAAGGCAGCCCCGCGCAGCTACCAGATCAAGGTCCGCATACCGCATGGCGTGCGCCATGGCGACCTGCTCCACGTCGATGGCCGGCGCCTGCGCCCCGAGCGGCTCCCGGGCGACCTCGAGATCCGCGTCGAGTTGCTGGACCACGCCTTCTTCGAGCTCGACGACGATGGCACTCTTCGGTGCGAGATCCCGGTCGATGGCTTTGCCTGGATCGCCGGCAGGCAGCTCCAGGTGCCGACCCTCACCGGCCTGCAGTCGCTGCAGCTGAGCCGTGGCCGCCTTTCCTACTGCCTGAAAGGCGAGGGATTTCCGTCGGAGCGCGGCGGCGCGCGCGGGGACCAGTGGGTCACGGTGGCGCCCGTGTTCCCGGAGCAGCTCAGCACCGACCAGCAGATCCTGCTCGACCAGCTCTGCGCCACCACCTCCGGTGCCGGAGGCGCCACCGACGACCGCCTCCAGGCATGGCAGCGGGGCTTGCGCGCTTGGGAACGCGGCCTGCGCGGCTAGGACAGGACTACGAGCCCTTCCGCACGAGCGGGCAGGTCGATCTTTCGAGCGGCTGGAACGCCTCTGCCGCCGGGATGACCGCCAGGCGCTTGTAGTAATCCCACGGGTACTTCGACTCCGCGGGCGTCTTCACCTGCATCAAGTACATGTCGTGCACCATCCGGCCGTCCTCTCGGATGCGGCCGTTCTTCGCGAAGAAGTCGTTGATGGGGGTGGCCTTCATCTTCGCCATCACCGTGCCGGGCGCGTCGGTGCCGGCATCGCGCACGGCCCGCAGATAGTGCATCGTCGACGAGTAGTTCGCCGCGTGAATCGCGGTGGGCATCTTCTTCATGCGCTCGAAGAAGCGGCGCGACCATTGGCGGGTCTCGTCGTTGCTGTCCCAGTAGAAGGCCGAGGTCAGCATCACGCCCTGTGAAGCCTTCAGGCCGACGCCGTGGATGTCAGTGATGAACACCGCGAGGCCGGCCAGGTTCTGCTTCGCAGGATCGATGCCGAACTCCTGTGCCGACTTGATCGCGTTGATGGTGTCGCTGCCGCCGTTGGCCAGGCCGATGATCTTCGCGCCCGAGTCCTTGGCCGCCACCATGAAGGATGAGAAGTCGCTCGCGTTGAATGGGTGCCGCGAGGTCCCCACGACCTTGCCGCCGGCCGCCGTCACCACCTCCGTCACGTCGCGCTCGATCTGGTGGCCGAAGGCGTAGTCGGCCGTCAGGAAGTACCAGCTGTCGCCGCCCTTCTTGACGATCGCGCGCGCGGTGCCATTGGCCATCGCATACGTGTCCCACGCGTAGTGGATGCTGTTGGGCGTGCAGCTCTCGTTGGTGAGGCGCAGCGCGCCGGCGCCATTGACGATCGCGATGCGGTTCTTCTGCCTGGCCATGTCCACCGCGGCGAGCGCGACGGCCGAATTGGTGAGGTCGGTGATCATGTCCACCTTCTGCACGTCGAACCACTCGCGCGCCTTGTTGGCGGCGATGTCGGCCTTGTTCTGATGGTCGACCTCCAGCACCTCGATCGGCTTGCCGAGCACCTGGGCGCCGAAGTCTTCGACCGCCATCCTCACCGCCATCGCCGAGCCGCGGCCCGAGAGCTCCGACAGCACGCCGCCCATGTCGGTGATGACGCCGATGCGCACCACGCCGTCGGAAATGGCGTCGCCCTGCGCCTGCGCAACCGAGGCGATGGCGAGGGCGGCCGCGCCGCAGGCCCCTGCAAGTCTGTTCACGATGATGTCTCCTTCGTTGTATTCAGATCACGTTGCGCGTCAGGCCGCCATCCACGCAGATGTTCTGGCCCGTGATGTAGCTCGCATGCACCGAGGCGAGGAAGGCGCAGAGCCCGCCGAAGTCCTCGGCCGTGCCCAGCCGCTGCATCGGAATGCTGCGGGCCATGTCGTCGCGCACGGCGGCTTCGTCCTGGCCGGTGCGGCGTTGGCGATCGGCAATCACGCGCTGCAGTGCGCCGGTGTCCATCAGCCCCGGCAGGAGGCCGTTGACCGTGATGCCGTGCGGCGCCACCTCGCGTGCGAGCGAGCCCATGGCGCCGGTCAGGCCCACGCGCAGGCTGTTGGAAAGGGCCATGTTCGGATAGAGCTCCTTCACCACGAACGACGTGATGTTGAGGATGCGGCCGAAGCGTGCGGTCCGCATCGCAGGCAGGAAGGCACGCACCACCTCGAGCGGGCCGATCACGTTGGTCTCGTGGCTGGCTCGCCAGGCGGCGAGCTGCGTTTCCTCGAAAGGCGCGGCCGGCGGGCCGCCGGCGTTGGTGACCACGATCGACGGCATGCCGATGCGCGAGACGGCCTCGATCAGCCGAGCCCGCTGGTGCTCGTCGCCGATGTCGCCGGGCACGAACTGCGCCTGTGCCGGCAGGCTGCGCGCGGTCGCCTCGCCGTGGGCGGCATCGCGCCCGTTGAGCAGTACGCGCACGCCGGCCTCGGCGAGCGCACGGGCGCAGGCCAGGCCCAGCCCGCGCGTGCCGCCGAGTACCAACGCCGTTCTGCCCGCAATGCCGAGGTCCATCGCGTGTCCTTCTAGAACGGGCAGGAAGGGTCGAATTTCGGATTGCGCTTCTCGCGCAGCGAGGCGATGCCTTCCTGCACGTCCGGGCCCGAGAAGCCCATGAATTCGAGCGCCAGCGAGCTGTCGAAGGTGGGCCCGGCCAGGCGCAGCCAGTTGTTGAGCGCGTACTTGGTCCAGCGAATGGCGGTCTGCGAGCCGGCGGCCAGCTTCTCGGCCACCTCGAAGGCTTTCGCCACCAGCTGGTCCTCGGGCACCGCCAGCGAGACCAGGCCGATGCGCTCGGCCTCTTCGCCGGAGACCGCCTCGCACAGCATCAGGTAGTACTTCGCCTTGGCCATGCCGCACAGCAGCGGCCACACGATGGCCGCATGGTCGCCGGCCGCCACGCCCAGGCGCGTGTGGCCGTCGATGATGCGCGCCGTGGTGCTGGCGATCGACACGTCGGCCAGCAGGCCCGCGACCAGCCCGGCGCCGACGGCCGGGCCGTGCATCGCCGAGACCACGGGCTTGGAACAGTTGATCACGTTGTAGACCAGGTCGCGCGCCTCGCGCCAGACGCGCGCGCGCACGTTGAAGTCGTTCGCCATGTCTTCCACGAGGCCCAGGTCGCCGCCGGCGGAGAAGCCCTTGCCCTCGCCGCGGATCAGCGCCACGCGCGTGGCCGGGTCCTTGTCGATGTCGCTCCAGATGGAGGCCAGCTCGCGGTGCAGGTTGTGGTCGGCGGTGGAGAGCTTCTTGTTGGCGCTTTGCGATGCGCCCATCACCACCTCGAGGATGCCGTTGGGGTGGGGCCTGAGCGTGAGCGCGCTGTAGTGCGCGTAGGGGGATTCGTTGGCCATGTTCAAAGTCCTTGTTCGATGGGAAGGGAGCCGGAGGAGAGCTCGAGGAAAGCTCAGATCTTCTTCCTTCCGGCCCAGTAGGGTTCCTTCAGCAGGTTCTTCTGGATCTTGCCGATCGGCGTCTTGGGGAAGCCCTCGACGAAGCGCACCAGCCGTGGCCGCTTGTGGCGGGCGAGCTTCTGTTCGCACTGCGCGACCACGCGCGCTTCGTCCAGCGTGCAGCCGGGCTTGAGCTGCAGGTAGGCGGCCGGCACTTCGCCCCACCTGGCATCGGGAATGCCGAAGACCGCGCACTCCGCCACCTCGGGCAATTCATAGAGCACCTGCTCGATCTCTTTCGGATAGACGTTCTCGCCCCCCGAGATCAGCATGTCCTTGGCGCGGTCGATCAGCGTGACGAAGCCCTCGTCGTCCATCACCCCGATATCGCCCGACAGGCCCCAGCCGTTGCCGAGGCGGAAGAACTCCGCCGTCTGCTGCGGCTCGCCGTAGTAGCCGATCATCAGGTTGTCGCCGCGCGACGCCACCTCGCCCAGCTCGCCCGCAGCGGCGGGCGTTCCGTCGGGGCGCAGCACCGCGACGTCGACGTTGTAGGGCTGGCAGCCCACGCTGCCCAGCTTGTCGTGTGCGCGCTGCCAGGGCAGGGCGGCGATCACGCCCATCTCGGACTGGCCGTAGATCTGCGTCAGCCGCAACTGCGGCAGCTTGCGCATCAGTTCCACCTGCACCCAGTCGGGCATGGGCGCGCCCGCGAAGGACAGCTTGGTCCAGCTCTGCATCTTGCGTTGTTCCAGGTCGGGCAGCATGGCCAGGGCATTGGCCTGCGTCGGCACCATGAAGGTGGCGGTGATGCCCTCGGCCTCCACCGCATCGATGAAGGCCTGCGGGGACCACGGCGTGACGAAGACCGTCGTGGCGCCGACCAGGATGGCCGGCTGGAACATGATGTTGAGGGCGGCCACGTGGAACAGCGGCGTGACGATTGCCACCACGTCGCTCGCCTCCAGGTGCTCTTCCACCACCACCGTGTGCGCGGTGATGGCGCGCGCGCGGTGGTTCATCAGCACACCCTTGGGATGGCCGGTGGTGCCGCCGGTGTAGGTCATGCAGAAAGGATCGCGCTCGTCGATGGCGACCTCGGGCGGCGTCGACGGCTGGCTCTCGATGAAGCGCTCGAAGGCAATCGCACCCGGCACCTCGGCGCTGCCGCTGCCGCTGCCGACGGCAATGAAGTGTTCGATCTCCGGGCAGGACGCGCGCACCGCCGCCACCTTGTCCGCGAACTGCGCGTCGTAGATCAGCACCCGGGTGTCGGACTTGGCCAGCACGTAGCCCAGCTCCTCCGGCGCATAGAGGATCGAGATGTTGTTGAGCACGCAGCCCGAGCGCGCCACGCCGAAGAACACGGCGCCATAGGCCGACAGGTTGCGGCACAGCATCGACACGGTCGCGCGGCGGGGCAGGCCCAGGCCCAGCACCGCGCGAGCGACCCGGTCGGCCAGGGCGTCGAGCTCGCGGTAGGCCACGCGCTCGCTGCCCTGCGGCCCGCGGAACACGATGGCCGGCTTGTCCGGGAATCGGTGCGCCGAGCGGCGCAGCATGTCTCCTGTCAGCATTCCAAGCCTTTACGAAAAGCGGAAAATGTTTTCGTTTAGCGTAAATCCGCCCTGCCGCCGATGTCAATCCGAGGACAACCCGCACCCCGCCATCCCGTACAGTCGCCCCCGATGAGCACCTCCGCATCCCCCGCCCCCCGGAAGCGACCGGGCGCCAGCACTGCCTCGAAGGCGGGCGTGCAGTCGGTGGAGAACGGCCTCGACCTCATGCTGATCGTGGCCCACCATCGCCGACCGATGAAGATCACCGACATCGCCGAGCAGGCGGGTATCGCGCCCAGCAAGGCGCACCGCTATCTCGTGAGTTTTCTGCGCACCGGCTTCCTGGCGCAGGACCCGGAGACCGGCCTGTACGGCATGGGGCCGGTGGCACTGGAGTTCAGCCTTTCCTGCCTCGCGACCCTCGAGCCTGTTTCGCTTGCCACGCGCGCGGCCGAGCGGTTGTGCGCGTCGCTGGGCCACACGGTCGCGGTCTCCGTCTGGGGCAGTTTCGGCCCGACGGTGGTGCGCTGGGAACAGCCCGCGCGGCCGGTGATGGTCAATGTCGGCCTCGGCTCGGTGTTCCCGCTCTACCGCTCGGCCACGGGGCGCGTGTTCGCGGCCTTCCTGCAGCCCGAGCAGATGGAGGCCTACCTGGCCTCCGCCGCCAACCGCGAAGAGCCGGCCGAGACCGACGAAACCGTCGATCAGGTGCGCGATCGCGGCATGGCACGCGCGATGGGCGACTTCATGGCCGGCATGAGCGCCTTCGCGGCGCCGGTGCTCGACGACCGCGGGCGCCTGGTGCTCGCCATGACCGTGCTCGGCTACAAGGCCGGCTTCGACCACCGCTGGAACGGCCCGGTCGCGCAGGCATTGCGCGAGGCGGCGCAGACCGTGTCGCGCACGCTGGGCCACGAGCACGAGCGGCTGGCGTTGGGCTAGAAGAAGGACTCTGATCCTCGTTCACTACACCGGTCTTTGGGCAAGGAAATCCGACACCGTTCGATTGAACTCTGCAGGGCACTCGACGTTCGCGAGGTGGGCGCAGTCGGCTAGACAGACAAACTCCGATCCTGCGAAGCGCGCAAACTCTTCAAGATGGGCTGCCGGGGCCGCCGTGTCTTGAGCCGCGGCGAGAAACAAGGTCCTTGCAGGCAACTTGTTCAAGTTCGATCTGCCATCGAAGCTGCGCACAATTTCTGCCGCAGCGCAGTATCCGGCTGCAGAAACGCCGCGCATCATGCTTCGCGTGCGTTCGATCGCGCTGGGCCTTCGTTCCAAGAATTGCGCCGTGAACCACCGGTCGATGGTTTCGTCGACGATCGACGCCACGCCATGGGCCCTGACCTTCGCGATCCGTTCTGCCCACAGGGCTCGTCCCTGATCCGTCTGATGGATTCGGCCGTTCGCAACAACCATTCCCCGGAGCCGGCCCGCTGCGACGCCCGCTATTGCAAGGCCCAGCATCCCTCCCAGGGACAGGCCCACGAAGTCGAACTCGTGGACCTCGGCGTCGTCCAGCGCCTTCATCAAGAACTCTGCAAGCGGCGCCGCGTCTGTGTACGCAACAGGAACGCCGTAGGGGCCGTGCCCAGCGTAGTTGAATCGCAAGATCCGGCGATGCTTGCTCCAGGCCTCGACCTGGGCATCCCACATCGAATCGTTGGCACACAGCGAATTGGCGAGGAGAAGTACGGGGAGATGGCGATCGCCATGCTCGATGAATCTGAAGCCTGCCATCTGGAAGTCGTCAGCCTTTCGGCGCCGCGTGACCCAGGCGCTCGGACAGGTGCAGAGCCGCCTTCCTCAGCGCTGGAACTACTTTGCCATCCTCGTCCAGCGGCATTCGATCGACATCGCCGATTGCGGTCAGCACAAGCACAACGTCACCATTCGCTGCCCGCACGGGCGCGCTGACGGCATTGATTTCTCTCCCGTAGATCCCTGCGAAGTCCGAGGTGTTGGTCAGCTTTGCCATTCCCGCAATCCGGACCGACTCGAGCGTGGCGCGCATCTCACTCATCGTCGCGACCGCGGCTTCAGGCGGCAGCTGCTCGGCGGCGAACTCCTGCTCGATGGCCAGCATCGTCCGATCGGCGGGCAGATGCGCCGCGAAGCATAAGCCGGTAGAGGACTTGAAGACCGGCAGCACCAGGCCCGTCTGCAGGTTGTCGCTCACCGGCTGGCTCGACTCTTCCCAGCGCACGATGGTGGGTCCGTGGTTGCCCCACACACCCAGCCCGAACGTCTCGTCGAGACGCTCCGACAGCTCGGCAATCACCTGCATGCCAGCCCTCACGGCTTGCAGCTTCGCGATGTTCGAAGAAGCGGCTGCCGCTATTGCGCGCGATGCGTCATGCCGATGTGCCACCAGATACTTGCCGCCGCCGAAAGCAAGCGGCCGCCGGTCCGAGCGTTCGATTGAACGCACGCGCCCTATGAAGACCGTGTGGTCGCCGCCGGGATACGAGGTGACCTTCGTGCACTCGAGGGTGGCCGCGCTGCCTTCGATGAGGGGAATCCCGGCGATGCCTTGGCGAGTGGGTACGCCGTCGAACTTGTTCCCCGGCCTTGCGAAACGGTTGGAAATGTCGACCTGGTCGTCGGCGAGGATGGAAACGCAAAAGTGCGCCGCCTCGGAGAAGATCGGATGACTTGGGGCTTTGAGCGATTGGCTCCACAGAACCAATGGAGGGTCGAGCGAGACCGAACTGAACGAGTTCGCGGTCAGGCCGTGAGGCTTTCCATCGGCGTCCACGGTCGTGACTACCGTCACGCCGGTGACGAAGGCGCCCAGAGCGTCGCGAAACTGCCGGGCATCAAACGTTTCTGATTTCATGTGCATCCTCAAGGGTTGCTGACCGACGCTCCCTGGGCGGCTTGACCTTGCTTCCGATGTGCTGCTTCATCCCGGCTAGAAAGGAGACGACCAGCGCGTCGATAGTCGCATCGACGTTCTTCGGCATCGTGGTGCCGTAGATCCACTTTCGCATCCCGATATAGAAGATGCTTGCATGCAGCGCCCATACGAGTTCGAGTTCCATTTCGATCTCTTCGACCGGCACGTTCGCATACTTCTCCCCCGCAAACTCTGCATAGCATTCGCGAACGACGGGAATGAAGATGCGGTTTCTCAGCAAGCCGAAGAGGCGGTTGTTGATTCCCGAGCTCTCAATGCCGGCAAAGATCAGGATGCGCACCCATTCGTTGCGAAGAACCAGCTTCGCGTAATCCAGGTAGTACTCGTGGAGACGATCGGCAAGAGGCTTCGACCTGTCTCGGATGAGGTCCTCCCACAGCGGGTTCCACCGCGAGAGCGTGACCTCTTCATAGACTCTTTCGATGAGGCTCTGCTTGCTGGGAAAGTATCTGTAGAGCAGCGACTGCGTGATGCCCAGATGGTTCGCGAGGTCGCGGGTTCCCGCACCGAAACCCTCTTTCGCGAAGTAGTCGATTGCGTTGCGCAGGATCATCTGCTCGCGCTCCTGCGAGCTCAGCTTCGGGGCGCGGCTGCGCTTCTGTGGGTCGGTCATGGTGACGTCCGAGGGAGTAGAAGAATGGACCACTCCTTTCGCATATCGAACGCGTTCAGCGTCAAAGCCACGAAGGCGCAGTAGCCCGGGATTCCCACAGTTTCCATCAAGGTCGCCGCCTCGGGCAACCGCTCCGCTCGTTCGTGCAGCGATGGGCCGAACTCGATCTCGGCGGGCATTTGCAACCGGGACTTCATGGCTCAGGTGCGCACCCGAGCGAGCACGTCGCTCTTTCGAGGAACGACAAGGCTGCCGGTTCTGGCGGCTTCGAAGACCGATTCAAGGAGGGAGGTGGTGTTCAGCATTTCCTGCAGCGAAACCGGATAGTCCGACTGCTTGCCTCGGACCGCCCGCGCGAAGGCTTCGACGTTTTCGCGCACGGGGGTTGCCACCGGGATATCGATCGTCTCCGTCTCGTCGCCCGTCGTGGAGCGGGTGACGATCCACCCGGAAGGCGATTCCACATGCGACTTGTCACGCACCTCGATCCATCCCCGGGAGCCGAAGACGGCGAAGCGTGAATAGAAGGGCGTGCTGAGCATCGCGTTGATGGTTGCTGTCACGCCGTTGTCGAAGACGACATGCGCCGAGGCGCTGTCGCCGGACTCGAAGCCGGTCGCGAGGTTGTACGCCGTGGCTCTCACGGCACGCGCAGCACCGGCAATGCTTCCAGCCAGGTCGAGCAAGTGAATGCCGGTGGCCGTCATCGGTCCGCATCCGGCCTCCTGCACGGAGAGCCTCCAGTTGTCAGGTGCAAGTGCGAGGAATTTGTTCTGGCTGAAGTTGCCTTCGATCTGCAGCACTTGTCCCAGGGCGCCATCGGCCACCAGCTGGCGAACCATCTTCATCGGTGGTTCGAACCTGCGCTCGTGGCCGATCCCCAATCGCACGCCGCTGCGCAGGCACGCTTCGACTGCGCGCTCCGCCGAGGCCAGGCCGAGTGCCAGGGGCTTCTCGCAAAGCACGTGCTTGCCGGCTTGCGCGGCCTCGACGATCTGTTCTTCGTGGAAGCGGTTCGGAGTCGTCAGGATGACTGCCTCGACCTCCGGATCCTGCAGCGCGTCAGACAACTGTGCGTAATGACGGATGCCGCCTTCCTTGCAAAGGGGAGCGCCCAACTCCGCGTTCGGCTCGACGGCCGCGACCACGCGGACCGACGAGCTGCCGGCGAGCGTGTTGACCATGATCTTGCCCCACCAGCCAAGTCCAACGACAGCGATATTGACCATTTCGACCTCAAGAAGGGAATGTGGGCAGCTGACTTCGAGATTCAGGCTCGAACGCTGCATTGTGTTCAGATGAACACTATTGTCCGCCGAGCCGCGCTCAATGGACATTAGGGGTTTGCACCGATTTGAAACTCAGTGCTGAATTCTATGATGATCGCTCGATCACATCAGGATTGCACAGGACACGACGATGAAGCTTGGGATGTTCATGATGCCGCTCCACCCGCCCGGTCGTGCCATGCACGAGACCCTGCAGGAGGACCGCGACGCGATCTTCCTGGCGGAGGAGCTCGGATTCGAGGAGGCTTTCGTCGGTGAGCACGTCACCGACGCTGCCGAGACCATCACGTCCTCGGTCGCATTCCTTGCGAGCGTTGCAGCACAGACGGGCAGGATCAAACTGGGCACTGGCACCGTCAACTTGCCGAACGCTCACCCGGCTGCCGTAGCGGCCCACGTTGCGATGCTCGATCACCTGCTCAAGGGACGGCTGATCTTCGGCATCAGTCCCGGTGGGTTGATGTCCGATGCCGAGGTCTTCGGAAACCTCGGCAAGGACCGAAACGAGATGTTCGTCGAGTCGATCAACACGATCCTGCGGATCTGGGAGAGCGACCCGCCCTACAACATCGCCGGGAAATACTGGACCGTCTCGACCGAGAAAACCATGCTGACGGAGATCGGGCAGGGCTTCATTCCGAAGCCCTATCAAAAGCCGCACCCGCCCATTGTCGGAACGGCGGTCGCGCCCTTCTCCAATGGCGTGAAAGAGATGGCAAAGCGGGGATGGACGCCCATCTCGGCAAACTTCCTCCTGCCGAAATGGGTGGGCAGCCACTGGCCGAAATATGTGGAGGGATGCAGCGAAGCCGGCCTGCAGCCGGACACCAGGGACTGGCGCGTGGCCAAGAGCATCTTCGTTGCGGATGACGCGAAGACCGCAGAAAGATATGGCAAGGGACTCGACGGGCCCTACGCCTTCTATTTTCGCCAACTGATGCGAAAGCTGATCACGGTGGGCGGACGCGGAAACCTGTTCAAGGCAGATCCGGACATGCCTGACAGCGACGTCACCCTGGAGGGCGCGATCGGCAACCTGGTGATCGCCGGAACCGTCGACCAGGTCGTGGACCAGCTCCTCGCATTCCGTCAGCAGGTCGGAGACTTTGGAACGCTCCTCTATGCCTGCCACGACTGGCTCGATCCGGCGCTGGGCCGCCGATCCATGGAACTGATGGCTCGAGAGGTGATGCCGAGGTTGAATCAGCGAATTTCCGCCCAATAGCCTCGTGCGCCGCCACTCAGGCCCGTATTCCGAGCAAGACAAAAGGAGACATCTATGAAGACCTGGAAGTCACTGGTGGGCGCGCTGCTTGCGGCCGCGTCCCTGGCCAGCATCGCGCAGTCGGACTACCCGAACAAGCCCATCAAGATCATCATCCCGTTCGGGCCCGGCGGGGCGACCGACAACGTGGCGCGCCAGCTGAGCGTCAAGCTCGGCGAAGAGTTGAAGACCAGCATCGTCCTCGACAACCGCCCCGGCGCGGCCGGGAACATCGCCGTGGATCTGGCAGCACGGGCTACTCCCGATGGATACACGCTGCTCCTGGGCAACGTTTCCACCAATGCGATCAATCAATGGCTCTATCAGAACCAGTTGAAGACGCAGCCCTCGGATCTGACGCCTATCACGTCCGTCGCCACGGTCCCGAGCATTCTGGTCTCATCGGCAAAGTTCCCGCCGAACACGGTTCAGGAGCTGGTTGCCTACGGCAAGGCGCACCCCGGAGAGATCAACCACGCTACGGCAGGCTCCGGCTCTTACGCCATGATCGACATGATGGCCTTCGAGCGTGCAGCGGGCCTGCAGATGGTTCATGTGCCGTTCAAAGGCGGCGCTGGCCAGTACGTGATGGCGCAGGTCGCCAATGACGTGCAGATCTCGTTCACCAACGCCAGCTCGGTCGTCGAGCTCGTTCGCGCAGGAAAGCTCAAGGCGCTTGCCGTCACGGGCGACTCGCGCCTCCCACTGCTGGCGCAGGTCCCCACCATGGCCGAGACGGGCTACAAAGGGATAGGTTCCAGCGGATGGCAGGGGCTCTTTGCCCCCGCTGGAACGCCCGCACCGATCATTCAAAGGCTCCATCAGGCCGTCAACAAGGTCCTGGCGGACAAGGACGTGCGCGAGAGCTACAGCAAGATGCTGATCCTTCCGCTCGGCAGTGCCTCGCCCTCCGGATTCGCGGCCTTCGTCAGGACGGACTCGGAGCGCTGGAAGCAGTTGGTCACTGATCTGAAGATCACACTGGATTGAACAAGACATGCACGACACCACCTTTCGCACCGAGAACCGGGACGCAATGCTCATCGATCGTGATGTTCCGATCGAAGCAAACGACGGACTCGTCCTGAGGGCCGATGTCTTCCGCCCGCCTGAACCCGGGCGCTACCCCGTCCTGCTCACGTATGGACCCTATGCGAAGGGGCTCGCGTTCCAGGAGGGCTATCCGAGCTCCTGGAACCGGATGATCCTGGATCATCCGGATGTTGCCTACGGCTCCAGCAACAAGCATCAGAGCTGGGAAGTCGTCGATCCCGAGAAGTGGGTGCCGCATGGCTACGTATGCATTCGCGTGGACTCGCGCGGTTGCGGACGCTCGCCGGGCTTTGTCGACCACTTCTCTCCGCGCGAAACGCAGGACTACTTCGAATGTATCGAGTGGGCGGCTGCCCAGGCTTGGAGCAACGGGCGCATCGGGCTCAGCGGAGTGTCCTACTTCGGCATGAACCAGTGGCAGGTCGCGTCACTGCAGCCCCCTCACCTTGCGGCCATGTGCATCTGGGAAGGAGCTTCCGACTTCTATCGCGACGCCTCGCACCACGGGGGCATCGTGAGCACCTTCTGGGCGAACTGGTACGACATCCAGGTCAAGAGCGTGCAGAACGGGCTCGGGGACCGCGGCCCGGTAAGCCGCGTGACCGGAGAGACGGTCTGCGGCCCGCAAACTCTAGGCAACGAGGAACTTCAGCGCAACCGCTGCGACTTTGGCGAGGACATCCTCCAGCACCCGTTGGACGACCCATGGCACCGCGATCGCTCGGCGAAATGGGAAAACATCAAGACGCCGTTCCTGTCCGCGGGCAACTGGGGCGGACAGGGACTTCATCTGCGCGGCAACGTCGAGGGCTTCGTCCGCTCGGCGTCCGAGCAGAAGTGGCTCGAGATGCATGGCCTCGAGCACTGGACGCACTTCTATACCGATTACGGCATTGCAATCCAGCGGGCCTTCTTCGACCACTTCCTGAAAGGGCAGGACAACGGATGGGACAAGCGTCCCCGCGTGCAGCTGCAGGTGCGCAGCATCGAAGGCTTCCAGGAGCGCTTCGAGGAGGCCTGGCCGATTCCCCGCACCCAATGGAAGCGAATGCATGCCGACCTGTCGTCGCACGCACTGATCGATGCAGCCCCCGGGCAAAGGCAGACACCACTCGAATTCGACGCGTTGGGCGACGGAATCACGTTCATCTCGCCGCCGGCACAAGAGGAGTGCGAAATCACCGGTCCACTTTCGGCGTCACTCAGGATCTCGTCCACGACGACGGACGCCGACATATTTCTGGTGCTGCGCGTGTTCACGCCGGACATGCGCGAAGTCACATTCCAGGGCGCCATCGACCCGCACACGCCCATCGCCCAGGGATGGCTGCGGGCATCGCATCGCAAGCTCGACCGCAAGCTTTCGACCGACTACCGCCCTTATCACTCCCACGATGAACTGCAGCCTCTGGAGCCCGGCGTGCCCGTCGACCTCGAGGTCGAGATCCTCCCGACATCGATCGTCGTACCCGCCGGATACCGGATCGGCTTCACGATCCGCGGCCGTGACTACGAGTTCGCTGCATCGACGGGCGCGCGACTGGGGCATTTCAAGAACGAGCTGAAGGGTTGCGGGCCGTTCTTGCACGATGAACCGCGCGATCGTCCCAAGAAGACAGTCGGTGGATCCGTCACTGTTCACAGCGCGTCGGTTCTGCTTCCGACCATCCCTTGAAACCGCTTGCAGGAACCAATATGACCCCCACAGACGACACCCGACAAGCCATGACCCCCGGCGCCAAGCGTGCGGGCCCCGGCGAATACCTGTTCAACATGAACGGCGTCAACCAGATCATGGGCGGCCCTGCGTACTCGCCTGTCTTCGGCAGTTGCGTGGAAGGCGACCGCATGATCGTCGCGCTCATGCGCTATCCGAAGGGAAAGCCCTCCGACCGCCATTCCCACCCGAACGAGCAGTGGATCTACGTGCTCGAGGGAGTGCTGGAGATGGAGTTCGATGGAACTGTCTTCAAGGCGGGGCCGGGTGACTGCATCTACGTTCCCGCAAACAAGATGCATCTGGCAGCCAACAACGGCGACAAGGACGTGATCTTCTTCACCTGCAAGGACACGTCGCATGGATTGCACGGAATCAAAGCCCCGAGTTGAACAAGGAGACGGACATGCCATTCATCGATCTGGACGAAGTCTGCGAGGAATTCGTCACGCCTAAACATTCCACGGCCTTCGGTCGCCTGGTCACGGGAGAGCAGGTGGAACTGGGGGTCCTGCGCTACAAGAAGGGTGAAGGCGCGGAACCGCACCAGCACCCGCACGAGCAGATCTTCCTCGTGCTCAGCGGCGTCGTGCGTGCAACCCTTGGCGGAGAAGTCCGGGATCTGCACAAGGGCCAGGTCATGCACGTGCCGCCGAATCTTCTGCACGGCATCCGCATCCTCGAGGATGCGGAAGTGATAAGCGCCAAAGGCATCGTCGACGGCGTCGGCCACAGGATCTGAAGCGCACCAGGAGTCCGGCGACGTACTCAGCTCGCGCTGCCGTCGCGCGCCGGGGCGAGCGCGGCAGCGACGCGCAACACCTTCTCGAGCTGCTCCACCGTGTAGGGCTTCTGCAGCCAGAAAGTGCCGGGCGCGAGCCGCGGCGGCCGCGGCAGGCCGGTGGCGAAGATCACCGGAAAGCCACCTTGCCGCTGCAGCTTCTGCGCGAGCTCGACGCCGGAGAGCGCAGGCAGGTTGATGTCGGCCATCAACACGTCGAAGGCACCGTCGAGGAAGCGATTGATGGCGACCTCTGCGCTCTTCACGCCCGTGGCCCAGTGGCCGAGTGTGCGCAGCAGCTCCAGCGTGACCGCCAGCATGTCGGGATCGTCCTCGACCAACAGGATGCGCAGCTTGCGTGTCGATGCCGGCACGCGGCCGGCCGCGGTGCCATGGGTCAACTCGGCTCGCCGTTGCGCGACCCAGTCGAACAGGCAACGCTGGAACTCCGCGTTCCAGGCCGGATGGGAGAGCGCATGGTCCGCGCATTCCAGCGTCTGCACCTGCAGGGAGCGCGCCTGTGAGAAGGCTGCCGCGTAGTTCTCGATGACGGGGCGCGGCACCGTGTCGTCGCTGCCCGACCCGACCAGCAGCACATCGCCACGGAAGGCGGTGCAGGCGGCCAGCGCGCGGTTGTCCTTGGCGCGCAGCCGCAGCAGCCGATAGGCTGCCAGGTCTTCCTTGTCGAGCTCCTCCTTGGGCCTCGTCCAGCCGATGTCGCGGTAGAGCGCCGGTGCCCGCAGCGCGAGCCAGCGCACCGGGCGCAAAGCACTCGCGAACGCGGCGAGGTAGCCTCCATAGCTGACCGCCACCATGCCGATCGCATCGCGATCCACCTCCGGCTCGGCGGCGAGCGCGTCGTAAGCGGCCAGCACATCCTGCAGGTTGTCCTCGCGGGTCACCGCGGCCCGTTCGGCCGGCGACCATCCCTCGTTCGGCACATCGACCAGTCGGCAGACCCATCCCTGCGCACAGAGATCGCTCGCCAGCGCGCGGTAGCGCTCGCGGTGGTCGTCGTCCCACCCGGGCACGAGCAGCGCGCCCGGTTTTCGGGCGGTGGTCGAAGCGGCCGGGCTGTCCATGTTCTGTGGTTCTTTAAGGTGGGGGCGGGATGGACGATGCCGTCGTAGCGGCCTGCGCTCCGTCAGCAGCGACCGCGTGCAGGTGCCCGCCGATGGCTCGGTGCCCCGTCTCTACAATGCGGGCCCTTTGCCAGCCCTTGTTTCGCGCGCCATGGACATCGTCGTCAACGAAGAACTTAAAGCCTACATCGACCCCTTGACGCCGGAGGAGTACGAAGCACTGGAGCGCAGCCTGCTGGCCGAAGGCTGTCGCGATGCGCTGGTGCTGTGGGGCGACGTGCTGGTGGACGGCCACAATCGCTACGGCATCTGCCGCAAGCACGGCCTTCCCTTCCAGACGGTGCAGAACGCGCGCTTCCGTTCCCTCGAGGACGTGCACCTGTGGATGATCGACCAGCACCTGGGCCGCCGCAGCATCTCCGACTTCCAGCGCGGCGTGCTGGCGCTGCGCAAGAAGGAGATCGTGGCCGAGCGGCGTGCCCGTGCGGCGAGCCCTGCGCCAGCCGCGGAAACTCCCGCGAACCCCCCGCCCGCCGAAACGGCCCACGGTGCCGCGCCCCCCGCCCCGCTCGACAGCCGCGAGGCTGTCGCCAGGGCCGCACGCCTGAGCAGCAGCCAGGTGGTGATGATCGAAAAGATCCAGAGGCAGGCCGCTCCGGAACTGGTGGCCGCCGTCAAGTCCGGCACCATCTCCATCAACGCCGCGGCGGCCGTGGCCACGCTGCCGGCGCAGGAACAGGTTGCCGCCGTGGTCGCCGGCAAGGACGAGCTCAGGCAGGCCGCCAAGCGCGTGCGCGAATCGAAGCGCAAGCCGCGCGACGCATCGGCCGATGCGCCGCAGGAGGACGCCGAGCCTGGGGACGACGAACTCCGGGCGCTGCGCCGTCGCGTGGCGGAACTCACGGCCGAGAACGATGCGCTTCGCCGGCAAGTGGCCGCGCTGCAGGCGTCGAGCGATGCCGTGGCGGGGGCCGAGCTGCCCGCACCCTTCTAGCCCCTTGCTGGAGGGCCTAGTAGCGGATCATCACGCCGGCCTTGATGCCCATGTTCTCCTTCCCGTCCGTATGTGCGCCGGCGGAGAAGGAAACATCGCCGCCCGTGCTGGCGCCGAGCGAGTAGTTCGGGCGCGAGCCCGAGGTGTCCACGCCGCCATAGGCGCCGCTGCCGTCCTTGCGCTGCAGGCCCAGGGTCCCGCCATTCGCGGTGGCCGCCTTCTCGGTCGGGGACAGGTTGGGACTGACGTAGATCGAACCTTCGTCGTTGCTCTCGACAGGGAGCTTCGGTGTTTGTGCAAGGGCGGCCGCGCAGCAGGCGGCGAGGGCGAGCGATATCAGGAGGGGCTGGCGCATGAGAGGGGACAAGTCGTCTGGCAAACCGACGACCTTATCGAAGGCGGTCTGGCGGGACAAGCGTTCCGGCCATGACGTGATGATCCCGCCGCTGCAACGCGGCTTCGACGACACAGAAATGTTTTCACATGTGTTTGCGGCGGCCTAACCCTGCAGCTCGCTCTTGCGCTCGATGATGCGCGACACCAGGCCGTACTCGATGGCCTCGTGCGCCGACAGCCAGCGGTCGCGCTCGATGTCGATCATCACCGCCTCGAACGACTTGCCCGTCTCGCGCGCGATCGTCCTCGCGATGCGCTCGCGGGCCTTGAGGATCTCCTGCGCGTGGATCGCGATGTCGCTGGCCGGCCCGCCGGCGCCGCCGCTGGGCTGGTGGATGAGGAAGCGCGTGTTCGGCAGGCAGAAGCGCCGCTCGCGCGGCACGGCCAGGTACAGGTGCGTGGCTGCACTGCCGACCCAGCCGGTGCCGATCATGCGCACCGGTGCCGCGATGAAGCGCACCACGTCGTGGATCGTGTCGCCCGACTCGAGGTGCCCGCCCGGCGAGCTCACCAGGATGTCGATGGGTGCGTCGCTGTCGGCGTCGAGTGCGATCAGCCGGCGCGTCACGTCGCGGGCCGAGGTGTCGCTGATCGCGCCGAAGATCAGCAGCGTGCGCGACTTGAAGGCCTTTTCCTCGAGGTAGGAACTGCTGCGCGGCTCGCCGGTCGGGGTGTCCGGTGCGTCTTCGGGGGTTTCCATGTCGTATTGCTCCTTGGCTGGATGAGATGCCATGACGAAGAGGCAGCTTACCTCCGCACGGCATCGCGTGAACGCGGGATCGCGAGGGAACGCGCATCTGCCCACAATCGAGCCCAGGGACCGCGCATCTCGCCACGCTGTCACACATCGGTCCCCGCACGTGCCCCGCCGCGCGTGCTTCGCTTGCGTCTCAGGGCGCAAGTGCGCCGAAGTCGTTCATTGCCTCAGCGCGTGCGGCGGGCTCCGGTGTCCTCGATGGGCTCGCCATCTTCCTTCGTGAACGGGGCGATCTTGCCGACGGGCAGGATCTCCAGCACCTCTTCCGAGGGGCGGCAGAGCTTGGTGCCCAGCGCAGTGGCGACGATGGGCCGGTTCATCAGGATCGGGTATTGCGCGATGAAGTCGAGCAGCTCGTCGTCGGTCCATTTCGAATTGCCGAGGTCCAGCTCTGCATAGGGGGTTCCCTTTTCGCGCAGCAGCGCGCGCAGGGGCTGGCCCGTGGCGGTCGCAATCTCGCGCATCTGCTCGCGGGTGGGCGGCGTCTTCAGGTATTCGATGACAGTGGGCTCGATGCCCGCATGACGCAGCAGCGCGAGCGTGTTGCGCGAGGTGCCGCAGGCGGGGTTGTGATAGATCGTGACTTCGGACATGACGGCATTCTGGCGTGCGCGCTCTGCCGTGTGGGTTAGCAAGCGTTTTCGCCATCCACTTGGATGGTGTTAGGATGGCGTCATGCCACGAAAAAGCGCCTCCCTTGCCGCCTCGCCCAGACCCGCCGACGAAAAGATCACCATCAACGTCGGTTGCGTGGACCTCGGCCAGATCGACCTTCTGGTGCAGGAAGGCTTCTATGCCAACCGGACCGATCTCATCCGCACGGCGATACGCAACCAGCTCGCGACCCAGGTTGACGTCGTGCGCCAGGTCGTGTCGAGCAAATCGCTGGTGCTCGGAATCCAGCACTACGACGCGGCCGACCTGCAGGCCATTCAAGCGGCCGGACAGAAGTTGCAGATACGCGTGCTCGGCCTGGCCGTGATCGCGGCCGATGTCACGCCGGCGCTCGCGCTTGCCGCCATCGAATCCATCACGGTCCTGGGCGCGCTCCACGCGAGCCCCGCCGTCAAGGCGGCGCTGGCCGCACGCATCCGCTGAACGTACCCACTGAACGCACCCCACAGAACTCCACCCGAAAGACCCCAATGAACTTTGACCTGAAGCACCTGATGGCAGAAGCGACCCGGCTGACCCGCGCCGGAGACTTGCGGGCGGCAACCGCCGCCATACAAGCCGCGCTGCGCGGGGCCGAGCCTGCGCAGCCGGTGACAAAGGAGCCGGTGACCGAGGAGCCGGGCGGCGTGATCGACGTCGAGGCCAGGCAAGTGCCCGACGCTTCACCGGCTCGCGGCGTCGACGATGCGCCTGCCGCGTACGCCGATGCCTCCGTTCCCGGCCGCTTCGTTGCCGGCAGTTTTGCCGACGCGGCGGGCCGCCGCGACTACAAGCTCTACATCCCGCCCGAGGCCGGCCAACGCCCGCTGCCGCTGGTCGTGATGCTGCACGGCTGCACCCAGGATCCGGACGATTTCGCAGCCGGCACGGCGATGAACGAAGCCGCACTGGCGCAGGGATTCTTCGTGCTGTACCCCTCACAGTCCCGCCAGGCCAATCCCCAGGCGTGCTGGAACTGGTTCAAGCACAACCACCAGAAGCGAGGTCGCGGAGAACCGGCGCTCCTGGCCGCAATGACGAAGGCGGTGATGGCGCAATACGCGATCGATCCGCAGCGCGTCTATGTGGCGGGCCTGTCGGCGGGTGGCGCGATGGCCGCGATTCTCGGCGAGGCCTATCCCGACCTGTACGCAGCCGTCGGCGTTCACTCCGGGCTGGCGGCCGGCGTCGCAACCGACCTGCCGGCTGCGCTGATGGCGATGAAGAGCGGCGGGGTCCTGCAAGGCGGCGCTGCCAGTGGCGTGCCCACCATCGTCTTCCATGGCGACGCCGATGCGACCGTCCATGCAAGCAATGGCGAACAGGTCATCGCGGCCAGTGTTGGAAATACGGCCACGGTCGAGGTTCAGCATCTGACCGCGAACGGCGCTCGCGCCTCGACGCGCCGCTTGCACCGGTCCGCCGACGGGCGCGTCGTGGCCGAGCACTGGACGGTGCACGGCGCCCCGCACGCGTGGGCGGGCGGCAGCGCCAAGGGCTCCTACACCGATGTTCGCGGACCGGATGCGAGCGCGGAGATGCTGCGTTTCTTTTTCGAGCATCCGCGCAAGACGGTGCACTGAGCTGCACGTGGCCTGCTGGCAGCCACGATCAAGGCGCGCTCGACCGCCATCGCTTCACGAGGGCTCGAACGGTTGAAACAGGGGCGGCTGGTCCAGGGCCAGCGCATCGAAGAAGGCGCGCGCGCTGGACGCCTCGCCGAAGTAGCTGAAGTGTGTGGCCTCGTGGCCCTCGGCCAGCCAGAAGCTCGAGCCTCCCCGCCGTCGCGCGCCCCCGTACATGGACGCTGTCTGCACCACCAGGTCGCTTTCGGTCCAGGAGGCGCCCACCGTCCCCAGGGCCTCGACCCAGGCTGCATTCTCAAGGCCCCACACGTTTCCACCAACCACGCGCAGATCTCCCGGCAAGGGCTCGATCGGGCTGTTGAGCCATTGAATCAGCGGAGCGTCGGGCAGCAGGGAGGCGATGCCCGGCACCTTGAAGGGCCTGGTGCGCGAGCGGGCCGCTTCCATGAGGAAGACCTCGAAGGCGGGCGGAACGGAGATGTGCCCAAGCCGGAGAGCGTTCTTGAACAGCGACAGCCAGATGTCGAGGCGCTTTTCTTCGATCGGGATGCCCTTGGCGGGGCAGGCGACACGCACCACGCGGTCGATGTTGATATCTTTGGCCCGCATCACGCTCCCCAGTTCGAGCAGGGCATGGCGGTCGGCCACATGGCCATCGGCGGAGAAAAAGGTCGAAGCGACGCGCTCGATCTCGCCGGGCTGCGCGGCAACGCGCGCCAGGACCTCGGCCACCAGCCCGCCGCTCGAATGCGTCGCCAGATGCACCGGCCCCAGCGATGGCAGCAACCTGGCGAGCGTGAGAGCCGCGGCGATCGGGCTGTCGCCGACCGTCCGATAGTCGAACGCATACACCCGGTCTCGGTACGTGCGGAACAGGCCATGACGCAACTCGTGATGCGCGGTCCACAACGCCCCGAACGTGCTGGCCGTGTCGAGGAAGACTCCATGCAGGAAGACCAGGGTCGGGCTCTTCCCCGAGAATTGACCTTCCAGCGAGCCAGCGGGCGGGAGCCCCTTGAGTGCTGCCAGCGCATCGGGCTGCAATTCGTACAACCCGGGCCCGACTTGGTTATCAATCTGGAGCAGCGCCTGGTCCAGCGTGACGCTCGCGTCTTTCGCGGCGCCACCAAGGAAATGGATGCGCGAGAAAGGTGACGATGGTTGCGCAAGATCACCCGGGCGCTCGGCCTCTGCGGTGCTCTGCCGGAGAAGCAATTCGGTGGCATTCGAAGGGTGCAGAGTCAATGTGGTGCCATCGGATGTCTCGACGGTCACGACGTCCTCGCCAGGGACTGCGGACGCCAATTGCCGCGAAGAAGAGGGGAGCGCTTCCGTCGCGCTCTCGGTCGCTTCGCCGATGGTGGGCACATATCTCACATGGCCTTCCTCGGTCGCATGCGCCAGCAGCAAGCCGCGAAGTGCCGCCCCCCGAAGCCCCGTGAGCTCCATGTAGCGGGCTGCGAGCCCCGCGACCACTGCGCATGCGAAGGACGTGCCCGACATCGTGGTGTAGCGCGCCTGCGGCAATACCGCGCCCTCGGGGTCGCCACTCGTTCCCGCACCTGCGGCAACCAGCGCGTTGGCGCCGGGCGCCCAAAGATCGGGGCGCTCCTTCTGCAGCTTGCCGTTCCGTTTCACCGCCCCGCGGTTGCTGAACGCCAGCGGCCTTCCGTCCTCATCCAGGGCGCCCACTGCGACCACCTCGGGCATCGCGGCCGGAAAGTTCACCGGCTCCTGCGAGCCCTCGTTCCCGGCCGCTGCCACCACCAGGATGTTCTGCGCCGCGATCAGGCGCAGGGCGCGAGCCATCGCTTCATCCCACGTACTCATGCCAAGCGGCACGCACAGGATGTCCGCACGTTCCTCGGCCCGCACGCTCAGCATGGCGTCGAGGGCCACGAGCACCGTGCTGGTCGCGCCGCTGCCTTGCGCGTCCAGTGCCGCATAGGACTGCAGCCGCACCCTCGGCGAAATACCGACGAAACGCCCCGCGACGATGCTCGCGACAGCCGTGCCATGGCCGTGCGGGTCCGTGGACGCGCCCTCGATGAGCAGGTGCTGAAGCTCTGGATGCTTCGCATCGACGCCCGTGCCGAGGATGGCCACCCGCACGCCGGTGCCGAAGGTTTCGCGCAAACGCCGCTCCGGAAGGCCGAGCCACACCGGCCAGTTCGCCACCGGCGCAAGGCCTTCGCGTGCGTGGTCGGCGAGCACCTCGACGGGGGCGCCCGACCGCAGTTCGTCGGCCACTCTGGCCAGCTGCTGGTCCTTGCGTGCCAGCGGCGCCAGCGCGCGCAGCACGCCGGACCGGTCGCCGTGCAGGATCTGCAGGAGCAAGCGACGGTCGTACAGGACGCGGCGCGCACCCTCGGCGCCCCGTGCAGCAATCGCATGGTGCAGCAGGTGGTCGCGGAGATAGGCTGGCTGCAGAAGCGGCTTGAGGCTGCTGAGCGCGCATTCGACCAGGATGGCTTCGTGGGCCTCGCGCACTTCGTCGCGATAGACACTCTGCAGAAACTGCGAAACCGCCGGGTGCAGTGTGGCGGCAGTGCCATCCGGCGTGCGGCATTGCCAGGCGAGTTGCACCGCGAGCGCTTCGCTGCCGGTCTTGCGGTCGGGATAGCCGGCGCGTCGCGCCGACATCACGATGAGCCCTTCGCGCTCGGCCGCAGTCAGCTGGCGCAGCACCCTCAGGCTGAGCGCGCCATAGTTGGATTCCGGGCGCTCCGTATCGCGGTGCGGCCAACGGCGGACGCCACGCAGCCAGCCGGCGCCGACGATGGGCACCAGCGAAGGCACGCCCTGGTGCACGGGCCACAGGTCCGTCGCCTCCGTGTCTCCCAGGCCCATTTGCATCAGGTGGGCCCGGGCCTCTGACGCGTCGAGGTGGCCGACATCGATGTCCCCCTGGCGCTGCATGCGCACGTCGATGCAGGTGTCGCCGCCGACCCGGCGCTTGGCGCCGAAGCGGACCACGAGCCGCTGCAGGTGGGGCGCTGCGGGCTCGGCCGGCGGGTCGGTGTCGAACCAGACTCCGCCGCCGAAGCGCGACCGGACCGAAGGCCGCCGCAGCACATTGCCGAGGAGCGTGCGCACGCCCGCACCCGGCATTGCACGCAGGCGCAGCACGCCGCCCGGTGCCAGCGCGAGCACGCGTTGCGCCAGCCGATCCTCGAGAACGGGCCGGGGCACCAGGCCTTCCATGAGTGGCGGGAGATTGCGAAGCGCGCCCAGCTCGGCCGCCGCGCCTTGCAAGGGCGTTCCGCCGCGCTCGACGCCGGGCATCGACGCACCCCCGCGCAATCCGCGAAGGTGGCGCGAGAGCTCGAGGAAGGAACGCGCCGACGCCGGCAGGAACTCCGTTCCGCGCGGGTCCCGCAGAAGGGCGGTGAAGCTGGCCAGCTTGGTGCCGGTCCTGGCCTCGACGAAGCGCCGGATTGCCTCGCGCGACTCCGCCATGGCGCTGCTGGCCTGGCGCTGTTCCTCGCCCGACAGCGATCCGTGCAGCCATTCGCGTACGCCGGGCACGAAGTCGAACACCATGTCCTGCGCTGCACCTTCGGCCGGCGAGACGCGCACCAGGAGTCCCGACAGCAGCACTTCGGCAGCGGGCGCCAGCGAGCGCGGGCCGGGCAGCGAATGCAGCAGCAGGCGCATCACAGGCAGGGTGATCCACGTGCCGGCCAGCAGCCGAAGCAGGGCGAAGGCCCGCGCCGATGCGGTCGCGCGAAAGCGCAGTACGCGCTCGCGCGCGGCTGCTGGCGTACCGATGGGAGCGGTCGCCGCGCCGGCGGTCGGCACGCCCGGCGGCAGCACCGGCGCTGCGTCGTCCTCGAGCGACACGGCGGCATGCTGAAGCAGGCGCGGCGACATGACGAAGTCGGCCCATGCTTCCAACGCGGGTGCGTCGAGCGAGAGCATCGGCACGGCGTCCAGGCCGCCCCGGTCGCGGAACCCTCCGCGCCACAGGTCGAGCCGCTGGAGCAGCCGGTTGACGCTGCCGCGCTCGCGCGCGCGAACCAGCTCCGGCGCCTCGCCGAGCGCGGTGAAGCCCCAGGCCTTCGGCGGCAGCATCTGCACGATCGCCAGCACCGAACGCGCGCCGAGGTCGCGCACGAACTTGCGCAGCACCTGCCCTTCCCATTGCGCTGACGCGCCGTGCGTCAGCAACAGCGCGAGCAGCGGCCGTTGCGACTGCAGCATCGCGCGTGGCGCGCACGGCATGCCCGACGGCGACTCCACGTTCATCGCACCCGCCCTGATCGACCACCGCCACAGCCTCACCTGCTCGAACGCACCGTGGCGCGCGAGCAGGTTGCGCAACTCGACCAGCGTGTCCTCGAAAGCAAGCATCGCCTCATCGCGCTCGGCAAGCAGCACGACGTCGAACCAGCGCTCCGCCACCGGCCGCAGGACCGGCACCAGGGCATAGGCGCGCGTGCCGGGCGCAGCGCCGGCCAGCAGTTCGGCGCACGCCTGCGCGCTGGCTTCGGCGGTGGCCTGGGTGTCGATCACGCGGCGATTGCGGGACGGGCGCTTGCGCAGGAAAGGCTTGAGCGCCCGCTCGATGGCGGCGCGGCCCGGCAAGGCGTCTGCCACCGGGACCTGCACACGACGCGCGCTGAGCTGCTCTTCTCCGTCCTTGCCGGGTTGCGCCACGAAAAGCGAGGTGCTGCCGCCCCACTGCTGCACTGCGCCATCGCGCTCCATGCGGTCTGCGCCGTGATGCCGGTCCGACGAAGGATCCTTCTTCCCCGCAGGCACGCCGCCCGCGTTCGCACCGCCGCCTGCGTTCGGCGGTTTGCCCGGGGCGCCGGCTGGCGTCGCCGGCACGGGCAGAAGCCGCGCGAGCCACAGCGCATCCGCACGTTCCAGCGCGTCGGCGCCCGTCATATCGGTCCCCAGCAACCGAAGGGCCTCGTTGAAGCGGCGCCGCCCGTCCTTCGGCCCGGGTGGCGGTGCGGGAGTCTGGGCCATGCGTGCGTTCAGCTTCAGTCGAGGCTCTTGAACAGCACATCGAGGATGCGCTCCTGCTCCTCCTTCGACAGGCCTTGGCGATGCGGGCTGAGGTATTGCGCATTGAGCAGCTGGTCGGTGGCCAGCGCACCCTGCTCGCGACGGCTCAGGAACTCGTTGAGCAGGCCTTGCATCTGGGGGTCGATCGCCATGGCCGGCAGGTGCGCGCGCACGATGCTGGCGAGCTGGGCTTCGTCCGGGTCGGCCAATGTGCATTGCACGCAGCGTCGCAGGAAGGGTGCCGGAAAATCCCGCTCGCCGTTGCTCGTCATCACGATGAACGGGAATTCGCTGAAGCTGACCACGCCCTTGTGCACCGTCACCGGGGAGCCTTCGATGGAGCGCACCGCAACATCGGGCTGTCGGTCGGCCACGCGCTGCAGCTCGGCGATGCTGAACGAGCCGGTGTCGAGCACGCCGAGCAGGTCGTTGGGCAGGTCGACATCGCTCTTGTCGATCTCATCGATCAGCAGCGCGCGCGGGGCATCGGCGGCGGCGAGCGCGCTGCCGAGCGGCCCGAGCGTGACGAAGGCGCCCAGCTCGTCGAAGCCATCCGCCGCGGCGCCGTCGACCGCGTTCATGGCCGTCTTCTGCGCCGGCAGCCCGGCCGCGGGCTTGGCCGCCGAGCGTGCCTGCTGCTGCTGGATCTGCTGCAGGCGCGCCAGCGCGTCGTAGCGATAGAGGCCCTCCTGCAGCGCCGAACGCGAGTTGATGGGCCACACCAGCACGTCGCCCAACCCGAGCTGCTGCGCCACCGAGTACACCAGCGAGCTCTTGCCGGTGCCAGGCTTGCCGGTGATCAGCAGCGGCCGCCGCAGGTGCAGCGCGACGTTGACCGCGTCGCGGACCTTGTCGGTCGCGCGAAAGGTGCTCGCAATCACGGCGCGGCGCCCCGGCCCCGGCTGGCGCCAGGGCGGCGGCGGGGGCAGTTTCACCTTGCTCTTCGCGGGCTTGGCATCCGGGTTGTAGATCTTCCATTCGGCCATGTCGGGTCCTCGTTGCGTGGATCTCAGGTCGGCGCTGTGCCCAAAGTCTGCAAGCGCTGTGTCTGCGCATAGGGGTTGCGGTCCGGCTCGTCGAGGAACAGCACCAGCTCGGGCAGCTTGCTGCCGCTGCGGGCCTGGCAGAGCGCTTCAGGCAGCTTGTTCAGGCGCTGGCCGGCAAGCCAGGCGCGCACCGTGTTCTTGAAGGCGGCGGCATCGTCCGGCTCGGCGCCGGGCCACACCATGTACGGCTCGCCGTCGATCAGGTGCTTGAAGAACTTGCCGAGATTGCGGCCTCGCTGCGAGGGACTCGGCGGCAGGTAGATGAGGCCCAGCACGTGCGCCTCGTCCTCGCCCGCTGCGCGTTGCTCGTCGTCGAAGCGGCAGTGCAGCTGTTCGCTGGCGCGCGCCCGCTCCTGGGCCTGCCGCCCACGCTGCTGCCAGAGTGCGGGCTGCAGCTTCGCCTCCTTGCCCTGCAGCCGCTCCTTCCAGCGCCAGCAGATCGGCCAGACCGCATCCAGCTCCACACGCTGCAGCGCCGCGCCGGTGTCCGCCGGGTTGCCGGTGAGCTCGCCGATGTCGACGCTGTAGCTCAACCATTCGCGCTGGCCGCACAGCAGCAGGAAGGGGGCCAGGAGTTCCACGCGCACTGGCCGCGCCTCATCGCGCTGGACATGGTTGATGAGGGTGTTGAGCTGCTCGCCCATCGGCCCTTCGAGCTCGAGGTCCGCACCGGGCTCGATGACGGAATCGCGCAGCAGCCAATAGCGCTGTACCGAGGGCTCCAGGGCATTGGCCCGGTGTTCGAGCTCTATGTAGATCACCACCGAACCCTTCGGCAGATCGGCGGTCGGCTGCACGGCTGCCAGCAGCGGCGCCATCAGGGGATCGGCCTTGAGCTCGGCATCCAGCCGTGCGGCTGCGTCCGTCGAGCGCGCTGGGGCGCCGGGCTCGGCGGCCTGGTTCATCGCCATCAACATCAGGCGCAGCAGGGCGGCATGGGCGCGGCCCTGGTTGCGCGTGACGTCCCGGTTCATGTCGAGCGACCACAGCAGCAGCTCGCGCAGCTCGGCGAACTGCGGGGCGTGGCGCGCGTCTTCGTTGGCCAGGTGCCGCGCGAGTTCAGTCCACTGCGGCACGCTGAGGCCGAGGGTGGCCAGGCGCGGGGCCCATTGCTGCACCAGCTTCACGCGGTCCCAGGCATCGCGCAACAGGTCGGGCTCGGGCGCATCGGGCGCGTTCCCTTCGATCTTCTTCGCAAGGGCCTCGAGGGTGTCCCCGCGGATCGCCTTGGCCAGGGCCGCGGGTGTTTCGCCGGTCGATGCAAGGTCGAGCCAGAGGTGGCGAAACAGCACCTCCGAGAGCTGGGCGCGCCGAGCGTTTGCCGCCATGGCCCTGTCGTCATCGCCCGAACCGAAGCGGCTGGACCACTGGTCGCCCGAGCCTTGCGTCCATTCGAAGCGAACCGGCCGCGAGGCCAGGCCCGCGACCCGATCCATGAGCAGCGCGTCGAGCGGCCGCGGAGAGGGCGGCCACTCGATGGCCTTCAAGACATCGAGCGCCATGCTCGCCAACGTGGGCTCGAAGGGGTTCAACGATGCGATGGCGGCAGCCGTGGAAGAGAAGTAGAAATGCTGTAGGCGCGAGGTCTTGCCCGTACCGCTCAGCTGCACATTGCCGGGCCGGTCGCTGATCACCTGCGCACAGCTGTCGATCGCCCCGATCTGCAGAGGAGGCATCCGCGCGCTGCGCAGGTGCTGCAGCAGTGAGTCGAGGTCCCACGACTGCAGGTTCTCCAGGTCCTCCGTGTCCTGCGTCAGCAGGTAGCGCTGCCGGTTGTTCATCACGCCATGGCCGATCCACAACAACAGCAGGACGTCGGCGGGCGGCGTGCGGGCCAGCTTGCCCAGGGAAGCGCGCAGTGACGCCGCGTCCGCGCGGTGCGCCTCGGCGCCGTTGAGCAGCCTTGGGCGCAGCGTGTCGACGCGGGCCGCTTCATCCGAGCCCGGCGTGGCACTGACGTTCATCAGCAGTTCGACCTCGGCCCGATCGCGCAGCCATTCGGCCCACTCCAGGGCCCGGAGCGACACCGGCGCCTTGAAGTCGAGGCTGTTGCGCTTGCCGGGCGGCGCGGCATGGCACTCGACGGCAACGATCCACGCCAGGATGGACGCCACGCCTCATCCGCCTTTCAGGAAGTCGGCGATGGCCGGCCAGACCTGCGCGCGGTTGCCGAAGTAGGCGCCGTGCGCTTCGGGAAACGGGGCGCCGTTGTCGACCGGCAGGTCGAGCACCTTGCCCTTGAACACGCCGGCCGCCGGGTAGCCGAGCATGTCGTTCTCGTCGTAGATGTTGAGCCATCGCTCGGGAAAGAAGTCCGGCAGGCCGGAGCCGAGCACGCGGGAGGCCAACGCATCGATCTCGTAGAAGAAGGCTGCCTGCGAACCGACGGTGATCAACACATCGATCGGGCGCCTTTCCAGTGCTAGCCAGTCGACCGCGGCGATGCCGCCCAGGCTGTGCGCAAGCAGCACCCGCGCGCCAGTGTTCTGGACGTTCAGACCGATGAAGTCGCGCAGGGTCGAGCCGCGCGCCTGGTAGCGCAGGATGTCGCCGACCACCGGGCTGGTGAGGTCGGTGAGGCTGCCGCGCCGCCGGCGGCCGTAGGCGGTCATGCGACCGAGCAGCCAGTCCGTGATGCCGGCCGGCGGGCCTCCCAGCGGTGGCAGCAGCGCATCGGCCAGTGCATCACGCGTGGCCACGGCGAGTGTCGGCAGGTTCAGTTCGCGCAGCCGGGCCTGCAGGCCGGCCACCAGCGCGCGCGCGACGAGTGGGCTGGCCGCTGCCTCCGACAGCGTGAGCGCGCTGACCACGGTCTGCCATTCCACATCGGCGAGCACCGTATCGATGAAGGGCGCCCATTGCGCGGGCAGGCCGGTGTTGGACAACAGCGCCTCGATGGGCGCATGGTCGCGCAGCCGGGCAATGCGCACCCAGATCACCGGCCCGGGCTGCTCGAGGAGATAGGTCTCGTCGGGCGCGACGCGGAGTTCGATGAGCGGATCGTCGGCCAGCAGCGTCCAGCGGGCGCGCTGCTGCGCATCGAGCGAGGCCGTCGGGTTGCCGGTGCGCACATAGCTGGGCACCGAGGCTCCATGCTTGTTGAGGGCGGCGCCGAACGCATCGCCCCACGGACAGGGCTCGATCTTCCAGCCAGGGAGGAACTCGGCCGCTTGCGCCTCCAGCAGTTTCATCGACGCGGCAAGGCCTGGTTGGCGAACGCCGGTCCCATGGATGAACAACAGGGTCGATGTCATGCGAACCGCTCCTCCGACGTTGAGTTGGGACGCATGCTCGGGCCTCGGCGGCGCCGCTGTCAACCCCAATCCGGGGGAGCCCTGGTGGGTTGAAAGGCCCTAGTCGATCCAGGGCCCTCCCAGCATCGCTTGTATATAGGCGGCGACCTTCACCAGGTCCTCGTCGGACAGCGGGATCGGCGGTGCATCGACGAGGTGCTCGGCGACCATGTGCAGCTTTGCCGATGCATTGGGCTGCTCGTGGAGCAGAACCGCAATCGCGGTGGTCTGGGCGACCGCCCGCAACTCGAGCGCACGGAGTCGCGCATCGACTTCTTCCATTTCCATTGGGCCTTCCTCCCTGAGGGGCAAGTTGAGGAAAACTGGATTCTGCTTCCAAAGCGGGCGCGTCATGTCGGAGGTCCGGCGGCGGCCCTGGGAAAACGCCATCGGCCTTTGCGCATCAAGGCAGGCGTTGACAGCGCGCATCAATCATGTAGCATCGTTATTGGCATACCATTTGGGAATGCCTTTGTATGGGAATCGCTATGGATGCACGCAAGTCTTCCCCCGTCCTGCAGGTGCAGGGCGTGGACATTCGCTATGGCGGAAACCGGGTGGTTTCCGGTGCGTCCTTCGACGTTCGAGAGGGCGAGTTCGTGACGCTGCTGGGTCCGAGCGGCAGCGGCAAGACATCGCTGCTGAGGACGATCGCCGGCTTCATGCCCGCCAGTGCCGGCCAGATCCGGTTGCGCGGCGAGCCGATGGAAAAGGTCCCTGCCTACCAGCGCGATGTCGGCCTCGTGTTCCAGAACTACGGCCTGTTCCCCCACATGACGGTGGAGGGCAATCTCAGTTTCGGGCCGCGCATGATGAAGGTGCCCGCGGCCGAGATCGAAGTCCGAGTGGCCGAAGTGCTCGCGCAAGTCCGGCTCGAGCGGCTGCGGGAGCGCTATCCACATGAGCTCTCCGGCGGCCAGCAGCAGCGCGTGGCCATCGCGCGGGCGTTGGCGATGCGGCCTTCGCTGCTGCTCCTTGACGAGCCGATGTCCAACCTGGACGCGAGGCTGCGTTCCGAGATGCGGGTGGAACTGCTCGTGTTGCTGAAGCGCCTCGGCATGACCGCTGTGGCGGTAACCCACAACCAGGAGGAGGCGCTCGGGATGTCGGACCGCATCGTGGTCATGGCCGAAGGCGGCATACGCCAAGTGGGAACACCGGCGGACATCTACCTGCGCCCCGCGGATTCCTTCGTGGCCAACTTCGTCGGTGACGCCAACGTGGTCGAAGCCCAGCACGTGGGCTTCGCGCCCGACGGCGACTCGCTGTACCGCTGCGCCGACGGGATGGTGATCCGGGGCACGGCTGCCGGGGCGCAGCATGGCCAGACCACACGCCTTCTGATCCGGCCGGAACTGATCGAAGTCGACGTCACCGGCAAGCAGGCCGGCGACGATTCCACGAGCGGGTTGGCCGCTCACATCGTGAGCACCGCGTACATGGGCGCCTTTACCGAGATCCGGGCGCGCGTGGGCGCGGAGCGGCTGCTGGTCAAGCTGCCTGCAGGGGTGCATGCGCCTGTCTTCGAGGCGGGCCAGGCGGTTCTGATGCGATGGGCACCCGAGGCCGTGAAGGTGCTGCAGCCATGAGTCGCACGGCAACTTCCCTGGTTCCCGTTCAATCGGACAACGGCCCTCCAGACGAGGTGCCATCGATTCGCACCCCAAGGGGCGCAGGCTCGCTGCAAAGATGGCTGCTGCTTGCACCTGCGTTGCTCGTGCTCGGCGTGTTCGCCATTGCGCTGCTCGACCTGCTGAACTGGAGCTTCTACAGCGACGGCAAGCTGGGCGCGGCGCCCAGCGGCGAGATGGGCTGGGCCACCTACACCCGCGTCCTGGGCGATCCGCTCTACATGGGCGCCATCCTCGCCACCATCCGCCTGTCCGCGGTGGCGACGGTGTGCAGCCTCGCCCTCGGCCTGCCGGTGGCCTACTGGATCGTGCGAACCGAATCGAGCCGCGTCCGGGCGCTGCTCATCATCCTGGTGGCGGTCCCCTTCATGACGAGCCTCATCGTGCGCCTCTATGCGCTGCTGCTGGTGCTTGGCAACAGCGGCCTGCTGAACACCTTGCTCCAGTCGATGGGCTGGATTGCGGACAACGACTTCATTGCGCTGGTCCGCAACGAGGTCGGCGTCTCCATCGGGCTGACCTATTTCGTCCTGCCCTTCGTCATATTCACGCTGGCCGGCAGCTTTCGCCGCTACGACCGCACGTTGGAAGACGCAGCCCAGAACCTCGGCGCGGATGAGGTGGTGACCTTCGTTCGCATCACGCTCCCACTGCTGGCGCCCGGCATCCTCGCCGCATGCACGCTGGCCTTCGTGCTGGCGGGCACGGCGTTCGCCACGCCCTTGATCCTGGGCGGCAGCGCCGTGCGCATGGTGGCGAATGTCATCTATGACCAGGCGATGTTCGCGCAGAACATGCCAGTGGCCGCCGCGCTCAGCGTGCTGGCCCTGTTGTTCACGATCGCCTGCCTCTATGCAGCCGGGCGCCTGTCCCGTGGGAGGAAGCATGCGTAAGCACCGCAATGGCGCCCATCGCGCCCGTCGATCGCTGGCCTTCGGCGTTGTCTGGGCGCTCAGGGCCGCGGCGTTCGGCTTGCTGTTCCTTCCCATCCTGCTGGTGGTCCTCCTTTCCTTTTCGGGCGATGCCTACACCACGCTGCCGCCGCAAAGCTATTCGCTGCGCTGGTACGCCAACGCGATGTCGCGCGGCGAGTTCGTCGAGAGCTTCATGACCAGCGTGCAGGTCGCGGCACTCGCAACGCCGCTGTCGGTGGTGATCGGGACGCTCGCAGCCTACGGCCTGTGGAAGTACCCGCGTCCCGGCGCACGCGCATTGGAGTCCCTGCTGATGGCGCCGATCCTGCTGCCGCTGGTGGTGACCGGGCTGGCCCTGCTTGTCTTCTTCAACCGGGGGTATCTCCACACGGGGTTGTGGAGCATCGTGCTGGCGCACGTCATCGTCACCTTCCCCTACAGCTTCCGCTCGGTGCTGGCAGTGCTCGCGCGCTATGACAGGCAGCTCGACGAGGCGGCTGCTTCGCTGCGCGTGCACCCGGCCAGGGCCTTCTGGCACGTGACCCTTCCCATGATCCGGCCGGGGCTCTTCGCCGGCGCGCTGTTCGCGTTCGTGATGTCCTTCGACGACTTCGCCACGACGATCTTCCTGATCACGCCAGGAACGAAGACGCTGCCGATCGCCATCTACCAGTACATGGAATTCAATCTGGATCCCACCGTGTCGGCGGTCTCCGCCATGCTGGTACTGCTGTCGGTCGTCGGCGTGCTGGTCATCGACAAGATCCTGGGCATGGATCGGTTCGTAGGCCTGCGTGCCTGAGACAAGCTGAGAGAAGTCGAGAAGGAAAGAGCGAATGGAAAAACCGAACCTCACACCGCTGGAGGGACCTTGCGTCTGGACCGGCGAGTCACTGGCCGCCGCCGAAGGCTGGCGCTCGGTCGTAGGCCCCGGCGAGGCCGCCGCCCTGAAGCGAGCTGCCCGCGCCGTCATCGCCACTGGCAAGTCGCTGGAAGCGGTGCGGCGCGTCGACTTCCAGGTACCGGAGATGCAGGCGACCTGGGCCCGGATCAGCCGCGAACTGGAGCACGGGCACGGCTTCGTCCTGGTCCGTGGCGTGCCGGTGGAAGACCTGTCGGACGAAGAGTGCAAGTTCCTCTTCTGGGGCATCGGACTGCAGCTGGGCGTGCCGTTGTCGCAAAGCCGGCTGCAGAACTACATCGCCGAAGTCAGGGACATCGGCGAAAAGATGGGGCAGGCCACCACGCGTGCCTACCGCGCGGGCGGGCCGCTGCGTTTTCATACCGACCAATGCGACGCGCTCGCCCTGCTGTGTCTGCGCGAGCCCATCTCCGGCGGCCACAGCCGCGTGGTGAGTTCGGCCGCCATCCACAACGAGGCCATGCGGCGCAGGCCCGACCTGCTGCCCGTTCTCTGTGCGCCTTTCTGCTTCAGCCGCCAGGGCGAGGAAGTCGAGGGCGAGGCGCCGTGGTACGAGCGGCCCATCTTCGATCGAAGCCTGGACGGCAGCTTCACCAGCCTGTTCTCGCTCTCCTTCATCGAGAGCGCGCAAAGGCTGCCCGAGGTCCCGCGACTCACCGCGGTGCAGCGCGAGGCACTGGATCTGGTCGCCAAGCTCGCCGAAGAACTGAGCACGACCATCGAACTGCGCAAGGGGGACATGCAGTTCTTCAACAACCATGTCGTCTATCACTCGCGCACCGACTACCAGGACCACGACGACGTCGCGAAGAGGCGTACGCAGCTGAGGCTCTGGCTGGCTACGCCCGATAGCCGCCGCCTGCCCGATGGCGCGGGCGTGTTCTTCGGTGCCACGCAGCCTGGCGCGATACGCGGCGGCATCACCCCGCCAACGGGGCGGCGCTTCGCCTTCGAAGAATGGCACAGCGCAGGCTGGACGGATGCCGACCTTCGCATGTTCAGAAGCGGCCGTGGTGCATGAGCGCGCAGGGCACTTCGCCCGGGAAGAGGCCTGTGGTTTTCAAGATAGACTTGCCGAGGACCCCCTCCCGAACCCACCGCCGCGAGTCAGTCGTGCACGCATCATGAGCAAATCCACGGAAGCCGATCGTGTCTTCAACGGCATCGTCACCGATATCCTCGCCGGCGCGATCCGGCCGCGGGAGCGGCTCTCTGAGCGCGAGCTGGTGTCCCGTTTCAAGGTGAGCCGCACGCCGGTGCGCGAGGCCACCAAGCGGCTGCTGGAACGTGGCTTCATCGAAACCGGCCCGCGCGGCGTGGCCGTCGTCGTGGACGTCAGCGCGGAGGAACTGCGCCAGCTCTATGTGTTGCGCCTGCAGCTGGAGAGCGCGGCGGCACGCGAGATCGCGGCGAACATCACGCCGCAGGAGATCGCGGCGTTGAAGCAGATCAACAAGGAATTCAAGCAGGCACTCGAGCAGCGCGACCTCGTGAGAATGCTCGAGGTCCGCGCCGACTTCCACGCCCTGCTCGGCGGCGCCACGCGCAACCGTTGGCTCGCAGAGGTGCTGGTGATGTTGCGCGACAAGGCCTACGTCGTTCGCCACTACCACTGGCAGGATTTCCATCGCGCCTCCGCGACCCTGGACATCCACAACCAGATGATCAAGGCGCTCGAAGCCAAGGACACCGAGGCGTTCGAGCATCTGGTCTGCCAGCAGATCAGTGCAGCCATCGCCACCTACGAGAACCGGCTGCAGGCGCCGTCGTGGAGCGCTTCCGCCAGCGCGGCGCCGTTGGTGGCCAAGACGCCGCGGCCCAGGCAGCCGACTGGCCGTGCCGCCGCCAAGGCGGTGAAGCCGAAGCCCGCGGGCAAGCAGGTGCGCGGCAAGGCCATCGCCTGACACCAGCACTCACCGGGGGGGTGCGAAAGCAACCTTCTCGCCCCCGCGCCGATCAGAGTGCGGCAATTGCCTGGAACTCGATCAAGAGACCGGGGTCCGCCAGGTGGTTCACTTCGACGATCGTGCTGGTGGGCAGCCGGTCCTTGAAGAACTCCATGCGCGCCGCGACGATTTCCTTGAACTGGCGCACATCCGTGGTGTAGACCACGATCGAGACGATGTCGTCGAGCGTGCCGCCCGCCGCTTCCAGCACGGTGCGCATGTTCCGGATGCACTGGCGCGTCTGCTCGGCCATGTCGCCCGGCCCGACCAGCTTGCCATCGCCATCGCGCGCGAGCTGGCCCGACAGGAAGATCAGGGACGAGGGCTTGTCGACGCGAATGAAATGGTGATAGACGGTCTTGCGCACATTGGCCAGGCCGGGGGGATCGCCGCGTGTGATTTCGCTCATGGTGTTCAGTCCTTTCTTGGGTTGATGATTCAGTGCGCATCGATCCAGCGGATCACGCGGTCCAGCTGGGCGTCGGGCCGCCGCGGGATCGGGCGCTCCGGATTGGGATAGCCCACGTTGATCACGCCGACCACGTGGGCCCCGGGCGCCTCCAGGCCGACGAGAGCGGCGACCTCGGGAGACTCGGCCAGTGCGCCCGTGGTGAGGAGAGAGCCGACGCCCGCATCCGCGAGCGACAGCAGGAAGTTCTGGACAGCGGCCGCGGTGGCGAACTCCTCCTCGCTGGCCACGACCCTGGGGTTGTCCAGTGCGGGCACGCATGCGACCACGACGTTCACCGGCGCGTCCTGGGCCCGCTGGGCCGCCCGCCCGACATCACGTTCCGTGCGCCGTGCCGCCGCCTCATAGGCACTGACCAGCTGGTGGCGTGCTTCGCGCGTGATCACAAAGAAGCGCCAGGGGGCCGTGCGGTGATGGTTGGGCGCCAGCACGGCATCGGCGAGCGCACGCTCGATGACGGTGCGAGGCACGGGCGCGTCCACGTAGGCGTAAACCGAGCGGCGGCGCTGGGCCAGCTCGCCGAAGAAGCTGGGCGCGGGCAAGGCGGGATTGACAGAAGCGTTCATGGTGTTCAGGATGCTCGAATGGTATGCCAATAATACATACCATATTGAGAACCGTCCACTTCACCACGAGGACCCCACCATGAAACTGCACACCTGCCTCAGGCGATCCGCCATCGCCATCGCCGCCTTCGCCGCTCTCCAAGCCGCAGCACAAACCCGGGAGGTCGTGCTGGCCACCTGGGGAGGAACCTGGGGCAAGGCCATCGCGGAACAGGCGATTGCACCCTTTGAGAAGGCCACCGGCGTGAAGGTGAAGGTCATCTCCGGTGTTTCGCTTGCAAACATCCAGATGATCTCGGCCCAGCGGGCCAGCCCGAAGATCGACCTCGTGATGGCGACCTCGCAGGACGCCGTCACCGCGTACGACGACGGCCTGCTCGCGACGCTCGATCCGAAGGAAATTCCGGTGCTGGCCACCTTGCCGGCCAGCGGACTGCGTCGTGACGCGAGTGGCGCGGTCAAGTTCGCCGGCATGTGGGTGTATCCCTACGGCATCGTCTACCGGACCGACAAGGTCAAGACCGAGATCAAGTGCTGGAAGGACCTCTGGCGCCCCGACCTGCGCAACAAGGTCGGGGTCTCGTCCCCCAAGTACATGAACGGCTACTTCCTGCTCATGGCGAACAAGCTCGCCGGCGGCACGGAGGCGGACGTGAAGCCCGGTCTGGACTTGGTGAAGACGATGGGCCAGAACCTGGTGGCGGTGGTGGACGATTCCGCCGGACAGCAGCGCCTGCTGGCGCAGCAGGAAGTCTGGGTCGTGCCCATGGTGTCGAGCCCCGCCTACAAGATGATTGACGAAGGCGTGCCCGCAAAGTTCACGATCCCCTGCGAGGGCGCGCCTGCCGGCATGGACGTGATCGCCCTCGTGAAGAACGGACCCAATGCTGCTGATGCGAGGAAGTTCATCGACTTCTACCTGAGCCCGGAGACCATCGCCAACGTCACACGGGAACTCAAGATCACGCCCGTCAACCGCAACGCGAAGATCACGCCCGAGCACGCCAAATACACCCTCGCGGATGCCGAGTTCCAGAAGCTGGTCGTGTTCGACGAGCAGGCGACTGCGGCCGGCCGCGGCAAGTGGCAGGACGCCTGGGACCGTGAGATCGCTCCTCTGACGCGGCGTTGATTTCGGCCATGCCTCACATCACAGCCAATGGCGTGCGGACCTTCTACCGCACGCTCGGGGAGGGCCCGGCCCTCCTGCTGATCGCCGGGAACGGCATGGACCACACCGCATTCGACGAGCAGTTGCCGCTGTTCGCAAAGCACTTTCGCTGCATCGTGTACGACCTGCGCGGCATCGGTGCAAGCGAGGTGCCGGACTCGGGCTACACGCCCGCCGAAATGGCGAAGGATGCGCTGGCGCTGCTGTCGGCGCTGGAGATCGAGCAGGCCCACGTCGCCGGCTATTCGCTGGGCGGCGCCATCGCACAGGAAATGGCGCTGGCGCAGCCGCAGCGCGTGCTGTCGCTGTCGCTGTACTCCAGCTACGAGCGGCCGCTGCCTTACATGCGGCTGCGCTACGACATCCTGATCAAGGTGGTCGAGGAAACGACGCCGGAGCTCTGGGCCATGTACAGCGCGTTCTCCGCCTTCGGGCCGGAGTTCATCAATGCGCACGAGCGTGCCCTGCGCGACGAAATCGCGAAGCGGATCGAGCGCTGGAAGCAGGGCGATGCGCCGTCGCGCACCGGGCTGGCCGGCCACTACCGCGCCATCCTTGCACACGACACCGCAGAGCGGCTGTGCGAGCTTCGTTGCCCGACCTGGATTGCCGTTGGTTCCACCGATGCAGTGACGCCGGTCTGGCACTCGCAGCGCATGCACCAGTTGATCGCGAACTCCACGTTGAGCGTCTTTCCCGGCAAGCCGCATCGACTCCTCAACTTCGAGGCGGAGGAGTTCACTCGAGGTGCCCTCGGGTTCCTGCTGACACACAGAAATCGCCCTTGACTGGTATACCACTCCGGCATATATTTCATTACCGATCCACAACGCAGATTGAAACTCATGGACAAGATCATCATTTCGTCGGACTCCCACGTGTTCGAGCCGACCGACCTCTGGAAGAACACGCTGGGCAGCCGCTTCGGCGACAACCTGCCGCAGGGCGTTTCCAACTTCGAGGGGCACGAGGGCAACTTCTTCTATGTCGGACGCCCCGGCGAAGCGGCGCGCCTCGAAGAGCTGGTGTCCGACGACGGCAAGGACCGCCGCCTGGACGACCTCGCCAAGGCCGGCTCCGATCCCGTCTACCGGCTCGAGCTCATGGACAAGGACGGCATCTACGCCGAGGTCCTGAACCCGACCTGGGGCCTGTGGATTCCCCGCATGGCCGATGGAGCCGCGCGCAATGCCTGCGCCGAGGTCTTCAACGACTGGATCCAGGAATACTGCTCGCAGAACCTGAAGCGCCTGCTGGCCGTCGCGATGATCCCGATCGTGGATGTCGACTGGGCCGTGAAGGAGCTCGATCGCGTCGTCAAGCGCGGCGCCCGCGCCATCATGATCGGCACCAACCCGGTGGACGGCGCCGCTCCCTACCGCGACCGCAAGTACGACAAGTTCTGGGCTGCCGCGCAGGAGGCGCAGCTGCCTGTCACGTTGCACATCGTCACCGGGCGCGTGCGCGACCCCTTCACCTACCACGGCGACAAGGAGCGGGAAAACATTCCGGCGAGCTTCCTCGACCTGTTCTACGAGGTGCAGCCCGCACTGGCCAACGAGTTCATCTTCGGCGGCATCTTCGACCGCTTTCCGCGCCTCAAGATCTTCCTGTCCGAGTACGACGCGTCCTGGCTGCCGATCCTGAAATACCGCCTCAACCGTGTCCAGACCTTCCCCGGCTTCGATCATCTCGAGAAGAAGCCCGCCAGCCGCTATGTCGAGGAAAACATCTACGCGGGGATCATCAACGACCCGCTCGCGGCCAAGCTGCGCAACGAGATCGGGATCGACCGGATCATGTGGGGCTCGGACTTCCCGCACCCACCCTGCCCCTATCCCAACACCACCCAGAACATCGATCGCATCCTCAACGAGCTTTCGCCGGAGGACCGCTTCAAGGTGGTGGCGGGCAACGCGGCCAAGCTGTTCAAGATCGACTTGTAGGCGACGGCAATGAGAAGGATCCTGGAGATCGCCGGCTGCACCCTGATCGACGGCACGGGACGCGCGCCGTTGCCCGACGCCACGCTGCGCGTGGTCGATGGCCGCATCGCTGCCGTGTGGCGCAATGGCGAGCGCCCGGCCGACCAGCAGGGCCCCGCCGAACAGGTGGTCCAGGCCCAGGGCAAGACGGTGATCCCGGGCCTGATCGACGCGCATTGCCACATCTCCTACGGCGAGGGCAAGACGGCCGAGGAAGTCGACATCTATGGCGGCCCCGAGTGGGCTGCGGTGCGCGCGGTCTGGAATGCACAGAAGGTGCTGCAAAGCGGCGTGACGAGCTTCTGCGATCCAGGCTCCACATGGAACGTGGCGGTCAGCTGCCGCGACGCCATCAACAACGGCATGTTCGACGGCCCGCGCGTCTTTGCGGCCGGCCGCCACATCTGTGCCGATGGCGGGTTCGCGGACTACTTTCCCAGCTGGCTCGGCATGCCTGTCTCGGCCGAGGGCGTGCTGTGCCCGACGAGTGACGAGATGCGGCGGGAAGTGCGCCGCCAGGTCAAGAACCGGGTCGACCTCGTCAAGATCAGCGGCGACAGCCAGGCGCAGGACACGCGCCCCGATGCCAGCCCCTGCTTTTCCGACGACGAACTGTCGTGCATCGTCGAAACCGCGCATGGCCTTGGCCGCAAGGTCACGATCCACTCGCGCTACGCGAAGACCGTGGCCGCCGCCGCCCGTGCGGGTGTGGATTGGGTCATTCACGCGTCCTACATGGACCCCGCGGACATCGGACTCCTGCTGGACAGGCAGGTCCCCATCTGCGCCACGATGACCTACACCGCCAACATCGTGCAACATGGGCGCGACGTGGGGGTCGATCCCAACTACATCGAGGTCAAGAAGCGTGAACTCGATGCGCTGGTCAACGCCCACCGCAAGGCGATCGAGGCCGGCGTGCCGATGATGGCCGGCTCGGAGGCAGGCTTTTCCGTCACCCCCTACGGCCAATGGCATGCGCGCGAGATCGAGCTGATGGTGGAGCTGCTGGGCATGAAGCCGCTCGATGCCATCACGGCAGGCACTTTCAACAATGCGAAGGCCTTCGGCTGGGAGCATGAGGTAGGCAGCCTGCAGCCGGGTCGCTGGGCCGACCTGCTGGTGCTCGACGGCGATCCGCAGGCCGACATCCGCGTGTTGAGCGATCGCAAGCGCATTGCCGCGGTCTACAAGGGCGGCGAGCTCGTGCCGCGAACAGATCCCGTCCCGACCCGTCGCCGCATGGGGCACGAGCGATCACTCGCGGTCTCGAGCGTCCCGTTGAACAGGTGAGTCGAAATGGAAGTCATCGAATCAAGCGCCACTGTCGTCGAGGCCGAAGCCGGCGACTGGCTTCAAGCGACAGTCAGCGAGGCCGTGAAGCTCACGCCCGATACCCTGCTGCTGCGTCTCCGGTCCGCCACCGGCGAGCCACTGCCCCCGCACGAGCCTGGCGCACACGTGGCGCTGGCATGCGGCGAAGGCGTGATCCGCCACTACTCGCTGACCGGCGCGCGCAGGCACCCGGGCCTGTACGAGCTGGGCATCAAGCGCGCGGCAAATAGCCTGGGCGGCAGCCGATGGGTGTTCGACCACGTCGCCGTCGGGTCGCAGCTGCGCATCTCCAGGCCGCGCAACCACTTCCCGCTCGTCGCCGAAGCGGCGCAGTTGGTTTTTCTCAGCGGGGGCATCGGCGCGACGCCGATCATCTCCATGCTGTACGAACTGCAGGCCAAAGGCATTCGAGCGCGCCTGGTGCACATGTGCCGCTCGCGCGAGGACCTGGGCTTCGAGTCCTGGCTGTCGGAGCTGGCGAACTTCCACGACGTGCACCTCCACTTCGATGCCGAGGCGGGGCTGTTCGACCTGCAGGCCGAGCTGGGCCGCGCGCATGCCGACGCGCACGTCTACTGCTGCGGCCCGACGGGAATGATGGATGCAGTCCGCCAGCACGGCGAAGCCGCGGGCCGTGCGGAGCGCTTCCACTTCGAGTACTTCGCCGCGCCGCAGGTGCAGCGTGACGACGCGGAGGACGGCGAGTTCACGGTGGTGCAGGGCAGCACGGGCCGCAGGATTGCGGTTTCGAAGACCAAGACCATGCTGGCAGCCCTGCGCGACGCCGGCATTGCGATGAAGAGCGAATGCGAGTACGGCGTCTGCGGCTGGTGTGCCGTCGGAGTGAAAGACGGCGTCCCCGCCCACTTCGACTCCTATCTCACGGCCGCGGAGAAGGAAGGCAACAAGCTGGTCCTTCCTTGCGTGTCGCGCTGCGCCAGTGCGAGCATCACGCTCGACATCTAGCCCTGTCAGGCCTTAACGTCTTCACAACCAGAACCCAGGAGTTCCCTTGAGACTCGCCACCTTTTCCCTTCGCTCGTCGCCCGAGCGGCAGCTTGTCGGTGTCTTGCGCGGTGACCACCTGCTCGAGGTCGATGCGCCGTCCATGAAGGCCTTGCTCGCGCGCGGTCGCGATTCGCTGGATGCGCTGGCACGCCAAATCGATACCTTGCCCGGCACCGGACATTCCCTCCAGGATGTCCACTTCCTGCCGCCTGTTCCTGATGCCGACAAGTTCCTCTGCGTGGGCAAGAACTACCGCACCCACCTCGAGGAGCTCAAGAGGACGGACCTGATCAAGGAAATGCCGAGCGAACCGACGGGCTTCGTGAAGCTCAACGACGCACTCACCGGCCACGACACCGAGGTGGTGCGCCCCGCTTCGGTCACACGCCTGGACTACGAGCCCGAAATGGTCTTCGTCATCGGCAAGGCCGCCCACGACGTGAAGCCTGATGACGCGATGTCCTATGTGGCGGGCATCACGATCCTCAACGATCTCACCTGCCGCGACACGCAGAAGCGGGAAGTCGCCTCGGGCTCGCGCTTCTGGACGGCAAAGAACGCGCCGGGCTTCGGCCCCCTGGGCCCGTTCATCATCACGATGGACGAGGTGCCCGATCCCTATGACATCTGGGTCACCTGCAGCGTGAACGGCGAACAGCGCATGCGCGTCAACACCAGCGAACAGATCTGGAAGCTTTCGCGGATCATCGAGCACTTCTCGCGCCTGGTGCCGCTCATGCCCGGCGACATGTTCTCCACGGGCGCCCCAGGCGGGGTCGCCGTGGGCAAGGCGAATGCCGAGGACTTTTTCCTGAAGCCGGGGGATGTCGTCGAATGCGCATTCGAGGCGCCCGCGATGGTGCTGCGAAACCGGATCGCCGCTGCCTGATTCGACACCGGTGTTCCTCGCCCGGCCTGCTGCTTCCCCCACGTTCAACACGAAAGCTCCACCATGAATGGTCTTCCCACTTTCGCTCTCAAGCGGCGCTCGGTCCTGGCGCTCGGCGCCTTGGGCGTTTCCGGCCTGGTCCGCGCCCAGGACCCCGAAGGCATGCTGCGCCTGATCGTACCGTTCGCCGCCGGTTCCACCATCGACGCGCTGGCACGCCTGATTGCCGTCAAGCTGCCGGAGGTATCCAGGCACAAGGTCGTGGTGGTCGACAACCGGCCGGGCGCGGCGGGCATCCTCGGCACGACCTTCGTCGCCAAGGCAAAGCCGGATGGCAGGACTTTCCTGATCCAGGCCAACGGCCTGACCACGACGCCGGCGGTGCGCAGCGATCTTCCCTACGACCTGCAGAAGCACCTGGCACCACTCACGCTCGTGGGCCTGGCCCCCTATGGACTCGTGGTGCCGGGCGACTCGAAGTTCCAGACCCTGGCCGAGGCATTCAATGCGTCGCGCGCTTCCAGGCAGGCGATCCCTTTCGGGACCAGCGGCCCCGGGAGCCAGAGCGAGTTCGTCCTGGCGCAAATCGCCAAAGCCGCGAAAGTGGACTTCCTCAAGGTGCCCTTCAAGGGGCAGGCCGACATCATGCTGGCGGTCATGGGCGGGCACGTGCAGATGGCCATGATCAACATGCCTTCGGCCATCAAGCAGGCGAGCGATCGCAAGGTCAAGATCCTCGCGACCATGACGGACAAGCGAACTGCTGCCACGCCGGACGTGCCGACGCTGGCCGAGGCCGGCATCCCCGGCATCAACGAGAGCGCCTGGTACGGCTTGTTGACCACCGCCGGCACGCCGGCACCGGTGGTGGACGCCCTGAGCAAGGACCTGCTCAACGTGCTTGGCCTGGCGGATGTGCGCGCGAAGCTCACCGAACTCGGCATCGATGTCGTGGCGAGCACGCCGGCCCAGTTCAGCGATCGCATTGCCGGCGAGCTCAGCCGCTACCAGACGATCGCCAAGGAAGAGAACATCAAGGCCGAATAGAACAGGACACTGGAGACCCCATGAACGCAGTACTCAATGCGAATCGCAACGCCAGCAAGGTGGCGATCATCGACCTCACCGATCTGCGCAGCCCCGACATCGCAGGGCGCAAGCGGCTGGGCGAGGAGATCGCGCGAGCCTGCAGCGAAGTCGGCTTCTTCTACATCGTGAACCACGGCATTGCGAAGGAGAAGATCGAGCGGATGTTCGATATCGCTCGCCAGTTCTTCAGCCTCACGGACGAGCAGAAGCAGAAGCTCTCGATGGCGAACAACAATTCGTACCGCGGCTACCTGCCGATGAAGACCACCGGCAACGACCCGACCATGAAAGGCTTGCTGCTGGAGGCCTTCCACGCGTGGCAGGAGCATGCGCCGGGCGACCCCGGCGTGGCGGCAGGCAAGCCCTTGCACGGTGTCAATGTGTGGCCCGCGCAGCTGGCTGGAATGCATGAGGAGGTGATGGCGTACGCGGGCACGGTGACCGCGCTCGCGCGCGATCTCCTCGGCATCGCGGCGCTCGGCATCGGCCTGCCGGAGGACACCTTCCTGCGCCACTTCGATCAGCCCCTGTCGCTGCTGCGCCTCATCCACTACCCGCCGCAGGAGCCCTCGGAGACGGAAGGCCGCTTCGGCACGCGTCCACACACCGACAACTGCGCGTTCACCATCCTGGCACAGGACGACACCGGTGGCCTGGAGATCATGGGCGAGGACGGCGAATGGGTGGGTGTGCCGCCCGTCGCCGACAGCTACGTCATCAACCTCGGCGAGGTGATGAAGATCTGGACCAACGGCATGTTCATGGCCACCCCGCATCGCGTCATCAACCGCTCGGGCAAGGAGCGGTACTCGATTCCGTTCTTCATGAATCCGACGCACGACGCGCTGGTCTGCCCGATCCTCGAAGATGCAGGAAAGGGAAAGGCGGAGCCCGTGTTCCACACGACCGTGGGCATTGAGGAGGGGCTCACCAGCGGCGAGATCCTCATGCGGTTGTACAAGCGGATCTGGCCTTCCATCGACGGCCAGCAGGTCAACTGAACCCGCTCGTCATCGCCACGCGCAGGAGCCCTCTCGCGTTGTGGCAGGCCGGCGAGGTCCAGCGCAAGCTGCAGGCCGGCGGAAGGTCCGCTCGGCTCTCGCTCATCACGACCACAGGCGACCGGATCCTGGACCGTGCCCTCGACAAGGTCGGCGGCAAGGGACTGTTCCTCAAGGAGATCGAACAGGCCCTGCTCCAGGGAGATGCCGACCTCGCCGTGCATTCGCTCAAGGACGTGCCCATGGTGCTGCCGGCGGGCTTCAGGCTCGCCGCAGTGTTGCCGCGGGAAGATCCTCGCGATGCTTTGGTCGCCCCAGGCGGGCAAGTGCTTGCCGATCTGCCCCCTGGCGCACGCGTCGGCACCTCGAGTTTGCGCCGCGGCATGATGCTGCGCCGCATGCGCCCGGACTTGGAGATCTCCTTCATCCGCGGGAACGTCGAGGGACGCATTGCCAAACTGGTGTCCGGTGAGTTCGCTGCCATCGTGCTGGCATTGGCCGGGCTGCGCCGCCTGGGCCTGGAGCACCATGCCACGGAAGTGTTCGAGCCCTCTCGCATGTTGCCCGCGGTGGGGCAGGGTGCCATTGCCATCGAAACGTGCTGCGGCCGTTCCGATCTGCAGGAGATCCTTGCGCCCATGAACGATCGCGCCACCGAGCTCTGCGTGTCGGCGGAGCGGGCCGTGGGCCGCCACATGGATGCAGGCTGCTCGCAACCCTTTGCCGCTTTCGCGCGCCTGAGTTCCGGTGTTATGCATCTCGAAGCCGCCCATCAGGGCGGGGGCGATTCAGAGCCGATATTCGCGATGGCCAGCGCGCCCGTCCACCAGGTGGAGCAGGCGCTCAGCCTGGGCGAAGAGGTCGCCGGCAGGCTTCGCAAGGCCTGAAAGGCGCGCGGCTTCTTCTACCGCCAGCGCACGACGCCTGCGGTGCCGGGTTGCGGCCGTTTGAACAGCTCGCGCTCGGGATCCCTGTATCCGATCTGCAGCACGCCGACGACTCGGCCGCCCTCGATCCCGGCGGCCTGCTCCACCTCGTCGGACAGCTGCAGCGGCGAGGAGCTCAGGGCGCAGGAGAGCTGCATGGAGGTGAGGGCCAGCATCAGGTTCTGCGTTGCCGCCGCGGTCGCGAACTCCTCTTCAAGGGGACGCACACGCGGATGGCTGACATCGGGGACGCACCCGATCACGACCATTGCAGGTGCATCGAAGGCCCGGCACCGCGCGCGGCCCGGATGCCAGCCGATGCGCACCGCTGCCTTCTCGTAGGCGGCGGCCAGTTCGGCGCGAGCGCTGCCGTGGAAGACAGTGAAGCGCCAGGGCCGCGTGTGATGGTGGCTGGGCGCAAGCACGGCCAACTGCAGCGCTCGCTCGAGCAGGTGTCCGGGCACGTCCTGGTCCAGATAGAAATAGACGGAGCGCCGCTGCCGGGCGATGTCTTCGAATGCGGACGACAGGTCGACACGGCTGATGGGTTCCTCGATGTCGATGGTCATTGGGGGTGTTCCTTGGTTCGGAGACGTAAGGTCATAGAAGAATACCGTGAAGGTATACCAAATGTCAAGAACGGGCGTTTGCGCGTTGACTCCGTTCTTTATGTGGACCACAATGGCATACCAATAAGGTCTGGCCGTCGACATACCCCACCACTGGAGCCCTCATGGAAATCCTGAAGCAACCCATTCGTCATCCGAGCGCCTGGCAAGGCAGCGAGTTCCGTTCGAAGGAGGACATCACGCTGCACTTCGAGGCCGAGCATCTCGAGGAGATCGATCGAACGCTCGCGGCGGCGGTGCAAGCCGGCCTGCGGCTGGAAACGCTCGAGCGCCGGCATTTCGAACTGCCTCGCACGGCCTTGCTCCTGCAGACTGCGCGCGAAGAGCTTCGCCTTGGCCGCGGCATCGTGATCCTGCGAGGGATCGACGTCGGCCGCTACAGCGTGCCCGATCTGGAGATGATCTACTGGGGCATCGGCACCCACCTGGGTGTGGGCGTGTCGCAGAGCGTGCTGGGCGATCGGCTGGGCCATGTCCAGGACAAGACGGCAACGGATCCCCACGCACGTGCCTACCGCAACAAGCAGGAGCTCACGCCGCACACCGACAGTTCCGACCTCGTCGGGCTGATGTGCATACGCACCGCGCGCGAAGGCGGGATCTCCATCGCGTCGAGCGTGGCGGCTGTACACAACGCGCTCCTCGCACAGTTCCCCCAGTTTCTCGAGCCCCTGTACGAAGGCTTTCCGTACCACCGCCGCGGCGAGAACCTGCCCGGCGAGGCGCCGATCACACCGCACCGGATTCCCGTGTTCTCCTATGTGGAGGGGCAGTTGAGCTGCCGATACACACGTTCCTACATCGAGACCGCTGCGCGAGAGGGTGGTGCACCGCTCAGCCAGCTGCAAGTCGATGCGCTCAACTGCCTCGAGCGGCTGACGTACGAATTTGCCTTCGAGTTCCAGCTCGACCCAGGTGAGATCTACCTGCTCAACAACTACACCGTGCTCCACGCGCGCACGGCGTTCGAGAACTGGCCCGAGCCGGAGAAGGCAAGGCTGCTTCTGCGCTTGTGGTTGACGGCGGACGACTGGCGTCCGCTCGACCCGCGCATCAATGCAACACGCAGCGGGATCGCGGCGCAGGAAGGCAAGCTGCCTTCTTTCGAGCGCGCCTTCGGCTCTGGCCGCATCGCGACACAGCGCAGCTGATTCCAGGCACAGAAGTTCATCCAGGAAAGGAGCCTCGTATGAGAATGAAGCGTCTCCTGAGCGCCACTGTCGTGGCTGCGGCAGGCATCGTATCGGCCAGTCTGCCAACGGTTGCTCCGGCTCAGACCTATCCCACCAAGACCGTGACGATGATCAATCCGTTCGCCGCGGGCGGATCGCTGGACGTCATGGCCCGCCTGCTCGCCGACCAGCTGACGCAAAGCCTGGGCCAGCCGGTCATTGTCGAGAATCGACCTGGCGCCGGCAGCACGATCGGCACCGCCATGGTGGCACGGGCGCGTCCCGACGGATACACCTTGCTCATCACTGCCGGCAACATCGTCTCTGCGCCGGCGCTCGGCGCGCCGGTCAACTACGACTGGAAGAAGGACTTCGCGCCTGTGACCCTGCTCGGCCACATCGCACAGGTGGTGGCAGTGCCCGAGGACTTGCCGGCAATGAGCATGAAGGAATTCGTTGCCCTCGCGAAGTCGACGAAGGGCGGATTGAGCATCGGGTCGCTGGGCCCGGGCAGCGGCAGCCACATCAACGGCAAGCGGCTCGAGGAGGCCACGGGAGTTGTGCTCACGGACATTCCGTTCAAGGGCATGGCCGAAACGATGACCGCGCTCGCCGGGGGCCACATCCAGCTCGCGTTCGGGAACTTGCCCGAGGTGCTCACCTACCAGCGCGGTGGGCGCGTCCGGCCGATCGCCATCGCGATGCCGACCCGCTCCGAACTCGCGCCTGGCCTGCCGACCATGGCCGAGTCCGGCTACCCGAACGTGGCCATCGTGCCGTGGTATGGCGTCCTGGCGCCCGCAGGAACACCCGCGGATGTAGTGGAGAAATTGCAGCGGTCCTTCGCCGCGGCGCTCGCGCATCCAGCTCTCGCGGCGCGACTGAAGGACATGGCGATCACTCCCAGCGGAGGCTCCCCGGATGAATTCCGCCGAGTACTTGAAGCTGACCATGCGATGTACGTCAAGATCGGCAAGGAAATGGGGGTCAGCCTCAAGTAGAGATCCCATGCGGCCATTCATGCAGGTATGGCAGGTCAGGCTCGACCACCCCTGCCGCGGCTCCTCTATCCCGCCGCCACGATCACATGCGCCTGAATCTTTCCGGCCACAGGGCCTTCGCCGTGGCGGCGAGCAATCTCTTCCGTGGCGCGGTCCGTCGCGAGCTGCAGCAGGCTGGCGTCGAGTGCCTCGATCTCGTTGCGCAGCGGCGTTCCCTGGCAATAGGCGGTCGCAGCGTCGCGGGCCGAGGGCGCACGGCTCACCTCCTCGCGGGTCTCGATCTCGATCCCGGTGAAGCCTGCGCGCCTCAAGTCCTCGCGGATCAGCTCGACATCGTGATAGCCGTGCGGCGTGCGGGCGAGGAATCGCGGAGGCGCGTGCGGAAACACTGCGGCAACCGCCTGGGTCACCTCGTCGGCAAAGGCGTTCTCTTCGATGCGGTCCCACGCACTGAAGACAAAGCGACCCTTGGGCCTCAGCACGCGGCGCGCCTCGGCGTAGCCGGCGATCCGGTCGGGGAAAAACATTGCGCCGAACTGGCAGCAAACGATGTCGAACGAGGCATCCTCGAAAGGCAGGTCGAGCGCGTCCGCCTGCCGCCATTCGATGCGAGCATCAGTCCCCTGCCGGCCGGCGGCGTAATCGAGCATGGGCTGATTGAGGTCGGTCAGCACGTAGCGTGCCTTCGCGCCGAGTCTTGGCGCAAGCGCCCGCGCGACCACGCCGCTTCCGGCCGCCGTTTCAAGCACCGAGGCGGGCGAGAAGCCCGCGACGAGCTCCGCCACGTGAGCGGCGTAGGCCTGGAAGATCAAGGGGACCATCAGCGTGTCGTAGAGCTTCGGGATGGAGCCTGCGAACACCTTGTCGGTTTCAGCCATGAGACCTCCTCGAAAACGTCGGGCGTCGCGACGTCCCTCGCCAATGTAGAGGGGCGCGCGTATCTGCGCAACAGCGCTCAGGGCCGCCGTACTTCCACGCGTTGGCGCGACCAGTAGGGCCCGTCGAGCCTGTCCAGCCGCACCTCGCCACCTGTGGAGGGCGCATGGACGAAGCGGTTCTCGCCCACGTAGATGCCTGCGTGCGTGGGCCGGCTACCGCCGAACAGCACCAGATCCCCGGTGCGCAGGTCGTCGCGCGCTATCGGCGTGCCGTAGTCGGCGAGTTGCGCCACGGTGCGCGGCGTCGCCAATCCGGCGCTCTGTCGGTACACGAAGCCGATCAGCCCGCTGCAGTCGAAGCCGCCATCGACCGTGTTGCCCCCGTACCGGTAGGGCGTGCCGACCAGTCCCATCGCATGGATGGCCGCATCCCTCGACTGCTCGGAAGAAGCCAGCGACGGCCGCGCGGTCCCCGGCGCTGTCGGACGTGTGCTGCTGCAAGCCACAAGCAGCAGGCAGGTGAGGAGGACTGTCGATCTGCGCAGGGCCAGCATTGCCGAAGATCGGAGGCGGCGGTAGGCTCAGGCCCCTTCGATGATCCGCAGGTCCCGTTCGGCACCGTCGCCGAGCGCGGCCAGCGCGGCCTGGTATTCAGGGCTGTCGTGCACGGCGAGTGCCTGCTCGACGCTGTCGAACTCGATCAACACCGTGCGTTGAGGCAAACCGTACTCGTAGACCTTGGCGGGCAGGCCGCGCGCCAGAAAGCGCCCGCCACCGGCAGAGATCGCAGGGCCGGCGAGTTTCGCGTAGGCGGCGAGTTTGTCTGCGTCCTTGACGGCACGGTATGCGCTCACCCAATAGGCTTTTGCCATGATGATTCATCTCTCTCTGTTGTTGAGCGAACAATATAGCCTGGGCTTGCTCCTGCTTGCACCGAGGAGTTCGGCCGAGGGCAGAATGAATCCCCTTCAGATCCTCGAGGGCAGCCTGTGAATATTCAGAAACGCAACAACGTCCATGTCCGTGGCGCGGGAGACCGGACGATGATCTTCGCGCACGGTTTCGGCTGCGACCAGAACATGTGGCGCCTCATGGCGCCCAGGTTTGCCGAACGTTTTCGTGTCGTCACCTTCGACCTCGTCGGGTCGGGCCAGTCTGACCTCCACGCCTACGACAAGGCGAAGTACTCGGACCTCCGAGGCTATGCCGACGATCTGCTGGAGATCGTCAACGAGTTCGGCAGCGGGCCGGCGCTGTTCGTCGGGCATTCCGTGAGCGCCATGATCGGGGTGCTGGCGGATCTCAAGGCGCCAGGCACGTTCGCGACGCACATGATGATCGGCCCCTCGCCGTGCTATATCAACGACGGCGACTACGTCGGCGGCTTCTCGCGCGAGGACATCGATTCGCTGCTCGACACGCTGGAGAGCAACTACCTCGGATGGGCCAGCAACATGGCGCCCGCGATCATGGGCGTGCCCGAGCGGCCGGAACTGGCCGCAGAGCTCACCGCCAGCTTCTGCCGCACCGACCCCGACATTGCCAAGCAGTTCGCCAGAGTCACCTTCCTGTCCGACAACCGCCGCGACGTGGCCAGGCTGCAAACGCCCACCCTCGTCATCCAGTCGTCCGACGATCTCATCGCGCCCTTGGCCGTGGGCGACTACATGCAGCGCACCATGCCGAACGCGACCCTGCGCGTGGTGAGCAACACGGGCCACTGCCCGCACCTGAGCGCGCCCGGCGCGAGCTGCGATGCCATGGAGGAGTTCCTCGACGCGCTCGGTCGACAGCAAGACCGATGACCGCCGCGCTTCCCGAGCCCGGCGAGCTCTTCGACGAGGCGCCCTGCGGGTTGTTGGTCACGGCGCTCGACGGCACCATCCTCAAGGTCAATGCCACGTTCTGCGAATGGGTCGGCTTCGCGCGCGAAGAGCTCGTCGGCAGCAAGCGCGTGCAGGACCTGTTCACGGTGGGCGGGCGCATCTTCCATCACACCCACTGGGCGCCAACCCTGCAGATGCAGGGCTCGCTGGCCGAGGTGAAGTTCGACGTGCGGCACCGCGGCGGGCAGAGCATTCCGATGATTCTCAACGCGCGCCGGCGCAAGCGCGAAGAGGGCGAGTTCGACGAGATCGCCGCCTTCGTGGCCGAGGATCGCAACCGCTATGAGCGCGAGCTCATGAGCGCGCGCAAGAAGGCCGACGCCTTGCTCGAAAACGAGCGCGAAGCCCAGCACCTGTTGAGAGACCGTGCGCTCTTTGCCGAACAGATGGTCGGCATCGTGAGCCACGACCTGCGCAATCCGCTGTCCGCCATCCTGATGGGCATCCAGCTGCTGGGGCGAACCGAGGGCGAGCGGCGAGCTCGCGTGCTGGGTCACGTGCGCACCTCGGCCGAGCGTGCTCAGCGCCTCATCGAGGAACTGCTGGACTTCACCAAGGCGCGCGTCGGCCAGGGCCTGAGCGTGACGCTCGGCCCGATCGACCTGCATGAGATCGCGGCCCAGGTCATCGGCGAGTTGATGCTCGCCTTTCCGGACCGGGTCATCACCCACCACTCGAGCGGATCAGGGGCGTGCATTGCTAACGCGGATCGGCTCGCTCAGCTCATCGGCAATCTCGTCAGCAATGCGGCGACCTACGGCCGCATCGGCACGCCCATCGTCGTGCGCTCGCAGGTCGATGGCGCGACTGCGACGCTCATGGTGCACAACGAAGGTGAGCCGATCCCGTCCGCCCTCCTTCCCACGGTGTTCGAGCCGATGGTGCGCGGTGTACCCCAGGGCAGTTCGGCCCGCAACGTGGGCCTCGGCCTCTTCATCGTGAACGAGATCGCGAAGGCCCACCGTGGCGTGATGGAAGTGACGTCGTCTTCCACTGAAGGGACCACCTTCACGCTTCGATTTCCCGCACGCTAGATCCGGCTCACCATGTCCCGAGACCCTGGACTCCACCTCAAGAACCCGACCTCGCTGCGCTACTTCTACGAAGTGGCGCAGGCCGGTTCCTTCAGGCGTGCGGCGGAGCGCACGCATGTCGCGGCATCCGCGATCAACCGGCAGGTGAAGAACCTCGAAGAGGAGATCGGCGCTTTGCTTTTCGAGCGCGGCCGAGGGCGCGGCGGCCTCAAGCTCACCTCCGCCGGCGAGGTCTTCATCCATCACGTGAAGCGCGCCATGGGCGAGATCGCGACGGCTCGCACCGAGGTCGATGCGCTTCGCGGGCTGCAGCGCGGCACGATCAACTTCGGCGTCAACGAAGGCTTTTCGCGCGAACTGCTGCCGCAGATGCTGGCCGCTTTTCACAAGAAGTACCCGGGCGTGAACTACGAGGTCACGGTCGCGAGCTCGCCACGGCTGGTGGAGCTGGCGCTCGGCGACGAGATCGATTTCGCGCTCGGCTACAACACGCCAGCGCATGCGGGCCTGACCATCCTGGCCAAGCGGGACGTGGGCTCCTGCGTGATGGTGCCGCGCAAGCACCCGCTGGCCCAGCGCAGCTGGGTGCGGCTGACCGACTGCGCGGCCTACGAACTGGTACTGCCCGACACCAGCCTCGCGTTGCGCGCGACGCTGGACCAGATGTTCGCGCGCGTGGGCATGAAGCCGCGCGCGGTGCTCACCACCAATTCCTACGAGCTGATGCGCAGCGCGGCATCGTCCGGTGTGGGCATCGCGATCCTCACGCAGTACATCTTCGGGCGTGACCCCAACCATCCCGACGCGGCCTTCGTCCCGATCCGCGACTCGCGCATCAAGCCGCAAGTGCTGGTGTGCTGCACGCGCGCGGGCCGCCATCTTTCGGTGGCCAGCCTTTCGCTCATCGAAGAGATCCGCAACGCGTTGCGGCACAAGCTCTGAGGGGACGGCCTCAGGGAGAAACGGGCGGGGAGGGTTTCCCCTTGCGTTCGAATAATGCGAACGCATATCGACGTTTTTCATTCTTGCTCCGCGCATTGGCGGTCGATAGATTCGCGCTCATCGACAACCAAGAAGGACCGGAATGGGCGTGTTCAAGGCCATATTGCTGGAGCGTCGCGAGGAGCGATTCGAAGCGTCGCTGCGTCAACTCGACGACTCGGCACTGCCCGATTTCGACGTGACGCTGCGGGTCGAATACTCGTCGCTCAACTACAAGGACGCGCTGGCCATCGCGAACCGTGGCCCCGTGGTGCGCCACTGGCCGATGGTGCCGGGCATCGACGGCGCAGGGGTCGTCGAGCACAGCCGGCATCCCGAGTTCTCTGCCGGCGACCGGGTGATCCTCAACGGCTGGGGCGCCGGCGAGCAGCACTGGGGCTGCCTGGCCGAGCGCGCGCGCCTCAAGAGCGAATGGCTGGTGCCGCTGCCCGATCGGCTCGACGCGCGCACCGCCATGGCGGTCGGCACGGCCGGCTACACGGCCATGCTCTGCGTGCAGGCGCTGGAGCGCCAGAGAGTGCGCCCCGACGATGGAGAGATCCTCGTGACCGGCGCCTCCGGCGGCGTCGGCAGCGTGGCGATCAGCCTGCTGGCGGGCCGTGGTTTCCGCGTGATCGCATCCACCGGCCGCGCGGCCGAAGCGGACTACCTCAAGCGCATCGGTGCAGCGGAGGTCATCGACCGCGCGACGCTTTCCTCTCCGGGCAAGTCGCTCGGCAAGGAGCGTTGGGCCGGCGTGGTGGATTCGGTGGGCAGCCACACGCTGGTGAATGCCTGCGCCACCACCCGCTACGGCGGCGTGGTCACCGCCTGCGGCCTGGCGCAGGGCATGGACCTGCCCGGCACGGTGGCGCCCTTCATCCTGCGCGGCGTCACCCTGGTCGGCGTCGACTCGGTGATGGCGCCGCGCCCGGACCGGCTGAGTGCCTGGCAGCGCCTGTCGCAGGAACTCGACCGCGAGCGGCTGGCCTTGATCACCCGCGAGATCCCGTTGGCATCGACGCTCGACGCCGCGCCTGCGCTGCTTGCGGGCAGCGTGCGCGGTCGCACCGTCGTGAACGTGCGTGCCTGACATGCAGACTCCTTTGCCCGACGCCGCGCCGCTGCGCGATCTCACCCCCTTGATGCGCCCCGCCTCCGTGGCCGTGCTCGGTGCTTCACCGCGGCCGGATTCCTTCGGCAACTCGGTGGTGAAGAACCTGCTCGCCGCGGGCTACGGCGGCACCATCTACCCGATCCATCCCTCGGCTGCCGAGGTGGAAAGCCTGCGCTGTTTCGCCGACCTGCAGGATCTGCCCGAGGCCCCCGACTGCGCGGTGGTTGCATTGCCGGCCGACAAGGTGCTGCCCGCCCTGGCGCAGGCCGCGCGGCGCGGCATCCGTGCGGCGGTGATCTTCGCCAGCGGCTTTGCCGAACTGGGCGAAGCCGGCCGCGCACTGCAGGCACAGCTCGCCGAGCTGTGCGCGCGCACCGGGCTGCTGGTGTGCGGGCCCAACTGCCTGGGACTCGCCAATCTGCACGACCGCATCTCGCTCTACAGCGCACCGCTGCCGCAACCGCTGCGCATGGGCGGTGTCGCCATTGCGTCGCATTCGGGCTCGGGCTGCATTGCGCTGGGCGGGGTGGGCCGGTTCGGGCTGAGCCACCTCGTGTCGGTCGGCAATGCGGCCGTGCTCGACGTGGACGACTACCTCGCCTTCTTCGCCGACGATCCGAACACGCGGGTGGCCGCGCTCTTCATGGAATCGGTCCGGCACCCCCGGCGCTTTCTCGAAGCCGCGGCGCGCATGCGTGCGGCCGGCAAGCCGGTCGTCGTGCTGAAGGTCGGGCGCTCGGCAGAAGGCGCGGCCGCCACCGCCGCCCACACCGGTTCGCTGGCGGGCTCGCACGCGGCGGCCGTTGACTTCTTTCGCCGGGCCGGGGTGGTGCTGGTCGAGGACATGGACGAGATGGTCGAGACTTGCACGCTCATGGTCGAATCGGCCAGGCGGCCGGTGGGCGATGGCCTCGCGGTGATCAACGTCAGTGGCGGCGAGGTGGCCCTCACCTGCGACCTGGCGCAGGCAGCAGGGCTTCGCTTCCCGCGGCTCGCACCGGCCACGCTCGATGCCTTGGGCGCTTGCCTGCCGGCCTTCGCCACACCGAGCAATCCGCTGGATGCCACCGGCGCGGCCGTGTTCGACATGACCATGTATGCACGCGCCGTCGATGCCCTGCTCGCGGACCCGGGCGTCGCGCTGCTGGCCGTCTCGCAGGATTGCCCGGTGAGCCTGGGCGCCCAGGGAGCCGAGACCTACCGGGCCATCGCGGCCACCACTGCCGCCGCGGCCGCACGGACGGACAAGCCGATTGCCTTCTACAGCAATGTGGGTGGCGGCCTGCACCCGCGGGCCATCGAGCCCCTGGCGGGCAGCGGCGTGGCCGCGCTGCAGGGCGCGCGCGCTGCGTTGGTGGCCATGCGGCACTTCATCGATTGGCATCTGTGGCAGCCGTCCCCCGCGCCGAACGATGTCGACGTGCTCGAAGCCGACGCGGCATGGTGCGATCGGCTCGCCAGCGGACGGGCGCTCTCGGAGTACGAGGCCAAGCGCTTCCTCGAGGCGCATGGCGTCCGCACCACCCGCGAAGCACGCGCTGCCGACGCGGAGCAGGCCGTGCAGGCAGCGGAGGCAATCGGCTTCCCGGTGGTGATGAAGATCGACTCGCCCGACATTCCCCACAAGACCGAGGCCGGCGGCGTGCGCCTGGCGCTGCGCACGCAGGACGAGGTGCGCGCCGCTTTCGCCGACATGCTGTCGACGGTGCGCGAGCGCATGCCCGCGGCGCGCATCGACGGTGTGCTGATCCAGGAAATGGTGCGGGGCGGCATCGAGATGATCGCGGGTCTGTCGCGCCAGGCGCCTTTCGGCCATGCGGTGGTCGCGGGTTCGGGGGGCGTGTGGGTCGAACTGGTGCGCGACAGCAGTCTCGCGCTGTCGCCGGTGGACGCGCAGCGCGCCACTGCGCTGGTGGGCAGCACGCGTGCCGCACGGCTGCTCGACGGATTTCGTGGCGCCGCGCCGGCGGATCGCGCCGCCTTCGAGGCGTTGATCGTGCGCCTGTCGCAGATCGGCAGCGCCTATGCCGACTACATCGAGGCCATCGACCTCAATCCCGTTGCCGTGCTCGCAGAGGGCGAGGGCGTGCGAGTGCTCGATGCGCTCGTCGAGCTCCGGAGCGCCGGCCTTCCATCCATGAACTCAGGAGACTCACCATGAACTACCGCTGCATCAGCGTGTCCGTCGACCGCTGGATTGCCACCCTCACACTCAACCGTCCCGAGAAGATGAATGCGCTCGATGACGACATCCTGCTGGAAATGCAGCATGCACTCGATGCGCTGGAGCAGGACGAATCAGTGCGCGCACTGGTCATCACCGGCGAAGGCCGCGCCTTCTGCGCCGGTTTCGACCTGAGCCCGCGCGAAGAGCCGCTCACCAGCGTCAAGGACTGGCGCGACCACGTGAAGCTCGGCAACGACACCTGGTTTCGCATCTGGCGCTCGCGCCTGCCGGTGGTCGCGGCGGTCAACGGCTATTGCCTGGGCGGGGGCTGCGACCTGTCGATGGTGTGCGACATCACGCTCGCGTCCGACAAGGCCGAGTTCGGCGAGCCCGAGATCCAGTTCCAGTCCGCTCCGCCCTTCGCGATCATGCCCTGGGTGCTGGGCATGAAGAAGACCAAGGAGCTGCTGCTCACGGGCGATCGCATCGGCGCCGACGAAGCAGTGCGCATCGGGCTGGCCAATCGCGTGGTCCCGGCGGCCAAGCTGATGGAAGAAGCGCAGCGCCTGGCGCTGAAGCTGGCGATGATCCCGCCGCCCGCCATGCAGCTCAACAAGCAGGGCCTCAACCGCGCCTACGACCTTCGAGGCTTCCAGTCGACGGTCGACCTCGGGGCAGAGATCTTCACGCTGGTGCTGATGTCGGAGTCGCAGGAGTCGCGCGACTTCTTCGAGGTCGCGGCCAAGGAGGGCCTGAAGGCCGCCTTCAAGTGGCGCGACGCACGATTCGCGCTCGCTGGCGAAACCGTCGCCTGAGGCCCCCCATGACAGCCTCCGCGAAGCTCAGCGTCATCGCTTCCGCCCCGCCGGCCGAACGCGGCGACGGCGCGATGATCGAGGTCTCCGGTCTCGACAAGATCTATCGCAGCCGTGAGGGCCAGCACATCGAGGCGCTCAAGGATGTGAGCTTCGACATCGCCGATGGCGAGTTCGTCACCGTGGTCGGCCCCAGCGGCTGCGGCAAGTCCACGTTGCTGAAGATCCTGGCCGGCACGCTGCGGCGCTCCACCGGCTCGGTCAAGGTGCGCCAGCGCCCGATCGACGGGCCGAGCCGCGACGTCGGCGTGGTCTTCCAGTCGCCGGTGCTGCTGCCGTGGCGCACTGTGCTCGAGAACGTATTGGTTCCGATCGAGATCCAGCGCCTGAGCATGAAGGACTACGAGCCGAGGGCGCGCGCCTACCTCAAGCTCGTCGGCCTCGAGGGGTTCGAGAACAAGTACCCGAACGAACTGTCGGGCGGCATGCAGCAGCGCGTAGGCATCAGTCGCGGCCTGGTGCACGACCCGGCCTTCCTGCTGATGGACGAACCCTTCGGCGCGCTCGACGCGATGACGCGCGAGACCATGAACCTGGAGCTGCTGCGCATCTGGTCGCAAAGCCGCAAGACGGTGATGCTGGTCACGCACAGCATCCCGGAGGCGGTGTTCCTTGCCGATCGCGTGATCGTGATGTCGCCGCGCCCGGGCCGCATCAGCGAGATCCTGCAAGTCGACCTGCCGCGCCCGCGCACGCTGGAGATGATCAATTCGGAGCGTTTCGGCGGCTACGTGTCCGCCATTCGCAAGCACTTTCATTCGCTGGGACTCGACGCATGAACACCGCTTCCGTTGCCCTCGCCGCAGCGCCGGACGACCCGGCCGCACAACGCCCCGCGCTCGCCTGGCTCGGCCCCAGGCCGGAGCTGCCGCTCTCGGCGCTGCTCTTCATCGTGGTGGTCGGCGGCTGGGAGCTGGCGGTGCGTGTGCTCGGGGTCACGCCGCTGCTGCTGCCTGCGCCGACGGCCGTGGCCGCTGCGCTGTGGGAAGGCATCCGCAACAACACCTTCACCTACCATCTCGGCGTTACCTTCTACGAGACCATGGCGGGCTTCGTTCTCGGTGCTGCCCTGGGACTGATGCTGGGCGCGGTGATTGCGCAGTTTCCGCTGGTCGAGCGCACGCTCTACCCGTACGTCGTCGCCTTCCAGACCATACCCAAGGTCGCGATCGCGCCTCTGTTCGTGATCTGGTTCGGCTACGGCGTGACTTCGAAGATCGTGATCACCGCCACCATCGCCTTCTTTCCGGTACTGGCCAACACCGTGGCCGGCCTGCGCTCGGTGCCGGAAGACCAGCTCGAACTGCTCAAGGCCTTCACGGCCTCGCGCTGGCAGGTCTTTCGCATGGCGCGCATTCCCCACGCGCTGCCCTATATCTTCGTGGGGCTCGATGTGTCGATCGTCCTGTCGGTGATCGGCGCCATCGTGGGCGAGTTCGTCGGTGCGCAGGCCGGGCTGGGCTACCTCATCCTGCAGCGCACCTTCTCGATGGACACGGCAGGCATGTTCGCCATCCTCATTCTGTTGTCGGCAATGGGACTGGGGTTGCATTGGCTCGTGCACGCGGTCCAGCGCAAGGTGGTGTTCTGGGCGGAGGACGAACGCCGTCGCGTTTCGGGCGCCTGACCAGCCGGATCGCCATTCATTCATTCGTTCGTTCGTTCGTTCCATTCATTCAAGCAAAGAAGGCAGGTTTCCAGATGCTGAAACTGATGAAGATCAAGTGTGTGTTGGCCGCCCTGGGCGTTGTCGCCGCGGCCCTCTCGCCGGCCACGGCGCCGGCACAGCCCGCCAAGCCGCTGAAGAAGGTGACCATCGCGGCCGGCGGCGTGACGGTCCTGAACGTGACGTACCCGTGGCTCATGATGCCGATCGCGCTGGACTACTGGAGGAGCGAGGGCTATGACGTCCAGGTCATCGCCGCGCCCGGTTCGGTGCAGGCCGTGCAGCAGCTCGCCACCGGCAACGTCGACTTCGCGCAGGTGAGCTCCAACGTCGCCATCCAGGCCAACGTCACCAGCAACATTCCGGCACGCGTCGTCATGAACAACAGCGTGATCGACTGGGCCGTTGCCGTACAGGCCGACGGTGCCATGCACAAGGTGAGCGACTTCAAGGGCAAGAACATCGGCATCGTGAGTCTTGCGAGCGGCGGCCTGCCGCTCCTGCGCTCGCTGTTGAAGGCCAACGGCCTCGACCCCGACAAGGACGTCAACATCATCGCGACCGGCGCCGGCGCGCCCGCGCTGGAGGCGTTGAAGTCCAATCGCGTGCAGGGACTGATGTTCTGGAATGCCGCCATCGCCGGCTTCGAGAACGCCGGTGCCAAGCTGCGCCTCTTCCGCAGCCCTGATTGGCAGCGACTGCCCGACTTTTCGCTGGCCACCACCCAGCGCGCCATCGAGCGCGATCCGGCGATGGTCGAGGCGATCGTGCGCGGGGCAGCCAAGGCCAGCCTGTTTGCCGTGTCCAACCCGGAGTGCGTGCGCAAGCTCCACTGGGCACGCTTCCCCGAGAGCAAGCCCACCGGGTCCGATGACGCCACGCTCGCACGCTGGGACGACAACCTGCTGCGCGCTCAGGTGCAGTCGATGAACGCGGCCTTCGAGATGAACGGCGGCAAGCTCTGGGGCCGCGCCACAGCCGAGGGCTTCGGACGCATGCAGGACTTCATGCTCGACGCCAAGCTGATCGATCGCAAGCTCCCGCCGGCGACCTTCATTGTCGCGACCGAAGGATTCTTCGAGCGCGTGAACGACTTCGACGCGCAGGCAGTTGCGAAGCAGGCGCAGGCCTGCGCAGCGGCGCGATAGCTGCGCTCGCCAAGGTCACCGGGCCTGGGCCTCCTGGGCTCCGTTCATCCCCAGCTTCGCGGCCAGGGCACACGCAAACTTCCCAAGGGAGTGATCCTGGACCGGGTCTGCCTTGTGCACGACGCTGTACCGATACCCGGTGATCACAGGCGCTGCTTCCGATGGTTTGAAGAAGACGCTTTGAAGCGAGCGCAGCAAGGCCAGGATCTCGCCGCGTTCGTAGATCCGCTCGATCTTCAAGTCTTTCGCGTTCTCCTCGCGGGTGTGTTGCTCCACGGAGAAGTAGCCGGTCACGGGGGAGGGGTGGAAGGCATAGACCATCGACACCTTGGGAACGTCGCGATCCAGCGGGAGCGCATAGGCGAACTGCTGCGCAAGGCCCCCGCCCAGTGAATGACCGGTGGCCACGATCGAAGGCTTGGCGTCACCCCATTCCCGTTGCGCCATCCTGCGCTTGAGCTCCTCGCTGAAAGCAGGGCCAAGGCGCTTCACCACGAGGGTGTACTGGTCGTCGTGCTTGGGAAGGAACCAGCGCAGGTTGGCCCGCCAGTCGTTCTGGTTGTCGAAGACCGTCCCGCCGAAAGCCACGGCCACCTGAGGCGGGCTTTCCTTGCTCCACACCTCGACGCGAAGGTGGTAGTTCTCGATGTCGGTCTTCAGGCTCTCTTCGCGCGGGAACCCGTCCCAGCGTTTCCAGCGGGCCTCGCCCAGCGCTTGATCCGCGTCTCGGCAAGGGTCCGGCTTTTGCTGGGCCGCCGGCGTCTCTTCGTACGCGGATTGGGACAACCAGGCATAGGGCAGGTGCCGCTTTGCCTCGGGCTCGAAGGGACGCAGCTCGTTGATCACCCGCTTGCCGGGCGGCCGAATGGCAACCTGGGCCTCTGTCTGCTGCAGCGAGATGCACCCGGTGCACGCAAATGCCAGCAGCGACGCACTCAGCGTGCGAATCATTGTGTTCATGGCGCCTGACCTCCGAGGCGAGGATAGGAGCTTCAGCCCGGGGGCGCAATCCACAGCAAGAAGGAGCATTGACACGCAAAGGACGCTCTTTGTTCGATCTATCTGCGCAGTTTGGAAGGCTCGATCCCGACTCCGACGCGGCGTCCAGCGCATTGCCGAATTAGCTATTCAGGCGTGTATCGATATACATTCGGCACGCACCGTGTTCTGTGCGGTCGAATTGCCGCGATAAAAGGAGCGCTCGTGAAGAAAGCTGTCCTGTTTTCTCTTCTGACCGCGGGCACTCTGCTCGGCGGTTGTGTCTCGAGCCCGATGGGTTCCACATCGGCAAGAACTGAGACCTGCAAGTCGACCAGCGAGCGAGAGATTGCTGCGCTGTTTGACCGCTGGAACCAATCATTGCAGACCGGCGACCCACGCAAGGTGGTTGCGAACTACGCGGACCGATCCGTTCTGCTGCCCACCGTCTCCAACACGCCGCGTCTCGATGCGGCGCAGAAGCTGGATTACTTCCAGCACTTTCTCGAGAACAAGCCGTTCGGTCGCATCGACTCCAGGACCATCGAGATCGGTTGCACCTCGGCAGTGGATGCCGGCCTGTACACCTTTACCTTCGCCAGGACTGGTGCTGTCGTCAAGGCGCGGTACACGTACACCTACAAGTGGGACGGCAGTCAATGGCTGATCACCAGCCATCATTCTTCGGCCATGCCGGAGAAGTAGACAGCGCCAGTGGGTGCGCGTGCGGCGTCGAGCCGATCGCAAGCCTGACGCGGAGTTCGAGCAGCTAGGCCCGAGACTTCTGTTTGGGCGCGACGAATCCCAGGGTCTTCATCGCCGCATTCAGCGATTGCCTGGTGGCCCAGTACGCCGACCACGGGTCCGTCCTTTGAAAAGACAGGTACTCCCGCGCCGTCGCGATCGTCCACTGGGCCCCGCTCTTGAGCTTGGGCAGCTCATCCCAGCTCACCGGCATCGACACGCCGAGGCCCGGACGTGCGCGCGCCGAGAACGCCGCGGCAGTCGTGGCGCCGTGGCCATTGCGCAGGTAGTCGACGAAGAGCTTGCCGACGCGATTCGACGCTCCGCTCTTGGCGACGAACCTCGAAGGGATGGTCCTGGCCAGATGCTGCACCACTGCTTGCGAGAACGCCTTGACGGTGTCGTAGTCGAAGCGCGGCGCCAACGGCACCACGACGTGCAGGCCCTTGCCACCGCTCGTCTTCAGCCATGACTCGAGCCCGAGCTCCGACAGCAAGGTGCGCACCAGGGTCGCGGCCTCCTGCACGTACTGCCAACTCGTGCCTTCCCCCGGGTCCAGGTCGAAGATCATCCGGTCCGGCTTGTCGATGTTCCTGGCCAGCGAGTTCCATGTGTGGAACTCGATGACGTTCATCTGCGCGCAGGCCACCAGCGCACGCGCACCGCCAACTTCCAGCAGCTCGGCGTGGCCGGGCCAGAGATGCGCGGGCAAGTTGCGCACATGCGGAATAGAGAGCTTGTCGTCGTGCTTCTGGAAGAACAGCTCGCCCGTGATGCCGGTGGGCCCCCGCACCAAAGACACCGGCCGGCCCTTCAGGTGCGGCAGCATCCATTCGGCCACGCTCTCGTAGTAGCGGACCAGGTCCACCTTTCGCAAGCCGGTGGAGGGGTCGATCACCCGCTCGGGGTTCGTGACCTTCACGCCGGTGCCCGGCGGCAGCTTCGGGGCGGAAGGGGCTGCCCCGATGGGCATGGCGTCCTCGCGCACGACGAGCGTCGCTGCCTTGTCGGTGCGCACGCCGCGAAACACCGGATGCCTGATGCGGCCATCCGGCGTCCACTCCGAGAACGCCACCTCCACCACCATCGTGGGTTCGACCCAGTGCTCGGAGCCGGGCCCGCGCCTTGACCACCGGCCGGGCTTGGCATCTTCGGGCGCGACGGTGGGCTGGCTGACCCGCAGCTTGGCCAGCACCGTCTTCAACGCTTGCCCCTTCGCCGAGTCCCACCCCGTTCCTACCGAGCCGGCAAACCGCAATGCCTTGCCTTCGTGATAGCCCAACAGCAAGCTCCCGACCTCGCGAGCGGCACCCGCGCGGTCGGTGTAGCCGACCACCACGAACTCTTGCCTGTGCGTGCACTTCAGCTTCAACCATGTTTCCGTGCGGCCCGAGGTGTAGGGCGAGTCGGCACGCTTGACGATGATGCCTTCCATGCCCATCCGGCAGGCGGCATCCAGCAGTTGTCCCGGCAGCACGTCGAACGACTGGCTGAAGCGGACGATGCCGTCCTCGTGCTGCTCGAACAGCTGTCTGAGCGCCTCCCGCCGGCTCGCCAGCGGCACATCGCGCAAGTCCAGGCCGCCAAGGAAAGGCGCGTCGAACACGAACATCCGGATGTCGCCGGTGCGTGCGTTGTCGATGGCGTTCTGAAGCCGGTTGAAGTCGGGCACGCCCGCCTCGTTCAGCACCACGATTTCACCATCGAGCCAGGCGTTGTCCAGCCCAAGGTCCGCAATCGCCGCTGCAATGGACTCGAGCTTGCGGGTCCAGTCATGGCCATTGCGCGTCAATAGCCGGACCTCGCCTTTGTCGATGCGTGCGAGGAGGCGGTAGCCGTCGAACTTGCTTTCGACGACCCAGTCGCCCCGCGGCACCGACGAGACCAGCGTGGCCAATTGGGGCTTCAGCTTGGCGGGCAACGGTGCCGGCCTGGCCTGACGCAGGTCGGCCGTGTCGGTACGCGGCCGCGGTGCGGCAACGCCGCGCGGTTCGCGCTCCTCGATCGCGCCCAGGGGGTGCGCGACCACGCTGTCCGGCAGGGCGGCAATCACGTCGTACTCGGTGCTGGGCCGGGCCCACGCATCGCCCCGCTTCTTCAGGAGCAGCCACTGTTCCTGCTTCTTCTCCCCGGGCTTCGAGATGCGCACCAGCTCCCACAGCCCGGCAAGCTTCTGTCCATGCAGCTTGAAGATGAGCTTGCCCTTGGCAAGCCCTTCCCGTGGGTCGCCGACGGGTTCCCAGGTGCCTTGGTCCCACACGATGACCGACCCGCCGCCGTACTCGCCCTTGGGGATCTCGCCTTCGAAGGTGTTGTAGTCGATGGGGTGGTCTTCGACATGGATGGCCATCTGCTTGAGAGCCGGGTCGTAGGACGGCCCCTTGGGGACGGCCCACGACACCATGACGCCGTCGAGCTCCAGGCGCACGTCGTAGTGCAGCCGGGAGGCCCAGTGCTTCTGTATGACGAAGACGGGCTGCCCCTCGTGCTTTGCCCTGCTTCGTCGCGCGCGAGTGCCGGCCGGCTCGGCGGTCTTCGAGAAATCGCGCTTGGCGTTGTAGCGCGTGAGCGGCTCGGGCGGCTGTCCTTTCCTGGGCGCAGGCGCGCGGGACTTTCCAGCGGCGGTCCGGGTCGGCCTGGCAGGTCGGAGCTCCGCCCAGACCGGCGCGTGGTCGCTGGCGTTCTCGCGTCCACGTTCGTCGCGGTCCACGCCCGCATCCACGACCTTCAGCGACTTGCCGACGAGGATGTGGTCGATGCGCAGGCCCGCATCGCGCTCCCATCGCTTGCGGCGATAGTCCCAGAAGGTGAACAGCTTCTCCTTCGGATGCACGGCCTGGAGCGCATCGGTCCAGCCCTGGGCGAGCACCGCGGCAAAGGCCTGGCGCGGCTCGGGCTGCAGCAATGCGTTGTCGCGCCAGGTGTCGGGCTTGTAGATGTCGGCGTCCGTCGGGACGACGTTCCAGTCGCCCAGCAGCACGACCGGCTGCCCGGACGCCCAGAGTTCCTCGGCGCGTTCGCGCATGCGCTCGAACCAGCGCAGCTTGTAGTCGAACTTGGGTCCGGGCTGAGGGTTGCCGTTCGGCAGGTAGAGGCAGGCGAACAGCACCCCGTTGATCGCGGCCTCGACATAGCGCGCCTCCCTGTCCTTCGAATCGCCCGGCAGCGCCGTGGCGACCGGCAGAGGTTCATGTCCACGGGCGAGGAGGGCGACGCCGTTCCAGCTGCGTTGGCCGACCACCAGGCATTCGTAGCCGAGCGACCGCAGCCGCTCGGTCGGGAACTCGGCCGTCGAAGTCTTCAGCTCCTGCAGTGCCACCACGTCGGGTTGGGTGCGTTCGAGCCAGTCGCACAGCAGCGCCAGCCGCTTCGTGACGTTGTTGATGTTCCAGGTCGCTATCCGCACGGTTTTGGGACTCTCAGGCGCTGCCAGCCACCGACGTTGCCAGCGTCACTGCGCGGGTCCGAATCCGAAGTACCGCTTTCCGGGTGCGGCCTCTTTCGCGGGAGCAGCGCGCTCCGCTTCTTGATCGCGGCTCTCGCCAGCATCGCCTGGGCGAGCGGGCGCATCGGATTCGCGAGGCCCGGCATCCAGGTCGTCGACCATGGCCTGCAGCGCGAGCAGCCCTTCGGCCATGGCTGTCTTGTAGCTCGCCACCGGCGAGTCGGACTTGTCCAGCTGTCGCCAACTGCGGCCCTCGAGCTCGGCAAGGACCCATGCGAAGCGGCCCGCCTTCGGCTCCTCGACGTAGACCGCGATGTGGCGCAGGCTTGGCATGCCCGTAGGGTAGCGCTTCCGGCATGGGGTCTTGCTGGAACGCGCAGCCTCCCTACGGCACGGTGCTACGCGCACCTACGCGGCGGTTGGCCTGGCGGGCCCAGGCTGCGCGCTGCGGGGTCGTCCCGCCGCAAGGAAGCTGAGGCATGGCAACAGGTAGTCGCACGCTCTGGAAGGGGGCCATCACCTTCGGCCTCGTCCACATCCCCGTCGGTCTTCACACGGCAGCGACCGAGGAAGGCGTGGACTTCGACTGGCTCGACAAGCGCTCCATGGACCGTGTCGGCTACAAGCGCGTCAACAAGCGGACGGGCAAGGAAATCGACAAGGACGACATTGTCAAAGGCGTCGAGTACGAGGACGGCAAGTACGTCATCATCAGCCCCGAAGAGATCGAGGCCGTCTTTCCCAGGACGACGCAGACCATCGAGATCGAGCGCTTCATCGATGCAGCCGAAATGCCGTTCATCTTCCTGGAGCGGCCCTACTATGTGGCGCCCATCGACAAGAGCGACAAGGTCTACGCCCTCTTGCGCGAGGCACTCATCGACAGCGGGAAGATTGCGCTCGCCAAGGTGGTGATTGCCACCAAGCAGCACCTTGCCGCGCTGGTGCCGTCCGGCGCAGCCCTGGTCCTGAACCTGCTGCGCTGGGGTGACGAAGTCAAGGCGCTGGATTCGCTCGACCTTCCGCCCGCGGGGCGAAAGAACGTCAGCGCCGCGGAGATGAAGATGGCCAAGCAGCTGATTGCCGAAATGTCCGGCAAGTGGGACCCGGAAGATTTCAAGGACGAGTTCCGGCACCAGGTGATGAAGCTGGTCGAAAAGAAGGCGAAGGCGGGCAAGACGGAAACCGTCATCGAGCCGGAAGAGGAAGCGCGGCCGGAAAGCTCCAACGTCATCGACCTCACCGAGCTGCTGCAAAGGAGCTTGAAGGGCGGCTCGAAGGCCCATGGCAAGGCCGCCGGCAAGTCTGCTGCGAAGGCGGCTCCCGCTAAGAAGTCGAAGCCAAGGCGTGCGGCAGCGAAGAAGACCACCGCCGAGCAGAAGGCGGCGTAGCTCGGCTTGTGCCGCCACGCGATGAAGACGACTTCCTATGGCGTTCTCATCTTGAATGAGCACGGCCAACTGCTGCTGGCGCATGCCACGGGACAGAGACACTGGGACATCCCCAAAGGCGGCGCGGAGCAAGGCGAAGCCCCGCGAGATGCGGCCATCCGCGAGGTCCAGGAGGAAACCGGCATCGACCTGACGGCCGCGGAGATGGAGGAGCTGGGCCTCATGCCGTATCACTCCCGCAAGGACCTTCACTTGTTCAGGGCGCTCGTCCATACCGATCGATGCGACATCACGGCGTGCAAGTGCGTGAGCTTTTTTCCTCACCATGTCTCGGGCGCCATGACGCCCGAGGTCGATCAGTTCAGGTGGGTCGATGTCGCCGACATACCGGACCTTGCGGCCAAGTCGATGACGGCGCTGCTTCGGACGCTCCCTGGTTTCGAAGCAATGCCGGGTGCCTGATGCGCCAGGTTCACGCCGCCTCGGGGCGCCCGTGCGTCCGGCCGGAATGCCCGGCCTCGTAGAGCGTCCCCTGCGGCTTGTCCGGGTCTTCCCACCGCTGCTGGCGATCGACCTGCTTGGCGGACATCTTGTCGGCCAGCGAAGGCAAGACTTTCGACATCGTGGTGTTCAGCACCGACATCGATCCCACCTTGACGTCGCGCCCGCCGTCGGTCGCAGCCTTGAGGATCGCTTTCGCCACATCCTCGGGGTCGATCATGGGCGTGGGCAGCTTCGGCTCCTGGTCCATGTAGTTTCTCGCGTGCTCCGGGTATGGCGTGTTCACCGCCGTCGGCTGGATGAGCACGATGTGCACCGGCGCCTTGTCCACGTCCTCGACCTCGACGCGCAGCGCATCGGTGAACCCCTTGACCGCGTGCTTCGAAGCCGAATACATGCCCTGCAGCGGAACCACTGCATCGGAGACTTCGCTGCCGACGTTGATCAACGAGCCGCCTTCCTTTCGCAGGTGGGGCAGGGCGGTCAGCGAGCCATTGACGATGCCCCAGAAGTTGATGTCGAACAACCGGCGGCTGTCCTCATCGCTCACCTCGTCGAGACGTCCGTAGATCGACACGCCCGCGTTGTTGACCCACGTGTCGATGCGCCCGAATTGCTGGATCGCGGTTCGTGCGGCTTCCTCGATCTGCGAGCGCTCCGCCACGTCAGCGCCTGCGACGACCGCACGTCCGCCCTTGGCCTGGATCTCGGCCGCCAGCTGTTCCAGCACATCCGTGCTGCGTGCGACCAGCACCAGGCTGGCGCCGGCTTCCGCCGCCAGCTTCGCCGTACACAGGCCGATGCCGCTGGAGGCACCCGTGATGACCATGACCTGCTTGTCGAGGCTCTTGCCGCGGTGTCCCATGTCGTGCTCCGTTCGTGGTGGAGGGACAGGCTCCATGCAAACGGCCGAGTGCGGGATGCTGGAAAGCCCGCGAAAGAATGTAGGTCTGGATTGATGAGTCGCGGCGGTCTGCTGGTGCGTCGGGCGATCAGTGCCGGCGTCGCCTGAGCAAGCCGGGCAGGCCTTGCGTCTCGGGAGCAGGCAATGCAATGCGCAGCGCATGCCCTCGCGCAGCTGCAACAGCTTCGGCCGCCAAGGCATGCTGCCAAGCCGACCTTCGGGAAACCGAAGCAGTAGCCGCTGCGGCCCAGCAGCAGCCGGAAGACCCGCATCATCGAGGCCGCCGAGCAGCGTTCCAGCGACACGTTCAGCAGCGCCAGCATCGCCGATGCCCAGAACCATCGAATGAATCGCTCACTCGCGCCGGCCCTCGGTGCCCAGCCGCTGCAGCAGCGCGAGGAAGTTCCGGTGCTCGCTCGGCTTCCAGCTGCTTCAGTTCGATTTTTCGACCAGTTCTCGCAACCTGCGAGCCTGCGTATCGAGGCCGCTGCGAATCGCTTCGATCTTGAGCGCCTCGCCCTCTTCGCCTTCCCGGCGGTGAACGAGGGACATCATGCCCAGCAGCACGGTTTGCTCCTGCAGTGCACGCACCGCGCCCCAGAGCGCCTCGTCCATGGTTTCGGTCAAGGCGTGCTGCAGTGTGTTCAGCGTGAAGGCGTGGCCCGTGTGGCAGCGGTAGCGGACCGGCGTTGCACCGTCGAGCTGCCAGAGTCCGCCCTTGCAATCCGGACATGCAAAGGCCGATGGCTGCGCAATCGCTTCGAGGTGTTCCATGAAGTCTCCTTCGGCTGTCGCGAGCCGCAGCTCGTGTGCAAGGCGTGCGTGCCTTGCGCTATCGACGGCGGGCCTGCTCGAGAGGACGGGCACGGAGGCCAGGCTGCTCAGCAGCCCGCCAATCTGCGCGAGCGGCAGGCAATGGTCGACCTCGACGTACTTCATCGCACTCGACGGCATGCCGGGCTCGAGTGCATCGGAAGGGTCTTGTACCAAAGCCAGTCCGCCACAGGCCTTGATCGCCTGCAGGCCTGCGGTGCCGTCGTCCAGCGTGCCCGTGAGCACGACCCCAACCACGGCAGGTCCGTAGCTGAGGGCCGCCGACAGGAACAGCGGGTCGACTGCCGGCCGCGTGTGGTGTTCCTTCGGCCCCCGGTTCAGTCGAACGTGCGCGCCTTCCACCAGCATGTGATGGTCTGGCGGTGCCACATAGATGTGTCCATTTTCGATGGGTTCGCCGTCCACCGGATGATGGGCGGGCAGGGCGCCGCGCGCGGCAAGCAGTTCCGGAAGGACGCTCGGATGGCTGCCGGTGTGGAGCACCATGAGTACTGGCGCGGGAAAGTCGGCCGGCAGGCTCGCAGCCATGGTCGAGAGCGCAGCCACCCCGCCAACAGATGCGCCGACCACGATCAAGCGCGGAATGTTCGCCGAAGCGGTGGGTCTGTAGAGCGGCTGCTTCGAATGCGTTGCGTCCATAAACTCGTCCCGGAGCACCTTCCCCGGCAAGCGGCATGCCTGGTGCCGACGTCAGCCTGGAAATTTCGCCGCATCCTCCTCGCGCTCACGCCGGCGCGCTGCCTTGCGATTCGACTGCACGCCTGAGCGAATCCACAACCTTGTTCACTTCCCGACCTGCCGCCCGCACGGCGCTGACGGTCGAAGGTAGGGCGGGACTGGCAGTCGCCGAGGCAGCCGAGCACCGCAAGGCGAGCCTCCGCACCCGCCATTGAAGATGTCCTTCCGCGGAAGCCGACTTTTCGACATTGCGGCATCCTCCAGGCATGCCACTCGACTACCTGCTCTTCGAATCGACCGACGAGGAGACCGGCGCCTGCAGCTTCGACGCGATGGCGTCGGTCCTTGCGGATCGCTTGCCGGCCCTGATCCATGAGGTCGAAACCGTGCTCGGCTGGGCCTGTCTCGACTTCGGCGCACCCTCTTCTGTCGAAGAGAGCGGCGAGTGGGACTTCGAGTTGCAGGCAGTGGCCGAGCAAGATGTCCCGCTTGAAATCACCTACGACTGCGAGCGCGCGATGATTTCCATGCCGCGCGTGCCTGGGCGAGTGACCCTTGCCCTCACTCTCACCGGGTCGCCCGCTTTTGCGGCAGCCTTCACCGAGACGTTTCCTGATTCGGATTGACTGGCCCATCAAGGCGCCTTCCGCCCACGGGCAAGCGATTCAGCGGTGCAGAATCTCCCCATGCAAGACGCCTCTTCCCACCCCGCCCAGCCGCGGAATCAACTGCACGGCGTGACGCTCGAGGCCATGGTGGTCGCACTGCAAGCCCGCTACGGATGGGACGATCTCGCGGTGCGAATACCGGTGCGCTGCTTCTCGCACGACCCGAGCGTCAAATCGAGCCTGAAGTTTCTGCGCAAGACGCCGTGGGCACGAGAGAAGGTCGAAGGTCTTTACCTGTACATGCTTCGGGAAGAAAAGCGCAGGCGCCTCCACCAGCCCTAGATCGGGGTGCGTGGGCCTCCGCATCGCGGGCCCAACCGGCAGACAGGCAGAATGAGCCATGAAAGCACCCCCTCGACTACAGACGCTGATCGACGAAGGATTGATCGACAGCGTGGTTCGCCAGCTCATGAGCGGCAAGGAAGCAATGGTCTACGTGGTGCGCTGCGGCGACCAGACGCGCTGCGCCAAGATCTACAAGGAAGCGACCCAGCGCAGTTTCCGCCAGGCCGTCGACTACACCGAAAACCGCAAGGTCAAGAACACGCGTCTGCAGCGCGCCATGGCCAAGGGCACCAAGTTCGGCCGGCAAGCGACAGAGGCAGCCTGGCAAAGCGCCGAGGTCGATGCGCTCTACAGGCTGGCCGCGGCGGGCGTGCGCGTGCCGGAGCCCTACAACTTTGCCGACGGCGTGCTGCTGATGGAGTTGGTCACCGACGAGCACGGGGATGCAGCACCGCGCCTCAACGATGTCGTGTTCACGCCGGAGGACGCGCGGCGGCATCACGCGACGCTGCTGGTCGAGGTGATTCGCATGCTGTGCGCGGGCGTGGTGCATGGCGATCTTTCCGAGTTCAACGTGCTGCTCGCCGCTGATGGCCCCGTCATCATCGACTTGCCGCAGGCCGTCGATGCCGCCGGCAACAACCACGCACGGCGGATGCTGTTGCGCGATGTGGGGAATCTTGCCGGCTTCTTCGGGCAGTTCGCGCCCGAGTTGCTGTCCACCCGCTACGGAGAGGAGATTTGGAACCTCTACGAGCGTGGCGAGCTTCACACGGGCTCGGCGCTCACGGGCAGCTTCGCGCGTCCGAGCGGGCCGGTGGACCTGGGCGGGGTGATGCGCGAGGTGGAAGACGCGCGCGCCGAAGAGGCGGCGCGGATTGTTCGCATGGCCGTGCGCTGACTCGGCTGGCGGCTTTCTCCGCCAGGGAGCACCGCCGGCCTGACGCGATCTCTACGGCAGGCCCTGTCGATTACCTGGACTGCGTGGCCGGTTGCTTCGGCATGTTGTCCTTTCCCATCGAGTCCGTGCTCGTGGGATTGCGCCCGGCGCTGCCGCCCTGACCCTGCTTGGAACTTGTGCGGGCGTTGCCACGCCTTGCGTCGCCGCTCGCATCGTTGTTGTCCATCAAGGGGTTCTGCTTGCGTGCTGCCTCCGGAGTGGCCCCGCTGGTGCCAACTGCCGGGTGCGTGGGAGGAGTGGTCGGACTCGGAGTCGCCGTGGCATCGCTGCCACCTGTCGCGGGGTGGGTGGGGGGTGCTCCCGTGGGTCCCGTCTGGGCCGTGGCGCAGACAGATGCGAGCACCAGGCAAGTCGCGCCGAGCGCGGTGCTGAACGTGGACATACTGCGTCTCCTTGAAGTCGAACCTGAACTTCATTTGGCGCCTGCGACGCGTTCGTGCTGTGCGAGGTGGGCCCCGGTTGCTGTCGGAGGGACCCTACGCTGGCCAACGCCAGCATAGGCGCGACATCGCGCAACGCCATGGCCCTCCAGTCCCTTCAGATGCGCGGAACGATTCGCCACACGGGGCGAGGGCGGGGTGCCTTTTCGAGCAACGCGAGCTGCGACTCGCGGTCGACCGCGGGGCCGATGGTGCCCAGCGCATCGAATGTGTGCACGGCCATCTGCCGCTGCACTGCGTCGTATGGAACATCGCCAGTCGCGAGTAGTTCGCGCCACGCGGGATCGTGAACCGATGGGTGCCGGCCCAGCATCTCGGAAAGCGCAATGAACATCCTCATTCGAATCTGCCGATGATTCTTCCAGCCCTCGGACAACGGTTGGCCGGCCGCGAACGAGAACCGCTCGATCAACCGTTTCGCAGCGCATGCGCCGGCCGCGCTCAAAGCCTCGATGTGTCCGCTGGGCATGTCGAGGTTCAGGCCGCCTTCCCTGGGCTTATGCGCAATTTGCACCACTCGATCGCGGTATCCAGGCATCGGTAGCTGGATCTCGTCGTGCCAGGTGCGCATGGTCTCGACCATCCTCCACAGAAGATTGAACAGGCCCAGCGACGAGGACTCGTCGATCTCCTTCCAGTACTGTTGCAAGCCGGCCGCGTTGTTGTCGGGGAGATAGACGCGGCCATTGTCGAGCGCACACGCGTCCACGTCGGCTCGGATGGGGTGATCGGGATGTTCATCCTTCAGGTTGACGGCAAAGGTCGGATGCCCCGGGAGCGGTGCGTCGAAGAAGTGGAGCGGCATGTTGCTTGCGATGCCGCCGTCGGAGAACCACACCTTCTTTGGAAACGCGCTCTCGGCCTTTCCGCTGTAGTCGAATGCATACATGGGCACGGCGGACAGCAGTACCGGAAAGCTCAGGCTCATTCGCACGAGCAGCACAACCGGCAGATGCCGGTTACAGGGCAGACGGCGCAGCGGCCTGCCGTCTCGCGTGCGGGCACCGCCATTCGCCGGAATGGGCGGGCTGGCCTCGAGCAGCCAATTCATGACGGAAGGTGGGAACAGGCGCTTCCATTCCTCGGGATCGAAGAAATACGCACCGGCACCTGGCCGCAACGGCAGGGCATAGGGCATCTGCCGGGTGACTGCCGTCGTCATGACCTCGAGGTTGATCTTTCTTTCGGACAACGGCGTGTCTTCTGCTTCGGAAGGATCGTCGCCGAGCACTCGATCGCCGCTCCAGAGGTCGCCCAGCGTCAACGGCCGTGCGGCGGTGTCGAGTCCTGCGACTTCGTTGAAATAGCGGGTGAGCCAGACAGTGAGTCCTGCAACGGGTGTGTCGCCTTGCGTACTGAGGCCCGAACAGATTCCCCAAAGGTTGTCGTGTAGCCCCGTCAGCAGTGACGCGACGAACCTCCACCCGCAGAGGCCGAACGCAAGGCCCAGCGCCAGCGGCAGGGCGAGCCCCCATGAGACGGTCGCCAGCAGATCCGCCGGCCACGCCGTCACCCAGGGTTGCGAATCGATCCGTGACATTGCCGCAAAGAGCGCTGCCATGCCGCCTAGCCACCACAGCCCGATGCGCGCCTTGAGCGCAGGCTTGGTTGCGCGGCATGCATGCCGCCAAATGAATAACCAGCCCGCGGCCAGCCAGGCCGCCGAAGCGACGCCGGCAATGATCGATGCCTCGCCCCAGGGAACGGGGCCGATCGAGCGGATGAGCGCGACCAGCACAGCGAGCATCAGGAGCGCGACGGCTGCGACGATGCCCCAGTAGCGCAGGAGCAGCGTACCGAGTCCGTTGACGACTATTGCCACCTTGCTTGGCTGGTTCAACGATGCGACCAGCACATCGAAGTGACGTGCCAAGGCACGGCTTGGCTGGAACAGATGCCGAAGCACCGACCCTTCGCCTTTGCCCACCTCGCGGCCGAGTTCGTCGGGAAGCTTGTCGAGCTTCGCGAAACCAGCGGCATCACCCGTGAGGCGCCGGAATTCGGCAGCGGCGCATCCGGCCGCAGCAATGGCACCCGCGGACGTGCCGCCGACGTTCTTGAAACGGTACTTGGCCGCGAGCCCCGAAATCAGCTTGGGGTAGACCACGCCGCTGGTGATACCGCCCTTCATGATCAGGTCGCAGTAGGCGATGGCTGAAGCGGCAGATGAACTTTCCGGGACCGAGGACGGCGACGCTTCCTTCGATGACATGGTGGTGCTTTCGAACACGCTCACAGATGTTCCACTGCTCGCACAGTCAGCGCTTTCAACAGCACGCCCGCACCACACTGTTTGGAAACGCTGCTGGCATCGAAAACGTGGTCGGCGACGAAACGGCCCTTCACGTAAAGGTTGGAGAAGCTCCAGAGATAGGGAGAGGGAATGTGCCGTGGGCGATAGCCAAAGCCATTGTTCGACTCCCAGCGGTACAGCATCCTGGCAATGCTCCAGTCGGCCTGGCCAACAAATCCTTTGAGCTCCAGTGCGTCCCTGGCACTGGCTTCCCAGGTAAAGGGCGGCGAGCCCGCCACAGGCCTGCCCTTCGGTACCTGCTTCGTCCGCGCTGAAAGCGGATCACCGTTGTGCAGGTGTGTGCCGAAGTCGCAGCCCGATTCCAGCGAATGGATGATCGCAACGAAGTACCACGGGATGCCCAGCGGGCCAGCCAACGCCTTGTAGCGTGCCGCTGACACCTGCATCTTGTCGACTCGCTTGTTCACCTCCATCACATGCTGAGGACTCGTGATGACGCAAGCATCGAAGTACTGGGTGTACTCGGATGCAAGCTGTGCGAACTTCGTCGCGTTCATGGGAGGCGCCACGGGCCCAAGCTGGGTTGATGCGGCGGGCTTGAGCGCTTCTTCGTCGGATTCCGTTGCCGAAGGAGCGGAGTCGTCGAATACGAGAACGACCGTCGAGTTGCCATCTTGCTGCCGAATGACCGATGCAGTGACGCCGGGCTGTTGCGAATCCTCGAGCACCTGCTGGAGTTGGGCGGGCGAAATGTCCCGGATGATGTTTTGGAACGACATGGTCTCCTCCTAGACAGGGAGTTTCAGGTCCGAGACTGCCTTGGCTCTGGCTGTCGCGAAGTCAGGCAAATTCAGAAATGCGGCAATGGTGACTTTCGGAACATTCTTGGCGAGATAGTCGATGAGCACCTTCTGGTTCTTCGGGTTCAACTGGCCGCCTGGCCGAATGAAATTGCGCAGCCTTGTCGCAGCATCATCGGGGGGCACGATGCTGTTTTGTGCCGTGACCGGGATCGCGTTCGTCACGGTGGGCGGCCGTCCCTCATCGGGTCGTCCCTCGGTGGCCCCGGGCTGCGCTCGCTTGACCGACAGATTGACCTCTGCTTCGATGCTGGCGGGCACGCAGAGGGTCGCGTAGCGCCTGATCGCAGTCAGCGCGGCCGGGCGGTTCGTGTAGCCGGTTCCGAGTTCCTGGCGGTAGGTCTGCTGCATGGTCTTGACGAGCGTTCGCACCGAGGAGGGGTCTAGCTCGTAGAGCAGGTTGCTGCTGAGGTTGTCGACCGTCGACGAGGCGAGCCCAAAGGCGATCGCGACAATCGCGACTTCCTTGGCCGCCGCCTGCGCAGCCGCCATGACGCCTGCCGTCGCGCCGCCCAGCAGGCCGACCTGCGCCACTGTCGTGCGGCGGTCTCGATTCAGGCGAAACAGCGCATGCATGTAGGCTTCGCACTTCGAGTCGGAGAAGTCCATGCCGGCATGGATGATGGCGTCCCAGTTGCCGATCGCAACTGGCGCCAAAGGCTCACCAGCCGCTTCGCGCAGCGCGTCGATTGCCGCCGTCTGGTTGGTCACGTAGGTCGTGACCTCGCTGGATTTCATCTCTGCGCCCGGCCCGACTTCCAGCTGTGAATAGTTGCGGTAGGAAGCACAGGATTGCAGCAAGGACAAGGCGAAGCCAATCGCACAGACCCAGACGGCGTGACGGAGTGCAAGGACCATGGTGACCTCGTGGGTTGACATTCGATCGGTCGAGGCCTGATGCCGGTACCGCAACGTATGCGATTGCCAGGGCGCTGCCATCCACAGCAATGGGGAGCCTGCAGAGCGCTGCTGTTCCATGCCGCCGAGGCAGGCATCGAAGTGGAAGGCAGTACTCGTCGTGACATTTCGCTGACGCTGCTATGAGCCTCAGCCTTACTCAGGCGTGCTGATCGCTGCGAACAATACCGGGGTCCAACAAGGAAAACCTCATGCTGAAGTGGGCCATCATCTTCGCCATCGTTTCAGTCGTCGCAGGTGTCTTCGGCTTTACCGGGCTCAGCGCCGGTGCGGCAAAGATCGCGAAGATCCTGTTCTTCATCTTCCTGATCGTCGCCATCGTGTTCGTGGCCTTGACGGTCCTGGGTATCGGCGCCATCGCATCGTAAGCTGGGTGGTGCCGCCCTCGGCAGCCTTCGACGGCGGGCAAGCAGGGCATGGCGGGGAGCAAGGTCGACGACACGGCCGCTCTCCCCACATACTCCCGACATGACCGACGCCTCCAATCCGCCTCCCATCCGGAAGCGCTCCACGCGGTGGTCACGTTGGCCGCTGATGTTCCTGGGCCTGCTCGCAATTTTGATGCTCGGCCCGGTCGGTGTGCTGGCGTCCGGCGGCCTGGACTTGGACACGCCTTGGTACATGGCAAGTCGTGAGAGCACCCAACAGGCGCCTGACCCTGCGTCCGAACGCGGTGCCGTCGTGCAGGTCTACGGCGCTCGCATCGTGCGGTGGCGCGGCGCCTTCGGCATCCACCCCTGGATCGCGGTCAAGCGCGCCGGCGCGGAACGCTACACCACGTACCACATCGTCGGCTGGCGGGCGCGGCGCGGCGGTGATGCCCTGGTGACCAGCGAAGTCGACGATCCGAGCGTTCAATGGTTTGGCGCCGATCCGCAGCTGCTGGCTGACCATCGAGGTGCCAAGGCAGAAGCGATGATCGACCAGATCGAATCTGCAGTTGCGGCCTATCCCTGGCGCTCGTCCTACCGCCTCTGGCCCGGCCCCAACAGCAACACATTCGTGGCCTGGGTGGCCCGACAAGTGCCCGACCTGCGACTGGACCTGCCACCCACCGCCATCGGCAAGGACTACCTCGGATTGACCACCTTTGTCGACCACGCACCTAGCGGCACCGGGTGGCAACTGTCCTTGCTGGGCCTGGCGGGCGTGACGGTGGCACGGGACGAGGGGCTGGAGTTGAATCTGCTGGGGCTGGGCTTCGGCATCGACGTGGACGACAGGGCCTTGCGGGTGCCGGGTTTTGGACGGCTGCCTTGATGCAGGCTCCTCAGCACTTCAGTTCGAAGTACCTTTTCCGCGCCCCATACAAATCAAACTCCGCCCGGGCTTTTGCTGGTCCTTGCGTCTTCCGGGCTTCCAGCTCCAGCGTCGGAAGTTGGCTATCGAGCCGCGTACATGCTTGCTGGTCCGGCCCCTGCAGCCTGACCCGTCGTCGAAGCACGCGCATCTGTGCCGCGTAGAGGGCGGTTCCGCGGTGGTGCGCACTATTGCCGGTTTGGGCCGGGAGAATTCATCCGACTGCGCAGTGTCGCCCCAGCGCCACCTACATTAGCCACGCGCTGCGCCCCCGAGCAGCCTTCGACGACCGGCTACGGTCGCGTGTATTGATGGAGTTTGGAAGGAAGCAACCATGGGCCTACTAGATGGAATGCTTGGCAACGCAGCCAAGATCGACCCCGCGAAAATCCAACAGGAGTTCAGCCAGATCCTGGCGAAGGGCGAAGTGGTCGAGCACGCCTACCAACTCATCCGGGATTACTTCGTGTTCACGGACAAGCGCTTCGTGCTGGTCGACAAGCAGGGCATCACGGGGAGCAAGGTCGAATACCACTCCATCCCGTACAAGAGCATCACGCACTTCAGCGTGGAGACAGCGGGTACCTTCGACCTGGATGCGGAACTGAAGATCTGGATCTCGGGGACTGCTGCGCCGATACAGAAGCAGTTCAATAAGAAGCTCAGTATTTATGAGGTGCAGAGTGTGCTGGCGAGTTATGTGTTGAGGTGAGGCGACATTGGTCATGTCATCAACGGCGCCGCCAGGCCGGGAGTTCTTCTACAACACCGGCGCGCTTACCTCGTCTCCGCGATTGTCCGAAAAGCGACCGGACGCCCCCTGGATGCATTTGCCCGAGAACTGTTGTTCGAACCTCTGGGGATTAGCGACGTTGAGTGGAGCAGGGTCAAGGGAGATACCGATGCCGGTGGAGGATTGCGCTTGCGACCGACCGCGAGACATGGCGAAGATCGGCCAGCTTGTCCTCGTGGATTGGCGCGCTGGGTCGTGGCGGCCAAGCAAATCGCATCGTCCCGGAGCGCCATCTCGTCGCCGCGGCGACCGCAGGCGCCAGGCGCGACTGGGGCCCCGCATTCGCCTACCATTGCCGCATGGACGCACGCGAGACCGCCCCCTCCCCCGAGCGCAACAAGCAGCCGATCCTCGAGGTGCTCGCGCGCGCTTTGCCGCCACGCGGCCTCGTGCTTGAGATCGGCAGTGGCACCGGGCAGCACGTGGCGCACTTCGCCAAGGCTTTGCCAGCCCTCACCTTCCAGCCCAGCGAGATGGACGTGGAGCGCCATGCTTCCATCGAGGCGTGGGTGGCCGCAGGCAACCTGTCAAACGTAAAGCCGCCCCTCGCCATCGACGTCATGAAGCACCCCTGGCCGGTATCCGCGGCCGACGCGGTCGTGTGCATCAACGTGATCCACATCTCCCCGTGGGAGGCCACGCTCGCGTTGATGGCGGGCGCTGCCAGGATCCTGCCTGCAGGGGGCGTACTTGTGACTTACGGCCCGTACATGCGCGGCGCTGCGCATACGTCGCAGAGCAATGAAGCGTTCGACGCGAACCTGCGCGCAAGGAATCCGCTCTGGGGCGTGCGCGACATCGACAAGGTGGCGCACGTTGCGGGCAATGAAGGCCTTGCGCTGGAGGAGGCCGTACCCATGCCGGCAAACAACTTCACGCTGGTCTGGCGGAAATTGAACGGCGCATTCCCCGGCGCGCGGGACGGTCAGCAGTTTGCCGTCCGCTGACGCATCGCTTGACCGCCCTCGAGCCTGCGCCGCATCATCCTGCCTTGCTGTCAAGGAGATGCATATGCGGACCACGCTCATGATCGTCGCGGCCTTCAGCGTCGCGAGCGCCCACGCCGCCGGCTTCAAGCTCGAGAGCCCGGACGTGAAGGCCAATTCCACGATGGACAAGAAGTTTGAGGCCAACGTCTTCGGCTGCAACGGCGAGAACAAGTCGCCGGCGCTCAAGTGGAGCGGCGCGCCCAAGGACACCAAGAGCTTCGTCGTGACCGTCTACGACCCCGATGCGCCGACGGGCTCGGGCTTCTGGCACTGGTTCGTCTACAACATCCCGGCGAACGTCACCGAGTTGTCCGCCAATGCCGGCGCGCAAGGCGGCGCCAACCTGCCCAAGGGCGCCGCGATGAACCGCATCGACTATGGCTTCGCCGCATGGGGCGGCGCCTGCCCGCCGGCGGGTGACAAGCCGCATCGCTACGTGTTCACCGTGCATGCGCTGAAGACGGACAAGCTCGAACTGCCGCCGGACGCGACAGCCGCAGTCGCAGGCTTCATGACCAACGCGAACAAGATTGCATCAGCGACTTTCACCGCCAGGTATGGTCGTCCTGCAGAGAAGAAGTAGCAGCGCGGCCTCCGTGCTCACGGCAGGGGACGATGAGCGATCGCCAGTGAACGATGCCTGCACAAGGGCAGAATCACTGCAGAGCACCGGCAACCGCGTATCAGGACGCTTCGCAAGTGAATCCAGCTCCCAATGCGAGGGGCAGGGAACGCCGGCCGTTGGCAGCCGGTGCCTACTCAGTGCAGCTTCTTCCTTGAAGCGCTGTCGTATCCAGTCCAACCGGAGGTGACGATGGAAAGAGCGATGCATCCCACGCATTTTCAGCCGGGCGAAGGTAAGAGCTATAGGCTCGGCAGGATGACGATGACGTTCAAGACGACCGCTGCAGAGGGCTGGAATGCATATACGGTCTGCGAAGCCATCGAGCCGCCGGACTCTGGCGCTGGCTATCACCGTCACGCAACTTACGACGAGACATTTGTGATTTGCGAAGGGCACTACGACTTTCGCCTTGACGGCAAGCTGCTCAAGCTCGGCCCTGGGGACGTTGTGTTTGTGCCCCGCGGCACACCGCACGGATTCTTGAGCACAGGGCCGGAAGTAGGCCGCCAGCTCATCATCAGTTCGCCCGGTGGAGTCTTCGATGCTTTGATAGCCGAAGTCTCAGCGCTCGATACCGGCAGCCCGACGAGCCAGGCTTCGCAGGAGGCCAAGGATATCGCCGCGAAATACGGCCTCCAGTTCCTGGCTACGTGAATTGGAGGCGGCTTCTACCCGACACGGTGTTTATCCGGGTGGCAGCACTGGCGTCGTGGCTGACATGCTTCGACGCTCTCGCTCCTATACGCTGAAGACCGCGATTCATGGCCAGATTGCCGATGCCGTATCGATCAGCACACGCCCGCTGAGATGTTCAGCGAATGTGTTGCGTTGACCAGTTGAATCCGCCCTTAGAAGCAGACACGGCGCGATTCTCTAACTTGAGTCATCGGTGGACCCATTTCACGATTGATTCATGTCGATCCGGCCGGTAATTTGGTTGTTGAATGAAAGCTCCCAATGAGCTTCGGCGTTCCGAAGGACCCACATCTCTGCGGCGCTTCTTAGCTGTCCCAAGAGGGGCGCCCCACAGTGGCGACGCCGAAACGTCTGCATGATCACCGGCACCGCAGCGCGGGATTTCGTGAACGTTGCCTCGTTGCGCGAGTTATGAGCCTCCAAAATTCGGCAGTTCTCCGATTGAGCTGTTGTAGTGATGTACCCTGCTCAACGAATTCCTCACGCACTTAATTAGAACTAATGAATCACATTTACCGCCTGATATTCAATCGCGCCACTGGCGCTCCTCAAGCGGTATCGGAGGTTGGCCGGAAATCCGGGGCGGGGCAAGGCGGCCAGGAATTGAATGTGAGTACCTTTGTTGCACGTCTCTCGCCGCTGGGACTTGCGATCCGCCTGGGCATTGTCGGCATCGTCGGCGGCTTGGCCGCCCCTTCCGCGATGGCCACCTGCGCCACCTCCGGTTCCACAGTGACCTGTACCGGCGTGCCGACCCTGCCGCTGTTTCTTAACAACTTCAGCAGCGCTACAAACGGCCTCACGGTCAACGTCAACAGCGGGGCGCAGATGAACGCGACCCTCGGTGGCCACGTGATGGACTTGACCGGGGTGAATATCTCACTCAACAACTCAGGCACTCTTGATCCGGCGTTGCTGGGCCTGGTTTCAGTGTTGAGCGGCGGCGCCTTCATCGGCACTGGCGCCACCAGCACGGTAAGCGTGCTCAACAATGCCAGCGGGATCATGCGCGGCACCGGCATGCTCCTTGGGCTCAACCTGACCAGCATCGATGGCCTCGCCATCGGCGTGAATAACGCTGCGGCCGGTACCACCAGAATCACCAACAACGGCACCATTACCTCGACCGGCTTGTCGGTGGGCGGCATTACCCTGGCCGATACTCCGGTGGTCGGCGTCTACGGCGGCTCGCAGGTCAACATGACCAACAGCAGCACCGGTGTCATCAACGGCCGGATCGCGTTCGAGACGTCGGCCGCGGGCAATACATTTACCAACGCCGGCGCAATTACCGGCGGCGTCTCGATGGGCGCAAGCAGCACCAACACGTTCACGGCGATTACCGGTTCTACGGTGCAGGTCGGTGACGGTGTTCAGGTCAGCGTCGGTCTCGGTGGACTGATCGGCGTCAACCTGACCTTCGCCCCGACCGGCACCGTCGACGGCGGCGCAGGCGGCACCAACAGCCTGATCCTGCAAAACCCGATCGGCGTCGGAGGCGGCACCACCGGAGTCGGCACAGCGTCGAGCGCCACCTACGTCAACTTCAACAACCTGACCATCAACAGCGGTACCTGGACCTTGCAGGGACCATTGGTCAGTGGCGCGACCACGCTCAATGGCGGCGTCGCCCAGTTCAACAACAACGCCACGTTTGGCAGCGGTGTGATCACCTCCAACGGCGGGATTTTGCAGGCGAGCAACGCCGGGTTGAACGTCAGCAATTTGATCTCGTTGGGCGCAGGCGGTGTCACGGTGCAAGGCACCAACGCCACCACGCTGAGCGGGGTGATTTCCGGCAGCGGTGGCCTGACCAAGGTCGGTTCCGGTCAGTTGAACCTCAGCGCGGCCAACACCTATCTGGGCAACACCACGCTCAATGGCGGCACGGTACAGGTCAGCAACAATCGGGCCTTCAGTACCGGCACCCTCAACTTCACCGGCGCGACCAGTCTGTCGGCGCCGGGAACTATTAACCTGAACAATGCGGTCAGCCTCGGCGGCACAATGACTGCTACCGGCACCGGCGCACTGACCCTCGGCGGATTGATCTCCGGCAGCAGTGGTATCACCAAAACCGGCAGTGGCAGCCTGACCCTTAGCGGCAATAACGCCTACACCGGCACCACCGCGCTGAACGCCGGTTCGCTGGTAGTCGGCTCCAACACCTCGCTGGGCACGGGCAGCGTAAACGCGGCGAACGGCACTACGCTGGATGCCAACACCGCAGCAACCCTGGCCAACAACATCAACCTCGGCGGCACCCTTAGCGTGGGAGGCACCAATGCACTGACCCTTGGCGGCGTGGTCGCCGGTATCGGTGGGCTAGTCAAGAACGGCGCCGCCGACCTGGCCTTGGGCGGCGCCAATACCTACCTTGGCACAACCAGCCTCAACAGCGGCAGGCTCGTCCTTGCCTCCAACACGGCCCTGGGCAATGGCGCCTTGAATGCGGCCGCCAACACCACGCTCGACAGCAACACCGCTGTCAGCCTGAACAACAGCGTGAATCTTGCCGGTGCCTTGAGCATCGGCGGTTCGGCCGGCATGACTTTGGCTGGCACGATCAACGGTGCCGGCAGCCTGGTAAAGAATGGCGCCGCCAACCTGGGCTTCACAGGCAACAACAATTTCCTCGGCGGCGTCACGCTCAACGCCGGCACACTGACCGTCGGCGGCAACTCTGCCCTGGGCCTCGGCAACCTGACCGTCGGCGGCGCAGCGACGCTGGACAGCAGCGCGGCGGCAAGCGCGGCAAACAACGTCGTCTTGAACGCCGGCCTGACCGTCGGCGGAACCCAGGGCCTGACCCTCGGCGGCGTCATCACCGGTACCGGCGCGTTGACCAAGAACGGCGCGGCAGCACTGACCCTCAACGGCAACAACAGCTTTCAGGGTGGCACCACCCTCAACGCCGGCACGCTCACCCTGGGCAATGCAGGATCGCTTGGAACCGGCGGACTCGTCGTGGGCGGCGCCGCGACCCTGGACAACAGCGCTGCGCTTGCGGTGGCCAATGCCCTGACGCTCAACGCGGGCCTGACAGTGGCGGGCAACAACAATCTCACCCTGAGCGGCGTGCTCGGCGGCGCCGGGGCGTTGAACAAGAACGGCCTGGCTGATCTGACCCTAAGCGGCAACAACACATTCACCGGCGCATTGAACGTTGTCTCGGGCAGCGTCACCACCCTCAGTGCGGGCGCGTTGGGCAACACCTCGGGTGCGAACATCGGTTCGGGTGCCAGCCTCAACCTGGGCAGCAATGCCAGCCTGGCGGCGCTGTCCGGCAGCGGCGATGTGCAGATCGGGGCGGGCAACACTTTGTCGGTGGGCGGCGTCAGCACCGACAGCCTCTTCGACGGCAGCCTGAGCGGCAGCGGCGGACTGACCAAGGTCGGCAGCGGCTCGCTCAGCTTGACGGGGATCAACGGCCTCACCGGCGACACGGCGGTCAACGGCGGCACACTCAATCTCAACGGGTCGCTGGCCAGCGCCAATGTCGGCGTCGGCAGCGGCGCGACCCTTACCGGCACGGGCTCGCTGCTCGGCGCGGTGAACGTCGCCAACGGCGGCCACCTGGCCCTGAATTCGGGCAACACGCTGTCGATGGGCTCGCTGGTCATGGGCAGCGGCTCCAACCTCGACGCCAACCTGGGCCCGGCTTCGCTCACGTCCCTTCTCAATGTCGGCGGCAACGTGACGCTCAATGGCACGCTCAACGTGACCGACGCGGGCGGCTTCGGCGTGGGTGTGTATCGGCTGATCAACTACACCGGTGGCCTGACGAACCAGGGTCTTGTCCTGGGCAGCGTTCCGATCGGCTTCGGCACGGGGGACCTCGCACTGCAGACCGCCGTGGGCAACCAGGTCAACCTGCTGGTGTCGGCGCCCAACTTGAATATCCGCTTCTGGGACGGCAGCCAGACCATCGCCAACGGTAGCGTCGAAGGTGGCGCAGGCACCTGGAGTGCGGGCGGCACCAACTGGACTTCTTCCAACGGCCTGGTCAACCAGCCCTGGGCCAGCGACTTCGCGGTCTTCCAGGGCACGGCAGGCACCGTGACGGTGAACGGAACGCAGACCTTCAACGGCATGCAGTTCGCCAGCGACGGCTACAACCTAGTCAGCGGGAGCGCAGGCCAACTAACGGCGGTGAACGGCGGCAGCGGCAACACGGCAGTGCGCGTCGATCCGGGCTTCACCGGCACCATCGGCGTGAACATCGACGGCGCCGGCACGCTGGCCAAGCTCGACAGCGGCACGCTGGTGCTCAACGGGGCCAACAGCTACACCGGCGGCACCTTGCTCAACGGCGGCACCTTGGTCGTGGGCAGCAACACGGCGCTGGGCACGAGCCAAGTGACGACAGCCAACGGCACCAGGTTGGACAGCAACACGCCGGTGAGCCTCGCCAATGCCTTCGATCTGGCAGGCACGCTGACCGTCGCCGGCAGCAACAGCTTGGCGCTCGCAGGCCCGATCGACGGCGTCGGCGGCATTATCAAAAACGGCGCCGCGTCTTTGACCCTGAGCGGCAACAACAGCTACCTCGGCAACACCGTGCTCAATGCCGGCGGCCTGGTGCTAGGCGCCAATACGGCGCTGGGTGCGGGCACACTCAACGCGGCTGGCGGCACCACGTTGGACGCTAGCAGCATCGTGGCGCTGAACAACGCCGTGAATTTGGGCGGCGCGATCGGCATCGGCGGGACTGCCGACATGAGCTTGAACGGGCCGGTCAACGGCGCCGGCAGCCTGACCAAGAACGGCGGCGCCAAGCTGACGCTCGCAGCAGCCAACGGCTTCCTCGGCGGCACCACCCTCAATGCGGGACAGCTGGTGGTCGGCAACAACGGCGCGCTGGGCCTGGGCAACCTCATCGTCAGCGGCGCCTCTACGCTGGACAGCAGCACGGCCGTTGCCTTGGCCAATGCAGTGACGCTCAACGCCGGCCTTGCCGTAGGCGGCAGCAACGACATGACGCTCGGCGGCGTCATCGGCGGCGCCGGCAGCCTGACCAAGAACGGCGCCGCGAACCTGACGCTCACCGGCGTCAACACCTACCAGGGCGGCACCGTGCTGAATGCCGGTACCCTGACCCTGCCCAACGCCGCCGCGCTGAGCACGGGCGCTGTCACGGTGAACGGCGGATCGACACTGACCCACGCTGTGCCGCTCACCCTGGCCAACAACTTCAACGTGAACGCCGCCTTGACGCTGGCCGGCATTAGTGACCTGAGCCTGACCGGCGTGCTGGCCGGCGCCGGCACGGTGAACAAGGACGGTCCGGCCGACCTTGCGCTCTCGGGCAACAACAGCTTCAGCGGCGTCTTCAACGTGCGGGGCGGGAGTCTGTCCATCAGCGGCAGTGCGGCGCTGGGCAACCATGCCGGCATCAATCTGGCGACGGGCACCAGCCTGAACCTGGGCGGCTCGGTCAACCTGCAGTCGCTGTCCGGCTCGGGCATTACCACCGTCGGCGCTGGCAGCATGCTGAGCATCAGCGGCAACGACCAGACCTACACGGGCAGCATCGTCGGCGCTGGCGGACTGATCAAGCGCGGCAGCGGGACGCAAGTGCTCTCTGGCGTCAACAGCTACAGCGGCGGCACCTTTCTGGAAGGCGGCACGCTGGCCGTGGGGAGTAACAGCGCCCTGGGCACCGGCGAGTTGTCGATGGACGACAACACCACGCTGGCCTTCGTCGCCGATGGATTGAGGCTGTCCAACCCGATCCGCTTCACCGGCGTGGTCGACCCAATCGTCGACACCGGCGCGAATACCGCGACGCTGTCAGGTGGCATCGGCGGCCCTTCTGCCCTCACGAAGTTAGGCACCGGCACTTTGGTCCTCGCGGCAGCCAACAACAACTACACGGGCGCCACCCTGGTCAGCCAAGGCACCCTCCGAGCCGGTGTGGCCAACGCCTTCAGCGCTCCCTCGGCCCACACGATCGCGGCGGGCGCGACGCTCGACCTTGCCGGCCACAGCCAGGCGATTGCTGCCCTTGACAACGCGGGCACCGTCAACCTGTTGTCTGCGGGGCCCGGCACGGTCCTCACCGTCTCCGGCCCTTACGTAGGCAACAACGGCGTACTGAAAATGGGCACGGCATTGGTCGGCAGCAACAGCCTGAGCGACCAGCTTGTGCTGAGCGGACCGAGCGCAGTGGCCAGCGGTCGCACCACGCTGCAGATCACCAACCTCGGTGGCCTTGGCGCACAGACCACCGGCAACGGCATCGAGGTCGTCTCCGCGCGCAACGGCGCCACCACCACCGCTACGGCATTCACGCTCGACGGCGACCACGTTGACGCCGGTGCGTTTCAGTACCGACTGTTCGTCGCCGATGCCAATGGGCAAGCGGGCAGCTGGTTCCTCAGCACGCAGGCGCCCCCTGCCGCGACCACCCCCGGTGCGACCACCCCGGCCATCCCTGTATTACCGGCAACACCGATGTACCGCGCTGAAGTGCCGCTCTATGCGGCGCTGCCCAGCGTGCTGCGCCAGGGCGACCTGGCAATGCTTGGAGGCCTGCACCGCCGCGGGGGCGACGAGAGTGGCATGGCTGCCGCCAAAGCCGGCAGCGCCGATGCGTCGGACAACGGCTGGGGGGGCGCAAACCGGCGTGCCTGGGGCCGCGTGCTCGGCGGCACCACCACCATCAGCCAGGGCGGCGTGACGCAGGCCGAAAGCCGCACCAGCATGGGCGGCTTCCAGGCCGGCGTGGACCTGTTCGCCAACCGCCTGTGGAATGCTGGCCTGTATGCGGGGCACCTGCGCGCCGACGCCGATGTAAGAGGCGCCTACGGCCCCGGCGGATTCGTCGGCTATGCCGGTACTTTGCGCACCGACAACACCTACGTGGGCGGCTACGCCGCATACGCCAATACAGAAGGCTTCCATGCAGACTTCGTGCTGCAGTACGGATACCACGACGTGACCGCCGGCAGCTTCGGACGGAGCACGCTCTCGGGCGCCACCAGCCTGATGGCCTCCACCCAGGTAGGGCAGCGCTTTGCGCTCGGCAACGGATGGGGCATCGAGCCGCAGGCCCAGCTGATCTATCACCGCATGAGCCTGGACAATACCGGCATCAGCGGTGCGAGCGTGATGCAGGACACCGACAACGCAGTCATCGGTCGCATCGGGGCGCGCGTCGCGGGCGATCTGTCGACTTCGATGGGCCGCTTGAAGCCTTACGCTGGCGTCAATCTATGGCATGGCTTTTCGGGCAACGACTCGACCACCTTTGGCGGCCCGGCGGGTGCGACATCGATCGAAAGCGCCATCGGCTACATGTCAACCGAACTCACGGTCGGCTTCACGCTCGGGCTCACGCCGAGCGTATCGGTCTACGGCCAGATCGGCAGGCTGTTTCATACCGGCAGCGGCGATGCTCGGGTCAGGTCGTCGGCGCAGGGCACGCTTGGCGTGAACGTGGCGTTCTGAGCCCATTAAAAGAACTCGACTCAGGTCCATTGGCGACCGATGGCGCCTTGATTCAGCCCGATGGCCAGCTATTCCAGCGGCCTGTTCAACGCCGTGAGGTCTCCGCTCGCATGCAAATGAACTAAAACTGCGCAATAGCGAACTACCGTTTCAAAGCGACGCGGTACAGCCGCTTTGCGCCCTTAGGGACGCAACTGGTCGGTGCAACACACTAACCACTGCTTAGGCAGAAGGAGTGTTGCAGATGAGGTATCGGACGCGAACCCGTCCTCACCTCCGACGCCGACATCCAAGCCATCCTCCCCCTCGCCCACGCAGGCCATGTGAAGGCCGCGATGCAGGTGAAGCTCGATCCTTGGGGCGGCGGTCCGCAGGTGGGGATCGTCTGAACCGCAGTTTGTTCGAACACGCTTCCTTAAGACGGTCATGGCTTAAGAAGCTGATATGGCTTCAGTTGCAGCGCAAGCGCTAGGCGCTCAAGGTTGTCTAGTGAGATGTTCCGCGCCTGTCGTTCAACATGCGCCACGAATGTCCTGTGCAATCCTGCCTCGTGGGCCAGCGCTTCTTGCGACCAGCCCTTTTCCGTTCGCGAACGTATGAGATTGATGGCAAGAACCTCCCTTGCCGATGGTTCGGGTTGCTTGGTGGAGTTGGGTGAGCGGGACACTGGGCGGCAGTCTCCTTGCATGCCGCTTTTAAGTCAGCCGCGTTTACGTCACAATCACGCGTCTGAACTTTGGAGGCGTTATGCCCAAAGCACTCCTCCACCGCATCGCCCACCACCCCCTCCCCCTCGTCCTCACCACCGACCCCGACATCCAAGCCATCCTCCCCCTCATCCACGCAGGCCATGTGAAGGCCGCGATGCCGGTGACGCTCGATCCTTGGGGCGGCGGTCCGCAGGTGGGGGTCGTCGTGACGGAGCTCACGGCGGCGGGGGGGGACATGTTGAAGCGGTCGAGGGAGTAAGACGGGGTATCAGCGCCCGCGCAGGTTCATCCGAAACGCAATCACCATCACGTCCTCCACCACCGGCGTCAACCCCAGAATCGCCGTCGCACGCAGGTCATGCTCCGGGCAGCGGATGAACCCCATGCTGTGATACAGCTTGCAAGCCGCCGTCATGAATGACGAGCTATGAATCCCCATCGTGAGCGCCCCGAGCTCGTGCGCCCGGTCCACACATTGCTGCGCCAGCCGACGCCCCAGTCCGCGGCCGCGGGCGTCCGGGTGCACCGCAAGCTTGCGGAAGCCAGCCCAGCCCTTGGGCAGGCCCAGGCCCTCCAGCCCCGCGTCGGGGTAGAACACCACGCTGCCGACGACCCGGCCCTGCCATTCAGCGACCAGCAGCTGGGTGCCGTCACCCGGCTTCTCGACTTGGCGCAGGTCGTCGAGGTAGGCCTCGAAGACGGCCGGCGGCAAGCTCTTCCTGTACTGCGAATAGGCAGCCACGCGGATCGACGCGATCGGCGTGGCCTCGTGGCGCGCAGCGGGGCGGATGCGGCAGCGCGCGGCTGCGGCAATGGTCCCGTCCAAGTCCAGCATGGCTTTCTCCTTCATTCCTCTGGCGGTCGGTCGACCGGTGAAGGAGCCCAGCTTAGGCGCGGGGGCCCGCCCCTTATTGAAGGAACGCGACATCTTGTCCGACACGGGCATAGGCCATGCGGCCGATGTTGGTGGCCGCCTCCGTTGGCTAGATTGCTGGGGACACCGCGGAAAAAGAGGTTCTCCATGCTCGACACTGCATACAAGGCCAGCTTGCTGCGCCGCAATGGCGTTGCCATTCCCGAGCTGTCAGCCGAGGGTACCGGCCCTTGGCGTGCAGCCGTCGACGCGCTCTTTGACGAGTACGTCGCGGTGCGTGCGAGACGCAGCCTGCGCGAGGCGGAAGAAGCGCACGAGCTCGAACTGCTGAGCCGCCTGGCGGCAACCTCCTACCCGCGCCGGCGCATCACGAATTACGCCTGATGGGCATCGCAAATCGCTTCCTCGCCGCCACGACGCTGCTGGCCTTCGCGGGAATTGCGCAGGCGCAGGCTGGCAACTGCGAGGCGATCGCGGCCCAGATCGACGCGAAGATTCGCGCGTCAGGGGTGACGCAGTTCACCCTCACGACGGTGGATGCCGCAGCCAATGCCGGCGGGCGCGTGGTCGGCACCTGCGAGCTCGGCACCAGGAAGATCGTGTACGAGCCGGGCCCCACGCATGGGGCGGTTTCCGCAACGCGCCCCGCGCAGCAAGCGGCGCCAGCGCCGGTGCGCCCTCGCGATGACCCGATGCTCACGGAATGCCGGGACGGCACGGTGAGGATGGGCGGCGACTGCCGCAGGTAGCGCCGGCGCTCGCCGCCCTGCAACAGGCAACCACGAGACCGCGCTGCAAGCCCTGCCCGGCTGAACCGGCGCCGGCGCTCGCACACCTGGTTGTGCTGGATCGAGCCCGAGAGCCTGCGGGCGCCGCGATAGACGCGGTGCGGGCCTCCGTGCTGGACACCCCGGGCCTGACTCGCGGCGGAGAGCCGCGTCCGCCTTTCGCGCATAGGACGATGCAGGCTTTTCCTACGAGGCCGGGCTGTGCGCGCGGGCAGGCTCAAGTCCAAGATCCACCTGATTCACCACTGCCATGCGACAAGCCACGACCTCCCCCGCCCATCTGTTCATCCCATCCGTCGCAAACATGGCGAACGTGCGCCTCATCGACGTGACCGACTCGAACGACGTCGACTACTGGACCGAGGCGTTCGGCGTGAGCGAGACCGAGCTTCGCCTCGCCGTCGCCGCAGTGGGCAGTTCAGTCCAGGACGTGCGCGACCACCTCGGCAAGTAAGGCCTGCTGCGCCTTGGGCGGCTGCGGCTTGGGCTCGCAGCCGGCGAGGGCCGCGAGTGCGAGGGAGGCAAGGACCAGGGAGAGTGTCCGAAGCTTCATGATCGTCTCCTTCGTGCGGGCCGCGGCTGTGCGGATGCGCTGCTGGCCCGAAGAGTCATTCTGGTGCCCTCGCGATGCGCCGCCTGTCAGCCGACAGCCCGGTCATAGCGCGGCGGCGGTCAGCTCCAGCTGCGTCAGCCTGCGCGCCATGCGCCCCACGAAGTTCTGCGTCACATGCGGCAACGCCCGCTGGCTCGGCACCACGATGCCGACCTGCATCTGGTTGAGCGCCGGCAGCGCAAAGGGTCGCCACAGCAGGTCCCCGCGCTTGAGCTCCTCGATGAACGCGATCTTCGAGAAGCACGAGATGCCCTTGCCGCCCATGATCAATCGCTTGAGCAGGGGCGTGGAATTGCAGGTGGCGGCCGGTTCCATGTCGTCCCAGAAGGCTGCGAATTCGGCCGACAGCGTGGCGCTGATCACCGGGTGCGAGCTGGAGCGCAGGAAGGGATAGGCCGCGCAGTCCTTCAGCGCAATGCGCTCGTGCTTGGCAAGCGGATGGCCGGGCGGCAGCACGATGCCGATGGGCAGGTTGGCAAGGCTCACCGCCTTCACGCCGCCCGGCAGGCGCCCCACGAAGCTCAGGCCCACGTCAGCCTGGCCCGACATCACGAGCTGCGGCACCTCCATCGGCTGGGTCGACGTGATGGTGTACGTCACCGCGGGAAAGATCTGCAGGAACTCCTCGACGGCGGCCGGCAGCAGTTCCTCGAAGAAGGAATCCATCGCCGCGACCTTCACATGGCCCGTGCGCTCGCCCTTGAGCGCGTCGAGCTCGGTGCGCATCACCTGGAACTGATGCAGCGTTTCCTGCGCATGCTTGAGCAGGCGCTCGCCGGCGGGATTCAGGCGCAGGCCATTGGGCAGGCGGTCGAAGAGCTCGACGCCCAGTTCGTCCTCCAGCTTGTGGATCTGGCGGTTGACCGCGCTGGCCGCGACGAACAGCCGCTCGGATGCCTTGCGCACCGAGCCGCAGCTCGCCACCTCGATGAAATACTTCAGGACGCTGGCGTGCATGGCCGCACCCTCCCGAAGAAGAATGCGCCGACTGCGCTATTCCGCTGTCGCGGAGCGAGGCATCTCGAGCGCGATGCGCGGATGGTCGCAGGCGATGCGCCGCGCATCGGCACCGCCGGGCGAGCCGAGGCCGCTGATCTCGGCCTCGAAGAACTCGCGGTTGATCGCGATGTAGCGGGTGAGCTCGGGCGGCAGCCGATGTTCCTCGTAGATCGCCTGCACGGGGCAGGCGGACACGCAAATGCCGCAGTCGATGCATTCATCGGGCTGAATGTACAGAGTGCGCTCGCCTTCGTAGATGCAATCGACCGGGCAGCACGGCACGCAGGCGCCGTCCTTGCAGTCGATGCAGGCGGTGGTGATGACGTGGGCCATGGCGGCTGCTGCTCTGTGCTGTTCAGGTCAGCGGCCCAGCCATTGCGGCTTGCGCTTCTGCTGGAAGGCGAGCACGCCCTCGTTGGCATCTTCGGATCGCAGCGCGGCCATCAGTGCGGGCAGGCGCTGCCCGTGGGCCTGCGTCGGCGACAGCGTGCCGGTTTGCCGCACCACCTGCTTGATGGCCTTGAGCGAAAGCGGGGCGCAGGCCAGCAGCTGCTGCACCCAGCGCTCGACGGCGGTGTCGAGCTCGGTGCGCGGCACCACCTCGTTGATCAGCCCCATCTCCAATGCGCGCCGGGCGTTGACGCGCTGGCCCGTGAGCATCATCCCCATCGCGTTGCGAAAGCCGATCTGGCGCTGCAGCAGCACCATCCCGCCGTCCAGCGGCAGGCGGCCGACCAGCGGCTCGGGCAGGCCGAAGCTCGCCTCCTCGCAGGCCACGACAAGGTCGCAGCCCAGCACCATCTCGAGCCCGCCGCCGAGCGCGAGGCCGTTGACGCGGGCGATCACCGGCACGTCCAGCGTCTCGCGCAGCGCGATGCCGCCAAAGCCGCCGGGACGGGCAGCGGCCCAGTACTCGACGCCCTTCAGGTTCGAGGTGTTCTTGAGGTCGGCGCCGGCGCAGAAGGCGCGCTCGCCGGTGGCGGCAAGGACGACCGCGCGCACGTCGTCGCGGCGCTCGATCTCGTCCCAGATGCGCAGCAGCTCGGCCTCGGTGGCCATGTCCACGGCATTGAGCACCTCGGGGCGGTCGATGGTCACGGTCGCGACGTGGTTCGCGACGTTGAAGAGAACGCTCATGCGTCGGCCTCCTCGATCAGGGCCCGCGCCTCGGCGAGCAGCTCTTGCGTGTGCTCGCCGAGCTTCGGCGGTGCGCGGCGCAGTTCGGCCTGCGCGCCCGACATCTGGATCGGGCTGGCGATGAACTTCAGCTTGCGGCCGGAGGGCGAATGGGCCTCCAGGATCATTTCGTTGTGCAGCGTCTGCGCATCGACCAGCGCCTCGCGCATGTCGCGCACGGGCGCCGAGAGCAGGTCCTGCGCTTCCAGGCGCGCGAGCCAGTGTTCGCGCGTGTGGCTGGCGAAGCGCTCGCGGAAGATCGCGTGCAGCTCGGCCTTGTGCGCGAACTGCGCGGAGAGGTCGGCGAAGCGCGCGTCCTGCGACAGGTCCTCGATGTCCAGCGCGGCGCAGATGTCGCGCAGCGGGTTGGCCTTGAAGGCGCCGACCAGCACCAGCGGACCGGTCTGCGTCTCGAACACGCCCGACAGCGGCATCGCGGCCCAGTTGACCTCGGAGTCCTCCATCATGACCATCGCGGCTTCCTGCATCTGCATGGCGAGCATCGAGTTGTAGAGCGACACGGCAATCTTCTGGCCTTCGCCGGTGCGCTCGCGCTGCAGCAGCGCGAAGAGAATGCCCTGCACCATGTGCATGCCGGCGGTGTAGTCGGCCAGCGCGGTCGGGTAGATCGACACCGGCACCGAGGCGTCGGCGCGCCGTGCCATCACGCCGGTCAAGGCCTGCGCCAGCACGTCCTGCCCGCCCTTGTGCGCATACGGCCCGGTCTCGCCGAAGCCGGTGCCCACGGCGTAGACGATGCGCGGGTTGATGCGCCGGCAGTCCTCGTACCCCAGGCCCAGGCGCTCCATCACGCCGGCCCGGAAGTTGTTGCAGACCACGTCGGCATCGGCGATGAGCGCCTTCACCAGTTCCATCTGGGCAGCGTCGCGCAGGTCGATCTCGACGCTGCGCTTGTTGCGGTTGAGGCTGCAGAAGATCGGGTTGTCCTCGCCCGCCACCGGCGCGAAGGTGGAGCGGCTGAGGTCGCCCGCGCCCTTGCGCTCGACCTTGATCACGTCGGCGCCGTGGTCGGCCAGCATCTGCGTGCAGACCGGGCCCATCATGACCTGCGTGAAGTCGATCACGCGGATGCCGGCGAGCGGCAGGTTGTTGCCATTCGAATTCATCATGCGGCCTCCGCGAAGGAACGGGCGATGGCCGGGGTGTCCGCGTTCTGGCCCTTCTGGTCGCCAGGGTCGGCGCCTTGGGCGCGCAGGGTGCGCTGCAGCCGGGCGATGTCCACGTTCCGCACTGCGACGCCCGCATCCAGCGACAGCGCGGCGGCGGTGCCGGCGGCTTCGCCCATGGCCATGCAGGGCGGGATCTCGCGCGAGATCTTCTGCGCGGCCGAGGTCGACGAGTAGTGGCGGCCGGCCACGAGCAGGTTCTCCACGCTGCGGGGCACGAGGGTGCGGAAGGGGTAGTAGTAGTCGCGGCCGCGTGCGATGCTGTCCTCGAAGCGGGCGCGCTGTGCCACGTCTTCCTTGGTCATCACGTACTCGCCTTCGAGCAGGCGAGTCTGGCGAATGCCGGTCTGCGGCGCCAGGTCGACCAGGTAGCAATCCTTGAATCCGGGCAGTCGGGCGCGGATGAACTCGATCACCTTGTGGATGGTGGCGCGGCCCTGCACTTCGGCACGCGTCAGGTCGGCCACCTTGAGGCCGTCCAGGCCCGACATGTGCGGGCAGTTGCACCACACCACGCCGCGCAGCGGGGTCTTGAGCCACCACGAGTCCCACGCGCCGCCCAGGATGTGCTTGACCTCGCGGTCGATGGCTGCGAAGGCCTCCGGCTCCTCGTGCTCGAAGCGCTCGGCTTGGTCGGTATCAACGCCGCCCAGGCGGAACACCGTGGTCACGATGTAGGCGCCGCTGATGTTCGGCGCACCGGCCGAGGCCGCAACGTCCAGGTCGCCGGTGGCATCGATCACCACCTTGCCCAGGATGGCTTCGCGCCCGCTCTTGGATTCGACCACCACGCCCTTGACCTGGCCGTCCGCCACCAGTGTGCGCGAGAACCACGAGTGCAGGCGCAGGTTGATGTGGGCCTGCTGCACCATCTCGAGCGACGCGCGCTTGAAGGCGTCGGGGTCGAAGGCGGCGGCAAAGCAGATCGGGTGCGGCTTGGTCTTGCTGTGGAAGTCGAAGGTGCCCCAGCGCTTCCAACGGCGCACGGACTCGGGCAGGGTGCCCCAGTCCTGCTGCTTCGGGTACTCGGCCAGGCCGCGTTCGGCCATGCGCTCGATCATCTCCAGGCAGATGCCGCGTACCGAGATCTCGCGCAGGTGGCTGTCCCACATGTCGTCCAGCACCAGCACCATGCCACCCGACGCCAGGCCGCCGAGGTGGTTGTAGCGCTCCAGCAGGGTCACGCTGGCGCCGTTGCGCGCAGCCGCCACGGCCGCGGCCTGCCCGGCGGGGCCGCCGCCGACCACCACCACGTCCGATTCGGCTGCCACGCGAATGTCGTGCGCAGGTTCTTGCATCCAGTCGCCAATACGGCTCATAGGGCTCTCCTAGTGAAATCTGTTCAGGGAACACCGCGGAACTGGCTTCGCCAGGCCGCCGGTGTTGCCCCCTCGAGGGGGTACTCGGCTACACGGAGTGAGCCGATGCGGGGGTGGGCTTAGGTCTCCCATCGGATCACCCAGCGCTCGGCCAGGGTCACGAGCAGGAAGAACAGGCCCGAAAGGGTGGCGCTCATCACGATCGCGGCGTAGAGCAGCGGCGAGTCGAAGTTGAAGGTGGCCTGCAAAATCATGGCGCCGATGCCCACCGTGGCGCCGACCCATTCGCCGATCACCGCGCCGATCACGCACATCGAGGCCGCGATGCGCAGCGCCGAGAACAGGTAGGGCAGGGCGTTGAGCAGGCGCAGGCGAAAGAAGATCTCTGTCTTGCTGGCCGACAGCACGCGCATCAGCTCCATGGCCTGCGGGTTGACCGACTCGAGGCCGCGCACCATGTTCACCAGCGTCGGGAAGAAGCACACGAGCGCGGCGATGGTGATCTTGGGCTCCATGCCGTTGCCCATGATCAGCACCAGCACCGGAGCCTTGGCGACCAGCGGCACGGCGTTGAACATCAGCACCACGGGGAAGAAGATGTCCTGCAGCGTCTTGTTGTGCACGAAGACGGTGGCGATGGCGATCGCCGCCAGGTTGCCCAGCAGGAAGCCGCCGGCCGCTTCCATGGCGGTGGGCAGCAGGTTGTCGAGCAGCACCGCGCGCTTGGCGTAGAGCGTCTCCAGCACGGCCCAGGGCGAAGGCGCGATGAAGGGCTTGACGTCGAAGACGGCGATCACCGCCCACCACAGCACGATGAGGCCGGCGATGCCCGCCGCGGGCAGGATGCGACGGCGCCACAGCCGCCGCTGCCGCGCCGTGGCCCAGGCCTGGTACTCGTTGTCGGCGGCGTCGGCGACCGCGAGGGTGGCGGCGGTTGCGCTGCTCACGTCGATGGAAGTCGTGTTCATGGCTTGGGCCTCGCTCAGCAGGTTTCCAGCACGCGCCGCAGATGGGCGGTGAGGCGCACGAACTCGGGGGTGTCGCGGATGTCGAGGGTGCGGTCCTCGGGCAGCTCGACGGGGACGATCTCGCGCACGCGGCCCGGATTGGCTGCCAGCATCAGCACGCGCTGGCCCAGGTAGGCGGCCTCGTGGATGCTGTGCGTCACGAAGAGGATGGTCACGCCGGTTTCCTTCCACACGCGGCGGATCTCCTCGTTGAGCCGGTCGCGGGTGATCTCGTCGAGCGCGCCGAAGGGCTCGTCCATCAGCAGGATCTTGGGGTCGCTGGCGAGCGCCCGCGCAATCGACACGCGCTGGCGCTGGCCGCCCGACATCTCGTGCGGCCAGGCATTGGCGCGGTCCTTGAGGCCGACCAGCTCCAGCAGCTCCGTGGGCGAGCGGCGGCCCTTGCGGCTTGCGCCGCCGCCCACCTGCAGCGGCAGCTCCACGTTCTGCAGCGCGGTGCGCCAGGGCAGCAGCGCCGCGTCCTGGAACACGAAGCCGATGTCGCGGTTCTTGCGTGCGGCCTGCGGGCTGACGGAGAGCACCTCGATACGGCCGCGGCTGGGCTCCAGCAGGTCGGCCACCACGCGCAGGAAGGTGGACTTGCCGCAGCCCGAAGGGCCGAGCAAGGTCAGGAACTCGCCTTGCGCGACGTCGAGGTCCAGGCTCTTGATCGCGGTGACATCGCGGCGCTCGGTGAAGAAGCGCATGCCGATGTCGCGGCAGGAGATCGCCGGCGCGGCGTTCATGACGGCGGCCATGGTCAGGCCTTGGCCGCACGCGCGGCGGCAGTCGCCTTCAGCACGTCGAGCGTGACCACCTCTTCGACCTTCGGCGTGCGTGCGGTGAACTGGCCCAGCTCCGAATACGTCGCGATCTGCTGCTGCCAGACGGCGGGGTCCATCGCGCCCCAGCCCTGCGTCTGCGCGAGGCCGCCGAAGCTGTAGTCGAGCATGACGTCGACCGCCATGCGCTCGTCCTCGGCCTTGAGGTTGGGGTACTCCTTGACCAGCAGCTCCACCGCCTGGTCGCGGTTGGCGCGCACGTGCTGCCATCCCTTGGCCGTGGCCCGCAGGAAGGCCTCCATCGCCTTGGGGTTCGACTCCAGCGTCTTGGTCGAGGCGTAGTAGGGCAGGGCATAGAGCTGCACGCCGGCGTCCCACAGCGTGAGGTCGACGCGGTCAGGGCCCAGCACCTTGAGCGCGGTGGTGCTGGTGAGCCAGCCCGTGACGACGTCCACCTGGCCGGTCAGCAGCGGCGCCATGTCGGAGCCGACGGTAATCACCTTGACGTCTTTCTCGGGAATCTTGTTCTTCGCCAGCAGTGCGCGCAGCAGGATGGCCGCCGTGGACGGAATGCCCACCTTCTTGCCGACCAGGTCGGCCGGCTTGCGCACCGGGTTCTTGGCGAGCGAGAAGAAGGTGAACGGATGCTTCTGCGCACCCACCGCGAAGCACTTGATCGGGAGCCCTTGCGAGACCGCCAGCATCACCGAGGGGCTGGAGGACACCTGCCCGACCTCGTAGCGCCCTGAAGCGACGATGGCCACGCCGTCGATGTTGGGCCCGCCGGGCTGGATCGCGAAGTCGATGCCCTCCTGCTCGTAGAAGCCCAGTCGCTTGGCGACCACTTCGCCGATCTGGTTGACGCCGACGATCCAGCCGAGCTGCATGTTGATCTTCGTCTTGCCCTGCGCGAACGCGTCGATGGACAGCAACCCGCCGCTGGACAGGCCGGCGGCCATGAGCGAGGTCTTGAGAAGGCGACGGCGACCGGGGTCCCGGAGATTGGCCATGGCAGATTCCTTTGTGGGCAAGAAAAATGAAAGCGCGACCTGGGCCTTCTTGTCGCGAAAACTGCGGCGGTGAAGGCCTCGATGCAGGAATGCTAGGAGCTGGAGGCGTTGCCTCCAAGAACCGTTTTTCGCAACCGGTGGGCGAAAAATTAGCTCGCCACGACCGCTGGAAAACCCTGTGTGGTCACAAGGCAGGTGACTGAAATCAAGGCATTTCGTTTGCCCGGAATTCAGGCTGATGGGGCGTCTGCCCAATAGAAATTCCCGGTGCGTCGAACATTCGCCCGGTGGCATGAACTGTGCAAGTTCCAGCCATCGTTTTCCGGAGACACCCCATGGATGATGGTCAAGCCATCGCAATCCGGCCCGCGACCGAGTCGCTGCTGGATGCCGACATCGAAGTTCTCAAACTCTCGCTGCGCACCACCAACGTGCTGCGCCTCAACGAGCTGCACACGGTGCGCGACGTGACCCGCGTGCCGGCGAAAAAGCTTTTCGTGCTCTCGCGCCTGGGCCGCAATTCCCTGCGGGAGATCGTCGAGAGCGTGAACCGCCGGGGGCTGCGGCTCGCGGAGTGAGCGCCCTCAGGCGCGACGGAAGACCAACACCGAATTCGTGCCGCCGAAGGCGAAAGAGTTGCTGATTGCCGCTTCGAGGTTCGGCGCCGCCACGCCGGGCTGCGGCACCAGGTTCAGCCGGCACTCCGGGTCGATGGCCGTGCAGTGCGCGCTGGGCGGCAGTTGCCGCCGGTAGAGGGCCAGCACGGTGATCACCGCTTCGAGCGCGCCCCCGGCGCCGAGCAGGTGGCCGTGCAGGGCCTTGGTCGAGCTCACCTGCAGATCGTCGAGTGCGGCATCGCCCCAGACCTCCGCCAGCGCGTTGCGCTCGACCACGTCGCCGATGCGGGTGGCGGTGCCATGCGCGTTGCAGTAGCCGATGTCGCGCGGCGCGAGCCCGGCCGATCGCAGCGCGGCGCGCATGGCCCGGGCCTGTCCCGGCGTGTCGGGCTTGGTGAGATGGGTGGCGTCCGAACCAATGCCCCAGCCGGCCAGCTGCGCATAGGTGCGTGCGCCGCGGGCGCGGGCGCGCTCGGCGGATTCGAGCACCACGAAGGCGGCGCCTTCGCCGAGCGCGAAGCCGCTGCGGTCGCTGGAGAAGGGGCGTACGGCGCGCGCCTCCTCGCCGGGCGCGAAGGTGGCGAGCGTCTGCATGGCTTGCCAGGCGAGCACCACGCCGGGCACGATCAGCGCCTCCGTGCCGCCGGCGATGGCGACGTCGACCTCGCCGCTCGCCACCGCCTTGGCCGCCTCGGCCAGCGCCACGCTGGATGAGGCGCAAGCAACCGAGTAGGTAAGCACCGGCCCCTGCGCCTGCTGGCGCATCGCCACCTGCGCGGCCGGCGCGTTGGGCATGAACGCGGGAATGGTGAGCGGCGGCATGCGCGTGCTGGCGCCGCGATAGGCGGTCTCGACCGCGGCGGCGCCGCCCATGCCGCAGCCCACATAGACGCCGATGCGTTCGGGGTCGGCATCGCCGAGCGTGCCCGCGTCTCGCACCGCCAGGTCGGCAGCGGCCACGGCCATCTGGCTCACGCGGTCGACGCCGGCCAGCTGCAGCTTGGTGAACCAGCGCGACACGTCGAAGGGGGCGAGCGCGGCGGCGGTGGGCTTGGGCAGCTCGGGAAGGACGGGCCGCAGCGCCGACTCGCCGCGCATCAGGGCATCGAACATCGCGCCGGGGTCGTCGCCGTGCGGGCTCACGACGCCCAGTCCGGTGACCGCGACCTCCACGGCGCTCACTTGGCCTGGGCCGATGCCGGCTGCGCGGCCAGGGTCTTGTCGACCATGGCTGCCAGCTCGGCCAGCGTGTCGACGTTCACGTCCTGGTCGGGCATGGAGATCTTGAAATGGTCTTCGACCGCGAACACGAATTCGACCAGCGTGAGCGAATCGAAACCCTTGTCGCGCATGGATGCGTTGGGGTCGAGCGCTGCCGGGTCGAGGCCGTACTTTTCCTGGATCAGGTTCTGTAATTCTTTCAGCGAACTCATGGGGGCGATGTCCGTCTTCATGCGGGGCCGTGGGTCATCTGTGGGGGATGATATCCGCTCCCCCGAAGGCTGCAGGGGCGCTGGCGCGGGGCGCCGGGCGCCAGCGCATCGAGGGCCACGCGAAGGCCATGCCCAGCAGCGCACCGGCCAGCGCATCCAGCGCCACGTGCTGTTTGACCGCGAGGGTCGAATAGGCGATGGCCGCGAACCAGAGCCCATTGGCCAGGCGCAGCGCGACCGGCGAGCGCGTGCGGCGCAGCACGTCGTCTACCCGGATCGCGGTGAAGATGGCGACCGCCACGTGCATCGAGGGGCAGGCGTTGCCCGGCGCGTCCACGCCCTGCATCAGCGCGAAGCCGGGGAAGTCCGAGCTGCCGGCCATGAGCAGCGGCACCTGTGTCGGCCACAAGTGGAACAGGCTCAGCCCGGCGATGCACAGCGCGCCCACCCAGAGCCCGTAGACCACCAGTTCGCTGAAGTTGCGCTGCAGGCCGGGCGCCAGGCCCACGTAGAACCACAGCGAGAAATAGGCGACCAGCATCTCGGGCTGGAAGGGGATCAGCCGGTCGAGCGCGGTCAGCGGCATCACGGTCATCGGGTGGACCGGATGGCGAAGCAGCTGGAAGTAGCCGATGAAGAAGAGCCAGGTAAAGACCGTGACGCCGATGAACTTCAGGGCCAGCAGGTGGCGCATGCGGAAAACGAGCTCGGCGCGCCAGTGCGGGGGATGAAAAGGGGGCATGTGAACGCCGAGCATGCCCGTTTTCGCGCCGGCGTGAAACCCAGGCCCCAAGGTTGCCGCTTGCCTGATCGCCGTGGCGTGTGCTTTCCCGCTTGAAGCCACTGGCACCGGGGCGTTAGGCTGCACCCGTGAAACCCATCTCCTCACCCTGTGTTCCCCAGATCCGCCTCTACCAGGACTGGCTGCGCGATCAGCGCGGCCTCGCCTTCGAGTCCTACGACGCGCTGTGGCGCTGGTCTGTCACCGACCTCGATGCGTTCTGGCGCAGCGTCTGGGATTGGAGCGGCGTTCGCTCGCCCGCGCCGCCGACGGTCACGCTGGCGGACGCGCGAATGCCGGGCGCGCGCTGGTTCCCGGGCACGCAGGTCAACTACACGCACGAGGTGCTGCGCCATGTCGATGCGGCGCACGCGGCCGGCCTGCCGGCGATCGTCAGCGAGAACGAGCGGGGTGAGGTGCGCGAGATGTCCTGGCCCGAGCTGCGCCGGCAAATCGCGTCCTGCGCGCTCACGCTGCGCGCGCTGGGCGTGCGGCGCGGCGACCGCGTCGCGGCCTACCTGCCGAACGTGCCGGAGACGATCGTCGCCTTCCTCGCCTGCTCGAGCCTGGGCGCGGTCTGGAGCGTGTGTGCGCCGGACATGGGGACGGCCGCAGTCGTCGACCGCTTCCGCCAGATCGAGCCGAAACTGCTCATCGCGGCCGACGGCGTGCACTACGGCGGCAAGGCGCTGGACCGCAGTGCCGTGGTGCAGGAATTGCGCGCCGCACTGCCCAGCGTCGAGAAGCTGCTGCTGCTGCGCACACCCTTCGCGGCGCGGCAGATCCCCGCGGATGCCGAATGGACCGACGCCGTCTCGCGCGACGACGCCGAAACCGCGGCCTTCGAACCCGAATGGCTGCCCTTCGACCATCCGATCTGGATCGTCTACTCCAGCGGCACGACCGGCTTGCCCAAGCCCATCGTGCACGGGCAGGGCGGCATCCTGCTCACGATGTACGCCTGCGGCCTGCACCACGACCTGGGCGCGAGCTACAGCGCCAACAACTTCGGCGAGCGCTACCACTGGTACAGCTCGACGGGCTGGGTGATGTGGAACTCGCAGCTGTCGGGACTGGCCTTCGGCGTGACCTGCTGTATCTACGACGGCAATCCCTCCGGCAGCAAGGAGAAGCCCGACTGGGGCGTGCTGTGGCGCTTCGCGGCGCGGCACAAGGTCACTTTTCTCGGCGCCGGCGCGGCCTATTTCGCGAACTGCATGAAGGCCGGCGTCGAGGCGAAGGCTTGCGGCGATCTTTCGCGCGTGCGTGCGTTGGGCAGCACCGGCTCGCCGCTCTCCGAGGAGGTGCAGCGCTGGGGCACGGCGCAGTTGCTCGCGGCCGGCTCGCCCGAGGTGTGGTGGTACAACATTTCGGGCGGCACCGACTTCTGCGGTGCCTTCGTCGGCGGCAACCGAGAGCTGCCCGAAGTGCCGGGACAGATGCAATGCCGCTTCCTCGGCGCGGCGGTCGAGGCCTGGAACGAGCAGGGAGAGCCGGTGATCGGCGAGGTCGGCGAGCTGGTGTGCACGAAGCCGATCCCGGCGATGCCGCTGTGCTTCTGGGGCGACGAGGGCAACGCCCGCTACCTGTCGAGCTACTTCGACACCTATCCGGGCGTGTGGCGCCACGGCGACTGGCTCAAGATCGGCGAGGACGGCGGCTGCATCATCTACGGCCGCAGCGACGCCACCATCAACCGCCAGGGCCTGCGCATGGGCACGAGCGAGGTCTACAGCGCGGTCGAGGGCCTGCCTGAAGTGCTCGACTCCATGGTGGTCGACCTGGAGTTCCTGGGCCGCGAAAGCTATATGCCGCTCTTCGTGGTGCTGCGGCCCGGCGTTGCGCTCGACGCAGCGATGCGCGCGAAGATCAACGACGCGATCAAGATCCGGCTGTCGCCCCGATTCGTGCCCAACGACATCTTTCAGGTCGCGGAGATCCCGCGCACGCTCTCGGGCAAGAAGCAGGAATTGCCGATCAAGAAGCTGCTGCTGGGCCAGCCGATCGACAAGGTGGTGAACCGCGAGGCCATGGCCAACCCGGGCAGTCTGGACTGGTACGTGGATTTCGCCGCCCAGCGGGCGCGGGACCCGGCCGTGGGGTCATCGCCGCAGCGCAGCAAATAACAGCGGTGCGTGCTAAGGTCGCGGCCCTAGGGTTAACCCTAGCGACGACCCCTCGGCGCATGTCCGCATTCCCACCTTCAGTCACCCCCTCCGCGCCTGCCCCCGGCTTTGCGCGCGCGATGCTTGCGCTCGGCGTCGGCGGCTTTGCCATCGGCACCGGCGAGTTCGTCATCATGGGCCTGCTGCCCGAAGTCGCCAGCGACATCGGGACCACCATTCCGCAGGCCGGCCATGTGATCAGCGCCTACGCGCTGGGCGTGGTCATCGGCGCGCCGGTGCTCGCAGTGCTGGCCGCGGCCTGGCCCCGCCGTGCGCTGCTGATCGCGCTCATGGCGGTGTTCGCGGCCGGCAACTTCGCGAGTGCCCTGGCGCCCGGCTATCTGTCCCTCAACCTGCTGCGCTTCGCCAGCGGCCTGCCGCACGGCACCTACTTCGGCGTGGCGGCCCTGGTGGCCGCGGCGCTGGCCCCGCCGGACCGCCGCGCGCGTGCCGTCGGGCTGGTGATGCTCGGGCTCACCGGCGCCACGCTGGTCGGGGTGCCGATCGCGGCCTGGCTGGGCCAGCAGTTCGGCTGGCGCGCGGCCTTTGTTTTCGTCGGACTGATTGCACTGCTCGCCATGGCGATGCTGCGCCGCGACCTGCCGGGCCTCGCCGCGCCCTCGGGCGCGAGCCCGCTGCGCGAACTGGGCGCGCTCAAGCGCAAGCAGGTCTGGCTCACGCTGGGCATCGGCGCGATCGGCTTCGGCGGCATGTTCGCCGTCTTCAGCTACATCAAGCCCACGCTCACCGAAGTGGCGGGGCTGCCGCTGCCCGGCGTGCCGCTGGTACTGGCGCTCTTCGGGCTGGGCATGGTCGGCGGCAACCTGGTCGGCTCGCGGCTGGCGGACAAGGCGTTGATGCCGACCATCGGCGGCGTGCTGGTCTGGGCGGCGCTGGTGCTGACCACCTTCACCTTCGCGGCCCAACACGTCGCGACAGCGGCAGTCAACGTGTTCCTGATCGGCACCATCGTCGCCATCGGCCCGGCGCTGCAGATCCGCCTGATGGACGTGGCGGGCGACGCGCAGACACTGGCTGCGGCGCTCAACCATTCGGCCTTCAACATGGCGAATGCGCTCGGGGCCTGGCTGGGCGGCGCCGCCATCACGGCCGGCCTGGGCTGGACCTCGACCGGCTGGGTCGGCGCGCTGCTGGCGCTCGCGGGTCTCGGTGTGTTCGGCTGGTCGCTGGCCAGCGAGCGCGGACGGCTGCGTGCCGTGGCGGCAAGCCCCGGCCGCTGGGCGCGGCCGCGCGATCCGGACGCGGGCTAGAGCCAGTTGCCGCGGTCCGGCATCTGGATCGTCGTGGCCGGATCGCCGCTGCCGACCAGCGCGCCGAAGACGATGCTCAGCAGCGAAACGAAGAGGCTGGCGAACAGGGCGGTCCAGAAGCCGGAGACCTTGAATCCCTTGACCAGCGCCGCCACCAGCAGCAGCACGAGCGCGTTGATCACCAGCAGGAAGAGGCCGAAGGTCAGCAGGGTCAGCGGCAGCGTGAGCAGGATCAGGATCGGCTTGACGATCGCATTGGCAAAGCCGAGCAGCAGCGCAGAGACCACCAGCGCCGAGGTGCTCTCGAATCGGATGCCGCTGAAGATGTGGCTGGCCACCCAGAGCGAGAGGGCAATGATGGCCCAGTGGAGGAGAAAAGGGGCGAGGGTGCTCAGCATCGGATCGATCTCAGCCCTCGTTTTCGCGGGTATCGCTGCCGTTGCCGGCGCGCGGCGCGGCGCCAGGAATGAAACGCCGCACCCACGCGCCCAGCCCCGGACGCCGCGCGTCCTCGGCCGCTGCAGGACGCCCATAGTAGGTCTCGCGCTCGTGCTGAAGGACCGAGACCAGTGCCTCGAGGTTCGCCGGGTTGTACTCCCACAGCCCACTGACGATGAAGTGGCCCATGTGCTCGGCGTTGGGCTTGGGCGCGATCACGATGTGGCTCGCGCCCAGGCTCTGCAGGAATGACGAGCGGGCGCCGGCGAGCCGCATGCCGTCGCCGTAGCCCTCGACCTGGCGGCTCAGCGACAGGCTGATGGCCTGTACCGAGGTGAAGTTCTCGGCAATGAAGTAAACCATCTCGACCAGCGCAAGCTTGCTGATCTCGAGCTTCTGCTGCGTGACGGTGGGGCTCGGCGAGAAATGCTCGATGTGGACCTCGGTGCCTTCGCGGTTGACGGGCACGGGGTCCAGGGTCGCGACGTGAAGCGGACCGTCGTACAGGTACATCGGCTCGCCCAGCACATAGGAGCTTGAATGGGGCCCAGTGATTCGCAGTTTCGCTCTGGTCATGATTCCCTTGAGTGCCCCACTGTAGTTCGGCGCGTTGCTTTGCAGGCGCTCTGTTTCATCGATTTCGTCGATTTTTGCGGGCAATTGCGGATGATGAAGGGCCAGTTGAGCGGCGTCTTCCGCCATAAGGACTATGGCGCCAGCTGCGGCGCGGACGTGGCTGACGGAGGCACCGCGCAGTGTGACCTACATTGCGCTGACGAAAGGCGCACGAAAGCATTACCATGAATTTGGAAACCGCAAAAATGTGATTACTTAACGTAACACTTTGTACCGTTTGCCCCACTGCTTTTTGGACGAGCGTCACATACAACTTGCGTCACGGCTGCGCAAGTGGAGTAATGCGCAATCTGCCGTCGGAATCTCCTTCCCGCCGTGGGCCAGGACGAAGCCGGAGCCGCCAACTGCCATCACTTCAAGGACCCCGTCATGCAACTCTCGGAGATCAAGGAATACCAGGATCAACTCGTCCAGCAGCTGGAGGACTCCGGCCTGACGGTCAGTTTTGGTGACGATCTGTCGGTGCTCCTGAAGACCTACGAGGCCGCGACCGGCACCGGGTATGTGCAGTTGCCCTTCGTGCTGGACGATCCGAAAGACGCCAACCCCTACAACTTCTGGGTCTGCTTCGACGACGGTACCGCGCCGGTGGCGCTGAGCGGCTTCCGGACCATGCAGAACGACCACACGGCCCGCCGCGTCGGCGAGGCCTACAACGAGGGGGCCCTCTACCGCTGCAAGCAGCAGGAAGGCTGGCTGCCGGACACCGGCCCGAAGCTCAACGCCCATGCGCTCTTCGGCTACATCGGCGCCGGCTGGGTGCACCCGCGCTATCGCGGCCACAACCTCGCCGGCTTCATCGCCCGGATCACCCAGGCCGAGGCCCTGCTGCGCACCCGCGGCACGCTGGCCATGTCCACGGCCATGACCGCCGAGGCGCTCTACCTCTCCGGCATGAACCTGCGCGCCAGCGGCCTGCATCACCTGCATGTCGAACTGGTGCTGGATGGCTATCTCGGCATCGCCGAGCACGACATGCGGCTGTATCTGTCGCACAGCACGGGCACCGAGCTGATGAGCTTCTACGAACGCGAACTCGCCATGCTGCGCAACGACGAGACCATTCCCTGGCTTCATGGCCACGACAAGATCCACGCGGCGGCGGTGCTGGCCGGCGCGGAGAGCGCCCTCCAGGACGCCACCGCACCGACGAGCGGCCTGGCTGCGCTCGCCTGAGAACACAGGGCTCGCTCGGAGTCCGTCCGCGGCGCCGGGACAGACGGCGTCAGCCGGCCACGTGCCGGCGGTGGCCCACTTCGAAGTCGTTGCGCCCGCTGCGGTCCACGCCCCGCAGCAGCCACAGAGGCCGCTGCGCGAAGTTCACCGCCACCCCCGTCTTGCCGTCGGCCGGCCGCAGGTCGCGCTCGAACACCGAGGTGGACGGCATGTAGCGCAGCGCAACGCCCGTGCGCCGCTGGTTCGAGGTGTTGGCGCGGGCGCCGTGGATCATGCAGACGTCGTGCAGCGACATCTGGCCGGGTTGCAGTTCCAGGTCGACGGCCTCGCTCTCGTCGAAGCTGCCGGCCGCCATGCGCTGGTTGAGCGTGAGGTCGTCCCGATCCTCGTGCAGGTGCGGATGCAGCACGCCGCCCTCGTGCGAGCGCGGGATCACGCGCAGGCAGCCGTTGGCGCGCGTCGACGGCTCCAGCGCCACCCACACGGTGCAGTTGGCCAGCGGCCGTATCGGCCAGTAGTGGCCGTCCTGGTGCCAAGGCGTCTCGAAGCCCTCGCTGGCCGGCTTGCAGAAGACATGGCAGCCCCAGAGGATCACGTCTTCCCCGATCACCCCCGAGACCAGCTCCACGATCTCCGGGTCCATCGCCAGGTCGAGGAACTGCCGGCTGCCCCGCACGCCCTCGCCGTTGTCGCCCTCGATATGGGCCGACACCAGCTTCTCGGGTCGCACGCCGGGGTTGCGCCGGATCAGCTCGCCCAATGCGTCCTGCATCTGCGCCACCCGGCGCGGCGGCAGGCGGAACTCGGGGATGAGCCAGCCTTCGCGCTGGTAGTGGGCGATCTCGCCGAAGGAAAGTCGGGCCATCTCCGTTGTCTCCGGTTGTCGTGGGCCGCGCGCGCCGCCGAGTTCGGCGCTGCGCCTCGGGGAGCGCACTAGGCTTCCTTGCCCGCCTTGAGCGGATAGCCCGCCTCTCGCCATGCCTTCATGCCGCCATCGAGCGCCACCGCATGTTGGAAGCCCATGTTGCGCAGTGTGGCTGCCGCGAGTGTCGAGATGTACCCCAGCTCGCAGCAGCTGAGGATGCGGCGCGTGGGGTCGGGCAGGTCCTGGTTGACGCGCAACTCCAGCTGGCCGCGCGGCAGCAGCCGCGCGCCCGGCACATGGCCGGTCTCGTAGGCCTCGCGCTCCCGAACGTCCAGCACGATGAGGTCGTCCTCGCCGGCCTCCACGCGCGCCTTCAGCTCGGCCAGCGACATGAAGGGCACCGTCGCGGCGGCCTCGGCCAGCAGCCGCGCCACCGTCTTGCCGCCGCTCATGTTGGTCCGCAGCGCCTCGGTGACGTGAGTGGGCATCGTGAGGTTCAGGCTCCTCATCATCTCGACGAACTCGGCGCGCTCGCGCTTCTGCAACCGCGGGTTGCTGGCCAGCTCCTCGCCGATGGTCGAGTGCGTCCGTCCCTTGTAGTCGTGCGCCGGGCAGACCTTCAGCGCCGGGTCGAGCCGCAGCACGCGGTTGAAGAGGCTGTCGTAGAGCGCCTCGGGGTCGCCGCTGGGCAGGTCGGTGCGGCCGGTGGCGCCGATCAGCAGGGTGTCGCCGGTGAAGAGCCGGTCCTCCACCTGCAGGCACATCGAGTCCGCCGTGTGGCCCGGTGTGTGCAGCACCGAGAGCCTGAGCTTGCCGAGCACCAGCATCTCGCCGTCGGCCAGCCGCAGTTCGACAAAGGGTGCCGGGCTGGCGCGGTGCATCACCACGGGCACGTCGAGTTGCCGCGCGAGCTCGCGCGTGGCCGAGAAATGGTCGGCGTGCGTGTGGGTATCGATCAGGTAGCGGATGCGCACGCCGTGGCGCGCGGCCAGCCCCAGGTAGTGGTCGATCTGGCTCAGCTCCGGGTCGATCAGCGCGGCGGCGCAGCTCTGCTCGCAACCGACCAGGTAGGACTGGCAGCCGCCGGTCGCGACCTGCTCGAAGACCATGTCGCCGCCGAGGCTCAGCTGGGCTGCTTGACGACGCGCAGGTAAGGCTTGGGCGCGTTCCAGCCTTCGGGGAACAGCTTCTTGGCGTCGTCGTCGGAGACCGAGCCGGCGATGATCACGTCGTCGCCCTGCTTCCAGTTCGCCGGGGTCGCGACCTTGTGCTTGGCGGTCAGCTGGATGGAGTCGAGCACGCGCAGGATCTCGTCGAAGTTGCGGCCGGTGGTCATCGGATAGGTGAGCATCAGCTTGATCTTCTTGTCGGGGCCGACAATGAAGACGGAACGCACCGTCGCGTTGGTGGCCGCGGTGCGGCCATCGGAGCTGCCCGGCTCTTCGGCCGGCAGCATGTTGTAGAGCTTGGCCACCTGGAGGTCGGTGTCGCCGATCATCGGGTAGTTGGGGCGGGCACCCTGCGTTTCCTCGATGTCATCGGACCAGCGGTCATGGGCGTCGACCGGGTCGATGCTCAGCCCGATCAGCTTGGCATTGCGCTTGGTGAACTCGGGCTCGATCTTTGCCATGTAGCCCAGCTCGGTGGTGCACACCGGCGTGAAGTCCTTCGGGTGCGAGAACAGCACCGCCCATTGATCGCCGATCCATTGGTGGAAGTCGATCTCCCCCTTCGTCGTCTTGGCCTTGAAGTTGGGGGCTTCGTCGTTGATGCGCAGTGACATGGTCGCTCCTCGTAAAGAAATGATGGACGACAAACGTGGCTGACGCCGTCGTGCGGCAAGACCGAGAGCATAAGAGACTGTCGGGCCGGACGCCAGCATCCGGAGCGCGAGCGGCACGGCGCATCGCCGGGGCCGCGATGCACATCCGTTCAGCGGCGTTCGGCCGGCGGTCCTTCGCCCGAGGTTTGCGCGACCAGCCACTTGCGGAAGGCCGCGAGCGCGGGCCGCTCGTCCGCGCTCGCCGGCGTGACCAGGAAGTAGCCCCGCTCCGCGCGCAGGGGCCGGTCGCAGGCTACCGCCAGCTCGCCCCGCGCGAGCTCCGGCCCGATCAGCATGCGCGGCATCAGCGCCACGCCGAGGCCGTGCGCGGCGGCCACCGCGATCATGGAGAACAGCTCGTAGCGCGGCCCGCTGCGCGCACGCGGCGCATCGACCCCCTGGGCATCGAACCATTGGTGCCAGCCATCGGGCCGCGTGCTCTGCTGCAGCAGCGGCATGCGCGCGACCGCCGCGGGCGACAGTTGCGCCTTCGCACCGAGCAGGGCGGGGCTGCAGACCGGCACCACGTCCTCGTTCAGGAGCAGCACCGAGCGGGTGCCGGCCCAGTTGGCAGCCTGGGCGGGCGTGCCGGTGTAGATGGCGGCGTCGAAGGGCGTGTCGTTGAAGAGAAAGGGGCGGGTGCGGGTCTCGATGTGGACCGTGATGTCGGGCTGTGCCCGTGCGAAGTCCGGCAGGCGCGGGATCAGCCAGCGGGTCGCGAAGGTGGGCACCGCCGCCAGCTGCAGCGAGCCGCCCACGCCCTGGCGCGCCATTGCGTCGAGCGTGTCGCGCTCCATGCTGTCGAGCTGGCGCGCGATCTGGCGTGCATAGTCGGCGCCCGCTGGCGTCAGCGCCACGCCGTGGCGGGTGCGGCGGAACAGCGCCATGCCGAGGAAATCCTCCAGCGCCGTGATCTGGCGCGAGACCGCGCTCTGCGTCAGCGCGAGCTCCTGCGCGGCGCGGGTGTAGCTCTCGTGGCGGGCCGCGGCCTCGAAGCAGATCAGGGCCTGGGTGGAAGGCAGTCTTCGGCGCATGGTATGCGGGCGTTACATGGATGATCGAGCCCTCCGCACAATGGAACGAGGGCCGGACATTGTGCGATGAAGTGAGCCAAGCGCATAACTGGGTTCCGAATCTTCGTTTGCGCTCCAAGGGCCCGCGGCTTAGCATCGCATTCAGCTTCCCCCGCCACCTACACCGGAGACCGCACATGGCCCACGCCGCTTTTCATTGGGACGACCCGCTCCTGCTCGACCAGCAACTCACCAGCGAAGAGCGCCAGGTGCGCGATGCCGCGAATGCCTACTGCCAGGGCCAGCTCGCGCCCCGCGTGCTCGAGGGCTTCCGCACCGGCGAGACCGATCCCAAGATCTTCCGCGAGATGGGCGAGCTCGGCCTCCTCGGCCCGACCATCCCGGAGCAGTACGGCGGGCCGGCGCTCAACTACGTCTGCTACGGCCTGATCGCGCGTGAAGTCGAGCGCGTCGACTCCGGCTACCGCTCGATGGCCAGCGTGCAGAGCTCGCTGGTGATGGTGCCCATCAACGAATTCGGCACCGAGGCGCAAAAGCAGAAGTACCTGCCCAAGCTGGCCACCGGTGAATGGATCGGGTGCTTCGGCCTGACCGAGCCCGACCACGGCTCCGACCCCGGCAGCATGGTGACCCGCGCCAAGAAGGTCCCGGGCGGCTATGCGCTCACCGGCGCCAAGATGTGGATCAGCAACAGCCCGATCGCCGATGTGTTCGTGGTCTGGGCCAAGGAAGTCAGCGAGGGCGGCGCAGTCGGCCCGATCCGCGGCTTCGTGCTCGAGAAGGGCATGAAGGGCCTGTCGGCCCCTGAGATCCACGGCAAGGTCGGCCTGCGCGCCAGCATCACGGGCGAGATCGTGATGGACAACGTGTTCTGCCCCGAAGAGAACGCCTTCCCCGAGGTGCGCGGCCTGAAGGGCCCCTTTACCTGCCTCAACAGTGCCCGCTACGGCATCTCCTGGGGCGCGCTCGGCGCCGCGGAAGACTGCTGGCACCGCGCCCGCCAGTACACGCTGGACCGCAAGCAGTTCGGCCGCCCGCTGGCCGCCAACCAGCTGGTCCAGAAGAAGCTCGCCGACATGCAGACCGAGATCACGCTGGGCCTGCAGGGCTGCCTGCGCCTGGGCCGCATGAAGGACGAGGGCACCGCTTCGGTCGAGGTCACTTCCCTGCTCAAGCGCAACTCCTGCGGCAAGGCGCTGGACATCGCCCGCCTGGCGCGCGACATGATGGGCGGCAACGGCATCAGCGACGAGTTCGGCGTGGCGCGCCACCTGGTGAATCTCGAGGTGGTCAACACCTATGAAGGCACGCACGACATCCACGCCCTGATCCTCGGGCGTGCGCAGACGGGCATCGCGGCGTTCTCCAATTGAAAGCCGGACGTCCCGAAGTCAAATGACCCCAGCAGCACTCGACGGCATCAAGGTTCTTGATCTTTCGCGCGTCCTCGCGGGGCCGTGGTGCACGCAGATCCTCGCGGACCTGGGTGCGGACGTGGTCAAGATCGAGCGGCCAGGCGTCGGCGACGACACGCGCACCTGGGGCCCGCCCTTCCTGAAGGACGAACACGGCCACGACACCGACCAGGCCACCTACTTCACCTCGTGCAACCGCAACAAGCGCTCGGTCACGATCGACATGGCGACGCGCGAAGGCCAGGAGCTGCTGAAGAAGATGGCGGCGCAGGCCGACATCGTGGTCGAGAACTTCAAGACCGGCGGTCTCCGGCAATATGGGCTCGACTACGAGAGCCTGCGCGCCAGCAACCCGCGCCTGGTCTACTGCAGCGTCACCGGCTTTGGCCACGACGGGCCGCATGCCTCGCGCGCCGGCTACGACCTGATGATCCAGGCCACCAGCGGCATGATGAGCATCACCGGCCGCCCCGACGGCGAGCCCGGCGGCGGTCCGCTGCGCGTGGGCGTGGCGCTCACCGACCTCTTCACCGGCGTCTACGCCGCCACGGCCATCCTGGCCGCGATCGAAGTGCGCCACCGCACCGGCGAAGGCCAGCACATCGACATGGCGCTGCTCGATGTCGGCATGGCCATCCTCGCCAACCAGGCCAGCGCCTTTCTCAATACCGGCGTCGCGCCCCAGCGCCAGGGCAACAGCCACCCGAGCCTCGCGCCCTACCAGGACTTCCACACGAAGGACGGCGCCATGCTGCTGGCCATCGGCAACAACGGTCAGTTCACCCGCTTCTGCGAGGCCGCCGGCCAGGCCGCGTGGGCGAGCGATCCGCGCTTTGCCACCAACACCCTGCGCGTGCGGCACCGTGAGGTGCTGATCCCGATGATGGAGGCCGTCACCCGTACCCGGACCACCGCCGAGTGGATCGCGCTGCTCGAGGACAAGGCCGTGCCCTGCGGCCCGATCAACAACATAGCCCAGGCCTTCGAGGACGAGCAGGTCAAGGCGCGCGGCCTCGCGGTGAGGCTGCCGCGCGACGCGGGCGACGGCATCGCGCAGATCGCCGGCGTCGCCAGTCCGCTGCGCCTGCAAGGCACGCCGCCGGTCCTGCGCCGCGCGCCGCCGGCGCTGGGCCAGCACACCGATGAAGTGCTGGCCGAGCTGGGGCTTGGCGAGTCGCAGCGCGCGGCGCTGCGCGATGCGGGGGTGATCTGAGCCTCTGCGGTGAATGGCGGGCCTATTCGCCGCGCATTTCGCGGTGAATCTGCGCGTGCTGCTGAAGTCCCGCGCCTGGCAGCGCTGGGCGGAGCTGCCGCTCAACGAGCGGCAGATCAAGCTCCTCAACCGCCTGCTCGATGGCTTCGAAGGCAAACTCACGAGCAGCAAATGGGCGGCGATTGCCAAATGCTCTGCCGACACCGCCTTGCGAGACATCGGCGACCTGGTCGCGCGCGGCGTGTTGAAGAAGTCGGAGTCCGGCGGGCGCAGCACCCGCTACGAATTGGTCATTCTGTCCTGAGGCGCCACATCACCAGGCCCGCCCGACGATGGCCAGCGCGAACACCACCACGCCCAGCGCAAGGTTGAGCTCCACGAGCATGCGGATCGTGTTCAGCTGGGCCGCTGCGACCGGCCATTCGCGGCCGGCCACCGCGCGCAGCAGGCGCGGGTAGGGTGCGAAGCGGATGTGAAGGAACACCGCCATCATGACCAGCCCGAGCGCCAGCATGGCATGCACGCCCCAGTGAACGCGCGCGAAGCCCCCGGCGAGCCAGACCATGCCCAGGCCGCTGGCCAGCAACAGCACGATGGCAACGGACACGCCGGCGAAGAAGCGAGACAGCGTCTGCGCCATCAACGGCAGTCGCAAAGGCGGCTCCAGAACGGCCACGGCCGAGGGACGCACGGCGAAGTGCATCACCGCCATGCCACCCACCCAGAAGGTGGCAGACAGCAAGTGCAGCAGGAGCAGGATGGCATGGGTCATGGCCGCGGAGCTTAGACCACAACGAGTGCATCGCGCAGCTTGGCGACCAGGCGGTGCGCCTCGGCCTGCGACGCAATGTTGGTGAAGCCCATGAGCAATCCTTCGAGTGCTTGCTTGCCCGCATAGCGCTCCGACAATGCGCGGCAGTGCAGCCCGGCCGCCTGCGCGCGTCGGCTCATCGCGGTGTCGCTGCCCAGGCCCTCGAAGCGTGCAATGAGGTGCATGCCACCGCCGCGCAGCTCGACGTGCACCGCCTCGCCGAAGGCCCGCTGCAGCTCGGTCGCGAGCATCGTCCGGCGGCGCGCATAGAGCAGCCGCATTTTCTTGATGTGGCGCGCGAAGTGGCCTTCCTGGAGGAAATCGGAGACGATCGCCTGCGCCAGCTGCGGGCAGCCGTTGGATGCGACACCGGCGGCCTGCGTGCAGCGCCCGACCAAGGGCTCCGGCACGACGAGGTAGGCCAGCGCGAGCCCGGGATGGAGTACCTTCGAGAAGGTGCCGGCGTACAGCACCCGGTCCTGTCCATCGAGGCTCTTCAGCGCCGGCAGTGGATGACCGGCATAGCGGTACTCGCCGTCGTAGTCGTCCTCGACGATCCATGCCTTCGCATGCTGGGCCCACGCGAGCAGCTCGAGGCGGCGCGCCATGCTCATCGAGTAACCCAGCGGTGACTGGTGCGAGGGCGTGACGACCGCCAGCTTCGCACCGGGCGCGCGGCGCCGAGCGTCGGCGACCTGCAGGCCCTGTGCGTCGACCGGGACCGAGACCACGCGCAGGCCTTCGCCCCGCAGCACCTCGCGTGTGGGCGGATAGCCCGGCTCTTCCACCCAGGCCTGGTCGTTCGGCGCGAGCAGCGCGCGCGAGACCAGTGCCAGGCTCGCGCGATGCCCGGCGGTCACGAACACCTGGGCCGGGCTGCACGCCACGCCGCGCGACACCCGCAGGTACGCCGCAATGGCCTCGCGCAGTGGCGCATAGCCGGCCGGGTCGCCATAGTTCATGTCGGCGATGGTGGTCGCCCGGATCCTTCGGGCCGCCAGCCGCGCCCAGAGCTTGCGCGGAAAGGCGTCGAGTGCCGGAATGCCGAGCTGGAAGGGCGGTGGCGCGCCGATCGGCGCCAGTGTTGGAGGGCTTCGCGGGATGCCGCGATCGGCGCGCGCCGGAGCTCGCGGCGGCAACCGAGGCGAAACCACCGTGCCGGCCTGCCCGCGCGCGAGCAGATAGCCTTCGCCGGCCAGCTGCCCGTAAGCCAGTTCCACCGTGGCGCGGGCCACGCCGAGCTCGCTCGCCAGGGTGCGCGCCGAGGCAACCCGCGCGCCGGGCCGCAGCAGCCCTTGCTCGATGGCGTCGCGCAGCCGCTGAACGATCTGCCGGTACAGCGGCTCCGATCGGCTGCGATCGGGCTTCAGCAGATCTGCGCGAAAAGCGCCTTCGGTGCTCATCATGGCCTGGTCGTTCTTGCGATTCATGGATCTTTTGGGCAGCGCATCGTAGCCCTAAGCTGAAGCGTTGAGATCGCAATAAAGGACTCGCAGGACCCATGACGCAGACGAAGATATTCCTGGCCGGCGCCACGGGCGCGATCGGCTCGGTGCTGGCGCCGCTGCTGGTGGACGCCGGCTATGCGGTGTACGGCAGCACCCGCCGCGCGGAACGGGCCGGCGTGCTCGAAGCGCAGGGCGTGGTGCCCGTGGTGGTCGACGTTCTTGACGCGGCGGCGCTCGCCCCGGCCCTGAAGCGCATTGCACCGCATGCCGTCATCCACCAGCTCACCGACCTGCCGCGCGATCTGGATCCCGCGCGAATGGCAGAGGCGGTGGTGCGCAACGCCCGCCTTCGGAGCGAAGGCACACGCAACCTGGTCGCCGCGGCGCTCGCGGCCGGCTGCCAGCGCCTGATCGCGCAGAGCATCGCCTGGGCCTATGCGCCGGGCCCGAAACCCTGGCGCGAGGAGCAGCCGCTGGACCTCACCGCCGAGGACCCGCGCGGCATCACCGTGCGCGGCGTGGCGGCGCTGGAAGCGCTCACGCTCGACACGCCCGGCCTGGCAGGGACCGTGCTGCGCTACGGGCAGCTCTACGGTCCGGGCACATCCACGGCGACCCCGCGCGGAACCATGCCGGTCCATGTGGAAGCGGCCGCATGGGCGGCGCTGATGGCCGTTCAACGCGACGCCCGCGGCATCTACAACATTGCCGAGGAGAGCCCCGAGCTCAGCACCGACAAGGCGCGGCGCGAGCTCGGCTGGCATGCGGCGCTGCGCTGGCCGGCGGAGATCCTGCAATGAGTCGCACGGCCGTTCCGAAGGCGATTGACACCGCAGCGAAGGCGAAGGCAATCCAATGAGCACCCTGTTTCTTGCTTCCCGCCGCAATGCGGCAATCGCAGCCGTCGGGCTGGCCGCCGGATGGATGCTGCTCGCGCCCGCCGGGCCGCGTTCGGCCGGGCGGTGGTTCGACGATCTGTGCACCAGCCTGGGCCGGCCGATGTTCGCTTCGGCCCCAGCCGCCGATGGCGCCGCGGCGCGCCCTGCGACCGTGGTGAAGCCGCTGTCCTGCGAGCCTTTGCCCAACGTGCCCGGCAAGTCCCAGACCACCGTGCTGGTGGAGTTTCCGCCGCTGGCCTATTCGCCGGCGCACCGGCATCCGGGCTCCGTCACCGCAGTGGTGATCGAGGGCACGGTCCGCTCCCAGCTGCAAGGCACGCCGGCCGCCGACTACCGGGCCGGCCAGAGCTTCTTCGAACCGCCTGGCACGCTGCACGTGTTTGCCGAGAACCCGGACCCGGCGCGCACCGCGAAGCTGCTCGCCTTCTTCGTCACCGACGAGAACTGCGGACCGCTGACCGTCTACGAGTGAGCGCCGCTCCCGGTGCGCGCACCAGTGGCGGTAGGTGCTCTGCGGCGGGTCGCCGAACAGCTTCATGGCCATCAATCGACCTTGATGCCGGCGGCCTTCACCACCTGCTGCGCCTTGGCGGTTTCCTCGGCGAGGAATTTGTCGAACTGGGCCGAAGGCATGGTGAAGGGCTCGGCGCCCAGCTTGTCCAGGCGCTCCCTGAGCTCGGGCGCCGTCATGATCTTCGCGACCTCCGCCTGCAGCCGGTCGATGGCTGGCCTGGGCGTCTTCGCGGGCGCGAACAGCCCGACCCAGAACAGGTACTCCGAGCCCGGCACGCCGGCCTCGACCGTGGTCGGCAGCTGCGGCATCACCGCCGAGCGCTTGCCCGTGCCCACCGCCAGCGCCTTGAGCTTGCCGTCCTTGACCAGCGGCAGGGCCGAGACCATCGGCGCGAAGAACCAGTCGATGCGCCCGCCCATCACTTCCGTCATCGCCTCGGGCGTGCCGCGAAAGGGCACGTGCTGCGCCTGCAGGCCCGCGGCAAGGCGGAACACCTCGGCATTCATGTGCGTGGCGGAGCCGTTGCCCGCCGAGCCATAGTTGAAGCTGCCGGGCTTGGACTTGACCTGCGCGACCAGGTCCTTCACGTCCGCAAAGCGGCCGGGCGCGACCACCAGCATGTTCGGCAGGCTGGCCATCGGCGTGATGCCCGCGAAGTCCTTCAGCGTGTCGTAGCTGAGGTTGGGATAGATCGACGGGTTGACCAGGTGGCCCGCCGAGTGGACGAGCAGCGTGTAGCCGTCGGCCGGCGCCTTGGCCACCTGCGCCGCGCCCAGCGTGCCGCCGGCGCCGGGCTTGTTGTCGATGATCACGCTGGTGCCCAGCGCGGGGCCGAGGCGCTCGGCGACCAGCCGCGCCACGATGTCGGTGCCGCTGCCGGCGGTGAAGGGCACGACGAGCTTGATCGTCTGCCCCTTGGGCCACTCGCCCTGCGCGTGCGCGCCAGTGAGGGCGAAGGCAGCGAGCGCCCCGGCGAGGAGCCGGCGGCGGCCGGGAAGAAGGGGTGTCGTCATGGGTGTCTCCGTTTTGAATCGTTGATGGGGGAAGCCGGACAGATCAGCCGCTCGCAGGCGGCGCGTTCGCCATCACCAGGGCGACCAGCACGGGCCGCGCACTGCAGTCGCAGGCAGCGCATGTCGACGTGCTTCGGCGCTTCGTAGGCGGGCGCCTGGTCGAGTCGGGTGACGTGCATGGCCGCTCGCTCAGGGCCGCAGCACGACGCGGTCGGTGCTGCCGGAGAGCACCAGGCGATAGGCCTCTGCCGCTTCATCGAGCGCGAAGGCGCGCGCGATGGGGAAAGGCTTCAGCGTGCCGCGCTCGAAGCCCTCGCGCATGGCATCGAGCTGCGCCGTGGCGGCCACGCAGTCCAGCGCCAGCGAGTCGATGCCCACGTAAGTGTGCATGCCCCGGTAGAAAGCGAAGATGTCGAAGGGCACCGCGCGATCGTGCGTAGCGATGAAGATCTGCGTCGCGCCCTTGGCCATCGCCTTGTTGCCGGCCTCGAAGTAGGCGCTGCCCACGGTGTTGTAGACGATGTCGGCGCCGCGTCCGTTCGTGAGCTCGCGCACCCGCATGGCCACATCGCCCGCGCCGGCGTCGACCACGTCGACCGGGCCACAGGCGAAGCCTTCGAAAGCCCCGGCGCGCCGCTGCACCGCGATCACCCGCGCGCCCCCTTGCGCGGCCAGCTGCACTGCCGCCTGGCCTACCTTGCCGTTGGCGCCCAGCACCAGCACCGTCTGCCCTGGCTGCGGCATGCCGCTGCGGCGGAAGCCCTCGTAGGCGGTGACGAAGGGCACGCCCACGGCGCCGGCCTCGTCCATCGAGATGCTGCGTGGCCGCGCATGCAGCGCGGCCACTGGCAGCGAAAGGAAACGGGCATGCGAGCCGTCGCGGGTGATGCCGATGTCGCCACCCGAGCCGTAGACCTCGCGGCCCACCCACTCGGTCGGGCCCGCGACCACCACGCCCGCGAAGTCGCGGCCGGGCGTGCGCGGCCACAGGGCCTGGGGCATCAGGCCGAGGCTGGCCTTGACGTCGCTGGGATTGACCGCCGCCGCACCAACGCGCACGACGGCAACGCCGGGCCTGGCGGCAGGCTCGGGTTGCTCCGCGATGTCGAGCTTCAACGCGTCGAGCGTCGCGGCCTTCTCGTGCACGCGCACGACGCGGGCAGGGGTCGCCGTGTTCAGGACGGCGCTCATCGGCCGGTTCCTCCCGCGAGGCCGAGCATGGTGCGGGCCTCCCGCGGATTCGCGATCTCGCCTCCCAGGCTCTCGATGATGTCGCGCGCCTTGGCCACGAGCTGCGCGTTGCTCTCTGCCAGCACGCCCTTCTCCAGATAGATGTTGTCCTCCATGCCGACGCGCACGTGGCCGCCCAGCAGCCAGGCCTGCGCCACGATCGGGAACTCCATGCGGCCGATGCCGAAGGCGCTCCAGAAGGCGCCACGCGGCAGCATGTCGCGCGCGTACATCACCGTCTGCGGCGTGGGCATGAAGCCGTACTTCACGCCCAGCACCAGCGTCCACATCGACGGGCCCTCGAGCGTCCCGTCGGCGATCAGGTCCAGTGCCATGTGGATGTCGCCCGAGTCGAAGATCTCGAGCTCGGGCTTCACGCCCGCCTCGCGGATCACATTCGCCATGCGGCGCACGTTCTTCGGCGTGTTGATGACCACGTCGGGGCCGGAGTTCATGGTGTTGAGGTCGAGCGAGCAGACGTCGGGCTTGATCAGCGCGATGTGCTCCACACGCTTCTCCGGCGGCAGCAGGCTGGTGCCGGGGGCGTAGACCTTGGGGTCGTCCTCGCTCGGGATGAAGCGACCGCCAGGCCCGGTCGTGAGGTTGATGATCAGCTCGCGGTTCTGCTTGCGGATGCGATCGACCACGTCGCGGTAGAGCTCGACCTGCATCGAAGGCCTGCCGTTTTCCGGATCGCGCACATGGATGTGCACCTGGCCCGCGCCGGCCTCGGCCGCGGCCAGGCACTCGTCGGCGATCTGAGCGGGGGTGATCGGGAGGTGCGGCGTCTGCTCGGGCTTCACCAGGTTGCCGGTGACGGCGCAAGTGATCAGGGTCTTGTTCATGTTCACAGGTGCCTGCCTCCATCCACCACGATGCGCGTGCCGGTCACGAAGCGCAGCGTGGTCGCCAGCGCCTCGACGGTGGCTGCCACGTCCTCGGGCTTGCCGATGCGGCCCAGCGGCGTGGTCGTTGCCATCCTTGCCTTGAAGTCCTCGCCGCGGCCTGCCACGAAGCCCGATTCGACCGCGCCGGGCGAGACCGACACCACGCGCACCGCGGGCGCGAGCGCCTTGGCCAGCGCGTCGCCCACCACGTCCAGGCCGGCCTTCGCCGCGACATAGGCCAGGTTGCTGCCGACGCCGGTGAACCCTGCGATCGAGGAGATGTTGACCACCAGCCCGTCGCCGCTGGCCTTGAGCAGCGGCACGAAGGCACGGATGGTGGCGAAGACGCCGCGGAAGTTCGCGCGCAGCAGGTCGTCGATGAGCTCGTCCGTCAGGCCGTCGAGGTCGGCCGCGGGCACGGGCTGCGTGTGGCCGGCGCTGTTGACCAGGATGTCGCAGCGGCCGAGGCGTTCCCGCACGTCGCCTGCGGCCTTCTGCAAGCTGGGCGTGTCGACGATGTCGGCGCGCAGCGCGGCATGGCGCTGGCCGGCTGCCGCAGGCAGCGCGGCGGTGCGCTGGGCCGCGTCGTCGGCGCCGCGGTGCAGCAGCACGCAGGTGGCGCCGAGCGCCGCGAGGCGCTGCGCCGTTGCGTACCCGATGGCGCCGAGGCCGCCGGTGATGACGGCCACCTTGCCGTCGAGTCGGGGTGTGGGATCGAAGCTCATGCGATGGAGATGGGATGGGGAAAGAAATCAGGGAATCGGCGGGCGCGGAAACTTCATCTCGCCGGGCTCGAGCACGAAGTCGTGCGCAAGCGTCGCGGCCTGGCCGTCCCGCTGTGCCTCGAAGCGGCCGATCAGCCGGCGCGTGACACCGAACACCGGGTCGCTCTCGAGGTTCTCGTCGTCGTCGGCGAAGACCTGGGTGATCAGCACCTTGTGGCCGGGCTTGCTCACCATGAAGTGCAGATGCGCGGGCCGGTTGGGATGCCGCTGCTGGGCGCGCAGCAGCGCGCCGCACGGCCCGTCGGTGGGCACCGGATAGCCGGCTGGCCGGACGGTGCGGAAGTGGAAGCGGCCGTCGGCATCGGTCTCGAAGCGGCCGCGCAGGTTCATGTCGTCCTGCTGCGGGTCCTGGTTCTCGTAGAGACCGACCGGCGAGGCTTGCCAGGCATCCACGATGGCCCCGGCGATGGGCCGGCCCTGCGTGTCGCGCACCACGCCCGTCACCTCGAGCGGCACGCCGGGCGTTTCGCAACGCGCGATCGACTCGCCGGCCCGGCACAGCGGTGCGTTCGCGCGCCAGAAGGGGCCCAGCAGCGCTGCGGGCGACTCGCCTTGCGGGTCCTGGTTGTTCAGCAGAGCGACCAGCGTGGAGACTCCCAGCAGATCGGAGGCCAGCACCACCTCGTTCTTGTTCTCGCCCGTCGCCTGGCCGATGCCGACGATGAATTCCAGTGCCTGCTCGAACTCTTCCTCGGTCAGTCGCACTTCCTGCACGAAAGCGTGGAGGTGGCGGGTGAGGGCCTCCATCACAGTCCTCAGGCGCTCGTCGGGCGTGCGGGACATGGCGGTGGTCGCCATCCGGAGCACGGAATCGGGGGTGGTCACGATGTTCATAGGTGTCTCTGGTTGGCTGCAAACGTTTGCAAATTATGCGGGTAAAGTAAATCTCGAGCAAAATCGGGGGTTGCGAGAATCCGCAATGAGAGCAGGGCGATGCGTATGCCGCGCGCCATTTCAATCGTTTGCATGAGATGAGCCCCAATTTGTCCTCTCCCGTCACCATCCGCGACGTGGCTCGAGCCGCCGGCGTGCATGTCTCGACCGTCTCGCGCGCCCTCAGCCCGGACAAGCGCGGGATGATCAGCGAGGAGGTGCTGCGCGTGGTCCAAGACGCGGCGCAGCGCCTGGGCTATCGGCCCAACCGTGCCGCATCGGCCTTGCGCACCGGCCGCACCCACACCATCGGCGTGCTGGTGCCCGACATCACCAACCCGGTGTTCCCACCCATCCTCCAGGGCATAGAGGCCAGTGCCGCGGCCCGCGGCTACTTCGTGTTCGTGACCAACGTGATGGACCACGCGCTGGCGCGCCCCGTGGTGGAGCGCATGCTGGCGCAGCAGGTGGATGGGCTGGTGATGGCGATCGCGACCCGCGACGACCCGCTCATCGACTACCTGCAGAAGGCGGGTATGCACACGGTCCTGGTGAACCGCGCCGACGAGAGCGGACGGCTGCCCGCGGTGGTCAGCGATGACCGCCTGGCGATGAAGCTCGCGGTGGACCACCTGGTCGGGGCTGGCCACCGACGCATCGCGCACCTGGCCGGGCCGCAGAACGTGCCCACCGGCGTGGCGCGTCGCCAGGGCGTGGAGCAGGCGCTGCGCGATCGAGGCCTTGCGCTGGCAGCGGTCGTGGAATGCGAAGGGTACAGCCGCGAGGCCGGCCGCCGCGCCATGGAGCAGCTGCTCGCCGGGCCCGAGCGGCCCGAGGCCGTCGTCTGTTGCAACGATCTCGTGGCCCTGGGTGCCTACGACCTGCTGCGTGCCCAGGGCCTGCGCGTGCCGCAGGACATCTCGATCACCGGCCACAACGACATGCCGCTGGTCGACATGGTCGACCCGCCGCTCACCACCATCCGCCTGCCGCACCGTGAACTGGGCTGGCGCGCCGCCGAGATGCTGTTCGACGAGATCGAGGGCAAGGCGCTGTCGGCATCCACCGTGGTATTGCGGCCCGAGCTGGTGGTGCGCGAGTCGACGCGCTTGCGTTCAGCGTAGGCCAGCGGCACCACGTTGGTGCGGGACTTCGTGACGAAGATCACGATGCAAATTGCAAGCTGTGTAAAAAGACGTATGCGCTCTTTGCTAAAGGATTAATACTTTTAGCCATGCAAGAGCATGAAACAAACACCGGCTGGTGGACAGAGAAACCTGGAAGGATCGAACGGCCTTCCTCATACGCGTCGTTGGGCGGCAGTTCCCTCGGCCGCACGCACAAGGAAAGGGTGTGGCTCAAGGCGCTGCTGGTGATTGCGCTGGCGGCGTCCTTCGGCTTCGCAATTCTCCGGCTGGCTGCCATTTGAGCCGCCACTTCGACTCGGCTCGTCGACGTCATGTCCGCCACACCTCTGTCGCCTGAAGCTGTGCGGGATCGTGAAGTCGTCGGCCCGGGTCCCCGGATGGAAGCGATCTGCCCCAGCTGCGGAGCCGCAAATCGAGCGGCGGCAAGGTTCTGCATCGGCTGCGTCAGGCCCCTGAAGGACGCACCCCTGCGCGCCCAGGCTCGAACTGTGCTGCAGCCCGCGTACACGGCCACTGTCCCGTCCACACGGGTGGAGGCCTCCGGCGACAGAGACCGGCGATGGACCAGCGCGCTTTCGAGGCAGGCACTTCTCGAGGGAACGACGATCGAGGGCTTCCAGATCCTGCGTCCCCTGGGCGAAGGCGGGTTCGGCATCGTCTATCTGGCCTGGGACGCGGTGCTGGAACGGCATGTGGCGCTCAAGGAGTACATGCCCTCGACGCTCGCCATCCGCAGCGATGACGCTCTGACTGTGTCGATGCGCTCCGAGCGCCACCGAGGCACCTTCGACGCGGGCCTCAAGAGCTTCCTGAACGAAGCCCGCCTCCTCGCCCGGTTCGACCATCCCGCGCTGCTCAAGGTCTTGCGGTTCTGGGAAGCCAACGGGACCGCCTACATGGCGATGCCGTACTACGAAGGTCCGACGCTGAAGGAAGTGCTGGCCGGCGAGCAGACCGCGCCTTCGCAGGACCAGCTTTGCGAATGGCTGCACCCCCTGCTGGATGCGCTCGCGGTCATCCACCGCGAGAACTGCCTGCACCGCGACATCTCTCCGGACAACATCCTTCTCACCAGCCTGGGGCCGGTCCTGTTGGACTTCGGCGCCGCCCGGCGCGTGATCAGCGACATGACCCAGAGCCTGACCGCGGTGCTGAAGCCGGGCTTCGCGCCCATCGAGCAGTACGGCGGCGCGATGACCCAGGGCCCTTGGACCGACATCTACGCGTTGGCCGGGGTCGTCTACTACGCGATCTCCGGGCAGTTGCCGCCGGCTTCGGCGGGACGGGTGGTGAGCGACAGCTTCGAGCCCCTGGCGGACACCTATGGAGGCCTCTACAGCGATGGATTCCTGCGCACCATCGATGCCTCCCTCTCGCTGCGCCCGGAAGCCAGGCCCCAGGACGTCGCGGAGTTCCGCGCATCGATGGATGCGCAGCCGATCGAAGCGATCCGGCCGGCGTTGGCGCCCGCCCGAGCGCCCGCCTCCGAAGCGGGGCCACTCGCTGCGGCCAATGTCACCGTCGTGATCGCCGCGGAGAGTCCCGACCTGCATGCGGAACCGCCAACCGATTTCGCGCCCACCCAATCGACAGCGCTCACGACGCCCTCGCCCCATCGCACTGCATTCCGCCCGGCAATGCTCCTCGCGCTCGTTCTTGCCTGCGGCGCAGCATGGTGGTTGGGCGCTCGGCGCGGACCTGTTCAGGCACAGACGCCCGCGCAGGTCGTGCCGGCTGCGGCAGCGGTTCCCGAACCGCAGGCGCTTGCGGCGCCACCCACGCGGGCAGTGAAAGACATGGCACCGGTCCTCTCCAACCCGGCGCCGGCGGAATCGTCCGAAGCCGCAGTTCGGGGATCGGCGAGCTCGGGTGCGCCCCTCAAACCGGTCCCGGTGGTCGCAGTGCGCCCTGCTGCAACGCGAGCCAAATCCCCGGCCTCTGCGCCGCAGTCCTCTGAAGCTGGGCCGCGCGCTGCGCGCGCGAACGCCACCCCGGCGCCGGCCCTCGCTGCGGCAAGCACGCTGCAGCGATGCAGCGACCTCGTCCTGAAATCGTCGCTGGACAGCTTGAGTCCCGACGAACTCACCTTCCAGAAGAGCCAATGCAAATAAGACCTCATGTCTTCACCTTGCCGCTGCTGTGCGGCCTGCTGCTGGGCATCGGTGCATCGACCCTTGCAGGCTGCAGCACCTCGAAGGTGGCTGCCGAGGCCCTGCCGTATGACCGGGCCATCCGCGTTGCCGCCGACGCGCTGCTCGACCAGGCGCAGCCGTTTTCCAGCATGCTGGCCGGCACGCAACGGCGCGCGGTCGTGCTCGACCCCACCCTCGATGCCGACAGCGGACAGCAGACGTCCGCCACGCAGCAACTGGACGTTGCCATCGGCGAGCGTGTGCAGCAGGCCCGGTACTTCGAACTCGTCCCCTTCGAGGCGGCCAACCTCAAGTCCGCGGAGTACCTGATCGTCGGCTCCGTGTCGCGCGCACAGGGCGGGCATCGCCTCGACCTTGCGCTGCTGGATCTCAAGACCGGCGGCGTGCTGGCCCAGAGCTCGGTGCTGGCACGACTGGACCCTGCCGACATGAAGCCGATCGGCTATTACCGCGACAGCCCCGTGCTCATGAAGGACGAGACGGTGGAGGGCTACCTTCGCACGACCCAGACGCGGGCGGGCAACCAGGCCGACGCGAGCTATCTGGGCAGGATCGGCGCGGCGGCGTCCATCAACGACGCGGCCAGGCTCTACAACAGCGGGCGCTATCGCGAGGCACTGGTCGAATACCGAGGGTTGGCCGCGACGCCGGCCGGCAACCAGATCCGGGTCCTGAGCGGGGTCTACCTCAGCAGCGTCAAGCTCGGGCGTACGGCCGAGGCCGAAGGCGCATTCGGGCGCCTGGTCGCCTATGGGCTCGCGCAGAAGAACCTGAGCGTGAAGTTCCTCTTCAATCCCGGCAGCACGGAATTCTGGGCCGACCCCCGTCTCACCAGCGCCTATGGCATGTGGCTGCGCCAGATCGCCAGGCAGGCGAGCAACGCGAAGGTCTGCATGGACATCGTGGGCCACACCAGCAGCACGGGCCCGGAAGAGGTCAACGACAGCCTGTCCGCCCGGCGTGCCTTGTTCATCAAGCAGAAGCTGAGTGCAGAGTCCACCGAACTCGCGGCACGCACCCGGACCATCGGCATGGGCTCGAGGCACAACCTGGTGGGCAGCGGCACCGACGATGTCGTCGACGCGCCGGATCGCCGCGTCGATTTTGCGATCGTGGATTGCGCGGCCTGAGGAAAATGTCATGAGCACGATGCTGAACATCGAACGCGCGCTGGCCGAGCTCGACCAGGCCCTGGGCAGCGCCAAGCCGGACCGGCGCGCCATCCCCTTCTACGGACCGACGCTTCTCGCCTCCATGAGCGAGAAGGACCAGGCCATGGCGCTGCACGCCGAGCAGGCCAGGTACCAACAGGACCCTGAGGCGTCGGCGGTGCACTTCTGTCTCACGGCCGCGATTTCCTTGCTCGAAGTGAGCCAGGTGCTCCTCAAGCAGGGCACTTCCATGACCCCTCAGGAGCGCGAGCGCCAATGGAAGACGTTGGTGGTCTACACGAAGACGGCGGGGCGCTCCGCCTACAGGGCGGCATCGATCCTCGCGGATCAAAAGGACTACGAACCGGTCCGGCCCGGCTGAGCCCGCGCTCCGCGCCGGGGTGGGGCTCAGAACACCGACAGCCCGGTCTTTGCGACGAACAGCTCCAGTGCCTTCCGACCCAGCAGCGAATTGCCCGTTGCGTCGAGCGCCGGTGACCAGACGCACAGCGTGAGCCGGTCGGGCACCACCGCGACGATGCCGCCGCCCACGCCGCTCTTGCAGGGCAGGCCGATCGAGAAGGCGACGTCGCCAGCGGCGTCGTAGGTGCCGCAGGTCAGCATCAGCGCGTTGATGCGACGCGCATGGCGCTCGGTGGTGATCTCGGCCTCGCCGGCGAGCGGATGGCGGCCGTCCCGGCACAGGAAGCCGGCCGCGCGCGCCAGCTGCACGCTGCTCATGCGCAGCGCGCATTGGTGGAAGTAGAGGTCGAGCACGGGTTCGACCGCGTTGTCGAGCTTGCCGAAGCTCTTCATGAAATTGGCGAGCGCGTAGTTGCGGTAGCCGGTGGCCGCCTCGGAGGCCGCCACTTCGGCATCGAAGAGGATCGGCTCGCCGCACAGGCTGCGCATGAACGCCAGCAGTTCCGACTTGGCGTCGCCGCGACTCAGCAGGCGGTCGGCGACCGCGATGGCGCCTGCATTGATGAACGGGTTGCGCGGCTTGCCTTGCTCGCTCTCGAGCTGCACCAGCGAGTTGAACGGATTGCCGGATGGCTCGCGGCCGATGCGCTCCCACAACCCATCGCCCAGGTGCCGCATCGCCAGCGTGAGGGTAAAGAGCTTGGAGATGCTCTGGATGGAGAAGGGCGTGGCGGCATCGCCGGCTGCGGCCTCCTCGCCCTGGCAGGTGCGCAGCGCGATGCCGAACTGCTGTGCTGCCACGCGTGCAAGCGCGGGGATGTAGCTGGCCACCGTGCCGGTCCGGCCCAGCAGCGGCCGGATCTCTTCATTGATCTCGTCGAGGAGAGGCTGGAAGTTCATCACTCGCGTCTGCGCGTGCCGTGCATGTCGAACGAATTTTCTTCAGTTAGCGCGACGCACGGCTTCGGCTTGCACCGCCGGGCTCGTGCGCCGGTTCACCAGTACGAGGCCCAGGGCCACGCCTGCCAACGCCAGCACCAACTGCAGCGTGAGCGGTTCGCCGAGCAGCACCACGCCGAAGACCAGCGCGAACAGCGGCGTGAGGAAGGTGAAGGAAGAGATCCGCGTGGCCGGGTAGTGCCTGAGCATCCACATCCAGGCCAGATAGCTCGCAAAGGCGCCAATGGCGGTCTGCAGCGAGATCGAGAACCAGGCATAGCTCGAGTAGGTGAGGCCCCAGCGTTCGCCGAGCGCGAGCGACAGCACAGGCGATACCGCCGCAGTGACCGCGATCTGATAGAAGAGCGTCTTCTCGGCGCTCGCGGTCGCGAGCCGCGTAGTGCGGATCGCGAGCGTCGTCAGGCCCCACAGCACGCCGCCCCCAAGGGCCAGCGCATCGCCCAGCAACTGGCCGGAGCTGCTGTGGCCGAAGCTCTCGCTGAAGGCGGCCACAACGCCGGTGAACGCGATCGCGAGGCCCAGCCACTGCACGCCGCGCAGCCGCTCGGTCGGCGCGAAGCGCGGCAGCAGCAGTGCCACGACGAAGGGCGAGGTGTAGAGGAACACCGTGAGCCGCGACGCCGTGGTGTGCTGCAGCCCGAGGTAGATGCAGACGAACTCGCCCGCGAACAGCAGGCCGGCAAGCAGGCCGCCTCGGAGCGTGCCGTCGCGCTCGAAAAGCGGCACGCGGCGCCACAGGCACCACGACCACAACAGCAGGATCGCGCCCGCCATGCGGATGGAGGCCTGCCACAGCGGCGGTACCTCGGTGACGGTTGTCTTGATCAGGATCTGCTGCAGGCCCCAGAAGGCGCAGCAGGCGATCAGCAGGGAGGTGGCGCGGGTGTCGAGGTGGTCCTTGCGGTCGATCATCGTTCTTGCTCTGTCCATGTTTTGCTCTGCACGTCTTTGTCTCTCTCGCGATGCGGGTCACGGACTTGCAGCGGGATACGGCGGCTTTCCGCGCGTGCCGATCATCAGGTCGTCGACGACCAGTTCGACGTCGGCCACGGCGCGCGCGGCCTTCCCGAGCCGGCGCGCCAGCGTGCGCGACGGCACGCAGCCCTGCAGGTAGACCCAGCGCCGCTGTACCACGGCCCAGACACTGGCGCGTCGGACGCCCGGCACGGCGGAGAGAGCGGCCTGCACCTGGGGCGCGATGGCCTTGTCGTAGCGGTAGGCGTTGCTGTCCTTGCAGCGTCCCTCCAGCCAGCAACTGGTGCCGCGCTCCAGCCGCGCATGCATTTGCGAGCGGCGCTCCTCGGCGGTGTAGAGCGGGCCTTCGGGCACAGGGCAGCCGCGCGCGCCCGACGACACCTGGAAGAAGGGATCGTCGAACCAGTTTTTCTTCTCGGGGCCGGCGGAGGCCGCCACGCAAGCGATGGCGAGCAGGGCCACGAACGCGCCGCGGCGCAGGCGTGAAGGCATGGGCCGATCGTAGCCCGCCCGTACGAAAGCGTCAGGCGGTGTTGCCGGGGCGCTGTCGGGACCGGTGCAGATCGGCGACCGGATGCACGCGCTGGATCGGCGCGCGGCTGACATCGCGGCGCGCGATCTTCGCCACCTCGCGCATCAGCGCACGGGCGTCCCAATCGACTGGCCAGCCCTTCCACAGACGCAGCGCGCCGTGCACGAACACGGCTTCGATCTGATCGCGGTTCGCGAAGCGCACCAGCTCCCAGCTCAGGTCCCAGCTCGGCACGAACTCGGGCACGTCCAGGTCGAGGAGCAGGAAGTCGGCGGCCAGGCCCTCTGCGATGCGGCCGGTGCGCGCGCCCAGTCCGGCGGCGTCCGCGCCTCGATGCGTCGCATGGTCGAGCCAGAGCCAGCCGCCGCCGCAGGAAGAGTCGCCGTTGGCCAGGCCCTGCGTGAGGCGCTGCGTGGCCTCGGCGGCATCCATGAGGCGGAAGCCGTCGGCGCGCGTGCCGTCGGTGCCGAGGCCGAAAGGCACGCCGAGCACTTCGAGCAGCCCGGCGTCGAGCACGGCGTTGCCTTTCCATTGGCTGGCCACGGGGTTGTAGGCCACCGCGGCGCCGCTGTCGCGCAAGAGGCCCAGCTCGCGCGGGGTCAGCAGCGTGGCATGGGCCAGCAGGGCCGAGGCGTTGAGCGCGCCGCAGGCCTGCAGAAGCTCGAGCGGGCGCAGGCCGCGCGCGACGAGCGAGCGCTCGACGGCCGCCAGGTGTTCGTTGACGTGGGTCTGGAAGCGCCGCCCGCTTTCGAGCGTGAGCGCCGCGACCGCGCGCAGCATGCGGTCAGTCGCGGCCTCGGGAATCGAGATCGCGAGCGAGGGATGCACCAGGGGATCGTGTTCGAGCCGCGCGAGGAAGGTGGCCGCGGCATCGAGGATGCGGCGGCCAGCAGCTTCGTCGCCATCCAGCCCGGCGTCGTTGCAGATCATGCCGAGCACGCAGCGGATGCCGGCGTCGCGCGCTGCGCTCGCCACGGCATCGAGGCCGGCTTCGGAGCGCGTGCCCGCGTCGACCACGGTGGTGAAGCCGCCGCGCAGCGATTCCAGTGCCGAGAGCTTGGCGGACAGATACGCGGCGTCGGCGTCGAGCGTGGCTTCCATCGGCACCCAGATGCGGCGGAAGATCTCCGAAGGCTCGCCGAAGGCCAATGCCTTGCCGAAGGACTGCGTGAGGTGGGTATGGGTGTCGATCAAGCCCGGCATCAGCAGGCGCTGCGGCAGTTCGATTGCCGCGAGGCCTGGTTGCGCTGCGCGCACCTCGGCGAGCGGGGCCACCTGCGCGAAGTGGCCGTCGCGCACCACCACGCCCAGGCCCTGGCGCGGGCCGTCGGTCAGCATCACCCACTCGGGCGCCAGCAGCAGCGGCTGGCCTGACTGCAGGAGTTCGGGAGACAGCATGGCGTTTCCTTGGATGAATCGATCAGGCCAGCAGCAGCCAGGCGAACCAGGCACCCACGGCCAGCAGCAGCAGCGAGACGAAGCGCTGCAGCTGCCGCATGTTCAGGCCGGCGGCGGCGCGCTGCCCGGCGATGGAGCCCGCGAGCATCAGCAGGCCGCACAGGGCCGCCAGCCGGAGATCGAGGCGGCCTTCGATCGCATGCACCGTGCTGCTGGCCAAGGCCACGGGCAGTTGCACCGCCTGCGCGGCCACCACCGCGAAGACGACGGGCTGGCGCAGCAGCATCAGCAGCGGCAAGACCAGCACCGGGCCACCGGTGCCCGTGAGCGCGGAACCGAGCCCTACCGCGATACCGAGTGCAAGCAGCACCGGCGTGCCGAGCGGAGCCGCGGGTTCCGACTTCATCGCCGAGGCGCGCAGGCCGCGCCAGCCCGAAAACAGCACCAGCAGGGTCACCCCGGTCATCAGCGCGGCGGCAGGCAACCAGCGCACCAGCAGCGCGCCCGCGGCCGCCCCCGCGAGGGCGCCGGCCAGCAAAGGGACACAGCGCGCCGCCTGCGCGCGCTCGCGCATGAGCGGGCGCAGCGCCACCAGCGCCGGCAGGGCGAAGCCGAGCGACGCTGCGGCGATGGCCTGCGGCAGCGGCACCGCCCCGAGCTTGGTCAGCACCGGCACCAGCAGCACGCCGCCGATGCCGCTCGCGCCGATCAGGCCGCCGGCGAGCAACACGGCAGGCAGCACGATCCAGGCACTGGCGAGCGACATCAGCATGGAGACGATCCTTGTTTTTCTATTCGGCCTTGATGCCGGCAGTCTGCACCACGCCGGCGATGGTCTTGCGTTCCTTCGCCAGGTAGTCGCCGAAGGCAGGGCCTGCGATCAACTGCGGCTTGACGGCAATTTCGGCGAGCTTGCGGATGACTTCGGGGTCCTTGAGCGTGGCATCGAGGGCTTTGACCCACGTCGCCGTCACCGCGGCCGGGGTACCGGCGGGCGCCAGCAGGCCGAGCCACGCATCCATCTCCATGCCCTTGAGTTCGGGCGACTCCGCAAGTGCGGGAATGGCCGGCGCGATGGCCGAGCGGGCCAGCGAGGTCACCCCGAACGCCCTGACCTTGCCGTCCTTCACGAAGGGGAGTGCCAGCGACAGCGGCAGCACGGCCAGGTCGACCTGGCCGCCGGCCACGTCGGTCAGCACCTGGGGGCCCGACTTGTAGGGCACGTGCGTCAGGTCGATGCCCGCGCGCTGCTTGAACATCTCGGCCGTGACGTGCAGCGACGTGCCCACCCCGTCGGTGCCGAAGTTGAGCTTGCCGGGCTGCGCCTTCGCCAGCTGGATCAGTTCAGCGGTGGTGTGAGCGGGCAGGGCGGGCTTTCCGATGAGGACGAAGGGAGAGGTGCCCACGGTCGCGACGGGAACGAAGTCCTTGAAGCTGTCGTAGCGCACCGCCGACGGTGCCACCAGCGGCGCCACGTTGAGCGGGCTCGCCACCGCGAAGAGCAGGGTGTAGCCGTCCGGCGCCGCGCGAGCCGCCTTCTGCGTGCCGATGGTGCCGGCAGCGCCCGCCACGTTCTCGATCACCACCGGCTGCTTGAGCTGCTCGCCGAGCTTGGCGGTGAGCAGGCGCGCCGTGGCATCGACGCCACCGCCGGCGGCGAACGGCACAATCAGCGTGATCGGCTTGGCGGGATAGCTTTGCGCCTGGGCCGCCGTGCCGGCGGCTAGCGCCATCGCGGCGGCGGTGGAACGGAAGAAGAAGGCTCGGGCTGCGGACATGGTCGTTTCCTTGGTCGGTGAATGAACGGAAAGAAGCACCCTGGCGGTGCAGAATCTACTTGTTATGACAAGTTATGACAAGCGACGCAAGTCGTATGCCAGCGTCGGCGTCAAGGCCATCGATGTCTGAGCTTCCTCAGTCCTTGCACGCGCAGCTTCGCGACGCGCTGCGCGCGCGCATCCTCGACGGCGAACTCGAACCGGGGGCCAAGCTGCCTTCCGAATCAGAACTGACGGCGGCGCACGGCGTCAGCCGCATTACCGTGCGGCAGGCGCTGAGTGCGCTCCAGGCCGAGGGCCTGATCGTCAAGCTGCACGGGAAAGGGGCATTCGTGTCCCATTCGAAGGCATCCCAGAGTCTCAACCGGCTGCAGGGACTGAACGAGGCGCTGTCGCTTGAACAGCACGCAGTCAGCAGCAAGCGGCTCGCATGGCGCGAAGTGAAGGCGCCCGCCTCGGTGGCACGACAGCTGCAATTGCCGGCCGGCGAGGTGGTGTACCACCTGCAGACGCTGCGCTACCTGGACCGCGAGCCGCTCTCGGTGAACAGTTCCTGGCTGCCGCGCTTCCTGGGGGAACGGCTGGCGCGCGTCGATTTCTCGCAGCGCGACCTCATCGAGGTCTTCGAGCACGAGGGCGGGCTCGACATCGGCGAGGCACAGCTCGAAATCGGAGCCGGCCTGGCGAAGCCGCAGGAGGCGAAGCTGTTGCAGCTCAAGCCTGGGGCGCCGGTGTTGCAGGTGGAGCGGCTGCTGCACCTGTCCGGCGGCGGCCCGGTCCATGTGGAGGTCGCGGTCTACCGTGCCGACACCTTCCGCTACAAGCTCAGCCTCCGGCGCTGAGGCTCACAGCGACGTCAGCGACTACAGCGGGTGCTCGGTATAGAACCGGCCGCCGTGGAACAGCAGCGGAGAGGCGCCGGGGCTGTGCGCGCAGCGCTCGACCTCGCCGACGAAGATCACGTGGTCTCCTTCGTCGTAGCGGCTGCGGTTGAAGCATTCGAAGCTCGCCGCCACGCCTGCAAGCACCGGCGCGCCGCCGTAGCCTTCGGTGAAGGCGACATCCACCCAACGGTCCACGTCCTTGGTGGCGAAACGCTCGGCCAGGTCCTTCTGGTTGGAGCCCAGGATGTTGATCGCATAGTGCGAGCCAGTGCTGAGCGCGACCATCGAGGCGGCGCTGCGCGCCAGGCTCCACAGCACCAGCGGCGGATCGAGCGACACGGAGTTGAAGGAATTGGCCGTGAGGCCGACCAGCCGTCCGTTGGCCGCGCGCGCGGTGACGATGGTGACGCCGGTCGCGAACATGCCCAGGGCTGCGCGGAATTCGTCGGTCGTGAAGGAGGGCGGTTTCGCCTGGGCGGGAGCGGTCACGGAGGAGCTGCGAAGTGAGGGGATATTCTGGCCGATCACTCCGGCGGGCGCCGCCTCCCGGGTTCAGCCGAAGAACCAGTAGCCGACGCCAATGGCACCCAGCACACCGGCGAGCTCGGCCAGAAGCGCGCAACCCACCGCGTGCCGGGCCCGATGGATGCCCACGGCGCCGAAGTAAACGGCCAGCACGTAGAAGGTGGTTTCCGTGCTGCCCTGGATGGTGGCTGCAACCTTCGCCGCGAAGCTGTCGACACCCTGGCTCTGCATGGTCTCGATCAGCATCGCGCGCGCCGCACTGCCTGAGAAGGGCTTGACCAGCGCAGTGGGCAGGGCGTCGATGAAGCGCGTGTCCCAGCCCGCGAGGCCGACCGCCCAGCGGACGCCCGACAGCACGAACTCCAGCGCACCCGAAGCCCGAAGCACGCCTACTGCGCACAGCATTGCCACCAGGTAGGGCAGCAGGTTCTTCGCCACGTCGAAGCCTTCCTTTGCGCCCTCGACGAAGCACTCGTAGACCTTGACGCGGCGCAGCGCGCCGGCCAGCAGGAAGACGAGCACGATTCCGAAGAGCGTGAGGTTGCCCAGCAGCGAGGAGAGCGAGGCCAGCGCGGCAGCCGAGAGCGTGGCCAGCAGCGCAATGAAGCCGGCGAGCAGCAGTGCGCCGGGCAGCAGATACGCGAGCACGACCGGGTCCCACAACCTGAGCCGCTGCACGAAGGCCACCGAGAGGAGGCCCACCAGCGTCGAGCAGCTGGTGGCGAGCAGGATCGGCAGGAACACCAGGGTCGGATCGGCCGCACCCTGCTGCGCACGGTACATGAAGATGGTGACGGGCAGCAGCGTGAGAGACGAGGCATTGAGCACGAGGAACAGGATCTGCGCATTGCTCGCCGTGGTCGCGCTCGGATTGAGGCTTTGCAACTCGCGCATTGCCTTCAGCCCGATGGGCGTGGCTGCGTTGTCCAGGCCCAGTGCATTGGCCGCGAAGTTCATGGTTATGAGGCCCAGCGCCGGATGCCCCGCGGGCACTTCGGGCATGAGCCGCCGGAACAGGGGGCCGAGCAGCCGCGCAAGACCAGCGACCAGGCCCGCGGCCTCGGCGATGCGCAGGAAGCCCATCCACAGCGTCAGCGTGCCGAACAGCAGCACCATCACTTCGACCGAGAGCTTGGCCATGCCGAACAGGCTGTCCACGATGGCGGCGAACACCGTCGCATCGCCGCCGATCAGCCAGCGCGAGAATGCGGCCAAGGCTGCCGCCAGAAAAAAGCCGAGCCACAAGCCGTTGAGCACGCGTATCCCTTTGCCGATGCCGTTCTTCGAAGTTGCGCGCGATCATAGGCGGCGCCGTGGCGTCCTCTTCTCCTTGAAAGACCTATGAATCTTCGCCGTCGAGATCTGAATCGCGCCGCGCTGTGGCTCGCCCTGTGCGGCTGGGCGGCCGCGCCGCCTGCGCGCGCGCAACCGGCGCCGCGCTGGCGTTCGAACCCTTTCACGCTCGGAGTCGCCAGCGGCCAGCCGCGGCCGGACAGTGTCGTGCTCTGGACGCGGCTGGTGGCCGAGGACGACGAGCCGGGTTTCGAGGGTCTTCAGCGCTGCGCCGTGCACTACGAAGTCTTCGGCGATGCCGAGCTCAAGCGACCTGTCATGCAGGGGGAAGTGCATGCCGAAGCGGCGCACGCCTTCAGCGTGCACGTGCACGTGCAAGGCTTGGCGCCGCAACGCGAGTACTGGTACCGCTTCAGCTGCGGTGATGCACGCAGCACGGTCGGACGCACGCGCACGGCCCCTGCCGTGGATGCGGCGGTGCCGCGGCTGCGCTTCGCACTCGCCTCCTGCCAGAACTACGAGCATGGCTACTACGCGGCGCATCGCGAGATCTCGACGCGCGAGCTCGACTTCGTGCTCTTCGCCGGCGACTACATCTACGAAGGCAGCAGCCAGGGGCCGATGCCGCGCCGTCACGGAGCGCCCATTCCGTTGACGTTAGAGGAATACCGAGCGCGCCATGCGCTGTACAAGCGCGACGCCGATCTGCAGGCCGCACATGCAGCCCACCCGTGGATCCTGACCTGGGACGACCACGAGGTGGTCAACGACTACGCCAACGATCGCGACCCGGCGTACACCGAGCCTGCGCTCTTCCTGCAGCGCCGCGCGGCGGCCTACCGCGCCTACTTCGAGCACATGCCGCTGCTGCTGCCGCCGCAAGGGGCCGCGATGCGCATTCACGACCGCTTCGCCTGGGGGCGGCTGGCCGAGCTCTGGACGCTCGACACGCGGCAGTACCGCAGCCACCACGTCTGCCCGGACCCGGCGCACGACTGGGGACGCCTGGTGATCGGCTGCGAGGCGTTGGCGGACCCGTCGCGCACCATGCTCGGCGCCGACCAGGCGCGGTGGCTCGCGCAGGGCCTGGCGGCATCCGGAAGGCAATGGAAGCTGCTGGGGCAATCCACCCAGATGAGCTCCGCCAGCCTCGATGCGCCGCGGGGCCGCCAATCCTGGACCGACGGCTGGGACGGCTATCCCGAGGCGCGGCGGCAGTTGCTGCAAGGCATCGGCGAGGGAGGCCTGCGCGACGTGGTGGTGCTGGGCGGCGACGTGCACCGGTACGTGGCCGCCGACCTGCGCGTGGTGCCCAACGACACGGCGTCGCCGGTGGTCGCAAGCGAGTTCGTCGGCGGCTCGATCAGCTCGCGCGGCGCCAGCCGGACCTCGATGGAATGGCTGCAGCGCGACAACCCCGACGTGCTGCATGCGCGCGGCGACGAGCGCGGCTATGCCTTCATCGAGGCCACACCCAAGGCCATGCAGTGCGAGTTCCGCGCGACTGCGCATCCGGCGGCGCCCGACGCGCGCTTCCACACCCAGGCGCGTTTCGCCGTCGAAGCCGGCCATGCGGGCGTGAAGCCGGCATGAGCCTGCTCAGGCGGTGCGCGCTGGACGCCTCGGCGGCACCTCGATGAGCAGCTCGGGTCTGAAACCCTCCTGCTCCCCCTTGGTCTCGTAGCCCAGCGGGTTCGCCACGACCCGGCAACCGTCCTTCACATAGTCGAAGGCGCAATGCAGGTGGCCGTGAAGCCACAGGTCGGCGCGGGGCAGCAGCTCGTCCAGCGAGTTGCAGAAGCCCGCAGTGCCAGGGCTCAGTCCGTAACGCGGATCGGCGCTCGCCAGCGTCGGCGCGAAGTGCGTGACAGCCACGGTCGGCCCCTCGAAGTGTTGAGCCAATGCCTGACGCAGCCAGGCCTGGCACGTCAGTGAGTGCTCTCTCAACGCGTCGGCGAGAAAGATCTCGCCGGCCCGCATGGTCCCTGCTTTCTCCAAGTAGAAGTTGGCGGCACGCATCGCTTTGCCGCGCTTCTTCAGGGCCTCGCTCATGCTGTCGCCGTGCTCGATCAGCGCATCGAAGTCGGCCCACAAGGTGGTGCCGATGAAGCGGACGCCGTCGATCACGCGGCTTTCGCGCTCGAGCCACTGGATCTCCAGTGCCTCGCACAACGCGCGCAGGCGCTCGTGGGTTTGGTCGAAGTCGGCGCTGTCGTATTCGTGATTGCCCGGCACGTAAAGCACCGGGGTCGGCCAGCCGTGGCGTGGTGAAAAGCGGGTGAGACCGAAGTCGGGCTCGAGCAGGCGCGATCCCGATTGATAGGAGCCGATATCGCCAGCGAGGATCAGCAGATCGGCGCCGGGTGCCGGCGTGATGCAGCACCGGGGATGCACCTCCAGATGAAGATCCGAGAGCAGCTGAAGCTTCATTGCGCCAGTCTAGGCGAATATCCCTATGCGCAAAGCGCATGAGGTTGGGCTGGAAATATTGGGGAAAACCCTTAATCTTGGTTCATCACCCACTCCAGCGCGGCTTGCACGCCCGCAAACGTCATGTTCAGCCTAGTTGCCCAAGCGGCACGCCTGTTTCGCTTCAACCCCGTCGAAACCCCTTCGAGCCCAGCCACCGCCTTGATGGAAAGCGCCGGCTCCCGCGCCGGCCTGGATGCGCACCACGCGCAGGAACTGCGCGCTGCCGCGACCGCCTGGCTCAGCGTCGTTCGCTAAGCCGGTCCGCCGGGCGCGCCGGCAAAGGCCGCCCTTGCCGAACGCAGCAGCGCTTGCCGCAGCCAACCATGGGCCGGCCCGTGCTGCGCCCGCCGATGCCAGATGGCGTCCACATGCACCAGCGGCTGCTGAAAAGGCAGCTCCTGCAGCAAGAACTGCTCGTCGATACCCGTCACCTTGACGAAATGCCGGGGTAGCACCGTCAGCAGGTCCGAATTGGCCACCACCCGGCCGGCGGTGAAGAACTGGTTGACCGTCGCCACGATGCGCCGCTCCCGGCCCAGCGCACCGAGCGTCTGGTCGATGAAGCCGTAGGGCCGGCCCGAGAAGCTCACCAGCAGGTGGCGCGCCGTGCAGAACGCATCCAGCGTCAGCGGCTGCCCCGCGAGCGGATGGCCACGCCGCATCACGCACACGTATTCGCCCACGTAGAGCCGCTGTGTGTCGAATGGCAGCAGGGCGGCATCGGACTGTCCGCGCGCAGCCAAGTTGGCGATCACTGCCGGAAAGTAGCCGATGGCCATGTCTACCTCCTCGCTCTCGAGCAGACGTCGGGGATCGCGCGTGGTCAGGGGCAGGACCCGTAGCGAAATGGCGGGTGCCTCTTCCTCGACGATCTTGATCAGCCCCGGAATCAGCTCCGCTGCAGTGGCATCAGCCATGGCGAGAACGAAGGTGTTGTCGGCGATGGCTGGATCGAATTCGCCCGGCGCCAGCGTGTGCTGCAGTTGTTGCAACGCGCCGCGCACGGTGGGCCACAGCGCCATTGCGCGCGGCGTGGGCTCGACGCCGGCGCCCGAGCGACGCACGAGTTCGTCGCCCAGCGTTTCGCGCAGCCGCCGCAACGCATTGCTCACGGCGGGCTGCGTGATCGAGAGATTGCGGGCCGCGCGCGTGAGATTGCGCTCGGCCATCACCTCGTCGAAGACGCGCAGGAGGTTCAGGTCCAATGTGCGAAAGTTGACATCCATAAGTACGATGAATGATAGACATCATGAAGCTAAAGTGGAAAAGCACTAGGGAAACCACTAATATCACTGCATCGGTATTAGTCATCAGTCCTAGGAGGGACCTCATCATGACCAGCTTTGTCCATGTTGAACAACCGGCCACTCATCCGGGCGTTGCCCGCGCTGAAGCCGTCATCGACCACATTCGCTCTGCCCGCCGCAGCTTCGACGGCGCCCGCGGTTTGGCAGCCTTGCTGCTGGCGGCGATCGTCGCCTCGCTGCTCGTCGTCGCCGACTCGCTCATCTCGACCTGGAACGACGGTGGGTTGCTCGTCGCCTGGCTCGTCATGTGGGGCGTGGGTTTTGCAGCCCTCGGCCTTTTCGCCGGCACCGCGCGCAGCGTGGCGGTTCGGACAGTGACGGCGGTTCGCACGTCGGCACGCCGCATGGCCGCCGCCCGCGCCGACGAGCAGTTCCTGGCCTATGCCAAGCAGGATCCGCGCATTCTTCGCGATCTGCAGGCAATCAGCACGCGCCAGGAAACGGAGGCGACCGAGATCGCGGCATCGGCCAAGATCGCTGCCGACGCGAGCGTGCCGACCCTGTACTCGGCGCTGCGCGCCGTGAACCTCGGCCAGCACTACTGATCGATCGCGTGATGAAAAAAGCCGCCCTCGGGCGGCTTTTTGCTTTTGGCCGGGCCTTTCAGGCAGCCAGTCGCTGCTCGATGGCCGCCTTGGTGGCTGGCAGCTCCTTGGGCAGATGATGCGCCAGCTGCTGGAACAGCTCCGCATGCAGCTTCAGCTCCGCCTGCCATGCGGCCTTGTCGATGTGGGTGACCGTGGCGAACTGCTCGGCGCTGAAATCGAGGCCGGACCAGTTGAGGTCTTCGTACCGCGGGCTGACGCCGAACACATGCTCCTTGCCCTCGGCCTTGTCTTCGATGCGGTCGATCATCCACTTCAGCACACGCATGTTCTCGCCGTAGCCGGGCCAGACGAATTTGCCATCGGCGCCCTTGCGGAACCAGTTGGTCGTGTAGATCTTGGGCAGGCGGGCGCCCGCGGCCTCGAGCTTCTTGCCGAGGTCCAGCCAATGCTGGAAGTAGTCGCTCATGTTGTAGCCGGCGAAAGGCAGCATCGCGAACGGGTCGCGCCGTACGACACCCTGCTGGCCGCCAGCGGCTGCGGTGGTCTCGGAACCCATGGTCGCAGCCATGTAGACGCCCTCGATCCAGTTGCGCGCCTCGGTCACCAGCGGCACGGTGGTGGAGCGTCGGCCACCGAAAATGAAGGCATCGATCGCCACGCCCTTGGGGTCGTCCCAGGCGTCGTCGAGCGCTGGATTGTTGGCGGCGGCGACCGTAAAGCGCGCGTTCGGATGCGAGGCCTTGGCGCCGGTCTCCTTCGCGATGGCGGGCGTCCAGTCCTTGCCCTGCCAGTCGATCGCGTGGGCCGGGGGCTCGCCCATGCCTTCCCACCAGACGTCGCCATCGTCCGTCAGGGCCACGTTCGTGAAGATCACGTCGCGGTCCAGGCTGGCCATGCAGTTCGGATTGGTCTTGACGTTGGTTCCGGGCGCAACGCCGAAGTAGCCGGCCTCCGGGTTGATGGCGCGCAGCTTGCCGTCCGCACCGGGCTTGATCCAGGCGATGTCGTCGCCGATCGTCGTGACCTTCCACCCCTCGAACCCCGCCGGCGGGATCAGCATCGCGAAGTTGGTCTTGCCGCAGGCACTCGGGAAGGCCGCAGCCACGTGGTATTTCTTGCCCTCCGGATTGGTGACGCCGAGGATCAGCATGTGCTCTGCCAGCCAGCCTTCGTCGCGGCCCATGTTCGAGGCGATGCGCAGGGCGAAGCACTTCTTGCCCAGCAGCGCATTGCCGCCGTAGCCCGAGCCGTAGCTCCAGATCTCGCGGGTCTCGGGGTAGTGGACGATGTACTTGGTCTTGTTGCAAGGCCAGGCCACGTCCTTCTCGCCGGCCTGCAGCGGCGCGCCGACCGTGTGAACACAGGGAACGAAGTCGCCCTCGGCGCCCAGGACGTCGTACACGGCCTTGCCCATGCGGGTCATGATCTTCATGTTGACTGCTACATACGGGCTGTCGGACAGCTCGATGCCGATGTGGGCGATCGGCGAGCCCAGCGGGCCCATGCTGAACGGGACGACGTACATCGTGCGGCCCTTCATGCAGCCATCGAACAGCGGCTGCAGCGTGGCGCGCATCTCGGCCGGCGCCATCCAGTTGTTGGTGGGCCCGGCGGCTTCCTTTTTCTCGGAACAGATGAAGGTGCGATCTTCGACGCGGGCGACATCGCTCGGGTCAGAGGTGGCGAGGAAGGAGTTGGGCCGTTTCGCGGGGTTCAGTTTCTTGAAGGTGCCGGCGTCCACCAGCAACTGGCACAGGCGTTCGTATTCTTCCTGGCTGCCATCGCACCAGTGGATGGCTTCGGGCTTGCACAGCGCGGCCATGTCCGCGACCCAGGCGACCAGCTTGGTGTTCTTGACGTAGGCAGGTGCCTGTACGGCAAGGCCCTTCAGTGGTGCGTTCATAGAAACTCCTAAGTTGAAAAATCGTCTTTTCGAACGGGGCTGTGGCGCCGGGCCATCGAGGTCCGTTGGAGAAAACGTTTCAGTCTCGGGAGGATGGATCGTGCAGCCGGAGACGGGGCTCGCAATCCTCGAACGGCGGCAGCCTGCGGGGTGTCCGCCGCTGCCGCAGCCGGATGTCAGGCCAAGTAGACGGCGATGGAGGCCAGCAGGAGCATCAACACCCCGCCCGCCAGCGGCAGCACCAGGGGCATCAGGTGAACGATCGACTCGACCGCGTCGTCCTCGACGGCGGCGGCCTTGGCCGGTTCGACAGGAGTGGGATTGGACATGCTTATTCCTCGTGTACGCAAAACTGAGGCCATTTTACCGACGGACCCGCACGACGCGATCTAGGGGCTTGCCAGACCCTCAGCGCTGCTCGTCCGCCTCGAATCCAGCCGTGCGCAAGGCCTCGAGCACCATGGCCAGATGCGCACGTCCACGGGTCTGCAACACCAACTCGATATCCACGTTCTGCGCTGCCAGCATGGTGAAGGCGCGTTGGTGGTGCACCTCGTCGACGTTAGCGCCCGCTTCGGCGACAGTGGCCGTGATCTGGGCCAAGGAGCCGGGCACGTCGCGCGCGCTGACGCGCACGCGCGCAAGCCGGCCGGCGCGCACCATGCCGCGCTCGATGATTGCCGCCAGCAGCAGGGGGTCGATGTTTCCGCCCGAGAGCACCAGGCCGACCCGCTTGCCCTTGAAGCGCTCGGGATGCCGAATCAGCGCCGCCAGCCCGGCCGCACCCGCGCCCTCGACCAGCGTCTTCTCGATCTCGAGCAGCATGAGCACTGCCTGTTCGATGTCGCCCTCGTCGACCAGGAGCAGATCGTCCACCTGCGAGCCGATGATGGCCTGCGTCAGCACGCCCGGTGTGCCGACCGCGATGCCCTCGGCGATGGTGCTCTGCCCCGATGGATGATTTGTGCCCTGGACGGCATTGACCATCGCCGGAAAGCGCCGGGTCTGTACGCCCACGATCTCGATCCCGGGCTTGCGCGCCCGGGCAGCGAGCGCCATGCCCGCGATCAGGCCGCCGCCGCCCACCGAGACCACCAGCACATCGAGCTGCGGCACCGCGGCCAGCATCTCGAGCGCGACGGTGCCCTGGCCGGCGATGATCGCCTCGTCGTCGTAGGGGTGGACGAAGGCCAGGCCTTCCTGCTCCGCGAGCGCCAGGGCGTGGGCACGCGCTGCGTCCAGCGTGTCACCGTGCAGCACCACCTCGGCCCCGAACCCGCGGGTTCGCTCGATCTTCACGCCCGGCGTGAAGCGGGGCATGACGATCAGCGCCCTCAAGCCAAGACGCTGGGCATGGTAGGCCACGCCTTGGGCATGGTTGCCGGCCGACATCGCGATCACGCCCTGGACGCCCTTCTCGGAAAGATCGACCAGCTTGTTGCAGGCGCCGCGCTCCTTGAAGGAGGCAGTGAACTGCAGGTTCTCGAACTTGAGGAAGACCTGCGCCCCGACGATCTCTGAAAGCGTGCGCGATTCCACGCAGGGCGTATCGAGCACCTGGCCCTGCAGGCGCTCGGCGGCGCGTTCGATGTCGTCGATTCCAAGCATGGGCGGCATTGTGGGACGGAATCGCAACATCCGGGTTTTTACGGTGCCCGAGTCTTCCCGAAGGCAAAACTCTGCGCTATGGTCGCGATCAGTTTCCGATTCTGGTTTCTCCTAACTGGAGGTTGCTCGATGGTCAAGCGTTCCGGTGCCGATGTCGTGGCTGCGGCTTCCCGCGGTCATGCATTGCCGTCGCCCGGACTCAAGGAAGCGCCGGTGCTCGAGCTCATGTGCTCGCACTTCGTGCTCACCCTCGCGGCCAAGCAGGGGCCCCGCTTCAACGTGAGGCGCGACCTCAACGGCCTGCTCTCGCTGACCGGCCGGCACCTGGTCTGGCCCCTGCCCGTGCTGCAGCGCCTGCGCGAATTCCTCGGCCGCCGCTGCGCCGGCAACGAAGTGTGGAAAGGCGTCGAGCACTTCGATGGCCGCACGCTGCTGGAGCGTCACGGTGTGTGGCGCGGCCCCTACGAGGAGGGCACGCTCTTCTTCTATCTCGACGAGTACGCCAAGGACCAGCCGAAGGATCTGCTCTCGGTGCTCTCGGCCACGCGCGACTGGCTCACCCATGCGCTGCGCAAGCAGTCCACCCTGGTCGAGAAGAACATCGACGCGCTCGCAGGCCTCCTTCAGCTCAACAGGGCCGAGCGCGCGCTCCTGCTCTACGGCACGCTCGCGCGCTACCAGCGCGATCTGCGCTCGCTCTTGGTCGAGTTCAAGGTCAACAACGCGCCGGAAGCCTACGCCGCGATCGCCGAGGTGGCCGGTGTCGAAGCCAGCGACGTGGGCGAGGCACTGCGCGCCGGCTCGCGGCTCGAGCGAATCGGCCTGGTCGAAAACCTCATCTCCGAGCACAACATCACCGACCTGGCCGACCTCATGAAGGTCAGCGAGAAGCTGCCGCCGGTGCTGATGCGCGAATACCGCGACCACAACGAGCTGATGGCCGTGTTCACGCGGCCCTCCGCCAAGAGCGCGCTCGTGGTGCAGGACTTCAGCTTCGTGCAGGAAGATGCGCAGATGCTGATCACCCTGCTTTCCGCCGCGGTGGCGCGCAAGGAGCCGGGGGTCAACGTGCTGCTCTACGGTCCGCCCGGCACCGGCAAGACCGAGCTCGCGAAGGTCGTCGCCCAAGCCGCCGGCCTGGAGCTGTTCGAGGTCGAGTACGCCGACCGCGACGGCAACTCGCTCTCGGGCCGTGACCGATACCGGTCACTGCAGATCGCGCAGGTCTTCCTCAAGGGGAGCGCGCAGGCGGCATTGCTTTTCGACGAGGTCGAGGACGTGTTCCCGCCGATCAGCACCGAGGCGGCCCAGCTCATGGCGCGCGCCGAGCAGATTCCTGCATCCGCCAGCGGCAGCGTGAGCGGCAAGGCCTGGGTCAACCAGATCCTCGAGTCGAACGCGGTGCCCACGATCTGGGTGACCAACCGCATCGAGCAGATCGACCCCGCCTTCCGGCGCCGCTTCGCCTACCACCTCGAGCTCAAGTCGCCGCCGCCCGGTGCGCGCGAGCAACTGGTGCGCAAGACGCTCGAGGGCGTGGCTGTGTCCGATGCCTTTGCGGCGAAACTGGCTGCCCGCAAGGGCTTGACGCCTGCTCAGATCCGCACGGCGGTGCGCTTCGCGGGTCTTGCCATGTCGCAGGGCACTTCCATGGAAAGCCTGATCGAACGCCAGCTGCGCAATGCAGACCTTGCACTCGGCACGCAGGGCGGTCTGGGCGCGCGCCGCAGCGTGACCACTTACGACCTCGACATGCTCAACGTCGAGAGCCGCTTCGAGATCCCGCGCATCGTCGAGGCGCTCAAGGTGCGCGGCCACGGCACCCTGTGCTTCTACGGCGCGCCCGGCACCGGCAAGACGGCGCTGGCCGAGCACCTGTCACGCGCCATCGGCCGGCCGCTGATCATCAAGCAGGCGAGCGACCTGATGAGCAAGTACGTCGGCGAGACCGAGCAGAACATGGCCGCCATGTTCAAGGAGGCCGAGGCCGAAGAAGCCGTGCTCCTGCTCGACGAGGCCGACAGCTTCCTGCAGGACCGCCGCGGCGCACAGCGCACCTACGAAGTGACCGAGGTCAACGAGATGCTTCAGGGCATGGAACGCTTCGACGGCATCTTCGTCTGCACGACCAACCTGCTCGACCGCCTCGACCAGGCCGCGTTGCGGCGCTTTACGTTCAAGATCAAGTTCATGCCGCTGACGCCGGTGCAGCGCGAGCGCATGTTCTTGATCGAGGCGCTGGACGGCGACGCTGCCGGCCTGACGAGCGAACGGCAACAGCGCTTGGCCAGGCTGCCGCAGCTGTGTCCTGGCGATTTCGCGGCCGTCAAGCGCCAGACCGATATTCTTGGCGTCGCGTTCTCGGCAGACGAGTTCCTGGACCAGCTCGAGGCCGAGCACCGCATCAAGCCCGAGGTACGCGAATCGCGCAGCATGGGCTTCGTTCACTGAGACTGCGACCGGCGCATTGCGCGCCGGCGCGTGAGGGGGATACTTCATGGAGCTTCGATTGCAGCGGCTGGCTGCGCTGGTGACTGTGTGCGCGGCCGCCGCAGCAATGACGGCCTGCGGAGGTGGTGGCGGAGGCGGTGGCGGCGCCTTCATGCCCGTGGCCACGACCCCGCAGCGCCCGGCCGAGCCCGCGGCCGAGGACGATGCCATCGCCGCTTCCGCCAGCGTCGCGGGCCTTTGCGCCGCGCCGCGCAACGGCATCGACCCGGACACCGGCGCCGTCTTCCCCGACCGCAGCGGCACCACCGCCGACGAGAAGCGCTGGGTGCGCGGCTGGATCGACGAAACCTACCTCTGGTTCGACGAAGTGCCGGCCACTCTGGCATCGAAGGACTACGCCACGCCGATTGCCTGGTTCGACGTGCTCAGGTCACCTCGGCTCACCGCTTCCGGCCGAGCCAAGGACCGCTTTCACTTCACGCAGGGTACGGCCGCCTATCGCGCGCTGTCGCAAGGCGGTGTGGATGTGGGCTACGGCCTGGAACTGGCTTTCCTGAGCGCATCGCCGCCGCGTGACGTGCGCGTGGCCTACACCGAGCCCAACTCGCCCGCGGCGCAGGCGGGCATCGTGCGCGGCACGCGCGTCGTGGAAATCGATGGTGTCGACGTTGCCAACGGCGTCGACACGACCACGCTCAACGCAGGCCTGGCCCCGGCCCGCGAGGGCGAGGCGCACAGCTTCAGGCTGCGCGCGCCCGACGGCGCAGAGCGCACGCTCGCGCTGGCCGCCGCGCGTGTTACCCGCACTCCAGTGCAGAACGTGAAGACCATCGCGACCGCAAGCGGGCCGGTGGGGTACATGCAATTCAACGACCACCTCGCGACCGCGGAGGCGGCGCTGATAGCGGCCGTGAACCAACTGCAAAGCGCGGGCATCGCCGACCTGGTGATCGACATGCGCTACAACGGCGGCGGCCTGCTCGATGTTGCGAGCGAGCTGGCTGCCATGGTCAGCTCGCAGGGCGCGACCACCGGCGCCGTGTTCGAGCGCCTCGTTTTCAACAGCAAGAACCCTTTTCGCCTCGCGCCCGCGCAGGCCACCTTGCCCTTCCACGTGACTTCGCGCGGCTTTTCCACACCGGCCGGGCAGGTGCTGCCGCGCCTGGGCCTGTCGCGCGTCACCGTGCTCGCGGGCCCTGACACCTGCTCCGCCAGCGAATCGGTGATCAACAGCCTGCGTGGCGTCGGCGTCGCGGTCAACCTGATCGGCGGCCCCACCTGCGGCAAGCCCTATGGCTTCCTGCCGCAGGACAACTGCGGCACCACCTACTTCGCGATCCAGTTCCAGGGCGTCAACAACCAGGGCTTCGGCGACTACGGCGACGGCTTTGCGCCGACCTGCGTCGTGGCCGACGACTTCGATCACGCCTTGGGCGACCCTACCGAGGCGCGGCTCGCGGCGGCGTTGACCTTGCGCAGCAGCGGCGCGTGCCCGGCGTCGGAGTCGAGCAAGGCCGAACTGGCGTTGCGCAAGGCGGAGACCCAGGGCGCGCCGTATCTCATGCGATCGCCAGTCCGTGAAAACCGGCTGGTTGCCACGCTGCGCGCGACGCAGCCCTGACGCGAAACCGTGAATCTCCCATTCTGAAGAATTGTCGTTGCGAGAACTATTTTGACCTGAGTGTTTCTAGCATCCCCCGGCTGCAAATTGACAGCGATGTCTCATCGGAGGAAGCATGGGGAGAGTTCTCGACAAGAAGCTGGCGCGATGCGCGCTCGGCCTGGCATGGACCGTCGCACTCGCGGCATGCGGTGGTGGAGGCGGCGGCCCCATGTTTCCACCTTTCCTCACGGCTCCTGCCGCGCCCGGGGACTCTGCTTCGGTTCCGGTGCCGACGGCCGCCGAGGACCCGGTCGCGTCCTCTCCGGCTGTGCCTCCCCTGGACCCCGCTGCGCCCTTGCAGCCCGCCAATCCTCCAACGGCAGTGCCCGAGGCGCCGGTCGTCCCACCAGCGCCTCCAGCGCCCGAGCCTCGGGAAGACATCGTCAAGTCATCCGACGTGGCCGCCCAATGCGCCGCGCCGCGAACCGGCATCGATCCGTCGACCGGCGCCGCGTTCACCGATTTGCAAGGCACGCTGGCTCTCGAAAAGAGTTGGGTGCGCGGCTGGATCGATGAAACCTATCTGTGGTACGACGAAGTGCCCACCTATCTGCTCGCGAAAGACTACGCGACACCCGTCACCTATTTCGACGTCCTGAAAACGCCGAAGCTCACTGCGTCAGGCAAACCCAAGGACCGCTTCCATTTCACCGCCAACACGGAGCAGGCGCGCGCACTTTCGCAGAACGGCACCGAAATCGGCTATGGCATGCAACTCGCCTTCATCAGCGCCTCGGCGCCGCGCGACATCCGCGTCGCATTCACCGAGCCGGGTTCTCCGGCGGCACAGGCCGCTGTGGCTCGTGGGGATCGGTTGATCGAGATCGACGGCATCGATGCCGTGAACGGGACGGAGGTCGACTCGCTGAATGCCGCGATCGCGCCCCAGCGCGCAGGAGTACAGCACAGCTTCAAGCTGCGGGCGAACGATGGCACCGAGCGCATCCTCACGCTCGCGTCGGCGTCGATTACTCGCGATCCCGTGCCGACGCTCAACGCCTTCACCCTCCCCGGCGGCAAGCGTGTCGGCTACATGCTTTTCAACGAACACATTGCGACAGCCGAATACTGGCTCACCGCCACGATGGAGCTATTCCAGTCCATCGGCATCACCGATCTCGTGATCGACATGCGCTACAACGGCGGCGGGTATCTCGACATTGCGAGCCAGCTGGCCTACATGGTGAGCTCCAGCGCGGCGACCCAGGGCAAGACCTTCGAGCGGCTTCAGTACAACCGCAAGAATCCGTTTCAGCTGACGCCAGAGCAGACCATCGTGCCCTTCCATCCCACGGCCCTCGGATTCTCGGAGGATGCGGGGCTCCCTATGAGTGCGGGGTACGCCTTGCCGCAACTCGGGCTGTCCCGCGTCACAGTGCTGAGTGGCCCCGACACCTGCTCGGCCAGTGAGTCCGTCGTCAACAGCCTGCGAGGCATCGGCATCACGGTCGACCTGGTCGGCGGCGGCACGTGCGGCAAGCCCTACGGATTCACCCCGCAGGACAACTGCGGCACCAGTTACTACGCGATCCAGTTCCAGGGCGTCAACGACAAGGGCTTCGGCGATTACGGCGATGGCTTCAAGCCGACCTGTGCGGTGGTGGACGACTTCACGCACGCGCTCGGCGATCCAAAGGAAGCGCGGCTTGCAGTGGCATTGCATCTGCTCGGCGGCGGCGTCTGCCCCACACCGCCATCGTCGGTCAGCAAGGGTGACATTGCCATGCGCAAGGCCGAAGCCGAGCGCGTGCCTTACCTGGTGCGCTCTCCGATCCTCGAGAACCGGCTGCTCCGGCCCGGCCGCTAGCCAGGCTAGAACGCGGCGCAGACCCTGAGCACATCCGCCCCGTAGGCATCCAGCTTCTTGCTGCCGATCCCGCTCAGGCCTTGCAGGTCCTCGAGTGTGCCCGGTGCCCGCTCGGCAATCGCGGCGAGCGTGGCGTCGTGAAAGATCACGTAGGCCGGCAGGTTGTGCTCGCGCGCCACCTCCCCGCGCCAGGCCTTCAGCGCGGCGAAGCGTGCCTGGCCCGCCATGTCCAACGTGGCCGCTGCGGGCGAGGGCGCGCCGCGCGCCGGCTTGTCGCGCCGTGACTTCTTCCGATCGGCTGGTGACGACACCGACTCGCGCAGCAGCACTTGCATCTCGCCCTTCAGCACCGCGCGCGAGCCTTCGGTGAGCTGCAGGGTGTTGAAGGCCTGTGAATCGACCGACAGCGCGCCGGTGGCGATCAGCTGGCGCATCACGCCGCGCAGCTGTGCCTCGCTGAACTCGCTGCCGAGGCCGAACGTGCTGAGCTTCGCATGGCCGAACTGCGTCACCTTCTCCGTGGTCTTGCCGCGAAGAATGTCCATGATGTGGCCGGCCCCGAAGCTGATGCCGCTGTGCTGCTGCACGCGGTAGATGGTCGACAGCAGCTTGCGTGCCGCGTCCGTGCCGTCCCACACCTGCGGCGGGTTCAGGCAGTTGTCGCAGTTGCCGCAGACTGTGCTGTGCTCGCCGAAGTAGTTCAGTAGCCGCACCCGCCGGCAGTCGCTGGCCTCGGCCAGCGAGAGCAGCGCGTCGAGCTTGCCGCGCATCACCTGCTTGAACTCCTCGCCGGCAGGGCTCTCGTCGATCATGCGGCGCTGGTTCACCACATCCTGCAGGCCGTAGGTCATCCACGCGTCGGCCGGCGCGCCGTCGCGGCCGGCGCGACCTGTCTCCTGGTAGTAGCCCTCGATGTTCTTCGGCATGTCGAGGTGGGCCACGAAGCGCACGTCCGGCTTGTCGATCCCCATGCCGAAGGCAATGGTCGCCACCATCACGATGCCTTCGTCACGCAAAAAGCGATCCTGATGTTTCTGGCGCACCGCGGCATCGAGCCCGGCGTGGTAGGGCAGGGCCTCGACGCCGGCGTCGCGCAGGGTCTGGGCCGTGTCCTCGACGCGTTTGCGCGACTGGCAATACACCACGCCCGCGTCGCCCTCGTGCTCGCGCTCGATGAAGCGCAAGAGCTGCGTGGTCGGGTCCTTCTTCTCGACGATCGTGTAGCGGATGTTCGGCCGGTCGAAGCTGGAGACGAACTGGCGCGCCTCCTCGAGCTGCAGCCGCTCCACGATGTCGGCGCGCGTCAGCGCGTCGGCGGTGGCGGTGAGCGCGATGCGCGGCACGCCGGCATAGCGCTCGTGCAGCACCGTCAGCGCGCGGTACTCGGGCCGGAAGTCGTGGCCCCATTGGCTCACGCAGTGCGCTTCGTCGATCGCGAACAGCGACAGCTTGCCGCGCTGATGCAGTTCGTCGAGCTGCGAGAGAAAGCGCGGCGTCGTCACCCGTTCGGGCGCCGCGTAGAGCAAGGTGATCTCGCCACGCAACATGCGGCGCTCGACGTCCTGCGTCTCTTGCCAATCGAGCGTGGAGTTGAGAAAGGCCGCATTGACGCCGGCCTCGTGCAGGGCGCCCACCTGGTCGTGCATCAGCGCGATCAACGGCGAAACGACGACCGTCACGCCGCGGCCGGCGCGCTGCCGCGCGATCGCGGGGATCTGGTAGCACAGCGACTTGCCGCCGCCGGTGGGCATCAGCACCAGCGCGTCGGCTCCGGCGGTGACGTTCTCGATGATGGCTTGTTGATGGCCGCGGAATTCGGCGTAGCCGAAGACGTCGCGAAGGATCTGCGACAACTCGCGATCGGATGATGGGGACGGCAAGACGGACACGGGCGTGGCACCGATGGCGTGAAGATTCTCGGGGGAGGACGGACTGGCACCGCATTGGGCGCCGAAAGCTGATTGTCGCTTCAGCCGCCGCCACAAAAGGTCAGGCTTTCCGGCGGAGTGCCGGGGAGACGATTGTTACCAACTAGCCAAGTGGATTTCCTTTGTTCGATCTGATGAGGAGACGGGCTCATGAGTAGGGAAGACTATGTCGAGCTGGTTCAGGATCTTTGCGAGGAGCTGGGGCTCGCCGACGCCAGCGAGTTCCTGGGTCGCGGCTTGCTTCGGGTGGACGACACGCTGATCGCCATCGAGTACATCGAGGAGCGCGACGAGATCCGCCTGCTGGCGGACCTCGACGAGTTCGAGGAGGGCGTCGACAGGGGCGAGATGCTCCAACTGCTCCTGGAGCTCAACCTCGGCAACGCCGGCTTCTATTTGCCCGCCTTCAGCCTGCACCCTGAGAGCGATCACCCCGTGTTGGCCCACCACATTCCCCTGCCGGTATTGCTGGAGGAAGACGTCGATCTGGCATTCGTGCTCACGGAGAGGCTGGTCCCCTTGCTGGACGATTCGAAGCTCAGGTTGAGGGAGGCACTCGACAGCAAATCTTCAAGCGCCGGCCCCTTGCCGCTTCCTGGTTCGTTGGTCTGACAAGCAAGGGATGCGTGTGAGCAGGGAAGACTACGTCGAGCTGGTACAAGATTTCTGCAAAGACATCGACTTCGAAGAAGCAGGCGAGTTGCTGCACCAAGGTGTCCTGCAATTGGACGATGCGCTCATCGGCATCGAGTACCTGGAAGAAAGAAATGAGGTTCGCCTGCTCATGGACCTCGGGGACATGGAGGCGGAAGAAGACAGGGCAGCGCTGTTTTCCCTGTTACTGGAATTCAACTCGAGCAACAACGGTCTGTACTTGCCGATCTTCAGCATTCATCCCGAGACCGGGCACGCGATCGTTGCGTATCACCTGCCCCTGAAGATCCTGCGCGGCCAAAACATCGGCCTCGCCTTCGTGCTCGACGAGCAGTTGATCCCGCTGCTCGACGACTGGAAGTCTGCCATTCGACAAGCGCTCAGCCATGTGCGCTCCGGCAGCCAAGCTTTTCCTCCACTCGGAACATTTGCCTGAACGAAAGGACGCTTCTTATGAAACCCCTCAGTCTCACACCCAGTGTCCGGCACATCGTGGACCATGGTGACAGCTCGACGAGCCGAACCAGAGAAGGGACTCCCCGGGGAGGCAAGCTTGTCAAGCGGTCGGCTGTTCTTTTCGACACGCCGGCTGCGCGGGCCCTCGCCCGCAGCAACGCCGATGAACGCGGCTTCCTCGAGCACGCCGAAGAACTCAAGGCGTCTGATCTGTTTCCGCCCGCGCCCGACGACGACGCCGCGCATCAGGTGGAGTCCCGGCAGGCGGTTTCCTTCGGAATCGACCTGCAGACATTGAAGGAACAAAAAACAAAGGGTGAGGCAGCGTTTGATCGGCATTACCAACTGGCAAAGCGGCTGGAGACGAAAAAAGCCAGGAGCAAGCGCTACGAGAAAATAGCCCTGCTCGATCGCGACGGCAAGCCTCGAAACGAGTTCGAAGTGGTCAGAACGAAGGAGACCGGAGTTCAGCGCTTCGCGGGCTGGCAGACCAAAAAAGGAGCGGCGGTACAGAAGGCTGTCAACCGTACACGCGACCTTTGGCGCGAATTGGCCGGAACAGAACGCAAGTACGGCAGCAATTACCTGAGCACCGAGGGCACTGAAGGTCTGGTGACTGGCGCCAAGGTCGTGCCGCTGGAAAACGCTGGGGCGGCCCTTGGCGGAATCGCGCAAGCCGACCGCATTGTTGGCGCCGCCAGCGCGGGGTTGGACCCGCCAGCCATCGCGGCCGGCGCGGGCGTGGTCGGCAACACGCTGGGCCTTGTCGCGCCGGTGCTGGTGGCGGCCAATGCCGTCGCCGCGACGGTCGCTGTCTCATCGCTCATGAGCGACCGGGACAAGGCCAATGCGGACCTGCTGCACAGTTTCAAGGATGCCAGGCGCTACGTTGACTACCTTGAAAGAGCCACCCCCGAGGAGTCGGACCTGTTCCTGGACTTCGACGAAGCCGCCCAGAAGCTGTTCTCTCCGACCCGGCAAGAACGCGCGAACATGGCCGCGGCCCAGGCTGGCGCCGCCAACCAGGCGGGTGTTCAGCCCTTGGCTGCCGGCGTGTTGGCAGGCACGGCGATCACCCACCTGGCCGCGCCCGCGCTTGCGATCTCGGGCCCTGGCGCCCTGGTCCTGGCACCGGTGGCCGCTGTCGGTGCGGCCATCGATGTTTACAAGGCGTACCAGGAACGCCAGGGCCAGTTGAGCAGGAAGGAACAGGCCGAGCTGCGCAAGACTGCCATGGAGGCCGTCCTGGAGGCCAACCCGGGGCATTCCGAGTACGCGCTGCTGGCGGGCATCGTGCAGGGCTTGGGCGGATGGCAGGACAAGTTGGTTGATCAGTCGGAATGGGGGGAGAGTTTCGCCGAAGCTCACCTCGGCACGGCTGGTGGGACCCTGGGCGGAATGGCGTCACTGACGGTGGCCGGAGGTCTGGTCCTGGGCGGCGTCCTCACCGCACCGTTGCTCGGTCCGGTCGCGGTATTGGCTGCTGCGCCTGGGGCCGTTTGGGGAGGTGTGTCAGCCAGGCGCACCTACGTGGAACATCGAATCGAGCACAAGTCCAAGTGGCGCCAGCGGGCCGCGCGCGTCCTGGGCTTCGAACTGTCCCGCGAGGCTTTGGAGGAGAACCTGGCGGAAGACCGCCGGCTGAACATGAATTTCCAGGAAGGCGAGTACCTGCCTGCAGAGGAGCGCTTCGCCGGCGGCCGAGAGATGTTGTTCGATGCCCGAAACAACGAGTACCTGGGACTTCACGCGTTGGCGCTTCGGGTCCAGGATCTGGTCCGGGAGGGCAGGTACGACGCAGACTCTCCCTTCATCCAGCTTCTGCACGTCATCGGCATCGACGCGGTCAGGCTGCTGGCCATCTGCAAGGCGGCCTCTGCCAGGCCGGCGGATATGCAACTGGACTACATCCAGTCGAGGATTGCACCCAGGCTGGACATGAAATTGCGAATGCAGGGCGAGCTTCGGCAGCAGGCCCTGCCCCATGTGTCGCACTTTCTCGGGCATTTCCGGAGAGCTGTGTCGACTGTCCGTGCGCGCTACGAAACGGGAAACGGTTCGGCTGATCTACATGCAGAAATTCGGAAGGAGCTGGCAGCGTTCTATCCCGATGCGCAGGCGGGCTTGCAGGCTTTCGACACTGCCATCAGCGCTTTCCTGGCAAAAACGCAGCCCAAAAACCTTCCTGAGACGCCGTTTCTGAAAATTCTGAAGGGCTTCGCTAACTATTCGGCAGGGCTCCAGGCGGCTCGCGGAGAGTCCGACGGTCCTGTGAAGCAGAGGGCTGCCGAGAAAGAACGCGCCATGAAAGAGATCAATGCTCTTGTCGAAGAACTGGAAAGCTTCGCTTCTGCGGAGCAGGCCGATGCGATCAGGTTGACACAACCCTGAGGGCCTGCGCCTGGAATTGCGCGCAGCCGCCGCGCGGCGTTGCGAATGGCGAGGCGCTGCGTGTGTGGCACGAGCCTTGCTGTCCCGGTGCCAGCCTGCGCCTGCGCAGGCTGCCGACGAGCCCACGTGCACCGGACCCGAGCGCGCGAAGTCATGAAAATGTGCCGCGTTGGGGTTTGCCTGTATATACAGGTGCATCGCACGCCGGCACCATGCCTGCGTGCCGCGTGTGTCACGCAGGGCGAGTCCAAGTTTTTACGAACGCAACAGGAGTACCCAGATGGTCGACACCCTCGCCAGAACCGCGTCGCTGCTCGCGGCAGGCCTTTGCGCCGCAGCCATGGCGGCAAGCGCCCATGCCCAGGACGCCAAGATCACCCTCGGCATGTCCGGCTGGACAGGCTTCGCGCCGCTCTCGCTCGCCGACAAGGCCGGCATCTTCAAGAAGAACGGGCTCGACGTGGAGCTCAAGATGATCCCGCAGAAGGACCGGCACCTGGCCCTGGCCTCCGGCGCCATCCAGTGCGCGGCCACCACCGTCGAGACGCACGTGGCCTGGAACGCGAACGGCGTGCCCATCGTGCAGATCTTCCAGATGGACAAGTCCTACGGCGCCGACGGCATCGCGGTGCGCAACGACGTCAAGTCCTTTGCCGACCTCAAGGGCAAGACCATCGGCGTGAGCGCACCCGGCACCGCACCTTACTTCGGCCTGGCCTGGATGCTGAGCAAGAACGGCATGACGCTGAAGGACGTGAAGACCGTCTCGCTCGAGCCCCAGCCTGCGGCCCAGGCCTTCGTGGCCGGCCAGAACGACGCCGCCATGACCTACGAGCCCTATCTTTCGACCGTGCGCGCCAACCCGCAGGCCGGCAAGATCCTGGCCACCACGCTGGACTACCCGATGGTGATGGACACCGTCGGCTGCGCGCCCACCTGGCTCAAGGCCAACGCCAAGGCCGCGCAGGCTTTGACCAACTCCTACTTCGAAGCGTTGGAGATGATCAAGAGCGACCCGGCCAAGTCCAACGAACTCATGGGCTCGGCCGTCAAGCAGGGCGGCGAGCAGTTCGCCAAGTCCTCGGCCTACCTGCGCTGGCAGGACAAGGCGGCCAACCAGAAGTTCTTCGCGGGCGAGCTCACCCAGTTCATGAAGGACTCGGTGCCGATCCTGCTGGAGGCCGGCGTGATCCGCAAGGCGCCCGAGGATCTCTCGGCGACCTTCGACGCGAGCTTCATCAAGTAAGTGCGCTGAGCACGAAGCTGGCCCGGCCACTGCCATGCAAGCGACCACCGCCGTCCCCACCGCTGCGCCTGCAGCACCTGCCGCCATGCCGGTCATGGCAGCGCCCCGTCGGCGCCGCGGCATGGCGCCGCTCGAACCCGTCAGCCCACGCGCGCGCTGGATGCTGGGCCTGGGCTTCTTCGTGCTGTTCTTCGCGGTCTGGGCTGCGTTCACGCTGGGCGGTTTCGTGCCGCCCACCTTCCTCGCGAGCCCGGTGACGATGGTGAAGGAGGGCTACGGCCTCTTCACCGAATACAACTTCATCCACGACATCGGCATGACGGTGTGGCGCGTGGTCGGCGGCTTCGTGCTGGCCGCCATCGTCGCGGTGCCGCTGGGCATCGCCATGGGCGCCTACAAGCCCATCGAGGCCTTCTTCGAGCCTTTCGTCTCCTTCTGCCGCTACCTGCCGGCCTCGGCCTTCATCCCGTTGCTCATTCTCTGGGCCGGCATCGGCGAGGCGCAGAAGCTGCTGGTGATCTTCATCGGCTCGGTGTTCCAGATCACGCTGATGGTCGCCGTGACCGTGGGCGGCGCGCGCCGCGACCTCGTGGAGGCGGCCTACACGCTGGGCGCCAACAGCCGCGGCATCGTCGCGCGCGTGATGATCCCGGGCGCCGCACCGGGCATCGCCGAGACCTTGCGCCTGGTGCTGGGCTGGGCCTGGACCTACGTCATCGTGGCAGAGCTGATCGGCTCCTCCTCTGGCATCGGCCACATGATCACCGACAGCCAGGCGCTGCTCAACACCGGGCAGATCATCTTCGGGATCATCGTCATCGGCGTGATCGGGCTGGTCTCGGACTTCGTCTTCAAGTTCGTCAACCGGCGCCTCTTCGCCTGGAGCACGCTGTGATGCAAAGCAAGCTTTCGATCCGCGGCGTGTCTCGCACCTTCACCGGCAACCGTGGCCAGCGCACGCAGGCCCTGCTGCCCATCGACTTCGACGTGCGCGAGAACGACTTCGTCACCATCCTCGGCCCCTCGGGTTGCGGCAAGTCCACGCTGCTGCGCATCGTGGCGGGTCTCGACGACCCGAGCGAAGGCCGCGTGCTGCTCGACGGCCAGCCCATCGAAGGGCCGGGCGCCGACCGCGGCATGGTGTTCCAGAGCTACACGCTCTTCCCCTGGCTCACCATCGCGCAGAACATCCGCTTCGGCCTGCGCGAGCGCGGCATGGGCGACGCCGAGCAGAAGGAGCGCAGCGACTACTTCATCGCCAAGGTCGGCCTGCGCGGCTTCGAGAGCCACTACCCCAAGCAACTCTCGGGCGGCATGCAGCAGCGCACAGCGATCGCGCGTGCGCTCGCCAACGACCCCAAGATCCTGCTGCTCGACGAGCCCTTCGGCGCGCTCGACAACCAGACCCGCGTGCTGATGCAGGAGCTGCTGCTCGGCATCTGGGAATCAGCGCAGAAGACCGTGCTCTTCGTCACCCACGACATCGACGAAGCCATCTTCATGGCCAACCGCGTGGCGGTGTTCAGCGCACGGCCAGGCCGCATCAAGAGCGAGATCGCGGTCGACTTCCCGCATCCGCGGCACTACACGATCAAGACTTCGCCCGAGTTCATGGCCATCAAGGCGCGCCTGACCGAGGAGATCCGGGCGGAGTCGATGGCCGCGGCCGAACACTGAAGAACGAAGACAAGCCATGAGCACCAGCGCCAAGCACCGCAGCAGCACGACCGGGCACCGAGCCGCGGCGCCGGTGCAGCCTGCGCTGGCGCTTTACGAGCAGGTCAAGTCCTTCATCACCCACAAGATCCAGGACGGCTCCTGGCCCGCCGGCCACCGACTGCCTTCGGAAAGCGAACTGGTCGCGAAGTTCGGCGTGGCGCGCATGACCGTCAACCGCGCGCTGCGCGAGCTGATGGAGCAGGGCCGCATCGTGCGCGTGGCCGGCGTGGGCAGCTTCGTGGCCGAGGACAAGCCGCAGTCCACGCTGCTGCAGATCGCCAACATCGCGAGCGAGATCCGCGCCCGCGGGCACGACTATCGCTGCAAGTTCCTCGTCGCAGAGCGCATTGCGGCCTCGCCCGACGTCGCCGTGTGGCTCGACCTGCGGCCCGGCGAGTCGGTGTTCCACACCGTCTGCCTGCACCTGGAGAACAACCTGCCCGTTCAGCTGGAAGACCGCCACGTCAATCCGCGCATGGTGCCCGCCTTCCTGGAGCAGGATTTCTCGGCCACTTCGCCCAGCGAGTACCTGGTGCGCAACGTGCCGTTCGACCAGATCGAGCATGTGGTCGACGCCGTATTGCCCACGCCCGAGCAGGCGCAGCGGCTCGACATGCCGGCCAGCGACCCGTGTCTGCTGCTGACGCGGCGCACCTGGTCGCGCAGCACGCCGGTCACCATGGTGCGCTGCCTGCATCCGGCCTCTCGCTACCGGCTGGGCAGCCGCTTCCGCGCGGACGGCAACCCGAGCTTCGGCTGAACGAAGGTACGCACCTGCGCTTCGCACGCACCTACTTGTATAGACAGGATCCACATGGACGACACTCCCCTCTCCACCGCGCCGCTGCTGCTCACGCCCGGCGAGGTCGAGCTCGCGGCGCTGCGGCGCGTGCATGCCGGCCGCGTGCAACTCGCCCTCGACCCTGCGGCGCGCGTGGGCCTGCTGGCTGCGCAGGCGACCGTGCGCGGGATCGTCGATTCCGGCGAGGTGGTCTACGGCATCAATACCGGTTTCGGCAAGCTCGCCCAGACCATCATCCCGCACGAGCGCCTGGCCGAGCTGCAGCGCAACCTCGTGCTCTCGCACAGCGCCGGCACCGGCGCGCCGCTGCCTGACGGCGTGGTGCGGCTGGTGCTCGCCACCAAGGCCGTGAGCCTGGCGCGCGGCCACTCGGGCATCGCGCCCGAGATCGTCGATGCGCTGATCGCGTTGCACAACGCCGGGCTGCTGCCGCGAATCCCGTCAAAAGGCTCGGTCGGTGCCTCGGGCGATCTCGCGCCGCTGGCCCACCTGGCCTGCGTACTGATCGGCGAGGGCGAGGTCACGACGCCCGAGGGCGCGGTGATCGGCGGCGCGGAGGCGCTTTCGCGCATCGGCCTCGAGCCCTTCGTGCTCGGCCCCAAGGAAGGCCTGGCCTTGCTCAACGGCACGCAGGTCTCGACCGCGTTGGCGCTGGCAGGCCTGTTCGGCGCCGAGGACGTGTTTGCGGCCGGCCTGCTGGCGGGCGCACTGTCGCTCGAGGCGATCCAGGGTTCGATCAAGCCCTTCGATGCGCGCATCCATGCCGCGCGCGGGCAGCCGGGGCAGATCGCCGTCGCTGCCGCGGTGCGCACGCTGCTCGAAGGCAGCGAGATCATTCCCTCGCATGCCGACTGCGGCCGTGTGCAGGACCCGTATTCGATCCGCTGCGTGCCGCAGGTCATGGGCGCCTGCCTCGACAACCTCGCGCATGCGGCGCGGGTCCTGCGCATCGAGGCCAATGCGGCTTCCGACAACCCGCTGGTCTTCGACAACGGCGACGTGATCTCCGGCGGCAATTTCCACGCCGAGCCCGTCGCCTTCGCGGCCGACATCATCGCGCTGGCGGTGGCCGAGATCGGCGCCATCAGCGAGCGCCGCATGGCCCTGCTGCTCGACAGCGGCCTCTCGGGCCTGCCGCCCTTCCTGGTGCGCGATGGCGGCGTCAACTCCGGCTTCATGATCGCGCAGGTCACGGCCGCATCGCTCGCTTCGGAGAACAAGTCGCTTGCCCATCCGGCCAGCGTGGACAGCCTGCCCACCTCGGCCAACCAGGAGGACCATGTGTCGATGGCCACCTTCGCCGCACGGCGTCTCGCCGAGATGGTCGAGAACACCGCGGTGGTCGTGGGCATCGAGGCGATGGCCGCCGCGCAAGGCATCGAATTGAAACGAGGCAGCATGAAACCCACGCTCGGCACTGGCGTGTCCTCGCTGCCCCCCGAGGGCGCGCAGCCCGCCTTGGGGCGGCCCGGCGGCGGGCTGAAGAGCTCCGCCTTGCTCGAAGCCGAATTCACCGCCATCCGCCAGCGCGTCGCCTTCATCGACCAGGACCACTTCATGGCCCCCGACATCGAAGCCATGCGCCGGTGGGCGCGCCGCAGCAATTGGCCCTCCGCCCTGCTGGACCTCCTCCCCAGCCGCCCCTGAACCTCGCCCCCACGAAAGGACATGCCGCCATGAACGCTCCAGACAAGTTCGTCGCCCAGACCGCCACCGATCCACGCCATGACGCGACCCGCGTGATCCGCGCGCCGCGCGGCAGCCAGCTCAGCTGCAAGAGCTGGCTCACCGAGGCCCCGTTCCGAATGCTGCAGAACAACCTCGACCCCGAAGTGGCCGAGCGCCCGCAGGACCTGGTGGTCTACGGCGGCATCGGCCGCGCGGCGCGCAACTGGGAATGCTTCGACCAGATCCTCGCCTCGTTGAAGACCCTCGAAGACGACGAGACCCTGCTGATCCAGTCGGGCAAGCCCGTCGGCGTCTTCAAGACCCATCCCGACGCCCCGCGCGTGCTGCTCGCCAACTCCAACCTCGTCCCGAAGTGGGCGACCTGGGAGCACTTCAACGAGCTCGACCGCAAGGGCCTCTTCATGTACGGCCAGATGACCGCCGGCAGCTGGATCTACATCGGCAGCCAGGGCATCGTGCAGGGCACCTTCGAGACGTTCGTGGAGGCCGGCCGCCAGCACTACGACAACGACCTCGCGGGCAAGTGGTTCCTCACGGCCGGCCTCGGCGGCATGGGCGGCGCGCAGCCGCTGGCCGCGACGCTCGCCGGCGCCGTCTCGCTCAACATCGAATGCAAGCAGTCGAGCATCGACTTCCGCCTGCGCACGCGCTACGTCGACAAGCAGGCCAGGGACATCGACGACGCGATTGCCCTCATCCGGCAGCACACGGCGGCGAAGGAGGCGGTGTCGATCGCCCTGCTCGGCAACGCGGCCGAGGTCCTGCCCGAGCTGGTGAAGCGCGCCAAGGCCGGCGGCCTGAAGCCCGACCTCGTCACCGACCAGACCTCCGCGCATGACCTGATCAACGGCTACCTGCCCGCCGGCTGGAGCGTCGAGCAATGGATCGATGCGCAGAAAGACCCGTCGCAGCATGCGCGCCTCCAGGCCGAGGCCGCGAAGTCCTGCGCCGTGCACGTGCAGGCCATGCTCGACTTCCAATCCATGGGCATTCCCACCGTCGACTACGGCAACAACATCCGCCAGGTCGCCTTCGACGAGGGCGTGAAGAACGCCTTCGACTTCCCCGGCTTCGTGCCGGCCTACATCCGCCCGCTCTTCTGCGAAGGCAAGGGCCCGTTCCGCTGGGTCGCGCTCTCCGGCGACCCGGAAGACATCTACAAGACCGACGCCAAGATCAAGGAACTGTTCCCCGACAACAGGCACACGCACCGCTGGCTGGACATGGCGCGCGAGCGCATCTCTTTCCAGGGCCTTCCCGCGCGCATCTGCTGGCTGGGCCTGGGCGAGCGCCACAAGGCCGGGCTCGCCTTCAACGAGATGGTGAAGTCGGGCGAGCTCAAGGGCCCGATCGTCATCGGCCGCGACCATCTCGACACAGGCTCCGTCGCCAGCCCCAACCGCGAGACCGAGGCCATGAAGGACGGCACCGATGCCGTGTCCGACTGGCCGCTGCTCAACGCACTGCTCAACACCGCCGGCGGCGCGACCTGGGTCAGCCTGCACCACGGCGGCGGCGTCGGCATGGGCTATTCGCAGCATTCGGGCGTCGTGATCGTGTGCGACGGCACCGACGCCGCGGCGAAGCGCATCGCGCGCGTGCTCTGGAACGACCCGGCCACCGGCGTCATGCGCCACGCCGACGCGGGCTACGAGCAGGCCATCGCGGCCGCGAAGAAGCATTCTCTTCAACTCCCCATGATCAAGTGAGGCTCCAAGCAATGTCAGAGATCTACCTGCACTACCTGAACCACCTCGACGTCCAGGCGCTCGCCATGACCGACGCCGAGATCGTCGCCGCCGTCGAAGCCGGCCTGCTCGCGCAGGGACGCGGCGAGACCACCATCGAGCCGCGCATGCACCTCGTGCCCGAGAAGGACTACCCCGGCCACTTCAACGTGCTGCGCGGCTACGTGCGGCCGCTCGGCGTGGCGGGCGTCAAGGTGGTGGGCGACTTCTACCGCAACTACGAGAAAGGCCTGCCGTCGGAGCTGGCGCTGCTCAACCTCTTCGACCCGAAAACCGGCGTGCCGGTGGCCATCATCGATGCCTCCGACATCACCGACATGCGCACCGGCGCGATCACTGCCATTGGCGCCAAGCACCTTGCGCGAAAGAACTCGAAGATCCTCGGGCACATCGGCGCGCGCGGCACTTCGTACTGGAACGTGCGCCTGCTGCATTCCATCTTCCACTTCGACGAGATCCGCGTGCATTCGCGCCGCCCCGAGAGCCGCGAGAAGTTTGCCGCGCGCCTGGAGCGCGACCTCGGCACGAAGATCACCATCACCGAGGACTGGGAGTCCTGCGTGCGCGGTGCCGACATCGTGGTCGAGGCCTCGCGCCTGGAGAAGCCCACGCCCATGCTCAAGACCGAGTGGATCAAGAAGGGCGCGTGCGTGATTCCCTACGGCACCATGAGCGCCGTCGAGCTCTCGCTCACCGACATCATGGACAAGATGGTGATGGACGACTGGGGCCAGGCCAAGGCGGGCCCGCTGGGTGCGCTGCGCGCGCACGTCGACAGCGGCAAGCTCTCCGAACAGACGCTGCACGCCGAGCTGGGCCAGATCGTCGCGGGGCTCAAGCCCGGACGCGAAAGCGAGGATGAGACCAACCTGTTCTGGCATCGCGGCCTCTCGCTGTCGGACATTGCGCTGGGCTCGGCGATGCTGGACAAAGCCAGGCGCATGGGGCTCGGGCAGCAGCTGCGCTTCCGCTGACGCCATGGCCCTCGCCGCCAACGCGCGCATGTACTCGGCCACCGCCTCGGCGCGGGCCGACTGGAAGACGCTGCTCGCCTGGGTGCTCGCGCGCGCGGAGCTCGACTGGGAGGTGATCGACTACGACGCGCCTGCGCCGCTCTCCGCGCTGTGGGCGCGCGAGGACCTGGGACTGGCGATGATGTGCGGACTGCCCTTCTCGGAACGCACGCCGCAGCCGACGCTGGTCGCCGCGCCGGTGCCTTCGCCCGCACGCTATGCGGGCCGGCCCGTCTACTTCACCGACATCGTGGTGCGTGCCGATGCACCGTACCAGCGCCTCGAGGACACTTTCGGTGGCGTGGTGGGCTACACGCTCGCCGATTCGATGTCGGGCGGCGTCGCCCTCGCTCATCACCTCGCGCCTCATCGGGAAGCGCATGGAAAGCGTCTCTTCCGCAAGTCAGTCGGCAGCCTGATCCACGCGCGCGGCGTGATCGATGCGCTGGCCGCCGGCGCCATCGATGTCGGACCGCTCGACAGCTACTACCACGACCTCCTTCGGCAGGGCGAGCCTGCCTTCGCGCAGCAGGTGCGCACCCTCGCGAGCACCGAAGCCCGGCCGATCCCGCCGCTGGTGGCCACCGCCGCACTGACGCCGGACGAGCTCGCGCGCCTGCGCCGTGCGCTGCAGGCCAGCACGAAGGCGCCCGAGCTGCTCGCCGTGACGGAACGCTTGTTGCTTGCCGGCTTTGCCATGCCCGATCCCGCGGACTACGACGTCCTCGCGCGGATCGCCCAATCCAACCTTCCTATCTTCGAGGACCTCTGATGATCCAGCGTCGCCTTGCCCTTCTCTTGCCCCTTCTTTTCGCGTCCGTCGTCAACGCGCAGACGTGGCCTGCCAAACCTGTGCGCATCATCGTGCCCTTCGCGCCCGGCGGCCCGGCCGACGTGCTGGCGCGGGTGGTCGGCCAGGAGCTATCCGACACGCTGGGCCAGCCCTTCCTCGTCGAGAACAAGGTCGGTGCGGCCGGCAACATCGGCGTCGAGCAGCTCGCCAAGGCCGCGCCCGACGGCTACACGCTGGGCATCGTCCCGGTGGGCAACGTCGCGGTCAATCCCAGCCTCTTTCCCGCGTTGCCCTACAAGGCCAGCGAGCTTGCGCCGGTCGCCATGCTGGCGACGGTGGAGAACGTGCTCGCGGTGAATGCCGCAGTGCCGGCTCAATCGCTCAAGGAGCTGCTCGCGCTGGCGAAGCAGAAGCCTGGCGCGCTGAGCTTCGCCTCGCCCGGCGCGGGAAGCCAGGCCCACCTGGCCGGCGAGCTGATGGCACTGGAGGCGGACGTGAAGCTGATCCACGTGCCCTACAAAGGCATCGGCCCGGCCATCAACGACCTGGTCGGCGGCCAGGTGACGATGATGTTCGGCGCCATGTCCGCCGTGCTGCCGCACGTCAAGTCCGGCAAGCTGCGCGCGCTCGGCGTCGCCAGTCTGAAGCGCTCGGCCGCCATGCCCGAGCTGCCGACCATCGCGGAGCAAGGCTTGCCGAAGTTCGAGGCCGTGTCGTGGTACGCGCTGATGGCGCCCGCCGGGACGCCTTCCGCCGTGGTCGATCGCCTCAATGCCGAGAGCGCCCGCTCGCTGGCCAAGCCCGCGATCAGGGAGAAGTTCGCCGCCCAGGGCCTGGAGCCCGGCAGCGGCAAGCCGCAGGACCTCGCGGCCACGATCCGCACGGAAACCGTGCGCTGGTCCGAGGTGATCAAGAAGCAGAACATCAAGCCCGATTGATGGATTGATGGATTGATGGATTGATGTGATGGGCCTCACGCATTTCTCGCGCCGCACCTTGGCCGTAGCGCCGTGGAAGAACGGCGGCGGCACCACGCAGGAAATTGCCTGCTGGCCGCCCGGCGCGGGCCTGTCCGATTTCGGCTGGCGCGTGAGCATCGCGACCATCGCGGCCGAGGGGCCCTTCTCTGTCTTCGCGGACATCGATCGCAGCATCATGCTGCTGGAGGGCGAGGGCGTTCGCCTGCGCTCGCGTGATGGGCGCATCGATCACTCGCTCGACATACCGCACAGGCCCTTCGCCTTTGCCGGCGATGTGGAGATCGATTGCACGCTGCAGGGCGGGACTTCGAGCGACTTCAACGTGATGACGCGGCGCGGGCAATGGCAGGCCGAGCTGCGCGTGCTCGGGGGAGCAGCCGCCGTCGAAGCAGCTCTCCATGGCGTGCTGCTGGCATTGCGCGGCGACTGGCGCCTGAACGATGAGGAGCAGATCTGCCGAGAAGGCGAGGGCCTGTGCTGGACCGATGCGCCGCACGCATGGCAGGCCTTGCCGCTGGCGCCGGATGCACGCCTGGCTGCGGTGCGCATCCTGCCCGCCTGACCCAGGATTTGAGAGACGAACGATGAAAGCCCTGAATCAACTTCCTTCCGCCGATGGACTGTGGACCGAGCTGCGGCTCGCGCCTGGCGCGGCGCCCGATGTCACCTTGCCCGATGAAGGCGCACGCGCGGTGATCGCCGTCGAGCAAGGCCGCATCGCCTGGATCGGCGACAGCCGCGCAGTGCCTGAGCGCTTCGCGGATGGTCCGCATCACCACGGGGGCGGCGCATTGGTCACGCCCGGCTTGATCGACTGCCACACGCACCTGGTCTACGGCGGCCAGCGTGCCAACGAGTTCGCGATGCGGCTCGCGGGTGCGAGCTACGAAGAGATTGCGAGGGCCGGCGGCGGCATCGTCTCCTCGGTTCGCGCAACACGCGAGGCCGACGAGGATCAGCTCTTCGTCCAGGCCGCGCCGCGCCTCGAACAGCTGCTGGCCGACGGCGTGTGCGCCATCGAGATCAAGTCCGGCTATGGCCTCTCGCTCGACCACGAGCGCAAGCAGCTGCGCGTTGCGCGGCGGCTCGGCGAAGCCTATGGCGTGACCGTGCGCACCACCTTCCTCGGCGCGCATGCGCTGCCGCCCGAATACGCGGGCCGCAGCGGCGACTACATCGACGCCGTCTGCAGCGAGATGATGCCGGCGCTCGCCGCCGAAGGGCTGGTCGATGCGGTCGACGTCTTCTGCGAGCGCATCGCCTTTTCGCTGGAAGAGACAGAGCGCGTGTTCCAGGCCGCCCGCGCGCTGGGCCTGCCGGTCAAGCTGCATGCCGAGCAGCTCACCGACATGGGCGGCGCGGCACTGGCGGCGCGCTACGGCGCGCTCTCGTGCGACCACATCGAGCACCTCTCCCCCGAGGGCATCACCGCCATGCGCGAGGCCGGCACCGTCGCCGTGCTGCTGCCCGGCGCGTACTACACGCTGCGCGACACGCACCTGCCGCCCATCGAAGCACTGCGCACGGCCGGCGTGCCGATGGCGGTGGCGACCGATCACAACCCCGGCACCTCGCCGGCGCTGAGCCTGCTGTTGATGATGAACATGGCCTGCACGCTGTTCCGCCTGACGGTCCCCGAGGCACTGGCTGGGGTCACCGTGCACGCCGCGCGAGCGCTGGGCTTGTCGGACACGCATGGTGTGCTCGGGGTCGGGCGGGCGGCCGACTTCGTGATGTGGGATGTCCGCGAGGCGGCCGAGCTCGCGTACTGGTTCGGGCAGAGGCCTGCGCGCATCGTGGTGCGGCAGGGCCGAGTTGCTTCTCCCGCTCCCGCCGGGAACAGGCAGGGTGAGGGCACGCGGCCGTGAACAGTCCACTTGCGTCTCTCGAAGGCCCGGTGCGCTCACCCAAACACTCTCCCGGAGGGAGAGAGAGCAAGGGAGGCACGACACTCTTCGCGCAGGATGCGCTCCTTCCGGAGGGCTGGTCGAAGAACGTGCTGCTGGCGTGGAACGACGCAGGCCAACTCACCCATGTGCAGGCCAACGCGCAGCCGCCTGCGGGCACGACGGCGGCAAGCGGCCCCCTTCTTCCCGGCATGCCCAACCTGCATTCGCACGCCTTTCAGCGCGCCTTCGCCGGTCTCACAGAATTCCGTGGCAGTGGAGAAGACAGCTTCTGGAGCTGGCGCACGCTGATGTACCGCTTCGCGGCCCAGCTATCGCCTCGGCAGGTCGAGGCCATTGCCACCTGGCTTTATGTCGAGATGCTCGAGGCTGGCTACACGTCGGTGTGCGAGTTCCACTACCTGCATCACGACCGTGACGGACGTCCTTATGCCGATGACGCGGAGCTCGCGCTCGCCCTGCTGCGCGCAGCCGAGCGAAGCGGCATCGGCCTGACCTTGCTGCCGGTGCTCTACCAGGCCAGCGCCTTCGGCGGCCAGCCGCCCGACGCGGGGCAGCGGCGCTTCGTGCGTTCGACGGAGTCGATGCTGCGCTTGCTCGATCGGCTGCGGCCCTTGTGCGAGTCGCAGGGAGCGCGCCTCGGCCTCGCGCCGCATTCGTTGCGCGCGGTCGCGCCCGAAGCCTTGCGCGACGCGCTCTCGGGGCTGGACGCGATCGATGCCACCGCGCCCATCCACATCCACATCGCCGAACAGACCGCCGAGGTCGAGGCCTGCCTGGCCTGGAGCGGGCAGCGCCCCGTCGCCTGGCTGCTCGAGCACGCGCCGGTCGACGCGCGATGGTGCCTCGTCCATGCCACGCACATGGATGCCGGCGAATACCGTTGCGCTGCCGCGAGCGGCGCGGTGGCGGGCCTGTGCCCGACCACCGAGGCCAACCTCGGCGACGGCCTCTTCGACTTCGCTGCCTGGCGGTCGAGTGGCGGGCGCTGGGGCATTGGCTCCGACAGCCATGCCTGCGTCAACGCCGCCGAGGAACTGCTGATGCTTGAATACGGCCAGCGGCTCGCGACCCGGCAGCGCAACATCGGCGCCGATGCGGCCGAGCCCTGTGTCGCGACGGCCATGACGCTCGCGGCAGTGCAGGGCGGGGCACAGGCTTGCGGCCGAGCGGTCGCGGGCCTCGCCGTCGGCCAGCAGGCCGACTTCGTCATGCTCGATGCCGAACATTCCGCGCTCGCCGGCCTCTGCGCGCCCGACATGCTGTCCTCGCACGTCTTCGCCAGTCACCGGACCAATGCCATTGCCGCGGCCTGGGTGGCCGGGCAACAGCGTGTTGCCGGCGGATTGCATCCGCTTCACCACGACGCGGCGGCGGCCTTCGTCGCCGCGCGCAGTCAACTGCTCACTGCTTCATCATGAATCTCTTCGAAACCACCGAGCCCCCTTTCCGCTTCCGCCAGGGCACCCGGCCGCTGCTGATCTCCATGCCGCATGTCGGAACCCATGTCCCGCCCACATTGGCCGCTCGATTGACCGACGAAGCGAGGCAAGTGCCCGATACCGACTGGCACCTGGAACGCCTCTATGACTTCGCCGACGAACTGGGGGCTTCCGTCCTCGTGGCGACGCATTCGCGCTATGTGATCGACCTGAACCGGCCGCCGGACAACCAGAACCTCTACCCGGGCCAGGACACCACCGGCCTGTGCCCCGTTGACACCTTCGACAAGACACCGCTGTACGCCGCCGGCGACGTGCCGGACGAGGCCGAGATTGCGGCGCGCGTCGATGCGATCTGGAGGCCATATCACCAGAAGCTGGCGGAAGCGCTGGAACGCATGAAGGCGGTGCATGGCACCGTGGCGTTGTGGGACGCGCACTCGATCCGCTCGGTGCTGCCGCGCTTCTTTGAAGGGCGATTGACCGATCTCAATCTGGGGACAGGGGGAGGGACGAGCTGCGATCCGGCGCTGGCTGCTGAGCTGCTGCGGATCGCCTCATCGGCAAGCGGCCATACCGCCGTGTTGAACGGCCGCTTCAAGGGCGGCCACATCACGCGCACCTACGGAAATCCCGCGGGAGGCGTGCATGCAGTGCAGTTGGAAATGACGCAGGCCAGCTACATGGAGGAGCAGCTGCCTTTTGCGTACCTGCCTGAGACCGCCATCCGCGTGCAGCCGGTGGTGCGGCGGATGGTGGAGGCGGTGCTGGAGTTTGTTGGATCCCGGTAAGGCGCGCTTTCTGCGCCCCGAACAGCTTCGCGGGAGGTAAATCCCCCTTTTCAGCTAATTTTTTCCATTTCCTCAATGATCTCCGTCCGGAGGTGCTTCAAATAGTTGTTCAAACTGATAATCTCCGTTACTAACTTGCTGCATTGCTCGATATTTTTGAGGCGAGGTTCTATCAACTCTTGTTGTGCCGGAGAGAGGTATTGCTTAAGCTTGAGATACAGTTCGTTGAGGTACTCTGACCTCTTCTCAAGCGGAATTTTCGTGAGAGCGTCAGCACAGGCATCAGTCTCCGGATAGGCGATCGGAAGGCAAAACTGCCTATGGCCACCTGCAGCACAGTAGAGAATATTCAGCGCTCGATCTGATTTCCGCTTGTCGCCTTCGTTGCGCTCAATCAGGAGTTTGACTGTCTCCGCCATCTTCTTGCTCGTCGCTGGCGCCAAATTTTGAGACATAAAGTTCGGCATTGCACGCACAGGCTGTTTCGTATCGCTTCGCTCCTCCAAAATCACAAACTTCTTGAACTCTTCCAGTTCTTTCACCACTTCATCTAGATCTTTTGGCTTGCTACGGCTTGATTCAATCTGTGATGCGGAGCCAGAAGAAGTTTCATGCTCTTCTCGAGTCCCACTCAAGATCGTTTGAATCTTGGCAGCATCGGCCCCTGGATCAAGAAGAGTTTCGATCGCATCGAAATTAAATAGCTCCTCGTTCAGATTGGCTTCGTTCGCTATTTCTGGCTCGCCTGGAACTTGTGGAAGGCTGGGCAGCTGGCCGCTGAAATTCAAGGGCCTTGGACTTGGCCTCGGGAATTGCCGCTGTCGCGGTATGAGTCCTGTCCTGCTCTTGGGCTTTTCGCTGACGACTTTTTGTATGCTGGTCTTTTTCTCTTGGCGCTGCAATACTGGTCGTATTTTTGGCTTGGAGGCCATTCGCTCCTCGTTGCCGGGAGCAGTCTCTGTCCGGGAGATCTGGATGATGTTGGAGGCATCTTCAGCCGATTCGCTGCCACTGTCTTCCCGAGCGTGAGTCGCAACTTCCCGCTCCGACGCTTCAAGCTTCTCTCTCGTCTGCACATCCAGCTTTGGGCGAATTGCCGTTTGTCGGAGACGGGGAGATTCTGGACTCTTGCCCTCGAGAATGGATGCGAGATTCTCGTCGATTTTTTCGTTCTTTCTTTCTTTCTGCTCCGGCTTGGATTTATAGGAGGTGCTCCTGGTCACGGATGGAAATCGACTCATGGTTAGGCTCCTTAGTTTTCAGATCCAGACCCTGCGTCGCTTGGATCGCTTTGAAGGGTCGCCGGCGGAGTGACATTTTCCCGAGGCGCTCGGTACGCCGCAGATAATTGCCTCACGTGGCCCGTACGTTGCAGTTGGGGTCGAGCAGACTTCTTTTCGGGGCTGTTCAATCTCGATTGATTCCGGACCGGAATCTCATTGGCTTCTGTTTTCAGATATTCAGCAAGCTTGTCGAGTTCTTCATCGTAATTCGCCGGATGGTTTTCGTTGACTTGATTAACGGGCCGCGGGCTTAGCGAGAATTTTGGTATAGGTCGCGGCGAGCTGTTTTTCTGCTCACTCGTCTTCAATCGGTCCAGTCTCAGGAAGGCTGGCGCCTTGCCTGAAGGAGACGTCGTGAGGCGGCGCTTGACCTCGGCGGAAGAGCTTGCTCCGACCAACCCCGCCGGACGAATTTCGGACGGCAGATCGATGGCTTCGAAGCCGGTGTTGCTGCCTGTTGGCGGCAGTTGCTCGAGTGCCGCGTTGCCTGACTCGGGAACGACAGCTCGGCGGGGGACTGGCGGAGGCTGCCTTTTTGGAGGAGATGCTTGGCTTTCCGGTGCTTTTTCAGAATCCTGCTGGTTGAGCGGCGGGCGAGGCCGCTCTGGAGACGAATGAGGTGACTCCTTTGGAACCAGGACCGCCAAGTTCCCAGTGTTCTGAGGCATTGACACGTTTTTGATCTCGGCTGTGGCCTTGGAGGTCGAGCCGGGCGTAGGAAGTGGTCTTCCGGTGTTGTTTGGTCTTGAGGCGCTCATGACTTGAGTTTTCGATGGTTGAAGAAACAGTTGGGAAATAGCAAATACCAGTCAGGCCAGCACGCTGGTCAGAAGGACGCCATGGCTCTCCGACGCACGCAGGCCTATGACGTCCCGCGCCGTCCTGGTTTCCTCCAGGTGAAAGCGAAGCATCTCCGCCACGAACTCCCCGTCGAGCGCTTCGTCATCCCGAAGCTCCCCGCAAAAGATGGCTCGCGACGAGCCGGCGTCGAAGGCGTAGGCGCCACGGAGCGTTCCGTGCGTGCGCAGGTTGAGCTGCAGCAGTTGCTCGCAAACCTCGGCACGCTCGTGTGAGTCGGTGTCCCCCAGGTCGATGTAGAAGAAGAGCGCATCGCTGTCTTCCGCGTCGTCGAAGTCCATGAGGATTTCGACTTCGTCAACCGAGAGCGAGTAGCGTCCGTCCTGAGACGACGCTTCGACGTGCAATGCCCGGGATGCAGCTTCGCAGATGCCGTTGAATTGGAGCTGGTTCATGGTGGTGTTCCTGATCGCGGCTTTGTCCACCGTGGACGCAACGCGCCCAGATGCGTAACCCCGGCGTGCGGAATGGTTCCATCGGTGCACAAGGCCAAAGTGCCGGGAAACTCGTCGATCCGCTTCCGTTCTCGCCCACACGGCATGCGCCGATGCCTCTGGAAACCCGACTACCAGAAGCGGGCGGCGCAACGGGAGCGGATGAAGGCAAGGCACAGCACCGGCGGCGCTGTGTGACGCCCAAGTCGATCCGTTCGATGCTGCCCTGCTTTCTCGAAAGGCAACCAGGCAAGCGGCGCTACAGCGGTGTTGGCGGGCACATTACGCGCACCCAGGTACTAATTCTTAATTGCTGGAGATAGCGCTGTCGTCAAGGAGTCGAAGGCCTTGTAGTCCAGCCCGTAATTCCGCCAATATCGAATCTGTTTCCTCGGGTCTCCCCTCTGACTCGTTATTTAGAAAGATCTTCCCGATAGCCATGGTCGTCAGTAGTATTAGCTCTCGGGTCAGGTAAGGTCCCAGTTCGATGTAGATCTGCTTAAGATGCTCGAATCTTTTTTCGGAGGGAAGGTCGGTTAGCTTCTTTGCGCACGCATCGGTCTCTGGATGTTCTGGATTGACAGGAATAGTGCCGCCGGCCGCGCAGAAGAAGATGAGCAAGACGCGTACCGTGGCATTTCCGGTGAATGAAGTCCTGGCGATCTGATCTTTGACCTTTTCGGCCAATTTTTCACTCGAGGCTGGTGCCCAGTTGAGATCATTGAGGGTGGTGTTTTGCTCCGAGGCAGTAGGCGCTTGTTTTTGTTACTGCTTCTTGATGTTGATGCCGTCGATCCCTTGTAAGGTCGTTTTTTCATCGGCGGATGCGGTATTTGTAGATTCAAGTACGGGTTTGGGAAACGTTTTGGTAAAAGGAGTTCCAGCAGGGAGCATAAATCAAATCCGACTATTGAATAATTTGAGAAACTCGCGTCACCAGCCGGTGACGCACCGTACGCTTAGTTCCGTAACTCAGTGTCGCGAATAGTTCCATCGCGAGCACAAGTGGACAGATATGTGACCAAGAAACGGTCTTGGGAGGAGGTGTTCATGTCCGTTCCTACAATCCCCCCATGAAGCCCCTCACCTACACGCGCGCCCAGCAACTGCCCGAGATCCTCGCCACCCGCATCGCCATCCTCGACGGCGCCATGGGAACGATGATCCAGCGCTTCAAGCTCACCGAGGCCCAGTACCGCGGCGAGCGCTTCAAGGACTTTCCGCGCGACGTGAAGGGCAACAACGAGCTGCTCTCGCTGACACGCCCCGAGGTCATCCGTGACATCCACGAGGCCTACCTCGCTGCGGGCGCCGACCTGATCGAGACCAACACCTTCGGCGCCACCCGCATCGCGCAGGAAGACTACAAAATGGCCGAGCTGGCGCGCGAGATGAACCTCGCATCCGCGCGCATCGCGCGCGCCGCGTGCGACAAGTTCTCCACGCCTGACAAGCCGCGCTTCGTGGCCGGCGCGCTCGGCCCCACGCCCAAGACCGCGAGCATCAGCCCCGACGTGAACGACCCCGGCGCGCGCAACGTGAGCTTCGAGGAGCTGCGCTCCTCCTACTACGAGCAGGTGGAGGCGCTGGTCGAGGGCGGCGCCGACGTGCTGTTGGTCGAGACCATCTTCGACACGCTCAACGCCAAGGCCGCGCTGTTCGCGGTCGACGAGTACTTCGCGGCCAGCGGCGAGCGCCTGCCGCTGATCATCAGCGGCACGGTCACCGATGCGTCGGGCCGCATCCTCAGCGGCCAGACCGTCACCGCCTTCTGGCACAGCGTGCGCCATGCACGTCCGCTGGCCGTCGGGCTGAACTGCGCGCTGGGCGCGGCGCTGATGCGGCCCTACATCCAGGAGCTGGCGCGGGTGGCGGACGACACCTTCATCAGCTGCTATCCCAATGCGGGCCTCCCCAACCCGATGAGCGAGACCGGCTTCGACGAGACGCCGGATGTCACGTCGCGCCTGCTGCACGAGTTCGCCTCGGAGGGGTTGGTCAACATCGTGGGCGGCTGCTGCGGCACCACGCCGGAACACATCGCCTCGATCGGACAGGCGGTGTCGCCGCTGGCGGGCCGGGCACTGCATCGGGCGGCCTTCTACTCCGAACCTGCTTGAACTGCGCCCGGCTGTTCCGAAGGCCGCTGGCATCGCCGCCGAAGGCGAGGTACTTTCCTAAGCTCGACAGGGGCCGGCTCCTGTAAAGGCCGGATGAAGAAGCTCTCCAAGGGTTATAGCGGTGCACCGCCTCTTGAGCGGGTCCGTTGGACGGTCAGGCCGTCGCCGAATGGCATGCCCGGGCCCGCGGTCTGCCCTGAAGTTCATCAAGGAGGCATCATGAACAACAAGCTCTCGCAACGCTGGATCGGCATCGGAACCCTGGCCCTCGCGCTTCCGTTCGCCGCTGCGGCGCAGGAGGCCGTGGCGCGCAGTACCGTCAATCTTCGAGCCGGCCCTGCGGGCGACTACCCGGTCGTGGCCCGGCTGGGCCCCGGCCAGCCCTTCGAGGTGCTGGGCTGCACCAGTGGCTACAGCTGGTGCGACGTGGTGCTGCCGGACGGCCTGCGCGGCTGGGTGTATGCGGGCGCCGTCGACTACGTCTACGAAGACCGCCGCCTTCCCTTGGCGTCCTACGGCGCGACCATCGGCGTGCCGATCGTCGGCTTCACGATCGGCAACTATTGGGCCGACCACTACCGCGACCGGCCCTGGTACCGCGAGCCGCGCTGGTGGCACGGGCGGCCGCCGCCGCCGTCGGCCGGTTGGCGGCCGGTGCCTGCACCTCGTCCGGATTGGCAACCCCGGCCCTGGCAGGACCGCGAGTCGGGCTACCGCCCGCGTCCGGGTCCAGGCTACCAGCCCCAACCGGACCCGGGCTTCCGGCCGCAGCCCGGCTGGCAGCCGCAGCCCGGGCAGCGCCCACCGCCGGAGCACGGCTTCCGGCCGCCGCGGCCCGATCGTGACGTTCGTCCGCCGCAGCCAGGCCCCGACTTCCGTCCGCCGCAGCCAGGCCCTGATCTCCGTCCGCCGCGGGCCGATCGTGGTGTCCTGCCGCAGCATGCCCAACCGCCCGGCATGCCACCAACCGCTCGCCCGCCGCAAATGCAGCCGGGCCCGCCGGCTGCTCGCCCGGCAGTGCCAGCGCCATCGATGCCCGGCGCGGATCTGCGGCAGCAGCAGATGGACAGGATCAACAGGCCGCCGTCGGCGTCGGGCGACCGTCCTTAGGGGGCTTGATCCTTCTTGCGCGCGATCAGCGCCACGAAGCGCTGCGCGCCGAGGCCCAGCGGGCGCTCGCGCGACCAGACCACGTCCACCCACAGGTCCAGCCCGTTCGAGAGGTTCTCGAACGGGATCTCCAGCAGTGCGCCGGTGGCCACGTGCGGCCGGGCGAAGTTGCGCGGCAGCCAGCCCCAGCCCAGCCCGGCAGTGATCAGGCTCAGCGCCGCCAGCGCGTTGTCGGTGCGCCAGACATGGCGCGCGAACTCGAAGCGCGCGTCGCGGGTGGTCAGGTCGCGGCCGGCCACCACGATCTGCCGGGTGGTCCTCAGGTGGTCCTCGCGCAGACGGCCGCCGGCACCAGCCAGCACGGGATGTGCGGGCGCGATCACGGCCACCATCATCTCGTTGGCGACTTCGTGAAAGGCCTCGCGACCGTCGAGGCTCGGGCGCTCGAACACCAACGCCAGCTGCGCGCGGCCGCTGTGCAACAGCGCCAGCGCATCGTCCTGCGGCGCGGCCAGCACCTCGACCTCCAGCTGCGGGTATTCCTGTGCGAGCGTGGCCAGCGCTCCGCTCCACGGCGCGGCCAGCAGTTCCGGCGCGATGGCAAGGGTCAGCCGGTTCTCCAGGCCCTGCGTGAGGGCGAGCGCCTGCACCCGAAGCTGCTGCAGTTGCGCGGACAGGAGGCGCGCCTGCGGCTCCAGTGAGCGCGCGGCGGGGGTCGGCTGGGGCTCGCGCCCTTTGCGGTCGAACAAGGCGAGGTCCAGCTCCGCCTCGAGGTTGGCAATCGCCATGCTGACCGCCGAAGGCACGCGGTGCAGCGCGCGGGCGGCGGCCGAGAACGAGCCGTGGTCGAGTACGGCGAGGAAGACCTCCACGTTGTCGCTGTTGAAACTCATCGCCCTATCAGTAAACCTGAAAGAAGATGACTTTATATGTCAGCGACAGACGCATAACGTCGACCCCTCAGCAAGCACTACAGGAAAGAGTTCATGCAAGGCCTCAAGCGCCGCATCGTCTACATCACGCTCTACGAGGGCATTGCCATCATCGTGGCCAGTGGGGGACTGGCACTGATGACCGGCCAGAGCGCCGGTCATTCGGGCGTCGCGGCAGTGCTGGCGTCGGCCATCGCCATCCTGTGGAACCTCACGTTCAACGCCTTGTTCGAGCGCTGGGAGTCGCGCCAGGCCATGCGCGGACGGAGCCTGCGCCGCCGCATCGCCCACGCGATCGGCTTCGAGGGCGGGCTGGTGGCCTTCCTCGTGCCGGTCTTCGCCTGGTGGCTGGACGTGAGCCTGTGGGAGGCACTGGTGATGGACCTGGGCCTCGTGGTGTTCTTCCTGGTCTACACCTTCGCCTTCAACTGGGCGTTCGATGGCGTCTTTGGCTTGCCCGCCTCCGCGTCCGCGGCTGCGCAGCCGGCGTAAAATTGCCGGCTCCCAAGGAGCGTTGCAGCGCGGCCCTCCCATCGAGGGCGCCGCGTCAGGCTTGGGCTTCCATTTTTTGGAGTGCAACGACGCTCGCCTGATCTCCATCCGCAGGTGAGCCCATGTCGTCCGATCCCTCCTCTCCCGTCCAAGTCCCCCCGATGAAGCTGTCCGGCCTGGAGCCGGTGCAGATCGGCGCGGGCACGCTGTTCGTCAACATCGGCGAGCGCACCAATGTCACCGGCTCCAAGGCCTTCGCGCGCATGATCCTGAACGGACAGTTCGAGGAGGCGCTCGCAGTGGCGCGCCAGCAGGTCGAGAACGGCGCGCAGGTGATCGACATCAACATGGACGAGGCCATGCTGGACAGCAAGGCCGCGATGGTGCGTTTCCTGAACCTGATCGCCAGCGAGCCCGACATCGCGCGCGTGCCGATCATGGTCGACAGCTCCAAGTGGGAGGTGATCGAGGCCGGCCTGCGCTGCATTCAGGGCAAAGGCATCGTCAACTCGATCAGCATGAAGGAAGGCGTGGAGGCCTTCAAGCACCAGGCGACGCTGTTGCGCCGCTACGGGGCAGCAGCTGTGGTCATGGCCTTCGACGAGAAGGGCCAGGCCGACACTTACCAGCGCAAGACTGAGATCTGCGAGCGGGCCTACCGCATCCTCGTGGACGAGGTGGGCTTCCCGCCCGAGGACATCATCTTCGACCCCAACATCTTCGCGATCGCCACCGGCATCGAGGAGCACAACAACTACGCGGTCGACTTCATCGAGGCCACGCGCTGGATCAAGAAGAACCTGCCGGGCGCCAAGGTCTCGGGCGGGGTGTCGAACGTGAGCTTCAGCTTCCGCGGCAACGATCCGGTGCGCGAGGCCATCCACACGGTGTTCCTCTACCATGCGATCCAGGCGGGCATGGACATGGGCATCGTCAATGCCGGCATGGTCGGCGTCTACGACGACCTCGAGCCATCCTTGCGCGAGCGCGTGGAAGACGTGGTGCTCAATCGCCGGCCCGATGCGGGTGAGCGCCTGGTCGAAGTGGCCGAAAGCGCCAAGAGCGGCGCCAAGGACGACAGCAAGAAGCTCGAATGGCGCGGCACGCCGGAGCAGCCGGTGTCCGTCAGCCAACGCTTGTCGCATGCGCTGGTGCACGGCATCACCGACTTCATCGTCGGGGACACCGAGGAAGCCTACCGCGCCATCCTGGCCAAGGGCGGCCGTCCGCTGCACGTGATCGAGGGCCCGCTGATGGACGGAATGAACGTGGTCGGCGACCTGTTCGGCGCCGGCAAGATGTTCCTGCCGCAGGTGGTGAAGTCGGCGCGCGTGATGAAGCAGGCCGTGGCCCACCTCATCCCGTACATCGAGGAAGAAAAGCGCCAGGACGAGGCCGCAGGCCGCGACGTGCGCACCAAGGGCAAAATCGTCATCGCTACCGTGAAAGGCGACGTGCACGACATCGGCAAGAACATCGTCACCGTCGTGCTCCAGTGCAACAACTTCGAGGTGGTGAACATGGGCGTGATGGTCCCCTGCCACGAGATCCTGGCGCGTGCCAAGGTCGAGGGCGCGGACATCGTGGGCCTGTCGGGCCTGATCACGCCCAGCCTGGAGGAAATGCAGTACGTCGCCGGCGAGATGCAGAAGGACGAGCATTTCCGCATCCGCAAGATCCCGCTCCTGATCGGCGGCGCCACCACCAGCCGCGTGCACACGGCAGTGAAGATCGCGCCGCACTACGAGGGGCCGGTGGTCTACGTGCCCGACGCCTCGCGCAGCGTGAGCGTGGCGCAGTCGCTGCTGTCGGAGCAGGCCACTGCCTACATCGATGAGATCAACGCCGACTACGACAAGGTTCGGCACCTGCATGCCAACAAGAAGCAGGTGCCGCTGTGGCCACTGGCCAAGGCGCGCGCCAACAAGACACCGATCGACTGGAAGGGCTACGTCCCGCCCGTGCCGAAGTTCACCGGCCGGCGCATGTTCCGCAACTTCGACCTGAGCGAACTTGCAAAGTACATCGACTGGGGGCCCTTCTTCCAGACCTGGGACCTGGCCGGGCCCTTTCCTGCGATCCTCAAGGACGAGGTGGTGGGCAGCGAGGCGGTGCGCGTCTTCGGCGATGGCCAGCGCATGCTCAAGCGCCTGATCGAGGGCCGCTGGCTCACTGCCAACGGCGTGATCGGCTTGTGGCCCGCCAACACGGTGAACGACGACGACATCGCGCTCTACACCGACGAGACGCGCACGCAACCCGCGCTCACCTGGTACGGCCTGCGCCAGCAAGCCGAAAAGCAGATGATCGACGGCGTGATGCGCCCCAGCCGCTGCCTGGCTGACTTCGTGGCACCGCGCGACAGCGGCCTCGCCGACTACGTGGGCATGTTCGCCGTCACCGCCGGCATCGGCATCGAGAAGAAGGAGAAGTTCTTCCTCGACGACCTCGACGACTACTCGGCCATCATGCTCAAGGCACTGGCCGACCGCCTGGCCGAGGCCTTCGCCGAGGCGCTGCACCACCGCGTGCGCACCGACCTCTGGGGCTACGCGCCGGACGAGGCCCTGAGCCACGAGGCGATGATTGCCGAGAAGTACCGTGGCATCCGCCCGGCGCCCGGTTACCCCGCTTGCCCGGACCACAGCGTGAAGGGGCCGATGTTCGAGCTGCTGCAGTGCCAGGACATCGGCATGACGCTGACGGAAAGCCTGGCCATGATGCCCGCCGCCAGCGTCAGCGGCTTCTACCTGAGCCACCCAGAAGCCACCTACTTCAATGTCGGCAAGATCGGGCGCGACCAGCTGCAGGACCAGGCCGCACGGCGCCACGAGCGCGAAGCGGACCTGGAGCGGCTGCTGGCGCCCAATCTCTGATGCCGGTCGAAAAACTGATGTTCGCGGCCGTGCACTATGCGGCGCTGGCGATCTTCGTCGCTGCCTGCTGGGGCTTCGGCCGGGCCGTGTTCGTGCGCCTGGGAGCACCGGTGCACCGCGACTTCTGGCTCGAAATGGCCATGACCACGGCGCTCGGCGTCGGCATCTTCATCTGCGTGTTCCAGGCGCTCGGCATCGCGGGGCTGCTCAATGTCCCCGGCGTGCTGCTGCCGGTCGCAGTGGGCTTTGCCGCGGCCTGCGTGCAGTTCCCCGCCTGGCTGCGGCTGGCGCGCGCCCTCGAGCCCGGGCGGTCCCTCACCTCGCTCGAGAAGGTGGGCCTGGCCGCGCTGGCGCTTGTCGCGCTGCCCACGCTCGTGGCGCCGCTGGCGCCGCCGGCCGCCTTCGACGAGCTGATGTACCACCTGCCCTACGCGCGCCAGGTGGCGCAGAGCGGCACATTGGGCATCCACGAGTGGCTGCGCTACCCCTGGTTTCCATACAACTACAACCTGCTCTATGCCGGCGCGCTGCTGGTCGGTGACGACGCGCTGCCGCACTTCATGAACGCCCTGGCGGGCTGGCTGTCGGTGTGGATGGTCTACCGCCTGGGCGTGCAGCACCTCAACCGGGTGCTGGCCTGCGCCGCAGCCGGCATCTGGCTCGGCATCGGCGACTACTCCAACGCGCTGATCGACATGGGCGTCGCGCTCTTCGTGCTGTCTGCCTGGATCGCCCTCTGGTGGTGGAACGAGTCGCACGCGGCGCAGCCGGCCCAGGGCGCGCGCTGGCTGGCCCTGGCGGCCTTCTTCCTGGGCCTTGCGGCCGGGTCCAAGTACCAGGCCCTGACCTTCCTGCCGCTGGCCGCGTGGTTCGTGGTCCGGCGCGAACGGCGCCCGGCCGTCTGGGCGGTGGGACTCGTGTGCTTCCTGCTGCCTTGCGTCTACTGGTACGCGCGCAACGCGGTGATGACCGGCGACCCCTTCAACCCGATCGGCGCCAAGCTGTTCGGCTTCAGCAACTGGAACCTCGCCGACTACAAGAACCAGCTCGACGACGTGCGCGCCCACGCGGCGTTGCCGAACTTCCTGATCTGGCCGGTGGTGCTCGCGCCCTTCAGCCTGGCGTGGCGGCGCTCGGCGGCGGTGCACGCGGCAATCGTGTTCTGCGCCTATTCGCTGCTCGTGTGGGCGCTGACCTCGCGCTACCCGCGCTACATGACCGCTTCCTTCCCGCTGCTCGCGCTGGTTGCGGTGCTCGGGTGGCAAGTGCTGCTGGAATGGGTCGCGGCGGGGTTGCGCAGGCTGCTGCCGGCGATCGGCCGGCCTGGCTGGACGCTGCGTGCGGGCAGCATCGCGGCCGGCCTGTTCCTCGCTGTCTTGGCGGCGGTGTCGTTCCGGCACACCCTGCGCGAGGTGGCCAGGGTGTCGCCCACGCCTGCTGCCCGCGAGGCTTTCCTGCGGGCCAACGTGCCGGGCTATGCCGTGATGAACCACGTGCGCGAGCAGGTCTCGGGCCGCGTCTACCAGATCGCACTCAGCGAGGCGATCTACTATGGGCCCAACCCGATCTGGGGCGACACCCTCGGTCCCTGGCGCTATGCGGATTTCCCGCTGTTGCCGGCGGCCGATGCCGCGCGCAGGTTCGCCGGGCTGGGCTTCGAAGCCATCGTCATGCCCGATGCGGTGGCGCTCACCTTGACGAGCCATGAGGACTTCAACCGCCACTTCGCCCTGATGTACGAGCGGGACGGCGCCAAGGCGTACCGTATCCTGCCCCCCGCACCATGACCGAAGCCCCTGCCTCCAACGCCGCCTGGCCCGCGCTGCACATCGCGGCGGTGATCCCCTGCTACAACGAGGCGCTCGCCATCGCGCAGGTGGTGGACGAGTTCCGCGCCGTGCTGCCCGAGATCGAGATCCACGTCTTCGACAACGCCTCCACGGACGGCACCGCCGATGTGGCGCGGGCGGCCGGTGCCCGGGTCACGCATGTGGCCCTGCGCGGCAAAGGCAATGTTGCGCGCCGCATGTTCGCGGACGTGGAGGCCGACATCTACGTCATGGTCGACGGCGATGCCACCTACGACCTGGGCGAGCTTCGCCACCTGGTCGACACGCTGGTGCAAGGCAACCTCGACATGGTGGTCGGCTCGCGCGTCGACGACGGCGGTGACGCCCAGACCTACCGCACCGGCCACCGCTTCGGCAACCGGCTGCTCACCGGCGCAGTGGCGGCGCTTTTCGGCGGCCGGCTGACCGACATGCTCTCCGGCCTGCGCGTGTTCTCGCGGCGCTATGCCAAGTCCTTTCCTGCCGTCTCCGAAGGCTTCGAGATCGAGACCGAGCTCACGGTCCACGCGCTGGAGCTGCGCATGCCCTTCGCCGAGCTGCCGGTGCGCTATCGCTCGCGGCCCGAGGGCTCGCACAGCAAGCTGTCCACCTACCGAGACGGCTGGCGCATCCTCAAGACCATCTGCCAGCTGTTCGTGAGCGAGAGGCCGTTGCTGTTCTTCTCGGGCATTGCGACCGTGCTTGCGCTGGGCTCGATCGTGGCGGCAGTGCCCCTGGCCCTGACCTACCTCGCCACCGGCCTGGTGCCGCGCCTGCCTACCGCGGTGCTGCTGACCGGCACCATGCTGACAGCGATGCTGGCCTTCGTCTGCGGCATCGTGCTGCATGCCGTGACCATGGGGCGCCGCGAGGCCAAGCGTCTGCGCTACCTCGGCATCCCGGGCGTGCTGCACCGCGGGCCCGTCGAGCAGCCCTGACGATGAAAGCGGGCCGCGAGTTCCTGCTGTTCGCGCTCGCCGGCGTGATCGGTTTCGGCGTCGATGTGGGCGTGCTCTACCTGGCGGCGCCGCTGCTGGGCTGGTATGCGGCCCGCGTGCTGTCCTTTCTCGCGGCCGCGACCGCCACCTGGGCGCTGAACCGGCGCTATGCCTTCGGCGCACGCCATTCGGGTGCGTCCCTGGCGCGCGAATACCTGGGCTACCTGCTGACCATGCTGGGCGGCGCGGTGGTGAACTATGGCGTCTACGTGCTCGTGCTGCATACATTCAGCGGGGTCTGGGTGCCCGCGCTCGGCGTGGCGCTGGGCAGCTGCGCGGGGTTGGCGCTCAATTTCCTCGGCGCGCGACAACTGATCTTCAAGTCCCGGCGCGGGCACTGACGGAAGCGGCGCGATGCGCAGCAGCTGTAACACACGTTGCTGTTGGATGAAGAGAAAAGTACTATTTGACTGATGTAGTCGAGGGCGAAGGCTCGCGACTTTCCGATCATTCACCGGAGGGAAGGTGCCGACTCTCCTTGTCATGGAAGGCGCTCGCTGCGTCCGACGCCTCCGGATTCCCGAAGGGGAGGTCCGGATCGGGCGGTGGGACGGCAACGAGGTCGTTCTTCCCAGCCGGAAGGTCAGCCGGATCCACGCGTTGCTGAGCTGCCGCGGAGGCTTCGCGACGATCAAGGACGCACGCAGCACCAACGGAACCTTCGTCAACGGCAGCCGCATCGAAACCCTGTCCGTGCTGGACGGCGACCGGCTGCAGTTGGCCGACGTCGAGCTCCTGTTCTGCTGCATGGATGATCCGGCGGCGGAGCTCGCACAAGCCCGGCCGGCGTCAGGCCCCGATGCGAGCGCCACCGCCCATGGAGACCTGGTCGCAACTCCATCGCCGGGAGGCGGCGAGCGCATGCGGTCCCCGCTGGCGAACCGGATACGCCACGCCGAGTCCGTCGGAGAGGGCGTCGCCTTCACTCTCCCGATGCGTGGCCGCGAGGTGTCGGCGCTGATCACCTACGACGCCCTTGCCTCGCATTTCGGCGCCTACGCCTTCGGGGAAGACGGCGGCAGCCGCGCGCTGGATGCCTACGAGGCGAACCATCTCGCCATTCATGTGGCGGCAACCTATCGGTTCCAGCAGCTTCCGCACGAGCCGGTGGTCTTGCGGGCGCGCGATTTCTAGTGCGGAGGGGCTGAGAAGACGGATATCCGCCCTCTGCATTCGGTGCTCGTATTCCTCAGTGCGCGCCCGACACCACCACTGGAATCTCCGTGGCCGGCGGCGTGTTGCGGCTGCGCCCGCAGCGCACGATGCCGTCGATCATCACCATGCCGACGCCGGGGATGTCGCCCAGCTGCACGCTTTCGAGCAGCGTCTTGCCGGCCGTGTGCTGCGCCCGGTCCATGAAGACGAAGTCGGCCGCGCGGCCGGGTTCGATCAGCCCGCAGTTCAGCTTGCGGATGCGCGCCGTGTTGCCGGTCGCGAAGCAGAACACCAGCTCGGCCGGAATGTTGGCGAGCGAAGACAGCATCGCCACCATGCGCAGAATGCCCAGCGGCTGCACGCCCGAGCCGGCCGGTCCGTCGGTGCCCAGGATGATGCGGTGCGGGCACTTCAGATCCAGGGCCGCCTTGGCCGCGGCGATGGCGACACGCTCGTTGCCGTTGTGCACGATCTCGATGGCGCGCGAGGACTTCTCGCACAGCTCGCACACGTGGGCTTCGGGCAGCGAGGTGTGGCCGCCATTGATGTGGCCGATGACGTCGGCATCGGCCTCCAGCACCACGTCCTTGTCGATCAGGCCCGAGCCCGGAATCGAGGGCCCGCCGGTGTGGATGGTGCTCTGGATGCCGTACTTGCGCGCCCAGGCCACCATCTCCTTTGCCTCGTAGCCGGCCTTCACCGAGCCCAGGCCCACCTCGCCCAGCAGGCCGACGCCGGCCTCGGCCATTTCCTTGAAGTCGCTCTCGACCATGCCCTTCTCGAGCACCGGCGCGCCCGCCAGCACCTTGACGCCGCCGGGGCGGAAGTTGTCGAAGGCGCGCTGCGCCGTAATGGCCAGCGCCTTCACGCCGACGATGTCCTTCGGGCGGCCGGGCAGGTGCACCTCGCCGGCGGAGATCATGGTGGTGACGCCGCCATGCATCGTGGAATCGATCCAGCCCAGCTGGCCCTGGCGCGGCGTCCAGTCGCCGAAGACGGGGTGCACGTGGCTGTCGATCAGGCCCGGCGCGACGCAGGTCTTCTTCGCGTCGATGACCGTCTGCGCGCCTTCGGTGTCGCAGTCCTTCTCCTTGCCGATGGCGACGATCAGGCCGTCGTTCACGACGATGGTGTCGGCCTCCAGAATGGGGCGGTCGAGGTCGCCCGAGAGCAGCAGACCTATGTTCCGGATGACGACCTTGCCCGACTTTGCGCCAGTTGCGACTTCTGCCATTTTTTGTCCTCTTGGGGTGGTGGTGTTTCTTCCTCGGGAGCGCCCGCATCGACCGTGCGCAGCACGGTCTCGATCACGAAGTCTTCCCAGTGCGCGACCGCCTCCGGCGTCTCCAGCGGCTCGCCCAGGAAGGCGGTCAGCGTGTGGCGGTTGGAGGTGTAGAAATAGCCGGTGGAGGCGATCAACAGGTAAAGGTCGCGCGCCGCCACGTCCTTGCGGAACAGGCCTTGCGCCACGCCGCTTTCGAGCAGCTCCTGAATGATCGCGATCGCCTTCGACGAATACTCGCGCGCGCGCAGCGACTTCGCGATGTGCCGGCCCTTGTGCAGGTTCTCGGTGTTGAGCAGCGTCACGAACTCGGGGTTCTTGCGGTAGTAGCCGAGCACGAAGCTGATCACCGCCGCCAGTGCCTCGACCGGCCGGCTCGCGTCCAGATGGAGCGCTGCCTCCGCGTCGTCCATGCGACGGTAGATGCTTTCCAGCACCGCGATGAACAGCCCTTCCTTGCTGCCGAAGTAGTAGTAGATCATCCGGTCGTACGAATTGGCGGCCTTCGAGATCTTCTCGACGCTGCCGCCGTCGTAGCCGTACCTGGCGAACACCTTCGTGGCCGCGCGCAGGATGCTGTCGCGCGTGGCCTGCGCCGCGGCTTCGCGCACGCCGGTGCGGCGCGTGGCCGGCTTGGGTGCGCGGGCCGCTGCCATCTACTTTTCGGCGAAGGCGCGTTCGATGACGAAGTCGCCCGGGGTCGACGTGTTGCCTTCCTTGAAGCCGCGGCCTTCCAGGATGTGCTTCAGGTCCACCAGCAGGCCGGGGCTGCCGCACAGCATGACGCGGTCTTCGGCGGCGTTCAGCGGCGGCAGGCCCAGGTCGTCCGTCAACTTGTTGGTCGCGATCAGGTCGGTGATGCGGCCCATGTTGCGGAACTCCTCGCGCGTGACGGTCGGGTAGTAGAGCAGCTGCTTCTCGACCATCTCGCCCAGGAACTCGTGCTTGGGCAGGTGGTCGGTCACCAGGTCGTGATAGGCCAGCTCGTCGATCTGGCGCACCCCGTGCACCAGCACGACCTTTTCGTACTTCTCATACGTCTCCGGGTCTCGGATGATGCTCATGAACGGTGCGAGGCCCGTGCCCGTGCCGAAGAGATAAAGACGCTTGCCCGGCAGCGTGTAGTCGATCAGCAGCGTGCCGGTGGGCTTGCGGCCCACGATGATGGTGTCGCCCACCTGGATGTGCTGCAGCTTGGAGGTGAGTGGCCCTTCCTCGACCTTGATGCTGAGGAACTCCAGGTGCTCCTCGTAGTTCGGGCTCACGATGCTGTAGGCGCGCAGCAGGGGCTTGTTGTTGATCCTCAGGCCGATCATCGTGAAGTGGCCGTTCGAGAAGCGCAGCGCCGGGTCGCGGGTGGTGGTGAAGGTGAACAGGCGGTCGGTCCAGTGGTGGACGCTCAACACACGTTCTTCGCTGAATGCACTCATAGGAATCAGGGATGGTTGTGAACGAAAAAACGCGCACGAACGCGGTGCGCGGTGGCGCGGAGCCGAGCACCGTCGGTCTGCCGCAACCCTCCGATTGTCGGCGACACCTGAGAAAACACCATTGCAAGCATCGGGTCTGTTTGCTACATTGACTTCATGTAGCGATCACCACATGAATTTGTAGTGAATGCTACACAAAGCGAAGTTCCAGCACAAGCAGCAGCCCGGCGCATTTGTTGCACACCCCGCCGCCACGATTTCACGAGAAGCCCGCGATGACCGAACACACCAAGACAGACGGATTGCCCGGCATGGACGTGCCAGTGCTGCCCGAGGCCGGTGGCCGCGCACCCTTGCGCAACGAGCGCATGGGCGCGGCCAAGGTCGAGTGCAACGCCTGCCCCGTGCTCTGCCAGATCTCCGAGGGCCGCACCGGCGCCTGCGACCGCTATGCCAACCGCGAAGGCGTGCTGGTGCGGGTCGACCCGGTGCTGCTGCTGCGTCGCGAGCTGGCCAGCGAGTCGCCGGCGCTGGTGCCCTTCGCGCGCCCCGCTGCCGAGCCGGCGGCGCCCGGTGCCGAGCCCGAATGGAGCGGCGATCTCCTCCATGCCGACGAGGTCTTCGTGACCGGCGTGGGCTCCTCCACCACCTATCCCGATTACAAGCCGGCGCCCTTCATCGTGGCGTCCAAGGCGCAGGGCGTGGACATGGTCACGGTGGTCACCGAGGGCATCTTCAGCTACTGCAGCTTCAAGGTGAAGATCGACACCGACCGCTTCCTCGGCGCCGAGCAGGCCAACGTGCGCTACCGCGGCGAGGTGGTGGGCCACGTCACCACCGCTGAATACGGCTCGCAGATGCTCTCGCTCGGCGGCGTGCACCATCTCACCGGCGGCAGCAAGAAAGAAGGCCGGATGACGGCCGAGCTGATGCAGCTGCTGGGCAACAAGAAGGCAGTCGAATGCGTGATCGATGGCGGCGCCGGCATGGTGATCCAGGCCGGCCGCGCGCCCATCGTCAACGGTGTCGAGGAACAACGCATGCGCGTGGGCTGCGGCTCGGCCGCGATCGGCATCTTCGCGCGCCAGCTCTTCGGCCAGGCCGACGAGGTGGTGGTGGTCGACGATCACATCACCGGCGTGCTGACCGAGCACCAGGCCGGCCGCTGCCTCGACATGCAGCCCTCGGGCATCCAGATGCGCGGGCGCAAGTCCACGCCGGGGCGTTACTTCCAGGTGGCCAATCCGGGCAATGGCTGGGGCGGTACCGACATCGACGACCCGCTCTCGATCATCGAAGGCTGGGAAGAAGGCGTGGCCAGGCCGGGCCTGCGCCTGCTGATGACGTCCACCACGGGCGAGCATGCGCAGTGGTACGTGCTCGACGACGAGCTCAAGCCCGTCGAGCAGCAGATGCCGGCCGAAGTGCGCCGCGTCGTCGAGCGCATCGGCGAGAACTGCGAGCCCTCGCTGTGCAGCGTGCTCTTCCTCGGCGGCGCCGGCGGCTCCTTGCGCGCCGGCGTGACGGAGAACCCCGTGCTGCTCACCCGTGCCATCAAGCGCGCGCTGGTCAACGTGACCTGCGGCGGCGCGCCGGCCTATGTGTGGCCGGGCGGCGGCATCACCGTCATGGCCGACGTGCTGCGCATGCCCGACAACAGCTTCGGCACCGTGCCGACGCCGGCCATCGTGGCGCCCATCGAATTCAGCATGCGGCGCGATGACTACGCGGCCCTCGGCGGTCACATGGAGCATGTGTTCTCGCTCGAGCAGGCGCTGGCGCGCGGCGCCTGGCAGAACGACGGCGCACCGCTTGCGCGCCAATGGCTTCGCATGGACGATGCCAACCCTTGGCCGCTGGGCCACCCGCCGATGCTCGGTTGAACGGGAGCGCCCATGAGTGCCCAACGCAGCGCGCTCGACGGAGGCCGCTGGCATTTCAACCATGGCCCGATCGACATCGTGGCCGAGGCGCATGGCGATGACGTCGAGGTTGCCGTTGCGCACGAGCTCGCATGGCGGCGTTTCGGCACGGTGCTCGACGAACTCGTGGCCGAGCTGCGCCTGCTGCGCCAGCCCGTGGGCGAGGCCTGTGCGCTGGAGGGCCCGATCGCGCGCCGCATGTGGGAGGCGTGCGCGCCCTACCGCGCCAGCTTCATCACGCCGATGGCCGCGGTGGCGGGGGCCGTCGCCCAGGAGCTCGTGGCTTGCTACCAGCGCGAAGGCATCGAGCGCGCCTGGATCAACAACGGCGGCGACATCGCCTTGCACCTCGCGCCCGGCCAGTCGGCGCGCGTCGGCCTCTTCGCCGACCTGGCGCGCTTCGACATTCGCGAGCGCGGGCCGCTCACCACCGACGGCCAGTTCGAACTGCGCGCCGAGATGCCCGAGCGCGGCGTCGCCACCAGCGGCTGGCGCGGGCGCAGCTTCTCGCTCGGCATTGCCGACAGCGTGACCGTGATTGCGGCGACGGCAGCAGAGGCCGATGCGGCGGCCACGGTGATCGCCAATGCCGTGAATGTGGAAGACGCGGGCGTCCATCGCCGCCCGGCGAGCGAATGCAAGGACGACAGCGACCTCGGCGACATTCCGGTGACGGTGAATGTCGAGCCGCTCGCGCCCGCGCAGGTGCAGCGCGCACTGGCCGCGGGCGCAGCCCGCGCCGCGGATCTGCAGCGCGCGGGACGGATCGGGTCCGCCATGCTCGTTTGCCAGGGGCAATGGCGGCTGGTGGAGCCCTTAAGCTTGCGGGGATCGGGCATGTCTTCGCTCGGGAATTCGCCGCAGGCTGCTGCAGTTGGTTCAGTATTTGCTTAACGAAAAGCAGGACTTGTCTTCATGATCGATATCCGCCGTGTCTTCACCCAGGTCGAGCACATCCACCACGAATTCGGCCCGCGTGCCGCCACGCCGCTGGTGCGTGGTGCCATCGGCGCGGTGCTGACCAACCCCTTTGCCGGCCGCTACGAGCCGGACATCCTGCCGATGATGGCGCTGCTCGACCCGGTCGGCGTCGACCTGGCGCACCGCCTGCATGCGGCGATGGACGTGCCGCTCGATCGCATCGCGACCTACGGCAAGGGCGCCATCGTCGGTGCCGCCGGCGAGCTCGAGCATGGTGCGCTGTGGCACGTACCGGGCGGCTACGCCATGCGCGAGCTGCTGGGCTGGAAGGGCGACCGGGCGGCCTACACCGCCGGCACCGTCGACGAGAAGAAGACCGGCCAGCCCGGCAACGCGCTGTCGATCGTGCCTTCGACCAAGAAGGTCGGACCGCCCGGCGCCGCGCTGGACGTGCCGCTCACCAACATCAATGCCAGCTACGTGCGCGGCCAGTTCGACGCCATCGAAGTGCGCGTGCCGGGTGCACCGGCGGCCGACGAGATCGTCTTCATCCTGGCGATGAGCACCGGCTACCGCGTGCATGACCGCGTGGGCGGCCTGCGCGCCGAGAACATCGCCAAGTGGGATGGCCTGCGCTGAACCCGCAACGCCCTTCATTCAGAGACACAAGGAAAGAACCATGAGCGCCAACATCCGCAAGCTCGTCGTGCAGATCGACGAAACCCGCAAGGAAATGGGCAAGACCATCGAGCCGCCCGCGCGCCGCGCTGTCGCCATTGCCGTCATCGAGAACCCTTACGCCGGGCGCTACAGCGAATCGCTCGACGAGCTGATTGCCATCGGCGAGGAACTGGGCGCGCTGCTGGGCCAGAAGGCCGTCAAGGCGCTGGGCATCGAGCCCGGCCAGGCGCAGAGCTATGGCAAGGCCGCGATCGTCGGCGAGAGCGGTGAGCTGGAGCATGCGGCGGCGATCCTGCACCCCAAGCTCGGTGCGCCGTTGCGCGTGGCGGTGGAGAAGGGCGCGGCGCTGGTGCCTTCGGCCAAGAAGCGCGGCACCCTCGGCACCGCCATCGACGTGCCGCTGGGTCACAAGGACGCGGCCTTCGTGCGCAGCCATTTCGACGCAGTCGAGGCGCGCGTGTCGGATGCACCGCGCGCCAACGAAATCGTGGTCGCCGTGGCCGTGACCGACAGCGGGCGTCCGCTGCCGCGCATCGGCGGGCTGCAGGTTTCCGAGATCAAGGGTGAGGATGGACTCCGCTGAGCCTCACTGCCACCTGTCGCAATTCATCAACCATTCCAACGAGGAGTTCACCATGACCATGCGTTTCGCGCTCAGCGCGGTGTCGATCGCCGCTCTCACCTTCGCACTGATTCCCGCCGCGCAAGCGCAGGGCGTGATCAAGATCGGCGAGATCAACAGCTACAAGGCCCAGCCTGCCTTCCTCGAGCCCTACAAGAAGGGCATGGAGCTGGCGGTCGACGAGATCAATGCCGCGGGCGGGGTCAACGGCAAGAAGATCGAGCTCGTCACGCGCGACGACAACGCCAACCCCGGCGACGCGGTGCGCGTGGCCGAGGAGCTGGTCTCGCGCGAGAAGGTCGACATGCTCGCGGGCACCTTCCTGTCGAACACCGGCCTGGCGGTCACCGACTTCGCCAAGCAGAAGAAGTTCTTCTTCCTGGCCGGCGAGCCGCTCACCGACAAGATCACCTGGCAGGGCGGCAACCAGTACACCTTCCGCCTGCGCCCCGGCACCTACATGCAGGCCGCGATGCTGGTACCCGAGGCAGCCAAGCTCAAGAAGAAGCGCTGGGCGCTGGTCTACCCCAACTACGAATACGGCCAGTCGGCGGTGGCGGCCTTCAAGAACCTGCTGAAGGCGGCGCAGCCCGACGTGGAGTTCGTGGCCGAGCAGGCCACGCCCCTCGGCAAGGTCGATGCCGGCAGCGTGGTGCAGGCCCTGGCAGACGCCAAGCCGGACGCCATCTTCAACGTGCTCTTTGCCGCCGATCTCTCGAAGTTTGTCCGCGAGGGCAACACGCGCGGCCTGTTCAAGGACCGCGAGGTGGTCAGCGTGCTGACCGGCGAGCCCGAGTACATGGACGCTCTGAAGGACGAGGCGCCCAACGGCTGGATCGTGACCGGCTATCCGTGGTACGGCATCAACACGCCCGAGCACAAGAAGTTCGAGCAGGCGTACCAGGCCAAGTTCAAGGACTACCCGCGCCTGGGTTCGGTGGTGGGCTACAGCATGATCAAGTCGGCCGCCGCCGGCATTGCCAAGGCCAAGAGCACCGACACCGACAAGCTGGTCGCGGCCTTCAAGGGCCTGCAGGTCGATACGCCCTTCGGCAAGATCAGCTACCGCCCGGAAGACCACCAGTCGACCATGGGCGCTTTCGTGGGCCGCACCAAGAACGAGGGCGGCAAGGGCGTGATGGTCAACTACGTGTACCTCGATGGTGCCGACCCCAAGTACCAGCCGCCGATCGAAGAGCTGAAGAAGTCCCGCGCGAACGATTGAGGCAGAGGCGAACGAGTCATGAGCTTTTCAGGTTTCATCGTCCAGCTGCTCAACGGACTGGCGAGCGCGTCCTCGCTGTTCCTCGTGGCGGCGGGGCTGTCGCTGATCTTCGGCGTCACGCGGATCGTGAATTTCGCGCATGGCTCGTTCTTCATGGTGGGCATCTACATTGCCTACACGCTGGTCGATCGCCTGGGCACCGGCTTCGGCTTCTGGCCCTCGCTGGTGCTGGCGGCGCTGGCGGTGGGCGTGCTCGGCGCGCTGATCGAAGTGGTGCTGCTGCGCCGCATCTACAAGGCCCCCGAACTCTTCCAGCTGCTGGCCACCTTCGCCCTGGTGCTGGTGATCAAGGACGCGGTGCTGTGGCTCTGGGGCCCCGACGAGCTGCTGGGCCCGCGTGCGCCCGGGCTCTCCGGCTCGGTTGCCATCCTCGGGCGCCAGTTCCCGTCCTATGACCTGTTCCTGATCGTGGTCGGCCCGGTGGTGCTGGGCCTGGTGTGGATGCTGCTCACGCGCACCCGCTTCGGCACCCTGGTGCGTGCCGCCACGCAAGACCGCGAGATGGTCAGCGCGCTGGGCGTCAACCAGGCCTGGCTGTTCACGGCCGTGTTCGCGCTCGGCGCGCTGCTCGCGGGCCTGGGCGGTGCGCTGCAGCTGCCGCGCGAGCCCGCCACGCTGGAGATGGACCTCAACACCATCGGCGCCGCCTTCGTGGTGGTGGTGGTGGGCGGCATGGGCTCGATCCCCGGCGCTTACGCGGCCGCGCTGCTGATCGCCGAGATCAAGGCGATCTGCATCTGGCTGGGCGTGGTCGATGTCTTCGGCATCAGCGTGTCCTTTTCCAAGCTCACGCTGGTGGTGGACTTCCTCGTGATGGCCGTGGTGCTGGTGTGGCGCCCGTGGGGCCTGTTCGGCCGTCCGCAGGCTGCCAGCCGCCACGTCGGCATGCAGGAGGAGCCGTTGCGCCGCCCGAGCCGGGCCTACCTGGTGGCTGCTGCCGTCTTCGGGCTGGTGCTGGCGGCCTTGCCGGTCTTCACGGCCGACTCGCCCTACACGATGGTGCTGATGATCGACCTGATGATCGCTGCGCTCTTCGCCACCAGCCTGCACTTCATCATGGGCCCCGCCGGGATGCATTCCTTCGGGCACGCGGCCTACTTCGGGCTCGGCGCGTACGGCGCCGCGCTGCTGGTGCGTGCGAGCGGCATGCCGATGGAGCTGGCGCTCATCGTCGCGCCGTTGGTGGCTGCCGCCGGTGCCTTCATCTACGGTTGGTTCGCGGTGCGGCTCTCGGGCGTGTACCTGGCTATGCTGACGCTGGCTTTCGCGCAGATCACCTGGGCCATCACCTACCAGTGGGACGGCTTCACCGGCGGTAGCAACGGATTGACGGGCGTATGGCCGGCGGAGTGGCTGTCGGACAAGCGGGTGTATTACTGGCTCACGCTGGCGCTGGTCGCGCTGGGCGTGCTGTGGCTGCGCCGCGTGCTGTTCTCACCCTTCGGCTATGCGCTGCGTGCGGGGCGCGACTCGGCGCTGCGGGCGGATGCGATCGGGATCGACGTGAAACGCATGCAGTGGGCGGCCTTCGTGATCGCGGGGACTGCGGCGGGGCTCGCTGGAGCGTTGTATGCGTTTTCCAAGGGCAGCATCTCGCCGGAGTCGCTGAGCGTGGGCAAGTCGGTGGACGGGCTGGTGATGGTGCTGCTGGGCGGCATCCAGACGCTGGCGGGGCCGGTCGTGGGCGCGGTTACCTTCACCTGGCTGCATGACACGGTGGCGCGCAATACCGACTACTGGCGGGCAATGCTGGGGGGGATCATCTTGCTGCTGGTGCTGCTGTTCCCGCAGGGGATCGCGGGGTTTGCGAAGCAGTTGTTCGATCGGAAGCGGCATGAGAAAGATGCGGGTGAGTTGAAGGAGGTGAAGGCTTGATTGCCTCGGACTTCGATTTGCTCCCTCTCCCTCTGGGAGAAGGGTGGGGTGAGGGCACCGGGCCTTCGATTTGTACGTTGCGCTTGTTCGGAGGCCGGAGCCGGGGCGTCGTCCCGGCGGCCGAGTCACTTTCTTTTGCTTCGCCAAAAGAAAGTAACCAAAGAAAAGGCGACCCCACTGCGCGTGACCCTTCGCTTCGCTACGGGCAACCTGCGGTGCTCGCTTTTCGCGGGGTCCGCGCAAACTCGCTGCGCTCAAACACGCGCGGCCCTGATCCGCGAAAAGCTCCGCTCCTCGGCACGCGCAGAGGGGAGTGGGGACCGTTCGGGCCATTGCTTCGCTCGGCCACCAACGGCCTCGCTGCGCGAGGCCTGGAACAGGTGCGTGCTTATGCGCCCCAACGTGAGCATGAGCATGAGCATGGCCATGAGCACAAGCACGAGTACCAGTACGAGCACAAGTACGAGCGCGAGCTTGTGCAAGTGCATGTGCTGCGTGTGCGTGTGCGTGTGCGTGTGCGAGTGCGCGAGAGCCAACGTGAGCGAGGACCCCGCGAAAAGCGAGCACCGCAGGTTGCCCGTAGCGAAGCGGAGGGTCGCGGCCAGTGGGGTCGCCTTTTCTTTGGTTACTTTCTTTTGGCGAAGCAAAAGAAAGTGACTCGGCTGCCGGGACGACATCCCGGCTCCGGCCTCAACACAAGCGCACGGTACCAATCGACCGCCCGGTGCCCTCACCCCAACCCTCTCCCCGAGGGAGAGGGAGCAACACCCGCGGGAGCAAGACGCGCAGAACCAAGACCATGAGCCTCCTCAAAGTCCAAGAACTCGGCAAGTCCTTCGGCGGCGTCAAGGCCGTCGACGGCATCAGCTTCGACCTCGCCCCCGGCGAGCTGCTGGCGCTCATCGGCCCCAACGGCGCCGGCAAGTCCACCACCTTCAACATGGTCAACGGCCAGCTCAAGGCCGACCGCGGCTCGATCCTGCTCGATGGCGAAGAGCTGGTGGGTCGCAGGCCGCGGGAAATCTGGCGCATGGGCGTGGGCCGCACCTTCCAGATCGCCGAGACCTTCGCCTCGCTCACCGTCGTGGAGAACGTGCAGATGGCCCTGCTGTCGCACGACCACAAGCTGTTCTCGACCTGGCGCCGCGCCGCCGACCACAAGCGCGACGAAGCGCTGGTCCTGCTCGATCAAGTCGGGATGAAGGCGCAGGCGGACCGGCCCTGCAGCGTGCTCGCCTACGGCGACGTCAAGCGCGTCGAGCTCGCGATCGCCATGGCCAATTCGCCCAAGCTGCTGCTGATGGACGAGCCCACCGCCGGCATGGCGCCCAAGGAGCGCAACTCATTGATGGCCCTCACGAAACAGCTGGTGATCGACCGCGGCATGGCCGTGCTCTTCACCGAGCACAGCATGGACGTGGTCTTCGCGTACGCCGACCGGATGATCGTGCTCGCGCGCGGCCGCCTCATCGCGCAGGGCAAGCCGCTCGAGATCCGCGACCATCCGAAGGTGCAGGAGGTCTACTTCGGCAGCGGCAAGACCTTCGAGAAGATCGCCGAGAAGGCCGCCGCTGTGAATGCGGCCGTGGGAGAGGCTTGATGAGTTCCGCCCCCGAAGGTGTATTTCAATGATCACGCACGAAACACTGCTCGAAGCCAAGTCCCTCCGCGCCTGGTACGGCGCCGCCCAGATCCTCTACGACGTCGACCTCGAGGTGCGCCGCGGCGAAGTGGTCGCGCTGATGGGCCGCAACGGCGCCGGCAAGTCCACCACGCTCAAGGCGCTGATCGGGATGCTCTCCAAGCGGCGCGGCGCGGTGCGTTTCCTGGGCCACGACATCTCGAAGTGCGAGCCGCACCATGCGGCCAAGCTGGGCCTCGGCTTCGTGCCCGAGGACCGGCGCGTGTTCACCGACCTCACGGTGATGGAGAACCTCGAAGTCGGCAAACAGGCGCCGCGCCGATGGTCCGACGGCAGCGATGCGCCGCTGTGGACGCCCGAGCGCCTGTTCAAGCTTTTCCCCAACCTCGGCGAGATGCCGCAGCGCCCGGGCGGCCGCATGAGCGGCGGCGAGCAGCAGATGCTGACGGTGGCGCGAACGTTGATGGGCAACCCCTACCTCGTGCTGCTGGACGAGCCCTCCGAAGGCGTGGCGCCGCTCATCGTCGAGCAGATGGCCAACATGATCCTCGAGCTCAAGGCGCAGGGCGTGAGCATCCTTCTGTCGGAGCAGAACATGCACTTCGCCGAGCTGGTCTCCGACCGCGCCTACGTGCTGGAGAAGGGGCAGATCCGCTACCAGGCTTCGATGGCCGACCTGGCGACCAACGAGGAAGTGCGGCGGGCCTACCTGTCCGTCTGAGCCAGGGTTTTTCATCAACCGAGGAGCGAACATCATGCACGACACGCACCGCAGAATCTTTCTCCAGTCCGCTGCCGCATTGGGCCTGGCCGGCTTGTCGATGCCGCTGTTCGCGGCGGCAAAGGTCAGGCCGAACGACAAGTCGGCGCTGATCGTGGTCGACGTGCAGAACTGCTTCGTCGACGGCGGCACGCTGCCGGTGAAGGGCGGCGCGGATGTGGTGCCGGTGATCAACAAGCTGTCCACCGCCTTCGAGAACATCGTGCTCACGCAGGACTGGCACACGCAGGGCCATGCGTCCTTCGCGAGCGCACATGCGGGACAGAAGCCCTTCAGCAGCATCAAGCTGGGCTACGGCAACCAGGTGCTGTGGCCCGACCACTGCGTGCAGGGCACGGACGACGCCGCGCTGCACAAGGACCTGAAGCTGCCGAGCGCGCAGCTGATCATCCGCAAGGGCTACCACAAGGGCGTGGACAGCTACTCGGCCTTCGAGGAGGCCGACCGCAAGACGCCCACGGGCCTGGCCGGCTACCTCAAGCAGCGCGGCATCAAGACCGTGTTCGTTACCGGGCTGGCCACCGACTTCTGCGTGGCCTGGACCGCGCTCGATGCGCGCAAGGCTGGCTTCGAGGCCTATGTGATCGAGGACGCGACGCGGGCCATCGACCTCGACGGCTCGCTCGCGAAGGCCTGGAAGGAGATGCAGGCCAAGGGGGTCAAGCGCATCCAGTCCAGCGACATCGAGATCAGCGCTTGAAAGTGAAGCTCTCCCACAGGCTCCCCCACTTCGTGGGGTCCGCCAACCCCCTTCCGGGGGCAACACCAGCGGCCCGGCAAAGCCGGTTCCGCGGTGTTCCACGAACGCAATGCCGGAACTCGCACTGAAGGTCAACGGACGCGACGTCGCACTGTCGGTGCCCGAGGCGGCCACGCTGCTGCACGTGCTGCGCAACGACCTCGCGCTCAACGGCCCCAAGTACGGCTGCGGCCTCGGCCAGTGCGGGGCTTGCACGGTGTGGGTGGACGGTGTGGCGGCGCGGGCCTGCGTGATCCCTGCGCATGGCGTGGCGGGACGTGCCATCACCACGCTCGAAGGCCTCGGTTCGCGCGACAGCTGGCATCCGGTGCAGCAGGCTTTCGAGGACGCGCAGGCAGCGCAGTGCGGCTACTGCCTCAGCGGCATGGTGATGCAGGCGGCCGCGCTGCTGGCGCGCGATGCGCACCCCAGCGATGCGCGCATCCGCGCCGAGCTGTCGGGCAACCTGTGCCGCTGCGGCACGCACGTCGAGATCCTCGCTGCAGTGCGAGCCGCGGCGCTGCGGATGGCCAAGGACGAGACGACGTGACCCTGCGCGCCGAGCAGCCGCGCACCCGCAGCGACATCCTGAACGCGCACGACGTGCTGGTGGTGGTGCGCGAGACGCCGCCCGCGCCGCCCCCCGCGCATGGCCAACCCCCCGCGGTCTTCGGCAATCCCGCCGAAGGCCCGGAGATCCTGCTCGCGCTGTGGAGCGACGGCAGCGCGAACGCGCTCAACGGCCACGTGGACCTGGGCACCGGCATCCGCACCGCGCTGGCGCAGGTGGTTGGCGAGGAGCTCGACCTGCCGCTGGCGCAGGTGCACATGTTGCTGGGCGACACGGCGAGCGCGCCGAACCAGGGCGCCACCATTGCCAGCGCCTCGCTGCAGATCCACGCCGCACCGCTGCGGCTGGCGGCGGCGCAGGCGCGCGCCTGGCTGCTGGAGCAGGCCTCCGAGCGCTTCGGCGTGCAGCCTTCGCTGCTCGAGGTGCGCGACGGCCGCATCCATGCCGGCGAGGACCCGGCCTTCAGCGTGCCCTTCGGCGAGCTGGTCGCGGGCACGCGCACGGTGCTGCAGCTGGACGCCGCGGCCCGTCTCAAGGACCCGAAGGACTATCGCCTCGTCGGCACCGCGGTCCCGCGCGTCGACATTCCGGCCAAGCTGGCTGGCGAGACGGTGTTCGTTCACGACATGCGCGTGCCCGGCATGCTGCACGGCCGGGTCGTGCGGCCGCCCTATGCCGGCGCGGACCACGGCGACTTCATCGGCAACACGCTCGAATCGGTGGACGAATCCTCCATCGCCCACATCCCCGGCATCCGCGCGGTCGTGGTGATCCGCGATTTCGTCGGCGTCGTGGCCGAGCGCGAGGAGCATGCGGAGCAGGCGCTGCGCGAGCTGCGCGTGCGCTGGAAGCCGTGGCCGGGCCTGCCCGCGCTCGATGACCTCGAGGGCGCGATCCGCGCCAACCCGGCGACGCAGCGCCTGCTGGTCGACGAAGGCCGGGTCGACGAAGCGCTTGCGGCAGCGGCGCAGCCGATGCCGCGCACCTATGTCTGGCCTTACCAGATGCATGCCTCCATCGGGCCTTCCTGCGCGCTTGCGCATTGGCAGCCCGAGGGCGAGCCGGGTGTGCAGCTTCGTGTCTGGGCCGGTTCGCAGAACCCGCACGTGCTGCGGGCCGATCTCGCAAGGCTCATGGGCCTGGAGGATGTGGCCGTCGAGGTGGTGCGCATGGAGGCCGCCGGCTGCTACGGCCGCAACAGCGCCGACGACGTGGCGGCCGACGCGGCCCTGCTCGCGCGCGCGGCCGGTGCGCCGGTGCGCGTGCAGCTCACGCGCGAGCAGGAGCATGCGTGGGAGCCCAAGGGCGCGGCGCAGCTGATGCAGGTCAATGGCGGACTCGATGCCGAGGGGGGCGTGGCGGCCTATGACTTCGAGACCTCCTATCCGTCGAACGGCGCGCCCACGCTGGCGCTGTTGCTGACGCGCACCGTCGAGCCGGTGGCGCAGGCCTTCGAGATGGGCGACCGCACCGCGCGCCCACCCTATGCCTACGAGAACCTGCGGGTCAAGGTCAACGACATGGCGCCGATCGTGCGCGCCTCCTGGCTGCGCGGCGTCTCGGCGCTGCCCAGCTCGTTCGCGCACGAGTCCTACGTCGACGAGCTGGCCACCGCGGCCGGCGTGGACCCGGTGGCTTTCCGCCTGCGCCACTTGCGCGATGCGCGCGCGGCCGAGCTGGTGCGCGAAACCGCGCAGAAGGCCGGCTGGCGCATGCGCACCGGGCCGCAGGAGAACGTCGATGGCGGGCTCGGACAGGGCGGCGACGTGCTCTTCGGGCAGGGCTTCGCCTACGCCCGCTACGTGCACAGCAAATGGCCCGGCTTCGGCGCGGCCTGGTCGGCCTGGGTCGCGGATGTCGAGGTCCACAAGACGACCGGCGAGGTGCACGTGCGCCGCGTGGTCGTGGGGCACGACGCGGGGCTGATGGTGAATCCGGCGGGCGTCGATCACCAGGTCCACGGCAACGTGATCCAGACCACCAGCCGGGCCTTGAAGGAGCGCGTGCAGTTCGCGCCGGTCCCGCAGCCGTCCGGCGGCGAGGCGCTGCCGGGCGTGCTGCCGGCTGGCGTGGTCGCGAGCCGCGAATGGGGCGGCTATCCGATCCTCAGCTTCCGCGAGGTGCCGATGATCGAGGTGGTGCACATCCAGCGGCCGGGCGAGCCGCCGCTGGGCGCGGGGGAGTCGTCCTCGGTGCCGGGGACGGCGGCGATCGCGAATGCGATCTTCGATGCGACGGGGGTGCGGTTCAGGGCGCCGCCGTTCACGCCGGAGGTGGTGCGGGCTGCGCTGAATCCCTTGGGCCCTCCGGACTTGCTCCCTCTCCCTCCGGGAGAAGGTTGGGGTGAGGGCACCCGAGCGGTCGATGGTGGCGCCCTCGCACCCTCATCCCCACCTTCTTCCGGAGGGGGAAGGAGCAAGACCGATGCGCCGTGGCCGAAGCCGCGCGGTGTGTGGGCCACCGCCACCGCGCTCGTCGTCGGCGGCCTGGGCCTCGTCGCCGGCCTCCTCGGCTGGCGCTCCGCCATCGCCCCCGTCACCCTCAGCGCGCCCGTCTACAGCCAGGCCACCATCGACCGCGGCCGCACCCTCGCGGCCCTCGGCGACTGCGCGGTCTGCCACACCGCGCCCGGTGGCCTGCCCAACGCCGGGGGACGCGCGATGGAGACGCCCTTCGGCACGCTCTACACCACCAACCTCACGCCCGATGCGGACACCGGCCTGGGCCGCTGGTCCTTCAGCGCCTTCCAGCGCGCCATGCGCGAAGGCATCTCGCGCGACGGCCACCATCTCTACCCCGCCTTCCCGTACACCGCCTTTGCCAAGACCAGCGACGACGACCTGCAGGCCCTCTACGCCTACCTGGTGTCGCAACCCGCAGTGCAGGCGCCCACGCCGAAGTCCGAGCTGAAGTTCCCCTTCAGCCTCCGGCCGCTCATGGCCGGCTGGAACGCGCTCTTCCACGATCCCGCACCGATGCAGCCCATCGCGCAGCAGAGTGCGCAATGGAACCGCGGCGCCTACCTGGTCAACGGGCTGGGGCATTGCGGTGCCTGCCACACGCCGCGCAATGCGCTGGGCGCGGAGCAGGGCGGCAGCGCCTACCTGTCGGGTGCGATGGTCGAGGGCTGGGAAGCACCGGCGCTCACCGGCGCGGCCTCGAAGTCCGCCGTGCCCTGGAATGCCGAGTCCCTCTACCGTTACCTGCGCAACGGCCACAGTCCGCAGCACGGCACGGCCGGCGGCCCCATGGCCGAGGTGGTGCGCGAACTGGCCGCGGTGCCTGACGCCGACATCCGCGCGATGGCGAGCTACCTCGCATCCTTCAATGCTGAAGCCAGCGAGGCCGAGGCCCGTTCGCAGGCGCAGCGCGCCGTCGCCACCGCCGCGGCGCGCCAGGGCCAATTGCTCGGCCCGGCCCAGCGCCTGTTCGACGGGGCCTGCGGCGCCTGCCATCACGACGGCAACGGCCCGACGCTGCTCGGCGCCAACGTGCCGCTCGCGCTCAACAGCAATCTCACGAGTGCGCGTCCCGACAACCTGCTGCGCACGATCCTCGACGGCGTGCGCGAACCGGCCACGCGCGAGATCGGCTTCATGCCCGCTTTCCGCGATGCCCTGAGCGATGCCCAGATCGCCGAGCTCGCCGGCTACATGCGCGCGCGCTTCGCGCCCCAGGAGCCGGCGTGGAAGGACCTGGCGTCGGAGGTGGCGCGCGTGCGGAGCGGCGAATGAACACGAGCTGACCTGACGCAGCCGACGCAAAGGAAAACGAGGGCCCGGAAAAAGACAGACAGAATGTTCTGCGGCCGGATGCTTCGGCGTCCTCTGCGAAACCTCTGCGTCCGGTACCCGATTTGGAGACAACACCAATGCCCCAGACCCTCTCGCCCGCCACCAGCCTCCCGCGCGATGTCGAGCGCGCCGCCCTGATCGGCCGCCTCTGGCAGCCCGATGTCGGACCCACGCCGGTGGTCATTCATGAGGGCGGCCTGCACGACCTCACGCGCCTGGCGCCCACCACCAGCCAGTTGCTCGAACTCGACGATCCCGTTGGCCTGGTGCGCCAGGCCCTGCGCGACAACGACGCGCCCCGCATCGCGGCGCTCGACGCAGCGCTCGCCAACAGCGACGAGGCCCGGCGCGATCCCGAACTGCCCTGGCTGCTGGCGCCTTGCGACCTGCAGGCGGTGAAGGCCAGCGGCGTGACCTTCGTCGCCAGCCTGCTCGAACGCGTGATCGAGGAGCAGGCGCGCGGCGATGCGTCGCGGTCCGAGGCGATTCGCGCGGCGCTCGGGGGCGTGCTGGGCGACAACCTCGCCGGCATCGTCCCCGGCTCGCCGCAGGCCGCCCAGGTCAAGGAGGTGCTGATCGCGCAGGGCGCCTGGTCGCAGTACCTCGAGGTCGGCATCGGTCCCGACGCCGAGATCTTCACCAAGGCGCCGGTGCTGTCGGCCGTGGGCACCGGGGCCGACGTGGGCATCCATTCGGGCTCCGTCTGGAACAACCCCGAGCCCGAAGTCGTGCTGGCGGTCGACAGCCGCGGGCGCACCCTGGGCGCGGCGCTCGGCAACGACGTCAACCTGCGCGATTTCGAAGGGCGCAGCGCGCTGCTGCTGGGCAAGGCCAAGGACAACAACGCCTCCTGCGCGATCGGCCCCTTCATCCGCCTGTTCGACGCGCACTTCGGCATCGACGACGTGCGTCGCATCACGGTGGCGCTGCGCGTCGTCGGGCCCGAGGGCTTCGTGCTCCAGGGCGAGAGCTCGCTCGCGCAGATCAGCCGCGATCCGCTGGACCTGGTGTCGCAGGCCATCGGGCCGCACCACGCCTACCCGGACGGGCTGATGCTCTTCCTGGGCACCATGTTCGCGCCCACGCAGGACCGGCATGGACCGGGGCAGGGCTTCACCCACGTGGTGGGCGACCGCGTCACCATCTCGGCGCCCGAGCTCGGCGCACTGGAGAACCGCGTGGTGCATGCCGACCAGGCGGCGCGCTGGTCCTTCGGCATCGGCGCGCTGATGCGCAATCTGGCTGGGCGCGGTCTGCTCTGAGCGCCGCGGACGTGGCGCGCCGCCGGCCGCCGCGCCGCGCGGCGCCCGCGAGCCTGAACTAAGCCACGCGGATGGTCTGAAAACTAAGACAAATGGCTCAAGGGTTTGCTCTGGACAAGGGAAGATGATCGCCCGGTAACAATTCATCACAAATTGCGCCGCGCGTTTCGGCCCGGCCTTCTGGAGATCAGCCCATGGAGACCGTGCGAATATTCTTCTGCGCTGCCGCGCTCATCCTGAGCACGGCGAACGCAGCGGCCCAGATCCTCATCGGCCAGTCAGCCGACATGTCGGGCCCGGTCGCGGCGAGCGTGAAGGAAACCATCCTCGGCTCACAGCTGGTCATCGACAACGTCAACGCGCAGGGCGGCATCCACGGCGAGAAGATCGAGGTGATCCGCCTGGACGACGGGCTGGACCCCAAGCGCTCCGTCGAGAACTCGCGCATCCTGATCGAAGACAAGAAGGTGATCGCGCTGCTGCTCAATCGCGGGACGCCCAATGCACTGGCAGTCGTTCCGCTGCTCGACAAGAGCGGGACACCGCTGATCGGTCCTTCCACCGGCGCGATGTCGCTGCACAAGCCGGTCCAGAAGCTTGTGTTCAACGTGCGCTCCACCTACCAGCGCGAGGCCGAGAAGGCGGTCCAGCATCTGCACACGGTGGGCATGCAGCGCATCGCCGTCGTCCAGGCCGACGATTCATTCGGCAAGGACGCGATGGAAGGCGCCATGAAGGGCTTCGACAAGGCCGGCCTGAAGCCGGTCGTGCTGGCGCTGGCCGATCGCAACAAGCCTGACTACGCGGCCATCGTGCCCAAGCTTGCTGCTGCCAACGCGCAAGCCGTGCTGTGGATCGGCTCTGGCACCGCCGTGACCGAAGGCGTGAAGGCGCTGCGCGCCACCGGTTCCGCCGCGCAGGTCATCACGCTGTCGAACAACGCGGCATCCGGCTTCATCAAGGAGCTGGGCAGCGCCAGCGGCGGCGTGATCGTGATGCAGGTGCTGCCGTCGGAGCGCGGCATGGCGCATCCGCTGGTGAAGGAGGCCTCGGACCTGGCGAAGGCCAAGGGCGACATCGAACTCTCGCCGGCGCTGCTCGAGGGTTTCGTTGCCACCAAGGTGATGGTCGAGGCGCTGCGCCGCGCCGGCCCGAAGCCGACGCGCGCCAGGCTGCTGGCCGCGCTGAACGACTTCCGCTACGACACGGGCGGCGGGCTCGAAGTGAGCTACTCGCCGCAGGACCACACGGGCATCGACTACGTCGACCTGTCGATCATCAGCGGGGGGCGGTTCAAGCGTTGAGCGCCGAGGCGAGATGCAGCGCTCGATGGATGCCGGTTATTCGGCCATCTGCAGCGCGCGCCGGTACTGCACCGCCTCTGCCACATGCGCGGCCTGCACCGTGGCAGCCCCAGCCAGGTCCGCGATCGTGCGGGCCAGCTTGAGCGTGCGATGCGTTCCACGGGCCGACCAGCCCAGCCGCGTTGCTGCGGTCTGCAGAAACCGCAGGGCCGCGCCATCGAGCTGCGCGTAGCGGTCGATCTCCGCGCCCTGCAACGCCTGGTTGGCCTTGCCCTGCCGCTGCAGCGCGCGCTCGCGCGCCTCGACCACGCGTAAACGGACTTCGGCGCTGGCTTCCCCGGCGGGTGCTTCGAGCAGCTGGGTGGCTGGCACCGCGGGCACCTCGATGTGCAGGTCGATGCGGTCCAGCAGCGGCCCGCTGAGCTTGCCCTGGTAGCGGGCCACCTGGTCCGGCGTGCAGCGGCAGGACTTGAGTGATGAGCCCAGGTAGCCGCAAGGGCATGGATTCATGGCCGCGATCAGCTGGAAGCGCGCCGGGAACTCCGCGCGCCGCGCCGCACGCGCGATGGTGATGCTGCCGGTCTCCAGCGGCTCGCGCAGCGCCTCGAGCGCGCTGCGCTGGAACTCGGGGAATTCGTCGAGGAACAGCACGCCGTTGTGCGCCAGCGAGATCTCGCCCGGCCGCGGCGGCGAGCCGCCGCCCACCAGCGCCACCGCACTCGCGCTGTGGTGCGGACTGCAGGTCGGTCGCACGCGCCAGCGCTCGAGGGCGAAGCGGCCGTGCAGGCTCGCGACAGCGGCGCTTTCCAGCGCCTCGTCCACGCTCATCGACGGCAGCAGGCTCGCGAAGCGCTGCGCCAGCATCGACTTGCCGGAACCCGGCGGCCCCACCATGAGCAAGCTGTGCTGACCGGCCGCCGCGATCTCGAGCGCGCGCCGTGCGCCCGCGTGGCCCTTGACGTCGGCCAGGTCGGCCCCGGCCGCCGCCGGCCCCGCTGCGGCGGGCTGCGCGCGATGCCAGCCATCTTCCGCCGCATCGCCTGGTGCAGGCCCGCCGGGCAGGAACTGCCGCACCACGTCGAGCAGGTGGGCCGCACCGTAGATGTCGGCGCCCGGCACCAGGGCGGCCTCGCGCGCGCTCTCAGCCGGCAGCACCAGCTTCGTCGTGACGCCGCGGCCATGCAGCGCCAGCGCCATCGCGAGCGCACCACGCACGGGCCTCAGATGCCCTGAAAGCGAGAGCTCGCCAGCGAATTCGTGGCCCGCCAGCCGAGCCGCCTCGATCTGCCCGGCGGCCGCGAGGATGCCCAGGGCAATCGGCAGGTCGAAGCGGCCCGAGTCCTTGGGCAGGTCGGCCGGCGCCAGGTTGACCGTGATCCGCTTGTTGCTGGGGAATTCGAGGCCGGCGTTCTGGATGGCCGAACGCACCCGCTCCCGCGCTTCCTTGACCTCCACGTCCGCCAGTCCCACCAGCGTCAAGGTTAACTTCTAGCTAGATTTGTCGATATCCGCACATGACTCAAGAACCAACGAAGTTTTCGCGCATCTTTGCGTACGCGCGGTTTTCCAGCGAGGGGCAGGCGGACGGGAACTCCCTGGAACGTCAGCGCCAAGACATCGAGGCTGCAGTGCGTCAGCGCTTTCAGAAGGACGAGGTGGCGGGGTTCGACATCACGTGGCTTGAGGACCACGGGCTCTCGGCATATCACGGAGAACACGTTACCCACGGATGGCTCGGCGACTTCATGGACAAGGTTCGAACCGGGAAGCTGCCAAAAAACTGCCTATTCGTTTGCGAGACTGTCTCCCGCGCATCGCGCCAGGGCGGGTTCGTTCTCCTTTCGATGGTGCACACCCTGCTCGAAGCGGACTTCTCGATACTCATGCTCCAGAACGGAACCCTGTTCAATAGGGGTAGTGTTCCGAAGTTCTTGTCGGTCGAGCTAGCTCTCTACGCTGAGCTTGCACGCGAAGAGAGTGCACAAAAGCAACGTTACAGCCTCGACAACTGGGAACGCAAACGCCGGCACGCACGCGAGCGCCCGGGCCAAAGCGCATTCACCGGCGAGTGCCCCAATTGGCTTGAGGTTGTCGGCGGCAAATACCGCGTAATCTCGGAGAAAGTGGACTCCATCAGGGACATCTACTTGAAGACCTTGGACGGGTACGGAATCGATAAGCTCGTGCGGTATGCCAATCAGGCAAGGCTACCTGTTCCTGGTAAGGGCGACACATGGCATACGTCCCTCATTAAGCGCGTGCTTAACAACAGGGCGCTCATCGGTGAGTTCCAACCGCACCGCAACGCGGGGCGCGGTAAGCGGCTGCCAGAAGGCGAGCCGATTGCCGGCTTTTACCCTGTTGCCATTGCGCCGGACCTTTTCTTCGCGGTCCAAAGCCTGCAGGCCAAGGCCACAACCTTCCCATCGCGACGAGATGATAATAACCATAACTATTTGATGGGCATCGCGAAATGCGAGTGCGGCGGGTCTTGGCGATGGATGAACAAAGACAGCGGCAAGCAGCGTGGATACTCTCAATACGGCTGCTCCAACAGACAGCGGGCGGTTAGCGCGTGCCCCAACGTCAACGGCCGACTCTTCGACCATACGTTCGTCACTTGGGCGCTTGACCGCATACCGGAGTTGCTTTCCTCCGGCGACGACCCTAGACGGGGGCGAATTTTGTCGCTTGAAGCGCAGTTTTCTGACGTTTCCAAGCGGAAAGCGAAGGTCAGGCGCGCGGTTGAAGTCTCTGATAGCTTGGCGGAGGAGTTTCTTCCGCGGCTCCGCGAGCTAGTTGCGGAGGAGAAGGCGCTGCAAACTGAACTTGATGACCTCAAGAGCAATGCAGCGCCGGCCGCTGGGTTCAGCTTTGAAGAAGCTGCCGGGGTCTTCTTGCCTGCATACCTTGACGTATTCGAAACCGGGACACCGCAATTTGATGATGCCTACAGAGCGCGCTCGCTGTTCCGCTCTCGCATCGTTCAATCAGTCGCGCGCGTCGATGTCTCTATGGACCGCACCAAAGTGACGGTGAAGCTTCGAAACGACAAAGTCGATTCGTTCGAGATTGAGGACTCGAAGACCGTCACTTTCGGCGTCCCCGAGCTGACGCCCGACGAATGGGCGCAACTCGACGCGGACAGGTCTGAGCAGCTGAGGCATGGGCGTCGGATGAGCAATGCGAATCTTGGAGAACTATGACTAACTATCCCTGCGCCTCTTCGCCATGGGTTTTGCAGGGCTGGTTCCTGGCTTCTTTCCTTTTCCCTTGGCCTTCTCCTTGGGCGCCAGGGTCCAGCGCGTCTGCCGCGTTGCCACGCGCTCCAGCACCGCCTCCTCCTTACCAGGCTCCACCAGTTCGACGCCCGCGATGCGCGTGCCGGTCTCGCCGTACTGCGTGAGGGTGGGCGTGCGGTACACGCGCGCCTGCGGCTGCGGGGCCTCGTCGTCCAACTCGCGCTGCTCGGCCTTCGGCGCCGCCGCCAAGCCGCCCTGCAACTTGAGGAAGGCGCACGCATCGCCGCGCTGCACATCGGCCGAGACGCTGCCCTTGGCGTCGCCGCCGCGTGCGGCGCGCCATAGCGCACGCAGGTCCATCTCCTCCGGCGGCTCCTTCATGCGGCGCAGCTCGTCCCACAGGCTCAGGCTGTTGCGGATACCGAAGAACTGGCAGCTGCGCATGCGCCACACCGAGCGATACGCGTCGACGGCCTGCAGGGTCTTCTGCAGCTCCCGCTGCTTTTCGGTGGGTGCGGTTGCGTCATCGGGGTCGCCCTCGCCATCGAACGCCAGCTCGGCGCCGATGGCCTTCGACACGTACTTGAGCGCGTAGCTCGCGCCCGAGCTCTTGGTGCGGTCGATGACGACCACATCGACCTGGGCGCCTTCCTTCTCGTACGCGAGCGGCCGCGCGCGGCCGGCCAGCGCATCGGCCCTGTCGTCGAACATCACGTCACCGCCGGCGGCGGCGTCGCGGCGCAGCTTCAGCTTGCCGGGGAAGTGCCCGAGGAAGGCGGCCAGCACCGAGCGCTCGTGCTGGGGCGCATAGATGAGCCAGAAGTGACGATGGGGGCACGCATCCTTGTGCGGCTCGGCCGCCCACAGGCCGCTGATGGCGATACCCTTCTTGTCGAGGTCGCGGCGCACGCGCTGGAAGCGCGCGCCCAGCTCCTTGCTGGCTTCGCCCGGCGTCTTGCCGTTCCAGCGGTGGCCGGCGCCCGCATAGGTCGGGTTCGCATGCCATGGGCCTTCGAGCGTGGCCGTGAGCATCGTCACGGTGAGGGAGTTCTCCATGGCCAGCTGGTCCATCGCGGCGATGAACGCGTATAGCCTGGCCAGCTTCTGCCGCGGGCTCTTGGCGACGGCCTCCAGCGGCAGCTCGACGCGCTCGCCGTCGATGTCCGCGCGCAGCACGGTCTCCTTGAGCCACTGCTGCTGACGCTTCAGCTGGGTGCTGCGCACCGTCAGGGCATCGGCGCTGCAGTACGCCCGCGCGCCCTTGCCGATGAGGCCGAGCTTCAGGTGCAGATGTTCCTTGGCCTGGCCGATGCGCTTCCACAGCGCAAGTCGCCAGTAGCGGCCATCGAGCACCCGGGCGACCTTGGCCTCCTGGGTCTTGCCGGGCACCTGTATCTTGAACACGCGCTCGGCGATGGCAACGAGCCGTTGGGGGTCGAACTCGCGCCGGCTGCCCAGGCTGGCGAGCGCACGCAGCCGTGCGGGGATGCTGCGCGCTTCGTCGCACAGCTCACCGTAGTTCCAGCCGAGGTAGCGCTGCACGCCGCGCGCATCGCGCAGCAGCTCGGCCTCCCAGGCCTGGGCTTCGGCATGGGCGAGCTTGAGCTGCGCGGCCTGCCGAGGGTGCAGCTCGGCGTCGGGCTCGGGCAGGAACGGATGAAGTGGGCTAAAGGCGCTCGCGGCGCGGTCGTGCTTGGCGCGAGCAATGGCGGCCGACAGGGGCGTCGGCGACGGGGATGGCATGACGAGGACTCCGTGCAAGGGGGTCCACGTCTAGGAACGGGGGGTTTAGCCTTCCGCTTTACGGCCGCGACGACGGAGCGCGGGGCGCAGCGCCGCGATCGGGCGGCGCACTTCCAGGGGGTATGGCGTTTAAAAGCCCAACGGCCCCGAAGGGCCGTTGGGGGAGCGCGAGGCTCCTAATCAGGGTTGCACGGGGTGTGGCCTGGCAGAGTTCTATGAGCAGGTCTTCTTCGTATAGCAACCGGTTTAAATCGCCTTCAGGCTCAGCGGCTCGTCGGTGCAGCCGCGCCAGACCAGGGGCAGCCCGAGGCTCACGCGGTTGAGGGTGATGCGCCCGGCCAGGGTGTGTTTTTGAGCTGCGGTGTAGCGCTGCCAGCGCTCTCGCGCCGCCTTCGCGATGCGCGCGGCGTGGTTCTGCTCGGCGTTGAAGACGATGTGCACGCCGGCCAGCACGAACGGCAAGTCAGGGTGGACCCTGCGGCCGACGTGCTCGGCCAGGCCGGCGATGCGCATCAGCTCCTGGGTGCTCTTGGGAGCGGCCTCGGTTTCGGCGAGCCAGAGCTGGTCACCCTTAATGAGCACGGCATCGCAGACCTTGCCGTATCGGCGCAGCAGCTGCTCGGTCGTGACCGGCGCGCGGCCCGAGGCGACGGCGTATTCGTGGAACGCCTGGAAGCCCTGGCCTTGCATGTGCAGGCACCACCGGCTCGTGAGCGCGTGATGCGTGAATGTCGGACCCCGGACGCTGGCCAGGTCCAAGCCGTGGTGGGCACCAGTTCCGCGCACCTCGAGCGCTGCGGCGCCGAGCCGGGTCAGCACGTAGCTCAGGCCACCGTGGCAATTGGCCCGGGCCTTGAGGTCGCCCGACGTGACGAGCGCGCGCACGGTGCGCTGGGCCATCTGCTCGCCGAACCTGGCACCCGGCCAGCAGGCGGCGGCCAGGTCGGCGCAGCGCAAGTGGCCGTGGTCGGCAACCGCTTGCAGGACACGCAGCCGGTTCGTCGCCGCGCGTTCGCGCGACGTGGGCAGCTTGGGGCGCGGCGCGGGCTTGCGCAGCAGGCCGCTCAGGAGGTCGGGGGAGAGTCGCATGGGAAGGCACTTGGCTTCGTTTCGATGCCAGGTGTAGCGACCCCTCGGAGGCGGGCAGTCAGGCCGACGCATCTGCCGATGCGTCTGTCGCCCGCGCACGCTCGCAGCAGATGCTGCCAGCGCACACGGGCTCCGGTCGGTCGAACGTCAGTTCTCGGTGCCCTCGGCGGCTAGGGCCGCACGCTGCCTGCGTTCCTGGACGTCACGCTCGCCCGTCATCAGCGCCGCTGCCTGCACGCCACCCCGACCCTTGGTCGGCGCGTCGCGCAGGAAGCCACCCGGCAGGTGAGCAGCGTGGCCCGTGCCCGGTCCTCGCTTCGAGGCTGGACGCCTCGTCACCTCCCGGGTGGCTTCCTGCGCTGCGCTCGTCAGCGGCGGGCTTCGGTCGCTGTTCGCTCCCTGCACCCCGACCCCATGCATCCGCGTGGGCGCGGACCCGGCGCTTGGACCGCGCCTGCAAGGGGTCGGCTCCCGCAGCGCTACGGCAACCCGCTGGGGGCGGGTGCGCCTTCGCGTCAGTCCCGGCGCCGGCCGGAACTGACCGCCGTCATCCTGCGGCGGCTAACAAGGGCACGCAATAGGGTAGTCGCGCACCAATGCTGACCGCTTCTCGGCTGTTTATATGCCCTCATCGAAGAAGGCCGTCACCGCTGTGGCAAACCAGAAGAGTTGACTTTCCGAAAAGTCATCGCGTACCCAGGCCGGAAGACTCTGTCGTGGAAACAGTAGCCGAGACAGAGCCAGCGCGAGCTGTTGAAGCTTCAGGTTAATTCTGGTTTCAATATCAGCGTTTTCTACCCCGCGGCCAAGAGCTTTGGACAATGCGAGTAGCACCTCTAAAAATACAAAGCTCGCGGCTTGACGGTTATTCGGTTGTCCGATGAACGCCCAAAAATCCATGCCAATGCATCGATAGACACGAACGGTTCCCGTTTCTGAGTCGATGAGAACGCCGGGGCATCGCTCCCGGTCCTCTTCTACGAATCCGTTTTCCAAGAGCTTTACCAGAATCTGATTCTCTTTGTTGTTCGTGGTGCGGTCGGTTCCGTAGGTCAATCCGAGGACGACGTCTATTCCCGTTACTTCCGGGTAGGTTGCTCTTGTTTGTTCAACCCAAGCGCGATAGTTGTCAATAATCGCACGTGTCATACCCTGCACTTGGGTATCATTGATGGTGTTGGGCCCGCTTTTTATTGAAGTCAGATATCTGCGGTCTCCGACGACCACTGATTTATCAATCTCACGCCATACGGAATTGAGTCGCTGCTGCGCTTTTCGCTCTCGACTTAACCCTTCCAGAGCGGTAAATTCCGCGCGCTTCTCTGGAGCCTCAATCCATTTATTTTGCGACCCAATCGGGTATTGGCTGACGAACGCTGCCTCGATTTGCTTGCCGAATGACGTTTCGAGCGCCATGTATAGCTTGCTATTGAAAAGAAAGGTGCCAAATGCCTGGGGGTCATCCAATCGCATTACGCTCGCGGACGTCATCAATACGTACGGGTTAGTGCGATAGTCCGCTAGGCCGTCTCTACGCTCAAAGGCGGCGGGCAAATTTACACTGATGTACGCTGTGAGTGCCTCGGCGAGGGAGTCCACCCGCTCCTCAGTGACGGAAGCAAAATGCCTGACAATTTCCTCGGGATTGAAATGATGTGTTCTTGATTTCAATACGCCGGACAACGTATCGGGATTTGCTATTCTTCTTCTTCTGACTGTTGCCATTATTAGCCTATTGCGCTGATTTTTCGGAGCGTTTGAGGTGCCTCGTAGGTAGCCGATTGATTTTCCTCGCCGTCTTCCCATACATAGGTTTTGCCGTCTTTAAACCACTGTCGAGTTCGAACGTGGGATTGAACATACACCACTCTGTAATCGCGCGGCTTTGTCGCCTCAGCAAGCCAATTGCGTTTCGCAAGGGCATCCAATTCGTCTGAGATGACCTTGCCCGCGACTGTCCCGAGGCGCACTGGTACGGCATTTCCTACCTGCGCATACTGCTGGCTGGCGGTCCCCTTAAAGACCCAGTCTGCAGGAAATTCCTGGATAAGTGCGTATTCCCGTAAGGACAATGCACGCACTTCAGTTGGGTGGCAAAGTGAGGTGCTCGCGTGATTTGGCATCGTGACTAGCGTAGGACAGGGGAGGTCATAGCTCAATCGACGCCACCAACCTGACCTCCCACCCTTTGCATGCCAAGCAGAACCCATTGATTCCTGCTGAAGGTCGATGGGCAAGCTGCGCCAGTTTGACCCTTGAGGAATTAGGGCCAGAAAGGACTTTTTGCGAGGACTGAAGTCCATGATTACTTCGCCGGGGTCGCCTAAGCTGCCGATGACATCACCCAGCGTCTTCCAAGGCCTCAGGGGCGATGTCTTTTCAATAAGTGATGATTGAGCAGGGATTGAGCGGCCAGGCCCGTGAGTCGGATTGGGGAAATCGACGACTACGTTATAGCGATTTCCGATGAACAGTGCACGCTCCCTCAATTGTGGCGCACCATAGTTGACTGCATTCACTTCGAAGCAGTCCATGTGATAGCCGAAACCTGCGACGCTGGCGATGTTCTGCATGTCCTCCGCGAATAGTCGAACGACCGACCCAGGCAGTTCGTCGGAGGAGAGCGGTGCGCCGCCGCGCTCCGGACGCTCTGCAATGGGACGATGCTTTAAAGCGGCAGATAGAAGGCCCCTCACGTTCTCCATTAGGAAGAACTTCGGCTGCATGTATTCCACGAAACGGAGGTACTGCCAAAGGAGGGTTCCCCGGGGGTCTTGTGTGGACATTCGGCGGCCGGCAGTACTGAAGGATTGGCATGGCGGACCACCGACCAGTACGTCCAACTCGCCTGGCTTCAGCCCGCAAGCGGACAGGACTTCGGCCGGGTCGAGGTCAGAGATGTCCCCTTCGAACACTTTGAGGTCGGGGCGCAGCCGGCCTGCAGCGCGATTGACTCGAATCGTTTCGCAGAAAGAGGGCACCTTCTCCACGCAAGCGAGCAATTCAAAGCGGCCCGTTTGTTCGAGACCAATGTCTAGCCCCATAGCTCCGGAGAACAGAGAGATTACGTTGTACTTCTTGGGCGCTTTTGCGCCCTGACGCTTAGTCATTCGTTTCTTTCGGGATGTCGGGGGCGTTGTGCGGGAAGAGACCAGTCTGCAGGCCCCCCATCTGGTGTTGTGCGTAGAGGCGCATGAACGCTCTCAGCACCTCAGAAGCGCGGCGATTCTCTGCGAGACAAGCAGACTGGAACTCGTCTCGGAGCTCCTTTTCCACCCGGATGCGGATGCCAACTTCCTTCGTGGTCATTCCCGCATCTTAGTCGCGTTGGATACACGGTTGTGTATCCAAGCCCCAACGATACGGTCCGCACAACGAAATCTAGTTGACGCGCAACGATGGTGAAGCTGGGCAGACCGTTGGCCAGATGCACCTCGACCGTGACGCTTGCCGCCTCCAGGCCCAGCAAAGCACGGCTTTGCACCAAAGATAAGCTCATTCCTTCTCCCTTCACCAAGATGGTGCTCCCATCTTTTGTTCATCGCGCCTTCTTGCACCTGTCCCAGGCTCCGCGGCGCAGGGGCCGCGAGATTTGGCACGCTCCCTGCTTTGAATGGGTATCCAACCATTTCAAAACCGACCGAGGAGTCTCCCGATGATGCACCGTAAAACCGCGTCTGCCCTGGCCGTCGCCGCGCTCGCTGCGCTGCCGATGCTGGCGAGTGCCCAGCTCACAGGCAACGTCGCGCTGACCAGCAACTACAAGTTCCGCGGCCAGGATCAGGACGTGCTGGGCAGCAACGACTTCGCGAAGACCAAGGGCTTCAAGCCCGCCATCCAGGGCGGCTTCGACTATGCCTTCGGCGAGAGCGGCTTCTACATCGGCAACTGGAACTCCAGCGTCAACTGGCTCAACGGCAACAGCATCGAGAGCGACATCTACGGCGGCTACAAGTTCAAGGCCGGCGTCTTCGACTTGGACGTCGGCGCGCTGACGTACATCTATCCGGGCAACACCCGCGGCAACACCACCGAGCTCTACGGCGCCGGCACCTGGGCCGACGAAGCCATCGGCTCGTTCACGCTGAAGTACTCGCACACGGTGTCCAAGGACTACTTCAACTACGCTGGCGAGAAGGACGGCTCGGGCCTGAAGGGCCGCAACACCGGCTACCTGAACCTGAGCTACGCCAAGGAGATCGTGCCCAAGGTGACCTTCAAGGCGGCGGTCGGCTACACGCACATGAGCAGCGACATCCGCAGCCTGGGCTATCGCAACTACGTGGACTACAACGTCGGCGCTTCGTACGACTTCGGCAACGGCCTGTCGCTGGCCGGCTCGGTGCAGGGCGCCAACAGGAAGAGCTCGTACCTGCTGGTGGCCGACCCGGGCCTCGACCTGGGCTTCGGGCCCATCGGCGAGCGCACCTGGTCGCCCAACAAGGCGCGATTCATCGTCACCCTGACGAAGACGCTTTGATCATGATGGCGCGCCGTTCGGGTCGATGCAGAGGAAAAAAATCGTGGAACCTATGAGGGAAGCATCATGAAGCTGGTCACAGCCATCATCAAGCCGTTCAAGCTCGACGAGGTGCGCGAGGCGCTCTCGGCCATGGGGGTGCAGGGCATCACCGTGACCGAGGTCAAGGGCTTCGGCCGCCAGAAGGGCCACACAGAGCTCTATCGGGGGGCCGAGTACGTGGTCGACTTCTTGCCCAAGGTCAAGATCGAGGCGGCCGTGGCCGACGAGCTCGTCGAGCGCGTGATCGAGGCCGTCGAGAGCGCCGCGCGCACCGGCAAGATCGGCGACGGCAAGATCTTCGTCTACGACCTCGAGCAGGTCGTGCGCATCCGTACCGGAGAAACAGGCCGCGAAGCACTTTGACTTCGAGGCACGAAAGAACAGATCCAATGAAAAAACTGATTGTCTCTCTCGCCCTCGGCCTGAGCGTGCTCGTCGCCGGCACCGCGGGCTTCGCCCAGACCCCGGCTGCGCCCGCCGAAGCGCCAGCCGCGTCTGCCCCGGCGGCGCCCGCGGCGCCCGCTGCAGCGGCTCCGGCGGCTGCGGCCCCCGCCGATGCCGCCGCGGCGCCGGCTGCCGCCGCCGCGCCTTCGTTCAACAAGGGCGACACCTCCTGGATGCTGCTGTCGACGCTGCTGGTCATCATGATGACCATTCCCGGACTGGCACTCTTCTACGGCGGCCTCGTGCGCAGCAAGAACATGCTGTCGGTGCTGATGCAGGTCATGGTCACGTTCTCGATGATCGTCGTGCTGTGGCTGATCTACGGCTACAGCCTGGCCTTCACCGAGGGCAACTCCTTCATCGGCGGCTTCGACCGGCTCTTCATGAAGGGCATCTTCGATCCTGCCACCGGCACCTTCGCGCCGGGCGCGACCTTCAGCAAGGGCGTCTACATCCCCGAGCTGCTGTTCGCCGCCTTCCAGGCCACCTTCGCCGGCATCACCTGCTGCCTGATCGTGGGCGCCTTCGCCGAGCGCATCAAGTTCTCGGCCGTGCTGCTCTTCATGGCCCTGTGGTTCACCTTCAGCTACACGCCGATCGCGCACATGGTCTGGTTCTGGATGGGCCCCGACGCCTACGCCAGCAAGGACGTGGTCGACGCCATGAACGCCAAGGCCGGCCTGATCTGGCAATGGGGCGCGCTCGATTTCGCGGGCGGCACCGTGGTGCACATCAACGCGGCGGTCGCCGGCCTGGTGGGGGCCATCCTGATCGGCAAGCGCATCGGCTACGGCAAGGAAGCCTTCACGCCGCACTCGCTGACGCTCACGATGGTCGGGGCCTCGCTGCTGTGGGTGGGCTGGTTCGGCTTCAACGCCGGCTCCGCGCTCGAAGCGGGCACCAGCGCCGTGCTGGCCTTCATGAACACCTTCTCGGCGACGGCCGCGGCGGTGCTGGCCTGGTCCATCGGCGAAGCGCTGATGAGAGGCAAGGCCTCGATGCTGGGCGCGGCGTCCGGTGCAGTCGCCGGCCTGGTGGCCATCACGCCGGCGGCCGGCAACGTCGGTCTCATGGGCGCGATCGTGATCGGCTTCGTCGCGGGCTTCGCCTGCCTCTGGGGCGTCAACGGCCTGAAGCACATGCTCGGGGCGGACGACTCGCTCGACGTGTTCGGCGTTCACGGCGTGGGCGGCATCGTGGGTGCGCTCCTGACCGGCGTGTTCAATACGCAGGCGCTGGGCGGCCCCGGCCTGGTCGGCGACTGGGTCACGGCCAGCGTGGTGTCCAACGGCATCGGCGCGCAGGTGTGGATCCAGCTCAAGGCGGTGCTGCTGACCATCGTGTGGTCCGGCGTGGTCTCCTTCGTCGCCTACAAGATCGTCGACCTCACCATCGGGCTGCGCGTGAGCGAAGAGGAAGAGCGCGAGGGCCTGGACATCTCGGCCCACGGCGAAACCGCCTACAACCGCTGAGGCGGGCGCGGGTCGCCTCGCGCGGCCTGCGGCATCGCCCCCAGGAACAATTCAACGCAAGAGTCTCCTCTGGATGTTCAGCCCGCAAGTGCTTCGGCCCGAGCGGGCTTTTTTTTGCCTCCGGCGCACGGAGCCCCATGCGGTGCTCGAGCGTGGGGGCATTTTCGAGGTCGAGGCAGCAACAGGCCCTAAGCTGGCGGCATGTGGACCACCCTGAACGACAGCCTCTGCCAGCTCGGCGAATCGCCGTTCTGGCACCCCCATGAGCGCTCGCTCTATTGGCTCGACATCCCTGGCCGCGCGGTACTGCGCACGCGCGGCGAGATCGAGGGCGAGCCAATCGTCGAGCGCTGGAGCCTGCCCACCGAACCCGGCTGCATGGCGCCTGCGGCCCGTGGCGGTTTGGTGATCGCGTTGCGCGATGGCATCTACCGCGCGCACGAATGGGGCGGGGCGCTGCAAGCCCTCGCGCCGGTGGACCACGACGCGCGCAGCATGCGCTTCAACGACGGCAAGTGCGACGCGCAGGGCCGCTTCTGGGCCGGCACGCTCAACGAGGCGAAGGACGGCGCCAGCGGTGCGCTCTACTGCCTCGATGCGCGCGGCGACGGCGCGCCGGTGCTCGCGCGCATGGCCGGTGGCGTCACCACCGCGAACGGCCTGGCCTTCGCGCCTGATGCGTACACGCTTTATTGGGCCGACACCGCCGCGCACTGTGTGAGCGCCTGGGACTGGGACGCCGAGGCCAACCGCCTGTCGCGCCCGCGCACGTTCCGGCAGTTCGGCGCCAAGCCCGAGGGCTGGTCGCCGGCCTCGCCTCGGGGCTACCAAGGCCGCCCTGACGGTGCCACGGTCGACGCCGAGGGCCACTATTGGGTCGCGATGTTCGAGGGCGGCCAGCTGCTGCGCTTCTCGGCGGCGGGCGAACTCGCGGCCGCCCTGGCGGTGCCGGTGCAATGCCCGACCATGCCCTGCTTCGGCGGTGACGACCTGCGCACGCTGTTCGTCACCAGCGCACGCAGCGGGCGGTCCGCCGACGAACTCGAGCAGCGGCCGGCCTCCGGCCACGTGATCGCGCTGCGTACCGAGGTGCCAGGACTGCCGGTCCATTTCTTCGAGGATTGAATTTGGCCGCCCGGCTTCCGCCTGACCGGGCGCTACCATCGCACGCATGGATCCAGCCCTGCGCCAGATCGCCGAACGCATTCGCGAGGCCGCCGCCGAAAGCACGACCCTGCGCGTCCGCGGCGCAGGCACCAAGGACTTCTATGGCGAACCGCCTTGCGGCGAACCGCTCTCCACCGCCGGGCTGCGCGGCATCGTGAGCTACGAGCCGAGTGAGCTCGTCGTCACCGCGCGCGCCGGCACGCCGCTTGTCGAGCTCGAAGCCTTGATGGCCGAGCAGGGCCAGTGCCTGCCCTTCGAGCCGCCGCGTCTTGGCCAGGGCGGCGGTACCGTCGGTGGCATGGTTGCCGCCGGCTTGAGCGGACCGGCACGCGCGAGCGTGGGGGCCGTGCGGGACTATGTGCTGGGCGCGCGGCTCCTCAACGGCCGCAGTGAGCTGCTCACGTTCGGCGGCCAGGTCATGAAGAACGTCGCGGGCTACGACGTGTCTCGTGTGCTTGCTGGCTCGCTGGGCGTGCTGGGGCTGATCACGGAAGTCAGCCTCAAGGTGCTGCCCGTGCCGCCCGCCGAGGCGACGCTCGTGTTCGATTGCCATCAGGCCGACGCGCTGCGCCTGATCAACGGCTGGGGCGGGCAGCCGCTGCCGCTCAACGCCAGCCGCTGGACGCACGAGCAGGGCCGGGGCCGTCTCTGGCTGCGCCTGCGCGGCGCAACGGCCGCGGTGGCAGCAGCCTGCACCCATCTCGGCGGCGAGCGACAGGACGATGCGCAGGCTCGCGCTGAGTGGGAGGCTGCGCGCGACCTGCGCCTGCCCTGGTTCGACGCGCGCGATGGGCGCGAACTGTGGCGCCTGTCGGTGCCGCAGACCGCGCCAGTGCTCCCCCTGGAAGAGCCGCCATTGATCGAATGGCATGGTGCGCAGCGCTGGTACTTGGTGTCGCCCGGCGATGGCGAACGACTCCGGGAAGCGGCTCGCTCGGCGGGCGGGCATGCGACCCTGTTCACGACCGTGGACGGCGCCAGCACCGTCACGCGCCGCTTCGATGCCTTGAGCGCGCCGCTGCGGCGCATCCACGAAGCGCTGATGCGCGAGTTCGATCCCCATGCCGTGTTCGATCGCGCGCGCCTCTTCCCGACGACTTGAATGCAAACCGAGCTCGCCCCCGAATTCCAGAACACCGCCGACGGCCAGGAAGCCGAGGCCATCCTGCGCAAGTGCGTGCACTGTGGCTTCTGCACCGCGACCTGCCCGACCTACCAGCTGCTGGGCGATGAGCTCGACGGCCCGCGCGGGCGCATCTACCTGATCAAGCAGGTACTCGAGGGCAAGGCACCGACGCGCAGCACGCAGCTGCACCTGGACCGCTGCCTCACCTGCCGCAACTGCGAGAGCACCTGCCCGAGCGGCGTGCAGTACGGTCACCTGGTCGACATCGGCCGCAGGATCGTCGACGAGAAGGTGCCGCGGCCTGCGATGGAAGGTGCGCTGCGCTGGACGCTGAAGGAGGCATTGCCTTCACCGCTCTTTGGTCCGGCGATGAAGCTGGGCCAGTCGGTGCGCGGCCTGCTGCCGGCCAAGCTCAGGGCCAAGGTGCCGGTGCCGCAGCCCGCCGGGGCCTGGCCCGCGCGCAGCCATGCGCGCAAGGTGCTGATGCTGGCCGGCTGCGTGCAGCCCTCGATGGCGCCCAACATCAACAGCGCGACCGCGCGCGTGCTCGATGCCGCGGGCATCGAGGCGGTGATTGCGCCGGCCGCGGGGTGTTGCGGCGCAGTGAAGTTCCACCTCAACGACCAGGAAGGCGGCAAGGCGCAGATGCGCGCCAACATCGATGCGTGGTGGCCCTCGGTGGAAGACGGTGCGGTCGAGGCAATCGTGATGAACGCCTCCGGCTGCGGCGTCACCGTGCGCGAGTACGGCCACGTGCTGCGCGACGAGCCGGCCTATGCGCACAAGGCCGAGCGCATCAGCGCACTCACGCGCGATTTGAGCGAACTGCTGCCCGAACTCGTGCCGCTCTTGAAGGACCGCGTGAGCGCGCCGCCCGGTGTCTTCGCCTACCACCCGCCTTGTACGCTGCAGCACGGGCAGAAGCTGCGCGGCGGGGTCGAAGTGAACCTGCGCGCACTCGGTTTCGACATCCAGGTCGCGAAGAACGAGTCGCACCTGTGCTGCGGCTCGGCCGGCACGTACTCGGTGCTGCAGCCCGAGCTGGCCTATGCGCTGCGCGACCGCAAGCTGGGCCACCTCGACCAGCTCCGGCCCACCGCCATCGTCTCGGCCAACATCGGCTGCATCACGCACCTGCAAAGCGGCAGCGGGCTACCGGTGCGGCATTGGGTGGAAGTGCTGGACGAGGCGCTGACGGCGTGACAGCGTTCAATCCAACTTGCCGTTGCATCGCTGCGGTCTTCGGGCACCGATCACGTCGAATCAGCGCACCGGCGTAATCTTGCGGATCGCATTGCCGGAAGTTGCATAAAGGTTGCCGCTGGCGTCCAGCTGCACGTCGTAGGGAGAATCGAACTGCGCCGCGGTCCCGATGCCGTCGGCAGAGCCCCGCGTTCTGGAGCCGGCCAATGTCGTCACAACGCCAGCCGGTGTGATCTTGCGGATCGCGCGGTTGCCCGCGTCCGACACGTAGACATTGCCGGCGCCATCGACTGAGATGCCCGACGGAGTGCTGAATTGCGCATTGGTGCCGGTGCCGTCGGCCGGGCCCAACGTACCCGAACCGGCGAATGTCGTGACGACTCCAGCGGGTGTGATCTTGCGGATCACGTTGCTACTCCAGTCCGTCACGTAGACATTGCCGCCGAGGTCGACTGCGACGCCAACCGGTGTATTGAATCGTGCGGCCGCGCCGGTGCCGTCGGCGAAGCCGGGCGTCGTCGAGCCTGCCAGGGTGGTGACAACGCCGTCCGGCGTGATCTTGCGAATCATGTGGTTGTCGATATCCGCCACGTAGAAGTTGCCGTTTGCATCGACTGCGATGCCCCCCGGATTGTTGAATTGCGCAGCAGCACCGGTGCCGTCGGCCGGGCCTGCTGTTCCGGAGCCCGCGAAGGTGGTGACCACCCCGTCCGGCGTGATCTTGCGAATCTTGTGGTTGTAGTCCGCTACATAGATATCGCCGTTGGCGTCCATTGCGACGCTGTCCGGAAGCCTGAATTGCGCCGCAGCGCCTTTGCCGTCGGCGTCCCCTGGCGCCGTCGATCCGGCGAGGGTAGTGACAACGCCCGCCGGTGTGATCTTCCGGATCTGGTGGTTACTGGTATCTGCCACATACACATTTCCGCTGGCATCCACCGCGAGAGCTTGTGGACCATTGAATGACGCCGCCGCGCCCGTTCCGTCGGCGGAGCCTGCTGCAGTGGAGCCGGCGAACGTCGAGACCTGTGCCTGCGCTTCGACGCATTTCACCTGCACGCTGCTTACATCCGCGGTGGCCGTGCCGCCGCCGTTGCTCACGCTGCAGTTCTGCCACAGAGGCTGCGTGCCCACCGTCACCGCATAAGCGGTATTGAATGCAATGGGCGCAGCAAAGCTGAAGGCGCCATCGGCTGCCAATGTCAGCGCGTCGCCACCGTTGTCGAGCAGGACCAGCTTGGTGTTGCCCGCCAGTCCCGAGAGGGTGCCGCCGATGGCGTAGCTGGGCGTTGGAGGTGTCGGGTCGCCCGCCGCGGGGCTTCCGGATACGCCGGGCTCCGCGGGATCCACGGGGCTTGTGGGGTCCGCGGGCACCTGGGGCGTCGTGGTCGCTGCCGGGGCACTCGGCGTCAAAGCCAGCAGCGCGCATGTCGAACAGCCGCCATCACCGCCGCCGCCGCAGGCCGCGAGAGACAGGCAGAGGACGGCGGAGGCCAGAGGACGAAGAGGTGCAGTGAGGAGGCGCATGTTCGATAGACCTGATGGTTGCTGGCGCCGATGTCGAGCGGACCGACCCCTGTTCATGCCCTGGCGCCGGGATGGACGGCGAGATTCTTGTCGTGAATTCCGGCGTCAAATCTGACGAATATTCGCTAGAGAGGGCGGGGCAAACCCTCGTTCGGCGCTCGTCCCCAGGCGCCTCGCGCCAGCAACGGCGGCCTGATCGCACAGGCGAAGGAGCCATGGTCCGACTCCCTTAGCTCGCGCTGGTGCAGCACCATGGCCTGTTGTTCACCTCGGGAGCAAGATATGCAGAACCTTCGTCTCCATCGGCTGTTCCGCGGCGCGGCCTTCGCATGTGCCTGCGCGGCCGTACCGCTGGCCTCCTACGCGCAGACCATGAACCCGGGCACCGGCACGCCACCCGCCATGAAGGTGCAGGGAAACGCACGCTTCGCATGCGGAGGCATCGGCTCGGACGAATCGGACGCCATGCGCGCCGCGATGAAGGATCACCCCCTCGCGCTCCTGTTCGCGCGCGCCGACGGCGCCTACCTGGCGAACGTGGACGTCACCATCAAGTCCGCCGGTGGCGACACGGCACTGGCGATGCGTGCTTCCGGTCCCGTGTGCCTGGTCGACCTGCCGGCCGGCCGCTACACGGTGGAGGCGGCGACGGAGGGCATGGTCAAGACCCACACCGTCACCGTCGGCCGCGGCTCGCAGACGGCTGACTTCCGTTTCTGAGCGCCAGGCACCTCAGCCCGCCAGCGCCTTTTCGATGTCCCGCTCCATCGAAGCCGGCGTGTCCATCGGCGCGTAGCGTTTCAGCACCCGCCCGTCCTTGCCGACGAGGAACTTGGTGAAGTTCCACTTGATGGCCGTGCTGCCCAGCAGGCCCGGCGCCTCCTTCGTGAGCCACTTGTAGAGCGGCGTCGCGCCGGAGCCGTTGACCTCGATCTTCTCCATCATGGGGAAGCTCACGCCATAGTTCTTCACGCAGAAGGCGCCGATTTCCTCGTTCGTGCCCGGGTCCTGGTTGGCGAACTGGTTGGATGGGAAGCCGAGCACCGCGAGCCCCTGGGCGGCGTACTTCTTGTAGAGCGCCTCCAGGCCCTCGAACTGCGGCGTGAAGCCGCACTTGCTGGCGGTGTTGACGATCAGGAGCACCTGGCCCTTGTACCTGGACAGCGGCACATCGATGCCATCGATCTGCCGGGCTTCGAAGTCGTAGACGCTGGTCATGATGGCGTGTCCTCCAGGATGCGGGAACGCCGATCATCGTCGCGCCCGTTCGTTCGTGCAAACGAGGACCACAAGGCCGCCAGCACGATCAGCGCGCCACCGGCCCAGATGCGGGAATCCAGCGTGGCCGCGCCCAGCGCCACCGACGACACGCTGGCGAACAGCACCTCCGACAGCATGATCACCGCGGTGGCGCTGGCCGCCAGCCGCGCGGCGCCGTACTGCAGGCAGATGTTGGCGAAGACGAAGCCGGCGCCCAGCAGCGCGGCCCAGCCCGCCCATCCTGTCGCCGCCGGCAGTTGCAAGGGCGGCGGTGCGATGGCGCCCAGCGTTGTGCCGGCCGCCGCCGCCAGGCTCGCCACCAGCGCGCAACCGAGGAACATCGCGAGAGCACGCGATTCGCCAGGAGCCGCGCGCAGCTGGCGCAGCACGATGTTGGTCGCCGCGAAGCAGAATCCGGCCGCCACGCCCAGCCAGTCAGGCAGGCTCGAAGGCACGGGCCAGTCGGTTTCCGGTGTCTTGAGCACGACGGCCACGCCGGCCAGCGCGAGCGCCATGCGCGCGAGTGCCGCGGCGCGGGGCCGCTCGCCCAGGAAGATCCAGGCCAGCAGCACGCTCCACAACGGCATCAGGTAGAACAGCAGCACCACCCGCACCACGTCGCCCTGTGTCACCGCCCAGTTGAAGCCCACGTTGGTGAAACCGGCGGCCAACCCCAGGAGCGCCAGTCCCGGCCACGTCGCGAAGGCCTGCCAGGCAGGACGGCGCAGCCATCCCATCGCAAGCGTGATCGACGCATAGATCAGCGCAGTGGCCCACACCGGGTGCAGGCCATGGGCTTCGATCTGGCGGAACGGGAACCAGGACACGCCCCAGACGAAGGCGTTGACGACGAGTGCGAGTGCGGGCAAGGCGGCGGCAGACTCAGTGATGCTTGTCGCTGCGGGCGATCGCGAGCAGGTGTTCGACTTCTTCTGGATAGCGCTGCAGGTTGGTGCGGTGCCAGCGCTTGATGAGCCACATGAAACCCGCCACCACCATCCCGAAGGCGGTGATCGCCGAATACGCCGACAGCCCGAGGCCGGTGCAGGCACTGTAGAAGGCGCCGAGGATCAGGATGCAGGCCTGCTCGTTGAAGTTCTGCACCGCGATCGAGCGGCCGGAGCCCATCAGGTTGTGGCCGCGGTGCTGCAGCAGCGCATTCATCGGCACCACCAGGAACCCGCCCAGCCCGCCCAGCAGGATGAGGAAAGGCACCGCGACCCAGATGTTGCCGATGAAGTTCATCGCGATCACCAGGATGCCCATGCCGATGCCCAGCGGGATCACGCGTGTGGCCATGTCCAGGCGCATGCGCATCGACGCCACCACGGCGCCTACCGCGGTGCCGATCGCCACCACGCCGGTCAGCGAGGATGCCTGCGCCGTGCTGTAGCCCAGCGCGAGCGAGGCCCATGCCAGCACGATGTATTTGAGGTTTCCGCCCGCGCCCCAGAACAGCGTGGTGGTCGCCAGCGAGATCTGGCCCAGTTTGTCGCGCCACAAGCGCGAGTTGCAGTGCCAGAAATCGGGCAGCAGCGCCAGCAGGTTGCGCAGCATGCCGTGCTGCGGATTGGCGCGCAGCGGCCGCATCTCGACGCCGGTGTCGGGGATGCGCGTGTTGAACCAGGCCGCGATGATGTAGATGAAGATCAGCGACGCAATAGCCGCCTCGGGCGGGGTGTCGATGCCGGTGTCGAGCACCGGGAAGTCCAGTGCCAGCAGACGGGTCGACAGCGCATGCCCCACCAGCTGACCGCCGAGCACGATGCCCAGGATGATGGAGGCAATGGTCAGGCCCTCGATCCAGCCATTGGCCTTGACCAGCTGCGAGGCCGGCAGCAGCTCGGTCAGGATGCCGTACTTGGCCGGCGAATACGCCGCTGCCCCGAGGCCGACCACCGCATAGGCCACCAGCGGATGCGAGCCGAACAGCATCATCACGCAGCCGACCACCTTGATCGCATTGCTGATGAACATCACGCGGCCCTTCGGCAGCGCATCGGCGAAGGCGCCGACCAGCGGCGCCAGCGCCACGTAGAAGATGGTGAAGATCGGCACCAGCGCCGCGCGCTGCCACTCGGCCGCGCCGCCTGTTCGCATCAATTCCACCGCCGCCACGAAAAGCGCGTTGTCGGCCAGCGACGAGAAGAACTGGGCCGACATGATCGTGTAGAAACCGCGCTTCATCGATGGGCTGGCTGGCCAGAGGGGCTGCTGGCAATAGTGGAAGTAGGCCGCGGCACTGGCGGAAATGGGCGGTTATAGCATGGGGGTGCAGTGTCAAAATGACGCCACCGCCCGTCTTGTGCGGGTGTTTGTCCTCATGTCCTGAACGGGTTTCGCCTTGCCTCGTCCGATCCTCGCCACCATCCATGGCGCCGCCCTGGCGCACAACCTGGAGCGCGCGCGCCGTGCCGCGGTCGACGCGCGCGTCTGGGCCGTGGTCAAGGCCAATGCCTATGGCCATGGCATCGAGCGCGTGTTCGAGTCCTTCCGCGCCGCCGACGGCTTCGCGCTGCTCGACCTGGCCGAGGCCGAGCGCGTGCGCGCCCTTGGCTGGCGCGGCCCGGTGCTGCTGCTGGAAGGTGTGTTCGAGTCGCGCGACCTGGAGCTGTGCTCGCGACTCGACCTCTGGCACACCGTGCACTGCGACGCGCAGATCGACATGCTCGCCGCGCACAAGACCCAGGTGCCGCAGCGTGTCTTCCTCAAGATGAACTCGGGAATGAACCGCCTCGGCTTCCCGCCCGAGCGCTTCCGCGCCGCCTGGACGCGGCTCGACGCGCTGCCGCAGGTCGACGAGATCTCGCTGATGACCCACTTCAGCGACGCCGACGGCGAGCGCGGTGTGGCCCGCCAGCTCGAGGTTTTTGAACGCTTCACGCGCGACCTGCCGGGGGAGCGCTCGATGGCCAACAGCGCCGCCACCTTGCGCCATGCCGCCGCGACACGGGCCGACTGGGTGCGCCCCGGCATCCTGCTGTACGGCAGCGCCCCCGACTTTCCCGAGCACGATGCGGCGCACTGGCAGCTGCAGCCGACGATGACGCTCTCCACGCGCCTGATCTCGGTGCAGGCGCTGAAGGCCGGGGACACCGTCGGCTACGGCTCGCGCTTCACCGCCGACGGCCCGCTCACCGTCGGCGTCGCCGCGGTCGGCTATGCCGATGGCTATCCGCGCCACTGCGACACCGGCACACCCGTGCTGGTGAACGGCGTGCGCACGCGCATGGTCGGGCGCGTCAGCATGGACATGATCACGGTGGACCTCACGCCGGTGCCCGACGCGCGCTTCGGCGCCGAGGTCACGCTGTGGGGGCGCGCGTCGAATGGCGCCGTGCTGTCCATCGACGAGGTCGCGCAGGCCGCGGGGACCGTCGGCTACGAGCTGATGTGCGCGGTGGCACCCCGCGTGCCCGTGGCCGTGGACTGAGCAAGGGAGCAGGCCGCTTGAAGGTGCTGTCCAACTGGCGCTCCGTGCGCCTCTGGGAAACGCAGGTCGAGCGCGACCTGCACCGCGACAACGACCTGCGCCTGCACGGCCTGCTGATCGGAACATCGACGCTGCTCTTCATGTGGCTCGCGTCCTGGCTGCAGATGAAGGCCGGCGTCGAATCGCTGGCGCTGCGCTACCTGCTGACGCTGGGCGTGGGCTACCTCGGGTACCCTGGTCGGCCTGGCCATCGTTTTCGGTGCCGGTGCGCTGTCGCTGCTGTACTTCGGCTCCGAGGCCCTGCTCGCGGTGGCGATCGAGTTGGCCTTCGGCTACGCGACCGCCACCGCCGCGATGCGCGTGGCGCGCGAAGGCTGGCTCACGGCGGCGGTGAGGCTGACCTGGAAACCGCTGCTCGGCGCGCTGCTGTGCGCGGTGCTGCTGGGCGCGGCGCTGGACCGCTTCATGCCGAAGGTGAACTCTCTGCCGGAGGCGGTGCGGGTGCTGCTCAAGCGCTGAGGGCCTTCGCTTCAATACAAACCAAGCTGCCGCGCCTGCAACCGCGCAAGCCCCAGCAGCGCATCCGTAAAAGGCGTAGCGACGCCCGCACGCTGCCCCAGCTCGCGCACCACCGACACCAGCGCATCGAGTTCCACCGGTCGATGCGCTTCCACATCCTGCAGCATCGAAGTCTTGAATGCCCCCAGCCTTCGGGTGACCGCATGCCGGTCCTCAGGGCTCTCGGCGATGGGCACGCCGATGCGTTCGCCGATCTCGCGCGCCTCCAGCATGATGGTCGAGATGAAGCCGCGCACCAGCTCGTCGTTGAGGATGAGGTCGGTGGTGGCGCCGGTCAGCGCACTGATCGGGTTGACCGTCATGTTGCCCCAGAGCTTGTACCAGACGTCCTTCTGGATTCGCGCCGAGAGGCGGGCCTCGAAGCCGGCCTGCTTCAGCAGGGCCTCGAGCTCTTGCGCACGCGGTGTCGCCGCGCCCGACGGCTCTCCGATGATCAGGCCGTTGCCGAAGTGATGGCGGACCACGGCGGGTCCGTCGAGCGAACAGCTGGCGTGCACCACGCCGCCGATCACATGGCGCGCAGGAATCGCGGCGTCGATCTTCCCGCCCGGGTCCACCGCCTCCAGCTGCGTGCCGGCGAGCGGGCCGCCGAAGCCACCCTGCAGGAACCACCATGGCACGCCGTTCATCGCGGTCAGGACGATCGTGTCGGGCCCGAGCAGCGGCGCGATCCGCGCGGCCACGGCCGGCAAGGCAGGCGCCTTCACCGCAATCACCACGAGGTCCTGCACGCCCAGCTCGGCCGGGTCTGCCACCGCATGGACTGTGACGCGCGTGCGCTGGTCGCCGCGCAACAAGCTCAAGCCGTCACGCTGCAGGGCGTCGAGCGTTGCGCCGCGCGCGACCACATTCAGTGGGCAGCCGGCCTGCGCGAGACCGACACCGATCCAGCCGCCGATCGCGCCGGCGCCGTAGATGCACACTTTCATCACAGTCCGTTCAATGCTTGTAGGAATCGTCGATGCGATCGACCTGCCGCACCAGCGCGTCGAACACGTCCTGCCCGCCGCCATGCTTCGGGTTGAACTGCAGCGCGTCGCGGGTGCACCTGCGCGCGATCTCTTCGGACACCGGAATCGGCGCGCCCATCGACAGGGTGGTCATCTGGATCTCGCAGGCGCGCTGCAGGGTCCAGAGGATGGCGAAGGTCTGGGGCAGCGTCTGGCCCCAGGCCAGCAGGCCATGGTTGCGCAGGATCACGGCCGGCCGGCTGCCGATGCTCTTCAACAGTCGCGGCCCTTCGTCGGCATGGATGGTGATGCCCTCGAAGTCGTGGTACGCCACCATGTCGTGCAGCTGCGCGGTGTAGAAGTTGCTCTGCTGCAGGCCGCCCTGGAGGCAGGCCACCGCCACCCCGGCCGTGGTGTGCGTGTGCATCACGCAGTGCGCATCGGGCAGCCCGTCGTGAATGGCGGCATGCACGGTAAAGCCGGCGGGGTTGACCGGATGGCGCGAGCCGTCGAGCACCTTGCCCTGCAGATCGATCTTGACCAGGTTGCCGGCCGTGACCTCGCTGTAGTGCAGGCCGAAGGGATTGATCAGGAACTGCTTCTCGCCCCCCGTCACGCTATCGGGCAGCCGCACCGTGATGTGGTTGTAGATCATCTCGGTCCAGCCCAGCATCGCGAACACGCGGTAGCAGGCGGCGAGCTGCAGCCGCGCCTCCTGTTCATCGGGATGGATGGCGGGACGGGCCGTGCTGACGGCCTGGGGGGCGAGCGGGGTATTCATCGGCAGTTCCTTTTCTGTCAGCGACTTGCCACTCTAGGAGCCCCCCGCCTGTTTGGGGGACACCGCGGGACCGGCTTTGCCGGACCGCTGGTGTCGCCCCCTTGAGGGGAGGCGGCTCCACGAAGTGAGCAAGCAACGGGGGTGGGCTTAGCCCTCAGCGGTGAAGCCGATCTGCTTCACGATGGGGGCCCACTTGGCGGTGTCTTTCTTGATCAGCTCCGTCAGCTCCCCCGGCGTGGAGGACATCGCCTCCAGCCCGAAGGTGGCCAGTCCGTCGACCACGTCCTTCTGCGCGAGCGCCGTCTTCATGGCCGCATTGGCGCGCGCGACCACTTCGGGCGAAGCCTTGGCCGGCAGCAGGAAGGCGAACCATTCGCTGTGCGTGACGTTCTTGACGCCCTGTTCCTCGAAGGTGGGCACGTCGGGCGCGAAGCGGCTGCGCTTGGCACCCGAGACGCCGAGGATGCGCACCTTGCCCGAGGCCAGGTGCTGGGTGATGTCGCCGATCGGGCCCGATACGGCTGCTACGTTGCCCCCCAGCAGGTCGAGCATGGCGGGCTGCGTGCCGCGATAGGCCGCGTGCTTGAGGTCCACCCCCGCGTTCTTGCCGAGCAGTGCGCCGATGAAGTGCGGCGTCGAGCCGGCAGCAGGCGATCCGTAGTTGGCGCCTTCGGGATGGGTCTTGGCCCAGGCGAGGTACTCGGGCACCGACTTCACGGAGGCCGGCACGGCGGGCCCGACGGCAAAGCCGAAGTCGAACTGGCAGGCGACCGTCAGCGGCGTGAGGTCCGCCAGCGGCTCGTAGGGCAGCTTCTTGTAGATGTGCGGATAGATGGTGAGGATCGAGGTCGGCGTCTGCAGGATCGTCGCGCCATCGGCCGGCTGGCCCTTGACGTAGGTGACCGCAATCTGGCCGCCGGCGCCGGTGCGGTTCTCGACCACCACGGCCTTGCCGTAGTCGGGCTGGAGGCGGGTCGCGACGCGGCGGCACAGGGTGTCGGAGGTGCCGCCGGCCGCAAAGCCGGTGATCAGGCGCGCGGTCTCGAAGGGCTGCGCCTGCGCGAAGGCCTGCTGGCCGAGGCTGGCGAGCAGCGCCGAGGCGCCGGTGGTCTGCAGCAGGTGGCGGCGGGTGAGGGTCATGATGGGGGTGTCTCCGTGTGAGGGCGGTTTCAGGATTCGTCGCGCAGCCAGGTGACTGCGCCCGAATGGGTCACGGCGCCCTGGTGACTGGGGCGCACGGTGAGCGCGTATTTTTCCAGCAACCCGGTGTGCCGGACCCCCGCGTTTACCTGACGTCCGGCCAGGCGCGCGGCGATTTCTCCATCGCTCAACGCCACGGTGATGCTGCGCGCCTCGGCACGCGCATCGATGGCGACGATGTCGCCGTCGCGCAATGCGGCGATCGGGCCGCCCTCGGCCGCCTCCGGCCCCGCGTAGCCGATGCACAGGCCGCGGGTCGCGCCGGAGAAGCGGCCGTCGGTCAGCAGCGCGACCTTGTCGCCCATGCCCTGGCCGTAGAGCAGGGCGGTGATGCCCAGCATCTCGCGCATCCCGGGGCTGCCCTTGGGGCCTTCGTTGCGGATCACGATCACGTCGCCGGCCTGGTAGCGGCGGTTCTGCACGGCGGCCTGCGCTTCTTCCTCGGACTCGAAGACGCGCGCAGGCCCGCGGTGCACCAGCGTCTTCAGGCCCGCGGTCTTGAGCAGGGCTCCGTCAGGGCACAGGTTGCCCTTGAGCACGGCGAGGCCGCCGTCGCGCGTGATCGGCTCGCCGGCCTTGCGCACCACCCGGCCATCGGGCGCGGGCGCATCGGCCACTTCCTCGGCCAGCGTGCGGCCGGTGAAAGTGAGTGCGTCGCCATGCAGATAGCCCTGTTCGAGCAGCGTGCGCAGGATCACGCCGGCACCGCCGATGTAGAACACGTCCCGCGCCAGGTATTGGCCGCCCGGCCGCAGGTCGGCGACGAGCGGCGTGCGTGCGAAGACCTCGGCCACGTCGTCGAGGTGGAACTTGATGCCGGCCTCGTGCGCGATGGCCGGCAGGTGCAGCGCGGCATTGGTCGAGCCGCCGGTGGCCGAGACCAGGGCGCAGGCGTTCTCCAGCGCCTGGCGCGTCACGACATCGCGCGGCAACGGGCCCTCGCCCATCACGGCCTTCATCAGCTGCCGCGCCGCGCGGCGCATCAGCGGCGCGCGCTCGCTGAACACGGCCGGCACCATGCTGGAGCCGATCGGCGCCAAGCCCAGCGCCTCCGACACCATGCCCATGGTGTTGGCGGTGAACTGGCCCGCACAGGCGCCGGCGGTCGGCAGGCAGGCGCGGCTCATCGCGTCGAGCTCTTCGTGTGTTGCGTCGCCGGCGAGCACCTTGCCGATGGTCTCGTAGGTGTCGACCACGTTGAGGTCGCGGCCGTCAGGCCCCGGCATCTGGCCGGGCAGGGCCGAGCCGCCGTGCACGAACACGCTGGGCACATTGCAGCGGACCATGCCCATCATCAGGCCGGGGAGGTTCTTGTCGCAGGCGCCAATGGCGAAGATGCCGTCCCACTGGTGGCCGCGGGTGGATGCTTCCACGCTGTCGGCGATCAGTTCGCGCGAGATCAGCGAAAAGCGCATGCCCGAGTGCGCCATGGTCAAGCCGTCGCTCACCGACACCACCGGGCACTCGTGCGGCGTGCCGCCGCCCGCGTAGATGCCGGTCTTGGCATGCTGCGCCTGCTCGCGCAGGTTGAGGTTGCACGGGCTCATCTCGCCGCCGGTGTGGAACACGCCGATGTGCGGGCGCGCGATGTCCTCGTCGTCCTGGCCCAGGGCATGCAGGAAGCTGCGCGTGGTGGCGCGGATGGTGCCCTCGCGGATGATCGCGGAGCGGAAGCGCTTGGGATCGGTCACTGGAATATCTTCGCCTTCTTCTACGGTGCTATTCGACCTGGGAGCGGCCCTGCGGCGCACGGCGGTGTCAGTACGTGCCGCCCGCCGAGCTTGGCTTCGCGCCGCCCTTGAAGCGGGCGGCCAGCGCATTCGTGCTGCGCACCAGGAGGTTGGTGTCCAGTCCGACCGCGACGAAGAGGGCGCCCAGATCCAGGTACTTCTGCGCCAGCGTCTCGTCGGGCGTCAGGATGCCGGCGGCCTTGCCGGCCCGCTGGATGCGTGCGATCGCATCGTCGATGGCCGTCTGCACCTCGGCATGGTTCGAATCGCCGACGTGGCCGAGCGAGGCGGACAGGTCGGCCGGCCCGATGAAAACGCCATCGACGCCCTCGACGGCCGCGATCGCATCCAGGTTCGCCAGCGCTTCGCGCGACTCGGCCTGCACCAGCAGGCAGACCTGCGAGTTGGCCTCCCTGGCATAGGACGGGTAGCGGCCCCAGCGCGAGGCGCGCGCGCCTCCCATGCCGCGAATGCCCTGCGGCGGGTAGCGCATCGCGCGCACGATGGCCGTGGCCTGCTCGGGCGTGTCGACCATCGGCACCAGCAGCGTCTGCACGCCGAGGTCGAGGTATTGCTTGATCAGCGCCGTGCCCGCGTCGCCGTGTCCCACGGGCACGCGCGCGATGGCGTTGACGCCCGGATAGGCCGCGATCGCCTGCGCCTGCTCGAGCACGCTGCGCAAGCCGTTGGGCGAATGCTCGCCGTCGATCAGCAGCCAGTCGAAGCCGGCGCCGGCGCAGATCTCGGCGCTGTAGGCGTCGGACAAGCCGAGCCAGAGGCCGATCTGTGCGCGCCTCTCGACCAGGGCCTGCTTGAAGGGATTGGTGGGTGTCTGCATGGTGTGTTCTTTCTCAAGCAATGCGGAAGGCGATGGAGCCCAGGGGGCCGTAGTCTGCGTGGAATGTATCGCCGGGCCTGGCGGTGGTCGGCCGGGTGAATGAGCCGCCCAGCACCACCTCGCCGGCCTCCAGGCACTCGCCCCAGGGTGCGAGCTTGTTGGCCAGCCAGGCGACGCCGGTGGCAGGATGGTTGAGCACGGCCGCGGCCAGGCCCGACTCCTCGATCACGCCGTTCTTGTAGAGCAGCGCGCCGACCCAGCGCAGGTCCACCGCATCGGGCTTCACCGGCCGGCCGCCGGTCACGATCCCGGCATTGGCCGCGTTGTCGGCGATGGTGTCGAAGACCTTGCGCATGGCGCCCGTCTCGCGGTCGAGCTGCTCGATGCGCGCGTCGATGATCTCGATCGCCGGCACCACGTAGTCGGTCGCGGCGAGCACGTCGAAGATGCTCACGTTCGGCCCCTGCAGCCGCTTGCCCAGTACAAAGGCGAGCTCGACCTCGATCCTCGGCGCGATGAAGCGCGTGAAGGGGATGTCCGCGCCCTGCTCGAAGAACATGTCGTCGAGCAACGTGCCGTAGTCCGGCTCGGTGATCTGGCTGGCCTGCTGCATGGCGCGCGAGGTGAGGCCGATCTTGTGGCCTCGCACGACGCGCCCTTCGGCCAGCTTGGTCTTCACCCATTCGCGCGAGATGGCGTAGCCGTCCTCCACCGTCATCTCGGGGTGCCGCATCGAGAAATGCCGCAGCTGCACGCGCGACCTCTCGCTTTCGTGCAGCTCGGCCGCGAGTTGCTGGATCAGCTTCTTGTCGAGCATGTCAGGACTGGAAGAGGGAATGGAGGTTGCCGCACTTGCCGTCGTAGACCTGACCGGGCGCTTCGTCGATCTGCAGCGTGATGCCGACGTGCCGCTTCGCAAGCAAGGGTTCGACGTGCCGCTTCAGCCGCGCGAGCAAGGCGTCGCCGACGCGCTTCTTCACCGCCTCGGCGCGCCCCGCGGCCATGCGCAGGTTGAGGTAGACGAAACCGTGTTCGCCCGAGCCGTCAGCCACTGCGAAGTGTGCAGCCGGATAAGCCAGCACCCGCGTTCCGCCGACCGGGAACACCGGGCGGTCCTGGTCGTCGCGCTGTTCGAGCATGGTGTCGGCGAGGGCGCGGCACAGCGCCGGCATGTCGGCGTCGGCCTCGACGTCGGGCGTGTAGAGGATCACGAGATGGGGCATGTGCGGGCTTTCTCAAACGGCGGCTGGTGCCGGCAGCGGCGTCACCGGAAAGATCGCGTTGATCTGCCCGGTGCCGGAGCTGCCGAAGTAGGGCGTGACGATTTCGACCGACGCGGTGTAGCGGTCCCAGCCGAGCAGGCCCAGCAGCATCGCGGTGTCGTGCATGTCGCCTTCGCCCCAGCATTTCTCGGCATACATCGGAAGCATGCCGACGAAGGTCTTCCATTCGCCTGCCTTCCACAGCTCGACCACGCGATGGTCGATCTGCTCGAGGAAGGGGTCGTAGACCTTGTGCATGAACTCCGGCGCGCGGCCGTTGTCGGCGAAATGGTGCGACAGCGAGCCGCTCGCGAACACCGCAACCGTGCCCTCGTAGCGCTCCTCGATGGCGCGGCGCACGGCAAGGCCGAAGCGGCCGGATTCGGAGAGGTCGTGCCAGTCGCACCAGCCGCTGATGCTGATCACCTTGTAGTGCTGGTCGGCGTTCATGTATCGCATCGGCACCAGCGTGCCGTATTCCAGCCCCAGCGTGGTGTCGCTGTGGGCACGGCTCTTCACGCCCATCTCGTTCGCCACGTCGGCGATCAGGTGTCCGAGCGCCGGGTTGCCCGGGTAGGCATAGGGCATGTTCTTGATGAAGTGCGGCAGCTCGTTGCTGGTGTAGGTGCCCTCGAACTTCGGGCCGCAATTGATGTGGTATTCGCTGTTGACCTGCCAGTGCACGTCGAACACCACGATGGTGTCGACGCCGAGTTCGCGGCAGCGCCGGTCGATTTCCTTGTGGCCGTTGATCGCTGCATCGCGGCAGCCGAAGTTCGGGCCGGGGAACTCCGACAGGTACATCGACGGGACATGCGTGATCTTGGCGGCGAGTGCGAGGGTGCCCATGCTCAGACTCCCCAGTGCGGGATGTGGTGCGAGCCCAGCGACACCGCCACGTTCTTCGGCTCGCAGAAGACCTCGTAGCTCCAGGTGCCGCCCTCGCGGCCGGTGCCCGAGGCCTTGGTGCCGCCGAAGGGTTGGCGCAGGTCCCTGACGTTCTGGCTGTTGACGAAGCACATGCCGACTTCCACGGCCGCGGCCACGCGGTGTGCGCGACCGATGTTCTCGGTCCACACGTAGCTGCTCAACCCGTACTGGATGTCGTTGGCCAGCCGGATCGCGTCGGCCTCGTCCTTGAAGGGGATCAGGCAGGCCACGGGTCCGAAGATCTCGTCCTGCGCGATCTTCATGCGGTTGTCGACGTCGGCGAAGACCGTGGGCGCGATGTAGTTGCCGCGGCGCACGCGCTCCGGCAGCTGCGGCACCTCGAGCCCGCCGCACAGCAGCGTCGCGCCTTCCTTCGGCCCGAGTTCGATGTAGCTGCGCACCTTGGCCCGATGGGCCTGCGAAATCATCGGACCGACGATCGTCTTCTCATCCAGCGGGTCGCCGACCACGATGCGCCTGGCGCGTTCGGCGAACTTCGCCGCGAAGTCGGCGTAGATCGACTGCTGGACCAGGATGCGCGAGCCCGCGGTGCAGCGCTCGCCGTTGTTGCTGAAGATCATGAACACGGCTGCATCGAGTGCGCGGTCCAGGTCCGCGTCGTCGAAGATCACGAACGGGCTCTTGCCGCCCAGCTCCATGCTGAACTTCTTCAGGCCCGCGCTCTTCACGATGCGGTTGCCGGTCGCCGTGGAGCCGGTGAAGGAGATCGCGCGCACGTCCGGGTGCGCCACCAGCGGCTCGCCGGCCTCCTTTCCGTAGCCGTGCACCAGGTTCAGCACGCCTGGCGGAATGCCTGCTTCCAGCGCCAGCTCGCCCAGGCGCGCCGCGGTGAGCGGCGACAGCTCGCTCATCTTGAGCACCGCCGTGTTGCCGAAGGCCAGGCAGGGCGCGACCTTCCAGGTCGCGGTCATGAAGGGCACGTTCCACGGCGAGATCAGCGCGCACACGCCCACCGGGTGGAAGAGCGTGTAGTTGAGGTGCGTCTCGGTGGGATAGGTGTGGCCGTCGACGCGCGTGCACATCTCGGCGAAGTAGTAGAAGTTGTCGGCCGCGCGCGGCACCAGTTGCTTGCCGGTCTGGGCGATGACCTGGCCGCAGTCATCGGTCTCGGTGCGTGCCAGCTCGGGCACGTGGGCCGCGATCAGGTCGCCCAGCGTGCGGATCAGTTTTGCGCGCTGGGGCGCGGGCATCCCCGCCCATTTCGGAAAGGCGGCCTTTGCGGCGGCCACGGCCGCGTTCACTTCCGCTTCGCCGCCCGAAGCGACTTCAGCCAGCACTTCCTGCGTGGCCGGGTTGACGGTCTCGAAATAGTCGGTGCCTGCGACCGGCTTGCCGTCGATGAGGTGATCGATCTTCATTTGGGCTCTCAGTCCAGTTTGATGTCGCGCGCCTTGATCAGCGCGTGCCACTTCTTTCGTTCCGATTCGGCGTAGCGCGTCATCTCCGCGGCGTCGGCCGGACGTGCGTCCCAGCCGGCATCGAAGAGTTTCTGACGCACCGCCGGATCGTTCATGGTCTTGCCGAGTTCCGCGCCGAGCCGGGCCTGCACGTCCTTGGGCGTGGCGGCCGGCGCCACCAACCCTTGCCAGGCGTAGGCCTCTACATTGGCAAAGCCCAGCTCCTTGGCCGTCTGCACGTTGGGCAGCTGCGGCATGCGTTCGGCCGAGAGGGCAATCAGCGGTGTGATCTTGCCGGCCTTGACGGCGCCGACGCCGCTCGGCAGGTCCAGGACGATCAGCGGCACCTGTCCGGCCAGCAGGTCCTGCATGGCGGGCGCGCCGCCCTTGTACGGCACATGCAGCAGCGAGACGCCTGCCTCGCGCTGGAACAGCTCGAGCGCCAGGTGGTGCGGGCTGCCGTTGCCGGGCGTCCCGATGCTGTACTTGCCCGGCGAGCGCTTGAGTTCGGCGAGCAGTGCCTTGGCATCGGTGAAGCCGGCATTGGGCCCGGCGGTGATGACCAGCGCCGAGCGCCCCATCATGCCGAGCAGCGCGAAGTCCTTCTCGGGGTCGTAGGGCACCTTCTTGTAGAGCACCGGGTTGTAGACGAGCACGCCGTTGTCGGCGGAGAACACCGTGTAGCCGTCGGGCGCCGAGCGGGCCACGTGCTCCGACGCGATCATCGCGCCGGCACCGGGCCGGTTGTCGATGACGACCGGCTGCCCCAGCTGCTGCGAGAGCTGCGCGCCGACGGTGCGCGCGAGAAAGTCGGTCCCGCCGCCGGCCGGATAGCCGACCACCCAGCGCACCTGCCGGGTCGGGTAGGACTGGGCGGGCGCATCGAGGGCGAGCATCGTTGCGCTGATGGCGAGCAGGGCTGCGGCGAACCTCGGTGTCTTGAGCATGTTGTCTCCTGGTTTTCCGTGAAGAGGGCGGACTTCCGCTTTCAGCGCACGGCGATCGTGTTGGCCAACGCGCCGATGTGCTCGATCTCCGTGACGACCACATCGCCCGGCCTGCAATCGACCACGCCGTCGGGCGTGCCGGTGAGGATCAGGTCGCCGGGCGCGAGCGTCATGAAGCTCGAGAAATACTCGATCAGGAAGGGCACGTCGAAGATCATGTCCCTGGTGTTCCCCGATTGAGTGACCTTCCCGTTGACGGTGGTCTGCAGTGCGAGGGACATCGGGTCGGGCACGTCCTGCGCGTCCACCCGCCAAGGCCCGATCGGCGTGCAGGTGTCGCGGTTCTTCACGCGCAGGTTGGGGCGATACCAGTTCTCCAGGTAGTCGCGGATCGCGTAGTCGTTGGCCACCGTGTAGCCGGCGATGAAGTCGTAGGCATCGTCGCGCCGCACCTTGCGCGCCGTCTTTCCGACGACCACCGCGAGCTCGCATTCATAGTGCATGAAGGACACGCCGGCCGGGCGCTGCGTCTTCTGGCGATGGCCGATGAGCGTGCTCTGGCCCTTGACGAAGACCAGCGGCTCTTCGGGCGCCTTGAATTCCAGCTCCTTCGCATGGTCGGCGTAGTTGAGGCCGAGTGCGAGGATGGTGCGCGGGCGCGGCGTGGGTGCGAGCGGCGGCAGCCACAGCGCATCGTCGAAGGCGACGCTGCGGCCGTCGGCCAGCAGCAGACGGCCATCGCGCTCGATGGCGGGCTGCTCGACGCCTTCGAAGGCGATGCGTGCGTGCTTCATGCCACGTCTCCCACGAGCGTGTTGACCAGTGTCTCGAAGCCCGGCGCGCTGATCTCGATGCGGTCGCCGGGGCGGGCCAATGGACGCCCGGCGTCGCAGCCCAGCATCAGCACATCGCCGTGCGCGAGCGTCATGAACTCGCTCACGTCGGCCAGCAGCTGCGCCGCATTGCGCACCAGTTGCGAGAAGTCGGCCGACTGGCGCAGCTCGCCGTTGATGCGCACCTCGAGCCTGAACTCGGCCGGGTCCGCCACCTCCTGCGCGTCGCGCATCGCAGGGCCGATGCCGAGGAAGCCGTCCACGCACTTGAACTTGACCGGCGGGCGGAAGAAGCTCGCGTGCGGGATCGAGAGATCGTTCATCGGCACAAAGCCTTCGACGTCGCCGTCGGCGCCGATCACCATCGCGATGGTGGCGCCGACCTCGACCTCGGGGATGCGAACGGGCACGGGAATCGCGCGGCCGTGCGGGCTCCAGGTGTTGGCCGTTTTCACATACAGCACCGGCGCCCTGGGCGGCGCCTTGTAGGGCGGCTGCGTCATCTGCGGCGCGAGTGCCTCGACCTCCGCACGGAAATTGAGCAGCACGCCGTAGACGGTGCCGGTGGGCAGAAAGCTCATGGTTGCTCCAGTTCGATCACTTCATCGAGCAGCACGTAGAGCTGCGACAGCTTCTGCTTGCCCAGCGACTTTTCCATCCACGCGTAGTGCGACTCGATGGTCTGCGAAAGCTGCCGGACCATGCGCGTGCCCTTGGCCGTGGCCTCCACGACGGTGCGGCGCTGATCGGCGGGATCGCGCGCGCGCCGGATCAGGCCGTCGCGCTCCATGCGCGCGAGCACGCCGGTCAAGCTGGGGCCGAGGATGAACGCCTCGCGTGCGACGCGGCCGGTCTCGACCATGCCGTGCTCGCCCAGCACCCGCAGCACGCGCCATTGCTGGTCGCTGAGCCCATGTTCGCGCAGGCTGGGCCGGGTGTGCGCCATGACCGCCTCGCGCGCCTGCAGCAGCAGGCGGGGCAAGTTGCGGTGGACGAAAGGAGTGCTCATGAGGGCTCGATTATTTAACATGTTAAATTTTTGGCAAGCCCTTGCGATGAACACTTCAGTCGGGTTTTCCCTGCGTTCCAGGGCGTCGCAATGTCGAGCGCTCCCTACACTTGGGCGATGGCCAAGGAAAAATCACTCTTCGTCTGCTCCGAATGCGGCGGCACCAGCCCCAAGTGGCTCGGCCGCTGCCCCAGTTGCGGCGCCTGGAACACGCTGATCGAGCAGGTGGCCGCCGCCTCGGCCGGCGGTGGCAACAACCGCTTCGGCGCGCCGTTCGCATCGCTCGCCGGGTCGTCCGAGTTGGCGGTGCTCTCGGAAATCGAGGCCGGCGAGGTCCCGCGCACGCCCACCGGACTGGACGAGCTCGACCGCGTGCTGGGCGGCGGAATCGTCGCCGGCGGGGTGACGCTCATCGGGGGCGACCCGGGCATCGGCAAGTCCACGCTGCTGCTGCAGGCGGTCGATGCGCTTCAGCGGGCGGGACGCAACGCGCTCTATGTCACCGGTGAGGAGAGCGGTGCCCAGGTGGCGATGCGCTCGCGGCGGCTCGGCCTCGAGCAGTCGCAAGTGCAGGTGCTGGCCGAGATCCAGCTCGAGAAGATACTCGCCACGCTCGACGCCACGCGGCCGGCCATCGCGGTGATCGACTCGATCCAGACCGTGTACTCCGACCAGCTGACCTCGGCGCCCGGTTCGGTGGCGCAGGTGCGCGAATGCGCGGCCCACCTCACGCGCTTCGCCAAGGCCAGCGGCACGGCGGTGGTGCTGGTCGGCCATGTGACCAAGGAGGGCGCGCTCGCTGGCCCGCGCGTGCTCGAGCACATGGTCGACACGGTGCTGTATTTCGAGGGGGACACGCATTCGAGCTTTCGCCTGGTGCGCGCCATCAAGAACCGCTTCGGCGCGGTCAACGAGATCGGCGTGTTCGCGATGACCGAGCGCGGTCTCAAGGGCGTGGCCAATCCCAGTGCGATCTTCCTGAGCCAGCACGCCGAACCGGTACCCGGCAGCGTGGTGCTGGTCACGCTCGAGGGAACACGCCCAATGCTGGTCGAGATCCAGGCGCTGGTCGACGACGGCGGGCCCAGCCCGCGGCGCCTTTCCGTGGGTCTCGACCGCGACCGGCTGGCCATGCTGCTCGCGGTGCTGCACCGCCATGCGGGCGTGGCGTGCATGGATCAGGACGTGTTCGTCAACGCGGTGGGCGGCGTGCGCATCAGCGAGCCGGCGGCCGACCTGGCGGTGATGCTGTCCATCACCTCCAGCCTGCGCGGCAAGCCATTGCCCAAGGGTTTCATCGCCTTCGGCGAGGTGGGTCTGGCGGGTGAGGTGCGACCGGCGCCGCGCGGGCAGGAGCGGCTGCGTGAAGCCGCCAAGCTGGGCTTCAGCGTGGCGGTGGTGCCCAAGGCCAACGCGCCGCGCAAGGGCGCCAAGGAGATCGAAGGGCTGACGATCCATGCAGTGGAGCGCATCGAGGAGGCGATGGAGGTGGTGCGCGGGCTGGATTGAACCGTCGGGCTTCCGCATTGAGTCCGGCGACAATGCAGTCCATGAATTTCGGGAAAATCTTCATCCCTCTCGCAGGGCTGCTTCTGCTCGGCGCGTCCTATCGCGCCTATGGCTGGCCTGGCGTCGCCTTCGCCGGAGGTGCCATCATCATGTTCCTGCTGATGCACTTCAATCGCACGATGCAGGTGCTGAAGCGCGCGGCCGACCGGCCCATTGGCACGGTGGCGAGTGCGGTGATGCTCAACGCCAAGCTCAAGCCCAAGGTGACCCTGCTCCACGTGATCGCAATGACCCGCGCGCTCGGCGAGCAGCGCACGCCCAAGGATGCGCAGCCCGAGGTCTACCGCTGGACCGACAACGGCGGCTCCTGGGTCGATGCCACCTTCGTCAACGGAAAGCTGACCGAATGGCAACTGGTGCGGCCGGAGGCACCGGCCGAGAACGAGGGGCAGCCGGCCGCTCCGCCGAGCGCCGACGCCGTCAAGCCCGGTGCCGCGGATGCACTGCGGCCGCCGGTGTAGCGCGTTCGGCCTTGCGTGCCTCACGCTCTATAAGGTTGATTGAACGTCGTCAATCACCCGATCGGGTGTATTGCTCAGTTTCACCTGTTCGCGCATGCTCCCGCAGCCCATGTGACTTGCGGGCTTGACACACGAATGGGAAACATATGCTCACTTTTGCTCCAGATAGCAGGCAGACATTTCAGCGCCCGCTCGCCTACACCGGCGTGCGCGAACTGAGAGAGGAAGAAATCCACCTTGTCTCGGGGGGAGATGCCAACTCCGATGCATTGGCGTGTGCATTGGCTGCACTCGCAGCACTGGAGGCTCCCAGCATTGGCATGATCGGCGTCGCATTGGGCTTGTGCGGTGTTGCGAGCCAAAGCGCGCCGGTCAGTGTGAACTGCGCGCCTGACAACGCCTGTGTGGATGCCAGCGTCGATGGCTCCGACGGTAATGGGAGTGCCGGCAGCTGTGCCGATGGGTGCAGCGCTGGCGACAGCGCAAGCACAGACTAGGTGTCAGGTCTGGCCGCAGCCCCACCCGCTCGCTTTTGGTCAAGAGCTCATGAAAGAAAACCTGCCACGTTACATCCGGGCTCTCCTTTACCTTGCGCTGGCGCTCCTCGTGCTAGGCAATGCGTATTCGAAGCTCGAGGCCTATGGTGCGAGCCATGACAGAACCGCCTTGATTTGGATAGCGGTCCTTGTCTGCTGTGCGATCACGCTCATGGGCTTGGCTTTGCGTGCCATCAAGGTGAAACGCAATGGCGGGCACTGACGCCGCCAATTGATCGGCCGTCGTTCGATCCGGAGCAACCAATGTCGCCTCAGAACGGCGCCGATTCGTCCGCCAATTCCTCAGCAGGCGCCGAGGCCTTCGGCGGCGCATCGACCGGCGCCGCGCCCAGCTGCATTTCCCCGCCCAGCGCCTCGATCAGCTCCGGCACCAGTTGCCCGAGCTCGCCGGTCGCAATGGCGGCGTCGGCATCGAAGTTGTCTTCCTTGGCCGAGCCCGGCGTCTCGTCCAGCGTGCCTTCGATGAACACGATCTTGCGCAGCTGCATGCCCTCGGTCAGCTCGAAGGACACGCGGTCGTCCCAGGTCATGGCCAGTCGCGTGGGGCGCTTGCCATCCGCGATGTGCTGGCGCACCTCGTCGATGTCCAGCGGGTGCTTGGCGTAGCGCACCACCGCCTTCGATTCGTCGGTAGCCTTGAGCTCGCATTCGCGGTCGATGGTGAAGCCGGCTGGCGGCTCCTGCGTCGACAGCCAGTCCGACATGGCAACGGCCGGCTCCACTTGCGTGTTGATCTGCGCTACCGCGAAGCCTTCCAGTGCCTTCACCAGGCTGGTCACGACCTCGTCGGCGCGCGCCGCGTTGCTCGCATTCACGACCAGTCGGCGCGCGGCCGGATCGATCCAGACCGCGATGCGCACATGGCGGGTGAAGGCCAGCGGCAGCAGCTCCTGCGTGATGTCCTCCTTGAGCTCCTTCTTCTCCTTCTTGCCGGGCTTGCGGCCGGTGGTGGCCTCGATCTGCGCGGCGCGCTCCTCGACCTTGCGGCGCACCACGGAGCCCGGAAGGGTCTTGCTCTCGATCATGTATTCGAGCAGCCATTGGCCGCCGACGGATTCGACCAGTGGCCCGTGTTCCTGGCCGCGGGGCTCGGTCCAGCCGGCGGCTTTCTCCTGCGAGGGGCTGCAGGGCACGAAGCGAAAGGCGTCCAGGCGCTGCTCGGCGTCGGTGAGCGTTTGCGACCACGTGGATTCGATGCGATAGACGATGACGTTCTTGAAGACGGACACGAGAAGAGAACCCTTTTCCTGGCTGTTTGGCAAAGCCGAGCATTGTCGGCGGGACGAACTGGGGCCGCGCCGTAAAATCGCAAGCTTTTGCGACATCCCTGCCCCAAAGGACAAAGAAATGAGCGCGCTGCCCCCTGCACTGGACGATCGTGACGGAAAGATCTGGATGGACGGTGATCTCGTGGACTGGCGCGACGCCAAGATCCACGTGCTGAGCCACACGCTGCACTACGGCTGCGGCGCTTTCGAGGGGGTCAGGGCCTACAAGACGGTCGACGGCACTGCGATCTTCCGCCTGGCCGAGCATACCGAGCGGCTCTTCAACAGCGCCAAGATCCTGCGCATGAAGATTCCCTTCACACCCGAGCAGCTCAACGAGGCGCAAAAGCAGGTGGTGCGGGCCAACAATCTTGAGAGCTGCTACCTGCGTCCGCTGGTGTGGATCGGCTCCGAGAAGCTGGGCGTGAGTCCCAAGGGCAACCGCATCCACGCGATGGTCGCGGCCTGGGCCTGGGGCGCCTACCTGGGCGACGAAGGCATGAAGCGCGGCATCCGCGTCAAGACCTCGAGCTACACGCGCCATCACGTCAACATCACGATGACGCAGGCCAAGGCGGTGAGCAACTACAGCAACTCCATCCTCGCCAACATGGAAGCACTGGACGACGGCTACGACGAGGCACTGCTGCTCGACGCGTCCGGCTTCGTGAGCGAGGGCGCCGGCGAGAACATCTTCGTGGTCAAGGGCGGCGTGGTCTACACGCCCGACCTGTCGGCTGGCGCGCTGAACGGCATCACGCGAAACACCATCCTCCACATCTGCAAGGACCTCGGCATCGAGCTGGTGCAGAAGCGCATCACGCGCGACGAGGTCTACATCGCCGAGGAAGCCTTCTTCACCGGCACGGCGGCCGAGGTCACACCGATCCGTGAGCTCGATCGCATCGAGATCGGCCAGGGGTCGCGCGGGCCCGTCACCGAGAAGATCCAGAGCGCCTTCTTCGACATCGTGAACGGCCGCAATCCCAAGTACGCCCACTGGCTCACCAAGGTCTGAGAGAAAAGAATGAGTGCCAATGCCGTGATCGAACTGTCGGGCCAGGACCTGAACCACCAGGGCGGGGTGTTCTGCCCCAATCCGAAGGCCGACATGAAGCTGTGGAGCGCGCACCCCAAGATCTACCTGGACGTGGCGCGTACCGGCGAGGCCAAGTGCCCTTACTGCGGCACGGTCTACCGGCTCAAAGCGGGCGAGGCGGTGGCGCATCGCCACTGACGACGGGCGCCGCCCGGCGGCGGGGCAACAGCCCGCGCCATGAATCCCCCGGAGCCTGGGCCAGCCTCAGGTAGATCGTCGACACCCAGAGCAGGCTGAGCCCGATCTGCGCATCGCGCAGGGCCGAGTTCGCGTTGGTCGCGATCAGCGCGATCAGCTGCGCGGCGAAAGCGTAGCGGCCGTACAGGTCGTCGCGCCGCCAGGACACCCAGACACCCGTCAGCAGGATTGCCAGCAAGGTCAGAGCGCCCGGAATGCCGGCTTGCGAGCCCATCCACAGAAGGTCGTTGTGCGGCATGTTGTAGTCGGCGAGCAGCTTGGGCCCGCGCAGGTGCCATTGCTCGGTCCAGCCGCCGATGCCCCAGCCGGTGAGGGGCCGGTCGAGGATCATGCGGCCGGTGTCGCGGTACATGTAGTAGCGCACCACCCAGCTGCCCTCGGACACGGCGCCGCCCTGCGCGGCCTCGAGTTCCTGCACGCCGAGCTCGAACTTCTGCTGCACCGCCGGTGAATTCCACAGGCCCACGGCTGCGATCGCACCGACGGCGATCAGCACCAGCGCCAGCACCTTGAGCTGCCGCCGCCACTGGTGCACACAGGCCGCCGGAATCACCAGCAGCAGCGCCAGCAGCGAGGTGCGCGAGGGCAGGCTGAAGGTGATGACCACGATGACCGCCAACATGACCACGAAGGCCGCCACCGCGCGCAGCGGCCGGTGCTCCGAGAGCGCCTGCAGGCCGAACACGGCCGCGGTCGCGCCCAGGATCGTGAAGAGCAGCGCGTTGCTGATGGACTTGTTGCCGACCAGGAAGATCACGCCGCGCCAGGGCTCCAGCACCGGGAAATAGATCTTCAGGGCGATCGCCGACCAGAACGCCGCGATCAGGAGGATGTTGAAGAGCGCCATGACGAGGAAGCCCCGCAGCGCCCAGATCGCCTCCTCGCGGGTGAGGGCCAGCGCCATCAGCAGCGTGGCCGCGATGCGCAGGCCGTGGGTGAGGTTCGACGGCGTCTGCGGATACCAGGGGCGCAGCGCCAGTATCACCAGCGTCCACACCACGTAGGCCACGATCGGCCACCACATCGGGTTGGCACGCAGCCGTCGCTCGCGCTCGCGCCAGTTGCCGGCCACGAGCAGGGCGGCAAGCATCAGCAAGGCTGCCAGGTAAGGAACGCCGACCGGCATGAACACTGTCAGCCCCCAGAACATGGCCGCGGGGCGGACGAGTTGCGATCTCTGCATGGTGGCGGATTCTAGGGGTCGCAGATCGAGCGCTGCCTGACTTTGCGGGTCTACTTGGGCCGCCGCGGCGCGCCATCGCTCGCGCGCTGGAGTCGACGGCCCGCCGAGCAGTCGCCCGCTTCGCGAGCCGGTCTCCGTGCGGGGCGCTTCGACTACCAGCGCACCCGCAGCCCCGCCGAAGCATTGAGCTGCGACTTCACGCGGGTGTCTCCACCTGACGCCCACAGCTTGCCGACTTCGCCGTAGGGTGGTGCAGCCGGCCTGCACTGGTGGCGATATCGCCTTTCACGCGCCCGCACCCCTCGGGCTTCGAACGGATCGAGCGCGGTCTAGTTCGGAAGTGCAATCACGAAGCTCGCACCGCCGCCGGGCCGCTCCTCGCAGCGCACGCTGCCGCCGTGGCGCTCGGTGATCGACTTCACCAGTGCGAGGCCGAGGCCCACGCCGCCGTTGCGCTCGCTGGCGCCCGGCAGCCGGTAGAAGGGCTCGAAGATGCGATCGCGTAGCGCGGCCGGGACGCCCGGGCCGCGATCGTTGACGCGGATTTCCGCCGCGCCGTACCGGCTGCCGAGCTCCACGCTGATCTCACCGGCGCCGTAGCGGCGCGCGTTCTCGAGCAGGTTGCGGATGGCGCGGCGAAGGAGGCGCGGCACGCCGCGTACCGTGAGGGCGTCGCTGCTGGCGTCCTCGGCCACGTCGAGCTCGGCGTCGACACGCGCACACTCCTCGGCGGCCAGGCCGGTGAGGTCCACGATCTCGACCGTGCCCATGTCGGCTTCCTTGGCATCCAGCCGGCTGGACAGCAGGATCTCGTCGATCAGCTGATCGAGCTCGGCGATGTTGCGCGCGATCTCGTCGCGTGCGGTCGGGCTCGGCCGGTCGCTCATGAGCTCAAGGCCCATGCGAATGCGCGCCAGGGGCGAGCGCAGCTCGTGCGAGGCATTGGCGAGCAGCGACTTGTGCGAACGCACCAGCTCCTCGATGCGCGCCGCGGCGGCATTGAAGCGATTGGAGAGGTCGGCCACCTCGTCCTGCCCCTCTTCGGCCACGCGCGTGGACAGGTCGCCTTCGCCCCAGCGCTGCACGCCGCGCTGCAGCGCTTCGAGCCGCTTGGTGAGGCGGCGCACGATGGGGTAGACACCCAGCGCCACCGCCATGCCCACCAACGCGACCATCCAGCCCAGGCCGAAAGGCGTCCGCCAGGCCGCGAGGCCGGTGCTGCCCGTGGGCCGGGCGCGCGGCGCAACGCGCAGCGACATCGCGCGGCCGTCCTCGAGCATCACCTCGAACTCCAGTCCTTGGCCCGGAACGCGCACCGCGCTGCCACTGCCGATAGCCCGGTCCTTGGCGTCGAGCACCACCACCTCGCGCGGCACGGCAGAGAGGCGCTCGCGCTCGTTCTCGGCGGCTTCGCGCACGATCCAGTTGGCGCACAGGGTGAGGATGACGACGCCGCCCACCACCGCCAGCCAGATGCGGACGTAGAGATGGCGCCTGTACAGATTGAGCAACATCAGTCCTGCTGCTTGGCGAACACGTAGCCCACGCCCCGCACGGTCAGGATGCGCTTGGGGTTCTTGGCATCGGCTTCGATGGCTGCGCGGATGCGGCCCATGTGCACGTCGATCGAGCGATCGAAGGCTTCCAGCTCGCGGCCGCGGACGGCTTCCATGATCTGGTCGCGCGTGAGCACGCGGCCTGCGCGTTCGGCCATGGCGACCAGCAGGTCGAACTGGTAGGAGGTCAGGTCGGCCATCGCGCCGCCCACCGCCACGCTGCGGGCGTTGCGGTCGATCTCCAGCGTGCCGAAGCGCATCACGGCAGCGGGCGTCGCCTCGCTGCCGCCTTCGCTGCGCCGGCGCAGTACCGCACGGATGCGCGCCAGCAGCTCGCGCGGCTCGAAGGGCTTGGGCAGGTAGTCGTCGGCGCCGATCTCCAGGCCGATGATGCGGTCCATCGGGTCGCCCTTGGCGGTGAGCATCAGCACCGACACCTTGGCGAGCGCGCTGTTGGGCAGGGCACGGATACGTCGGCAGACCTCGAGACCGTCGAGGTCCGGCAGCATCAGGTCGAGGATGACGAGGTCGGGCGAGCGCTGCTGCAGCGTCTCGAGCCCGCTGGCGCCATCGAGTGCATGGTGGAAGCCGAAGCCTGACTGCGTCAGGTACTCCCCGACCATCTGAGCCAGGCGGGCGTCGTCTTCGATCATCAGGAGTTGGGGTGTGCTCATCGGAATCCTCGGCCGGCGTTTCGCCGGTTTGTTCGGCCCGGCAGGAAGCCGGGGGAAATGCTGGAGCCTAGCGTCGCCGGGCGGAGACAAGAAGGCTTGAACGCTCCGTAAAGTTGGCGTAAACCTCGCAGCGGATGGTATCCATCGTCACGGGGCGGCAAACAGCATGGAGGCTGCAGCGGCACCGTCGGGCGGGGGCGCGGCGCCGACCCTCTCGGCCAGCACGCCGCGCAGGGTCCCATCGTCCAGGTCCGGATGCTCGCCGCCGGCACGACGCAGGATCTCGCCGGCCAGCGCCCGCAGCTGCTCGGCCGAGTCCCGCATGCGCGCCTGGAAAGCGGCGTCGTCCAGGCGGTCGCCGAGGCTGCGGTTGAGCTCGGCGAACCACGGCAGGGCGGCCTGGTCCAGCATCACGGCCGGGTTGCGCTTGGCGCTCTTGCTTGACCAGGCGCGCAGGAAGTCCTGCATTGCGAAGTTCAGGTGCTGGCAGTGCTGCAGCTCGTCGCGAAGGCTGCCGAGCAGCGCAAGGTCGGTGAGGCGCTGCTGGAAAAAGATCTGCGAGAGCACGCCCCAGTAGTAGGTGTAGTCCCAGATCACCTTGACCGGCAGCACCTCCGGGTCGCCGAAGAGCGCGTACTGGTCGGTGTAGAGCGCGAGCGTGCTCTCGTAGAAGGAGTGGTAGATCTGGTCGTAGAGCCGCGCGCGCGCCTCCACCGAGCGCCCGGCGCGGTCGTGCGCGATCAGGTCGGTGATGTAGGTGTTGCTCATCGCGATGAAGTCGCTGCCCGGCGAGTAGAAGGGGTCGAGGAAGAGCCCGGCCTCGCCGGTCAATGCCCAGCGCTGCCCGGAGAACACCTGCTTGCAGCCGTACGAGAAGTCGCGAAAGAAGGCGAAGTCCTGCAACAGATGCCGCTTGCCGTCGAGCTCGTCGAAGAGGCGCGGCTGCCAGGTGCGCAGCCACGCCATCGCCTTGTCGAAGCTGTCCATGGCCTCGAGCGGATGCTGCCGCGGGTCGGCCACGATGCCGACCGAATGTGAGCCGGAGGCCAGCGGGATCAGCCAGACCCAATAGCCCGTGCCGACCAGGTGGTTGGTCGATAGCCAGCGCGCCTGCGGCTCGCAGCGCTCGCGCCATTCGGCACTGTCGGACCAGTGGTCGATGGTGATGCGCTCGCCGATGCGGAACCAGACCGCGTTGCACACGTGCGCGTTGGGCTGCGCGAGCCCCAGCTTGCGCTTGAGCAGGCCGGCGCGGCCGCAGGCGTCCACCAGCCAGCGGGCGTGCACGATGTGCGTCTCGCCGCCGCGCGTCCATTCGAGCCGATGCGGCGCATGGGCATCCTCGGCCAGCTCGATGCGGCGCACCAGCGCGTCGTCGATGAAGCGCACGCCGGCACGCGTGGCCTCCTTGGCCAGGTAGTTCTCGAAGATGCCGCGGTCGATCTGGTAGCTGGGCACCGAGAGGTAGCGGCTCGAGCCGATCTCGGTCACCTGGTCGATGTCGCGGCGGCCCTCGCTGAAGAAGAAGCGAAAGCCGAACTTGCGCAACTGGGCACCGTGCATGTGGGCCTTCAGGCCCAGCACCGTGTCGAAGTAGTGGGCGCCGATCTCGACCGAGGATTCGCCCACCTTGTGCGCGGCATGCGGCACCGGATGGGCGCGGCGCTCCAGCACCACTACGTCGATGTCGCCGAAGCGCTGCCTGAGCTGCAACGCGAGGGTGAGTCCCCCGAGCCCTCCCCCCATGATGACGACATCGTGGTGAGAGGACGTGGTCTCCACGGCGGATCAGCCCTGGGATTCGAGCCGCAGCCGCAGCCGCAGCCGCAGCGAGAGCCGGGCGCCGAGCGGCAGGTCCAGCGAGTCCGGTTCGGCGCGCGCCAGCGCGTCGAAGAAGGGGAGCGCGTCGGCCATCGCGTTGGCCTTCAGCGCGACTACCGCTTTCGGGAGCGGACGTTGCGGTGCGGGTGTGCCGGTCGACAGGGACCAGTCGAACGCCGCCACCGTGCGCTCCGTGCGCGTGGGCGCGACCACCAGGGCCACGGCCAGCAGCTCGCGGCTGTCGATCACCGAGCCGAGCGCCCCTACGGATGGGATGTCGAAGCCGGCCAGCAGCACTGCTTGCTGATCAGCCGCGCACTGTGTCGCAGCTTCGAGCAGGCCGGCCGCGAAGCTGTGCTCGTAGGCCGCCAGCGAATTGCTCGCGGCCGTGCAGCCGGTGCCGATGGTCCAGTAGCCGACCGCGGCGTTGTGGACCGAGTTGTGGAACTTGATGGGCGACAGCAGCTTGGGGTCGTTCGCCAGCGTTGCACACATGTAGTCGTTGATGCCCAGGTCGCCGTGCGCCGAGGCGAACACGCAAGGGAGGTCCTTCGCCGAGCGACCCGAGGCCTCGACCGCGGCGGCCGCGACCTCCAGCGCAAGCGCGACCGTGTCGGGCGCGCGCCGCCGCTCGGCCGGCGCCAGCATCTGCGGCGACGGCCGCTTGGCCGGGGGATCGGCCGGCGCAGCGTCGCCGCGGAAGACTGCGCGGGCGGTGCTCCAGCTGGGCAGCGTGGACGCCCAGAAGGCCGGCCCTTCGATGTAGAGCGTCGGCGTCATTCGGCAGCCCCCTTGCCGAACAGCAAGGCGCAGTTGTTGCCGCCGAACCCGAATGAGTTGGACAGCGCATAGCGCACCTCGCCGCGCGCGGGCTCCAGCCGGATCTGCGGCCCGCAGACGGGGTCGAGCATGCCGGTGTTGACGGTGCCAGGCATCAGTCCGCGCTCGATGGCGAGCAGGCTGATCACTGCCTCGACGACACCTGCCGCGCCCAGCGTGTGGCCCGTGAAACCCTTTGTCGAGCTGGCATGGGTGCCCGGCGGAAAGCGGCGCGCCACCAGGGCGCCTTCGACCTCGTCGTTCTTGGCGCTGGCCGTACCGTGCATGTTGATGTAGTCGATGGCCTCCGCCGCCAGCCCGGCACGGGCCAGCGCGTCGTCGAGCGCGCGCTCGGCGCCCAAGCCCTCGGGATGCGGCGTGGACATGTGGTGCGCATCGCTCGCCTCGCCGTAACCGAGCAGTTCCAGCCGGCCCGGGCCGCGCTCCAGCAGCGCGAAGCCCGCGGCTTCGCCCAGGCTGATGCCGTTGCGTTGCGCGTCGAAGGGGCGGCAGGGCTCGGGCGAGACCAGCTCGAGCGAGTTGAAGCCGAACAGCACGCTGCCGCAGAGCGTGTCCACCCCGCCCACCACGGCCGCGTCCACCAGGCCAAGACGGATCAGCCGTTCCGCCGAGGCAAACACCTTGCCGCTGGAGGAGCAGGCCGTAGAGAGGGTCTCGGCCGGCCCCTCGAGGCCGAGCGCTTCCTGCACGAACATCGTGAGTGAATGCGGCGTGTGCACGCGCGGCCGGTGCTGCTCCGCGGGAAAGCGGCCGTCGGCGTCGAGCTGGGTGTAGGCGAGCTCGGTCTCGCCGATGCTCGATGTGGAGGTGCCCAGGATCAATGCGATGCGCGCCGGTCCGTAACGCTCGCGCGCCGCCGCCACCGCTTCGATGAAGCCGTCGGCCTGCAGCCCGAGCCAGGCGAGGCGGTTGTTGCGGCAGTCCCAGCGCGCCAGGTCTTCCGGCAGGCGCATCTCTTCGAGGCCGTCGACCCGGCCGATCCAGGTCGGCAGCGGCGTGGCGCCGAAGTCGTTGGCGCGCAGGCCGCTCGTCGATTGCTCGAGCGCGCCGAGCAGGGGTTCCTTGCCGACGCCGACGGCCGAGGTCGCGGTGAAGGCGGTGATCTGGAGGGGAGGGATGCGGGAAGGCGGCACGGTAGGGCGGTGATGCGAAGCGTGAAAAACGTCACAGCCTACCAGCTACTTCGCCCATCGCGTGGGCGTGAATGTCCTACGGCCTCAGGACAAGGTGCCGAGGTGCGCCTGGGTCGCCTCGGCGAGCCGCCGGTCGAAAGTGGCGAGCGGCGCCTTGAGTTCGGCTGCGAGCCAGAGGTAGGCGGCGTCGTAGGCGGTGAGGTCGTAGCGTGCCGCCAGTTCGTACTGCGCAACCGGATCGACCGGATGAAGCTCGATGTCGAAAGTGGCGTAGTCGCGCAGCGCCTGGGCGATCGCTTCGACGGGCCCATCCTTTCGACGCTTCTCGAGCGCGATGCTCGCGATCTCGTGATCCAGCAGGTTGGGCGCATGCAGGCTGCGGCCGATCAGCCGGGCCAGCGCTTCGTCGCGCGCCGGCTCGTCGAACAGGATGGCGCTGAGCGCGCTGCAATCCACCACCATGGGCGGGCGCGCGGTGAAGAGCGCTGGCGGTTCAGCGAGGTACAAGGCCGCGGCAGACGCGCTCATGACGCAAGCCCCGCACTACGCGTTGCCAGGCCATTCGGCTTGGGAGCGGCCCGGCAGGTCACGGAAACCCTGGCCCTGCGCGCTTTGGAGCCATCCGCCCTGGAGCGGCCAGGCGGCTCATCGGGCGTCGCGCTCGGCGCGAATGATGTCCACCGCGTCAGGTCCGCCGTGGATGGGTTGCGGGAAGCGCACGCGGTGCTCGGCCGCGATTTGCTCGATGGGTTTGCCGCCGCGTCGCAAGACCGGGTGGCCGCTCCAGCCGATGCTGACGACACCCGGGCGCGGCATGGGCGTGGGAGCCGGCGCGTAGATGGCCTGCTCGAGGATGGCCATCAGCTCGCCTTGCAGAGACCGGTGATTGCGGGCGGCCTGCTGCCGCAGCCGCTCTGCCAGTTCCTCGGGCACGTCCTTGACCGAGAGATTTGCCATCGATACCTCCAATATGGAGCCATTATGGCGCCACTTCGGAGACAAGAGGGTGCTTTCGTGCGGGCGCATTTCGCGCCGCCAGGGCCACCAGCAGCAGCACCGGCACCCCGAGCGCTGCCGTGCCAGTGAAGAAGGCGTGATAGCCGTAGGCGTCGACGAAGGCCCCGGAATAACCCGCGATGAACTTGGGCAGCAGCAGCATCAGGGAACTGAACAGCGCGTACTGCGTGGCCGAGTAGCTGATGTTGGTGAGACTCGACAGGTAGGCGATGAAAGCCGCCGAGGCGATGCCGCCTGCCAGGTTGTCGGCAGAGACCACCAGCACCAACGCAGTGAGGTCGTGTCCGCGGCTGGCGAGCGCGGCGAACAGCAGGTTGCTGGCGGCGCTCAGCACCGCCCCCAGCATCAGCACCCGCATGACGCCGAGCCGCATCGAGAGCACGCCGCCCACGAAGGCACCGGCCAGCGTCATCACCACGCCGTAGACCTTGCTGACCGTGGCCACCTCGTCCTTGGTGAAGCCCATGTCGACATAGAACGGGTTGGCCATGATGCCCATCACCACGTCGCTGATGCGGTAGACCGCGATCAGCGCGAGGATCAGTGCCGCCTGCCAGCGATAACGGCGGAAGAAGTCGGCGAAGGGCTCGATCACCACGCTCTCCAGCCATTCGGCGGCGTTCTTCGCTTTCGGCAGCGCCACGCGCGCGGGTTCGGGCGACAGCAGCACCGTGATCACGCCGACCGCCATCGACGCGGCCATTGCGAGATAGGCGGTCTTCCAGGCGCCGTTCTGGTAGCCAGTGCTGCCGGCCAGCTCGGCCCAGGCAGCGATCCACAGCACGCCTGCGCCGGCCCAGATCATCGCGAGCCGGTAGCCCGTCTGGTAGGCCGCCGCGAGCGCCGCCTGCTTGCGCGTGGCCGCCGATTCGATGCGGAAGGCATCCAGCGCGATGTCCTGAGTCGCCGAGCCGAAGGCGACCAGCAATGCGCACCACACCAGCGGCGGGAGGCCGGCGCGGGGATCGTTGAAGGCCATGCCGACGAGCCCGGCCATCACGATCAGCTGCGCCAGCAGCAGCCAGCCGCGCCGCCGCCCGAGCAGCGTGGTCAGCGGCGGCACCGGCAGCCGGTCCACCAGCGGCGCCCACATCCACTTGAAGCCGTAGGCCAGACCGACCCAGCTCAGATAGCCGATGGTCGTGCGGTCGATGCCGGCCTCGCGCAGCCGGAAGCTGAGCGTTCCCAGCACCAGCAGCAGTGGAAGGCCCGCGGAGAAGCCCAGCGCGAGCATGCGCAGGGTCGCGGGTTCGAGATACACCTTGAGCGCGTCGCGCCAGGGCAGGGCGGGGGGATTCTGGTCGGCCGGTGGTGCGGACATGAAGTTGATCTTTGAGGCTCTCTTATTATTCCCGCATGTGTCTGGACTGCCCCTTCCGCTCCCGCCCGTGGCGCCGCCGTCGCGCGTTCCTGCTGGCCGCGGCCGCCGCGGCCGCCGCGGCAGTCACGCCGGTCATGGGGCAGGTGGAGGTGGGCAAGGCCTCCGTGGCGCGCAACCTGGTGCCGGCCGAGAACGTGGAGCAGGCCGGCGTGCAGCAGTATGGCGAACTGCTGGCCCAGGCCAAGGCCAAGGGCGCGCTGGCGGGCGCGGGCAATCCGCAGCTGCAGCGCCTGCACGCCATCGCGGGCCGCATCATTCCCTTCGCGGCCCAGTGGAACGAACGCGCAGCGCGCTGGAAATGGGAGGTCAACCTGATCGGCAGCAAGCAGATCAACGCCTTCTGCATGCCGGGCGGCAAGATCGCCTTCTTCACCGGCATCCTCGACCAGCTCAAGCTCACCGACGACGAGGTCGCGATGGTCATGGGCCACGAGATGGCGCACGCCCTGCGCGAGCATGCACGCGCGCGCCTGGCCAAGAGCGCGGGCACCGGCGCCGCGCTGTCGATCGGAGCCCAACTGCTGGGGCTGGGCCAGGCCGGCGATCTCGCGGCGCGTGCCGGCACGCAACTGCTCACCCTCAAGTTCAGCCGCAGCGACGAAAGCGATGCCGACCTGGTCGGGCTCGAGCTCGCCGCACGCGCCGGCTACAACCCGCAGGCCGCGGTGTCGCTGTGGAAGAAGATGGGCCAGGCCTCGAAGAGCCAGGGCGGCCTGAGCTTCCTGTCGACCCACCCGAGCGGGACCGACCGCATCGCCAAGCTCGAGGCCAACGTGCCCAAGGTCGAGGGCCTCTACCGCGCGGCGAAATAAGTTTCGCGTTGCCGGTCGCTGCGCCTTTGCAGGATCGGGCAAGAAGCGCCGCTTAATCGGCTACCGCCTTTCGCCTCCTCATTCCTAGACTTGCTCCAGTCCCTGCCGCACCTGCGCCAGGGCTCTTCATCCAGGAGCGCAGCATGTCGGGAATTCAGCACAAAGTCATTGCCATCGCGGGTGCCAGCAGCGGCATTGGCGAAGCCGCCGCCCGGCTGCTGGCTGCGCAGGGCGCCAAGGTAATGCTCGGCGCGCGGCGCATTGGCCGCCTGTATGCGCTCGCCCACGAGATCGCCAGGGCGGGCGGCTCGGCGCACTACCAGGTGCTCGACGTCGCGCGGCGCGCGAGCATGCGATGTTTCATCGACGAGGCGACGCGGGTGTTCGGCCGCGTCGACGTGATCGTCGACAACGTCGGCGTGATGCCGCTGTCGATGCTGGACGAGCTCAGCGCCGGCGCCACCGTGATCACGCCCGGCTCGATCGGGTCCGAAGCGGACGGCGCGTCGGAGGCCCTTGCACGTGCCATCGCCCTCGCGATCGAGCGACGAGACCGCCCGGGCCGAGGTGCGCACGATCACGCTGCACCAGGTTCACATGGCCCGACAGGTCACCCGGCGCCAGCGACCGACCCATTCCCCGACAGCCATTTCATTCCGCAGTGATGCCGCCGCGCTGAACCACGCCGGCCCAACGCTGCGCATCCTTGGCCATCAGTTCCTTGAACTCGTTCGGCCCCGAGCTCGCCGGCACCATGCCCTGTGACTCGAAGGCAGCCGCGACCTCGGGCTGCTTCAGCACCGCGGCGATCTCCTTGTTGAGCCGCGCCACCACCGCGCTCGGTGTTCCCTTCGGCGCCAGCACGCCGTACCACATGTCGACGTTGCCGCCCTTGATGCCGGACTCGGCCAAGGTCGGGACATCTGGCAGCTGCGCCAGCCGCTTGTCGCTGCCGGTCGCGATCGCCTTCAGCTTGCCGGCCTGGATGTGCTGCAGTGCCACGTGCACCGGCAGGAACATGTAGTCGATGCGTCCGCCCAGCAGGTCGGTGACCGCCCCAGCCGTGCCCTTGTACGGCACATGCAGCATCTCGGTGCCGGTGCTCTGCAGCAGCAGCGCCATCGACAGGTGATGCGGCGTGCCCACGCCGGGGGTGGCATAGGTGAGCTTGCCGGGGCTGGCCTTGGCCGCGGCCACGACCTGCGCCACCGAGGTGGTCTTCTGCACGTTCGGGTTGGTCACCAGCAGCAGCGTGCCCCAGGAGGTGAGCGAGACCGGCGTGAAGTCGTTCAGCGGATCGTAGGCCAGCGACTTGTAGAGGCTCTTGTTCATCACCAGCGTGTTGACCTGCACGAGCAGCGTGTAGCCGTCGGGCTTGGCGCGCGCGACTTTCTCGCTGCCGATGTTGCCGCTGGCGCCGGCCACGTTGTCGACCACCACCGGCTGCCCGAGCACGGCCGGCAGCCGGGCCGAGAGCTGGCGTGCGATCAGGTCGATGCCGGTGCCGGGCGTGTAGGGCACCACCAGCGTGATCGGCTGGTCGGGCCACGCCTGCGCAGCCGTGGCGCCCGCGGCCAGCAGCAGGAGGGCGAGTATTTTCTTGAATGCAAGCATGCTGTCGTCTCCGTCGGTCCTGTGTTCAAAGGAAGGAAGGCCGGGCCTTCAGCGACGCCGGGTCGTAGCCGGCGACGCGCTTGTAGTTGTCCGAGATGGCCTGCAGCTCCGCGGTGCTGACGATGTCCTCGAGGCGCTCGAAGCGCTTGCCGCCGGAGCGCTGGAACACCTCGCGCAGGATGGTGTCCGGCGGGTTGCTGCGGTTGGTGAGTACCACGTTGGTCGTGGCCTGCACGCGCACCCGGTCGTAGTCCTCCAGGGCCGCCGTGCCGACGCCGAGCCGCTTCAGCGTGCCGGCCAGGTAGCGGGCATCGATGATGGCCTGGCCCGCGCCATTGGAGCCGCGCGGCACCATCGGGTGCGCAGCATCTCCGAGCAGCGTGAGGCGGCCATGGGTCCAGCGCGGCAGGGGGTCCTGGTCGACCATCGGGTACTCCAGGATGGAGTCCGACGAGCGGATCAGCGCGGGGATGTCGAGCCAGTCGAAATGCCAGCGCTCGAAAGCGGGCATGAAATCCTCCAGCCGGCCGGCGCGGCTCCAGTCCTGCAGCGCGGGCTGCGGTGCGTGGATCTCTGCCACCCAATTGACGAGCTGGTTGCCCTCGCCATCGACGTTGTCGCGGATGGGATAGATGACCATCTTGCCCTGGTCCAGCCAGCCCGCACGCACCATGCTCGCACCCGAGAGGAAGGGCTTGTGCTTTGCGGTGCCACGCCACATGTTGACGCCGGAGTAGCGCGGCGCGCCTTCGTTGGGGTAGAGCTGCTTGCGCAGTACCGAGTGGATGCCGTCGCAGCCCACGGCGAGCGCGGCGCGCACCGGTGGAAGAGCGGCGCCATCGGGCGCGATGAAGCGGGCAACGACGGCATGTTCGTCCTGCTCCACGCCCACGCAGCGATGCCCGCAGACCACGCTGTCCGCGCCGAGCCGTTCGCGCACCGCATCCAGAAGCACCGTGTGCAGGTCGCCGCGGTGGATGGAGTACTGGGGCCAGTCATAGCCCGCCGCTGTCCCGGCGGCTTCGCGGAACACCAGCTGGCCATGGGAGTTGAAGAACACCGCTTCCTGCGTACGCACGCCCACGGCATCCAGCGCCGGCAGAAGGCCAAGTTCGCCAAGCTCGCGCGCCGCATGCGGCAGCAGGTTGATGCCGACGCCGAGCGGCTTCAGCTCGGGCACCGCTTCGTAGATGCGGCAGGGGATGCCGGCCTGGTGCAGGCTCAGTGCCAAGCTCAGGCCACCGATGCCCGCGCCCAGAATGATCACTTGGGTCTCGCTCATGTCTCCGGGGTCTTCTTCACAATGGGAAACCCCGGATTAGATCGGGCCGACGTTCATCTGTGAAATTTAGATGTCGTATGGATTTATCATGATCTGGTATGAATTTGTCCATGCGCCAGATGCGCGCATTCCTGCACGTGGCGCGAATCGGCAACTTCACCCGCGCGGCCGAGCAGGCCCACATGACGCAGGCAGGCCTCAGCACGCTGGTGCGAGAGATGGAGCGCCAACTCGGCGCGCGCCTGTTCGACCGCACTACACGCATGGTCGGCCTGACGGCCGCGGGGCGGCGCCTGCTGCCGGTGGTCGAGCGCGTGCTGGGCGAGCTGGACGAGGTCACGGGCCGCCTTGGCGCCGAGGGCGACGAAGCTCGACAGACGCTGCGAGTTGCCGCCACCCCGCTGGTGTCCTCGAACCTGCTGCCACAGGTCTTCGCCCGCTTCCGCGAAAGCCATCCACGCATCCGGCTCAAGCTCTTCGATGCCGACCTTCGCGCCGTGGAAGCGCTGGTGGTCGAGGGCGAGGCCGACATGGGCCTGGGCTTCTTCTTCAAGGCAGCGCCGGGGCTGGACCGTTCGCCCGTGGGCCACTTCCAGCTGATGCGCGTGACGCCGGCGCAGGACGATGAAGCGACGCCCGTCGGCAGCGCACCATGGTCCTCGCTGCGTGGCGCGCAGCTGCTCGGCCTGCCGCCGAGCAATCCGATCCAGAAGCTGATCGACGGCCACCTGGCGAGCGTCGGCCAGGCCGATCCGAACCGCCTTGCGTTCAACTTCTTCGGAACCCTGATCTCGATGGTCGAGGCGGGATTCGGCAGCGCCGTGATGCCGACCTTCGCGCTGGCGGCCTGCCGGCGGCACCGGGTGCGGACCGACCTGCTGGTCAAGCCGAAGGTCGAACTGGACTTCTACCGCATCACCAAGCGCGGCGTGCAGGAGACCGAGGCCATGCAGGCCTTCTGCAAGACGCTGGTCAAGGCCTTGCCGGCCTTGTCGCGATAGCTCGCGCCGCAGTTACAGCGTGAAGTCGTAGTCGACCGTGATCGGCGCGTGGTCGCTGAACTTGATGGTCTTGAAGATCTGCTCGTTGCGCGCGTGCCTGGCGATGGCCGGCGTGGCCAGGTGGTAGTCCAGCCGCCAGCCCACGTTCTTTGCGTACGCCTGTCCGCGGTTGCTCCACCAGGTGTAGGCCTCGTCGGTGGCGTCGGGCTTGAGCATGCGGTAGACGTCGACCAGGCCCGCGCCCTCGGCGCCCTCGTCGAGCAGCCGGGTCATCCAGGCCCGCTCCTCGGGCAGGAAGCCGCTGTTCTTCTGGTTGCCGCGCCAGTTCTTGAGGTCGATCTCCTTGTGCGCGATGTTGATGTCGCCGCACAGCACGAACTCCCGCTCGCGCTTGAGGGCGATGAGATGCGGGAAGAAGCCCTTGAGGAAGCGGTACTTCGCCGCCTGTCTCTCCTCGCCCGAGGAGCCGCTCGGGAAATAGCAGCTGATCACCGAGAACTTGCGCTGCGGCGTATCGAAGCGCAGCTCGAGGTAGCGGCCTTCAGCGTCGAATTCCCTGTCGCCCCAGCCCACCACGACTTCGCCGGGCTCGTGCCTGGTGTAGATCGCAGTGCCCGCGTAGCCCTTCTTCTCCGCAAAATGGAAGTAGCCTTTGAGGCCGGCCATGGCCTCGAAGCGGCCTTCGATGTCGCTCGCCTGGACGCGGATCTCCTGCATGCAAATACAATCCGGCGCCAGTTCGGCCACCCAGTCGGCGACACCCTTGGTCGCAGCCGAGCGCAGGCCATTGAGGTTGAGGCTGGTGAGTTTGAACACGAGGACGTTCCGGATGGCTGAAAAGATGGCAAAGACAGGAGAAGAGGGCGCGCTGGCCCAGGCATTCGTGCACTTCGCGCTCGAATCCGGGGTGCTGCGCTTCGGCCAGTTCAAGACCAAGGCCGGCCGCATGAGTCCCTACTTCTTCAATGCGGGGCTGTTCGACGACGGCGCGAAGCTCGCGCGGCTGGCGGCATTTTATGCAGACCGGTTGATCGCCAGCGGGCTTGAATTCGACATGATCTTCGGCCCCGCCTACAAGGGCATCCCGCTGGGCGCGACGGTGGCGGCCGAGCTGGCCCGGCGTGGGCGCAACGTGCCCTTCGCCTACAACCGCAAGGAAGCCAAGGACCACGGCGAGGGCGGCACGCTCGTCGGTGCGCCGCTGTCGGGCCGGGTGCTGATCGTCGACGACGTCATGTCGGCGGGCACGGCGGTGCGCGAGTCGATCGCCGCCATCCGCAGCGCGGGCGCCACGCCGCATGCGGTGGCCATCGCGCTGGACCGCCAGGAGAAGGCGACCGAGAACGGCGTCGATGTCGACCACAGCGCTGTGCAATATGTCCGCCAGCAGCTCGGAATGCAGGTGGTGGCGATCGCGACGCTTGACGACTTGTTACAGTATCTGTCGGGGCGCGCGGACGACGAGTTGAGCGCCCACCGGCAGGGAGTGCTGGACTATCGGGCCCGCTACGGCGCGGGTTGACCTCAACCGCTTGAAGGATCGACGGTGGCGCGCATGCAGTACACACGGATTCGAATGCTGGCGCTGCTGCCGCTGGCTGCGGCGGCCGTGGTCCATGCCCAGCGGGCCACCGGCGGTCCCGGCATCTACAGCTGCACCGACGCCCGCGGCCGCACGATCACGGCCGACCGGCCGATCCCCGATTGCGCCGACCGCGAACAGCGCGAGCTCAGCCCCAGCGGAAGCGTGCGGCGCAAGCTCGAACCCACCTACACGGCGCGCGAGCAGGCCGAGCGCGACGAGCGCGAGCGACAGGTACAGCTGCAGGCAGCACGCCAGCGTGAAGAGCAGCGGCGCGAGCGCGCGCTGCTGATCCGCTATCCGAACCCGGCCGCGCACGACCGCGAGCGCGCCGAGGCGCTGGTGCAGATCGATGCGGTGATCACTGCCGCTCGCAGGCGCCTGAGTGAGCTCGCCGAGGAGCGCCGCAAGATCGACGACGAGCTCGAGTTCTACGCCAAGGATGTCGCCAAGGCCCCGGCTGCCCTGCGGCGCAAGGTCGACGACAACACGAAGAGCATGACGGTGCAGAACCGCTTCATTGCCGACCAGGACGACGAGAAGAAGCGCGTGAACGCCCGCTTCGATGAAGAGCGTACGCGCCTGCGGCCGCTGTGGGCCGGCACTGCACCGGCTATCACCACGCGCTGACGTCGTCCCCTATCCCAGCTTCGCCTTCAGCAGCGCATTGACCTGCGCCGGGTTGGCCTTGCCCTGGCTGGCCTTCATCACCTGGCCGACCAGCGCATTGAAGGCCTTGTCCTTGCCGGCGCGGTATTCATCGATGTTCCTGGGGTTGGCGGCCAGCACGGCGTCAATGATCTTCTCGAGCGCGCCGGTGTCGCTCATCTGCTTCAGGCCCTTGGCCTCGATGAGCGCGTCGACCTCCTGGCCTTCGCCGGTCCACATTGCATCGAAAACCTGGCGCGCGGCGTTGTTGGAGACGGTTCCGTCGCCAATGCGCCCGATCAGCGCCGCGAGCTGGGTGGCCGTGACCGGCGCCTGGGCGATGTCGATGTCCTGCTGGTTCAGCCGGCGGGCGATCTCGCCGGTGATCCAGTTGCTCGCGAGCTTGGGCGCGGCGCCCGCCCGCACGGCCTCGTCGAAGTAGCGGGCCAGGGCCGGGCTCTGGGTGAGCTGCGTCGCGTCGTAGTCGGAGAGGCCGTGCTCGCGGACATAGCGCTCCGCCATGGCGCGCGGCAGTTCGGGCATCTGGGCGCGCACGCGCTCGATCCACTCCGGCGCGATCGCCAGCGGCGGCAGGTCGGGATCGGGGAAGTAGCGGTAATCGGCCGCGTCTTCCTTGGTGCGCATGGCGCGGGTCTCGCCCGTTTCGGGGTCGAACAGCACGGTGGCCTGCTGGATCGCGCGCCCGTCCTCCAGCTCGCCGATCTGCCAGCGGATCTCGTAGTCGATCGCCTGCTGCATGAACTTGAAACTGTTGAGGTTCTTGATTTCGCGTCGCGTGCCCAGCGGCGCGCCGGGCCGCCGCACCGAGACGTTGGCGTCGCAGCGGAAACTGCCTTCCTGCATGTTGCCGTCGCAGATGCCGATCCAGGTCACGATCTTGTGCAGCTCGCGCGCGTAGGCAACGGCCTCGGCGGTGGAGCGCATGTCGGGCTCGGTCACGATCTCCAGCAGCGGCGTGCCGGCGCGGTTCAGGTCGATGCCCGACTGGCCGACGAAGTCCTCGTGCAGCGACTTGCCCGCGTCTTCCTCGAGGTGGGCGCGCACCAGGCGCACGGTCTTCTTCTCGTCGCCGAGGAAGAAGGCCACCGAGCCGCCCTGCACGACCGGGATCTCGTATTGGCTGATCTGGTAGCCCTTGGGCAGGTCGGGGTAGAAGTAGTTCTTGCGCGCGAACACGCTGCGTGGCGCGATGTGCGAGCCGAGCGCCAGCCCGAGCTTGATGGCGCGCTCGACGGCGCCCTTGTTCATCACCGGCAGCGTGCCGGGCAGCGCCAGGTCGACTGCGCTGGCCTGGGTGTTGGGCTCCGCCCCGAAAGCAGTGGAGGCGCGGCTGAAGATCTTGCTTGCGGTCGAGAGCTGCGCGTGGGTCTCGAAGCCGATGATGACTTCATAGCCCTGCACCAATGGGCCGGTCGGGCGGCCTTCCTGCATTTGTTCGAACGAGTTCATGTCAAAAGCCCTGCGGCTTGTGCCGGTGCCAGTCGGTGGCCTGCTGGAAGCGGTGCGCGGCGTTCAGCAGCTTCACTTCGCCGAAGTAGTTGCCGATCAGCTGCAGGCCTACCGGCATGCCGCCGTCGAAGCCGGCCGGCACGCTCATGCCCGGCAGGCCTGCCAGCGAGGCGGGCAGGGTGAAGATGTCGGCCAGGTAGTCGGCCACCGGGTCGTCGCCATGCTCGCCCAGCTTCCATGCGACCGTGGGCGCGGCCGGGCCGGCGATCAGGTCGCAATGCGCGAAAGCCTGCTGGAAGTCGTCGGCGATCATGCGGCGCACCTTCTGCGCCTGCAGGTAGTAGGCGTCGTAATAACCGTGCGAAAGCACGTAGGTGCCGATCATGATGCGGCGCTTGACCTCGTCGCCGAAACCTTCCTCGCGCGTTCTGGCGTACATGTCGGCGAGATCACGATAGTCGGCTGCGCGGTGGCCGAACTTGACGCCATCGAAGCGGCTGAGGTTGGAGCTCGCCTCGGCCGCCGCGATGATGTAGTAGACCGGGATCGAGAGTTCGGTACGCGGCAGGGTGACCTCGACCCGCTTCGCACCCAGCTTCTCGTACTCGGCCAGAGCAGCCTCTACGGCGGCACGCACGCCAGGGGCCACGCCACCGCCCAGGAACTCGCGCGGCACGCCGATGCGCAGGCCCGCGAGCGAATCGCCCAGGCCACGGGTGAAGTCCTCGGCCGGCTTGTCGAGCGAAGTCGAGTCGCGCTCCGGGTCCGGTCCGCAGAGGGCGGACAGCATCAGGGCGCAGTCCTCGGCCGAGCGGGCCAGGGGGCCGGCCTGGTCCAAGCTGGAGGCGAAGGCCACCATGCCGTAACGCGAGGCGCGTCCGTACGTGGGCTTGATGCCGGTCACACCGCAGAAGGAGGCGGGCTGCCGGATCGAGCCGCCGGTGTCGGTGCCGGTGGCCGCCGGCACCAGGCGCGCGGCCACGGCGACGGCGCTGCCGCCGGAGGAGCCACCCGGAATGCGCGTGCGGTCCCAGGGGTTGCGCACCGGCACGGCATGGTCGAAGCCCACGGCGGGCACGGCCACGTTCTCGTTGGCCGAGCCCATCGCGAACTCGTCGCAGCTGAGCTTGCCGAGGTTCACGGCCCCCGCCTCGGCCAGCTTGCGCACCACCGTCGCATCGAAGGGCGAGCGGTATCCGGCCAGGATGCGTGAGCCTGCGGTGGTCGGCAGGTCGGCGGTGACGAAGATGTCCTTGTGCGCGATCGGCACGCCCGACAAGGGCTGGGCGGTGCCGGCAGCCAGTTGGGCATCGGCCGCTCGCGCCTGGGACAGGGCGAATGCGTCGTCGAGCGCCACGAAGGCACCGAGGTCCTGGTGCTCCCGGATGCGTGCCAGCTGGTGCTGGGCGACTTCGACGGCCGAGACCTTGCGCTCGCGCAGGGCGTGGGCCAGCTCGGCCACACCCATCTCATGGAGTTCTCCGCTCATTCGATCACCTTCGGTACCAGGAACAGCCCGTTCTCGACGGCGGGTGCGCTGCGCTGATTGAGCTCGCGCTGATTCGGCTCGCTGGCCACGTCCTCCGCCAGACGCAGCGTCACGTCCTGGATGGCCGCCACGGGATGGGACAGCGGCTCGACACCGGTGGTGTCGACCGCGCGCATGCGTTCCACCAATTCGAAGAAGCCGTTGATCTGGCCCAGCATTCGCTCGCTTTCGGCGGGCGCGAGTTCGAGCCGGGCGAGCGATGCGATGCGCGCGATATCTGAAGAAGTGAGGGACATCGGAAACAGCGGGGAAAGAACAGAGCCCCGAGTGCCGCCAAAGGTCATACTTTGCACCGTTGGAGGGTGCGCCTGAGGCGGGATGCGGAGGGGATTCGGGTATTATCCCGCCTTTGCCGCAACCCCCGCGAACGCGACGGCATTTGCTGCAAAAACGTCCATCCATCCCGTCCAAAAACGACCCATCAAGAGGGCGACGACATGCCGGCGCGCATGCCGTGCTCCAGAGGATTCCAGAATGTTCGGAGCTTTCCGTCGGTACTTCTCGACCGACCTCGCGATCGACCTCGGCACCGCCAACACCCTGATCTTTGCCCGCAACAAGGGCATCGTGCTCGACGAGCCTTCGGTGGTCGCCATTCGCCACGAGGGCGGGCCGCACGGCAAGAAGGTGATCCAGGCGGTCGGCCGCGAAGCCAAGGCCATGCTCGGCAAGGTTCCCGGGAACATCGAAGCCATCCGTCCCATGAAGGACGGCGTGATCGCCGATTTCGTGATCACCGAACAGATGATCAAGCAGTTCATCAAGATGGTGCACCCGCGATCGCTGCTCACGCCCAGCCCGCGCATCATCATCTGCGTGCCCTGCGGCTCGACCCAGGTCGAGCGCCGCGCCATCAAGGACGCCGCGGAGGCGGCTGGCGCCACCTCCGTCTACCTGATCGAGGAACCCATGGCCGCCGCCATCGGCGCCGGCCTCCCGGTGTCGGAGGCCAGCGGCTCGATGGTCGTGGACATCGGCGGCGGCACCACCGAAGTGGGCGTGATCTCGCTGGGCGGCATGGTCTACAAGGGCAGCGTGCGGGTCGGCGGCGACCGCTTCGACGAGGCGATCATCAACTACATCCGCCGCAACTACGGCATGCTCATCGGCGAGCCGACGGCCGAGGTCATCAAGAAGAGCATCGGCTCGGCCTTTCCGGGCTCCGAGGTCAAGGAGATGGAAGTCAAAGGTCGCAACCTCAGCGAGGGCGTGCCGCGCAGCTTCACCATCAGCAGCAACGAGGTGCTGGAGGCACTGACCGATCCGCTCAACAACATCGTCTCTGCCGTCAAGAATGCCCTGGAGCAGACGCCTCCGGAGCTGGGCGCCGACATCGCCGAGCGCGGCATGATGCTGACTGGCGGCGGCGCCCTGCTGCGCGACCTGGACCGCCTCCTGGCCGAGGAAACCGGCCTGCCGGTGCTGGTGGCCGAAGACCCCCTGACCTGCGTGGTGCGCGGCTGCGGCATCGCCCTTGAGCGCATGGACCGCCTGGGCAGCATCTTCACCAGCGAATAAATGTTGCTCGCCTCCAGGTCGCGCGCACTTCAGGTCGCGCTCCCCGTCCCGAACGGGGGCGGCGCCTGCGCTCCGGCAAAGCCGGTCCCGCGGCACGCCCCGAACAGTCCGGCTCATGGCATAAAGCAGCATGCCGCTCGGCACCCTTGACCGCACTGCGCCGCCCCTGTTCAACCAGGGACCCTCGGCGCTCAGCAAGCTGATCTTCTTCAGCGCGTTGGCGCTATTCCTGATGGTGGCCGATGCCCGCTTCAACATCGTGCAGCCGCTGCGCGCGGCAATCGGAGCGGTGCTTTATCCGGTGCAGTGGCTCGCCCTGAAGCCCGTGCAACTGGTGGTGGGCGGCGGCCGCTACCTCGAAGACCTGCAAACCGCGCAGGCCAGGGAGGCCGATGCGCGCAAGGCGCTGGCGCTGCAGTCCGAACGCGCCGGGCAGGCCGACACCCTGGCGCAGGAGAACGCCCGGCTGCGCTCGCTGCTCGAGTTGCGCCAGATTACGCAGACGCCGGGCCGCGCGGCCGAGGTGCTGTACGACGCAGCCGACCCTTACACCCGCAAGCTGGTGATCGATCAAGGTATGACCCACGGCATCGCGGCCGGCTCGCCGGTGATCGACGAGCATGGCGTGGTGGGGCAGGTCACGCAGGTCCAGCCCTTCACCAGCGAGATCACGCTGGTGATCGACCGCGACCTGTCGATCCCGGTGCAGAACGTGCGCACCGGCGCGCGCAGCGTCGCCTTCGGCGATGCCAGCGCGCATGGCGGCGGCCTGGAGCTGCGCTTCACGGCCGCCAACGCCGATGTGCAGGAGGGTGACCTCCTCACCACCAGCGGGGTCGACGGCGTCTACCCGCCGGGTTTGCCGGTGGCGAAGATCGACCGCATCGACCGTCGCGCCGACTCCGCCTTCGCCCGCATCCACTGCCAGCCCATGGCCCATGTGACGGCCGCGCGCTACGTGCTCGTGCTGTCGCCCACGGGCAACCAGCTGCCCAAGGCGGCGCCCGCCGCAGCGGCTGACGCCAATCCGTCGGCCAAAAAGAGGGCGGACCGGGCCGGCGCCAAGGCGGAGAAGGCCGGAAAGGCCGACAAAGCCGAGAAGAAAGAGGGCCGCACCCCATGATCATGCGTCCCGGCCACCAGCAGCTGCTGCTGCCGGTCAACCCGCTGTTCATCTGGGCCAGCCTGATCGTGGCGCTGCTGATCAACATGGTGCCGATCGGCCGCGCCGCGTGGCTGCCCGACTTGCTGGCGTTGGCCATCGTGTTCTGGAGCGTGCACCAGCCGGCGCGCATCGGCATCGGCGCCGCCTTCGTGTTCGGGCTGCTGATGGACGTGCACCAGACCGCGCTGCTGGGTCAGCATGCGCTGTCGTACACCACGCTGGGCTTCTTCGCAATCATGGTCCATCGGCGGCTGCTCTGGTATCCGCTGCTGTCGCAGGCGCTGCAGGTGCTGCCGCTGTTCGTCATCTCGCACCTGATCGAGGTGGCGATCCGCATGCTCGGTGGTGGCATTTTCCCCGGCTGGGACTTCCTGGTCGGGCCGGTTGTCGAGGCGGCCCTGTGGCCCTTCGTGACCCTGCTGCTGCTGGCGCCGCAACGGCGTGCTCCCGAGCCCGATGCCAACCGACCCCTGTAACAGACCCCGAGGCCGTCTTGCTCCGCGCCCGCGGGCAGCGTAGGCTTCGCGCGCCATGACCGAACTCCGCAACGTCGCCGCAGATCTCGCACGCTTCAAGCGCCGCGTGCTGGTGATCGGCCTCGTGGTACTGGTCGCCTTCGGACTCCTGTGCGCGCGGCTCTTCTTCCTGCAGGTGGTGCGGCATGAAGACCTCGCGGAGCAGGCCGAGAGCAACCGCACGGCAGTGGTGCCCGTGGTGCCCAACCGCGGCCTGATCCTGGACCGCAATGGCATCGTGCTGGCCTCCAACTATTCGGCGTACACGCTGGAGATCACGCCCTCGAAGGTCGACAGCCTGGAGGACACCATCGACAGCCTGGGCGAGGTGGTAGAGGTTTCGCAACGCGACCGCCGCCGCTTCAAGCGCCTGCGCGAAGACTCGCGCAGCTTCGACTCGATCCCGATCCGCACCCGCCTGAGCGACGAGGAAGTCGCCCGCTTCGCAGCGCAGCGCTACCGCTTTCCGGGCGTCGAGATCAAGGCGCGGCTGTTCCGGAACTATCCCAACGGCGAACTTGCTTCCCACGTGCTCGGCTACATCGGCCGCATCAACCAGCGCGAGAAGGCGGCGATGGAGGAGTGGAGCGAGGAAGACCAGGCCAACTACAAGGGCACCGACTACATCGGCAAGCTGGGCATCGAGCAGAGCTACGAGAAGACGCTGCACGGGCAGACCGGCGTCGAGCAAATGGAAACCTCGGCCGGCGGCCGTGCGGTGCGGCGGCTCGGCAGCCACCCGGCCACCCCGGGAAACACGGTCAAGCTCTCGCTCGACATCAAGCTGCAGAAGCTGGTCGAAGACATGTTCGGCGAGCGTCGCGGTGCCCTGGTGGCGGTCGATCCCAACACGGGCGAGATCCTGGCCTTCGTGTCCAAGCCCACCTTCGATCCGAACCTGTTCGTGGAGGGCATCGACAACGAGAGCTGGCAGGCGCTCAACGAGTCGATCGACAAGCCGCTGCTGAACCGGGCGCTTCGCGGCACCTACCCGCCGGGTTCCACCTACAAGCCCTTCATGGCGCTGGCCGCGCTGCAGCTCAACAAGCGCGCGCCGAGCCTGGTGGTCAACGATCCCGGCTTCTACACCTTCGGCGGCCACACCTTCCGAAGCCACGAGGGCGGCCTGGGCGGCGTCGACATGCACCGCGCCATCCAGATGTCGAGCAACACCTACTTCTATTCGCTGGCGGTCGACCTGGGCGTGGACGCCATCCACGACTTCATGAAGCCGCTGGGTTTCGGCCAGATCACCGGCATCGACCTTCAAGGGGAGGTGCGCGGTCTGCTGCCCAGCACGACCTGGAAGCGCGAAGCCTACAAGCGCCCCGAGATGAAGAAGTGGTACCCGGGCGAGACCGTCTCACTCGGCATCGGCCAAGGCTACAACAGCTTCACCATGCTGCAGCTCGCGATGGCCGAGGCCACGCTGGCCAACGGCGGCACCAAGTACCGCCCGCACCTGGTGCAGGCCATCAAGGACACGGTGACCGGGGAGGTGAACGAACTCCCGCAGGCGCCGGGCGAGAGCCTCGGCTACCAGCCCAAGCACGTGGACCTGGTGCGCAACGCGCTCGTGGCGGTGAACAAGGGCGGCACCGGCACGCGCGTTTTCGCGGGCGCGCCCTACAACTCGGCCGGCAAGACCGGAACCGCACAAGCGGTGACATGGGGCCAGAACACCAAGTACAACGCCAAGGCACTCGAGGAACACCAACGCGACCACTCGCTGTTCGCGGCCTTCGCGCCGGCCGAGGCGCCGAAAATCGCGATTGCCGTGATCGTCGAGAACGCCGGCTTCGGAGCGGCGGCGGCGGCGCCCATCGTGCGCCGTGTGTTCGACTACTGGCTGGCTGACCAATACCCGAACGAGCAGGACCTGTCGGCGGTGCAGGCTGGCAAGGCTGGGGCGCCCATAGGAAAGCCGCGCGTGGGGAGCGAGTTGCCCTGGCCCATCGTGAGCGGCGCTGCGACGGCGCCCTGAACACCGCCGGGCGTCAGGATGCCCGCCCCAGATGGAGGCGCCCTGCACGCGTGTTGGTGCAGGTGTGCGGCGGGTGTCCTTCGCGCGCATCGATCCGCCAAAGAAAAAGGCGCCGACCAGCGGCGCCTTTCAAAATGCCGGCATCTCGTGCGGATGCCTTGTCTGTAGCCTGTTCTAGTTCTTCTCCAAGTGTCTCCTCGGTCCCCCGCGCTGCGGGCAGGCCCGTTTGCGAGTGGCGAGACTTTAGGCGGACGCACCGTGCCAGTGCATCGGGGATTACCCGCCACTGCGCAACAAGCCGCAACAAGCCGCCATAAAAAGAGATGTCATCCCGGTTACTCAGTGGCCCTCGGTCCCGCGAATCCAGCTTGCCGCCTTCTCCGCGATCATCAGCGTGGGGCTGTTGGTGTTGCCGCTGGTGATCGTGGGCATCGCACCGGCATCGACCACCCGCAGGCCTGCAATGCCGCGCACCCGCAGCCGCGAATCCAGCACGGCCATCGGATCGCCATCGGCGCCCATGCGGGTGGTGCCCACCGGATGGAAGATGGTGGTCGCGATGTCGCCGGCCAGCCGCGCCAGTTCCTCGTCGCTCTGGTACTCGAGGCCGGGCTTCCATTCCTCCGGGCGGTACTTCGCCAGCGCGGGCTGGGCCACGATGCGGCGCGTCACCCGCAGGGAGTCGGCCGCCACCTTGCGGTCCTCCTCGGTGCTCAGGTAGCAGGGGGCGATCGCCGGCGCATCCGAGAAGCGGTGGCTCTTGATCTGCACCGTGCCGCGGCTGGTCGGGTTCAGGTTGCACACGCTTGCGGTGAAAGCCGGAAAGCTGTGCAGCGGCTCGCCGAATGCATCGAGCGAGAGCGGCTGCACGTGGTATTCGAGGTTCGGCCATGCGTGCTCGGGTCCGCTGCGGGTGAAGGCGCCGAGCTGCGAGGGGGCCATGCTCATCGGACCGCTGCGCTTCAGCAGGTATTCGAAGCCGATCTTCGCCTTGCCATAGTAGGTGGACGCCAGCACGTTGAGCGTGGGTGCGTCCTTGACCTTGTAGACCGCGCGGATCTGCAGATGGTCCTGCAGGTTGGCGCCGACGCCGGGCGCGTCGAGCGCCACGTCGATGCCGTGCCGGCGCAGCAGCTCGGGCGGCCCGATGCCCGAGAGCTGCAGGATCTGCGGCGAGCCGATGCTGCCTGCGCACAGGATCACCTCGCGGGCCGCGTGGGCCACGACCATCTCGTGGCCGTCCCAGACCTGCACGCCGTTGCAATGCCGGCGGCCGTCAGGTGCGGTATCGATCAGCAGGCGCGAGACCTGCGCGCCGGTCCACAGCTCGAAGTTGGGCCGGCCGTAGCAGGTGGGCCGCAGGAAGGCCTTGGCGGTATTCCAGCGCCAGCCGTTCTTCTGGTTGACCTGGAAATAGCCCACGCCCTCGTTGCTGCCGCGGTTGAAGTCGCTCGAATGCGGGATGCCGGCCTGCTGCGCCGCCTCGGCGAAGGCGTCCAGGATGTCCCAGCGCAGGCGCTGGCGCTCGACCCGCCACTCGCCGCCGGCGCCGTGCATCTCGTCGGCGCCGAGGTAGTAGTCTTCGTGCTGCTTGAAGGCGGGCAGCACCTGCTCCCAGCGCCAGGTGTCGTCCCCGGTGAGCTGCGCCCACTGCTCGTAGTCGCGCGACTGGCCACGCATGTAGATCATGCCGTTGATGGAGGAGGAGCCGCCGAGCGTCTTGCCGCGCGGATAGCGCAGGCTGCGCCCGTTGAGTCCGGCGTCGGACTCCGTCGTGTAGAGCCAGTCGGTGCGCGGGTTGCCGATGCAGTAGAGATAACCCACGGGGATGTGGATCCAGTGGTAGTCGTCCTTGCGGCCGGCCTCGATCAGCAGCACGCGGCAGTTCCTGTCTGCGCTCAGGCGGTTGGCCATCAAGGCCCCGGCGGTGCCGGCGCCGACGATGATGTAGTCGAAGGTGGTGTTGTCGTTCATTGGGATGCGGGGATTGTGGCAAAGGGCTGCGCATTGCGCGACGGCCTACGCCCTCGCGCGGCGAAAGGGTGAGGGGCTGTCAAGTGCGGCGGTTACGATGTTGTGATCTCCGTTCTGCAGAAGCGCCCACCCTCCATGTCGACTGTCCCGCTGCCGACCGCCGCCGCGCAAGAGGCCGACAGTGTGCGCCCCCGTGTCGAGCAGCGCGAGGAAGCAGGCGACCAGTGGGCGGTTGCCAGCGGCTGCTGGACCGCGATGGCCATGTCCTCCCGAACCAGCTGGGACGCGCTCGAGAAGAGTCTCAGGCGCACGCCGGCGAAGGACGGCCGGGCCTGGGACCTGCGTCCCATCGACCAGCTCGATCACATCGGCGCCCAGCTGCTGTGGAACCACTGGCAGCACGCATGGCCGGCCCGGCTGGAGATGGAGTCGCAGCACAAGGCAGTGCTCGATCAGGTGGCGCAGTACACCTGCCGCGCGCCGGCCGAGCCCGGCAAGACCCTGGCCGAGCGCCTGCGCGACTTCGCCCACATCGGCACAGGCGTCCTGTTTGTCGCGCGCGACTTCCTGCGCCTGATCGGCCAACTCACCCTCGACATCGGCAAGCTGCTGCGCGCGCCGCACCGCGCGCCCTGGCGCGATTTCTCGGGCCACCTCTACCAGTTCGGCGCAACCGCGCTGCCGATCACTGCGCTGGTGGGCCTGCTGATCGGCGTGGTGCTGGCCTATCTGACCTCGCAGCAACTGCGCCAGTATGGGGGCGAGGCCTTCATCGTCAACATCCTCGGGTTGTCGCTGATCCGGGAGCTGGGTCCGGTGCTGGCGGCGGTGCTGATTGCCGGCCGCTCGGGCTCGGCGATCACCGCGCAGATCGGCGTGATGCGCGTGACCGAGGAGCTCGACGCGATGCGCGTGATGGGCATTCCGCACGGGTTTCGCCTGGTCATGCCGCGGGTGCTCGCCCTCGCCATCGCGATGCCGCTGATCAGCATGTGGACCTCGATGGCGGCGCTGTTCGGCGGCATGATCGCGGCCGACCTCACGCTGGACATCGGGCCGGCCTATTTCATGACGGCGCTGCCGCGCGCGGTGCCGTTGACCAACTTGTGGCTGGCGATGGGCAAGTCGGCGGTTTTCGGCGTGATGATCGCGTTGATCGCCTGCTACTTCGGCATGAAGGTCAAGCCCAACACCGAGAGCCTGGGGCGCGGCACCACCTCATCCGTGGTGGCTTCGATCACGGTCGTGATCCTGGTCGATGCGCTGTTCGCGGTGCTGTTCAAGGGCGTGGGGTTCAGGGCATGAGCAACGATAGCAGCGCGAGCCAGGCACCCGCGGTCGTCGAGATCCGCAAGCTCTGGACCATCTTCGAGTCGCCGGACGGCGACCAGGTGGTGCACCGCGACCTCGACCTGACGATCCACCGCGGCGAGGTGCTGTCGCTGGTGGGCGGCTCGGGCACCGGCAAGACCGTGCTGCTGCGCCAGATCCTGGGCCTGGAGCATCCCGACAAGGGCGAGGTTTCGGTGCTCGGTCATCCGCCCGGGCGGATGAGCGCGACGGGCGCAGCCAACGTCGGCATGCTGTTCCAGCACGGCGCCCTGTTCTCGGCCTTCAGCGTGCTCGACAACATCGCCTTTCCGTTGCGCGAGCTCAAGCTGCTGCCCGATGAACTGATCCGCGACGCCGCGCTCGTCAAGCTGCAGATGGTGGGCCTCGAGCCGCAGCACGCCACCAAGAGCCCATCCGACCTCTCGGGCGGCATGATCAAGCGGGTGGCACTGGCGCGGGCGCTGATCATGGACCCGCCGCTGCTCCTGCTCGACGAGCCCACCGCAGGGCTGGACCCCGAGAGCGCCGACGGCTTCTGCAACCTGCTGCGTGGGCTGCACCGGGAGCTCGGGCTCACGGTGGTGATGGTCACGCACGACCTCGACACGCTGTTCGACCTCAGCACCCGCATCGCGGTGCTGGCCGACCAGCGCGTGATCGTCGCGGGCACCGCGCGCGACGTGATCGCCTATCCGCATCCCTTCATCCACGAGTACTTCCTCGGCGGCCGCGGTCAGCGTGCCATGGAAGCCCTGCACGATGGCGCGCCCTCGTCGCTCGTCGCGGGGCACCCGGGAACGCCCGCGGCCTCATTCACTGAAAGGTAGCTGCCATGGAAAACAAGGCCCATGCCATTGCCGCCGGCGCCTTCGTGCTCGGTCTGGTTGCTGCGCTGATCGCGCTGGTGCTCTGGCTCACGGGGGACGACACGGTGCGAAACACTTACGAGCTGTCCACGCGCGACGCCGTCAGCGGCCTGCAGCCGCAGGCCATGGTGCGCTACCGGGGCATTGCAGTCGGCAAGGTGACGTCGATCGACTTCGATCCCGAAGTCAAGGGCAATGTGCGGGTGCGAATCACGGTGGACCAGCGGGTGCCGCTCACCACCTCGAGCTATGCCACCCTGTCCTATCAGGGCGTGACCGGCCTCGCCTTCATCGCACTGGACGACAAGGGCGAATCGCAGGTGGCCCTCTCGCCCAACAACGACGACCCGCCGCGCATCCCTCTCAAGCCCTCGGTGCTGGCCCAGCTCCAGGACCGCGGCGAAGCCATCATCAACCAGATCGAGGAGGTGACGAAGCGCGCCAACGTGCTGCTGGGCGACCCCAACCAGAAGCGCATCGCCGACGCACTGGAGAGCATCGCGCAGGCCACGGCCAGCGCCAACCAGCTCACGCGCTCGCTCGACAACACGGTCAAGAACGGGCTCAACCCGGCCTTGGCGGCGCTGCCGCCGTTGATCGAGCGAACCAGGGACACGATGGGCACCGTGAAGACGGCGGCCACCGATGTCTCGCGCGTCGCGAACAATGCGAACACCACCGTGACGCGCCTCAACGCCAAGGACGGGCCGGTCGAGCGGCTGAGCGAGGGCACCCGGGCGCTGGCGCAGGCGGTCGACTCCTTCAACGCCGCCACGCTGCCGCGCGTGAACCGCGTCGCCGACGACACCTCGCGCGCGGTGCGCCGGCTGGGCCGCACGGCCGACAGCATCAACGACAACCCGCAATCGCTGCTCTTCGGCAATGGCGGCGCGGTGGCAGGGCCGGGCGAGGCCGGTTTCTCCGCGCCGGCCGCGCGGCGCTGACAGTGACGAACATGAAGAACAACGCACACCCCTGCACGCCGGCGCCCGCCCGTTGCCTTCCGGTCCTTGCCGCGCTTGCCGCAGGCGCCGCACTGTTCATGGCGGGCTGCGGCGCCCTGCCCGACAAACCCGTGCGCGCGACGCTCTACGACTTCGGGCCCAACCTCGCGGCGGCGGTGGCGCCGGCATCGGCGAACGCTGCGGCTCTGCCGCCGATCGCGCTGGCCGAGATCGACGCGAGCGTGCGGCTCGAAGGCACTCAGCTGCTCTATCGCCTGGGCTACAGCGATCCCAACGAACTGCGGCCGTATGGCAAGGCGCGTTGGAGCCTGGCGCCAGCGCAACTGCTGCATCAGCGGCTGCGCGATGCGCTCGCCGCTCGGCGTACCGTGCTGGGCCCGGAGGAGAGTGCGACCATCGCACGTGCCGAAGGGCGGGTGCCGGACACACTGAGAGTCACGCTCGATGAATTCAGCCACTACTTCGAGTCACCGGCTGCGAGCGTGGGCCTGGTGCGGCTGCGTGCCACGCTGATTCGCGGCGGCAGCGGGGGTGATCGCGTGCTCGCGCAGCGCAGCTTCGCGGTGCAACGGCCCGCGCCGACGCCGGATGCGGCCGGCGGGGTCAAGGGCCTGGCGGCGGCGAGCGATGCGGCGGTGGCCGAACTCGTAGCCTGGGTGGAGCAGCCGCGCTGAGGCAGGTCTGCCATGCATCGCATCGGCCTGATCTCCGACACGCACGGACTGCTGCGGTCCGAGGCGCTGGCCTTCCTGCAGGGTTGCGAGCACATCGTGCACGGCGGCGATATCGGGGATCCGCGCATCCTCGAGCAACTGGCGGCGCTCGCGCCCGTCACGGCGGTGCGCGGCAACAACGACCGCGACGCCTGGGCCGACGCCGTGCCGGACACGGCGAGGGTGCAAATGTACGGACTCCAGCTCTATGTGGTCCACGATCTCGCCGAGCTGGCGATCGAACCTGCGGCAGAGGGCGTGCGCGTGGTGGTGTGCGGCCATTCGCACCGGCCCAAGGCCGAGGAGCGCGGCGGTGTCTGGTACGTCAACCCCGGCAGTGCCGGCCCGCCGCGATTCCGCCTGCCGATCTCGGCGGCGGAGCTGATCGTCGACAACGGCATCGTCACGCCGCGGATTGTCGAGCTGGTGAAGCGCTGAGGGCTCAGTGCGTGCGGGCCAGCGCCGGGAACAGCGTGGACAGCCCGTCGGCCATCACTTCGACCGCCAATGCCGCGAGGATGAGGCCCATCAGTCGGGTCATGACATTGATGCCGGTCTTGCCGAGCACCCGCGCGATCGGGTCGGCGAGGGAAAAGATGACGCCGGTCACCGCGCCGATCACCATGCCATAGCCCACCAGGATCGCGAGCTCCCAGACGTGCTGCGTCTTGTCGGCGTAGATCACGACGGTCGACATGGTCGCCGGCCCTGTCAGCAGCGGGATGGTGAGCGGCACCACGGCGATCGAGGCGCCCAGCGACGCCTTGATCTCGGTGGCCCGGAGCTCCTCCTGGTTGGTTTTCGCTTCGGCCGGCTGGGCGTTCAGCATGCTGAGCGAGCTGATCAGCAGCAGCATGCCGCCGCCGACCTGGAAGCTTGCGATCGAGATGCCGAAGAACGAGAGCAGCTGCAGGCCGAGCAATGCGCTGATCGCGATGACCACGAAGGCGCTGAAGGCCGAGACCCAGGCTGTTCGCTTGCGCTGCGCCTCGGTGTAGCCCTGCGTGTAATGGATGAAGAAGGGCACGATCGCCAGTGGATTGACGATGGCCAGCAGCGTGATGAGCGGCTTGACCAGGTCCATGGCGGGGGTGGGCATCAATGCCCGCCCGGCCGCCCGCAGGCGAAGTGAGCGTGGGAGCCTTTCATTATCGTCCGCCCGTGATGTCCAGGAAGGTGCCCGTGACATAGCTCGCCTCTTCGCTCAACAGCCAGACGATGCCGTTTGCGACCTCTTGCGCACTCCCGGTGCGCTTCATCGGCACGGTGGAAGCGAGCTGGAAGGCGCGATCGGGCATGCCGCCCGAGGCGTGGATTTCGGTGTCGATGAGGCCAGGGCGCACGGCATTGACGCGGATGCCTTCCTCCGCGACCTCCTTGGCCAGGCCGATGGTGAAGCTGTCGATTGCGCCCTTGCTGGCCGCATAGTCGACATATTGGCCGGGCGAGCCCAGGAGCGCCGCGGCGCTGGAGAGGTTGACGATGGCGCCGCCGCTGCCGCCATGTTTCGTGCTCATGCGGCGAACCGCCTCGCGGGCGCATAGGAAGCTGCCGATCACGTTGACGCGGAACATGCGCTCGAGCCGCTCGAGGCTCATGCCGTCGACCCTCGCCTGCACGTCGACGACGCCGGCGTTGTTGACCAGCGCGCCGAGACGGCCGAACTTGGCGTCGAGCTTCTCGAACATCGCCTTGACCTGGGCCTCGTCGCCCACGTCGGCCTGCACGCTGATGGCGCGGCCGCCGCGCTCGCGGATCGTGCGAACCACCTCGTCAGCGGCCAGCGAATTGCTGGCATAGTTGATGGCCACCGCGAAGCCACGTTGCGCCGCGAGCAGCGCGGTAGCGGCACCAATCCCGCGGCTGCCACCAGTGATCAAGAGTACCTGGTCCAAATCCCGCCTCCTGCACGAAAGCCGTGCGTCAGTTAAAACCATCCGCGTCGATTACATCACCGAGGAGAGGCTTGTGACCCGCAGCATCGACTACTACTTCACACCCCAGAGCCCCTGGACCTACCTGGGGCACGCGCGCTTCGCTGCGCTTGCCAAGGCTGCCGGCGCCACCGTCCGCGTGCGGCCCGTCGATTTCGGCGCCATCTTCCCCGTCTCCGGCGGCTTGCCACTCGGCAAGCGCGCACCGCAGCGCCAGGCCTACCGGCTCGTCGACCTGGCGCGCTTCTCGCGGCATATGGATATCCCGCTCAATCCGACGCCGAAGTTCTTTCCCGTCGCGGGCGACGACGCTGCCAAGCTCATCATCGCCGTTGACCTGCACGATGGCTGCGAGGCCGCGATGAAGCTGTGCGGCGCGGTATTCGCCGCGGTCTGGGCCCAGGAGCGCAACATCGCGGACCCGAAGGCACTGGAGGCGCTGACCGCCGAATCCGGCCTGCCTGCCAAGCGAATCGAGCAATCGCTGAGCCAGGCCGTGCAGGAGCGATACGAGGACTACACGCAGCAGGCGATCGACGCCAAGGTCTTCGGTGCACCCAGCTACGTGATCGACGGCGAGATCTTCTGGGGGCAGGACCGGCTGGATTTCGTCGCCCGCGCATTGAACGTGCATTGAAGAGCAATCCCCCACATCAACACAGGAGCATGACCATGGGCCAATTCATCGATCTCACTGCCAAGGATGGCTTCAGCTTTCCCGCCTACGTCGCGGAACCCTCGGGCAAGCCCAGGGGAGCAGTGGTCGTCGTGCAGGAGATCTTCGGCGTCAACTCACACATTCGCTCGGTGGCCGACGGCTACGCGGCAGAGGGCTATCTTGCTGTCGCGCCATCGACATTCCACCGCGTCAAGCCTGGCGTCGATATCGGCTACAGCGAAGAGGACATGAAGGCCGGCTTCGCGCTCAAGACCGCCGTCGAAGCGCTGCCGCAGCCTGGCGTGCTGCAAGACCTCCAGGCCGCGGTGGAGTACGCCGCCCGCGGCGGCAAGGTCGGCATCGTCGGCTATTGCTGGGGCGGGCTCCTGACCTGGCGTGCGTCGGCGAAGCTGCAGGGCCTGTCGGCCGCGGTGCCCTACTACGGTGGCGGGATGACCACGCCGGAGGAAAGCGCGATCACCCCCAAAGTTCCAGTGCTGGCGCATTTCGGCAACAACGACCACTGGATTCCGCTCGACACCATCGAGGCCTTCAAGAAGGCGCACCCCGAGGTCGAGGTGCATGTCTATGAATCGGGCCACGGCTTCAACTGCGACCAGCGCGGCTCGTACAACGCCGAGGCCGCCAAGCTGGCGCGCGAGCGCACTCTGTCTTTCTTCGCCAAGCACCTCGGCTGATCGGAGGCAATGGGCCAGCAGCATTCGACGGCTTGGCCGCCGCGCCGCCGGCGGCCACCCTGCTCTCGAGAGCGCAAGCTGCGGTCAGAAAATCAGCGCGAGATTGTTTCGATCCAGGAAACGCCGTGTCTCTTTTCTAGGTAGTTGCCCGAGGAGGTTCGACAGCACACTCGCTCGCACAGGCCAGCCCTGCTGCGAGCCTGGTTTGAAACCACCTCCGACGATTCAAGGACCTGAAAATGAAGACCTCTCACATTCTCGCCGCCGCCGCGCTCTCCCTCCTGGCTGCCGCCGCCGCCCATGCAGAAACCTACCATGGCGTGCAAGCGCCGGTCTCCGCGCTGAGCCGCGCCGACGTCGACGCGGAAGCCGCTCGCACGGCTGCCGCTCCTAACCAGAACGTGGTGCGCGGCTCGCGCGGCGCCGAGGCCTTCAAGTCGGTCGCGAACCCCGAGGCCGTGTACGCCCAAGCCATCGCGACCGCCAACGCGCCGGACCAGAACGTCAGCGGTGGCTCGCGGGTCAACAGCCGCGTGATCTCGACGATGACGAACCGCGCCGACACGCTGCAGCAGGCACAGAAGCAGGGCGCCCCTGCAGCGAAGTAATCCCCAAGGCCCCCGAAAAAGACCGGGCAGCGCGCGAGTGCTGCCCGGTCTTTCTTTTGTCTGCCGCTATCTGTTTCTCTCCAGATAGCGCTTGCGCCAGAATACAGGCACCAGCCGATCAGCTCGGCCTGCCGATGGTCCAGCTGCCGGGCCAGGTCGCCGCGCAGATCCGTGCAGGTGTCGACGATCAGGTTGATGACGCGCAGCATCAGGTCGGCCGGACCGGCCGGCCCGCCTCGCGGCGCGCTGCGGCCTTCGGGGTGCCCGAGGGCTAGCGTCTCGGCAGCAGCCGCGCAGCGTCGAGAGCGAAGTAGGTGAGTACGCCGTCGGCGCCGGCGCGCTTGAATGCCAGCAGGCTCTCGAGCATCACGGCGTCGTGGTCCAGCCAGCCGTTCTGCGCCGCGGCCTTGAGCATCGCGTACTCACCACTGACCTGGTAGGCGAAGGTCGGCACGTGAAATTCGTCCTTCACCCGCCGCACGATGTCCAGGTAAGGCATGCCGGGCTTCACCATCACCATGTCGGCGCCTTCTGCGATGTCGATGCCGACCTCGCGCAGCGCCTCGTCGCTGTTGCCCGGGTCCATCTGGTAGACCTTCTTGTCGCTCTTGCCGAGGTTGGCGGCCGAGCCCACGGCATCGCGGAAGGGGCCATAGAAGGCGCTCGCGTACTTGGCGCTGTAGGCCATGATGCGGGTGTGGATGCGACCGGCAGACTCGAGAGCACCACGGATTGCGCCGATGCGGCCGTCCATCATGTCGCTGGGCGCCACGATGTCCACGCCGGCCTCGGCCTGCACCAACGCCTGCCTGACCAGCACCTCGACGGTGGGGTCGTTGAGGATGTAGCCGGTGTCGTCGAGCAGGCCATCCTGGCCATGGCTGGTGTAGGGATCCAGCGCGACGTCGGTCATCACGCCCAGTTCGGGAAAGCGCGACTTGAGCTCCGCCACCACGCGAGGGATCAGGCCGTCGGGATTGAAGGCTTCGTCGCCTGCCGGGCTCTTGAGGCCGGCGTCGATCACCGGGAACAGCGCCATGACCGGAATGCCCAACGAAAGGCATTGCTCGGCCACAGGCAGCAGCAGGTCCAGGCTGAGCCGCTCGACTCCGGGCATCGACGCCACGGCATCTCGCCGCTTCTGGCCTTCCTGCACGAACACTGGATAAATGAGATCGTGGACGCTGAGCGTGTGCTCACGTACCAGATTTCGCGTGAAGGTGTCCCGGCGTAGCCGGCGCGGCCGGCCCGACGGAAAGGGGGCGTGGAGGGTCATGGCGAAAATTGTGCCTGAAGTGCTTTCGAGTCACTGCAAGGTCACGATTGCTCAATTTAGTAATGCCTTAGAACTAACACAAGTGCCAAAAATCTACAAAAAATTAGAACTTGCTTGATCGCACGTAATGCCTTTGCTAAATTCCGCGGTGGGCGGCTTGCCGCTCCCCGCTTTTCCTCCCTGAGCGGGTGCCTTGATGTGTGACAGCAAAAGGGCTTCCCAGCCCGGCGTTTTGGCGCCGGGCTTTTTTTTGTCCAGGCGCAGCCCCGCCTGCGAGAGGGCCCCCCACTAAACTGCCGACATGCTCTGGGTCAAATCGCTGCACATCGTGTTCGTCGCGAGCTGGTTCGCAGGACTGTTCTATCTGCCCAGGATCTTCGTCAATCTCGCCATGGTTGCGCCGGAGTCCGTGGCGGAGCGGGCCCGGCTGATCCTGATGGCGCGCAAACTGTTCCGTTTCACGACCTTCCTTGCGGTGCCGGCGATTGGCTTTGGCCTCTGGCTCTGGTTGGGCTATGGCATCGGACGTGGACCCGGCAATGGCTGGATGCACGCGAAGCTGGCGCTGGTGCTGGGGGTGGTCGGCTATCACCATGGGTGCGGGGTGCTGCTACGCACGTTCGTGGCGGGCCAGCACCACCGCAGCGAACGCTGGTACCGCTGGTTCAACGAGGTGCCGGTGCTACTGCTGTTGGCAATCGTGGTGCTGGTCGTGGTCAAGCCCTTCTGAACGGTGGCCACGCAGCAACATAAGTCCGCAGCGCTGCCCCTGGCGCTCGCCTATGCGGCGCTGATCGTCTACGCGAGCCTCTATCCCTTTGCCGACTGGCGTGACCAGGGCATCGCCCCCTGGTCTTATCTGACGGCGCCATGGCCCAGGTACTGGACGGGGTTCGACTTCGGGATCAATGTGGCCGGCTACATGCCGCTGGGCTTCCTGACGGCGATCGCCGTTCTGCGCACGCAGCCCGGGATCGGGTCGGTGCGCGCGGTTCTGGCCGCGACGCTGATCGGCGCCGCCATCGCTTTTGTCATGGAGACACTGCAGAGCTACCTGCCAGCACGCATTCCATCTAACGTGGACCTCGGCCTCAACAGCCTGGGCGCGCTGGCGGGTGCCGTACTGGCGGCGGCGCTCGAACGTCTTGGGGCGGTGGCGCACTGGCACCGCACCCGCTCGAACTGGTTCGTCGAGGATTCGCGTGGCGCGCTGGTGCTGCTGGCGTTGTGGCCGTTGGCGCTGCTGTTCCCGGCCGCGGTCACCTTCGGGCTTGGCCAGGTGTTCGAGCGTCTCGAGGCGGCCATCTCCGAGTGGCTGCTGGACACGCCCTTCATCGACTGGATGCCGGTCCGGCAGTTCGAACTCGAACCGCTGGTGCCGGGCGTCGAACTGCTGTGCGTCGCCCTTGGCGCGCTGGTGCCGTGCCTGCTGGGCTTCCTGGTGACACGTTCCGTAGCCCGCCGAGCCATGCTGCTCCCGCTGGTGCTGCTGAGTGGCGTGGTGGCCTCCGCCTTGTCGGCGGCCCTGAGCTATGGACCCGAGCATGCCTGGGCTTGGCTCAGCCTCCCCGTGCAGGTCGGCATCGCGGCCGCCTTCTTCCTTGGCGTGCTGCTGCTGTCCGCGCCGCGTCGCCTGTGCGGGGCACTGCTACTGATCGCGCTGGTGGTGCATCTGAGCCTGCTCAACCAGGCACCCGAGAGCGCCTACTTCGCCCAGACCCTGGCGACCTGGGAGCAGGGGCGGTTCATTCGCTTCCACGGACTGGCTCAATGGCTGGGCTGGCTCTGGCCCTTCTCCACGCTTCTTTATGTGCTGGCGGCCTTGTCGCGCAGAGCGCGCGCCTAGGCCCTCTGCGACACGTGGGCAGTCCCGCTCAATAGAATGAGCCGATGTCCACCTCCAGCACGACGCAGTCGCGCGGCTACTACGCCCGCCACATCTTCTTTTGCCTGAACGAACGCAAGAACGGCGAGGAATCCTGCTCACAGCACAACGCGCAGCAGGGCTTCGACCGCTGCAAGGCGCGCGTCAAGCAAGCGGGGTTGGCGGGCCCGGGCAAGGTGCGAGTCAACAAGGCTGGTTGTCTCGACCGCTGCGCCGGCGGACCGGTGGCGGTGGTCTATCCGGAAGCCGTCTGGTACACCTTCGTTGATGAGCAGGACATCGACGAGATCGTCGACTCGCACCTGCGCCACGGGAAGGTGGTCGAGCGCTTGCTCCTGCCACCTGACGTGGGCCGCTGAGACCATGAATTCGCAAACTGAAAAGATCCAGCTCCAGGGCGCCGCCGGGGCGATCGCCGCCTTGCGCGATGCCGCTGCCGAAGACGTTGCCCCGCGCGGCGTCGCCGTGATCGCGCATCCGCATCCGCTCTTCGGGGGCACCATGGACAACAAGGTGGTCCAGACGCTCGCGCGCGCTTTCGTCGCCTGCGGATGGACGGCGGTGCGCTTCAATTTTCGCGGCGTGGACGGCAGTGAGGGCGTTCACGACGAGGGACGCGGCGAGCGCGACGACATGCTCCAGGTCATCGAGCAGATGGCGCCGGAGGGGGCGCTGGCCATCGCCGGCTTTTCCTTCGGGGCTTTCGTGGCAAGCTGCGCGGCAGAGCCGCTGTGGGCACGGCGGGACATCCGCCAAATGGTGCTGGTGGGCACCGCCGCCGCCCGCTTCTCGGTGGCGACTCTGCCGACCGAGGCGCACGTGCGTACGCTGGTCGTGCACGGTGAGCAGGACGACACCGTCCCGCTGGCTGCCGTGCTCGATTGGGCGCGACCGCAGTCACTTCCGGTTACGGTGGTTCCCGGAGGCGGCCATTTCTTTCACGGACAATTGCCGCTGCTCAAAGGTCTGGTCGTTCGCCATCTGCGCGCCGCTTAGCGTTTGTCTCTCTTCGCACCTCAATGACTCGTCTTCTCGGCTCGCTGCGCGCCTTCGCAGCCGCCGCCGCATTCTTCTGCCTGATCGCCGCAGCCCAGGTGCCGCAACCTCCGGAAATCGCGGCGCGCAGCTACTTGCTGCTGGACGTGACGGCCAACCAGATGCTGGCGCAGAAGGACATCGATACGCAGGTCGAGCCGGGTTCGCTCACCAAACTGATGTCGGCCTACCTGGTCTTCGACGCACTCAACGCCAGGAAGATCACCCTGCAGCAGGCCCTGCCGGTCAGCACCCGTGCCTGGAAGATGCCGGGCTCGCGCATGTTCATCGATCCGAAGATGCAGGTGCCCGTCGAGGACCTCATCAAAGGGATGATCGTGCAGTCGGGCAACGACGCCACCATTGCGCTGGCCGAGAGCGTGGGCGGCACGGTGGAGCATTTTGTCGAGCTCATGAACGACCAGGCCAAGGCTCTGGGCATGAAGAACACCAGCTACAAGAACCCCGAGGGCCAGACGGCACCGGGTCACACGACCACGGCGCGCGACCTGAGCATTCTTGCGATGCGGCTGATGCGCGACTTCCCCGAATATCTGCACTACTACTCGATCAAAAAGTACCGCTATCCCGGGACGCCCTCGATCAACGACACGAACCGTAACCTGCTGCTGTTCCGCGACCCGACGGTTGACGGGCTCAAGACAGGCCATACCGACGCGGCGGGCTACTGCGTGGTCGTGACCTCCAAGCGCGATTTCCCCAACCTTCCCGGCGGTCGACGCCTGCTGTCTGTCGTGCTCGGTGCGGCCAGTGAGAACGCTCGCGCCAACGAATCGCAGAAGCTGCTGAACTGGGGCTATACGGCGTACGATGCGGTCCGCCTGTTCGATGCCAACCAACCGGTCGCCACGCCGCCGGTCTGGAAGGGAAAGGAGAACACCGTCAAGCTCGGTCGCGTCGAGCCGATCGTGGTGGCGGTGCCGGCGGGCGCTGCAGGAAAGATCAAGACGCAAGTGGCGCGGCCCGATCCCCTGGTCGCCCCCTTTGCCCGCAACCAGCCGATTGGCTCGCTCAGGATCACGCTGGCCGACCAGCCGGTCGCCGAGGTGCCGCTGATTGCGCTGGAGCCGGTGGAACAGGCCGGCGTCCTGGGCCGCGCCTGGGATGCCATCCGCCTCTGGATCAAGTAGAGCTCGCCCTAGGCGCGTTCTTCTCTAGCCGGCCGAAGACGAGCATTCCAGTCTGCGCGGCTTCGACGACGGCGCCGACCACGCGCCGACACCCCAGCGAGCGGTGGTCCCGTGAGCTGTGCTGTCTGCGCTCAGTGTTATACTCGCGGGCTTTTCGGAAATTTCCGAAGGGTTTCACGTTTTCGTCATCTCTCGGTTGCCTCATGTCACGGTGAGGGGCTCGACCGGGATGTTTTGGGACTTATTCATTCATGCCAACCATCAATCAACTGGTGCGTCAGGGTCGCGAGGTCGAAAAGATCAAGTCGAAGAGCCCTGCCATGCAGAACTCGCCGCAACGCCGCGGTGTCTGTACCCGGGTCTACACCACGACCCCCAAGAAGCCTAACTCGGCACTGCGCAAGGTCGCCAAGGTGCGCCTGACCAACGGGTTCGAAGTCATTTCCTACATCGGCGGTGAAGGCCACAATCTCCAGGAACACAGCGTGGTGCTGGTTCGCGGAGGTCGTGTCAAGGACCTGCCCGGCGTTCGCTACCACATCGTGCGCGGCTCGCTGGATCTGCAGGGAGTGAAGGATCGCAAGCAGTCGCGTTCCAAGTACGGCGCGAAGCGTCCCAAGAAGGCTTGAGCTTTCGAGTGTTCAATCGGTGTTGGGCGCGCCTGTCGGTCGCGTCGAACGAAGTGACCCACTGTCGGGTCGAGTAAGTGAGAGCTCCCGTCGGTTCTCGCGGTGTCTCTGAAAAGAGGCGCCAACTGAAGCAAAGAGGTTAGAGAAATGCCACGTCGTCGCGAAGTCCCCAAACGTGAAATCCTGCCGGATCCCAAGTACGGCAATGTCGAGCTGTCCAAATTCATGAACGTGATCATGGAAGGCGGCAAAAAGGCTGTTGCCGAGCGCATCATCTACGGTGCCCTGGACCAGATCGAGAAAAAGAACCCGGGCAAGGACCCGGTCGAGGCCTTCACCATGGCGATCAACAACGTCAAGCCTATGGTCGAAGTGAAGTCGCGCCGCGTCGGCGGCGCCAACTATCAAGTGCCTGTGGAAGTGCGCCCGGTGCGCCGACTGGCGCTGTCGATGCGCTGGATCAAGGAAGCCGCTCGCAAGCGCGGCGAGAAGTCGATGGCTCTTCGCTTGGCCAACGAGCTCATGGAAGCCACGGAAGGCCGTGGCGGCGCCATGAAGAAGCGCGACGAAGTGCACCGCATGGCCGAGGCCAACAAGGCCTTCAGTCACTTCCGCTTCTAGAAACCGCCCTCAACAAGAGCATTGGCTGGAAGCCCGACCCACCGTGTGGTGGGCGGGCTTTCATCCGTTATTGGAGTAATTTCATGTCCCGCAAGACCCCCATCGAGCGCTACCGCAATATCGGTATCTCTGCGCACATCGACGCCGGCAAGACGACCACCACCGAGCGCATCCTGTTCTACACCGGTGTGAACCACAAGATCGGCGAAGTGCACGACGGCGCCGCCACGATGGACTGGATGGAGCAGGAGCAAGAGCGCGGCATCACCATCACCTCGGCTGCTACCACCTGCTTCTGGAAAGGCATGGCGCAGAACTTCCCCGAGCACCGCATCAACATCATTGACACCCCCGGCCACGTTGACTTCACCATCGAGGTCGAGCGCTCCATGCGTGTGCTCGACGGTGCCGTGATGGTTTATGACGCTGTTGGCGGCGTGCAGCCTCAATCGGAAACCGTTTGGCGCCAAGCCAATAAGTACAAGGTGCCCCGCCTCGCGTTCGTCAACAAGATGGATCGCACCGGTGCCAACTTTTTGCGCGTTCGCCAGATGATGATCGACCGCCTGAAGGCCAATCCGGTCGTGATCCAGATCCCGATCGGCGCCGAGGACAAGTTCCGCGGCATCGTCGACCTGGTGAAGATGAAGGCCATCATCTGGGACGAGGACAAGGGCGTGACCTTCACCTATGGTGAGATCCCGGCCGACTTGGTCGATGTCTGCAACGAATACCACGAAAAGCTCGTCGAAGCCGCTGCCGAGGCCAGCGAAGAGCTGATGAACAAGTACCTCGAAGGCGAGACGCTTTCCGAGGAAGAAATCAAGAAGGCCATCCGCCAGCGCACCATCGCCGGTGAGATTCAGCCAATGCTGTGCGGCTCGGCCTTCAAGAACAAGGGCGTGCAGGCCATGCTGGACGCAGTCATCGAATACATGCCCGCGCCGACGGACATTCCCCCTGTAGCCGGCACCGACGAAGACGAAGCACCGGTGGTGCGCAAGGCCGACGACGAAGAGAAGTTCTCGGCCCTCGCGTTCAAGCTGATGACCGACCCCTTCGTGGGTCAACTGACCTTCGTGCGTGTGTACTCGGGCGTGTTGTCCAAGGGCGACAGCGTCTACAACCCGGTGCGCGGCAAGAAGGAGCGCATCGGCCGTATCGTGCAGATGCACGCCAACAATCGCGAAGAAGTCAGCGAAATTCGTGCCGGCGACATCGCCGCGTGCGTGGGCCTGAAGGAAGTGACAACGGGCGAAACCCTGTGCGATCCGAACGCCATCGTCATGCTCGAGCGGATGGTGTTCCCCGAGTCGGTGATCTCGCAGGCCGTCGAGCCCAAGACCAAGGCCGATCAGGAAAAGATGGGCATTGCCCTGCAGCGTCTCGCGCAGGAAGACCCGTCGTTCCGCGTCAAGACGGACGAGGAATCCGGCCAGACCATCATCTCGGGCATGGGCGAACTGCACCTCGAAATCATCGTGGACCGCATGAAGCGCGAGTTCGGTGTTGAAGCCAACGTAGGCAAGCCCCAGGTGGCCTACCGCGAGACCATCCGCAAGACCGTTGAAGACGCCGAAGGCAAGTTCGTGCGCCAGTCGGGCGGCAAGGGCCAGTACGGCCATGTCGTGCTCAAGATCGAACCGCAGGAAGCCGGCAAGGGCTTCGAGTTCGTCGATGCGATCAAGGGCGGAGTGGTGCCGCGCGAGTACATCCCCGCAGTGGAAAAGGGCGTACTGGAAGCGCTGACACAGGGCGTGCTGGCCGGCTATCCGGTCGTGGACGTCAAGGTCACGCTGCACTTCGGTTCGTACCACGATGTGGACTCGAACGAAATGGCCTTCAAGATGGCCGCGATCTTCGGTTTCAAGGAGGGTGCCCGCAAGGCCAACCCCGTGATCCTCGAGCCGATGATGGCCGTGGAAGTCGAGACGCCGGAGGACTACGCCGGCAATGTGATGGGCGACCTGTCCTCCCGCCGAGGCATGGTTCAGGGCATGGAAGACATGGTCGGCGGCGGCAAGGCGATCAAGGCCGAAGTTCCGCTGTCGGAGATGTTCGGCTACTCGACCACGCTGCGCTCGATGTCGCAAGGCCGCGCCACCTACACAATGGAATTCAAGCAGTACGCGGAAGCTCCGCGCAACGTTGCTGAAGCCATCGTCGCTGCACGCACGAAGTAGCGCGCGGCCCCGAACGAAGGCGCTTGGCCGTCCTTGTTCTTCCCCAGTTCTGTCTGCGATCTTGTGCCCTCCGTTGCCCGTGGCGGAGGAAGCAGCAACAAGATGCAGACGTAAAACCAACACACGGGCCTGCTCTTTCAAGGATTGAAAAATGGCAAAAGGAAAATTCACCCGCACGAAGCCGCACGTGAACGTGGGCACGATCGGTCACGTGGACCATGGCAAGACGACCCTGACGGCGGCGATTGCGACCGTGCTGTCGGCCAAGTTCGGCGGTGAAGCCAAGGCCTACGACCAGATCGATGCGGCGCCCGAAGAAAAGGCGCGCGGCATCACCATCAACACGGCCCACGTCGAGTACGAGACGGCCAATCGCCACTACGCGCACGTTGATTGCCCTGGCCACGCCGACTACGTCAAGAACATGATCACCGGTGCCGCCCAGATGGACGGCGCCATCCTCGTGTGCTCGGCAGCCGACGGCCCGATGCCCCAGACCCGTGAGCACATCCTGCTGGCGCGCCAGGTGGGTGTGGGCTACATCATCGTTTACCTCAACAAGTGCGACATGGTCGACGACAAGGAGCTGCTGGAGCTCGTCGAGATGGAGGTGCGCGAGCTGCTGGACAAGTACGAATTCCCGGGCGACGACACCCCCATCATTCACGGCTCGGCCAAGCTGGCCCTGGAAGGCGACAAGGGCGAACTCGGCGAGGGCTCCATCATGAAGCTGGCCGAGGCCCTGGACAGCTACATCCCCACCCCTGAGCGTGCGGTGGACGGCACCTTCCTCATGCCTGTGGAAGACGTCTTCTCCATCTCTGGCCGCGGCACCGTGGTGACCGGAGCCGTTGAGCGCGGCGTCATCAAGGTTGGCGAGGAAATCGAGATTGTCGGCATCCGAGCGACCCAGAAGACCACCTGCACGGGCGTTGAGATGTTCCGCAAGCTGCTGGACCAGGGCCAGGCTGGCGACAACGTGGGTGTGCTGCTGCGCGGCACCAAGCGTGAGGATGTCGAGCGCGGGCAGGTGCTGTGCAAGCCGGGCTCCATCAAGCCCCACACGCACTTCACCGCCGAGGTGTATGTGCTGAGCAAGGACGAGGGCGGGCGTCACACGCCTTTCTTCAACAACTACCGTCCGCAGTTCTACTTCCGCACCACCGATGTGACCGGTGCGATCGAGCTGCCCCAGGACAAGGAGATGGTCATGCCCGGCGACAACGTGTCCATCACGGTGAAGCTGATCAACCCCATCGCCATGGAGGAGGGCCTGCGCTTCGCCATTCGCGAAGGCGGCCGCACCGTGGGCTCGGGCGTGGTGGCGAAGATCCTCGACATCTGATCGAACGCAAAGGAATCACCATGGCTGCCAAGCAAAAAATCCGCATCCGCCTGAAGGCGTTCGATTACAAGCTGATTGACCAGTCGGCTGCCGAGATCGTCGACACCGCCAAGCGCACCGGCGCGATAGTCAAGGGCCCCGTGCCCCTGCCGACCCGCATGAAGCGTTTCGACATCCTGCGTTCGCCGCACGTCAACAAGACGAGCCGCGACCAGTTTGAAATCCGCACGCACCAGCGCCTCATGGACATCGTTGATCCGACCGACAAGACCGTAGACGCGCTGATGAAGCTCGATCTGCCGGCCGGCGTGGACGTCGAAATCAAGCTGCAGTAAAGCCGGTTTGGCTTTGTAGGAATAAGCTCGCTCGCGGAAACGCTGGCGGGCTTTTTTTTTTGACCTGTGATGTGGCATCCTTCGTCGACGGCGATCTGCCGGGCATGGTCGCCCTGGGGAGTAAGAGATCATGAAAACTTGGTTCCTGCGGAGCATGGCGCTACTTGCCCTGGCGGTTCTCGGGGCGTGTGGCGGCGGCGGGGGAGGCGGAGGGGGTGGCTTCTTTCCGGTCACCAGTGTGCCGGGCGCGACCACAGTCACGTTGAGCGGCAACGTAACTTTTGATTCGGTGCCCAACACCAACGGCGGGCTGAGCTATGGAGCCATGACTGCCAAGCCGGTCCGGGGTGCGGTCGTCGAGATCCTCGATGCCAATGGCACTGTGCTGGCCAGCACCGCGGCTGACGGCAACGGCGCTTATTCTGTGTCCGTCCCTGCCAACACGACCGTCAACGTACGAGTCAAGGCCCAACTGCTGCAGACGGGTTCCGGCGCAAGCTGGGATGTCACCGTGCGCGACAACACCCAGAGCGAAGCCCTTTATTCGATGGAGAGCGGGAGTTTCTCCACTGGCGGTGCGGCGGTGACGCGCAACGTCCATGCGCCTTCAGGCTGGAGCGGCTCGAGCTACGACTCGACCCGTGTCGCCGGGCCTTTCGCCGTGCTCGACACGGTCTACGCGACCCAGGCCAAGGTGCTCTCGGTCGCGCCAAGCACGGTCTTTCCGCCTCTACGCATCTTCTGGAGCGTCAACAATGTGCCCGCCTCAGGGAATCCTGCGCTAGGGCAGATCGGGACGACCTTCTTCACCAGTTCGAGCGGGACCGGCGCGGTCCGTGCCATCTATGTGCTGGGCAAGGAGAACGTCGATACCGATGAGTACGACAGCTCTGTGGTAGCCCACGAATGGGGGCACTACTACCAGTCAGCCTTCAGCCGCGACGATTCGCCTGGTGGCAGTCATTCCCTCAGTGAACGCTTGGATCGGCGCTTGGCCTTTTCGGAGGGCTGGGGCAATGCCTGGTCAGGCATCGCCCTGGGGCGCAGCAACTACACCGATTCGGCCGGCGCCAACCAAGCCTTGGGCTCCAATCTCGATTTGACCACGGGAACGACGTCCAATCCGGGCTGGTTCCGCGAGGCATCGATCCAGTCTGTTCTCTGGAATCTGAACGGCCAGGTCGGCTTCAAGCCGATTCATGATGCACTCACCGCGCCGTCGTTCAAGAACGGTCTGGCGGTGACCTCCATCCATCCGTTTTCCGTGACCTTCAACGTCGTCGCGCCGGGGAGCGCCGCAGCGTTAAATTCATTGCTGGCCAGCCAAAGTATTGCGGTCCCGAACGATCCGTTTGCGAACAACGAGACCAACGATGGCGGCCTCGGCGCATTCGCTCTCCCCATGTACAAACCGGCAGCGCTTGGGGCCGGCACGCCGGCCTGCGTGACGAGCGAAGCCGACCCAGCGCGTGCCGGCAACAAGCTGGGCAGCTATGCCTACCTGCGCTTCACTGCCCCGGCCCAGCGCACCTACAGCATCGCCGTTACCGGTGGACCGGCCGCATCGGATCCGGACTTCGTGGTGTACCAGGGGCGGCGCGCAGGCGAGGGCCTGTCCACCGTCGGCGGTAACGAAACGGGCTCTGTCAGCTTGGCTGCGGGCGAGGCCATTCTGGTGGTCAACGACTTCAACAACTCGGCGGCGAGCACATGCTTCACCGTCACCATCAACTAGGAGCACAGCCATGCTTGCACCTCGCAGCCTCCCAGCCATCGCCATGGCAGCGCTGGTCATGGGCCTGTCCTTGCAGGCTTGTGCGCAAAACGCGAAGCCCGGGCATGCTGCTTCGGCAGGAATGACCGCAGCACCCGTGAAACCCGGCGGCTCGGGTATCGGCGTTCAGTATCGTATTGACGGCACGCCGCAGCCCGGCAGTCCGGTTCCAGTCGTGCTGAATTTCGACGGCGTCAGCGATCCCGCGGGCGGCACTGTCAAGCTCGCGGCAGACGGGGGCTTGGCCATCGCCGGCTCGGCAGGGCCGCACACGCTGCCGGCCGGCCAAGCATCGGCATTGACCGTTCAGGTTGTTCCTGACGCCGGTGGCACCGGCTATCTCCACGTGTTCACGACCCAAAATGGCGCGACCAGTGCGACCTCCATCGCCGTCCAGGTAGGCAAGGCGCCTTCCGCCATGCCCGCTAGCAGCGGACTGAAGCAAGCGCCCGATGGGGACAAGATCATCTCCATGCCGGTCAAGTGAGCCCGACTGGCAGTGAAGGCCGTCTACTTGCGCTTCGAAAGCCTCGGGAGCTATAATCTTTGGCTCTGCCCAATTTGCGCACGCTAGGCGCTACTTGGGGCAGACCTTTATCAACCTTCTTCCGCATACCAAACGCTGTCGCCAATTGAAGTGGCAGCGGCGGGAGTCTTGGAGAAAAAACCATGAGTCTGAGCAACTCCCTCGGGTTGCTGGGCCGCAAGGTGGGGATGATGCGTCTCTTCACCGATGATGGGGACGCTGTTCCCGTCACGGTGGTGGATGTGTCCAACAACCGCGTGACCCAGATCAAAACCCAAGAGACCGACGGCTACGTCGCGCTGCAGGTGACGTTTGGCTCGCGCAAGGCGTCGCGCGTTACCAAGCCCGAAGCAGGTCATCTCGCCAAGGCCGGCGTCGAAGCGGGCGAAATCATCCAGGAATTCCGCCTCACCCCCGATGCGGCTGCCCAGCACAAAGCTGGCGGCGCGATCGCCGTGGGCAGCGTATTCGCAGTGGGCCAGAAGGTCGACGTGCAGGGCACCTCCATCGGCAAAGGCTACGCCGGCACAATCAAGCGCCACAACATGTCCTCGCAGCGCGCCTCGCACGGCAACAGCCGTTCGCACAACGTGCCGGGCTCCATCGGCATGGCGCAGGACCCCGGCCGGGTTTTCCCGGGCAAGCGCATGACGGGTCATCTCGGCGACGTTACCGTGACGACCCAAAACCTCGATGTGATCCGTATCGATGAAGCGCGTCAGCTGCTTCTGATCAGGGGCGCGATTCCGGGTGCGAAGGGTGGCTTCGTGACCATTCGCCCAGCCGTCAAGGCCAAGACCGCGCCGGCGGCCTAAGGAGCAAAAGCAATGCAACTCGAACTCCTGAACGAACAAGGTCAAGCCGCGTCCAAGTACGACGCGCCGGAGACTGTGTTCGGCCGTGACTACAACGAAGACCTGGTGCACCAGGTGGTGGTCGCCTACCAAGCCAATGCTCGCCAGGGCACGCGTGCCCAGAAGGACCGCGAGCAGGTCAAGCATTCCACCAAGAAGCCATTCAAACAAAAGGGAACGGGCCGCGCCCGTGCCGGTATGACTTCCTCGCCGCTGTGGCGTGGGGGTGGCCGCATCTTCCCGAACATGCCTGACGAGAACTTCTCACAGAAGATCAACAAAAAGATGTATCGCGCCGGCATGGCGTCCATTTTTTCGCAGCTTGCACGCGAAGGCCGGGTGGCGGTGGTCGAATCGATCAAGGTCGATTCCCCCAAGACCAAGGCGCTGGCTGCCAAGTTCAAGGCGATGAATCTCGAGTCCGTGCTCGTGATCGCCGAGGAAGTCGACGAGAACCTTTACTTGGCTTCTCGCAACCTGATGAACGTGCTCGTGGTCGAGCCGCGTTACGCCGACCCGGTGTCGCTGGTTCACTACAAGAAGGTGCTGGTCACCAAGGGTGCCGTCGACAAGCTCAAGGAGATGTTCGCATGAGCCGCATGAATCCTACGCCTCAGCAGCGTCAGTTCGACGAAGGTCGTCTGATGAACGTGCTGGTCGCACCGATCGTGTCCGAAAAGGCCACGATGGTCGGGGAGAAGTCGAATGCAGTTACTTTCAAGGTGTTGCAGGACGCCACCAAGCCCGAGATCAAGGCGGCCGTCGAACTGATGTTCAAGGTCGAAGTGAAAGGCGTGTCCGTGCTCAACACCAAGGGCAAGAGCAAGCGCTTTGGCAAGTCGGTCGGCCGCCGCGACAACGTTCGCAAGGCCTACGTCACGCTCAAGGCCGGTCAAGAGCTCAATCTGGTCGGGGAGGGCGCTTAATTATGGCTGTCATCAAGATGAAACCGACTTCGCCGGGCCAGCGTGGCGCGGTGAAGGTCTCGCGGGACCACCTGTACAAGGGTGCGCCGCACGCTGCCCTTCTGGAGCCCCAGTTCCAAAAGGCCGGCCGCAACAACAACGGCCACATCACGACCCGTCACAAGGGCGGCGGCCACAAGCACCACTATCGTGTCGTGGACTTCGTGCGCAACAAGGACGGTATTCCGGCCAAGGTCGAACGCATCGAGTACGACCCGAATCGCACCGCCCACATCGCGCTCGTCTGCTACGCCGACGGCGAGCGCCGCTACATCATCGCTCCGCGCGGCTTGGAAGCCGGCGCAACGCTGCTGAGTGGTGCCGAAGCGCCGATCCGCGCCGGCAACACATTGCCTATCCGCAACATCCCCGTGGGTTCGACGATCCATTGCATCGAGCTGCAGCCTGGCAAGGGCGCGCAGATCGCCCGCTCGGCTGGTACCTCGGCCACGCTGCTGGCCCGCGAAGGCGTCTACGCCCAGGTCCGCATGCGTTCGGGCGAAGTGCGCCGCGTACACGTCGAGTGCCGCGCGACCATCGGTGAAGTCGCCAATGAAGAGCACAGCCTGCGCCAGCTTGGCAAGGCCGGTGTGAAGCGCTGGATGGGTATTCGCCCGACCGTTCGCGGCGTGGTGATGAACCCGGTCGACCACCCGCACGGTGGCGGCGAAGGCAAGACTGGCGAAGGCCGCCATCCTGTCGATCCGTGGGGCAATCTCACCAAGGGTTATCGCACCCGCAACAACAAGCGCACGCAGGTCTTCATCGTGTCGCGTCGCAAGAAGTAAGGGACAGCACAATGACTCGCTCTCTCAAGAAAGGTCCCTTCGTCGACCATCACCTGGTGGCCAAGGCCGACAAGGCTGTGACGAACAAGGACAAGAAGCCGATCAAGACATGGTCGCGCCGCTCGATGGTTCTGCCGGAGTTCATCGGCCTGACCATCGCCGTGCACAACGGCAAGCAGCACGTGCCTGTCTACATCACCGACCAGATGGTCGGGCACAAGCTCGGCGAATTTGCGCTCACGCGTACGTTCAAGGGGCATCCCGCGGACAAGAAAGTCCAGAAGAAGTAAGGAACGACCATGTCTGAAACACGTGCAGTCCTCCGCGGCGTCCGCCTTTCGGTCGACAAAGGCCGGCTGGTCGCCGATCTGATCCGCGGCAAGAAGGTCGATCAGGCGCTCAACATTCTGCAGTTCACGCAGAAGAAGGCCGCTGTGATTGTGAAGAAGGTGCTCGAGTCGGCGATCGCCAATGCCGAGCACAACGACGGTGCCGACATCGACGAGTTGAAGGTCAAGACCATCTACGTCGAGCAGGGCGCCACGCTCAAGCGCTTCACCGCGCGCGCCAAGGGCCGCGGCAACCGCATCAGCAAGCCCACGTGCCACGTGTACGTGACGGTGGGCAACTAACAGGCTGGAACACATATGGGACAGAAAATCCACCCGACCGGCTTCCGCCTTGCGGTCAGCCGTAACTGGTCCAGCCGCTGGTACGCAAGCAACCGCGACTTCGCGGGCATGCTGGCCGAAGACATCAAGGTCCGCGAGTACCTGAAGAAGAAGCTCAAGAACGCCTCCGTGTCGCGCGTCATGATCGAGAGGCCTGCCAAGAACGCCCGCATCACGATCTACTCGGCACGTCCGGGCGTCGTGATCGGCAAGAAGGGCGAGGACATCGAGAACCTGAAGCGCGAGCTCGGCAAGCAACTGGGCGTCCCAGTTGCCGTGAACATCGAAGAAGTGCGCAAGCCGGAGATCGATGCACAGCTGATCGCCGACAGCATCACGCAGCAGCTCGAAAAGCGGATCATGTTCCGCCGCGCCATGAAGCGCGCCATGCAGAACGCCATGCGTCTGGGCGCCCAGGGCATCAAGATCATGTCGGCCGGCCGCCTGAACGGCATCGAAATAGCCCGCACCGAGTGGTACCGCGAGGGCCGCGTGCCGCTGCACACGCTGCGCGCCGACATCGATTACGGCACCTCGGAAGCCAAGACCACCTACGGCGTCATTGGGGTCAAGGTCTGGGTCTACAAGGGTGACACGCTGGGACGCAACGACCTGCCCGCCGTCGAGACCCCGCGTCCCGAAGAAGAGCGCCGCCCGCGTGGCCCTCGGCGCGATGGCCGTCCAGGCGGCGACCGCCCGGGGTCGGATCGTCGCGGCGGCCCTCGTGCCGGTGCCCGCGGCCCGATCGGCGGCAACGTCGCCCCGGCCGACGGCAGCGACAAGCCCGCAGAAGCGACCGGCGCACAGCCGGGTGCAGACTCGAAACCCGCCGTTAAGCGCGTCCGCAAAGCCGCGCCCGCTGCAGCAGCGGACGGTGCCAAGAACGAGTGATCGTTCTTAGAACTACGGAGTAAGAAAAATGCTGCAACCTGCACGCAGAAAGTTCCGCAAGGAACAAAAGGGCCGCAACACCGGCATCGCGACCCGCGGCAACGCGGTGTCCTTCGGTGACTTCGGCCTCAAGTCGATCGACCGTGGCCGCCTGACGGCACGCCAGATCGAAGCCGCTCGTCGCGCGATTTCGCGCCATGTGAAGCGGGGTGGCCGCATCTGGATCCGCGTGTTTCCCGACAAGCCAATCTCTACCAAGCCCGCCGAAGTGCGGATGGGAAATGGCAAGGGCAACCCCGAGTACTACGTGGCCGAAATTCAGCCCGGCAAGGTGATTTACGAGATCGTCGGCGTGCCCGAAGAACTCGCCCGCGAAGCGTTCCGACTGGCTGCCGCCAAGCTGCCGCTGCGCACCACCTTCGTCGCGCGCCAGCTCGGCGCCTGATCGAGGAGAACACTGATGGCAACACGTAAGAAGAAGGACACGGCGGCTTCGGCCAAGGTGTCGAAGGCCGCAGCGTTGCGCGACAAGGACGTCGCCGCGCTGCAGACCGAGATCAAGGATCTGCAGAAGGCTCATTTCGGCCTGCGCATGCAGAAGGCTACTCAACAGCTGTCGAACACGGCCACGCTGCGCGTCACACGTCGCGACATCGCCCGTGCCAAGACCATTCTTGCGCAGAAGCAGCAAGAATCCGCCAAGTAAGGAGTGACCATGACGGAAGCTAAAAAATCCCTCAAGCGCACCCTGATCGGCAAGGTGGTCAGCGACAAGCGTGAAAAGACCGTGACGGTGCTCGTCGAGCGCCGTGTTAAGCACCCGATCTACGACAAGATCGTGATGCGCTCGAGCAAGTACCACGCCCATGATGAAAAAGGCGAGTACAAGATGGGCGACCTGATCGAGATCACCGAGAGTCGGCCGATCTCCAAGTCCAAGAACTGGGTGGTGACCCGCTTGGTCGAGAAGGCTGTCCTGGTCTGATCGCAGCGGCAACGCAGTCAAAGCAAAAGCGGCCCACAATGTGGGCCGTTTTTCTTTTTCAGGAGCACACTCCATGATCCAAGTCGGTGACACCCTTCCATCCGCCACCCTGCAGGAATATTCCGAGGTCGAAGGCGAAGGCTGCAGCATCGGGCCGAACCCGGTCGACGTGAGCAAGGCCGTAGCCGGCAAGACGATCGCGATTTTCGGTTTGCCCGGCGCATTTACGCCGACCTGCTCTGCCAAGCACGTGCCAGGTTACGTGCAAAACCATGAGGCACTCAAGGCCGCAGGGGTGGACGAGATTTGGTGCGTGAGCGTCAACGACGCTTTCGTAATGGGCGCCTGGGCGCGCGACCAGAAGACCGGCACCAAGGTGCGTATGCTGGCCGACGGCAGTGGCGCGTTTGCGAACGCGACCGGACTCACGCTGGACCTGACGGCGCGAGGCATGGGGGTGCGCAGCAACCGCTATTCGATGCTGGTGAAAAATGGCAAGATCGCCTCGCTCAACGTCGAGGCGCCAGGCAAGTTCGAGGTCAGTGACGCCGAGACGCTGCTCAAGCAGGCGCGCGGCTGAGCGCTCACGTGCTTAGAGCTCTGCCTTGAGATAGTGCGCCCCGGCAATGGGGTTGTGATAGTAGGGCGGGACCTCCACGAAGCCGAGGTCTTCGTAGAGCTCGCGGGCCGATTCCATGTCGTCCAGGGTGTCCAGCAGCACGCACGCGTAGCCAGCGCCGCGTGCCGCGTCCAGGATCGCCTCGGCCATCTGGCGGCCGAGCCCGAGGCCGCGAAACGCCGGGCGCACATAAAGCCGTTTCATCTCGGCGGCGTTCGGATAGTCGGCCGTGTCCAGTGGGCGCAGCGCGCAGCAGCCGGCCACGTAGGCCATACCGCCGTGCGCGCGACGCATCATGGGTGCATCGATCTGCGAGGAGGACGCGCCGCTGCCTTCAACGTCGACCAAGGCCAGCAGCAGCGCGCCGCGCGGCTCGGCGTAGTCCCCGGGCAGCGTGGCCAGCTCCTCGTCGAAATTCTGAAAGCACAGGTCAATCTCCAGCGAGGCCGCGTAATCCCTGAAGATCGCCTGCGTGGCTTCGATCTCGTGCGGCGCGTCCGGCGTTACCAGGACGATGTCGGGCGTGCCTTCCAGAGGTAGCGGTCGGGAGATGGAATAGCTCATGCTCGGAGCGAAGCAATCCATGTCGCGAACGCTGCGCATGCCACGAAAACCATCAAGGCCAGCAACCGGGACGCGATGTCGTCCCGGCTGGGCGCTGGGCTGCTGTCCGGGACCGGTTTGTCGCCGAAGATCATCGGCCTTACCAACGGATGACGCTTGATCGCCACATAGAAGAGCACTGCCAGCACGTGCAGGCTCACCAACGCAATCGCGAGCCACTTGCCGAACGTGGTGTGCCAGGCGGTGGCCAAGCTGACCGTCGCGCCCGAAACGAAACGCGTGAGCGGCCCCGAGGCCATGATCTCGTCGTCAGCGATCAAACCGCTCGCCACCTGCAGTGCCAGGATCGCCAACAGCGCGAAAACCGAGAGCGCGCCGAGCGGCGTGTGCCCGATGAGGTGGTCCGGATGCGCACGTCCGCGCAGATAGTTCAGGATCGAGCGAGGCGAATAGGCGAAGGCGGCGAAGCGCGACCATCGCCCGCCGATGAAGCCCCAGACCACACGAAACAGCAACAGCGAAAGCACCGCGTAGCCCACCCGGAAGTGCCACTCCATGGCCCCGCCGAAGCCGGTGGCGAGCTGTCCGGTCACCGCCCCCGCAAGGGCCCAGTGAAACACGCGTGTTGGCAGGTCCCACACGCGGGTGTGGGTCACGCTGACTTCGTCCAGGCTCGCGGAGCGCGAAGAGGACTCAAGGGCGGGCGGCATCGGGAGGGCTGGGCGCGAAGCGTCGGAAGGCGCAGATTAGCAAAGTCGAAGCCAGTGCGACTACGGGTTGTCGCTATGCACGCCCCACGATGACGCGCCACTAAACTGGCGCGCCGCCGTTCTCCTGGCGTTGCTTCAAGAAGAAAGAACCACGATGAATCGCCTTGCCTCCATGATCCTTGCTGCGGCTGGTGCCGCGCTGTCCCTGCCCGCGATCGCCCAGTTCGCAAAGCCCGAGGACGCCATCAAGTACCGCCAGAGCGCGATGTTCATGCAGGGATACCACATGAGCCGCCTGGGCGCCATGTCCAGTGGCCGCGCGCCCTATGACGCCGCGAGCGCCACGTCGAACGCCGAGATGGTGGCGCAGATCTCGAAGCTGCCGTGGATCGGCTTCGGCGCCGGCATGGAGGGCGGCAAGGCCAAGCCGGAGATCTGGAAAGAGCAGCCGAAGTTCGGGGAACTCAGCGACAAACTGGTAAGCGAGACAGGCAAGCTCCTGGTCGCTTCGAAAGCCGGTAACCTGGATGCACTCAAAACCGCGGTTTCGGCGGTCGGCGAGACCTGCAAGTCCTGCCACGACACCTTCCGCAGCAAGTGAAGGCAAAGGCCGTGTTCGAATGACACCACCCCCGGCGCTGGACTACGCTTCGGCGAGCAGCTTCTCGATGAGCCGGTGCAGCTCGGCAAAGTCGGGCTCGCCCACATAGCGCTTAACGATCTCGCCGCGCTTGTTGACGACGTAGGTGGTGGGCGTCAGCTTCACGTCGCCCCAGGCCTGGGCCACCGCACCGGTGTTATCGATTGCCACCTTGAAAGGCAGCTTGCGCGTCTGGGCGAAGTTCACGACATAACTGGGCGGGTCGTAGCTCATCGCCACCGCCAGGGTGTCGTAGCCTCGGTCCTTGTACTTGTCGTAGGTGGCGATGACCTTCGGCATCTCGGCCACGCAGGTGACGCAACTGGTGGCCCAGAAATTGACCAGCGTAACCTTGCCCTTCAGATCTTCCGTGCTCTTCTTGCTCCCGTCGAGCAGCACGAAGCTGGAGGCGGGAGCCGCCGAGACGCCTGTATTCAGGTACACGCCGACGCCAGCAATCAGGGCGATTGCGATGGCGGCGACGGGGACAAGCTTTTTCATGGGCGAGAAGATAGATGGGCGGACGTCATTTTAGTTCCGGCAGCCATGCCGCGCGCGCCCACCTGAGGGCGCCTTTGCCTTCCTCCCGGAAGGCGGCTTGATAATCGTTGCTTCCGATGCCGTGCCGCTGCCGATGCCGATGCCGTTCCGTTCTCGATTGCCGCCCCTCGTCCTGCTCGCCGCTGCCCTCGGCGCCTGCAGCCCGGTCTTCAACTGGCGCGAAGTCCCGATCGCGGATGACGGGCTGGTCGCGCTGCTGCCCTGCAAGCCCGACCGCGCGACCCGCAACCTGCCGCTGGGTAGCGGCAGCACATCGATCGCCGTGGACATGACCGGCTGCGAGGCCGGCGGCGCCACCTTCGCGGTGGCCCATGCCACCGCTGAGGACGCGGGCCAGGCCGAAAGCTGGATGCGCGCCTGGCGCATCGCCACCCGCAACCAGCTGGCCGGCGCGACGGTGGCTGAAGTCCCTGCCACGCTGCCGCGCGCCACCACCTCCCCGGCGCCAGTGCGCCTCGAGGTGCGGCAAGAGGGCGCTGGAGACCTTGCGTCCACTCGGATGCTCTGGTTTGCCCAGCAACGGGGCGGCAAGACGGCGCTTTACCAAGCCACCGTGCTGGGCAGCCCCACGTCGGCAGATGCGGCGACCGTCTTTTTCGAGGGCCTGCGGCTCCCATGAGCCGCACGGCCGAAGGCGAATAGCACCGCAGCCGAAGGCGAAGGTACTCCAGTGAGCCGCACGGCCGTTCGAAGGCGAATAGCACCGCAGCCGAAGGCGGAGGTACTCAAGTGAGCCGCACGGCCGCTCCGAAGGCGAATAGCACCGAGCCAGAAGAAGGTCGTCCAGTGACTCGCACGGCCTCACTCGACCTGCTGAGGTTGCCGGCTTTCGATGCGGTGTTCCGGGGCGCGCTGGGACTGTCTATGAAATGCTGTTTGTTATCTTATTTCTACTTCCACTGGGCGCCCCCGCATAATCGACGAACCCGCCGTCAACTCGCATGAACAGCATCTTCATCATTGCCCATTCGCCGCTCGCCCAGGCGTTGCGGCAGTGCGCTCTGCATGTGTTCCCCGACAGCGAACCCTCGATTGCGGCGCTCGACGTGCTGCCCAACGTGTCCCCCGACGAAACCCTCGCGGCGGCACGCATCACCTTGGCCCAGCTGGAGCGCACGCCTCGCTCGCAGGTGCTGGTGCTGGCCGATGTGTTCGGCGCCACCCCCTGCAACGTGGCGCAGAAGCTGGTCGACGGCGTGCGCTCGCGTCTGGTGGCCGGCGTCAATCTGCCGATGCTGCTGCGTGCCGTAAGCTACCGCAACGAGCCCCTCGAGACGCTGGTGCAGCGTGCGCTAACCGGTGGCACCGCGGGGGTGATGCAGGTGGCCGTGGCGGCACCCCAGAATCAGGCAAGAAGAAAGCACAGTGATCAAGACATCCGTGACCATCAGCAATAAGCTGGGTCTGCATGCACGGGCCTCGGCCAAACTCACCAAGCTCGCAGGCAGCTATCCATGCGAGGTCTGGCTCGCACGCGGCGACCGGCGGGTCAATGCCAAGAGCATCATGGGCGTGATGATGCTGGCCGCGGGAATCGGGGTGACGGTCGAGATCGAGACCGATGGCGAGCGGGAGCAGGAAGCGATGGATGCGATCGTCGCGTTGATGAACGACAAGTTCGGAGAAGGCGAATGACTTTTGCCGTCCATGGGCTGCCCGTGGCCCGTGGCATTGCGATCGGACGCGCCGTGCTCGTGGTCTCGAGCCGCCTGGACGTTGCCCACTACTTCATCAAGCCGGAAGAGGTCGAGACGGAGATCGATCGCGTGCGCATCGCGCGCAACGCGGTCGCCGAGGAACTGCAGAAGCTGCAGGCCAGCGTGGCCTTGATGGGCCCCAACGACGCGCCCCATGAACTCGCTGCGCTGCTCGAGGTGCACCTGATGCTGCTGCAGGACGAGGTGCTGACCGGCGGCGTCAAGCACTGGATTGTCGAGCGTCTCTACAACGCCGAGTGGGCGCTGACCACCCAGTTGGAGGTGGTCGCGCGCCAATTCGACGAGATGGAGGACGAGTACCTGCGCGAGCGCAAGGCCGACCTCGAGCAGGTGGTCGAGCGCCTGCTGCACCGCATGAAGGGCACCGCCGCGGTGCTGGCTCCCACGCCGCCGCGGCGCAAGCGCACCGCCGATGACGAGGACAGCGACCCGACCGCCCGCGACGCCATCGATGCTCCCCTGGTGCTGATCGCCCACGACCTTTCCCCGGCCGACATGCTGCAGTTCAAGAAGAGCGTGTTCGCCGGCTTCGTTACCGACGTGGGCGGACGCACCTCGCACACCGCGATCGTCGCCCGCAGCATGGACATCCCGGCCGTGGTCGGGGCGCGCAGCGCCAGCCAGCTGGTGCGGCAGGACGACTGGGTCATCATCGACGGCGATGCCGGCGTGGTGATCGTCGATCCCTCGCCGATCATCCTGGCCGAATACGGATTCAAGCAACGCCAGGGCGACCTCGAGCGTGGCCGGCTGGCGCGCCTGCGCCACAAGCCGGCCGTCACGCTGGACGGCCAGAAGGTCGACCTGCTGGCCAACATCGAGATGCCCGAGGACACGATCGGCGCGGTGAAGGCTGGCGCGGTCGGCGTTGGCCTGTTCCGCAGCGAGTTCCTCTTCATGGGCCGCGAGGCCCAGCGCATGACGCGCCTGCCCGACGAGGAAGAGCAGTACCAGGCCTACCGGCGCGCCATCGAGGGCATGCAGGGCATGCCGGTCACCATCCGCACCATCGACGTCGGCGCCGACAAGCCGCTCGACGGCAAGATGATGCGCGACGACGAGTCCCACCTCAACCCGGCGCTCGGCCTTCGCGCGATCCGCTGGAGCCTGGCCGACCCTGCAATGTTCCTGACCCAGATCCGCGCGATCCTGCGCGCGGCGGCCCATGGCGAGATCCACCTGCTGATCCCCATGCTTGCGCACGCCAGCGAGATCCGTCAGACGCTGGCGCTGATCGACTTTGCACGCGCCGAGCTCGACAACCGCGGTGTCGTGCATGGCAAAGTCAAGCTGGGCGCAATGATCGAGGTTCCGGCCGCGGCGCTCACCCTCAAGATCTTCCTCAAGCATTTCGACTTCCTGTCGATCGGCACCAACGACCTGATCCAGTACACCCTGGCCATCGATCGCGCCGACGAATCCGTGGCTCATCTCTACGACCCTGCCCACCCGGCCGTGCTGCGCCTGGTGGCCGAGACCATTGCCGAGTGCCGACGCCAGGGCAAGGGGGTGAGTGTTTGCGGCGAGATGGCGGGCGACGTCGCCTTCACGCGCCTGTTGCTGGGCATGGGCCTGCGCAGCTTCTCGATGCACCCTTCGCAAATTCTGGCGGTCAAGCAGGAGGTGCTGCGCGCGGACACGAGCAAATTGCAGGCGTGGACGCAGCAGGTGCTCGAGGCCGACGACCCGGCCAGCCTGATAGCGCTCGCCGCGCCGCAATAAAACGAAACACGCCGAAACTGCCACGAAAGGACTTCGAGGCGGCCGGATTGCACCATCGAGTCTCCCCTGATCGATCCCGATCGCACTGGAAGGAAGACTCTCATGAAACCCTGGTTCAAACGCTCTCTCTTTGGTTTTGCCGGCGCGGCGCTGGTTGCCAGTAGCCTTGCCGGTTGCTCCAGCCATCGCCACGGTTGGGGCGGCGGCTCCGAGCAGGACCGCGCCGAGTTCCGCGCCCGCATGGTCGAGCGTGTCGGCAGCAAGCTGGAGCTCGATGCCACGCAGAAACAGAAGCTCAATGTGCTCGCCGAGAAGATCCAGGCCCAGCGCCAGGCGCTGCGCGGCGGCGGCGATCCGCGCGCGGAATTCCGCGCCTTGTTCGCCGGGGCCAAGCTCGATCAGGAGCGGGCGAAGAAGCTGGTCGGGGACAAGACGGCTGCAATCCAGGCCGGCAGCCCGGAGGTGATTGCGGCGGCAGCCGACTTCTTCGACAACCTGAATCCCACCCAGCAGCAGAGGGTGCGCGAGTTCATGGAGCGCGGCCGTCGCTGGGGCCACCGTGGCTGATCTTTCCGCACCACTGCTTCCGGTCGAGAGGCGCTCGAACCCGCCGCGGTCGCGGCCGATGTCGGACACGCACAGCACGCCATCCGGCGCAGCGCAGGGCGGCGTGCGCATCCTGCTGCGGCTCGAAGGCCTGGTCGTGCTCGCAGCAGCGGTGGCCGCCTACGTGCACCTCGGCGCAAGCTGGGCCGCCTTCGCCATGCTGTTCCTGCTGCCTGACCTGAGCTTCCTCGGCTATCTCGCCAGCTCTCGAATGGGCGCCGCCGCTTACAACGCGGCGCACTCGTACATCGGCCCGGTCGTCTTGCTGGGCCTGGGCCTGATCAGCGGCACGCCGGCCGTGGTGGCGCTCGGCCTGGTCTGGAGTGCGCACATCGGCCTGGACCATGCCTTGGGCTATGGCCTCAAGTACGGAAGCGAGTTCGGTCTTACCCATCTCGGCCGCGTCGGCCCCACAGATCCATGGTGAGCACCGCGCCGCATGACGGATTCCGCCGGCCACGCGCAAGGCGGGTCTTCGCGCTGAGATGGCGGCCGGCCTGATCGCCAGCCTGCTCTTCGCCCGTAGGCACAATCCCCATCGCATGCCCCGCATCCTGCTGATCGACGACGACGAGCACCTGGCCGCGCCGCTGGCGAGCTACTTTGCGCGCTTCGACTGCGTGCTCGAGAGCGCGCAGCGGCCCAGCGAGGGCTTGGCCAAGCTGCGGGCCCAGGCCTACGACTGCGCCATCCTCGACGTCATGCTGCCCGAGATGGACGGCTTTGCCCTGTGCCGCGAGATCCGCAAGGACAGTGACATCCCCATCGTGATGCTGACCGCCCGCGGCGACGTCATGGACCGGGTGGTCGGCCTCGAGCTCGGCGCCGACGATTACCTGCCCAAGCCCTTCGAGCCGCGCGAACTCGTGGCGCGGGTGCAGACCATCCTGCGCCGCCAGCGCGCAGTGCCGGCCGTGGCGCCTGCCCAGCGCCGGGTCTTCGAAGGCCTCTCGATCGACCTCGACCGGCGGGAGGTGCTGCGCCAGGGCGAGCGCGTGGAGCTGACCGGCACCGAGTTCGAACTGCTCGCCCTCCTGGCCGACCCGCCAGGCAAGGTGTGGAGTCGTGACGACATCCTCAACCGGCTGCGCGGCCACGAGGCCGAGCTCTACACCCGCGCCGTCGACATCGTGGTGAGCCGCCTGCGCAAGAAGCTGGAGCCGCTGGACTGCATCAAGACCCTGCGCAACGCAGGCTACATGCTCGCGGTCGGCAAGAGCGATCCGTGAACCGGCGCCCGCATTCGCCCCGCCACTGGCGCCGACGCTGGCGGCATTCGCTGCGCCTGCGGCTGATCACCGTCTTTGTCCTGCTCGCCATGGCGATGGCGGCGGTGTTCCTGGGCGGCATGCAGCGCGCCTTCTCCAACGGCTGGCGCGAGGCGGCGCAGCCACTGGTGGGCGACTACATGGACCGGCTGGTCGCCGAGCTCGGCTCGCCGCCCGATGTAGCGCGTGCCGAGGCGCTGGTCACGCGGCTGCCGATCTCGATCCGCATCGAGGGGCCGGTGGTCAACTGGGACTCGCATCCGCAGCGCCGCTGGCGCAACTTCGGCCCAGGCCGAGGCGACTGGCTCACGCGCAGCACCACGGACGGGCATCGCATCAGCTTCGGGCTCGGCACGCTGCCGTGGCAGCGCGAGCCGCACGGCATCGGCTGGATCACGCTGGCCCTGCTGCTTGCACTCATCGTGCTCGCCTATGCCTACGTGCGCCGCCTGCTGCGCCCGCTCGACGATATCCGCGACGGCGCCGAGCGCTTCGGCCGCGGCGCCTTCGACCAGCCGATTCCGCTGCGCCGGCACGATGAGCTGGGCGACCTGGCGCAGCGCATCAACACCATGGCGCATGACATCCAGGGCATGCTCGATGCCAAGCGCGCGCTGCTGCTCGCGCTGAGCCACGAGCTGCGCTCCCCGCTCACGCGCGCCCGCCTCAACGCCGAGTTGCTGCCCGCCACGCCGGAGGGCGAGACGGAGCGCGCGGCACTCCTGCGTGACCTGGCCGAGATGCGCGACCTGATCAGCGACCTGCTCGAAAGCGAGCGCCTCGCCAGCCCGCATGTGGCGCTTCAGCGCGAGCCGGTCGACCTGGCGGCGCTGGTGCGCGATGTCGTGGCCGAGCATCCCGAGGGCGGGTGCGTCGTGCTCGACATCGCAGAAGACCTGCCCGCGCTCGCGGTCGACCGCCTGCGCATCCGTCTGCTGGTGCGCAACCTGCTCGAGAACGCGTTGCGCTACGGCGTCGATGCGCCCGAGCCGCCGCGCATTGCGCTGCGCGTGGCGGAGCGGAGCGGCATCGAGCTCGAGGTGCGCGACTTCGGCCCTGGCGTCGATGCCGCTCAGCTGGAGCACTTGACCGAGCCCTTCTACCGCACCGACAGCGCACGCCAGCGCGCGACCGGCGGCGTTGGGCTCGGCATGTACCTCTGCCGCCTCGTGGCTCAGGCGCATGGCGGCTCCCTGATGGTGCGCAACGCCCAGCCCGGTCTGGCGGTCAGCGTCGTGCTGCCTGGCGCCTGAACCAGCACGCACCTTGTCGCCTGTGCTACCGCCGTGTCGTCCGGCCGGGGCTACGATCCTTCCCCGAACATCGCAGGCAGGAGACAAACCCATGAGCAGCACTCTCAGCAATCGCCAGGTCCGCCTCGCCAAGCGCCCCGAAGGCGCGGCCACCCGCGACAACTGGCAGTTCACCACCGAGCCGGTCGGCGAACCGGCGGAGGGCGGCGTGCTCGTCAAGACCCTGTCGCTCTCGCTCGACCCCGCCATGCGCGGGTGGATGAACGAGGGCAAGAGCTACATCCCGCCGGTGGAGATCGGTGCCGTCATGCGTGCGGGCGGCGTCGGCCGGGTGATCGCATCGCGTCACCCGGCCTTCGCGGTCGGCGACACGGTGTACGGCACGCTGGGCGTGCAGGAATACATCCTGATCCCGCAGGAAGAGGTCAAGCGCAGCGGGCTCACCAAGGTCGACCTGCGCGCCGGCTCGATCACGCAGTGGCTCAACGTCCTGGGCATGCCGGGCATGACCGGCTACTTCGGCCTGATGGACATCGGCCAGCCGAAGCCTGGCGAAACGGTGGTTGTCTCGGGCGCCGCCGGCGCGGTCGGCCAGACGGTGGGCCAGCTCGCGAAGATCAAGGGCTGCCGCGCAGTCGGCATCGCCGGCGGGGCGGAGAAATGCGACTGGGTGGTCAAGGAGCTCGGCTTCGACGCCTGCATCGACTACAAGGCCGGCCCCTCGGCCGTGCGCGACGGCCTCAAGGCGCACTGCCCCAAGGGCATCGACATCTACTTCGACAACGTCGGCGGCGAGATTCTCGACGCCGCGCTGGCCCGACTGGCGCGCGGCGCGCGCATCATCATCTGCGGCGCCATCAGCCAGTACAACAACGCCAACAGCGCTCCCGCGCAAGGCCCGAAGAACTACCTGAGCCTGCTGGTCAACCGGGCGCGCATGCAGGGCATGGTGGTGTTCGACTATGTCGACCGCTACCACGTCGCCGTGGCCGAGTTGGCGACCTACCTGAAGGATGGCCGCATGAAGAGCCGCGAGGACGTGGTCGAGGGCATCGACACCTTCCCCGAGGCGCTCACGCGGCTGTTCACGGGGCAGAACTTCGGCAAGCTGGTGCTGCAGGTGGCGAAGGACTGATCGAAAGCGGGTGCCCGGCCCGTCAAGCCCGTACCCGTGATCCCATCACTGCTGCTGACAAGATCAGGAACGCCGCCAATGCAATGGTCCAGCTCAGCGGCCGCTGAGTAACTACCATCAGCAGCGCCGTCGAGGCGAGCGGCGTGATGTAGCTCAGGATTCCGATCTGCCGCGCGTCGCCGCGCTTGAGCGCCATGTCCCAGAGGAAGAAGGCCGCGCCCAATGGGCCCAGGCCGCACAACGAGACCAGCAGCCAGTCGGACGCCGTGAGCGACGCCTGCGGTTCCAGCAGCGCATGGCAGACGAGCGCGAGCACGCCCGACACCAGGCCGAACAGTCCAATGGCCGCTGTCGGGAATCCGGCAACACGCTTCGTCCATAGCGAATAGCTGGCCCAGATGAATGCCGAGCCCAGTGCTGGCAGGAAGCCCCAGTAGGTGGCATCGGTGGTCGCCGGCCCTGCGTTGCGCGCGCCGAGGATCGCGATCGCGGCGCCCGCGAAGCCGAGCAGGGCTGCCACCATATGCAGTGGGCGCAGCGACAGACCCGGCAGCAGCACCGGTGCCAGCACGACCATGAAGAGCGGCCAAAGATAGTTCACCAGGTTTGCCTCCACGGGTGGCGCGTGGCGCAGCGCGATGAAGAGCAGGAAGTGAAAGCCGAACAGGCCGTAGATTCCCAGCGCGAGCGTGCGCGGCGGCACGGCCCAGGCCTTGCGGTTGCGCAGCACTGCCGGCCAGCTCATCACGCTGCCGATCATCAGCGCAAGCCCGGTCAGCAGGAAGGGCGGCAAGTGCGAGAGCGACGCGCCGAGTGAGGCGAGCGTCCCCCAGAGGGCGATGGCGGCGAGGGCGTACAACGTGGCGGCGGACATGCGCCTGAGCTTAAAGCAGAGCTCGTCGTCAAACGAGAGCAATGGCGTGGTGTCGTCGAACTGCATGGATCGTGCCGCTCGTCCAACTGCTCAGCCGGCCGAGCGCTGCTGCCGCATGGTGAGCGAGAAGCGCGCCGACGGATGGAGGGTGACTGTCACGTCGATCGTCTCGCCCTCCGCGTCGAGGTAGCGGCGCACGACCTGCATGGGCTGGTCGACCCCAAGCCGATGGCGGGCGTCGGCTAAAGCCTGAGGAGCAGGGCCGATGCCGCGCATACCAGCAGAAACGGGATGCTGATGCGGTGGAATTCGCGCAAGCCGTGCTGCACCTTCGCCAACCGCAGCGCGATCAGGTTGGCCAGCGAACCCAGCACGCAGCCGAATCCGCCAACGCTGACGCCGGCGGCGAGCGCGGGCAGGTCGTGCACGTAACGGTCCAGAAGGATCGTGGCCGGCACATTGCTGATGAACTGCGAGGCGGCGATGGCGGCCAGGTAGGCGCGCCAGCCCTCGCTGATCGGCCATTGCTGCAGCAGCGCGGCGACCGTCGGCAGCTCGGCCAGCTGGCGCAGATCGATGAACATCAGTGCAATGATCGCGAGCAGCACCCAGTCGATGCCCAGCAGCACGCGCGGGCGCAGCAGCAGGAAGGTACCGAACACCAGCCCGAGACCGGCGAGCAGCCAACGCTGGTCGAGTGCGATGACGAAGACGATGAAGAGCAGCGCTGAAAGCGCCAGCAAGCGCGGCTGCACCGGCTCGGCATCGCTCGCCGGCTTGAGCTGGATTTCCACTCGCGGCGCCAGGAAACGTACCGCGGCGAAGAGCCAGAACAGCATCACGGCCACCGTGGGCGCCATCATGCCCATGAAGCCAAGAAAGCTCTCGCCGGAGCGGTGCCAGAGGTAGAGGTTCTGCGGATTGCCGATCGGTGTGAGGGCCGAGCCTGCATTGACGGCCAACGCCTCCAGCACCACCAGCCGGGCCAGCGGCAGGTGGGCCTGCGCGGCCAGCACCCTTGTGAGCGGCACCAGCAGGAACAGGCTGACGTCGTTCGTCACGAGCGCAGAGAGCCCGGCCGCGCTCGCGACGAGGAAGAAGACCAGGTGGCGCAGCTCGGTGGTCCGCGCGAGCATTCGCGCCGCCACGGACTGCAGCATGCCGCTGCGCTCGACGCCCTGCGTGATGGCGAGCAGGCCGGCCAGCGCGCCCAGCGTCTGCCAATCGACCAAATTCAGATAGTCCAACGGACCGCGCGGCTGCACGACCGCAAAGCCCGCGGCTACCGCCAGCAGCACCCAGAGAAGCCCGTGGCCGCCGCCATGCTCGGCCGCGGGAGGCTCGGCTTCAGTGGGCGTCGCGCTCACGAAGCTCGCGTTTCAGGACCTTTCCGATCGCGCTGCGCGGGAGTTCGTCGAGCAGGTGCAGGCGCGCGAGCCGTTGAGTCTTGCCAAGCTGGGCGTTGGCCCATTGCAGCAAGGTCGCGTCCGGGGTTTCGTCACCGGCACGGCGCACGACGAAGGCCACCGGCGTCTCGCCCCATTGCTCCGAGGGCACGCCGACCACCGCGGCTTCGGCCACCGCAGGATGGCCGCGCAGCACCGCCTCGAGATCGCTCGGGTAGATGTTGAACCCGCCGCTGATGATCATGTCCTTCTTTCGATCGAAAAGGATGAGGAAGCCGTCCTCGTCGAAGCGGCCGATGTCGCCGGTGCGGATGAAGCGCTTGCCCGCCGGATCGAACCACTCGGCTTCGCGCGTCTTCTCGGGCTGGCGGTGGTAGCCGACCATCATGCCGGCCGAGTGGCCCACCACCTCGCCCGCCTCGCCGCGCTCGACCTCGCGGCCGGATTCGTCGATCAGGCGGATGTCGCTGCCCTCGGCTGGCTGGCCGACGGTGTGCAGCTTGCCGGGGTGCAGATGCGCTTCCAGGATGCAGGTGCCGCCGCCCTCAGTCATGCCGTAGAACTCGACCAGGCCGCCAGGCCAGCGCTTGAGCACGTCGGCCTTGAGCGCCGCACCGAACGGCGCACTGGTGCTGAACTTGAAGCGGAAGCTGGAAAGATCGTACGTGTCGAATTGCGGATGCGCCATCAGTCGCTGGTACTGCACCGGCACCAGCATCGTGTGCGTCACGCGGTGCTGCTCGGCGAGCTTCAGGTAGCCGGCGGCATCGAACTTCGGCATCAGCACCACGCAGCCGCCGTGGGCCAGGGTCGGGAAGAAGACCACGAGCGTGGTGTTGGAGTACAGCGGCGTCGACATCAGTGTCACGGTGTCCTGCCCGTAGCCGTACTTCGCGCCGCGCTGCACATGGGCCCAGCGCATGCCGTGGCCCTGCACGATGCCCTTGGGCTCGCCCGTGGTGCCGGAGGAATAGATGATGTTGAAGGGCCAGGAGGGCTGCGGCTTGACGGAGACAGGCTGCGATCCGGCCGGTGCAAGCCATGCTTCGAAAGCCTGCCCGGCCTCGGAACCGTCGAGCGCAATGCGCGCGATGCCGTCCTGAGCCGCTGAGCCGATCACCTCAGCCGCCGCGGCATCGAGAAAGAGGATGCGCGCCTGCGCATCTTCGATCATCCTTGCAAGGCTGGCGGGCGTGGAGCCGGGCGCCAGCGGCGCTACCGCGATGCCGGCCCGCAATGCGCCGAGGAACAAGGCTGCGTAATGCGTGCTCGACGAAGCGCAGATCGCAATGGCATCGCCGGGGCGCAGCCCGTCACGCTGCAGGGATGCCGCGATGCGGTCCATCAACGCATCCAGCGTGCCATAGTCCAGCGTGAGTTGGGCATCGACAAGCGCGGGCCGGGACGGTGCTTCCTGCGCATGCAGGCGGATCAGCTCGGCGATGACGCCGAACTCGCGTGCCATCGCGGCGTCGATTGCGCTCATCCGCGGCTTCCGTCAGACCCCGGCCGCGTGCGCCTGCTGGTCCGCGTGGTAGCTGCTGCGCACCATTGCGCCCACTGCGGCGTGGCTGAAGCCCATCTTGTAGGCCTCTTCCTCGAACATCTTGAAGGTGTCGGGATGCACATAGCGGCGCACCGGCAGGTGGCTGCTGCTGGGCGCGAGGTACTGGCCGATGGTCAGCATGTCGATGTCATGTGCGCGCATGTCGCGCATGACCTGCAGGATCTCCTCGTCGCTTTCGCCCAGGCCCACCATGATGCCGCTCTTGGTCGGCACCGTCGGATGCAGCGCCTTGAACTTCTTCAGCAGGTTGAGGCTGAACTGGTAGTCGCTGCCCGGACGCGCTTCCTTGTAGAGGCGAGGCGCGGTCTCGAGGTTGTGGTTCATCACGTCCGGCGGCGCGGCCTTGAGGATCTCGAGCGCGCGGTCGTCGCGGCCGCGGAAGTCGGGCACCAGGATCTCGATCTGCGTCTGCGGCGAGAGCTCGCGAATGCTGCGGATGCAGTCCACGAAATGCTGGCTGCCGCCGTCTCGCAGGTCGTCGCGGTCCACGCTGGTGATCACCACGTACTTGAGGCGCAGCTTTGCGATGGTCTTGGCAAGGTTGAGCGGCTCGTCCTTGTCGAGCGGGTCGGGCCGGCCGTGGCCCACGTCACAGAAGGGGCACCGGCGGGTGCACTTGTCGCCCATGATCATGAAGGTGGCCGTGCCCTTGCCGAAGCATTCGCCGATGTTGGGGCAGGAGGCCTCCTCGCAGACCGTGTGCAGGTTGCTCTCGCGCAGGATCTGCTTGATCTCGTAGAAGCGCGTCGTCGGGCTGCCGGCCTTGACGCGGATCCACTCGGGCTTCTTGAGCACCTCGCCCTGCACCACCTTCACCGGAATGCGCGAGAGCTTGGCAGCCGCCTTCTGCTTGGCCAGCGGGTTGTAGGTGGCGGGGCCTTGGGCGTCGCGGACGACTTCGGGGGTGCTCATGGTGCGTGGGCGGGGCTCAGGGCGCGAGATAGATGGCCAGCTTGCTGGCCAGTACCTGCGCGGCTTCGTCCCAGGTTGTTTGAACGCCGATTGTAGAAAGGTCGACCGTTTTCAGGCCCGGGTAACCGCAAGGATTGATGCGGGAGAAGGGTTCGAGGTCCATCGCGACGTTGAGGGCGACGCCGTGGTAGGTGCGGTGGCGGGTGATCTTGATGCCGAGAGCGGCGATCTTGCCGAGGCCATGGAAGGGCATGGAGTCGCCGTCCGGTGAGGGCTGTAGCCGCGCATGCGAGAACGGATCGTCCAATCGAACATAGATGCCGGGCGCACCCGATACCCGGTGCCCGGTCACTCCGAAATGCGCCAGCGTGCGGATGACCGACTCCTCGATCCGATAGACGTATTCCTTGACGTAGTAGCCCGCGCGCTTGAGGTCGACCAGCGGATAGGCCACCACCTGCCCAGGCCCGTGGTAGGTCACCTGTCCGCCGCGGTCGGTCTGCACCACGGCGATCTGACCTGGATTCAGCACATGGTCGGCCTTGCCGGCGAGGCCTTGCGTATAGACCGGCGCATGCTCGCAGACCCACAGCCGGTCGCCCGATTCGGGCGTGCGTCCCTGGGTGAGGCGCTGCATCGCCGCGTAGGTGGATGCGTAGTCGACCTGGCCCAGCCAGTCGACCTCCAGCGTCACAGCACCACCTTGACCATCGGATGCGCGGTCAGCGCGCGGTAGATGTCGTCCAATTGCTCGCGACTCGTGGCGGTCACCGTGATGGTCACGCCAAGGTAGTTGCCGGCCTTGCTGTTGCGCAGTTCGACGGTGGTCGCGTCGAAGACGGGGTCGAACTGCTCGGCGATCTGCGTGATCGCGTGCACGAAGCCGTCTGCCTTCGCCCCCATCACCTTGATCGGGAACTTGGACGGATACTCGATCAGCGATTCCTTGTGCGCTTCGTTCGGCGTGTCGGGAGGGGTGGTGGTCATGCTGTCGCTCCGTAGTCTTGTGCGCTGCGTTCCTTGGCGCGCCGATAACCGGCTTCGAGTGCCTGGAAGACCGGGCCCGGGTGCCCCGTCCCGATGGGCTGCCCGTCGAGTGTGACGACCGGCAAAACCTCCTTGCTGGCCGAGGACAGCAGCAGCTCGTCGGCGCCGAAGACCTCGTCGCGCGCGATGCGGCGCAGCGAGAAGGGGATGCCGGCATCGGCGCAGATGCGCTCGATCAGGCCGTAGCGAATGCCCGCGAGCACCAGCTCGTCCTTGGGCGGCCCGCTCACCGCGCCGTCCTTCACGACCCAGACGTTGCTCGACGAGGCTTCGCTGAGCCAATCGCCGCGGAACATGATGGTCTCGGCCGCGCCGGCCTCCACGCTGATCTGGCGCGCCAGCACCGCGCCCAGCAGGCTCGTGCTCTTGATGTGCGCCTTCTGCCAGCGGAAGTCCTGCGCGCTGACACAGGGCACGCCCTTGGCGCGCACCGCATCGGGGACCGGCTTCATCGGGTTCAGCATCACGAACACGGTGGGTGCCAGCCCTTGGGGCATCGCATGCTCGCGCGGCGCGACGCCACGCGTGAGCTGGATGTAGAGAGCTTGTACAGCCGAGCGCTGGTCGGCTGGGCTGGTCTCGATCAGGTGCGCCGCGATCGCGTGCCATCCTTCGTGCGAGAGCGGGTTGGCGATGCGCAGCTCGGCCAGCGAGCGGTCCAGCCGTGCCATGTGCTCTTCGAAGCAGAAGGGAACGCCACCGTAGATCGGTACCACTTCGTAGACACCGTCGCCGAAGATGAAGCCGCGGTCGAGCACGCTGATCTTCGCGTCCCGCAGCGGCGTGTAGGCACCATCGAGATAGCAAAGAGAATCGGGGAGGGCTTCGGCGATCGGGTGCATATGGAATTATGGTGGGGGCGGCGCCGTGCTTTCCAATGCAGACCCAGGCGCCCGCGCGGGAGCAAGGGTGTTGCCAAACCTGACGGGAAGCTGGCGAAGGGACGTGGGTTTCTACTTATAATCAGTGGCTTTGTAGAAATTCTGGGTCGTCATCCGGGCTTCATTCGAAATGAAAACAATCGCCCGCGGTGTAGATGTCCGTGAGGACGGGCAGGACCCGGATGCCAACTTCAAGCCGCTGACTGCCGAGGAGGCCCAGCGGTTGCGCGAGCGAAAGCCGCTGATCTCGCCGTGGCGCGTGATCATGGTTCAGGTCGTGGCGGGGCTTCTGGTGGCGTTGGCCGCCTGGGGCTTGTCGGGGAGGCAGAATTTGGGGTGGTCCGCCGGATACGGCGCACTTGCGGTGGTGATCCCTTCCGCGGTGTTCGCAAGAGGACTGACCGGGAGGTTTTCTTCGCTGAATGCGGGCACTGCGGTGCTCGGGTTCTTCTTGTGGGAAATGGTCAAGCTGGTCTTGTCGGTGGCGATGCTGCTCGCCGCGCCAAGACTGGTGGTGGCGCTGAGTTGGCCGGCGATGCTGGTGGGCTTGGTGGTGACAATGAAGGCGGCGTGGGTGGCGGTGATGCTGGCGCCCAAACGCCCGAAATTTAAAGACGAGTAACGGATGGCTGCTGAAAACGCTGCGGAACATGGTCAGACCGCTGGTGAATACATCGTTCACCACTTGACCCATCTTCAAAGCCGTACACCGTCAGGTGTGGCTGATTTCTCCGTATTCAATTTCGACTCGCTCTTCTTCGCGATCCTGCTCGGCATTGTTGGCTGCTGGCTGCTCTGGCTGGGTGCGCGCAAGGCGACCTCGGGCGTCCCGGGCCGCTTTCAGGCGGCCGTCGAGATGCTCGTCGAAATGGTCGACCAGCAGGCCAAGGGCATCGTGCACAACGCAAAGAGCCGTAAGTTCGTGGCACCGCTCGCGCTCACCGTGTTCGTCTGGATCGTCATGCTCAACGGGATGGACCTGCTGCCGGTCGATCTGCTGCCCGCCATCTGGGCCAAGCTCTTCGGTGCTGCCGGCGGCGACCCGCACCACGCCTACCTGCGGGTCGTTCCCACTGCCGACCTTTCGGTCTCGATGGGCCTGTCTGTCTCGGTGCTGCTGATCTGCCTCTACTACAACATCAAGATCAAGGGCGCGGGTGGCTGGGTGCACGAACTCTTCACGGCGCCCTTCGGCAACCACTGGGCGCTCTATCCCTTCAACTTCGCGATGCAGATCATCGAGTTCGTCGCCAAGACCGTCTCGCACGGCATGCGTCTGTTCGGCAACATGTATGCGGGCGAACTGATCTTCCTGCTGATCGCGCTGATGGGTGGAGCCTGGACGTTGTCGGCAACCGGCATCTTGCTCGCGCTCGGCCACATCGTCGCCGGCACTGCCTGGGCCATCTTCCACATCCTGATCATCATCCTGCAAGCCTTCGTCTTCATGATGCTGACGCTCGTGTACGTCGGCCAGGCGCACGACCACCACTGATCCCGTTTTTTCGTTTTCGTTTTTTCTTTTCACTTCAACCAAAGTCCTTAGGAGTCATCATGGAAGTTATTAGCTTTGTCGCTCTCGCCGCCGGCCTGATCATCGGTCTCGGCGCAGTGGGCGCTTGTATCGGCATCGGCATCATGGGCAGCAAGTACCTCGAGTCGGCCGCGCGCCAGCCCGAGCTGATGGGTGAACTGCAGACCAAGATGTTCCTGCTGGCCGGTCTGATCGACGCCGCGTTCATCATCGGTACCGGTATTGCGTTGTGGTTCGCCACCGCCAACCCCTTCCTCTCGCAAATCGCGAACCTGCCGAAGTAATAGAACCCAGGCTTCTCGTCGAAACCGCGCGTGCTTCCTTTTCATGAAGAACGGCGCTGGATTTCAATCTCAAAGAGAGGGTGAAAAGTGAGCATTACCGGTACCCTGATCGTCCAGATGATCGTGTTCCTGATCCTGGTCGGGTTCACGATGAAGTTCGTGTGGCCGCCGATCGCCAAGGCGCTGGACGAGCGTGCCCAGAAGATCGCGGACGGCCTGGCTGCGGCCGACAAGGCCAAGGTCGCGCTGTCCGAGGCGGACAAGCGGGTGGAAGTCGAGTTGGGCAAGGCGCGCAATGAGTCCGCGCAACGCTTGGCCGATGCCGAACGTCGAGCGCAGGCCATCGTTGAAGAGGCCAAGGCCCGCGCCACGGAAGAAGGCAACAAGATCGTGGCGGCTGCCCGCGCCGAAGCCGAGCAACAGGCCGTGAAGGCGCGCGAGACGCTGCGCGAGCAGGTGGCCGTGCTGGCCGTCAAGGGCGCCGAGCAGATCCTGCGCAAGGAAGTGAATCCGGCCGTGCACGCCGATCTGCTTTCGCGTCTGCAGACCGAACTCTGAAACGGACGCCATGGCTGAACTCGCCACCATTGCACGCCCCTACGCCGAAGCGCTGTTCAAGGCATCTTCTTCGGACCTCGCCGGCACCGGCGCATGGCTCGACAGGGTGGCGGCCATCGCCGCCAATCCCGAGCTGCAGCAGTTCGCCGACAACCCCAAGGCCACGCCCGAGCAGGTACTGGATGTGATTGTCAGTGCTAACGGTGCCGCGCTGCCTCCCGCTGCCAACAACTTCATGATGGCTCTGCTCGAGAACGGCCGCTTCACGGCACTGCAGGAGATCGCCAGGCAATTCCGGGCGCTGGCGAATGCACAGAGCGGCTCGTCCGATGCGGTGGTGTACAGCGCCTTCCCGATCGAAGCTGGCGCCCTCAATGGCGTGGCCGCTGCGCTCGAGAAACGCTTCGGCCGCAAGCTGCAGATCGCCGTCGAGCAAGACCCGTCCCTGATCGGCGGTATCCGCGTGGTGGTGGGTGACGAGGTGCTCGACACCTCCGTCAAGGCGCGCCTCGAACAAATGAAAGTTGCGCTGGCAGCCTGAGGCCGCCAGCCCCCTCAACGAAAGAAGGAAAGAGTCATGCAACTCAATCCCGCAGAAATTTCCGAACTGATCAAGAGCCGCATCGAAGGTCTTGGCGTCAGTGCGAACATCCGCAACGAAGGCACCGTGGTGTCTGTGACCGACGGCATCGTGCGCGTGCACGGCCTGTCGGACGCGATGCAGGGCGAAATGCTCGAGTTCCCACCCACCGCCGACGGCACGCCGTCCTTCGGCCTGGCGCTGAACCTCGAGCGCGACTCGGTCGGCGCCGTGATTCTGGGCGAGTACGAGCACATTTCCGAAGGCGACACCGTCAAGTGCACGGGCCGCATCCTGGAAGTTCCTGTCGGCCCCGAGCTCGTCGGCCGCGTGGTGAATGCCTTGGGCCAGCCGATCGACGGCAAGGGCCCGATCAACGCCAAGCTGACGGACGTGATCGAGAAGGTCGCCCCGGGCGTGATCGCCCGCAAGTCGGTCGACCAGCCGATGCAGACCGGCCTGAAGGCGATCGACTCGATGGTGCCGATCGGCCGCGGCCAGCGCGAGCTGATCATCGGCGACCGCCAGACTGGCAAATCGGCCGTGGCTGTCGACACGATCATCAACCAGAAGGGTCAGAACATGACCTGCGTCTACGTTGCGATCGGCCAGAAGGCTTCGACCATCAAGAACATCGTGCGCGCGCTCGAGCAGGCCGGTGCGATGGACTACACCATCGTGGTCGCAGCCTCGGCGTCCGAATCTGCCGCGATGCAGTACGTGAGCGCGTATTCGGGCTGCACGATGGGCGAGTACTTCCGCGATCGCGGCCAGGACGCGCTGATCGTCTATGACGACCTGTCCAAGCAGGCCGTCGCTTACCGTCAGGTGTCGCTGCTGCTGCGCCGCCCGCCAGGCCGCGAAGCCTATCCCGGCGACGTGTTCTACCTGCACAGCCGCCTGCTGGAGCGCGCCGCCCGCGTGAACGCCGATTACGTCGAGGCCTTTACCAAGGGTGAGGTCAAGGGCAAGACCGGCTCGCTGACCGCGTTGCCGATCATCGAAACGCAGGCCGGCGACGTGTCCGCCTTCGTGCCGACCAACGTGATCTCGATCACCGACGGCCAGATCTTTCTGGAAACCAGCCTTTTCAACGCCGGCATCCGCCCCGCCATCAACGCCGGTATCTCGGTATCGCGGGTGGGCTCGTCGGCGCAGACCAAGGTCATCAAGGGCCTCTCGGGCGGTATTCGTACCGACCTCGCGCAGTACCGCGAACTCGCGGCCTTCGCGCAGTTCGCCTCGGACCTGGACGAAGCCACCCGCAAGCAGCTGGACCGCGGCGCCCGCGTGACCGAGCTCCTGAAGCAGGCGCAATACAGCCCGCTGCCCATCTCGCTGATGGGTGCCTCGCTGTTCGCGGTCAACAAGGGCTTCATGGACGACCTCGAAGTCAAGCAGGTGCTCCCTTTCGAGCACGGCCTGCACCAGTTCCTCAAGTCCAGCCACGGCGCGCTGCTCGACAAGATCGAGCAGGCCAAGGCGCTAGACAAGGATTCCGAGTCCGAGTTGACGGCGGCGATCACTTCCTTCAAGAAGTCCTTCGCCTGACCGACCCAAGGAGTAGTCTCAATGGCAGCCGGTAAGGAAATCCGCGGCAAGATCAAATCGGTGGAGAACACCAAGAAGATCACCAAGGCCATGGAAATGGTGGCCGCGTCGAAGATGCGTAAGGCGCAGGACCGCATGCGTGCCGCCCGGCCGTACAGCGAGAAGATCCGCAACATCGCGGCCAACCTCGGCCAGGCGAACCCGGAGTACACGCACGCCTTCATGAAGGTCAACGAAGCGAAGGCCGTGGGCTTCATCGTCGTGACGACCGACAAGGGCCTGTGCGGCGGCATGAACACCAACGTGCTGCGCGCCGTGACCGCCAAGCTGCGCGAGCAGCAAAAAGCCGGCAACGCGGTCGAGGCGGTGGCCATCGGCAACAAGGGCCTGGGCTTCCTGAACCGAATCGGCGCGCGCGTGGTCTCGCATGTCACCCAGCTGGGCGACACGCCGCACCTCGACAAGCTGATCGGCCCCATGAAGGTGCTGCTCGACGCCTATGCCGAGGGCAAGCTGAACGCGGTCTACCTGTGCTACACCAAGTTCATCAACACGATGCGGCAGGAATCGGTGGTGGAGCAACTGCTCCCGCTGGCCGCCGACGCGCTGAAGATGGAAAAGGGCCAGCACTCGTGGGACTACATCTACGAGCCCGACGCGCAGAGCGTGATCGACGAGTTGCTGGTGCGCTACGTGGAGTCGCTCGCCTACCAGGCGGTGGCCGAGAACATGGCCTCGGAGCAGTCGGCGCGCATGGTCGCGATGAAGTCCGCCACCGACAACGCCGGCAACGTGATCGACGAGCTCAAGCTGGTCTACAACAAGACCCGCCAGGCCGGCATTACCAAAGAGCTGTCGGAGATCGTTTCGGGCGCTGCGGCGGCCGCAGGCGTTTGAAGGCGCTGGGTCCCTCGACCTCAACCAGATTTAGTTTTTATCGGAGCAGATGATGGCTCAAGCAAATACAACGCAAGGCAAGATCGTTCAATGTATCGGCGCCGTGGTCGACGTGGAATTCCCGCGCGACCAGATGCCTAAGGTCTACGATGCCCTGCAATACCAAGGCGGCACGCTGACCCTCGAAGTGCAGCAGTTGCTCGGCGACGGCGTGGTGCGCACCATCGCGCTCGGCTCGTCCGACGGCCTGCGCCGCGGCCTCGTCGTGACCAACACCGGCAACCCGATCACCGTGCCCGTGGGCAAGGCGACCTTGGGCCGCATCATGGACGTGCTCGGTCGCCCGATCGACGAGCGCGGCCCGGTCGGCCAGGAAGTCACCGCTTCGATTCACCGCAAGGCGCCAGCCTACGACGAGCTCTCGCCCTCGCAGGACCTGCTGGAAACGGGCATCAAGGTGATCGACCTGGTCTGCCCCTTCGCCAAGGGCGGCAAGGTGGGCCTGTTCGGCGGTGCCGGCGTGGGCAAGACCGTGAACATGATGGAGCTCATCAACAACATCGCCAAGGCCCACTCGGGCCTGTCGGTGTTCGCCGGGGTGGGTGAACGTACCCGCGAAGGCAACGACTTCTATCACGAGATGTCCGACTCGGGCGTGGTCAACCTGGAGAACCTCGGCGAATCGAAAGTGGCCATGGTCTACGGCCAGATGAACGAGCCCCCGGGCAACCGTCTGCGCGTGGCGTTGACCGGCCTGACCATCGCCGAGTCCTTCCGTGACGAAGGCCGCGACGTGCTCTTCTTCGTCGACAACATCTACCGCTACACGCTGGCCGGTACTGAAGTGTCCGCGCTGCTGGGCCGCATGCCTTCCGCCGTGGGCTACCAGCCGACGCTGGCCGAGGAAATGGGGCGCCTGCAGGAGCGCATTACCTCCACCAAGGTGGGCTCGATCACCTCGATCCAGGCCGTGTACGTGCCGGCCGACGACTTGACCGACCCGTCGCCCGCGACCACCTTCGCCCACCTGGATTCCACCGTGGTGCTGTCGCGCGACATTGCCTCGCTGGGCATCTACCCCGCCGTGGATCCGCTGGACTCGACCTCGCGCCAGCTCGACCCGCACGTCGTCGGCGAAGAACACTACAACGTGGCACGCGCCGTGCAGGGCACGCTGCAGCGCTACAAGGAACTGCGCGACATCATCGCCATCCTGGGCATGGACGAACTGGCACCGGACGACAAGCTGGCCGTGGCACGCGCCCGCAAGATCCAGCGCTTCCTGTCGCAGCCCTTCCATGTGGCCGAGGTGTTCACCGGCTCGCCTGGCAAGTACGTGCCGCTGGCCGAGACCATCCGCGGCTTCAAGATGATCGTGAACGGCGAAGCCGACCACCTGCCCGAGCAGGCCTTCTACATGGTGGGCAGCATCGACGAGGCCTTCGAAAAGGCCAAGAAGGTCGCGTAAAGCGGCTGCATAGGAATCCAGATGGCAAACACCATTCACGTCGACGTGGTCAGCGCCGAGGAGTCCATCTTCTCGGGCGAGGCCAAGTTCGTCGCGCTGCCGGGTGAAGCCGGCGAGCTCGGCATCTATCCGCGCCACACGCCGCTGATCACGCGCATCCGTCCTGGTGCGGTGCGCATCGAGACGGCCGACGGCGGCGAGGAATTCGTCTTCGTGGCGGGCGGCATTCTGGAAGTGCAGCCCAATACCGTCACCGTGCTGTCCGACACCGCGATCCGTGGCAAGGACCTCGATGAAGAGAAGGCCAACAAGTCCAAGGCCGCTGCCGAGGAAGCGCTCAAGAAGGCCAAGAGCGATATAGATATCGCGTTGGCTCAATCGGAGCTTGCCGTGATGGCTGCTCAGATCGCGGCGTTGCGCAAGTACCGCCAGAAAAAATAAGCAAGGCCCGCCACTGCCAGCCAAAAAGCCGCCCATCGGGCGGCTTTCTTTTTGAGCAACCCATCGAGGGGGCTGGTACCTTAAGTCCAAAATTGGCCGAAGTTCAGGCTTGTTCGGCTGAAGCTCAGCGCCTAGTATTCGCGCTCGAATCCGGTCGGTGCCACTGGCCGGATCCGAGACGAACGGAGACAAAAAAGCGTGGCAACCTGGAACGGCCTCACCGCCGACGAGATGGCGCTGCTGGAAACGACCTTCTGGTCGGCCGGCGGCTCGCGCCATGTCATGGCGGAGCGGCTTGGTTTCTCCAAGAGCAAGGCCAACGCGCTGATCGCCGGGCTGGTCGAGCAGGGCCTGCTGGCCGAGTCTGGGCTGCAGCGCTCCTCGGGCGGGCGCCGTGCCGAGAACCTGAAGTTGCATGAGGGCCTTGGCGTACTGATCGGCGTGGACATCGGCGCCACCAGCCTCGACGTCGCCGTGCTGCGGCCTGACCTGAGCGTGCTGGCCCAGCATGCCGAGCCGGCCGACGTTCGCGAGGGCCCCGGCGTCGTGCTGGCCCGCGTCCGCCTGCTGATGCGCGAGTTGCTGAGCCGCTGCGGCCTCGAGCCGAAGCTGGTGATCGGCATTGGCATCGGCGTGCCGGGCCCGGTCAACTTCGAGATCGGCCAGTTGGTGAATCCGCCGCTCATGCCCGCCTGGGACAGCTTCTCGATCCGCGACTACCTGCGCGAGGACTACGCCGCACCGGTCTTCGTCGACAACGACGTGAACTTGATGGCGCTCGGGGAGCTCTGGCGGCTCAAGCGCTCGCTCTCCAACTTCCTCGTCATCAAGGTCGGGACCGGTATCGGCTGCGGCATCGTCTGCCACGGCGAGGTGTACCGCGGGGCGGCCGGCTCGGCCGGGGACGTGGGCCACATCTGCGTCGACCAGGAAGGGCCGCTGTGCCATTGCGGCAACCTGGGCTGTGTCGAGGTGATGGCGGCCGGTCCGGCCATCACGCGCATGGCTGTACAGGCGGCCGAAGCCGGGGAGAGCATTGCGCTGGCCGAACGGCTGCGCGCGCAGGGCCGTATCGACGCTGTCGACGTGGGCCAGGCCAGCCGCGCCGGAGACGCGGCCGCCAACGCCATCGTGCAGCGGGCCGGCCAGCTGATTGGGCAGATGCTGGCCTCCATCGTCAACTTCTTCAATCCATCGCACGTGTTCATCGGCGGCGGCATTACCCGCATAGGGCCGCTGTTCCTGGCGGCGCTGCGCCAGAGCGTCTATCACCGCTCCCTGGCGCTGTCGACGCGACACCTGGAGATCCAATACACCCCTCTGGGTTCGCAGGCCGGGCTGGTCGGTGCCGGCGCGCTTGCGATGCACGAGACGCTCAAGGCCCGCGGAGTCGCGCCATGACCATGCCGCAGCAGCAGCAGCAGCCGCAGCCCCATTCGCCGAAGCGCAGCGTCGCCGTCGAGTTCGAGCAGGTCGTGAAGGCCTTCGGCCCGGTACAGGTCCTGCACGGCGTGAGCTTCTCCTTGGAGCCTGGGCGCGTCTATGGCCTGCTTGGCGAGAACGGCGCCGGCAAATCCACGCTGATGAAGATCCTGGCCGGCTACGAGCCGATCACCGGCGGCACGGTGCGCGTCAACGGCGAGCCGCAGCAGTTTGCCAGCTCGCGCGAGGCCGAGGCGCTGGGCATCGTGCTCATCCACCAGGAGTTCAACCTTGCCGAGGACTTGACCGTGGCGCAGAACATCTTTCTCGGCCACGAAAAGAAGAAGGGTTTCCTGCTCGACGACCCCGCGATGGAGCGCGACGCCGCGGCCGCGCTCGCGCAGGTCGGCCTGAAGATCGACCCCCGCACCAAGGTGCGCCGCCTGATCGTGGCCGAGAAGCAGCTCGTCGAGATCGCCAAGGCGGTCTCGCGCCATGCCCGCCTGCTCGTGATGGACGAGCCCACCGCCACGCTCACGCCCGGCGAGACCGAGCGGCTGTTCCGACTGATCGCGCAGCTTCGCGACGACGGGGTGACCATCGTCTACATCTCGCACAAGCTCGACGAGGTCGAACGCGTGACCGACGAGGTGATCGTGATGCGGGACGGCCGCTTCGTCACGCGTGCCCCCACCGCCGAACTCACGCGCCACCAGATGGCCAACCTGATGGTGGGCCGCGAACTGGCTGACCTGTACCCGCCACGCGATCCCGTCACCGCGGCGCATGCGCCCGCGATGCAAGTGCGCGATTTCAGCGTGCCCGGCTGGGCCGACAGCGCCAGCTTCGAGGTGCGGCCCGGCGAGATCCTGGGCTTTGCCGGCCTGGTGGGCGCCGGCCGCACGGAGCTCTTCGAAGGACTGCTGGGCCTGCGCCCTGCCAGCGGCGGCAGGGTCGAGATCGGCGGCAAATCCGTTCAGCTGCGCAATCCCCGCGACGCCGCGCGACACGGCCTCACCTACCTCAGCGAGGACCGCAAGGGCAAGGGCCTGCACGTCCACCTGGGCCTGCGCCAGAACCTCACGCTGATGGCGCTGGAGCGCTATGCCCAGCCTTGGCTCAAGCCCGAGGCCGAGCGCAGCGCGCTGGCCGCGGCAGTGAAGGACTTCGGCATCCGCACGGGGGACCTGGATGCGCGCGCTTCATCGCTCTCGGGCGGCAACCAGCAGAAGCTCGCGCTGGCCAAGGTGCTGCAGCCGAAGCCAAGGGTCGTGGTGCTCGACGAGCCCACGCGCGGCGTAGACGTCGGCGCCAAGCGCGACATCTATTTCCTGATCCAGCGGCTGGCTCGCGAGGGGCTCGCCGTGATCGTCGTCTCTTCCGAATTGATGGAGCTGATCGGCCTGTGCCACCGCGTCGCGGTGATGCGCGCCGGCCGGCTCGTCGCCACGCTCGACGCGAACCAACTGACCGAAGAGGAACTCATCGCCCATGCCACCGGAACCGCAGCAAGCCAAGCCTGAAGCAGCGGGCGTCATGCACCGCAGCGAATCCAAGCCGCGCTGGACCGAGCGCCTGCACGGTCTCGGCCCCGTCATCGGCCTGGTGCTGCTGTGCATCGCCGGCACGTTGCTCAACAGCGACTTCGCCACTCTCGACAATGCCATGAACGTGCTCACCCGCACCGCCTTCATCGGCATCATCGCGGTCGGTATGTGCTTCGTGATCATCTCGGGCGGCATCGATCTCTCGGTCGGCTCGATGGCCGCGCTCATTGCAGGCTGCGTGATCATGTTCATCAACGCGATGGGTCCGGCGCTTGGCTCGCCGCTGCTGGCGGTGGGGCTGGGTGCCGTGCTCGCGGTGGTGCTGGGCGCGATCTTCGGGCTGGCGCACGGCCTGCTCATCACCAAGGGGCGCATCGAGCCCTTCATCGTCACGCTCGGAACGCTGGGCATCTTCCGTGCCTATCTCACCTACTTCGCCGACGGCGGTGCGCTCACGCTGGACAACGAGCTGTCCGACCTCTATGCGCCGGTCTACTACGCGAGCCTCCTGGGCATCCCTGTGCCGGTATGGGTGTTCCTGGTCGTCGCGGTCGTCGGTGGCGTCATCCTCAACCGCACCGCCTATGGCCGCTACGTGCAGGCCATCGGCTCGAACGAGCAGGTCGCACGCTACGCCGCCGTGGGCGTCGACGGCGTGAAGATCCTCACCTATGTGCTGCTGGGTGTATGCGTGGGCATCGCAACGCTGCTCTACGTGCCGCGCCTGGGCTCGGCCTCGCCCACCACCGGCCTCCTGTGGGAGCTGGAGGCGATTGCCGCCGTCATCGTCGGCGGCACCGCGCTCAAAGGCGGCGCCGGGAGCATCACCGGTACCGTGATCGGCGCCATCCTGCTCTCGGTCATCAGCAACATCCTCAATCTCACGAGCATCATCAGCGTGTACCTCAATGCCGCTGTGCAGGGCTTCGTGATCATCGTGGTCGCATTCCTGCAGCGCGGGCGACGCTAGCGCGCCTCGCAAGAATTTTCATGACAGTTTTTCAACAAGGAGACAGCAAATGAATCCCATCACACGACGCCTCGCACTCACCGCGGTCGCCGCTGCAGCGCTTGCCGCCGGTCCGGCCTTCGCCGCCGAGAAGGTCAACCTCGGCGTCTCGATCCCGGCCGCGACGCACAGCTTCATGGGCGGCATCAACTACTGGGCCAACCAGGCAAAGAAGGACCTGGAGAAGGAACACAAGGACCTCAAGATCACCATCAAGACGGCGGCCAATGCGCCCGAGCAGGCCAACCAGCTGCAGGACCTCTCGACGGTGACCAAGATCAACGCGCTGGTGATCTTCCCCTTCGAATCCGCCGCGCTCACCAAGCCCGTGGCCCAGGTCAAGGCCAAGGGCACCTACGTCACGGTGGTCGACCGCGGCCTGACCGACACCAGCGCGCAGGACGCCTACGTGGCCGGCGACAACACAGCCTTCGGCAAGATCCCGGCCGAGTACATCGCCAAGAAGCTGGGCGGCAAGGGCGACGTCGTGGCGCTGCGCGGCATCGCCACCACGCTGGACAACGAGCGCATGGACGCCTTCAACGGCGTGCTCAAGAACTACCCCGACATCAAGCTGCTCGACGCCAAGTACGCCAACTGGAACCGCGACGACGCCTTCAAGGTCACGCAGGACTACCTGACGCGCTTCAAGAAGATCGACGCCATCTGGGCAGCCGACGACGACATGGCCGTCGGTGTGCTCAAGGCCATCGAGCAGGCCAAGCGCGACGACATCAAGGTCATCTTCGGCGGTGCCGGCGCCAAGGGCATGGTCAAGACCATCCTCGACGGCAAGGACCCGCGCATCCAGGCCGACGTCAGCTACTCGCCCAAGTTCATCTACAACGCCATCAAGCTCACGGCCGAGGCGCGCCTCAAGGGCGAGAAGCTGCCGGCGACGACGATCATTCCCTCGGTGCTGATCACCAAGGAAAACGCCAAGGACTTCTACCACCCGAATTCGCCTTTCTAAGCGCTCTCCCAGGCTTCGCGCACTTGGTGTCGCTCTCGCCAACCCCCTTCCGGGGGCGACACCAGCGGTCCGGCAAAGCCGGTTCCGCGGTGTCCCCGAGGGCGCTGGCCCGGGCCCTGCACTGCACCCCATGATTCAACCGATCACTTCACGCAAGTTGCGCTACGCCATGGTCGGCGGCGGGCGCGATGCCTTCATCGGCGCGGTGCACCGCAAGGCCATCGCGCTCGACGGCCAAGCAGAGTTGCTCGCCGGCGCGCTATCTTCCAGCGCCGAGAAAGCGAAGGCCTCCGGGCGCGAGCTCTGGCTGGCCGACGACCGCAACCACGGCGACTGGCAAGCCCTGCTCGACGACGAGCTGAGGCGCCCCCAGGAAGAGCGCATCGACTTCGTCTCGATCGTCACGCCCAACCATCTGCACTTCCCCGTCGCGCAGGCCTTCGTCGAGGCCGGCTTCCACGTGGTGTGCGACAAGCCGCTGGTGCACACCGGCGCGCAGGCCGATGCGCTGGTCGCGGCCGTGGCGCGGCAGGGCACCGTGTTCGCCGTGACCTACAACTACACCGGCTACCCGATGGTGCGCGAGGCGCGCGAGATCGTGAGAAGCGGCCGGCTTGGCGATATCCGCAAGGTGGTCGTCGAATACAACCAGGGCTGGCTCGCAACCCAGCTCGAGAAGGGAGGCAACAAGCAGGCGGCCTGGCGCAGCGATCCCGCCAGGAGCGGCGCGGCCGGTGCCATCGGCGACATCGGCTCGCATGCCGAGAACCTGGTCGCCACCGTGACCGGGCTGGAGATCGAAAGCCTCTGCGCGGACCTGAGCACGCTGGTTCCGGGCCGCGCGCTCGACGACGACGGCAGCGTGCTGCTGCGTTTCCGCGGCGGGGCGCGCGGCGTGCTCATCGCCTCGCAGGTCAATACCGGGCTGGAGAACGACTTGCGCCTTCGCGTCTCCGGAACGCTGGGCACGCTGGTCTGGCGGCAGGAGCAGCCCAGCGAGCTGCTGCATCTGCCGCACGACGGGCCGCGGCGCGTGCTCACGCGCGGCGCACCGTGGTTGGGCGAGTCGGCGCGGCGCGCGAGCCGGCTGCCCAGCGGGCATCCGGAGGGTTTCATCGAGGCCTTCGCCAACGTGTATGCCGGCGTCTTCGCCGATGTTCGCGCGCGGCTCGACGGCAGACAGGCCGACGCGCTGGAGGCAGACTACCCGGGGGTGGAGGACGGCGCCCGCGGTGTGCGCTTCATCGAGCGCGTGGTGGCGTCGGCAGGCAGCACGACGAAGTGGACGGCGTGGTGAGGACGGCACGAGCCCAGGCGCGCCTCAGCTCGACGGGCGCCCCTTCCCCAGGGTGATCCTGCCCTTCTGCACCGCCCACACCCTGCCATCCGGCGTGCCCACGAACATGGGCTGGCGCGCCCAGAGACTCCAGAAGACATGGGCCTCCGTCGGGATGTTGTCGAGGACGTGCGTCACGTACAGGCTGGCCGCTCGAGGGTCCTGCCGCAGGGTCAGGCAGCTGCGCGTGAAGCTGCGTTGCGCGATCACCGATGCTCCCTCGGTGATCACGCGGTAGGTGCCGCCGAGCGGAACCGTGTTGTTCCCGCTGGTCGTGGGCAGCAGGTAGACCACCCACCTGCGGGGGACGTCGCCGGCATCGGCCGGCAGGACCACCGTGTTGTATTGCTCGGTGCAGGGCTGGAACCCGGACCCGACCGCCAGCTCGCGGGCGGCAGCGGCGCCTGCCTCGAAGGGTGTCAAGGGCGAGGGCTGGTCGAGCGTGGTGAGTTCCTGGATCTTGTCGTCCTCGATCGATACGGCCACGCGGTAGAGCGCAGCGGGCCGTCGGTCCACGAAGGTCACCGTGACGAGGCCGTCGTGCTCTTCGGTGATCCATCCCCGCACGCGCGCGTCGCGGCGGAAGGCCGGAATCTTGAGCGCCGCCTCGCTGGCCGCCGCAATGGCGCGCTCATGCTGGTGGACCGCCCTGCCCATCACTTCAGCGCTCTCCAGTGCGGCGGTTTCCTGTTCCGGCGACAGGGGCGGCAACGGCTGCTGGCCTTCGTCGGCCCGGGCGGCGAGCCAAGCCAGCGCGAAGGCCAAAGCAAGGAGGAGGCGGATCATGGTCCCGGCAATCGAAAGCAGCGGATGGTATCGATGGCAGTGCCAATGCACGCAGCGAAGAGACATTTCGCGAGAGTTGCCGGACTGTCCTCGTGAAGGACTGCTCACGCCGCTGATCGGCCGGGCGTTATGCGCGGTGAGGTGCGTCGAATCAAGGATGCGCAGCGCGTCCAATCAGCCGTGCCAGCTGCGAGAGCGCCGCTTCGGCAGAAGATGCCATCGCCGTCGAGCAGGCCAGCATCAGGTTCAGCCGCTGTCCCAGGCCTTCGACCATGACGCCGCTGTCGCGCTCGCGCGTCACACCGGTTGCGTCCTGCGTGCACGCCATTGCGGCTCCCACGCGTCTCGCGTAGCTGCCGGCAGGCACGCCGTAGACGACGACCGGCTTGCCCAGTGCCACCGCGAAGCCGACCTCGAACACGGTGCCCGAGTCCGGCTCGAGGCCGCGGAAGTTCATCAGGTTGGCGATCACGCCATCGACCTGCCGGATGAGCGCGATGTTGCCCTCATAGATCCGGCGTGCGCGCTCGTCGTCGCTGCCCGTGAAGTCCGCGTCGAGGCCGCCGTCCGATGGCGCGATGCCCTTCAGGCCCAGCCGCTCGCACGCGGCTTTCAGGTCCCGGTAGATCTGTTCGCAATCGCGAAAGAAGATGTCCGGGCCGGCGAGGTAGACGCGAGGCCGGGGAGGTCGGGGCTGGTGCATGGTCGCGTTCGTGGTCGCTGGATCTTCCGAGGGGACGCGCTCATTGTCCGGCACGTCAGGGCCGGGACGCGTGCTGCGATGCGTAGGTTCGATCCCACAGAAGTTACGTCCATACGCTGCCGGCCCGGCGCCACGGCCGTTATCAGCATTCATGCATCCGCACGTGGTCGCTGCTGCATCCGCGGCGCGCACGGACGGTGCTTCGATGTGAAGGGGAGACGTATGGACGCCGAGAGCACGCAAGCCCTGTGGGTAGTGGGAATCGTCGTGGTTCTTGCCCTGGTCGCGCTGGCTGCCTATTTGTTCCACCGAAAACGACAGTCGGGCCTGCTCGCGGCGCGCTTCGGCGACGAGTACGACCGCGCCGTCAAGCACCATGGCAGCCGGGCGAAGGCAGAAGCCGAACTCCGGCAGCGCACGGCGAGGGTCGAGCGGCTGCGCATCGTTCCGCTGGCGCCTGGCGAAGCGGCGCGCTTCAGCAGCGCGTGGAACAAGGTGCAGGCCGAGTTCGTCGACAACCCGTCCGGCGCGGTGACGCAGGCGGACCAACTGGTGCGCGAGCTGATGCAGAAGCGAGGCTATCCGATGGGCGACTTCGAGCATCGTGCGGCCGACATCTCGGTGGACCATCCCGCGGTGGTGAGGAACTACCGCGCGGCGCAGGCCATCCATGCGCGCACCCTGAGCGGCGAGGTAGAGACCGAGGAGCTGCGCAAGGCCGTGGTTCACTACCGTGCGTTGTTCGATGAATTACTTGAAGTGCGCGTGGAAAACCCGCCGCGCGCGATGCCGGCGAGACCGGTGGAGGCACGATCATGATCTTCGATACCAGGCGTGGTGAGCGCAGCGAGCACGACGTTGCCGCCCGACCCATGCAGAACACGCAGAACACGCAGAGCCGGAATGCGGATGCCCGCATCGCGCCGGACGACCTCGAGCAGCCGGTTTCGCGGCAGCCAGAGCCGTCGCGGCAGCCGCGGCAACAGGAGCAGTTGCAGGCGTCACAGGTGCCACAGCGGCCCCACACGGTGCAGCAGGATCGTGCGGACGAGTCGCTGGCCCCGCTCTTCGCGCCCGAGGCAGCACGGGATTTCCGTGCCAGTTGGGACGCAGTGCAGATCGGCTTCGTCGACGATCCGCAGCAGGCCGTGCGCCAGGCCGATGAATTGGTAAGGCAGATGCTGCAGAACCTCTCGCAGACCTTCTCGGACGAGCGGGCGGGACTGGATACGCGCGGCGGCGGAGCGGCGGATGCCGCCTCGACGGAGAAGTTGCGCGTCGCCCTGCGTCGCTATCGCGCCTTCATGCAGCGGTTGCTCTCGCTGTGATCGGGAGGTTGTGATGGTGCAAAGAAGAACCGATGCCGACTCACCGCCGCGCGACGCAGGCAAGGCTCCGGGCCACACCCCCTTCCTGCGGCAGCGCGTCGGGACTGACGCGCCGAAGCGCCGCTCTTCCGAAGGTGCGAGCACCGGCCGCAGTGCGAAGTCGACTGCCGGGGGAGCCGCCGGCCAGTTGACCGAGAAGGACTGATGGCGACGCGGCCCGCGCGCGGCTGGGCTTTTCCTGTTTGAAGGAGTGCAACATGAACGATCCACAAGACCCCAAGAGCCCTGACATCCAGGGCGAAGGCAACTACGAAGCCACGCGGCGCTACGACAAGGCCACCACGGACTTCGTGAAATCGGGCAAGGTCGATGAAGCCGCGCGCAATGCGCGTCCGAAGAGCGAGTCCGAAGCCGAAGCGATGCGCAAGGCCGAGCTGGAGGGCAAGTCGCACGCGAAGGGCGAGGACCCGGCCTTGCGCAAGGGCGGCGGCTCGCAGTAAATGTCGGGGCCGTCGCCGGAAAGGCCGGCTTGCAGCCCGCGGGCGGCATCCGCGGCGTGAGGCCACAATCCGGCCATGACCGAGCACGAGTTCCACAATCCCTACACCCACGGCTTCGCGCGCATGGCCGTCGCGGTGCCGCGCAACCGGGTGGCCGACCCGGTGTTCAACACGGCCGAGACCCTGCGCCTGTACCGCGAGGCCGCGGCTGATGGCGCAGTGCTGGTGGCCTTCCCGGAACTGGGGCTCTCGGCCTACACCTGCGACGACCTGTTCCACCAAGCCGCGTTGCTCGATGCCTGCGAGCGCGCCCTGCTGGAGGTGGCCGCCGCCTCGCGGGGCATCGGTGCCGTCGCGGTCGTGGGCCTGCCGCTGCGGGTGGACCACCGGCTTTTCAACTGCGCCGCGGTCGTGGCCGACGGGCGGGTGCTGGGCGTGCTGCCGAAGACCTACCTGCCGAACTACGGCGAGTTCTACGAGGCGCGCCAGTTCAACGGCGCCGACATGGCGTTGGCCACGGAGCTGGTGCTCGGCGAAGAGCGCATTCCCTTCGGCACCGACCTGCTGTTCCAGTCGCGCCAGCTGCCGCTCTTCAAGCTGCACGTGGAAATCTGCGAGGACGTGTGGGTGCCCATTCCGCCGTCCAGCTATGCGGCCCTCGCGGGCGCCACGGTGCTGGTCAATCTGTCGGCGTCCAACATCACGATCGGCAAGTCGGACTATCGTCATCGTCTGGTCAGCCTGCAATCGGCGCGCTGCCTGGCGGCCTACCTCTACACCTCGGCCGGCATCGGCGAATCGACCACCGACCTGGCCTGGGACGGCCAGGCGCTCATCTACGAAAGCGGCGACATGCTGGCCGAGAGCGAGCGCTTCAGCAACCGCTCGCACATCGTTGCAGCCGACGTGGACCTGGAGCGCGTATCGCGCGAGCGCATGCGACAGAACAGCTTCGGCACCTCGGTCCACAAGCACAAGGAGGCGCTCGCGGGCTGGCGCACCGTCGAGTTCGAGCTGCCGGTCCCGTCGCAGGTGCCGCACGGCCTGCTGCGCCAGGTGGCGCGCTTCCCCTACGTGCCGTCGGACGCGGCCACGCGCGATGCGCGCTGCAGCGAGGTCTTCAACATCCAGGTGCAGTCCCTGGTGCAGCGCATCGAGGCAGCCCGCATCGACAAGCTGGTGATCGGCGTCTCCGGCGGGCTCGACTCCACGCACGCGCTGCTGGTATGCGCGCAAGCCATGGACCGTCTCGGCAAGCCGCGCTCCGACATCCTCGGGTTCACCATGCCCGGCTTCGCGACCACCGGCCGCACGCTGGCGCAGGCGCACCGGCTGATGACCAGCATCGGCTGCACCGCGCGCGAGATCGACATCCGACCCAGCTGCCGCCAGATGCTGGAGGACCTGGGCCATCCCTTTGCGCGGGGCGAGCCGCAGTACGACATCGCCTTCGAGAACGTGCAGGCCGGCGAGCGCACCAGCCACCTGTTCCGGCTTGCCAACTTCCACCAGGGCATCGTGGTGGGCACCGGTGACTTGAGCGAGCTCGCGCTCGGCTGGTGCACTTATGGTGTGGGCGACCACATGTCGCACTACAACGTGAACGCGAGCGTGCCCAAGACGCTGATCAAGCACCTGGTGCACTGGGTCGAGACCAAGAAGCTGCTGGGCGACGAGGGCAGTGGCGTGCTGCGCGACATCCTCGAGACCGAGGTCAGCCCCGAGCTGATTCCTGCAACCGATGCGCCTGCGGCAGGCGAGGGCGTCGAGGCCCAGCCCGGCCAGCGTACCGAGGACACCATCGGCCCTTACGAGCTGCAGGACTTCCATCTCTACTACACGCTGCGCTACGGCTTCAGGCCGAGCAAGGTCGCCTTCCTGGCGCACGCGGCCTGGGGCGATCGCGCACGCGGCCGCTGGCCCGACGAGCTGCAGAAGGAGCGCAACGAGTACGGGCTTGCAGACATCAAGCGCCACCTCGGCACTTTCCTCTACCGCTTCTTCAAGACCAGCCAGTTCAAGCGCTCCTGCGTGCCGAATTCGCCCAAGGTCGGCTCGGGCGGCTCGCTGTCCCCGCGGGGTGACTGGCGCGCGCCCAGCGATTCCGAGGCCGAGGTCTGGCTGGAAGACCTGAAGCGCGTGCCGGAGTCCTGAGCAAGCGTTTGGCTGTGGCTCAGGGCTCGTGCACCGCCGCCGTGCGCAGCGTGATCGAATAGCGCAGCGACTGGACGGGTGTCACTCGGTGCTGCCAGCGCCACCGCGCAGGCCCGCGCATCCGGTAGATCGAACGAGGTGCAACCACGAGATCGATGTGGGGACCGGGGCGGCCCCGCGCGTCCCTGACAGGCGGATAGGGCCTGAACTGCATCAGGCCCGCGCCCAGCAGCGAGATGCCCACGACTTCCTCGAATTCCGGCACATCCCGGTGCCAGCCCAAGGGCGTGCCTGGGCTGTATTCCGCGACCAGCATGTGCACCAGCATCTCCGGCGCCACCTTCATCCACCGCGCAACCTTGTCGCGCAGCGGCACCAGCCGGGCTGGCAGGTCCGGCGAAGGCCGAAGCCGGTTGGCGTCGAAGTCGTAGTGGCCACCGAAGCTGATGCCGCGGCGCCGTGCCGTGTAGTCCTTGTAGCGCATCTGCTCCAGCGGCAAGGCCCGCACGATGTGCAGCAACTCGCTTTCCTCGTCCGCGTCCAGGAAGTCGTCTTCGTAGCGCCAACCCTGCAGCAGCGCGGCAGGGGCCTCATCGAAGAGCGCGGCCTGCGCGGGGTGCGCCCCTGGCATGCTAGGCCGAGGCGCTTGTCTTGCGGAGCGCGGACGCGCCGCTTCGGCCCGCCCTCAGGTGCCATTCGATGTCCATCGCGCGGCTGCCGACGGCGCGCACGGCTTCACGCAGACAGTCGTGCGAGACGTCGAGCCGGCGCGACCATTTGTCCAGCTCTCGGGCGCTGCTGATGTCGATGCGTTCGGGCTGCGCGCCACCGCGCGCTCCTTCTGCCGTGGTCTTCATGGCTTTGCTCCTGAATGCCTGGCTTGTGCTCGTCAGGGAGACCCACCGTAGGGACCTTGGTTTCGACAATTTGTAGGAGATCAGCCATCCGGGCTGCCCTCCAACCCGAACAGGCCGATCGCCCGGGGTGTCCGCGGAGCGCGGCAGCAGGGTCTCGCAAGCGGCTTCGCGCGTGGGCAGGGCGCGACGCGGGCCTACACGCGCGCGCGTCGAGGCGGGGCTAGGATCGCCTGCCATGCCCGCCGAAGACCTCGTCGTTGCGCGCCGCGAAGGCCTCTACTGCCCGCCCGGTGACTTCTACATCGACCCGTGGCGGCCGGTGGACCGCGCGGTCATCACCCACGCGCATTCCGATCATGCGCGCGTGGGCCATGGCCACTACCTCGCGCACGAGGACAGCGCCGGGACCTTGCGCGCGCGGCTTGGCGACATCACGCTGCAGACGCTTCCCTATGGCAGCGCGATCGATCATCGCGGCGTGCGCCTGTCGCTGCATCCGGCCGGCCACGTGCTGGGCTCGGCGCAGGTGCGGCTCGAACATGGCGGCCGCGTGTGGGTCGCCTCCGGCGACTACAAGACCGAGCCGGACGGTACCTGCGCGCCCTTCGAGCCGGTGCCCTGCGACACCTTCATCACCGAATCCACCTTCGGCCTGCCGATCTACCGTTGGCCTGCACAGGCCGCGCTCTTCGCCGAAATCGACGGCTGGTGGCGCGCCAACGCGAACCACGGGCGCGCCTCCGTGCTGCTGTGCTATGCCTTCGGCAAGGCGCAGCGCATCCTGCACGGCGTCGATGCGAGCATCGGGCCGATCGTCGTGCATGGCGCTGTGGAGCCGTTGAACGCGGTCTATCGCGCGGCGGGCGTGGCACTGCCGCCCACCTTGCGCGTGACGGACCCCGGCGTGGACGCCGCGCTGCTCAAGCGCGCGCTGGTGCTGGCGCCGCCATCGGCCGCCGGTACGCCATGGATGCGGCGCTTCGGCCAGTACTCGGATGCCTTCGCCAGCGGCTGGATGCAACTGCGCGGCACACGGAGGCGGCGCGGCGTGGACCGCGGCTTCGTGATGTCGGACCACGCGGATTGGCCCGGCCTGCAGCAGGCCATCGCCGCGACCGGCGCCGAGCGCGTGTTCGTGACGCACGGCAGCGTGGCCGTGATGGTGCGATGGCTGCAGGAAAGCGGACTGGATGCGCGCGCCTTCCAGACCGAATACGGCGACGAGGACATGGAAGGCGGTGCAAACGACGCGAGCCCGGAAGCAAAAGGAGAGAAGCCCGAGAGGGAGGAGGACGTCGCCTCGCCATGAAGCAGTTCGCTGCGCTCTACCGCGAGCTCGATGCGAGCACCTCCAACCTCGTGAAGCAGGCGGCGCTGCAGCGCTACCTGCAGGCCGCCGCCCCCGAGGACGCCGCGTGGGCTGTGTACTTCCTCGCAGGCGGGCGGCCGCGGCAACTGGTGCCGACCAAGCTGCTGCGCCTGCTCGCACAGCAGGCTGCCAGCCTTCCGGAGTGGCTGTTCGACGAGAGCTACGAAGCGGTCGGCGACCTTGCCGAGACGCTCTCGCTGTTGCTGCCGCCACCCACCGAGGCGCACGACCTCGGCCTTGCGACCTGGATCGAGCAACACCTGCTGCCGTTGCGCGGAATGCCGCCCGAGCCGCTCGCCGATGCGCTGCGTGCCCAGTGGCGCCAGTTGGCGCCGGAGGAGCGCCTCGTCTACTTCAAGCTCATCACGGGCGCCTTCCGCGTCGGCGTCTCGCGCCTGCAGGTCACGCAGGTATTGGCGACGATGAGCGGGCTCGACCCCAAGCGCGTCGCGCAGCGGCTCATGGGCTACACCCACATCACGGGCCGGCCGGGCCCGGCCGATTTCACGGCGCTGATCGCGCCCGAGAGCGGCCACGAGCAGGACCGCCAGGCGGGCGGGCACCCCTACCCCTTCTTCCTCGCACATCCTTTTGCGTTGCCGCTCGATCAGTTCGATGCGGTGCTGGGACCACCCTCGCAGTGGATCATCGAATGGAAGTGGGACGGCATCCGCGCCCAGCTGGTGCGGCGCGCCGGCCAGGTGTGCCTGTGGTCGCGCGGCGAGGAACTGGTGACGGACCGCTTTCCCGAGCTGGCCGAGATGGGCCGGGCGCTGCCTGACGGCACGGTGCTCGATGGCGAGGTGGTGGTCTGGCGCGAAGATCGCGTGCAGCCCTTTGCCGAGCTGCAGAAGCGCATCGGCCGAAAGACGCTGACGCCGAAGCTGCTGCGCGAAATCCCGGCGGTGCTGCTGGGCTACGACCTGCTCGAATGGCAAGGCCGCGACCTGCGCGCGCTGCCGCAGCACGAGCGGCGCGTGCTGCTCGACGATCTCATCGCGACGGTGCAGCACCCGGCGCTGATCGCGAGCCCGATGCTGCACGGCGAGAGCTGGCAGGACCTCGCGCGCCAGCGCGAATCGGCGCGGGCGATGGGCGTGGAAGGCATGATGCTCAAGCAGCGCCACGCGGCCTACGGCGTCGGCCGCACCAAGGACGTCGGCCTGTGGTGGAAGTGGAAGATCGATCCGCTCTCGGTCGACGCCGTGCTGGTCTACGCGCAGCGCGGGCACGGACGGCGCGCGAGCCTCTACAGCGACTACACCTTCGCCGTGTGGGACGCACCGCCCGAGGTGGACGGGCGCAAGCTCGTGCCGTTCGCCAAGGCCTATTCCGGCCTGAGCGATGCCGAGATGGCGCGCGTGGACGCGATCGTCCGCCGCACCACCATCGAGAGCTTCGGACCGGTGAGGAGCGTGACGCCCACGCTGGTCTTCGAACTCGGTTTCGAGGGCATCGCGCGCAGTGCGCGGCACAAGAGCGGCATCGCGGTGCGCTTTCCGCGAATGCTGCGCTGGCGCGAGGACAAGCCGGTGGAGGAGGCGGATACCTTGCAGACGCTGGCGGCACTGTTGCCGCAACCCGCATCGACATCGCCGTGAGCAGCAACCCGGCCCAGTCTTTCTCCCTCCGCTTCCGGGGGCGGGCAGGGGCGGGGGCACAGGGCGAAGGAGCAAGACCTTGAGCCGACTCGACGATTGGTTCGCGTCGCGCGGCTGGAAGGCCTTCGACTTTCAACGCCGCGTCTGGCAAGCCCTGGCCGAAGGGCGCTCCGGCCTGCTCCACGCCACCACGGGTGCCGGCAAGACCTACGCCGTCTGGCTCGGTGCGCTGCAGGCTTTCGCGACGAAGGACGCGAGCAAGTCGCCGCCGCCGCTCACCGTGCTGTGGCTGACGCCGATGCGCGCGCTGGCTGCCGATACCTTGCGCGCCTTGCAGCAGGCCCTCGAGGCCCTGCAGCCCGGCTGGAGCGCAGCTGCCCGCAGCGGCGACACCTCCTCGGCCGAGCGCAGCGCGCAGAACCTGCGCCTGCCGACCGTGCTGGTCACGACGCCCGAGAGCCTCGCTCTGCAGCTCGCGCGCGCCGATGCCAGGACGGTGCTGGGCTCGGTGCGCCTGGTCGTGGTCGACGAATGGCACGAGCTGCTGGGCAACAAGCGCGGCGTGCAGGTGCAGCTCGCGCTGGCACGGCTGCGCCGCTGGAATGCCGGCCTGTGCATCTGGGGCATGTCGGCCACGCTCGGCAATCTGCAGGACGCCATGCGCACGCTGCTGGCCGGCGGCGACGGTGTGCTGGTGCAGGGCGAGGTGCCCAAGCAGTTGCTCATCGACTCGCTGCTGCCCGGGCGCGCCGAGCGCTTTCCGTGGGGCGGGCACCTGGGGCTCACCATGCTGCCGCAGGTGGTGGGGGAGATCGCCGCCAGCGCGAGCACGCTGGTCTTCACCAACACGCGCTCCCAGTCCGAGATCTGGTACCAGGCCCTGCTCGAGGCGCGGCCCGAGTGGGCCGGGCAGATCGCGCTGCACCACGGCTCGCTGGACCGCGCGGTACGCGAGTGGGTGGAGCTGGGCCTGAAGTCCGGCGCGCTCAAGGCGGTGGTGTGCACCTCGAGCCTGGACCTGGGCGTGGACTTCCTGCCGGTCGAGCGCGTGTTGCAGATCGGCTCGGCCAAAGGCGTGGCGCGCCTGCTCCAGCGCGCGGGCCGTTCGGGCCACGCGCCGGGACGGCCGTCGCGCATCACCCTCGTGCCCACGCACAGCATCGAGATCGTGGAGGGTGCCGCCGTGCGCGACGCCGTGGCGCAGGGGCGCATCGAGGAGCGCCGATCCCCGGCGCAGCCGCTGGATGTGCTGGTGCAGCACCTGGTCACGGTCGCGCTCGGCGGCGGCTTCGTGCCCGACGACCTCTATGCGGAGGTGCGTGCCACCGTGGCCTATGCCGGGCTGTCCCGCGAGAGCTGGCAGTGGTGCCTGGATTTCGTGGCGCAGGGCGGGCCTTCGCTCGCGGCCTACCCCGACTACCGCCGCGCCGTGGCCGACGCGGAGGGCGTCTGGCGCGTGCCCGATACACGCCTGGCGCGCCGGCATCGCATGAACATCGGCACCATCGTCAGCGACGCCAGCATGGCCGTGCAGTACCTGCGCGGCACCAGGATCGGCAGCGTGGAGGAAAGCTTCGTCGCCCGCATGAAGCCGGGCGACTGCTTCCTCTTCGGCGGCCGGCTGCTGGAGCTGGTGCGGGTGCATGACATGACGGCCTGGGTGCGGCGCGCGAGCGGCCGCAAGCCCTCCGTGCCGCGATGGAACGGCGGGCGCATGCCGCTGACCAGCACCCTGGCCGATGCCGTCGTGCGGCAGCTGGCGCGGGCGAATGAAGGTCGCTACGACACGCCCGAGCTGCAATCCGTCCGGCCGCTGCTCGAGATCCAGCAGCGCTGGTCGGCCCTGCCCACGCCGGAGACGCTGCTGGCCGAGTTGCTGAAGACGCGCGAGGGCTGGCATCTCTTCCTGTATCCCTTTGCGGGGAGGTTGGTGCACCTGGGCCTGGCCAGTCTGCTGGCCTGGCGACTCGCGCAGCACCAGCCGCGTACCTTCTCGATCGCGGTGAACGACTACGGCTTCGAGCTGCTTTGCGCGGCCGATCCGGACTGGCCGGCGCTGCTGCCGCAGGTGCTGGCACCGGTGGACGAGACGGAGTTGCTGCACGAGGTGCTCGCCTCCCTCAACGCCACCGAGCTGGCCCGCCGGCGCTTTCGCGAGATCGCGCGCGTCTCCGGCCTGATCTTCCAGGGCTATCCCGGCGAGCGGCGCAGCAGCCGGCAGCTGCAGGCCTCCTCCTCGCTGTTCTACGAGGTGTTCCGCAAGTACGACCCCGCCAACCGCCTGCTGCAGCAGGCCGAGGAGGAACTGCTCGCGCAGGAGCTGGAGATCGGGCGGCTGCGCGCGGCGCTGGCCCGCATGGCCTCGCAGCGGCTCGTGGTCCGGACGCTGCAGCGGCCCACGCCCTTCGCCTTTCCATTGATGGTGGAGCTGTTTCGCGAGAAGCTGTCGAACGAGAGCGCGGCCGAGCGTATCGCGCGCATGGTCGCGCAGCTGGAGCGGGCCGCGGGGGGCGCGGCCGAGGACGCAGACGCTGACCGGGTGCGCAGGACACTGGCCTTCGAGCGGCCGGTGGAGGACGCTCAGGCCGAGACCCGGCAAGGCGTGTCGCGCCGCAGTTCACGCCCGCGCGGAAAAATCCCGGAAGCGCGGAAGAGCGGAGGCGCGACGTGACAATTCGCAAGATTTTGCTGCGCGGCCTTCTGGGAAACTCGAACACGTGCATGCCGCTTCCTCCTCCTGCCGGCTCGACGTCGCCGGCGAATCCCTCGACCTTCTTCCAGAGCGAGCCCTCTGGTGGCCGGCCGCCGAGACGCTCTTCGTCGCCGATCTTCACCTGGGCAAGGCGGCCAGCTTCCGGGCACTGGGGCAACCGGTGCCGCACGGCACCACGGGGCAGAACCTTGCCCGCCTCGACCGCCTGATCGAGCAGCACCATCCGCGCGAGCTCGTCGTGCTCGGCGATTTCCTGCATGACGCTCAGGCGCGCACGCCGCAGCTGCTGGCGAGCCTCCAGGCCTGGCGCGAAGTGCACGCGGATCTTGGCTGCACGCTGGTGCGCGGCAACCACGACAGCCATGCCGGCGACCCGCCAGCGACGCTTCGCTTCGAGAGCGTCGACGAGCCCTACCTGAGCGGCCCCTTCGCCGCCTGTCACCACCCCCGGCCTCATCCGACGCACTTCGTCCTCGGTGGTCATCTCCATCCGGTCTGCAAGTTGCAGGGCAGTGCGCGCGACAGCCTGCGCATGCCCTGCTTCGTGCGCGAGGAAGGGCGCCTGATCCTGCCGGCCTTCGGCGAGTTCACCGGTGGCTGGCTGATGGAGCCCGTGCCTGGCCGGCGTTTCTATGGCATCGGCGGCGATGCCGTGTGGCCCTTGCCGATCTGAAGACTTCCACTCATGGCACAAGCACCCGAGCCTCCCCGGCGCAATGACCTGCGCGAACATGCCGTCGAACTGATGATGCAGGCCGCTCCGCTGGCTGGCATGAGCCGCGCCGAAGCGGAAGTCGTGGTCGACGCCATGAAGCCGGTGCATGTGCTGGCAGACACGCTGCTGTTCGAGGAGGGCGATGCGGCCGACAGCGACTATCTGGTGCTCGTGCTCGAAGGCCAGCTGCGGGCCGTGAACAGCTCCGGCATTCCCGATGGCGAAGTCGTGATCACGGTGGTCGGTGCCGGCAGCCTGTTGGGTGAGATGGGGGTGATCGACGGCGGGCCGCGCTCCGCCAGTTGCACGGCGCTCACGGACGTCAAGCTGGGCGTGCTCCCGCGCGCTTCGCTGCTGGCCCTGGTCGAGAGCCATCCGATGGTCGCGGCCCGCATGATGCTGGGCATCTCTACGATCCTTGTGGGGCGCCTGCGCGAAGGCAACCGCCGTTTGCGCACGCTGTCGCAGGTGTCGCGCGCGCTGCAGCTGGAGCTGGACGCGGTCCATGCGGTCAACCGGCGGCTGCTGGAGGAGCAGATCGGACGCGGCGCCTGAGCGGCGCGCGCGGGTAGCCCGATCCTTCTGCCTGCTACACCACCAGGACCGGTTCGTCGGGCAGCTCGTTGCGGTCGGGCGCTCCCTCGGCAAGCGGGAAGTGCGCCACCAGCAGCGCAGACACTTCTTCCAGCGCCTGCGTGAGCCCGTCCTCGAAGCGGCCTTCCCGGAACGCGGACGCCATTCGCCTGGCCATTGCAGCCCATTCTTCCGCGCTCACGTGGGCATCGATGCCTCGGTCGGCCACGATCTCGATCGCGTGCTCGGCCAGCAGCAGATAGATGAGCACGCCGTTGTTTTCCGCGGTGTCCCATACGCGCAGCTTGCCGAACAGGGTAATCGCGCGCTCGCGCGCAGGTGCGCCGCGCTGGATGTACGACCACGGCAGACCGGCCTCGATGCAGATTCGCACCTCGCCGCGATGCCGGCGCTCGCTGGCCGCGACCCTCGCCTTCAGGCGTTCCAGGGTCTCGGCGGGCAGCACGCGCCGCACATCGGCCTCGTCGGTCCAGCGATGGCGCCAGAGCCGCCGGAGCGTGGAAGGAAGGGATTGCGTGGCCATCGCTACCAGTCCCCCGACGCGCCGCCGCCGCCGAAATCGCCGCCACCGCCCGAGCTGAAGCCACCGCCGGACGAGGATCCGCCGCCCCAGCCGCCACCCCCCAGGCCGCCGCCAAGCCCACCGAGGCCCGGCCCCCAACCGCCGCGGCGACCGCCGCGCCGCCCGGCGCCCGCGCCGAAGGCGCTCGACAGCAAGGTGAAGAGCAGCGCTGCGAGCCCCGCCAGCACGGCGATCACCAGGCTCGCGGTCAGCATCATCACCACCACGCCCGCCACGCCGCCCAGCGCCACCGGCCCCAGCACCTTGCCGAGGATGGCGCGCGCAATCGGCGCGCCGATCAGCACGCCGAAGAACAGGAAGACGGCCAGGTCGCCCCAGTCGAAGCCGGGCTCCTCCTGCGCACCGCCGAAGTCACCGCTCCTGGCATCCACCTCCGGCAGCGGCTCGCCCTTGACGCGCGCGATCAGCTGGTCGGCCGCGGCGTCGAGTCCGCCGGCGAAATCGTTCTCGCGAAAGCGTGGCTTCATCGCGAGGTCGATGATGCGTGCCGCCGCGATGTCGGGCACCGCGCCTTCGAGCGTCTTCGCAACTTCGATGCGCATCTTGCGGTCGTTCTTGGCGACGACGACGAGGATGCCGTCGCCAACCTCCTTGCGGCCGATTTTCCAGGCGTTGCCCACGCGGTTGGCGTAGCTCGCGATGTCCTCGGGTGCCGTGGTCGGGACCATCAGCATCACGATCTGCGAGCCCTTCTCCTGCTCGAAGGCGGCCAGCTTGGCTTCGAGTGCCTGGCGCTTTGCAGCGTCGAGCGTGCCGGTCTGGTCGATGACCCGTGCGCTTGGCGGTGGAACCGGCAGCAGGTCTTGCGCGTGCACGCCCGCGAACGCGACGGCCAGCAGGAAGAGTGCTGCCAGCGCGCGCCGGATGCGGGCGGCCATCATCGAGGCTTACTTCTTCGGCTGTTGCTGCTGCTGGCCGAAGTCGACCGTCGGCGGGGTGGAGATCTGGGCCTCGTTCTGCACGCTGAAGTTGGCCTTGGGGTCGTAGCTGAAGATCTTGGCCGTGAGGTTGGTGGGAAAGCTGCGCGCGAGCACGTTGTACTCCTGCACGGTCTGGATGTAGCGATTGCGCGCCACGGTGATGCGGTTCTCGGTTCCCTCCAGCGTCACGCGCAGGTCGCGGAAGGCCTGGTTGGCCTTGAGGTTGGGGTACTGCTCGGCCACCACCATCAGGCGCGACAGGGCGCTGGAGAGCTCGCCCTGCGCCTGCTGGAAGCGGTTGAACGCCTCCGGGTTGTTGAGCGTCTCGGGCGTGACCTGGATCGAGGTGGCCTTGGCCCGCGCCTCGATCACCTTGGTCAGCGTCTCCTGTTCGAAGTTGGCTTCGCCCTTGACCGTGGCCACGATGTTGGGCACGAGATCGGCGCGGCGCTGGTACTGGTTGAGCACCTCGCTCCAGGCCGATTTGCTCGCCTCGTCGAGGCGCTGGAAGTCGTTGTAGCCGCAGCCTGCGAGCGACAGCGTCGCAAGGAGGATCAGGAGCCAGCGTTGGATGCTCACCATATCGAAGCCCTCTTCGTCGTTCGTGCGAAACGGCGAAGGTAGCATAGGCTGATGGTGGTCGATTCTCTTCAGGCATTGCAGGCCGCGAACCGCAAGCCGCCGCCGCTGCGCCGGGACGAGGGCACGCTGCTGATCGCCGGCGCCACCGGAGCGCTGGGCCAGGAGCTGGTCCGGCGGCTCGCCGGCCGGCATCGCTTCGAGCACACGCGCGTGCTGGTGCGCGAGCCGATCCGCGCCGGGCTGCGCGGTGTCGAGACCGTGCTGGCGCCCGGCCCCGACATCGCGCACTGGCCGCGCACCGCGGCCGACGCGGCGCTGGTCCTGTTCGAACCGCCGCGCCTCTACTACGACCGCGAACGCGCGCTATGGACGCCCGAGCCGGCACAGTTGCCTGCACTCGCGGCCTGGCTGAAGGCCTGCGGCGTGCGCACGCTGGCCGTCGTGCAGCCGCACGACCAGGGCCGGCTGCCGGAGGCGCTCAAGCGCGGGCTGGCCAGCCTCGACGAGGAGGCAGTCGTGGCCCAGGGCTTCGAGCGCGTGATCATCGTGCGCACGGCGCGCAAGCCCGCTGCGGCGCGCTTCGGCAATCCGGCCGAGCGGCTGGCGGCCTGGATGCTGTCGGTCGCACGCTTCATGGTGCCGGCCAGCGAGCAGCCGGTGCGCGCCGGCAAGGTCGCGGAGCTGGTCGAAGTGGCACTGCGCATCGCGCCGCCGGGCGTGCACGTGGCCGCGCCCGAGCTGGTGTGGCAGGCGGCCCAGGGCGAGCTGCAGGCAGTGGCCGAGGGCTGGCTGCTCGCTGCGCTCGGGGAGGTCCGCAGCGTGGAGGCGTGAACGAGCGACCCATTCCGGGCTCACTCTGGCCCTGCGGCGCGCGGGCGAGCGATGCGCGCCAAGCGTCCGAGGCAAAATCGCCACTCCAGTCTCAGTCACCATGTCCAAGCCCAAACTCCGCGCCGCCGCCGTGGCCGGCACCGCAGACGATACCGAGGCGATCTTTTACGAGGCGCTGCAGCGCGGCGACATCGACGCCCTGATGGCCTGCTGGGCCGACGAGGACGAGGTGTTCTGCGTGCATCCCGGCGGCCCGCGCCTCGTGGGCGCCGGCGCGATCCGCGCGGCTTTCGAACAGATGTTCGCCAACGGCGCGATCCATGCCACGCCGGCCCATGTGCGCAGGGTGGAGTCGCTGGCGAGTGCGGTGCACAACGTGCTGGAGCGCATCGAGGTGCTGACGGCCGAGGGACCGCGCCATGCCTTCGTGCTGGCCACCAACGTCTATCACAAGACCGCGCAGGGCTGGCGCATGGTCGCCCACCATGCGAGCCCGGGCATGGTTCATGCGCCCGAGGAGGCCGACGAGATCCCGCCGGTTCTTCACTGATGCTGATGCAGTATGTGGCCCCGCGCTGGCTGCCGGGCGGCAACCTCCAGACCATCTGGCCCGCGCTCTGGGCGCGTCGCGTCGAGGCGCCGCTGCCGGCTTACCGCCGCGAGCGCTGGACCGCGCCGGACGGCGACTTCATCGACGTCGACTTCCTCGCGGCGCAAGGGCCCGCGCCGCGGCCGCTGCTGGTGCTCTTCCATGGGCTCGAGGGCTCCTCGAGGAGCCACTATGCGGAGGCCTTCGCGGCCCATGCACTGGCGCGCGGCTGGGACTACGCGGTGCCGCATTTCCGCGGCTGCAGCGGCGAGATCAATCTCGCGCCGCGGGCCTACCACTCGGGGGACTACGAGGAGGTGGGCTGGATTCTTGCGCGCCTGCGTGAGCGGCAGGTCGGACCCGAGCGCGGCGCCGGGCTGCCCCAGGTAAGCGAGCGCGCCCTTGGGGGGCAGCGAGGACACGAGGTGCCGAGCGTTGGGGCACCCATCTTTGCGGCGGGCGTCTCGCTGGGCGGCAACGCCCTGCTCCGCTGGGTCGAGGAGGCGGGGGCGGAAGCGTCGAAGGTCGTCAGTGCGGTCGCCTCGATCAGCGCGCCGCTGGACCTCGCGGCCGGCGGCGCCGCAATCGGGCAAGGTTTCAACCGGCTGGTCTACACGCGCATGTTCCTCGCCAGCATGAAGCCCAAGGCGCTGGCCAAGCTGGCCCAGCACCCGGGCCTGTTCGACCGCGAGGCGTTGATGGCCGCAGCCGACCTGCGTGCCTTCGACAACGTCTTCACCGCGCCGCTGCACGGCTTTCGCGACACCGACGATTACTGGCGGCGCGCCTCCGCCAAGCCGCACCTGGGCGCGATCCGCATCCCGGCGCTGATCGTGAACGCGACGAACGATCCCTTCGTCCCGGCCGCCAGCCTGCCGCGTCCCGAGGAGGCGGGCCGCCATGTCACGCTATGGCAACCGGCACATGGGGGGCATGTGGGCTTTCCGATGGGGCCGCCGCCGGGTCATGTACGCGGCCTGCCTGAACGGGTCGGCGACTGGCTCGCGCAGTACCTCTGACGCGGCTTCGTCCGATGGCGCGGCGGCACCATCCGCGCCAGAATCGGCACCATGGACGACATCGTCAAACAGGCGCTCGCCAAATGGCCCAACGTGCCGCACTGCTATGGCTGGCTCGGCCTCGACGCACGCGGCAACTGGTACATGCGGGACGACCGAACGCAGGCCGCGGGGCCCTTCCCGACGGCCAAGGGCTCGCTGCTGAAGCACGAGAAGTTGATCGACTTCATCCAGCGCAACTACGAGCACGACGAGCGCGGCCAGTGGTTTTTCCAGAACGGGCCGCAGCGCGTCTATGTGGAGCTGGAGGCCGCGCCGTGGGTGTGGCGGATCGGCGAGGATTTCAGCGTGCGATCGCAAGCGGGCGATCGGGTCGAGCCTTCGGCCTGTCTGGTCGACGAGGAGGGCCGGCTCTACCTGGCCACGCCGATCGGGCTGGGCCTGGTGCACACGCAAGACATGGGGTTTGCGGCCGACGCGGTCGAGCAGGGGCGCTGGGTGCCGGAGGACGTGCGTGCCGCGGACCTGCCGGGGCGCTACGGGCATGTCATGAGCCCGGCGGCGACCGCGCCTGTCCAGCCAGCGCACTGAGAGGCCGAACGCCGGCGCGTCAAAAAAAAGAGCCCGCATGCGGGCTCTTTTTGCGAGGCACGAGGACCTGCTTACTGCTTGGCGGGTTCCGAGGCCGGCGCCGCAGCCGCATTCTCAGCTGCGCCCTCCTGGGCACCCGCGGCAGCCGGTCGGTCGGGCACCGGGAACTTGGCGCCGCCGGCATTGGCCATGTAGACCACCGCACGGCCGATCTCGGTGTCCTCGAAGTCGCCGCCGCCCTGGGGGGGCATGGCACCCTTGCCCTTGAGCGCGTGTTCCAGCAGGGTTTCGTAGCCTTGTCCGATGCGCGGCCCCCAGGCCGCGGCGTCGTTGAAGTGCGGGGCGCCCGGGATGCCGGGGGCGCCATGGCAGGCCACGCACTGTGCCTTGAACACCGCCTCGCCGGTGGCCAGCGCGCGGTTGGCGTCGCGGATCTCGATCGAGCCGACCTTCTTGAGGCGATCGGCGAGTTCCCGGTCGCGCTCTTCCTTCGTCACGCCATAGAGGGCCATGCCCGAGCCCTGCACCTCCCCCGAGGGGTGGTTGGCGGAGGTCACATACGAGACCAGGCCGACGATGATCAGGATCGGCGCAATGAAGGAGAAGAAGACTGCCAGCAGCAGTTGCTTTGGGTTCTTGATCGGGCCGGTGTGGGCATCTTCTGTGGCCTGGTAGTGCGCGTCGTCGCTCATTGGGTCCTCAGTGTGGGGGCTCGTCGGGCTTTTTGTAATCAACCGCGGATTATAGAGAGGCGTTCGAAGGCGCCCGAAGGCGCGCCCTCTGGCGGTTCCCTCCGGGCTTCAGCGCGTGGCCCATCCGCCGCCCAGCGTCTTGTACAGCACCACCTGGTTCTGCAACTGCGCGAGCTGGATCTGTACGGCGGCCAGTTGCGCGCCGTAGAGCGAGCGTTGCGCGTCGAGCAGTTCCAGCGCGCTGGCGACGCCGTTGCGGTAGCGCAGGTCCGAAAGCCTGAAGCGCACCGATTCGGCTTCCGTCTGCGCGCGCAGCGCGCGCAGCTGCTCGCCCAGCGTCGCGCGGCCTGCGAGCGCGTCGGCGACCTCGCGGAAAGCGGTCTGGATCGACTTCTCGTATTGCGCCACTGCGATGTCGCGGCCGGCCCTGGCCGCATCCAGCCCGGCCTGGTTTCGGCCGGCGTCGAAGATCGGCAGCGTCACCTGCGGAGAGAAGGCCCAGGCCTTGGTTCCGCGCTCGAACAGGTTCGAGAACTCGCTGCTGGCGGTGCCGATCGAGGTGGTCAGCGCCACGCGCGGAAAGAAGGCGGCCCGCGCCGCGCCGATGTTCGCGTTGGCCGCGATCAGCTGCTGCTCGGCCGCGCGGATATCGGGCCGTTCGCCCAGCAGATCGGAGGGCAGGCCGGCGGGCAGCTCCGCCATCGGCGCCACCGCATCCAGGCCGCGCGTACCGCCTTCGGTGGCCTGCGTCGGCACCGGCGCACCGAGCAACAGGGCCAGCGCGTTCTCGTCCTGCATGCGCAGGCGCTGCTGCTCCGCGTAGGAGGCACGTGCGCTCTCGGCCAGCGAATCGGCCAGCCGCAGGTCGATCTCCGAGACCACGCCGCTGTCGAAGCGCAGAAGGGTGAGCTTCTGCGATTCTTCACGGGTGGCCAGCGTCTGGCGCGTGAGTGCGAGCAGCTGGTCATCCGCGATCAACGTGAGCCAGCCGTTGGCCACTGCGCTGACCAGGCTGATCTGGGTGGCCTTGCGCGACTCCTCGGTGGCAAGGAATTGCGCCAGCGCCTGCTCCTTGAGGCTCGCGATGCGGCCGAAGAAGTCGAGCTCCCAGGCCGTGAGGCCGAGGTTGACCGAATACGTGGACGCGACGCTGCCGCCCAGGCCCGCTGCCTGCAGCGGGTTGGGGCTCGAGCGCGATCCGCTGGCCGCCAGCCCGAGCGCCGGGAATTGCGCCGAGCGCTGGATCTGGAACTGGGCGCGGGCCTGCTCGATGTTGGCGACCGCCACGCGCAGGTCGCGGTTGTTGGCAAGCGCCATTTCGATCAGCTGCGCCAGCCGAGGATCGGTGAAGTAGTCCTGCCAGGCCAGCGTGGAGACCGGCGACGCGCTGGTGGCTGTGGGCTGCGCGCCAGGATAGCTGGCCGGCACCGGCGCCGCGGGGCGCTCGTAGGTCGGGATCAGCGAGCAGCCGGCCAGGAGCAAGGCGGCTGCGCCGGCGAGGGCGGTGGAAGCGAAGTTCTTCTTAGTCATGGGCGGGGCTTTCTTCAATGCCTGCGGCCTGGGCGTGGCGGCGATCGGCCTCGCGCTGGCGCTCGCTGCCCCTGAAAAGGCTGCGCACCACCACGAAGAACACCGGCACGAAGATCACGGCGAGCGTTGTGCCGGTCACCATCCCTCCGATCACGCCGGTGCCGATCGCGCGCTGGCTTGCCGAGCCCGCGCCCGACGCCAGCACGAGCGGCAGCACGCCGAGCCCGAACGCCAGCGAGGTCATGATGATGGGCCGGAACCGCAGGTGGGCGGCCGCCAGTGCGGACTCGACCACGCCCTTGCCCTGCGCCTGCAGGTCCTTGGCGAACTCGATGATCAGGATCGCGTTCTTCGCCGACAGACCGATGATCGTGATCAGCCCGACCTGGAAGTACACGTCATTCGAATAGGCGCGCAGCAGGGTCGCGAGCAGCACGCCCAGCACCCCCAGCGGCACGACCAGGATCACCGCCAGCGGAATGGTCCAGCTCTCGTAGAGCGCGGCCAGGCACAGGAACACCGCGAGGATCGAGAAGGCATACAGCGCGATGGCCTGCGAGCCCGCGAGCTTTTCCTCGCGCGACTGGCCGGTCCACTCGTAGCCGAAGCCCGGGGGCAGTTGCGCGGCGAGCTTCTCCACCTCGGCCATCGCGGCGCCCGAGCTGTAGCCCGGGGCGGCCGAGCCCGAGATGCGGACGGCCGGGTAGCCGTTGTAGCGCACCGTCTGCTGCGCGCCGGTGATCCAGCGCGTGCTCGCGAATGACGAGAGCGGCACCGGTTCGCCCTTGCTGTTGCTCGCGTTGAGCCGGAGCAGATCGTCAGGTTGCATGCGCGCCGGCGCATCGGCCTGCACCACCACGCGCTGCAGGCGGCCCTGGTTCGGGAAGTCGTTGATGTAGCTGGAGCCCAGCGCCGTCGACAGCGTGCTGTTGATGGCATCGAAGCTCACGCCCAGCGCGTTCGCCTTGTCGCGGTCGATGTCGATCTGCAGCTGCGGCGCGTCTTCCAGGCCCTCGGGCCGCACCTGCGTCAGCAGCGGGCTCTTGCTGGCCATGCCCAGCAACTGGTTGCGTGCGTTGGTCAGTGCCTCGTGGCCGGCGCCGCCGCGGTCCTGCAGGCGGAAGCTGAAGCCGCTGGCGTTGCCCAGCTCGGGAATGGGCGGCGGCGACAGCGGATAGATGAAGGCATCGCGGATGCTCGACAGCGCCCCGAAGGCGCGGCCCGCCACCGCATCGGCCGCCTGGCCCGGCTCGTGACGCTGGGCCCAGTCCTTGAGCGTCACGAAGGCGAGGCCCGCGTTCTGGCCCTGCCCCGAGAAGCTGAAGCCGAGCACGCCGACGATGCTCTGCACCTCCGGTTGCTTCAGGATGTACTTCTCGACCTCCTGCATGACCGACAGCATGCGCTCCTGGGTTGCCCCCGGGGGCAATTGCACGTTGACGATGATGTAGCCCTGGTCCTCCTGCGGCAGGAAGGAGGTCGGCAGCTGCCGGTACACCAGGACCACCGCGCCGATGATGGCGGCGTAGATCACCAGGTAGCGCGCCGCGCGCTTGAGGATGCGCGCCACGAGACTCTCGTAGCCCTTGGCGGTGCGCGTGAAGCCGCGGTTGAACCAGCCGAAGAAGCCGCGCTTTTCGTGGTGGTGGCCGGCCTCCACCGGCTTCAGCAGCGTGGCGCACAGCGCGGGCGTGAGCGACAGCGCCATGAAGGCCGAGAAGCTGATCGACGCCACCATCACCGCCGAGAACTGGCGGTAGATGTTGCCGGTGGAGCCCGCGAAGAAAGCCAGCGGCACGAACACCGAGATCAGCACCACCGTCACGCCGATGATGGCGCCGGAGATCTGGCGCATTGCCTTTCGCGTGGCCTCGAGCGGAGAGAGCCCCTCCTCGCTCATGATGCGTTCGACGTTCTCCACGACCACGATGGCGTCGTCCACCACGATGCCGATCACCAGCACCATGCCGAACATGGTCAGCACGTTGATCGAGAAACCCAGCGCCAGCAGGACGCCGAAGGTGCCCAGCAGCGCGATCGGCACGACGATCGTCGGAATGAGCGTGTAGCGCCAGTTCTGCAGGAACAGGAACATCACCAGGAACACCAGCGCCACCGCTTCGAACAGCGTCTTCACCACCTCCGTGATGGAGATGTTGACGAAGCGCGAGCTGTCGTAGGGAATGCTCCACTTCACGCCTTGCGGGAAGAAGCGCTCGAGCTCGGCCATCTTGGCCCGGATCGCTTTCGCCGCGGCCAGCGCGTTGCCGCTGGGCGCGAGCTGCACGCCGACGCCGACGGCCTGCTGTCCGTTCAGGCGTGCCGAGGTCGCGTAGCCCTGCCCGCCGAGCTCGATGCGCGCCACGTCCTTGAGCCGCACGGTGGAGCCGTTGGTGTTCGCGCGCAGCACGATGTTGCCGAACTGCTCGGTGGTGGTGAGCTGTCCGTTGACCACCACGGTCGCCGCGATCGCCTGGCCGGGCACGTTGGGCAGGTCCCCGATGGTGCCGGAGGACACCTGCGCGTTCTGCGCGCGGATCGCCGCGTTGACGTCGGCGGCCGACAGGTTGTACCCCTGCAGCCTGGCGGGATCGATCCAGATGCGCATGGCGCGCTCGGTGCCGAACAGCTGCGCCTGGCCGATGCCGGCCACGCGCTGCAGCTCCGGCACGACATTGCGCGAGGCATAGTCGCCCAGCGCCGTCGTGTCGATCGCCGGGTTGTCGGACGACAGCATCGTGAACAGCAGGAAGTTGTTGCGCGACTTGTCCACGCGCACGCCCTGCTGCGTCACCGCTGCCGGCAGCCGGGGCGTGGCGCGCGACAGTCGGTTCTGCACGTCCACCTGCGCGAGGTCCGCGTTGGTGCCGGTCTCGAAGGTGATGGTGATGGTGCCCGTGCCGTCGGCCTGCGCCACCGATTCCATGTAGATGAGCCCGGGCGAGCCGTTCATCTCGCGCTCGATGACGGACAGCACGCTGTCCTCCAGCGTCTGGGCCGAAGCGCCGGGATAGGCGACATTGATGACGATGGCAGGCGGCGCCACCGGCGGGTACTGCGCGATCGGCAGCTGCGTGATCGCCACGCCGCCCACCACGATGACGAACAGCGCGATCACCCACGCGAAGATGGGGCGGTCGATGAAGAACTTTGCCATTCGGGCGCGCTCCTTACTGCTTCGCGGCCGGGGCCGGGGCAGCGTTGGCGGGCGGCGCAGCCGGGGCAGCGGCAGAGGCCGGTTCGGGCGCCTTCCACGGCACCGGCTTCACGGGCGCGCCGGGCGGCATCATCATCAGCTTCTGGAAGCCGTCGACCATGACCTGCTCGCCAGCCTTCAGGCCTTCGGTGACCACCCACTGGTTGTTCTGCGCGGCGGTGATCTTCACCGTGCGCTTGCTCAGCTTGCCGTCGGGGCCGACGACGGTCAGCGTGTCGCCCTGCTGGGTGCGCGTGACCGCCTGCTGCGGCACCGTGATCGCGTTGGTTGCCTGCGCCTGCTCCACCTTCACCCGAACGTAAAGGCCCGGCAGCAGTTCGCCCTTCGGGTTCGGCACCTCGGCGCGCAGCATGACTTGCCCCGTGGTCGCGTCCACCGTCAGATCCGAGAACAGCAGCTTGCCGGGCATCGCGTACTCGCTGCCACCTTCCAGCAGGATGCGCACGCTGGCCGCATCGCTGCCGCTCGCGCGCTTGAACTGGCCGGCGTCCATGGCGCGGCGCAGCTTGAGCACCTCGTTGGCCGACTGGGTGAAGTTCACGTAGACCGGGTCGATCTGCTGGATCACGGCCAGCGGCGTGGCGTCGCCCTGGCCGACCAGCGCGCCTTCGGTCACCAGTGCGCGGCCGATGCGGCCCGCGATCGGCGCGGTGACGCTCGCATAGCCGAGGTTGATCCTTGCCGTCTGCAGCTCGGCGCGCGCGACAGCGATGTCCGCCTCGGCAGTCTTGGCGGAGGCCACGGCATTCAGGTATTCCTGCTTGCTGACGGCGTTGGCCTCCACCAGCGGCTTGTAGCGCTCCGCCAGTGCCTTGGCCTGGACCGCGTTCGCCTCGGCGCGCGCCAGGCTCGCCTGGGCGCTCTGCTGCGTCGCGAGGTAGGGCGCCGGATCGATGCTGAACAGCGGCTGGCCGGCCTTCACGTCGCTGCCCTCGCGGAACAGCCGCTTCTGCAGGATGCCGGCGGCTCGGGCGCGCACCTCGGCCACGCGCGAGGCTTCGAGGCGACCCGGCAGCTCGGTGACCAGCCCGACATCGGTCGGCGTCGCCACCACCACGCCCACTTCGGGCGGGGGCGGAGCGCCGCCGGCGGCACCGCCTCCCGGGGCCCCTCCGGCCGGCGCCTCGCTCTTGCCACAGGCAGCGAGGGTCAGCACCGCGGCAGCTGCGATGGCAGCGAAGACGGTGCGACGCGGCATGGACAACAACGAATGACGCGAGACATGCAGAACGGGCATGCGATTCCTTTGAAGCAGGGACGGGGAACGGCGCGTGGTCGCGGCGGATGCCTATAGCACCACGGCGAGCTTGGCCATCGGGGAGGGGCCCGAGTTTACATACATTCGTGAATGTATAGTGGCAGTCTCACGCGGGTTCGATGTTTTACATGTTTCAAGAGAAGGGGGCAAAGTGGTCCGTCGTACCAAGGAAGAGGCACTGGCCACCCGGCATCGTCTGCTCGATGCCGCGGAGGTGCTGTTCCAGTCCCAGGGCGTATCGCGGACCACGCTGCAGCAGATCGCGCAGGAAGCCGGCGCCACCCGCGGTGCGATCTACTGGCATTTCAAGGACAAGCCCGACCTCTTCAACGCCATGATGGAGCGTGTCACCCTGCCGTTGGAGTCCGCCACGCGCGAAGCAAGCGCGGCCCACGAGGACCCGCTGGCGGCGATCGAGCAGGTGATGGTGCAGGCCCTGAACCTGATGGTCACCGACCCGCAGGCGCGCCGGGTCTTCGAGGTGGCTACGCTCAAGGTCGAGTACACGGACGAAATGGCACCGGTGCTGCAGCGCCATCGCAGCGCGCGCAACGAATGCGTGACCGATTTCGTCCACGCCCTGCAGCATGCTGCGAGCCGCGCGGGCATCGAACTGCCGATCCCGGTCAAGACCGCGGCGTACGGGCTCCACGCGGTGATCAGCGGTCTGATCCAGGACTGGCTGCTCGACCCCGGCGCCTTCGACCTCGTGCCGGCGGGACGGCATCTGTTCAACGTCTATCTGGCAGGGCTGGGATTCGAGCGCAGGGCGGCGGTGGTGGTGAAGGGGAACTGCAGGCAGCTTGCGTGATCAGTGATAATCATCGGCTTCGGGCTTTGGCCTGAAGCCTCCTCTCGCTGTATTTCAACGGATAGAATTCGGCCCTCCGAAGGCTGAGATCCAGGTTCGATTCCTGGCGGCGGGACCAATTCAAAGGCCGGAAGCATCAACATGCTTCCGGCCTTTTTCATTTCTCCCTCTGAGAAGGCCCTTTCATGGTCCGATTGAGTCCGATCCGCCAGGCCTGGCCCTGGCTCGCAGGTCGGATCCGCGCAGCCGGTTTCAGATCATCGTCGCGCCGCCGTTCACGTCCATCGTGATCCCCGTGACATAGCTGGCTTGCGGCGAGGCGAGCCAGACGACGGCGTTCGCGATCTCCTGCGGCTGGGCGAGCCTTCCCAGCGGCGTCGTGCGCTGGATGTGCGCGATCCGCTCGGCCGAGCGGATCCCCAGTGTTCGCGGCGTCTCGACATTCGCGGGCGCGACGGCGTTCACGGTGATCCCGTGCGGTCCGAGATCGCGCGCGGCCTGCCGGGTCAGTGCCAGCATGCCGCCCTTGGCGGCGGTGTAGTGCGGCGGATTCGGGTTCACGCCGCTGCGCGCCGCCATGCTGGACAGCGAGACGAAGCGTCCGAAGTTGCGCTCCATCATGTGCGGCGCGGCGGCCTTGAGCAGATAGAACATCGAGCGCAGATTCGAATTGACCACCGGGTCCCATGCCTCGACCGGGCAGTCGATGAGGCTGACGTACGCGGGGAAGCCGCCGGCGGAATGAACCACGATGTCCAGTCGCCCGTGCGCCTTGGCGAACCCGTCGATGGCATCGCGGGTCTGCTCCCAGCTGCCCAGGTCCACGATGCGCACCTCGGCGCGTCCGCCTTCCTCGGTGATGGCGCGCGCGCTCTCTTCGGCGCCTTCGCGGTTCATGTCCATGATGCAGACGATGGCGCCTTCCCGCGCCAATGTCGCGGCCGTCGCGGCGCCGATGCCGGTGGCCGCGCCGGTGACGATGGCCGTCCGTCCTTCGAATTGATTCACTGTGCTTCCTTTTCAGTTGGAGGGATCTGGCGCTCGATGGCGCCGATGATGATGGCGTTGTCCAGGTGGGCCTCGCCGCGATCGATGCACTCGGCCATCAACGCGCGGTAGCGGCGGGCGAAGGGCAGGCCGAGGCCCACCTGCTCGCCCAGGCCGACGATCAGCGAGAAATCCTTGTGGCTCTGGTCGACCCGGCTTTGCGGCGGCTCGAAGCGGCGGTGCAACATGAGCGGACCCTTCACGTCCATCACTTGCGAGTAGGCGGCCGAACCCTTCAGCACCTCCAGAAAGCGCGCGGGGTCGAGGCCCAGCGCGCCCGCGAATGCCAGTCCTTCGGCCAGCGCGGCGCGGTTGACGCCCAGCACGAGGTTGATCGCCAACTTGGCCCGGCTCGCGTCGCCGAAGACCGGGCCGAGGTAGGGGTGCTGCCGGCAGATCGCCCGCATGAGGTCGCCGCGCCTTTCGTTGACGGCTTCGCGGCAGGCGACCAGCCCGACCGCCTGCCCGTCCGCGAACTGTCGGCTCGATCCCGAGATGGGCATTTCGATGAAATCGTGGCCGCGCGACTCGACCTCGCGGCCCAGCGCCGCCATGTCGGCCGGATCGCAGGTGCTGGTGCAGACCACCGTGAGGCGCCGTGCCGATTCGCCGCCTTCGCCCGGCGCGCGCTGCGGCAAGGCCTGCGCCACGTCACGCGCCTGCGCGGCATTGAAGACGCACAGCACGACGTCCGTGGCCACGTCGAACAGCGCGGCCAGGCTCTCGCAGGCTTGCCCGCCATTCGCGGCCAGCCGGCTGCGCTTGGCCGGGTCGATGTCGTAGCCCGCCGTACGGGTGCCCGCCGCGAGGAGGCGCGTCGCCAGTGCCTGCCCCATGAGCCCGAGCCCGACCACGCCGACCGTCCCGCCGACGACTGCGTCCGCGGGCTCGCTCATTCGGGCTTCAGGTCCAGCGCCTTGACCAGCGCGGTCCAGACCTGCGTCTCTTCGTGCAGTTGCCGGGAGAACTCCTGCGGCGACTGGCTGACCTTCACCTCCATCCCGCCGCGGGCGATGGTCTCGCGCACCGCCGGCATGTTCGCGACTTCCGCGAACTCCTTGAACAGCCGGTCCCGAATCCTGTCCGGCGTGCCCTTGGGCAGGAACATGCCCGCCCAGTTGCTCATGCCGAAGCCGGGCACGGTCTCGCTCACGGCCGGGAGGTCGGGCAGCAGCTTGCTGCGGGTCGGCGTGGTGACCGCGATAGCGCGCACCTTGCCGCTGGCCAGCATCGGGCCGGCCGCGGCCTGCGTGGCGAAGGCGACGTCCAGGCGCTCGGTCGCGAGGTCGGCCATCGCGAGGCCGCCGCCCTTGTAGGGAACGTGTTCCATCGGCAGCCCGGTCTTGAGCTTGAACATCTCGCCGCCCAGGTGGTCCGCCGAGCCGACGCCCGAGGTGCCGAAAGTGATCGGCCGGTTCTGCTGCCGGGCCCACGTGACGAACTCGGCGACGTTGCGGTAGGGCCGCGGCGCGGGCACGACGATGACGTTGATGATCTCGGCAAGGTTCGCGATCGGGACCAGGTCCTTCATCGGGTCGTAGGTCAGGCCCGGCACCAGCGCGAGCGCCACCGAGGTCGACGACGGCGTCGCGACCAGCAGCGTGTAGCCGTCGCCGGGCGATTTGGCGGCGACCTCGGTGCCCAGCCGCGCGCCGGCGCCGGGCTTGTTGTCGATCACCATGCTTTGACCGAGGCGTTGCTGCATCGGCTCCGAGAGCGCGCGCGCCACCGTGTCGAGCGCGCCGCCCGCCGGGAAGGGCACCACGACCTTGATGGGCCTGCTCGGCCAGCCGCCCTGGGCCATGGCCAGGGACGGCAGGGCGCCGAGTGCGGCCAGCATCTGCACGATGCGGCGCCGGTGGAAGGTTGGATCGGTCATTGCATTTGTCTCCTGGTGGATCTCAGACTGCGTCGGGCGCGAACCGTGCCACGCGCCGCTCGAAGGCCCGCCGCCCGGCCAGCCGGCCGTGATAGCGCAATAGCGCCGGAAAGCGTTCGCCCGTGTCGTCGAGCCGCGCCCACTTGTCGACCATCACGCCGAAGGCGAAATCCGCCATGGTGAGGGCCTCCCCGGCGATGTAGGGCGTGCGGGTCAGCTGCTGTTCGGCGATGCGCAGGATGTCGTGCACCTCGCGCGTCATGCGCTGCACCAGCGCGTCGTCCTGGTCGGCCTTCGGCGTGCGGGCGCGATAGATGTAGTAGGTGCGAAAGGTCGGGTAGTAGAGGGTGGTCGCAGCCCAGTCCATCCATTGGTCCGCGATCGCCCAGGCGCGGATGTCGGCCGCACCGAGCGCACCCTGGCCGTGTTGCGCGCAAAGGAAGCGGATGATCGCGTGCGATTCCCAGAGCGCGAAGTCGCCGGCCTGCAGCACCGGGATGCGGCCGTTCGGATTCATGGCGAGAAACGCCGGCTCCTTGTTGCGCCCGTGGTGCTGGCCGGCGTCGATGCGCTCGAAGTCGTCGATGCCGAGTTCGTCCAGGCACCACAGCACCTTCTGCACGTTGAACGCCGCCTCGCGCCCCCACAGCCGCAGGCCCGACAGCGAGATCTCGCCGGAGGGCTTGGCCTGAACGGCGTCGCTCATGCAGGCTGCGCCTCGACGACGGCGCGCGCGCGCGGGTGCGGCGGCCGGCTGTGGGCGTCGGGCGCGCGAAGCGGCCGGTCGCCCTTGACCTGCGCGGCATGCAGGATGCGCTCCTGGCGCGCGTCGAACGGGCCGCGCCGGTGCAGCGTGCAGCGGTTGTCCCAGAGCACCACGTCGCCCTGCCGCCAATGGTGCTCGTAGGTGAAGCGATCCTGGGTGGCGTGCTGCCACATCGCATCGAGCAGCCGGTCGGACTCGCCGGCGGGCAGGCCGTCGATGGCGTGCGCCAGCCGCCGCCCGAGGAACAGCGAGTTCGCCCCGGTTTCGGAATGGGTGTTCACGATCGGATGGACCGGGCCGCTGCTCTCTCCCGGCTTCGCGCCCATGCGCAGGTTGCGGTTGGTGTCGTAGGCGGTGTCGTGCCTGATTGCCCGCTGCAGCGCGACCTGTCGCAGGTCCGGCGGCAAGGTGTCGAACGCCGCGTACATGTTGGCGAACCAGGTCGTGCCGCCGGCCTCGGCGGGCGGGATCTTCACGCCGTGCAGCACGCGCATGCCGCCGACGACTTCCTTGAACGAGTAGTCGCTGTGCCAGACCACCTCGCCATCGCCAAGCTCGCCGATCGGCAGCCCGTTGACCTTGACGTTGGAGACCACGGTAATGGCCGGCGGCGCATCGCTCACCTGGTGGCCCGAGCGTTCGTGCGCGGCGGGCGGCAGCATCAGCTCGCCGAAGCGCGAGGCCAGCCGCAGCAGGTCGTCGTCGCCGATCTTCTGGCCGCGAACCAGCAGCAGCAGGTGGTCGAGGTAGGCCTGGTAGAGCATCTGGAAATCGGCCTCGGGGATCTCGCGGGTCAGGTCCAGGCCGACCACCTCGGCCCCCAGCGCGTTCGGCAGGGCAATGATCTTCATCTGAAAGTCTCCTTGTTCTCAGCGCACACGATAGCGATCGATCTTGGCCTCGTCGACCTCGATGCCCAGCCCCGGCCCCGACGGAATCGCCAGCGCGCCGCCGGTGGGCAGCAGGGGCGTGACGACCAGGTCGTCGGCCAGGTAGTGGTTGGTCAGGTTGATGCCCCAGTCGAGGTTGCACATGACCGCGCCGAGCTGCGCGAGGCCGGCGCAGCCGATGCTGGATTCGCCCACCTTGCAGGCCAGGTTGATGTGCAGCCCGAGCTGCTCGCACAAGTGGGAGGCGTGGACCACCGCCGACAGTCCGCCGAACTTGATGGTCTTCAGGTTCACGCCCGCCACCGCCTGCGCCTCGGCCAGCGCCATGACATCGGCGGCCGAGCCGACCGATTCGTCGGCGCACATCGGGATCGACACGCGCGCGGCCAGCCGCGCCATGCCGCGCAGGTCGTCGCTGCGCAGCGGTTGCTCCAGGAACAGCAGCTTCTGGTCCGCGACCTGGGCGCAATAGTCCAGCACGTCCTGCGCATCCAGCCCCATGTTGCCGTCGGCGCACAACACGACATCCCAGCCGAGCGCCTCGCGCAGCAGCCGCGTGCTGCGCACTTCCTCCGAAAGCGGCTTGACGCCGACCTTGATCTTGAAGAAGTCGACACCGTCGGCGCGCCGGGCCTTGGCCTCGTCCACGTCGTCTTCCACGCTGTCGTTGCCCAGCAGGTGCATGGGGCGCACCACGTCGCGCCGGGCGCCGCCGAGAAGCTCGTAGACGGGCACCTTCAGGAGCCGGCCGCACAGGTCGAGCAGCGCTTCCTCGACCGCGCACTTGGCGCCGGTATTGCGCAGCATCGCGCGGTCCACCCGCGTCATCAGGCCGACGCGGTCGAGCGGATTCTGGCCGCCGAGCAGCGGGCAGAACACCTGGGTCGCCGCAGTGAGCATGCTGCCCTGCAGGTCGCCGGTCATGGTCGGGGCCGACGCGGCCTCGCCCCAGCCCACGCTGCCGTCCTCGGCCTCGATGCGCACCAGCAGGTTCTCGGCGTGCGTCAGGCGCACGCCGGCCATCCGCATCGGCTTGCGCAGCGGGATCGACACCGCCATCGCGTCCGCGCGGCGAATGCGCGGCGCCCGTGCGCCGAGGGGAAGCCTCAGGTCCTGGCTCATGGCTGTATCCGGATGTTGAGGTCCTTGGCGACCTTCACCCAGCGCGCGATGTCCTGTTCGAGGTAGCTGCGCGCTTGCGCCGGATTCAGCGGCATCGCGACCGCGCCGACGCGATCGAGCGAGGTGCGCATGTCGTCCCGCGCCAGCGCCTCGCGCACCGCGCGCGACAAGCGTTCGACCACCGCGGGCGGCGTGCCTTTCGGAGCGAAGAGGCCGTACCACGATCCGATCTCCAGCCCGGGCACGCCGGCCTCGGCCAGCGTCGGCAACTCGGGAAACACCGGCGTCCGGCTGGTGCCGCCGGTGGCGATGCAGCGCACCCGGCCGCTCTTGGCGTGCGGTGCCACGCTGGGGATCGAGTCCATGGTCATGGAGATCTGGCCGCCCATCACGTCGACCATCGCATTCGGCAGGCCCTTGTACGGCACATGCTGGATCTCGATGCCCAGCCTGCTCTTGAGCGCCTCGAACCCCAAGTGGGTGGAACTGCCCAGGCCCGAGGAGCCGTGCGTCAGCTTGCCGGGCTGCGCCTTGGCGAGCGCGGTCAGCTCGCCCAGGCTGGTGGCCGGGATCGCGGGGTTCAGGCACAACAGGAAGGGCGCGTTGCCGAAGATCGCCACCGTCTCGAAGTCGTTCAACGGGTGGTAGGCCAGGCCTTCGATGGTGGCGAAGTTGGTGGCGTGGGTGCCGGTGGTTCCCAGCAGCAGCGTCTGGCCGTCCGGCCGGGCGCCGGCCACCTCGCGCGATCCGACGATGCCCGAGGCGCCGGCCTTGTTGTCGATCACCACCGTCTGGCCAAGGATCTGGCCCATCGTTCGACCGATCTCCCGGCCCATGAAATCGGCGCCGCCGCCGGCAGTGAACGGCACCACGAGCCGGATGGTGCGTGTGTTGTCCTGCGCCTGCAACGCCGCCGGCGCGGCCAGAAGCGGCAACAGCAGCGCCATGGCGAGGCGCCTTATCGATGCATGCATGGGTGCTTGTCTCCTGCTTGTTTTTTTGGGAGCTTCCAATGTGCCGCGCAGCCGGCCATTGATCAAATGATCTTCATGTATGCGAGCCAATGTTCCTGTCTATGGGTGCGCCCTTCGCCAGGCCCTGGCGGACGAACTCGCGCAGGTCGACCCGCGCGCCCTGGTGCCGGTCGGAATGACGCGCGGCCTCGACCATGCCGAGGATCTCGATGCCGTAGTCCGCATCGAAATCCGGCTGGGGCCTGCCTCCGATCGCCTCTGCGAATCGCTCGAGTTCGTCCTGGAACATGTCGCCCGCGGCCACCGGAAGGCGCTCCGCCTGGTGGAAGGCCTGACCCTGGCGCTGCAGCGTCAGCGTGGCGGACTCGTGCAGCCGCCCGGCCGTCGGCCACAGGGTCTGGTCGATGCGGTAGTGCATGGTGGCGCGCGTGCCCACCACGCGAATGTCGAACACGCCCGCGGCGGTCCACGAGCTGCCGATGCTGCCCAGGGCACCGCTCTCGAACACCAGCGACAGCAGCCACTGGTCTTCCACCTCCGGCCGCGCCGGCGATCTGCGGGCGGAGGTCGCGCCGACGCTGGCCACCGGACCGCCCAGGAAGCGCTGCACGTCCAGCTGGTGGATCGCGATCTGGCTCAGCGGACCGCCGGGCGCCTTGTCCTGGTACCAGCGCCAGTCCTCGCGCGTGAGGGAAAGGGCGCGCGGATTGAAGAAGTGGCCCTCGAGCAGGCAGAGGTCGCCCAGCTCGCCCGCATCGATGTGCTGCCGGATCGCCTGCACGCCCGCCAGCAGCTTGGCGCAATGGCCGACGAAGACGCGCACGCCCGCCGCCTCGCAGGCCGTGCGCAGGGACAGCGCCTCGTCCAGCCGCTGCGTGATCGGCTTCTCGATGTAGACGTGCTTGCCGGCCTCCGCGCAGCGCAGCGCGTATTCCAGGTGCAGCTCGTTCGGCACCGTGAGGATGATCCCTTGCAGCGCCGGGTCTGCGAGCAGATCCTCCACCCGGTCCGGGCAGTCGATGCCGAAGTCGCTCGCAAAGCTCGCCCGGGTTCCGGCCGACCGGCTGAAGCCGCGCGTGATCCGGAGCTTGTCCGAGCTTGCCGCCGCGCGGGCCAGCACGCCCGCCCATTTGCCGAGTCCGATGATGCCCAGCTCGATCATGTGCCTGGCCTTTCGTGAGTGAAGTGCATGTCGATGGCGCGGGCCGTCGCGCCGGTCATTGCTTGAGCGACTCGGGCCGCTGCGCACCCGCGCCGCTTCGGTTCGCGGTGCGCACCATCTCGAGGATGACCTTCGCGGCAGGTGGCAGGCCGGTCCCGCGCCGCGTGAAGATGCAGGCGATGCGCCGCAACACAGGGCGGATCGGCACGGCCACCAGCGGCCCGGTGCGGCTGGCCATGCGCGTCGCGAGGATGGTGCCGAGGCGGGTCTTCGCCGCCATCTGCAACAACGCGTCGATCGAGTTGAGTTCGAGCTTCACCATCGGGCGGCAGGACGCCTCCGCGAAGGCCGCATCGACCAACTTGCGCGAGACGAAGCTGCGCGGCAGCAGCGCGAGCGGCACCTCGCCGAGTTCGCCGAGGCCGATCGACTTCCGCCCGGCGAGCGGATGCTCCCGGACGACGATCAGCGCCAGCTCTTCCTCGAACATTTCCTCCAGTGCCACCAGCTCGCTGTGCGCGGGCCCGTAGGCCACCCCGAAGGAAAGTTCGCCATCGCGCACCTGGCGCTCCAGTTCGGCCGTGGGCAGCTCCAGCACGTTCAGCTCGATGCCGGGGTACTCGGCCTGGAAGCGCGAGAGCACCGGCGGGAGAAGCGTGTTGGTGAACGACGAGACCACCCCGAAGGCCAGCCGTCCCTCGCGCAGCCCCTGGAAGGCGCGCACCGCGGCCTTGCCGTCCTCGGCCTCGCGCAGCGCGCGGCCGGCATAGGCGGTGAAGATCTCGCCGGCGCCAGTCAGCCGCACGCTGCGGGCACCGCGCTCGAACACCTCGCATCCCAGCTCGTCCTCGAGTTGGCGGATCTGGTGCGACAGCGTGGGCTGCGTGATGCACAACTCGTCGGCGGCGCGCGTGAAGCTGCCGAGCTTCACCACGCTGACGAAGTAACGCAGGTGCCTCAGCTCCATCGTCGGCTCCGTCGGGGCCTGTCACGGCGCTGCATCGGCCTGGCCGGCAGACCCGCCCGCGCCGGATGGCCGCGTCATAGCACCTTGCCCGGGTTCATCAGCCCCCGCGGGTCCAGTGCCTGCTTGATCGTGCGCATCAGCTCGATCTCGATCGCGCTCTTGTAGCGCACCAGCTCGGCACGCTTGGCCTGCCCGACGCCATGCTCGGCGCTGAAGCTTCCGTTGAAGCGCTCCACCACCGGGTAGACCGCTTCCGAGACGCCGCGCGGCCAGTCGGCTCCATCGGGCGGCGAGGTCGCGTTGAAGTGCAGGTTGCCGTCTCCCAGGTGGCCGAAGCAGAGCATCTCGGCGCCCGGATGCCGCGCCGCCAGTTCCTCGGCAGCGGCCTCGATGAACGCCGGCACGTCCGCGGTCGCGACCGCGATGTCGGAACGGAACGCCGGTCCGTTTGCGACCGTGGCCTCGGGGATCGTCTCGCGCAGCCGCCACAGGCCGTCGGCCTGCGCCATCGTGCCCGCCACGATCGCGTCGTCCGCGTCGCCGGCGGCCAGCGCGTCCGCCAGGACCTGCTCCAGGCCCTCGCGCAGTGTCGCCTCCTCGCCGCCGCCCGCCAGCTGCATCAGCACGTACCAGGCGTGCCGCTGCTCGAAGGGGTCGCGTTCGCCGCGATGCCGCACCACCAGGTCCAGGCACTTGCGGCCGATCAGCTCGAACGCGCTCAGGTGCGTGCCGCAGGCCCCCTGCAAGCGGGCGAGCAGGCGCACCGCGGCGGCGGGATCGGCAACGCCGACGAATGCCGTCGCGCTGCTCGGCGCCGCCGGATGCAGCTTGAGCACGGCGCGCGTCACGATGCCGAGCGTTCCCTCGGCGCCGATGAAAAGGTGCTTGAGGTCGTAGCCCCGGTTGTCCTTGCGCAGGCCGCGCAGTCCGTCCCACACGCGGCCGTCCGGCAGCACGACCTCGAGGCCGAGCACCAGGTCGCGCGTGTTGCCGTAGCGCAGCACGTTGATGCCGCCGGCGTTGGTCGAGATATTGCCGCCGATCTGGCAGCTGCCCTGCGCGGCCAGGCTCAACGGGAACAGGCGGCCGGCCTCCAGCGCCGCCTGCTGCGCCACCTGCAGCACGCAGCCCGCCTGCAGCGTCATGGTGAGGTTCAGCGGATCGACCGACAGCACACGGTTCATGCGCGACAGCGAGAGCACCACCGCTTGCCCGCTCTCGTCCGGCACGGCACCGCCGCACATGCCGGTATTGCCGCCCTGCGGCACGACCGCCACGCCCGCCTCTGCGCAGAGCCCGACGACGCGCGAGACTTCATCGGTCGATCCGGGCCGCACCACCGCCAGCGCACGGCCCGAATAGGCGCCGCGCCAGTCGGTGACGAAAGGCACCTGCTCGTCCGGCGCGGTCAGCACGTTGCGCGGCCCGACCACGCCGGCCAGCGCGTCCTTCAATCGATCGGTCACCTGTTCGTCCTCTCTCGTCATTCGCGCCTGGCGCCCATGCCCCAACGCTCGATGGTCGCCGCTTCCAGCCGCTGGAAGACGAATCGCTCGAACAGCACGCCCAGGATGCCGATCAGCAGCAGTGCCGCGAGCATCACGCTGGCATTGAGGAATTCCTTGGCATCGAAGATCACCTTGCCCAATCCCCATTCCGGACTGGCCAGCAGCTCGCCGCCGATCACCGCGATCCACGCGCGGCCGAAGGACAGGCGCAGGCCGGTGATCAGGTAAGGCAGCGTGCCCGGCATGACGACCTTGACGAGCAGCGCGACGGGACCGGCGTTCATCACGGTCGCGGCGCGCAGCCACAAGGGGTTGACGGCCCGCACGCCCATCCACACGTTGAACAGCAGCGGGAAGAGCGCGGCGTACACCACCACCGCCACGGTCGCCGTGTTGCCGATGCCGAACCAGAGCACCACCAGCGGCACCCACGCCAGCGACGGGATCGGCAGCAGCACGTTGAGCGGCGCGCGCAGCAGGTTCTCCCAGCCGGGGTAGCGGCCCATCAGCACCGCCATCGGCACCGCCACGGCGGTGGCGATGCCCATGCCCACGAACACGCGCAGCAGCGTGGCGCCGGTGTGCCTGGCCAGGCTGCCGTCCGCCAGCGAAGCGCCGAGCGATTGGAGGATGGCCGCCAGCGGCGGCGTGATCGCCGGGGAGTACATGCCGCTGCGCGCGAAGTATTCCCAGGCGCACAGCAGGACCACCGCGCCTGTGACGCGGCGCAGCAGCCGGCCCATGCCCTGGCTGCCGCCGGCCGAGAGAGTGGAGTTCATGTTTCGTTCAAGCCTTGATCATTCCCCAGCGCACCACGGTGCGCCGTTCGAGCCGTTCGAACAGCTGCTTTTCGAGCAGCACCCCGATCACGCCGATCACCGCGATGGTGGCGAGCATCACGTCGGTGTTGAGGAACTGCTGCGAGCCGAAGATCAGCCACCCGAGGCCCCGATCGACCGACATCAGCATCTCCACCGCGATCAGGATGCGCCATGCGCCGGCCAGCCCGAGGCGCAGACCCGACAGCACCGAGGGCAGCGCGGCGGGCAGCACCACCTTCAGGAACATCGCCGCGTCGCCGGCGCCCATCACGGTGGCCGAGCGTACCCAGATCGGCTTCACGCCCTTGACGCCGCGCCAGGTGTTGATGATGACCGTGAAGCACGATGCGACGCCGACCAGCAGGATCGCCGGCACGTCGCCGAGGCCGAACCACAGCACGAAGAGCGGTGCGTAGGCGATGCCGGGAATCGGATACATGAAGCTCACCACCGGCAGCAGCAGGTCTTCGGCCCAGGGGTGACGGCCCATCAGCAGGCCGAGCGTCACGCCCACCGCCGCCGCGAGCAGAAAGCCCATCGCGAGCCGGTACAGGGTCGCGACGACCGAGGCCAGCAGCGTGCCGTTCGCGGTGATGCGGACCAGCGCGCTGCCGATGGCCTCCAGCGTCGGGAACAGCTTGGCCGGGAAGATGCCCGCGCGCGCGACCGCCTCCCAGGCCACGGCGGCCAGCACGAAGAGCGCGATCGACGCCGCCCAGGTCCGCAGCGGCAGGGCGGGCGTCGTGGCGCGGCGCCGCGGCGGAAGGGTCGCGGCGGGCGGGGCACCCACCGCGCTCATGCCCGGGCCGCTTCAGCGGCGGTGCGGGTTTCGAGCACCCGTTTCCAGTCGGGCGCGGCGTCGATCTGCTTCTGCTTCACCAGGTCGGCCGCGCTCTCGTCGAGGTACTGGACCAGGTTGGGGCGATAGCTCGCGTCGGCGTCGACCTTCGACAGCATCCGGGCCACCACCGGCTCCTTGATATCCATGCCTTGCGACTTGAAATGGTTGAAGACGATCTGCGTGGCGCGTTTCGGGTCCTTCTCGAGGATCCTGGCCGCGGCCAGCCAGCCGCGCATGAACTTGACGAGTTCGGGCTGCCGCTTGTCCACCACCGCGCGGTTGGCCGAGAGGAAGACCGGCTGCATGTCGAAGTCAGCGTAGTCGACCAGCACCGTGCCGATGCCCTCCACCTCGGCGATCGACGGGAACGGCTCGACGCCCGCGAAGGCATCCACCGACTTGCTGACCAGCGAGGCCACCTGGTTCTGGAACGACACGTTGACGCCCTGCACGTCGGCCTTGCCGAGGCCGTACTTCGCCAGGATCTTGTTCTGGAACACGCTGTCGGTGGCGGAGCCGAGCTGCGACGCGACGCGCTTGCCCTTCAGGTCGGCGATGGTCTTGATGCCGCTGTCCTTGGCCGCCACCACCGCGTTCGTGCGCCCGGCGTACATGCAGGCGGCCAGTGCCAGCATGTCGCTCTTGGCCGCGCCCACGATGAAGGGCGTGGCGCCCAGCACGCCGACATCCACCCGGCCGGACACCATCGCATCGCGCGTGCTCTTGCCGTCCGCGAACTGCAGCAGCTGCACGTTGGCGCCCGCCGCTTCGAAGGTCTTCTCCGCCGCCGCGATCATCGCGATCGCGCCCCACGAGGTGTTCTGGTAGCCGACGCGGATAGGCGTGCCCTGCGCCAGTGCCGGCGTTGCCAGCAGCGGACCGGTGGCGGCGAGCGCCCCGATCGCGGCGAGCACCTGGCGTCTCTGGATGTCCTTGGTCATGCGCTTGTCTCCTTCGTTGTTGATGGAACCGATGCCGCGGCGCGGGCGACCTTCAGTGCACGCCGAGCGCGGCGGATATCTCCCGCTGCGCCTCGATGAACTCGGGCGCAAGCGGATCGCGCGGGCGCGGCAGCGTCAGGCGGAACTCGGCCTTCAGCTTGCCCGGGTGCGCCGCCAGCACGATCACCCGGTCGGCCAGGTAGACCGCTTCGGAGATGTTGTGGGTGACGTAGACCACGGTCTTGCGCGTCTTCTGCCAGATGTCCGTCACCAGCCGCTGCATCTCCTCGCGCGTCATGGCGTCGAGCGCGGCGAAAGGCTCGTCCATGAGCAGCACGCCGGGGTTGTAGGCCAGCGCGCGGGCGATCGCGACGCGCTGCTGCATGCCGCCGGACAACTCGTGCGGAAAGGCGTCCGCGAACTTGGTCAGCCCGACCAGCCGCAGGAATTCCATGGCCGTTTCGCGCCGCTCGGCCGTCGGGATCTTCCGCATCTCCAGCCCGAATTCGACGTTGCGCCGCGCGGTGCGCCATGGGAAGAGCTGCGCGAAGTCCTGGAACACCACGCCGCGATTGCTGCCCGCGTCATCGCTGCCATCGCCGATGCGGATGGTGCCCTGCGTCGGATGCAGGAAGCCGACGATCATGTTCATGATGGTCGTCTTGCCGCAGCCGCTCGGGCCGAGCACGCAGACGAATTCGGCGGGCGCGACCTGGAGCGACACATCGTCCACCGCGAGCACCTCGCGGCCGGCGGACTGGTAGCGGTAGGACACGTGCTCGATTGCGATCGCTTCTGCCATGCTGGCTGTCTCCTGTTGTTCGATGCCGATTGCCGGCGGGGCGCCCGCAACGCGCGGCGGCTCACTGCCCGCCGGTGCCCGTGATGCTGGTGCCTCCGCAGACGAAGAGCGACTGCCCGGTGATGAAGCCGCTGCGCTCGTCGAGCAGGAAGCCCACCGCATGCGCGACATCGCCGGGCTCGCCGACGCGGCCGACCAGGATGTTCTCGACAACGGTCTGCCGCTGCACGCTGCCGAACGGATGCCCTCGGTTGAAATGCGTGGTGGCGACCGGGCCGGGCAGCACGGCGTTGACCGTGATGCCGTGCGCCCCGGTCTCGATGGCAACGGTGCGCGTCAGGCCGAGCAGGCCGGCCTTGGCCGACGCGTAGACGCTGCGCGCCGACTTGCCCAGCACCGCCCGCGAGGAGATGTTGACGATGCGCCCGAAGCCGCGCTCCTTCATGCCCGGCACCAGCGCCTGGGTGAGCAGCAAGGCCGCGCCAAGGGTGATGTCGGTCACGTAGCGCAGCTCGTCGATGGTGGCGTCCATCAGCAGCGCCGGGCAGTTGGCGCCGGCGTTGTTCACCAGCGAATCGACCGCATGGCGCTCGGCGATGCGGCGGCCCGCTTCGCGCGTGGCCGCCATGTCGGACAGGTCCGCCGGGTAGAACACGAGCCGCGGATGGCTCTCCCGCGGCGCAGAACGCTGCACGGCGATGACGGTCATGCCGTCTGCCAGCAGCTTCTGCGCGACGGCCTCGCCGATGCCCGAGCTGGCACCGGTGACCACGACGACGCGATCGCGGCTCACAGGTAGTCCACGATCTTCCAGCTGCCGGGCTCGGCGTTCACCACGTTCTTGGTCGACTTGCCCGGCCGGCGGTCGGCATACACCCTGCCTTCCTTCATCACGATCTGGATGTTCTTCTTGTCCTGCAGGCAGCGGATGTCCTGGAGCGGGTCGCCGCCGACTGCGACCAGGTCGGCGATCTTGCCGACCTCGAGCGAGCCGATGTCCTTGTCGAGCTTGATCGCGCGTGCCGCATTGATGGTCGCCGTCTGCAGCGCGTGCATGGGCTTCATGCCGAGGTCGACGTAGAGCGCAAGCTCGGACGCATTGGTGCCCATCTCGGGGTCGAAGCCCATGTCGGTGCCCATCGCGATGTTCACGCCGGCCTTGTACATGGTCTGGAAGGTCTCGAAGCAGTTGTGCTGCAGGCCCTTCATCTTCTTCAGCACGAACTGCGAGGTGCCCTGCTCGCGACGCAGGTCGATGGCATGGTCGGTGCGATGCGACAGCGTGGGCGTGACATAGGTGCCGGTCTTCACGATGGCGTCGACGCTCTCGCTGTCGCAGAACACCATGTGCTCGATGGTGTCGGCGCCGGCCTTCAGGGCCATGCGCTGGGCCTGCGGCGTGAAGCAGTGCACCGCGAGGATCTTGTGGAAGGCGTGGGCCTCGTCGGCAAGGGCGTCCAGTTCCTCCTGCGTCATGTTGCGAATGTCCGGCTCCTCCTTGTCGGTGCCGCCGCCGCCCGAGGCGCAGGTCTTGATGACGTCGCAGCCCTGCAGCAGGTTGGTGCGGGCGAGCTTGCGCAGCTCCCAGGGGCCGTCGGCGGTCTGGAAGCCGATGCGCAACGCGGCGCGCGGCTGGATCAGGTCGAGGTGCGAACCGGTGATCGAGGTGAATGCCGCGACCAGCATGCGCGGCCCCTCGACGATGCCCATCTCGATCGCGTCCCGGATGGCGCAGGCCTCGCGCACCAGCAGCCCGCGCGATGCCGACAAGCCCATGTCGCGCAGCGTCGTGAAGCCCATGTCGAAACACAGCTGCGCATGGAAGAGCCCGTACATCTGCTGCAGCTCGGGCGTGATCTCCCACTGCGCCACCCGGAAGTTGTGGAAGGTGAGGCAGTTGAACATCATGGTGTGCAGGTGCACGTCCAGCATGCCGGGGATGAGGGTCGCGGAGCCGCAGTCCAGCACCTCGGCGTGGTCAGGGACGCGGATCGAATGCTTGTTGCCGATCTGCTTGATGCGGCCGTCTTCGATCACGATCACCGGGTCGTCCACCGGGTCGGCGCCGGTGCAGTCGATCATTTTCTTGCCGGTGACGTAGCGGATCCCGGTCTGCGCGGGCGTGGTCGACTGGACGACGGAGGCGTTCAAGCTCATGGCGGCTGGCTCTTTCTCGTGCGTGGAAAAACGGATCGGAAATTCAGCGTGCGCTCGCGGCTTCCGCCGGTTCGGGCGCGCGCTGGCGGAACAGGGAAATCGTGTCGCGGAAGCGTGCATAGACCTCGGGCCGGATCACCATGTTCCGGAGGTCGCGGCCGCCCTCGAACCGCAGTGCGGCGAAGGTGTCGCGCAGCGCCTGCTCGTCGAGTCCGCGCACGATGAAGACCATGCGCGAGCGGCGGTCATCGTCGGGCCATTGGTCCAGCGGGACCGGTTCGCTCACGATGGTCTGCACGGCGTGGACCGCATAGGGTCGGCCCTCGACGTTGACGATGCCCTTGACGCGCAGCAACCCCGCGCCGCGGAAGCCGGACAGCAGGTGCTGCCACAGCACCAGCCCGGGCACGGTGGCCTCGCCCTCGTGCACCAGCGAGAAGGTGCGCACCGGCGAGCGGTCGTCGGCTGTCGGCGACGCGAAGGCCTCGCTCGCCAGCCACTGGCGGACTTCCGCGAGGCTGCCGCCGGCCTGGTGCGGCGTCCCGTCCAGCAGGCGCGCGTCGAGATCGCCGTGAGCGGCACGGACCTGTCGCGCGCCGGGGTTCAGGGTGCGCAGGCGGGCGGACAGCGCTTCGACGGCCTGTGGCTCGGCGACGTCGACCTTGCTGAGCACCAGCACGTCGGCCACGGCGACCTGCTTGATCGACTGTGCGTACCTGTCGAGGTGCTGCAGCGCGTGCAGGCTGTCGGCCATCGTCAGCACCACGCGCAGCTCGAAGTGGCGGCTGATCTCGGGATCGACCTGCAGCATCTGGATGATCGGGACCGGATCACCGAGGCCCGAGGTCTCGATCAGCACGCGGTCGAAATCGGTCTCGGTGCCGGCGACCCGTCGGTCCAGCAGGTTGAGGAGGCTGGCGGCGACTTCCTCGTGAACGTATTCGCACATGCAGCCGCCATCGACCAGGCGCATGCGCTTGCTCGGGGCCTGGATCAGCACGTGGTCGACGCCGACCTCGCCGTACTCGCTGACCACCACGGCGGCCTGGCCGCAGGCGGGCTTCTTCAGCACCGCATTGACAAGGGTCGTCTTTCCGCTACCGAGAAAGCCAGTGATCACGGCAACGGGAATCCGTTGTGCCGACGGCGAGTTCACATCCAATTTTGTCTCCTGCATCTTTGCAACCGTTCGAGCGGTTGGCGTGCAGGCGACTATAGGAAGAGATGCTCAACGCATCAAATAGACAGACGAAATCGGTCGAATTCTGCTGGTCTATGCATCGTCGTTGGCCGCGCTGGCGCGTGCGTACACGTCGCGGATCATGTCCGCCATGCGCAGCGCGGCGGCGGTGCGATGCCCGTCCTTGCGCCACAGCAATGCCACCCAGCGGCGCGGCGTCGGCGTGAGCAGGCGCACCTTGCTCACGCCCGCGAGCGCATCGATGGCACCCGCTGCGAGCACCGAGGACAGCGCCGTGCTGCGCACGATCGACAGGATGGCCTCGATGGAGTTGACTTCGAGCACCACGTTGGGTGTCGCGCCCAGGTCGCCGAGAAATCGATTGAGCATCTGGCGCGACGAGAACTCGCGCGTGAGCAGGACCATGCGCTCATCGCGCAGCGCCTGCATCTCCACCGAGGGGGCATTGGCGAGCGGATGCGACGGCCCGACGGCAAGCACCAGCTCCTCCTCGAACAGCTTCTCGGCGGCGATGTGCTCGGTGTCCTCGGACACGTAGGCGATCGCAAGATCCAGGCTGCCGTCCAGCAATTCGCGCTCCATCGCGGCACGCGGCAAGAGGCGCGCGACGACTTGAAGGCCGGGGTGCTCCTGTGCGAACTTCGCCAGCACCGAGCTGACCTGCGAGCGCGAGAACGAGTGGAACAGCCCGACGTTCAACGTGCCGCGCAACAACCCTTGCAGTTCGGAGACGGTGTTGATCGCGGCATCCATCTCGACCAGCATCCGCTGCGCATGCGGCAACAGGCCGCGGCCCGCCTCCGTCAAGACCACGACGCGCGGGAAGCGATCGAACAGCACCGCGCCGAGTTCGGTCTCCATCTGCTTGATCTGGTGGGAGAGCGTGGGCTGCGCGATGCCGAGCACCTCCGCGGCTCGCGTGAAGCTGCCGGTGCCGGCGATGGCGACCAGGTAGCGAAGGTGACGCAGTTCCATGAAATCAGAAATCCGACAGGCTCACGCCCAGGGTTTGGAGCCCGAGCCCGCTCCGGCCAGGGCCAGACAGGGGCCATGTCGATCGTTGACTGCTTCTTGCTGCGCGAGATTGAGACCGGAGGTCATGGGGCGGGGTCGGGAAACGAGGGCTGCTGCTCGCGAAGAGCGCGCAAGGATTGCGGCAGGCCGTGAGCGGGCAATGATACGGCCCGCTGTCGGACGGCCGGTCACGCAGGGCTTCCCGGCATTGCCGGTTTCTCTATGCCTGCTATCGCGCTTCCTGCTGCAGGTTGCGCTCGAACCGCTCCAGCAGTGTGTGCATGGTGCGACGCGCTGCGGAGAAGTCTTCTGAACTCTGACGCACGGCCAGATCCTGCTCATAGTCTGCGCGCGTGTCGAATGCGCACTCCCAGCGTACATCCGGACCAGGCCCCTCCAGCTTTGTGAAGATGCGACCGCCCGGCAGCCCGAGGCGCATCCGGATCTCGCTCGCGCGCCGCCGCTGCGCCAAGACCGCCTCGACCTGACCGGGCAGTGCGTAGTAGTTGGTGATTTCGATAACCATGAAGCGGTCTCCTGAGTGGGCAACAGTGGACGCATTGTGGAGACGCGCTGCACCTCGAGCATCGGTGGTTGATCGCTTGACAATCACGATGTTTGATCACACACTGTGATCACAGTACGGGTCCCGCAGATAGGCTGCGCGGACCTCAGCACCCCTGCGAGGAGTTCATCGATGCCGACGATCCGGTCCATAGACACGCTGCTGGTCCAGCTTCCCACGCGACGAGAGCACAAGTGGACCGGTCTGACCGAATCCATCGGCCGCTATCTGCTGACGCGCGTGGTCGACAGCGACGGGCGCATCGGTTGGGGCGAGGCCCCGGCGTTGAAAGATTGGGGGGGTGAGTTCGGCCGCTACTTCGGCGAGTCCACGGCCATCGCCCGGATGGTCATCGAGAAGTACCTCGCCCCTTCGCTCGTCGGCGTCGAACTCGGGAACTTCGCTGAGATGCACGCGCGCATGGACGCGGTGATCCGCGGATATCCGTATGCCAAGGCCGCCGTCGAGTTTGCGGCCTACGACGTCACCGGCCGCTGGCTCGGCCTTCCGGTCCATATGCTGCTCGGCGGCAAGGTGCGCTCACGAATCATGGTGACCCACTCGATCGGGCTGATCCCGATCGCCGAGGCGGAAAAAGAAGTGGCGCAGGTCGCGGCCGAAGGGATCCGGACGATCAAGATCAAGATCGGGGTCGACGCGAAGCGCGACATCGACATGGTGCGCACGGTCCGGGCAGCGGTCGGTGACGATGTCGAACTGTGCGTGGACGCAAACGAAGGCTATCGCACGCCCGGCGAGGCCATCGCCACGGTGCGGGCCATGGAGCCGTACAGACTCAAGTATGTCGAGCAGCCGGTGATGGGCATCGAGCGCATTGCCGAGGTGGCGCGCGCGATCGACCCGCCGGTGATGGCGGACGAGTCGGCCTGGAACGCGCACGACGTGATCCAGATCAGCGAGCACCGCGCAGCGCAGATCGTGTCGATCTACAGCACCAAGCCGGGCGGGCTCTACAAGGCCATGGAAGTCGCGGCCGTATGCCGTGCGGCCGGAATCATCTGCAACGTGAACGGTTCGGTCGAGACCGGCATCGGCAACCTCGCCAACATCCACCTGGCCGCGGCGGCGCCTGCTGCGACCCTGTCCTGCGTGGTCCCGGTGTCCACGCCGGCCGAATGGCAAAACGGCCAGGTCGGAGGCATCTACTACCGCGACGACCTGATCGCCGCGCCGATGAAGCTTGTCGACGGCGGCATCGAAGTCCCGAGCGCGCCCGGCATGGGCATCGATGCCGATCTCGCCAAGATCGAGAAGTACACGGTGCGCGACTGACCCACAACATACATCCAAGGAAGTTCCAGATGCGCAAAGTAATCATCGAGCGGCAGGTCAAGGCGATCGCCGAGCACAAGCTCGACGCCATGGTGTCGTGTTCCCCGGAAAACTACGCCTACGCCACCGGCTTCGTCGTGCCCTCGCAACCACTCATCAGGCACCGCCATGCGATGGCGATCGTCACGGCTGACGGCACGACGGAGCTGTTCTCGGTCGATATGGAAGCCAGCACCGTGAAGCGCCGTGCACCGGAGGTGCCCACGCGCATCTGGGCCGAGTTCACCGACGACGCGATGGTCGTGCTGGCCGACCAACTGGACAAGCTCGGACTCGGGCGCGCGCGCATCGGCATCGAGATGGACTACCTGCCGGCCGGCGACCTGTCGCGACTGCAGAAGGCGCTCCCCGGGGCGCAGTTCGTGCACTGCGAGCAGATCCTCGCGCGACTGCGCCAGATCAAGACGCCGGAGGAGATCGCCTTGCTGCGCCGCCTGTCGCGCATCGCCGATCAGGCCATCACGGACGCGCTCGCGTCGGTCAGGGCCGGCGATTCGGAAATGGACATCGCCGGGCACCTGACCCGCAACGTCTATGCCTTGGGTGCCGAGCACTTCAAGCTGATGATCATCGCGACCGGCGAGCGCAGCGTGCTGCCCAACGTGGGCCCGAGCGAGCGCAGGCTCAAGCCGCGCGACGTCTGCCGCGTCGAGATCTTCTCGGTGATCGACGGCTACCAGGCGGGGGTGTGCCGCACCGCGGTCGTGCACGAGGCGCCTCCCAAGGCGGAGGCCATCTGGCAGCACCTGGTGGACTGCAAGTACCGCATCATGGAAATGGTGAAGCCCGGCGCGAGCTGCCATGCCATCTACGACGCCTTCATTGCCAAGCTGGCCGAAATGGACCTGCCGCCGATCTCCTTCGTCGGCCATGGCATCGGGCTGCACCTGCACGAAGACCCTTACCTGGGCAAGACACCTGTCCTCGGCCGGCCCGGAACCGATGCGCTGATCGAGGAGGGCATGGTGCTCGGCTTCGAACCCCTGTGCTATGAAACGGGGCACGGCTTCGGCATGCAGAACAAGGACATGCTGCTGGTCACGGCCAATGGCTGCGAACTGCTGTCCGACTACGCCGATACCGACAAGCTGCTGGTCGTCAAAGGCTGAGCAGCGGCCCACAATCCCTTCTGGAAAGTTCTCCATGCGCACGCTCATCGAGCACCTTGAATTCGCGTTCCTCGTCGATGCCGACGACACGGTGGTGCGCGACGCCAGCATCCTCCTCGACAACGACCGCATCGTCGACATCGGGCGGGCGGCGGACGTCGCGGCACGACACCGCGGCGAGCACTTCGACCGGGTGATGGACGGGCGCATGCTCGGCATCTGTCCCGGCTTCGTCGACAGCCATGTCCATTTGTCCGAGACCCTGTCACGCGCCGTGTTCCCGGACAACCTGAACACGCGCGCCTGGGTCTTCCACTGGGCCAAGCCGTTCTACGCACACATCACGGAGGAAGACGAGTACTGGGGTGCGTTGCTCGGCATCACCGAGATGCTGCGCAACGGCACCACCTGCTTCATCGACATGGGCTCGCAGTACGACCCAGGCATCACGGTCCGTGCGATGGAGAAGACCGGCATCCGCGGCGTGACCGGCCGGCATGCCGCCGACAATCCGCCGCCCGAACTGCCGCGCGGCTGGACCGAGGAAATGGCGCGGCACCATTTCTTCCCGAATGCACAAGCGGCACTCGCCGAGCTGGAAGCCTGTGTGCGCAAGTACGACGGCGCTCTCGACGGTCGCGTGCGTTGCTGGGTGAACATCGAAGGCAAGGAACCCTGCACGCTCGAGCTCCACGTCGGCGCCCAGAAGCTGGCGGAGCGGCTCGGCGTCGGCACCACCTACCACCTGGCGACCTCGATCGAGGAGGCCAAGGTCTGCGAGGACAAGTATGGTTGCTGGCCGATCACGCGCATCGACCGCGCGGGGGGCATCGGCTCCAACCTGGTCATCGCCCACGGTGCGGCGGTCAGCGACGAGGAAGTGAAGCTGCTCGCGGCCCGCGGCGCCAAGGTCGCGTTCTGCCCGTGCTCCTCGTTCAAGCTCGGCAAGGGCGCGACGGCGATCGGCAAGTATCCCGAGATGGTCGCTGCCGGCGTGACGGTCGGGCTCGGTACCGATGGCGTGTCGGCTGCCGGCAACATGAACCTCATGCGCCAGATGCTGATCGTCGCCGGCATGTTCAAGGACGCACGCATGAAGCCCGACGTGTTCACGGCCCGGCAGGCCCTCAGGGCAGCGACGATCGACGGCGCCAAGGCGGCAATGTGGGACCACGAGATTGGTTCGCTCGAGGTCGGCAAGAAGGCCGACTTCATCCTGTTCGATCTCGATCACATCGAATGGACGCCTTTTCACGATCCGCTGCAGGCACTGGTCTTCTCGGCATCGACAGCGTCGATCTCGCAAACCTGGGTCGACGGCAAGACGCTCTACAGCGAAGGCAAGGTCCACGGGGTGGATGAGCCTGCGCTGCGTCGCAAGGCCAGGGAACTGGCGGCCGCAGCCGTGGAGCGCGCGGGGCTGCACGACGAGGACGTCGAAACCACGACGACGCTGTACGACAACGGCAACTGATGCGGATCCTGCGTTCCGTCGCGCTGATCGATCGCGCGGGCAGTTTCGATCTTGTGCTCGAGGGCGAGCGCGTGCGTGACATCTCGGCCGCCGCGGATGCGGCAGCGCCGCGCTGGCTGGCCATGCCATCGCTGGTCAACCTGCATGCGCATGCCAACCGTGCGTATGCGGCGCCGGCACGGCGTCCGTCGTCGCTCGGCGATGCGGTGGCTTCGGCGAAGCGCGAGCGCGCCAGCGCCACCACCGAGGACATCAGGGCGCGAGCTTCCAAGCTGCTGCGCAGGTCAATCGAGCATGGCGTTTCCTCAGTACGCACGCACACCGACATCGATGTCGTCACCGGCATGCGCGCGATCGACGGGGTGCTGGCGGCCGCATCCGAAGTGACATCGGCGCTCGATGTCGAGATCGTGGCCTTTGCGAGCGCGGCTGCTGATCCGAGTCATCCCGAGACGCGAGCGCTGTTCTCCGAGGCGGTCGGCCGAGGTGCTTCGCTGATCGGCGCCGTGCCGGCGCTTTGCGCCCACCCCGCGCGGGCGCTGGACGCACTGCTCGACACCGCGATGGCGCTGGACGTTCCAGTCGACGTTCATCTCGACGAACATCTCGACGCGCCGGGCGCACTGATCCACCGGCTGGTGGAAGCGACCGAGGCGCGTGGCCTGCAGGGTCGCGTCACGGTGAGTCACGCCTGCGTGCTTTCGGCCCTGCCGTGCGCCGATGTCCGCCGGCTCCTCGACCGGATGGCTGCCGCAGGCATTGTGTTGGTGGTGCTGCCCGAGCTGAATCTCTATCTGCAGGCGCGTGGCGACGGTGCGCCGCGCGTGCGCGGGTTGGCGCCTGTCATCGAGGCGTTGAAGTCGGGTGTCCCGGTTCGTTTCGGCACCGACAATGTCAGGGACTGGTTCTTTCCGTTCGGGGATGGCGACATGCTCGAGACCGGCTTCGTCGGTGCCTTGGCCTCGCAGGTCGATGCCGCGGAGGAACTCGGCGCATTGATCTGCGGCGGCCGGCGGCGCATCGAAGTCGGCGATCTGGCGGACCTGCTGCTGGTACCGGCCTCGTGCTTCGACGATGCACTCGCAAGACGCCCCGCCGGGCGCGTGCTGCTGCGGCGAGGGGAGGAAGTGGGGGCCGCCGCGCGCGGTGCGATGGCAGCGGTCTCAGGCCAGGCTGGTCTCGTAGACGCTGCGGATTGAGTTCTCGATCGCCTGCTGCGTCAGGTCGCGTGCGATGAAGACAATCCAGCCGGGCCCTGCCGAGGCGCCGGGCCATGCCGGCAGGCGCTCGATCGGGTACAGCACGTGCTGCACGCCCTGCACAACGACGGGGCGCGAATCATCGTTCACCGCCAACAGGCCTTTGACGCGCAGGATCGAATCGCCGCGGGCGGCGAGCAGCAGTTGCAGCCATTCGACGAAGGCAGGCCACTCGACCGGCTGCGGGAGCGATACCGTGAACGACTTGATGGCGTCATCGTGTCCTTGTGCGGAAGGCATCGCAGGCGTCCCGTCCGCGCGGTCAAAGACCGGTCCGAGCTGAGGTGCTGCAGCGGCACGCCATTGGCCATCGGCTTCCTTGAGGATCTCGGCGGCCGGCAGCTGCGCCTTGCGCGAGAAGAGCAGGCTCGCCGACGGATTCATCGCCCGCAGCTTGTCGCCCAGCGCGTCGGCTTCGGACTCGCCGACCAGATCGGTCTTGCTCAGGATCAGCCGGTCGGCCATGGCGAGCTGCTGCCTCGCTTCGCGATGACGAGCCAGCGTCTGCTCGCCGTTGACGGCGTCCACCGTCGTGATCACCTGGCCGAGACGGAACCACCGCACGAGCGTGGTCTCGCTCAGGATGGCCTGCATGATCGGTGCCGGGTCCGCCAGTCCGGTGGTCTCGACGACGACACGTGCAAAGGCTGGAATCTCGCCGGTGCGCATCAGGGCATGCAGTTCGGCCAGCGTGGACACCAGGTCGTCGCGCACCGAGCAGCACAGGCAGCCCGAGCTCAGCAGCACGACATCTTCGGCAACCTCGCGCACCAGCAGGTGGTCAAGGCCGACTTCTCCGAACTCATTGATGACGACCGCGGTGTCTGCGAGATCAGGTTCTGCCAGCAGGTGACGCAGCAGCGTGGTCTTGCCGCTGCCGAGGAAGCCGGTCAGCACATGGATCGGCACGCGGCCGTCGGCCGGGAGCCTTTCGTCTTCCATCGTCAGGCCAGCTCGAAAATGGCATCGACCTCGACGGCGACATTGCGCGGCAGCGAATTGCAGCCGACCGCCGCACGTGCATGGCGGCCTGCATCGCCGAACACCTCGACCATGAGGTCGGAGGCGCCGTTGATCACCTTGGGATGCTCGCCGAACTCGGGCGTGGCGTTGACGAAGCCGCCGAGGCGCACACAGCCTGCGACGCCTTCCAGGCTGCCACCCAATGCGGTGCGCAGCTGGGCAAGAATGTTGATGGCGCAAAGTCGCGCCGCCTGCTGCGCTTGCTCGACCGACAAGTCCTTGCCCACCTTGCCCACGTACTGGTCCTTGCCATCGGCAGTCGGGACCTGCCCCGCGATGTAGATCAGAGAGCCGCTCTTGCGGGCGGGAACATAGTTGGCGGCTGGAGCGACTGCCTTCGGCAGTTCGATGCCGAGTTGGGCCAGGCGTGCTTCGGGTCCTTGGGTTGTCATTCTCTGGAGTCCTTGGAGGTGAGTGTCAGTTGCCGAAATAGAGATCGTCGAGCGGAGCGGAAAGCAGGTCGTCCCCATTCGATTCGCTGAGCGCAGGGGCGAGCGAGCTGCCCGTGCTTCGAATGTCGCGCAGCACGCCCTGCCTGGCCATCGCGGGCTTCCTGGTGCGCAGGCCCTCCAAGATCTCGACATGCGCCGAGGCATCCCACGGCGTGCTCGGGGACAGCAGCGACAAGTACATGGTGGGTCCGAACTGCAGCCACAGCGACTCCACCAGCGGCATGACCACCTCGGTCTTGGAGGCCTCGTACAGCGTGAAGTGAAAGCGCTGGTTCGAGGACAGGCAGCCGAGCAGGTTGCGCTTCGCAATCGCCTCCAGCAGCTCGTCGTTGATGCCGGTCAAGGTGCTCAGCAAGGCCGGGGTGCCGTTGCGGCACGCCATCTCCGTCGCCATGCCCTCGATCAGCTCCCGCACGGCGAAGAGTTCCTTCAGCTTCTTGGGGGTGAGCCGCGGAACGCGAACAGAACCGCTGGCGGTGTCTTCCAGCGCATTGATGACGACCAGCCGCGCCAGCGCCTCCCGGATCGGCATCGGACTGGTGCCGAAGCTGCTGGCCAGCTTGCGCAGGCTCATCACCTGCCCGGGCACGAAAGCACCGACCATCAGGCCGCGCCGAAGGCGTTGGAAGACTTCCTCCGGGACGCTGCCGCGCGCGCGTTTGCCCGGTACTTCAGGTGTGGTTTGTGGAAGGCGCTCGGCGGTCTTTTCCATGGGACTCTCTCGTTGCGTGTGTGATGCGGGTTATCCCGGTTGTCCGTGATTATAAGTGTGATCACACTATGTGATCAAGACGAGTTTTCAGGCCTTCGACAGTTCAACCCTAAGCCTCCATGGCCAAGAGGGCAAGAGTTGGTTCATTCACACACTCAACGACACGGACGGTATCCCATGCGACTCCTGCAACTGCGCATTCCCTCGTTCTCCCGCCTCCGCACGGCTGCCCTGGCGGCCGCGCTTGCCGCCACTTCCACCGCATGGGCCGCCGATGAAGTGAAAGTGCGGTTCAGCTGGAAGCTCAAGGGCGAGTACGGACACCTCTACCTGGCACAGGAGCAGGGCCTCTACGCCGCCAAGGATCTGACCGTGCGGATGGGCGAGGGCGCGGGCGCGCCCGCCGCCCTCGGCGCGCTGTTGCAGGGGCAGGAAGACGTGGTGGTGATGCCCGCCATCTTTGCGGTGTCGGCGATCCAGAAAGGCATGCCGGTCAAGATCGTCGCGCTCTACCACCCGAAGACTCCCGTGGTACTGATTTCCCACCCCGACAAGCCCGTGAAGCAACCGAAGGACCTGGAAGGCAAGACGGTCGCCCACTCGGTGGGAGAGACAGGCACCTCCTACCTGGCCGTCTTCTGTGCGGTCAACGGCATCGACTGCGACAAGGTCAAGAAGGTGCAAATGGATGCGCAGTCGCGCGTTCCCCAGTTTCTTCAGAAGCAGGTGGATGCAGTGAGCCTCTATCGCACCAGTGATCTGCCGGTGCTCGAGGCCAAGGCCGGCACCAAGTTCCCGCTGCTCGACCTGGCTGAGAACGGTCTCGCCATTCCCGGGCTGGCCGCGGTGTCGAGCAATGCGATCATCGCCAAGAGGCCCGATGTGCTGAGGCGCTACCTCGCGGCGGTCAATGAAGGCATCGCCGCAACGCGCAAGGATCCGAAGTCGGCCGCCGCCGCCTTGATGAAGTCCTGGCAGGGCAGCCCGCCCCAGGATGTCGTGCAAGCGCAGGTGCAAGCCACGATGGACGCAGTGAAAACCGAGGCCGGCAAGCCGGTCGGCTGGATCGATGCGAAGGCGATCTCGCAGGCGCTGGACCTGATCAAGACCGACGAGGCGATCGGGACACCCAAGCCCGTGGAGACTTTCTTCACCAACGACCTCCTGCCTGCCCTGTGAACCCAGCAAAGGTCCGTGCATGACCCAACTCAAACACTCCCAAGCCGTTGCGGTGCCCACTGTGGACAAGTCCAGGAAGAAAGCCGCAGGCGGCAGCTTCACCGAGCGCTATGCGTCCGTGCTGCTGGCTGCGGCCATCCTGCTCGCGTGGCAGGTCGCGGTCCCGCTTCTCGGCCTGTCGGAATTCGTACTCCCGACGCCGCTGGCCATCGGCAAGCGGATCGTGACGGACTTCGATCTGCTCGCGGCCCACTCGTACATCACCTTGCTCGAAGTGCTTGCGGGCTTTCTTGCCGGGGTGCTGATTGGCATTCCCCTGGCGCTGGCGATCTTCTATTCGAAAGCGTTCGAGCGTGCCGTCTATCCGCTGCTGGTGGCGCTGCAGACCGTGCCGAAGATCGCGCTGGCACCCCTGCTGGTTCTCTACCTCGGCTACGGCTGGGGCCCCAAGATCAGCCTCGCGTTCCTGATCTCCTTCTTCCCGATCGTGATCTCGACGGTGGTCGGCCTCCAGTCGCTGGACAAGGGCCTGGTGAACATGGTGCGCTCCATGGGGTCCACCGAATGGCAGACCTTCTTCAAGGTCAGGCTGCCCGCCGCCATGCCGAGCATCTTCGGCGGCCTGAAGGTGGCCATCTCCCTGGCCGTGATCGGCGCCATCATCGGCGAGTACATCGCCGCGGAGCGAGGCCTCGGCTACCTTCAACTGCAGGCGACCTCGCAGTTCGATACGACGCTGAACTTCGCCACCGTCGTCACCATCTCCCTGCTCGGCGTGCTGCTCTATTTCGTTCTGGCGCTGATCGAGTCCAAGGTCTCCTATCAACGTGAAAGCGCCAAATGACCGAAAGCAGCGACATGACATTCATCGGAGTCTCGTGCCTCATGGAGTTGGAGGAGGGCCGCCATGAGTAATGCAGCCAATGTGCGGGTCGAAGGCGTCTCCAAGACCTATGAAGTGCGTGCCGGCGACGATGTCAGGGCGCTCGACCGCGTCGACCTCGACATCGCCCCCGGCAGCTTCGTGGCCATCGTCGGGCCCAGCGGATGCGGCAAGAGCACGCTGCTGTCGCTCCTGGCCGGATTGACCCCCGTGTCCTCGGGCCGCCTGCGCATCGATGGCGACGAAATCCTCAAGCCGCATCCGAAGGCCGGTGTGGTTTTTCAGTCCGATCTGCTGTTGCCTTGGAGGAGCATCATCGACAACGTGTTGCTGCCGGTCGAGATCAAGGGGCGGAACCGGGCCGCCAGCATCGGCCGCGCGCGCGAACTGCTCGCGCAGGTGGGCCTGCAGGGATTCGACAACAAGTTCCCGTTCGAACTCTCGGGCGGTATGCGCCAGCGCGTGGCAATCTGCCGCGCCCTGATCCAGGAACCGGGGCTGCTGCTGATGGACGAGCCCTTCGGCGCGCTGGACGCCCTGACGCGCGAGCAGATGATCATGGATCTGCAGACCATGTGGCTGCGGTTGGGCAACACCGTGTTGTTCATCACGCACGGCATCGACGAGGCGGTGTTTCTCGCGGACCGGGTGATCGTCATGTCCCCACGCCCAGGCCGCGTGGACCTCGACCTGGCCATCGACATTCCGCGACCGCGCCGCTGGAGCGGCATCCACGAGAACCCCGCCTTTCAGCACCACGTGCGACAGGTGCGGGAGATGTTCGAAGCCAAGGGCGTCCTGGTCGCACACTGAGGTACAGCATGAAAGTTTCGATTCTGGGCGCCGGCGCCGGCGGTGCCGCGTCCGTGGCCGAGCTCACGCAGGCCGGCCATGACGTGGTTCTGTGGAACCGCTCTCCTGAAACCCTCGCGCCGTTTCAAGCGCTCGAGGGCGTTCGCTACGACGGCGTGCTCGGCACGGGAATCGCTCGTCCGCGCCTGATCACCGCCGATCTGAGGGCTGCCATCGAAGGCGCCGACGCGGCGGTGGTCACGCTTCCGACCTTTTCTCACGCGCCGGTTGCTCGCGCACTGGCTGCTGCCGGCTGGCCGGCGAACCGGCCGGTCGTCCTGAACCCCGGCCATACCGGCGGCGCGCTGGAGTTCGCCCATGCCTGGCGCGAAGTGCGCCCCGACCTGCCGCCCATCGCCGAGTTCTCCACGCTGACCTACGTGGCCCGCAAATACCAGGCCGACGGCGTGACCGTCACCGGCCGTGCGCGCCAGGTCCGCGCCGCAGCGCTGCCGGGCGGCAATGCGGCACTGACCGCGGCCTGTGCGCTGTTCCCGGGCGCCACGCCCGTCGGCGACGTGCTCGCCTCCGCACTCGCCAATGCCAACCTGGTCCTGCATCCGCCCGGTGCGGTGCTGGCCGCCGCATGGGTCGAGGCGACGCATGGCGATTTCACCTTCTACGTCCAGGCCATGACGCCAGGTGTCGCTCGCACGATGCGTGCGCTCGACGACGAACGACTTGCCGTTGCCGCGGCCTTCGGCCATCACCTGCCGAACTTGATCGGCGAGATGCAGCTGATCGGCACGGTGGAGTCCTCGGTGAGCGACACCCAGGACTTCGTGGCCGCGATCGCGGGGGGCGAGGCGAACAAGCGCATCAAGGGGCCCGACTCGCTCCAGCATCGCTATTACCGCGAGGACTTCGGGCACGGCCTGTTGCCATTCCTCGAGCTTGCGGCGGTTGCCGCCGTCGCCACGCCGGTGGCGCGATCGCTCTACACGCTCGCGCAGGCCTTCGTCGGCGTCGATTACGCGAAGGGCGGGCGCACCGCAGAGGCGATGGGAATTGCCGGGATGTCCAAGAACGAACTTCTACAACATGTGAGGCAGCCATGAACTGGGACCAAGCCGTCATCGCGATCGTCGGCGGCGATCGACGCGAACAGGAGATTGCGCGCTGCGCAGTGGCCGCCGGGGCGCAAGTGCGTGCCTACGGCTTTCCCTGGCCCGACCCGGGCATCGAAGGGGTGCGGCATGCGGCCAGTGCCCGCGAAGCGCTGGAGGGTGCCGACATCGCGCTCTTTCCGATTCCCGGCATCGCACCCGATGGGGCGCTGTTCGCGCCCCAATGCGCAGAACGCATCATTCCGGACGCCGCCATGCTCGGCGGCATGCGCCGCCCGGGCCACATCATCCTCGGATGGGCCGACCCCAAGCTCAAGGCACATTGCGAGAAACTCGGCATCGGCTTGCACGAGTACGAATGGGACGAGGACCTCATGCTGCTGCGCGGGCCGGCGATCGTCGAGGGGATGCTCAAGGTGCTGATCGAGAACACCGACATCACCATCCACAAGGCCAAGGTGTGCCTGGTGGGGCAGGGGACCATCGGCTCCCTGGTCACGCACACCCTGCTGGGGCTCGGCGCACGTGTCCATGTGGCGGCGCGCAATGCCGTGCAGCGCGCGGCCGCGCATGCGGCCGGCGCCGAATCGCACGAGTTGAGCGCGCTCGCCGACGTGCTGCCCGGCACCGACATCGTCATTGCGAGCGTGCCGGCGCGCGTGCTCGGGCGCGACCTTTTGGAGAAGCTGCCTGCGCATGCCCTGCTGGTCGACCTGGCCGCGCCCCCCGGCGGCATCGATCGCGATGCCGCCCAGGAACTGGGCCTCAAGTTCGTCTGGGCGCGCGGCCTCGGCGCCAGGGCACCCATCACGGTCGGGCGAAGCCAATGGAGCGGCGTACACCGGCGAATCGACAACATCCTGAAGGAAACGCAATGAGCAACGCCGACCTGGTGATTCGCAACGCGCGCGTGGTGCGCCATGACGGGGAGTTTCACGGCGGCGTGGCCGTGGAGGACGGAAAGATCATCATGACGGGTGCCGACAGCGCCCTGCCCAAGGGCCATCGCGAGATCGATGCGGGCGGCCGGGTGCTGATGCCCGGCGTCATCGATCCGCACTGCCATCTCGGCGTCAAGTATCCGTATGCGGAGGACATGCGCACGGAAATGGCTGCGGCAGCCTCGGGCGGCGTGACCACCGCGCTGCTGTACATCCGCAACCTGAAGCCCTCCTACCTGCCGTTCTACGAAGAGCGCAAGGCGGTCGGCGAAGAGAACTCCATCATCGACTTCGGGTTTCACTTCGGCATCCAGCGCGAAGAGCACATCGCGGAGATTCCCGAGATCGTCGCCAAGACGGGCGTGCGCTCCTTCAAATGCTACTTCGGGTATGAGCCGGACAATCCGATCGGCATCGTGCCCGCGACCGATGGCTGGGTGTACGCGGCGATGCGGATCCTCGCGAAAATTCCAGGTGGGCTGATCAATGTGCACTGCGAGAACACGCAGATCGCCTCCTGGCTGAAGAACGAGATCAAGGCGACGGGGCGGCAGGACCTGGGCGCCTACACCGAGTCTCGCCCGGCCTTCTGCGAGGTGGAGACGATTCGCCGCATGATCTTCCTCGCCGAGCGCACGGGCTGCTCGCTGCACCTGGTGCACACGTCGGTCGGCATGGGGCCCGTCCTCGCCGCCGAGGCGCAGGCGCGCGGCGTGCACGTGACGGTCGAAACGTGCCAGCACTACCTCACGCGCACGGCCTACGACAGCGACCTCGACATGCGCGCAAAGATCTCGCCGCCGTTGCGCGACAAGGAAGAGCAGGACGGCCTGTGGCGTGGAGTCCTGAACGGCTCCGTCTACAGCCTGGGCACCGACCACGTTCCCTTCCTGCCGAAGAAACTGGAAGACCTCTGGAGCGAACTGCCCGGCGTGGTGTCCTTCCCGTGGGAGCTTTCGCTGATGCTGCACTTCGGCGTTCACCAACGTGGGCTGCCTCTGTCGCGGCTGGTGCAGCTCAATTCGGCCAATCCTGCGCGCCGCTTCGGGCTGTGGCCGCGCAAGGGCAACATCGAGGTCGGTTTCGATGCCGACATGGTGCTGGTCGACCTCGACGAAGAGCGTACGGTCCGCCACACGGGCAAGGGCACCTGCATCTACGAAGGCTGGAAGCTCAAGGGATGGCCAGTGCTCACCGTGTCCCGGGGCGCGGTGCTTTACGAGAACGGCGCCGTCGACGAGAGCCAGTTCGGGCGAGGACGCTGTCTCTCGGTTCCCGCCTGAGGACGCGTACACGCATGGAAACCGGGCTCGACACCCCGATCAGGGGCAGCGCTGCGCCCGCTGCGCACAGCCTCGACGAGCGCATCGACGCGCTGGCCGCCGCAGCGCGCGAACTCGCGCAGCGCAGCCCTCGCCCGCGGCAGGAATATCTGTCCGGCATCCACAACCCATGGGGCTATGGGACCCCGCAGGTCGATGCCTGGCTGCTGCTCGATCTGTGCCAGGACCCCTGCATCCTCGGCGGCGTGGAGCAGCTCGTCGGCCATGACATCGTCCTGTGGGATACCGAGCTGTATCTCGAAGCCGGCGCATACGAGCGCTTCGTGAGAGAAGGGCGGGAGGGGCGCTACTGGCCTGCGATGCCGCTGGAGGGCGCAGTCGTGCTGGTGCCGGCAGGGCCGGCGCCGAAGTCCGTGAGCTTCATGGACCTTGCGCGGATCGCACGGAAGGATTTGCCGGCGCTGGACCCGATGTCGCCGCTTTATGTCCTGCGCTACATGCCGGCGACGAGCCGCTTCGTGCGCGACGGCCGCTCGCTCGCGAACTGGGTGGCCATGGAGGAGCAGCCCCTTGTCAACTACGCGACCCGTCCTCTCTGGCTGATGCGTGGAGAGGATCGAGCCGGCAGTGATTTCGTGACAGGCTTTTCGCCGCCGGTGCCCCGCTGGGCCGGCACTCAACTCAAGGAGAAATGACATGCCATTCGTGATCGTCGAAATGTGGCAAGGCCGCACCGTCGAGCAGAAGCGCAACCTGGTCAAGGCCATCACGCAGGCCATGGTCGACCATGCCGGCTGCAAGCCTGACCACCTGCACGTGGTGATCCACGACACGCCCAAGGACAGCTGGGGACGCGATGGCGTGCTCGGCATCGACATGAAGGAAAAATGATGACTCTCGACAATCTCGACCCGCGCACCTCCGCCTTGTTGGTCATCGATCTTCAGAACGCCTTCATTCATGACAAGGGCACGCTCGGCATCTCGGGGGTCGACACCCAGCGGCTCTCGGCCATCGTGCCGACGCTTGCCGAGTTGATCCCGCGTTGCCAGGCGGCCGGCATTCCGGTGATCTGGACCGTGCAGGAACATTTCGCCGTCGATGCGAGTCGGGCCCGCAAGAAGCTCGCCGGCCACACCTCGCGGCGCAAGCAGGTTTCCGCGCTGGCGGGAAGCTGGGACGAGGAGATCGTCGAGGAGCTCAAGCCGCTCGCGGCGGTCAATCCGGCCTATGTGATCCGCAAGCACCGCTTCGGCGCCTTCTACGAGACGCGGCTCGAGATGATGCTGAAGATGCTCGGCACCCGGACCTTGTTCGTGGCCGGGACCACCACCAACGCCTGCGTGGAGACCAGCATCCGCGAAGCCTATCTGCGCGACTATGACGTGGTGGCGCTCGACGATTGCATCTCCGGCGTCAATGGCGAATGGGAACAGACCGCCAAGAAGGTCTGGAAGCAGTACTTCTGCGAAGTCTCCGATTCGCAGGAGATGCGCGCGTGGATCGATGCGCAGTCGGCGCCGCGCACGCTCGGCTTCGGCCACATGCTGCTGATGGTGCAGGACGTGCCGCGCTCGGTCGGTTTCTATGTCGACCAGCTCGGCTTTTCGATCCGGCCAGCGAAGCCGCTCGCGGACGGGCGGCCGTTCACCGCCTTCCATCAAGGGATGGCCGTCGTGGGCGGTCGCGCACCATCGCATCGTCAGATCGACCACATCGCATTCGAGGTCAACGACGTGCGGGCGTTGCGCGACAAGCTGAAGCAATCCGACGTCGAGTTCCAGCAGGACCTGCATGACGGGCCCTATGGCCTGACGATCTACGTGACCGATCCGGACGGCACGCGCGTCGAGCTGTACCAGGTGGGCGCGACCGCCTGAGCGGACTCGCCCGCATCCACGGAGGCGGGCTCATTTGCCAACGATGCACGGCCGTGCGAGCCGTGCATCGTCATGTCTGACCAACCAGAGAGAGAGATCCCCATGCTGCTAGGCGTGCCGGCCGAGACTGTGCCCGGCGAAACCCGAGTGGCCGTCACATCGGAGACGGCCAGGAAGCTTGTTGCGCAGGGGCACACGGTGCGCGTGCAGTCTGGCGCTGGCGTTGCTGCGTCCATCACCGATGCTGCCTACCAGGGCGCTGGAGCCGAGATCACTGATGCCCCCGGCGCCTTTGCCTGCGAGCTCGTCCTCAAGGTGCGCTCCCCCTCCGGGGCCGAGGTTGCACTCATGAAGCCCGGCACCGTCGTCGTGGGCATGCTCAACCCCTTCGATCCCGAGGGCCTGCAAAGGCTTGCTGCTGGCGGCCTCACCGCCTTCGCCCTCGAAGCCGCTCCCCGCACCACCCGCGCCCAGAGCATGGACGTGCTCTCCTCCCAGGCCAACATCGCCGGCTACAAGGCCGTCATCATCGCCGCCGACAGGTACCAGCGCTTCTTCCCCATGCTCATGACCGCCGCCGGCACCGTCAAGGCCGCCCGCGTCGTCATCCTCGGCGTCGGCGTTGCCGGCCTGCAGGCCATCGCCACCGCCAAGCGCCTGGGCGCCGTCATCGAGGCCTCCGACGTGCGCCCCTCCGTCAAGGAGCAGGTCGAGTCCCTGGGCGCCAAGTTCATCGATGTCTCCTACGACACCGATGAAGAGAAGGAAGCTGCCCAGGGCGTCGGCGGCTACGCCAAGCCCATGCCCCAGAGCTGGCTCGACCGGCAGAAGATCGAAGTGGCCAAGCGCGTCACCCAGGCCGACATCGTCATCACCACCGCGCTCATCCCCGGCCGGCCCGCCCCCGTGCTCGTCACCGAGGACATGGTCAAGGCCATGAAGCCCGGCAGCGTCGTCGTCGACCTCGCCGCCCCCCAAGGCGGCAACTGCCCCCTGACCGAGCCCGGGCGCACCGTCGTCAAGCACGGCGTCACGCTCGTGGGCGAGACCAACCTGCCCGCCCTCGTGGCCGCCGACGCCTCCTCGCTCTACGCGCGCAACGTCCTCGACTTCCTCAAGCTCGTGCTCCCCAAGGAGGGCGGCTTCAAGATCGACCTCGAAGACGACATCGTCGCCGCCTGCCTCATGAGCAGGGACGGCCAAGTGACCCGCAAGTAAGAACGAGGAAGCACAGCCCATGGACCCCGTCTCCCACACCGTCATCAACCTGATCATCTTCGTGCTCGCCATCTACGTGGGCTACCACGTCGTCTGGACCGTCACCCCCGCGCTGCACACCCCCCTGATGGCCGTGACCAACGCCATCTCCGCCATCGTCATCGTCGGCGCCATGCTCGCAGCCGCCCTCACCACCAGCTGGCTGGGCAAGGGCATGGGCGTGCTGGCCGTGGCGCTCGCCGCGGTCAACGTCTTCGGCGGCTTCCTCGTCACCCGGCGCATGCTCGAGATGTTCAGGAAGAAGGACAAGAAGGCCGCCCCCGCAGCCGCCAAGGCGGGGGCCACTGACCATGTCGATGAACATCGTCACCCTGCTGTACCTGGTCGCCAGCGTCTGCTTCATCCAGGCCCTCAAGGGCCTGAGCCATCCCACCACCTCCATCCGCGGCAACCTCTTCGGCATGGCGGGCATGACCATCGCCATCCTCACCACCGCCGCGCTGATCGTGCAGCTCGCCGGCGGCAAGGGCCAGGGCATGGCCTGGGTGCTGCTGGGCCTGGTCGTGGGCGGCGGCTACGGCGCCTGGCGCGCCAAGACCGTCGAGATGACCCAGATGCCCGAGCTGGTGGCCTTCTTCCACAGCATGATCGGCCTGGCGGCCGTCTTCATCGCGGTGGCCGCCGTGGTCGAGCCCTGGGCCTTCGGCATCACGCCGCCTCCGGTCGCCGCGGTCCTCGGCGCCAACACCCCCGAAGGCGCGTACCTGGTCGACGGCTTCGCGCGCTTCGCCATTCCCGCGGGCAACCGCCTCGAGCTCTTCCTGGGTGCCGCCATCGGCGCCATCACCTTCAGCGGCTCCGTCATCGCCTTCGGCAAGCTCTCGGGCAAGTACAAGTTCCGCCTGTTCCAGGGCGCACCGGTGCAGTTCAAGGGCCAGCACATGCTCAACCTGGTGCTCGGGCTGCTGACCATCGGGCTCGGGCTGGTCTACATGGCCACCGAGAGCTGGAGCGCCTTCTTCCTGATGCTGCTGCTGGCCTTCGTGATGGGCGTGCTGATCATCATCCCGATCGGCGGGGCGGACATGCCGGTGGTGGTCTCGATGCTCAACAGCTACTCGGGCTGGGCGGCCGCGGGCATCGGCTTCAGCTTGAACAACGCGATGCTCATCGTGGCCGGCTCGTTGGTGGGCAGCTCCGGCGCGATCCTGAGCTACATCATGTGCAAGGCGATGAACCGCTCGTTCTTCAACGTGATCCTGGGCGGCTTCGGCGGCGAGGCGACGGCTGCCACCGGCGCAGCCAAGGAGCAGCGCCCGGTCAAGAGCGGCAGTGCGGACGATGCGGCCTACATGCTCTCCAACGCCGAGACGGTGATCATCGTGCCGGGCTACGGCCTGGCGGTGGCGCGTGCGCAGCACGCGGTCAACGAGCTGGCGCAAAAGCTCACCGAGAAGGGCGTGACGGTGAAGTACGCGATCCACCCGGTGGCCGGGCGCATGCCGGGGCACATGAACGTGCTGCTGGCCGAGGCCGAGGTGCCCTACGACCAGGTGTTCGAGATGGAGGACATCAACGGCGAGTTCGCGCAGGCCGACGTGGCGATCATCCTGGGGGCCAACGACGTGGTGAACCCTGCTGCGCTCACCAAGGGCACGCCGATCTACGGCATGCCGATCCTGGAGGCGTACAAGGCCAAGACGGTGATCGTGAACAAGCGCTCGATGGCCGCGGGTTATGCCGGGCTGGACAACGAGCTGTTCTACATGGACAAGACCATGATGGTCTTCGGCGACGCCAAGAAGGTGGTCGAGGACATGGGCAAGGCGATCGAGTAACGCGAGGCGGCCCCCTGCTCGCAACAGGACGTGCGGGCGGGGCGTGGCCCCGCTCTTTTTCCTAGGCCTGCGCCAACTGGATTGCCGGTCGCCTCGACAAGCCCCCGGTGAACGCGAAGTCCACCTCGGGCGCAAGCCCGCTCACGATGCGCGCGATCGACTTGCCCGAGCCGCATGAATGCGTCCAGCCGAGCGTGCCATGGCCCGTATTGAGGAAGAGGTTGGGCATCTTCGTCGCGCCGATCAAGGGGACATTGCTGGGTGTCGCTGGCCGAAGACCTGTCCAGAATTGCGCCTGCGTGCTGTCTCCGGCGCCGGGGAACAGTTCTTCGACGCGCCGCACGATCGCCTCGCAGCGAACGCGGTTCAGGTCGCGGTCGTAGCCGTTGAGTTCGGCCGTGCCCGCGACGCGCAGCCGGTCGCCGGCGGCCGACGTGTAGCGAGAAAACACGAGCTTGAATTCATCGTCCGTCAACGACACCTGGTAAGCCTTGGACGCATCCTTGACCGGCAGGGTGACCGAATAGCCTTTCGCCGGATAGATCGGCAGCCGGATGCCCAGCGGTGCCGCGTAGAGCGGGCTGAGCGAACCCATGGCGAGCACGAAGGCATCGCCGCGGATGCGTTGGAAGCGACCTTCGTGGTCGGTCGCTTCGACGTGATCGACCTGACCGCCAGCCTCGCGAATCGCGGTGATCGTGTGGCTCATCAGGAACTTGACGCCCGCTGCTGCGCAGATGTTGACCAGTTCGCGCGCGAAGCGATTGGCGTCGCCCGACTCGTCTTCGGCCGTGTAGGTGGCGCCGGCCAGCTGCGGTCGGATGTGCGCCAGGGCGGGCTCGATCTTCACCGCCTCCTCGGCCGAAATTACCTCGCGCTCACAGCCCAGTGCGCGCATTTGCTGCGCCGGCTTCAACGCACCGTCGAACTCCTTCTGCGTGGTGTAGAAGTGCAGGATGCCCTGCGTGCGTTGCTCGTAGGCAAGACCGGTGTCGGCGCGCAATTGCTGCAGCGTCTCGCGGCTGTAGGTCCCCAGGCGCACGATCTGCTCGATGTTGTGGCGCGTGCGCGCGGGCGAGCATTCCCGCAGGAATTGCAGGCCCCAGAGCCATTGACGCATATCCGCGCGAATGCGAAACAGCAGCGGCGCATCTTCCTTGCCGAGCCATTGCAGTACCTTGATGGGCGCACTCGGGTTAGCCCAGGGTTCGGCGTGGCTCACCGAGATCTGCCCGCCATTGGCGAAGCTGGTTTCGGCGGCCGGCGTGGCCTGGCGGTCGATGACCGTCACTTCGTGGCCGAGTTGCTGAAGGTAGTAAGCCGAGGTGACGCCGAGCAGGCCGGCGCCGAGAACGATCACGCGCATATCAAACCCTTTGAAGGTTGCAGCGCTCGAACGCACGGAAACGGAAGCTCTTTGAAAAACGGGAGCAACCGGACTGTGAATCCGAGTTGCCGCTCCCCCTGTCCTCGGTACCTGAGAGTTTCACCCGCGGCGCCCGCGGCGGGTTTGCTCCTTCGGTGCATCACGTGCGTGATGGCTCTCCAGACGGCTTTGACACTTGGTGCAGTACAGGCTCGTTGCGTGAGCCGACCTGAGCGTTCATGGGAGTTTGCGCCTTCGGTGGGACCGTCTTCTCAAGTCGGTCCGCTCTCCTGCGGCTGCGAGTCTAGTCGAGTCGCTGTTGAATGTCGAGGACGCAGCCGCCACGCCGGCGCCGACAACCGCTCACAGGTGCCGCGGCGACGGATCATGCGAGACGCAGCGCCCGGCACTGTGTCTCGGCCGTTTCTGCAACAGCGCGCTCGTGACGCCGTTCGTCCACCCGAACCCGTCCTGCAACGGATACTCCCCGCCGCCGCCGCCCGCGGATCGCTCTTCCTTTACCGAGCGCAGCGCATACTTTTCGACCAGCTTGCCCTCGCGTTCGTACACCGCCGCGACGGTGGCGAGCCAACGGCTCGCGATCGTGCTCGAGAGCGACCGGCATCCGTAGGCGGCGAATCCCCAAATCCCCATCCACTGCAGCGGCGCCCAACCATTGGGCCGGTCCCATTGCTGGTCACTCCAGTACTCCGTGGTCGACAGTCCGCCCGGGGCGAGCATCCTTGCCGACACGGTCCCGGCCAGCGCTCGTGCCTGCGCCGGATCGGCGAGTCCCACGAAAAGAGGGACGACGGATGCGGCCGTCAGGCAGTTCCGCCGCGCGTCGCTGCGCCAGTCGTAGTCGAAGAAGGCTGCTTGCCCGGAGTCCCAGCAAAGTTCGATGACCGCGGTCCGACGTTCACGGGCGCGATCCGCAAACTCGCGGGCGCTCGCCGCATCGCCGGTACGCTTCGCAAGTTCCGCGATCTTCGCCTCCAGCTTGTAGAGGAACGCGTTGAGGTCGACCGGCAGTATGTCCGTGGTGCAGATGCTCGTCAGCGAGGGTGCCGTGGCGGCGCGCGCGTGCAACGGCACCGGGCCGCGGCCACGTGGCGGCGCTTCGCGCAACCAGCGCGTGCTGAAGTCCCAGCCCGATTCGCACGCAGCTCGCAGATGGCGGTAGACCTCGGCGGGCTCGCGCCGGCATGCCCTCACCGTTGCCACATCCTCGAGCCACGACTCCTCGCGGGGCGTGTCCCGGTCGTCCCAGTAGCGATTGAGCAGCTTGCCGTCGCGCAGGCGCACGACGCGGCGCCCCGCCTGGCCGGGTGCGAGCCCCTCGCATCCTGCCATCCAGTAGGCATGCTCCTGGCGCAGCTGCGGCAGGAACTTCGTCTCTTCCGCGGCACCGTACCGCTGCGCGAGCTCGACCATCAGCGCAAACACCGGCGGCTGCGAGCGGCTCAGGTAGTACGTTCGCGTCCCATTCGGAATGTGCCCGTAGGTGTCGACCAGGTAGGCGAAGTTGTGGACCATGTCGCCCACCATCTGCGAGTGACCAGCGCCGGCGAGTCCCAGCATCGTGAAGTACGAGTCCCAGTAGTAGAGCTCGCCGAAGCGCCCGCCCGGCACCACGTAGGGATGCGGCAGCTGCAGCAGCGAGGCATGCGGCGGATGCACGCGGGGATGCCGAGTCAGGACTTTCCAGAGGCTCCCGATGTGCTCGCCGATGGGTTGACCCGGAACCGAGACGTACTCGCCGGTTGGAGGATGCGTGGGCCTGAAGTTCGCGTGCACGAATTCCGCGAGGTCGAAACCCGGCTCTCGGAATCTGGCGCGGTAGGCCGCGAGGATGGCTGCCGGTTCGCCGCGCGGGGCGCAGTCCACGAAGGTCTTGCTGTCGGAGAAGATGCTCGACTGCTGGACCGCGGTGAACAGCTCCTGGTAGCGATCTGCCGGCGTGAGCGTGTCGGGCGCGGGCGCCTGCGCTGCCTTTCTCGAACGCTGCGCGTCACCTTGTGTGCCGAGCACCTCGTAGTCACTGCTCGGCATAGTTCCAGAGCAAGCCGCCATCCACCACGCTCGTCGTGCCCGTGATGTAGTCGGCGTCCGCAGAGGCCAGGAAGGCGGCCATGCCCGCGACATCGCCGGGCCGGCCCAGGCGCTTCAGAGGAATGTTCGCGAGCAAGGCATCGCGCATGGCGGGGTCGTTCAGCACGCGCGCATTGATGGGTGTCTCGATGGCACCCGGCGCGATGTTGTTGACGGTGATTCCGAAAGGCGCGAGTTCGATCGCCAGATTGCGCGTCATCATCCTCATGCCGCCCTTGCTGATGCAATAGGCAGCGAAGTGAGGGAAGGGCAGGTCCTCGTGGACAGAGCTGATGTTGATGATCCTGCCGCCGCGGCCGGCCTGCTTGCACCGGGCCGCAAAGGCCTGGGCAAGGAAGAACGCCCCCTTCAGGTTCACGTTCATCACCTCGTCGTAGTCGGCTTCGGCCACGTCGAGAAAGTCCGCTCGCCTCTCGATGCCTGCGTTGTTGACCAGGATGTCGATCGCCCCGAGCTGATCGGCCACTCTCACGAACGCTGCCTGCAACGGCTCGATCTGCGACACGTCGCACGGCATCACGACGCATCGGCGACCCAGGCCTTCGATCTGAACGCGCAGGGCTTCCGAGCGTTCATCAGCCTGGCGGACATTGAGGGCAACGTCGGCGCCCGACTCTGCAAGACGCAGTGCGATGGCCTTGCCGATCCCCTGCGAGGCGCCGGTGACCAAGGCAGTCTTGTCGTGCAGATCCATCGAACAGGCCTCCAGAACTTACGGGCACGCGGTAAAGACGATTCCACATGGTGATCGAGCACCGTAGACCTTCGCGACGGCGGGTGCATGTAGGAGCGGGCCGCGCAAGCATCACCGCGGGAACGCACTTGCGCCGTGCCGGGTTTTGCGGAACCCTTTTGCTGCAACTTAGGGAATGGCCACTGCCCGGAAGGTGACCCCTCGTGCGATCGCAGTTCGGGCACCCGGCTTGCTCTGACCGGTGAAAGAAGCTTCTTCGTGCTTCGGGGAGATGCCTGCCGGCACTCCCGTAGGAGCGAGGATCCCCATGATCTGCGCGCAGGCGCAGCAACGCCGCACAGCCTGGAGGCTAGACGATGAAGGAAAGCAGAGCACGATCGGAAGACTTCGGCCCGCCCAGTCTCTCCGTCGAATCGAAGCCCGAGAGGGCCCTATCGGAGGCAGGGGTCGCCCGGGCCTACAAGCGTCTCGCGCCGGTCTATGACCTGCTTTTCGGGCAAGTGCTCGAACCCGGTCGAAGGCGGATGGCGGAGATCGTGCGCAAGCTGCAGCCCGCGTCGCTTCTCGAGGTCGGCGTCGGGACCGGGCTCGCCTTGGCCCACTATCCGCACACTTCGAGAATCGTGGGCATCGACCTGTCCCGCGAAATGCTCGAGCGGGCGCGCGAACGTGCGCGTGCCCTGCCGGACCACCAGATCACCGTCGAGTACATGAACGCGGAGCGCACAAGCTTCGCGGACGGATCGTTCGACTGCGTCACCCTGCCTTACGTACTCTCCGTCACGCCGCGGCCAGCCGAACTGGTGCGCGAGATCCGCCGCATATGCAAGCCGGATGGGACGATCGTCGTGCTCAACCACTTCAGTGGAAGCAGGTTCTGGTGGCTCATGGAGCGGGCCTTTCGCTCTGCGGCCGAGCACGTCGGCTTTCGATCCGACTTCCGGTACGAGGAGCAGATCCTCTCGCACGATTGGCAAGTGGCCAGCATCGAGTCCGTCAATCTGCTCGGCCTCTCCAAGCTCATCGTGCTGAAGAACCGCCGGGCCTGAATGGGGGCTCCCTTCTTCGCACACCGACCGCCCTGCGGTACCCAGCATGCTGACTCCTTCGACGACGATGCGCTACCGGGAGCCCGGGGCCGAATGCGCGGCCAGTTCGCCCCAGTGGCCGGCGAGCCTTCGGCAGAACTCGTGTCCATAGGTCGCGGAGCCGACCGCGTTCAGCGCCAGGATGGCCCAGCCACGCGCGCACAGCACCTGCCAGAAGACATCGGCCCCGCGGCGCTTCCATCAAGGCTGGAACTCGTCACTCCTTCTTTTCCGGAAGGATGTGACTGAGCACCTGCCGCGCCGTGTTCGCGATCATCGAGGCGCCTTCTGCATCGCCCTTGACCAGCGACGTGACGAAGTTGCGCGCCTGCTTCAGGTTGATGTGCGGCGGGAGCGGCGGCACCTCCGGGTCGGTCTTGAATTCGAGCAGCACGGGCCGGGTCGCTGAAAGCGCCCTGTCCCATGCGGGGCCGACGGCCTCTGGCTCGTCGACGTAGATGCCTTCCAGGCCGATGAGTTCTGCGAACTTGTGATACGGCACATTCGGCAGCGTCTGGCTGGCCTCGAACTTCGGATCGCCTTCCATGATGCGCTGCTCCCAGGTGACCTGGTTCAGGTCCTCGTTGTTGAGGACCATGACGATCCAGCGCGGATCGCTCCATTGACGCCAGTATTTCGCCACCGTGATCAGCTCGGCCATGTTGTTCATCTGCATGGCACCGTCCCCGACCATCGCGATCACCGGGCGATCGGGATGCGCGAACTTCGCGGCAATCGCGTAGGGCACGGCGGCCCCCATCGAAGCGAGCCCGCCCGACAGCGAGCACATCATTCCGCGCCGCACCTGGATGTCGCGCGCATACCAGTTGGCGCAGGAGCCGGAGTCGGAGGTCAGGATGGCGCGGTCGGGCAGCCGCCGCGACAACTCCACGAACGGCAGCTGCGGATTGACGGGCGTGGCCGCCGCCATCGCACGTTCGTGAAGCGTCTTCGCCCACGCGTCCTTCCAGCCGGCGATGTCTTCGCGCCATCCGGTGTCGGTCTTCTGATCGAGCAGCGGGAGCAATGCCTGCAGCGTGGCCTTGACGTCGCCCTCGAGGTTGACTTCCATCGGATAGCGAAGCGACAGCATGCCGGGGTCGAGGTCGACCTGGACCCCGCGCGCCTGGCCCTCCTTAGGCAGGAACTCCGCATAGGGAAAGCCGGAGCCCAGCATCAGGAACGTGTCGCAGCCGGCGATGAGTTCGTCGCTGGGCTTGGTGCCCAGGAGCCCGATGGAACCGGTGACCCACGGCAGGTCGTCGGGCAGCGCCTGCTTGCCCAGCAGCGCCTTGGCGGCGCCGGCGCCGAGCTTGTCGGCGACGGCGATGATCTCGTCGGTCGCCGCATTGCCGCCCGCGCCCACGAGCAGGGCCACTTTCCTGCCGGCGTTGAGCGCCTCCGCCGCCCGCGACAGCTCAGCCTCGGCGGGCAGCACGCGCGGCGCGGACCAGCCGACACCGGAGAAGACCGAGCCGTGTGCACGAGGCGGCTGCTCCATCGGCATGTCCTGCAGGTCGTTCGGGATGATGAGCGCGGTGACGCACCGGCGCCCGAGCGCAATGCGGGCGGCCCGGTCGATCAGGTGGCGAACCTGGGCGGGCACGCTCGCGGTGGCGACGAAGTCGGCGGCCACGTCCTTGAACATCGCGTTCAGGTCGAGTTCCTGTTGATAGTGCGAGCCGATCGCCGTTCTCGCCTGCTGCCCGACGATCGCCAGCACCGGCACGTGGTCCATGCGCGCGTCGTAGAGGCCGGTGATCAGGTGCGAAGCGCCGGGGCCGGAGGTGGCCAGGCACACGCCCAGTTCGCCTGTGAACTTGGCATGCGCCGAGGCCATGAACGCGGCCATCTCCTCGTGCCTGGCCTGCACGAACTCGAACTTGTCGCCGGCGCGCGCGAGCCCACCCAACAGTCCGTTGATGCCATCGCCCGGATAGCCGAAGATCCGGCGAATGCCCCATTGGTGCAGGCGCTGCCAGAAGAAATCGGAGACTTTTTCAGCCATGCTGGCGTGGTCATACACGGCGGCGGTGCCCGCGGTCTGTCGGACATCCTCGATGGATTGCCGCAGGCAGGCCAGCGGCTGCCGTCACCTGCGCGTCGCTATCCCTTCAAAGGGCGCGGACGCGCCATTGCATGCGCATCTTCAGCGTCTGCCCGGACTGCAGCGTGCGCAGCCCCGGCCGTCCTTGCAGGTGAAAGGCGTCGATCGGCTGGGTGATCGGCTCGAAGCAGAAGGCATCGCCGTCCCGGGGCCGATACATCAGGCAATAGTGGCGCTCGGCACCTCCGTCCTGCGCGAAGTCCGGCATCGCCAGGCTGAGCTGCAATCCGTGCTCCGGCCACTCGATGCGCGCGTGGCCGCCCCAGCCGGTGTAGGCGTTGTCGACGAAGCTGCCAAAGGCGGGTGCGCCGCGCCGGAGGTCCCAGTCCTGCGGAAGGTCCTGCGTGTGCCGCGTCGGCAGCGGGTCGCTGCCGCAGAGCCAGACACCTTGCACCGGCGCGACGACGCGCGTGCCCGCCGTTCGCATGAACCAGGGATGCACGCCCAAGCCGTAGGGCAGCGGTGCCTGGCCCAGATGCCGGACCTCGAGCGTCTGATCGAGGCCGCCGTCGACCAGGCGAAAGTGCTGGCTTGCCTCGTATTCGTACGGGTTGTCGTCGAAGCGCCGTGACTGGAGCGTCATCGTGGCGGCATCGTCGGCCAGGCCGTCGAGCTGCCAACCCTGCAGCCAGCCATCGCCATGGATGGGGTAGGGCTCGCCCGCGCGATTGGGGCGCACCGGCTGGAATTCGCCCGCCGCTTCGAAGCCGCCGCCGCTGATGCGGTTGGACCACGGCACCATCGGGAAGGAGGCCGTGCGGTACAGGTCGGGCGTGGCGCCGTCCCACGGCCGCCACAGGTCGAAGGGCCCCTCCGCGCGTTCGATCTGCCAGGCAGCGACGCTGCCGCCGAGCGAGGGCACGAGGCCCAGGCGCTGGCGATCATGGCGAAGCCAGACCACGGGGTGCGCAGGGTTCGCACTCATGGGTTCAGCCGCCGAAGCGGAAGGCCGGCAGTCCGGGGCTGTCGACCTCGATCGCGAACAGCCCGCCGGCCAGCGGCTCGGCTGCGCGGCGGGCTTCGTCCAGCCCGGTGCTGGCCGAGGTGATGTACAGCGTGCGCAAGTCGGGTCCCCCGAAGGTGCAGTTGGTGACCTGGCTCACCGGCAGCCCGATGCGCCCCAGCTCCTCGCCGCTGGATGGGTGGTGGCAGCTCACGCAAGCGCCGGCCCAATGGGCGATCCAGAGCCGGCCCGCCGCGTCGGTCGTCATGCCGTCGGGCAGGCCGTCGCCGCGCGCGAAGCGCAGCCAGAGCCGGCGATGGGCGACGGTGCCATGTTCCGGGTCGAAGTCGTAGGCATGGATGCCGCCCTGGGCCGTATCGTTGAAGTACATCGTGCGGCCGTCCAGCGACCAGGTCGGTCCGTTGGTGACCGCGAAGCCGCTGTCATGCTGGCTGCACTTTCCATCGGGGTCGAAGCGGTACAACGCACCACTGGGAGCCACGCAGTCGAAGTCCATGGTGCCGCCCCAGAAGCGGCCGCGGGCATCGCACTTGCCATCGTTGAAGCGGTTGGTGAGAAGTTGCGGCTCGGGCCGGTGCAGCCACTGGGGCCCGGCGCCTGCGTTCGCCGGATCGAAGAAGGCGAAGCCGCGCCGCAGCGTCACGATCAGGCCCGGTGCGTTCTCGCGTTCCGCGAGGGCCGAGATCTCTTCGGTGAAGTCCCACTGGTCCTGCTTGCCCGTCGCGGGATCGAGCCGCCACAGGCGTTTTTCGAGAATGTCGACCCAGTACAGCGCCTGTTCGCGCGCCGACCACAGCAGCCCTTCGCCGAGGCTCGCGCCCGCGGCGTGGATGCAGCGCAGCGTGCCTTCGAAGCGCGGGGCGGGAAAGGTCGAGGAAGGGCTCACGGGTTGTCTCCGGTGCAAAGTGCGCGGGCCACTCGGTGCCCTTGACGCGCCGCATCGTAGCAAGGCATATTGATAAGAGAAAGTAGTCAGACGCGTATGCATCGATACGCAGTTTGCAATGTCAACTCACAGGAGACCTTCTTGACCGACACCGTCGCAGGCGCGCACGCGTCTCCTGCTTCCACTTACCCGAGCCTGCGCGACAAGACCGTGTTCGTGACCGGCGGCGGCAGCGGCATCGGCGCCGCGATGGTCGCCGCCTTCGCCGAACAGGGCGCGCGGGTCGCCTTCATCGACATCGCGGAAGACGCCAGCGCGGCGCTCGCGGCGCAGATCGCCGAAGCCGGCCATCGCGCACCGTGGTGGCGGCGCTGCGATGTGCGCGACATCGCCGCGTTGCAGGCTGCGATCGCCGATGCCGGGCGCGAGCTCGGCGACTTTTCCGTGCTGGTCAACAACGTGGCCAGCGACGACCGCCACACGCTCGAGTCCGTCACGCCCGACTACTACGACGAGCGCATGGCCATCAACGAGCGGCCGGCCTTCTTCGCGATCCAGTCTGTGGTGCCCGGCATGAAGCGCCTGGGCGGCGGGGCGGTCATCAACCTCGGCTCGACCGGGTGGCAGGGCAAGGGCGGTGCGTACCCGTGCTATGCCATTGCCAAGTCTTCGGTCAACGGGCTCACCCGCGGGCTGGCCGTGAACCTGGGCCGCGACCGCATCCGCATCAACACCGTGTCGCCCGGCTGGGTCATGACCGAGCGCCAGGTGCGCCTGTGGCTGGATGCCGAGGGCGAGCAGGCCCTCGCGCGCAACCAGTGCCTGCCCGACCGCCTGCAGCCGCACGACATCGCGCGCATGGTGCTGTTCCTCGCCTCCGACGACGGGGCGATGTGCACCGCGCAGGAGTTCAAGGTCGACGCCGGCTGGGTTTGAGGATCGCCCCGGACCCAACATCGAAGTTCAGGCTTCGACCTCCAGCCGCCTTCCGTAGACGGTGAGGCTTGCCGCCTTGAGCGCGCGCATCATCACCTTCGCCGCTGGCGAGAGCAGCCGGTCGGTGTGCGTGATGATGCCGAAGGAATCCATGTGGCAAGGCACCGCCACAGGCAAGACCGCACCCAGGCCGTGCGCCGCGTAATAGCGCGCCACGTCGGTGGCCAGCACCGCGAGCATGTCCGACTGCTGCAGCATGCGGGTGATGAAGAGCAGCGCCGAGCTCTCGATCACGTTCATCGGTGGCGCCAGTCCTTCTTCCCTGAACATCAGCTCGAAGCGGTGCCGCAGCACACTGCCCGCCTGCGGCACGATCCAGCCGGCGCTCACCAGGTCTCGCAGCGTGAGGCCGGTCATCCCCAGCAGCGGATGGCCGGTCCGCACCAGTGCCGACACCGGCTCTTCGGTGAGCGGTTCGTAATGCAGCTTGGCCTTGTCGTGCTCGGCGGAAAGCCGCGCCACCAGGATGTCGAGCTTGCCCTGCTCGAAGCGCTCCATCAGCACCCGGCTGGTCTCGATCTCGAGTGCGACACGCAGGTTGGGCTGGTCGCGCTTGACCAGCGCGATGGCCGGCGGCATCAGGGTCAGCCCCGGCGCGGTGATGGTGCCCACGCTGACCTGGCCGAAGCGTCCGGCCTTGAGCGCGACCAGTTCGTCATGCGCTTCGTTCAGGCTGGCCAGCGCCATGCGCGCGTGGCGGATCATGCTTTCGCCATACCAGGTGGGCCGCATCCCCCTCGGTAGCCGCTCGAACAGTGGCACCTCCAGCACGTCCTCCAGGTCCTTGAGCAGCTTCGACGCGGCCGGCTGGGTCATGTTCAGCACCTGCGCGGCGCGGTGGATGTTGCCTTCCTCCGCCAGCGCGACGAGCAGCAGCAGCTGCCGCGTCTTGAGGCGCGCACGGATGAACCAGTGCGTGTAGTTCGTCATCGGGTTTTCCTGAATCCTGTTTCCGGTATCGATTCGATCCAAATATCTATTGGAAAGATATCGGTGTGATTCCTACACTCCGCCCCACTCATCCATAGGAGTTCCGACGTTGAAGCGCAGCCCCGAGGTCCAGCTCAGTGCCCGCCATTACATCAATGGCCGCTGGGAGACGGGCGTGACCAGCGGGCAGAGCACCAACCCTTCGGACCTGCGCGAGACCGTGGCCGAGTACGCCCGCGCCGATCGCAGCCAGACGGACCTGGCCGTGCGCGCCGCAGCCGACGCCTTCCGCGCCTGGAGCATGACCACGCCGCAGCGCCGCGCCGATGCGCTCGACCAGATCGGCAGCGAGATCCTGGCGCGCAAGGACGAGCTGGGCCTGCTGCTGGCGCGCGAGGAAGGCAAGACCCTGCCGGAAGCCGTTGCCGAAGCCGCTCGCGCCGGGCAGATCTTCAAGTTCTTCGCGGGCGAGGCCCTGCGCGTCGGCGGCGAAACCATCGCCTCGTTGCGGCCCGGCGTCCACGTGGACGTCACGCGCGAGCCGGTGGGCGTGGCGGGCCTGATCACGCCCTGGAACTTTCCGCTGGCCATTCCCGCCTGGAAGATCGCGCCGGCGCTCGCCTGCGGCAACGCGGTGGTGTTCAAGCCTTCGGAGCTGGTGCCCGCCTGCGGCTGGGCGCTGGCCGAGATCATCAGCCGCGCCGCGCTGCCGGCAGGCACCTTCAACCTGGTGATGGGCAGCGGGCGCGAGGTCGGCCAGGCCCTGGTCGAGCATCCGCTGGTCGATGCGATCAGCTTCACCGGCTCGGCCGCGACCGGCGAGCGCGTGCTGCAGGCCGCCGCGGCGCGGCGGGCCAAGGTGCAGCTCGAGATGGGCGGCAAGAACCCCCTCGTGGTGCTGGCCGATGCCGATCTGGAACTGGCTGTCGACTGCGCGGTGCAGGGCGCCTACTTCTCGACCGGCCAGCGCTGCACGGCCTCGAGCCGCCTCATCGTCGAGACGCCGCTGCATGATGCGTTCGTCGCGCGGCTCAAGCAGCGCATGGCTGCGTTGAAGGTCGGCCACGCGCTGGAGCCGGGCATCGACATCGGCCCGGTGGTCGATCGCGCGCAGCTCGAGGCAAACATCGCTGCCATCGCGAGCGCGCGCGAAGAGGGCGCCGAGCACGTCTGCGGGGGCGACCTGCTGCAGCGGCCGAGCGAAGGCCATTTCATGAGCCCCGCGCTGTTCATGGCCCGGCCCACGCACCGGATCGCCCGCGATGAAGTGTTCGGCCCGGTGGCGTGCGTGCTGCGCGCCGACGATGCCGAACACGCCCTCGCGCTGGCCAACGACACGCCCTACGGCCTGTGCGCCGGCATCTGCACCAACTCGCTGCGCCATGCGATGCACTTCCGCCGCCATGCGCGCGTGGGCATGACCATGGTCAACCTGCCGACGGCCGGCATCGACTACCACGTGCCCTTCGGCGGGCGCAAGGCGTCGAGCTACGGCGCACGGGAGCAGGGGCGCCACGCGGCCGAGTTCTACACCACGGTGAAGACCGGCTACATGCGCGCTTGAAGCATCTTTTCAACCAGGAGACGACAGCATGAAACTCAACCGCCGCACATTGACCACCGCCTTCGCCGCGGCCTCGCTGGCCGCGCTTCTGCCGGCCACCGCGCTCGCGCAGAAGAAGATCGTCCTGGGCTTCAGCCAGGTCGGCGCCGAAAGCGAATGGCGCACCGCCAACACCGAGTCGATCAAGTCGGCCGCGAAGGACGCGGGCATCGAGCTCAAGTTCTCCGACGCGCAGCAGAAGCAGGAGAACCAGATCAAGGCCATCCGCTCCTTCATCGCGCAGAAGGTGGACGTGATCGCGTTCTCGCCGGTGGTCGAGTCGGGCTGGGAAACGGTGCTGCGCGAGGCCAAGGCCGCCAACATTCCGGTCGTGCTGACCGACCGCTCCGTCAACACCAAGGACGACTCGCTCTACGTGAGCTTCATGGGTTCTGACTTCGTCGAGGAAGGCCGCAAGGCCGGGCGCTGGCTGGTCGAGAAGATGAAGGACCAGAAGGGCGAGGTCAACATCGTCGAGCTGCAGGGCACCGTGGGCTCTGCGCCCGCGATCGACCGCAAGAAGGGCTTCGAGGAAATCATCAAGGCCGACCCCAAGTTCAAGATCATCCGATCGCAGACCGGCGACTTCACCCGGGCCAAGGGCAAGGAGGTCATGGAAGCGTTCCTCAAGGCCGACGGCAAGAAGATCAACGTGCTCTACGCGCACAACGACGACATGGCCATCGGCGCCATCCAGGCGATCGAGGAGGCGGGCCTGAAGCCCGCGAAGGACATCACCATCATCTCCGTCGACGCGGTGAAGGGCGCCTTCGAGGCCATGATGGCCGGCAAGTTGAACGTCTCGGTCGAGTGCAGCCCGCTGCTCGGCCCGCAACTGATGTCTGCCGTGAAGGACATCAAGGCCGGCAAGTCGCTGCCCAAGCGCATCGTGACGGAAGAAACGATCTTCCCGATGGAAGTCGCGGCCAAGGAATTCCCGAAGCGCAAGTATTGAGCTCGCCCCCAGGTTGGCTCACTTCGTGTAGCCGCCCACCCCCTACCGGGGGCAACACCAGCGGCCCGGCAAAGCCGGTTCCGCGGTGTTCCTCGAATGGGACCGATCAACATCAGGAGACACAAGTCCATGAAACGCAGCTTTCTCAAGTCCGCGCTTGCCGCGGCCGCCCTAGCGATCGCCGGCTCGGCCGGCATTCCCTTGCTCGCCCAGGCACAGGACAAGGGCCCGATCGCGATCTCGATGCCCACCAAGTCCTCGGCCCGCTGGATCTCCGACGGCGCGAACATGGTCAAGTACTTCAAGGAGAAGGGCTACAAGACCGATCTGCAGTATGCCGACGACGACATCCCCAACCAGCTTGCGCAGATCGAGAACATGGTGACCAAGGGGTCGAAGGTGCTGGTGATCGCGGCCATCGACGGCAGCACGCTGTCGGACGTGCTGCAGAAGGCCGCGGACAAGGGCGTGAAGGTCATCGCCTACGACCGGCTCATCAAGGGCTCGAAGAACGTGGACTACTACGCGACTTTCGACAACTTCCAGGTCGGCGTGCTGCAGGCCCAGTCGATCGAGAAGGCGCTCGACCTCAAGTCCGGCAAGGGGCCTTTCAACATCGAGCTCTTCGGCGGCTCGCCCGACGACAACAACGCCTTCTTCTTCTACAACGGCGCCATGTCGGTGCTCGACCCCTACATCAAGAGCGGCAAGCTGGTGGTTCGCAGCAAGCAGATGGGCATGGACAAGGTCGGCACGCTGCGCTGGGACGGCGCGGTCGCGCAGTCGCGCATGGACAACCTGCTGTCGGCCTACTACACCAAGGATCGCGTCGACGCGGTGCTCTCGCCCTATGACGGGCTGTCGATCGGCATCCTCTCGTCGCTCAAGGGCGTGGGCTACGGCACGCCGCAGCAGCCGATGCCGGTGGTGTCGGGGCAGGATGCGGAAGTGCCTTCGGTCAAGTCGATCCTGCGCAAGGAGCAGACATCGACCGTGTTCAAGGACACGCGCGAGCTGGCCAAGGTCACGGTCGCGATGGTCGACGCCATGCTGGCCGGCAAGACGCCGGAAGTGAACGACACCAAGACCTACAACAACGGCGTGAAGGTGGTGCCTTCGTACCTGCTGAAACCGGTGAGCGTGGACGCATCCAACTGGAAGCCGGTGCTGATCGACAGCGGCTACTACAAGGAAAGCCAGGTCAAGTGAGCGGGTGGCAGGGCGAGCGGGACCTTGGGCCCGCGGCTGCGAAGGAGGCCTCTTGAGCGAAGTGAGCGAAGTGATCGAACCGAGCGAGGCGAGCCGTGCGAAGAACGCCGTTCTTCTGGAAATGCGCGGCATCACCAAGACCTTCCCCGGCGTGAACGCGCTGGACAAGGTCAACCTCGCGGTGCGCCCGGCCGAGATCCATGCCGTGGTGGGCGAGAACGGCGCCGGCAAGTCCACGCTGATGAAGGTGCTCAGCGGCGTCTACCCCTGCGAGTCCTACACCGGCGAGATCCACTTCGACGGCGAGCCGCGCCGCTTCCGCGGCATCGCCGACAGCGAGGCACTCGGCATCATCATCATCCACCAGGAGCTGGCGCTGGTGCCGCTGCTCTCGATCGCCGAGAACATCTTCCTCGGCAACGAGACGGCGCGCGGCGGCATCATCGACTGGAGCGAGGCCTGGCGCCGCACGCGAGAGCTGCTGGCCAAGGTGGGCCTGAACGAGCGGCCGACCACACTGGTTTCCGACCTGGGCGTGGGCAAGCAGCAGCTGGTCGAGATCGCGAAGGCGCTGTCCAAGCGGGTGCGGCTGCTGATCCTCGACGAGCCCACCGCCAGCCTGAACGAGAGCGACAGCGAAGCACTGCTCGCGCTGTTGCTGGGGCTCAAGGCGCAGGGCATCGCCTCGATCCTGATCTCGCACAAGCTCAACGAGATCGCCAAGGTGGCCGATGCGATCACCGTGCTGCGCGACGGCAGCACGGTCGAGACCATCGACTGCCGGCGCGAGCCGATCAGCGAGGACCGCATCATCCGCGGCATGGTCGGGCGCGACATGGCGCACCGCTATCCGCAGCGCACGCCCCGCATCGGCGAGCGCATGCTCGAAGTGCGCGACTGGCGGGTGCACCATGCGCTGCACGCCGACCGCGAGCAGATCAAGGGCGTGAACCTGCACGTGTGCCGCGGCGAGATCGTCGGCATCGCGGGCCTGATGGGCGCCGGGCGCACCGAGTTCGCGATGAGCGTCTTCGGCCGTTCGTACGGCCAGCGCATCAGCGGCACGGTGCGCATGCATGGCAAGGAGGTCGACGTCGGCACCATCCGCAAGGCCATCGACCACGGCATCGCCTACGTCACCGAGGACCGCAAGGGTGCCGGGCTGGTGCTGGAGGAAGACATCCGCACCAACATCAGCCTCGCGAACCTCGAGGCCGTCTCGAGCGCGATGGTGATCGACGAGGGCCGCGAGTACAAGGTGGCGAACGACTACCGCAAGGCGCTGCGCATCCGCAGCGCCGACGTCTACCAGCAGGTGGTGAACCTCTCGGGCGGCAACCAGCAGAAGGTGGTGCTGAGCAAGTGGCTCTTTGCCAACCCGCAGCTGCTGATCCTCGACGAGCCGACGCGCGGCATCGACGTGGGGGCCAAGTACGAGATCTACACCCTCATCGACCAGCTCGCGAGCGAGGGCAAGGGCATCCTGTTGATCTCTTCGGAAATGCCGGAACTGCTCGGGATGTGCGACCGGATCTATGTGATGAACGAGGGGCGCTTCGTGGCCGAATACCCGGTGGCCGAAGCGTCGCAGGAGCGCATCATGCGCGCGATCGTGAACTCGGGAGGTGGCGTCCATGGCCAATGAAGCGCAGGCGGCAAAGGCCGTCACGGGCATGGAGGGCGCTGCCGCGAAGGCCTCCATCCATCAGGGATTCCTGAAGAGCAACCTGCGCGAGTACGGCATGCTGATCTCGCTGGTCGCGATCATGGTGCTGTTCCAGGTGCTGACGGACGGCACGCTGCTGCAGCCGCTCAACCTCACCAACCTGGTGCTGCAGAACAGCTATATCGTGATCATGGCGCTGGGCATGCTGCTGGTGATCGTGGCCGGCCACATCGACCTGTCGGTGGGCTCCGTGTGTGGCTTCATCGGCGCGCTGGCGGCGGTGCTGATGGTGGAGTACGAGTGGCATTTCGTTCCCACCTTTCTCGCCTGCCTGATCGCCGGTGGCGCGGTTGGTGCCGCACAGGGCTGGTTCGTCGCCTACTTTCGCATCCCGTCCTTCATCGTCACGCTGGCGGGCATGCTGGTGTTCAAGGGCCTGACGCTGGCGCTCCTGGCGGGGCAATCGGTCGGCCCCTTTCCGGTCGCTTTCCAGCGCCTGAGCTCGGGCTTCATCCCCGAAGGCCTGGCGACCAGTGGGCTGCGGCTGACCTCGCTGCTCCTCGGCGCGTTGGCCGCTGGGGCCCTCGTGTTCTTCAAGCTGCGCGGACGCGCCCGGCTGGCGCGCCACGGCATGGAGGCGGAGCCCTTCGCCTTCTTCCTGCTGAAGAACGTGCTGTTCGCGGCCATCATCCTGTTCTTCAGCTGGCTGCTGGCTTCGTACAAGGGGCTGCCCAACGTGCTGATCGTGATGGCGGTGCTGATCGTGGCCTACGACTTCGTGACCACGCGGACCACGGTCGGGCGCCGCATCTATGCGCTCGGCGGCAACGAGAAGGCGGCGCGGCTCTCGGGCATCAAGACGCAGCGCCTGGCCTTCCTGGCCTTCGTCAACATGGGCGTGCTGGCCGCGCTGGCAGGGCTGGTGTTCGCGGCGCGCCTGAACACCGCCACGCCCAAGGCGGGCCTGGGCTTCGAGCTGGACGTGATCGCGGCCTGCTTCATCGGCGGCGCCTCGGCCTCGGGCGGCGTGGGCAAGGTGATGGGCGCGGTGATCGGCGCCTTCGTGATGGGCGTGATGAACAACGGCATGTCGATCCTCGGCGTCGGCATCGACTACCAGCAGGTCATCAAGGGCCTCGTGCTGCTGGCGGCGGTGTTCGTCGACGTGTACAACAAGAACAAGTGAGGCCGCGATGAGTGCAGACATGCAGCCGGTCCTGGAACTCTCGGGCATCCACAAGCAGTTTGCCGGCGTCAGCGCGCTGCGCGACGTTCAGTTGCGCCTGCATGCGGGCGAGATCCATGCGCTGATGGGGCAGAACGGCGCGGGCAAGTCCACGCTGATCAAGGTACTCACCGGCGCGCTGCCCTCGGGCGGCGGCACCATGCGGCTGGAAGGGCAGCCGATCCGGCCCGCCTCGCCGCTGGAGGCGCAGAAGCTGGGCATCAGCACCGTCTACCAGGAGGTCAATCTCTGTCCTAACCTCTCGGTGGCCGAGAACGTGTTCGCAGGCCGCTATCCGCGCCGCGGCGCGATCGAGGGCTTTCGCATCGACTGGTCGGCCGTGCACCGGCGTGCGCGCGAGCTGCTGGCGCGCATCGGGCTGGAGATCGACGTTGGCCGGCTGCTGTCGAGCTACCCGGTGGCGGTGCAGCAGATGGTCGCAATCGCGCGCGCACTCGGCCTGTCCTCCAAGGTGCTGATCCTCGATGAGCCGACCTCCAGCCTGGACGATGACGAGGTGCGCAAGCTCTTCGAGGTGCTGCGCCGGCTGCGCGGTGAAGGCCTGGCGATCGTGTTCGTCACGCACTTCCTGAACCAGGTGTACGAGGTGTCGGACCGCATTACCGTGCTGCGCAACGGCGCGTGGGTCGGCGAGTGGCGGGCGAGCGAGCTGGGGCCGCAGGCGCTGATCGCCGCGATGCTCGGGCGTGAGTTGGCGGCGCAGTCGGCGCGGCCGGCTGCGCTGCCCGTGGTCGCCATCGACAGCCCCGCGATGCTGGAAACGCAGGGCCTCGGCCAGTCGGGGCTGCTGCAGCCGATCGACCTGCGCATTCGCGCCGGCGAGATCGTCGGCCTCGCCGGCCTGCTGGGTGCCGGGCGAACGGAACTCGCGCGGCTGCTCTTCGGCCTGGAGGTGCCCGACCGCGGGCAGCTGCGCATCGATGGCGAGTGGGTGCGCTTCGCCAGCCCGGCCGACGCGGTGCGGCACGGCCTGGCGCTGTGCCCGGAGGAGCGCAAGACCGACGGCATCGTGGCGGAGCTGTCGGTGCGCGAGAACATCGTGCTGGCGCTGCAGGCGAGGCGGGGCGCACGGCGCTTCCTCTCGCGCGCGGATCAGACCGCGCTGGCCGAGCGCTACGTGGCTGCGCTCGGCATCAAGACGGCGAGCATCGAGACGCCGATCGGCCTGCTCTCCGGCGGAAACCAGCAGAAGGCCATGATCGCGCGCTGGCTCGCCACCGAGCCTCGGCTGCTGATCCTCGACGAGCCGACGCGCGGAATCGACGTCGGGGCCAAGCAGGAAATCATGGACCAGATCCTGCGGCTCGCGCAGGCCGGCATGGCGGTGCTCTTCATCTCGTCGGAGATGAGCGAGGTGGTGCGCGTGGCGCACCGCATCGTGGTGCTCCGGGACCGCCGCAAGGTGGGCGAACTGCCCGCCGGCAGCAGCGAGGAAGATGTATGCGAAATGATCGCGGCCACGCCATGAGCCGCACGGCCGCTCCAGTGAGCACCGCTCCCTCTTCTGGTTTCGCGGCCACGGCCTTGCGGCACCGGCTCGTTTGGCCGCTGCTCACGTTGGCACTGCTGCTCGCGCTCAACGCGGCATTCAACCCCGGCTTCCTGCGCCTCGAGTGGCGCGACGGCCATCTCTACGGCAGCCTGATCGACATCCTCAACCGCGCGGCGCCTCTCGTGCTGGTCTCGCTGGGCATGACGCTGGTGATCGCGACGCGCGGCATCGACATCTCGGTGGGCGCGGTGGTCGCCATCGCGGCGGCGCTCGCGGCCTGGATGATCGGCGGCTCCGTCTCGGGCAACGTCAGCCGCTTTCCGATGCCGGTGGCCATCGCCTCGGCCATCGGCGTGGCCCTGGTTTGCGGGTTGTGGAACGGCCTGCTGGTCGCACGCGTGGGCATGCAGCCCATCATCGCCACGCTGATCCTGATGGTGGCGGGCCGCGGCATCGCGCAGCTCATCACCGGTGGACAGATCATCACCATCTACTACCAGCCCTTCTTCTTCCTGGGCAGCGGCTACCTGCTGGGCTTGCCGTTCTCGCTTTTCGTCGCGGCGATGGTGTTCATCGTGCTCTATCTCGCGCTCACGCGCACCGCGCTCGGCCTGTTCATCCAGGCGGTGGGCATCAACCCGACGGCGGCGCGCGTGGCCGGTGTGCAAGCGCGCCGCCTGGTCGTGGGCGCGTATGCCTTCTGCGGCGCATGCGCGGGCGTCGCGGGGCTCTTGATCAGCTCGAACGTGAAGAGCGCGGACGGCAACAACGCCGGCCAGCTGCTCGAGCTCGACGCGATCCTGGCCGTCACGCTGGGCGGTACCGCGCTTACCGGCGGGCGATTCAGCCTGGTGGGCAGCGTGATCGGCGCGCTCATCATCCAGACGCTGACCTATGCGATCTACTCGCTGGGCGTACCGCCCGAGATCAACCTGGTTGTGAAGGCGGCGGTGGTGTTCGCAGTGATGCTGCTGCAGTCGCCGGAGTTCCGTGCTGCAGTCGGCAGCCTGGCGCGGCGCCCGGCGCTCGAAGGAGCGGACCGATGAGCGCTGTGATGCGAGAGCACGAGACGGCCGTGCCCGGTGCAGCGGCCGGCACGACACGGCACCCGCGCTTCAACCCCAAGTACCTGCCGCTGGCCGCCACCATCTCGCTTTTCGTCGGGATGGCCGCGCTCGGCTCGGTGCTCTACGACGGCTTCTTCTCGGCGCAGGTCTTCCTCAACCTGCTGATCGACAACGCCTTCCTGATCGTGGTGGCCGTCGGCATGAGCTTCGTGATCCTGTCGGGCGGCATCGACCTGTCGGTGGGATCGGTCATCGCGCTGACGACCATGGTTTCGGCGTCGCTGGTCGAGAAGCAGGGCTGGCACCCCGCTGCGGTGATCCCGCTGGTGCTGCTGATGGGCACGGCCTTCGGCGGGGTGATGGGCGTGCTGATCGAGCGCTTCCGGCTGCAGCCCTTCATCGTCACGCTCGCGGGCATGTTCCTGGCACGCGGGCTCTGCTACCTGATCAGCATCGATTCGATCAGCATCACCAACGAGCTCTATTCGTCCGTTTCCCAGCTGCGCATTCCGGTGGGCTTCGGGGCTTCGCTGTCGGTCAGCGCCTTGATCGCCCTGGCGGTGCTGGTGCTCGCGGTGTTCGTCGCCCACTGGACGCCCTTCGGCCGCACCGTCTACGCGATCGGCGGGAGCGAGCACTCGGCGATGCTGATGGGCTTGCCGGTGCGCTCCACGCTCGTCGGGGTGTATGCGCTCTCGGGCTTCTGCTCGGCGCTGGCGGGCGTGATCTTCACCTTCTACATGCTCTCGGGCTATGGGCTGCACGCGATGGGGCTGGAGCTCGACGCCATCGCGGCCGTAGTGATCGGCGGCACGCTGCTGACCGGCGGCGTGGGTTATGTGGCCGGCACGCTGTTCGGCGTGCTCACGCTCGGAATCATCCAGACGCTGATCGCCTTCGACGGCACGCTGAGCTCCTGGTGGACGCGCATCGTCGTGGGCGCTCTGCTCTTCTTCTTCTGCCTGCTGCAGCGCTTCTTCACGGCGCGCGCGCCGCGGCGCTGAGCCTCTTCCACCACCGTTCCCGAGAAAGCCCGCCCATGCCGGATGCTCCCAAGAAACTACGTTCCGCCCAATGGTTCGGCCCGGCCGACAAGAACGGCTTCATGTACCGCAGCTGGATGAAGAACCAGGGCATTCCGGACCACGAGTTCGACGGCCGGCCCATTGTCGGCATCTGCAACACCTGGTCGGAGCTCACGCCGTGCAACGCGCACTTCCGCAAGATTGCCGAGCATGTGAAGCGCGGCATCTCGGAGGCCGGCGGCTTCCCGGTGGAGTTCCCGGTGTTTTCCAATGGCGAGTCGAACCTGCGGCCGACTGCGATGTTCACGCGCAATCTTGCGAGCATGGACGTGGAGGAGGCGATCCGCGGCAACCCGATCGATGCGGTGGTGCTGCTCACGGGTTGCGACAAGACCACGCCTGCGCTGCTGATGGGCGCGGCCAGCTGCGACATCCCTGCGATCGTTGTGACCGGCGGGCCGATGCTCAACGGCAAGCTCGAGGGACGCAACATCGGCTCGGGGACGGCGGTGTGGCAGCTGCACGAGTCGTTGAAGGCGGGCGAGATCGACCTGCACCACTTTCTCGCGGCCGAAGGCGGCATGTCGCGCTCGGCCGGCACCTGCAACACCATGGGCACGGCCTCGACCATGGCCTGCATGGCGGAGGCGCTGGGCACATCGCTGCCGCACAACGCGGCGATCCCGGCGGTCGATGCGCGCCGCTACGTGCTGGCGCAGATGTCGGGCGCGCGTGCGGTCGCCATGGCGCGCGAGGGCCTGACGCTGTCGAAGATCCTCACGCGCGAAGCCTTCGAGAACGCCATCCGCGTGAATGCGGCGATCGGCGGATCGACCAACGCGGTGATCCACCTCAAGGCCATCGCCGGGCGCATCGGCGTCGAACTGGCGCTGGAAGACTGGACCCGCATCGGCCGCGGCACGCCGACCATCGTCGACCTGCTGCCTTCGGGGCGCTTCCTCATGGAGGAGTTCTATTACGCGGGTGGCCTGCCCGCGGTGCTGCGCCGGCTGGGCGAGGCGGGGCTGCTGCCGCATCCGGGCGCGCTCACCGTCAACGGCCGCACGCTGTGGGACAACGTGCGCGAGGCGCCCAGCTACGACGACGAGGTGATCCGCCCGCTCGACCGGCCGCTGATGGACGACGGCAGCATCCGCATCCTGCGCGGCAACCTGTCGCCGCGCGGCGCGGTGCTCAAGCCCTCCGCCGCCACGCCCGAACTGCTGCAGCACCGGGGGCGTGCGGTGGTGTTCGAGGACTTCGACCATTACAAGCAGCGCATCGACGACGAGTCCTTGGACGTCGACGCGAGCTCGGTGCTGGTGATGAAGAACTGCGGCCCCCGCGGCTATCCCGGCATGGCCGAGGTCGGCAACATGGGCCTGCCGCCCAAGCTGCTGCGCCAGGGTGTCAAGGACATGGTGCGCATCTCCGACGCGCGCATGAGCGGCACCGCCTACGGCACGGTGGTGCTGCATGTCGCGCCCGAGGCCGCGGCAGGCGGTCCGCTTGCGGCGGTGCGCGATGGCGACTGGATTGAGCTGGACTGCGAAGGGGGGCGCCTGCACCTGGATATCAGCGACGAGGAACTCGCCGCTCGCCTGGCCGCGCTGGCGGCGTCGGCCGAACGGACCGACGAGCCGCCCGCCGCCAAGGCACGGGGCGGCTACCGGCGCCTGTACATCGACCATGTGCTGCAGGCCGACGAGGGATGCGACTTCGACTTCCTGGTGGGCTGCCGCGGTGCCGAGGTGCCGCGGCACTCGCACTGACTTTCCGATCGCTTCGATCGGCCTCTTCTCCGTGGAGCCAGCATGACCCTCGACAACCCCCGCCATCGCGGCATCTATCCCGTCGCGCCTACCACCTTCACCGAATCCGGCGAGCTCGACCTCGAGAGCCAGAAGCGCTGCATCGACTTCATGATCGACGCCGGCTCGGACGGCATCTGCATCCTGGCGAACTTCTCCGAGCAGTTCCTGCTATCGGACGAGGAGCGCGAGGTGCTCACGCGCGCCGTGCTCGAACATGTCGCGGGCCGTGTGCCGGTGATCGTCACCACCACGCACACCAGCACCCGCGTCTGCGCCGAGCGCAGTCGCCGTGCGCAGGACATGGGCGCTGCCATGGTGATGGTGATGCCGCCCTACCACGGCGCCACCTTCCGCTGCATCGAGCCGCAGATCCAGCAGTTCTATGCGCGCCTGTCGGACGCCATCGACATCCCCATCATGATCCAGGATGCGCCGGCGAGCGGCACGCCGCTGTCGGCTTCGTTCCTCGCGCGCCTGGCCGTGGAGATCGAGCATGTCGCCTACTTCAAGATCGAGACTGCGGGTGCCGCATCGAAGCTGCGGGAGCTGATCCGCCTGGGTGGCCAGGCGATCGAGGGGCCTTGGGATGGCGAAGAGGCGATCACGCTGCTGCCCGACCTGGACGCCGGCGCCACGGGGTCGATGACGGGCGGGGGCTATCCCGATGGCATCCGCCCCATCATCGAGGCACATCGCAACGGAGACCGCGAGCGGGCCTATGCGCTCTACGAGCGTTGGCTGCCGCTGATCAACTACGAGAACCGGCAGGCGGGCTTCCTGGCCGCCAAGGCGCTGATGAAGGAGGGCGGCGTGATCGCCTGCGAGGCGCCGCGCCACCCGTGGCCGGCGCTGCATCCGGAGACGCGCAAGGGGCTGATCGAGACGGCCAGGCGGCTCGATCCGATGGTGCTGCGCTGGGGGCGTTGACGGAGAAACGTGGCGCGATAGCATGCGCGCGAAAGGACGCGACGTGACTTATCAGCTCCACTACTGGCCCACCATCCAGGGCCGCGGCGAATTCGTGCGGCTCGCACTCGAGGCGGCCGGCGCCGAGTACGTCGACGTTGCGCGCGAGCCGGCGGGCCGGGGCGGCGGCGAGGCGGCCTTGGGACGGCGGCTGAGCGATCTTGACAATCCGCGCGCTTCCTTCGCGCCGCCCTTCCTGGTCGACGGCGACATCGTGGTCGGCCAGACGGCCGCGATCCTCCTGTACCTGGGCCCGCGCCTCGGGTTGGCCGGCACCGGCGAGCGTGACGCCCTCTGGACGCACCAGTTGCAGCTCACCATTGCCGACGTCGTGGCCGAAGCGCACGACGCGCACCACCCGATTTCCGTCGGCGACTACTACGAGGACCAGCGCGAGGCCGCGCAGGCGCGCGCCAAGTGCTTCCGCGAGGAGCGGATTCCGAAGTACCTGGACTGGTTCGAGCGCGTGTTGCAACGCAACCCGGCGGGCGACCTGCACCTGGTGGGGGACAGCCTGACCTACGCCGACCTCTCGCTGTTCCAGCTGGTGGCGGGCCTGCGTTACGCCTTCCCGAAGGCGACGTCGCGGGCGCTGGCGCGTACGCCGGCTGTGGTCAAGCTGCACGCGAACATCGCGCGACGGCAGCGGGTGCGTGAGTACCTACAGAGTGCACGGCGCATCGCATTCAATGAGGAGGGCATTTTCAGATGCTATCCGGAGTTGGATGGTTGATGTGACCGGAGCGGCCGTTGGGCTCAACGACTACCTCGATATCAAGGGCTCCACGAGTCCCCGCACAACTTCGCGCCGCCTGTCATCGACCCGCGTCGGCGTAACTCCGCGCCCCTGGATTTGGCCGAGTGAGTGCCCCGTGAAATCCCGTCCGTCAATTCTTACCGGCTCGCGAATTGGTTCAGGGTGAGCACACCAACCCTCGTGCGATTGTGACGATCCGTTCTGGATGATCCTCTATGATCGTTGCGCCGCCTTTGACGTGTCCTACCGATTGATCGCTATAGATGTGGACGTTGAGGTTGTTCCTCACATTCTGGACAGAGTCGTTTTCAGCGCATTCTCAATCCTGAAGTCTTCAGCCAGAACCAGGATCGTTGCGCCGTAGACCGGCTCGATCTCGAGCAATGCGAGCGCTCCCTTTTGGACGCGAGTCAGTTTCTCTCGAAGAGCAGGCCATTCCAAGTCCAACGCGCTCGGCTCTTCCCCCCGCATCAAGAAGAACAAGCGTCGCGCAATCTCAAGGTCTTCGCCATTGCTGGCGTTCGCCTCGTATCGGCGCACTCGATCAACAATGTTCGAGAGCCGCATTTCATTCACAACGAAATCATCGACGCCTGTCGCTACGATTCGCACTCGGTCCTTGCTTTCCCAGGCGCATGTCAACTCAATGCAGATTTTGTTGCACACCGAATCAACGTAGACGGCGTCGATAGTCGCCTCAACCAAAGAGTCCCAGTTACTCATGTCAATCCCCTTGCTTCGGCCACGGCGAATAGTCACGCCCCGGATGCTCCCGAACTCCGTTCTGCCACTCATGGACATGGGGCCGTTCGTAGCCTTGATGTGGCTTGTCGTAGTCCCGCATTGGAACGCCGTCTAGTCCGTATTCCCTTGTGCGGCGCTGACCTTCCTTTGTGCCTCCCGGCTCACCGCGATTGGGCACATCCTTCTCCTTGCCCGTGGAGGCCCCATCTGCTTGGGCGTCGACTCCGTCATTAAACATCCAATTCCCAAGCGCAGCCGCTCCTTGCGCGAGGCCGTCGCGGCACGAAGGCATTGCCTGGCAGACCAGAAGGCCACCTATCACAGGCACCCCAACCACAGCAGCATTGGTCCTGATCATGTTGGGATCGGAGCCACTGCCGATGACGTAGTCCGCCGGGCCCGATCCGCTACCAGCTCCTCCAACGCCAGCAGCCAGCGCTGCTGCTTCGCTGGCTCTCAATCCGGAGGGGTCCGTCCGGTTTGCCGGGTTGTTGCCCACGTAGGCGTACAGGTTGACATCGTCTTTGTAGCCAATCGGGTCCGTCTGCAGGAACCTGCCGAGGCCCGGCAAGTAAAAGCGTGCCTTGTAGTAGTACAGCCCCAGCTCGCCGATGAGCTGCTGGCCGGTGTACCGGAACCTCGGTCCCGTCGCCGTGTTCGGCTCGCCGTAGGGCCCGTAGCTGTAGGTGCCCGTGGAGGCGCCTGTCGCATTGGCCGTGGCCACGATGCTGCCCAGGTGGTCCGCGTAGAACCAGTTCTTGGCCGTGGTGCCTGATCCTTCGTACCAGACGATCGGCTCGTCGGTGCCGGGGCCATGTACATAGCGTCGTTGCAGCGTCGTGCCCGCCGCGTCGTACTCGGCGATCAGGTTCACCACGTCGTACAGCAGGTTCGCCGTGCTGGCTCCGATCGCCGTTTGCCGCAGGCGCCCTTCCGCGTCATAGCTCAAGGTCGCTGCAGTGCCCGTCTTGCTCGCCGTCTTCAGCCGGTTGTCCAGGTCGTAGCCATAGCTCCAGGTGCCATCGCCCGTGAGGTTGCCGTTGGCGTCGTAGCTCTGCGTTGCGCCACCCGCCGCGGTGTACTGGTTCAGCCCATTGCTGGTGTAGCTCTTCGTGCCCGCGCTTGCCCCGCTCCACTGGTACAGGTTGTTGGTCCAGGCGACGCTCTTGAGTTCTCTGACTTGGTTGCGCGTGTAGCTGTATTGCACTTCCTGAGACGGCGAAGCGAGGAAGTTCTTCAGCGTGGCGAGTGCCCCCTGGTTGTCGTAGCTGCGCTGGATGGTGGTCCCATTGCCGAGCGTCACGGTGGTGCGCCGTCCCAGGTCGTCGTAGGCGTAGCTGGCGAGGCTGACGCTGCCGTTCTCCTGGATGACGCTCGGCCGGTTGGCCGCGTCGTAGCTGGTGGTCGTGTAGAACGCATCGGGCCACGTGGTGCGGATGCGGTTGCCCGCGGCGTCGTACTGTTGGCTCAGGGTCTTGCCGCCCGCGGTGGTGCTCGCGAGGCGCCCGGCGTTGTCCCAGGCGTAGCTGATGGCGTGCGTGCCGTTGGCGAACTGGGCCGAGGTGCGCAGCCCTCGCAGGTCGTAGCCGAACTGGACGTTGTCGGCGGTGTTGGGATAGCTGCGTGTGCTCAGGCGGTTGAGGTTGTCCCAGGCCTGAGTGACCACCTGCCCGTTGCGCCTGCGCATCGAGATGATGTTGCCGTTGGCGTCGTACGCGTTCTCCTCGTAGTCGTTCGCGTTGCCGTAGAGAGGGGTGGCCGGCAGCGGGTAGTACGTCCTGGCGAGCCGGTCGAAGCCGTCGTAGGTGTGGACGGTGAGGTTGTTCTTGGCGTCCTTGACCGAATCGACATTGCCGTTGGGCGTGTAGGTGTAGGTCGCATAAGCCTGGGCCAGTGCCGTGCCCACGGCCTTGTTGATCGCCTGCACGGTGTCGTCGAGGTTGTAGACGGTCTCGGTGACGCGGTTGCCCCCATCGGCGGCGGCGAGGTACTGGGTCGTCCGGAACGGCCGGTCCAGGTCGTCGTAGGCCGTGTCGGTGATGGGGACGGGAGCCGCTTCGGTCGGACAGGTCGTGGCCGCGGCGGTGACGCCCGGGCCCCAAGTCCGGGTGACCTTGCCGGTCTCGCTGTAGCGGCGGCAGCTCACGAGCCATTGAGTCCCCTGCTGCGCCGCGCTCTTGACCGCGCGGCCGTCCGCGTCATAGGCCACGCGGCTCTGCTTGCCCACCGCATCGGTGACCTGCGTAGGCCGGCGCTCAGTGTCGTAAGCCGTGGCGATCGTGTCCGCCACATCGGTGCGGGGCCCATCGACCCCGGTAAGGTTTCCGGTCAGGTCATACGTAAAGCTGGTCGTCAGATTCAGCTTGCCGGTGCCCGCATCAACCGTGCTGGTCTGCGGCACGTACTTGTTCGCAGCGTTGTAGGTGGTGGCGGTCACCACGCTGTTGCTGGCGCTGGTCTTGACGGTCTGCGAGCTCGGCAGGTAGAAGCTCGGGAAGCCGCTCGGCGTGAAGGCGCTGTAGGCGTAGGTGGTCTGAGGTGCCACTCCGGCCGCATCGGCCGGCGCGGTGATGGCCAGCGGCAGGCCTTGCGCGGTGTAGGTGTAGGTGGTGGTTTTGCCCCGCGCGTCGATGGCGGTGGCCACCTTGTTGAAGGCGTTCTCGTAGTAGAAGCGCTGCACCCGGTTGGCCAGGCCGCTGCCGGGCTTGGCAATGCTGGTGATGCTCTGGACGTTGTGCGTGCAGCGGAACGTCGGGTTGGTGCAGGTAGCGTCGTCGTAGGCGTACTCGGTGGCGTTGCCCTCGGGGAGTTGCTTGCGGATCAGTCGCGACTGGCCGTCGTAGGTGTTGGTGGTCCAGTTGCCCGCGGGGGTGCTGAACTGAATGACATTGCCCTGCCCATCGAGATAGCTGGTGCGGGCGACTGCGCCCGGACCCACTTCCTCGGTTCGAGATCCGGCGAAGTAGTAGTCGTAGCTCTTGCCCCGCGCATTCACCTGGTTCTTCACGCGCCCGAGGCTGTCGTAGGTGTTGGTGAGCGCGGCGGTGGCCGGGAGGCTGGGGTTGTAGATGCTGCGGATCTGTCCCGGTAGGGTGTACGAGAAGGTCGTGCCTTGACCCAGTGTGTTGGTGAAGGTGGCGAGGTTCGAGTTGGCGTCGTAGCCGAAGCTCACGGAGCGCGTTCCGTCGCTGACCTGCGCGATGCGCCCGTTGGCGTTAGTAAAGGTCAACGTGCGGCCCAGGCTGTTCTGGACCTGCGCGAGGTCGTTGCCCGAGTAGGTGAACTTGGCCTGGACGCCGCTGGGCTCGGTGTAGGTTTCGGCCTTGCCGGCGGCGTTGAACTTCAGGGCGGCGCGGTTGAGGAACTCATACGCGTAGGTGCCGTCGGTGCTCTTCGTCAGCTTGCCGGATTTGCCAGGGGGCGGGTTGTACATGCCGGTTCCGTCGGGCAGCTTGACGAACACCTCGGCATTGAGACCCTGGGTCACCACCACGGTGTTGTTGATCAGTTGGTCGCCGAACCAGCGTTGGCCGAGCGTGGCGGCCACGAGCTTGGCAAGCGGGCGTGCCGGGTCCATCAGCAGGTCGAAGGAGGCCTTGTGCTCGACGATGGTGCCCACGGCATCCAGGGCGGAGTCCTCGCCCATGGCTTGGAAGCCATCGGAGTTGACGGCGGCAGTGGCGTTGAAGTTGTGGGTCCAGCCCTTGCCCAGAGGGCCGTTCTGGTTGCGCATGCCGGAGCTGTACAGGCGCTGGAAGCCCAGGCTCTGCGGGAAGCTGCCGACGCCGACATTGAGGTCCTCGTGGTTGTAAAGGAAGTGGCCCTGGACCATGTCGATCGGGTCGCCGAGGAGTTGCGGGCCGGCTTGGGTCAGATCGCTTTGTTCTCTGGTTGCTTGGACCACGGTCGCGCTGGCCGCCCCTGCCGACTGCTCGTACGTCGCGTAGCCGCCCGACAGGCCATTGCTGATGACGGAGCCCAGGTAAAGGCCCGAGCCCACGGTGAAGTAGCCCGCGCCGCTCCAGCTGTTCTCGGCGATGTCGCAGCGCGCGGGCAGGATCAGGCGCAGCCCGGAGGCCAAATAGCTGCTGAAGTTGCCGAGATGCGCCCCGCAGTTCACCAGGTTGGGCTGCACGGCGCTCGCGTAGTTGGCCGACGTGGCGTTGTAGATGCGCTGGCCGGCCGCCGAGGCGAGGTCCATGAGCTTGACCGTTGATACGGCCGGAACCCCGGTGGTCTGCTGCACCGCCGTGGACTCGAGGATGCTCAGGTGCATGGCCCAGTTGGCGAACGCCGCGCTCTCCTTGTCGGTGTTGCCTGCGAGGTTGGCCACGGCCAGCACGTTGCTGGGCAGGTCGACGTAGGCGCTGCCGGTGTAGCCCACGATGCCCACCTGGTGCTGGTGCAGCAAGGTGGTGTCGGCGATGCGCTCGGTGATGGTGCCGGCGTGGGTGTTCTGGGCGATCCACTGGGCGCCGATGACGCCCAGGGTGCTGCCCAGCAGCGGTTCGGAAGCGTCGGCGGCACCGGAGGCCTTGAGGTCGCTCAACACGCGCCGGTAGTTCTCGGCCGGGCCACGGCCTGCGGGACCCCATCCGTTCGCAATGAGGAAGGTGTTGGTGCCGCCACCCAAGATCCTCTGGGTGAAGCTGTGGTTCGCCCAGGTGGAGACGTAGGCGTTGTGGGTGACGGTGAAGGTGACGGCGGTCGAGGCACCGGGAGTGACGGCCGTGCCGGGCGCACCGACGGCGACGCCATCGAGCTTGAGGATGGGTTGATTCGCCCCGTTGTAGGTGAGGGTCAGGCGCTTGCCGTAGATCGCATCGGAGGTGTAGGTCTGGTCGATGCCTTGGTACTGCACGCGCAGGGTGGGCTTCATGTAGCCCGGGAGCTCGGCCAGCTCCTCGCTGCCCCAGGCGGTGTTCTGGTAAGGCAGTGATGTCTGGCGCAAGGCGCCGTAGAAGGGGACGATGGTCTTGCCGCCGAGGACGTCGTCCAGGGTGGCGGTTTGTTTGGAGGTGCGCAGGGAGACCGCGAGGATGCCAGCGTACTTCTCGAGGTTGAAGCGGATGTTGTTGCGGTTGATGTTCTGGACGTAGTCGGCCGCGACGGTGGCGCCGCTCTGGGCGGAGGCCAGGTAGTTGGCGGCGTTGTAGCCGGCGTAGCTGGCGAGGTCGATGCCGCTCTTGAAGGTGTGGGGCTTGTAGCTCGGGTCGAAGACGTACCAGCTGCCGTTGATCTTGGTCTTGACCCAGACGTGCTCGATGGAGACATCCGTCAATGCGGCGACGGTGCCGGGGCAACTGCCCGCGGTGGTGGCGTTGATCTCGTAGACCGGGATCTGGGCCTGGCCCAGGAGCGAGAGGACACCGCAGGCATTGGCGGTGCTCACGCCCCACCACTCAGTCAACTGAGCGGCGCTGAGCTTGGCGATGCCGCGCACGTAGTTGGCCTCCATGCCGGAGGCGCGCAGCAGCTCGACCATCAAGGCCGCCTGGTCGTGGGCGGTGGCCTGGTTGTCGAGCACGGCGCCGAGGGCACCCTTCTGGATGCCGAAGGTGGGGTAGTACTCGACGTTGTTGCGCACGTACTGGTAGATGAGGTCGGGGTGATTGCGCAGGGACCGGGCGAGCTCGGCGATGGAGGCCGGACCGGAGGCAGCGGCGTCGCCGGAGATCTTTGCGGCGGAGGTGGATCTCGAAGTCTTGCTGGTCTTGGTCGCCGTGGATGCCGCAGTGACGCCTTGATTGACGTTGGCCGGAAGGACTCTCGACTTCAGGATGCGCTGGGCATCGGCGAAGGTGACCGGGGGCATGTTGGCGCGAAGGACGCCGGGGGCGGGAGCGAATTCGCCGGGGGTGCCGGGGGTGCTCGTGGTGCTGCCGGTAGCGGCTGCACCTCGCGCCGAGACGTTGGCCTCCTTGGCGCCGTCCTTGACGGCCTCGCGTCGCACCGGGTCCTTGGCGGTGGGAAGGTCCACAGGTTGGTAGCGCAGAGCGGGCTGGCCGCTTGCGAAGCTCAACGAACTGCCCGAGCCTGATGTGCTGGTGGAGGAAGAACGCAGGCTGACACCGGACTTGGTACCCGGAACGCCGAGGGCGATGGCCGGCGGTGCAGCCTTGCGCGCAACGCCTCCCTGGATCTGTGCAGCCGCAATGCCGCCTACAAGCGATGTGGCAACGACCACGGCAACGGCGCACGCGCGCGCGAGCTTGGACATGGGAACTCCCTGGGGTTTTTATTCGAGAACGGGCTGCACGCGCTTGTCGTGCAGCGGGAACCGGCCGACTACGACGAGGTGGCCGCGACCGAGCTGCGATTGCCTGCTGCGTCGTAGCTGTAGGTGATCGTGGTGGTGGAGGCGCCGTCGCTGTACACGGCACTGGCCAGTCGGCCCAGCGCGTCGTAGCTGTAACTCACGGAACCCGCGTTGGCCGGATGGCCTGCGAGCGCGGCGGCGCACAGGCAAGCGGCAAGAACTGTGCGGCTCAACATCCGTGTCGGCACATGGCGATCGGATGGCATCGGTGCGTGCGAGCTCGATGCATGCGCTGGCAATACAGCAGTCTTCTTATTCATTGGGGGAACTCGATTCTTTTTGGTGCCGCGGACTGTAGTCGAGCCGGACGCAAACAAAAAATCGTTTTTTGTCGCGCAAATCTTGCACGCGCCCTCATGCGCGCGTGGCCGTGGAGGCGGTGCAAGCCCAGAACGGCTGCAGGTTGTGAGCCCGTTCGGGGGCCCGCTCAGCGCTCGTCTTCGCGCAGGCGCAGCGCCAGCTCGTAGAGCGCGTTGCGCGGCGCGCCGCTGATCTCGGCCGCGAGGCGCACCGCGCTCTTGAGCGGCAGCTCGGCGAGCAGCAACTGCAGGACGCGCCGGGCTTCGGCGTCGTCGTCCCCTGCCGCCGGCGCAGGATGCAGCGCCAGCGCGAACTCGCCGCGCGTGCGGTCGCGGCTGGCCGCGAGCCAGGCGGGCAGCTCGGCGGCGGGCAGCGTGGCGATTTCCTCGAACTGCTTGGTGAGCTCGCGCCCGACCGTCACGCGCCGTTCGCCCAGCACGGCCAGCGAGCGCGCCAGCGCCTCGATGCGATGCGGCGCCTCCAGCAGCACCACACTGCGAGGCTCGGCGGCGAGCGTCTGCACGGCGGCATCGCGCTCGCCGGGCTTGGCGGGCAGGAAGCCGGCGAAGACGAAGGCACTCTCGGCATCGCCGCCAGCGATCAGCCCTGCGGCCGACACGAGCGTGGTCACGCTGCTCGCGCCCGGCAGCGGCAGCACGCGCAGGCCCGCTGCGCGCACCGCGGTGGCCAAGCGTGCGCCCGGGTCGCTGACGCCGGGGGTGCCGGCATCACTGACATAGGCGATGCGCTCACCGGCGGCGAGCCGCGCGATCACGGCCTGCGCCGCCTCGGCCTCGTTGTGCTGGTGCAGCGCCAGCAGGCTGGCCGCGGGCCGCTCGATGCCGTAGGCGCGCAGCAGGCCCTGCGTGTGCCGCGTGTCCTCGCAGGCCACGGCATCGACCAGCTGCAGCACGTGGAGCGCGCGCAGCGTGATGTCCGCCAGGTTACCGATCGGCGTGGCGACGACGTACAGCGTGCCTTCGGGATAATGCTGCGCGCCCGCGGCATCGCGCGCTGCCGGAAGGGCTGCGCCGAAGGAAGCAGGGGCGAGGGAGGTCAAAGGTGTTTCTCCAGAACAAGAAGGTGGCCGAGGCCACCACCAAGCAGCGCGGCGATGCGGCCGAGGCGGCCGCGCTCGCGCATCTGCAGTCGGCCGGCCTGGTGCTGGTCGCGCGCAATTATCGAACCCCGGGCCGCGGTGGCGGCGAGATCGACCTGATCATGCGCGAGCCGCGCGACGGCACGCTGGTCTTCGTCGAGGTGCGCCATCGCGCCGGGGCAAGCCATGGCGGCGCGGCCTCCAGCATCACCGGCGTGAAGCGGCGGCGCATCGTCTTCGCGGCGCGACACTACCTGAGCCGCCTGCGCACGCTGCCGCCCTGCCGCTTCGACGTGGTGCTGGTCGAGGCGCACATCGAATGGATCCGCGCCGCCTTCGATGCCGATTGATGTTCTTCCGGAACGGGGAACCCGGGCCGGCCGCCGCACTCAAGTGAGGCAATAACCTTTTGTTGCGCGAGCCGCAGTTATCATCCCGCCCCATGCTCGAGCAACGGATCCAGCAGCACTTCATCGACAGCGCGGACCTCAAATACCAGGCCGGCCCGCTTCTCGGCAAACCGATCTCCCAGGCCATGCAGGCGCTGCTTGCCTGCGTGACCAGCGGCGGCAAGATCCTGGCGTGTGGCGCGGGAGTCTCCGGCCTGCTGGCGGCGCAGTTCGCCGCGCAGTTCGTCGGCCGCTTCGAACGTGATCGCCCCGGGCTCGGCGCCATCGCGCTGCCGCTCGACGCCATCGACCCCACCGCGGATACGCCCGAGGTCGGCGACCCGGACCGCTTCGCGCGCCAGGTGCGTGCGCTCGGACAGGGCGGCGACGTGCTGCTGGCCCTCAGCGCCAGCGGTCAATCCGCCGCGGTGCTGGCCGCCGTCGAGGCGGCGCACGCGCGCGACATGACGGTCGTCGCGCTGCTGGGCAACGCCACGAACGGAGGCGCCAGCAGCAGCAATCCCGGCGGCGCCGTCGGGCGTGCCCTGCGCGAAACCGATGTCCAGATCTGCGTGCCGCACGAGCGCGCGGCGCGCATCCACGAAGTCCACCTGCTCGTGCTGCACTGCCTGTGCGACGGCGTGGATGCCCAGTTACTCGGAGAACAGGAAGGTTCCTTATGACGACGACATCCCTCCAGCGCCTCGCGCTGGCCTTGACCGCGGGCGCTGCACTGGCTGCCAGCCTTTCCGCTTGCGTTCCGCTGGTGGTTGGCGGTGCAGCGGTGGTGGGCGCGGGCATGGTGGCGACCGACCGCCGCAGCTCAGGCGCGCAGCTCGACGATCAGGGCATCGAACTGCGCGCGAGCGCGCGGGTGCGCGAAATCGCGAACGACCAGATGTACGTCAGCGTCACCAGCTACAACCGCCAGGTGCTTCTGACCGGCGCGGTGGGCAGCGAGGCCGACCGCCGCCGCGTCGAGGACGTGGTGCGCCGCGTCGACAACGTGCGCTCGGTGGTCAACGAGCTGACGATCGGCGCGCCCAGCACCTTCCAGGAGCGCTCCAGCGACACCCTCGTCGCCGGCAAGATCAAGGCTTCGCTGCTTGACGCCAAGGACATCTTCGCCAATTCCTTCAAGGTGGTCGTGGAGCGCGGCACGGTCTACCTGATGGGCCTGGCCACGCGGCGCGAGACCGATCGCGCCACAGAAGTCGCCCGCGGCGTCTCCGGCGTGCAGAAGGTCGTGCGCGTCGTCGAGATTGTCAGCGAGGCGGAGTTGGCTGGCCAGCCGCAGCAGGGCGGCACCGGTACAGCGCCGGGCGGCTCGCGCTCCAACGTACCGCTCCCGCCGATGGAGCCGCTGCCCCCAGCCGGGTCTTCGCAGCCCTCCGGCGGTGCGATCACCACCCCCGTCCGATAGGCGATTCCAGGAACACCGCGGAACCGGCTTTGCCGGGCCGCTGGTGTTGCCCCCGGTAGGGGGTGGGCGGCTACACGAAGTGAGCCAACCTGGGGGCGAGCCAAGTGACACCGCGGAACCGGCTTTGCCGGGCCGCTGGTGTTGCCCCCGGTGAGGGGTGGGCGGCTACACGAAGTGAGCCAACCTGGGGGAGAGCCAAGTGACACCGCGGAACCGGCTTTGCCGGGCCGCTGGTGTTGCCCCCGGTGAGGGGGTGGGCGGCTACACGAAGTGAGCCAACCTGGGGGCGAGCTTATTTCAGCCGCGTGATCAGGCTCGACGTATCCCAACGCCGCCCGCCGGCCTGCTGCACGTCGGCATAGAACTGGTCCACCAGCGCGGTCACCGGCAGCCGCGCGCCGTTGCGCTTGGCCTCGTCGAGCACCAGGCCGAGGTCCTTGCGCATCCAGTCGACGGCGAAGCCGAAGTCGAACTTGCCTTCGGCCATCGTCTTGCCGCGGTTGTCCATTTGCCAGCTCTGCGCTGCGCCCTTGCCGATCACGGCCAGTACCTCGTTCATGTCGAGACCGGCGCGCTGGCCGAAGGCGATGGCTTCCGACAGGCCCTGCACCAGGCCCGCGATGGCGATCTGGTTGACCATCTTCGCGAGCTGGCCGGCGCCGCTGTCACCGAGCCGCGTGACGGCGCGCGCGAACGCCGCGATGACGGGTTCCACGCGCGCGAAGGCCGTCGCATCGCCGCCGCACATCACCGTCAATGCGCCGTTTTGCGCACCGGCCTGGCCGCCGGAGACGGGCGCATCGATGAACTGCACGCCGCGTTCCAACGCAGCCTTCGACAGCTCGCGCGCCACGTCGGCCGAAGCGGTGGTGTGGTCGACGAAGACCGTGCCCTTGGCCGTGCCGGCGAGGGCGCCGTCCTCGCCCAGCACCACCGAGCGCAGGTCGTCGTCGTTGCCGACGCAGCAGAACACGATGTCGGCGCCGGCCGCGGCTTCGCGCGGGGTGGGCGCATGGCGCAGGCTGCCCTTGGCCTGGGAGCCGAACTCCTGCTGCCAGGCGGTGGACTTCGCCGCGGTGCGGTTGTAGACCGCGACGCTGTGGCCGGCCAGGGCGAGGTGCCCGGCCATGGGGTAGCCCATCACACCGAGGCCGAGGAAGGCGGTTCGGTGCGCCGGAATGGGGTCGTAGGATTTGGGGTTGAGACTGCTCATGAGGGCGAGCTTATCGCCCCTTGCCGCCTTCGTGCTCAGACGATCGCGAAGTGCTCGGTGCCGGCGGACAGGTCGGTCGTGCGCGCGCGCTGGCTGTTGAGCTTGATCTGCAGCCGCAGGTCGTTGGCCGAGTCCGCATTGCGCAGCGCGTCCTCGAAGGAAATCATGTTGGTCTCGAACAGGTCGAACAGTGCCTGGTCGAAGGTCTGCATGCCGAGGTTGCGGCTCTTCTTCATGACCTCCTTGATCTCGCCCACCTCGCCCTTGTAGATCAGGTCGGTGATGAGCGGCGTGTTCAGCAGGATCTCCACTGCGGCGATGCGGCCGCGGCCGTCCTCGGTGGGGATCAGGCGCTGCGAGATCAGCGAGCGCAGGTTCAGCGACAGGTCCATCAGCAGCTGGGCGCGGCGCTCCTCGGGGAAGAAGTTGATGATGCGGTCGAGCGCCTGGTTGGCGCTGTTGGCATGCAGCGTGGCCATGCACAGGTGGCCGGTCTCGGCGAAGGCTACCGCATGCTCCATGGTCTCGCGGTCGCGAATCTCGCCCATCAAGATGACGTCGGGCGCCTGGCGCAGCGTGTTCTTGAGCGCGGCCTCCCAGCTGTCGGTGTCGATGCCCACTTCGCGCTGCGTCACCACGCAGTTCTTGTGCGGGTGCACGAATTCGACCGGGTCCTCTACCGTCACGATGTGGCCGAAGGAGTTCTCGTTGCGCCAGTCGATCATCGCGGCCAGCGTGGTCGATTTGCCCGAGCCGGTGGCGCCGACCAGGATGCACAGGCCGCGCTTGGTCATCGTCACGTCCTTCAGCACCTGCGGCATGCCCAGTCCGTCGATGGTGGGGAGCTTGGCGGGGATGGTCCGCAGCACCATGCCGACCTTGCCCTGCTGCACGAAGGCGTTGACGCGGAAGCGGCCGATGGCGGTGGGCGAGATCGCGAAGTTGCACTCCTTGGTGCGCTCGAACTCGGCCGTCTGTCGGTCGTTCATGACGGAGCGCGTGAGCGCCAGCGTGTGCTGCGCGCCCAGCGCCTGCTGCGACACCTTGGTGACCTTGCCGTCGACCTTGATCGCGGGCGGGAAGTCGGCCGTGATGAACAGGTCGCTGCCATTGCGGCTCACCATGAGCTTGAGCAGTTCGTTGATGAACTGGCTGGCTTGATCGCGTTCCATCTGACGACTCCTGGTTCAGTTTGGCCGGCGTCGCTGGCCGAGCGCGGCATTCAAGGTTATCCCATTCGGGAAACACCGCGGAACCGGCTTTGCCGGGCCGCTGGTGTTGCCCCCGGAGAGGGGGTGGGCGGCTACACGAAGTGAGCCAACCTGGGGGTGAGCCAAGTGACACCGCGGAACCGGCTTTGCCGGGCCGCTGGTGTTGCCCCCGGAGAGGGGGTGGGCGGCTACACGAAGTGAGCCAACCTGGGGGTGAGCCAAGTGACACCGCGGAACCGGCTTTGCCGGGCCGCTGGTGTTGCCCCCGGAGAGGGGGTGGGCGGCTACACGAAGTGAGCCAACCTGGGGGTGAGCCAAGTAACACCGCGGAACCGGCTTTGCCGGGCCGCTGGTGTTGCCCCCGGTAGGGGGGTGGGCGGCTACACGAAGTGAGCCAACCTGGGGATGAGCCAAGTGACACCGCGGAACCGGCTTTGCCGGGCCGCTGGTGTTGCCCCCGGAGAGGGGGTGGGCGGCTACACGAAGTGAGCCAACCTGGGGGTGAGCCATATTCACCCGGGGAAATTCTCGGGGATCTTGGCCTTGCCGCGGGCTTCTGCGGCGGAAATGACATTGCGCCGCACAAGGTCCGTCAGGCACTGGTCCAGCGTCTGCATGCCCTGGCCGCTGCCGGTCTGGATCGAGGAATACATCTGCGCCACCTTGCCTTCGCGGATCAGGTTGCGGATGGCCGAGGTGCCCAGCATGATTTCGTGCGCCGCCACCCGGCCCTGGCCGTCCTTGGTCTTGCACAGGGTCTGCGAGACCACGGCCTGCAGCGACTCCGACAGCATGGCGCGGATCATTTCCTTCTCCTCGCCCGGGAACACGTCGATGATCCGGTCGATCGTCTTGGCGGCCGAGGAGGTGTGCAGGGTGCCGAACACCAGGTGGCCCGTCTCGGCCGCAGTCATGGCGAGGCGGATGGTCTCCAGGTCGCGCATTTCGCCAACCAGGATCGCGTCGGGGTCCTCGCGAAGCGCCGAACGCAGCGCATTGGCGAAGGACAGCGTCATCGGCCCGACCTCGCGCTGGTTGATCAGGCACTTCTTCGATTCGTGCACGAACTCGATCGGGTCCTCCACCGTCAGGATGTGGCCGTACTCGGTCTCGTTGAGGAAGTTGATCATCGCGGCCAACGTGGTGGACTTGCCCGAGCCGGTGGGGCCGGTCACCAGCACCAGGCCGCGGGGCTTGAGGGCGAGGTCGCCGAAAATCTTCGGCGCGTTGAGCTGCTCCAGCGTGAGGATCTTGGACGGAATGGTCCGGAACACCGCCGCCGCGCCGCGCGCCTGGTTAAAGGCATTGACGCGGAAGCGCGCGAGGCCGTCGATCTCGAAGGAGAAGTCGACCTCGAGGAATTCTTCGTAGTGCTTGCGGTGCGTGTCGCTCATGATGTCGTACACCATGGCGTGCACGGCCTTGTGGTCGAGCGCGTCGACGTTGATGCGCCGCACGTCGCCGTGCACGCGGATCATGGGTGGCAGGCCGGATGACAGATGCAAGTCCGAGGCCTTGTTCTTCACGCTGAAGGCCAGCAGTTGGGTGATGTCCACGAAGCTCCTCGGTGACGTTTTGATACGTTTGACGATTATGACGATGATTGGTGACAAGCTCCAGCAAGTTCGGGCCCGGATCGTGACCGCATGCACGGCCGCCGGCCGCGATACGGCGAGCGTGCGCTTGCTTGCGGTGTCGAAGACCTTCCCCGCCGAGGCGGTGCGCGAGGCCCGCGCCGCCGGCCAGATTGCCTTTGGCGAGAACTATGTGCAAGAGGGCGTCGCGAAGATCGAGGCGTTGTCCGAACTGCGCGGCGAGCTCGAATGGCACTGCATCGGCCCCCTGCAGAGCAACAAGACGCGGCTGGTGGCGACGCACTTCGATTGGGTGCACAGCATCGATCGGCTGAAGATCGCCGAGCGCCTCGCCGAGCAGCGCCCGGCCGAGCTGCCACCGCTTCAGGTCTGTCTGCAGGTCAATGTGGACGGCGGCGCCAACAAGTCCGGCGTCGCGCCGAAAGACGCGCTGGCCTTGGCGCTGGGTGTTGCTGGCTTGCCACGCTTGCGCCTGCGCGGGCTGATGGCGATTCCCGAGCCGGCGGCGGATTTCGAGGCGCAACGTGCCTTGTTCCTCCGCGCCGCAGCCGTCTTCGAGGAGATGCGCGGCGCAGGGCTCGAGGTCGATACGCTCTCGTTGGGCATGTCGTCGGATCTCGAGGCCGCGATTGCGGCGGGCAGCACGATGGTGCGTGTCGGCACTGCGATCTTCGGCGCACGCTGAGCGCCCTCTCGACAGCTGCGGCGGGTTTTTTTGCTGAATCACTCGGCGAAGAATGGCGGACCATCGGCAAATCGCCCACCGGAGTCCTGTCATGCGCCTGCCCACTGCCTACCAGCCCGAAGCCGAGATCGTTTCCCATCGCCTGGCTTCGTTGAAAGGTGCTCTCGACTGGCCGTCGGCCGCCCCCGCAGCCGCACCCTGGGTGCGGGCCGTGCGCGAGCATCCTCCGCATTTCTGGGCCATGGAAAGCCTGCTGCGCGAATACCCGATCTCCAGTGCCGAGGGCTTGGCGTTGATGCGGCTCGCCGAGGCGCTGCTGCGGGTGCCCGATGCCGAGACCGCCATCGCGCTGACGGCCGATCAGCTGGGCCGCGCCGATTTCGAGGGCGCCGCCGATTCCACGTTGGCGCGCCTGTCTGGTTCCGCCATCGCGCTGTCGAAGAAGTTCCTGCCCGACCCGGGTGAGTCCGGCGGCGAGCCGGGCCTGATGGCCCGCGTCGGCGCCCGCACGGTAGTGGCCGCCACCTTGCGGGCGGTGCAGTTGCTGGGCCGCCAGTTCGTGCTGGGCCAGACCATCGACGAGGCGATGAGCGAGGCGCGCTCGGCGCACCAGAAGCACCAGGCCCTGCGCTTCAGCTACGACATGCTCGGCGAGGGGGCGCGCACCGAGGCCGATGCGCGGCGCTACCTCGACAGCTATGCGAACGCCATCCGCTCGATCGCCGCGCACGCGGACCGCGAGGGCGCGCCCGAGCACAACGACGGGATCTCCATCAAGCTCAGCGCCTTGCATCCGCGCTACGAGGACGCGCAGCGCGAGCGCGTGCTGCGCGAGCTGGTGCCGTGCGTGTGGCAGCTCTGCGAGCTGGCCGCCGACGCACGCCTGAACTTCACGATCGACGCGGAGGAGGTCGACCGTCTCGAGCTCTCGCTCGATGTCTTCGAGGCCCTGGCGGCGCGCGTCGCGGCAGAACGGCCGAGTTGGCGCGGCTTCGGCCTTGCCATACAGGCCTACCAGACGCGCGCTCTTGAGCTGGTCGAGCATCTGGTCGTCCTCGCGCGCCGCTACAAGCTGCGCCTGATGTGCCGGCTGGTCAAGGGCGCCTATTGGGATGCGGAGATCAAGCGCGCCCAGGAACTGGGCCTGCCGCACTACCCGGTGTTCACGCACAAGCACCACAGCGACATCAGCTATCTCGCGTGCGCCCGCGTGCTGCTCGCCGCGCCCGACGCCATCTATCCGCAGTTCGCGACGCACAACGCAGGCACCATCGCGGCCATCCTCCAGATGGCTGGGAACACGCCTTTCGAGCTGCAGCGGCTGCATGGAATGGGCGAGGGCATCTACCGCGAAGTGATGAAGCACACCAGCGCGCCCGTGCGCATCTATGCCCCGGTCGGCCGCCATAAGGACCTGCTGGCCTACCTGGTGCGCCGGCTGTTGGAGAACGGCGCCAATTCCTCCTTCGTCAACCAGCTGGGTGACAAAAACGTCGGCGTGGACGAGCTGCTGGTCTCACCGCTATGGCTGGACAACCGCGCCGCGCTGCCCTTGCCCAGCGACCTCTACGGCCCGCCACCGGCGCGGCGCAACAGCCTCGGGCTGGACCTGGCCGATGCCTCGATGCGAGCGCCGCTGCTGGCCGCCCATGCGGATTGCGTGGTGCCCGCCATCGCCGAGTTCGATCCTTCGCAGGCGGCCGTGGCCGTGGCGAAGTCGATGGCCAGCTACACCGCGTGGCGCAAGGCGCCGGTTTTGCAGCGCGCCACCATCCTGCGCCACGCCGCTGACGCGCTGCAGGCCCAACTGCCGCGCTTCTGCGCGCTGCTGGTCAAGGAAGCCTGCAAGACATGGGGCGACGCGGTCGCCGAGGTGCGCGAGGCCATCGACTTCCTGCGCTACTACGCCGACGAGGCCGAGCGCGTGATGCAGCCGGTCGCGCTGCCCGGCCCCACCGGCGAGAGCAACGAGCTGCGGCTGACCGGGCGCGGCCCCTGGGTCTGCATCAGCCCGTGGAACTTTCCGCTCGCGATCTTCCTGGGCCAGGTGGCGGCCGCGCTCGCGACGGGCAACACGGTGCTTGCCAAGCCAGCCGAGCAGACGCCGGCCGTTGCCTCGGAAGCCGTCCGCCTGCTGCACGCGGCTGGCGTACCGGCCGATGCGCTGCAGCTGCTGCACGGCCCTGGCGACACTGTCGGCGCTGCGCTGGTCGCGGCGCCAGGCGTCGCGGGCGTGGTGTTCACCGGCTCGACGCAGGTCGCAAAGACCATCCACCGCGCGCTGGCCGTCAAGGACGGGCCCATCGTGCCGCTGATCGCCGAGACCGGCGGGATCAACGCCATGCTGGTGGATTCCAGTGCGCTGCCCGAGCAGGTGGTCGATGCAGTGGTGCAGAGCGCCTTCCGCTCGGCCGGGCAGCGCTGCTCGGCACTGCGCCTGCTGATCCTGCACGAGAGCATCGCCGACGAAGTGATCCGCATGCTTCAGGGCGCGGCGGCCGAACTGGCGGCCGGCGACCCGGCCCTGCTCTCGACCGATGTCGGGCCGGTGATCGACCGCGAAGCCTGCGAAGGCATCCGGCAGCACCTGAGGCGCCTGGATTCGGAAGCCCGCGTGCTGGTGGGCGGCAGCAGCCCGACCGACGGCGTCCCCCACCTGATCGCGCCGCATGCCTACGAGTTGCCTTCGATCGAGCGCGTGCACTGCGAGATCTTCGGCCCCGTGCTGCACGTGGTGCGCTGGTCGGGCGAGCCGCAGGCGGTGATCGACCGCATCAACGCGCTGGGCTTCGGCCTCACGCTCGGCATCCAGACGCGCATCGACAGCCGTGCCCGGGCGCTGGCCGCGCGCGCCCACGTGGGCAACGTGTACGTCAACCGCAACATCATCGGCGCGGTGGTCGGCGTGCAGCCCTTCGGCGGCGAAGGCCTGAGCGGCACCGGCCCGAAGGCCGGCGGTCCCCATTACCTGGTGCGTTTTTGCGCGGAGCAGACGCTCACCATCAACACCACCGCTGCTGGCGGCAATGCGGCCCTGCTTGCCGCAAGCGCATAAGACGCGACGGATTGCGCATAGGCCATGGCGCGGCAGCGCCGGCAGGGCTATCGTGCACCGCTTCGCAACAACGCCTGGAGCGCCATGTCCGCCGCCGATCTGTCCTACGTCCAACCGACCCCCAACAGCCCCTGGGGCACCTACCTCTCGCAGGTGGACCGCGTGGTGCCCTACCTGGGCGAGCTGTCCCGCTGGGTCGAGACGCTCAAGCGCCCCAAGCGCGCGCTGATCGTCGACGTGCCGATCGAGATGGACGACGGCAGCATCGCCCACTTCGAGGGCTACCGCGTGCAGCACAACATGTCGCGCGGCCCGGGCAAGGGCGGCGTGCGCTTCCACCCGGACGTGACGCTGGAGGAAGTGATGGCCCTGTCGGCCTGGATGACCGTCAAGACCGCCGCGGTGAACCTGCCCTACGGTGGCGCCAAGGGCGGCATCCGCGTCGACCCGAAGAAGCTCACGCACAAGGAACTCGAGCGGGTGACGCGCCGCTACACCAGCGAGATCGGCATCATCATCGGCCCGCAGCAGGACATTCCCGCGCCCGACGTCAACACCAACGCCCAGATCATGGCCTGGATGATGGACACCTACTCGATGAACGTGGGCGGCACGGCAACCGGCGTCGTCACCGGAAAGCCGCTGCACCTGGGCGGATCGCTCGGCCGGGTCAAGGCGACCGGGCGCGGCGTGTTCGTCACGGGCCGCGAGGCGGCGCGCCGGCTGGGCCTGGACCTGCGCGGCGCGCGCATCGCGGTGCAGGGCTTCGGCAACGTCGGCTCGGTGGCGGCGGAATTGTTTGCCGAGGCCGGCGCGAAGATCGTGGCGGTGCAGGACCACACCGGCACCATCGTCAACGCCAACGGGCTCGACTTGAAAACCCTGCTGCCGCTGGCGCGCACCGAAGGGGTGGCCGGCTTCGAGGGCGGTGACGTGATTGCCAACGAGTCCTTCTGGGACGTGGCCTGCGACATCCTCATCCCCGCGGCCCTCGAGGGCCAGGTGACCGCCGAACGCGCGCAGAAGACCCGGGCCAGGCTCGTGCTCGAAGGCGCCAACGGTCCCACCGTGCCGGCGGCCGACGACATCCTGGCCGAGCGCGGCGTGCTGGTGGTGCCGGACGTGATCTGCAACGCCGGCGGCGTGACGGTCAGCTATTTCGAGTGGGTGCAGGACTTCTCGTCGTTCTTCTGGGACGAGGACGAGATCAACCAGCGGCTGGACCGCATCATGATGAACGCGCTCAACCAGATCTGGGACACCGCCGACAGGCACCGGATCACACTGCGCACTGCGACCTTCGCAGTGGCCTGCGAGCGCATTCTCATGGCGCGCCAGGAGCGCGGGCTCTACCCCTGATCGCTGCGCCGGACATCCAGGCTGCGAACGTCGCAAGAAGTCGGGGAACGCGGCGCGGCCCCCCGCATCGAATCGGGACTGCGAAAAGGCGGCGGGGTGCCGCTAGCATTCCATGCCCCGATATCGGCTTCTGTTCTCCATGCGTCCTCTCTTATCCCGCTCAGCCCTCGCGCTGCTGTTCACGCTCGTTCTCGCGGGCTGCAGCATCACTTCCCCCAAGCAGGTCTCCTACGACCCCGAGGAATTCGATTCGACCACCACCCACACGCGCAGCTTTCGCGCATCTCAGGCCGACACCTGCGAGGCGGCGCGACGGGCGCTGCTGAGCCAGGGCTACCTGGTGACGGCGGCCAACGGCGACCTCGTGGCCGGCCGCAAGAGCTTCCAGCCTGCCAGCGAGGTTCATGTGGAAGTCGAACTGCGCGTGGTCTGCGCGCGCGACAGCGGGGGCGTGAGCACCATCGCCTTCGCCAGCGCACTGCAGGACCGCTACGGCCTCAAGAAGGTCAACAACTCGGCGAGCGTCGGCGTCGGCGCGCTCGGTTCGCTGTCGCTGCCCTTCTCATCGAGCGATGACGCGCTGGTCAAGGTTGCCAGCGAGACGCTGACCGACGAGCGCTTCTACGATCGCTTCTTCGCCCTGATCGACCGCTTCCTCGTGCCCGAGGCGGTGCAGAGCACGCCCATCGCACCGCCCGCGTTGCCGGCGCCGAGCACCGATACGCCGCTGCGTCCGGTGCCGCTGTCGCCCTCGCGGGGCTGAGCCTCGGGTCAGATCGACACGGAGCGCGCCGCGTGGGCCGGCAGGCCGGTCAGGCCGCAGAGGCGTTGCAGCACGCCATAACCCTGCGCGAGCGCGGCGGCATAAGTCGCGAAGGGGCGCTCGGCGCGCTGCATCGCCTCGAAGCGGCCGTCGTGGCGCACGTCCTCGTGGATCACCCAGTAGTAGGAACCGTCGAACGGTTGTTCCACCAGCAACCCGATCTTTCTCACATCCATGTCCTGCTCCTCGCTCTTGATATTGAGTACCAAAGAATGTAAGACTATGTGACTACTTTCGAGCGCTTAAAAGTTCACGGTTCATCTTCTTTTGCGGTCGCCACGAGCTCGTTTTCGCGGGGTTCTCAGAAGCGCCGAGGCTTCGAACGTCGAACCAGAGGAATTCAAAGGTTCTACATTCTCAGGAGTTCGTGATGTTGCGTTTGGCTTTTCGTACTCTTTGGTGAACTATTCACTGCGGCTGCGTGAGAGGGACCGGTACGCTTCGCCCATCTTGTTCGTCGATGGAGATTTCGCGTGATGTCCTCCTGCCATCCAAAGCGCACTTTTGAAGAGTGGGCCCGGTCCCTTGAAGAGAGCGATGCGGGCACGCTGCCCGAGACCGGCCAGCCGCTGGTCTCGTCCACCGAGTGGGCGAGGCTGGAGGACGTGGCCGTGCGGCGCAGCCTCGGCCTTTCGGTGCGCGTGTTCCCCAGCGTGTTCGCGCGCCTGATTTGACGACGCGCTTCAGCGCACCAGCGTCGACTTGCCGAACAGGCTCTCGATGAGTTCCACCGCCACTTCCGCCGTGCGGTTGCGCACATCCAGCGCGGGATTGAGCTCGACGACATCGAGCGAGGCGAGCCGGCCGGTGTCGGCGATCATTTCCACACACAGCTGCATCTCGCGCCAGGTCGGGCCGCCACGCACGCCGGTGCCCACGCCCGGCGCGTAGTCCGGGTCCAGGCAATCGAGGTCGAAGCTCACGTGCAGGTGAGTGTCCTCGTCGATGTCCTGCAGCGCCTCGGTCATGGTGGTGCGCATGCCGTGCTCGTCGATGTGGCGCATGTCGAAGACATTGAGGCCGAGCGCGCGGATCGCCGCCTTCTCCTCCGCGTCGACGCTGCGGATGCCGATGAAGCGGATCGCATCGTGCTCCAGCGCCGCGGATTCGCCGCTCCAGCCGGTCAGCGCTTGCGGTCCGTGCCCGAGCAGGCAGGCGACCGGCATGCCGTGGATGTTGCCGCTGGGGCTGGTGCGCTCGGTGTTGACGTCGGAATGCGCATCCAGCCACAGCACGCGCAGCTTCTTGCCGCGGCGGCGCGCATGCCATGCAATGGCGCTGATCGAGCCGATCGCGAGGCAGTGGTCGCCGCCCATCAGGAGCGGCAGGTGGCCAGCGCCGAGCGCGCCGTCCACGGCGTCGTACACGGCGCGGTTCCAGCTCACCACTTCGTCCAGGTGCCGCAGCCCGTTGGCCGGATCGGCCCAAGGCGTCGCGGGGCCGGCGAGGTTGCCGCGGTCCACGATTTCGAAGCCCAGGCGCGAGAGCGTGCCGGCGATGTCCGCCACGCGCAGCGCGTCCGGCCCCATGCCGGCGCCGCGCACGCTGGCGCCGATGTCCGTGGGAGCGCCGATCAGTTCGACCGTGGTGAAGGTGTTCATGGGCGAATCTCCGGAAGTGTCATCTTCCTTTCAGGCATGGGCGGGCGCCAGGCCGCGCCGAAGGAGGGCGCTCGCCGTGTCCACGATGAAGACCAGCACGAACATGGCGCCGATCACGGTCGCCGACTGCGCCTGCTGGAACAGCGAAAGGTGAAAGTACAGCATCTGCCCGAGCCCGCCGGCACCGACGAAGCCGAGCACGGCGGCCATGCGGATATTCATTTCCCAACGGTACAGCGCATAGGCCAGCCATTGGGGCCATGCCATCGGCAAGCTGCCGTAGGCGAAGGCCGCGACCGCGCCGCTGCCGGCGTCGCGCAGCGCGCGCTCCGGCGCGGGCGGCACGTTCTCCAGCGTCTCGCCGAATAGCCGGCCGAACACGCCGCTGGTGTGCAGTGCCAGGGCCAGCACGCCGGCGAACGGACCCAGCCCGGCCGCCAGCACCATCAGCGCGGCCCACACCAGCTCGGGCACGCTGCGCAGCAGGTTCAGCACGAAGCGCGAAGCTTGGCGAAGTGCCGGGCCGAAGCGGCCCGATGCAGGCAGCGCCAGCGCGGCGCCGCCCAGCATCGCGAGCAGCGTGCCCAGCGCCGAGACCGCCAGCGTCTGCAGCGCGCCCCAGGCTGTCTTGGCGAGGAAGGCGGGCGACAGGTCGGGCGGAAAGAATTCGGCCACGAACTTCGCCATGGAAACCAGCGACTCGCGTGCCACGAGCGCGCGGAAGTCGATGCCCAGGTAGAGGAAGCTGGCGATCACCGCGGCCAGCACTGCGACGGTTGCCAGCATGCAGCCGAGGCAGGGCCCGGCGGCGCGGGCACGTTCGGCGGCCGTGGGACGAATCGAATTCACTGGAGTACCTTCGCCATCGGAACGGCCGTGCGGCTCATGCAAGCCACTTTCGCAAGCCCGCGCTCAAGGCGTCGGCCATCAGCACCAGCAGCAGGAACACGATCAGGATGCTGCAGGCCTCGCCGCCGTTGAGCATTTTCATGGACTGGTCCATCAGCTGGCCCAGGCCGCCGGCACCGACGAAGCCCATCACCACCGAGGCGCGCACTGCGCATTCCCAGCGGTAGACGGTGTAGGAAGCCAGCTCCTGCGCCGCGCCCGGCAGCAGCCCGTAGAACAGCGCGGCGATGCGCCCGCTGCCGGCTTCGAGCAGTGCACGGGCGGGCCGCGTGTCGCCCGATTCGAGAATCTCCGCGTAGACCTTGCCGAGCATGCCGCCGTAGGTGATCGCCAGCGCCAGCACGCCTGCCGCCGGGCCCAGGCCGAAGGCTCGCACCAGCAGCAGCGCCCACACCAGTTCCGGAATCGCGCGCAGCACGGTGAGCAGGCCGCGCGCCACCGTCCGGATGCCCGCGCCGCGCCATCGCCCGGTGCCGGGCCCGATGCGCGAGATCGACAGCGAGCGCGTCACCACGCAGGCCAGCGGCACTGCCAGCAGGAAGGCGAGTGCGATGCCCGCGGTCGCCATCGCGAGGGTTTCCAGTGTCGCGCGCGCCAGCAGGCCGAGAAAATCCGCGTTCAGGGCGGGCGGCAGGAAGCCGGCCAGGAAGGTGCCCATCACGCGCAATGTGCCGGGCGCGAGCAGCGCCTGCGGCTTGAACTCGGCGATCACCAGCATCGGCCACAGCATCACCATCGCAAGCAGCAGCGCGGCCAGCCGCCCGCGCGCAAGTGGGTCGCGCAAGGCCGGCGGGTGCTGCACCGCGTTCATCGGCAGAGACCCGGCAGCACCTGCGCGCGACGCTCCTCGAGCAAGAAGTCCGGCGCCTGGGTCGGCAGCGCGCTGCCCTCGGTTGCATAGAGCTCCTGCAGCATCGTGCGGCTGACGGCGGCGGCCGGCGCATCGAAGACCACCACGCCGGCACGCAGGCCGACGATGCGGTCGAACCACTTCAGCGCCAGGTCCACCGCGTGCAGCGAAGCGACCAGCGTGGCACCGGTGGACCGGCTCTGCGCGATCAGCTCGCCCACCGCCAGGTCGGCCAGCGCGGGGTCGAGCGCCGACACCGGCTCGTCGGCCAGCAGCAGTTCGGGCGCCTGGTAGAGCACGCGCGCCATGCCGACGCGCTGCAGCTGGCCGCCGGAAAGCCGGTCGCAGCGGTCGAACAGCCGGTCCGCCAGGTCCAGCCGGGCCAGCGCGGCCTGCGCGCCGGCGATGTCGCCCGGCACCATCAGCGAGGCCAGGGCGTGCGCGCCCGACCAGGCGCCCAGCCGGCCGGCCAGCACCGCCGTGATCACGCGCAGCCGAGGCGGGATCGGCGGCACCTGGTGGATCAGCCCGATGCGCGCGCGCAGCGCCTTCAGTGGGCGGGCGCGCAACTGCCACGGCCGCTCGCCCAGCAGCTCGACGCGCCCCTCGCCGGCGCGCAGCGCGCAAGCGGCGATGCGCAGCAGGCTGGTCTTGCCGGCTCCCGAAGGACCGATGATGGCTACCCGCGCTCCCCGCGGCACCCGGAGCGTCACGCCCTGCAGTGCGCGCTGCCCGTTGGCATGGACCAGGCCGACGTCCTCCAGCGTGAGCGCGGCTTCGGCAGTCAACGGCGCGGCCCGCCTACTTGATGAGCCCGGCCGAGCGGGCCGCCGACTCGATGCTGTCGTAGTTCGAGGCCTTCGTCGGGATGAACTTCGAGGCGCGCTGCAGCGCGAGGATCTCGCGGTGCGCGGGGTTGCCCGCATCCAGCTTGAGGAAGGCCTCGGTGAGCTTCTTTTGAACAGCGGGATCGAGGCCGGGCCTCGCCGTCCAGTTGTAGTCGTAATAGGGCGCGGTGGTGGCCAGCACCCGCACCTTGGAAGCGTTCGGGTTCTTCGCCTCGACCAGCTTGTCCCAGACCGAGGCGTTGAGCACGCCGGCCTCGGCCCGGCCCGCCGCCACGAAGGCCACCGTGGCGTCGTGCGCACCCGAGTAGGCGACGGTCTTGAAATCTTTTTCAGGATCGATGCCGGCCTGCAGCAGGAAGTGGCGCGGCATCAGGCTGCCCGAGGTGGAAGAGGGGGCCCCGAAGGTGAAGGTCGCGCCCTTCAGATCGGCCAGGGTCTTCGCCTTGCTGTCGACCGGCACGATGAACTTGCTGGTGAAGACCTCGTCCTCGGCGCGCTGCACCAGCGGCACCACGCCACCTTGCGTGCGCAGCCTCGCCTGCACGAAGGTGAAGCCGCCGAGCCAGGCCAGGTCGATCTTGTTGCCGGCCAGGCCCTCGACCACGGCGGCATAGTCGGTGACCGGCGTGAACTGCACGTCGAGGCCGGTCTCCTTCTTCAGGTACTCGCCCAGCGGCTTGAACTTGCGCTGCAGCTCGGTCGGCGCCTCATCGGGGATGGCCGAGACGCGCAGCGTGGTTGGGGTCTGCGCATGGACCGACAGGCCGGCGGCCAGCCCGAGCAGGCACAAGAGGAGGGTCTGGAGGAAGTGTCGTTTCATGAATGGCGTCGCGGATGGGAAGAGGTCCGCAGTTTAAGGAGCCGCGGTCCTGAACCCGGCGAACACATCATTGCGGCCGGGCTGGAAGAAGTTGCGGTAACGCAGGTCGTGCAGCCGCGCATGCGTGGCGAAGGCGCCGCCGCGCAGTTCCCGGTGGTCACCGAACCATGGGGCGGAATAGTCGCGGTAAGGGCCGGGCGCGAAGCCCGGATAAGGCGCGAAGGTGCTGGCGGTCCATTCCCACACGCCGTGGCCCCAGGCGAAGCCGGGCTGCGTGGCGGCCGCATGCTCCCATTCGGCGGCCGTGGGCAGGCGGCGGCCGGCCCAGCGCGCATAGGCCTCGGCTTCCCAGGCGCTCACATGGATCACCGGCTGCGCGGGGTCGAGCGGCAGCCAGCGTTCGAACCAGCGCGCCTCCCATTGCTGCGAGACGCGGGAGACGCGCCGCCAACGCGCAGGGTGGCTGCGGGACTGCATCGCTCGCCAGCGCCCACCCTCCCCGGGCCAGAAGCTCGGATCGTCGTACCCGCCGGCTTCCACGAAGCGCAGGTAGCGGCCCGCCGTGACCGGCGTGGCGTCGATCTCGTAGCCCGGCAGGCTGACCGTGTGCTCGCCGAGTTCGTTGTCGAAGGCGAAGCCGCCGCGCGCCGCGGGCCAGCCGATGCGGGCCTGCGAGGCGGGCACTTCGATCGCGGGCGCATCGGCCAGCCGCGGCAGCGCGGCGAGCCCGTCGGGCGCGGGGTAGCCCAGCGTCGCGCGCAGCCAGGCGAAAGCCTCGGCGTGCATGTCCTCGTGGAAAAGCGCCAGTCGATGGAAATAGAGGGCCTCGTCGCTGCCTTCGCAGGTAGCGAGCGCGGCGAGGCAGGCGTCGAGCTGGGCATCGAGGCGCGCGTCGATCTGCTCGCGTGTCGGCAGCCGCGCGGACCAGCGGGCGATATGGGCCAGCCGCGACGAGTCGAACAGGGCGTCGGGCCCCGCGATGCGCGCCGGCGCACCGGGCTGCACATGACCGAGCGCGTCGACCGCGTGCGGGCCGCGCAGCACCCAGAACTCACCGAACCAGGCGAGGTGCGACAACTCCCACGCGACGAGGTTCACGCCGGCTTGGCGCGGCATCCGCCATTGCATGTCGCTCAGGTCGAAGGTCCAGGCGCGCGTGCGCGCGCGGCATTCGCGCAGTGCGGCTGCGAGCGAGTCGCCGGCGAGGGTGCGCGCCTCAGCCATGCCGACCTTGCCCTGCCAGAATCGACCGATGAGCAAGAAGCCGCGGGTGCTGATCGTCTCGCCCGCGCTGGCGGATGCGAACAATGGCAACTGGCGTACCGCTTCGCGCTGGGCCTCGTTTCTCTCGGGCGTGGCCGAGGTCGAGATCGCGCGGTCCTGGAACGGCACGGCCTGCGACGCCATGATCGCCCTGCATGCCCGCCGCTCCGCCGAGGCCATCTCGCAGCTGCGCGCGGCGCGGCCGGGCTGCCCGATCGCGCTGGTCCTGACCGGCACCGACGTGTATCGCGACATCGAAGAGAACGAGGCTGCCCGGCATTCGCTGCAGTGTGCCAGCCAACTGGTGGTGCTGCAGCCTGATGCGCTCGATCGCCTCGGCGCGGCCGAGCGCGCGAAGTGCCGGGTCATCCTGCAGTCGGCCGCCCGGCTGCGCCGCGGCGCAGCGGTTCGCAGCTTCAACCTGGTTGCGGTCGGGCATCTGCGCGACGAGAAGGACCCGCTCACCCTGATGGCCGCCGCGCGCCGCTTGCCCGCGACAACGCCGATCCGCATCGTCCACATCGGCGACGCGCTCGCGCCTGAGCTCGGCGATGCGGCGCGCCGCACGATGGCCGAGTGTCCGAACTACTGCTGGTTCGGCGGGCTCCCGCCCGACGCGACGCGGCGCTGGATCGCGCGCGGCCGGGCGTTGGTGCACATGAGCCGGATGGAGGGCGGCGCGCAGGTCGTGATCGAGGCCGTGCGCTCGGGCGTGCCGGTGCTGGCCAGCCGCATCGGCGGCAATCTGGGGCTGCTGGGCGCGGACTACGAGGGCTGCTTTCCGGCCGGCGACGCCGCGGCGCTGGCGGCGCTGATGGAACGCTTCGCGGCCGAACCCGCCTTCGCGGCGCGCCTGGCAGCGCAGTGCGCGCTGCGCGAGCCGCTGTTCACCCCGGTGGCCGAACGTGAATGCGTGCGGCGCCTGCTGCGCGATCTGCTCGCGCCACCATAATTGGCCAGACCTCGAAAGCGAGACACCATGAACGATCGAATCACCGCCCCGGCCATCCGCCTCACCAGCTTTTCTCACGGAGGCGGCTGCGGCTGCAAGATCGCGCCGGGCGTGCTGTCGGAAATCCTGCGAAACAGCGGCAGCGGCATCATCCCGCCCGAGCTGCTGGTCGGCATCGAGACCGCCGACGACGCCGCGGTGTACCAGCTCAACGACGAGCAGGCGCTGATCGCCACCACCGATTTCTTCATGCCGATCGTCGACGACCCCTACGACTTCGGCCGCATCGCCGCGACGAACGCCATCAGCGATGTCTACGCCATGGGCGGCACGCCGATCATGGCGCTGGCGCTGGTCGCGATGCCGGTCAACCAGTTGCCGCTGGAGGTCATCGGCGAGGTGGTGCGCGGCGGCCAGGCGGTGTGCCGCGAAGCCGGCATCCCGATCGCGGGCGGTCACACGATCGACTCGGTCGAGCCGATCTACGGGCTGGTCGTCATGGGGCTGGTGCACCCGAAACGCCTCAAGCGCAATGCCGATGCGAAGGCGGGCGACGTGCTGGTGCTCGGCAAGCCGTTGGGCGTGGGCGTGCTGTCGGCTGCGCTCAAGAAAGAGAAGCTCGACGCGGAGGGCTATGCGCAGCTGGTTGCCAACACCACGCGGCTCAACAAGCCGGGCATCGCATTGGCCGCGCTCGAGGGCGTGCATGCGCTGACCGACGTGACCGGCTTCGGCCTGGCCGGCCACATGCTCGAAATGGCCCGCGGCGCCGGACTGCGGGCGGTGATCGACTGGCCGCTGGTGCCGCTGCTGCCCCGTGTCGCCGAGATGGCGGCCGACGGCTTCGTCACCGGCGCCTCGGGCCGCAACTGGGCCGGCTATGGCGCCGAGGTGCAGCTCGATGCCGCGCTGCCGCCGGTCGCGCAGGATCTGCTGAGCGACCCGCAGACCTCGGGCGGGCTGCTCGTGAGCTGCGCACCTGACAGCGTGGCGCAGGTGCTGGCGTTGTTCCACGAACAAGGCTTCGACGCCGCCTGTGCGATCGGCCGCATGGAGGCTGGGCCCGCCGGTCTGCGCGTCAACGCGTAGCGAACTTCGAAGAAATTGGGGCAGTTGGCCTAACTATCCGACGCTTCTAGTTTTCAAGGCCTAGGGCTTTGCGAAGAAGATGCGGCCATCGCGTCGGAAACATGACGCGAGCGATGACGGGATGGTTCCCGGCGTCATGTTCTCATCCCACTTCAAGGAAATCGTCATGTCCACGCAAAACTTCTCCAGCGCCGCCGTCCACGTGGTTGGCCAGTACAACGAGGCCGGCAAGACCCTCATCGGCGCCTATCGCGCCGGCGCTCATCGCCTGCTGAACGGCGCCGCTTCGCGCTCCAGCGAATTCCTCAATGCCCGCCAGCTGCCGCTGGTGAGCGAGACCTTGAAGGCCCGCCTGATCGGCGCGCAGGAGAAGGTCAACGGCTTCCTGGCCAACCGGCTCGACATCGACACGGGTCGCGTGGTCGCGGTGCTGGATCGCATCGCCGGCACGACCACGAGCGGTATCGAATCGGCCGCCAACGCCGCTGCCCGCATCGAGTCGCCCTTGGGCGGCTCGGTGCTGCAGGCGCTGGGCAACCTGCACCAGCCGATCGCCGCTGTCTCGGTGCAGATCGCTGACCGCATCGCCGCCGGCGCCAAGCAGATCGAGAGTCGCGTGGCAGGTACCTCCGACGAAGCTGCGCCGGTCAAGACCATGAAGACCAAAGCCCGCACGGCCGTGCGCCGCCCGGTGCGCACCGCCCGCAAGGCCGCCTGAGCGCAAGCGCTACGGCGCGCCGGCCGGCCCTCTTTCCGATCGACCTGTCCTGGAGCAACGCATGGCAACTCGCCGCGATGAAACTGTCAGCCTGAAGAAGAAGGCGTCCATCGCCGGCAAGAAGGCCGTGGTTGCCAGGAAGACGGCGGCGCCGCGCAAGAAGGCGGCGCCGGCGAAGAAACTGGTGCCCGCCAGGAAGGCAGCGCAAGACAACAAGCAGCCAGGCGCACAAGGCCTGCTGCGAGCCGGGCTCAAGGCCTTGGGCAACGTGCGTGACGACGTGGTCAAGCGCCAGACCAACGTCATCGAGAGTCTGCTCGGCATGGGCCAGGCCAAAGGCGACGGGACGCCGCGCGGCTTCGCGCTCGAAAGCTTCGGTATCCGCAAGTTCGAGGACGTGTTCGATCAGCGCGTCGCCACGGCCCTGCAGCGGCTGGGCATGCCAACGGCGCAGGAGGTCCAGGAACTTCGCGAGCAGATCAAGCGTCTGCTCGAACACCTGGAACGCATCGAGTCCGGCCGCAAACGCTGACAAGCCTGTCGAGACCGTGGCGAGTCCCACCACCCGCGAGCGCATCCTCGAGACCAGCCTGGCGCTGTTCAACGCGCAGGGGCTCGCCGCCGTGTCCACGCACCGCATCGCGGCCGAGCTGGAGATGAGCTCCGGCAACCTGCACTACCACTTCAAGGCGAAGCAGTTGATCGTCGATCGCCTGTTCCGGCGCTTCGAGGAGCGGCTCGAGCTGCTCAATGCTTCTTCGAATTCGGTGCGTGCCATCGACGACCTGTGGCTTGCGCTGCACCTGCGCTTCGAGGCCATCGACGCCTACCGCTTCGTCTACCGCGACATGGCCTTCCTGTCGGGCGAGTACCCGGCGCTGGGCCAGCGAGCACAGGCGCTGACCGCGCAGAACCTGCTGGCTGCGCAATCGCTGTGCGAGGCGCTCGTCGTCGCAGGGGTCATCGAGGCGACGGCCGAAGAGGCGCAGATGCTGGCCCTGCAGATGGTCTTCACCACCACCTGCTGGCTCTCCTTCGAGCGGCTCGTGCCGGGGCGCGATGCGCTGCGGCAGGCCGATCCCGGGCTTGCGGCCTTCTATACGCTGACGCTGGTTTCCCCGTATGTTTCCCGCGAATCGAGGGCTTATCTTGATTACCTGCGTGGCAAATACCTCGGATAACCCGCACAGTCCGGTACAAGAAGGAACCACGCGCGCGCGTGCGGTGACTCAGAACGAAGGAACATTCATGATGGCAGCCGCCGGTGAACCGATCAAACCCCCTTCGCGCCTGCTGCTGCTGGCCGAAGGGCGTGCCTTGTGGGAAGCCGGCGCCGCGCTGGCGCTGTGGCCGCTGCTGCAACTCACGCCGCGCGGCGATGGTCATCCCGTCCTGGTGCTGCCAGGGCTGGTGGCCAGCGACATGTCGACCAAGCTGCTGCGGCGCTATCTCGAAGGCCGCGGCTACGATGCCCAGGGCTGGGGACTGGGGCGCAACCTCGGCCCGAGGGAGGGCATCGAGGACGGCATGATCGCCAAGCTCGAGGCGCTGCACGCCGAAAGCGGCCGAAAGGTCAGCCTGGTGGGCTGGAGCCTGGGCGGCGTCTACGCGCGCCTGCTCGCCGCGCGCCATCCGCAATGGGTTCGCAGCGTCGTCACGCTGGGGAGCCCCTTCACCGGCAGTGCGCGGGCGACCCACGCGTGGCGAGTCTACGAAGGCGTGAGCGGCCAGAGCGCCGAGGACCCGCGGCGCATGAAGCACGTGCGCCCCACGCCGCCGGTGCCCACCACCTCCATCTTCAGCCGCAGCGATGGCGTGGTCGCCTGGCGCTGCAGCGTGGAGGAGCCGGGGCCGCAATCCGAGAACATCGAGGTGATCGCCAGTCACCTGGGACTGGGTGCGCATCCGGCCGTGCTCTATGCACTGGCAGACCGGCTGGCGCAGGCCGAAGGGCAGTGGAAGCCGTTCGATCGCAGGCTGTGGGGGCCGCTGGTCTACCCGGACCCGAGCCGGTCCGAGTAGGTTCTGCAGGCGCGGATTTCGGAGATCGACATCGAGATCCATGAGGACGAGTTCCAGTACTGGTGGCGAAAGTACGAGAGCCGGCGCAAGTCGAAGAAGTGAGATGGGAACGCGATGGTGCTGAGGGCCAGAATCGCATTTCCTCGACTTCGCAAGCCAACCATGACACGCAGACTCATCAGCTCCGGCTCGACCTTCGAGCAGGACATCGGCTATTCCCGCGCCGTGGTGGACGGCGAGTGGGTGTTCATCTCCGGCACCACCGGGTTCGACTACGCGGCCATGACCATTGCCGAGGGCGTGGTCGAGCAAGCCGAGCAATGCCTGCGCAACATCGGCGCGGCCCTGGCAGAGGCCGGCGCCTCCTTCGCCGATGTCGTGCGCGTCACCTACGTACTGCCCAGGGCGGACGACTTCCCCGCCTGCTGGCCGGTGCTGCGCCAGTACTTCGGAGAAACCAGGCCGGCCGCGATGATGATCTCTGCAGGTCTGGCAGACCCGCGGATGAAGATCGAGATCGAGGTCACTGCACGCAAGCGCGCCTGAAGCATCCGGGCCTCAGGTGCCGGCCCACACGTCCAGCACGTAGCGCCTGTCGGCGATCATCCGCTCCAGCCAGGCATCGCCGTCCTGCCCATGCTCGCGCGCGATGTCCGATAGCGCCCGCCGCACGTCGGGCTCCATGCGCGAGCCGTCGCCGCACACATAGACGATCGCGCCCTGCGTCAGCAGCCGCCAGACCTCGGCGCCCTGTTCGCGAATGCGATCCTGCACGTAGACCTTGCGCTCGCCCGCGCGCGAGAAGGCGGTAAAAAGCCGCACCACGCCGCGCTCGGCCCATCCGTTCAGTTCGTCGGCATAGATGAAATCCTGCTCCGGATGCCGGCAGCCGAAGAAGAGCAGCGCCTCGCCGGGTGCCGTGCCCTTGGCAATCTGCGCCTCGCGCTCTTGCAGGAAACCCCGAAAGGGCGCGAGGCCCGTGCCCGGCCCCACCATGATCAGCGGCCGCTGCAGGTCGTCGGGCAGCCGGAAGCCCTCCGCCGTTGTCTCGCGCACGACACCGTGGACCAGCTCGCCGGCCTCGGCGCGCGCCAGGTAGTTCGAGCACACGCCCTCGAACTTTCCCAGGCCCGAGCGCGCCGGCTCCGCCACCACCCCGACGGTGATGCTGCAGCGTCCGCCGTCGACCACTGGCGATGAGGAGATGGAGTAATAGCGAAGCGAGAGCGGCGACAGCATTTCCAGGAAGAGCGCGAAGGCCGGCTGGCAGGCCGGGAATTCCTCCAGCAGGTCGAGCACCGACTTGCGCTTGTGCAGCACCTCGCTCCTGTAGAGCGCAGCCGAGTCCTCGTCCGCGCCCGAAAGCGCCTCCAGCCTGGGCCGCGTGAAGGGGCATTGCGTGTGCGCTGCCAACTGGGCGATCTGCTTGCGCGTGGCCACGTCCTGCAGTTCGACGTAGTCGCCCAGCAGCCTGTCCACCGCGATCACCTCGTCCACCGGCAGCGCGGCCTTGCGCCCCGGCGCGGTCTGCAGTCGCACGTGGGCCTTGCGATCGAAGCCGAAGCGCGCCATGGCACGCTCCACCTGCGCCGCGCCGTTGCGTGGCACCACGCTCAGGTGGTCGCCGGCGCGGTAGCTCACGCCTTCGGGCAATTGCAGCTCGACGTGGCGTGTGGAACGGCCCTGCGAGGGATCGCCGCCGGTGCCTTGCAGCTCGCGGTTTTCGAGCACCCGCAGGCCCACTGCACCCAGTGCATCGAGCAGTGCGTTCTTTTGAGGCGGCGGCATCTCCTCCAGCGTATACAGCGGCTCGCTCTGCAAGGGCGCGGAGTCGGTGTCCTTGAGATCGAGGGCTTCCGCGAGCTGCGGCCACAGCGCATCGCTCCAGTCCTGGAAACTTCCGTCCATGTCCTCGCGCGCGTCGCCCTCGCCGCGCGCATGCACGCGGGTGGCGCCCAGCGCTCCGAGGCGCTCGTCGATCCGCCGCGGCACCGCCTGGTAGGTGGAGGCCCAATCGGTGTTGCCGCAGCCGAAGACACTGAAGCGCACGCCATTGAGCGAATCGTCCGCGGTGTCCAGCCAGCGATGGAACTCCGCCGCGTTGTCCGGCGCCGTGCCGTTGTAGGAAGCGCAGACGATGGCGACCGCGCCGCTCGCCGGCAGCCGCTCGGCATAGTCGTCCAGCGACGCGAGCTGGGTCGAGTAGCCGCGCAGCTCGCCGGCCTCGGCCAGCTGGCGCGCCAGGTCTTCCGCCGTGCCGAGGTTCGAGCCCTGCAGCACCAGCAGCGAGGTGCCGTGGCGCGCTGCTTGTGCCCTGTCCGCAGAAGGCCGCGGCGCCGCCGCCGGCGCGGGCTGCGATGCGGTGAAATCGCCGCGCGGGCGTGTTGCCGGATCGCGCGGCACGGCCCGAATCCTGAAGCCCTCGGGCTTGATGGTGAGCGCCTCGCGGATCTTCAGCTGGTAGCCGGTGTGGTCGACCAGGTCGAAGCGCTGCAGGATCATGCCCAGCGTGAGCACAGCCTCCTGCAGCGCGAACTGGCGCCCGATGCACGCGCGCTGCCCATTCCCGAACGGCTTGAAGGCGTTGACCGGGCGCTCCCGCTCGGCCTCGCGGCTGAAGTGGTCGGGGTTGAAGCGGTCCGCGTCCTCGCCCCACACCGCCTTGTCGCGGTGCAAGGCGAGCGCGTGCAGGATCACCATGTTGCGCCGCTTGATCGTGTACTGGCCGCCGATGGTCGTGTCCTCCTTCGCCGCCATCGCGACCGCGGGCGCGGTTGGAAACATGCGCAGCGATTCCTTGAGCACCTGCAGTACGTAGACCAGGCGATTGACCTGCGCGTAGGTCGGCTTCACCGATGGATCGGGGCCGAACACCTGGTCGACCTCGGCGCGCGCCTTGGCCATCGCCTCGGGGTTGTTGAGCAGGAAGTAGATCGCGAAGGACAGCAGTCCGCTGGTGGTCTCGTGGCCCGCGATCAGGAACTCGATGCATTCGTCGCGGATCTGCCGGTCGTCCAGCCGCTCGCCGGTCTTCTTGTCCACCCCGGCGATCATGTAGCTCAGCAGGTCCGGCTTGGTCGCGATGTCGGCGCCGCTCTGGCGCCGCTCCTGGATGATGTTCTCCACCATCGTGTGCATGAAGCGGATGTCCTTGCGCTGCTGCGCCAGCGGCTTCTTCAGCATCAGCTCCTCGAGCGGAATGCCGCGCCGGTTCTGCACCGTCTCCAGCGTGCGCACCATCGCGTCGACGAACGGGTGAAAGCCCTCGCGGTAGAAGGAGTTGAAGCGGTAGCCGAAGCCGCACAGGCCGATGGTGTCGAGCGTGAGCGCGGTCATGTCGCGCACCACGTCGACCTCTTCGTCGAAGTTCAGGCGCTCCCACTTGGTCACCAGCTGCTCGGCGATGTCGAGCATCATCGGGTGATAGGCCTGCATCGCGCGCTGGCTGAAATTGGCCAGCAGGATGTTGTGCGGCTTCGACCACGTCGATTCGTGGGTGTCGGAGGTGAAGAGGCCGTGCGAAAGCGCGCGCAGCCGGCGCAGCGTGCCCTTGGTGCTCTTGTCGAATCGCTTCTCGTCGCACAGCTCGTCGACCAGCGCGGCCGAGGAGACGACGATCACGGGCATGCCCGGCATGTCCAGCCAGTAGATCGGGCCCAGCTCCTGCGCGATCCTCCACATGTCGAGCACCGGCGACTCGGAGCCGATCGACAGGATGTTGCCGACGAAGGGCTTCCTCGCGGGGTGCGGAATCGGATGGAGCGGGTTCTTGCCTGCCATGGTGTTCTTCGACCTCCTCGTCAGCCCTTTGCGAGCGACATCGCAGTATCTCGATGCCGCCGCACGCAGCAGGCAGGGCTATCCCTTAGCGCAGGGCGATCACGACGCGGGCCGAGCCATCTTGCACTCCGTGCCCTGCGCCAGCTCGTTGCCCGTGTAGATCGCGTCGGTGCGGAAGCCGTAGTTCGTGCCTTCCCAGCCCACCTTCACCGCCTTGCCGTCCACCGGCGCGATGGTGTTGACCACCTGCGGCAGCAACAGCTGGTGGTCCTCCGCGCGCATGCGCACGGGGCCGACCACCGAATCGAAGCTCATGTCTTCCATCGCGCGCGCCACCTTCGTGGTGTCGGTGCTGCCGGCCTTGTTGATCGCGGCTGCGAGCAGCCGCTGCGTGAGCTCGATCCGCGGCGCGAGGAAGTCCTTGCCCGTCTTGGCCTTGTAGGCCTTGGCCAGCGCATCGGCCTTTGGCCGATCGGCCTGGCCAGGATGCCATTCGGCCACCCAGGTGAGCTTGCCCAGCTTGGCTTGCGACATGGCCAGCACCGTGCCGGGCACCGAGCCCGCGCTGTGGTTGAAGTAGTGCAGGTCATAACCCGCATCGCCTGCGGCCTTCAGCAGCAGCGTCATGTCCTGGCCCCAGTTGCCGGTGATCACCGAGTCGGCGCCGGCTTGCCGCACGTTGGCGAGATAGGGCGCAAAGTCCTTCACGCGCCCGATGGGGTGCAGCGTTTCGCCCACGAACTGGATGTCGGGCCGCGCCAGCCCGACCAGCTGCCGGCCGTAGCTGGCCCATTGCTTGCCATGTGCGTAGTCCTGGTTGAGCAGGTAGACCTTCTTGATCTCGGGCGTCTTCTTGATGTAGTTGGCCAGCGCCTTCATCTTCATCGCCGTGTTGGCCTCGGTCTGGAAGTGCCAGAAGCTGCAGGCCTTGCCCGTCATCTCGGGGTCGATCGACGAGTGGTTGAGCACGATCAGCTCCTTGCCCGGATTGCGCTGGTTCCATCGGTTGACCGACTGCACCAGCGCCGTCACCACCGAGGAGCCCGAGCCGCCGGTCACGATGGCCTGCGCGCCCTGGTCGATCGCGGCCTGCAGCGCGCTCTGGCTCTCCTGCGCCGAGAGCTTGCTGTCGAACTGCAGCAGCTGCAGCCTGGTGCCGCCGAGGACGCCGCCCTTGGCGTTGATGTCCTCGATCGCGTACTGCGTGTGCGTGAGCATCAGCTCGCCGACGTTCGCGAAGGGGCCCGAGAGCGGGTCGATGTAGGCGATCTTGTAGGTCTGCTGGGCATGTGCGGCGCTGGCGGCGAGCACGGCGGCGGCGGCCAGCGGCGCGAACGCGAAGGTGGACTTCATGGCTTGTCTCTGGAAGTTGGGGGAACGGAAGGAAAGACGCGCGGGCTCTTCAGCCACCGCGCTCGCGCAGGCCCAGCACGCGCCAGGAGAGCTGCACCAGCTCGCCTACCACGTCGTCGGGCGAGAGCCGGCCTTCGGGCCGGTACCAGCTGAAGAGAAAGCCGGGCAGACTGAGCGCGGCCAGTGCGGTGATCTTGGTCTCGCGAAAGTCCAGGTCACCGTCGCGCCGCGCCTCTTCGAGCAGAGGGCAGAGGCGATCGTAGAAGTGGTGCGCCAGCTTCTTCTGCGCCGCGACGTACTCGGGGCGGTAGACCTGGGGCTCGCGGTACGGGAAGAAAGCACAGGGATGATGGGCCACCGTGGCACGGATCAGGCGCTCGATGCCTTCTTTCACCTTCTCGACGGCGGGCCGCGGATCGCCCTGCGCAAAGTCCAGCGAGGTGAAGCAATCGACCGTCGGCTGCCAGGAGAGCGTCTCGAAGATCTCCTGCTTGTCGCGGAAGTAGTAGTAGACAAAGGGCTTGGTGACGTCGAGCGCGCGCACGATCTGCGCCATGGTGGTGTTGGCGTAGCCCTGCGCCGCGAAGAGCTGCGCGGCGGCCTGCAGAATGCGCTCGCGTTGCACGTCGGTCCCCGCGGTGGCCGCGCGCTGGCGGCCGGTGCCCTGCGGCAGGTCGGAACGCCCAGAGGGTTTGTGCGGTGTCGCCGAAGTTATACCCATGGGTAGGATTGTTGGAGCACCATGGAGGCTTGGCAAGCGGCCAGTCCTATCGATAACCCTGTGAGAGTGACGCCATGGAGACAATGACCCAGCTCCCCGTTCGCCCCGAGCAGCCCCTGCACGAGTACCTGCGCGCACATGCGCGCGAGCGCGGCGGGCATTCCGCCTGCATCTGGTACGGCCATGCGATGAGCTACGCCGAGCTCGACGCTGCCAGCGACGCGTTCGCTGCGCGCCTGCAGGCGATCGGCGTCAAGAAGGGCGACCCGGTGGTGCTCTTCCTCAACAACTGCCCGCAGTACCTGGCGGCACACTACGGCATCCAGAAGATCGGTGCGATCGTGTGCCCGAGTGGCCCGCTCAACAAGGAGCATGAGCTGGCCTACCAGGTCAATGACCTGAATGCGCGCGTGATCGTCACGGCCTCTTCGCTGCTGCCGGTGGTGGACAAGGTGCGTGCGCAGAGTGCACTGGCGCACGTGTTCGTCGTGCACTACGCCGACTTGCTGCCGCCGGAACCGGCGCTCGACATTCCGAGCGACCTGGCTGCGGCCCAGCGCGAACCGCGCGTCGTGCCCGAGGGCTGCGAGGACTTCATGGCCGTCATGAAGAGCGGCTCGAGCCCGAATCCTGTCGCACTCTCGATGGACGACGTGGCCCTGATGACCTACACCTCCGGCACCACGGGCCTGCCCAAGGGCGCGATGCTGAGCTACGGCAATGCGCTCTTCAAGACGCGCGCGGCGGCCGACTGCAACGGCGTTGCAGCAGGCGACGTGCTGCTGTCGATCGCGCCGCTCTATCACATCGCCGGCATGCTGATGGGCGTCAACGTGCCCGTGCTGACCGGCGCAACCTCGGTGCTGCTGCACCGCTTCGAGCCGCGCGTGGTGCTGCAGGCCATCGAGCGCTATCGGGTGAGCTGGTGGTACAGCATCGCGCCGATGAACGTGGCGTGCATGCAGGTGGAGGGCATCGGCGGCTTCGACCTGTCCAGCCTGCGCATGAACCCGGTCACCAGCTTCGGCATCACCTTCACCGAGCCCCTGGCCGCGCAGTGGCGCGGCCATGCGAAGAACTGCGTGTCCTTCGAGGCCGCGTACGGCTTGTCGGAGACCCACACCTGCGACACCTACACGCCCCACCATGCGCCGCGCTGGGGCACGCAAGGCATCGCGGTGCCGGGTGTCACCATCCGCATCGTCGATCCCGACACCGGCGCGGACCGGCCCGTGGGCGAGATCGGCGAGATCGTGCTCACCAGTCCCGGCAGCTTCAAGGGCTACTGGAACAAGCCGGAAGCGACTGCCGCGACGCTGCGCAACGGCTGGGTGCATACCGGCGACATGGGCAAGCTCGATGCCGAGGGCTACCTCACCTTCATCGGCCGCTTCAAGGAAATGATCAAGGTCTCGGGCTACAGCGTCTTCCCGGAGGAAGTCGAGACCATCCTCGTCAAGCACCCGGCTGTGGCGCAGGCGGCGGTGATTGCCGAGCCCGATGCGGACAAGGGCGAGGTGGTGAAGGCCTTCATCGTGCGCAAGCCCGGTGCCGCGCTCGAAGCCGACGCGCTGGTGGCCTGGGCGCGCGAGAACATGGCGCCCTACAAGGCGCCGCGCAGCGTGCGCTTCATCGATGCGCTGCCCACCACGGGCGCGGGCAAGGTGCTGCGCCGGCTGTTGAAAGACCATCCCTGAAAGGCTGTCCGTTGTTCAAGAAGATCCTTGTGGCCAATCGCGGCGAGATCGCGGTGCGGCTGGTGCGCGCGTTGCGCGATCTCGGCATCGCGAGCGTTGCCGTCCATGCGAAGGACGACGCCGCGGCCCTGCACGTTCAATTGGCCGACAAGGCGGTTGCGCTCGGGCTCACGGGGCCCGCCGCCTACCTCGACAGCACGGCGCTGATCGAGATCGCGCGTGCCGAGGGCTGCGATGCCGTGCATCCCGGCTATGGCTTTCTCAGTGAACGCGCCGATTTCGCGCAGGCCTGTGCGGACGCCGGCTTGTGCTTCATCGGCCCCACGCCCGACCAGCTCGCGCTCTTCGGCGACAAGGCGCGTGCCCGCGCGCTGGCGCAGCAATGCGATGTGCCCGTCATGCCCGGCAGTGCCGGTGCCGTGACGCTCGCCGAGGCGCGGGCCTTCTTTGCCGAGCAGCAAGCGGACGGGGCGGGCGTCATGGTCAAGGCCATCGGCGGCGGCGGGGGCCGCGGCATGCGCGCCGTACTCAGCGCGTCGGATTTGCCTGAAGCGCATGCGCGCTGCATGTCCGAGGCCAAGGCCGCCTTCGGCGTCGACGGCGTGTACGTCGAGCGCCTGATGCGGCACGCGCGCCACGTCGAGATCCAGGTGCTGGGCGACGGCCGCGCGGTCGCGAGCCTGGGCGAGCGCGAATGCACCCTGCAGCGGCGCTTCCAGAAACTGGTAGAGATCGCGCCGAGCCCTTCTCTGTCGCCGGCGCTGCGCGAGCGGCTGACACAGGCTGCGCTGCGGATGGCCAAGGCCGTGAGCTATCAGGGCCTGGGCACCTTCGAATTCCTGGTGGATGAGAAATCCACGGGCCTGCCCTTCGTCTTCATCGAGGCCAATCCGCGCCTGCAGGTCGAGCACACGGTGACCGAGGCCGTTACCGGCCTCGACCTGGTGCAGCTGCAGATCGGCGTCGCGGCGGGGCAGCGGCTCGACGAGCTGGGCGTCGAAGCCGATCGCAGCGCGGCGCAGCGCGGCTTCGCGGTGCAATGGCGCCTCAACGCCGAGACACTCGACGCGCAGGGCCAGGCGCGCCCGGCAAGCGGCGCGCTGTCGCGCTTCGACCTGCCGGCCGGCCCCGGCGTGCGTATCGACACCCACGGCTACGTGGGCCTTTCGCCCTCGCCGCATTACGACACGCTGCTTGCCAAGCTGATCGTGCATGCCGCTTCGCCGCGCTTCGAGGACGTGCTGCGGCGTTCGTTGCGCGCACTCGAGGAATGCCGCATCGAGGGCATCTCGACCAACCTTGCGCTGCTGCGTGCGATCGGCGAGCGGCCGGAGTTCGCGACCCAGAAGCTCCACACCCGCTTCGTCGAGGAGCATCTGGGCGACCTGCTCGCGTCGGCCTCGCGCATCGATGCGGCGACCGCGCACGCGGCCCATCCGCACGCGGTCGAGCCGAAGGCGATGCCGCCGGAGCAGGACGACGGCGGCCTCGTGGTCAAGGCCCCGATGCCCGCGCGGCTGGTCCAGTTCGAGGTCGAGGTCGGCGACGTGCTGCCGGCCGGCGCGCAGCTCGGGGTGCTCGAGGCGATGAAGATGGAGCATCTGCTCCATGCGCCTGCTGCAGGCCGCGTGGTCGCGCTGCTGGCGGTGCCCGGCGACTACCTGGTCGAGGGGCAGTCGCTGCTGCGGCTCGAGCCGGTGGATGCGCAGGCGGCCGAGGCCGACGCGCGCGCCGAGCAGGACCTCGATGCGATCCGGCCCGACCTGCAGAAGGTCATCGACCGCCATGCCTTCACGCTGGACGCCCATCGAGGCGCAGCGGTCGCGAAGCGGCAGGCCCAGGGCGGCCGCACTGCGCGCGCCAATATCGCGGACCTGTGCGACCTCGCCGAGGAGCCGGGCAATTTCAGCGAGTACGGCGCACTCGCGATCGCGGCACAGACGCGCCGCCGCGCGCTCGATGACCTGATCGCCAACACGCCGGCCGACGGCATGGTCACCGGCATCGGCAGCGTCAACGCGAAGCAGTTCGGCCCCGAGAAGTCGCGCTGCGTGGTCATGGCCTACGACTACACCGTGCTCGCCGGCACGCAGGGCATGCGCAACCACCACAAGACCGATCGCATGCTGGGCATCGCACACCAGTTGAAGCTGCCGGTCGTGCTGTTCGCCGAAGGCGGCGGCGGCCGGCCGGGCGACACCGACATGCCGATCGTCGCGGGTCTCAACAATCACACCTTCACTCGGTTCGCGGCGCTCTCGGGCCATGTGCCGGTGGTGGGCATCGTGCACGGGCGCTGCTTTGCGGGCAACGCCGCGCTGCTGGGCTGCGCCGACGTGATCATCGCGACCGAGGCCAGCAACATCGGCATGAGCGGCCCCGCCATGATCGAGGGCGGTGGCCTCGGCACCTATGCGCCCGAGCAGATCGGACCCAGTGGCGTGCAGTCGCGCAATGGCGTGATCGACATCCTCGTGAAGGACGAGGCGGCCGCGGTGGCGGCGGCGAAGCAGTACCTCTCGTACTTCCAGGGGCCGACGCCCGAATGGCAATGCGCCGACCCGCGCACGCTGCGCCATGTGGTGCCGGAGAACCGGCTGCGCGTGTACGACGTGCGCGCCGCGATGCGCGGCGTGGCCGACACCGGGTCGCTGCTCGAGTTGCGCGCCGGCTTCGGCGCCGGCATCGTCACTGCATTGGCTCGCATCGAAGGCAAGCCGATCGGCCTGCTCGCGAACAACCCGCATCACCTCGGCGGCGCGATCGACGCGGAGGCTGCCGACAAGGCCGCGCGCTTCATGCAGCTTTGCAACGCGCACGGCCTGCCGCTGGTGGCGCTGTGCGACACGCCGGGCTTCATGGTGGGCCCCGAGATCGAGGCGCAAGCACAGGTGCGTCATGTGTGCCGCATGTTCATGGTGGCCTCGCACCTGCGCGTGCCTTACTTCGCGGTGGTGCTGCGCAAGGGCTACGGGCTGGGCGCGCAGGCGATGACGGCCGGCGGCTTCGACGCGCCGGTCTTCACCGTGGCCTGGCCCACCGGCGAGTTCGGTGCGATGGGGCTCGAGGGCGCGGTGCGCCTGGGCTTTCGCAAGGAGCTCCAGGCCGCGGCCGAGGGGCACGAGCGCGATGCCTTGTTCAAGGAGCTGGTGGCGCAGCAGTATGCGAATGGCGAGGCGATCCATATGGCGCAGACGCTGGAGATCGACGCGGTCATCGACCCCGCCGATACGCGCGCCTGGCTGGTGCGCGGGCTTGCCTCGGCGACGGTGGCGCCCCGGCCGGCCCTGCCGTTCGTCGATACCTGGTAGCCCGCGCGGGCCTGCGTCCGACACACCCGCAGGCGAGGGCTTGCGTAAACTGCCCGGCTTGCGCACGGACCTGTTCTCACGACGACGATTCGCCAAGGCCGGGCTCGCACACGGCGCGGGCCTGGCGCTGCTGGCTGGCGTTCCGCTGCCCCTGCTTGCGCAGCCCGCCTCGGGGCAGCGACCGCGCTGGGCTGCGAGCTGGGCCGCGGCGCCGTTCGACTACGTGCCGGCGCCGCTGTTCCCGGGCCTGCCGGCGCTGCCTCCCAGGCCGCAGCGCTTCGACGGGCAAAGCCTGCGCCAGCTGATGGTGTCGGCATTGGGCGGCGAGCGAGTGCGTGTGCGCTTCTCGAACCTCTTCGGACGCCAGCCCCTGCGGATCATCGAGGCCAGCGCAGGGCTTGCTGCCGGCAGCGACACGGTGGCGCCGGCCACCCTGCAGCGGCTGCGATTCAACGGGCGCAGCGGCATCACGATCGCGCCTGGACGCGAGGCCTGGAGCGACCCGGCCCTGCTCGGCATCGAGCCGGGACAGACCGTGGCCGTGAGCTACCAGGTGGAACCCGGTACGCCTTTCGCCACCGTGCATCCGTTCGGCGCGACGCTGACCATGGCCGGCGCTGCCGTGATGCGCGCGAACTGGCGCGGTGCCGCGCCTTCGCCCATCGCGCACATCGTCACGGGCTTGGATGTCGCCGCGCAAGCGACGCCGCGCGTGATCGTGGCCTTCGGCGATTCGATCACCCAGGGCACCGGCAATGGCGAGATTGCGCCGGCGAGCTATCCGGAGCGGCTGGCGCAGCGGCTGCGCGAGCACCCCGGCAAGCACGGCGGCTTCTGCGTCGTCAACGCGGGGATCGGCGGCAACCGGCTGCTCCTGGAGGGCACGGGCCCCCGCGGCCTCGATCGATTCCGGCGCGACGCGCTGGGGCAGAGCGGCGTGACGCATGTGCTGATTCTCATCGGCATCAACGATCTCGGGGTCAGCCTGCCCGAGGCGATGCAGGGCTTGTCCCCGGCCTTCAGGCCGGCCAGCACCGAGCAGCTCGCGGCGGGGCTGCAGCAACTGGTCGGGCAGGCGCGCGAGCAAGCCGTGAAGGTGCTGCTGGGCACGATCACGCCTTTCAAGGGTGCCGCCTATTGGAGCGAAGAAAAGGAGCTGCGCCGGCAGGCCCTGAATCGCTGGATCCGGGGCCGCCAGGACGTCGATGCGGTGGTGGATTTCGACCGAGCGCTGCGCGACGCCGCCGACCCGGCTGCCATGAACCCGCAGTACGACAGCGGCGACCACCTGCACCCCGGCCCCCCCGGCTATGCGGCCATGGGCGATGCCATCGACCTGCGAGAGCTGAGCGAATAGCGCGCCGTCGTGTTGCAACAAAAGGAGACACCCGTTTACAAAAGGCTGCGCGCGGGGCTTACACGCGCTTCACACGGTCCCGGGAGGATGAAGGCTCCAACAACTCATGAGGGCATCCCCATGAAAAAACTCGCGATTTCTTTTGCCGTCGGCGCCGCGTCGCTTTTGTCGCTGGGCACTGTCGTGATGGCGCCAACCACCGCACAGGCCCAGCCAGCGATCGTCATCCGGACCGCGCCACCCCCTCCGCGCGCGGAGCGCGTGCCACCGCCGCGCCGTGGCTATGTATGGGCGCCGGGCCATTACGAGTGGCGCCGCAACCACCATGCGTGGGTGCCCGGCACCTGGGTGCGTGCCCGGCCGGGCTATGCCTACCGTGCGCCGGAATGGCGTGAGCGCGATGGGCGCTGGGAATACAACCGCGGCCGCTGGGACCGCGATCGCGATGGCGTGCCGAACCGCTTCGACCGCGACCGCGACAACGACGGCGTGCCGAACCGCCTGGACCGCGACCGCGACAACGACGGCGTGCCGAACCGCCGCGACAGCCGGCCCAACAATCCGAATCGCAGCTGATGTGATGTGAGCTCGGAGAAACGCCCGCGCAAGCGGGCGTTTCTCTTTAGCCGAGCAGGCTGAAGGCCAATGGCATCAACAGCGCTGCCAGCACCACCTGCATCCCCAGCGCGAGCCCCGCGTAGGCCCCCGCATCCGCATCCACGTGCAGGGCACGCGCGGCGCCGATGCCATGGGCCGCCGTGCCGAGTGCGAAGCCGCGCGCCGCGAGTCCGGCCGGCCCGGTGCCGATGCGCAGGGCATCGAAGAGGTACTTGCCCGAGAGCGCGCCGATCATGCCGGTCAGCACCGCGAACACTGCCGACAAGGCGGGGATACCGCCGATCTTCTCGGAAATGCCCATTGCGACGGGCGCCGTCACTGACTTGGGTGCCAGCGAAAGCACCACGTCGTGCGGCAGCCCCACGGCCCACGCCAGGGCCACGGCCGAGGCGCTCGCGGCAATGCCGCCCAGCACCGCCGCCAGCAGCAGCCGGCCGAAGCGCGCCTTGAGCTCGGCGCGGCGCTGCCACAGTGGCCAGGCCAGCGCGACCACAGCGGGGCCGAGCAGGAAATGGATGAACTGGGCGCCCGCGAAGTAGCTGGGGTAGTCCACCCCGGTCGCGAGCAGCCCGCCGGCCAGCGCGATCACCGACCACAGCACCGGATTGGCCCAGGGCGCGCTGCCCAGCCGCGCGTAGGCCGCGTTCGCGAGCAGGTAGGTCACCAGCGTGGCGGTGAGGCCGAAGAGCGGCGTGGCGGAAAGATAGATCCAGAGTTCGACGAAGCGAGGCATGGGTCAGCGCCCCTTCTCATGGCTGCGCTTGCGATCGGGCCAGTAGAGCACCGTGGCGGTCACGGCCAATCCGATCCAGGTCGACAGCACGATCACGAACAGCATGCGGCCGCCGTACTGGGCAAGCAGCGCGAGGTGCGTCATCACGCCCACACCGACCGGAATGAAGAGCAGCGACAGGTGCGAGAGCAGGAAGTTGGCGCATTCCGCGACCGGCTCGCGCACGAGCTCGAACCTGAGCGCCGCGAGCAGCAGCACCAGGCCGAGCACTGGTCCGGGCAGCGGAAGAGCAAGCCCGCGCGACAGCAGCTCGCCGATCGATTGCAGGACCAGAAGCCAGGCGAGGCCGCGCAGTCCCTTCATCGTCAGAAGCGTGGCAGCTCGGAATGCGGCAGCCGGCCGCCGCGCACCACCTGCCTGCCGTACTCGGCGCAGCGCTGCAGCGTCGGGATGGTCTTGCCGGGATTGAGCAGGCCCGCGGGATCGAAGGCGCGCTTGACGCCGAACATCTGCTCGTTCTCCTCGGCCGTGAACTGCACGCACATGCTGTTGAGCTTCTCCACGCCCACGCCGTGCTCGCCCGAGACGGTGCCGCCCATGGCCACGCTGGTCTCGAGGATGTCGGCGCCGAAGAGCTCGCAGCGGTGCAGCTCGTCGGGGTCGTTGGCATCGAACAGCACCAGCGGGTGCAGGTTGCCGTCGCCCGCGTGGAACACGTTGCAGCAGCGCAGGCCGTACTTCTTCTCCATCTGCTGGATCGCGAGGAGGATGTCGGCCAGGCGCTTGCGCGGAATGGTGGAGTCGAGGCACATGTAGTCGGGGCTGATGCGGCCCGAGGCCGGGAAGGCGTTCTTGCGTCCGCTCCAGAACTTCAGGCGCTCTTCCTCGCTGGTGCTCACCGATAGCGCAGTTGCGCCCGAGGCGCGCAGCACCTCGCTCATGCGGCCGATCTCTTCCTCCACTTCTTCCGGCGTGCCGTCGGATTCACACAGCAGGATGGCCTCGGCCTCGAGGTCGTAGCCGGCGCGCACGAAATCCTCGACCGCGGCCGTCATCGGCTTGTCCATCATCTCGAGGCCGGCCGGGATGATGCCGGCCGCAATCACCGCGGCCACTGCGTCGCCGGCTCTGCGCACGTCATCGAAGCTGGCCATGATGCAGCGCGCCAGTTGCGGCTTGGGCACCAGCCTGACCGTGACTTCGGTGGTGACCGCCAGCATGCCTTCGCTGCCCACCACCAGCGCCAGCAGGTCGAGCCCCGCGCAGTCCAGCGCCTCGCTGCCGAACTCGACCGCTTCGCCCTCGGCCGTGAAGCCGCGCACGCGCAGCACGTTGTGCAGCGTCAGGCCGTACTTGAGGCAGTGCACGCCGCCGGAGTTCTCGGCCACGTTGCCGCCGATGGTGCAGGCGATCTGGCTCGAGGGGTCGGGCGCGTAGTAGAGGTTGAAGGGCGCCGCCGCTTCGCTGATTGCGAGGTTGCGCACGCCGCACTGGACCACGGCGGTGCGGCTGACCGGGTCGACCTTCAGGATGTTGTTGAACTTGGCGAGCGAGAGCGTGACGCCCATCGCATGCGGCATCGCGCCGCCGGAGAGGCCGGTGCCCGCGCCGCGCGCCACCACCGGCACGCCCAGCGCATGGCAGGCCTGCAGCACCGCCTGCACCTGCGCCTCGGTCTCGGGCAGTGCTACCGCCAACGGGCGCTGGCGATAGGCCGTGAGGCCGTCGCATTCGTAGGGGGTGGTGTCCTCGGGCTGCCAGATCAGCGCATGGGCGGGCAGGCAGGCCTGCAGCGCGCGCACCACCTCGGCCTGGCGCTCGAAAGCCTGCAGCAGCTCGCGCTGGGTGGTCGTCGTGGGCGCGTTCATCGGCTCGACTCTACGGCAAGGGCCGCGTTGCGCGCTACTTGAAAACGACGGTGCGGTGCCCGTTGAGCAGCACCCGGTGTTCGCTGTGCCACTTCACTGCGCGGGCCAGCACCTGGCTCTCGGTGTCGCGGCCGCGGGCGGTGAGGTCCTCGACGGTGTCGGTGTGGTCGGATCGCTCCACGTCCTGCTCGATGATCGGGCCCTCGTCCAGGTCGGCCGTCACGTAGTGGGCCGTGGCGCCGATCAGCTTCACGCCGCGGTCGTGCGCCTGGTAGTAGGGCTTGGCGCCCTTGAAGCTGGGCAGGAAGGAGTGGTGGATGTTGATGGCCCGGCCCGCGAGCTGCGCGCACAGGTCGTTGCTGAGGATCTGCATGTAGCGCGCCAGCACCACCAGCTCGGCGCCCTCCGCCTCGATGATCTCCAGCTGCTTCGACTCGGCCTGCGCCTTGGTGGCGCCTGTCACCGGGATGTGGTGGAAGGGCACGTTGTAGCTGGCGGCCAGCTGGTAGAAGTCGCGATGGTTCGAGATGATGGCGCGCACGTCGATCGAGAGCAGGCCGCTCTTCCAGCGGAACAGCAGGTCGTTCAGGCAGTGGCCTTCCTTGCTGACGAGGATCACCGTCTTCATCGGCTCGGTGGCCACGTGCAGCTTCCAGCGCATGTCGAAGCCCTGGGCCAGGCCGCCGATCTGCTCGCGCAGCACCGCTTCGCCATGGTCGGCGCACGCGAAGCGCACGCGCATGAAGAACAGGCCGGTGCCATGGTCGTTGTACTGCGCCGCTTCTTCGATGTTGCCGCCGCGCTCGAGCAGGAAGCCGGACACGGCATGGACGATGCCGGTGCGGTCGGGACAGGAAAGGGTGAGGATGTACGCGGGGGTCATAAGGGCCAGGATTGTCGCAGGGCTGCCGAAGAACGCGCCCGGTGCCACAATGCCCTTCCCCAGCGTCCACCCACCTGCAGGAGCGAACAACATGGCTTACAACGACTTCAGCATGGACAACCAGTGGTTGCCCTTCACCCCCAACCGCCACTTCAAGAAGGACCCGCGGGTCTTCGTGGCCGCCGACGGCATGGAATTCACCACGCACGACGGGCGCAAGGTCATCGACGGGATCTCCTCGCTCTGGTGCGTGGGCGCGGGCCACAACCGCAAGCCCATCAACGAGGCGATCAAGAAGCAGCTCGACACGCTGGACTACGCAACGGCCTTCCAGGTCAGCAACGACAAGGCCTTCAAGGCGGCCGAGATGATCGCCTCGATGGCGCCGGGCGACCTCAACAAGGTGCTGTTCTGCAACTCGGGCAGCGAGGCGGCGGACACCTCGCTGAAGGTGGCGCTGGCCTACCACCGCGCCCGTGGCGAAGGGCATCGCAACGTCTTCATCGGCCGCGAGAAGGGCTACCACGGCGTGGGTTTCGGCGGCATGTCGGTGGGCGGCATCCCGGGCAACCGGAAGGTGTTCGGCTCGGCCTTCCTGCCGAGGGTGGACCACATGCGCTTCATCCACGATCCGGTGAACCATGCCTATATCCACAACGAGGAGCCGGTCTGGGCCGAAGATGCGCTGGCCGACCTCGAGCAGCGCATCCTGCCGCTGCACGATCCGAGCAACGTGGCGGCCATCATCGTGGAGCCCGTGGCGGGCTCGGCCGGCTGGTACCTGCCGCCCAAGGGCTACTTGCAGAAGCTGCGCGAGATCTGCGACCGGCACGGCATCCTCCTGATCTTCGACGAGGTCATCACCGGCTTCGGCCGCATGGGCACGAACTTCGCGTCGGACTTCTACGGCGTGGTGCCCGACATGCTGAACTTCGCCAAGTGCGTGACCAACGGCGTGATTCCGCTGGGCGGCGTGATCTGCCGCGACAAGCTCTACGACGCGATGATGAACAACTCGGCGCCCGAGCACGTGGTGGAGTTCTTCCACGGCTACACCTACTCGGGCCATCCGGTGGCCTGTGCCGCGGCGATCGCAACGCTCGAGCTGCTGCAGCGGGAAAAGCTCTTTGCGCGTGCAGGCGAAATGGGCAAGGTGCTGGGCGATGCTTTCCACGGCACGCTCAAGGGTCTGCCCAACGTGATCAGCATCCGCAGCCTCGGACTGGCCGCGGCGGTGGAGTTCGCGCCCATCGCCGGCGCACCGGGCAAGCGCGCCTACGACATCTTCCTGGACTGCTTCCACAAGGGGTCGCTGGTGCGCCCGGCCGGCGAGGTGATCGTGATTGCGCCGCCCTTCGTGGTCGAGAAGTCGCACATCGACTCGCTGGTGAACACGCTGGCCGACTCGATCCGGAAGAACGCCTGAACCAGTTCGGCGCGGCCTACCCGCCTTTCAGCTCCGGGGCCCGGGCTGCGCCCGGAGGGTCGCGCAATAGTCCTTCTCGGGCAACGCGGGCGTTTGCCACACGGCATCGAAGGCGCCCGCCTCGCGCAGCGAGTCGGGTGTGGCACCGGCCTGCAGTTGCACCGCCTTCACCGAGAGATCGCTCGGCAGGTGCTGCGGCACGCCGAGCGCCTTGGCGGTGTGGCCGGCACCGCTCAGCAACAGCACCGTCTTGCCCGGCACGCGCGCCTTGACGATGGTTTGCGCCATTGCGCGGTCGCGTGCGATCTGGATGCGCGTCATGGGCCTGATCTGCGACTCGGGCAGCAGGTTGCAGTGGCCGCTGCGCACCGCTTCCTCCTGGGCCTTGTGTGCCTCGGCCCCGAGTTGCACGTCGAGGGACACGTCGGCCATGGCGTCCTTCATGTGCGCGCGCGGCAGGTTGGCGCCGAGCACCGGGACGCCGGCACGCACGGCGGCCATCACGGCGGGTCCGTAGGCGCTCCAGGGCCAGGCCTTCTCGTCCCAGCCGAGGGCCGTTTGCACTTGGGCTTCTGTCGCGGCGCGGTCGAGGTGGGCCGTGCTGCTGCCTTCCTCTGCCATCTCGATCGCCAGCGCGGCCAGGCGCCCGCGTGCCGACAGCGCCTCCACGGCCTCGCGCTCGATCGCATGATGTTCGGGCGCATCGTGCTGCTCGCCGAGCAGCAACGCATCGGCCGGCAGCAGGGCGACGGTGCGACGGGCGACCGGCGCATCGGCCAGCCCCGCTGCCGAGCAGCCGGCGAGCAGCGCGACGGCCAGCAGGGACGGCAGCCAGGCGGGCGGGAACAGGAGGCGATGCGGCATCGGGCCATACTACGCGAGGGCGCTCGCGCCGGGTCGCCATCCATCGTCCCTTCGCATGGCTGCTGGCCTGGGGCACAGGGCTGCATCCGGCCACACTGATTCTCGGCAGCTCGCCCGGTGGCATTGCCGAGATGGCGATCACCGCCAAGGTGCTTCAGTTGGGAATGCCGGTCGTGACGGCGTTACAGGTGTGCCGATGGGTGGCCGTGCTGCTGATCGTCGGGCCGATGGAGGGCCGCTTGTGCGAAACGAAAAAGAAGCCCTTTGCCTGGGGATCTAGTGGACCAGGACGGGCGTGTGGGCGAGCTCGGCGTAGCCCTCGAGCGTGTCTTCGACCTCTTCCTGGGTCGGGGTGTTGAGCTGCCAGGCGGCGATCTGTTGCTGGAACAGCTCGGCCCACGAGCCGTCGAGGTAGACCTCCTTGCCGGATCGCTTGTCCACGATCTCGAAGCCGTGGCGTGCGAGCACGGGGATGTTCGGCGCCGGCGGCGTGTCATCTTCGGTCGGTTGCACGTGCACGACGACGAAGGAGTCGGAGTCGTAAAGCATTTGCATGGCGGGTCCAGTGAGGATGTCGATAGCGTTCATGATTGTTAGATAGCAATCAACGCGCCAGTTTCAATAAGGGCTGTTGTTTTGTAGGCATCGGCCGCCATTTCTTGTGCTTTATTCGGATTCAGGGCCGCGCGCCCTGGACATCGCGCAGCTGGAAATCCGCGAAATCGCCATTGGCCTGGGTCTGCCGGATCCGCACCGGCAGGTAGCCGAGCTCGGGCGCGAGCCAGAGCTCGACCTTGTCGTCGTAAGGCTTGCGCGGGTTGCGCGTGAGCTTGCGCGCGTTGTATTGGCCGGCCGGTAGCGCCAGGTGCTCGTCTTCGTCGACCTTGAAGATCCAGAGGTCGGCCTCGCGCGGGCCGATTGTCTGAATCGCGAAGGCTGCGCCGGGCGGATAGCGCGCCGGGTCGCCGGCCATGAGGGCACCGAGCTGCAGCATGACGCTGAGCCGGTCCTGCGCACCAGGCAGGAGCGGCACGACGGGCGCGTTGTTGCTGAACACCACCTGGCCCTGCTCGCGCATGAAATGCGCGGCCACCTCGCTGCGGCGGGTGTCCGAGAAACGCGCGGGTTCGATGCCGCCGGCGCCGATCGCGCCGTTGCTGTGCTGGCTTCGAATGGTCTTGAAAAGAAAGCGAAGCGACAGCTGGGCATCGTACTGCTGGCCGTCCTGCTGCCAGACCAAGGTGCCGAACACGCCTTGCATCGGTGCGCTGCCGACCTGCCCCGTCACCGCAAAAGCGAGCTGGACCGAGCCGGGGACGTTCGTCGGGGGCGGTGCTTCGGCCTGGCCCGCGGCGGTAGCGGCACCGTTGGATGCCGCGCCGGCCGGGGCGCCCGCAGCAGGTTCGGAAGCGGCCTCGGGCGCGGCCGAAGCCGCCGGACCTGACGCTTCGGGCGGCGCCTGTTCGGGGGCCGGGCTGCTGACGGAAGGTGGGTTTGGCGCCGCGGGCGCTTCCGGCCGGGGCGCGGGCCGCGGCCGCGCGGGCGCGGGCTTGGGTGCGGGCGCGGGCGGCGTTGAGGCGCGCGGCGGCGCTGGAGCGGTTTCCGGCGCCTGCTCCGGCGGCGGTGGGATCACGAGGGTCCGCGTGACGAACTTGCCCGCCAGCGGCGAGGGATGCGGCCCTCCCGCCAGTGGCGCCAGGCCCAGCAGTGCCAGGTGCGCGAGCAGCACGGCGCCGGCCAGCAGCGCCAGCGCGCGCCAGGGCGGACGCGGGACGCCGGGGAGGGCTGGAGAGGCGGAGCGCAGGTGCATCGGGGGTGGATCGGAGGCCGCTGCCAAGGTTCAGCTCGGTACACTGCCGCCCGTCCAATCAGTTTAGTAGCAGCGATGCCGCGCCGGCATCCGCACCCGCTTCATCCATGAAACTTGCCACTCTCAAAGACGGCTCGCGCGACGGCCAACTCGTCGTCGTTTCGCGCGACCTGGCCAGCGCCCACTATGCGACCGGCATCGCCAACCGCCTGCAGCAGGCGCTCGACGATTGGGGCTTCATCAGCCCGCAACTGCAGGATCTGTCGGACGCCCTCAATGGCGGCCGTGCCCGGCACGGCTTCCCCTTCGATCCCTCGCAATGCATGGCGCCCCTGCCGCGCGCCTACCAGTGGGCGGACGGCTCGGCCTACCTCAACCACGTGGAGCTGGTGCGCAAGGCGCGCAATGCCGAAGTACCGGAGAGCTTCTACACCGACCCGCTGATGTACCAGGGGGGCAGCGACGACTTCATCGGCCCGTGCGATCGCATCGTGGTGCCCAGCGAGGCTTGCGGCATCGACTTCGAGGCCGAGGTCGCCGTCGTCACCGGCGACGTGAAGATGGGCGCCACGCCTGAACAGGCGCTCGACGGGATCCGCCTGCTGATGCTCGCCAACGACGTGAGCCTGCGCAACCTGATCCCGGCCGAGCTGGCCAAGGGCTTCGGCTTCTTCCAGAGCAAGCCGGCGACCGCGTTCAGCCCGGTGGCCGTGACGCCCGACGAATTGGGCGAGGCGTGGCAAGGCGGTCGCGTGCACCTCACGCTGCAGAGCAGCTGGAACGGCCGCAAGGTGGGCATGTGCGATGCAGGGGAGGAGATGACCTTCCATTTCGGCCAGCTGATCGCGCATATCGCCAAGACGCGCAACGTACGCGCCGGCAGCATCGTGGGCAGCGGCACGGTCAGCAACAAGGGCGTCGAGAAGAACGGCCGGATGGAGTGGCCCAAGGGCTACAGCTGCATCGCCGAGAAGCGGTGCATCGAGACCATCCAGGACGGCCAGCCCGCCACCGAGTTCATGAAGTACGGGGACACCATTCGCATCGAAATGAAGGGGCGGGATGGGCAGTCGGTGTTCGGGGCGATCGATCAGGAAGTGGCGGCGCCCTGATCGCTTTCACCGTGGTCCATTGCGCGGTTTCTTCTAGCTCGCTGCCGCGCCCCGCAGCAGGTCCTTCAGACCCCGTATCCCCAACCGCCGAAACGCCCGGTACTGGTGGGTCCGCACCGTGGACAGCTCGACGCCGATCTCCCGCGCCGTTTCCTTGGCGGTCTTCCCGGCTAAAAGGTGGCCGACGACCTCCCGTTCTCGCAGGCTGAGCGCGAGAAGGCGGGTGCTCAGCGTGGGTTCGGCCGCCTCGCGAGCCGCCATCGCGCTGCGGCCGTGCGCGAGGGTCGCATCGGCCAACAGCGTGGCATGACCCTCCAGACGCGCGAAGTCCGAATCGCCGAACTCGGGCTGCGCGAGGCTGCGATAGAAGCTCACCGCTGTGCGCTGCCCCGTTGGCAGCAACAACAGCACCGAGACGCGCTCGCGGATGCCCACGTCGCCATAGCAGGCGGCGCGGTAGGCCGGGTCCGCGACCTCCTCGGCGACCTGGTGCCCCATCCAGAGCTGCGGCCGCGTGGGCAGCTTGCGGGCCGCGAGCCACACCATGTTCGGATCGAGCCGGTCGAAGCGCTGGGCCACGTAGCGGTCTGCGGTGCGCTCGGCGGTGCTGCCGTAGCTGCTCGCGGCTGACACGGTCTCGATGCGGCCAGCGGCGCTCACGGCGAAGACAGTGCAGAAGGTCACCGGCATCACCCGCTGCATGGCGCCAAGGTAACTGGCCGCCAGGTGCGGCGTTCCGATGCCGGCGAGCACGCCACTCACCACGGGAGCCGCAAGCACGCGCTCTTCCACGTTGTTCAGGGGCCACCGCCTCATCGAAATCTCAGGGTTAACACTTCGTACGAAGTTAGGACATCGGCCGGCGGACCGCATCCGGACAATCCCTTCTCATGAACACCGCAGTCCTGACCTCGCCGGCAGCGCGCCCCGGCGACGCCGCCACCGGCCCGTTGCCGCCCGCGGCCGGCGCCTTGCCGCCGTCGGTTGGCGACTTCCGATACACCCGCTTCGCGCCCATGCTGCCCCCACTCGAGCATGGGGTCGAGACCGGCCGCCATCCGGTCGTGATCGCGGGCGGCGGCCCGGTCGGCATGGCGCTGGCGCTGGGCCTGGCCAACCACGGGGTGCGCAGCGTGATCCTGGAGGCCGACGACACCGTGTGCGTCGGCAGCCGCGCGGCCTGCATCTCGCGCCGCAGCCTGGAGATCGTCGAGCGGCTCGGTGCTGTCCGATCCTTCCTGGCCAAGGGCCTGCCCTGGACCGGCGGACGCAGCTTCTACAAGACCGAGGAGGTGTTCCGCTTCGAGATGCCGCACGACGAGCGGCAGAAACTGCCGCCGATGATTAACCTCGAGCAGTACTACATCGAGCAATACCTCCTCGACGAGATCGTGCGCCGTAACGCGGCCGAGCCGGGGCTGATCGACATCCGCTGGGGCACGGAGCTCACCGGCCTCGCGCAGGAGCCCGATGGCGTCTCGCTCCAGGCGCGCAATGCGCTGGGCAGCTATGCGCTGAATGCCGCGTGGCTGGTCGGCTGCGACGGCGGCCAGAGCTTCGTGCGCAAGTCGCTGGACCTCAGCCTCGAGGGCACGGGCTACGAAGGCCGCTACGTGATCATCGATATCGAACTGCACAGCACTTACCCGACCGAGCGCCGCGCCTGGTTCGACCCGCCGTGGAACCCCGGCTCGACGGTGCTGATGCACCGCCAGCCCGACGACATCTGGCGCATCGACTACCAGCTGCGCGCCGGCCAGAGCACGGAAGAGGCGCTGAAGCCCGACGCGGTGGCCGAGTTCGTGCAGCGCCACCTCGACGCCATCGGCGAAGGCCACCTGCCCTGGAAGACGGTCTGGACCTCGGTCTACCGGGCCGGCGCAATGACGCTGCAGAGCTACCGCCATGGCCGCGTGCTCTTCGCCGGCAACGCCGCGCATGCCATGCCCATCTTCGGCGTGCGCGGCCTCAATTCAGGCTTCGACGATGCCGACAACCTGGCCTGGAAGCTGGCGCTGGTGGCACGCGGCGTGTCTGGCGATGCGTTGCTCGACAGCTATTCGCAGGAGCGCATCGCCGCCTTCCACATCAACGCCGAGAGCGCGATGCGCAGCACCGAGTTCATGTCGCCGCCCTCGCGTGGCTTCGACCTGCTGCGCGAGGCGGCGCTGTCGCTCGCGGGCGCGCACCGCGGGATCGCCAACCTGATCAACCCGCGGCAGACGCAGGCCGTTCATTACGAGGACTCTGCGCTGTCCAGCGAGAGCGAGCCGCTGCCGGCCGGGCCGCGGCCCGGCGAGACCCTGCCGGAGCAGCCGCTGGGGCCCGGGCTGCATCTCACCGATTGGATAGGCCCGCAGTTCACCGTGCTCGTCCTGAACACCGAGCGACCGGATTCCGCTTTCGAGGCCGAGCTCGCCGCGGCACAGGCCGGTCCGTTGAAGGCCGTGCTGCGTACGTTGCCGCCTTCCGCGGCGCATCGTCCGGTGTTCGAAGCCCTGGGTGCGCAAGAGGGCGCGGTCTACCTGCTGCGCCCTGACGGCCATGTGGCCGCGCGCTGGCGCCGCGTGCCGCCAGGCGCATTGGCGCAGGCGCTGGCACGTGCCTCGGCGCTGGTCACGAAGGAGGCAGCATGAGCCGCACGGCCGCTCCGAAGGCGAATAGCACCGCAGCCGAAGGCGAAGGTGCTCCAGTGAGCCGCACGGCCGCTCCGAAGGCGAATAGCACCGCAGCCGAAGGCGAAGGTACGCCAGTGAGCCGCACGGCCGCTCCGAGGGCGAATAGCACCGCAGCCGAAGGCGAAGGAACGCCAGTCACCCCCCTGAGCCTCGAAGCACGCGACCGGCTCTACGCAGAATGTGCCCGCGCCATCAGCGAAGCCGGTGCCGGGCGAGAATCGCTTTTCCTCGCGCGACTCGCCCTGCTGCTGTTCGAGCAGCTCGGCGACGAGGCGCGTTGCCGGACCGCGATGGCGGAGGCGCTGCGCGATTTGCCGCTGCCCTCGCTGTCCGCTGCGCCGGACGCTGCCGATACGGCTTGACTCATTCGAAACCCTGGAGACTTCATCATCATGGACCGCAGAACCCTGCTCACCACCCTCGCCGCTACCGCGGCCGCCAGCGCCGCACCGTGGGCGCGCGCCCAGAACTACCCCGAGCAGATCATCAAGTGGGTGGTGCCGTACCCGGCGGGCGGCGGCACCGACGTCATCGCGCGCACCCTCGCCGAGGCCATGCGCCAGGCGCTGGGCCAGCAGATCGTCATCGACAACCGCCCCGGCGCGTCGACCAACATCGGCGCCGATCTGGTCGCCAGGGCCAAGCCGGACGGCTACACCATCATGTCGGCCGACAACGCGGTGCTCGCCTTCAACGAGTACCTGTTCAGCAAGCTGCCCTTCAACCCCGAGAAGGACTTCAGCTACATCGGCGCCATCGGCAAGTTCCCGCTGGCGCTGGTGGTGCACCCGGACTTCCCGGCCAAGGACTTCAAGGCCTTCCTCGCCTACGTCAAGGCCAACCCGGGCAAGGTCAATTACGCCTCGCCGGGCAACGGCTCGCCGCACCACCTGGCGATGGAGATGTTCAAGAACCGCACCGGCACCTTCATCACGCACATTCCTTACCGTGGCGCAGCGCCGGCGATGGCGGACGTGATGGGCGGCCAGGTGCCGTGCATGTTCCTCGACCTCGCCTCGGGCCTGCCGATCATGCAGGGCCACAAGGTGCGGGTGCTGGCCATCGGCTCGGGCGCGCGCTCCAAGCTGCTGCCCGATGTGCCCACGCTGGCGGAAGTGGGCGTGCCCAACACCGAGGTGTTCGCCTTCCAGGGCATCCTGGGCCCGGCCGGCCTGCCCGCGCCGGTGGTGAGCAGGCTCAACGCGGAACTCAACCGCGCCTTCAGCGTGCCGGCCGTGCAGAAGCGCTTCAACGACTTCGGCATGGAGGCCATGCCCGGCACGCCGCAGCAATTCGCGGCGCTGTCGCGTGCCGAGTCGAAGCGCTGGGGGCCGATCATCAAGTCGGCCGGCATCAAGCTGGATTGAGGGTCTCGAACGCCTACCTGGCGTAGGCCTTTCGGGACCCATCCTCGAAGACTTCGTCGTCCCGTTCCAGCCTGCCGGCGGCGTCCCAGCTGCGCTCGCGCGTGACGCGGCCCTTGTCGTCGTAGCGCGATTCGGCGCGCAGCGTCCCGTTGTCGCCGAAGCGCTGGTGCAGGCCGATCGGAATCTGGCGGTAGCGGCTGACGACTGCGAAGCGCCCCTGCGCGGCGCGCTGGCCGTTGTCTCGGAACTCGGTGATCTCGACGGTGCGCGCCTCGTTGCCTTCACCGTAAACCGCCTTGCTGCGGGGCTGGCCGTTGAGGTAGTAGCTCTCGTCGGACAGCGGCTCGCCCGCGAGGCCCCAGCGCTGGTCGCGCACCAGCATGCCCTTCTCTGAGAACTCCTGCTCGCGCCGCTTGATCGCGCCGCGTTCCAGCAGCAGATAGACGACCTCCCGGCGCTTGATGCCCTCGGAGGACCAGCGCCGCTCGGTGCGCTGGTTGCCGCTGATCTCGTCCTGCATGGCCGGCTTGCCGTTGTCGTAGAGCTCCTCGCTGCGCACCCGCTTGCCGGCCAGGTAGGCGAGGCGCGTGCGCAGGGTGCCCTTGGCGTCGAAGAGCTCGACTTGCGAGGGCGTGCTGCCCACGAACCCGCACAGCTGCGCGTCGTCGACGACCGGGGCGAGCAGGGGCTTGTCCCCGCAGCGCAGCGCCGACAGCTGGCCGCGTTCGGTGAACTCGGCATACGCGCGCTCGCCCGGCTCGGCGTAGAAGGTGGCGCGGCGCAGCTGACCGTTGGGGTGGAAGCTGCGCGTGAGTCCGGTCTCGTGGCCGTCGTCGTACGTGGCCTCGCGCAGCACCCGGCCCGTCGCCGGTGAGAACTCGCGCGCCCCGCCTTCCATGTTGCCGCGCGCGTTGACGCTGTGTTCCTTCACCAGTTTGCCGCGCTCGTAATAGCGCAGTAGCCCCATGAAGACACCGTTCTGGAGCTGCTGTTCGCGCATCAGCGCGCCGCTGTCGCGGTCCTTGCAGCGCATCAGTCCGGTCTTGCCGGCCGTGGTGTGGCCGTTGGCCGGATTCACGTCCTGGCCGTTGAGCTCGCAATCCTGCACCGCCTGCGCCGCGAGCGGCAACAGGGCGATCAGAACGGCCGCAAGTCCGGCCGGACGCAGGAACTGGGGCATGTCGGATCAGGTGGCGTAGACGGCATCCAGCGAGCGGAAGCCCTTGACCTCGATCGGGTTGCCGAAGGGGTCGCAGAAGAACATGGTCCGCTGCTCCCCCGGCTGGCCCTCGAAGCGCACCTGCGGCTTCAGCACGAACTCGGTGCCGGCGGCTTCCAGGCGCTCGGCCAGTGCCTGCCAGTCGGGCAGCTCGAGAATAAGGCCCAGGTGCGGCATCGGCACCATGACATCGCCCACATGGCCCGTGCGCGCGGTGGCGAAGGGCTCGCCCAGGTGAAGCGAGATCTGGTGGCCGAAGAAGTCGAAGTCGACCCAGGTGTCGGTGCTGCGGCCTTCGGTGCAGCCGAGGCGGCCGCCGTAGAAGCGACGCGCCTCGTCGAGATTCCGGACATTGAAGGCAAGGTGAAATATGCTGCGCATTGGGGGAGCATAGCGGCGCCGCGCCGTCTTGACACCCCTGGATACATTCCCACTGCGTGCCCGCTCTCGCGCTCATTCTTGCGCTCGTCCCCCGAGCCGATGCGATGCACCGCCGGACCTCGCCCATAATCGCGAATCCATGTCCTGCCTGCGCCACGCCCACTGCCTCGGCCGCCTCGTGCTGCTGTGGTTTGCGCTGTCGCTGGGCGCGGCGATCGCCTCGCCGATCGTGCATCCGCAGGCGATGGAACTGGTGTGTTCCAGCGTCGGCACCATCAAGGTCGTGGTCCAGGGCGAGGACGGCGCGCAGGACCTGGGCGCCACTCACCTGGACTGCCCGATGTGCCTGCTGACCGGTGCGGCGCCGCCGTCAGCGCCGATGGCCGCGTTGCCGCATCCCGTCCCGCTGGCCCATGCGGTCCAGCCCATACCGGCCGCGCGCATCGCCGCGGCCACTGCGGCCCCGCTGCCTGCGCGCGGGCCGCCCGCGCTCTGAGCTTGCTGTCGATCCCGTAGCGTGCAGCGCGTCGATCCGGCGCCTGCGCGCTGATCTCCTTGCAATGCACCGGTGCTTCGCGGCGCCGAGGAGCGCTTTCCATGAACAAGAACAACGTGCTGTCCCTCGCCCTGGGCGCGGCTTTCCCCTGGCTGGCCGGACCGGCATTCGCCCAGGCCTCTCCGATGCCAGCCGACGACCAGGCGCCCGAGCGCATCAAGTCGCTCGGCGTAGTGACCGTTACCGGCGGCCAGCCGACCTCGCTGCCCACGCAGATTCCCACCACCATCGAAGGCGTGACGCGCGAGGAGATCGAGACCCGCATCAACGCTACCGACAGCGAGGACGCGCTCAAGTACCTGCCCAGCCTGCTGGTGCGCAAACGCTATGTCGGCGACTACAACCACGCCATTCTCTCGACCCGCGCATCCGGCACTGGCAACAGCGCACGTTCGGCGGTCTATGCGGACGGCATCCTGCTGTCCAACTACCTGGGCAACGGCATCGCCAACGGCACCAACTATGCGCCGCGCTGGGGCCTGGTCACGCCCGAGGAGATCGAGCGCGTCGACGTGATGTACGGCCCCTTCTCCGCGGCCTACCCCGGCAACTCGGCCGGCGCCGTGGTCGACTACGTGACGCGCATGCCCACCCGGCTCGAGGCGCATGTGAAGGCCGGCTACTTCTCGCAGCCCTTCGACCTCTACAACACGCACCGCACCTTCGACGGCTGGCAGACCAGCGCCTCGCTCGGCAGCAGGAGCGGCGACTGGTCCTGGTGGATCGACGTCAACCGCACCGACAGCCGCGGTCAGCCGCTGACCTTCACCACCGCTACCTTGGCTTCAGGCGTGCCGGGCCGCGCCGGCACGCCGGTGGCGGGCGCCGTCGCGGGGCTCAACACCACCAATACGCCCTGGTACATCCTGGGCACCGGCACTGCCTACCGCACGGTGCAGGATCACGCGAAGCTGAAGCTGGCCTACGACTTCTCGCCCAGTATTCGCGCCACCTACACGCTGGGCTGGTGGCAGAACAGCGCGGAAGGCCGGCCCGACAGCTACCTGGTCAATGCGGCCGGCCAGCCGGTCTTCAGCGGGCCGATCGTCATCGGCGGGCGCGGCTACACGCTGGCACCCACTGCTTTCCCGCTGACCAACGACGCCCAGACGCACTACATGCACGGGCTTTCGGTCAGGAGCAACACCCGGGGCGAATGGGACTGGGAAGTGGCCGCCAGCCTGTACGACTACGCCCGGGACCGGCAGCGCGCGCCCACCGTCGCGCTGCCGCTCGCGGCCATCGGTGGCGCCGGCACGCTGCAGGACCAGGACGGTACCGGCTGGAACACCCTCGTTGCCAAGGGCACCTGGCGGCCGCAAGGCGTGGGTGGCGCGCACATCGTCGACTTCGGCATCGGCCGCGATGCGTACAAGCTCGCCATCGCGAAGGACGACGTGTCGGGCAACTGGCGGGACGGCCCGGTCCTGCCGGGGTCGCTGGTCAGCAATGTCGGCGGACGCACCGTGACGCAGAGCGTCTGGGTGCAGGACAGTTGGGGCTTCGCACCGAAATGGAAGGCCGTGCTCGGCCTGCGCTACGAGAATTGGAAGGCGAAGGACGGCTTCACCGCCATCGCCACCGGTTCGCAGCCTTACGCCGCACGCAGCGAATCGGATGTGTCGCCGAAAGCCGCGCTCGCCTGGCAACTGTCGAAGGACACGGTGCTGAAGGCGTCGTTGGGCCGCGCAGTGCGCTACCCGACCGTGGGCGAACTGTACGGCGCAACCTCGGGCGGGGCGCTCTCCTTCATCAACGACCCGAACCTCAAGCCCGAGAAGTCGTGGACCGGCGAGCTTTCCGCCGAGAAGGACCTGGGCAGCGGCCTCGCGCGCGCCACGCTGTTCCACGAGACCACCAAAAACGCGCTCTACAGCCAACTGATTCCGAACTCCACCGTCTCTCGCGTGCAGAACGTCGACAAGGTGCGCACCACCGGCCTCGAGCTGGCCTACGCCGGCCAGGACGTGGGGGTCCGCGGCCTGGACATGGGTGCCAGCCTGACCTATGCCGATTCCACGATCGTCGCCAACGCAGCCTTCCCGGCCAGCGTCGGCAAATGGCAGCCGCGCGTGCCGCGCTGGCGCTCCACGGTCTACGCCAGCTACAAGCCCGACGCGCGCTGGGCCTTCACCGCTGCGGCGCGCTACAGCGGCCGCCAATATTCGAGCCTGGACAACACCGACGTCAACGCCTTCGCCTACTTCGGCGCCAGCCGCTACTTCACCGTCGACCTGCGCGTGCGCTACCAGATCGACAAGCGCTGGTCGGCGGCCTTCGGCATCGACAACGCCAACAACCAGCAGTACTGGAACTTTCATCCCTACCCGCAGCGCTCCTACAGCGCTGAACTCCGCTTCGACCTTTGATTCACACTTCAGCAAGGACCCTGCCATGAACACTCGCTTTCTCCCGCGGCTCCCGCGCCGCATCTCCACCTCCCTTCTCCTGCTGGCAATTGCCGGCAGCGCCCTGGCCCAGGCCCCGGCGGTCGACGTGCGCGATGCATGGATCCGCGCCTCGGTGCCGGGCCAGAGCGGTACCGGCGCCTTCATGAAACTCAATGCCCCCGCGGGCGCACGCCTGGTCGGCGCTTCCACGCCCGTGGCCGGTGTGGCCGAAGTCCACGAGATGAAGATGGAAGGCGACACCATGCGCATGCGCGGGCTGGAACACGCCCTCGAGCTTCCGGCGCGTCAAACCGTCGAGCTCAAGCCGGGCGGCTTCCACCTGATGCTCATGGACCTGAAGAAGCCTTTGGCCAAGGGCAGCACCGTGCCGCTGACACTGCGCTTCGAGGATCCGAAGGGGCAGACGAGCACGCTGGAGCTGAAGGTCCCGGTGCTCGCCGGACCGGCAGGCTCTGCAGCACCCGCGGGCGGCGCACACAAGCACTGATCGCTTCCGGGTCCATGCGCATGGAGTAAGCTGGCCGGGCACAAGAAAACCTCTTCGCAGGAGACCATCCCATGAGCGACGCCAAGCCATTCGCCTTCAGCCAATTCGTTCCGGGCTTCGACTTCCTTCAGAGCCTCGCGAAGGGTGCTGCCGGCGGCGCCAGCGCCGTGCCCGGCATGCCCAGCCTGTCGAGCTGGGTCGCGCCGACACTGAGCGTGGAGGAAGTCGACAAGCGCATCCAGGAACTCAAGACGGTGCAGTACTGGCTGGAGCAGAACGGCCACGCACTCAAGGCCACCATCCAGGCACTGGAAGTGCAGAAGATGACACTGTCGACCCTGCGCGGCATGAATCTGCGCATGGAAGATCTGGCCAATGCCTTCACGCGGCCCGCCGAGCCGCGGCCAGCCTCGGCGGCCCCCGCACCGCAAGCTCAGGTGCCCGTGCCGGAATCCGAACCCGAGGCCGCTGAGCCGGAGGAGTCAGCCGAAGTGCCGGCGCCCAGGCCCGGCGCCAGGGCGGAGGCCGCCAACGGACCTGCCGCGCCGGGTGCTGCCGGGGGCTTGATCGACCCGCTTCAGTGGTGGGGCGCGCTCACGCAGCAGTTCCAGCAGATCGCGAGCTCCGCCTTGCAGGATGCGTCGCAGCTGAAGATGCCGGCCGTGGCCCAGCCGATCGCGGATGCGATGAGCGAGGCGATGAACGCGGCAGCGCCCCCCGCGGCGCGCAAGACAGGCGCCACCGCGAAGAAGGCACCCGCAGCAACCAAGAAAACGGCGGCGCGCAAGCGAACGCGCGCGCGCTGATTTGCAACCTTTGCCTGGGAGTCCGAGGCCATGAAGCTCTTCCCCACGGGCCACGCCACCCATCCCCAATGGCGCATGGCAGCGGGGCTCGTGCTCGCGCAACTGCGCGCGCAGATGGCGCTGCCGGACTATGCGCGCGCGCCCACGCTGGGCCTGCTCTACATCACGGACCACTACGCCGCGGAGGCGCAGGAGATCCTCGATCACCTGGGCGCCGAGCTGCCCGAGATCACCGACTGGTCCGGCACCGTCGGCATCGGCGTGTCGGCCAACAATGCCGAATACTTCGACGAGCCCGCGCTGTCGGTCATGCTGTGCATGCTTCCGAGCGACCAGTACCGCGTGTTCTCGGGCGTGGCGCCGCTGGCCGGCTCCGAAATGAGCGGCTTCGCGGCCCACACGGCCCTGGTGCATGCCGATCCCGGCACGCCGGACCTGCCGGAACTGGTGGCCGAAATGGCAGGGCGCACCGACACCGGCTACCTTTTCGGTGGCCTGTCATCGGGGCGCAACGGGGCGCTCCAGTTCGCGATCGGCGGTAACGGCAACATCCGCGGCCACGGAGCCGCGAGCGGTGTTTTCTCGGGCGGCCTGTCGGGCGTGGCCTTCGGCGATGGCGTGCGCCTGGTGTCGCGTGTCACCCAGGGCTGCCAGCCGGTCTCGCGCGAACGGGAGATCACCGAAGCCGAAGGCAACCTGCTGCTCGGGCTCGACGGCGAGCCGGCGCTCGACGTGCTGCTGGCCGAGCTCGGTGTATCGCTGGAGGCGCCGCAGGAAGCGATCGAGGCGGTGCGTGCCACGCTGGTAGGACTGGTCGACGCCGGCAGCGACGGCATCCGGCGCACCGGCGACCTGGGCGCCGACGTGCTGGTGCGCCACATCATCGGCCTCGATCCCACCCGCCGCGGGATCGCCATCGCGGACGTGGCGGAGTCGGGCATGCGCATGAGCTTCGTGCGCCGGAACGCGCAGGCCGCGCGTGCCGACCTGATGCGCATCTGCGCCGAGGTCCGCGAGGAACTCGAGCCGCAGGAGCAGACGCTCGCGACAGCGCGCGCCGTGGCCGCCGGCGAAGCAGAGGCCGCTCCTCATCCGGCGCGCCGCATTGCGGGCGCCGTGTACGTGAGCTGCTCGGGGCGGGGCGGTCCGCATTTCGGCGCGCCGGGCGCCGAGCTGCAGATCGTGCGCCATGCGCTCGGCGACGTGCCGCTGGTCGGCTTCTTCGCTGCCGGCGAGATCGCGCGGCACCATCTGTATGGCTACACGGGCGTGTTGACCGTGTTCGCCGCAAACGATTAGCGCAAAAAGCGCTCGGCCAGGAGCACCCAGTAGGCCGCGCCGATCGCGACGTTGCCGTCGTTGAAGTCGTAACCGGGGTTGTGCACCATGCAGGCGCCGTGGCTGTCGCCTTCGCCATTGCCGATCAGCAGGTAGCTCCCGGGTACGTGCTCCAGCATGAAGGCAAAGTCCTCGCTTCCCGGCAATGCCGGAGCCTGCAGCGTGACGCGTTCGGGCCCCAGCAGCTCCAGCGCCACCTCGCGCGCAAAGGCGGTCTCCTGCGGCGTATTGACCAGCACCGCGTAACCGGGCCGCCAGTCGATCTGCGCCTGGACGCCGAAGCTTTCGGCCTGGGCCGCGATCAGGGCCTTGATGCGTTCCTCCAATCGGCTTCGCACATCGCGGTCGAGCGCGCGCACGCTGAGCTCCAGCGTGGCGCTTTGCGGGATCACGTTGTTGGCCTTGCCCGCATGGATGGCGCCGACCGTCACCACCGCCATCTGCAGCGGGTCGATGTTGCGCGATACCACCGTCTGGAGCGCCATCACGATGCTGGCCGCCGCCACGATGGGGTCCGCCGTGCAATGCGGCATGGCGCCGTGGCCGCCGATGCCGGTGAGCGTGACGGTCGCGTAGTCGGAAGAGGCCATCGCCGGCCCTTCGCGCAGCGCCAGCCGGCCCTGCGCCAGGCCGGGCATGTTGTGCATCGCGAAGATGGCGTCGCACGGGTACTTGTCGAACAGGCCTTGCTCCATCATGCGCACCGCCCCGCCGCCGCCTTCTTCGGCCGGCTGGAAGATCAGGTTCAGCGTGCCGGAAAAGCGCCCGCGCTCGGCCAGGTGGTGCGCGGCGGCCAGCAGCATCGCGGTGTGGCCGTCGTGGCCGCAGGCGTGCATCACCCCGGCGTGGCTGCTGGCGTAGGCCAGGCCGGTGGCTTCGTCGATGGGCAGCGCGTCCATGTCGGCGCGCAGGCCCAGGCGGCGTTCGCCGTCGCCACGCACCAGCCGGCCCACCACGCCGGTGCCGCCGAGGCCGCGCTCGACCTGGTAGCCCCAGGCATCGAGCCGCTCGGCGACAAGAGCCGAGGTGCGGTGCTCGTCGAAGCCGAGCTCGGGATGACGGTGGATGTCGCGGCGGATGTCGATGAAGGCATCGGCCTGTGCGTGCAGGTCTTCGAGAAGTGTGCTCATGGATTCAGCTTACTGCGGCTGCAGGTGAATGGACTTGGCGATCTCCCGATAGCGCGCGGTCTCGGCCTCGAAGAACTTCGCGGATTCGGCCAGCGACATCGGCGGCGATGCGACCTGCGTCTGCGCTGCGAGCTGCGTGCGCACGCTTGGATCCTTCAGGGTCGCGCCGATGGCCTTGTGCAGCTTCTGCACCACGTCATCCGGCGTGTTCTTTGGCACCATGAAGCCGCTCCAGGTCTTGTAGGCGAAGTTCTTCAGCTCCTTGCCTTCGCTGGCGGTAGGCACGTTCTTCAGCAGCTCGGAGCGTTGCGCGCCGAGCTGGCCGATCACCTTGAGCCGGCCCTGCTCGGCCAGCGCGCCCATCGCGGCGCTGTACACCAGCACGGCGAAGTCCACCTGCCCGCCGCCAAGGTCCTGCAGCAGCGGCGCGTTGCCCTTGTAGGGCGCGTGCATCAGCTTGATGCCCGCGTCCTGTTGCACCTTCTCCAGGATCAGGTGGTAGAGCGAGCCGACGCCGACGCTCCCGTACGAGAGCGGCTTGTCGGCCGACTTGCGCGCCAGCGCGATGAGCTCATCCACGCTGTTGGCCGGCAGGTCCTTGCGGGCAACGAAGACCATCACGGCGTCAGCCACGGGATGCACCAGGCGAAAGTCCTCGGCCTTGAGCTTGACGGCCGCGTTGGCCAGCGGCGAAAGGATCACCTCGTTGGGCGAGCCCTGGAAGATGTAGTAGCCATCGGCCGGCGCCGCCAGCACTTTCTGCGCCGCCATTGCACCGCTCACGCCGCCCAGGTTCTCGACCAGCACCTGCTGGCCCAGCTCCTTGGCCAACGGGATCGTGAAGATGCGCGCTGTCGCGTCTGAAGGTCCGCCGGCCGGATACGGAACCATCAGGTTGACGGGCTTGGCCGGGTAGCCCTGGGCCAAGGCCGTACCGGCGGCCAGCAGCAGGCCACAGGCGAGGAGGTGCGAACGCTGAAAGAACGATGTCATCGGAACTCCGGTTGTGCACCGGCGCGATTGCCGGAGGCCAACGAATCCTAGGAGTGGAAACGTTGAACGTCCAATGCATTGTTGGCTGCATTAGCATGAGTTCAATGCAGCCACTCCGCAGAGCTTCTTCATGACGCTGGTTCAACTCAGGCACCTCATTTCGCTGGCCCACACAGGCTCGTTCAGCCAGTCCGCGCAGGCCCTGCATCTGACGCAGCCGGCCTTGAGCCGCAGCATCCGCGCGCTGGAGGACGAACTGGGCATGCCGCTGTTCGACCGCGTGGGTCGCCGCAACGAGCTCACCGCCTTCGGCCGCGAGGTCCTGGAGCGCTCGCGCCACCTCGTCTTCGAGGCCGACGAGCTGCGCGACAGCGGCCGCCGGTTGCGCGAAGGAGAGGGCGGCACCGTGCGCATTGGCATGGGCTCGGGTCCGGGCGCGATGCTGATGACGCCTTACCTGATGTACATGGCCGAGAACCACCCGAAGATGCGCGTGGCGGTGGCGCGCGGCGGCACCGATCTGCTCGTGCAGTCGCTGCGTGCGCGCAGCCTCGATGCGCTGGTGGTCGATGCGTTCTCCCTGAAGCCCGCGCCCGACCTCGAACTCGGGCTGGTGCGCAACATGCGCGGCACCTTCATGTGCCGGCGCGGCCATCCGCTCACGCGGCTGCGCACCGGCGTGTCCTTCGAGGCGGTGCAGCGCTACCCGATCGCCTCGACGCCGCTGAGCGACCAGGTGGCACGCACGCTGGTCGAGGCCTACGGCCCGGAAGCGCACCCTTCCCATTGCGTGACCCTGCAATGCGAGGAGGTGCCCAGCCTGGTGGAAGTCGTGCGACGCAGCGATGCCGTGCTGCTGGCCATCCGCGCGGCGGCGCCCGACCTGGTCGAGATGAAGATGACGCCGCCGCTTGATGGTATGGCTCGCTTCGGGCTCGTGACCTTGCGCCGGCGAACCGAGGCGCCGGCGCTGGCCGTCCTGCGCACGCTGATGCAGGCGATCATGCGGGACTGAAGATCAGGCGCCAGCGAAGCGCTGCACCCGTGTGGCGTCGCCGTCACCGCGGGCGAGTTCTTCGACGCGCCGCACGGTGGCCTCGCAGCGGATGTGCTGAGGTCGCGGCAAAGTGGGCTCATCAACGCCGCAGCCGTGTGAACAGCTCGAATTCCCAGTTGCGCATGCCCAGCAGCAGCGTGTAGCCCTCGCGCTCCTTGGGAGAGAGCTTCTGGTCGGTCTGGTGCTGCTGCGCGAAATCCTGCGCCACGCGCTGCAGGCGATCGAGAAAGGCCGGCGCCAGCGACTTGCTGATCGAACCGTGCACCAGCAGCAGGCCCTCGGCCGGCCCATCAAAGCCCCCGCGGTAATAGTCCAGCACCACGTTCTCGCGGAAGAAATCCATCACCGGCCCGTGCGGGCGCCAGCGGAAGGTCTTGGCCAGCTTGAGTCGGTAGCGGTTGAGCGGCCTGAGCTCGATGATGCCGATGCGGTCCAGCTGCGCCAGGTAGCCGATGCACTCGGCATCGGTCAGGCGGTAGGCGGCAACGATCTGCTCCAGTGTCCACTGGCTCAGTACACAGATGGCCATGAGCAGCAGCTTCTTGTCCTTGACCACGGCCTTCTCCTGCTCCAGCGTCAGCTCCTTGAGCAGCGGCTGTGCGTCGGCGACGCGTCGGGCCAGTTCCGCGAAGTCGATCTTCAGGGCGCGGCAGATCGCGTCGACCCGGGTCAGAGGCATGTCGCCCTTGGCCAGCATGCGCTTGACGCTCGACTCGGCCATGTCCAGCGACTTGGCGAGGTCCGCATAGGTCATGCGTGCCGTTTTGAGTTCGTTCTTGAGAGCCTGGATGAGATCGACGGTGGTGCTCATGGCGTTGGGTATTGCGGCTCGATACCAAAGGGCGTGAATAAGTACTCCGTATCGATTCTCGATGCTGCTGGAGGCGCTGGCAACCTACATTCCGCGGAACCGACATCCACCACCGGAGCCGCCATGTCCCCGTTGTCTCTTCTCTCCCGCCGCGAACGTGCTCTGCTGCTCTTCTTCACGTTGCTCCTGCTGACAGGCGTGTTCGGGCCCGCGCTGGTCGCGCCTGGGGTCGGCAGCGAGCCCTTTGCCGACGAGCGCGGCTGGGCCGGACTGCCGCACGCCATGGACGTGTTGAGCAACCTGCCCTTCGCGGCACTCGGCGTCTGGGGCCTGCGCTGGCTGCACTGGTACGACCGGACGCACGAGCACGTGCAGGACGCGGCGCCCCTGCACCCTGCGACGCAGCCGCCTGTCAACCTGCTCGACTGCGCCTGGATGTTCTTTGCCGGCTTGGTCCTTACGGCCGCGGGCTCGGCCTTCTACCATCTGCAACCCGACGCCGTGCGCCTCGCTGCCGACCGTGCCGGGATGACGGTGGCCTTCGCCGGATTGATCGGTTGCGCCGTTTGCGAGCGGGTCAGCGCGCGCGCCGGATGGCTCGTCGCCTGGTTCGTGCTTGCAGTCGGCTTGTTGGCAGTCGCGGTCTGTCACGCCACGGGCAACGTGCTGCCCTGGGCGCTGGTCCAGTTCGGCGGCATGTTGCTGGTGCTCGCGCTGGCGCTGGTCAGGCCCGGCCAGGGCGCCATTGGCCTCCGGCTGGGATGGGTGATCTTTTTCTATGCCATGGCCAAGCTCTTCGAGCTCGCGGACCAGGCCATCTACGAGGCGACGCACCATCTGTTGGCAGGCCACAGCCTCAAGCACCTGACGGCCGCACTGGCTGCGTTGCCGGTTCTGCACGCGCTCCAGGCCATGGGGCGCGAGACGCTGCGGCACAATTCGGGCGGGGCCGCAGTGACGGCCTGAGGAGCCCGCCAGGGAGATTTCGAATGACCGCATCCACCGATACCTCCCCGCTCGTCGGCGCGCCGGCGCCGAACTCCCACGCCAACCAGTTCTCCCTGCTCGGCCAGCGGCGCTTCGCGCCCTTCTTCTGGACCCAGTTCGCAGGCGCGGCGAATGACAACCTGTTCAAGTTCGCCTTCACGGTGATGGTGACCTACCAGCTGCAGCTCGACTGGATGCCGCCGGCCATGGCGGGCCTGGTGATCGGTGCGTTGTTCATCCTGCCCTTCCTGCTGTTTTCGGCGACCGCGGGGCAGCTCACCGACAAGTACGACAAGACGAAGATGATCCGCTTCGTCAAGAACCTCGAGATCGCGATCATGGTGCTGGCCGCGTGGGGCTTCATCCGTGGCGATGCGGTGCTGCTGCTGGGCTGCGTGTTCCTGATGGGGCTCCATTCGACGCTCTTCGGCCCCGTCAAGTTCGCCTACCTGCCGCAGGTGCTCGATGCGCGCGAGCTCACCGGCGGCAACGGCATGGTCGAGATGGGCACCTTCGTCGCCATCCTGTTGGGGCAGGTGGCCGGCGGTCTGCTGGTCGCGCTGCCGGGCATCGGGCATACCACCGTGGCGGTGGCTTGCCTGCTGCTGGCGCTGGTGGGGCGCGGCGTGGCGCAGGCTATTCCGCCTGCGCCAGCGACCGACCCGGGCCTGGCGATCCACTGGAACCCGGTGGCCGAGACCTGGCGCAACCTGCGGCTTGCGCACGGCAACGTGGTGGTGTTCCGTTCGCTGCTGGGCATTTCGTGGATGTGGTTCTTCGGCGCCGTCTTCCTGAGCCAGTTCCCGAGCTTCGCCAAGGAAGTGCTGCATGGCAACGAGCAGGTTGCCTCGCTGCTGCTGGTGGTGTTCTCGGTCGGCATCGGCATCGGATCGCTGCTGTGCGAAACGCTGAGCCGCCGCCAGGTAGAAATCGGCTTGGTGCCGCTGGGCGCGATCGGAATGAGCGTGTTCGCCATCGACCTCTATTTCGCCGCGCGCGGCTTGCCGCCCGCGGCCGAGATGGGCTTGCAAAGCTTCGTGGCCCAGGCGCCGCACTGGCGGGTGATGGCCGACCTGGGCCTGCTTTCGCTCTTCGCTGGCCTCTACAGCGTGCCGATGTACGCACTGATCCAGCTGCGCAGCCAGGCCACGCACCGTGCTCGCATCATTGCGGCCAACAACATCCTCAACGCGCTCTTCATGATCGCCAGCGCGGTGATTGCGGGGGTGCTGCTCAAGACCGGCTTCACCATCCCGCAGATCTTTCTCTTCACGGGCATCGCCAATGCAGTGGTGGCCTTCTACATCTTCATGCTGGTGCCGGAATACCTGCTGCGCTTCGTCGCGTGGGTGCTGACGCGCCTGGTCTACCGCTTCGAGGTCAAGGGCGAGGAGCACATCCCGGCCGAAGGCGCCGCCGTGCTGGTCTGCAACCATGTGAGCTTCATCGACGCGGTATTGCTGATGGCCGCCAGCCCCCGCCCCATCCGCTTCATCATGGACCACCGGATCTTTCGCGTGCCGGTGCTCGGCTGGCTCTTCCGCCTGGCGAAGGCCATTCCCATTGCGCCGCAAAAGGAAGATCCGGATGCTTACGAGGCGGCCTTCGCGAGTGCGGTGCAGGTGCTGCGCGAGGGCGACCTGCTCGCCATTTTTCCCGAGGGCGCGATCACGCGCGACGGCACGCTGCAGACCTTCAAGGGCGGCGTGATGAAGATCCTGGATGACGCCCGCGCCGAAGGCGTCGACGCACCGGTCGTCCCGATGGCGCTGACCAATCTCTGGGGTTCCTATTTCAGCCGCTTCGAGGTTCGGGACGGCAAGCGCGTCGCGATGGTGCGTCCCTTCCGGCGCGGCTTCTTCAGCCGGGTCGGGCTCCATGTCGGCAGCGCCATGGCGCACGCGGAAGTCCAGCCCGAATCCCTGCAGCGGCGCGTGAGCGGGCTGCTGGGGAGCCAGCCGGCCTGATGCTGTCCCTGCCTGACGACTTCTGGTATTCGATCACCTGGTTCGGTGACAGCGGCTTCCTGTTGCCGGTCGCGGCCTGGATCGCCGTGTGGCTGGGAGTGCGGACGGCCACGCGGCCGATCGCATGGCGTTGGCTCGCGCTCTTCGGCGCTGCCGGCGCATTGGTAGCAGCTTCGAAGATCGCCTTCATGGGCTGGGGCATCGGCAGCGCCATGCTCAATTTCACCGGCATCAGCGGGCACACCATGCTGTCGGCCAGCATCTGGCCGGTCGCGTTCTGGCTGGTCGCCGCGCACTGGCAGCCACGTGTGCGCGCCGCCGCTGCTGCGCTCGGCTGGGCCTTTGCCGCCCTCATCGGGCTGTCGAGGCTGGCCATCTATGCCCATTCCAAGTCCGAGGTGGCGGCCGGCTTCCTGCTTGGCGCGGCGGTCAGTGGATTCTTCCTCTGGCGACAGAATCACCGGCCGCCTCGGCTCCACTGGGTCCTGCTGCTCATCAGCATCGTGTCGCCGCTGCTGTTCCTGCGCCCCGGCACGCCAGCGCCCACGCACGACGCGCTCGGGGTGATCGCCGTGCGGCTGGCCGGCACCGACCGGCCCTTCACGCGCGACGACCTGTTGCGGCGCCGTCAACAGCGCATCGGTACTGATTGACGATACCGGCGGCGGCCAGATCCGCGACCGGTGCAGGAATTTGCGCCCTGCGGGGGCCGCGCGAACCATCATTCGCGCACCTTCACTACGCCGCGAGGCATCCATGCAACCCTCTCAGTCCATCGTCTCCATTCAGCGCGACACCCGCGCCTGGCAAGTCCAGGTCTGGATCTCCTTCGGCCTGGCCGTGTTCCTGTGTGCGACCGGCCTTGGCTGGCTACCGGGACAGGCGCTGGACCGGGCGTTCATGGTGATGGGCTACGTGTTCTGCCTGTCTGCTGCCTTCGTGCTCGCCAAGTTCGTGCGTGACAACCAGCATGGCGCGTCGCCCGGCGCCGGCGACACGCCGATGTGGAAGCTCGTGGTGTGGGGCGGCTTCTTCACCGCCATGGGCCTGACCGGCTGGGGCCTGCTGCGCATGGAGATCAGCGAGACCTACAAGGCTTTCCTCGGCGTGAGCTGGGTGTTCCTGATCAGCAGTGCCTTCACGCTGGCCAAGAGCCTGCGCGACCGCCATGAAGCCGACATCACCGAAGCGCGTCTGCAGGGCCGTCGCGAAGCCCGCGACGAAGTGGATCGAAGCGAATGAGCGCCGGGTCTCTCCCATCAATCTTTTCCGGAGAACACAACATGAAGAAGTCCTTTGTCGCGGCGTTGATCGCGGCCTGTGCCGCGCTCGTGGGCGCCTTTGCTCCGTTGCAGGCCCATGCGCAGAGCGACGCCTCGGCCGCACTGTCGATGCTTCCGGTGGCCTCGGTGATCGGGACCGCGTCGCTGGCCGGCAGCGCAGCCAGTGCGGTCGTGGCCGTGCCGGCGGCGCTGTCGGTGGCCGGGGCGGCGCTCACCGTGGTGGCGGTGGAGGCGTCCGTGGACGGCACGGTCTATCTGCTGGAGCGCGCTTCCGACGGCGCGCGCGCCAGCGTCAAGGTCATGGGGCGCGTCGTTCATGGCAGCGTCGTGGTGACCGGTACGGTGGTGACGGTGAGCGTGATCGGCACTGGCGTCGTGCTATCGGCGGCTGGCGAGGTGCTCGCCTTCGTGCCGAACGCCATCGGCCGCGCGCTGCTCTACAACGAGAGGCTGTCGTGAAACGGATCCCCACCAACTTCGGCAGCTATGAGACCGAGTACCGCAGCCGCATGTCGCGCGCACGGCGCGGGCTGCGGGCGGTGATGCACCTGCTCGCGGCCGCGACGGCGGTGGTGCTGGCGGGCCTCTTCCTGTTCCCGCTCAACGCGCACGCGGGCCGGTCCTGCGAGGAACACCGGCTGGCCGCAGCTTCGATCATCAAGGGCATGGAGCTCGCGCAGCGCACCGCGCAGCAACTGGATGCCAGCGGCGCGCAGGTAGTGCTGCTGGCGAGAGCGGGGCAGGACCTGGGCAAGTACGGGCTGCGCTACTCCCACATGGGCCTTGCCTACAAGACCGAGGCAGGGGCCTGGCGCGTGGTGCACAAGCTCAATCAGTGCAACACCGCGACGGCGGCGATCTACCGCCAGGGACTGGGCGAGTTCTTCCTTGACGACCTGTGGCGCAACGAAGCGGCCTGGGTGGTGCCGACGCCGGATGTGCAGGCGCACCTGCGGGCTGCGCTCGATGAATCAGCGTTGCGCATCACCCGGTTGCATACGGCGCCCTACAGCATCGTGAGCTATGCCTGGGGCGACAGGTACCAGCAGTCGAACCAGTGGGCCATCGAGACGCTCGCCGCGGCAATGGAGCCGGCGACCATCCTTACGCGCGGGCAAGCGCAGGCATGGTTGAAGTTCAAGGGCTACGAGCCCACCACGCTTAAGCTCGGGCCGCTGACGCGGCTCGGCGGCCGCCTCGGCGCGGCCAACGTGGCCTTTGACGACCATCCGAACGAGAAGCGCTTTTCCGACCGCATCGAGACCGTGACGGTCGACTCGGTCTTCGCCTGGCTACCGCGCGCAGGGCTCGGGGCGGCGCCTGTGGTGCTCAGGCTCTAATGCGGCAGTTCCAGAAACGAGGAGTGAAATGAGCAGTAAATCCCTGCGCCTGTCCGAGAAGTGGTTCCGCCGCGGCCTGTGGGTGGTAGCGCTCGTGTTCGCAAGCTTCCTGATCGGGCTTGGCAGCACCATCGTGGGCGATCTGCCGCGGGTCGAGCGCACATTGACGCTCGACGACTTCATCGACCGCCCGGCCGCCGAGCCGCTGCGCCAGACCATCCGGGCCAGCCAGCGAACCGAGCAGGAGTCCACGCGCGAGCGCGAGCAGGCCGAACTCGCGCTGCTCGCTGCACAGCAAGCCAGCCGCGCGGCGCGCGAGACCTTCGGCAACTGGCTGGCCACGCGGCGCGTCACCGCGCAGCCCGACCAGGACAGCGAGCTCATCGCTCGCACCAAGGCGCTCGATGCGCTGAAGGGCAAGGAAGACGAAGCGCAGCGCGCCGTTGGGACGCAGCGCCAGATTGCGCTCGACGCCCGCCAGGCGCGCCAGGCCGCGCAGGAGAAGCTCGCGGCACTGGAGGAGACGGCGCGCAAGGCGCTCGAGGCGGAGAACCGGCGCGTCGAGTTGCGCGTGTTCGGCTACCGGCTGGCGCTCACCCTGCCGCTCCTGGTGGTCGCGGGCTGGCTGTTCGCGAAGAAGCGCAAGAGCACCTGGTGGCCCTTCGTCTGGGGCTTCATCTTCTTTGCGCTGTTCGCCTTCTTCGTCGAGCTCGTGCCCTACCTGCCGAGCTACGGAGGCTATGTGCGGTACGCGGTGGGCATCGTGCTGACCGTGCTGGTGGGGCGCTACGCGATCATCGCGCTCAACCGCTACCTCGCACGCCAGAAGCTGGCCGAGGCGCAGCCCGACATGGTGCGGCGCAACGAGCTGAGTTACGACACCGCCCTCGCGCGGCTTGCCAAGAGCGTCTGCCCCGGCTGCGAACGGCCGGTGGATCTCAAGAACACCGAGATCGACTTCTGCCCGCATTGCGGCATCGGCCTGTTCGACCATTGCCGCGCGTGCAAGGCGCGCAAGAGCGCTTTCTCCCTCTTCTGCCATGCCTGCGGGACCGCTGCGGCAGTGCCTCTGCCAGCCGGTGTACCGCCGCTTCAGGTCCAGCCCGCGTCAACCACGTAGTCCTGCGCGCTGCACATCCTCGAATCGTCGGCCGCGAGAAAGAGTGCCATGCTGGCGATGTCCTCGGCCCTCACGCGGCCGGGCAGGCACTGCGCGGCGTCGATCTGGGCCTCTGACTCGGGCTTGACCCACAGTTTCAGCTGGCGCTCGGTCATCACCCAGCCGGGCACGATGGAGTTGACGCGGATGTTGGCCTTGCCGAGGTCGCGTGCCAGGGAGCGCGTGAGGCCTCGCGCGGCGGCCTTGCAGGCCTGGTAGACCGGATAGCCGGCGCCCTTGATCATCCAGCTGATCGAGCCGAAGTTGATGATCGAGCCGCCGCCGGCCGCGCGCATGTCCTCGGCCACCGCCTGCGCAGCAAAAAACTGGTGCTTGAAGTTGATCGCCACCAGCGCATCGAAATCCTCGCTCGTGACATCGGCCATGTCGTGGCGCCGATCGTTGGCGGCGTTGTTGAGCAGCACGCGGATCGGCCCGAAGCGCGCACGGGTTGCGGCAATCGCCGCTTGCAGTGCGGCGACGTCGGTCACATCGCACTCGCAAAAGAGCACCGCGTTGTCGCCCTGCAGGGTGTTCGCCAGTGCCTGGCCCGCCGCGACATCGATATCGCAGAAGCCGACATTCGCGCCTTGCGCATGGAAGGCACGCACCAGCGCTTCGCCGATGCCGGTGGCGCCACCGGAGATGAAAACGCTGCGGCCCGCGAGCGATGGATAGCGCGCCGAATAGGTGGAGTTCGTTGCCGTCATGGTCAGGTTCCGTGCGAGTGGAGAGGGCTGCCGCGACTTGGGCGGCAGAGTGATTCTCTCCGCCGTGGTCGGCGCGTGCCAGTTGCACCCACAGGCCTTGCATGCGGCGTATGGCTTAGGTCGTGTTCCCACGCGCGCGGCTTCTGACTACGCTCGATTCCTTCGATACGAGACGTGCAACCATGTTCAGCCAGCTCCTTCGCCGCCACGCCGCTGCCGGCCTTTACCTTGCATCGGTAGCCGCCGCCTTGCTGTCGGCGGCTAGCCTGGTCGCCAATGCCAAGGAACCGGACGAGATCCACCTGTTCGAGGCTCACATCGCGCCGCTGGTCTTCGAGACCCCAGGCACCGCGGAGTAGCTCAGATGCCGCGCGCGCGATCGGTCTTGAATCGCGCGCGGAACTGCGGATAGGTGCCCGCATCGAGGGCCGCGCGGATCTCGTGCATCAAGTTCAGGTAGTAGTGCAGGTTGTGGATGGTCGTGAGCATCGGCCCGAGCATCTCGCCGCAGCGGTCCAGGTGATGCAGGTAGGCGCGGCTGAAGCCTTCGCGCCCGCCTTCGTTCCACGGCACGCCGGAGGCCCCCGCGCAGGCATGGCAGCTGCAGCTTGGATCGATGGGCTGCGGGTCGTTCTTGTGGCGCGCGTTGCGCATCTTCAGATCGCCGAAGCGCGTGAAGAGGGTCCCGTTGCGCGCATTGCGCGTGGGCATCACGCAATCGAACATGTCGACACCCTGAGCGACGCCTTCAACCAGGTCCTCGGGCGTGCCGACGCCCATCAGGTAGCGCGGCTTGTGGGGGGGTAGCCGGTGCGGCGTGTGCGCCATGATGCGCAGCATTTCCTCCTTGGGCTCGCCCACGCTCACGCCGCCGATTGCATAGCCCGGAAAGTCGAGCTCCACCAGTTGCGCCAGCGACTCTTCGCGCAGGTTCTCGTACATGCCGCCCTGCACGATGCCGAAGAGCGCGTTGGGGTTTGCCAGTCGCGCGAATTCGGCCTGGCAGCGCCGTGCCCAGCGCAGGCTCAACGCCATCGACGAGTGCGCCTCGGCCTCGGTGGTGATGTGACCATCGGTGTCGTAGGGCGTGCACTCGTCGAACTGCATGACGATGTCGCTATTGAGGATGGTCTGGATCTGCATCGAGACCTCGGGCGTGAGGAAGAGCTTGTCGCCGTTGACCGGTGAGGCGAACTTCACGCCTTCCTCGCTGATCTTGCGCATTGCACCCAGCGACCAGACCTGGAAGCCGCCGGAATCGGTGAGGATGGGCTTGTTCCATTTCTCGAATTGATGAAGGCCGCCGAAGCCGGCCATCACGTCGAGGCCGGGGCGCATCCAGAGGTGAAAGGTGTTGCCGAGGATGATCTGTGCGCCCATCTCCTCGAGGCTGCGGGGCATCACGCCCTTGACTGTGCCGTAGGTGCCCACGGGCATGAAGATCGGCGTCTGCACCACGCCGTGGTTGAGCGTCAGGGTGCCGCGGCGGGCGTGGCTGCCGGGGTCGGTGGCGAGGAGTTCGAAATTCAGCATGCGTCGTGTCTTGATCAGTTCGCCAGGGCCAGGAGCATCGCGTCGCCGTAGCTGAAGAAGCGATAGCGCGCGTGGATCGCGTGGGCATAGAGCGCCATCACGCGCTCGTGGCCGGCGAAGGCACTCACCAGCATCATGAGCGTGCTCTTGGGTAGGTGGAAGTTGGTGACGAGCAGGTCCACGTGGGCGAAGGCGAAGCCGGGCGTGATGAAGATGCCTGTGTCGCCGCTGGCTTCGCCGCTCCTGGCCCACGACTCGAGCGTGCGCACGGTGGTGGTGCCGACAGCGACGATGCGGCCGCCGCGCGCCTTGGCCTCGGCGATGGCGTGCTGGGTTGCCTCGGGCACATCGTAGCGTTCGGTATGCATCTGGTGCTCGGCAATGTTCTCGGTCTTGACCGGCTGGAATGTGCCCGCGCCTACGTGCAGCGTGACGTTGGTGCGTTGAACGCCGCGCGCCTCGAGCTCGTCGAGCAGCGCCTCGTCGAAGTGCAGCGCTGCCGTGGGTGCGGCAACCGCCCCTGGCACGCGGGCGAACACGGTCTGGTAGCGGTGCTCGTCCTGCTGCGAATCGGCGTGCTCGATATAGGGAGGCAAGGGCACGTGGCCGCAGCGCGCCATCAGCGCGTAGGGATCCTCGCCCGTGGGGCTGTCGAAGCGCAGGCGGAACAGCGCGCCGTGCTCGTCGGGCCAGCGGCCCAGCAGTGTCGCCTCGAAGCCGCCCGCCATCGCCAGCACGGTGCCGACCGGCGGCTTCTTGCTGACCTTCATGTGGGCCACGACCTCATGGCCCTGCAGCACGCGCTCGACCAGCAGCTCGAGCTTGCCGCCGGTGGGCTTCTCGCCGAAGAGCCGCGCCTTGACGACGCGGGTGTCGTTGAAGACCAGCAGGTCGCCCGCGCGCAGCAGCGAGGGGAGTTCTTTGAAGATGCGATCGGCGGGTGGGTCTCCAGTGCCGTCGAGCAGGCGCGAGGCGCTGCGTTCGGTTGCGGGATGCTGAGCCACCAGCTCGGGCGGCAGCTTGAAATCGAAATCGGAAAGCGTGAAGGCGCGCATGAGTCTTGAGGGCCGGACGGACCCGTGCCAAGGAGGCAATGGGAGGGAAGCGGGAGAGGCGGGCAGAATTGTCCCATGCCCGCCACTGCCAAGTCCTTGCCACCGGAAGAGCCCGCACAAACCGCGGCGCCCGGCGCCGGCCTGAGCGCGGTGCAGCGCGCGCTCCGCAAGCTGGGCCTGGTGCGGGACATCGATTTCGCGCTCTACCTGCCGATGCGCTACGAGGACGAGACCCGGGTCGTTCGGCTCGCGGACACGCGCGATGGCGACATGGCGCAGATCGAGGCGATGGTGATCGAGTGCGAGGTGGTCTTTCGCCCACGCCGCCAGCTGATCGTGACGGTGGACGACGGCAGCGACACCTGCCAGCTGCGCTTCTTCAACTTCTATCCCTCGCAACAGAAGCAGCTGGCGGTGGGCGCAAGGGTGCGCGTGCGCGGTGAAGTGAGGGGCGGCTTTGTCGGGCGGCAGATGATGCATCCGAACGTCAAGGCGGCCGGCACGGAGTTGCCCGAAGCACTGACACCGGTGTACTCGACGATCGCGGGTCTGCCGCAGCCCGTGCTGCGGCGGGAAGTGCGCTCCGGACTTGCTCGCGCTGTGCTCGACGAAACGATTCCTGCTGCCGACATTCCGGATGGGGCCTGGGATTTGCGGCGTGCGCTCCATTTTCTGCACTACCCGGCTCCCGACGTCGCGATGGCCACGCTGGAGGATCACAGCCATCCGGCATGGCAGCGGTTGAAGGCCGACGAGCTGCTGGCGCAGCAGCTGTCACAGCTGCAGGCGCGGCAAGCCCGCGCGGTGCAAAGGGCGCCAGTGCTGGCGGCGGTGCCCACCAAAGACGCGTTGGGCGATGTGCTGCGGGCTGCCTTGCCCTTCGCCCTGACGGGTGCCCAGCAGCGCGTGGTGGAAGAGATCGTCCATGACCTGGCTCGCGAGGTGCCGATGCACCGGCTGCTGCAGGGCGATGTGGGCTCCGGCAAGACCGTCGTCGCGGCGCTTGCCGCCGCCCGTTGCATCGACGCGGGCCACCAGTGCGCGCTGATGGCGCCCACCGAGATCCTGGCAGCCCAGCATTTCGGCAAGTTGGTCGGGTGGCTCGATCCGCTGCTGGCAGAGCGCGGCCTACGGGTGGCTTGGCTCACCGGCAGCCAGAAGAAGAAAGAGCGCGACGCAATGTCGGCCGCGGCCGAGAACGGCGAGGCCGCGCTGGTGATCGGCACGCATGCGGTGATCTCGGAGAAGGTGCGCTTCCGGCGGCTGGCGCTGGCGATCATCGACGAGCAGCACCGCTTCGGTGTCGCGCAGCGCCTGGCTCTGCGAGGCAAAGCCGGCGGGCAGCTGGAACCTCACCTGCTGATGATGAGCGCCACCCCCATCCCGCGCACCCTGGCGATGAGCTACTACGCCGATCTCGACGTCTCCACCCTCGATGAGCTTCCGCCGGGCCGCACGCCCATCGTCACCAAGCTGGTGGCCGAGCACCGGCGCGACGAGGTCGTCGACCGCATCCGCGTCCAACTCGAGCAGGGCCGGCAGGTCTACTGGGTTTGCCCCCTGATCGAGGAAAGCGAGGCCGTCGACCTGCGCAACGCCACCGAGACCCGCGACGAGCTCGCCGCGGCGCTGGGGGATCAAGTCGGCGTCGGGCTCCTGCATTCGCGCATGCCGACGGCCGAAAAACAGGCCGTGATGGAAAGCTTCACCGCCAACAGGCTGCAGGTGCTGGTCAGCACCACCGTGATCGAGGTTGGCGTCGATGTTCCCAATGCTTCGCTGATGGTGATCGAGCATGCCGAGCGTTTCGGACTCTCGCAGCTGCATCAGCTTCGCGGGCGCGTGGGCCGCGGCGCGGCGGCCTCGGCGTGTGTCCTGCTCTACGCACCGAACGAGGGCGGCCGCGTCGGGGAGGCCGCGCGACAGAGGCTCAAGGCCATGGCCGAGACCAGCGACGGCTTCGAGATCGCGCGGCGCGACCTCGACATCCGCGGCCCCGGGGAGTTCCTCGGCGCACGCCAGTCAGGCGCACCGTTGCTGCGCTTCGCGGACCTCAGCACCGACGTCCTGCTGCTCGACTGGGCTCGCGCCGTGGCCCCGCGCATGCTGGACCGGCATGCCGAGCTGGCTGAGAAGCACATCGACCGGTGGCTGGGCAGCAAAGCCGAATACCTCAAGGCCTGAATGCAGGCAATGGGGCGATGCTCCCGACAGCTTTGGGAGCTCTTGCGCATAATTGACGCAAGCTATGACCCTCACGGAACTCAAATACATCGTTGCGGTCGCGCGCGAGCGGCATTTCGGCAAGGCGGCCGAGGCCTGCTACGTATCTCAACCCACCCTCTCGGTCGCGATCAAGAAGCTGGAGGACGAGCTCGAGGTCAAGCTCTTCGAGCGCAGCGCGGGCGAGGTCACGGTCACCCCTCTGGGCGAGCAGATCGTGCAGCAGGCGCAGAGCGTGCTTGACCAGGCCGCCAGCATCAAGGAGATCGCCAAGCGAGGAAAGGACCCGCTGTCGGGGCCGCTCAATCTGGGTGTGATCTACACGATCGGCCCCTACCTGCTGCCGGACCTGGTGCGCCAGAACATCGCGCGCACCCCGCAGATGCCGCTGGTACTGCAGGAGAACTTCACCGTCAAGCTGCTGGAGATGCTGCGTGCCGGGGAGATCGACTGCGCGATCATGGCCGAGCCCTTCCCGGATGCCGGACTTGCGGTGGCGCAGCTGTACGACGAGCCCTTCATGGCTGCCGTTCCCATCCACCATCCGCTGGCAGAGCGCGAGTCCGTGAGCTCCGACGAGCTCAAGAAGGAGACCATGCTGCTGCTCGGCACGGGCCATTGCTTTCGCGACCATGTGCTCGAGGTCTGTCCGGAGTTCGCACGCTTCTCGAGCGATGCCGAGGGCATTCGCAAGAGCTTCGAAGGCTCCTCGCTGGAGACCATCAAGCACATGGTGGCGGCTGGCATGGGCGTGACGCTGGTGCCGCGATTGTCGGTGCCGGCCGATGCGCTGAAGCCCCGCGCCGCGAAGGGCCGGGGCAGAGAGCCCGAGCAAATCGTGCGCTACCTCCCCGTGCGCGACCTGCAGGGCGGCGAGCCGCCGACGCGCCGCGTGGTGCTGGCCTGGCGCCGCAGCTTTACTCGCTACGAGGCCATCGCCGCGCTGCGAAACGCGATCTACGCCTGCGAGCTGCCGGGCGTGAGACGGCTCTCGTAGCTGCCGCGCTCGGCCGCCGAACTCCACCATCTCTGGCAGGCGGCGACGCAATCGCCGCGATAGAGTGCGGCTGTTGCGAAGCCGGCGTTTGGCTTTTAAAGTTTCTTCCGGTTCAACAACCTCGAAGAAAGAATCCTCGCCATGGCCAAAGTCGACAAGAAGTCCAAGTCCGCCTTCGGCAACGCGCCGGCCGCCTCCGCCGGCAAGGTGCCCAACAAGGGCGGTACGCTCGTGGCACAGGAATCGGGCGGCCGCAATGCGCCGATCATCAACATCGGCATCGAGAGTGAGGACCGTGCCGCCATCGCGGAAGGCTTGAGTCGCGTGCTGGCGGACACGTACACGCTCTATCTCACGACGCACAACTTCCACTGGAACGTGACGGGGCCGCATTTCAACTCGCTGCATGCAATGTTCATGGAGCAGTACACGGAGCTGTGGGGCGCCACCGATGTGATCGCCGAGCGCATCCGTGCGCTGGGGCACTACGCACCGGGCTCCTATGCCGAGTTCAGCAATATCGCGACCGTGCCCGACGTGCCCAAGGACCCGCCCAAGGCAATGGAGATGGTGCGCATACTCGTGAAGGGTCACGAGACGGTCTCCCGCATCGCGCGCGAGTTCATCCCCGTGGCCGAGGAGGCCGGCGACGATCCCACTGCCGACATGCTGACTGCGCGCTGCACCGTGCACGACCAGACGGCCTGGATGTTGCGTTCGCTGCTCGAAGACTGAGCTGCCTCCCGGGCCGCGGCGCTTCGCGCAGGGGCCGCAAGTGGCCTTCTTTTGGGGCCGTGGCGCAAAATCGCGGCATGTCCGTATCCACCGCCATCGCTACTCGCGGCCGTCTCTCGCTCTACCTGGACCTGATCCGCTGGAATCGGCCGGCCGGCTGGCTGCTGCTGCTATGGCCTTCGCTGTCGGCGCTCTGGTTTGCGGCCGATGGATTTCCCGGCTGGCACTTGCTCACGGTCTTTGTGCTCGGCACCATCCTGATGCGTAGCGCCGGCTGCTGCGTCAATGACGTGGCCGACCGCGATTTCGATCGCCACGTCAAGCGCACCGCGCAGCGGCCGGTCACCAGCGGTGCGCTGTCGGTCGCCGAGGCGCTGACCGTTGGGGCCGTGCTCGCGCTGGCCGCTTTCGCCTTGGTGCTCACGACGAATCGTGCGACGGTGCTGTGGTCCTTCGCGGCGCTTGCGGTCACGCTGGTTTACCCGTTCGCCAAGCGCTTCATGTCCATCCCGCAGGCGGTCCTGGGCATCGCCTTCAGTTTCGGCATTCCGATGGCTTTTGCGGCGGTGCAATCCTCGGTGCCGGCCTTCGCCTGGTGGTTGCTGGCGGGCAATCTGTTCTGGGTCTTGGCCTACGACACCGAGTATGCGATGGTCGACCGCGACGACGATCTCAAGATCGGGATGAAGACCTCGGCCATCACCTTCGGGCGCTTCGATGTGACCGCGGTCGTGGCGAGCTATGCCATCTATCTCGGCATCTGGGCCGCCGCCGGCACGAGCCGCGAGTTGGCTCCCATCTTCCACTGCGGCATTGCCTTGGCAGCGGTGCAGGCACTGTGGCATTGGTGGCTGATCCGCCAGCGCGCCCGGGAGGGGTGCTTCAAGGCCTTTCGGCTCAACCACTGGCTGGGCTTCACCGTGTTTGCAGGCGTCGTAGCTGGCTATCTGCTGCGCTGAACCTGGAGGCTGCGGTCTCAGCCGCGGCCGAACTCCTCAGCCAGTTCTGCCGCGCGTTGGTGGGCGGCGCGGATCGCAGTCTTGAATTTCGCCTTGACATCGGCGTTCTCAAGCGAGGTCATCGCGGCGTAGGTGGTTCCGCCCTTGGAGGTCACCCGCTCGCGCAGCACGGCGGGCGGTTCGCTTGCATCGTTCGCCAGGATCGAGGCACCGGTGAAGGTGCCAACGGCCAGTCGGTGCGCCTGCTCGGGCGTGAGTCCCAGCTCGAGGCCCGCCTCGGTCATGGCCTCGATGAAATAGAACACATAGGCGGGTCCCGAGCCGGACACTGCGGTGACCGCGTCCAGCGCGCTCTCGGCGTCCACCCAGAGCAACTCGCCGGTGGCCCCCAGCACCTGCTCCACCTGATTGCGCCCGGCCGGGTCAACGGCCGCCCGCGCGAACAGGCCGGTCATGCCCCTGCCGACCAGTGCCGGCGTGTTCGGCATGGCGCGGACCACCTGCTCGGTGGCGAGCCATCGCGCGATGCTGTCGGAGGGGATGCCGGCGGCGACGCTTATATGCAGGGCGTCCGGGGCCAGCCCCCGGACGCCCTGCGCGGCCTGCGCAAAACTCTGTGGTTTGACAGCCCAGACCAGCACCCCGCAGCGCTCGAGCGCCGCGCTGGCCACGGCGTGCGCCGAGATGCCGAAGTCGTGCCGGAGCCGTTCGCGGGCTTCGGCCTGGGGTTCGACGACCTCGAAGGTCGCGGTCGGCACCTGTCGTTTGATCAGCCCGCCAATGATGGCGCAGGCCATGTTGCCTCCGCCGATGAAGCCGATCGGCGGAAGGGGAGCCCGCTCCTGGCGGGGCAGGAAGGTGACGGCGATGTTCATGCTCAATCCAGTGAATTCGAAAGCGGCGAACTGCGGGGCTACAGCGGATTGAAATTGTCGCTGCTTGCCGTCATGGCCCGGCGGCTGCCGCCCGGTCATGTCGGACGAGCCCCGATCTCGCGGGGCTGAATCGTATAGTATGAGGCCCGGCCGATGTCCTTCGAGAAGCAGACACTCACATCCAATGCTTTCTTGCGAGCACTCGATGGCGCGCAGTCCATCGACGAGATGCAGTCCCGAAATGCTGCACAACATCAGCGTTTGACAGCCATGCACTCCCGTGCCACAATCGCGGGCTTCGCTTTTCAAAGGCGAAAACAGCGATAGAGCTTCTGCCCAACGGAGATGCGACGAAGTGGTTTCGATGCATGGACGACGGGCCCAAGACTGACTGGTAGCTGCTTCCGGTGTTCGGGAGTGGCGATCGGTACAAGTTGGGAATACACGAAATGATCCAAACTGAATCCCGGCTCGATGTGGCCGACAACACGGGCGCGAAATCCGTCCTGTGTATCAAGGTGCTCGGTGGCTCCAAGCGGCGCTATGCCAGCGTGGGCGATGTCATCAAGGTCAGCATCAAGGAGGCCGCTCCGCGCGGTCGCGTCAAGAAGGGCGAGATCTACAGTGCTGTGGTGGTTCGTACCGCCAAGGGCATCCGTCGCGCCGACGGCTCGCTCGTCAAGTTCGACGGCAATGCCGCCGTTCTGCTCAACGCCAAGCTGGAGCCCATCGGCACCCGCATCTTCGGACCGGTCACGCGCGAGCTGCGTACCGAAAAGTTCATGAAGATCGTGTCGCTGGCCCCCGAAGTTCTGTAAGGACAACGCCATGAACAAGATTCGCAAGGGCGACCAGGTCGTCGTGCTGGCCGGGCGCGACAAGGGCAAGCGCGGCACGGTGTCGCTGCGCAAGGACGACTCGCACCTGATCGTCGACGGCATCAACCTGGTCAAGAAGCACACCAAGCCGAATCCTCTCAAGGGAACGACCGGTGGCATCGTCGAGAAGGCCATGCCGATTCACCAATCCAACGTGGCGATCTTCAATGCCGCGACCGGCAAGGCCGATCGCGTGGGCATCAAGGTCACGGACGGCAAGCGCGTTCGCGTCTTCAAGTCCAGCGGCGAAGAAATCAAGGCCGCCTAAGAGGTACTCACATGGCACGTCTCCAACAACACTATCGCGAAAAGATCGCGAAGGACCTGATCGAGAAGTTCGGCTACACCTCGCCGATGCAGGTTCCCCGCCTCACCAAGATCACGCTCAACATGGGCGTGGGCGAAGCGGTCGCCGACAAGAAGGTGCTCGACAATGCGGTCGCCGACCTGACCAAGATTGCCGGCCAGAAGCCGGTCGTGACCAAGTCGAAGAAGGCCATCGCGGGCTTCAAGATCCGTGAGAACCAGCCGATCGGCTGCATGGTCACGCTGCGCGGCATCCAGATGTACGAATTCCTGGACCGCTTCGTAACCGTGGCGCTGCCGCGGGTGCGCGACTTTCGCGGCATCTCCGGGCGTGCTTTCGATGGTCGCGGCAACTACAACATCGGCGTGAAAGAGCAGATCATTTTTCCTGAGATCGAGTACGACAAGGTCGACGCCCTGCGCGGTCTCAATATCAGCATCACGACCACGGCCAAGACCGACGAAGAAGCCAAGGCGCTGCTCGCGGGCTTCCGTTTCCCGTTCAAGAACTGAGGTGACTTGTGGCTAAAGTAGCTTTGATCGAGCGCGAGCTCAAGCGAGAAAAACTGGTCGCAAAGTACGCCGCCAAGCATGCGGAACTGAAGGCGATCGCCAACGACGCGAAGAAGAGCGACGAAGAGCGCGCGGCCGCCCGCCTGGGGCTGCAGAAGCTCCCGCGCAACGCCAATCCGACGCGCCAGCGCAACCGCTGCGAAATCACCGGCCGTCCGCGTGGCACCTTCCGCCAGTTCGGTCTGGCCCGCGCCAAGATCCGCGAATTGGCCTTCAGCGGCGACATTCCCGGTGTCACCAAGGCCAGCTGGTAAGCCAGGCAGGAGCAAAGAACATGAGCATGAGTGATCCCATTGCCGACCTGCTGACGCGGATCCGCAACGCGCAGATGGTGGCGAAGCCCACGGTGTCGGTCCCGTCTTCCAAGGTGAAGATCGCGATCGCGCAGGTCCTGAAGGACGAGGGCTACATCGACGGTTTCCAGGTCAAGACCGAAGCCGGCAAGAGCGAACTCGAGATCGCGCTGAAGTACTACGCCGGCCGTCCGGTCATCGAGCGCATCGAACGCGTGAGCCGTCCCGGGCTGCGCGTCTACAAGGCCAGCGCTGCAATCCCGCAAGTGCAGAACGGCCTGGGCGTCGCGATCGTCACCACCCCCAAGGGTGTGATGACCGACCGCAAGGCTCGCGCCAGCGGCGTCGGCGGCGAAGTGCTGTGCTACGTCGCCTGACCGAGACATCGAGGAGAACACTGAAATGTCCCGAGTAGGAAAAATGCCGATCGCCATTCCCCAAGACGTGGATGTGGCGATCAAGGAAGAGCAGATCAGCATCAAGGGCAAGGGCGGCACGCTCAGCCTGCCGCTGAATGCGCTGGTGAACATCGTCAACAAGGACGGCAAGCTGAGCTTCGAACCCGCCAACGAGTCGCGTGACGCGAACGCGATGAGCGGTACAGTGCGCCAGCTGGTCAACAACATGGTGGTCGGTGTGACCAAGGGCTTCGAGAAGAAGCTGAACCTGGTCGGCGTGGGCTACAAGGCCCAGGCGCAAGGCGCCAAGCTGAACCTGCAGGTCGGCTACTCGCACCCGGTCGACAAGCTGATGCCCGAAGGCATCACGGTGGCGACGCCCACCCCGACCGAAGTCGTGATCAAGGGTGCCGACCGCCAGCGCGTAGGCCAGATCGCCGCTGAGATCCGAGCTGTTCGTCCGCCCGAACCCTACAAGGGCAAAGGCATCCGCTATGCGGACGAGAAGATCGTGATCAAAGAGACCAAGAAGAAATAAGGGGCAGCAAAATGATGTTGACCAAGAAAGCACAGCGTCTTCGCCGCTCGCGCCAGACCCGCATCCGCATTGCGACGCAAGGCGTGGCGCGCCTGACGGTGAACCGTACCAACCTGCACATCTATGCCGCTGTCATCTCTGACGACGGCACCAAGGTGATCGCGTCCGCCTCAACGGCGGAAGTCGAAGTGCGCAACTCGTTAGGTGGTTCCGGCAAGGGCGGCAACACCGCGGCAGCCACCATCATCGGCAAGCGCATCGCTGAAAAGGCGAAGGCCGCCGGTGTCGAGAAGGTCGCCTTCGACCGTGCCGGTTTCGCCTACCACGGACGCGTCAAGGCGCTGGCCGATGCGGCTCGCGAAGCCGGCCTGCAGTTCTAACCGGACACGAGATTCAAATATGGCAAAGATTCAGGCAAGAACGCAAAGCGAAGGCCCCGAAGACGGTTTGCGCGAGAAGATGATTGCGATCAATCGCGTCACCAAGGTGGTGAAGGGTGGTCGTATCCTGGGTTTCGCAGCCCTCACCGTGGTCGGTGACGGCGATGGTCGCGTCGGCATGGGCAAGGGCAAGTCGAAGGAAGTGCCGGCCGCCGTGCAGAAGGCGATGGAAGAAGCCCGTCGTAATCTCGCGAAGATCTCGATCAAGAACGGCACGTTGCACCATCGCGTGACGGGCCATTGGGGTGCCGCCTCGGTGGTCATGATCCCGGCGCCGAAGGGTACCGGCATCATCGCCGGCGGCCCGATGCGCGCAGTGTTCGAAGTAATGGGCATCACTGACATTGTGGCCAAGAGCCACGGTTCGTCTAATCCCTACAACATGGTGCGTGCCACGCTCGACGGTCTGCGCAATTCGACGACGGCGTCCGAAGTCGCAGCCAAGCGCGGCCTGACCGTCGAGCAACTCTTCGCCTGAACGGGAGTATCGACATGACAACGCAACAACAAACGCTCAAGGTGCAACTGGTCAAGAGCCCGATCGGCACCAAGCAATCGCATCGCGACACCGTGCGCGGCCTGGGCCTGCGCAAGCTCAACAGCGTGAGCGAACTGCAGGACACGCCCGCGGTGCGCGGCATGATCAACAAGATCAGTTATCTGGTCAAAGTGCTCTAAACAGAGTCACTGAGAGAGACGCATATGGAACTCAATGGCATCAAGCCGGCGGCGGGCGCCAAGCACGCCAAGCGCCGTGTCGGCCGCGGTATTGGCTCCGGCCTGGGCAAGACTGCGGGTCGTGGTCACAAGGGTCAGAAGTCGCGCGCGGGCGGCTTTCACAAGGTGGGATTCGAGGGCGGCCAGATGCCGCTGCAGCGCCGCCTGCCCAAGCGGGGGTTCAAATCACAATCGCTCAAGTACAACGCCGAGGTGACGCTGACGGGGCTCGAGAAGCTGGGCTTGGCCGAAGTGGACCTGCTCGCGCTCAAGCAAGCCGGCCTGGTGGGCCAGATCGCCAAGGTGGTGAAGGTTATCAAGTCGGGCGAGCTGACCAAGGCCGTCAAGCTGACGGGTATCGGCGCGACTGCCGGTGCCAAGACCGCAATCGAAGCGGTCGGCGGCAGCGTGGCCTGATCGCAAGCGAAAGAAGGTCATAGTGGCAACGAACGCGGCGACGCTCGCAAAGACAGGCAAGTTCGGCGATCTGCGTCGCCGGCTCGTCTTCTTGCTGCTCGCCCTCGTGGTCTATCGCATCGGAGCTCACATTCCGGTGCCGGGCATCAACCCGGACCAATTGGCGCAGTTGTTCCAGGGCCAGCAAGGCGGCATCCTAAGCCTCTTCAACATGTTCTCGGGCGGTGCGCTATCGCGCTTCACCGTGTTCGCGCTGGGTATCATGCCGTACATCTCCGCGTCGATCATCATGCAGTTGATGACCTACGTCGTGCCGACCTTCGAACAACTGAAAAAGGAAGGCGAGAGCGGCCGGCGCAAGATCACGCAGTACACGCGCTATGGGACGCTAGGCCTCGCGCTCTTTCAGTCTTTCAGCATCGCTGTGGCGCTGGAATCTTCGGCAGGCCTGGTGATCTCGCCTGGCTTCGGCTTTCGCCTCACGGCAATGGTCAGCCTCACGGCTGGTTCGATGTTCCTGATGTGGCTGGGTGAGCAGATCACCGAGAGAGGTCTGGGCAACGGGATCTCGATCCTGATCTTCGCCGGCATCGCAGCCGGCCTGCCCAGCGCCATCGGCGGCCTGCTCGAATTGGTGCGCACCGGTGCCATGAATGTGCTCGTTGCGCTGTTTATCGTTGCGGTGGTGATGCTGGTCACATACTTCGTGGTATTCGTGGAACGTGGCCAGCGCAAGATTCTGGTGAATTACGCGCGTCGGCAAGTCGGCAATAAAGTCTACGGCGGCCAGTCCTCCCATCTCCCGCTGAAGCTCAACATGGCTGGGGTGATCCCGCCGATCTTTGCCTCTTCGATCATCTTGCTGCCAACCACGGTGGTAAGTTGGTTCAGCACCGGCGACAGCATGCGCTGGATCAAGGACATCGCGAGTGCGCTGACGCCGGGGCAACCGATCTACGTGCTGCTTTATGCGGCCGCAATCGTGTTCTTCTGTTTCTTCTACACGGCACTCGTATTCAACAGCCGCGAGACCGCCGACAATCTGAAGAAAAGCGGTGCATTCATCCCGGGCATTCGCCCAGGTGACCAGACTGCGCGCTACATCGACAAGATCCTGGTTCGACTGACGCTGGCAGGCGCGGTGTACATCACATTCGTCTGCCTGCTGCCGGAGTTCCTGATTCTGAAATACAACGTGCCGTTCTATTTCGGTGGTACCTCTTTGCTGATTATCGTGGTGGTCACGATGGACTTCATGGCCCAAGTGCAGAACTACATGATGTCGCAGCAGTACGAATCCCTGTTAAAGAAGGCCAATTTCAAGACTTCCTAGCAGGCAAGCGAGATGTCGAGGTCGAGTCATTTCGAATGCGACCTTCGGATCAAAGTGGAAAATGGATGCATCGTGCTGGGACACATTTCCGGAAAGATGCGTATGAACTGCAACTGCATCCTTCCAGGTGACAAGGTCACCGTCGAGTTGACGCCCCTGACTAGAGCCGGGCGCGCATTGTGTTTAGGGCGAAGTGAGTCGCCGGGTTGAACAGAGTTTTAGGAGAGTGAAATGAGAGTTTCGGCTTCGGTCAAGACCATTTGCCGCAATTGCAAGATCATCCGCCGCAAAGGTGTTGTGCGCGTGATCTGCACTGACCCGCGCCACAAGCAGCGCCAGGGTTGACCTAGAGATTTAAGAGGACGCACATGGCACGTATTGCTGGCATCAACATTCCGCCACACAAGCACGCTGAAATCGGCCTGACCGCCATCTTCGGCATCGGTCGCACCCGCGCCCGCAAGATCTGCGAAGCGAGCGGTATCGAGTATTCAAAGAAGATCAAGGATCTGACTGACGCCGATCTCGAGAAGATCCGCGATCAGATCGCGCTCTTCACCATCGAGGGGGACCTGCGTCGCGAGACGACGATGAACATCAAGCGCTTGATGGACATCGGCTGCTATCGCGGCTTCCGTCACCGTCGCGGCCTGCCGATGCGCGGCCAGCGCACGCGCACCAACGCCCGCACCCGCAAGGGTCCGCGCAAGGCCGCGCAGTCTCTGAAGAAGTAAGGATAGACAAGCATGGCTAAAGCTCCTGCCAACAACGCCGCACAGCGCGTTCGCAAGAAGGTCCGCAAGAACGTGGCGGACGGCATCGCGCACGTGCATGCCTCGTTCAACAACACGATCATCACGATTACCGATCGCCAAGGCAACGCCCTGTCATGGGCGTCATCGGGCGGCCAGGGCTTCAAGGGCTCGCGCAAGTCGACGCCCTTCGCTGCGCAGGTTGCTTCGGAAGTTGCCGGCCGCGCTGCGGTGGAACAAGGTATCAAGAATCTCGACGTAGAGATCAAAGGTCCCGGTCCGGGTCGCGAGTCTTCGGTGCGCGCGCTGGCCGCACTGGGTATCCGCATCAACTCGATCGCCGATGTGACGCCGGTTCCTCACAACGGCTGCCGTCCCCAAAAGCGCCGTCGCATTTGAGGCGAAGGCGTCTAGCGCAGCCAGCTTCCGGGCCGGCTGCGCGTTTGCTTTTTTTCAACAAGCCCACCGCCATCGGCACGCCGCTGATGGCTCCCGCAGACATCTGCGGCAGATGACACAAAGGAAGATCAAGTGGCACGTTACCTCGGACCCAAAGCTAAACTCTCTCGCCGCGAAGGCACCGACCTGTTCCTGAAGAGCGCGCGTCGTTCTATCCAGGACAAGGCCAAGTTCGACTCCAAGCCTGGTCAGCATGGCCGCACCTCGGGTCAGCGCACATCCGACTTCGGTCTGCAGCTTCGCGAGAAGCAGAAGGTCAAGCGCATGTACGGGGTGCTTGAGAAGCAGTTCCGCCGCTACTTCGAGGAAGCCGATCGCCGCCGCGGAAACACCGGCGCCAACCTGCTGTTCCTGCTGGAGTCGCGATTGGACAACGTCGTCTACCGAATGGGCTTCGGCTCCACGCGTGCCGAAGCGCGTCAGTTGGTCTCGCACAAGGCGATAACGGTGAATGGCCAGTCGGTCAACATCCCGTCGTACCTCGTCAAGACGGGTGACGTAGTCGCGGTGCGCGACAAGTCCAAGAAGCAGAACCGCATTGTCGAGGCGCTGCAATTGGCCCAGCAGGTCGGCATCCCGGCTTGGGTCGAAGTGAACATCGACAAGGCCGAAGGCACGTTCAAGAAGGTACCCGATCGCGACGAATTCGGCGCTGACATCAACGAATCGCTGATCGTCGAGCTGTATTCGAGGTAACAGGCGATAACGTGCCGCCCTTGCGCGGTCCGAATTTTTGAATCTTGTTCCCTGTCGCGGATAGCGCGACCGGGCACTTCACCAGCCTTACCGGTGTAACGAGCCGGGGGTATTGAGAGGAAGTCTGCATGCAAACCACCCTGTTGAAACCCAAGACCATCCAGGTCGAGCAGTTGGCCGCCAACAAGGCGAAAGTCACGCTCGAGCCTTTCGAGCGCGGCTACGGGCATACGCTCGGCAACGCGCTGCGTCGCGTGCTGTTGTCATCGATGGTGGGTTACTCCGCCACCGAAGTGACGATCGCCGGCGTGCTGCACGAGTACTCGTCCATCGATGGCGTGCAAGAAGACGTCGTCAACATTCTGCTGAACCTCAAGGGTGTGGTGTTCAAACTCCACAACCGCGACGAGGTGACGCTGAGCCTGCGCAAGGACGGCGAAGGCGCTGTCACCGCCTCGGACATCCAGACGCCGCATGACGTGGAGATCATCAATCCCGACCACGTAATCGCGCACCTGTCGCAAGGCGGCAAGTTGGACATGCAGATCAAGGTGGAGAAGGGCCGCGGGTATGTTCCCGGAACCATGCGCCGTTATGCCGACGAACCGACCAAGTCGATCGGGCGCATCGTGCTTGACGCTTCCTTCTCGCCGGTCAAGCGCGTGAGCTACACGGTCGAGAGCGCTCGCGTCGAGCAGCGCACCGACTTGGACAAGCTGCTGATTGAGATCGAGACCAATGGTGCGATCACGGCCGAAGACGCGGTCCGCGCCTCGGCCAAGATCTTGGTTGAGCAACTGGCCGTGTTTGCGCAGCTAGAGGGTGGTGAACTGGCCGCTTTCGATCAGCCCGCGCCGCGCAGTGCCCAGCAGTTCGACCCCATCTTGCTGCGCCCGGTTGACGAGCTCGAGCTGACCGTGCGGTCGGCCAACTGTCTGAAGGCCGAAAACATCTACTACATCGGTGACCTGATCCAGCGTACCGAGAACGAGCTGCTGAAGACGCCGAACCTGGGTCGTAAGTCGCTCAACGAAATCAAGGAAGTGCTCGCCTCCCGCGGGCTGACTTTGGGCATGAAGCTTGAAAGCTGGCCACCGGCCGGCCTCGACAAGCGATAAGCCACAGGTGCAAGGTCGACCGCATGCCGCGGCAGCCTTGCTTTCGCCTCCGCGAAGCGCCTTGCAGTACCTGATACGGCTGCGAGTCTTATAAGGAAAGGAACTCACCATGCGTCACGGACACGGACTCCGCAAACTCAACCGCACCAGCTCCCATCGTTTGGCGATGCTGCAGAACATGATGAACTCGCTCATCGAGCACGAGGTCATCAAGACCACGGTCCCCAAAGCCAAGGAACTGCGCCGCGTCATCGAGCCGATGATCACTCTGGCCAAGAAGCCGACGGTCGCCAACAAGCGCCTGGCATTCAATCGCCTGCGCGACCGCGAAAGCGTGGTCAAGCTGTTCGGCGAGCTGGGGCCCCGCTACCAGGCGCGCCCGGGCGGCTACACGCGCATCTTGAAGATGGGCTTCCGCGTGGGCGATAACGCTCCCATGGCTTTGGTCGAGTTGGTCGACCGCCCCGAAATCGCCGATGCCCCTGCTGACGAGCAAACCGGTGAAGAATAAGCTATAATATTTATCTGCCGCGCGATGGAGCAGCCTGGTAGCTCGTTGGGCTCATAACCCAAAGGTCGCAAGTTCAAATCTTGCTCGCGCAACCAGATTTTTTACGAGTCCGAGCTTCTCGTAATTGCAAAACGCCCACTTTCGAGTGGGCGTTTTTGTTTCTGCAGTACGACGTGACAGCATTCGCAGTTGCCAGCGGCTGACGGACTGGTCGCCCATTTCACCATCTTGGTAGCCCTCGCAATTAGAAAAACGGAGCCTTGGCGGGGCAGCAGGCAAATTATCCGACCCGCCCAATGCCTAGTATTTGCCTAATTTCGGCATCCGCTGGGTTGGCCCTATGCGGATTCATTGCTTGACAAGCCGCAGGTGGATGAGCCGGCCGAACGCGATCAGCTGTCGGGAAAGGCGGCGCTCGGCGGCTGGTCCGTGCATCACACGCGCGGCTAGTGCTTTCGGCCCAGGCGCAGGAACAGCATCCATGGCTAAGGCCACGGGCACTCAGTCGGGAATGACAGCCGTGACTTCGATTTCCACCTTGGCGCTTGCTTCCACCAGCGCCGCGACTTGAACGCAGGTCATCGCCGGAAAGTTCCGACCCATCGCGTCGCGGTACACCGGCCCAAGTTCGGCCAAGCGCCGGTTGTACTCGTCCCGATCGGTCACATACCAGGTCATGCGCACCATGTGCTCTGGACCCGCGCCGCCTGCGCTCAGGATCTCTACGATGTTGCGCAGCGCTTGGCCGGCCTGCGCGATGAAGTCGTCGGAGACGAACTGCTGCTGGGCATTCCAGCCCACCTGCCCGCCAACGAAGATCATCGTGCCCCGAGCGGCGACGCCGTTCGCGTAGCCCTTGGGGGGTGCCCAGCCGGGCGGTTGCAAGAGTTTGTTCATGGTGTCATCTGCCTCAGTTTGAATCGTTGGAGCTTTCCGGTTTCGGTTCGCGGCAAGCCGCCAACGAACTCGATCTCCCGTGGATATTTGAAGGGCGCAATGGTGGCCTTGACGTGATCCTGGAGCGCCTTGACCAGGGCTGCATCGCCGGTGTGGCCGGGCTTGAGCACGCAGAAGGCCTTGACGATCATCCCGCGCTCCTCGTCCGGCTTGCCGATCACGCCACACTCGGCGACGGCGGGGTGCTTGAGCAGCGCATCTTCGACCTCCGGTCCGCCCACGTTGTAGCCGGCCGTGATGATCATGTCGTCGGCGCGCGATTGATAGAAAAAGTAGCCATCTTCATCCTGCACGAAGGCGTCGCCCGGATAGTTCCAGCCGTCCTTCACGTAGTCGGTCTGGCGCGGGTCATCGAGGTAGCGGCAGCCGACCGGACCGATCAGGGCCAGCTTGCCGACAGTGCCGCGCGGCAGCTCGTTCCCCTCGTCATCGACTACCTTTGCGGTGAAGCCAGGCACGACCTTGCCCACTGCGCCGCGTCGGACTTCGTCGCCGGCTGACGAGATGTAGATGTGGAACACCTCGGTGCCGCCGATGCCATCCAGCATCTCGATGCCACAAGCCTCCTTCCACAGCTTGCGCGTCGCATCCGGAAGCGCCTCCCCGGCGCTGACGCTGATCCGCAGCGTTGGCACGCCCGAGGCTTTGGCAAATGGCGCCATTTGCCGATAAAAGGTGGGCGCGGTATAGCAGATCGTGGCGCCCACGTCGCGGATGGCCTCGACCATGCTCTCCGGCGTATACGGGCCATCGTTGAAATAAACGGAGGCGCCAGCCCACATCGGGAAAATCAACAGCCCGCCGAGCCCGAAGGTAAAGGCCAAGGGCGGCGAGCCCAGCACGATGTCTTCGCTGCGGGCCCGCAGCACGTGGCGCGGCCAGGTCTCGCACATCGCGAGTACGTCGCGATGCGTGGTCACCGGCGCTTTCGGCTTGCCGGTCGTGCCGGACGTGAAGGCCAGCAGGGCGATATCGTCTGCGGCGGTGGGGCAGGCCTTGAACACGCCAGACTTGGCACCGGCGCGGGTCTCCAGAGAGCCAGGCACCTTGGGCTCATTGAACGCGATCACCGTCTCGAGCACCGGATGGGCCTCCTGTGCGCTCCGGATCTCACCCAGCAAGCGGCCGTCACACAGTGCGACCGTGGGCCGTGCCTTCTCAATGATGTCGCCCAATTCCTTGGCGCGCAGCAATGGCATGGTGGCGACGGCGATGAGCCCTGCCTTCACGACCGCGAGCCATCCCAGCGCCATCGCGATCGAATTGCCGCCACGCAACAGCACGCGGTTGCCGGGCACCAAGCCGAGGTCTTCCACCAGCACCTGCGCGATACGGTTCACCTCCGCAGCGGCTTCGGAATAACTCAGCGTACGCGCAGGCGAGCGCAGCATCGGTTGTCTTGCCCAGGGCTTGGAGGCGGCCTTGTCCAGCAGTTCCTCGACCAGGTTCAACTGGGCCGGAAGCCGCAACTCCGGCAGGTCGTAGCGGAACATCGGCAATTGCTCCGCTGGCGGCAGCCGATCGTGAACGAAGCGATCCACCTGGGCGCTCACGACATGCTCCGCAACACGGCCTTGCCGATGATCAGCTGCTGCACCTCCGTCGCGCCTTCATAAATCCGCAGAGAACGGATGTCACGGTAGAGGCTCTCGACCTTGCTGCCCACCTTGACGCCCAGGCCGCCGTGCATCTGCAGCGCCATGTCGATCACGCGGCTTGCGTTCTCGGTGGCGCACATCTTGGCCATGGCGGCGGCGGCGGTGATGTCTCCGGCCGGGGGAGCGCCGCGACGCTCGCTGTCGTCGCGCATCCACGCGGCCCGGTAAGTCAGCAGCGCGGCGCTGTCGACCAGCGCTGCCATCTCGCCAAGCTTGGCTTGCGTAAGCTGGAAGTCCGCCAACCTCTGCCCGAACATGCGGCGGTTGCTCGCATGCCGCACGGCGTCTGCCAGCGCACGGCGCGCCATGCCGAGTGCGGCCCCGGCGACCGAGGCACGAAAGATGTCGAGCGTGCGCATGGCGAGCTTGAAGCCGCCGTTCAGCTCGCCCAGCTGGGCTTCACGCGGGACTGCGCAGGCCTCGAAGCGCAGCGTGGCCAGCGGATGCGGCGCCATCACTTCGATGTGTTCCGAGGTGTCGAGACCCGGAGCGCTCGCATCGACGACGAAGGCCGTGATGCCGCGCGAACCTGCCGCCGGATCGGTCTTGGCGAACACGCAATAAAAATCAGCGATGCCACCGTTGCTGATCCAGGTCTTCTGGCCATCGAGGCGCCAGCCTTGCGGCGTTGCAACAGCCTGCATCGCCATCGCGCCCACGTCCGAGCCGGCTTCGGGCTCGCTGAGCGCGAAGGCCGCGATCTTGTCTCCGCGCGCCACGGCGCCCAGGTAGTCGCGCTGCTGCGCGGCGCTGCCCGCCAGCGTAATCGCGCCGCTGCCCAGGCCCTGCATGGCGAAGGCGAAATCCGCCAGCGGCGAATGGAAGGCCAGCGTCTCGCGCAGCAGCACCAATGCGCGAGAGTCGAGGCGTTCCAGCGCGCCGCCCGACGCGGCCGGCACGCAATAGCGCAGCCAGCCGCCCTGGCCAAGGCGCTTCACCCAATCGCGGCAGGCGGCGCGGTCGTCGCGCTCGTCCACCGATTGCGCCGCCGCCCAGGGCAGCAGCTCGCGTGACAGCGCGCGGTGCGCGTCATCGAAAAAGGGCAGCGCCAGATGCGCTGTGGAGGGGGGCGTTGCGGATGCAGTCATCGCTTCAGTCCCCCCCGAACACCGGCTTGCGCTTGGCCGCGAAGGCCTCGAAGGCTCGCTTGAAGTCCTCGGTCTGCATGCAGATCGCCTGGGCCTGGGCTTCGGCCTCGATCGCCTGATCGATGGTCATCGCCCATTCCTGGGACAGCATGGTCTTGGTCATGCCGTGCGCGAAACTCGGCCCTTCGGCCAGCTTGCGCGCAATAGTGGTGGCGGCGGACAGGAGCGCATCGCCCTCGTGCAAGGCATTGAAAAAGCCCCAGGCCTGGCCCTCTTGCGCCGTCATGGCGCGGCCGGTGAACAGCAGCTCCGAGGCGCGGCCCTGGCCGATCACACGCGGCAGCAATGCGCAGGCCCCCATGTCGGCGCCGGCCAGCCCGACGCGCGTGAACAGAAAGGCGGTATTGGTGGATGGCGTGCCGTAGCGCAGGTCGCACGCCAGCGCAATCATCGCGCCTGCGCCCCCGCACACGCCGTCGATCGCGCCCACGATGGGCTGCGGGCAATGGCGCATCGCCTTCACCAGGTCGCCCGTCATGCGCGTGAACTCCAGCAGCTCCGGCATGCGCATCTTGGTCAGCGGGCCGATGATTTCGTGCACGTCCCCGCCGGAGCAGAAGTTGCCGCCCGCGCCCGTCACCACGATCGCCTTGACGTCGGTCGCGAAGTTCAGCGCACGGAACAGGTCGCGCAGCTCTGCATAGGAGTCGAAGGTCAACGGATTCTTGCGTTCCGGCCGGTTCAGGGTGATGGTGCCGACACCGGCCTCGAAGGCCCAGCTGAAGTGCTCGGCCCGGTAGGCGGATTTAGGTTCGAATTGCGCATGCATGGGATTGCCTGCGCCGATGTAGTGCTTCATACGGCCTCCGCCAGTTGCTGATGGGAATGCTGCTTGACCTTGCCGAGCAGCTTGTGCAGTTGCGCGATCTCCTTGGCATTGAGCGCTGCGAAAGCGTCGACGATCCATGCCTCGTGCTGCTGTGCCATGTCGTTGAAGAGCCGCCGCCCGCGCGGCGTGAGGCGCACGCGCCAGGCGCGGCGGTCGCCTTCCACATCGACGCGCTCGACGAGCCCTTCGGCCACCAGCTGGTCGGTGACGCCGGTGACGTTGCCGCCCGTCACCATCATTCGGCGCGACAACTCGTTCATCTTGAGCCCGTCGGGTGCGCGTTCCAGCTGCGACATGAGGTCGAAGCGGGGCAGGGTGGTGCCGAACCGTTCGCGCAGCTCGTTGCGCACCTGCTTTTCGATCAGCTGCGTGCAGGTCAGGAGTCGCAGCCAGAGCCGCAGCTCCTCCGGATGCTCGCTGTGGGCGCGTGCTTCGAGGTCCATGCTTATTGCTCCTCCTCGGCATTGCGCGGCACTGCGCTCGCTGCCATTGCCGCGGCGAGTTGCTGCTGTTTGGCAATCTCGCGGTACATCTGGTCGCGGCCGCTCAGGTATTGCCTCGGCCACTCGACGTCGCGGCTCTGGAGCTTGGCAGTCTCGTGAAGGGTCCAGGCCGGATCGGCCAAATGCGGCCGCGCGATGGCGCAAAGGTCGGCTCGGCCCGCAGCGATGATGCTGTTGGCTTGGTCGGCATCGGTGATGGCGCCCACTGCAATCGTCGAGATGCCCACCTCGTTGCGGATGCGGTCGGCAAAAGGCGTCTGGTACATGCGGCCGTACACCGGCTTGGCGGCGCGCGTGGTCTGGCCAGACGAGACGTCGATGAAGTCGCAACCCGCTTCCTTGAACATGCGTGCCACGGCGACGGCATCCGCATCGGTATTGCCGCCTGGCGCCCAATCATGGGCCGAGATGCGCACGCTCATCGGCTTGTCCTCGGGCCAGGCTGCCCGCATCGCGCGAAAGACTTCCAGCGGATAGCGGCAGCGGTTCTCGAGGCTGCCGCCGTACTCGTCGGTTCGCAGGTTGGTCAGCGGGCTGACGAAGGAGGCCAGCAGGTAGCCGTGCGCGCAGTGCAGCTCGAGCCAGTCGAAGCCTGCTTCGGCCGCACGCCGTGTCGAAGCCACGAATTGCTCGCGCAACTCATCCATCTGGGCGCGCGTCATCGCCGCGGGCAACTGATTTTGTTCTCCGTACGCCACGGGGCTGGCGGCGATCAGCGGCCAGTTGCCTTTCGGCAGCGGCTCATCGATGGCTTCCCAGCCGAGTTGTGTGGAGCCCTTCGGTCCGCTGTGGCCCAGCTGCATGCCGATCTTTGCGCTGGTCTGTGAGTGGACGAAGTCGACGATGCGCTCGAAGGCGGCCGACTGCGCATCGTTGTAGAGCCCGGTGCAACCCGGCGTGATGCGCCCTTCCGGTGTGGGACTTGTCATCTCCACGAAAACGATGGCGGCGCCGCCGAGCGCGCGGGCGCCAAGGTGCACGAGCAGAAAATCCTGCGGCACGCCATCCACCGAGCTGTAGGTCGCCATCGGCGAGACCATGATGCGGTTCTTGAGCGTCAGGCCACGCACCTTCAGTGGCATCAGCATGGGCGGCAGGGGCTTGCCGCCCGAGAGCCATTTCTCGTAGCCGCCCAGCCATTGCGTGTCACGCAGTCGCAGGTTCTCATGGCTGATGCGCTGCGAGCGCGTCAGCAGCGAGTAGGCGAACTGCTCGATCTCCATGCCTGTATAGCGCTTCACGTTCTCGAACCACTCGGTCGAGTTGCGTGCTGCGTTCTGGATCTTCAGCACCTCGACGCTGCGCCGCGCTTCGTAGGCCTCGATGACGTCATCGACCTCGCCGCCGCGCTCGAACTCGTTGCACAGGTCGATCGCGTCTTCGAGTGCCAGCTTGGTGCCCGAGCCGATCGAGAAATGAGCCGTGTGCGCCGCATCGCCCATCAGCACCACAGGCACGCTCTTGCCGTGAACCTCGATGCGGTGCGTCCAGTGCTTGCAGACCACGCGCGGGAAGCGGATCCAGTTGGCAGAGCCGCGCAGGTGGGTTGCGTTGCTGATCAGCGCGTGCCCGTCCAGGTACTTCGCGAACATCTTCTCGCAGAACGCAACGGCCTCGGGCTGCTCCATCTGGTCCAGGCCATGGGCCTTCCAGACCTCCTCGGGCGTCTCCACGATGAAGGTCGAGGTCTTGTCGTCGAACTGGTAGGCATGCGCCTGGAACCAGCCATGCTCCGTCTGTTCGAAGGCGAAGGTGAAGGCATCGAAGGTCTGGTGCGTGCCGAGCCAGACGAAACGGCACTGGCGCAGGTCGACGTCGGGCTCGAACACTTCGGCATAGCGCTGGCGGATGCGGCTGTTGAGGCCGTCGCTGGCGATCACCAGGTCGGCGTTGTACTGGGCAGCAAGGGCCTGGTCGTCCGTCACGTCGGTCTCGAACACCAGCTTGACGCCCAAGGCCAGGCAGCGCTCCTGCAGGATGTTGAGCAGCCGTTTGCGCCCGATGCCGCAGAACCCGTGGCCCCCCGAGCGCACCTGGCGGCCCTTGAAGAAGACCTGGATGTCGTCCCAATGATGAAACTCGTCGCCGATCAGCGCGGCGGTCTGCGGGTCGGCTGCGCGCAGGTTGTCCAGCGTCTGGTCGCTCAGCACCACGCCCCACCCGAAGGTGTCGAAGGGGCGGTTGCGTTCGACGACGGTGACCTCGAGGCCGGGCTGCCTGGCCTTCATCAGGAGCGCGAAGTAGAGGCCGGCGGGGCCGCCGCCGATGCACAGGATGCGCTGCAGGTTGGGTGCTGAGCTATTCATGGATCAATAGTTTAGACCTAAACAATGTGATGTCAACTCCATGAAGGGCTTTCCCTGAAGGTCGGTTGACGACTTTGCGAGTGCTGGCAAGAATCGCTCCATGCCAAGTCTGATGCCAAGCTCCATACCAAGCCTGATGCCGAAGATCGAATCGCAGCTTTCCGATCTGCCGGTTCCGCTGACTCTGCAGTTGCCCGATGGGCGACAGGTGAGTCGGCCAGGTTCACGCATCACACTGGCTTTTTCGGACTGGTCGGCGCTCGCCAAGCTGGGTGCCCGGCAGCTCGGCGCAATCGGCGAGGCCTATGTCGAAGGCAAGGTCCAGATCCAGGGCGCCATGCGTGACCTGGTCGATGTGACGGTCGGGCTGCTGCCGCGCAATCCGGTCGAGATCACGCATGGCTGGTGGAGCAAGCTGCAGCGGCGTGCGCGCTCGCGCAGCGCGCATTCGCTGGGCAAGGACGCCCAACAGATCGAGTTCCACTACGATGTATCCGACGACTTCTATGCGCTGTGGCTCGACGCGCGTCGCGTCTATTCATGCGCCTATTTCCGCGACGCCGACATGACCCTGGCGCAGGCCCAGGAGGCCAAGCTCGACCATATTTGCCGCAAGCTCATGCTGCAGCCTGGCGACCGCTATCTGGACGTCGGCTCGGGCTGGGGTGCACTGCTGCTGTGGGCCGCCGAGCACTACGGCGTCGATGCAACCGGCATTACGCTGTCGAAGAACCAGCAGGCGTACGTGACGCGCCTGATCGAGGAGAAGGGGCTGCAAGGCCGGGTGCGGGTCGAGCTGCGCGACTACCGCCTGCTCGAAGAGGACAAGCCCTTCGACAAGATCTCTTCCGTGGGCATGTTCGAGCACGTGGGCAGCGCCAACATGGGCACCTATTTCCGCAAGATCCACGCCCTGCTCAAACCGGGAGGGCTGGCGTTGAACCACGGCATCACTTCTGGCCAGCTCGACTATGCGCAACTGGGCGCCGGTCTTGGCGACTTCATCGAGAAGTACATCTTCCCGGGTGGCGAGCTGCTGCACGTTACCACCATCCTGCGCGAGACCGCCGCTGCAGGACTCGAGATGGTCGATACCGAGAACCTGCGGCCGCACTATGCGCGCACGCTGTGGCATTGGTCCGACGCGCTTGATGCGCGTTTCGACGAGGCACGAGAGGTCCTGGTGCGCACGAGCGGCGCGGAAAGGGCCGAGCGCGTCCTGCGCGCGTACCGCCTGTATCTTGCGGGCTCGGCGATGAGCTTCGAGCAGGGCTGGATTGCGCTGCACCAGATGCTGTCCACCAAGCCTGACGGCAAGGTCAAGGCGGGGCCGCTGTTCGGCGCACAGTCGGCGTATCCTTTCGTGCGCAACTACATGTACAAGTAAAGCGAGTCACCCATGCTGTATCGATTCAACTCCCGCGCCAGCCCTCCCTTCGTAATGCTCGAGACACATGCACGGCAGCTGTTCGACATCATCGGCAAGGCGCCGGCGCCCAAGGGTGTCATCACGGGCGAGCAGATGCCCGCCGCCATTTCCGCGCTCGAGTCCGCCATTGCGCGCGAAAGCCGCAACACCCACAACCACGACGACTATGCCGTCGAGGGCCACGACAACGAAGCCGAGAAGCAGCATATCGGGCTGCACCAGCGCGCCGTGCCGTTGCTGCACATGCTGAAAGAATCCCTGGCTGACGGCAAGGACGTGACCTGGGAGGTTTAGTTCGCCCCCAGGGGCCCGGCGAAGCCGGTTCCGCGGTGTCTCCCGAACGGGCGGCGCTTCGCGCGGCCTGGGGGAAGTCCCCCGCTCAGTCCACTTTTGCGCCTGAGGCCTTCACCACCTTCGCCCACTTGATGTGTTCGCTTTCGATCAGCTTGGCGAACTCGGCCGGCGTATTCCCGCTCGGGATCGCGCCCTGGGCCGTCATCTTCTCCTTGATGGCCGGAGTGCCCAGCGACTTGGCGACCTCCTGCTGGATGCGGTTCACGATCTCCGGCGAGGTGCCGGCCGGCGCCAGCAGGCCGAACCACGAGCTCGCCTCGTAGCCCTTGAGCGCCGGGCCGCCGGCCTCCTCGACGGTCGGCACATCGGGCAGGGCCGGTGAACGCTGCGCGCTCGTCACGGCCAACGCCTTGAGCTTGCCGCCCTTGATCTGCTGCATCGACGAGGGCAGGTTATCGAACATCACGTCGGAATTGCCGCCCACCAGGTCCAGCAGCGCGGGGCTCGAGCCACGGTACGGGATGTGCGTCATGAAGCTGCCGGTCATCGTCTTGAAGAGCTCGCCGGCCAGGTGGATCGAGGTGCCGCTGCCGCTGGAAGCCATGTTGAGCTTGCCCGGGTTGGCCTTCGCGTATTTGATGAAGTCTGTCACGCTGTTGATGTTGAGCGCCTTCGCCTTGTCGACATTCATCTCCATGACGTTCGGCACCGCCGCCACAAGCGTGATCGGCACGAAGTCCTTGATCGGGTCGTAAGGCAGCTTGGGGTAGAGCGCGCGGTTGATGCCATGCGTGCCGACGGTGCCCATCAGCAGCGTATAGCCGTCGTTCGGCGCCCTGGCGACGATTTCAGCCCCGACGTTGCCGCCGGCGCCCGCGCGGTTGTCGACGATGAACTGCTGCCCGAATGCCTTGGACAATTCGGGCGCGATCGCGCGCGCCAGGATGTCGGTGGTGCCGCCTGGCGCAAAGGGCACGACGATGCGCACCGGCTTGGTGGGCCAGGTGCCTTGCGCGGTGGCGGGACCCGCGGCGAGTACCGCGGCGGCGGCGAGGGCCAGTGCGGCGCGGCGGGGAATGAATGCTGAGCTCATGCGGAATTCCTGTTGATGCATCGCGTCGTGTTGTACAGGGCTCGCGTCACATCCGGCGCAGGGAATTACCCCGTGTTCACCGGAGTACCTTTGCCCTCGGCTGCGCGCTCGCCCATGCAGGCGTGACGGACCCCCCATGTACGCTCTGCGCAAAGCCACGCGCGCGGAACTGCTCCACCACGAAGTCGACGAACACGCGGGTCTTCGCCGGCAGCAGCTTCCGGCTCGGGTAGTACAGCGACAACGGCCCCGCATCGTCATACCAGCCCGGCAGCAGCCGCAGCAGCGCGCCGCTCTGCAGCCCGGGCAGAGCAAACGGCATCGGCACCAGCGCGACGCCCAGACCCAGCATCGCCGCGCGGCACATCGCTTCGGGGTCGCTGAAGATCAGGCGGGCCCGGACTGCCACCGCCACTTCGTCACCGGCGGTGTTGCGCAGCGTCCAGGGGCGGATGCGCCCGGTGGGCGAGGAGCGGCGCACGATGCTGTCGAAGGCGGCCAGCTCTGCCGGGTGCGACGGCATCGCCTTGCCGGCCAGGTAGTCCGGCGCGGCGACGGCAACTACATGGATGCGCGCCAGCTCGCGCGCGACCAGCCCCGGCGTGAGCTCGATGCCGCCGCCGATCGCCGCGTCGAAGCCCTCGCCGATCAAGTCCACCTGCCGGTTCTCGAAATGCCAGTCGGGCAGCACGGCCGGATAAAGCGCCAGGAAATCGCCGAGCAGTGGCACGACGTACTCGCGTCCGAAGGCCTGCCCCATGCTGACCTTGAGGGTGCCCGCCGGCTGCCGATCGGCGTCGGCGGCGCCGGCCACGGCGTCGGCCAGCGTCCCGAGCGCACCGGCGACCTGGTGCAGCAGTCGCTCGCCGCCCTCGGTCAGGGTCAGCTTGCGCGTGCTGCGCTGAAACAGGCGCAGGCCCAGGCGGGCTTCCAGTCGCGCGACGTTCTTGCTCACCGCTGCGGGCGTCAGCCCCAGTTGCCGCGCGGCAGCGGAGAAACTGCCAGTTTCGGCGCTGCGGACAAAGGACTCGAGGTGACTCAGGGGTTGCACGCGCCCATTTTCAACCCAAAGTTGAAATTGATAAGGCCGTTGGGGCGCTACCGGAGGCGCAATCGAATCCCGACACTGCAGTCATCGCAACACACTTTCCAAAGTCCACCATGTCCCAAGCCACTTCCCCCAAGCCCCTCTTCAGCGGCAAGGCCGCCTTCGTCACCGGCGGTTCGCGCGGCATCGGCGCCTCCATCGTGCGGCGTCTCGCGCAGGACGGGGCTGCCGTCGCCTTCAGCTATGCCAGCAACGATGCCGCCGCCCGTGATCTGTCCGCAAGCATCGAAGCCGCAGGCGGACGCGCGATGGCGCTGCGCGTCGACAGCGCCGATGCGGATGCGCTGCGCTCAGCCATCGACCAGGCTGCGCAAGCATTCGGCCGGCTCGACATCCTGGTCAACAATGCCGGCGTGCTCAAGCTCGGCACCGCCGATCAGATCTCGCTGGAAGATTTCGACCTCACGTTGAACGTCAACGTGCGCGCCGTCTTCGTCGCCATTCAGGCGGCCCTGCGGCACATCGGCGAAGGTGGCCGCATCATCAACATCGGCAGCACCAACGCCGAGCGCATGCCCTTTCCGGGGGGCGGCGTCTATGCCATGAGCAAATCCGCGCTGACCGGCCTCGTGCAAGGCTTCGCGCGCGACCTCGGGCCGCGCGGCATCACGATCAACAACGTGCAACCCGGCCCGGTCGACACCGACATGAACCCGGCCGATGGGCCGATGGCTTCGACCATGCACGGGTTCATGGCCATTCCGAGACACGGCCGCGGTGACGAGATCGCGGGCATGGTGGCTTACCTTGCAGGCCCCGAGGCCGCCTTCGTCACTGGCGCCAGCCTCAACATCGACGGAGGCTTCGCGGCCTGACCGAAGCAGGCCACTGCCGCTGGCCGGCCGGCTCGCTCATCGGCACATCGCCCGGGCCGCGTCGACGATGCGCTGGGCGCCCACGCGCGATTGCGCTTCCAGAACCGGCGCATAGCCCACCGGGATGCGCGGCGCCCCCAGCCGCGCGATGCGGCAGCCGGTGGCCTCGGCGGCGCTGGCTGCGATCTCGGCGCCGAAACCGGCGGCCTGCACCGCCTCGTGCACCACCAGCAGTCGCCCGGTGCGCGCGCACGAGCCGAACACCATCTCGCGGTCCCACGGCCACACGGTACGCAAGTCGATCAGCTCGACCGCGATTCCCTCGGTGGCGAGCACATCGCAGGCGGCGCTGCAGGCTTGCAACTGGCGGCTCCAGCTGACCAGTGTCAACGCGTCGCCCGCGCGCAGGCGCGCAGCCTTGCCCAGCGGCACCTTGACCGATTCGTCCACGGCGCCGCGCGAACCCCACAGGTTCTTGTGCTCGATGTAGACCACCGGGTCCCCGCATTGGAGGGCCGCGCGCAGCAGCGAATGGTTGTCCTGCGGCGTCGACGGGCACACCACGACCACGCCCGGCAGGTGCGCGAACCAGGCTTCCAGCGATTGCGAATGCTGCGCGGCCGACGCATCCCAGATGCCGCCCGGCATGCGCGCCACCAGCGGCACCCGGCCCTGGCCGCCGAACATGAAGCGGTTCTTGGCGGCCTGGTTCACCAGCTCGTCCATGCCGCAGAGCGCGAAATCCACCACACGCATCTCGACGACCGGCCTGAGCCCCGCGAGCGCCATGCCCACGCCGGCACCCATGATCGCGGCTTCGGAGATCGGCGTGTCGATCACCCGCTCGGCGCCGAAGCGCTGCTGCAGGCCCTTGTACTGGCCGAAGATGCCACCCCGGCCCACGTCCTCGCCGAGCACCACCACGCGGGCATCGGCCTCCATCTCGCGTTGCACGGCCAGCGCCGCAGCCTCGGCGTAGCTCAGCTCCCGGACTGTGGCCGCACGCCCGCCGCCCGGCGCCGTGTCGCTGCTCATGTCCATTGGCCGGCTCCGGTGCTTTGCACGTCGGTGAAGGCGGCCGCGGCCTCGGGCCAGGGCGCGGCGTCGGCCGCAGCCAAGGCGGCCTCGACCTCCGCCTGCGCCTCGTGCTCGATGGCGTCGAGCACGGCCGCCTCGGCGCCGCCGGCCAGCAGCCGCGCACGAGCGCGGTCGATGGGGTCGGTCTCGAGTGCGGCAGCCAACTCCGCCGGATCGCGGTAGCCCGCCGGGTCGACCGACACATGGCCCTTGACGCGGTAGGTGAGGGCATGCAGCAGCCGCGGCCCGCGCCCACTGCGCACCTGGGCCACGAGCGCGCCCGCGGCCGCGTGCACGGCGAATACATCGTTGCCATCCACGCGCGTTGCCGCGATGTCCAGCGCCTCGGCGCGGGCCGACGCGCCGTCGCCGCCCGTCATCGGCCCGCTGGCCGTGGTCGCGCTCCATTGGTTGTCCTCGCAGACGAAGAGCACCGGCAGCGCGTAGACACGCGCCCAGTTGAGCGATTCGAGGAAGGGACCGCGGTTGATCGCACCGTCGCCGAAGAAGCACACGGTGATCGCGTCCTTGCGCTGCAGCTTCTGCGCATGCGCCGCGCCCACCGCGATCGGCAGCCCGGCGGCGACCACGCCATTGGCGCCCAGCATGCCCACGGAGAAATCGGCGATGTGCATGGAACCGCCCTTGCCGCCGTTGAAGCCGCTGGCCTTGCCGAACAGCTCGCACATCATGCGCGTCAGATCGGCGCCCTTGGCCAGCGTGTGGCCGTGGCCGCGGTGCGTGGAGGTCAGGTAGTCGGTCTTCGCGAGGTGGGCGCAGACACCCGCGGCCACGGCCTCCTGGCCGGTCGACAGGTGCAGCGGGCCACGCACCCTGGCGGCGCCCGCGGCTTCCTGGCCATAGGCACTGACGCCGCCTTGGCTGGCCACCTCGGCAGCGTTCTCGAAGGCGCGAATGCGGCGCATCGTCCGGTAGAGCGCCAGGCGCTCGGTCTCTGGGATCTCGGTGTTCATCTCGGCTCCAGCGCAGAGCACGGCTGCGCTTCGCCGGGAATCGTATCGATCGCGACCCCGCGCGCGTGAGGTGGCTAACCCCGAGCGGCTGCGCGACCTGTCGCTGGCGAGGAGATCAGCCGGCGGGCGTTGACTACCAGACGGTGCCGAGCGCCGTCACGCCGGCCAGGGAATTGATGACGAGCCAGAAGGCCGCCAGGTCCCAGGTCCAACCCTGCCGCCGCGTGGCGCCCCATCCGCCCAGAGGAGCTGTCGGCTCGCCGGCAGGCGTCGCGCCATAGAACGCTGGCAGCTTGTGCGAGCAGCCCTTGCAGAATCGAGCGGCGCCGAGGTTGATGGTGTTGCAAGCCTCGCAGACTTCAACAGACACCGCGCCCGTCCGAAGCATGGCCAGATCGATCAGGTTTCCGAAGGCAACGTCCGAAGGCAGCGATGGATTGGCAGCGGCGGCTGAGGTCATGGTGCTCTCCTCGCGACAGATGGGTTCAAGGCGACTGGCGCAGGCGGCGCGCCAGCCGTTGTTCTGCGATCGCCAGTCTTGCGAAGGTCAGAAGCTCTTCGTCGCTGGGGCCAGGTCCCGACCCGTTGACGTAGGCGCCGAAGGCCTCGACGATGCGCGCCTGCATGGCCCTCCTCACGCGCATCGCGGCGATCCATGCGTCCCGTGCCTTCTTCTCGCGGGGCTCCCTCCAGCTCCGCGATGACGATCTCGCGTAGCGCGCCCCGCCAATCGATCGGCTGCTGCGCCACGCCGCGGAGCTCTTCTTGTGTGTGACAGGCTTCACATTTCTACCTTTGATGCGTCGGTCGTTTGGATGTGAAAACTTCACATCAATAGTGCTCTTGTCTTATAGTCACAGGCACCGTTTTGTAAGACGGTTCCGCATGTCGTTGTCCATTTCGTAACGGAGCGCGTCAGTGTCACCATCTTCTGCACCGAGGAGCATCGTGTCCCGCAGGACGTTGCGCGCCCTGTTCGAGATCAGGCTGCGCTGGTCCGACAAAGTCATCCAGGAAGAACCTCGCCCCTATGGCGGCGGCTTGTGGGTCCCAGACACACCGCGCAATCGGGACCGGCTCGACAAAGCCGTGGCCTTCGGCAATACGCTTTATGGCGATCAAACGCACTGGATTGAAAAACGCCAGGCATGACCCGGGCGACGACGCCGCGCCCCCCGTGGCGGGTGCCGCTGGCGGCGAAGGCCCGATGGGCTGGGCCCTCCAGGCTTGCGCACGCGTCATGCGGCCGATCGTCCGGCTCGCATTGGCCCTGGGACTGAAGCACGCCCATCTGGAGCTGGTGCTGCGCGAACTTCTCATCGACGAGGCCCGGCGGGCCTGGCTCGACAAGGGGGTGGAGCCGAATCTCAGCCAGCTTTCGGTGACCACCGGATTGAACCGCAAGGCGGTGACGGCCAAGGTCCGGGAAGCCGAGGAACCGCTGCCCCACACCGAGATGTCGGCGGCGGCCAAGACGCTCACCCTGTGGCTGCAGATGTCCACCGATGACCCCGGCCTGGTGGAGCTGCCCCTCGTCGCAGAAGGCGGGGCACCCTCCTTCGAGGCCGTGGCCCGCCATGTCAGCCGCGGAAACGTGCACCACCGCACCATCCTCGATGAGCTGGTGCGCCTGAACCTGGCGACCGAACAGGCCGGCCGGGTGGCACTCAACGCCGCCGGGTTCGTGCCGTCGAACGATCTCAAGGGCATGCTTGCCTTCCTCGGCGACAACGCGCGCGACCACCTACTCGCCAGCGTGGCCAACACCTTGGGTGCCACTGCGCCTTTGCTCGAGCGGGCGGTGTTCGCCACCGGCATTGCGGTCGAGGACTGCGAGCGGATCCACCAGCTCGTGCGGCAACGCTGGAGCACACTCCATCACGAACTGACAAGCGAGATGACGCGTGCGTTCGAGGCCGCCGAGGGCGCGCAAGACACGGCCTCGGGTCGCATTCGTGTCGGGATCTACACCTACTACGAGGACGCCGCGGATGTGGCACAACATCGCGCGGTGACTCCCGCAAAACGATCGGACGGAAAAGAAGCATGAAGAAAGCCTTCCTTCGCGCTGCCCTGGCGGCGCTGTCGACCGCGCTGCTGCTCTCGTGCGGCGGCGGCGGGAGCGGCGGCGGCAGCGTTGCGCTCGTCGGCGTTGGGGGAACGGCTTCGGTCACCGGTTCGAGCCGGGGAGACGTGAGCGGCAGTCCGGCAGGCATCGCCGCAGCCGATGGCCAGGGCGGCAGCGCGTCTGCGACCGGGGGTGGCCTGGGGGGCGCCGATGGCACTTCGACAGGGAACGGCGGCAGCTCCACAGGCGCTGGCGGCAGCTCCGCAGGCACAGGCGGCAGCTCCGCGGGCGCAGGCGGCAGCTCCGCGGGCGCAGGCGGCAGCTCCACGGGCGTCGGTGGCACCTCGTCCGGCGGCAGTTCGACGGGCACCGGCGGCACTTCGACGGCGGCCTCGGGCGACGACGGATCGGGCGTGGGCTCCGGCGGCACCGGCGTCAGCACCGCCGATGCGTCCGGCGTGGGCGGGGTCGACGGAGCGGGCAGCATCATCGTCAACGGCGTGCGCTACAACACCGACACTGCCGTCCTGAACGTGGAGGATGCACCGTCCCTGCAATTGGGCATGAGTGCGAAGGTCACGGGGCCTTTCAGCGCCGACTTCACCAGCGGTGTCGCGCGCCGGGTCGATTCCGCCGCGGATCTGCGCGGGACCTTGTCTTCGGTCAACCTTGCCCAAGGCAGCTTCGTCATCCTGGGCACCACCGTCACCACCGACGATTCCACTGTTTGGGCCGATTCCACGGGCCTCGCGGCGATCCCCGCTGGCAGCACGCTGCAGGTGTGGGGCTTGCCGGGCGCGCCGGGGGTCCTGCGCGCCACGCGCGTGGAACAGCGCGGCACCTCCACGCCGATCCTGACGGGTACGGTGCAGAACCTCGATCCTGGCCGCCGCACCTTCACCATCGGCACCTTCACGGTCGACTACGGCACCGCGGTGTTGTCCGGTAGCCTGGACGGCAGCCCGCTGGCCAACGGCACCCTCGTGCGCGTGCGCGCGGCCAGCGTGCTGCCCGGCCGGCTGTCCGCCACTCAGGTCCAGTGGTGGTATCCGGTGTCGAGGGCCAACGGCACCCCGCTTCAGCTCGCGGGCATCGTCACCGACTACGCCGGACTGGGTTCGCTGACCGTGCTCAATGTCCCGGTGAACGCGGCGTCGGCCCAGATCACCGGCGGGCCTGCACGCTCGGTGGGCAACGGGGTCAAGGTGGAAGTGGGCGGTGTCATATCCAACGGCGTGCTCCAGGCCACCAAGCTCAAGATCCGGCACGTGCCGGGCACCGGCGGACCCTCTTCGTTCACCCTGATCGGCAACGTCGGCAACTTCCTCTCGCCCGCGAGCTTCCGCGTGAGAGGCCAGCCCATCGATGCCAGCGGCCCGGGCGTGATGTTCGTCAACGGCACGGCCGCCAATCTGGGCAATGGGGTCAGGGTCAACGTCGAGGGGGCGCAGGTGGTGAACGGGGTGCTCATCGCGACGCGCGTCAGCTTCGAGTGACGTTCAGGGACCGGGCAGGTCCTCGAACCCCTTGCAGCCGGCAAGCATCGCGGTGCCTGGCGCATTGACGACACGGAGAACGGGCCTCGACATGGCCTGCATGGCTGCGTGCAGGCGCAGGGCCGGGATGGCCACGTGGTCACGGCGATCTGCCCGTTGTGTTCGGCCTGAGCGATCGCCTGGCCGTGGTGAAGAATGGCCCGCTGGTCGGAACCTACCGCACCGCCGAAGTCGACGAGGACGAGGTACTCGGCTTGATCATCGAGGGCAAGCGGCCCGGCGGGAAGGCCCGGGCCGAGCACGCGACATGATCGCGCGCCGGCCGACGGGCCGCATCAGTCCGCGTAGACCCCGGCCGCCTTGATGATCGGGCTCCACTTGGCGATCTCGGCGATGACGAACTTCTTGTGCTCGGCCGGTTCGACGCGGCTGTCGCTGGTGACCACGGCGCCCAGGCCTTCCTGCTTCTTGATGAAGTCCGGGTCCTTCAGTGCCACCTTGAGCGCATCGTTGAGTTTCTTGGTGACCGCCGCCGGCGTGCCCTTGGGCGCGTAGAGCCCGTGCCAGATGGTGATCTGGAAGTCCTTCAAACCCACTTCCTGCAGCGTCGGCAGGTCCTTGAGCAGCGGCGTGCTCAGGCGCTTGGAGGTGGTCACGGCATAGGCCTTGACCTTCTTGGCCTCGATCTGCGGCGAGGTGTTGGTGGTCTGGTCGCACAGCAGGTCGATCTGGCCGCCGATCAGGTCGGTGATGGCGGGCGCGGTGCCCTTGTACGGCACCGGTGTCATCTCGGTCTTGGTCGCACTCTGGAACAACAAGCCGCACAGGTGCGAGGCCGAGCCCACGCCCGCATTGCCGAGGTTGATCTTGCCTTTGTTTTCAGCGAGCCAAGCCGTCAATTCCTTGTAGTTGTTGGCCTTCATCGAGGGCTTGGCGATGAGCGTCATCGGCACGTCGTTGACGATGCCCAGGTATTCGAAATCGCTCTCGACCTTGAAGGGCACGTTGCGCACCAGCGTCGGGACGGTCGCCATGCCGATGTGGTTGAGGAGCAGCGTATAGCCGTCCGGCGCGGCACGCGCGACCTTGGCTGCGCCGATCGAGCTGCCGGCACCGGGCACGTTGTCGATCACCACGCTGCCGCCGCCCAGCGGCTTGCGCAGGGCTTCGGCCAAGTCGCGGGCCACCCGGTCGGTCGGGCCGCCGGCGGAGAAGGGCACCACGATGGTGATGGGCTTGCTGCCCGGGAAATCCTGGGCGTGGACGCCCGCTGCGGCGCACGCGATTGCCGTCAGGGCGAACAGTTTTTTCATGGGTCTCTTCTCCGTGTTCAATCCAAGTTCAAGGGCCGCGATTTTATTGCGGCCCTGCCGGACGCCCCACCCGGAATGCCCCTAACGAACCTGCACGCTTCCTGCGCGTTCAGGGACCGCTGCGCGCATTTCTTACCTGCGGGCTACGGCTCCCTGGTGCGGTTGTAGACCGGGCCGGGGCCGATCGTGATCGGCGGCCCCGGGTCATTGGCCGCCCAGCTCGGCGTGCGCACCGAACTGAAAGTCGGGCCCGGACCCGGCACGATCGGGGGACCTCCGTCACCGGCAAGCACGGGCGAAGGAGCTCTGGAGGGCGTGACCAACGGCCCTGGCCCAGCGACGACCGGCGGGCCTCCGTCGCCACGGTTCCACGATGGCGAACGAGTTGCGCTGAATACCGGTTGCGGGCCGGAAGTGCTCGGCGGACTGGAATCGTCGCGGGACCAGGCCGGCGCGCGCGCGGGACCCGGCGAAACGGTGGCGGGCACGATGGCGAGCGGCACCGACGGTGCCTCCTCAGCCCAGGCCGGAGCGCGGTTGCGCCGTGGCGAGCCCGCCGCGCTGTCGCGGTCGCGATCGGCCGGGGCCCCGGAGGGGGCGCGAGATGCACCCGCGCCGGCCGGCTCCGCCTTCGCGACCGGGGGTTCTGCCTTCGAAGCAGTCGGCTGCGCCTTCGTGGAAGCCGGCGCGGCGCTTTCGGTCGTTGTGCGTGGCGCCGGCGGGGCGGGCGTCTGCGTGGAGGCCCTGGCGGGCGTGGCGGGTACTTTTGCTGCGGTCGTCCCTTCCGGCGTTGGCGTCGGGGCGGGGGCTGTCGAAGCGCTCGGCGCGGCGAGCGCGACCGATCCCTCGGTGGGCGGCTTCCGGTCTTCCCCCGCCAGCGCTGCCGTGATCGGCTCCAGGAAAGACGGTGCTGTCAATTGACGCGTGACGTAGAGATACCAGCCGATGAAGCCGATGCTCATCGCCAGCCCCAGCAAGGCGAGCCGCAGCCAGAAGCCCGCTGTTTCCGCGGGCAGCAGCGTCAGCGGATCGTCGCGCCGCCAGGCACGCCGCGTCGTGCGAACGGGCGTGCGCGCCGGCCGCGCGTTGTCGATGGCCTCCAGGGCCGAGGGTCCCGTGGGTACGAAGCCGGGCAGGCGGCGTGCACAGCCGATGCAGAACTTCGCGTTCTCCCGGTTGCTGCTCCCGCAAGCCGTACAAACGACGGGCATGGATGAGTTCCTCCGTGTAATACCGAATCCATCCACTGTCCACGTCAAGTCGCGCCTGTCTGTCAGCGATCTCCTACGCAATGCCCCAGAGGCCGGCGCTTGCCAACGCAACCGCCGTGGTCCTGGTCCGACAGGTTGAGCCGACCCATGCCGATCCATCGCCGCCTGCTGCGGCTTAGGGTGACAGGCTCGCATGAAAGGATGTTCCCATGATGAAACGCCAGCTTGAGGGCATGAAGGTCGCCCTCCTCGTAACGGACGGCTTCGAGCAATCCGAGATGACCGAGCCGCGCAAGGCGCTCGACGCCGCAGGCGCGGACACCAGCCTGGTGTCGCCGAGTCAAGGCGCCGTGCGCGGCTGGAAGCACCACACACCGGCGGACGCCTTCGATGTCGATGTGCCGCTCCAGCAGGCCGCCGCCCACGAATACGATGCCCTCGTGCTGCCGGGCGGGGTCATGAACCCCGACGCGCTGCGCACGAACGAACAGGCAGTGGCCTTCGTGCGCGACTTCGTCAAGGCCGGCAAGCCCATCGCCGCGATCTGCCATGGACCGTGGACCCTGATCGAGGCGGATGCGGTCAAGGGCCGCACGATGACCTCCTGGCCCTCCCTGCGCACGGACTTGAAGAACGCCGGCGCAAAGTGGGTCGACCTCGAGGTCGTGGCCGACGGGCCGCTGATCACGAGCCGCAAGCCCGCCGATCTGCCGTCCTTCAACCGCGTGATGCTCGAAGCTTTCGCCGACGCCCACGCGCACGCGTGAGGGCAAGGCGCACTCGGATCTACCGCATCGTTGGAGCCCGGAGTGCGATGAAAGCGTTGCAGATAACGCGGCCAGGTTGACCGAGGGGGCTCTATCGCTGAACCCCGATGCTCGCGCCTTCAGTAGCAGTAGACGAACTGCTCTATCAACGCGCGAGCAGCCAACCCGCTACCGCCGCAAGCGCCACGACCCACACAGGCGACTGCCGCCCATAGACCAGCAAGCCGAAAGCGCCCAGAGCAAGACCGAAATCGGCGCGTGAATGGATGGCGCTCGTCCATACCGGGTCGTACAGCGCAGCTGCCAGAACACCGACCACAGCAGCGTTGATGCCGGCCATCGCACGCTGCACGCCGTCGCGCTGGCGCAGAGGCTCCCAGAACGGGAGAGCGCCGGCCACCATCAGGAACGCAGGAACAAAGATGACGACGAGGAGCGTCAAGCCGCCGGCCCACCCGCCCAGCGTGCCTGTCATCACCGCGCCGAGGTATGCGGCGAAAGTGAACAAGGGGCCGGGTACGGCCTGCGCGGCCCCGTATCCGGCGAGGAAGGCATCGTTGGTGACCAGCCCAGCGGGCACAACACTCGTTTGCAGAAGCGGTAGCACGACATGCCCCCCTCCGAACACGAGTGCGCCCGATTGGTAGAAGGACGAGATGACGGCAAGCGCTGGCGACCGAACTGCAGCCGCCAGAACCGGCAGCAGAACTAGCAACAGGCCGAATAGCAGCAGCATCGCTGCACCGGTTCTCTTGCTCACGCCGTAGTCGCGGTGCTCTGCAACAGGCAGCTGTCGGAGATGTACTGCCCATCGTCCTGCGATACCGCCTGCGACGATGGCCCCGACCTGACCGATCGCCGACGGAATGGCCAGCACCAGCAAAGAGGCGACGATAGCAACACCCGCTCTCAGACGGTCCGGACAAAGCGTCTTGGCCATGCCCCAGACTGCCTGCGCGACGATGGCAACTGCGACGACCTTGAGGCCGTGGACCGCACCGGATTGCGACAGGGCAGCCCATTGGGTGACACCGAATGCGAACAGGATGAGCACGATGGCCGACGGGAGAGTGAAACCAATCCAAGCGCAAAGCGCGCCAAGCCACCCTGCGCGCCCAAGTCCCAGCGCAATGCCTACCTGGCTACTCGCAGGACCCGGCAAGAACTGACAAAGCGCGACCAGGTCGGAGTAGTTCTTGTCGTCTAGCCACGCTCGACGCTCGACGAACTCGGTGCGGAAGTAGCCAAGGTGAGCAACGGGCCCGCCGAATGAGGTCAGCCCGAGCTTCAAGAAGGCCAGGAGCACCTCAATGGCCGAGCCTCGCCGCGCAGGCGCGCTTGTTGGCAAAGCGTCGGACAGGACACCATCCTGCTTGTCTTGCTCTTGACTCTGGCTCATCGGACGCCCGACCCCAATGTTGCTACGACGGGCATCTTATCGAGGGCGCTCGAACTCGCCTCTCGCAGGGCCGATGACGAATAGGCATTCGCAAGTCGGGCGGGGCCGAGCAAGTGGGAAGCACTCGCCAGACACCTGTGACTTGCGTCCCTCTTTTCCGCCGACGAACGGCCGAGGCTAGCGGTAGCTGCGCGCGTCCTCGATCACCTTGCCATCGTTGGGCAGGCTGCCAGGCTCCATCAGCTCGACTTCGCTGCGCAGCTTGGTGACGTCGCGCACCGCCTCGGCAACGCGCCCGGCCAGTCCCTCGGGCTCGGAGGCGCATTCGAGCCGCAGCGTCATGCGGTCTTCGCCCATCTCGCCCTCGACCACCAACCGCGCGCGCCGCACCTCCGGGAAGCGCCGCGCGATCTCCGCCACCTGGCCCGGATGCACGAACATGCCGCGCACCTTGGTGGTCTGGTCGGCGCGACCGAGCCAGCCCTTGATGCGGGTGTTGGTTCGGCCGGTCGGGCAGGGACCCGGCAGCACCGCCGAAAGGTCGCCGGTGCCGAAGCGGATCAGCGGATAGTCGGGGTTCAGCGTGGTGACGACGATCTCGCCCACCTCGCCCTCGGGCACCGGGTCGCCCGTGCCGGGGCGCACGATCTCGACGATCACGCCTTCGTCGAGCACCAGGCCCTCGCGTGCGGTGGTCTCGTAGGCGATCAGGCCCAGGTCCGCCGTCGCATAGCACTGCGTACCGTCGACGCCGCGCTCGGCGATCCAGTCGCGCAGGCTGGGCGGGAAGGCCTCGCCCGAGACGAGGGCCTTGGTCAGCGAGGGCAGGGCGATAGCGCGCTCGGCCGCCTTCTCCAGCAGGATCTTCAGAAAGCTCGGCGTGCCGGCGTAGCCCGCAGGCCTGAGCTCGGCCATCGCGTCCACCTGCTGCTCGGTCTGGCCCGTGCCGCCGGCGAACACCGTGCAACCCAGCGCGCGCGCCCCGCTTTCCATGATCGCGCCTGCGGGCGTCATGTGGTAGCTGAAGGCGTTGTGCACCAGCTCGCCGCTACGAAAGCCGGCGGCATGCAGTGCACGGGCCGTGCGCCAATAGTCGCGCGCCTCCCCTTCAGGCTCGTAGATGGTTCCCGGGCTCGCAAACACGCGCAGCATGCGCGGCCCGAAGCGGATGGCGGAGAAGCCGCCGAACGGGTCGCGCGCGCGCTCGGCCTTCTGCCGCTCCAGCAGCTCGGACTTGCGCGTGACGGGCAGTCGCGCCAGCGCCTCGCGGCTGGCGATGTCTGCGGGCTTCACGCCGTCGAGGATCTTCGCGAAAGCGGGCGCTGCGGTCTGGGCCTGGGCGATCTGCTTCGGCAACGCCGCGAGCAGGTCCTGTTCGCGCTGCGCCGGGTCGCGCACTTCAAGCGCATCGTAGAAATCATTCATAGCCGTTGTCCTGGATCAGCCCTGTTCGGGGAACACCGCGGAACCGGCTTTGCCGGGCCGCTGGTGTCGCCCCCGGTAGGGGGTGGGCGGCTACACGAAGTGAGCCAACCTGGGGGCGAGCCATTACGCCAGCCACCTCTTGCGGCGCTTGTAGCTCTTGGCGTCGCGAAAGCTCTTGCGGTCCGCGCCGCCGACGCCCAGGTAGAACTCCTTGACGTCCTCGTTCTCGCGCAGGCTCTGCGCTTCCCCGTCCATCACGATGCGGCCGTTCTCCAGGATGTAGCCGTAGTCGGCATAGCGCAGCGCCATGTTGGTGTTCTGCTCGGCCAGCAGGAAGGTCACGCGCTCCTTCTGGTTCAGGTCCTTCACGATGCCGAAGACCTCGTCCACGATCTGCGGCGCCAGGCCCATGGAGGGCTCGTCGAGCAGCACCATGCTGGGGTTGGCCATCAGCGCGCGGCCGATGGCGCACATCTGCTGCTCGCCGCCTGACGTATAGGCGGCCTGCGAGCCTCGACGCGTCTTGAGGCGCGGGAAATAGGCATAGACCTTCTCCAGCGTCTGCGCCACGGCAGCCTTGCCGTCGGTGCGGGTGTAGGCGCCGGTCATCAGGTTGTCCTCGATGGTGAGGTGGGCGAAGCAGTGGCGGCCCTCCATCACCTGGATCAGCCCGCGCTTGACCAGCTCCGCCGGCGACAGTGCCTCGATGCGCTCGCCACGCAGCTCGATCGTGCCCTTGGTCACCGCGCCGCGCTCGCCCGCCAGCAGGTTCGACACCGCGCGCAGCGTGGTGGTCTTGCCCGCGCCGTTGCCCCCGAGCAGCGCCACGATGCCGCCCTCCGGCACCTTCAGCGAGACGCCCTTGAGCACCAGGATCACGTGGTTGTAGATGACCTCGATGCCGTTGACGTTGAGGAGGGTGTTGGACGTACTCATGCTGGAAAAGTCAACGTGCGTATCGAGGTTGCGTTGCGAAGCCTGGGTGGACTAAGCCGCGCAGTCCGACGCCTCGCGCTTGGGCAGCTTCTTCTCTGTCGCGTACTTGTCGCCCGCGGCTTTCACCATCGGCTTGATGATCTGCTCGTCGGCCTGGTACCAGTCGCTCATGCCGCCCCACTTGCTGCCGTCCCAGGTGTGGACGCGCGCCCAGGTGGAGCCCATGTGGTCCTGGCACGAGGTGCTGATCGGCCGCAGCACGCCCGAGAAGCCGAGCGCATCGAGCTTCTTCTGATCGAGCGCGAGGTTCTCCAGCCCCCAGCGCACCTGCTCGCCGGTCATGACCTTGCCCTTGCCGAAGCGCTCCTGTGCGCGGCGCACCGCCTCCACGCCCAGCATCTGGATGATCAGGCCGCGCGTGTAGAGCACCGAGCCGACCTCGTCGCGCGGACCCGTGCCCTGGCCCTTGTCATGCACGACCTTCAGGATGTCCTGGATCACCTTGGGTTGCGTGCCCGAGGTGTTGAGCGCCAGCGCGTTGTAGCCCTTGGCTGCTGCGCCCACGTCCTTCACGTCCGGCTCGGCGCCGGCCCACCACACGCCGTACATCTTCTCGCGCGGATAGCCGGTGGCGACCGCTTCCTTCAGCGCGGTCGAGTTCATCACGCCCCAGCCCCACAGCAGCACGTAGTCGGGCCGCTGCTGGCGCACCTGCAGCCAGGCCGACTTCTGCTCGATGCCGGGCGCGGCCACGGGGATCAGCGTGAGCTCGAAGCCGTTCATCTTCGCGCGTTCCTGCAGCAGCGGAATCGGCTCCTTGCCGAAGGGCGAGTCGTGGTAGACCAGCGTGATCTTCTTGCCCTTGAGCTTGTCGGGGCCGCCTTCCTTCTTCGCGATGTGCTGGATCAGGATGTCCGCCGCTGTCCAGTAGCTGCCCATCAGCGGGAAGTTCCACTTGAACACGCTGCCGTCCTGCGAGGCCGAGAGGCCGTAGCCGAGCGTGATGAGCGGAATCTTGTCGACCGGGGCCTTGTCCGTGAGCGCGAAAGTGATGCCGGTGGCCTGCGGATCGATCAGCGTCGCGCCCTTGTCCTTGAGCCGCTCATAGCACTCCACCCCCTTGTCGGTGGCGTAGCCGGTCTCGCATTCCTCGTAGCTGATCTTCACGCCGTTGATGCCGCCGGTCGCGTTGATGAGCTTGATGTAGTCCTGCTTGCCGTTGGCCCAGGGCGTGCCGTTCGGCGCATAAGGGCCGGTGCGGTAGACCAGCAGCGGGAAGAACTGCTCCTTGGCCTGGGCGAACGCAGGGGCCACGCCCGCGAGTGCCGAGATTGTTGCGATGGCGAGTGCGAGTGACTTCAGCTTCATGGTTGTCTCCTTTTGGAAAGGTGCGTTGGTGCCGGTTGAAATCAATGAGGGAAGGGCCAGAGCCGCAGCTTTTCCTTGGCGGTGGACCAGAGCCGCGCGAGCCCGTGCGGCTCCACGATCAGAAAGAACACGATCAGCGCGCCGAAGATCATGAACTCGAGATGCGAGGCCAGCGCGGTCGACATCGACAAGCCGAACCAGCCCGGGAGCTGGTTAAGGACGATCGGCAGCAGCACGATGAACGCCGCGCCAAAGAAGCTGCCCATGATCGAGCCCAACCCGCCGATGATCACCATGAAGAGCAGTTGAAAAGAGCGGTCGATGTTGAACGCCGCCGGCTCCCAGGTGCTCAGGTGGACGAAGCCCCACAACGCGCCCGCCACGCCGACGATGAAGGAACTCACCGCGAAAGCCGTCAGCTTGGCGTACACCGGGCGGATGCCGATCACCGCTGCGGCCACGTCCATGTCGCGTATGGCCATCCACTCGCGCCCGATGGCGCTGCGCACGAGATTCTTGGCCAGCATCGCGAACAGCACCAGCAGCGCAAGGCACAGCAGGTATTTCTGCACCGCCGTCTGCACCGGCAGCCCGAACACGTTGAGCCCGGCGACACTCACCGAGCCCGACGCCGAGTTGTTGGTCAGCCAGTTGATGCGCAGGAAGGCCCAATCGAGGAAGAACTGCGCGGCCAGCGTCGCCACCGCCAGGTAGAGCCCCTTGATGCGCAGGCTCGGAATGCCGAAGAGCACGCCCACGACGGTGGCGCACAGCCCGCCCAGCAGCAGCGAGGCGATGAGCGGCATGCCCTCGATGCGCACGTGGAAGTTGTAGGCCGCGTAGGCGCCCACCGCCATGAAGGCGCCCGTACCCAATGAGATCTGCCCGCAATAGCCCACCAGGATGTTGAGCCCAAGCGCCGCCAGCGAGAGGATCAGGAAGGGAATCAGGATCGCACGGAAGAAGTATTCCGAGGCGACCAGCGGCACCACCGCGAAGGCGATGGCGAGCAGTGCCAGCATGAAGACGCGGTCCTGCAGGATCGGGAAGACCTGCTGGTCCGCGCGGTAGGTGGACTTGAACTGGCCGTTTTCTCTGTAAATCATGTCAGCGCCCGCCCGGCCGCCCGAAGGGCGTTGAAAGCCCCCTCGGGGGGCAGCGATACACGAAGTGATGAGCGTGGGGGTTCATGTCTAGACCCGGTCGATGATCTTTTCGCCGAAGAGGCCTTGCGGTCGCACGAGCAGAAAGGCCAGCGCCAGCACGTAGGCGAACCAGATCTCGATGCCGCCGCCGAGCATCGGCCCCAGGTAGATCTCCGAGAGCTTTTCGCCCACGCCGATCAGCAGCCCGCCGATGATCGCGCCGGGCACCGAGGTCAGCCCGCCAAGGATCACCACCGGCAGTGCCTTCAGCGCCACCAGCGAGAGCGAGAACTGCACGCCGAGCTTCGAGCCCCAGATGATCCCGGCCACCAGCGCCGCGAAGCCCGCCACCGACCACACGATGACCCAGATCCGGTTGAGCGGAATGCCGATGGACTGCGCAGCCTGGTGGTCGTCCGCCACCGCGCGCAGCGCGCGGCCCGTGGCCGTCTTCTGGAAGAACAGAGCCAGGACCGCCACCAGCGCGGCGGCGACGCCTGCGGCGATCAGGTCTTCCTGGCTCAGCAGCAGGCCGCCCTGGAAAGTGCTCTCCAGCACCATCAGCGGTTCCTTGGGCATGCCGACATCGATCTTGTAGATGTCGTTGCCGAACAGCGTCTGGCCGAGACCGTCGAGGAAGTAGGCGATGCCCAGCGTGGCCATCAGCAGCGTGATGCCTTCCTGGTTGACCAGCCTGCTGAGCGCGAGCCGCTCGATCAGCCACGCCACCACGATCATCACCGCCATCGCGGCGACGAAGGCCAGCAGGTTGGCGAGCACCTGGCTCTCGAAGCCCAGCCATCGTGGGAACCATTCCGCGAAGCGCGCCATTGCCAGCGCGGCGAACAGCACCATCGCGCCCTGCGCAAAGTTGAAGACGCCGGAGGCCTTGTAGATCAGCACGAAGCCGATCGCGATCAGCGAGTACAGCATGCCGACCATCAGGCCGCCGAAGAGTGTTTCGAGGAAGAATCCCATCAGTGTTCCGTGCCGAGGTAAGCCCGGATCACGTCCTCGTTGTTGCGCACGTCGTCCGGCGTACCGTCGCCGATCTTCTTGCCGTAGTCGAGCACCACCACGCGGTCCGAGATGTCCATCACCACGCCCATGTCATGTTCGATCAGCACGATGGTGGTGCCGAACTCGTCGTTCACGTCGAGGATGAAGCGGCTCATGTCCTGCTTCTCCTCCACGTTCATGCCGGCCATCGGCTCGTCCAGCAGCAGCACCTGCGGCTCCATGGCCAGCGCGCGGCCAAGGTCGACGCGCTTCTGCAGGCCGTAGGGCAGGCGCCCCACCGGCGTCTTGCGGTGCAACTGGATCTCGAGGAAGTCGATGATGCGTTCGACGAACTCGCGCTGCGCGAGCTCCTCGCGCTCGGCCGGGCCCCAGCGCAGCGCCTGCGCGAGCAGGCCGCTCTTCATCTTGAGGTTGCGGCCCGTCATGATGTTGTCGAGCACGCTCATGCCCTTGAACAGCGCCAGGTTCTGGAAGGTGCGCGCCACGCCCATCTCGGCGACCTGGCGCGAGTTCATGTGCCTGAAGTGCTTTCCGCGAAAGGTGATGGAGCCCTGCTGCGGCTGGTAGACGCCGTTGATGCAGTTGAGCATGGAGCTCTTGCCCGCACCGTTGGGGCCGATGATGGCGCGCACCTCGTGCTCGCGCACGTCGAAGCTGATGTCGGTCAGCGCCTTGACGCCGCCGAAGGACAGCGAGATGTTCTGCACGTCGAGGATGACCTCGCCGATGTTCCGGCCGCCGTGGGTGGCGCTCGCGAGCATCGCGGCTTCGGCGATGTTCTGCGCGTTCATGCGGCGGCCTTCAGCGGCGGGAAGCGCCTGGCTTCGACGATCTTCAGCGTGGCGTTCACCACGCCCGTGCGCCCGTCCTCGAACTTGACCTGCGTCTCGATGTACTGCTCGGCCTTGCCGCCGTAGAGCGCATCGACGAGCACGCGGTACTTGTCGGCGATGAAGCCGCGCCGCACCTTGCGCGTGCGGGTGAGCTCGTCGTCGTCGGGGTCCAGTTCCTTGTGCAGCACCAGGAAGCGCGCGATCTGCGTTTCGCCCATGCCTTCCTCGCTCGCCAGGTCGGCGTTCACCTTCTCGACGCATTCGGCGATCAGCTGCAGCACCTCGGCCTTGCCGGCGAGGTCGACGTAGCCGCCGTAGGGCAGTCCGCGGCGCTCGGCCCAGTTGCCCACGGCCTCGTAGTCGATGTTGATGGCGGCGCAGACCTCCTCGCGCCCGTTGCCGAAGCACACCGCTTCCTTGATCTGCGGGAAGAACTTCAGCTTGTTCTCGATGTAGTTGGGCGCGAAGATCGCGCCGCGCGAGAGTTTGCCGACGTCCTTGGCGCGGTCGATGATGCGGAGATGGCCCTCGGCGTCGATCACGCCGGCGTCGCCGGTGTGGAAGTAGCCCTCTGCATCGAGCACCTCGGCCGTGGCGTCGGGGCGCTTGTAGTACTCCTTCAGCACCGAGACGCCCCGCACCAGCACCTCGCCGTCCGGTGCGATGCGCAACTCGATGCCGGGCGCCGCGCTGCCCACGGTCTGCAGCTTGACCTTGCCGTCCTGCTGAAGGCAGACGTAGGCGCAGGTCTCCGTCTGACCGTAGAACTGCTTGAGGTTGACGCCGATCGAGCGGTAGAAGCGGAACAGGTCGGGCCCGATCGCCGCGCCCGCGGTGTAGGCCACGCGGATGCGGCTCATGCCCAGTACGTTGCGCAGCGGTCCATAGACCAGCAGGTCGCCCAGGCCGTAGAGCAGCCGGTCGCCGAGGCCCACCTTCGCCCCGTTCAGGATGTCGGCGCCCACACGCTGTGCCAGCGACATGAACTTCGCGTAGAGCCAGCGCTTGGGCGCAGCCGCGTCTTCCATGCGGATCGAGACCGCCGTCAACAGGCCCTCGAAGGTGCGAGGCGGGCCGAAGTAGTAGCTGGGGCCGATCTCGCGCATGTCGTTCATCACCGTGGCCGAGGACTCGGGGCAGTTGAGCGTGAAGCCGCCCACCATCCACTGCGCCACCGAGAACAGGTGGTCGCCGACCCAGGCCATCGGCAGGTAGCTCATGATGTTGTCGCCGGGGCCGAGCCGGTCGGTCTCGACGCCGCCGCGGCCTGCCGCGATGAAGCTGGCGTGCGTCTGGCACACGCCCTTGGGTCGGCCCGTCGTGCCGGAGGTGTAGAGGATCACCGCGACGTCACCGGGTTCGGCGCCGTTCAGGCTCTGTTCGAAGAATGCGGGCTGTGCGCTGTCGAAGGCGCGGCCCAGCTCCCGCAGGCGGTCGTATCCGAGCAGGCCGGGCTGCGCGTAGTGCCGCAACCCGCGCGGGTCGTCGTAGACGATGTGGTGGAGGCCCGGCTTGCCTTGTAGCGCCATCAGCTCTCGGCATTCCAGCAGCTTGTCGACCTGCTCCTGGTCCTCCGCAATTACGAAGTCGATGGCTGCGTCCTCCAGCATGAAGACCATCTCGCCTGCCACTGCGTCCTGGTAAAGCGGCACCGGCACGCCGCGCAGGCTCTGTGCCGCCAGCACCGCCATGTACAGGTGCGGGCGGTTGGCGCCGACGATCGCCAGGTTGTCGCCCGGCTTGAAGCCCAGGCTGGCGAGCCCGCAGGCGATCTCGCGCACCTCGCGGGCCACCGCCGACCAGCTCCAGGTCTGCCAGATGCCGAGATCCTTCTCGCGCACGGCCGGCGCGTCGGGCTGGCGCTGCGCATGGGCCAGCAACAGGCGGGGAAAGGTGTTGGCGGTGGTTTGCACGATGGGCGGACTGTAGGGCCGCGCTTGTCGCCAGCTTGTCGTTTCAACGACAATCCTAGGGACACTACTCCCCGGAGTTTCCCGATGACCCGCGGCAGTTCGTACGGCGTTTCTTCCCTGCGCGAGCGCGTGCGGCCCGCCACGGCGCAAGAGCTGCAGAACATCCCCTGGCTTCACACCCTCACGCCTGCCGAGCGGCGCCGCGCCGAGGCAGCGGTGGTGGTGGGCGACGCCGAGTCGGGCGACCTGGTCTGCCGCATCGGCCGTCCGCCCACCTTCTGGTTCGGTGTCGTCGAGGGCCTGCTCAAGATGAGCAACGACAACGCCGATGGCACGTCGATGACCTACAGCGGCCTGCCGCCCGGCGGCTGGTTCGGCGAAGGCACGGCCCTCAAGCGCGAGCCCTACCGCTACAACATCCAGGCGCTGCGCCGCAGCGTGGTGGCAGGCCTGCCGGTGGATGACTTCCACTGGCTGCTGGACCATTCCATCGGCTTCAATCGCTTCGTGATGAACCAGCTCAACGAGCGCCTCGGCCAGTTCATAGCGGCGCGCGAAGCCGACCGGCTCAACAACCCCGACGCGCGTGTCGCGCGCAATCTGGCGGCGCTGTTCAACCCGGTGCTCTTCCCTGGCGTGGGGGAGCTGCTGCGCATCACCCAGCAGGAGCTGGCCTACCTGATCGGCTTGTCGCGCCAGCGCGTCAACGAGGCGCTGCGGACGCTGCAGGCAAAGGGTGCGATCCGCGTCGAGTACGGCGGGGTGCGCGTGCTCGACCTTGTGGCCTTGCGCGCGGGTGGGGGGTGATCAATCAGGAAGCCGCAGGCGCGCGCTCCGGCAATGGAATGGCAGGGTCGTTCACGATCGTGCGGCGCACCAGCTTGTCAAGCGCGTAGGGGCGCAGGTAGGCGGCGGTCTCCTCGACGGGGCAATGCAGCCAGTCGTCGATCCAGGCTTCGCGCAGGAAGACGACCCGGCGCTGGGCGGGCTGCTCCACGGCGGGCAGCGTCAGCAGCGCGAAGCTTTCGACGCATGTGCCATCAGGCGCGCGCCAGCCATTCCACAGGCCGGCCAGCGCCAGCGGCTTGCCGTCGGCGCGGCTGACGCGCACCACCGAGTCTTCGCTGTCGCCGCGGCGGTACAGCGCATCGGCCAGCACCACGCAGCGGTGGCCGCGCTTCCACGGCTGGTGGAAGTCACGCTCGCTCGAGGCCGTTTCGCTGCGTGCCTCGAAGGTGAAGGGGTACTCGCGCTCCTTGGCGAACAGCGGGATCAGCCCCCAGCGCCCTGCGGCCGCCTCGAAGCGCGCGGTGACGGCGCTGCCTTCGCGGTCGCCACGCGGCCTGCGGATGAACACGCCCTGCCCGCCGGGGCGGATCACCGGCGGCTGTGCGGGGCTGGAAAGTCCGAAGCCCTCGAGGAAATGGCGCGCGTCGCGCGTAGGCTCGTACTGGATGGGCATGGCCGACTTTAAGAAGGCGTACCGCGCTTCGTCAATCCACCTATAGGATCGGCGCCACACGGCACATTGCCGTCGATGACGAATTTCACGGGATCATTCATGAATACATCGCAACTCACGATCATCACCGGCGCCTCGCGCGGCCTCGGCCGCGCCATGGCCGAGCAGCTGCTGGCCGTGCCCGGCCAGCGCCTGCTGTGCATTTCCCGGCGTGTCGACGATGCGCTCGCCGCTCGCGCCAGCAAAGCCGGCGCCGAGCTCGAGCAATGGCAGCAGGACCTGGCCGATCCGGTGCCGGCCGCCGCCCGGCTTGCGGCCTGGCTGCAGGGCCTGGACGGGCAGACTTTCGCAGGCGTCACGCTGATCAACAACGCCGGTACCGTGGGCCGCACCCGCCCGCTTTCGCAGGCGGTGGCCACCGAGCTGTCGCAGGCGCTGCGCGTGGGCCTGGAAGCGCCGCTGCTATTGACCTCGGCCTTCCTCGCCGCCACGAGCGGCTGGCGCGCAGAGCGCAAGGTGCTCAACATTTCCTCCGGCCTTGGCCGCAACGCCATGGCGAGCCAAGCCCCTTACTGCGCGGCGAAGGCCGGCATGGACCATTTCTCGCGCGCCGTGGCGCTGGAGGAGGAGGCTCTGGGCGGCGGCGCGAAGATCGTCTCGCTCGCACCGGGCGTGATCGACACCGACATGCAGGTGCAGCTTCGCGGTGCCGAGGCCGACATGTTCCCCGACCGCGCGCGATTCGAGCGCCTGAAGGCCCAGGGCCAGCTGGATACGCCAGAGTCGGCGGCAGCGAAGGTCCTCGCGTACCTGGCCCGCCCCGACTTCGGCAGCAAGCCCGTCGCCGACGTCCGCGACGCGTAGTAAAAAGCGGCGAGCTTATCTACTCAATGACCGCGCCGGAGGCCTTCACGATGTCGCGCCACTTCAGGTAGTCGGTCTTCAACAGCGTGCCGAACTGCTCCGGCGTCATGCCCTGCGGCTCCGCGCCCTGGGCGATGATCGCGGCCTTCATCTCGGGCGTGGCCAGCAGCTTGTTCACCTCGGCGTTCAACGTGGTGACGATCTCCTTGGGCGTGCCCGCCGGTGCGAAGAGCCCGTACCAGGTGCTCACGTCGAAGTCCTTGTAGCCCAGCTCGGCGACCGTCGGCACCTCGGGCAGCGAGCTGCTGCGCTTTGCTGATGTCACCGCCAACGCGCGCAGCTTGCCGGACTTGATTTGCCCCATGGCCGAGGGCAGCGAGGAAACCATCAGGTCCACGTTCCCGGCCAGCACGTCCATCATGGCTGGGTTCGAACCCTTGTAGGGCACGTGGCGCATCTTGACGTTGGCGGCGCTCTTGAAGATCTCGCCCGCCAGGTGGATGGTGGTGCCATTGCCGGGCGAGCCGTAGGTGATGGTGTCGGGTGCCGCGCGCGCGGCATCGACCACGTCCTTCAGCGTCTTGAACTTCGATTCGGTGCGCGTGACGATCACCACAGGCGTATAGGCCACGTGCGCCACGGCGGTCAGGTCCTTGGTCGGCTCGTAGCTGAGGTTCTTGTAGAGCCAGGGTGCGACGACCATGTTGTCCTTCTGGCCCATCACGATGTCGTAGCCGGTCGGCTGCGCGCGCACCGCCTCGGCGATGCCGATGGTGCCGCCGGCGCCGGCCCGGTTGTCAGGCACCACGGTCCATTTGCTGACCTCGGTGAGCTTGGTCGCCACCAGTCGCGACAGGATGTCGGTGCCGCCCCCAGGCGGGAAGGGCACGATCAGGCGCACGGGCTTGGCGGGATAGGGCTGGGCCTGCACGGCGGCGAACGCCAGTGCCAGGGCCGCGGTGGTCAGCAGCTTTCGGATCATGGGATGTTGTCTCTTCGTTCAGGCGCAGCCGGGAGGCTGCGCGGGATGGGGCGGGCAGTGTGCCGGATCGGGAAGAATGGAGGGTGCGCGATTCGCGATGGCGATCTTATCGAAGCGCGAATACCGGGCGCGGCTGATGGCCCTCCACCTCGCCGACGAGACCATCGGACGAGCGGCTGAAGCGGGCCGACTTTCTTGCTGTCTCTGCGATAGCCGGACTTCGGCCATCGGACACCCATGCCGCCATCGACGACGTCCTGCAGCGAATGCGCGTTGCCATTGCAGCGATCACCTTGCCCCGGCTCCCTGGCGATGGGGCATCCGGCGAGGCCACCGTGATTCGATTGCTCGGGATATGCCGCGAAGGGTTGCCTCGTTCGCGTGAGTGTCAGGCCGCCTTTTGCCCCTCAATGCATCGTCTGCGACTCGCCGCGCGCATCGGCGCGCCGCTGCAGCGCCGCGATGCCGGCCATCATGGCCGCGCCGTAGGTCGGCATCGGCCCCTCGGCGGCGTCGATGGGGCGGCAGTCGCTGCCGTCCTGCTTCTGCAGCACCCAGTAGAAGTGGCCGGCGATCGGTTCGTCCACGATGAGTGCGATGGCTTCCGTTTCCATGTGAATCCTCGTCTTTCAATGCATGCACCGGTTGTACGCAGGCCGGGGCCTATCCGGTAGCGAGGAATTCACGAAGCGGGCCCCGCCGCGCGACAAAAGCCCGGCGAGTGTGCAAATGCGCACGCCATGTCGCCTTTACGCCTTTTTTACGGCCGGCGCCCGACTCTGTTCCCCATCTTTACGCGTGCCTCGCGAGACTGCCTGCACGTGCTTCGCATGAGGAGTTGAAAGATGGATTTCGTATGGATTGCCGCCATCGGGGTGTTCTGGGTCGTGATGGCGGAGGCGGTCATCGGCCTCGCCAGGCTCGACGCGCCCAAGAGAGGGGCCCAATGATCAGCCTCGATGTGCTCTATGGATTCGCCGGCCTGCTGGCCGTGATGCTCTTCGCCTACCTGGTGTTCGCGCTCATCTGCGCCGAGGAATTCTGATGAATCAAGCTCTCCCCCAGGTTGGCTCACTTCGTGTAGCCGCCCACCCCCTCACCGGGGGCAACACCAGCGGCCCGGCAAAGCCGGTTCCGCGGTGTCACTTGGCTCGCCCCCAGGTTGGCTCACTTCGTGTAGCCGCCCACCCCCCTACCGGGGGCAACACCAGCGGCCCGGCAAAGCCGGTTCCGCGGTGTTCGCTGGCGAAGGCATTCCGCTGCGGAGGCCCGTTCCGTGAATAGCGCCGCCTGGATGCTTCTGGGTCTTTACCTCGTGGTTCTGGGCCTGCTCGCCTGGCCGCTGGGCCGCTGGTTGGCGGCGCTGTGCGAAGGCGGGGTCCCCGCCTGGATGCAGCGCGCCGAAGCGCCGCTCTACAAGCTCGCCGGCGTGGACGTTGGCCACGCGATGCACTGGCGCGGCTATGCGCTGGCGCTGCTGGCCTTCAACGCCGTTGGCGCGCTGGCCCTCTATGGCCTGCAGCGCCTGCAGCACTTGCTGCCGCTGAACCCGGCCGGCATGAGCGCGGTGTCGCCCGACTCGGCCTTCAACACGGCCGTGAGCTTCGTTTCCAACACCAACTGGCAGGGCTATGCGGGGGAGTCGACCCTGAGCTATCTCACGCAGATGCTGGGGCTCACGGTGCAGAACTTCTTGTCCGCTGCCACCGGCATCGCGGTCGCCTTCGCGCTGGCGCGCGGCTTCGCGGCGCGCAACACGGACGGCAAGGGCTTCGTCGGCAATTTCTGGGTCGACGTGACCCGCATCACCACCTGGCTGCTGCTGCCGATCTCGTTCGTGATCGCCATGGTGTTCGTGGGCCAGGGCGTGATCCAGAACTTCGACACCTACAAGACAGTGACGACGCTGGAAGCCACGGCCTACCAGAACCCCAGGCTCGACGCTGCCGGGCAGCCACTGAAGGATGCGGCCGGCAACGCGCTGACCGAGGACGCGAGCACCACCACGCAGACCCTCGCCATGGGCCCGGTCGCCTCGCAGGAGGCGATCAAGATGCTCGGCACCAACGGCGGCGGCTTCTTCAACGCCAACTCGGCGCACCCTTACGAGAACCCGACGGCACTCGCCAACTTCGTGCAGATGATCGCGATCTTCCTGATCCCCACCGCGCTGTGCTTCGCCTTCGGCCGCGTGGTGGGCGACCCGCGGCAAGGCTGGGCAATCCTGGCGGCGATGACGGTGATGTTCGTGCTGGCCGTGGTCGCCTTGATCTCGGCCGAGCACGCCGGCAATCCGCTGCTGGCGCCGCTGGGTGTCGACCAGGCCTCGAGCGCGCTCCAGGCCGGCGGCAACATGGAAGGCAAGGAGGTGCGCTTCGGCATCGACGCCTCCGCGCTCTTCGCCGCCATCACCACGGCTGCATCCTGCGGCGCGGTGATCGCCATGCACGACTCCTTCACGCCGCTGGGCGGCATGGTGCCGCTGGTGCTGATGCAGCTCGGCGAAGTGGTGTTCGGCGGCGTCGGCACCGGCCTGTACGGCATGCTGGTCTTCGCGGTGCTGGCGGTGTTCATCGCCGGCCTGATGATCGGCCGCACACCCGAGTACCTGGGCAAGAAGATCGAGATCCGCGAGATGAAGCTGACCTCGATCGCGATCCTGGTCACGCCGATCCTGGTGCTCGCCGGAACCGCCGTCGCCGTGATGGCCGATCCGGGCAAGGCAGGCATCGCGAACCCGGGCGCGCACGGCTTCTCCGAGGTCCTCTATGCCTTCACTTCGGCCGGCAACAACAACGGCAGCGCCTTTGCCGGCCTCTCGGCCAACACGCCCTTCTACAACGCGATGCTGGCGCTCGCAATGTGGTTCGGCCGCTTCGGCGTGATCGTGCCGGTGCTCGCCATCGCGGGCTCGCTGGCCGCCAAGAAGCGCCTGCCGGTCACGGCCGGCACCATGCCCACGCACGGCCCGCTGTTCGTCACGCTGCTGATCGGCACCGTGCTGCTCGTCGGCTTGCTCAACTACGTGCCGGCCCTGGCGCTCGGCCCTGTCGTCGAGCACCTGATGCTGTGGAAGCCTTGATGCCATCGAGATGCAAATGAAATCGTCCCTTCCTCTGTTCGACGGCTCCCTGGTGCGCCCCGCGCTGTGGGCCGCCGTCGCCAAGCTGGACCCGCGCGTCCAGTGGCGCAACCCGGTGATGTTCATCGTCTACATCGGCAGCATTCTCACGACGTTGCTGTGGGTCCACGCGCTGAGCTTTCCGGGCGACACCGGCATGGCGCCGCCCTTCGTGCTGGCGATCTCGACCTGGCTGTGGTTCACCGTGCTCTTCGCCAACTTCGCCGAGGCCCTGGCCGAGGGCCGCAGCAAGGCGCAGGCTGCCTCGCTGCGCGGCCTGCGCAAGGACACCTGGGCCAAGAAGATGGTCGAGCCGCATCACGGCGGCAAGTGGCTGCCTCTGCAGGCACCCGAACTGCGCCGCGGCGACGTGGTGCTGGTCGAGGCGCATGACGTGATCCCGCTGGACGGCGAGGTGATCGAGGGGGTGGCCTCGGTCGACGAGAGCGCCATCACCGGTGAATCGGCGCCGGTGGTGCGCGAGTCCGGCGGCGACTTCTCGGCCGTGACCGGCGGCACGCGCGTGCTGTCCGACTGGCTGGTGGTGCGCGTGACAGTCAACCCGGGCGAGTCCTTCCTCGACCGCATGATCGGCATGGTCGAGGCCGCCAAGCGCCAGAAGACGCCCAACGAGATCGCGCTGACCATCCTGCTGGTCGCGCTGACCCTGGTGTTCCTGATGGTCACGGTCACGCTGCTGCCCTATTCCATCTTCAGCGTGGGCGCGATGCACGCGGGCACGGTGGTGTCGCTGACGGCTCTCGTGGCGCTGCTGGTGTGCCTGATTCCGACCACCATCGGAGGCCTGCTGTCGGCGGTCGGGGTCGCGGGCATGAGCCGCATGATGCAGGCCAACGTGATCGCGACCTCGGGCCGCGCGGTCGAGGCGGCGGGCGACGTCGACGTGCTGCTCCTCGACAAGACCGGCACCATCACGTTGGGCAACCGCCAGGCAAGTGCTTTCCTGCCGGCCCCCAACGTGATGCAGCCGCGGCTCGCACGCGCCGCGCTGTTGGCCTCCCTGGCAGACGAGACGCCCGAGGGCCGCAGCATCGTCGAGCTGGCGCGCCGCGGCGGCATCGACGAGCCGGCAAGCGAAGGCACGCGCTTCGTGCCTTTCACCGCGCAGACGCGCATGAGCGGCGTGGACCTGCCCGCCACGCCCAAGGCCCTCGACGCCGACTACGTGTCGCTGCGCAAGGGCGCGGTCGATGCCGTGCGCCGCCACGTCGAGGCGCTCGGCGGCGCCATGCCGGCCGAGCTGCTGCGCGCCGCCGACCAAGTCGCGCGCCGCGGCAGCACGCCGCTCGCAGTGGCCGAGGGCCACCGGGTGCTGGGCATCGTCGAGCTCAAGGACATCGTCAAGACCGGTATCCGCGAGCGCTTCGCCGAGCTGCGCCGAATGGGCATCCGCACGGTGATGATCACCGGCGACAACAGGCTCACGGCCGCTGCCATCGCGGCCGAGGCCGGCGTGGACGACTTCCTGGCCGAGGCCACGCCGGAGGACAAGCTGGCGCTGATCCGCAAGTACCAGTCCGAAGGCCGCCTGGTCGCGATGACCGGCGACGGCACCAATGACGCGCCCGCGCTTGCCCAGGCCGACGTGGCAGTGGCCATGGGTAGCGGCACGCAGGCGGCCAAGGAGGCCGGCAACATGGTCGACCTGGACTCCAACCCGACCAAGCTGCTGGAAGTGGTGGAGACCGGCAAGGCCCTGCTGATGACGCGCGGCTCGCTCACCACCTTCTCCATCGCGAACGACGTGGCGAAGTACTTCGCCATCATCCCGGCGATCTTCGTGTCGACCTACCCGCAGCTCGCAGCGCTCAACGTGATGCGGCTGGCGAGTCCTTCGTCGGCCATCCTGTCGGCGGTGATCTTCAACGCGCTGATCATCGTGTTCCTGATCCCGCTCGCGCTGAAGGGCGTGCGCTACCGGCCGGTGGGCGCCGCCGCGCTGCTGCGCCGCAACCTCGCGATCTACGGCCTCGGCGGGCTGGTCGTTCCCTTCGTCGGCATCAAGCTCATCGACTCGCTGCTGGTCGCCATCGGCCTGGTCTGAAGGAAGCACCTCATGTTCAAGATTCTTCGTCCCGCGCTCGTCATCTTCGTGCTGCTCAGCGGTCTGACCGGGCTGCTCTATCCCCTGGCCGTCACCGGCGCCGCACATGCGCTGTTCCCGGCGCAGGCCGAGGGCAGCCTCGTGCTGCGCGGCGGCAAGCCGGTGGGCTCCTCGCTGGTCGGGCAGAACTTCGGCGATCCGGCGCACTTCTGGGGGCGGCCGTCGGCCACGGCACCCATGCCCTACAACGCGGGCGCTTCCGGCGGCTCCAACCAGGGGCCGCTGAACCCGGCGCTCGCCGATGCGGTGAAGCGCCGCGTCGAGGTGCTGCGCGCGGCCGATCCCGGCAACGCGCAGCCGGTGCCTGTCGACCTGGTCACGGCCTCGGCCAGCGGGCTCGATCCGCACATCACCCCGGCCGCGGCGCGCTACCAGGCGGCACGCGTGGCGCGGCTGCACCAACTGCCGATCGACCGTGTCGAGCAGCTGATCGACGATCACACCGAAGGGCGGTGGCTCGGCCTCGTCGGCGAGCCGCGGGTGAACGTGCTTGCGCTCAACCTGGCGCTCGACTCGGCGCGCTGAGCTGCGGGCGTCCAACAGCGGGCCTGCGGTAACCTGACTCGCTTCCCTGTCCATGAACGACGCCGTACGCCCCGACCCCGATGCCCTGCTGGCCGAGCTGCGCGCGCAGGAAGCGCAAGCCCGACGCGGCAAGCTGCGCATCTACTTCGGCGCCAGCGCGGGCGTCGGCAAGACCTGGGCCATGCTGAGCGCCGCGCAGCGCGAGCGCGCGGGCGGCCGCGACGTGGTGATCGGGGTGGTCGAGACGCATGGCCGCAGCGAGACCGCGGCGCTGCTCGCCGGCCTGGAGACCTTGCCGCCGCGCGAGCTGTCCTACCGAGGCCGCACCCTGGCCGAGTTCGACCTCGATGGCGCGCTGGCGCGCAAGCCCGCCGTGCTGCTGGTCGACGAGCTCGCGCATTCCAACGCGCCCGGCTCGCGCCACGCCAAGCGCTGGCAGGACGTGCAGGAGCTGCAGGCCGCGGGCATCGAGGTCTGGTCCGCCCTCAACGTGCAGCACCTGGAAAGCCTCAACGGCACGGTGGGCGCGATCACCGGTGTGCGCGTGCACGAGACCGTGCCCGACACCGTGCTCGACGAGGCCGACGAGGTGGTGCTGGTCGACGTCACGGCCGACGAGCTCACGGCGCGGCTCGCGGCCGGCAAGGTCTACCTGCCGCAGCAGGCCGAGCGCGCGGCGCAGAACTTCTTCCGCAAGGGCAACCTCATCGCGCTGCGCGAGATCGCGCTGCGGCGCACCGCCGAGCACGTGGAAGACGACGTGCGCGGCTGGCGCATCGAGCAGTCGGGGCGCGGCGGTGAGGCCGGGCCGCCGGCCTGGAATACTTCCGGCGCAATCCTCGCGTGCGTCGGGCCGCACGAAGGTGCGAGCCAGACGGTGCGCACCGCAGCGCGGCTCGCGGGACAGCTCAACGTGCGCTGGCATGCGGCGTACGTCGAGACGCCGCGCCTGCAGCGGCTGCCTGCGGGGCGTCGCGACCGCATTCTGGCGGTGCTCCAGCTCGCCGAAGAGCTGGGCGCCGAGACCGCGGTGCTGACTGGCGAGAACGTGGCCGAGGCGCTGTCCGCGCAGGCACGGCGCCTCAATTGCGCCACGCTGGTGGTGGGGCGGCCGGAGCCGGAGCGAGGCTGGCGGCGCTGGTGGCCGCCGCGCGTGCTGATGCGCCAGCTGGCGCGCCATGCACCTGGTATCGACATCGTCGAAGCGGCGCGCGCAGACAGCGTGCGCCGCCTTCCCCAACGGCCCGGCCGGCGCCGCGACCCCGGCGCGGAAGACAGCGACCCCCCGGAGGTCCGCTGGCGCGGCTATGCCTGGGCCGCGGCCAGCAGTGTGGCCGTCACCCTGCTGGCGACGCCGCTGGCGGGCGTGCTGGAGCTGGCCAACATCGTGATGCTGTTCCTGCTCGGCGTGGTCGGCGTCGCGATGCGCTTCGGCCGTGGGCCGGCCGCCTTCGCGGCGCTGCTCAACGTCGCGGCCTTCGACTTCTTCTTCGTCTCGCCGCGCCTCTCGTTCGCGGTCAGCGACGTGCAGTACGTCCTGACCTTCGCGGTCATGCTGGGCGTGGGCCTGCTGGTTGGCCAGCTGACCGCCGGCTTGCGCTTTGCCGTCGGCGTCTCGACCAGCCGCGAGCGGCGTGCGCAATCGCTGTTCGAGCTGACGCGCGAACTGTCGGCCGCGCTCGAGACTTCGCAGGTCGTGCAACTGGGCGCGGCCGCGGTGCAGGGCCACTTCGGCGGCCGGGCGCTGGTGCTGGTGACCGATGCCGGCGACCGCCTGGCGATGCCTGCCGAGCTGCCGATCGGCTTCGATCCCAGCGTCGCCGACTGGACCTTCCGCCACGGCCAGCCGGCCGGCCTCGCCACCGCCACGCTGGCGGCCCAGCCCTGGCACTACGTGCCGCTCAAGGCGCCGATGCGGGTGCGCGGCGTGCTCGCGCTGGAGCCGGCGCAGCCGCGCTGGCTGATGATCCCGGAGCAGGCGCAGCAGCTCGACACGCTGGCGCGGCAGATCGCGATCGCGCTGGAGCGGGTGCATTACGTCGACGTGGCGCAGCAGGCGGTGGTCGAGATGGAATCGGAGCGGCTGCGCAACGCCTTGCTCGGCGCGATCTCGCACGATGTGCGCACGCCCTTGACGGCGCTGATTGCGTTGGCCGAATCGCTGCAGGCGGCACCCGCGGCACCCGGGGCACCCGGGGTGGATGGGCCCGCGGTGGCGCGGGCCATCGTCGCGCAGGCGCACCAGCTGCACGCGTTGGTGAACAACCTGCTGGACATGGCGCGTCTCGAAAGCGGCATCGCCGGCAGCGCGGTCCAGCTGCGGCGCGAATGGCAGTCGGTCGAGGAGGTGGTGGGCGCGGCCATCCGCGCCGCGCGGCCCGCGCTTGGCGAGATCGCGGTGCAGACCGATCTGCCGCCCGACCTGCCGCTGGTCGAGTTCGACGCCGTGCTGATCGAGCGCGTGCTGGTCAACCTGCTGGAGAACGCCGGCAAGTACGGCGCCGCGCCGGTCGTGGTCGCCGCCCGTGCCACTGAACGCTCGCTGGTGCTGAGCGTGCGCGACCATGGGCCGGGCCTGCCGGCCGCGCTCGAGGGCCGCGAGCAGACGCTCTTCGACAAGTTCACGCGTGGGCAGGCCGAGTCGGCCACGCCTGGCGTGGGGCTGGGCCTGGCCATCTGCAAGGCGGTGGTCAGCGCCCATGGCGGCGAGATCACGGCCGCCAATGCGGTGGACGGCGGGGCGGTGTTCACCGTGACGCTGCCTCGGCGGGAGGCCCCTGTGACCGAGGAGGCGGTGTGAGAATTCGGACATTCGTTCGGCCCCCGTTCCCGCCTACCTCAACATGCCATCCCCCACCGCCATCGTGATCGAGGACGAGCCCCAGATCCGGCGCTTCGTGCGCGGCGCGCTGGAGGCCGAGGGCTGGCAGGTGCATGAGGCGGCGACGCTGCGCGAGGGGCTGGTGGCGGCCGGTACGCGGCAGCCCGACCTGGTGGTGCTGGATCTCGGCCTGCCCGACGGCGATGGCGTCGGTTTGATCCGCGATGTGCGGGGATGGTCGGGCGTGCCGATCATCGTGCTCTCGGCGCGCACCGACGAAGCCGACAAGGTCGCCGCGCTCGATGCCGGCGCCGACGACTACCTGACCAAGCCCTTCGGGACCGGCGAGCTGCTGGCCCGGGTGCGCGCCAACCTGCGCCGGCCGCGCACTGCCAACGGCAGCGAAGACACCGAGCCGGTGTTCCGCTTCGGCGAGGTCGAGGTCGACCGCAGCGCGCGCCTGGTGCGGCGCGCCGGCGCAGAGGTGCACCTGACGCCCACCGAGTACCGGTTGCTGTCGGTGCTGATCGCCAATGCCGGCCGCGTGCTCACGCATCGCCAGCTCTTGCGCGAAGTGTGGGGGCCCTCGCATGCCGAGCAGAGCCATTACCTGCGCATCTACATGGGGCACCTGCGCCAGAAGCTGGAAGCCGACCCGGCCCAGCCGATGCACCTGCTGACCGAGACTGCCGTCGGGTACCGCCTGGTGCCGTGAGCCGCACGGCCGCCGCGGGACTTGATGGACAGCGCCTTGAGGTCGCGATCCGACAGCTTTCCGGCGCCCGGGAGCGTGCGTTCGATGACATAGCGTGGCATGGCGTGTCCTCCGGTGAAGGGTGGCGAAGCGCTCGCTCCAGTATGGCCGGCGGCGCGCCGGAATGCGATGTGCCATCCGGCCAACCCTCGGCGCCGCTCTGTCGAATGGCAGACAATGGCGCGCCGCGTCCGAGCCCCTCGTTGCACATGTCCGACATCCCCGAACTGACCCGACTCAACAAGCGCATGGCCGAGCTCGGCCTGTGCTCGCGGCGCGAGGCCGACGACTGGATCGCGCAGGGGTGGGTCAAGGTCAACGGCCGGCCCGCTGAAATGGGGCTCAAGGTCGGCCCTGCCGATCGCATCGAGGTCGATCGCAAGGCCCAGAACCAGCAGCAGCAACAGGTCACCATCCTGCTGCACAAGCCGATGGGCTATGTCAGCGGCCAGGCCGAGGACGGCCACGAGCCCGCGGTGGTGCTGATCAACCCGCGAACGCACTGGCGCGAGGACCCGAGCCACGTGCGCTTCTCGCCGCCCCAGCTGCGCGGCCTGGCACCGGCCGGCCGGCTGGACATCGATTCGGTGGGCCTGCTGGTGCTGACGCAGGACGGCCGTGTCGCGCGCCAGCTGATCGGCGAGGGCTCAGGCATGGAGAAGGAGTACCTGGTGCGCGTGAGCTACGGCGATGTGGCGCAGAACCCGCAGGCCACCTTCCCGCGCGAGCAGCTGCAGCGCTTGCGCCATGGACTGAGCCTGGACGGCCAGCCGCTCAAGCCGGCGCTGGTCGACTGGCAGAACCCGGAGCAGCTGCGCTTCGTGCTGACAGAGGGCAAGAAGCGCCAGATCCGTCGCATGTGCGAGCTGGTCGGGCTCAAGGTGGTGGGCTTGAAGCGAATCCGCATCGGCCGCGTGGTGCTCGGACACCTCCCGGTAGGGCAGTGGCGCTACCTCGGCCCGCACGAGCGCTTCTAGCGAAACACCTCACGACGCGCTAACAATCGGCCTGTAGTCTTCGCTGGGTTCGCAAAAAGGAGGCGCCGTGCGCACGCTGCTGGTGGAAGACGACGAGATGATCGGGAGCAGCCTGCGGCATGCGCTCGAGGGCGCCGGCTGGTCGGTCGACTGGGTGCGTGACGGCGCGCTGGCGCAGAGCGCCTTCGCCGATGGCGGCTATACCTGCGTGCTGCTCGACCTCGGCTTGCCCCGGCAGGATGGCACCGAGGTGCTGCGCAGGGCGCGGGAGCGGGGCGATACCACGCCCGTGCTGGTGCTCACCGCGCGTGATGGCCTGGAGGACCGCATCCACGGCCTCGACCTCGGCGCCGACGACTACCTGCTCAAGCCCTTCGAGTTCCGCGAGCTGCTGGCGCGCATGCGCGCCGTGATCCGCCGCCGCGACGGCGCGGCGCATTCGGTGATCGGCGGCGACGGCCTGCAGCTGGACCTGACCACGCGCGAGGTGTTGCGCAACGGCGATCGCGAGGCCCTGACGGCGCGCGAGTTCGCGCTGCTGCACGCGCTCCTGGAGCGGCCGGGCGCCATCCTGTCGCGCGAGCAGCTCGAGAACCGCATCTACGGCTGGGGCGAGGAGGTCACCAGCAACGCGGTGGACGTGCTGATCCACGGCATGCGGCGCAAGCTCGGGCCCGACGCAATCCGCAACGTGCGAGGGCTCGGATGGCGAGTGGCGGGGGCATGAAGAAATACATGCACTACCCGCGGCCTTGGTACATGCCCTGCTCGCTGCGCGGCAAGCTGCTGCTGTGGCTGGTTTCCCTGCACCTGATCGCCGCCGGCGTTGCGGCCTGGGCCTCTTACATGAGCTACGGGCGCATGGTCCACACCTTCATGGACGACCAGATGCAGCTGCTGGCCAACTCCTACGCCGCGAACGACAACACGCCGGTGCTGCAGCCGCAGGCGGACGAGAGCGTCTTCAAGTGGGGCGCCTTCGTGGTCCAGATCTGGAGCCCCGACGGCCGGCTGCTCGCCAGCTCCTGGCCCCGGCTCGCCGTGCCCCTGCAGGCCGGGCCCGGGCTGCGCAACGTGCGCACCGGCGCCGACCGCGACGACGACTGGCGCGTCTACACCGCCGAGGCCGGCGCCCGGCCCCTTCAGCTCCGCGTGCAGATCGCGCAGAGCGGCAGCTTCCTGCGCCACGAGGTGGCACACCGCGCCCTGTTCGCGGCATTGCCGATCGCGCTGCTGCTGCCGGTTTCCCTGGCGGTGCTCTGGATGGTGGTGTGGCTCAGCTCCTACTCGCTGCACGCCGTGGCGCGCGAGGTGGCCGCACAGGACGAGCGCAGCCTCTCGCAGCTCTCGCTGGCGCGCGTGCCCGACGAGATCGCGCCGTTGGTGAGCGCCTTCAACAGCCTGCTGGCACGCCTGCGCGACGCTTTCGCGGCCCAGCGCCGCTTCGGGCAGGACGCGGCGCACGAGTTGCGCACCCCGGTCGCTGCCATCGGCCTGCAGCTCGAAAACTTGCGCGCCCATGTGCCGGCGGGCGACGCGGCAGAGCGCTTCGCCCAGCTCGAGGCCGGCGTCACCCGTGCGCAGCACCTGATCGAGCAACTGCTGCGGTTGTCGCGCCAGGAAAGTGCCGCACCGGCGTCGACCGCCGAGCCGGTCGATGTCGCCGCGCTGCTGCGCGAAAGCCTGGGCCAGCTGATGGTGGTGGCGGATCGGCGCCGCATCGATGTCGGCTTCGACGGCACGGTGGCGCCCGTGGTCAGCGCGCCCGCGGCCGAGCTGCGCAGCGTGTTCGACAACCTGATCGACAACGCTTTGCGTCACGCGCCCGAGGGCAGCGTGGTCGACGTGCGCCTGCACGCGGTGCAGGGCCGGCCGGTGGTGGACGTGGTGGACAACGGGCCCGGCATCCCGCCGGAGTTCATGACGCGGGTGTTCGACCGCTTCTTCCGCGTGCCCGGCACCTCGGCCGGCGGAAGCGGGCTGGGCCTTGCCATCGCTCGCACGGCGGCGCTGCGGCACGGGCTGCGCATCGCGCTCAGCAACCGCAGCGAGCAGGAGGAAGGCGGCACCGGACTGATCGCGAGGGTCTATCTGCCGGCCTGAGCCTGCGGCGTTGAATGCAGGCGAAAGTAGTAAAAAAGCGCTTGTTACTTTGTGTTTAACTAGGCACAATGTATTACATGCAAGTTCACACCAACACCCGCACCCAATGGTCGTCCAACGGCCTTCTTCGTCTGTTGCGCGCCACGCTTCCGCCGTCGGGTGGACGCCGGGTGCAGGCCGAAGCCGAGCTGGACTCGCCGCCCAAGCGTCTCAGCAGCGAACAGCTTTCGGCGCTCGCACAGAAGTGGCGCCGCCGCTGCGAGGAAGGCGATGCCGGGGCCGAGTCCGTGGCCATGGCGCTCGAGCAACTGGCGCAGCGTCGCGCCCGGGAAAAGAGCACGAAGATGCAGGCTGTCGGCCGGCGACTGTCGGAATTGATGCAACTGAGCTGAGCTGAAGTATCGGCAATCCCGCCTCGTGCGGAACTCGGCAAATCGAGACCATGAAGACCCAAACCGAAGCTATTTGCGAAGGCTACAACGTGGATCTGTCCGGACCCGGCCGCCCCTTGGGCGCGCGCGGCCAGTACCCACGCTACGAGATGATTCCGCTGCTCACCGACATGGAGGCCGAGCTCCTCAACACCCTCGGATTGATCCGCACGATGCTGGTCGAGGGCACGCCCACGGTCGAGGCGCGGCAAGGCGTCGTCCACGCCATCGATGGCCTCCTGTCGGTTGCGCGCGCCTGAATCGCAGCGCCTCGCCGAGAAGCGCACTGAGCCGCGCAGCCAGGCTCGCTAAAGCCCGTGCACCACGCAGAGGGCCGACGGCGCTGCAGGCAGGTTCAACGTGCTCTCGCCAGCGTGGGTGAAGCGAAATTCGCGGCCATTGAGCACCACGGAGCGCTGGTTGGTCCAGACGCGGTACTCGAAACCGCCTGCCATGGGCGTCGCCTGCAGGACCCGGAACACCGGCGGCACGATGACCGTGAAAGTCAGCCGGGCCCTTGCGCTGTTGGCGCCCACCTGCGTTTCCGCCGCGCAAGCCAGCGGCAGCAGGAGCAGGGCAATCAGGGCGCTTTTCATGCAAACCCCTTGGAGAAGACGCTGGCGGACACGGACGGCACGAGGCAGTGAAGACGGGAGACGTCGCAGCGACGCCCGGTCTCCGCATATCGGCAGCGCCGCGCCAAAGTTGAGGCGCCGCCGGTACGCTCGTGGATCTGTCCGGAGTAGATCCGACGGAAGTGTCCTGCGCAATCAGCCGAAAGTTCGCTCGGCCGGATTGAAGCTCGCGCGGAACGCCGCGCCGTCAGCCGCTCAGCGCTCTTTCTGCACCGGGTAGTCTGCCGTCACGGTGTCGCGCACGCGCACCTCGATGCGCCGCGAGGGGGCAGCGCTGCTCCATGGCAGGGGCAGGTTGTCCTGGACGAGCTCGATCTCGTGCGGGCCGGCCACGACCTGAGGAAAGCTGTAGAAGCCCTGGGCATCGGTGCGCGCCACGTAGCGGCGGTCGAGCACCAGCGTCACGTTAGCCACGCCGCCCTCGCTGGCTTCGCGCCGACCGCTGTTGTCCTGGTCGAAGAACACATGACCTTCGAGCCGGCCTGCTCCGCTGCCGGGCATGCCGCCGATCGGCGCGCTCGCCAGGCCGCTTCGGTTCTCGTAACGTAGCGCGACCATGAAGCTGCGGCTCGAAGGCGTGGTCAGCACCGGTGCCTGCGTCGCAGCAGACAGCGCTGACACCACCGCCGGATTGAGCGATTCCTGCCCGTGCGCCGCGGTGTATTGGGCAATGAAGGACCAGCCCAGGCCGAGCGGCCAGCTCAGCCGCGCGTTGGCGCTCAGGAAGCGCGCGCTGTTGTCGCCAGTGCCGTTGCTGCCGCGCAGGCTCAGGTCCAGGCGCGCGCCGGCCGGCAGCGGCGTGGTGCCGAGCACGCCCCAATACACCGTGCGCCGTTCGACCCCCTGCTCGCGCGAGTGCTCCAGCGCCAGCGAGGTCGAGAGCCACTGCGTCTCGCCCACGGCCCAGGCATGGTCGACGCCGCTGCGCAGCACGCGCAGCTCGGTGCCGTGGGCGACATCGGTGCGCCACTGCGTGTAGCCCCAGTCGGACCTGTGCTCCCAGGTGAGCTGCATGGACTGTGCGGCGAAGTTGCCGCTGCGCGCCGCCAGGGTGGCGGAGATCGCGTCGCGCGAGTCGAAGCGCCAGTGGCCGAAGAGGTTGCCGAAGATCGAGCTGCGCCGCAGGCCGCTGACGCTGTCGCTGGCTTCGACGTTGCCGCCGAGTTGCCACTGGCGCGTCGCGATGTCGCCGCGCCAGGACGCGCCGCGCAGGTTGTTCGGCAGCGAGTCGCCGCCCCAGCGCAGCGATGGCTCGAAATAGAACACCGATGCCGCTTGCTGCATCAGCTCGCTGCGCCAGGCAGCGTCGACCCAGGCGCCCGTGGCCGAGTCACTCCGCGCCAGCGAACCGGCGTCCGAAGGCCGGCCCTGGCTGCGCGCCAGATTGGCCTGGATGCGCATGCCGCCCACCTTGTCGGCCAGGCCGCCGAAACCACTGCCCAGTGAGTCGGCCCAAGGTGCCAGGCCTTGCCAGGCCACGGCGGTCCAGAGCGAACGCGTGTTCTGCGCGTAGCCGGGCACCCCGTTACCGTTGACGTCACGCGTCTCGGTCATCTGTGCCGCCGCGTCCACCCGATTCGGCGCCAACGCGCCCTCGGCGCCGGCCAGTTGCGTTTGGGCTCCCAGGCTTACCGCGCTTCCGCGCCCGGCGGTGAAGCCCTGGAAGTTGAGACCGTCGAAGAAACCGAGCCGCCCCGCCGAGGCATTGAAGCTGGTGCGGCCCGGCTGCTCCAGCGTGGCGGCCACGCCCTCGATCGGCAGGTTCGGCAGATAGACCCGGCCGATGCCGCGCGACAGCGGCGTGCTCGCCATGTTGATGTTGCCCACGCTGTTGTTGGCGAACCAGCCGCCGTCGAAAGGCATGCCGCGCTGATCGATGCGCCACGTGCTGCCGGTGCGGTAGCTGTAGGGCACCACCGTGGTCGGCGTGCCGGTGCTGCCGACGAGGCCGAGGCCCGTGACGGGTGCGCTGTCGCGGTTCAGGTTGAGATTGGCCGAGATCGTGCCGTAGTCGGGCGTGTCGACATGGCCGGAGAACAGCAGCGACTGGCTGGCCTGGCGCACCGCGCCGCTCTGCCGGGTGGACTGCCCCTCCACGCTCCAGTCGCGCGGCCAGCCGGTGTCGCGGAGGCCCATCGCCTCTTCGCCCTGTGCCGCCTGAGGGCTGTCGTCGAGGACGCGGTCGACGTACTCGCCAGCGCCGGCGGATGCCGCAGCGGGCGGCGCGGATTGGGCCCACGCAGACGCTCCGGCCAGGGTGGCGCCCGCCCAGCACAGTTCGAGGGCGTGACGCGCGAGCGTTCGTCTCACGGCGCGAATCGCTGCTCGATGGCCATCGAGCCCTTGCGGCCCCATTCGAGCTTGCCGCTGACCACGAGGGGGTAGCGGATCGCGACGGCGGTCTCGGTGTCGCCGGCCTTGGTCGCGACCAGCGCGATCTCGCGTGTCTCGCCCGCCATGACGGGCGTTGTGGCAGCCTGAATTTCCAGCGCGGTGCCGTCGGCGTCCTTGCCGCCGAGGAAGCCGGCCAGCCGGCCATGCGCGTTGCCGGTGTTTCGGACCTTGAGCACGGGCGTGGGGCGGCCGTCGACAGTCTTGACGGTGGCGCCCGCCAGTTCCAGCACAGGCGCCACCTCGCCCACGGCGACATACACGATGACGCCGATGCGCGCGCCCAGCGCGATCGGCATGCTCGGCGCGGCCGTCGGCTGCTGGCCTTCGATCATCACGGCGAACCGGCACTCCGTCGGCGGCGCGTCGGCCGGTGGCGCCACCTCGAAGCGGAAGCGGTAGGGCCGCCCGGGTGTGATGCTGAGCTCGCGCCGCTCGATCGCCACCCAGGGGCGGCAGCTGCCGGGCAGCAGCTCGTCGCTGAAGTCGACCGAGCCATCCGGACGCAGCGTCCAGTCTGCCGTCTTGAGCTTGTAGGCACCGGCGCGCTCGTCGCGGTGCGTCAGCTCGAGCACCTCGCTCACCCGCTGGCCGGGCTTGGCGGAGAGCTCGAAGCGCGGCGGCGAGACGGCCAGCGAGAACTGGGCGTGGGCTGGCAAGATGGCCGCCACCCCCATGGCGAGGGCAGCGGCGATGCGGAAAGCGGCAAGGCTCTTCAAGGCGTGACCTCGATTTCGAAGTAGAACTGGAGCGATTGCGCCCGCTCCACGGCACGCCCGTCGGCCATCAGGTCGAGCACGATGCTTTCATGGAGGAAGGGCTCGCGCACCGCGCCCTCGAACACCAGGGTGCGGCCACCCCCGCGCACCGTGCCGGGCAAGAGCCGGCCCTGCGTGCGCCAGGTGGCGACCATCTGTTCGCCCTCGGTCGGTGCCAGGCCCATGTAGAGGCGCGCGGACCGGTTCAACCAGGGCGAGAGGTTGAGCCGCAGCGCCACGGCGAGGCGGCCGTCCACCGTGTTGTCGCCTGCGCGGCCGGGCGCCAGCTGGCGCCAGCGCATCGGCGTCGTGGGCTGGCTGAGATAGGTGCCTGTGTCGTCGACGCGGTAGGTGGCTGCATGCGCTGCGGCCTGCAACGCCAGCGCGAACAGGGCGGCAATCGGCCAGTGAAGACAGCAGACCTTCATGGCGTGCTCAGCGTGAAGGTCGCACGTCCGGTGAAGGTGCCCGCGGGGACCAGCTGGGTATTGAGGTAGCGGAACGCGAGGCAGCTTTCGAACCAGGTGTTGCGGGTGACCGTGAGCAGGGTCTGCGCGCCCCCGGTGAACGCGCCGCTCGGAAGGGTCGGTGTTGAATCTCCGTTTCCCGACGAGGTCCAGGCGACGTTGCTGAAGGCGAGGGTGGCGCCATCCGCGTTGATCAGCGCGGCAGGCGTGCTGACGCTGAGCATGGCGTCGCTGCCGCCGCTGCCGTTTCCCGGCCTCCGAAAGAAGCCGCCGACATACACCTGTCCGGTGCTGGCGGGCGAGGTGCAGAACGCGCGGCCATCCCACGCACTGGCCGTGAGCGTGCTGTCGGTCGTCATGGTCTGTCCGGCGCCGGAACCGATCTGTGCGCTGGGCACGGTGACCGAGGCGCTGTTGACCGTGGTGTTGCTGCCGGGCGTGCCGCCGCTGTTGAAGTTGCCGCCCGTCACCGTGCCCGCGCCGACCTGCAGGAAGAGCGCCCGGCTACCGGGGGTGATGTCGACCGTGAAGCCTAGGGCCGCCGGCGGGCCCGCACTGCAGAGTGCCGCAACCAGCGCCAGCAAGGGGCGTCGTCCGGCACGTTGGAAAAAGGCGGGCAAGGTTTTCACGGTCGACGCTGCCTTGCGGCGGTGGGCTCAGGTTGCCGCCGGCTCCGGCGATGGTTGTGTCGAGGGCTGCCCGGGTGACTGCAGGGGCTGGCCTGGATCAGGGCGCGGTGGCGGTGTAAGTCACGACGCCGTTGTTGCCCGCCGTGCTGCCATAGGTGCCCGCCGGCAGCGTCGCAGTGTTGGCGTACGCGAAGGTCCATTTGCCTTCCTGGCGCACCAGGCCACCCGTGGCCGCGAGCGTGGTCCCAGTCGTCGAACTGCCGCCGGCTGCAGCAGTGTTGAAGGCCGGGTGGGCGATGCCCGTGTTAATGAATCCGGCGGTGGTAGACCCCAACGCGCCGGACGCCACCGTGATGTCGCTCCACGGCACCGTGGGATTGCCGGCAACGCCGGTGCTCAGCGGGCCAGTGACCCCGCTGTTGAGCGTCACCGTGCCGGTGTTGCCGAGCACGCGAACCGTGACGGCGCCAGCCGTCAGGTCACCGCCGGTGCCCGCCACTGCGCCGCCGCCGACGTTTCCGGCCGCCACACTGAAATCGATGGCATCTACCGTTGCGTTGGTCGCGTAGATGGTGCCCGTACCCACTTGCAGGAATAGCACCTTCGGAATGGTGATGCTGAAGTTCAGCCTTGCGCTCGCTGACAGGGCGCCAGCGCCGGTCACGAAATTCGATTCGGCATGGGCCGCCAGCGGTGCGATAGCGGCAAAGGCAGCGATCACGAGGAGTTTTTTCATAGGGATCCGAAGAAAGTGGGTTGTTAAGGTGGCCGCAATGTAGGTGAGTACCTGCAAAAAATGTGAACACTAAAGTTCTCAGAAAATTACCATTGAATACTTCCGTTAAAAAGTTGCGCTAAATGTTTTCACCGGCGAGGGGCGGGATTTCGGCATCCCTGACTCAGGGCACCGTCGCGCTGTAAACAACGAGGCCGTTCTTGGCGGCGGAGCCACCGTAGGTGCCTGCTGGCACTGCTTGCGAATTGGCGTACCTGTAAAACCAGAGGCCTTCCCGGCGCACCCTGCCGCCAGTGGCGGCCACCGTGACGGGGGTGCCTGGGCCGCCGACGGGGCCGGTGCTGAACGCGGGGTGGGCGATGGCTCCGTTGATGAAGCCGAAGGTCGCATTCGGCAAGGCGCTGGTCGTCACGAGGATGTCGCTCCAAGGCACCGTGGGATTGCTCGCGACGCCGCTGCTCAGTGCGCCGGTGGTCGTGCTGTTGAGCAAGATGTCGCCGCTGTTGCCGAGCAGGCGGACGGTGACAATGCTTGACAAGAAGAGGTCGCCTCCGGTGCCAGCCAGCACCGTGCCGTTGCCGACGCTGCTGGCCGGCACGACGAAATTGATGTTGTCCACCGTCGGGTTGGCGGTGTAGCTGGTGCCCGTGCCAATTTGAAGGAACAACACCTTGGGAATGGTGATCCCGAAGCGCAGACTTGCGGTCGCCGAGAGACTGCCGGCGCCGGTGGTCGAATTCGATTCAGCACGCGCTATGAGCGGCGCGATGGCAGCTAGAGCGGCCAGCAGAAGAATTTTCTTGTTCATGTTGCCCTGGTCGAAGGTGGGCAAATGTAGGCGAGAAATTTCTTGTTTTTTTAGAACTTAAGAATTCAAAAATATTACGGAGAATGCTTATGTATTCGGCCTCTGCTAGGGGTTTGCTCTAAGTCCGGCGCCTGCACTCTTGGGCGTCTGCGAAACGATCTGCCAGTCTGCTGCCGCTTAGATTTGCATCTGCGCGGTCTTGTAAAGTTCTCGGTTCGCCCCGAGTTCACCCACGTTTCCATTTCTCTCGAGCCAGTCATGACGCTTTCCAAGACCAAACTTCCTTTCCAGGCCGAAGTCGCCCAGCTGCTCCACCTGGTGACGCACTCGCTCTACTCGAACAAGGAAATCTTCCTGCGCGAGCTGATCTCGAACGCCTCCGATGCCTGCGACAAGTTGCGCTTCGAAGCCATCGACCAGCCGGCGCTCTACGAGGACCAGCCCACGCTGGAGGTGCGCGTGTCCTTCGACAAGGACGCCAAGACCCTCACGATCGCCGACAACGGCATCGGGCTGTCGCAGCAGGAGGCCATCGACAACCTGGGCACCATCGCCAAGAGCGGCACCAAGGAGTTCATGAGCAAACTGTCGGGCGACCAGAAAGCCGACGCGCAGCTCATCGGCCAGTTCGGGGTGGGCTTCTATTCCGGCTTCATCGTGGCCGACAAGATCACGGTGGAGTCGCGCCGCGCCGGCCTGCCGGCCGAAGAGGGCGTGCGCTGGGTCAGCACCGGCGCCGGCGACTTCGAGGTCGACACCATCACCCGCCCGCAGCGGGGCACCAGCGTGACCCTGCACCTGCGCGACGACGCCGAGGAGTACCTGAATCTCTGGAAGCTCAAGTCCATCATCTCCAAGTACTCGGACCACATCTCATTGCCCATCCTGATGGAGAAGGAAGAGTGGAAGGAGGGCGAGGACAACAAGGGCGGCCAGATGGTCAAGACCGGCGAATGGGAGCCGGTGAACCAAGCCAACGCGCTGTGGAGCCGCCCCAAGAAGGACATCACGGACGAGCAGTACGTCGAGTTCTACAAGAACGTCAGCCACGACTACGAGCCGCCGCTGGCCTGGAGCCACAACCGCGTCGAGGGCAACACCGAGTACACGCAGCTGCTCTACATCCCCTCCAAGGCGCCGATGGACCTCTGGAACCGCGAGAAGAGCGCGGGCGTCAAGCTCTATGTCAAGCGCGTCTTCATCATGGACGATGCCGAGGCGCTGCTGCCGAGCTACCTGCGCTTCGTCAAGGGCGTGATCGACTCGGCCGACCTGCCGCTCAATGTGAGCCGCGAGCTGCTGCAGGAAAGCCGGGACGTGAAGGCGATTCGCGAGGGCAGCACCAAGCGCGTGCTCGGCATGCTCGAAGACCTGGCGAAGAAGCAACGCAAGACCACGACGAGCAGCGGCGATGAGGGAAAACTCGACATCGGCTCCGGCGAGTCGGTGCCCGCGCCCAACCCGGCCGACGGCGTGACCGACGTGGTCGACAAGAACGCCGACACCACCCTGGCCGCCGAGGCCGCGGCCGAGTACGGCGATGAATCGGGCAAGTACGCCAAGTTCTACGCCGAGTTCGGCGCCGTGCTCAAGGAAGGCCTGGGCGAGGACTTCGCCAACCGCGAGCGCATCGCCAAGCTGCTGCGCTTCGCCTCCACCAGCAGCGACACAATGAGCGTGAGCTTTGCCGACTACAAGTCGCGCATGAAGGAAGGCCAGGAGGCGATCTACTACATCACGGCCGAGACGCTGGCCGCCGCCCGGAACAGCCCGCAGCTCGAGATCTTCAAGAAGAAGGGCATCGAGGTGTTGCTGATGACCGACCGCGTAGACGAATGGGCGCTCAACTACCTCACCGACTTCGACGGCACGCCGCTGCAGAGCGTGGCCAAGGGGGCGGTCGACCTGGGCAAGCTGCAGGACGAGACCGAGAAGAAGGCAGCCGAGGAAGCGGCCGAGGCCTTCAAGCCGCTGCTGGAGCGGCTCAAGGAAACGCTGAAGGACAAGGCCGAGGATGTGCGCGTGACCACCCGCCTGGTCGATTCGCCCGCCTGCCTGGTGGTGCAGGACGGCGGCATGAGCACGCAGCTGGCGCGCATGCTCAAGCAGGCCGGCCAGCCGGCGCCGGAGCTCAAGCCAGTGCTTGAAGTGAATGCCGAGCACCCGCTGGTGAAGAAGCTCGAGGGCTCGCCGCATTTCGAGGACCTCGCGAACATCCTGTTCGATCAGGCCCTGCTCGCCGAAGGCGGCCTGCCCGCCGACCCGGCCGCCTACGTGCGGCGAGTGAACGCGCTGCTGGTCTAAGGCGGGGACCCGAGGCCGTGCCACCGGCCGGCCCGAATCCCGCAGAGGGGGCATCCATGAACGCCGAGCCTTGTGTCGTCGATCTCTCGGGCTTCGACCTGCGAAGTCCCGGCACGGCCTTCTACGAGAACCCCTACCCATGGTATGCGGCGCTGCGCGACGCAACGCCCGTGCGCCGCATGCCCGACGGCTCGCTGCTGCTCACGCGGCATGCCGACTGCGTGGCCGTCTACAAGGACACGCACAGTTTCAGCTCCGACAAGCGTGCCGAATACGCGCCCAAGTACGGAGCGGGAAGCCCGCTCTACGAGCATCACACCACCAGCCTGGTGTTCAACGACCCGCCGCTGCACACGCGCGTGCGCGGGCTGATCGCCGGGGCGCTCACGGCGCGCGCGATCGAGTCGATGGAGGACGGGCTGACGCACCTTGTCGCGGGCCTGCTCGACCGCATCGAGGAGCGGCAGCGCGCCGGCGGCGAGGTCGACCTGATCGAGGACTTCGCCGCTGCCATTCCCGTGGAAGTCATCGGCAACCTGCTCGGCGTGCCGCGCGAGGAGCGAGGCCCGCTGCGCCACTGGTCGCTTGCCATCCTCGGCGCACTGGAGCCGCAGCCCAGTGCGGCGCAGCTGGAGGCCGGCAACCGCGCCGTGACGGAGATGGTGGCCTGCCTGCGCGGGCTGGTGCTCGAACGCCGGCGGCACCCGGGCGACCCCGCGCACGACGTGCTCACGCGCCTGATCCAGGGTGAGGAAGACGGCGGAGATCGGTTGACCGAGAACGAGCTCTACCAGAACTGCATCTTCATCCTCAACGCCGGACACGAGACCACCACCAACCTGATCGGCAATGGCCTGGTTGCGCTGCTCGAATGGCCCGAGGAGAAGCAGCGCCTGCTGGACGACCCCTCGCTCCTGCGCGGCGCGATCGAGGAGTTCCTGCGCTTCGAGAGTTCCAACCAGCTCGGCAATCGCATCGCGACCGCAGCGGCGCGCGTGGGCGGCGTCGAGGTGCAGCCCGGCACGCGGATCACCCTGTGCATCGGCGCGGCCAACCGCGACCCGGCGGTGTTTGCCGAGCCCGATCGGCTGGACATCACGCGTTCGCCCAATCGCCACCTCGCCTTCGGCTCCGGCACGCACCAGTGCGTGGGCATGAACCTCGCGCGGCTGGAGGCGCGGATTGCCATCTCCGCTTTCCTCGCGCGCTTCCCGGACTACCGGCTTTGCGCGCCGGTGGTGCGCGGCGGACGCGTGCGCTTTCGCGGCTACCTGCGCGTGCCGCTGAGCCTGGGACTGCCGATCGAGTCCTGAAGCCAGGGCGCTGGCAATTGGGGGCGGCCCAGCTCACGCGTAAAGCGGTTCCTCCGCCATCGCCTCGCACTGGTCCTGCAGCATCTGGATCTGCTCCTTCCAGTAGTCGCTCGTGCCGAACCAGGGAAAGTTGATCGGAAAGATCGGGTCTTGCCAGCGCCGCGCGAGCCAGGCGCTGTAGTGGATCTGGCGCAGGGTTCGCAACGGTTCGATCAGCGCCAGCTCGCGGCGGTCGAAGGAGCGGAACTGCTCGTAGCCCTCGAGCAGGCCGCTGAGCTGCGCCGTGCGTTGGGCGCGGTCACCCGACAGGAGCATCCAGAGGTCCTGCACCGCGAAGCCGGTGCGGGCGTCGTCAAGGTCGACGAAATGGGGGCCGCCATCCGGGCGATCGGTCGGGGTCCAGAGGATGTTGCCGGGGTGCACGTCGCCGTGAAGGCGCAGCTTCTGCATCTCGGTGTAGGTGTCTGCACCCAGCGCGGTGACTGCAATCATCTCGAACGCCTCGGTGCACGCCTTCTCCCAGTCGCGCTGCACGTCCAGCGGGATCATCTGGTGCTCCAGCAGCCAGTCGCGCGACGCGAGGCCGAAGGTCTGCAGGTCGAGCGAAGGCCGTTCGACGAAGGGCCGCGCCGCGCCCACGGTGTGGATGCGCGCGAGGAAGCGGCCCACCCATTCGAGCACCTCGAAGTCGTCCAGCTCCGGCCGGCGTCCGCCGCGGTAGGGACTCACGCTGAAGGCGAAGCCGCCGTGATGGTGGAGCGTGCCACCTTCCACTGCGAGCGGCGCGATTGCCGGGATCTCGGCCGTGGCCAGCTCGGCGGAAAAGCGGTGTTCCTCGGCGATCTGGGCATCGCTCCAGCGGCCCGGCCGGTAGAACTTGAGCACCACCGCGCGGCCATCTTCCAGGTAGGCCTGGTACACGCGGTTTTCGTAGGAGTTCAGCGCCATCAGGCGGCCGTCGCCATAGAGGCCCAGCCCGGCGAGCGCGTCCAGCACCACTTCGGGCCTGAGCGATTCGTAGGGATGGGTGCTGGCCGATTGCTCTGCGGATGTCATCCGCGCATTGTCGCTACCTCGAGAGCGACAGCACATGTCCGATGCGCGGATCGCTCCTGCCGGACAGCACCTGCACATACGCGGCCTGCACCGCCGCCGCGCCATCGTGGTGCTCGGCCGCCAGCCAGGGCGCCACCGGCTGCGCCACGGTCGCGAGGAAGCCCTGCCAAGCCTTCACCATTCGCTGGCTGAAGCCCTCGGCACCCCATTCCCCGGTGCGCTTCCTGATTTGAGCCGGCGCGAAGAAGAAGGTGGCGCGCGGGCCGGGCAGCTCCTTGGCACTGCCGGCCGGCGCGAGCTGCTCCACGTGTGTGCCGCCGATCACGCAGTCGTGGCGCAGTTGCGAGAAGCGCGTGTGGATCGCCCGCCGCAGCTCGCCGTTGCCGGCGAAGTCCACGTACACGCAAGGGACATCCGCTGCGACCTGGTCGAGCTCCTCGTAGGCCAGCACACGGTCGTAGCAGCCCAGGCTCTCGCAGAAGGCCTTGTTGGCGGCCGAGGTCAGGCCGACCACCTCGATGCCGGGCCGCTGGTGCATCTGGAAGGCAGTGCCATAGGCCGTCTTGCTCGAGGCGCTGGAGAGCAGTGCAATGCCCGGCCGCGCGCCGAAGAAGTCGTTGTCGTCGAAGAAGTCGTCGATCAGCCACGAGGTGATGAAAAGCGGGCGCAGCAAGGCCTGCAAGTCCTCCGTCCCCGCGGTGTAGAGCGGATCGCCGGCGCAGCGAAGGTACTGGTTGTAGACCGCCGGGAGTGCGGTTCGATGCGCCGTGCCGTCGGTGAAGCGCGCGGGCGAGAGCCGTTCGGGCGAAAGCACCAGGCTCGAGGCCATCGGCACATAGCCGTAGAGCCGCTCACCCACTGCCACGCCTGGATGGAGCGATTGCACCACCGAGCCGAAGCCCCAGACCGGGATGCAGCCCCAGCCTTCTTCCCCGGTCGGGAAGAACTGCCAATAGTTCATCGAGTCGCCGAAGGCAGCGTAGGTGATGTTGTTGGACGTCAGGGCGAAGCGGTCGATTCGCAGCCGGACCTGGCCCTCGGCCAGCGCTGCGTCCTCGGTCGTGTGCACCCGCGTGGAAGGAAGGTCGTCCTTGCGGACCAGCAGCTGCGTCGTGGTGCTCATGAACGGCACCATAGCGCGAAGCCGCGTCCGGCGCATGAAGAAAGCCCGCCGCCACGTCACCTGCGTGACGTGGCGGCGGGCCGTGCGTGCCTGAACCGCTGTCAGGCGATCGCGAGCTCGACCTCGATGTTGCCGCGCGTGGCGTTCGAGTACGGGCACACCTGGTGGGCGGTGTCGACCAGCAGCTTCTTCTGCGCGTCGTCCAGTCCCGGCAGCGTGATCGCCAGCTTGACCGCGATGCCGTAGGCCTTGCCGCCGTCCGTCGGGCCGAGGGAGACGCTCGCGTCGATCGCGACGTCTTCCGGCACCTTGACATTGATCTTCGGCGCCACGGCCTTCATCGCACCGATGAAGCAGGCCGAGTAGCCGATCGCGAACAGCTGCTCGGGGTTGGTGCCGGCCTTGCCGGAGCCAGGCGGGTTGAGCTTGACCTCCAGCGCGTTGTCGCTGGATTGGCCGGCGCCGCCGTCGCGGCCGCCGGTGGTGTGGGACTGGGCGGTGTACAGGACCTTGTCGAGCTGCTTGACCATGGGTTGATTCCTTCAGGTTGGGGGTGGGAAAAGGTGCTTCGATGCCGAAGCGGTTGGGAACGGTAAAGAGCCTAGGCCGCCGCCTTCACGCGGTCGCGCAGCTGCTGAAGCTGGTGCGTGAGCGCCACCAGCTCGTCGATGGAGCACTGGCTGGCGGCCATCAGGCAGGCCGGAACGGAAGCCGCACGCGCCTTGAGGCGGCGCCCGGCGGTGGTGAGGCTGACGTGCACGCGCCGCTCGTCGGTCGCGTCGCGGATGCGTGCCACCAGGCCATTGGCTTCGAGGCGCTTGAGCAGCGGCGTCAGCGTGCCCGAGTCGAGCGACAGACGCTCGCCCAGCTCGGAGACCATCAGGCCGTCACGCTCCCACAACACCAGCATGACGAGGTACTGGGGATAGGTGAGCTTGAGCTTCTCGAGCAGCGGCTTGTACAGCTTGGTCATTGCCAGCGAGGCGGAATAGACCGCGAAGCACAGCTGGTTGTCGAGCTGGAGCATCTCGTCGGCGGTAGGAGCTCTGGAGGGCATGAGGCGAATTGTAGTGCTCTATTAAATAGTGCGCAATCTAATCGGGTACTTCGATTTTGGGAGGGCCGTCCGGTCCCGATACTCTCCGGCAGAGGGCAGACATCAGCGTCCGCTGAAGCGTGCCGGCCGCCGTTCCACGAAAGAGCGCACCCCTTCCGCCGCATCCTCGCTGTTCGCCAGGCGCTGCTGCACCGCAATGAAGTCTTCGACCGCTGCCAGCGGCCCCTGTTCGATCGCCTTCATCACATTGAGCCGCGTCGCCACCACCGCCAGCGGCGCCTGCGCGGCAATGCGCTGGGCGAGCGCCAAGGCCTCGTCCAGCTCCTGCCCGGCCGGCACCACCTTCTGCACGAAGTTCAGGCGATACGCTTCCGCACTGCCAAATTCGTCCGCCGTCAGCAGGTGCAGCATCGCGTTGCCCAGCCCGGCGCGCTCCGCCATGCGCAGCGTGGCGCCGCCGGTCGCCATGATGCCGCGCTGCACCTCCATCTGCGAGAAGCGGCAGTTGTCCGCCGCCACCACGATATCGGCGCCCAGCATCAGCTCGATGCCGACGGTAAAGCAGATGCCCTTGACCGCGACCACCATCGGTTTCGTGCGACGGCGATAGTTGGGCAGCCCGAAATCGTGTGGCTCCACCAGGCCTTCGGGAATCGCCTTCTCGCCGCGCTTCATGTACTCCGCCACGGCCGGCAGGTCCAGGCCGGCCGTGAAGTGATCGCCAAAGGCATGCAGCACGCCCACGCGCAGCGCCGGGTCGTCGTCGAGCCGCGTGTAGGCCTCGGCCAGCTCGCGGAACATGCGCGGCGTCCAGCCGTTGCGCTTGGCGGGGCGGTTGATGCCGATCAGCAGCACATGCTCGAGCACCTGGGTGTCGATGCAGCCTTCGGGCGGCGGTGTCGTGGGGGTGGCGGTCATGGTGTCGTCCGCGCTCAGTAGGTGTAGACCCCGCGTCCCGTCTTGCGCCCCAGCTGACCCGCGGCCACCATCTCCTTCAGCAGCGGGCAGGGCCGGTACTTGGAATCGCCGAACTGCGCCAGGTACACCTCCATCACGGCCAGGCACACATCCAGCCCGATCATGTCGGCCAGCGCGAGCGGGCCGATCGGCTGGTTGCACCCCAGCTTCATCCCGGCATCGATGTCCTCGGCCGTCGCCAACCCGTCGGCCAGCACGAAAAAGGCCTCGTTGATCATCGGCACGAGGATGCGGTTGACCACGAAGCCCGGCGCGTTCTTCACCGTGATCGGCGACTTGCCCAAGCGCACCGCCAGCGCCTTCACCGCGTCGTGGGTGGCGTCGCTGGTCAGGTAGCCGCGGATGATCTCCACCAGCGCCATCATCGGCACCGGGTTGAAGAAGTGCATGCCGATGAAGCGGTCCGCACGCGAAGTGGCGGCGGCGAGTTGCGTGATGGAGATCGAGGACGTGTTGGAGGCGATGATCGCCTCCGGCGCAAGCAGGCCGTCGATCTGCTTCAGGATCTTCAGCTTGAGTTCGTGGTTCTCGGTTGCGGCCTCGATCACGAGCTCGGCGGCCTTCAGGTCCTCGTAGTTCGTCGAACCCTTGATCAGCGCCAGCGCCGCGTCCTTCTGCGCGGAGGTGAGCTTGTCCTTCTTGATCAGCCGGTCGAGGCTGCCGGCCACCGTAGCCAGGCCCTTGTCGACCGCGGCCTGCGCGATATCGACCATGACGACGTTGACGCCCGCGACTGCGCAGGCCTGGGCAATGCCGTTGCCCATCGTGCCGGCCCCGATGATGCCGACGGTCTGGATAGCCATGTGAAATGCTCCTTGAACTGAAACCGGCCATTGTGGAACAGCCCACGCCGGCCAGGTGTTGCCGCCGGTGACAGCCGCGGTGATTCAAAATGCCGCGATCTCCTTCTGACCCCAACGCGACGGACCGCCTCATGACTCCCCTCGGCACGCCCCTTTCCCCCACCGCCACCCGCGCGATGCTGCTCGGCTCCGGCGAGCTCGGCAAGGAGGTGCTGATTGCGCTGCAGCGCCTGGGCGTGGAGACCATCGCGGTCGACCGCTACGAGAACGCGCCCGGCCAGCAGGTGGCGCACCATGCACGCACCATCGCGATGAGCGATCCGGCGCAGCTCAAGGCGCTGATCGAAGCCGAGAAGCCGCAGCTGGTGGTGCCCGAGATCGAGGCCATCGCCACGCCGATGCTGCAGCAACTGGAAGACGCCGGCACGGTGCGCGTGATTCCTACCGCGCGTGCCGCGCGCCTCACCATGGACCGCGAGGGCATCCGCCGGCTCGCGGCCGAGACGCTGCGCCTGCCCACCAGCCCCTACAAGTTCTGCGACTCGCTGGCCGAGCTGCAGGCTGCCATCGACGCCGGCATCGGCTTCCCCTGCATCGTCAAGCCCGTCATGAGCAGCTCGGGCAAGGGCCAGAGCCGGATCGACGGCCCGGCCGACGTGCAGAAGGCCTGGGACTACGCCATGGCCGGTGGGCGCGTGAGCCATGGGCGGGTGATCGTCGAAGGCTTCATCGACTTCGATTACGAGATCACGCTGCTGACCGTGCGTGCGCTCGGCGCAGATGGCACGGTGCAGACGCAGTTCTGCGCTCCCATCGGCCATGTGCAGGTCAGCGGCGACTACGTCGAGAGCTGGCAGCCGCACCCGATGGCCCCGGCCGCGCTCGAGAAGGCGCAGCAGATCGCCCAGGCCGTCACGGCCGACCTGGGCGGCCAGGGCCTGTTCGGCGTGGAGCTCTTCGTCAAGGGCGAAGAGGTCTGGTTCAGCGAGGTCAGCCCGCGGCCGCACGACACCGGCATGGTGACCATGGCCACTCAATGGCAGAACGAGTTCGAGCTGCACGCCCGCGCCATCCTCGGCCTGCCGGTGGACACCGCGCTCAAGAGCCCGGGCGCCAGTTCCGTCATCTACGGCGGCGTGGACGCGCAGGGCATCGTCTTCGATGGCGTGGCGCATGCGCTGCAGGTGCCGGGCAGCGATGTGCGCCTGTTCGGCAAGCCCGAGAGCTTTGTCAAGCGCCGCATGGGCGTTGCGCTGGCGCATGCCGCCGACGTCGAGACCGCGCGCCGCAACGCCAAGGAAGCCGCCTCGCGCGTCAAGCCGCGCGTCGCCTGAATCCCCCAAGCAGGAGTCTTCGCCATGCTGCACCCCCAAGCCCAGGCCTTCATCGATCTGCTCATCGAGCGCAATGTGCCGCCCACCCATACGCTGGCGCCGGCGGACGCCCGCAAGTTCTACCGGGAGCGCCGGGCGGTCACGCAGCCTGAGCCCGGTGAGGTTGCCGAGGTGCGCGAGTTGAATGCGCCGGGTCCGCGGGGGGCGATCCCCTTGCGCTACTACCGTCCGCTCGGCAGCGAGGCTGGGACTGTGCTGCCGGTGCTGGTGTACTACCACGGCGGCGGCTGGACGATCGGTGATCTCGACACGCACGACACGCTGTGCCGCGAGCTCTGCAATCTCTCGGGCTGCGCCGTGGTGGCAGTCGACTACCGCATGGGCCCGGAGCATCGCTTTCCCGCAGCGGTCGACGATGCGCTGGCCGCCACCTATTGGGTTCGCGCGCAGGCAGCGACGCTCGGCATCGACGCGAGCCGACTCGCGGTCGGCGGCGACAGCGCCGGAGGCAACCTCGCTGCCGTGGTCGCGATCGCGGCGCGCGATGCCGGCGACCTGCCCATCGCCTTCCAGCTGCTGATCTATCCCGCCACCGACATGCGCTGCGTGCATGCCTCGCACACCAGCAATGGCCAGGGCTTCGTGTTGACGAGCGACAGCATCCGCTACTTCCACGACCACTACATCGACGACCCGCGGCACGACCTCGACTGGCGCGCCTCGCCGCTGCTGCACCCCGATCTGTCGCGCCTGCCGCCGGCGCTGGTGCTGACGGCCGGGTACGACCCGCTGCGCGACGAGGGCCTGGACTATGCGCGAGCGCTGACCGCAGCCGGCAACCGTGCGGCGTACGTCTGCTTCGAGCGAGAGATCCATGGCTTCATCACCATGGGCCGGCTGATCGACGAGGCGAACGCGGCGGTGTCGATGTGCGCGGCCGAGCTGCGGCGGGCGCTTGGAGGAAAGCCCGCCAATTGACGGAAACAGGCGGGGCGCACTACGCCTCGCGTTCGACCCGCATGCAGTCATTGCTGGAGATGGAGTCGTGGAACGATTCGCGCAACGGTGCCACTTATCAAAGCGCTCGCATGGCACGCGAAACGTATTCCCAAAACCATCAGCCCCCACAGCAATACAAACATGCGACTCTTCTCCTCTCTTCAAAAGAGAATCACGCCAGCGCAACAGCAGTACACCCCTCTGGTCAATGAAGAGCCGACAGACTCCAATGAAGAGCCGACAGACTCCGGCGCCTGGAAGGCCAGGCTCGCCGGGCAGTTGCCCCCTCTGCATGACAGGTCTCCATTCGACCAGCTGATCAGCGACTATCTCACCGAGGACGAAAAACCGGACGTGAGTCTCGTTGTCTGTGAATGCATCAAGCACGGTAACGTGGACGTGCTTGCCTGCATTCTGGCGAACGAGGACATCAGAACGCTGTGCATCGAGGGCCCTGTTGATGGGCGAGGATGGAAGACCTTGGCCAAGGCCATGCCGGACAGCCTTCTTGTCGCGGAGCTGCAGCTGTCTCAAAAGGTAATCCTCGATGCTGGCAAGTGCGAGGATCTGTTCAGAGTGCTGAGCCGCATGCCAGCACTGGAGAATCTGTCGCTGAGGAGTGTCAAGGTCAAGCGTGGTTTCCTGTTCGACCAATTGAGATGCCCAGCCTTGCCAATGCTCGCAAAGCTGCAGATCTCCGGCTCGTCCAATCCGAAGGTCGGCGTCTATCCGCTGGTCCGGGAAATTCTCAAGGCTTGCCAGGTCCAATCCCTGAGCATCGACGTGTCGGGAGCGATCACAGCCCGCCAGCATTCAAAGCTGGCTGGTTTGCTTCACAAACAAAACCGGATGAGTTCCCTCCGACTGAGGATCGAGCGCCGCGCAACGCCGGAGGAATTCGAGTGCTATATGCCGTTTCTTTGCGGCAAGACACCAACACCACTTGTTGAGTTGGACCTGACCGGCTGCTGTGTTCAAGTGGGCAACTTCAATAAGCTGATCGAAGCGCTGTCTTCGAATCAGCCGGCGTTGGAGAGTCTCTTGATTGGAGCGTGCTCGGTGGCTGGCGATCCCAACTACCGGGAGATAGTCAACATCATCGACCTCTTGCCCTTGGCCAGAGTGAAAAGACTCCAGCATCTGGATCTCAGCAGCAATCATCTTCCAAAGGGCAAGATGGTGGCGTTGCTCAAGGCGCTGAAGGAGGCGAAACTCCTCTCGTGACCCTGAACGTGAGCGGAAACCAGATCGGATCGCCAACCGTTTCCGCAATAGCGGACTTGCTACTGGAGAGCAAGACGCTGGTTCGAATCTTGTGCGACCCTCCCGTGTTTCAAGCTGATCTCGGCGACTCCGCTGCGATGTTGGAGCTGGTTCAAGCCGTGGAGCACAACAAGTCCTTGCTGGAACTTCAGTTTCGGTGGACTCGGGACCTCGACGAATACCGTGCAAGCGTGAATGCCAGCCTCTATCGCAACAGGTATGCTCCTCAGCGGGCCTTCATGGAGGCCGCCTTGGAAGCCGCCGCGGCGTTCGTCATGCCCCTGTTCGCCGGGGACCTGCAATACCCTCAAGACATGATTCAGCACATCATCAGACAGGGGCTGACCGAACACGACGCCTTGACTCTCTCTTCGCTCAACCACGAGACTCGAACGGCGCACGAGGAATCCCTGCGAAAAATCGGCTCTTGAGTCACGCCGGCAGGACGCTCGCGAGCCGCACGCGGCGACCCTCCCCCATCAGTCGTTGTTCCTCTCGCAACGCCGCCCATTCACCAGGCAGCGCGCGTAGTCCGGATCGTGCTTCAGCAGGAACATCGCGCGCGCAGCGACTGCGGTGTCCGCGAAGTCGCTGAACAGGCCATCGACGCCCGCCTCGTAGAACGCGAGGTACTCGTTGACCGCGTTCCCCTCGAAGGTGCCGGTCAGCCGCTTCTGCTCACTGCGGAAGGTGTAGGGGTGCACCAACAGCCCCAGCTTGTGCGCATTGGCGATCACGTCGGTCGGCGGCAGCAGCACGCGGTCGCGCTCGTCGACCACGCCGTCGCCCGTCACATCGGCGCAGGCGCCGTTCTGCACCGACTTGCAGGCGCTGGGGATCAGGTAGGGCTTCCAGGGCCCGATGCCATCGGCATAGCCCTTGACTTCCTGCAACCCGCGTGGCGTCAGCAGGTCCGCGAACAGGCCGTCGCGGTTCGACACCACCCAGTCGTAGGGCTTGTCGTAGGGCTTGGTGAAGTCGAGCGAGCCGTCGGGCTTGACGTCGTTGGCGTCCACCAGCTGGATCAGGCGCACGCTGGTCTTGGTTCGGAGATAGCGCAGGTTGGCCGTCTCGAAGGACTGGATGAAGACCGGCGCGTTGCGATGGTTCCAGCCGGCCCTGCCGAGCACGCCCAGCAGCCGGTCTTCCAGCGGCAGGCCGATGCCTTGGTGGTAGGTCGGGTGCTTGGTCTCGGGATAGATGCCGATGCGGCGGTCTTCCTCGCGCGACTTGCGCTTGGCCAGCTCGATCACCTCGACCAGCGTCGGGATCTGGAACTTGCCATTGAAGGACTGGTCCCGCTCCGGAAAAGACTGGACCGCGCGCAACTGCTTGATTTCGTCCAGCGTGAAGTCGCTGGCGAAGAAGCCGTCGGTGGGAACGCCATCGAGCATCACCGTCCTGCGGCGCTCGGCGAACTGCGGCAGGCTCTTGACATTGGTGGTGTCGATCAGATTGGGCTCGTGGCGGGCGATCAGGTGGCCGTCCTTGGTGGCGACCAGGTCGGGCTCGATGTAGTCGGCGCCCAATTCGATGCCGAGTGCATAGGCTTCCAGTGTGTGCTCGGGCAGGTAGCCGCTGGCGCCGCCGCGGTGGCCGATCACGAGCGGCGCGTTGTCGGCGCGCCGGCGCGCGCCTTCGTCGTGCGCCGCGGCCGGCGCGGCAGCCGTCAGCAGCAGACCCAGGCCCAGCAGGGCGGAGCAGAGGCTCTTCAGGCGGTTCATGGATGTTCTCCTCGGGATGTGGCCGACGGACGGTATGCGGCCTTCGTGACAACTGAGTGAAGAGAACCGCGCATTCGCCTCGATCAGCATGCAGACGCCGCTCGGGCGGGACCAGGGAGCGCGGTCATCGTCGTGATAACGCCGGGTAAACCCGGTCTCATGGAACGGTTCACGTATCCGGTGTCACCCATTCAAGCTTTCCGCGATTCACGCGGAAAGTGCCTTCATGACAACAATCAACCCGGAACACGCATCTTGAACTCTTTCAGTGCCTATCTCAATCGATTCGCGATGGCACGAGCAGTGCCAACGAACGTGCCCGATTCGGCCAAAGCCTCCACCGCCGCGCTCGACATTCCCGATACGGTCAAAAGCCCTGCGGCGAAGTCAGGCGACTGGAAGGCCGCGCTCAAGTCGAAGTTGCAGACCACCCTGCATGACAGGCCCCCCGCGTTCGAGCGATCGATAGACCAATACGTGCGGAGCGGGCCCGCCGAAGGCAAGAAGTACTTGAACCGCCTGATCGTGAAGTGCATGGCACTTCCGGAACCGGACGTCCTGAAGGAAATCCTGGCAGCGGAACAAGCCCACCTTGACGAGTCTTTCGCTGTGCAATTTCACGTTTCTCAAAGAGGCGGAATCCGAGCCTGTTCAGATCGCGCCCCTGGCAGGCACGCGCAATCTCCTTGCCCTGGATCTCGGATGGAATTCTCTTGAAGACGACACGATGGTGCAGTTGCTTCTTGCGCTCAAGCAAGAGCAGACGTGCCTGATGCTCCTGAGCCTGAACGGGAATTCGATCGGATCGCGAGCCATTGCCGCGACCGCAGCCCTGCTGCGTGCGAACAGGACGCTCCAGGAGCTCTCGCTTCAGCCCTGCCGCCGGGGCGGATCGCACAAGCAGGGGTTGGCCCCGAGCGACGCGCGGAACATGTCATCGATCAACAAGGCGGCTTGGAATGGGGCGTCCTGGCGCGGCCTAGGGAAAATCCCTGCCCCATCGCGCGAGTGAGGCCGGCACGCGTCGCTGATCCGGCGTCACCGATCCAGCCTTTCGCGATCCAAGCGGAAACGCTTCCATGACAACCAACCACCCCAGGAATATCCATCATGAACTCTCTCAGCGCTTCTCTAAATCCATTCGCACTTGCACGAGCGGTGCCCACGAACGTACCTGATTCGGCCCGTCCCCCATCGTCGAAAACGCGCGAGTTGATGGCCGCGTTCGACGAACTCGTCTGCGACTTCAACAGCAAAGGCCGGCTGCCGGACCCGAGCCGCCTGGTCTGCGAATGCATGAAGCACGACGAGGTAGGTGTGCTTCGCGAGGTCCTGGCGTTCTTCAAGGAGATGAGGACCTTGCGCATACAGGGGCCGTTGGACGGGGGAGGGTGGGGAACCTTGGCCAATGCAATTCCCCACGGCTTCACCCTTGCGGTGCTGACGCTTTCGGATCTTGTCTTCGACAGATTCGCAGCCGAGTTGCTGTTCCAGGCCCTAGGCAAGATGCCTGCGCTCGTTGACCTGAGCCTCCACAGGGTCGGCGCCGAGGCTGGAGTGATGGACGCTTCGGAATGTCCGGCCTTGAAACAGCTCAATACCCTGAGCGTCGTTGAAGCAGGCTTTGGTGAACCAGGCTACGCGTCAGAAAGCAAGGACAGCGTCTGTGACTTGCTGATCAAGCTTCTGGGGGTTTGCCAAGTCCAGAATCTGAGCATCAACGGCTTGCGTTTCAAAGTTTCTGGTTCGGGAAGCGGGAAGCTGGAGGGGCCGGTTGTCACGGTCGACCAGAATACAAGGCTGGGCCAGGCGCTCTGCCGCCAATCCGAACTGCAGGTGTTGCGGATCAAGCGGTGCCGCGCGCTGGTGCATGTCCAGGACGCAATGAACCCTGTCCAAGGCTCGGGGCATCATCTTGTCCAGAAAACACCCGTGTACGAAATTCCAAGCCTTCGATTGCTGGATCTGAGCGGAAACCTTCTTCCTGGCAGGACGACAGCGGCAATCCTCGTCGCACTGGGACAAGGCGGAACTTGCCTGCGGCATCTGAACCTGAGCGGCAATTTCATCGGAGACAGCACTGTCGCTGCGATGGCATTCCTGCTGATGAAAAACAGGACTCTGCTGTCACTCTCATTCGAAGATGCCAAGGGCCGTGACATTCATGGGGCCAAAGTCGAACACCTCGTCACTCAGGGCGAACTGAAGCAGCTGACCGAGGCGTTGGAGCACAACACGTCGTTGCGCCGTCTCAGCTTCGAGGCTACCGCCGGTGTCGACCGCCGTGCCCTCCTTGCTTGTCTCAAGCGCAACAGAGCGGCCTTCAGGTTTTCTGCCTTGCGCGCAATGCTGAACAGTTCGGGGTATCGGCTCTCGAACGACCTGGTCGATCACTTTGCCGAGGAAGGGGCACGCTACCTGGACGGGCGCGACGCCTTGAACCTGTCCTCGGTCAACAAGAAAGCATTGGATGCGCGCCATCGCCTCCTCGAATGAGAGGACGCTACAAGTGGTGCCAACCTCGCCGGATCGCACCGCCTCGCCGTGCATGGTTGAGGGGGCTGCCGGCGTGCCGCCCCCGCATGCGGGTCAACCCTCTGCGCCGCGGCGCAGGCGACCGATATAAACCGCCAATCCCATCGAGGCCCCGTTGCTTCAAATCCTTCAACTCCTGCTCTCAGGCATCGCGCAAGGCTGCATCTACGGCCTGATCGCGCTAGGGTTCGTGCTGATCTACAAGGCCACCGAGACAGTGAGCTTCGCCCAGGGCGACCTGATGATGCTGGGCGCCTTCTGCGCGTTTGCCGGCATGTCGCTGGTCGGGCTGCCCTTCTGGCTGGCGGCGCTGCTGGCCATCGCAGCGATGGCGGCCTTCGGCGTGCTGCTGGAACTGGTGGTGATCCGGCCCATCCTCGGGCAGCCGCAGTTCTCGATCGTGATGCTGACCATCGGCATCGCGTACGTGGCGCGCGGGCTGATCACCATGATTCCCGGCATCGGCACCGACACGCACGCGCTCGCCGTGCCCTACAAGGACGAGATCTGGAAGCTCGGCGCGCTGGTGGTCAACGTGGAGCAGGCGGCGATCATCGGCGCCACGGCCGTCCTGTGCGGGTTGCTGTTCGCGATGTTCCGCTACAGCAAGCTGGGCATCGCGATGCAGGCCTCCTCGCAGAACCAGCTCGCGGCCTACTACATGGGCATTCCGGTCAAGCGCCTCAACGGGTTGGTGTGGGGACTGGCGGCCGCGGTGGCGGCCATCGCGGGCATGCTGCTCGCGCCCATCACTTTCGTGCACGCCAACATGGGCTTCATCGGGCTCAAGGCCTTTCCGGCGGCGGTGGTGGGCGGCTTCGGCAGCCTGCCGGGCGCGATCGTCGGCGGGCTGGTGATCGGCATCGTCGAGTCCTTCGCGGGCTTCTACCTGCCCGATGGCTTCAAGGACACGGCGCCCTACATCGTGGTGCTGGTCATGCTGATGGTGAAGCCCAATGGCCTGTTCGGCGAGACGCTGCGGAAGAAAGTCTAAAGACATGTGCCCCCACGCTCGTCACTTCGTGTACTCGCTGCCCCCCGAGGGGGCGCAGGCCTGCCCTGGGGCGGCCCGGCGCCTGGCCTGATGCGCTTCATCTTCAAGACCAGCTACGCGCAGGACATCGCCCTGGCCAGGCATGGCGGACACGTGCTCTGGTACAGCCTGCTGGGCGCGTTGCTGATCGCGGCGCCGTGGCTGCTGCCCGAGTACTGGCTCGCGCAGCTGACCTTCGTGCTGATCTACGGCATCGTCGGCCTTGGGCTGATGCTGCTGGCCGGCTTTACCGGGCAGTTCTCGATCGGCCATGCGGCCTTTCTCGGTACCGGCGCCTACACGCAGGCGGTGCTGGCCAATGCGGGCGTGCCCTTTCCCGTCGCATTGGCCGCGGCGGCGGCGTTGTCGGCGGCGGTGGGCGTGGTTGTGGGGCTGCCGGCGCTGCGGGTCAAGGGCATCTACCTGGGCATCGCGACCCTGTCCTTCGGCTTCATCGTCGAGGAGGTGTTCGCGCGCTGGGAGCGCGTGACCGGTGGCAACTCGGGGCTGCATGTGAAGTCGCCCCGGCTCTTCGGGCTGGACATGGGCTCGAGCGAGAGCTTCTACATCGTGTGCCTGCTGATCGCGGTGCTGTGCACCTTCGCGATCCTGAACCTGCTGCGCTCGCCCACCGGCCGCGCCTTCGTCGCCATCCGCGACTCGGAGATCTCGGCCCAGAGCATGGGCATCCAACTGGCGCGCTACAAGACGATGTCTTTCGCCATCTCGGCGGCGCTGGCCGGGCTGGGCGGTGCGCTGTATGCGCACAAGCTGAGCTTCATCTCGCCGGACCAGTTCAACATCCTGCAGTCCATCGACCTGCTGCTGATGGTGGTGATCGGCGGACTCGGCTCGGTGCACGGCGCCTTCCTCGGCGCGATCTTCCTGATCGCGATGCCGCAGCTGATCGCGCTGGGCAAGGACTGGCTGCCGCCGGTGATCGGGCAGGCGCCGGGGCTTCAGGGGCTGGTCTACGGGCTGGTGCTGATCGGCTTCGTGCTCTTCGAACCGCTGGGGCTGTACGGGCGCTGGCTCAAGGTGCGCACCTACCTGCAACTGTTCCCGTTCTATCGCAAGGGACTGTTCAAGCGGCAGAAGGCCTTCACCAGATCGGACCGATTGAGATGAGCTCCGACGCGCTCCTCTCGGCGAACGATCTGAGCGTGCGCTTCGGCGGCGTGCTGGCCGTCAACAAGGTGAGCTTCGAGGTGCGGCGCGGCGAGGTGTTCACGCTCATCGGGCCCAACGGCGCCGGCAAGACGACAGTGTTCAACCTGATCAGCCGCATCTACGCGCCGAGCGCGGGCGAGATCCTGTGGCGCGGCGGCGAGGGCGTGCCGATCGTTTTGAACAGGCAAGCGCCGCACGAGATCGCCGCGCTCGGTATCGCGCGCACCTTCCAGAACATCGAGCTCTTCGAGCATGCGACGGTGCTGCACAACCTGCTGATCGGGCGCCACACGCATCGGCGCTCCGGCTTCTGGAGCGAGATCTTCTTCACCCCGGCCACGCGGCGCGCCGAGATCGAGGCGCGCGAGAAGGTGGAACGGGTGATCGACTTGCTGGACCTGCAGCACCACCGCGATTCGATGGTGGCGGGGCTGCCCTACGGCGTGCGCAAGGTGGTGGAGCTGGCGCGTGCGCTGTGTACCGAGCCGAAGCTGCTGCTGCTCGACGAGCCGTCCTCGGGGCTCAACGTGGAGGAGACGGCGGACATGGCATTCTGGATCCAGGACATCCAGAAGGAGCTGGGCATCTCGGTGCTGATGGTGGAGCACGACATGTCGCTGGTGTCGAAGGTGTCCGACCGGGTGCTGGCGATGAACATGGGTGAAGCACTGGCTTTTGGCACGCCGCGGGAGGTGCAGTCGGATGTGCGGGTGATCGAGGCCTATCTCGGGGCGATGGATGATCTGAGCAGCCTGAGGCGGGGGTCTTCATGAGCGACGACAACACAGTCCTTCGACTGCTGAACGTCGAAAGCGCCTACGGCCCCATCAAGGCGATCCGCGGCGTCAGCCTCCAGGTGCGCCGGGGCGAGATCGCCACCGTGCTCGGCTCGAACGGCGCCGGCAAGAGCACCATCCTCAAGACCATCTCCGGCATCATCGATCCGCGCAAGGGCAGCATCGAATTCGAAGGCCGCAACATCACCGCGCAGGACCCGGCCCGCATCGTTCAGCAGGGCCTCAGCCATGTCCCCGAGGGCCGCGAAGTCTTCCCGCTGCTGTCGGTCAGGGACAACCTGCTGATGGGGGCCTACACCCGAAGCGACCGCGACGGCGTTGCGCGCGACATCGAGGCCGTCCACGGCTACTTCCCCATTCTGCGCGAGCGTGCCACGCAGCACGCCGGCCTGCTCTCCGGCGGTCAGCAGCAGATGCTTGCCATCTCGCGCGCCATCATGGCTGCGCCCAAGCTGATCCTCCTCGACGAGCCCAGCCTCGGCCTGTCGCCCAAGCTCACGCGCGAGATCTTCGAGATCGTGGTGCGCATCAACCGCGAGCGCGGCACCACGATCTTGCTGGTCGAGCAGAACGCCAACATGGCGCTCAATGCCTCCGACCATGGCTACGTGCTGGAGAACGGGCGCATCGTGATGGAAGACACCTGCGAGCGGCTGCGCGAGAAGGAGGACATCAAGGAGTTCTACCTCGGCCTGAAGGACGAGGGCGTGCGCGGCGAACGGCGCTGGAAAAAGAAGAAAACCTGGAGGTGAAGGCCATGCAGGGACTCTGGGACACCGCACACATCCAGCCGCGCTACGACATCGTCGTGCCCGGTGACACCCTTCCCACCGTCTTCTGGAACGCCGTGCGCGAGCGCGGCGACCGCGTCTGGATGCGACAGAAGCAATTCGGCATCTGGCGCAGCTGGAGCTGGCGCGAGGCCGCCGACGCGGTGCGCGAGATTGCCGGTGGGCTGATGGCCCTCGGCTTCGCGCCCGGCGAGTGCGCCTCCATCCTCGCCAACACGGTCGTCGAATGGGTGCTGGCCGACCTCGCCGTGCTCAGCTGCGGCGGCGTGGCCAACGGCATCTACCCGACCGATGCAGCATCGCAGGCGCACTACCTCTGCGAGGACTCGCGCACCACCGTGCTTTTCGTCGAGGACGACGAGCAGCTCGACAAGGCGCTGGAGGCGCGCACAGGGCTGCCGCTGCTGCGCAAGGTGATCGTGTTCGACATGAAAGGGCTGCGCGATCTGCACGACCCCGGCGTCATGAGCCTGGAAGCCCTGCGCGCCCTCGGCCGCGAGCACCTGCAGGCCCATCCCCGGGCGCTCGAGGAGCGCGTCGCCGCCTGCCGCCCCGAAGATCTTGCCATCCTCGTCTACACCTCGGGCACGACCGGCAAGCCCAAGGGTGCGATGCACTCCCACCGCGGCCTGGTCCACACCGTGAGGGGCTACAACACCCTGATCGCGCAGGACGAGCGCGACGAGCGCATGTGCTTTCTTCCCCTGTGCCATATCGCCGAACGCCTGGGCGGCGAGTACTTCTCGATGTACACCGGCGCCATCCTGAACTTCGTCGAGAACCCCGAGTCCGTGCCCGAGAACGTGCGCGAGATCGCGCCCACCGTCTTCACCGCGGTGCCGCGGGTGTGGGAGAAGTTCTACTCGGGCGTGACGATCGCGCTGAAGGAAGCGAGCGGCCTGCAGCGGGCCGCCTACCGCTGGAGCATCGGCGTGGGCAGCGCCATTGCCGAACGCGTGCTCGCCGGCCGGCCGGTGGGGGCCACATGGCGTTTCAAGTTCCGGCTGGCGCGCTGGCTGGCACTGGACAACGTGCGCAAGCTCATCGGCATTCACCGCGCACGCTTCCTGGTCACAGGCGCGGCGCCGATCTCACCGGAGCTGGTCAAGTGGTACCTGGCGCTGGGCGTCCCCATGATCGAGGTCTGGGGCATGACCGAGACCTGCGGCGCCGCCACCGGCGTGCCGGCGGGGCGCATCAAGCCCGGCTCCATCGGCCCGGCCGCGGGCTACAACGAGGTGCGCGTCGACCCCGCCACCGGCGAGATCCTGGTGCGCGGCGCCAACGTCTTCATGGGCTACATCAACCTGCCCGAGAAGACCGCCGAGACCCTCGATGCCGACGGCTGGCTGCACACCGGCGACGTCGGCGTCGTCGACGAGGACGGGTATTTCCGCATTACCGACCGGATGAAGGACATCATCATCACGGCAGGCGGGAAGAACATCACGCCCAGCGAGCTGGAGAACGAACTCAAGGTCAGCCCCTACATCACCGACGCCGTGGTCATCGGCGATGCGAGGCCCTATCTGACGGTGATCATCATGATCGACCAGGAAAACGTCGAGAAGTTTGCCCAGGACCACGACGTGCCCTTCAGCAACTACGAGAGCCTCACGCGCGCGCAGGAAGTGCAGGACCTGATCCGGGGCGAGCTCGACCGCGTCAACGCCACCTTCGCCCGTGTCGAGCAGATCAAGAAGTTCTTCCTGCTCGAGACCCAGCTGAGCGCCGAGGACGAGGAGCTCACCCCCACCATGAAGCTCAAGCGCAAGCTGGTGCAGAGCAAGTACGCCGAACGCATCGATGCGATGTATCAATGAGCTCTCCCCCAGGTTGGCTCACTTCGTGTAGCCGTCCACCCCCTCACCGGGGGCAACACCAGCGGCCCGGCAAAGCCGGTTCCGCGGTGTTCCCCGAAGCGCACTGTTTACAACCAAGGAGATAGTTGATGAAAGCAGGCATTCGTTTGGCGTGGATCTGGCTCGCGCTCACCGGCTCGGCAGCGTTCGCGCAACAGGGCGTCAGCAAGGACGAGATCCGCATCGGCACCATCCAGGATCTGTCGGGCCCGCTCGCCGGCTTCGGCAAGCAGGCGCGCAACGGCATGCAGCTGCGGGTGGACGAACTCAACGAGCAGGGCAACGTCAATGGCCGCAAGCTCAAGCTCTTCGTCGAGGACTCCGGCTACGATCCCAAGAAGGCGGTGCTGGCCGCGCAGAAGCTGGTCAACCAGGACAAGATCTTCATCATGGCCGGCCACATCGGCACCGCCCAGAACATGGCGGCCATGCCGGTGCAGTTCGAAAAGAACGTGGTCAATTTCATGCCCATTACAGCGGCACGCGAGATGTACGAGCCCTACCACAGGCTCAAGTACTCCTTTGCCGCCACCTACTACGACCAGATCCGCCTGGCGCTCCCCAAGTTGATCAAGGACAAGGGTGCCAAGAAGGTGTGCACCATCTATCAGGACGACGAGTTCGGACTCGAGGTGCAACGCGGCGCCGAGGCCGCCCTCAAGGCCGCGGGCATGGAGCTCGCCGAGAAGACCTCGTACAAGCGCGGCGCGACCGACTTCTCCTCGCAGGTCGCGAAGATGAAGGCTGCCGACTGCGACCTGGTGGTGCTCGGCACCATCATCCGCGAGACCATCGGCACCGTCGGCGAGGCGCGCAAGACCGGTTTCAACCCGATCTTTCTCGGCTCCAGCGCGGCCTACACCGACCTGATCCACAAGCTGGGCGGCAAGGCCATGGACGGCATCTACGCCACGCACACGGTGCAGCACCCCTACCTCGACGAGGCTTCGCCGCCGCTGCGCTTCTGGGCCAACAAGTACAAGACCAAGTTCAACGAGGACCCGACCGTGTTCTCGGTCTACGGCTACATGATCATCGACTCCTTCATCAAGGCCGCGCAGAAGGCCGGGCCCAACCTCAGCACCGACAGCTTCGTGAAGGCCATGGACACCATGACCTTCGAGCCCGACATGTTCGGCGCGCCGAAGAGCACCTATACCGCCACCAAGCGATTGGGCAACGACCTGTCCCGGCTGTCGCAGATCGTGGATGGGCGCTGGAAGGTGGTGTCGGACTACGTGGCACCCTGATGGGGGACAGCAGCGAGGCGTGTTCGACGCTGGAGGAGAATGGGGTCCCCGAAAGAACACATTCCGAGCAACGAGACATGACCGCAGCAAGCCTGGACGAGCTGTTTGCCGAGAACCATTCGCTGCCCTCGGTCCCGAAGGTGGTCCGGGACCTCATCGAAGTCCTGAGCAACGACAACGCCACGCTCTCGCAGGTGGCCCGCAAGATCGATGTGGACCAGGTGCTCACCGCCCGGATGCTGCGCCTGGCCAACTCGCCCTTCTACGGCGTCCGCCGGAAGATCTCGACCATGGAAGAGGCGATCCGGATGCTCGGTCTGTCGTCCATCCGCACGCTGGTCATCAGCGCCAACCTCACGGGGACCTTCAAGAAAGTCCCCCATGTGGACCTGCCGAAGTTCTGGCGCCACAGCCTGCGCGTCGCCTCCGCCGCCCGCCACCTGGCCGGCGCGAGCCGCGCCGCCGACCCGAACCTCGCCTTCACCGTGGGCAGCATGCATGCGATCGGCCACCTGATCATGTGCATCGTCATGCCCGATGAGATGGCGCCGCTCAACAAGGCCTGCCCGATCGACGCCATGGGCAGGCTGGACGCCGAGGAGCAGGCCTTCGGCTACCACTTCGGCGACGTCAGCGCGAAGCTGGCCTCGCGCTGGAATTTCTCCGACGAATTCGTCACGGCGCTGAGCGGTTTCGCGCGGCCGCTGCGAGCGCAGCCCTTCGATGCGCTGGCCGGCGTCGTGCACGTGGCCGCGTGGCGCGTGGCGCTGGACCGCGACGGGCCGGCGCTGTCCGTCGACTTCGAGAGCTGGCCATCGGAGGTCGGGCGAGCGGCCGGCCTCTCGCGGGAAAGCGTCGAGGACATGCCGCCGCCTTCCGAACTTGCCGCCGACCTCGAGCTCATGATCGCCTGAGCCCCGGCCAGGCTGCGTCAGCTTCACCGCACCCACGCACTAGAACTAATGCCCGACGACGGAAATCACGTCCAAGGCGACAAGTTTCAGCGCGGGCCGCTTTTTGCGTCGTCCTTCACACCCATCCGAGCAAGCCCGCGCTTACGATGGCCGCAACCCCCCAGATCGTTATACATGCAAACTTATCCGGATCCTCCCACGCAGCCCGCCACGGAGGCATGGGTGGATCAGCTGCGCATCATCACCGCGGCCGGGCGCTTTCAAGCCGGAGAGGTGTCGGTGCAGCGCGCCATCGGCGAATTGCTGGGCCTCGTGCGCGACCTGCTGAAGCTCGACGTGGTCTTCGTCAGCGAGGTCGTGAACGGCCGCCGCGTCTTTCGCCATATCGAGTCGCAGGACAACGCCTCGCCGATCCGGCCCGGCGACTCCGCACCGCTCGAGCAGACGATCTGCCAGCGCATCCTCGATGGCCGCATGCCGAACGTGGTGCGCGATGTCAGCGCAGTGCGCGACGCGCAAGGGCTGCCGCGCAACTTCGAGGGCATGGGCACGCACATCGGAGTGCCGGTCCGCATGGCCGACGGCACGCTCTACGGCATGTTGTGCGGCTTCAACATGAGCGGCGTGACCGAGCTCGACGAGCGCGATGTGCGGCGCCTCGAAGTGGCCGCGGGAGCGGCGGCGCGCCTGCTGGCGAGCGCGGACGGACGCGAGCACCCGCCTTCCGACCCCGCCCTGGCCTAGCCCGCGGCCTCGGACGCGTCGAAGTCCAGTTCCACCTTGGCGCCGTTGGGGTCATGGCAGAAGAGTTGCCAGATCCCCCCACCGGGCAGCTGCCGCAGCTCGTACTTCGTCCCGCTTGCGTCGAAGCGCGCCTTCACGGTGCGCAGGTCGCGCGCGGTGAAGGCCATGTGGTCGATCACGCCCGCGCGCTGCGCGGGCACTGGGCGATCGAAGTAGAGGTGCACCAGCGCTTGCGGGCCCTCGCCGTAGAGCCAGGCGCCGGGAAAACCGAGGTTCGGCCGGTGGCCGATCCGCAGCCCGAGCAGGCCGGTGTAGAACTCCAGCGTTTTCTTCTCGTCCTCCGCAATGACGGTGAAGTGGTTCATTCCGATGATCATGGGATGGCTCCTTCTTGGTTTGTTCAGGGCAGCAGGACCAATGCGCCCAGCGTTGCGCGTGATTCGAGCCGCGCGTGCGCCTGCGCCGCGGATTCCAGCGAATGGCGCTCGATGGGCGGCAGCCGGATGCTGCCGTCGGCGAGCGCATCCCACACGCGCTGCGCCCGCTCGGCCAGCTGCGCCCGGCCCGCCACATAGTCGAACACCACCGGCCGCGAGAAACTCAGCGACTTCGCGACCAGCGCATCGGGCGGCAGCGGTGCCAGCGGGCCACTGGCCTGGCCGAGGCTGATCCAGTGGCCGCGGCGCGCCAGCGACGCCAGGTTTTCGTCGCGAGCCGCATCGCCCAGCCCGTCGATCAACACGTCGACACCGCCGCAGGCGCGCTGCACGGCATCGGCGAAGCGGTAGTCGCGCGTCACGATCGCATGTTCGCATCCGTGCTCACGCGCGACGCGGGCCTTCGCCTCGCTGGACACGGTGCCCAGCACCGTCGCGCCCATCCGGCGTGCCCAGGCGCAAACCAGCAGGCCCACGCCGCCGGCCGCTGCGTGCACCAGCAGCCGCGTGCCGCGCTGCACCCGGCCCAGATCGTGCAGCAGGTAGTCGGCGGTGATGCCCTTGAGCAGCAAGGCGGCCGCGGTCTCGTCCTCGATCTCCGCGGGCAGGCGCACCACCCAGTCCGCCGGCACGCAGCGCACGCCGCAGTAGGCACCGGGTACCGGACCGAGGTAGGCCACGCGATCGCCCGGCAGCAGCCCGCTTACCTGCGGCCCCACATCGAGCACGCTGCCCGCAGCCTCCATGCCGGGCACCAGCGGCAAGGCCGACGGGATCCATCCGCGCCGCAGGTAGATGTCGATGTAGTTGACGCCGATCGCACGCTGGCGGATGCGCACCTCGCCCGCACGCGGCGCCGGCGCTTCGCCGTCCTGCGTCCGCAGCATTTCGGGCCCGCCATGGCGCTCGAGCGCCACGCGGCGCGTGGGCAAGGGCAGGGCGTCCGGCATCGGCGCCGACGCAGCGCTCGCGCGCAGATCGCCACCCTGGCGCAGGTAGCGCCGCAGGTTCTCGAAGCCCGCCTCGTACACCCCTTGCGCCACCATGTCGCGCAGCTCGCGCTCCATGCCCGGCGGCGTGTCGAAGCGCGATTCCCAATGCCAGAAGGTGCGGTTGCCGTCGGTCACCGGCTTCAGCGTGACCGTGGCCACGTAGCGTTGCAGCGGCACCGTCGCCTCGACGATGCAGTAGGTGCTCTTGTGCTCGCGGTCCGACAGCGTCAGCAACTGCTCGCGGATGCGGTTGCCGTCCCTGAGGGTGAAGCTGCGAATGCAGCCCACCTGGTCGCTGCGCTCGCCGCCCTCGATCCGGCTGGTCTCCACCGCCTCGTGCCACTGGTCGTGGCTGTTGAAGTCGCGCAGCACCGCCCAGACGCGCTCGATCGGCGCGTCGATGAGGGTCGAGCGAACCACCCGTTGGAGCATCAGGCCGTCCGCCGGGCCGCCCCAAGGGCGGACTGCGTCCCCTCGGGGGGCAGCGAATACGCGAAGTGATGATGAGCGCGGGGGGCCATATCTTCAGCCTCGTCCGAAGTGGCGCTTCAAGGCCTCGAATCCGCCCTGGAAGACGCCTTGCCCGATCGACTCGGCCAACTCGCGCTCGCGGCCCTCGCCGCAGTCGAACTCCGCGCTCCACTCCGCGAAGCAGCGCCCGCCGTCCGTCACCGGCGTGAGCTTGAGCGTCGCGATGTAGTTCGCCACCCCCATCGGGCTCTCGAGGATCTCGTAGCTGCAGCTGTACTCGTAATCCGACAGCGCCAACAGCCGCTCGCGGATCGTCCCCCCGTCCTTCGTATGGAACTGCCGGATGCAACCCACGCGGTCCGCTGGCTGCCCGTTCTCGATGCGGCTGTCCGCGATCGACGGGTGCCACTGCGGCAGGCCGTTGAAGTCGCGGATGCGCGACCACACGTTGTCGGCAGTCGAATCGATGACGCTGGAGACGTAGACCTGCACCATCCGTCATTCCTTCTTGTTGCCGACGCCCGACAGCAGCGGCGCCTGCGTGCCCGCGGGGTCGCCCACCAGGCGCTGGATGTCGCCACCCTCGATGCCGATCTCGCGCAGCAGCTGGTCGACCAGCGGCGCCTGCGCGCGGAAGCGCAAAGCGGAATTCACCAGTCCGTCGGCAAAGCCGCCGTTCGCATCGCCGTTGGGAACGCCCCCGTGCGACCCGCCTCCACCCAGTCCCTCCACATGCAGGATCTTGATGCCCTCGATGCGCTCCATCGGCCGCACCGACTCGCGGATGATGGCTTCGGCCTTCTCCACCAGCTTCATGCGCAGGGCCGACATGCGGGCATCGGCCGAGAGCATGTTGTGCGCCTCGTTCATCATGCGCTGCGCCTCGGCCTCGATCTCGGCGCGCACGCGCATCGCCATCGACTTGATCTTGTCCGCATCGGCGTCCGCCTCGGCCTGGGCGCGCAGCGCGGCGCCGCGGTCGGCGCTGGCCTCCTTCTCCGCCTGCGCGGCGGTCGTCAGGCGCAGCGCATCGCGCTCGGCAGCCTGGGCCGCGCCGATCAGCTCGATGGCTTTCCTGCGCTCGGCCATCTCCACCTCGCGCGCGGTGAACACCTTCTCTTCGGCCGAGACGGCCTGGGCGCGCGCGGATTCGGCCTCGGCCTGCGCCTCGCTCTGCGCCTTGCTCTCGCGCGCCACCGCAATCGCGCGCTGCTGCTCGGCCAGCTCCTGCGACAGGCGGCGCTCGATCTCGGCGCCCTGGATCGCGCGTTCCTTGGCGATGCGCTCCTGCTCGATGGTCTGCTCGGCCCGGATGCGCGCGGCATCGATGCTCTGCTTGGCTGCGATCTGCGCGCCCTCGGCGTCCTGCTCGCGCTGGGCGCGCTCGGTTGCCAGCTCGGCGCGCTGGCGGGCACGCGCGATCTCCACCTCGCGCTGCTGCGCGAGGCGCGCATGCTCGCCCTCGCGGTCGATCTCCAGCGAGAGCTTCTCGGCCTCGAGGTTCTTGTTGCGGATCGCGATCAGCGTGTCCTGCTCGACGTCGTTGCGCTGCTTCTTGCGGTGCTCGATCTGCTCGGTCAGGCGCGTCAGGCCTTCGGCGTCGAAGGCGTTGCTCGGGTTGAAGAACTCCATGCCGGTCTGGTCCAGCTGCGTCAGCGAGGCGGCCTCCAGCTCGAGGCCGTTCTTGGTGAGGTCCTCGGCCACCGATTCGCGCACGCGCTTCACGTAGGCGCCGCGCTTCTCGTGCAGTTCCTCCATCGTCATCTCGGCGGCAGCGGTGCGCAGGGCGTCGACGAACTTGCCCTCGACCAGCTCCTTCAGCTGCTCGGGCTCCATGGTGCGCAGGCCCAGCGTCTGCGCGGCCGCTGCCACCGCGTCGGCGCTGGCGGCCACCCGCACGTAGAACTCGGCGATCACGTCCACCCGCATGCGGTCCTTGGTGATGAGCGCCTTGTCGCGCCCGCGGCTCACCTCGAGGCGCAGTGTGTTCATGTTGACCGGGATCACGTCGTGCACGATGGGCAGCACGAAGGCGCCGCCGTCGAGCACCACCTTCTGCCCGCCCAGGCCGGTGCGCACGAAGGCCCGCTCCTTCGAGCTGCGCAGGTAGAGCCAGTGGAGCAGCCAGACCGCGATCGCGACCACGATCGCGACCACGATGAGCCCCAGGATGAAGTTGCCGAATTGAGCGCCGGACATGGATGTCGTCTCCTCTTTATCTCGTGATCTGCAGGAAGCGCCGCGTGGTCTCGGTCAGCGCCGTTTCGGTGGGCAGCCGCTCCATCGAGCTGGCGCCGTAGAAGCCGTGGCACGCGGGGCAGCGGGCAAGCACGTGCCGCGCGTCGTCGGGCGTGGCGATGGGGCCGCCGTGGCACAGCACGATGACCTGCGGGTTCACCGAATGCGCTGCCTGCGCCCAGGCGTTGATGCGGTGCACGCAGTCGTCGAGCGTGAGCGCGGTGCCCGCGCCGATGGCCCCGCCGGTGGTGAGGCCCAGGTGGCACACGACGATGTCCGCCCCGGCCGCCGCCATGGCGCGCGCATCGGCCTCGCTGAACACATAGGGCGTGGTCAGCATGTTCATCGCGTGGGCGCGTGCGATGAGCTCGACCTCCAGCGCGTAGCCCATGCCGGTTTCCTCGAGGTTGGCGCGAAAGGTGCCGTCGATCAGCCCCACCGTGGGAAAGTTCTGCACGCCGGAGAAGCCGAGCGAGACCAGCCGCCGCAAGAACTCCTCCGGGATCATGAACGGGTCGGTGCCGTTGACGCCCGCCAGCACCGGCGTGTGCTTCACCACCGGCAGCACCTCGTGCGCCATCTCGCAGACGATCTCGTTGGCGTTGCCGTAGGCGAGCAGGCCCGCCAGTGAGCCGCGGCCTGCCATGCGGTAGCGGCCCGAGTTGTAGATCACGATCAGGTCGATGCCGCCGGCCTCCTCGCATTTGGCCGAGAGGCCGGTGCCGGCGCCGCCGCCGATGATCGGGCGGCCCTCGGCGATCTTGGCGCGGAAGCGTTCGAGCAGGGTGGATCGGGCGATGCGGGGCATGGTCGTCAGGCGCGTCGCGCGTGGCTGGGGTTGATGGACAGCTCTTGCCAGGCCGCTACGAGCGCATCGGCGAAGGCCTCGTCGTTGATGTGCAGGGGCAGGCGCTGCAGCTTGCGATCCGGTCCGGGCCGGAACGATTGCTCGATGGCGGCGAACAGCGCCCGGTCGGCCTCGGGGTTGTGGAAGGGCTGGCCCGGGCGGTCGATCGCCGATACGCCGCCCTCGGGGATCAGGAAGCGCAGCGGCCCGCGCATCGCGTTGAGCTTGGTGGCGATGAAGGTGCCGATCGCCCGGCATTCCTCGGGCGTGGTGCGCATCAGCGTCACGGTCGGGTTGTGGCGGTACAGCTTGCGCGCCCTGAAGCGTTCGGGCACCGTGTCCCAGGCGCCGAAGTTCACCATGTCCAGCGCACCGCAGGAGCCCACGTAGGGCAGGGCGCGGCGCGCGAACACGTCCATGCGCGTGGGCCCGGCGGAGAGCACGCCGCCCGCGATCTCGTCGGCGATCTCGGTCGTGGTGACGTCGATCACGCCGGCGAGCAGGCCGGAGTCCACCAGCTTTTCCATCGATTGGCCGCCGACGCCAGTGGCATGGAAGACCAGGCAGTCGCACCCTTCCTCGAGGCGCTTGGCCACTGCCTGCACGCAGGGCGTGGTCACGCCGAACATGGTGAGACCGAGCGCGGGCTTGCTGTCGGCCGAAACGACGGGCGGATGCGCGATCATCCCCGCCAGTGCATGCGCCGCATTGGCCAGCACGCGCTCGCTGATGCGATGGATGCCCTGCACGTCGGTGACCGAATACATCATGCAGATGTCGCTCGGCCCCACGTAGGGCCGCGTGTCGCCGCTCGCCATGGTCGAGACCATGACCTTGGGCACGCCGATCGGCAGCGCGCGCATGCCTTGCGTGGCCATCGAGGTGTTGCCGGAACCGCCGGCGGCGATGATCCCGCCGAGGTCGCGCCGCGTGCCGACGAAGGCCTCGAAAGCCTGCGCCATGGCGGCGGTTGCGCTGCCGCGGTCACCGCTGAAGACGGCCGCCTCGCCTTGCGGATGATGGCGCGCCACCTCGCGCGGATGCACGCTGGCCAGCGAGGTCCTGCCGGAGGTCGAGAGGTCCACGGTGACCACCCGCAAGCCCAGCCGCTCCAGGCACTGACGCAGGAAAAACAGCTCGCGGGCCTTGGTGTCGAAGGTGCCGGCGATGTACGCGGCGCGGGTGCTGCCCGCTGCCACCGAAAAGTCGAAGAGCCGCCCGGCGTTGCCGCCATCGCGATCCGCGGTCGCTCTCCCGCTCGCTCTCCCGCTTGCGGGAGAGGGCTGGGGTGAGGGCGAGTCCGCTGGTGCAGAGCGCGCGATGTCCACCACCGGCCCCGCCTCGCCGCCCGCGTTCCAGCGCGTGAAGCCGCGCACCCTCCCCGGCGCGACCCCGTCGAGCGAGGGCGCGCCGTCGCCATGCGCGCGCCGCACCGTGTAGACCTGCACCGGCGCGGAGACCCCGGGCCCTGTCTCCGGCCCCGGGCTGGCGCCTTCCTCGTCATGCCCGTTCGAGCGCACGCCCAGCAGGCGCTCCTGCAGCTCGCGGTCGCCGGCCAGTTGCGCGCTGGGCATCTGTTGCGTGATGCGTCCGTTGACCATCACGCCGATGCGATCGGCCACCGAGATCGCAACGCCCAGGTTCTGCTCGATCAGCAATACCGAGATGCGCCCCTCTGCCGCGAGTTCGCGCAGCGCCTGCGCCACCTGCTCGACGATCACTGGCGCGAGGCCCTCGGTGGGCTCGTCCATGACCAGCAGGGTCGGGTTCAGCAGCAGCGCCCGGCCGATGGCGAGCATCTGCTGCTCGCCGCCCGAGAGCTGCGCCCCTCCGTGGCCGCGGCGCTCTGCCAGGCGCGGGAACATGGTGTACACGCGATCCACCTCGCGCCGCTGCCGCGCGACCAGGCGCAGGGTCTCGTCCACCGACAACGAGGGCCAGACCCGCCGGCCTTGCGGCACGTAGGCGATGCCGCGCTGCGTGATCTCATGCGGCGCGAGGCCGAGGATCTGCTCGCCGGCCAGGCGAATGCTGCCGCGCGCCGGCACCAGGCCGGTGATCGCATTGCACAGCGTGGTCTTGCCCATGCCGTTGCGGCCCACGATGCCGAGCACGCCGCGTTCCAACGCCAGGCTCACGCCCTGCAGCGCATGGGCGCGGCCGTAGAACACGTCCAACGCTTCGATCGCCAGCACCGGTGCGGTGCTGCTCGCCGTTTTGTCGGGGGTGCTGCCGAACCAGGCCATCAGTGCCGGCTCCCCATGTAGATCGCCTGCACCTCGGCATCGTTCTCGATCTCTTCGGGGCTCCCGGTGCGCAGCGTGCGGCCGTTGTGCATCACGGTGACGCGGTCGACCACGCGCAGTGCGATGTCGAGGTCATGCTCGATCAGGACGAAGCTCATGTGCGCCGGCAGCGAGCGCAGCAGCGCTACCAGCTCGCGGCGCTCGGCCGGCGAGAGGCCGGCGGCCGGCTCGTCGAACAGGATCAGGCGGGGCGCCCCCGCCAGTGCCATGCCGATCTCGAGCTGGCGCTGTTGGCCATGGGCCAGGTTGGCCACGCGCTCGTCGGCGAGATGCGCCAGGCGCGTGCGCTCCAGAAGGTCCTGCGTGGCCTGCGTCGATGCATGCCCCGGGCCGGCCCGCAGGAAGCTGAAGCGCCCGTTGGCCACGCCGCGCACCGCGAGGAAGAGGTTGTCGCGCACCGTCAGCTCGCGGAACAGCAGCGAGGATTGGTAGGTGCGCCGCAGTCCCTTGCGGATGCGCTCGTAGGGCGGCAGCGTGGTGATGTCCTCGCCGAAGAAATGGATTCGGCCGGCCGTGGGCGGGAAGTCTCCGGTGATGGCGTTGAAGAGTGTCGTCTTGCCCGCGCCATTGGAGCCGAGGATGGCGTACTTCTGCCCGGCCGCGACCGTGAGCGACACATCGTCGACCGCGCGCAGTGCGCCGAAGGCGCGCGTCACTCCCGTCAGGCGCAGCGCATCGCCGGACAGCAGCTGCGCGCTGCCGCCGCTGCTGCGCGGCGCAGACGGTCGCAGGGGAGTGATCGTGGCCATCGTGCCGTGCCCTTGCCCCTCTACTTGCGACAATCCGGCACGTCGCGCGTGCCCAGGCCCATCTTCTTGAACTCGGGTTCGGGCAAGCCCAGCGTCTGCGAGATGTCGGGCACCGACTTCACCACCTTGTTGTAGAACGAGCCGTCCGGCGCCTTCGTCACCTCGGTGATGTAGGTGGTGCCGACGCCGTTGCGGTTGGCGTCGATCTTCACCACGCCGGCCGGACCGTTGAAGTTGGTCTTCTGCAGCGCATCGCGGTACGCCTTCTGGCCACCCGACAGGTCGCCCTTGACCGTGTCGAGTGCATCGAGCGCAGCCTTGGTGTTGATGTAGTAGAGGTACGCAAACAGCGAGGGGCTGGGGAAGCCGTCCTTGAAGTTGGCCTTGTAGTCGGCCACGAACTTCTTCCACTCGGGCGTGTCGATCGAATCGGCCATCGGGCCGGCCGAGGCCGTGCCCAGCAGCGACTCGCGGCGCTTGCCCTTGAAGTTGAGCACCGTCTGGTCGACGGTGATGGAGCCGCCGATCATCGGCTTGTCGCCGCCGGCCTGCTCGTACTGCGTGAGGAAGTTCACCGCGTCCGAGCCGCCCAGGACGACCACCAGCGCGTCCACGTCCTTCGGGATCTTCGCGATCACCGAGGCATAGTCCTTGGTGCCCAGCGGCACCCAGGCCTTGTCGATCACCTTGCCGCCCTTGGCGCAGTAGCTGGCCATGAAGCCCTGCACCTGCGAATAGGGGAAGCCGTAGTCCTCGGCGATCAGGAAGGTCTTCTTGTAGCCCTTGGCCAACGCATGTTCGCCCAGGCCCACCATCCACTGCGCGCCCTCGGTGTTGAAGCGGTAGAAGTTGGGTGCCGGGTCGGTCAGCGTCGCCGCCTGCGCGCCGGAGGAGCCGTTGATGAAGGTGATGTTGGGCTGCGTCTTCGCGTAGTTCTTGACCGCGATGCCTTCGTCGCCCGACAACGGGCCGATCATGACCTGTACCTTGTCCTGTTCCACCGCCTTGCGCGTGGCGTTGACTGCCTTGTCGGGCGTGGCGTCGGAAGACACCTTGACGAACTCGATCTTCTTGCCGCCGGCCATGCCGTTCTTCTGCTTGAGCGCGAGCTCCGCGCCGCGCATCCCGTCCTGCCCCGGCGCCGCGAACGGGCCTTCCAGCGAGGCCAGCAGGCCGACCTTGAGGGTCTCCTGCGCCTGCGCAAGCCCGACCACCGCGACCAGCGCTGCGGCGCCGACGAGGCTGCGTCCGAACACTCTTCTGCTTGTCTTCATGTCTCGCTCCTGGTTGTCATTGATGAACGAATGCGGCCGAGGCCGCGTGCGGTGAACGGGCCGCCAAGGCGCGTGCGCAGGCTCTGCCACAAGCCCAGCAGCCCGTCGGGGGAAAACAGGACGATGGCGAGGAACACGCCGCCGATGACGAGGTTGAAGCGCTCGCGGTCGACCAGGTCGATCGCGAAGTTCTGCAGGAGCACGAACACGATCGCGCCGACGAAGGCGCCGATCGGGTGCTTCATGCCGCCGAGCACGGCGATGATGAGGATGTTGATCATCGCGCCGGTGCCGACCGTGCCGGGCGAGATGCGGCCGTTGTACCAGACCATCAGCACGCCGCCCACCGCTGCGAGAAAGCCTGCCACGGCATAGGCGGCGACCCGGTGCGCAGTCACGTTGTAGCCCAGCGCCTGCATGCGGCGCGGGTTGTCGCGTATGCCCTGGAGCGCGACTCCGAACGGAGCGCGAACCAGGTACTTGATGGAGAAGTAGCCGCCGAGCGCGCAGGCCAGGGTCAGGAAGTAGAAGGGCAGGGGTTCGCGAAGGTCGAGTTCGAAGATCGTCGGCGCCGCGATGCGGCTGAAACCCTGGAAGCCGTTGAAGAGCGTGTAGTTCTGCTGTGCCAGGTAGAAGAAGGCAACGCCCACCGCCAACGTGATCATGATGGTGTAGATGCCCTCGGTGCGCACCGAGAGCCAGCCCACCGCCGCGGCAAACAGCGTGGCGAGCGCGACGGCGATCGCCAGCGCCAGCCACCAGGGCCAGCCGAGGCTGATCGCGACGTTGCTGCTGGTGCCGAAGATGGCCAGCATGTAGGCCGCGAAGCCGGCCACCGTCATCTGCGCCAGCGACACCATGCCGCCATAGCCGCCGAGAAAGGTGAGCGAGAGCGCGATCAGGCCGAGCGCGAGCGACTGCGCGCCGATCTGGAAGGTGAAGAAGGGCGAGGCGAAGAAGGGATAGGCGAGGACAAGGAGCAGGACGATCGCATGCCGCGCCCGCACCGCGCGCAACTGGGTGCCGAGGCGGCGCGTCCATGGTTGCGTGGGCTGGGTCGAGACCGGGGCGGGCGTGGCTGTCCGGTGCGCGGGGGCGGACCGGCTGGGAACCCGCGCGACGCCGGCGGCAGCGGCGGAGGCATTCATGGCCTTTCGCCACTGGGCGGCGCTCATTGGGCAGACTCCTCGGGTTTGTCTCTCCGTGTACTCGGCGCATCCGGTGAAGAATGCTCCTGGCTTGCTCCCTCTTCCTCTGGGAGAGGGGTGGGGTGAGGGCACCGGGATTTCGATTCGTACCGTGTGCTTGGGTTGAGGCTGGAGCCGGGGCGTCGTCCCGGCAGCCGAGTCACTTTCTTTTGCTTCGCCAAAAGAAAGTAACCAAAGAAAAGGCGACCCCACTGGCCGCGACCCTCCGCTTCGCTACGGGCAACCTGCGGTGCTCGCTTTTCGCGGGGTCCGCGCAAACTCGCCTGCGGCTCAAACACGCGCGGCCCTTTTTCCGCGAAAAGCTGCGCTCCTCGGCGCGGCCAGAGGGGATTTGAACTCCAACGCGCCATGGCGCGTACTTGTGTGGAATGCAGGTGGACTTGAGCCCTTGGTCCTCGCTCTTGCACCTGTTTGACGCCCCGGCTCCAGCCTCCGAAGAAGCGCAACGCACGAATCGACATAGACGTGCGAGTCAAAGTCTCTCTGCACCCTCCCCAACCCTCCCCGATTCGATATCTCATGCCGCCTTCCCCATCAACCCACGCGGCTTGAAGGCCAGCGCAACGACCATGATCACGAAGGTGAAGACCACGCTGTACGTCGGTGCGTAGGCTTGCCCGAACTGCTCGGCCAGCCCGATCAGCAACGCCCCGATCGCGGCGCCCACCACGCTGCCCATGCCGCCCACGATCACCACCACCAGCGAGGCGAGCAGATAGCGCGTGTCCTCGCCCGGCGAGATCGACAGCGCCGTGCCGCCGACCACGCCGGCGAGGCCGGCGAGGCCGGCGCCGATCGCGAAGGTCAGGGCGAACACGCGCTGCACGTTGACGCCCGAGGCGGCGAGCATGCCGCGGTCGTCCACACCGGCCCGGATCATCATGCCGATCCGGGTGCGCGCCAGCAGCAGCCACAGGCCGACACCGATCACGATCGATGCCAACAGCACGAAGAGCCGGTAGGTCGGGAACTTGTTGACCAGCGGCAGCGTGGTCGAGCCGTAGATCCAGGCCGGCGGGTCGAAGGTGTAGATCTCGGCTCCCCAGATCCACAGCGCGACATCGGCCAGCACGATCGACAGGCCGATGGTCACCAGCGTCTGCCGCAGGTCCTGCCCCTGCATGTGGCGGAAGATCAGCAGTTGCATCAGCACGCCCAGCAAGGCGGCCGAGAGGAAGCCCGCGAACACCGCCAGTACCCAGGAGCCGGTGCGCTCGCCCACCATCCAGCCGACATAGGCGCCGATCAGGTAGAGCGAGCCGTGCGCCAGGTTGACGTTGCGCATCAGCCCGAAGACGAGCGTGAAGCCGCTCGCCACCAGGAAGTAGAGCGAGGCCAGCGTGAGGCCATTGAGCAGGGTCTTGAAGAAGAGCGGCGAGTTGTCGGCCACGGCCCAGACCGCGAACACCGCGAGGGGCAGGCCGAACAGCAGCCACGGGACCCAGCGCGAATTTTTCATGCGGCATGCTCCCAAGTCCGCTGCGAGGCGACTTCCGGCGCCTTGGCGAACTCGCCGTCCTTCATCACCGCGAGGATGCGCTTCGGGTCGCGCAGGATCGCGAGGTTGGCCAGCGGGTCGCCGTCGACCAGCAGCAGGTCGGCCAGATAGCCGTCCTGGATGGCGCCGAGCTCGTTGCCGCGCTTCATGATCTGGCCGCCGTAGAGCGTGGCGCAGCGAATCGCCTCCATCGGCGTGAAGCCCAGGTAGCGCACGAAGAACTCCAGGTCGCGCGCGTTCTGGCAATGCGGCGTAAAGGCGAAGCCGTAGTCGCCCCCCGGCAGGATGCGCACGCCGCGCCGGTGCATCGCCTTGAGCGATTCGAGCGCCGCGTCCCATTCGACCTGGTAGCCCATCGCGACCGCCTTCTCATGCGTGATGCCGTAGGCCTCGGCCTCGTGCAGCATGGCGTAGAGGATGGCGATGCCGGGTGCGACGAAGACGCGGTCCTTCGCCGCCTCGAGCATGTCCAGCGTCTCCTCGTCGGTGAAGCTGGCGTGGTAGATCACCTCAATGCCGTGGCGCAGCGCCTGCTTGACCGAAGCGGCCGAGCGCGCATGCGCAGTGCCGCGCTTGCCGCGCACGCGGACCTCCTCCATCGCGACGGCCACCTCGGCGTCGCTCATCCAGGTGGTGTCGGCCGGCGAGTCGGGCGTGAAGTTGTCGCCCGAGAGGTTGAGCTTGATCGAATCGACGCCGTACTTGAGGAACATGCGCACGACCTTGCGCATCTCGTCCGCGCAGTTCACGTTGACACCGAAACTGAACTCGGGAAAGGGCAGGTGCGGCAGCGTCTCGTCGCCGAGGCCACCGGGCACGGTGATCTCCTGGCTCGCCGCCAGGTAGCGCGGGCCGGGGATCTGGCCCGCGTTGATGGCGTTGCGGATCACCACGTCCAGCCGCGGCTTGGCGCAGGCGGCGCCGACGCAGGAGGTGAAGCCGGCCTCGAGGTAGCGCCTGGCGACCTTGGCGCACCACAGGACGTGCTCCTCCAGCGGCATGCGCTGGATCGCAGACAGCGTGGCCGCGTCGTTCCACGAGAAATGCGTATGGGCCTCGCACATGCCCGGCATCAGCGTGGCGCCGGCCCCGTCGACCACCATCGCACCGCCGGGTGCAATGGGCGCGGTGCTGCGCCCGACCTGGCGGATGCGGTTGCCGCGCACCAGCACGCTGCCGGTGTAGGGGTTCTGGCCCGTGCCGTCGAGGATGCGGACGTTGGTGAAGACGACATCGCTCATGTGTTTCTCCGTCAGGCTGCCCAGCGCGTCATCTGCGAGCGCCGCACCGGCGGCGCACGGTGGAACTCGCCGTCCTTCATCACCGCAAGGATGCGCGCCTTGTCCTGCAGCACCGTGATGTCCGCCAGCGGATCGCCGTCGACCAGCAGCAGGTCGGCGAGATAGCCTTCGCGCACATAGCCCAGCACCTTGCCCATGCGCATCATCGGCGCGCCCCAGGCGGTGGCCGACAGCAGCGCCTCCATGGTGCTCATGCCCACGTACTTGACGAAGTACTCCAGGTCCTTGGCATTGGTGCCGTGCGGCGTCCACGCGAAGCCGTAGTCGCCGCCGGGCAGGATGCGGATGCCGCGCTTGCGCATCGCGCGCATGCTCTCGACCGCCGCCTCGAGCTCGCGGTGGTAGCCCATGCGCCGCGTGACCTCGGGCGTCAGTCCCCATTCGCTCGCGTGGTGGCAGGTGTTGATCAGCCAGGCCAGGCCGGGTGCGATGAAGTGCTCGAACTTGTGCGCCTCGAGCATGTCCAGCGCCTCCTCGTCGGTGAAGCTGGCGTGGTAGATCACCTCGATGCCCTGCTTCACGCACTGCTTGATCGACCAGGTCGAGCGCGCATGCGCCGCGACCCGCTTGCCCCAGGCCTTGGCCTCCTGCACGCACACCGTGATCTCTTCCTCGGTGAACTGGCTCATCTCGCTGGCCATGCCGGTGATGGATTCGCCCGAGAGATTGATCTTCAGCGAGTCCACCCCGTACTTGGCGAACATGCGCACGCAGCGGCGCATCTCCTCGGCGCCGCTGACCACCGCGCCGAATGCGAACTCGGGCTGCGGCAGGTGCGGCTGGGTGGTGTCTCCGAGGCCGCCCGGCACGGTGATCTCCTGGCTCGCGGCCAGGTAGCGCGGGCCGATGATGGTGCCGTCGGCGATGGCGTTGCGGATCACCACGTCCAGCCGGGGCTTGGCGGCCGCGGCGCCGACACAGCTGGTCCAGCCCATGTCCAGGTAGCGCTTCGCGACCTCGGCACACCAGAGGATGTGCTCCTCCGGGGGCATGCGCTGGATGGCGTCCAGGCTGGGCTGGTCGTTCCATGAGAAGTGCGTGTGCGCCTCCACCATGCCCGGCATCAGGAAGGCGCCGGCGCCGTCGATCGTCTGCGCGCCCATCACCGGCGCCGCACGCTGGCCGTAGCCGGTCTTCACGACGCGCGCGATGCGGTTGCCCTGCACCAGCACGTCGCCGGTGAAGGGCGCCTCGCCGCCGCCGTCGAAGACCCGGACATTGGTGAAGAGAACGTCCGCCATGGTTTCAGCTCCTCGCGTTCGCGGCCAGGAAGTCGCGCAGCTCGCGCTGGCACTCGTCGGGGCGCTCGACCGGGGTCCAGTGCCCGCAGCGCGACAGCACCACCACGCGCTTGCGGGCCGCGCCGTGCAGCCGGTCGGCCATGGCGCGCACCGACTGCGGCGGCGCCACGCCGTCTTCGTCGCCGGTGACCAGCAGTACCGGCGCCTCGATGCGCTCCACCGCCGCGGCCTGCGCACCCGCCAGCGCCTCGCAACTGCGCGCATAGGCGTCGCCTTCCTGCCGCATCAGGCTCTCGCGCACGAAGGCCACGGCAAGCGGCAGGCGCTGGCGGGTGTCGGCGGAAATGGCGCCCTGGAGCAGGCCTTGCGTGATCTCGTGCATGCCGGCCGCTCCTTCGCGGGCCTTGGCGGCGCGCGCCTTCATCGCCGTGCGCGCAGCGTCGGGCGGCGCGATCAGCGGGCCGAAAAGCGCGACGCTCGACGCCAGCTTCGGGTGATCGGCCGCGATGTGCTGACAGACGATGGTGCCCATCGAATGCCCCACCCAGTGGGCGCGCGCGATGCCCAGGCGCTCGCAGATGCGCAGCAGCACGTCGACATAGCGCTCGATCGAGAGCTCGCCCTCGGCCCGCTGCGAACGGCCGCTGCCGGGCAGGTCCACCCGCAGCACGCGATGCCGCGCGAGCGCCGGCATCAACGGCGTGAAGCTGTTGGAGCTGCCGCCGAGACCGTGCACGCAGACAACGGCCGGGCCCTCGCCTTCTTCTTCCACCGCCACACGGTCGATCAAATGGAATGACATCGTTGCCTCGACCTATTCGAATGGGTTCTCGATGACGCCCAAGCCATCGATCTCGATGCGCACCACGTCGCCGGATTTCAGCCACTGCGGCGGCGTCTGCCCCATGCCTACGCCGGCCGGCGTGCCGGTGGCGATCACGTCGCCGGGGTGGAGCGTGATGCCGCGAGAGCAGGTCTCGATCAGCGTGGGGATGTCGAAGATCATGTCGCGCGTCTGGCCGTCCTGGCGCAGCGCGCCGTTGACCCAGCCGCGCACGCGCGTGGCGCGGCCGTCGAGCTCGTCGGCCGTCACGATCCATGGTCCCATCGGGCAGAAGGTGTCGAAGCTCTTGCCCAGATCCCACTGCTGGTGGCGCATCTGCACGTCGCGGGCGGTCACGTCGTTGACCACCGTGTAGCCGAACACGTGGTCCATCGCGCGCGAACGCGGGATGTCGCGCCCGCCGCGGCCGATGACCACCGCGAGCTCCGACTCGTAGTCGATCTGCACCGACGCGGCGGGCGAGGGCAGGCGCACCGCGTCGCGCGGGCCGATCACGCATTCGGCCAGCTTGCCGAAGACGATCGGCCAGGGGTCGCTCTGCGGCATGGACTCGCGGAACACGGTGCCGGCGAGCTCGCTGGCATGCGCGCGGTAGTTTCGGCCGACGCAGAACAGGCCGCGCAGCGGGCGCGGCAATGGCGCGCGCAGCGTGAGCACTTCGACCGGCAGCCGGGCGCCGGAAGGGGAGGGCAAGGGCTCGTTGCGCGCGAGCGCCTGGATCAATGGGAGCACGCCGAGCGATGCGTCGCGCACGGCGAGCGGCGTGGCCTCGCGGCCATCGGCCGAGACCATGCCCGCGTAGTCGCGGCCGCCCCAACTCCAGCTTGCAAAGCGCATCGCCGTTGTCTCCGTCTTGTCTCGAGTGTTACGCGCGCCGCTTGCTGCGCAGCCCCGAGATCAGGGAACTGGAAAATGTCGTCGATGAGACTTGCGTCTCAAATCGGGACCGGTGCATCATACGTGCCGAGCTCGGCACTCCACAAGCAAGACAAAGCCCTTCCGCACTCCGTACAAACCCCATGACGCGACTGAAGCACAAGCTGAGCGAACCGCCATTGCCCCCCGAGCGCGGAGTCAAGGCAGCGACCTTCAAGCTGCTGCTCGACACCGCCATGGACATCATCCAGGAGAGCGGCCATATCCCTTCGGTGGCGGAAGCGGCGGCCCGCTCGAAGGTCTCGCGCGCGACGGCGTATCGCTACTTCCCGAGCCGCAGCGCGCTGGTCACGGCGGTCATCGACAGCTCGCTGGGGCCGGTGCGCAAGCTGGCCTCCGACAACCCGAGCGGCCGCGAGCGGGTGCACGAGCTGTTCGTGCAGACCTTCCCCCGCTTCAAGGAATTCGAGGCCCAGCTGCGCGCCGCGGCGCAGCTGTCGCTCGAGCAGTGGGGGCTGGAGCGCGCCGGGCTGCTGGAGGAGGAGCCGTACCGGCGCGGCCACCGGGTGCGCATCCTCGAGCACGCAATCCAGCCTTTGGTGCCGCAGCTCCGGCCCGCCGTTCGCAAGCGCCTGCACCATGCCCTGTCGGTGGTCTACGGCATCGAGCCCTACGTGATCCTGAAGGACATCTGGGGCCTGCAAGACCGCGAGGTCGAACGCACCGCGCTGTGGATGGCCGATGCGCTGATCGACGCCGCGCTGCGCGAGTCGGAGCAGAAGCCGGCGCCGAGCGGCCGCCCGAAGCCCAACGGTGCGCGGGTATCAGCAGCGGCCGCGGCAAAGCGCCGTTGAACGCGGCCGAAGTTGCGCCGGAGTTCTGCCTGAACATGACCGAAGTCACCCCGTCCGCTGCCTGGTACGACGCGCAGTACAACAACCGCGCGCGCATCCCCGGGCATCCCGAGATCCTGCAGTACTGGGCCGACGCTTCGGCTCGCGCGTACGCGCGGCCGGGCTGGGTGCTCGATCTCCCTTACGGGAACGGTGCCGGCGAGCGGGTCGATGTGCTGGCTGCCACGCAGCCCGGCGCGCCCGTGCTGGTCTATATCCACGGCGGTTACTGGCGCGCGCTGGACAAGCGCGACCAGAGCTTCGTGGCGCCGCCGTTCGCCGACGCGGGTGCGATGGTCGTGCTTGCCAACTACGCGCTCTGCCCGGCGGTCACGATCGAGCACATCGTGCTGCAGCTGGTGCGGGCCCTCGCCTGGGTCCATCGCCATGCGCAGGCGCATGGCGGCGATCCGGCCCGGATCGTGGTGGCAGGCCATTCCGCGGGCGGGCACCTGGCGACGATGCTGCTGGCCTGCGACTGGAAGGCCGTGGCGCCGGACTTGCCGGTGGACCTGGTGAAGTCGGTGCTCTCGATCTCCGGCCTGTACGAACTCGAGCCGCTGCGGCATGCGCCCTTCCTGGCTGGGGACATCGGGCTGACCGAGGCGTCGGCCCTGCGACTGAGTCCTGCGGCCATGCCCGCGCCCTTGCAAGGCTTGCTGGTGACCGTGGTGGGTGGCGACGAAAGCGAGGAGTTCCATCGCCAAGTCGAGCTGATCGGACGTGCCTGGAGCCCGCGCGTCATTGCGGCGGAACGCGTGCCCGGGCGCAATCACATGGATGTTCTGAATGAGTTGGCGGACCCGAGTTCGCGAACGCATGGGCTGACCATGGAGCTGCTGGGATTGGAGGACCTTCAGCATGTGGCGCAAACGCGATGGACCCGGGTGGTAGAAACCGGCAACACGGTGACCTGGGACGACGCCAGGCAGCGGCTGAGAGCGCGAGCCGCGAGACAGCCTTCTACAGGACCTCTCGCGCGCAAGCTCCGTTGACAGCGGGCGCTCGGGCAGGGGCCGCCCAAAAAAAAGACCGCCCGAGGGCGGTCGTCGTGGTCTGCAAGTTCGCTCAATCCTCCACGAATGCCTCTTCCCGCTTGGCCTTGATCGAAGGCAGCAGCACGATCCCCAGCAGCAGCAGCGCCGCAACCAGCAACCCCGCCGACAGCGGCCGCGACACGAACACGCTCCAGGTCCCGCGCGACAGCAGCAGCGCGCGGCGCAGGTTCTCTTCCATCATCGGCCCCAGGATGAAGCCCAGCAGCAGCGGTGCCGGCTCGGTGCGCAGCTTGAGGAAGGTGTAGCCGATGAAGCCGAAGATCGCGACCATCCACACGTCGAAGGTGTTGTTGTTGGTCGAGTACACGCCGATGGCGCAGAACAGCACGATGGCCGGGAACAGGAACTTGTAGGGCACCGTCAGCAGCTTGATCCACATGCCGATCAGCGGCAGGTTCAGGATGATCAGCATCGCGTTGCCGATCCACATCGAGGCGATCAGGCCCCAGAAGAGCTCCGGGTTGCTGGTCATCACCTGCGGGCCGGGCTGGATGTTGTGGATGGTCATCGCGCCCACCATCAGCGCCATCACCGCGTTGGGCGGGATGCCCAGCGTCAGCAGCGGGATGAAGGAGGTCTGGGCACCGGCGTTGTTGGCCGACTCGGGTGAGGCCACGCCGCGGATGTTGCCCTTGCCGAAGGCGATCTCGCCGGGGCGCATCTTGATCTTCTTCTCCAACGCATAGGCCGCAAAGGCCGCCAGCAGCGCGCCACCGCCGGGCAGGATGCCCAGCGCCGAGCCCAGCGCGGTGCCGCGCAGCACTGCAGGCGCCATGTTCTTGAAGTCCTCCTTGGTGGGCCACAGGCCCTTGACCTTGGAGGTGAACACCTCGCGCTCGTCATCGGGCTGCGAGAGGTTGCCGATGATCTCGCCGTACCCGAACACGCCCATGGCGATCACCACGAAGCCGATGCCGTCGGTCAGCTCGGGGATGTCGAAGCTGAAGCGCGCCACGCCCGAGTTCACGTCGGTGCCGACGATGCCCAGCAGCAGGCCCAGCACGATCATCGCCACGGCCTTGAGGAGCGAGCCGGAGGCCAGCACCACGGCGCCGATCAGGCCCAGGATCATCAGCGAGAAGTATTCGGCCGGGCCGAACTTGAAGGCGAGCTCGGTCAGTGGCGGCGCGAAGGCGGCCAGGATCAGCGTGCCGACGCAGCCTGCGAAGAAGGAGCCCAGCCCGGCTGCCGCGAGCGCGGGCCCTGCGCGTCCCTGCCGGGCCATCTGGTAGCCGTCGATGCAGGTCACCACCGAGGACGATTCACCTGGCAGGTTGACCAGGATGGCGGTGGTGGAGCCGCCGTACTGCGCCCCGTAGTAGATGCCCGCGAGCATGATGAGGGCCGATACGGGTGGCAGCGCGTAGGTGGCCGGCAGCAGCATGGCGATGGTCGCCACCGGGCCGATGCCGGGGAGCACGCCGATCAGCGTGCCCAGGATGCACCCGACGAGGCAATACAGCAGGTTGGTGAAGGTAAAGGCGACGCCGAAGCCGGTCGCCAGGTTGTGGATCAGGTCCATGGCGTTGTCGTCCTCAGCCGGAAATGAAGGTTGGCCAGACCTGGATCTGGAGCTTGAGCGCCCAGATGAAGGCCACGTAGCTGCCGGCCGCCAGGATGGTGGCGAGCACCAGCACGTCGCGCAGCTTGAAATGTGCGCCGGCCAGGCTGGAGATGATCGTCAGGGCGTAGATCGCGATGATCAAGCCCATGGCTGGCAGGCCGATGGAGGGGAGGCCGCCGAGCAGCACGCCGAACGCGAGGTTGGCGCCGAGCACGAAAGCCAGCGGCTTCCATGCCCACTTGCCGATCTTCTCGCCGTCGGCTGTTTCGATGACCAGGCCCTGGAACATGATGCCGGCGCCGAGGATGGCCAGCAGGATGCCCAGCATGAGCGGGAAATAGCCGGGGCCCATGCGGGCGCCGTCTCCGATGTTGTAGCTGGTGGAGCCGATGGCAAAGCTCCCTCCGACCACAGTGAACATGACTCCCGAATAGAAGTCAGCCTGACTCTTGATACGCATTGTCTCGATCCTCGTAGTGAACCCTACGAGGGTCGTCGGGGGCGGCTGACTGCTGGCTGACCGGTACTGTACGGACTTCCACGTATCGGGCTTGGGTCACTTCTCCCTCTTTCTCTCCCATTCGCTTTGGGAGAGGGCTGGATGAGGGTACTGGTCTTCTGTTTGTACGTTGCGCTTGTTCGGGGGCTGGAGCCGGGGGTTCGTCCCGGCGGCCGAGTCACTTTCTTTTGCTTCGCCAAAAGAAAGTAACCAAAGAAAAGGCGACCCCACTGCGCGTGACCCTCCGCTTCGCTACGGGCAACCTGCGGTGCTCGCTTTTCGCGGGGTCCGCGCAAACTCGCTGCGCTCAAACACGCGCGGCCCTGATCCGCGAAAAGCTCCGCTCCTCGGCACGCGCAGAGGGGATGGGGAACCGCTCGGGCCATCGCTTAGCTCGGCCAACAACGGCCTCGCTGCGCGAGGCCTTGAACAAGTGCAAGAGCATGCGCGTGTGGCAGTGCATGCGCCAGCGCACGAGCACGAGCAGAGCAGAGCAGAGCAGAGCACGATCATGAGCATGAGCATGAGCATGAGCATGAGCATGAGCATGAGCATGAGCATGAGCACAAGCGAGCAGAAGCAAAGCAGAAGCACGTGCGTGTGCGTGTGCGTGTGCGTGTGCGTGAGTGTCAGCATGAGCAAGGGCCAGAAGCTCACGTCAAACTGCATTCCACACAAGTACGCGCCATGGCGCGTTGGAGTTCAAATCCCCTCTGGCCGCGCCGAGGAGCGCAGCTTTTCGCGGAAAAAGGGCCGCGCGTGTTTGAGCCGCAGGCGAGTTTGCGCGGACCCCGCGAAAAGCGAGCACCGCAGGTTGCCCGTAGCGAAGCGGAGGGTCGCGGCCAGTGGGGTCGCCTTTTCTTTGGTTACTTTCTTTTGGCGAAGCAAAAGAAAGTGACTCGGCTGCCGGGACGACGCCCCGGCTCCAGCCTCAATCCAACGGCAACGTACGAAATGAAGCGCGAAACGAGTGCCAGTCGGCCTGCAGCCTGTTGGTGATCCACATCTTCTCGCCGCTGCTGATGAGGTAGTGATCTGTCGATGTTCGTGGAAGCGCGGCCCGGGCGCGCCGGTGGCGCCTGATCGACGACGCTTGTCAAGGCGCGCCTGCTGCCTTGGGCTCATCCAGTGCGCGCCCGGTCAGGCCACCCACCCAGAGGATGAAGATCAGCACCGTCAATCAGCGCTGCGGCCGAATTCGATAGAGCCCGTTGTCGCGGTCGGCCGACAGGTAGATGGTGCCGTCGGCGCCCACCGCCACGCCTGTCGGCACATACGAGGGCGGCAGGCCCGCGCCGCCGGGCAGGCCGATCGGCAGGTTCTCGGCGACGGTGCGGCGCGTGCCGTTCGCAGGGTCGATCTCCACCAGCCGCCGCGCCGCACTCTCCGCGACGATGAAGCTGCCCCAGGGCGTCTGGGCCAGGCCTTCGGGCAGCGCCAGGCCATTGGCGACGACGCGCAGCGGCGCGCTGGCATCCAGCGGAATGCGCGTGAGCTTGCCAGCGGCCTCCGTCAGGTAGAGCGCGCCATCGCGGCCCAGCACCATCTGCACCGGCCCGCCCAGTCCGCTGGCGATCAGCTGCCGGGTCTCGAACTTCGGGCCGCTCGCACGCGTCACGCTGCCGGTGGCGATCTCGGCGTAGAGCAGGCTGCCGTCGGCCATCGGGATCGCATCCACCGGCGCCTTGAGGCCGTGCAGCACGGCGGTGGTCTGGAAGGTCTTGCGGTCCACCACCTGCACCGATCCGGTGAACCAGGAGGACAGCGCGATGCGCGAGGCCGACAGCCCCACGCCGAACGGGTACTCGAGCTCCGGATCGCGCTGCATGCGGAAGATGTCGCGCACCTCGCCGGTCTGCGCATCGACCTCGCGGAAGCCGAAGACATCGGCCACGAAGAGCGAGTCGCCATCGATCTTGAGGCCGGCCGGCACCGCGAGCTTGCCGCCGGTCAGCAGTCGGGAGGTGCCGGTCTCGGGCTCGAAGGCCTCGATCGAGTTGTCGGCCATGTTCGAGACGTAGATCGTCCCCTCGGGCGCGATCGCGAGGTTGTCGAGGGAGGGCTTGAACCGCTTCGCGACCGTCTTGCGCCCGCTGGCGAGCTCGATGCGCACCAGCTCCCCGCTGCGGGCGTCGACCACCCAGAGATTGCCCTTGCCGTCGAGGTTGGCAGCGGCCGGGACCTGGAAGCCCTCGGCGATCACCGTGAGCCTGCCATCGGCCGGATCGATCTTCACCACCTGGCCCTTGAACCAGAGCGGGCCGTAGAGCAGGCCGTCCGGCCCCACCTCGAAGCCGTTGAAGCCGCCCATGTCCTTCCTGATCAGGCGCGGCGGCTTCTGGCCGGCAACGTCGATCTCCCAAAGTGCATCGCCGAGGAAGACCTGCGAGGCGTAGAGCTTGCCGTTGCGGCGGTCGAAATCGAGCGAGTTGATGCCGGGCAGGTCCTTGGCGAGCACGCGCATCGGCGCGCCGTCGTGCTCGCGCAGGCGCACCATGCCCGTCAGGTAGTTGGTCCAGGCGAGCTCGCCGTGCGGGCCGATCGCGATGTCGTCGGCCTGGCCATCGGGCGCGTCGATCAGTACGCGCGCCGCGCCGGTGCCGCGGTCGACGGCCCATAGCTGGCTGCCGACCACCGTGCCGGCGAGCAGGCGGCCCTGGCGGTCGATTGCGAGGCCGTGGACGCCGGAGAAGGAGGAGGGCGCCACCAGCGCCTCGGGCGGGCCCCAGCTCGCGGGGCGGGTGGGCGCGGAGGCAACGGTGCGCGGGGCGGGAACAGTGCAGGCGCCGAGGGCGAGCACCGAAGCGAGCAGGGCGGCGACGAAAACGCGTGGCACTTCCGGCTCCAAGTCATCAGGACGCCAGCAGGCGCTCCTGCGCGATTGCCAGCAGCCCATCCATGATCAAGCTGTCCACCAGCTCGAAGTTCCCGTTCATGCTCGGGGCCATCTTCCATGCCGCGCCGCCGGTCATGTAGCAGGCCGGCTCGGCCCCGCAGTGCGCGCGCACATGCTGCACCATGCGCTCCACTGCCCCGGCGATGGCATAGGTGCCGCCGCTGGTCAGCGCGTCGCTGGTGTTGGTGGGGAACTCGCGCACGTCGCCGGTGGGCACGTGCAGGCCGGCGGTGCCCGACTCGAGGGCACGCAGCATGATGCCGTGGCCCGGCAGGATCAGGCCGCCGAGGAACTTGCCATGGACATCCACCGCCTCCACCGTGACGGCGGTGCCGATCATCACGACGACCATCGGGCGCGCCGGACCCTGGGCGAGCATGCGGTGGTGCGCGCCGATCATCGCAACCCAGCGATCGGCACCCAGGCGCGTCGGATGGTCGTAGCCGTTGACGATCCCGGCCTCGGCTGCGCTCGAGACCACCCAGCGCGGCGAGCAGTCGAAGCGCTCGACGACCTGTTCTTCCGCACGCCGCCGCACCGCATCACCGGCCACCGCGCAGCCCAGCATCGACGAGGGCCCCGGCAGCTCGGCCCAAGGCCCGTCGGCCAGCCGTTCGATGTGGTCGAGGAACTCGGCGCCATGCGCCAGCAACGATGCACCCGGCCTGGCTGCGTCGTAGAGCGACCACTTGAGCCGGGTGTTGCCGATGTCGATCGCGAGGAATGCCATGCGGGGCATTATTGCGGCTTGTCCTGACCGATGGTTGCAGTTCCGATGCCCGCCTACGCGGGGCCGTCACGGCCTGCCGTTACAGTGGGCCTCCCTCAACCAAGGCACAAGGAGAAACCCATGGGATTGCTCAGTTTCATCAAGGAGGCAGGAGAAAAGCTCTTCGGCGGCTCGTCCGCGCACGCCGCCGAGCCGGATGCCAACAAGGTGGCAGGCGATGCCATCAAGACCTACATCGAGACGCAGAACCTCGGCCTCACCAACCTCGAAGTGACCTACGTCGCCGCCGAAGGCCTGGTAACGCTCAAGGGCAACGCGCCTTCGCAGGAAGCCAGCGAAAAGGCCACGCTGGCCGCGGGCAACGTGGCCAATGTGACGAAGGTCGACAACCAGCTCGTCGCGCCCGCAGCCGACCCGGCGCAGTACCACGACGTGGTGAAGGGCGACACGCTCTCGGCCATTTCCAAGAAGTACTACGGCGACGCGAACAAGTACAACGCGATCTTCGAGGCCAACAAGCCGATGCTGAGCCACCCGGACAAGATCTATCCGGGGCAGAAGCTGCGGATTCCCCCGCTGAAGTGAGCGCATAGCGCACAGGCAGCCGCGGCCCCGCCGCCCGCCGCGGCTGCAACGCCGTCGATCGATCGGCTCACAAGAAATTGCGCGTATGCAGGGCGGACGCTTTTCCTGCGCCTAGTTCTGCTTCCACGGCAGCCCGCGCAGGCGCCAGCCGCCCTTGCGCCCGCGGTGACCCTCGGCGTCGGCGTCGCCCTCGAACCCCTCGAGGATGTTGTAGGCCTCCACGCCCAGCTCGGTGGCGCGGCGCGCCGCCGCGATCGAGCGCACGCCGCTGCGGCACAGCAGCACGGCCTTCTTGCCGGGCGGCACGGCAGCGCGCAGTCCGCTGTCGAAGCCGGGATTCAAGGCCATGCCCGGCCACTGCTTCCAGGCCAGGCCGACAGCGCCAGGGACATAGCCCACCCACTCGCGCTCGGCGTCGCTGCGCACGTCGACCAGCACGGCGTCGCCATTCGTGATCCAGGCGTGGGCCAGTTCGGGCAGCACGTCGCCAGCGTAGCCCTCGGCGGGCCGGACGGCCTGCTGTTCACCAGCCAGTGAGTTGGCCGTGCGCGCCGGGATGGGGGTTGCTTGAGTCATGAGGCTTTCTTTCCTTCAAGGTCGCTCAGGGTTTCAGGGTTAGTGCGTAGGGGGTGCACACCAGCCGATCAATGATTTTTCACCAGTTCGTGAAAACCCTCTTTGTCACGCTTGTTCACATGTCCAAAGATGGCAGGTCTGGGGTTTTTCCAGTCACACCTACGGAGACACACACAATGACCGACACCAAACCGAACCGCCGCCGCAGCCTGCTCAAGGGCGCAGCCGTGGCGGCCGGCGCCATGTCCGCGCCCATGGTCAGCATGGCGCAGACCACGTCGTTCCGCTTCCAGAGCACCTGGCCTGCGAAGGACATCTTCCACGAATACGCGCAGGATTTCGCCAAGAAGGTGAACGACATGGCGGGCAGCCGTCTCAAGATCGAGGTGCTGCCCGCCGGCTCCGTGGTGCCGGCCTTCCAGCTGCTGGATGCCGTGGCCAAGGGCACGCTCGATGGCGGGCACGGGGTGGTCGCCTACTGGTACGGCAAGAACTCCGCACTCGCGCTGTGGGGCTCGGGGCCGGGCTTCGGCATGGATGCCAACATGGTGCTCGCCTGGCACAACTACGGCGGCGGCAAGGCGCTGCTGGACGAGATCTACAAGGAACTGAACCTGGATGTCGCCTCCTATCTCTACGGGCCCATGCCCACGCAGCCGCTGGGCTGGTTCAAGAAGCCCGTGGCCAAGGTCGAGGACATGAAGGGCCTGAAGTTCCGCACCGTGGGCCTGGCGGTGGACGTGTTCACCGACATGGGCACGGCGGTCAATCCGCTGCCGGGGGGCGAGATCGTGCCTGCACTGGACCGCGGCCTGATCGATGCGGCGGAGTTCAACAACGCCTCCAGCGACCGCGTGCTCGGCTTCCCCGACGTGGCCAAGAATTGCATGCTGCAGAGCTTTCACCAATCGGGCGAGCAGTTCGAGATCCTGTTCAACCGGACCAAGCTCAATGCGCTGCCGGCCGAGCTGAAGGCGATCATCGATTACGGCGTGCAGGCGGCCAGCGCGGACATGAGCTGGAAGGCGATCGAACGCAATTCGGCGGATTACATCGAGCTGAAGAAGGCCGGCATCAAGTTCTACAAGACGCCCGACGCCATCCTGCGCGCGCAGCTCGCCTCGTGGGACAAGACGGTAGCCAAGAAGGCGACCGAGAACGCCTCCTTCAAGAAGGTGCTGGACTCCCAGCGAGCCTTCGCGGAGCGTGCAGGCCAGTGGTACAACGACTACACCGTCGACTTCAAGATGGCCTACAACCACTACTTCGGCCGCCAGCCCAAGAAATCCTGACCTTCATCGGCCATCGCGAGGGGCACTGCGGTGCCCCTCCTTTTTTCCGCGCGCTGCGCGCCTGGGTTTCTCAATGCAATCATTTCTGTTGGCGGTCGACCGTTTCTCGACCTGGATCGGCAAGACCTTCGCGTGGTGCGCCGTGCTGCTCACCCTGCTCATCAGCTGGGAGGTGTTCTCCCGCTACGCGCTCAACCGGCCTCATGCCTGGGTGCTCGATGCGCAGATCATGCTGTACGGCACCCTGTTCATGACCGCCGGTGCCTACACGCTCGCCAAGAACGGGCATGTGCGCGGTGACGTGCTCTACGGCTTCTTCCGGCCGCGCACGCAGGCAATCGTCGACCTGACGCTGTACATCCTCTTCTTCCTGCCGGGCATCGTCGCGCTGACCTGGGCCGGCTGGATCTATGCCGGGGAGTCGCTGTCGATCCGAGAGCAGACTTTCTCCGCGGAGCCGATCCCGCTCTATCCGTTCAAGTACATCATCCCCCTCGCAGGCGTCACCCTGCTGCTGCAGGGCGTCGTCGAGATCGTGCGCTGCGTGCAATGCATTCGCGACGGCGCGTGGCCCTCGCGCGAGCAGGACGTCGAGGAAGTGGACGTCGAGAAGCTCAAGGAAATGGTGAACGTGGACGACGCCGACATCCGGGCACTGGACGCGGTGGTCGTCGCCAAGGAGGCCAGGCAATGATCCGGCGCGAGCTCTGGTTCGGCCTGTCGTTCATGGTGCTGATCGTCGCCGCGGCGGGGATCATGCTGCTGCGCGCAGACACCATCACCAACGGCCACCTCGGCCTGCTGATGCTGTCGCTGGTGGTGGTCGCGATCATGCTGGGCTTCCCGACGGCCTTCACGCTGATGGGCATGGGCATGATCTTCACCTGGTTCGCCTACGACCGGAACATCACGCACACGCTCGACCTGATGGTGCAGGCGGCCTACAAGACCATGGCCAACGACGTGCTGATCGCAGTGCCGTTGTTCGTCTTCATGGGCTATCTGGTGGAGCGCGCCAACCTGATCGAGACCCTGTTCAAGAGCCTCCACCTGGCACTGGCGCGCCTTCCTGGCGCATTGGCGGTGGCCACGCTGGTGACCTGCACGATCTTCGCCACGGCCACCGGCATCGTGGGCGCAGTGGTGACGCTGATGGGCCTGCTGGCGCTGCCGGCCATGCTGCGCGCCGGCTACAGCATTCCGCTGTCCGCGGGGGCGATCACGGCGGGCGGCTGCCTCGGCATCCTGATCCCCCCTTCGGTGCTGCTGATCGTTTACGGCGCGACCGCCGGCGTGTCGGTGGTGCAGCTCTACGCGGGCGCGTTTTTTCCTGGCGTGATGCTCGCCTCGCTGTACGTGCTCTATGTGGTTCTCGTGGCCAAGCTCAAGCCTGCCTGGGCGCCGCCGCTGTCGGCCGCCGACCGGGCCGTGACGCTGCCGCCGCTGACGCAACGGCTCACGGTTGATTCGGGCCGCTATGCGCTCACGGGCCTGGTTGCCGGACTCAAGGGCCGCCGCAATGCCGACGTGCCCGCCGGCTTCCTGCTGCGCCAGCTCGGCATCGTGCTGCTGCCCGGGCTGCTCTTCGCGCTATCGGCGATCACCAGCTATCGCGCCGTGACCACGGTGGAGGCCGTGGAGCAGTACGAGATTCAGGAAATCGGCGCCGGGCGCAGCGCGCCAGAGGCGGCCTCGGGCGGGTTGCAGGAGCCGCCCGCCGAGGAGGAGGGCGGGCTGCAGGAGCCGCCGAGCGAGGGCGGACTCGCCGAGCCGCCAGGCGCCGGCGCCGTGCAGGAGCCCCCGGGTGCAGGTGCCGGCGCCGTGCAGGAGCCCCCGGGTGCAGGTGCCGGCGCGGCGCGGGTGCCGTCGGGCAGTGTCGTGGCGTCAACCGCCGCGAAGGCAGGCACTGCGCCGGCCGCCGAGGGCGCCACTACACGGCCCGCGCCCACCTGGTGGTGGGTCTGCTTCGCGGTGTTCGGCGCGCTCGCCGCACTGTTCTACCTGTTCCTCAGCTTCGCGCGGCTTGAAATTTTCAAGATGCTGCTGGCCTCGTTCTTTCCGCTGATGATCCTCATCGTGGCGGTGCTCGGGTCCATCGTGCTGGGCTTGGCGACTCCGACGGAGGCGGCCGCCATGGGAGCGCTCGGGGGCTTCCTGCTGGCGGCCGCCTACCGTCGGCTGACACTGGGCGTGCTCAAGGAATCGGTCTTCCTCACGGCGAAGACGTCGGCCATGGTGTGCTGGCTGTTCGTGGGCTCGGCCATTTTCTCGGCCGCCTTCGCGCTGCTCGGCGGGCAGCAGCTGGTCGAGGAATGGGTTCTGAGCATGAACCTGTCGAAAGTCCAGTTCCTGGTGCTGAGCCAGGTGATCATCTTCATCCTGGGCTGGCCCCTGGAATGGACCGAGATCATCGTGATCTTCATGCCGATCTTCATTCCGCTGCTGGACAACTTCGGGGTCGACCCGTTGTTCTTCGGGCTGCTGGTGGCAATGAATCTGCAGACCGCATTCCTGTCGCCTCCTGTCGCCATGGCCGCCTTCTACCTCAAGGGTGTGAGCCCGCCCCATGTGTCGCTCAACCAGATCTTCCTGGGCATGCTGCCCTTCATGGGCATCCAGATCCTGGCGATCCTGCTGCTGTACATCTGGCCGCAAATCGGGTTGTGGCTGCCGCAGCTGCTGTACAAGTAGGCAAGCAGGCAGGGCTGGGGTCGACAATCGGCCCTTTTGCCCGCCCTTGCCGTGACATCCCTGCTCGAACGACTTGCGCGCTGGACGCGCGCCGTGCCGCGCGCATTGCGGCGCATCGGCCTGCTGCGGCCCTTGGCACCGGACCAGTGGCTCGACGGCGATTTCGAGCACCAGCACCGTGAGCTGGGCTACAAGCTCTTCATCCCGGCCCGCGGCGCCGGCAGGCCGCGCCCCCTGCTGCTGATGCTGCACGGCTGCAGCCAGGACCCGGAAGACTTCGCCACCGGCACGCGGATGAACCACGTCGCCGCCGAGCTCGGGTTTCTCGTGCTCTATCCGGCGCAGACCCAGAAGGCCAACGCGGGCAAGTGCTGGAACTGGTTCCTGCCGCAGCACCAGCAGGCCGCCCGCGGCGAGCCTGCGCTGCTGGCGGCGCTCACGCAAGCAGTCATGCAGGAGCACGGGGCCGATCCGGCGCGCGTCTGCGTGGCCGGCCTGTCCGCCGGCGGCTCGATGGCCGACATCCTGGGCCGGACCCATCCCGAGCTCTTCGCCGCCGTAGGCGTGCACTCGGGCCTGCCGAGCGGCGCGGCGCGCGACCTCCTCTCGGCGCTCGGCGCGATGAAGAATGGGCCCGGCAAGGCCAGCGGCGGCGAGGTCTTGCGACCGACCATCGTCTTCCACGGCGACGCCGACGAGACGGTACATCCGCGCAATGGGGAGCAGGTGGCGGCGGATGCGGTGGCGGGGCTGCTGGCGGGCGGCGATCACCCACCGGCGCATGAGATGCGGGGGCGCTCGGAAGGTGGCCGCGCCTTCACCCGCCGGACCCATGCCGACGCCCGTGGCGCCGTCATGGTCGAACACTGGCTGCTGCATGGCGGCGGCCATGCCTGGGCGGGCGGCAGCGCCGACGGCTCCTTCACCGACCCCACCGGGCCGGATGCGAGTGCCGAGATGCTGCGCTTCTTTCTCAGCCATCCGATGATCGAGCGGACTAGGGTGCGATAAGCCGCTTGCTTACACGCCGTTGCGCGGCTGGCGGGATAGTTCCAAAGCTTTGCAATGCAGATGCCAGCGGCGGCGCACGCTGGCGCGTTGCAGGGTCTGCAGCCAAGGAACGGACATGAAACATCGCATCTGGTCTCACGTGGCACGCCGCGCCTTCGGCGGGCTGCTGGGCTTGGTGCTGCTGCTCGCCGCGGGTGCCGCGGCCTGGGCGCAGCAGGATCCGCCGGGCCGCGTGGCCCGCCTGGACGATCAGCAAGGCACCGTCAGCTTTTCGCCGGCGGGCGACGACACCTGGTACGACGCGGTGCCCAACAGGCCGATCACCACCGGCGACCGGCTCTGGACCGATCGCAACGCGCGGGCCGAACTGCATGTCGATTCGACCGCCCTGCGCCTGGACGACCAGACGCTGCTGGTGGTGTCCGAGCTCGACGACGACAGCGCGCGCTTCACCGCGACCCGGGGCCGCCTGCAGCTGCGGGTGCGCGAGGCCCCGGCCGGGCAGCGTCTCGAAATTGGCACGGCCAACCTGGCGGCGGTGATCGAGACTTCCGGCGACTACCGCATCGAGGTGGATCCGGCCGCCGGCACCACGCGGGTGGCGGTCGCCGCCGGTGGCCTCACGCTCTTTGGCGAGAACGGCGAATCGGTGGCGCTCGGCGCCCACCAGCAGCTCACCGTGTCGGGGCGCGAGCTGGCGGCGGTGAGCGGCGAGGCCGTGCGCGCCGGCGATGCTTTCGACCGCTGGGTGGCCGAACGTGATCGGCTGGAAGACCAGTCGATTTCGGCGCGCTATGTGTCGCGCGACGTGCTGGGCTACCAGCAGCTCGACCGTTACGGCGACTGGCAAAGCGACGCAAACTACGGCAACGTCTGGTACCCGCGCAGCGTGGATGCCGATTGGGCCCCCTACCGCGACGGCCAGTGGGTCGACATCGCCCCTTGGGGCTGGACCTGGGTCGACGCCGCGCCATGGGGCTTCGCGCCTTCGCACTACGGCCGCTGGGCCCGCATCGGTCCGCGCTGGGCCTGGGTGCCGGGGCGGGCGAACACGCGGCCGGTGTATGCGCCGGCGCTGGTCGGCTTCGTGGGCGGCGGTGTCCATGCCAACGTCGTGGCCGGCGGGCGCCCGAGCGTGGGGTGGTTCCCGCTCGCGCCCGGTGAAGCGTGGCGGCCGGGCGACCGCGCAAGTCAGCGCTACGCGGACGAGGTCAACCGCGCCATCGCCTACCAGCGGCAGCTCGCACGCACGGACTACCTGCACCGCAACACGCCGGGAGCGCTCTCGCTGGTACCGGTGGACATCTTCGGCCGCGGGCCCATTGCGCGCCGCGACTTCCTGCGCACGCCGGAGGGCGCCACGGCGCAATTGCCCATCGTCGCCACCGCGCCGATTCCCGCGCGGGGCGACCGGCATTCCGGCGGCTTCGGGCGTTCGGCGAGCGCGCTGCCGCCGCCCGACCTGAGGGGGCGGCAGCAGCAACAGGCCCAGCAGGTGCAGCAGTCGCAGCAACTGCAGCAGTCGCAGCAAGTTCAGCAGGCCCGGCAGCAACTTCAGTGTAAGCGTTCCGCGAACGACACCCTTGCGCCGTCGATGACGGCGTGTTGAAGGATGGTTCTACGCGGCGGCGGCGAGCGCCGCGTTTGGCACGGCGATGTCGGTGGCAGGCCGCCAGTTGTGCGGCAGCAGCTGCGCGAGGTCGCGCTGCTTGAGCGTGGGCAGACGCTCGAAGACGTCCTTGAGGTAGGCCCAGGGATCGTGCCCGTTTAGTTTGGCCGACTCGATCAGGCTCATGACCACGCCAGCGCGCTCGCCGGCCTGCTGCGAGCCTACAAAAAGCCAATTCTTGCGGCCAACGCACAGCGGGCGCACCGCGTTCTCCGCCGCGTTGTTGTCGATTGGGACGTCGCCGTCGTCCAGGTAGCGCGTGAGCGCGCGCCAATTGCTCAGCGAATAATCGATCGCCTTGGCCGTCACGTCGGCATTGGCCAGCTTCTGGCGCTGCCCGGTCAGCCAGAGGTGCAGGGCCTGGACGATGGGCCTGGAGCGTTGCTGGCGCAGCAGCCACCGTGCCTGGGGTTCGAGTTCGCGCGCCTCGCGCTCGACCTCGTACAGCTTTGCGATCAGCGCCACCGCCTGGCCGGCGATCTGGCTGGCGTTGAACTCGTGCGCCTCGAACAGCTTGCGCCGCGCGTGGGCCCAGCATAGTGCGGCGCTGACGCCTTGCGCCTGAAGCCCAAAATAGCCGCTGTAATCGTCGCTGACCAGCGTGCCGCCGAAGCCTCGCAGCACGCGCCGCGGATGTTCGCCGGCGCGGCTGGCGGTGAAGTCGAACAGCACCGCGCGCTGGGCCACGAAGTTGGTCGTGCGGTAGACCCAGACGTAGGCCCGTTTGGTCTTGCCGCGCCCCGGCGCCAGCAGCGACACCGGCGTCTCGTCGGCGTGGATCACACCGTGGCTGAGGATGAAGCCCTTCAGTGCATCGGCCAGCGGTGCCAGACGCACCCCGCAGATGCCGATCCACTGGGCCATGCTCGAGCGCGGGATGTGCACGCCAGAGCGCGCGTAGATCTCTTCCTGCCGGTACAGCGGCAAGTGATCGTCGTGCTTGGCCACCACCACCTGCGCGAGCAGGCCCGGCGCGGGGATGCCTTTGTCGATGATCTGCGCGGGCATCGGCGCGGCCTGGATCGTCTGGCAGCACGTGCAGGCGTACTTGCCGCGGATATGGCGCAGCACGAAGAATTGGGCCGGCACGCAATCGAGCTGCTCGCTGACTTCTTGGCCGATGCGCTTGAAGGGCTGGCCGCACTCGCAGTGGGTCTGCTCGATCTCGTGATGGTGATCGATGCGCGGCAGGCTCGCCGGCAGCGCCTGGCGCACCGCCTGGCCTTTGGCCCGGGGTGGCGCTACCGGTGGCTTCTGGTCTTGCTGGGCGGCGCGGTCTTCCAGCGCCGTGTCGGCCAGGATCTGATCGAACAGCACCGCCTGCGTGCTCGTCTCCAGGCTCTCGCTGGAGGAGCCGAAGCGCCAGCGCTTCAGCCGCGCGATCTCGAAGTTCAGCGCCTCGATCCTGGTTTGCTTGAACTTCAGCTCGCCTTGCATGCGCCCGATCACATCGCGCAGCTCCTGCATCGAATCCAGTGCGCCCGGCGCATCGATCGTGTGGGTGTCCGGGCCTTCGAGCATGGCCGCCATCATGCCTCGCGCGCGCGTGCGCGCGAGGCATGACTTTCTCCAATAGACAAACGCGCAAATCCCGACCTCGAATCGAGCGCATTCAGACCACCGTGATCGACTGCGGCTGCGCGCTGCCCAGGCGCTGCCACGGCAGGCCCGCGACGAGCCAGTCGAACTGCTCGCGCGTGAGTTGAAGTGACCCCGTGTCCTGGCGCGGCCAGGCGAAGCTGCCCGCTTGCAGCCGCCGGGTGCACAGCCACATGCCCGCGCCGTCGTAGACCAGCACCTTGAGCCGGTCGGCGCGGCGGTTGGCAAACACGTAGGCGTGGTGGGCTTGCGCGCCCAGCGCGAAGCCGCGCACCACTTGGGCCAACAGCGTGTCGATGCCCCCGCGCAGGTCGGCCGCGCCAAGCGCCAGCCAGATGACGTCGATGCGAATCATCGGCCGAACTCCCGCAGCAGCGAAGCGAGTTCACGCGTGTGCGCCAGCGGCCAATGCAGATCGAGCCGGGTGCCTCCCACGTTCAATTCGACGCGCACCGATGTCGATGCGGCACCAGGCGCCACGCGGGCGGCCACGAAGCCGCTCGGCCTGGCGGCTGGCGAGGGCTCAGGGCTGACGCCGTCGAGCCGCGCCTGCCAGCGCCGCGCATGTGCGCACCAGCTTTGCAGCGTTCCCGCTGGCACCCCGTTGGCCTCGGCCCATACCTGCGCCTTCTGGCCAGAGGCACGATACGCCGCCACTTGCTCCAGGCACCGTTCCATCTGCTGTCGATCCATGTCCACCTCGTCTCGTTCGTTGATTGCGAAGACCCGAGGTTCGCAGCTTCAACGGTGAGATGAAAGATGGGTTCGCGGAACGCTTACACTTCAGTTGCAACAGCGCGCCGTCCAGGCGCAGCAGCAGCTTCAAGCGCAGCAGATGCAGCGCTTCCAGCAGCAGCAAGCGCAGCAGCCGCAGCCCGCGCCGCAGCTGCCACAAATCCAGCAACGCGACGCGCTGCGCCAGCAGCAAGAACTTCAACAGCGCGCCGCACAGGCCCAAGCTCAGCAGCAGTTCCAGCTGCAGCAACAGCAACAGCAACAGCAACATCAACAACAGGCTCTGCGCGCGCAGCAGGAGATGCAGCAGCGCGCCGCCCAAGCCCAGGCCCAGCAGCTCCAGCAGGTGCAACAGCAGCAGGCCCTGCGCGCACAGCAGCAGATGCAGGCGCAGCAGCAGGTCCAGCAGATCCAGATGCAGCAACAGAACACGCTGCGCCAGGCGCAGGAACACCAGCAGCGCGCCTTGCAGCAACAGCAGCAACAGCAGCAACAGCAGCAGCGTGCCGGCGGCGGCGATCCGCGGCAGCGCTGGACCTCGCGCGATTCCGCCCAGCAGTTCGATCGGCCCTGAAGCGGGTGTGAGCACCTGCGGCGGCAGCCTTTCCTTCGGGCGGCTACAGTCGGCCGCAAGGAGCGGCTTTCATGCGCACATTCGACTTCGACCTCTTCGTGATCGGCGGCGGCAGCGGCGGCGTGCGCGCGGCACGCATGGCGGCCCAGCGTGGCGCGCGCGTGGCGCTGGCCGAATGCGCGGAACTCGGCGGCACCTGCGTCAACGTAGGCTGCATCCCCAAGAAGCTGTACAGCTATGCAGCGGGCTATGCAGAGTCCTTCGAGGAGGCGGTCGGCTTCGGCTGGACGCTCGACACCCCCCCGCGCTTCGACTGGAACCGGCTGAAGACCCATCGCGCCAGGGAGATTTCGCGCCTCAACGGCGTCTACCGCAACCTGCTCGAAGGCGCGGGCGTCAGGCTGATCCAGGGCTGGGCATGCCTCGCCGACGCGCACACCGTGCAGATCGGCGAAAAGAAGCACACGGCGCGCCACATCCTGGTGGCCACCGGCGGCATGCCCTTCGTGCCTGAGCTCACGGGGCGCGAGCACGCGGTGGTGTCGGACGCGATGTTCGACCTCGACCCCTTTCCCAAGCGCCTGCTGGTGGTGGGCGGCGGCTACATCGCCTGCGAGTTCGCCTCCATCTTCAACGGACTGGGCGCGCAGGTCACCCAGCTGTACCGCGGGCCGCACCTGCTCAACGGCTTCGACGAGGACCTGCGCCATTTCCTGGCCAAGGAAATGGGGCGTGCCGGCATCGACATCCGCTTCAACAACGAGATCGACATGATCACGCGCGTCGACGGCGGACTGTGTGCGCTGCTCTCGCGCGGCGTGCGCGTGGAGGCCGACGTCATCCTCTATGCCACCGGCCGGAAGCCCAACACCGAGGGCCTGGGGCTGCAGGCGGCCGGCGTCGAGCTCGACGAGCGCGGCGGCGTGGTGGTCGATGCGCACTACCGCAGTTCGGTGCCCTCTGTCTACGCGGTAGGCGACGTGTCGACGACGCAGCAGCTCACCCCCGTGGCGCTGGCCGAGGCCATGGTGGTCGTGGACACCCTGTTCGGCCAAGGACCGCGCGAACTGGACTACGAGTTCACGCCCACGGCCGTCTTCACGCATCCCAACATCGGCACCTGCGGCTACACCGAGGCCGAGGCACGCGCGAAATTCGGCAAGGTCCGGGTGTTCTCGAGCGAGTTCAAGGCGCTGCGCCACACGCTCTCGCAAAGCGGCGAGCGCACCTTCATGAAGCTGGTGGTCGAGCGCGCCACCGATCGCGTGGTGGGCCTGCACATGGTGGGACCCGATGCGGGCGAGGTGGTGCAGGGCTTTGCGGTCGCGATGCGCGCAGGCGCGACCAAGCGGGTGTTCGACAGCACCATCGGCATCCACCCGACGGTCGCCGAGGAGTTCGTCACCATGCGGGAACCGATGCCCGGATAGAGGCTCGGTGCAATGAGCCCTTCCCAGCAAGGCAGCCGCGCCGGGTCGGTCTGGATCCGGTTCTGGTGGCCCACGGCCGCCCTGGAGCCGACGCCGGCGCATGCAAGCGCGCCTGAGCGTGCGGCGATCAGGACCCGCAACTACGTCTGGCTGAAGACGTACATGGACATCTACATCCTCCGCTGGGGGGCGCTGTGGGCCGCTTGCCTCGTTCTGGCGCTTGTCACGACGGACGATTCCGTGCCGGGTGCATTGTTCGCGCTGGCGCTCACCGCGACCATGATGTCCCTCTTCGGCCTCTTAGCCATGATCCTGATCTATCGCCGGGCCGCCAGGGCGCTCAAAGACCGGGCGGTGTAGCTGACGCACGAACTTCTTCTTGCCTGACACCACGCCACCGGCGCTTTGGCAACGCTGTCGATGCGCCGAATGATCCGCACGATGCCTCGCTGCGGACGACCGGCCCTACCAAGGAGCTGCCATGGACCCGAAGGAGACGAAGAACCCCTCGACAACGACCGATCGCGAGAGCGTGAAGGACAACATGGAGAAGAGCACAGAGAAGCAGCCTGGCGAGTTTCGCGACCAGGCCAACGAGGACAAGGTTGTCGAGATCGGCAAGGACCTGAAGAAGGATCCGATCAAGGGCATTGATCCCAAGCACTGACGCGATTCAGCGCCGGGCACAGGCGGCACAATCGTCTCATGCCCTACATGCCCACCTTCATCGCCCCGGCCCGCTTTTCCGATTCCGCCGCCGTTCTCGAGCAGGTACGGCTTATCTATGACAGCGGCCTCGCGCACCTGCGAGAGGCGATGCAGCGCTTCATCGCCGGCGAGAGCCTGCCGGGCCGGGTGCGTGCCTGCTATCCCTTCGTGCGGGTGCACACCCACACCGTGTCGCGCCGCACACCGGCGGCCAACGCGTGGCTGAGCTATGGCTTCGTGGCCGGGCCTGGCCGCTACGAGACCACGCTGACGCGGCCCGATCTCTTCGAGCGCTACTACCGCGAGCAATTTCGCCTGCTGCTCGAGAACCATGAGGTCGAGCTCGAGGTCGGCACCAGCACCCAGCCGATCCCGATCCACTTCTCGTTTGCGGAGAACGAGCACATCGAAGGCACCATGAGCGAAGAGAGGCGCGTGCTGATGCGCGATGTCTTCGACCTGCCGGACCTGGCCGCGATGGACGACGGCATCGCCAACGGCACCTTCGAAGCACGGCCCGGCGAGCCGCAGCCGCTCGCGCTCTTCACCGCGGCGCGGGTGGACTACTCGCTGCACCGGCTGCGCCACTACACCGGCACCGCGCCCGAGTGGTTCCAGAACTTCGTCCTCTTCACCAACTACCAGTTCTACATCGACGAGTTCGTGCGTCTGGGGCGGGAGGCGATGGCCGACGAGAAGAGCGAGTACATCGCCTTCATCGAGCCGGGCAACGTGGTCACGCGGCGCCGCGGACTGGAGGCCGGCTCGAGCGCCTTCTACGGCGCGCTGCTCGACGGCAGCCAGGGCACGCCGCCCGGGCGCCTGCCGCAGATGCCGGCCTACCACCTTGTGCGCGAGGACTGCAGCGGCATCAGCATGGTCAACATCGGGGTCGGCCCGGCCAATGCCAAGACCATCACCGACCACGTCGCGGTGCTGCGGCCGCATGCCTGGATGATGCTCGGCCATTGCGCCGGCCTGCGCCAGGGACAGCAGCTGGGCGACTACGTGCTGGCCCACGCCTACGTGCGCGAGGACCATGTGCTCGACGAGGAACTCCCGCTGTGGGTGCCGATCCCTGCGCTCTCGGAAATCCAGCTCGCACTGGAGAAGGCGGTGGCCGATGTCACCGGCATGCAGGGCACCCAGCTCAAGAAGATCATGCGCACCGGCACCGTGGCGAGTACCGACAACCGCAACTGGGAGCTCCTGCCCGGCAACCAGCCGCAGCGCCGCTTCAGCCAGAGCCGCGCGGTGGCGCTCGACATGGAGAGCGCGACGATCGCGGCCAACGGCTTTCGGTTTCGCGTGCCCTACGGCACCCTGCTGTGCGTCAGCGACAAGCCGCTGCACGGCGAGATCAAGCTGCCCGGCATGGCCAACCATTTCTACCGCGAGCGCGTCGAGCAGCACCTGCGCATCGGCATGGCCGCGATCGACGTGTTGCGGCGCGAGGGCTCGAGCCGCCTGCACAGCCGCAAGTTGCGCAGTTTTGCGGAAGTGGCGTTCCAGTAGCCTGGTACGCAGCCCATTCCGAGATTTTGTTGGCACGCGGCGCCTGTTTCTTCGTGACGGTCGCCGTGTCGGCCGCGTGGGGCGTGGCTACGATTCCTCCGTTGCAACAAATTGACACAACGTGTCAGGGAGGACTCGCATGGTTGATTCGACGCGCCGCATCTTCAACTCCTGGCTCGCCGCCACGGCCGCCGCCACCGCCGCCTGCATGACGCCGGCATCCGTGTTGGCCCAGGCCGCGAAGCCCGCCCCCGCAGCCGCTGCCGCTGCGATCCCGCGGCTGCGCATCGTCATTCCCGCCAACGAAGGCGGCGGCTGGGACCAGACCGGGCGAGCGCTCGGCGCGGCCATGACGGCCGCCGGCGCGGTGGCGCAGGTCGAGTACGAGAACATCGGCGGCAAGGGCGGCACCATCGGGCTGGCGCGCTACGTCGAGAAGTACGACGCCGACCCCGATGCCGTGCTGATGAGCGGCATGGTGATGGTCGGCGCCGTCGCGCTGCAGAAGCCCGCGGTGGACATGAGCCGCATCGCGCCGCTGGCGCGCCTGACCAGCGATTACGAGGTGGTAGTGGTGAAAGGCGACTCGCCCATCGTGACGGCCAAGGACCTGATCGCCAAGATGCGCGCCGATCCGGCCAACACCATCATCGCAGGCGGCTCGGCCGGCGGGGTCGATCACATGTTCGCGGGCATCCTGTCGCGCGCAGCCGGCAACACCTCCGCGCTGGTCTACCAGCCCTTTGCGGGTGGGGCGCAGGTCGTGTCGGCCGTGGAGTCGGGCAAGGCCGTGGCCGGTATCTCCGGCTACAGCGAATTCAGTGAAAACATCGCAAGCGGCAAGCTCCGTGCGATCGGCGTGTCGTCGAAGAATGCCTTCATGGGCGTATCCTCGGTTCGGCAACAGGGCGTCGACGCCGACCTCGCCAACTGGCGCGGCGTCTTCACCGGCAAGGCGGTGCCCGTGCAGCGACAGGCCGTGCTGCTCGACGCCGTGCGGCGTGCCGTCGCCACAGACGCCTGGCAGAAAAGCCTCAAGCGCAGCAACTGGGACGGCTACTGGATGGAAGGAAAAGACTTCCGGGGCTTCCTCGAACTGGACCAGTCGATGGCCGGCATCCTGACCTACATCCTCAAGCTGAAAAGCTGAAGCAGGTTCATCCTCGGGCCCGCCTGGAGATGCACCGGCAGGCGCCACTGATTCTCCCCGCGCCAGTCAAGGCCCGAACAGTTCAGGAATTTCACGCTGCGCCTTGGGCGTCAACGCGAGCGCGCGGCCGTCGAGCGCCTGGCGCACCCAGCCGCGGCGCAGCGACAACTGCAGGCAGGCGGCGCCCAGCGCGCCACCGAGATGCGGTCGCCGCTCGCTCCAGTCAAGACAGGCGCAGGCGAAGCGCCGGCGCGAACGGCGCGCTCCGTCGATGTCGATGCCCAGGCTTTCCAGCGCTATCGCGCCCTCGGCCGTGAGCTCGTAATCGTCGCCTCCTGCCGTAGCATGCAGCCATCCCTGGGCATGCAGCCGGTCGTGCAGCGCCACGCCGGCCGTGCCGGCCATGTGGTCGTAGCAGGTGCGTGCCGCGCGCAGCCGGCTCGGCGTGCCCGGCTTGAACTCGCTGCGCGGCGCGCCGGCCACCACCAGCAATCCCTCGAGCACCGCGGCCACCTCGCTGCCAGCAAGACGGAAGTAGCGGTGCTTGCCCTGCGCCACCGATTCGACCAGCCGCTGCTCCTTCAGCCTTGCCAGGTGGGCGCTTGCGGTGGAGGCCGCGACCTCGCCGACCGCCGCCAGCTCGGTGGCCGTGCGGGCATGGCCGTCCAGCAGGCAGCAGAGCATGCGCGCCCGGGCCGGCTCGGCGATTGCGCCGGCCAGGCGCGCCAGGTGGGTGTCGGCATTCGATGCATCCATAGTTCGATGCTAAGCGAAGTGTGGATGTGCGAGAAGGCCGACACTGCGCCACATGGAAGAACCGCACATTGCCCTGCCCGCCGACGCCGTCGCGGCCGTCACCCATCCCGACCCCTATGCCTGGTACGCGCGCTTGCGGGAAGGCCCGCCACTCATGCGCGACGCGCGCCTGGGCCTCTGGGTCGCGAGCCGGGCCGAGGTGCTGCAGGAGGCCTTCGCCAACCCTGCGTTGCGGGTGCGTCCGGCTGCAGAGCCAGTGCCGCGCGCTGTCGCGGGTACGCCGGCCGGCGAACTCTTCGGCAGGCTGGTGCGCATGAACGACGGTGCACCGCATGCCGCTCACAAGCCCCTGCTGCAGCGAGCGTTGGCCGGTCTCGAGTTGCGCGGCGTGCGCGCGGACATGCGGCGCGTTGCGGAGCAGGTTCCGGCCTCTACCGTGGCGCAGGCCTGCTTCGCCTGGCCGGTCGCGGGCGTGGCCCATCTGATGGGCTTCGCGGATGAAGAACTGTCGGTTCTTGCGGACTGGACGCACGATTTCATCGCCTGCCTCTCGCCGCTTTCCACCGAGGCCCAGCTGGACGGCGCCAGCAAGGCGGCTGCGGCGCTGATGGCGCGCTTCGAAGCCGTCGTGGCGGCACGGCCGGCACGTGAGGGCAGCCTCCTGGCGGCAGTGCGCGCACAAGCGCTCGGCGACGCATCGCACCCGCTGGTGGCCAACCTCGTCGGCCTCTTGTCGCAGACCTGCGAGGCCACCGCCGGGCTGATGGGCAACAGCCTGGTCGCGCTGGCGCGCGAGCCCGGCGCCAACGATGCGATCTCCGCCCGTCCTGAACTGCTTGCGCCGTTGGTGGAGGAAACGGCACGCCACGACCCTTCGGTTCAGAACACCCGCCGCTTCGTCGCCGAACCCACCGCCGTGGCAGGGACGCGCCTCGAGGCAGGCGACACAGTGCTGCTGGTGATGGGGGCGGCGAACCGCGATCCGCGCCTGAACGCGCAGCCCGATCGTTTCTTGCTCGACCGCGACAGTCGGCGCTTGCTGGGCTTCGGCCACGGCCCGCACGGCTGCCCGGGCCAGGCGCTGGCCTGCACGCTGGCGGCGGCGGGGGTCGAGGTGCTGCTGGCGCGTGGCCTCGATCTGCCCGCGTTGCGCGAGCGCGGCTGGGGTTATCGGCCCTCGGTCAATGCCCGCATCCCCGTCTTCCATTGAGAGGGGCGCATCGCGTCAGCGCTCTTCCGGCCAGAGACCCGTCGCCTCCAGAAAGGGCGAGAGGCTCGCCGGCCCGAAGCGAACCGGCAGCGCGCCCGGGGCATGTTGGGCAGCCAGCACTTCCATCCGCAGCAAGCGTTCGGCGCCTGCAAAGGCTTCGACCTGCGGTCCATCCCACAGCACCTCGGCTCTCACCGACAACTGCAGCAGGTCCCCCGACTCGAAGTCGACGAAGAGCAATCCGGCCACCGGATTCAGCGCGAGGTTGCCCAGCGTGTTGAAGAAGCTGTTGCCGGTGAAGTCCGGCGCCGTCAACGTGCCTTCGCCTTCGACACGCACGAAGCCCGGGCGCCCACCCCGGTGCGAGACGTCGACACCTTCGGCCGGCAAGCGTGGATTGGCCGCCGAGGGATGCGCCGTGGCGATGAAGAAGGTGTCGGCCGCACGCACCATGCGCCGGGCTTTCGCGTCCAGGCCATGCACACGCGGCCCGAAGCCCGGTGCCGGCGCGCCGCCGACGAACACCGGTTCGCGCGCCTGGATGTACCTCGGGCAGTTGCCGAAGCTCTGACCCACCTCGATCGAAAAGCCCCGTGCATCGAGCGCATGGACGGTGCCATTCAAGCGGTTGCGGCGCCGCGTATGCGGCTCGATGCCGAGCAGACCGACTTGCGCGCCGACCGCCAACGCTGCTGCGAGCGGATCGTTGGCCTGCGGCAGCACGTCGACCCGCAGATGCCGCGGGTCGGGCGAATGGGCAAAGCCGGGTGCGGCTGCCAGAACGCTGGCCCAGGGGCGCCCTTCGCCATCCAGGCTGCCGGCGACCAGGAAGGGCAGCTGTGCGAAGAAGCTACGGTGCTGCTCGGGCATGTAGTCGCGCAGTACGCGCGGCCCGATTTCCGCCATGCGCTCGGCGATGCCGGCACGCGCCTGCAGCATGCGTTCGCCTTCGTGCCAGGCAAGCGCGTTCATGTCGCCAGCCCGATGCGAAGCAGCGACAGGAACAGGCGCACGCGATGGCTGTGGCCGGAAATGGACGAGCTGTACACGGTCATCGGGCGAGCGGAATGGGCGGCGGTCATCGGCTTTCTCCTGCGAGTGTGGGATGAAGCGATTGTTCTTTGATCCGCAAGATGGAGTAATGGCGCAGGCTGCATTTCACTGCTGCGCAGTGCGGTCTAATTGCGCTCCATGGACCGTCTCAAAGCCATGCAGACCTTCGTGCAGATCGCCGAGCAAGGTAGCCTGACCAAGGCCGCCGATGCGCTCGAGAGCTCACTGCCCGCGGTGGTCCGCTCGCTGGCCGCGCTGGAGGCGCACCTCGGCGTGCGCCTCTTCCACCGCACCACGCGCCGCATCTCGCTGACCGAGGAAGGCCGCCAGTACCTGCAGAGCGCGCGCGAGGTGCTGGCTGCGGCCGACGCCGCCGACCGGGCACTGAGCCAGGAGGCGGCCGAGCCCGCCGGGCAGCTCACCGTCACTGCGCCCGTGCTCTTCGGTCACATGTACGTGGCGCCGGCCATCGTGCGTTTCCTGAAGCGCTACGACAGGATGCGTTGCAGCGTGCTGCTGCACGACCGCACGGTGAATCTGTTGGAAGAGGGCGTCGATGTCGGCATCCGCATCAGCCCGCTGGAGGACTCGTCGCTGGTGGCCCAGCAGCTCGGCACCATCCGCCGCGTGGCGGTCGCGAGCCCGGACTACCTGCGCACCCACGGCACGCCACGGCATCCGCGAGAGTTGCTGGACGCCAACTGCGTGCGCGTCCACCCGGGCGCGCCCGTGCACTTCCGCGACAACGGCCGCACTTTTGCGGTCGCGGCTCGCGGCAACCTGGAGTTCAACCACATCGCGCCGGCGGTGGAAGCTTGCGCCGCCGGCATGGGCTTCGGCTTCTTCTTCTCCTACCAGGTGCTTCCGCTGGTGGGGGCGGGGCGGCTTCGTATCGTGCTCGAGGACTTCGAGCTGGCGCCGCGGCCGGTGAGCCTGATCTACCCGCATGCGCGGCTGCTGCCGGCGCGCACGCGAGCCTTCATCGAATGGATGAAGAACGAGTTCGAGGGGCTTCGGCTTTAGCTCGCCCCCAGGTTGGCGCACTTCGTTTGCCCGGTCATGCGCCGCAAGGACGCGTCGCTTCATGGAGCCCGATGAATTTGGCCCGCTGCGCCACAATGACCCGGTGCCTACTCCGTCCGCCCCACTCTTCCAAGCGAGTCACCTGCACAAGCGCTACGGCGCGACCACGGTGGTCGACGACCTCTCGTTCACCATCGCCCCTGGCGAATGCCTGGGGGTGATCGGCCCCAACGGCGCCGGCAAGACCACCACCATCCGCATGTGCCTGGGGCTCACCGCGCCCGACGGCGGCCGCATCGAGGCGCTGGGCGGGCTCTCGATGCCGCGCGACGCACGCGCGATCAAGGCGCAGCTCGGCGTGGTGAGCCAGTTCGACACCCTGGACCCCGACTTCAGCTGCGCCGAGAACCTGATGGTCTATGCCCGCTACTTCGGCATGCGCTGGCGCCAGATCGCGCCGCGCATTCCGGAGCTGCTGGAGTTCGCTTCGCTGTCGCACAAGGCCGATGTCCGGCCGGGCGAGCTGTCCGGCGGAATGCGGCGCCGGCTGTCGCTGGCGCGCGCGCTGGTCAACGACCCGAAGCTGCTGATGCTCGACGAGCCCACCACCGGCCTGGACCCGCAGGCGCGCCATCTCATGTGGGAGCGCTTGCAGCTGCTGCTGCAGCAGGGCAAGTCCATCCTGCTGACCACCCACTTCATGGACGAGGCCGAGCGCCTGTGCTCGCGGCTGATCGTGATCGACCATGGGCGCAAGATCGCTGAAGGCCGCCCGCGCGACCTGATCGCCGAATATCTCGAGCCCGACGTGGTCGAGGTCTACGGCAATGGCGCGCTCGGGTTGGCGCAGTCGCCGCTCAAGGACTACGCCGCGCGCGTCGAGGTCAGCGGCGAGACGGTGTTCTTCTACACGCAGGATGCGCGCGGGCTGCTGAACGCACTCGACAGCCACAAGGGCCTGCGGACCTTTCATCGGCCCGCGAACCTCGAGGATCTGTTCCTCAAGCTGACAGGCCGCCAGATCCGGGAAGATGCTTGAAGATGAGCTCTCCCCCAGGTTGGCTCACTTCGTGTAGCCGCCCACCCCCTCACCGGGGGCAACACCGGCGGCCCGGCAAAGCCGGTTCCGCGGTGTTCCCCGCATGGAGAAAGACATGAGCGCCTCGATCGATGACGCACTGCCAGCCGCGCCTTCGGTGTGGCGGCCGCCCGAGCTGTCGATGCGCTGGTGGCCGGTGTTCCTGCGCAACCTGCTGGTGTGGCGCAAGCTTGCGATTCCCAGCCTGATCGGCAACATCGCCGAACCGCTGATCTGGCTGGTGGCGTTCGGCTATGGCATGGGGGCGCTGGTGGGGCAGGTGTCGGTGGACGGCGCCAAGGTGCCCTACATCCTGTTTCTTGCCAGCGGCTCGATTTGCATGAGCTCGATGAACGCCGCTTCCTTCGAGGCGCTCTATTCGGCGTTCTCGCGCATGCACGTGCAGAAGACCTGGGACGGCATCATGAACGCGCCTGTAGGGCTCGACGACGTGGTGCTCGCGGAGATGCTGTGGGCCGCCTTCAAGGCCATCTTCACCACCACCGCGATCCTGTTCGTGATGCTGGCGCTGGGCATCAGCCACAGCCCCAAACTGCTGGTCGCCTGGCTGGTGCTCGCGGGCGTCGGCGTGACGTTCTCATGCATCGCGCTGATCTTCAACGCGCTGGCGAAGGGGTACGACTTCTTCACCTACTACTTCACGCTGTTCATGACACCGATGATGTTCTTGTCCGGCGTGTTCTTTCCGCTGGATCAACTGCCTGGGCTGGTGCATCGGATCGCGAACTGGCTGCCGCTGGCGAACGCGGTGGCGCTGGTGCGGCCGCTGTTCATGGATCAATGGCCGAAGGATTGGGGGTGGCCTGCGGTTGTGCTGGTGGTGTATACGGTAGGGGCGTTCTGGGTGGCGTTGGGGCTGACTCGGAAGCGGTTTCGGGCTTGATGTTCTTTGCTCTCTGCCTCTGCCTCTGCCTTTGCCTTTGCCTTTGCGAGATTGAGGGGAGGGCGCCGGGCTTGCGATTCGTACATTGCGCTTGTTCAAAGGCAGGAGCCGGGGGTTCGTCCCGGCGGCCGAGTCACTTTCTTTTGCTTCGCCAAAAGAAAGTAACCAAAGAAAAGGCGACCCCACTGCGCGTGACCCTCCGCTTCGCTACGGGCAACCTGCGGTGCTCGCTTTTCGCGGGGTCCGCGCAAACTCGCTTCGCTCAAACACGCGCGGCCCTGATCCGCGAAAAGCTGCGCTCCTCGGCACGCGCAGAGGGGATTGGGGACCTCTCGGGCCATTGCTTCGCTCGGCCAACAACGGCCTCGCTGCGCAAGGCCTGAAACAGGGGCATGCGTATGCGCTCGAACGTGAGCACGATGAGCACGAGCACGAGCACGAGCACGAGCACGAGCACGAGCATGTGCATGTGCATGTGCATGTGCATGTGCATGTGCATGTGCGAGTGCCTCTGCCTCTGCGTGTGCGTGTGCGTGCGGCTGCGCAAGTGCGAGTGCGAGTGCGAGTGCGCGTGTGCGTGTGCGTGTGCGTGTGCGTGTGCGCGCGCGTGCGCGTGCGCCGAAGTCAGCGTGAGCGAGGACCCGAGGCTCACGCCAACCCGCACCCCACACAAGGACGCGCCATGGCGCGTTGAATCCCAAATCCCCTCTGGCCGCGCCGAGGAGCGCAGCTTTTCGCGGATCAGGGCCGCGCGTGTTTGAGCGAAGCGAGTTTGCGCGGACCCCGCGAAAAGCGAGCACCGCAGGTTGCCCGTAGCGAAGCGGAGGGTCGCGGCCAGTGGGGTCGCCTTTTCTTTGGTTACTTTCTTTTGGCGAAGCAAAAGAAAGTGACTCGGCTGCCGGGACGACGCCCCGGCTCCAGCCTCAACCCAAGCGCACCGTAAGCATCGACGACCCGCGTGCCCTCACTTGCCAGAGAGAGCAAGGGAGTTCAAGCCAGCGCCTGCGTGACCGAATGAATCAGCAGCCCCACCAACCCCCCCACCAGCGTCCCATTGACCCGTATGAACTGCAGATCCCGCCCGATGTGCTTCTCCAGTTCCACGCTCATCTCCTCCGCGTTCCACTGCCCCACCCGCTCCACGATGTAGCGCCGGATGTCCTCCCGGTACCGTTCGATGGCACGCGGCGCCGCATCGACGATCTGCTCGTTGATCCAGCGCCTCATCGCCTCGTCGGCCTCCAGGCGCGCGCCCAGCGTCCCCGCCATCGCAACGATGCGCCGCCGGATCTCCGAGTCGCTCTTCGCCAGGTCGTCGTGCAACCAGGCCAGCAGCTCGCTCCAGAGCCCGTGAAGGTACTCGCCGATGGCCGGATGCGCCTGCAGCTCAGCGCGGATGGCTTCTCCGCGGCGCTTGAACTCGGGGTCGGTCTTGAGCTTGTGGACGAACTCGTGCATGAACGCATCGAAGCGCTGCCGCACCGGATGCGCGGGGTCGCCCGCCATGTCGGCGACCGTGCGCGCGGCTGCCGACACGACCTTGCGCGTGGCCAGCCGAGCCGTGACCTGGTCCAGGCCGACATAGCGCAGCGCCCGGATCTCGCGCGCAATCGCCTCGGTGATCTGCGCCTGCACCTCCTCGCCTTCGACCGCTGCCGCGACCTGGGCCAGCAGGTCGTCCAACAAGGCCTGGTGCCGCCCATGCGCAGTCAAGGCATCCAGGGCCTGCCCCGACAGCCGCGCCATGTCGACCTGGGCCAGGCCCGCGGCCGCCGCGCGACCCAGGAATTCGCGCACGCGCGTGTCGTCGAAGGCCGCCAGTCCGTACCGCGCCGCGCTCACCAGGTGAGCGCCGAGCGTGGCGGCATGCGTGGGTTGCGCGAGCCAGCGGGCCAGCCGAGCGGCCGGATCGAGCTGCTCCAGCTTTGACAGCACCTGCTGGGTGCTCAGGAAGTTGTTGCAGATGAAGCCTGCCAGCCGCGCGCCGATGCGGTCCTTGTTCGACGGGATGATCGCGGTGTGCGGAATGGGCAACCCCATGGGATGCCGAAAGAGCGCGACCACCGCGAACCAGTCGGCGATCGCGCCCACCATTGCGGCCTCGGCAAAGGCCGCGACGTAACCCCAGGCGGGATTGGGATGCCGAGCACCGAGCGCCGTCGCCACCGCATAGAGAAGTGCGGCGGCGCCGAGCAGGGCGAGGGCGACGCGCTTCAGCGGATCTCCCGGGTCGCCGCGAGTCCCTGCAGGAACTGCTCGCAGCGTGCGAGCTGGGCCAGCGTCACGTACTCGTCGGGCTGGTGGGCCTGGGTGATGCTGCCGGGGCCGCAGACCACCGTCGGGATGCCGGCCTGCTTGAAGAGGCCAGCCTCGGTGCCGAAGGCCACGAGCGTGGTACCCGCCTCGCCGGCCAGGCGTTGCGCGAGCCGTGTGACGGGGTCCTCGGCCGTGGTCAGGAAGCTGGGGATCTCGCAGATGGTCTCGAAGCTGAAGCCCGCCTCGGGCGCGATCTTTTTCATGCCGGCCTCGAGGCGATTGGCGTGCAGCCGCATTTCCTTCTGCATCCTCTGGGCGTCGGCGGTGGGCAGGTCGCGGAACTCGTAGCGGAACTCGGCGTCGCGCGGCACCACGTTGTCGGCGATGCCACCGTGGAACTGGCCGACGCTGGCGGTGCTGTAGGGCACGTCGAAGCCCGCGTAGCGAGGCTCCTCGCGCTCGAAGCCCTCGGCCATGTCGCGCAGCTTGCCGACCAGGCGCGCGGCCATCTCGATCGCGTTGACGGAGCGTGGCGTGAGCGAGGAATGCGCTTCCTTGCCCCGCACGCAGCAGCGGTAGCGGTAGACGCCCTTGTGCGCGATGGCCGGCACCATCATCGTCGGCTCGCCGACGATGCAGGCCAGCGGCCGGACGCCCTGCTCCTTCATGTCGGCGATCAGCTCGCGCACGCCGAAGCAGCCCACCTCCTCGTCGTAGCTGAAGGCGAAGTGCACCGCGAAGGGCGAGTCGCTCTCGATGAAGCGCTGGGCATTGGCCAGCGCGATCGCGATGAAGCTCTTCATGTCGGCCGAGCCGCGGCCGTAGAGCCGGGGCTCGACCTGCATCGCCTCGCCGTCGTGCTCGTCCTGCGGCCAGTCCTGGACCAGCGCCGAGAGCGGGTCCATGCTCCAGGCCTGCCCGTCCCAGGGCACGGTGTCGGTGTGGCCCGAGACGATCACGCCCGCCGGCTTGCCTGCGCCCAGCGTGGCGAACAGGTTGGCCTTGGTCCGGTCGGCGTTGTAGGTGAGCCGGCTGCGCACGCCCAGGCCGGCCAGGTGGTCGCGCGCGAAGTCGATCAGCTCCAGGTTGCTGCGACTGCTCACGGTATTCATGCGCACCAGGCTCTGAGCGAAATCGAGGCTGCGGTTGGAGAGGTGGGGGGACGGCATTCAGGCGATTGTCCCGGAAGTTTTGCGACGGGCGTAAGGAAAACGGGCACTTATCCGGAGAGGTCCGGGCTTGGCGAGTACTTCCGGCTAAGCCTAGACTCCTTCACATGAAACTCATCGACTCAGTGGTCACCCAGGCGGCCGGCATCGCCACCGTCCGGCGCGACCTGCATGCCCATCCCGAACTCTGTTTCCAGGAGCAGCGTACCGCCGACGTGGTGGCGGCCAAGCTCACCGAATGGGGCATCCCCATCCACCGCGGCCTGGCCACCACCGGCGTGATCGGCATCGTGAAGAATGGCAGCAGCCCCCGGGCTGTCGGCTTGCGCGCCGACATGGATGCGCTGCCCGTCACCGAGCTCAACACCTTCGCCCATGCCAGCAAGCACCCCGGCAAGATGCACGCCTGCGGCCATGACGGCCACACCGCGATGCTGCTGGCGGCGGCACAGCACCTGGCGAAGCACCGCAACTTCGACGGCACGGTCTACCTGATCTTCCAGCCGGCCGAGGAGGGCGGCGGCGGGGCGCGCGAGATGGTCAAGGAAGGACTCTTCGAGCGGTTCCCGATGGAGGCCGTCTTCGGGATGCACAACTGGCCCGGCATGAAGGCCGGCCAGTTCGCCGTCAGCCCCGGGCCGGCGATGGCCTCGAGCAATGAGTTCGTCATCACCATTCACGGCAAGGGCGGCCATGCGGCGCTGCCCCACACGGGCATCGATCCGGTGCCGATCGCCTGCGAGATGGTGCAGGCGTTCCAGACCATCATCACCCGCAACAAGAAGCCGGCCGAAGCCGCCGTGATCTCGGTCACCATGATCCACGGCGGGGAGGCGAGCAACGTGATCCCCGACCGCTGCGAGCTCAAGGGCACGGTGCGCACCTTCTCGCTGGAGGTGCTGGACCTGATCGAGGCGCGCATGAGGAAAATCGCCGAGCACGTGAGCGCGGCGCACGAGGCCGGGTGCGACTTCCACTTCCACCGCAACTACCCGCCCACCATCAACACGGCCGCCGAGGCGGACTTCGCGCGCCGCGTGATGGCCGGCATCGTCGGCGAGGAGAACGTGCTGGCGCAGGAGCCCGCGATGACGGCCGAGGACTTCGCCTTCATGCTGCAGGCCCGGCCCGGCGCCTATGCGTTCATCGGCAACGGCGACGGCGGCCATCGCGACCTGCACCATGGCGGCGGCCCCTGCATGCTGCACAACGCGAGCTACGACTTCAACGACGAACTGATCCCGCTGGGCGCGACCTGCTGGGTCCGGCTGGCCGAGGAGTTCCTTGGCCGCCCCGCGGCGGCCGGGGGGCGGGCGGCATGATCGGCGTCGGCGAAGCCTTTGCGGCGCGCTACGCCCTCGCCCGCCAGAAGTTCCTGGAGGGCTGCGCCGCGGCGGGGCTGGCGGTGCGCTCCCATGTGCACCCGCTCCCGGGCCGCGACGGCGAGGAACTGGCCATGGACGTGGCCCTCGACGGCGACGCGCAAGCCGAGAACCTGCTGATCGTGAGCAGCGGCTGCCACGGCGTCGAGGGCCATTGCGGCAGCGGCGTGCAGGTGTTCGCGCTGCACGATGCCGAGTGGCGCGACAAGGCGCGCGAGCAGGGCGTGGCCGTGCTGTATGTGCACGCGCTGAACCCGCACGGCTTTTCGCACACGCGGCGCGTCACGCACGAGAACGTGGACCTGAACCGCAACTTTCTCGACTTCTCGCAACCGCTGCCGGTGAACGAGGCCTATGCCAGCCTCCAGGCGCTGCTGCTGCCCGAGCACTGGCCACCATCGGCGGCCAACCAGGCGGAGATCGATGCCCTCATCGCGCGCGAGGGGCTGGGCTTCTACCAGGCCGCGGTCACGCGCGGGCAGTACCAGTTCGCGGACGGCTTGTTCTATGGCGGCAGTGCGCCCACCTGGAGCAACAAGGCGCTGCGCGAGGTGCTGCGCACGCATGCAGGCCAGGCGCGGCGCGTGGGCTGGATCGACATTCACACCGGCCTCGGCCTCAACGGAATCGGCGAGCGCATCTTCGCGGGCCGCGACGACAAGGCTGCGTATGCAAGGGCGAACGCCTGGTGGGGCACGGCGGCGGCGCCGGTCACCTCGATGTATGACGGCTCCTCGACCTCGGCCTTCCTGACCGGGCTGATGTGCTACGCCCTGTACGACGAATGCCCCCAGGCCGAGCACACCTCGATTGCGCTGGAGTACGGCACCGAGCCGATGCTCGCAGTGACCGTGGCCCTGCGGGGGGACCATTGGCTGCATCGCCACCCCGAGGCGCCGGCCGAGCTGGCGGATGCGATTCATGCCGAGATGCTTGCCGCCTTCTACAGCGACACCGATGCCTGGCGCGGGCAGGTGATCAGCCAGGCGCGGCAGGCGATGTTCCAGGCGGTGGACGGCCTGGCGGGGCCGAGCTGACCCTCACGTCCGGATACGCCCGTCGCCGGTGATCATCGACAGCTCCACGAACTTCGACGCCACGTGGTTGCGCGGCGAGAAGGAGACCTCGAAGCCGCCGAACTGCTGGCGGTCGATGCTCTCCAGTCCCGCGATCAGGCTCTCGCGCGTGAGCTTGCCGGGCGCGCGGCGCAGGCCCTCGGCCAGCACCTTGGCAGCCAGGTAGCCTTCCATGCTTGAGAAGTTGGACTGCACCGTGCCGCCGCTCTTCTTCACCGCCTCGTTGAACTCGCGCGTGATGCCATTCGCGGCGTAGTAGGGAGAAGGCACGACCTGGGTGACGACCACGCCGGCGCCGTCCTTGCCCAGCTCGTCGGACAGCGCCTGCGTGCCCACGAAGGACACGTTGTAGAAGGTGCCGCCAAAGCCCGCCTTGCGCGCCTCGCGAATGAAGGCGGCGCAGGACTTGTACGCACTGACCTGGACCACGGCGTCCGGGGCGGCCGCCACGATGGTCTTCACCGCCGCCGCGACGTCGACCGTGTTGCGCTCCACCGTGGCGAGAGCCGCCGGTTTCAGGTTGAGCTGCGACAGCGCGAGTGTCACGCCGTCCAGGCCGGCCTTGCCATACGCATCGTTCTGGTAGAAGACAGCGATCTTCTTCAGCCCCAGGTGGGTGAGCTGCTTCACGATCAGCGCCGTTTCGTCGTTGTACGAGGCGCGCAGATGGAACACGTTGCGGTGGAAGGGCTCGCGCAGGGCCATGGCGCCGGTGAAAGGCGCGATGAAGGGCACCTTTGCATTCACCGCCAGCGGCAGGGCCGCCAGGCTGGTGGGCGTGCCGATGTAGCCGAACAGCGCGAACGCCTCCTCGTCGATCAGCTTCTGCGTGTTGGCGGCGCAGCGCTCGGGCTCGTAGCCGTCGTCCAGAAACTTGATCTGCACGTCGCGATGGCCGGGCTGCGCGTTGTACTGGTCGAGGTACAGCTTGGCGCCTTGGTGGAACTGGATGCCCAGCTGCGCCGCCGGGCCCGTGAAAGGCGCCGACTGGCCCAGCATCACGGGCGCTTCGCCTTGAGCCCTCGCGATGCCGAAGCCGCCGAGTGCCGCAGCACCCGCCGCAATCGAAAACTGCCTGCGTTGAATCATCGTGAAAACTCCAGAGCGCCGCCGCGGCGCAGAACTTAGACTTGACCGGTCCACTCATTGCCCGGCCGCCCATGAACTCCCCGACCCAGGTGCTCGGCGCCTGCCCCCACGACTGCCCCGACACCTGCTCGCTCGTGACCACCGTGCAGGACGGCCGGGCCATCAAGCTGCAGGGGAATCCAGCGCATCCGCACACCGCGGGCGTGCTGTGCACCAAGGTCTCTCGCTACATCGAACGCAACGAACATGCCGAGCGTCTGCGGCAGCCCATGAAGCGGGTCGGGCCAAAGGGCAGCGGCCGATTCGAACCGGTGAGCTGGGACGCGGCACTCTCCGACATCGCCGAACGCCTGAATGTGTTACGTGGTAACAATTCGTCAGAATCGATTCTGCCCTACAGCTATGCAGGAACGATGGGTCTTGTGCAGGGCGAATCGATGGATCGTCGTTTTTTCCACAAGCTGGGCGCGTCGCTGCTGGATCGCACGATCTGCTCGACGGCTGGGGGTGAGGCCTTAAGTTTTACCCTTGGCGGCAAGGTCGGCATGCGGGTCCAGTTCTTTGCCGAGGCAAAGCTGATCCTGATCTGGGGCAGCAACTCGATCGGGAGCAACCTGCATTTCTGGCGCCATGCGCAGGCAGCCAAGCGGGCCGGTGCCAGGCTGGTGTGCATCGACCCGCGCCAGACCGAGACAGCCGACAAATGCGACGAGCACGTCGCGCTCCTTCCCGGCACCGACGCCGCGTTGGCCTTCGCGCTGATGCATGAGCTGATCGTCAACGACTGGCTCGACCACGACTACATCGAGCGCCACACGCTCGGCTGGGCGCAATTGCGCGAGCGCGCCTTGCAATGGCCGCCGGCCCGCGCCGCCGCTGTCTGCGGCGTGCCCGAGGCGCAGATCGTCGCGCTGGCGCGCGCCTACGGCACCACGAAGCCGGCGGCGATCCGTCTCAACTACGGCATGCAGCGCGTACGCGGCGGCGGCAATGCGACGCGCGCCATCGCCTGCCTGCCGGCGCTGGTCGGCGCCTGGCGCGAGCGTGCGGGCGGGCTGCTGCTGAGCAGCTCCGGCCAGTTCCCGGTCGACCGCGCCACGCTGCAGCGGCCCGACCTGCTGGCGGGGCGGCGGCCGCGCACCATCAACATGAGCGCCATCGGCGATGCGCTGCTCGACACCGCAAACCCGATCCGCGCGCTGGTGGTCTACAACAGCAACCCGGTCGCGGTCGCGCCGGACTCCGGCAAGGTGGTGGCAGGCTTCGCGCGCGAGGACTTGTTCACCGTGGTGCTCGAGCAGTTCCAGACCGACACCGCCGACTATGCGGACTACCTGCTGCCGGCCACCACCCAGCTCGAGCACTGGGACATCCACACCAGTTACGGCCACACCGATGTGCTGCTCAACCGGCCCGCGCTGGCGCCGCGCGGCGAGGCGCGCAGCAATACCTGGGTGTTCCGCGAGCTGGCGCGCCGCATGGGCTTCGACGAGCCCTGCTTCTCCGACGACGACGAGACGCTGTGCCGCAGCGCCTTCCCGCCCGGCGTGATCGACATCGAGGAACTGCAGTCCCGTGGCTTCACCAGCCTGAAGGTGCCGGACGCTCCGTTTGCGCAAGGTGGCTTCCCCACCCCCTCGGGCCGCTGCGAATTCTTCAGCGCGCGACTCGCGGCCCAAGGCCAGGATGGCCTGCCCGACCACGTCCCCAATTACGAGCCGGCCGGCAGCTCGACGGAGTTTCCGCTCGCGATGATCTCGCCGCCCGCGCGCAACTTCCTCAACTCGACCTTCGTGAACGTGAAGAGCCTGCGCGCAATCGAGGGCGAGCCGCTGCTCGAGATCCATGAGGTCGATGCCGCCGCGCGCGGCATCGTCGACGGCACGATGGTGCGCGTGTTCAACCGCCGTGGCGAGCATCGCTGCCGGGTCGAGGTCTCGCGCCGCGCGCGGCCCGGTGTGGTGCATGGGCTCGGCGTCTGGTGGCGCAAGCTCGGTGCGGACGGCACCAACGTGAACCAGCTCACCAGCCAGCGGCTGACGGACATCGGCCGCGGGCCCACTTTCTATGACTGCCTGGTAGAGGTCAGGCCGGATGCCTGAGGTGCTGGAATGAGCAAAGGGCGCGCTGCCTTTGCTGCCCTGGCCGCCCTGGCCGCCGTGGCCCTGGCCGGCTGCGCCGACCTGGGCTACTACTGGCAGTCGGCCAGCGGCCACCTGGCACTCATGCGTGCGGCGCGGCCGGTGCCGGAGTGGCTGCAGGACCCGGCCACTGGCGAGGTGCTCAAGGCCAAGCTGGCACTGACACAGCGCATCCGTCGCTTCGCAGTCACCGAGCTCGGCCTGCCGGACAACCCAAGCTACAAGGCCTATGCCGACCTGCACCGCCCCGCCGCGATCTGGAATGTGGTGGCGGCCCCCGCGCATTCGCTCATCCTCAAGACCTGGTGCTTCCCGGTCGCGGGCTGCGTCGGTTACCGCGGCTACTACGACGAGGCGGCAGCGCGCGCTGAGGCTGCCGCCTTGGCCGCCGAGGGCCTGGAGGCGGCCGTCTACCCGGTGCCCGCCTACTCCACGCTGGGCTGGATGAACTGGGCAGGCGGCGACCCGCTGCTGTCCACCTTCATCGGCTATCCCGAAGGCGAGCTGGCGCGCATCGTCTTCCACGAGCTGGCGCACCAGGTGCTCTACGTGTCGGGCGACACGATGTTCAACGAGTCTTTCGCGACCGCGGTGGAGCGCATCGGCGGCGCCCGATGGCTGCAGACGCAGGCCGGCGAAGCCGCGCAGCTCGAGTACGCGCAGTTCGACCGGCGGCGCCAGCAGTTCCGCGCGCTCACGGCCGGTACGCGCCGGGTGCTCTCGGACATCTACGCCTCGAAGGAGGCACAGGCCGGCGACTGGGCGACAGTCGACGCGCAGAAGAAGGCCGCCATGGAAGATTTCCGCCAGCGCTACGCAGCCCTGCGCGCCGGATGGAGCGGCCCTCGGCAGGCCGCGTACGACCGCTGGGTGGCACGCGCCAACAATGCGCTGTTCGGCGCGCAGGCCGCGTATGACGAAATGGTGCCCGGCTTCGAGGCGCTGTTCGAGCGCGAAGGGCACGACTGGCCGCGCTTCTATGCGGCAGTCAAGCGCCTGGCCGCACTGCCCAAGGACGAGAGAATGCTGGCGCTGCGGACCGGAGACGCCGTGGCGCCCTCGGCCCGCAGGCCGACCGAAGAACCTGGCCGACACGGCCGACAGGGAGGCCCCGGTGCCTGATATCCACATCGAACGCAGCCATCAACTCGGCATCGAGGCCGCGCGCGCGATCGCGCGCAAATGGATCGGCCAGGTCGAGCAGGACTACGGCCTCGCGTGCAGCTATGAGCAAGGTCAGGATCGTGACATCGGCCACTTCAGCCGCGCGGGCATCGACGGCAGCGTGGAGGTCAGCGGCGACAGCTTGACGCTGCGGGCCACGCTGGCCGGACTGTTTGCCAGTTTCAGCGGGCAGATCGAGGAACGCCTGCGGCAGAAGCTGGACGATCTGCTGGGCCGCCCCGATGGCGCAGACGACGACGACGCCTACAACGACAAGGACTGGCGTTGAACGCCGCGCCGGCGCTGCTGCTGGCGCTCAGCCGCGCAGCGATTCGATGAGGTCGATGTATTTCTGTTTGGCCTCGTCCGCGCTCAGGCCCTTCTGCGCGGTCCATGCGTCCCATTTGGCACGCGCAACGATGTCGCTGAAACTGGGCTTCTTCTCGGTGTTGTCGCCCAGCGTCGCCTGCTTGAACAGGCCGTAGATCTTGAGCAGCGTCGGGTTGTCCGGACGCTCCGCGAGCAGTTTGGAGTTGGCTTGGGCGGCTTCGAACAGTACGTTCAGGTTGGACATGATGCGGATGGTGTGACTGGGCCTCGCATCTTAAGTGACCATTCCGTCAATAAACGAGGAGCTCAGTCGGACAATCCCGCGCGGGCCAGCTCGACGTCGAGCCGCTCTCGCGCATCGACCGGGTCCACCGCCGCGGCCCGCTCGTAGAGGCGGGTGGCCTCGGCCAGGCGCGCATCGCCTTCCAGCATCAGCAGGCCGCGGGCGTATTCCATCAGCGCGCCGGGCGAGCGTGGGTGGAGCTCGAGGCCGCGCTCGAAGAGCTCGATCGCGATCTCGGCGCGCACGCCGTAGGTCATGCGGCCGACCAGCGCGCCGACCTTGTCGATGACCTCGGCGTGGAAGGCCGCGAGCGCCACATGGGCTGCGGCATGCCGAGGCTCGAGTGCAATCACGCGTTCGAGCGCGCCCTTGACCTTGGTGCCGAGGCCCTGCGCCAGCGCCCGTGCCACGCTGATGCCCTGGCTGTAACGGCCCAGGGCATAGGCTTGCCAGTAGAGCGCGTGGCAGTTGTCCGGCTCCTCCGCCACCTGGGCTGCGGCGCGCTCGGCCACCTGCTTGAACAGGAGCTGCCGCATTGCCTCACGCGGCTCCAGGTAGTTGGCATAGATGGCGGTGGCCTGGTTGGCCAGCATCAGCCCGTCGCCGCCGTGCCGCAGCCCCAGCTTGGCCGCGCGTTCGAAGTCGCCGCTGTGGTAGAGCGCCCAGCCCTCGGCCAGCGGACCCGGTGCCGGCGGCGGCAGCGCATGCCCGACGTGCAGCCTGGCCCAGTGCTGCAGCACTTCGGCAGCGTCGAAGCGCGGCGCGTCCCGGTAGGGCATCTGGACCCATGGCTCCGAGGAAGGCACCGTGCCGGTCGCCAGCAGCGAGAAGGGTTGGAGATCGGGATGGGCCATGCGATGCTCAGACGGTTATCGGCTGAGCCTCGCCTGCGTAGGCGTTGCTCAGCGTCAGCAGATGCTGCCGCTGTTCGGCGGCGAGGTAGGGCGCAAGCAGATGCAGCGTGTGATGCGCGCCGCGCAGCAGGGCGTTCTGGGCATGGCCGGGCTCCAGTGCCTCTCGAGGATTGCGCACGTACTCGTAACTTAACCAGTAGGTCAGCACCACGACCATGCTCTGGGCCAGCGGATCGACCTCGGGCGCGTCGATGTCCAGGTGGCCTGACCGGCTCATGCCCGCCAGCAGTGCCCGAATCGCGCGCGCCTTGTTCTGGAGCACCAGCTGGAACTGAGTCTCCAGGTGCCGGTTCTTGGAGAGCAGGTCGTTGAGATCGCGGTACAGGAATCGATAGCGCCAGATCAGCTCGAAGAGGCTGTGCATGAAAAACCAGGCGTCCTCCACGTCGCGCACGCCTTCGCTCGCGTGCAGCAGCTCGTTGAGCTCGGCCTCGTAGGTCTCGTAGAGCCGGTTGATCAGCTCATCCTTGGCGGGGTAGTGGTAGTAGAGATTGCCGGGGCTGATGTTGAGCTCGCCCGCCACCAGCGTGGTCGAGACGTTCGGCTCCCCAAACCGGTTGAACAGGTCCAATGCGGCTTCGAGGATGCGTTGTGCAGTGCGGCGTGGCGCCTTCTTGGCCATGAGCTCGTGGACCCCGGTTTGTCTCCTGAGGCCACTCTAGCGCAAGTCCCGTGCCGCCGCTGCATTGCTGAGCTGCGAAGCCCTGGTTCGGCCGATCAACGGCCGCGCTGGATCAGGCGTCGCTGCTCGGTTTGCGCCGCCGCGAGGGCTTCGCCGCGGCTTCGGCCGGATGGCGCGCGGCCATCTTGCGCGGCGCCCGTACCGGCCGGTCCGCCGGCTGCTTGTGCCTGAGCTGGGCTTCGAGCGCCTCGACCCGGGTCTGCAGTTCCGCCACCTCCTGCGCCGAGGGCATGCCGAGCTTCTCGAGCGCGCGCGCGACGCGTTCCTCGAAGATGGATTCGAGCTTGCCCCATCCGCCCGCAGCCTTGGTGCCGAACTCGCTGGCGAAGCCGGCCATCCGGGCCTGCGCCTGGGCCAGCGTTTCCTCGGCGGCGTGCTGGGTTTTCTTCTGCACCCCGAGCCCGTCCTTCACCAGCGCCTCGAAGGCTTTGCTGCCCTCCTGCTGCATCTTGGCAAAGGCACCGAGGCCCGCGAGCCAGATCTGCTGGGCGGAGTCCTTGATGCGGTCGGTCTTGTCGTCGGGCTTGTCGTCGTTCGTGCTGGCCATGGTCCGTTCCTGAGAGTGAATGGCGAAACTCTAGCTGGGCCTGCGGGTCTGCGTGTAGAGCCTGCGGCCTAGCGGCGCGCGGGCGGCATGCCCCTACTTGGCGGCAGGGCCCACGACGACCGGGATGTGCGGGATCGGCATGTCCAGCTCATGGAGATACCGATAGCCTTCTGCTGCGATCGAGAACTGGAGGTCGTAGCTGCCTTCGGCCGAAGGCTTGGCAATCTTGACGCTGATCGCCTCCTCCTCACCAGGTGCAAGGGAAAAGTTCAGGTCCTGCCGGGCCAGCCATCCGGCCGCAGTCGCCGGAGCCGCTGGATCGGTTGCCAAAGTGGGTACGAAGCGCCAGGTCAAGCGCAGCGGATGCCCCACGCGCGACAGCGAATGCAGGGGCTGCGCACTGTCGTTCCGGATGCGCACAACGACCTTCAGCTCGTGCGCGCCGGCCTCGTCCGCCGTGGGCGTGAGTTGGATCTGCCTGGCCTGTGCCTCGTCCGGGGGGCGCGGCGCGGCGTCGGTGGGCAGGTGACGGGCCGGGCAGGGCTCGAGCGAGACCCAGGCCGTCCGCGCCAGCAGCGCATCGGGCGCCCACTTTCCGGCAGCCCAGGGCGCTGGCGCCATGCTGTAGATGCGGCTCGCGGCCGAATGACAGGGCAATGGGTGGATGTAGCCAGGCGGCGCATTGCCCGAATAGCCGTTCAAGGTCGGCATCTTTCGGTCCTGCGCGAAGAGCATGCCGTCGAGCTCGGTCAGGTAGAAGGGCTCGTTCGCGCGTCCGCTGACATACAGCACGGAATCGGGCTTGAAGACCGTGGTGCCGGCGGCCTGCTCCACGGCGGCCATGCGGCCGCGCCACTGGTCGAAGCCGGCGAACGACGGGCGGTAAGCCAGGGTCTCGAGGGAGAACGCAAGCACGATCAGGCTGGAAACCAGCCATCGGAGGCTGCGATGCCGCTGCAGGTGCTCGACGCCGATAGCCGCCATGACGGCGACCGGCAGTGCCATTACCAGAATGACGCGGCTCACCGCCCGCAAGGACGAGATGCCGGGCAGCGCCATGGCGTGCTGGTACAAGGACTTTCCGTTCACATGCAGGGTGGAGGCCACCAGCAGTGCCAGCGTGGCCAGCGAAAGCCCGAGAAGCCTGCGCCAGGGCGCCGCTGATTCGGTTCTTGCCGTGACCAGCGCCCAGGCGGCGAGCACGAGCGGAACGAAGCCGATGAACAACTGGTGCTCGTTGCGCGCCTCCAGCCCGGACACGGCGGCGCCAAGCCATCGGTAGCCCGGCACCGCGTCCGCCAACAGGTAGCTCTGCGGCCGGGGCAGCATCAGCAGCACCTCGTCGGGCATCCGGCTGAAGCCGTAGAGGCGGCTGATGGCGTGGTACTTCAGCAGCAGGTAGCCGACCGCCGTGGCCGATGCCGCGATGACCAGGAGCGCTCTCCAATCGAACAGGCCCGCAGAGCTTCCCGGCCTGCGCCGGGCCGCTGGCGGCCGGAACGCGGGAACGAGCATGGCCGCTGCCGTCGCAGCGAGCAGGTAGGCCGTGAAGACGCCCAGATAGATCGAGCAGTAGAACTGCAGCGCGCCCCAGGCCGCGAGCCGCGCAAGATGCGTCAGCCGCCGCTCCTGGATGAACTGCAGCCACGCCAGCCACGCCAACGGGATCGCGAACCGGTAGGTCAGCTGTGCATGGGATTCCTGCGCCAAAGCCGGCAGCGAGAACGTGTACACGAAGGCGGCGACCGACGCGGCGAGCGACGAGAAGCCCAGCCTGCGCATTACCAGGTACATCGCGATGAAGTCGAGCCCGAACCCGACGGTCAGCCAGGCATCGAATGCTGGCTCGCGAGCGAGTCCCAGTGCGCGAAAGAGAACGTAGACGAGGCCGGAGCCGAAGTGGTTGTCGCTGAAAGCCAGCGCGCCCGGTGCCGGATAGAAAAAGCCTGGCGACCACAGCGAAGGCCAATCGCCACTCGCCCGCTGGAACAGGTGCTCGAGGAGCACGCTGTTGAAGCGTGCATCGCCCAGGTCGCCCGGCACCGCCGTGAACCAGTTCGTCGCCCGCAGGATGTAGAAGCACAGTCCGACCGCCGCCAGTGCCAGCGGCGCGAGCCGATAGCCGGGGGCCGCATGCCAGCCTGCGTGCGTCGCCGTCGAGCTCATCGGCAGGTGTAGTCCTTCTGCGCGGCGCTGTGGCGGAAGGGGTCCGTCAGATCGTCGCTGTACTGGCCCATCAGCAGTCTTTGTTTCGGCAGCAGGTGCCGCCGGAAGAACCGGCTGAAGCTCGCGAGACCGTCGCCCTTGGGCGTGAGGCGCACGCAGCCGTTCTCGATGCGGATCGTGCCGGATTCCAGCTGCTCGGTGAGCCGCACGTCAACCAGCCGGTGCTCCTTGAGGTACTCGTCGGTGAAGACTTCGGCGAAGCGGCTCTGCTGGATGCCGCCGCCGCGCTGCTGCAATTTCTCGAGGATGTAGAAGGACAGTGAGCGATCGAGCACCGTGGGCACCGAGATCGCGAGCGCATAGGCGGTCAGCAGCCAGATGATCAGCATCTGAAGCTTCTCGAAGCCGCTGAACACCGAAAAGGACCGCAGCGCCATGACCAGCCCCGCGGTGATGAATGCAGCCATCACCCCGTCGACGATGGCGCTGTAGAACACCACGTTCACGTGCATATAGGAGATGTGCAGCCAGTAGATGGCGCAGGCCAGCACGAGAAAGAAGGCGCTTGCCGCGGCGAATCGAATGATTTTCATGGTGCAGAGAACACGAGGAGCTTGTTGCCCACGTAGCTCAGCACTGTCTGCAGCACCGTGGCGATCAGGAACCCGATCCTGTAGTCCAGATGCAGGACGTCGGTCCAGGCGAAGAGCAGCAGGCCATGCAGGCATGCGATCGAGGCATACAGCGCGAGAAAGCGCAAGGCCTGATGTGCCCACGGCGCGCTGGCCTTGCGGAAGACGAAATAGCGACTGCCCACGAAGGAGGCTGCGATGCCGAACCAGGCGGCCACGAAGTTCGCCACCCCTGCGGACGGCATGCCCAGTACCCGCAGGTTGAAGCTCAGCACGCCATAGTGGATGGCTGTCGCGAGCAGTCCGTTGAGGATGAAGCGCCCCACCTCGGCAACGCGGGGATCTGCCAGTCGGGCGCGCAGGATCATGCGGTGCGGCCGGTGTGCGTCACCGTATCGACAAAATCGGTGTAGGCCGCTTGCAGCGACGCGCCCGACCTGCTCACGCCGGTGAGCATGAGGCTCATCAGTGCCAGCGTGCCTGTCTGCAGGAACACCAGCAGCAGGATGCCCAGCGCCACCGAGAACCACCCGGGCGTTGCGTAGCCTGACACCTTGAGCACCACGGAAGCGATGCCGCCCAGCAAGGTCAGTGCGCCCAGCAGTGCCGCGGCGATGCCGACCCGCACGAGCACATCCTCGGCGAAGACCATGATGCCGCGGAAGCCGTGCAAGGTCAGCCCGACGAAATTCATCTTGCTCTGTCCGGCGTAGCGTGGGCCGCGATCGAGCGCGCAGATGGCGATCCGCAGGCGGGAGCCGAGTACGCAACTCGCGACATGCGTCCAGAGCTCCTGCATGGCCGCCAGGCGCTTTACCGCGTGGGGCTTGAGCCCCATGAAGTTGCCGAAACTGATGCTGCGCCCGGTGAGAAGCTTGAAGAGCCGCCGGTAGACCGTGTAGAAGAGCTTGAAGCGCAGCGTCTCCACGCGCGTGCGGCGCTCTGCGACGACCACGTCGATCTCGTCCCGGTCGAGCGTCTGGAGCAATTCGGGAATGGAAGCGGGAAGGTCTTCGCCGTCGGAGTCCATCACCACGACCCGCTGGGCCTCGGCCAGGTGCTCGGCCACGTAGCCGAGCCCGACCGCTATCGCACGCTGATGGCCCACGTTGCGCCGCAGGCGGATCACGGTGCCGCCGAGGCCGATGGCCTCCATCTGCGCGATGTCGACCGGCTGCCGGACCGAGCCGTCGTCCACCGCCACGACATGCACCTGCCCACCGAACGCATCGAACAGCTCGTGAAACAGGTGGGTCGAGGCTTCGCTGTCTTCGAAGACAGGCGTGATGACGACAAAAGGGAGGGGACTCATCAGGGGAAGGAAGAAGATCGCAGGCAGACGGGCCGATGAGGCCGCGGGGCTGAGGCTGCAGCCAATCAGCGGCCGACATTGTGCCCCATGCCCTTGCAGCTATTTGAGGCGGCCCGCGCGAAGGGCCCCCGGCGCCTTCTGGCGCATGCGGCGATGGGATAATCCCCGATTGCCTGCCGGCAGGCGGCGTTTTCATTGCCACAGCGGGGGACTTCATGATTCTGGTTACCGGCGGCGCCGGATTCATCGGCGCCAACTTCGTTCTCGATTGGCTCGCTCAGAGCGACGAGGCTGTGGTCAACCTCGACAAGCTCACCTACGCCGGCAACCTCGAGACGCTGGCCTCGCTCGAGAACAATCCCAAACACATCTTCGTCCAGGGCGACATCGGAGACAGCGCCCTCGTCGACCGCCTGCTGGCCGAACACCGGCCACGCGCTCTGCTCAACTTCGCGGCCGAGTCGCACGTGGACCGCTCCATCCACGGGCCTGAAGATTTCGTCCAGACCAACGTGCTGGGCACCTTCCGCCTGCTCGAATCCGTTCGCGGCTACTGGAGCTCCTTGCCGGAGGAGCAGAAGACGGCCTTCCGCCTCCTCCACGTCTCGACCGACGAGGTCTACGGCTCGCTCTCGTCCAGTGACCCCGCCTTCACCGAAGAGAACAAGTACGAGCCCAACAGTCCCTACTCGGCGAGCAAGGCCGCGAGCGACCACCTGGTGCGCGCCTGGCACCACACCTACGGACTGCCGGTGCTCACCACCAACTGCTCGAACAACTACGGCCCGTTCCATTTCCCCGAGAAGCTGATCCCGCTGATGATCGTCAATGCGCTCGCAGGCAAGCCGCTGCCGGTGTATGGCGACGGCATGCAGGTCCGCGACTGGCTCTACGTGAAGGACCATTGCAGCGCCATCCGCCGCGTGCTCGAGGCTGGCAAGCTGGGCGAGACCTACAACGTCGGCGGCTGGAACGAGAAGCCCAACATCGAGATCGTGCACACCGTGTGCGCGCTGCTCGACGAACTGCGCCCGCGCGCTGATGGCCGCAGCTACAAGGAGCAGATCGCTTACGTGACCGACCGCCCCGGCCACGACCGGCGCTACGCCATCGATGCGCGCAAGCTCGAACGCGAGCTGGGCTGGAAGCCCGCCGAGACCTTCGACAGCGGCATCCGCAAGACCGTCGAGTGGTATCTGGACAACGCCGCCTGGGTGCACAACGTGCAAAGCGGTGCCTACCGCGACTGGGTGAAGAAGCAGTACGAGGCCGCATGAAGGTATTGCTGCTCGGCAAGACGGGGCAGGTGGGCTGGGAGCTGCAGCGCAGCCTGGCGCCGCTGGGCGAACTGGTCGCGCTGGACTCCAGAAGCACCGAGTTCCATGCCGACTTTCGCGATCCCGGGCGCGTGGCGCAGACAGTGCTTGCGCTGCGGCCCGATGTGGTCGTCAATGCCGCCGCTCACACGGCGGTGGACAAGGCCGAGAGCGAGCCCGAGTTGGCGCGCACGTTGAACGCGTTCGCCCCCGGTGCCATCGCGAAGGCCGCGCAGCAGGTCGGCGCCCTGATGGTGCATTACTCCACCGACTACGTGTTCGACGGTACCGGCGAGCGGCCCTGGCAGGAAGACGATGCCACAGCGCCGCTCAGCGTCTACGGCCGCACCAAGCTGGAAGGCGAGCAGCTGATCGCCGCCCATGGCCCTGTGCACCTGATCTTCCGCACCAGCTGGGTCTATGCCGCGCGCGGCGGCAACTTCGCCAAGACGATGCTGCGGCTCGCCCGTGAGCGCGAGCGGCTGACCGTGATCGACGACCAGTTCGGCGCGCCCACCGGCGCCGAGTTGCTGGCTGATGTGACGGCTCATGCGATCCGCGACACACTGCGCGATCCGGCGAAGGCCGGGCTGTATCACCTGGCGGCCGGCGGCGAGACCACCTGGCATGGCTATGCGCGCTTCGTGCTCGAGCAAGCCCAGGCGGCCGGTGTCGTGCTCAAGGCCGGACCCGATGCGGTCGATGCCGTGCCGACCAGCGCTTTTCCTACCCCCGCCACGCGGCCCCACAATTCGCGCCTGAGTACCCTGAAGCTGCAGTCCACTTTCGGCCTCAGCCTGCCGTCCTGGCAGACCGGCGTCGCGCGCATGCTGCACGAGACGCTCTGACTCACCACCGGAAATAATCCATGACGCAACGCAAAGGCATCATCCTGGCTGGCGGCTCCGGCACACGCCTGCACCCGGCCACGCTGGCGATCAGCAAGCAGCTGCTGCCGGTTTATGACAAGCCGATGATTTACTACCCCTTGAGCACGCTGATGCTGGGCGGCATGCGCGACATCCTGATCATCAGCACGCCACAGGACACGCCGCGCTTCCAGCAATTGCTGGGCGACGGGAGCCAATGGGGCATCAACCTGCAGTATGCGGTGCAGCCGAACCCCGACGGGCTGGCGCAGGCCTTCATCATCGGCGACAAGTTCGTGGGCGATTCACCGAGCGCGCTGGTGCTGGGAGACAACATCTTCTACGGGCACGACTTCTTCCACTTGCTCTCCGACGCCGACCGGAAGCAAAAGGGCGCGACGGTGTTTGCCTATCATGTGCACGACCCGGAGCGCTATGGCGTGGTCGCCTTCGATGCGAAGGGCAAGGCCAGCAGCATCGAGGAGAAGCCGGCCAAGCCCAAGAGCAGCTACGCAGTGACGGGGCTTTATTTCTATGACAACCAGGTGGTCGACATTGCCAAGGATGTGAAGCCGAGCGCACGAGGCGAGCTGGAGATCACCGCCGTCAACCAGGCCTACCTCGAGCGCGACGAGCTGAACGTGCAGATCATGCAGCGCGGCTATGCCTGGCTGGATACCGGAACGCACGAGAGCCTGCTCGAGGCCGGGCAGTTCATCGCCACGCTGGAGCATCGGCAGGGGCTGAAGATTGCGTGTCCGGAGGAGGTGGCGTGGCGCAACGGGTTCATCAGCACCGAGCAACTGGCGAAGTTGGCAGGTCCGTTGGAAAAGAGCGGGTATGGGAAGTACCTGAATCATTTGCTTGCTGAAGGGGTTCGCTCATGAAGGTCACGCCTACAAACATCCCAGAGGTCCTGGTCATCGAGCCCAAGGTTTTCGGCGACTCGCGTGGGTTCTTTCTTGAAAGCTTCAATCAGAAGGCTTTTGACGAAGTCGTCGGTGAGCACGTCGAATTCGTTCAGGACAATCATTCGCGCTCGGCGAGAGGCGTGCTTCGTGGATTGCACTATCAGATCGAGCAGCCACAAGGCAAGCTGGTCCGCGTGGCTCGCGGAGCGGTGTTCGATGTCGCAGTGGACGTCAGAAAGTCGTCGCCGACCTTCGGCCAATGGGTCGGCGTGGAACTGAGCGAGGACAACCATAAGCAGATGTGGGTGCCCGCAGGCTTTGCACACGCCTTTCTCGTGCTGAGTGAGACAGCGGATTTCATGTACAAGACGACCGACTACTACGCGCCGGCCCATGAGCGCGCAATCGCCTGGGACGACCCGGAACTGGACATCCGCTGGCCTGATGTCGGCGGCCTGCCGAGCCTGTCGGCCAAGGATTCCGCGGCCGCCGCATTCCGAACGGCCGAAGTGTTCGATTGAGGTCACCGGCATGCACGACCTCGCGCCGTGCGCGGCGCCTCGAGAACCTCGCGCACGAGACACGAATTGAAGAAAATTGCCATTGTCCAGTCGAACTACATCCCTTGGAAGGGTTACTTCGACCTCATTGCCGCAGTCGATGAGTTCATTCTCTACGACGACATGCAGTACACCCGGCGGGATTGGCGCAATCGGAACCAGATCAAGACCCCGCAAGGGCTTCAGTGGTTGACGGTTCCTGTTCGCGTGAAAGGGAAGTACGAGCAAAAGATCAGGGAAACGGAAATCGATGGGCAGGACTGGAGAGGCACGCACTGGAAGTCTCTGGCCCAGAACTATGCGCGTGCCGCGCACTTCGATGAGATCGCCGAGTGGGTCGAGCCGTTGTATGGGCAGACGTATTCGCACCTGTCCGATTTGAACAGGCGGTTCATCGAGGCGATCTGCAAGTACCTGGGTATCGATACGACCATTAGCGACTCCGCCCAGTATTCCCTGGCAGAGGGCAAGACCGAGCGCCTGGCCGACTTGTGCGTGCAGGCCGGCGGCACCGAATACATCTCCGGCCCGTCGGCCAAGAGCTACGTGGATGAGGAAGTCTTCCGTGAGCGAGGCGTTGCGCTTGCCTGGTTCGACTATGCGGGCTATCCGGAGTATCCGCAGTTGTGGGGCGAATTCACCCATGGCGTGACGGTCCTCGATCTCCTGTTCAACTGCGGCAAGGATGCGCGGCATTGCATGAGGTCTGCAGCGTGAAACTCTCGATCGTTGCGACGCTGTACCAATCGGCGCCCTACATTGCCGAATTCCATCGACGCGCCACCGAGGCGGCCCGGCAACTGGCGGGTGAGGCGTTCGAGATCGTTCTCGTCAACGACGGCTCCCCGGACGACAGTCTCGCGAGAGCCATCGCGCTGACGGAGGCCGACCCGCATGTGGTTGTGGTCGATCTTTCGCGCAACTTCGGGCACCACAAGGCCATGATGACCGGCCTTGCGGCCGCCAGGGGCCAGCACGTCTTTCTGATCGACAGTGATCTGGAAGAAGAACCCGAGTGGCTGATCCCCTTCGCTGCCCAAATGGAGGAGGCGTCGTGCGACGTGGTCTATGGCGCCCAGTCCAGCCGCCGCGGCGGCTTCTTCGAGCAGGTGAGCGGCGCCGTGTTCTATCGGGCCTTTCGTCTGCTGACCGGCGTCGCGCAGCCCAACAACATCGTGACGGCCCGGCTGATGTCGCGAAGGTACGTCGAGGGGCTCCTGCGGCACCAGGAGCGTGAGCTCAACATCGGTGGGCTTTGGGTGACGACCGGCTTCAAGCAGGTGCAACTCACGGTCCAGAAGCATGCGACGAGCCCGACGACCTACTCGTTGTCGCGCAAGCTCAGTCACCTGGTCAATGCAGTGACTTCGTTCAGCAGTCTGCCCTTGGTGTTCACGTTCTATTCGGGGTTGCTGATCTCGATGACAGCCGTGTTCTACATCCTGTACCTGGGGGCCCGCTACTTCTCGTCGTCGGCGCCGCCGGACGGCTATACATCGATCATCGCGTCGATCTGGCTCTTTTCCGGGCTCATCATCTTCTTCATCGGGGTGCAGGGCATCTACATTGCCAAGATATTCTCGGAAGTGAAGCAGCGGCCATACACCATCGTGCGACAGGTGTACGGCCGGGGACAGGAGGGCCATCCTTGAATCAGGAAACGCGTGAGATTCCGTCGTCCTGCTACGGTGTTCTGGAGCGGGCGGCGGCAGAAGGGCCGCTCGCGGAGGCGGCGGAGCAGGTGCGCGTCCTCGGATATGCCACGATCGATTCGGGCTACACGCAGTCCGAGCTCCAGGACCTCTCCAACGCCTTCGATGAAATCCGGGAGGCCTACGTCGCTCGCCACGGCCAGGCCTTTCTCGAGAGCCTCGACGAACTCAACAATATCCGCCTGATGCTGGCCTACGGCGATGGCGCTTTCCTGCGGCTGGCATTGAACGAACACGTACTGAAAGCCGTCGGCATGCTGATCAGCGGAAAGTTCGTGCTGAATCAGCAGAACGGGGTGATCAACCCGCCCCTGGAGAATTACAACCAGGGCGCCTGGCACCGGGACCTGCCGTACCAGCACTTCGTTTCAAGCACGCCCCTGGCCATCAACGCCCTGTTCTGCATGGACGATTTCACGGCCGACAATGGCGCGACCTTCGTGCTGCCTGCGTCGCACAGGATGGGGCCCTTTCCGTCGCCGGGCCACATTCGCAAGAATGCCGTGCAGATCGAAGCCAGGGCGGGCCAGTTCATCCTTCTCGATTGCATGGCTTTCCATTCGGGCGGCTACAACCGCAGCGTCCGGGCGCGTCGCGCGGTGAACCACGTCTACAACATTCCTTACTTCAAGCAGCAGATCAAGATTGCGGGCGTCCTCGATGGCGTTCTCTTGCCGCCGCACGCACGAGAGATCCTGGGCTTTGATTTCCAGGAGCCGCTCTCGGTGAACGGTTATCTCGAGTCGCGCAGGAAGCCAGGCACTTGAACGATCGCGCGAAGCCCGGTCCTGACATCGAAGGTCGCAGCATGGCGGTATTGCCACCCGGAACCATTCTTCAATTGATGTACCTCGACGAGAGGCTGCGGCGGCTTCCGCCCGGCCGCTTCATCGAGATCGGACCGGGCAGCGGCGAGATCACGCAAGTGCTCCTGCGCCGCGGTTGGACGGGGTGTTCCTACGACCTGGAGCCCAGGACGATCCGCAGACTGCGGGAGCGCTTCGCCGCCGAGATTTCCGAACATCGATTCTCTGCGGTCAACCAGGACTTTCTTGCGACCGATCAGGAGAGCAAGGCGGACCTCGTCATCTCGTGCATGGTGATGGAGCACCTGGAAGATCCGATGCAGTCCCAATTCCTGCGAGTGGCCGAGCGAGTCTTGAAGCCGTCGGGGCTGATGATCGGCCTTGTGCCCGGGTCTCCCGCGCATTGGGGCATCGAGGATGACATCGCCGGGCACTGCAGGCGATACACGAGGTCGAGCATCGAGGCCTTGGCCGCTGCCAACCAGTGGAGCTTGCAGCACCTCGCAGGGCTGACTTTTCCTGTCTCGAACCTCCTGCTGCCGATCTCGAACTTCCTGGTGAAGCGAAGCGAGAGTTCCAAGCTCGGCATGTCGCAACTGGAGCGTACAAAGGAATCGGGCCGACGCCAGGTCAAGTTCAAGACGCACTTTCCATCCGTACTCGGCATGGTTCTCAATCGGAGCACGATGTTGCCTGCCCACCTGATTCAAAAATGCTTCTCGCGGTCCGAGAAAGCCCTGGTCCTGTACTTCGAGGCCAACCCCCGATCTGGAGCGCGAAATGGTTGAAGAAGGCAATCAGAATCTCTTGGCGGACGTGGCCGCCTACTATTCGGGCAAGCTGGCCGAGCATGGTCTGAGCCCGCGCGGGGTCGATTGGAACGGGGAGGAGAGCCAGGTCCTGCGTTTCCGCCAGCTTTGCAGAATCATCGACCGGCCCGGGGAGGTGTCCGTCAACGACCTGGGCTGCGGCTATGGTGCACTGTTCGATCTTCTGGCGGCGGATCGCCCGGAGATCCGTTATCTGGGTGTCGACGTTTCTGCCAGCATGATCGATGCGGCACGCGAGCGACTGAAGGACCATCCCAATGCGCGCTTCATCCAGGCGAGCGTTCCCGACGACATCGGGGACTATGGGGTGGCGAGCGGCATCTTCAATGTCCGGATGGAGCGTACGGATGCGCAGTGGCAGGCGTACCTGGAGGCGACCTTGGACCAGCTCGACCGGACCAGCCGGTTCGGATTCGCGTTCAACTGCCTGACCTCGTACTCCGACGCCGATCGCATGCGGCCAGACCTGTACTACGCGGACCCGTGCCGTCTTTTCGACCTGTGCAAGCGCCGCTATGCAAAGAACGTGGCCCTGCTGCATGACTATGGGCTGTACGAATTCACCATCCTTGTCAGGAAGCAGGTATGACCAAGCGTCTTGTCATCTTCGGAACCGGCGACATTGCCGAATTGGCCCATTACTACTTCAGTTCGGAATCCGATTTCGAGGTCGCGGCCTTCACGGTGGATGCTGCCTTCGTGACTGCGCCGACCTTCTGCGGACTGCCGGTGATCCCCTTCGAGGATGTCCTCGATCGCTATTCGCCGGCTGATTTCGAGATGTTCGTGGCGCTCAGCTACTCCCGCTTGAACGCGACCCGCAAGGAGAAGTACCTGGCCGCCAAGGCAAAAGGCTATCGCCTTGCAAGCTTTGTCAGTCCGGCCGCGACCGTGCGCAACGATGGGCAGATCGGCGAGAACTGTTTCATCTTCGAGGACAACACGATCCAGCCCTTCGTGCGGATCGGCAACAACGTGACGCTTTGGAGCGGCAACCACATCGGACATCACTCGACGATCAAGGACCATTGCTTCCTTGCCTCCCATGTCGTTGTCTCGGGCGGCGTCGAGATCGGGGAGCAATGCTTCATCGGTGTGAACGCGACGCTGCGGGATCACATCAAGATCGGCGAGCGATGCGTGATCGGCGCTGGCGCGCTGCTGCTGGCCGATGCCGAAGCCGAAGGGGTCTACATCGGTCCGGCCACCGAGCGATCACGCGTGCCGAGCACCCGCTTGAGAGGCATATGACTGTGCCCTGGAAGAAGCTGGGCTGTCTCTACTGCCCTGGCGGAGACCGCCATCCCAAGCTCCTCACGCATGCGGCCAACCCGTTGGCAGTGCCATTGGCCGGGGATACCTACCGCGTGTTCTACAGTGGCCGCGATGATCGGCAGCGCTCATCGGTAGGTGCGGTCGACATCGATATCGTGAAGCGGCGGGTGCTCCACGAGCACTTTGCACCGCTGTTCGAGCATGGCCCCGCCGGCAGCTTCTACGCAGACGGCGTGAGCATCGGCAACTGCTACGAGACGAGCTTCGGGCACTACATGCTTTTCATGGGCTGGCAGAACCCGCCCGATGCACATTGGCGCGGCGAGATCGGGCGCCTGGCCGTCGACCGCGATCTGCGGCTCGCATTGGACGGGGATGGTGCGTTCATGTCGCTGGATGCGGTCGATCCGGTCAGTCTTTCGTATCCGTGGGTGATGAGCGACGGCCCGGGCGACCGATGCCGCATGTGGTATGGCTCGACCCTCACCTGGGATGGAGGAAATGGCGAGATGGTGCACGTCATCCGCCATGCCTCGTCCGAGGATGGCAACCGTTGGCGTCGCGAGGGCGCGGCCGTGCCCTACGAAGTCGACAAGGCTCAGGCGTTCTCGCGCCCGACGGTCCTGAAGGATGCGCAGGGCTATCACATGTGGTTCTCGTATCGCAGCGGCACGGGCCAGACTTATCGAATCGGCTATGCGTCGAGTGAAAACGGATCCGACTGGACGCTCCGGCTGGAAGAAGCGGGCATCGAGGTCTCCAAAGAAGGATGGGATGCCGAAATGATCGAGTACCCCTTCGTGTTCGAGCATGGGGGCTCGAGATACATGCTCTACAACGGCAACGGCTACGGAAAGAGCGGCTTCGGACTTGCCGTGCAGGACGGCTCATGATCGCGCGGCTGACCGATTACATCTATATCGCAGCGACCATAGGCTTCACCGTCTACGGCCAACTCATTCTCAAGTGGCGCGTCGGATTCCACGGCCACCTGCCCGCGGAACTCGCCGACAAGGTCCGCTACATTTTCGGCGTGCTGTTCGATCCGTGGGTTGTTTCCGGCTTGACGGCGGCCTTTTTGGCCTCGCTCACGTGGATCGCGGCGATGACCAAGTTTCAACTCAGCCACGCCTATCCCTTCATGAGCCTGAACTTCGTGATCGTCCTGGCTCTCAGCGCCTGGTTGCTGAACGAGCCGGTCACGCTGGCAAAGGTGTTTGGCGTCGCGATGATCGTGATCGGTACGGTGGCGATTGCCCGTGGCTGAAGCAGGCGGGGAAGCACGGCGCTCGCCGGCGTGGCTCGCGTTGGCGACGGCGCTCGCAACTGCATCGGCGCTGCTGGTCGTCTTGTACATGCTCTCGCCACCGAGGTGGGAGACCAACGACGACGTCGCCATGTCCATGGTGACGCACGGCTACGGCATCGCCGCGCCGGGCGCACCTCCCTACCTCATGTTCTCGAACGTGCTGTGGGGCTACATGGCGCGCAGCATTCCAGCTTTCGGCGGACTGCTGGGCTACTCGAGCGCGACGATCGCGGCCCTCCTCATCGCGTGCGCCGGGTTGACGTACGGGATGCTGCGTCTCGGTGCGGGTCGTGTGCTGAGCCTGTCAGCCGCCGGCCTCCTGTTCGTGCGCCCGATGCTCTTTCCCCAGTTCACCGTGAACGCGGGCATGCTCATGGTCGCAGCTGCGATCCTCTGGTGCGTGCATTCGGTCGAACGCCCTGCGCGGACACTGGTGGCGAGCGCGTTGCTCGCCCTCTTGAGCTATGTGATCCGGAGCCAGGAGTGTCTGCTCGTGCTGGCGGTCGCCCTTCCGCTTCTTCCCTGGCGCCCGCTGCGATCCAGGCGCGTGCAGGTCGTCCTGTTGGCAGTCTGCTGTGCCATTGCAGCCGCTGCGATCTTCGATCATCGTGCGTACCAGACGAAAGAGTGGCAAGAGTTCAATGCACTCAACCCGGTTCGCGCTCGACTGACGGACTTTCGTGCCGGCGAGTCCTTGCGCAACCGCCCGGACATTGTCGAGCGGCATGGCTACAGCCTCAACGATGTCGCCTTGATGGAAAAGTGGTTCTTCGTCGACCCAGGGATTGCCAATCCGGTAAGGCTGGACGCCATGCTGTCAGAGGCCGGTCCTCTGCCGCGCCAGGATCATGCGTGGGCCAATGCGCTGATCAGTCTCAAGGCGCTAGGGCATCCATCGCTCTGGGTTTTCGTCGTCGTCGGAGTGCTCGGTGCCATGCTGCGGCCGAGCCGAGGGTTGTTCATGGCGTGGGCAATCTTTCTCGCCGCCATCGTCGCGATGGGTTTCCTCGGGAGGCCCGGCATCATTCGCGTCTACCTGCCGGTGGTCAGCCTCCTGGCGATCGCTCCGCTGCTGCAGGGGGCTCGCGCTGTCTCGGTTCGCAATCGGGCGCTTTTCGCGTTGCTCCTCATGGCGGTGGCGGTCAATGCGTTCAACGTGCTCTCCGAGTCGAGGTCGACGAACACAGTCGACGCGCACGCGCGCGCCCGCATCGCCGGGTTTCCTGATTATCCCGTGGTGATCTGGGGCGGAGGCTTTCCCTTCGAGGCCGCGTACCCGGTCCTCGGCGCCTCGCAGGCAGTGCTGGACTACAAGCTCTACGGATTGGGCGTCTCGACCCTGGCGCCATTCTCTGTCGCCCACGCGGAAGCCCGCGCAGGCCGGGGAATGATTGCGCGCCTGCTGTCGGGGGAGGGGGTGCCGCTGGTCGCCTCGGACGAGGAGATCCGCCTGCTTGGCGTTTACTGCCGGGAGCACCACGGTGGACAATTGCAGCAAACCGAAAGACCTCCAGAGGCTGCCGGCGGGCCGAGTCGCTATCGTTGCGTCCAAGGACGCTGACGCAGCACCGGATCGGTGGCAGCAAGCAAACAACCAATATGGCAAACAGCAAGATCCCCTTCAATTGGCCGTACATGACGGGCAAGGAGCTCTACTACATCGCCGAGTCGCACTTCAATGGCCGGCTCGCAGGAGACGGGCTGTTCACGAGCCGCTGTCACCGATGGATCGAAGAGCGCACCGGCTGTAGCAAGGCGCTGCTCACGCACTCGTGCACTGCGGCGCTGGAGATGGCTGCGCTGCTGATGGATGTGAAGCCCGGCGACGAGATCATCATGCCGTCCTACACCTTCGTATCGACGGCCAACGCATTCGTGCTGAGGGGCGGCGTCCCTGTGTTTGTTGACATCCGCGCCGACACGCTGAACATCGACGAATCGCTCATCGAGGCGGCGATCACCCCGCGCACGCGCGGCATCGCGGTGGTCCACTATGCGGGCGTAGCCTGCGAGATGGACGCGATCATGGCCATCGCCGAACGGCATGGATTGACGGTGGTCGAGGACGCCGCGCAGGGTGTCATGGCGAGCTACAAAGGCAAGCCCCTGGGCAGCATCGGCCAACTGGGGGCCTACAGCTTCCACGAAACCAAGAACGTGATCTCCGGGGAAGGCGGGGCGCTCCTCGTCAACGAACCAGCCCTGGTCCAGATGGCGGAGATCATCCGTGAGAAGGGCACCGACCGCGGTCGCTTTTTCAGGGGCGAGGTGGACAAATACACGTGGCAGTCGGTCGGCTCCTCCTTTCTGCCGGGCGAACTGATCGCCGCCTTCCTGTGGGCGCAGTTCGAAGAGGCCGAGCGCATCACGCAGATGCGCATGGATGCCTGGGACCGCTACCACGTCCTTGTGGAGCATCTGGAGACAGCCGGGGCTCTCCGTCGGCCAACAGTGCCTGAGGGTTGCCGGCACAACGCTCACATGTACTACGTGGTGCTCTCACCCAGGATCGATCGGCAAAAAGTGCTGGATGCGCTCAAGCGGGCCGACATCGCGGCTGTCTTCCATTACGTTCCGTTGCACTCTTCGCCGGCGGGACGACGCTATGGAAGGGCGCATGGCACATTGGATGTCACTGATCGCCAATCCGAATCCCTCATCCGCCTCCCTCTCTGGGTGGGGCTGACGCGGGAAATGCAGGATGGCGTCGTCCAGGTGCTCGCAGACGCGATCTCCGCGCAATCCTGAGGACGCTTTCAGAGCCTGTTCAGGGCGGCCGTGGCGGCGCGTTCGCGCAAGCCCCGGCTGGAGATTGCGCTACAGTGCGCGATTGGTTGCCGCCATCTCACGCAAGTGACGTTCGCGCGGCCCCGGCGGACAGGCTTTCCCCTCGCCGACCCAGTCAACCCACATCGAGCCTCGAGCCCCAATTTCAGATGCAAACGCCATTCAGCAACAAGACCTTATTGATCACAGGCGGCACGGGGTCCTTCGGAAACGCCGTCATCAAGCGCTTTCTCCAGACGGACATCGGCGAGATCAGGATCTTCAGCCGGGACGAGAAAAAACAGGACGACATGCGCAAGCGTTACAACCACGCCAAGCTCAAGTTCTACATCGGCGACGTGCGTGATGCACACGGCCTGGCCGCTGCCATGCGTGGCGTCGACTACGTGTTCCACGCGGCCGCCCTCAAGCAGGTGCCGTCGTGTGAATTCCATCCGATGCAGGCGGTTCGCACCAACGTACTCGGCGGCGAGAACGTCCTCGAGGCCGCGGTCGCCGCGGGCGTCAAGCGGGTGGTGTGCCTGAGCACCGACAAGGCGGTCTATCCGATCAACGCCATGGGCATCAGCAAGGCGATGATGGAGAAGGTCATGGTGGCCGCGAGTCGAAACCTCGAAGGCACCGGGACCGTGATCTGCGGCACGCGCTACGGCAACGTGATGGCCTCCCGGGGGTCGGTCATTCCGCTGTTCGTGCAGCAGGTCCTCGACGGCCAGGAGATCACGATCACCGACCCGGACATGACGCGCTTCATGATGACGCTGCCGGACGCGGTCGACCTGGTGCTCTACGCCTTCGAGCACGGGCAGAACGGCGACATCTTCGTCCAGAAGTCGCCTGCCGCCACCATGGATGTCCTCAGCCAGGCCATCCTGGACCTGATGAAGAAGAAGGACCACCCCATTGCCATCATCGGGTCGCGGCATGGCGAGAAGCTGTTCGAGTCGCTCCTCAGCAAAGAGGAGCGCGCCTGCGCGGAGGACCTGGGCGACTACTTCCGTGTGCCGCCGGACGGACGCGACCTGAACTACGCGAAGTTCGTCGAAGAGGGCGAAAGCCGCATCACGCGGGCTCTGCACGGCGAAGAGTACAACTCGCACAACACCACGCGCCTGGACGTCGAGGGCATGAAGCAACTGCTTCTGAGGCTCGACTTCATGCAAAAGGTCGCTCGCGGCGAGCCAGCCGTGCTGGAAGGGTGATCGGGTGAAGGTGCTCATCACCGGTGCCGGCGGTTTTGTCGGCAAGAATCTCCGCCTGGCGCTCTCCGAGCGCAAGGACGTGGAGGTCGTCGCTTTCGAATCCGGCAACAGCGTCTCACAGCTGCCGGAACTGCTGCACGGCGTGACATTCGTGTTCCATCTCGCGGGCGTCAATCGGCCGCAGGACCCGAAGGAGTTCACCACGGGAAACCTTGAGCTGACGCAGTCGCTGTGCGACGCGGTTGCCCGGGAAATCGAGGCGAGCGGCAGGAAGATTCCCTTTGTCCTGACCTCCTCCATCCAGGCTGAGCGGGACAACGCCTACGGCCAGAGCAAGCGAGGAGCGGAGCAGGCTGTCCTGGCCGCCGCAAAGCGCCATGGCTTCCCGGCGCATGTCTTTCGGCTGCCCAATGTGTTCGGCAAATGGTGCCGCCCGAACTACAACTCGGCCGTGGCCACCTTCTGCCACAACATTGCTCGCGGCCTCCCGATCGAGGTGCGCGATCCGTCAGCGCCTCTGGCGCTCGTCTACATCGACGACCTCGTGGCGCGTTTCACCGAACTGCTGGACGGCGCCGATGCATCGGTGGACGCCGCCGGCTTCGCGACGGTAGCGCCCCAATACTCGACCACGGTGGGCGAGGTGGCGGACCTGATCGCCAGATTCAAGGAAAGCCGGGGCACCTTGGTGACCGAGCGCGTCGGGACCGGGCTCGTGAGGGCCTTGTATTCGACTTACGTCAGCTACTTTCCGGTGGAGGAGTTCAAGTACGGCGTGCCGCGCCATGCGGACCCGCGTGGCGTGTTCGTGGAGATGCTCAGAACGCACGACAGCGGCCAGTTCTCCTACTTCACCGCGCATCCCGGCATCACCCGCGGCGGCCACTACCACCACAGCAAAACCGAGAAGTTCCTGGTCATCAAGGGCCATGCGCGCTTCAAGTTCCGCCACATGCAGACCGGCGAGGCTTACGAGTTCACCACGAAGGGCGACGAGGCCGAGATCGTCGAGACCGCGCCGGGCTGGACGCACGACATTACCAACATCGGGCAGGACGAGATGATCGTCATGCTGTGGGCGAACGAGCTTTTCGACCGGGCCAAGCCGGACACCTACGCCAGTCCGCTCTGACACTCTGAGTTATGAAGAAGCTGAAAGTCATGTCGGTGGTCGGCACGCGACCCGAGATCATTCGTTTGTCGCGTGTGTTCGCGGCGCTGGACGAGCACTGCGAACACGTGCTGGTCCACACGGGGCAGAATTACGACTACGAGTTGAACCAGGTCTTCTTCGATGACCTGAAGCTGCGCAAGCCGGATCACTTCCTGAACAGCGCAACCGGGAGCACCAGCGCGGCGCACACCATCGGCAATCTCATCATCGAGGTCGATCGTGTCCTCGGAGAAGTCCAGCCTGAGGCAATGCTGGTGCTCGGCGATACCAACAGTTGCCTGTCGGTGATTCCGGCCAAGCGACGCAAGATTCCGATCTTTCACATGGAGGCCGGCAATCGATGCTTCGATCTGCGGGTGCCGGAAGAGATCAATCGCCGAATCGTCGATCACACGGCTGACATCAATCTCACCTACAGCACGATTGCACGCGACTACCTGCTGCGGGAGGGATTGCCGCCCGACCAGGTGATCAAGACCGGCAGTCCCATGTACGAGGTGCTGCACTATTACATGCCCCAGATCCAGGCATCCGATGTGCTGCAGCGCCTGGACCTGACCGAGGGCAACTACTTCGTGGTCAGTGCACATCGAGAGGAGAACATCGAGTCAGACGCCTCTTTCGGCAACCTGGTCTCCACCTTGAACGCGATAGCCGAAGACCACGACCTGCCCGTGATCGTTTCCACGCACCCGCGAACGCAGAAACGAGTCCAGGCCACGTCGACCAGCTTTCACCCGCAGGTCCGCCTACTGAAGCCTCTCGGCTTCCATGACTATGTGAAGCTGCAGATGTCTGCGAGGGCAGTGCTTTCGGACAGCGGCACGATCAACGAAGAATCCTCGATCCTGAATTTCCCGGCGCTCAACCTGCGCGAGGCCCACGAGCGGCCCGAGGGCATGGAGGAGGCCGCAGTGATGATGGTGGGACTGGGCGTCGAGCGCGTCCGACAGGGCCTTGCCATCCTCGAAACGCAACCGCGAGGGGCTGATCGGAGCCTGCGCTTGGTCGCCGACTACAGCATGCCCAATGTTTCCGACAAGGTGCTTCGGGTCCTCCACAGCTATGTCGACTACGTGAATCGCGTTGTGTGGAAGAAATATTGAAGCCATGAGCAAGTTGAAGGCGTTGCTGCGTCCGTGGTTTTCTCGATCCATCAATTCGCAGAGTCTCTGGGCGCAAGCTGATCTCGCCCTCATCGCCGGCAATCAGTCGCAAGCCACAGCAATCTATCGGGGCTTGGCGAGCGCCAAGCTGAAGAGCCCGGAGGCGTATTTGTATGCCGGCCTCTCCGAGCAACGACTGCACAGGCCGAGCGAGTCGATTGCCGCGATGGAAGCGGGACTTCGACAGTACCCGGATCTGCCGTTGTTGCTGGAGCACTATGTACGCATCTGTTCCGAACTCGACCAGATCGATCGCGCCATTCGGCATTTCGCTGCGGACAAGGAAGATGAAAGGCAAGTCTGCGAGCAGATGTTCGACAGGTATCCGGACTCCCAGGTTCAGTCCAGCTTGATCGCGCATTGCCTGCAAAGCGGCTTCACAGACCTGGCCGGACAAAAGGTCAGTCGCCTCCTGGAAAGCTCGGATGACAACGTCCTCCTCTGGCGGCTTGCGGATGTGCTCTTGTCTCACGAGCGCAGCGAGGAAGCGATGGCCATCTACCGGCGATTGGCGGCACGCCCTGCGGAAAATCCACTGGGGCTCGTGCATTCGGCTCTCTCGGAATACAGGCTGGGCAATCCGGAGCGAGCTGCCGATATGTTCGAGTCGGGGATCCGGACCTTCCCCGATGCGCTGGAGCTGATCGATCACTTTGCACTCATTTGCGCGCAGCTGCGCCAGATGAATCGCGTGGTCCGGACTGCAGTCCCGGGCGCGAATTCGGAAGTGGAAGCTTGCGAGGTCCTTTTTGCCAGGTTCCCCGATCCACAAATCCAGGTGGGACTGATCGACCATTGCCTCAGCCACGGGCTCGAGCAGCTTGCGGAGCAAAAGATCCGTTCGATCTGGGAGAGTTCGGACGACGCTCTCGCGCTTTGGCAGGTTTCTGAGCTGCTGTTGCTCAGGGAACGGACCGATGAGGCAAATGCTGTTCACCGCAAATTGGCTGCACGTATCCCCAAGGATCTGGAGGACTATCATCTCTCGAGCTTGGCCTTCGTCTGTTTGTCCGAATTGGACGAATGCCTGGAACTGCTCGAACAGGGGCTCCTTCACTATCCGGGCGCAGCCAAGCTCATGGCGCTGTACGTGAAGATTTGTGCCAAGAGATTCGAGTACGACCGCTATAGGGACTTCCTGGATTCGCTGGAAGCGTCAAAACTGCCACCGCCCGTCTCCATGCTGGACTTTTACCGGGCCAGCATGAGTGCTCCAGTCGATTTCGTGATCAATCTTCAGGACATCGAACTGCGAGTTGGGCCAAGCGATGTGCCCTTTCTGAGGCAGGACTTTCTCACTTATCTTCGGAAGAATCCCCAGCCCCTCAAGATTGCAAAGGTGCTGGTGTTCTTCTGCCGCTACCTGCACCTGCCTGCAGATTTCAGTGCGGGGGTCTACGATGCCCTGCGACTTGCGTTCCAAGGCCATGGCAAGGCGAGCAGGGCGCTTCAGATCCTTGACGAAATGACGCCGCCCATGATCCCGCGGCATCCGATCTCGCCCGACATCGACATTGGCGGGTTCATCGAGGCCGCCCTTCGCATCTCTGAAAATCTGGTGGAGCTGACGGAGCCGATCGCGGATATGACCAACAATTGGACGCCTTGGCAGTACATCTTCTGCCTCGTTGCGCCCGAACTGTATGGGACTGCGATGGGCGCCTTCGAGAAAGTGGTCTTCAATACCTGGCCCAAGCTCAACTTCACAGCGGCGCACGTCAGGGATGCGGTCGATGTTCAAAAGAGATCAGGAAAGAAACTGCGCCTCGGGTTCATCGTTCACGATTCGATGCCGATGATGTCGGGGTTTTTGCCTCGGCTCGACAAGGATCGCTTCGAGACCGTATTCCTGCGTCCTGGAAAGGCTGGCAAAACCGCTGCGGCCAAAAGCTGGATTGCTCGCGCTGGCAAGACCGTTCAGTATTCGGATGTCGACATGTATGCCGCTATCCAGACCATCGCCGACGAAGAACTCGACATCATCGTGTCGGGTCCTTCCATTGCAGCGGTGTTCTACCCGATGATGGCCCGGCTCGCACCGCTCCAGATGGTTCTGTTGGAGCCGAACTGGACCGATGGTCTGACTCACGCGGACTACTACATTTCCTGGCAGCCGGCCGAGCCAGTCCAACTGGACGACTTTTACAAGACGAAGGTGTCGCTCTTCCGGCATCCTCCCTACTGGATCGAAAGGCCGGAGGTGGAGCAGAAGGGCGCCATCAGCCCGGAAGCACGCGCAGAAATCAGGAAGAGGTTGCTCAATGCGGGCCCTGATGCACGCATTTACCTGTGCGCCAATACGCCTCCCAAGATCCATCCCGACATGGACGGGATCTTTCAAGAGATATTGGAGCGCGATAAAGAGGCGATCCTGGTGCTTCTTCGCGGGGAATATCCTCCGGCCAAGACACTGAGAAGTCGCTTGCGTGAAAGACTCGGTCCTTGCTACGAAAGGGTCGTCTTCATGTCGACCATGAGCAAGGACGATGCTCACTTGTTGCTGCAGTCGGTGGATTGCTGCCTGGATTCCTATCCTCTCTGCGGCATGTCCTCGAGCTTCGACGGCGCCATGCTGGGTATACCGACGGTCACGCTGCCTGCGGACGTTCCATTTGGCCGCTGGACTGCAGCCATCTATGAATACATCGGCGCCGAGACGCTGATCGCGAAGAGCCGGGACGACTACGTCAATTTGGCGTTGAGGTTGGCATCGGACAAGGACTGGCGAGGTCGGCTCTCATCGGAAATCAAGCAAAAGTCGTCCCGCTACGTGGAGAGTGAGCCCAGCAGCCAGGAACTCGAGGCATTTCTTCTGGAAGCCTGGAACAGGAAACTGCAGGGCCTGGCGCCATCTAACTGGATGAACGGCGGGTGGCAATAGCTTCCTGTCAAGCGAATCATCTTCCTGACCTCGGGGTGCGGCGCCTGAAGGTTGCGCCTCCTCGTCTTCGCACGTGATTATTCAGCGTCGAGCGCCCTCAGCAGCAAGATCGAAGGACTGGGCGTCCCTGGTCATCCTCGCATTCGCCATCGCGACGGCGGTGGTCGCCCTGCTGATTCCGATCTACTCCGACGAGATCGCGATCCAGATGGCCCGCGCACGCTTCCTGATCGAAGGAGGCGCGCTGCTGAACCTGTTCCCCCAATGCCGTCCGTTGCTGGCAGCCATCCCGGCATCGTGGTATCCAGGTGCCGTCTTCAATGCCATCGTGTATTCGGATGCGACGGGCATCGGTCTCCGGATCAGGGGAATCGCACTGTGTACGGCTTGGCTGCTGCTGCTGTGGGTGTGGGCTGGCCGCCATCCGCAAACGCTTGTTCCGAGGCGGCGCTTCCAGGCGCTGATCCTCTCGTTCAACCTGCTTGGCGTGCTGCCCTTCGTGCTCGTCCTCGCGCGCTCGGAGCAGCTCCTGGTGCTGGGGCTCGTCGCGCACTGCATGCTCGCGCTGTTCTGGCCCGCCAAGGCATCGGACGGCTTGCTCATGAAGAGCCTGAAATGCGCGGCGCTCTTCTTGATGGGATCGGTGTTCCTGCTGACCCATCCCAAGGCCTTGTTCTTTGCGCCGGTGGTGGTGGCCTCCACCTGGCTCGTCTTTCGAGATGCTGGGCGGCTGTGGGCGGCCGGCGCGATGCTCGTGACCGGCTTCGCCATTTTCCAGTCGTTCCAGTATGCCCAGCTGTCTGCGAGCTGCGCAGGCGCGCCAGAGATGGCGAAAGTTCTCGCGCAGCACACATTGGACTTCCGTCTGCTCGCGAGCGACAAGCCTGCTCTTCTGCGCGAGGCCTTGCGCAACCTGACTTCCTCGCTCGGACTGGTGATGGATCGCATGCCGGTGACCACCGCCTATCAATCGAGCTGGCTGCCGGCGATCCAAAGCGAATGGATGGCGCCATGGCTCAACCGTTTCGGAATGCTGCTCAAGGCCAGCCTGTACGCGCTGGCCCTGACGTTGCTCGTTGCCGCTGTCCTTCGCTTCGCAGTGCAAGTCGCGGGCAAGCGGCTCGACAGGACCGTCCTGCTCGGCATCGCGCTGGTCGCAGGGCTGGTGCTGCACGGCACCGTGTACAACCCGAGTGCCTGGCATTTCTACACGCCTGGCCTCATCGTGCCTGCGCTGGTCGTGCTGCTGTTGCTGGTGCTGCCCGCAGCGATGACCGCACCGAACTGGATGCGCTCGGCCTCGGGTGCTTTTGCGTGCTATTGGATGTTGCTTGCCATGGCGAGCATGGTGCTGTTGCTGGCCCTCCAGACGCCCGAGCTGCTGAGAATTGCGCGCACCGGCGACGCCGTGATCGTGGGTCAGCCGTTGTCGACGCCGGCATTCGTGCGCGAGGAGCAGCGCGCACGGCTGTTCGCGCTAGCCAAGCGATGCGACATCAAGGATGGCGATGATCGCCTGGTGCTGGACGGCGGCGCCTATTTCCACTTCCAGAGGGGGAGGCAGCCGATCAACGTGTTCTACGTGTCCGACTATGCGTTCGGAATGGATATCGGCCCCAAGCTCCCGGAGTTCCTGAAGAATCTCGATAGCGGGGGCGTCCTTTCGCGATGCGAGTACTTGACCAAGGCTTTGCGTGACAAAGCGACCGTGTCGGGCCAGATGTGCTGTGTTTCAAAGGCAGATTTCTAACGCCGGCTTCCAAACGGGCACTTAGTCGCGGGTCGGCCGTACCTCGAACTCGCTGAGCCGCGCCGACAGACCCGAGGCCGCTGGGTCGATCAAGGAATCGAACTCGATGGTATTGATGCCTGTCCGCAATGCTCCCCGGGGCACGGAAGCGACGAATCGAAGATCCTGCCCCCACGTGATCGGCAGGTCGACTCCGTTGACCTGCACCCGCAGGCTGCTCTGGATCGCCGCCGACAGAATGATGTCGAACCTACCCGAAAGTACATAGGGCTTGTCGGCAGATTCAAGCGGGAACAGCAGCCTGGAATGCTCCTGGGACTTCCAGGCAGCGGCGTCATAGCGCAGGTGTCGCCGCATCCATTCAGCCTCGTGCCAGCCGTTTCCGCGGGTGGGCTTTTCCAGGCTCCACCACGTGCCGAAGTCCCAGCGGTAGCTCGCCGTGGCACCGGCTGGCTTGAACAAGCCGAGCCGATCTCCGCCGCCGGCCGGTGTCTGCCTGAGGATGGCTCGGTAGCGCCTTGCCACTGGCGTCTCCGCCTCTTGAAGGCGCTGGCGATAGCCATCGAGGGCCGGATCGCCCGTGGCATGCCCGTCGATATCGATCACGAGGGGCTGCATTTGCGACTTGGGGCGGGCAAATGGCTTGGTCTGCGGCGGCGGAATCCCGGAGGGCGCGTCGGCGTATGTGAAGGACCATTCGTCCGCGCCTTCGATGCAGCGGCCGGGCCGGTTCAAGCCGTCCATCCGTTGCCAGTAGCCGCCCGGCATGAGGCAGATCTCGGGCGGCGCGATGGGCCTGCCATAGAGGTAGGTCAGCACATGGACCAGGTTGTCGCGCAGCATCCAGACATGGGCGAGCTGGTTCGAATGGTCCAGGATGAGGAGCGACCGATGGCCTTGGCTGTCCGCATCGTAGTTTTCTACGATGGTCCGCAGCACCTTCCGCTGGGCTTCGGCAATGTCGATGTAGTGATGGAACTGGAAGAGCTGGGCCGCGGCGCCGCAACTGAGAAGCCACAGCGCCACGACGCCCCCCAATGGGCGCAGCAGCATGCCCAGACCGATCACGAGCACCAGGACCACCAGCGCGGCCCCGAAACTCGCGAACAGGAAGGTGCGCTGTGAGATCTGCAGGTGCGAGTTGGAGAACATGAATGGCACGTAGCCGAGCGCGAGCAGAACCACGCCCATGGCAGCCATGCGCAGCAATGGCGGGCCGCCGTCTTGGCGCATCGTTTCCGAACCGGGCAACAGCGGCAGGCGGCTGCGTGGGCTCAGCAGAACGCAGAGTGCGCAGATGCCTCCGAAAGCCAGCAGGTACCAAGGGCTCGTGAACTCTTTGCGAGCCATGCCCCAGGCATCGAGCCAGCCGCCTGCAAGGGCACGGGCAAAGCCGGTATCGAACAGCCGCGGCAGCGAGCGATACAAGGCCGCGAACGGTGCATGCCGATCGGTGATGGTCTGCTGGTAGGAATCGCCTCCCGACGCCGATGCGTACAGGACGTAAAAGACATACGAGACCGCCGCCGTGAGCCAGGCCAGGGTTGGCCAGGGGTTCTTGCGCACGACCTGCCACGCCCCGACAAACCCGTGACGGCACCACTGCACGAGCAGGGGGAGCATGCAAAGCATCAGCGCGACCTCGTACATCAGCTGCGCGGCCAGCATGAATATCGCGGCTGCGGCGATGCCGAGCCTGCGCGACCAACCCGGCGCTTGTGTCTGCGCATGAACCAGCATGGCCGATCCGAGCAGGATCAGCGCCATCGACATATTGATGTGCTGGCTGCGGAACGACAACTGCATCGTATCGGCGGGATACAGAAGCACGAGCAAGCCGAACAGTGCGCCCCAGCGAAGAGAGCGAGTGATGCAGGCGCCGATATACGCGCAGGTGGCGCCCTTGACGAGCAGGATCGCGATCAGGATCCAATGCCACGCATCAAAGGAATCCGGGTTCAGCATGTATCCCAGCGCGTGGGGGAACACGGTCAGCGGACGAAGTCGATGAGCCTCCAGCAGCGTGTGCGGTTGTACGAACAGCACCGGGCCGGAGATGGTGAAGATGCCGAGGACGTCCCATTCCTCGATGAGGCCGTGCAGGCTGAACCCGAACGGGATCCACAGCAGCGCGATCGCGACGGCCGTGGGCAGGATCAGGGCAACCAAGGTCCTTCTCTTGAGCTTCATGGAACTCTGAACGTCATTGTTATCTTCGCGCATGGGGAATGTGCTCGTCGGCCGGATCGCTGCTTCAGCGAAACAACCACCGGCTCGCCACGAAGGTGAGGGGGATCGTGACGGCGATGCTCGCCAGCGGTGCGAGAGTGGGCGGAAGGCGCAGCAGATCGACCCATCCATAGACGATCAGCGCTCCCAGTCCGTACTGCGCCAGGTACACGAGTGGCAGCAGCGCTGCCTTTCCCTCGTTGCGCGGCGCCCCAAAGACGAAGAAACGGTTGAGCGCATACGCCAGTGCGATCCCGGAGACGAAAGCGATCGCGTAACTCACCCAGTACGGCATGAACCGGAGCAGGACCAGGTACAGAAGGTACGTACCGAGCGTGTTCAGGCCCCCGGAGATCAGGAAGCGGATCAGCGGGGACGCAATCTGCCGCGCAATCATGGCGCGATCAGCCCTGCGTCTTTTCCACAGCCTTCAGGCGCAGGAACTCCGCGTGGTCCCGGATGTAGTCGTTGCCGTCGTAATAGTCGGATGCGAACACCAGCAGCACTGCGTCCGACGAATAGCGGTATTGAATGCCCCAGGTCATCGGCGGCAAGTAGATGCCGATCGACGGATGATCCAGTTTGAACTCCTGGCGCCGGGTCCCGTCGTCGGCCACCACGCTGACTTCGCCCTTGATCGCGACAAGGAACTGATGGCATTTGTGATGCGCATGTTCTCCACGAGTCTCGGCCGTCGGCACGTCGTAGACGATGAAGTAGCGCATCGGCTTGAACGGTATGTCGCGCTCGAACTCGCCCACCGAGAGGCTGCCTCGCATGTCCGGGACCGCGCGCAGCTGGTGCAGGGTGACACCGGCTACCGAAGTGGCCGTCACCCCGGGGGCCTTGACGCCCTGTGCTTCCTGCTTCGATACGGCCTGCGCATCTGCGTCCACGTAGCCCGTGATGCGCGCCGGATTGCCCACCACGATGGCATTCGGCGGCACCGAACGCGTCACCACCGCGCCGGCGCCGATCATCGCGTTGCGCCCGATGGTGATGCCAGGCAGGATGGTTGCATTGGCACCCAGCGAGGCGCCTGTCTGGATGGTGGTGCGCCCAAAGCGCTCAGGGTACCGCTTGCTGCGCGGGAAGAGGTCGTTGGTGAAGGTGACGTTCGGCCCGACGAACACGTCGTCTTCGATGCGTACGCCGTCCCACACCTGCACGCCGCATTTGATGGTGACACGGTCGCCGATGACGACGTCGTTCTCGATGAAGACGTGGTCGCAGATGTTGCAGTCGCCGCCGATGCGTGCCTGCGGAAGCACGTGAGCGAACGCCCAGACCCGCGTGCCGGGCCCGATCTGCTGGCTTTCGCACAGCGCATGAGGGTGCGTGAAGTGATCCATGGCTCAGTCCCTGGTGGTCTCGTTGTACCGGTGCAGGCGCATCATGACCGTGTGCGGACGGCCCTTGGTGTTCTCGTAGATGCGCCATGCATACGATCCCACCACGCCCAGGCCGAAGAGATTGACCGCGCCCAGAAAGACGATCGTGAGGATCGTCATGGCATAACCGGGCACGTCGATCATTCCCATCAACCGTCCCACGGCGACGACGATTCCGAACAGCCCTGCAAGCAGGGCCGTCGCACCGCCTACGCGTACCAGCAGCCGGATGGGCAGGTCGGTGAACGAGAACACGCTGTCCATCAGGTAGTTGACTTTCTTTCTGAGAGTCCAGGCCGACTTGCCGTGCTGGCGTGTCTGGCGTGTGTAGTAGATCAGCTTGCGTCGGAAGCCGAGCCAGAAGAGCTGGGCGATCAGCGAGCTGTGGCGCTCGTCCAGGCGCAGCAGGTTGTCGCGGAAGTCGCGGTTGCAGCCGAACACGTCGACTCCGCCGGGTGGGACTTCGGGCACCACGTACTTGCGGTAGAGCCACCAGAAGAGCTGCGCAGGCAGGCGGGTCATCAACGGATCTTCCCGTCCCTGGCGCGTGCCGACGACGACGTCCACGGGTTCGGTGCGCAGTGCCTTGTCCATCTCGAGCACCAGCTCCGGCGGCTCCTGCAGGTCCGCGGCCATTACCGCATAGCGCTCGGTCTCCGACAGCTCCAGGCCAGCGCGGATCGCCGAAAAAGATCCGAAGTTGCGGGACAGCAATGCGAGCTGGGAAGCGAAAGGCTGCTCAGGCAGCGCATCGCGCAGCAGTTCGAAGCTTCGATCGGGACTGCCATCGACGACGAAGACAACGTGAATCTGACCCTCAAGATCGCGGTGCAGGCCGCTGACGGCATCCAGCAAGGCCGGAATGGAGCCTTCGTTGCGGTAGACGGGAATCACGAGAGTCAGCACGGGCTTGTCTCAACGCGCGAAGAATGAGCGAACGGCGTGGATCACCTGCGCCACATCGCCGTCCGGGAGTCCCGGAAAGCACGGGAGCGAGACCACGGTGCGGCACGCCCGCTCCGTGAACGCCAGTGTCCCGACGCGTTGTGCGCCGGGATAGGCCGCCTGCAGATGATCGGGCACCGGATAGTGCACATCGGTCGCGACGTCATGCGATCGGAGGTGCTCCCTGAACGCTTCGCGTGCATCGACACGTACGACATAGAGATGGCCGGCGTAGGCCTCTCCCGTGGATGGCGGAAGCGTGAGCGGCAGGTCGACGAAGGCCGCGTTGTATCTCGCTGCGATATTGCGGCGCTGGTCATTCGACGCGTCCAGCCGGGGAAGCTTGGTGCGAAGCACCGCCGCCTGCATCTCGTCAAGGCGGCTGTTTCGGCCATGCGGCACCGACACTTGGTATTTGGTCGACCAACCGTATTGGCGAAGCATGCGCACCGACTGCGCAATCTCGCGGTCTCGGCACACCACGGCACCGCCGTCGCCGAGTGCGCCCAGATTCTTGGTCGGGTAGAAGCTGAAGCAACCAACGTCGCCGAAGCTCCCTGCGCGCCGCCCTCTTAGCGCCGCTCCGTGCGCCTGTGCACAGTCTTCGATCACAGCCACACCGGCTTCCCGCGCCAATTCGGCGAGCGCCTCGATGTCCGCGAGTTGGCCGTAGAGATGCGTCACGATGATCGCCTTGGGCTTGTGCTGGAGCGCTTCTGCCAGGGCGGCGGGCGCCATGTTGAGCGATCGTTCCTCGACATCGACGTAGAGTGGCGTGGCGCCCACGGCATGGATGGCGGTACTGCCATAGAAGCCTGCGTTGGCAACGCAGACGACCCGATCGTCCGCCGAAACGCCGACGGCGCGCAAGGCCAGCTCGAGGGCATCCGTGCCGTTGGCAAGCGACACGCATTCGGGCGTTCCGATGTACGCGGCAAATTCCCTCTCGAATGCACTGACCTCGCCACCGAGGACGTACCAGTTGCTCTGGACGACTCGCATCAGGGCTGATTCGAGATCAAGCCCGACGTTGGCTTGACTTGCTGAAAAGAGAGGGATCATGGCTTGGCACCTTCTTGACTTGCAGGCTCGGTGAAAGGCGAGCCTGCTTCCCGCCGCGGAATTTGAAACAGCGCCAGCGGACCGGCAATGTCCTCAGCATCGATCAACGTCGACGAGGCACCCCAATCGGCCAGGCTGGCGCTCAAAGTTTTCGCCATCTCGAGGATGGGTCTCGCGGTGGCGACGAGTTGCGACATCTCGACGAGGCCGCGGGCGTAGCCATCCGCGTGAAACGTCTGCCGTGCCCAGCGCTGACCACGAGCGGCCATGTCCTGCCGTGCAGAAGGGTTGCTGACGAGTTGCTCGAGCTTTGACCTCAACTGAGAGATCTCGTCGTCCGGCGAGACCTTGCAAACGCAATCATCGGGCAGTTCGCCGTAGAAGCCGGTGTCGGTGACCACCACTGCCTTGCCATAGAGCAAGCCTTCTATCGCGGTGGCGGATGCTGCCTCCAGGCTCGGCCAGCGCAGGCAGCAGACGATATCGGCGTCGTTCATCGCTGCCTGCAGCACGGTATCCTCCGCTTCGCCCGTGATCGTGAGTAGAACGCGGAGAGAGCGTGCGAGTTGGGCGAGTTCCAACGCATAGCGCGGGTCGATGAGGCCGCATAGTTGATACTGGACGCGGCTGCGCAAGAGGGCGCTTGAACCAATGGCGCGAATCACGCTATCGATGCGCTTGTTCACGTTGGCGTGGCCGACGGTCAATAGCTGCACCAGTTCGGACCCAGTGCCTTGATCGGTCACGGACTGGGCTGACGGCGCGTTGTAGGCCAGGGGTACGACCCGCACCGGGCCCGCGCAGGACCGCATGACCCGAGGCATCCCCCAATGACTGTGGGAAACGACGCCGTTTGCCATGGCGCAGACCCACTCTGTCATCGGGTGATCGCGACTCGCCGAATCGATGAACTCACGATGGTCACGGGCAGCGAAGAAGACGTCCGCCACGGCCTTGCCGTACCAGCTGCCGAGCACCTGCTCAGCCTGTGCCCGACGCGTCTCCGCCCAGGCGGCAAACAGGTGCGCAACGACGAAATCGTGGAGGCACACGATGCCCGGCTGCTTCTGGAGCCAGTGCAGGCCGCCGCAGTGGTACTCGTAGCTGTTGCCGATCTGGTACACCAGGGCATCGGCGGCCTCGATGGCTTCGTTGACCGCTGCTTCGTCCGTCCAGTCGATCACTGGTGCAGCCACCGCATGCGGTGGCACGGCAAGAAGATGAGCTTGCTCGGTGCGGACTAACGTCAGCTCATGGCCCAACTGCATGAGCGACGGCGCAATCAGCGCCGTGACACGTCCGATGGCTGACGTGTTTGCGAGTGGACTGAACAGGATGAACTTCATGACATCAAGGCGGCAACGGTTGCGGGCCAGGTGATGCCGTGGCTTTCCCAAAGAGATCTCGCGGCGACGCCGAGCCTGCGTGTGCGAGTCACGTCTGCATACACGGCACTGAGGGCTGAAGCAAGCGCCTGAGCGGTTGGCTCGGCAACCCAGCCCGTCTCGCCATGTCTTGCAAGGCCCAGCACGCCGCCACTGTCCGTGGTGCTGAGCAGGGCCTTCTCCGCGGTAGCTGCCTCCATGGCAACGTAGCTGAATGACTCTTCGTCGAAAGGCAGAGATGCAACGGCGAGGGCGCCGTTGATGTAGTCGGCATACTCCTGGCGACCGAGGTAGCGCAGGTCGAGCCGCACGCGGTCCCGGAGGCCGAGCCGTTCCACTGTTTCGTGCAGTACTCGTGCATCGCCCGGCGTATCGGGAGGCCCTCCGACGATGAGCCGGACCTGCTTCGAGGCATGTGCGACGGCTTCGACGAGCAGATGCTGGCGTTTCGCGCCGTTGACACGTCCGCCTGCGAAGACGTAGCCCTCGGAGGGCCCCCCTGTGAACCGCTCGGGATCGTTGATCGGCGCGCGCAGGATCTCGGCATGCGGGCCGTTGTAGCGCAGAAGACGCTGTTGGGTGACGTCGGATATCGCGAAGATGCGCCGTGCCCCCCTGAAGCATTCATCGTCCGCATTCTTGATGAGTTTGCGGATGTCGACGCCGATCTGTCCGTCCGGCAGGTTGGTCTGGCCTGCGTCATACAGATCGTAGGCCTGCCTGTACTGGTGGACCAACCAGAGGGTCTTGCGCGGGTGCTGGATCAGGTAGGCGGGAAACTTGAGAGCGATGACGTGGTCGACGTTCTGCAGCTCGAGCGAACGCGCCATCAGCATTTGCGACGGTATGCGCGTGGCCGGTTCCCATTGGAATGGCACACGGAGCAACTCGGCCTGATGCCCGGCCATCTCGAGATTGCGCAGCAGATGTTCCGCGAGCGACTCGGCGCCGCCTCGCACGAAAGGGGCCATGTTGTTGACGACAAGCACCTTCACGCCAAGAGCCTTTCGATCACATGAGGCCAGCCGATGTTCATTTCGACGATGCGCGCGGTGGCGGCTTCTCCAAGACGCCTTGTGGCAGTGCGGTCCTCGAAGAGTTGATCCATCGCGCTTGCGACAGATGCGGGATCAGGCTCTGCGACCAATCCATTGACGCCATGCGTCACGAACTCGAGCACGCCGCCCGCATCGCTCGTGGTCAGCACGGCCTTGCCGGCATGCGCCGCCTCGAGCGTAGGGTAGCCATAGGAGTCCTCGTCGACCGGAAGATAGGCTGCCGCCAGGCAATCCGCCAGTAGTTCAGCTTTTTCCTCTTCCGTGATCCAACGGTCATCGATCGTGATGCGGTCGGCCACGCCGAACGTGCCAGCCAACCGTGCCACTTCAGCCGAGAAGCCGGACCCGGCACTCGTGCCGCACAGCCTGAGCCGAACAGGGGAGCGGCAGTATTTCAAGGCTTCGACCAGCAGTTGCTGGCGCTTGTGGTGTTCGATTCGGCAGATGCAGACGATCTCGTCGTTGAGGCCGCGAAAGCGAAAGCGCTCAGGTCGAAGCACCGGCGGAAAGAGCGGTTCGCTTTCGATGCCATTGAACCGCATAAGCCGTTGGCCGACCACACGCGAATTGGAGAAGACGCGTCGTGCCTCCCGCAGCGCCGCGGTGTCGGCCGCGCGCAGTGCGTCCCGGATACCTCTGTGCTTCACGTCGTCCGGAAACCCGCGGTACTCCGTGTCCCAGAGGTCGTAGAAGGCACGCAGATGATGAATGAACCAGACGATCTTGTTCGGATGAGGGACGAGGTGCGCTTGCGGGCGAAAGCAGATGACGCGGTCTGCCGCAGAGAGATCGACGAAGCGAAATGCTGCCATCTGGCGAAAGAGCAGATCGGGGGAGTCGACCTCAGGCAGGTATATCCGCTCGACCTCGTGCCCGGCTTCGAGCAGCATCGTTTCCAGCCACTCGACGATGTTCCTGTAGCCGCCGTTGACGAAGGGAACGAACGACGAACAGAGCGCAATCCTCATCGAGACAGAGCTCGCTCGAGACTGTTGGCAATACGGCTGATGTCCGCCGGTGTCAGGAACTGGTGGGTAGGGAGGTTCATTCCACGGTGAGCCCATTCATCCGCCACCGGGTACGCGGTCGACTCCCGGTAGGGCGGCAGCACATGCATCGGGTGGAAGACGGGGCGCGTCTCGATGCCATCGTTGTCCAGCGCCTTCATGACGGCGTCGCGCCGCGCCTCGTCACCTTCGCGCAAGTAAACCGTATACATCCAGTAAACGTGGTGCATGTCCCGATGAACAGTGGGCAGCACGAGCGCGTCGCCGAGGGGGGCCAACGCCTCGTCGTAAAGGCGCGCGAGCGTCTGGCGCTCGGCCAGGGCTGCATCCACGGTTTCCATCTGCGCGAGGCCGATCGCCGCCTGAATATTGGTCATGCGGTAGTTGTAGCCCACCACCGGAAACCAGTAGCGACGCTCGGGGTCGACGCCCTGGCCTCGGTAGAGCCTCAACTTCCTGGCCAACTCGTCGTCGTCTGTGGTGACCATGCCTCCTTCGCCGGTGGTGACGATCTTGTTGCCGAAGAAGCTGAAGGTTGCGCAGTCGCCCAGCGAACCGACGCGCCTGCCAGCGACTTCGGCGCCATGCGCTTCGGCAGCGTCTTCGAGCAGCCACAGGCCATGCCGCCTGGCGATGGAGGTGAGTGCGTTCATGTCGGCCGGATGGCCGTAGAGATGCACGGGAATGACTCCCCGGGTGCGGGGCGTGATCTTGCGTTCGACGTCTGCCGGATCGATGTTCATCGTGTCGGCACAGACGTCGACCAGAACCGGCACGGCGCCGCAGTAGCGTACGGCGTTCGCGGTTGCGATGTAGGTCACGGTCGGGATGATCACCTCGTCGCCGGGCTGCAGGTCGAGCGCAACCAATGCAAGATGCAATGCAGTCGTCCCATTGTTTGCCGCGACCGCATGCTTGACTCCGCAGAACTTGGCGAAGGCTTCTTCGAAGGCGGCAATGTACTTGCCGTTGGAAGAAATCCAGTTGGTGTCGAGGCAGTCCAGGACGTACTTTCGTTCGTTCCCTTCAAGCTTGGGGTGAGCTACCGAAATGCGGTTCATTTGTCTATGCCCTCTTGTGTATTGCCTTGGCCGGCACGCCGGCGATTCTCGACCCCGATTCGACATTCTTGACAATGACCGATCCGGCTCCTGCCAGGACGTCCTCGCCGATGGTGATGTCGGGAATGACCTTGCAGCCCACACCCAGGAAGCTGCGCTCGCCGACGGCCACGTTGCCGGCAAGTCCGCAATGCGGTGCAATGTGGGCCGCATCGCCGATCCGTCCATCGTGGTCGACACTCGCGAGGGTATTGATGATGGCGAGGTCGCCCACCACGCATTCGGCGTTGACGACAGCGCCCGCCATGATTGCGACGCCGGCCCCGATTGTCGCGGTGGGCGATATCACGGCCCGTGGGCTGATCGCATTGACAAGGCGAAAGCCCAGCCCGGTGGCGAAGAGCGCCAGCCTTTGGCGAAGCGCATTGGCGCCGATGGCCACGAACACTTCTTCGTAGCCTTCACTCTGCAATCTCTTCAGATGCTCATCGCCGTTCAGAACCGGTACCCCCAGGCACTCGGTGCTGCTTTCAGCGGCGCCGATGCAGTAGGCGACAGATGCCCCTGCCGAGCGCAGCAACTCGATGCAGACTTTGGCGTGGCCGCTCGAGCCCAGGACGATCACACCCGCAGTCATGCGTTGCCTTGTGCGCGAGCCCAGACCTTCGAGGTCGGTCGCGCAAACAGGAGGTTGATGGAATCCACCGCCTCGAGCTGTCCGGCCGTCCACTCCAACAACGATCCGCTCGCGGGATCGATGGCGCGAAACGCCAAGCCGAAACTTTCGAGCGCGCGCAGCCAAACCGTTGTGGTGTGGCCCGCGCGAAGAACATGCGAATGGCCGAACTCCATGATGATGCCGAGGTCGGCGTTGCGCCCGATCGTGGTTGCTGCCCCCTCGATCACATCGAGTTCGGCGCCCTCGACGTCGATCTTCATCAGGTCTACCGAGGTGCTGGCGTCGATCATGTCGTCGATTCGGACGAGCGGCACGTCAATCGTGGTAGCGCCTTGACCGGCACCTTCGAGCGGGTAGAGCGAGTGGTGTCCGCACGTAGGTCCGAGATGAAGGGGGAGGTGCCCCGTACGGTTGGAAGCAGCGACCTGATGCGTCTCGGTCATGCCGGCGAAGCCATTCAGTACGAGAGACTTGCGCAACAGGTCGTGCGTCATGGGATGCGGTTCGAACGCGATGATGCGGCCACTCGACTGCATGGCGCTTGCCGCAGCAAGGGTATGCATCCCAATATTGGCGCCGACATCGACGAATGTTTCTCCAGGCCGCAACAGCTTCTGGATCAGCAGGCGCGTACCCACTTCGTCGCCAAGCTCACCCGCATCGACAAGGGTCGCCAGCAGCGGATAGTCGGATGCGGGGCAAAGCAGATAGCCCACCGACGAGCGGACGAGGACTTCCCCTGGTGCGCCCGGAACCGCCACGCGCCGAGCCGATGCGTACGCATACTGTTCGATGCGCTCCAGACGGGCCGCGAACGCTTGCTCGGCGCGCTCCAGGCGAGCCGTGAACGCTTCCTCGCTGCTTTGGAGACGTGCCAGGAACGCGTCGAGGCGCAACTGCCGATGGTTCAGGGTCTGCGTCAGCGCGTCTCGAGCAAACTGGTTTTCTTGGATCAACTGCAGGCCGATCGACGCCAGCTCATTGCGCTGCAATTGCTTGTTGTGCTCGATCAACACCCGGAGGGAGTGCAGTCCGCCGAAGATGGCGCGGTGCCGCTCCTCCGCGGCGCTCCGGATTTCGGCGAGGAGCGGCGCGACGAGATAGGACCGGAGGCGAAAGGCTGCCGGCCGCAGCACGGGCTTGGCGGCGCGGTAAAGCCTCCCGACTGCGGACCGCAGACGTACCTTGATCGAAGGCTCCCCACCCCCGCTCGCCGGTCCGTCAATGGCTGCCTTCGCGGGCGGCGAGCTTGACGAGTTCTGCTCGCGCCTCGCTTCCATCGGCTCAGGCGACAGCTCACGGGCGGCGGCATTGAGCGCCACGCGGATGTCGGGCCCTGTTCGTTCTGTGTTGTTCATCGAAGATGGTCCTGGCCGCTTTCCAGGCCAGCGTGCATCAACCTAGCTGTTGTCGAACCGGAGCAAGGGCGCTGCCGCACAGGCCGTCCCACGGGAGGCCGGCTGCACGGCGGGGCGCAAGATGCCCCTATCGCATGCGAACTGGCGGGTCTCGCTTTCGTCACGGCCCTGTCCAGCACAGAATTCTAGAAAGAGCGTCCTTCCGCATTCCGGCGCAGATCCGCCTCGACCATCATCGTGCACAGCTCTTCCAAGGTGGTCTTCGGCTCCCAGCCCAACTTCTCCTTTGCCCGTGCCGGATTGCCGATCAGAAGATCGACTTCCGCGGGTCGGTAGTACTTGGGATTCACCTGCACCAGTGTCTTGCCGCTCTTCACGTCTATGCCGACCTCCGCCTGTTCCTCGCCTTCGAACCGCAGCTCATAACCGCCTGCCTTGAAGGCCATGTCGACGAACTCCCGGACCGTCTCGGTCCGGTTGGTCGCCAGCACGAAGCTGTCGGGCTCCTTGGCCTGCAGCATCATCCACATGCCTTCGACGTATTCCTTGGCAAAGCCCCAGTCGCGCTTGGCGCCGAGATTGCCGAGCTCGAGCACCTTGGCCTTCCCCAGCTTGATCTTGGCCACGCCGTCCGTGATCTTGCGCGTCACGAACTCGCGGCCGCGCAGCGGACTTTCGTGGTTGAAGAGGATGCCGCTGCAGCCGAAGATGTCGTAGCTCTCGCGGTAGTTGATCGTCATCCAGTGGGCGAACAGCTTGGCGACGCCGTAGGGGCTGCGGGGGTAGAAGGGGGTCTCCTCCACCTGGGGAATGGCCTGTACCTTGCCGAACATTTCGGAGGTGGAGGCCTGGTAGAAGCGGATCCTCGGGTTGGTGAGCCGGATGGCTTCAAGCAGGTGCAAGGCGCCCATCGCGGTGATCTGGGCCGTTGCGTCGGGTTGGTTGAAGCTCACGCCGACAAAGCTCTGTGCGGCAAGGTTGTAGACCTCGTCGGGCGCCGCTTCCTTCATCAGGGTCAACGAGCTGCCGAGGTCGGTGAGGTCGTATTCGATCAGGTGCAGGTCCGGATGATCCTGGATCCCAAGCTCTTCGATGCGCCAGAAATTGACGGAGCTGGTCCGACGGTACGTGCCGTACACAACATAGCCCTTGGTCAGCAAGAGTTCGGCAAGATAAGCGCCATCCTGGCCGGTGATACCCGTGACTACAGCACGTTTCTTCATGAGGTCCTTCCGATAGATACAGCCGCGCATCTGCACGGCGCTGAACCGTCGGATTTTGCCCTAAAGCCCCGGCCGTTCCTTTCCTCCCAGGCCGCGACTTGAAGATCGAGCCCCTTGCGTGTCACTTAAAATCGCGGGGGTACCGAAGAGGCGAAGAGACGGCGGAGCGTTCTGGATCGTGAGGGGCAAGCGGTGGGACAACCCGATACGTCAATATATTCAGACGACGACGCATCGGCACCCCCGCCGGCAGGAGTAGTTGCCGGCGCCCCGTACCGTTCGATACATTCTTCTGTGATTTTCGGTTGACCAGGCAGAGACCTGGATTGTGCTGTGTCTTGTGTCCCGATCGGATGCGTCGCAGTGGAGGTGCGTGCTGTGTGCGAACGTCGTTGTTCGTCCGCCCCTGCACGTTGGCTTGAACCTTTTCGATGATGAACAAAACGACACCACGCCTTGCGCTGGACATGTATGTACTCGCGCAAGGCGTGAAGACCGGCGTTTATCGCGTTTGCGACGAGCTCTATGGGCGGCTGGCCGCTTCTCCGCGCTTCAGCCCTCGCCTGCTTGTCAGGCCAGGCGATGAAGGCAAAGCCGGCGAGTACATCGCTGCAAACAGCCTCTCAGGCGTTGTGCTGGACGGCAGCGTTTCGCTCCCCTCGGCTGGCGCAGACATTCTTCTTTCGCCGTTCGGCGTCGCGCCGAGACAGTGGCTCGATGATGACCATGTGCTTCAGGCGCACATCATCCACGACCTGATCGCGATTCATCGGCCCGAGTACTTCAGCCAGGAGGCGTCGGCGGAAGTTCGGGCCATCATCGAAAGCCTGGATGAGCGCACCGTGATTTTCGTGAACTCCGAGTACACGAAGAAGGAACTCCTGGCCTACCGTCCCGAATTGAGCCCTGGGCAGGTCACGTTGATCCCCCTGGCTGCGGGCTCACGCTTCAAGCCCTGCGGCGATGCGGAAGTGCGGTCTTCGGCGAGGGCGAAGTACGGGATCCCCAGCGACGTGCCGTATGTGCTGAGCCTGGCAACGCTGGAGATTCGGAAGAACCTGGACCAGGTGGTGAACGCCTTCGTCGAGTACCTCGAGCAGGACGAAGCCAGTCCCATGCGCCTGGTGCTGGCCGGCATGTCCGGCTGGAAGCTCGAGAAGCTCGATGCCGCGCTGGCTGCGGCTGGTCGATGGCGTGATCGCATCGTGCTGACTGGCTTTGTTGCCGATGAAGACCTGTCTGCGCTCTACAGCGATGCACTTTGCTTCATTTATCTGTCGCGGTATGAAGGATTTGGCCTACCGCCCCTCGAGGCCATGGCTTGCGGAACGCCGGTGATCTGCGCTGAAAATTCTTCCCTCCCCGAGGTCGTGGGTGACGCGGGCGTGATGCTGGATGCCGACGACGTGCAAGGTGTCGTGCACGCTGTCCGCAGGATTTCGGATTCCCCCGAGTTGAGGCGGGAGCTTTCTCATCGAGGCATCCAAAGGGCCGCGCTCTTCAATTGGGATCGCTGCGCCGACATCGTCATGGACACGCTGGCTACCGCTTACGAACGGCATGCCGCTCGGCCCGCATACCTGAAGCGCCGGGCCGCGGTGCTTCCCGCAACGCCGGAAGGATTGGCTGCCGTCAGTGTCGACAGCATGCCCGAGGCCAGCTTCTTCGGCTACCGGAACGGTAGCCTCGGCCCCAGCTTTGGCGCGCATGGCGCGCCGCTGCCGAAAGCCGCAACAATGCCTTGGCCCCTTTGGTCGGATCGTCTGCCGATCCCGGCCGGCGCGGGGGCCGAGCGCCTGGAGGGCGGCTTGCGCGCGCATGGGCATCTGAAAACTGGCACGCCAGACATGCCGCTTGTCAGCTACATCACCGTGGTTCGCAACAACAAGGCGACGCTGGCGCGGACCATCGAGAGCGTTCAGCGCCAGACTTACGGCAAGGTCGAGCACATCGTGCTGGATGGTGCTTCGACGGACGGGACGCTCGATGTCATCCTGCAGTACGCAGATCGCCTCGACTACTACGTGTCCGAACCGGACGCCGGCTTGTACGATGCCGTCAACAAGGCGGTCCCGCTCGCCAGGGGCCAGCTCATCTGCGTTCTGAATTCCGATGACTGGCTCGAGCCCCATGCCGCCGAGATTGCCGTGCGCCGCACGCTGGGCATGTATGAGGAGCCGACGCTGCTGATGACCGCCGCCTTTGTGCGCGATGGCGACATCCTTCACGAATGGCACCCCGCGTTCGTGCATCCCGGCACTTATTTCATCTGTGCCAACGATTGCCACAACGGCATCTATGCCACCCGCGCCGCCTACGAGCGTTCCGGCCCCTACGACAGCTCCTACAAGATAGCCGCGGATTTCAAGTGGATCATGACGTCCCTGGACTCAGCCTCGAAGTTCGTCTACACCAAGGAGCCGACGGTCAATTATTCGATGGGCGGCACCTCGAGTGATCAGCGCCAGCACAGCATGGATTGCATGCGCGTGGTGAGCGAGCGATTTGATTTTCTCTCCCCCATGGAGGTGAGCGGCCTCTATCACAGCTTCTTCATGTTCACGGGGGCATTCTCGGCAGAGCAGGGCGGCCGTCCCAGCAACCACACGCAGTTTCTGCGCAGGGTGTTCGCAGCCCATGAAAGCAAGCCCGATTTTGTGAGTGCTCTCGGGTGGGCTGCGATGGCGACCTTGCAACACCCGGTCGATGCGGTCGTTGCTGCTCAGCCGGCCCAGGCGCCTGCGGTGCCGAGTTTCAAGCGTTCGATCAAGGAGCTTGCCAAGAGCATTCTCTACAAGCACCCGGGCCTCTACGGCGCCGCCGCGCGCGGGTATCGGCGCCTGCGAGGATGAGCGACGTGGCGCGAATTGCCTATATCGATCACTCGTTCCACCGAACCACGCGCTCGACGGAATTTCTTCCGGAGATCCTGAGCCGTCACGGACACGTCGTCGAGCACTTCTGGGACGATGCTTGGCAGGGTGGCGAGCCTGTGCCCTGGAGCGAGGTCGCCTCGCACGACGTCGTACTCATGTTCCAGTCGTTCTGCAGGCCTGATGGTCCGTACTTCAGGCAGGCGCATCCGAACGTCGTCTACATTCCGATGCTCGACCAATTCGGCCTCTGGCAAGGGCCGATCTACAACCTCTCGGCGTTCTGGGAGCCATTCCAAGGCTCCAAGGTGCTCAACTTCTCGAACGCGCTGCAGTCGATGACGACTGCTTTCGGCATCGCGAGCCACTTCGCTCGCTACTACCAGCCGGTCAGCGCGTCACCAGCCTCTGTACGAAACGGCCTTCATGGCTTCTTCTGGCTGCGCCGGGAGCTGCAGTTGCCGTGGCAGACCATTCGCCAGCTCATCGGGGGGGTGCGCTTCGACAGCTTTCACATCCATCTTGCGACCGATCCCGGCACACCGGCGCCGCAGCTGCCTTCGGCTGAAGACATCGAAAGGCATCGCATCACGACCTCCACATGGTTCGAGCACAAGGCGGATCTCCATGCCGTGATGGAACGCGCCAACGTCTATTTCGCACCTCGGGTGGAGGAGGGCATCGGCCAGTCCTTCCTGGAGGCCATGGGTCGGGGGCAATGCGTCGTGGCGCCCAACCAGGGCACGATGAACGAATACATCCTGCCCGGACTCAATGGTTTGCTCTTCGACATCCATAGCCCGAAGCCACTCGATTTCTCCGACGTTCTCCGGTTGGGCCAGCGGGCCCGGGAAAGCACGGTGGCAGGCCGCGCAGCGTGGGAGAGCGCCGAGGAAGAGCTCGTGCGCTTCATTCTCACGCCCAGCGAGGCGCTCTATGCCGGGCGATACCAGCATCCATTCATGGTCGGCGCGCCTTCGGTGCAGCCGCCCGACGCACAGCCCGCCGCCTCACCGATGGCCCATTTGCGGGCCCTCTCACAGCGCCACGCGTTCTTCCGATCCACGCGTTTCATCTGGTATCCGATGATCCGCCTGGCCCGGCAACTGGTCGGCCGTTGAGGTTGGCGATGCGCTACCCTTCATCGCACCCGTTCGAAGTTCATGAAATCCACGATGGAAAAGAAAAAGGTCTTCGTTGCCGGTCACAGAGGGCTCGTCGGCACTGCCACCCTGCAGGCTCTGAGCGGTCGGCCTGACTACGAAGTTCTCACGCGCACCCACGCCGAGCTCGACCTCGAGGACCGCGACGCGACCCGGGCATTCTTCCTGGAGCACCGCCCAGACCACGTCGTGATGTGCGCCGCCAAGGTCGGCGGCATCCTCGCGAACTCGAGCCTGCCGGTCGACTTCCTGCACAACAATCTGCGCATCCAGCTGAATGTCTTCGACGCGGCCCACCAGGCGGGCATCGATCGGATGATCTTCCTCGGCTCCTCCTGCATCTACCCGCGTGACTGTCCACAGCCCATCAAGGAGGACTACCTCCTGACCGGTCCATTGGAGGCGACCAATCGCCCCTATGCGCTGGCCAAGATCGCGGGGGTGGAATCCTGCTGGGCCTTCAATCGCCAGTACGGCACGCGCTACCTGGCCGCCATGCCGACCAACATGTACGGCCCGGGCGACAACTACCACCCCGAGCACTCGCATGTGCTGCCGGCGCTGATCCGCCGCTTCCATCAAGCCAAGATCAACGGCGACCCGGAGGTGGTCGTCTGGGGCTCCGGCACGCCGCGCAGGGAATTCATGTACTCCTCCGATCTCGGGGAAGCGATCCTGTTCCTCCTGGAACTCCCTGACGACCGTTTCGCCGGGCTCACCCGTGCAGAGACGACTCCGCTGATCAACATTGGCGTGGGCGCGGACGTGACCATTCGCGAGGTCGCCGAGCGCGTGAAAGCGACCGTGGGCTACGAGGGCGAGCTCAAGCTGGACGCCACCAAACCGGACGGAACACCGCGCAAGCTGCTGGACGTGGCGCGGCTTGCCTCTCTTGGATGGAAAGCCCGGACACCGCTCGATGTTGGTCTCAAGAACGCTTACCGCGACTTTCTCCAGCGTCATGGCTGAACAAATCTTGAGACGCTATGTGAGGCGTGTCGCCAAGGGCGCCTGGTGGCTTGCCACGCCTTGGCGCATCGGTGAGAGGCTGGACTTCCTGCGCCAGCGTGCGGAAGCACAGGCGCGCGCGACCGAGTTCGCGCTCCTGGTCGACGCAGAGCGGATGCGGCGCGCGGCGCGCGAGAGCGGGATCCCGATTCCTGCGGTTGAGCCGCTCGATCTGTTCGACGATGCGGCGGTGTGCAATGCGGGCGGACTGCCGCTCGAGAAAATACTGTGGCCGCCCGTGGCGCCCCAGGACGTCACGGACCGTTGGTCGGCCGCGCGGTTCCTGATCGATCAGTGGCGCAAGCGCAGCGACCTGCGCTCGCTCTACCCGCTTGCACTCGAAGGCAACCGGCACACCGACTTCGGGCACTGGTTGCAGAACGAAGGCGCCGGCGAACTGCACCTCGGCGAGGTGGCGTTGGCGCTGACGCTGGACGTGCTGGATGCCGGCATGGCCGATCGCGCGCGACAGTCGCTGCTGGCCAACCAGATGGTGGCGCCCGTGTGGCCGCATGGCTTGACCCCGGCCGGCATGCCGCGCCTTTTCCGGTGGCTCATGCGGCACAGTGCCGGCGAACCCGGCCCGAGGCACGAAGAGCTCTGGTGGCTCTTTCTGCAAGCAGCGCAAAACCCGGCGCGCGAGCTGATGCTGGCCTATTCCTTCACGCCGGCATGGCAGGAACTGCACCCCGATGGCCTCACGGTTATCGGGCGCGAGGCCTTCTGCGCCTGGTTTGCTTCGGAATACGGTGCCTCGGGCGGCTGGGTCGACTCGTCGACCTGGCCGGATTGGGAGAACCCGGCATTGCAGATCCGAACCGCGTACTGGGCGCGCGACACATGGCGCGCGGCCCATCCCGATGCACTGGCGGATGAAGACCGTGCACGCGCGCTGCTCGATTGGCTTTCGTCACCGGCAGCTCGGCTGTCGGATGCAGCCCGCATCTGGTGCGCCCGCCTCGATGCAGGCGCCGTCGCTCGCGAGCTCGTCCGGCCGGGGGTCAACATGATCGGCCATTTCTGCTATGCGTCCGGGCTGCGCGTCTCGGCCGAGTCCATGGTCGAGGCGATGGGGCGCGTCGGGGTGTCTACCTCGCTGCGGGATGTCTGGACTGACGCCAAGGATGATCCTCATCATGTCGACTTTCGAGGCATGGAGGTCCACGATGTCACCGTCCTGCATACCCAGCCGGAGCCCTTCTTCGACGAGGCGTATCGACGCGCGCACCTGTTCGAGCGCCACCCTCGGACCTATCGGATCGGCTATTGGTACTGGGAGTTCGACACCATTCCCGATTCGTGGGTGGACCATGCCGAAAAGGTCGATGAGGTGTGGACTGCCACGGAATTCGTCGCCCGAGGGCTGCGCGATCGGCTTTCCATTCCGGTCCGCACGTTGTTTCCCGGGGTCAAGCTGGCGCCCTACACCTCACGCAGCAAGAGCTACTTCGGGCTGAGGGAAGGTGTATTCACATTCCTCTTCACGTTTCACATGATGAGCGTGATGGAGCGCAAGAACCCCAAGGGGCTGATCTCTGCGTTCAAGGAAGCATTCGGAGAGGCTGATGGCGCCCAGCTCGTGCTCAAGACCTCGTTCGGCGACCGCCACCCGGCGCAAATGCAGGAACTGCGCGACGCCGCCGCCAACGCCAACATCACCATCATCGACCAGGTCCTGAGTCCCGACGAGGTCCTCTCCCTCATGGATGCCTGCGATGCCTACGTCTCGCTCCACCGCAGCGAGGGCCTCGGCCTGACGATGGCCGAGGCCATGCTCATGGGCAAGCCGGTAATCGCCACCAACTTCTCCGGCAACGTCGACTTCATGGACGAGAGCAACAGCCTGCTCGTCCCTTACGAGCTGGTGAAGCTGGGCAAGCCCATTCCGCCCTACGACGCCGACCTGGAGTGGGCCGAGCCGTCGATCGGGCACGCGGCGCAGCTCATGCGCCGGGTCTACGACAACCAGGCCTGGGCACGGGAGGTGGGGGCGCGCGGCAAGGCGAGCGCCGAAGCCAATCTGTCGCTGGAAGCCGCAGGCCGGCGCATCGCCGGTCGGCTCGAGGAGATCAGATCGTTGCGGCGGCGAGCGACTGGCTGACAGCGTCGCTCGAAGACTGCTCGACGATCCGCCCGTGCTCCAGGTGGATCACCCGGTTGCACTCCTTCGCGATCAGGCCGGGCGAGTGCGACGCCAGCACAAGAATGCCGGACTTCGCCACCACGTCCTTCATCCGCTGCTCGGCTTTCTCGGTGAACTCCGCATCGCCCACCGAGAGCCACTCGTCCATCAGCAGGATGTCGGCCTCGACGCTGGTCGAGATGGAGAACGCCAGGCGCATCAGCATGCCGGTGGAATAGGTGCGCACCGGCATGTTGACGTACTCGCCCAATCCGCTGAACTCGCAGATCTCGGGGGTGAGCGCGTCGATCTGCTTCTTGCTCATTCCCATGACCAAGCCGCGCAGCATGATGTTCTCGATTCCTGTGGCATCGGATTCGATGCCAAGCGCCGGATCGATCAAGCTCGAGACGGTGCCCTGCCGGACGAACTCTCCTGAGGAAGGCTCGTAGACACCCGCCAGCGCGCGCAGCAGCGTCGATTTGCCCGCGCCATTGTGGCCCACCAGGCCAAGGCGGTCGCCGCTCTTGAGCTCCAGGTTGATGTTGCTCAGTGCCTGCACCACGTTGACGCCGGTTTCCTTGCCGAAGCGCCCGCCGGTCACGGAGGCGGCCAGCGTCTTCTTCAGCGAAGCAGCGCCCGCACCGTAGATGGGGAAGTTGACCGAAACATTCTTGAGGGAAATGAAAGCCATTGTTTTCTCAGAGCCAGTAGACCACGCGGCGGCGATATTTCGCGAACAGCAGGCCCGAGGCGACCACGCTCAGCACCGTCCATCCCAGGATGCCCCACCAGTTGTGGGCATCGGCCACGCCGCCCATCAGGGGCGTGCGCAGCAGGTCGAGCATCTGCGCGAACGGGTTGTAAAGGATGTACTGCGCGCGACCGGGGAGGCTCTCCGGGAGCCAGAAGACCGGCGTCAGGAACATCAGCATCTGCATCACGCTGGTGACGATCTGGGTGACGTCGCGAAAGCGCGTGCAGACCAGGCCCAGCGCCAATCCGAGGGCCTGGGCATTGATGAGCAGCAGCAGGAAGGCCGGTATGAAAAGCAGCGCCGACCAGGACAGCGAGATGCCCGCCCACAGCGCCACCGGAACATAGAGCACGATCTGGTGCGCGAACTGGATCAGGTTGCGCGCCATGCTGCGCCAGACGAAAAGGCTGATCGGGAAGTAGCCCTGCTTCAGGTAGTTGCTGGAGCCGATGAAGGCGTTGCAGGCGTCGGTCACCATGCTGGAGAAGAAGCTCCAGAAGATGATGCCGAGCGCCAGGTGCGGGAAGAACTTCGACAGCTCGGTGCCGAACAGCGAGCTGTACAGCGGCCCCATGCCACCGATCATGGCGCCCATGCTGAGGGTCAGCCACAGCGGACCGAGCATCGAGCGACGGTAGCGCAGCACGATGTCGAACCAGGCCAGCGTCCACCAGATGTCGGTGCGGCGGGAGCCTTCCCACCAGTCGGACCACGCGCTGCGATGAAGATTGGAGTGCGCCTGGCTCACTGGAGTACCTTCGACTTGGGGTGCGGTGCTATTTGCCTTCGGAGCGGCGGTGCTGCTGCTCATACGCGTCCGTAGGTGTCTACCAGGCGCACGATGTCGTCCTCGCCGAGGTAGCTGCCGCACTGGACTTCGATGAGCACCAGTTCGTCCTGTCCGATGTTCGTCAATCGATGCTTCTCCTTGAGCGGGATGTATCGGTACTCGCCGGGCAAGGTCTTGTGCTCCACGTCGCCGATCTGGACGATCGCAGTGCCTTGCACCACGACCCAGTGCTCCGCGCGCTTGTGGTGGTACTGCAGCGAAAGCGCCTCGCCTGGCTTCACGGTGATGCGCTTGACCTTGTAGCCGTCTTCTTCCTTGAGCGATGCGTAGTGCCCCAGGGACGGTGGACCACGGCGGGCAACTGCACCGTCTCGTGGCTGCGCGCCTTGAGGATGTCCACCACCTTCCTGACCTGCTGGGCGCTGTCCTTGTGGGCCACCAGCAGCGCGTCAGGCGTGTCGACGATCACCAGGTCGTGCACGCCCAGCACAGCGACGATCTTGGGTCCATGGCTCTCGACCTGGATGTGGGTGCCGGTGGTGTCGACCGCCACCACGTGATCGTCGGGAAAGGTGTTGCCGCTCGGGTCGCAGGGCTGCGCCTGGGCGACGGCTGGCCACGTGCCCACGTCGTTCCAGGCGAACTTGGCGGGCACCACGCGCACGTTGTCGGCGCGCTCCATGACCGCGTAGTCGATGCTGATGTCCGGCTGCAGGCCGAAGGCGTGCAGGTCGAAGTTGATCGCGTCGCCCTTGGTCTGCGCGCCTTCGAGCGCATGGCGCGCCGCGTCGAGCACCTCGGGCGCATGCTTTTCCAGGGCCGAGAGGATCGCGGCCGCGGTGAAGCAGAACATGCCGCTGTTCCAGTAGTAGCGTCCGGTCCCCAGGTATTCCACGGCGGTGGCCAGGTCCGGCTTCTCGACGAAGCGCTTCACCGGCTGGCTCTCGCGCGAGACCCGCTCGACCTCGACGTAGCCGAATCCGGTCTCCGGCACCGTCGGCGGGATGCCGAACAGCACGAGCGCGCCCTGCTGCGCCAGCCGGAAGGCTTCGCTCGCACTCGCGACAAACGCTTCCACGTCGGGGACGAGGTGGTCGGCCGAGAGCACCAGCATCACCGTGTCACCGCTGAACTGGCGCTCGCACTGCAAGGCCGCCAGCGCGATCGCCGGTGCCGTGTTGCGGCCCCTGGGTTCGAGCAGGTAGGTGGTTGACGGCGGATCGCTCATCTGGCGCAGCACGTCCTTGGTGAGGAACTGATGGTCCTTGTTGGTGATGACCATCAGGTCGCCGGTGCCGCAAGCCTGTCCGCGCTCGATGGCCTGCTGCAGCAGGGTGGAGCCGCCCAGCCTCATGAACGGCTTCGGCAGCGCCTGCCTGGAAACTGGCCAGAGCCTGGAGCCGGATCCTCCCGAGAGCACCACAGAAAGCAATCGCATTTTTGACCTTCTCTTTGAGAGCGGGCGATTTTACCGGCCGAAGCCGGGGCGCATCCGCGCGACGAGATGCGCGCCAGGGGCGCACCACGTTGCGAAGATAATCACGCGCTGCGCCGCGACGCCACGTCGCCGACCGACCCGACCCAGCCCAAGACCGCGTTCCGCATGCCCCGACAAGAAGAACAGTCCCTCCTTGCCCACCCGAAGTACCGACCGGACATCGATGGCCTGCGCGCCATTGCGGTGCTCTCGGTCGTGGGCTTCCATGCCTTCCCGGGCTGGGTCAAGGGGGGCTTCATCGGCGTCGACATCTTCTTCGTCATTTCCGGCTACCTGATTTCCACGATCATCTTCGGCAGTCTGGCGGGCGAGGGCTTCAGCTACCGCGAGTTCTATGCCAGGCGCATCCGGCGCATCTTCCCGGCGCTGCTGGTGGTGATGGCCGCGACCTTCGCGTTCGGTTGGTATGTGTTGCTGGCCGACGAGTTCCGCCAGCTGGGCAAGCATCTGCTGGCCAGCGCGGGCTTCGTGGTCAACCTAGCGCTGTGGAACGAGGCCGGCTACTTCGACACCAGCGCCGAGACCAAGCCGCTGCTGCACCTGTGGTCGCTGGCGGTGGAAGAGCAGTTCTACATCTTCTGGCCCGTGTTGCTCGGCCTGGCCTGGCGTTTCAGGGGGGGCAACGGCCGACACCTGGGCACCTGGATGTGGATCGCGACGGGGCTGTCCTTCCTTCTCAACGTGTATGCCGTGCATCGCCACCCGACCGCGACCTTCTATTCGCCGCTGCCGCGCATCTGGGAGCTGGCGGCCGGCGCCTTGCTGGCCTGGAACGCGCTGCGGCGCGAGCCGCATCGCAACTGGTACCGGCGCGAGCTGCGCAGCGTGTCCGGCCTGGTGCTGATCGGGCTGGGGCTGGTGCTGATCACCCGGGGCAAGTCCTTTCCGGGCTGGTGGGCTCTGCTGCCCGTGCTGGGCGCCTGCCTCTGCATCTCGGCGGGGCCGGGCGCCTGGCTCAACCGGCAACTGCTGGGGTCCCGTCCGATGGTGTGGGTGGGCCTGATCAGCTACCCGCTCTACCTGTGGCACTGGCCGCTGTTGGCTTACGCGCGCATCGTCGAAGGCGCCGACCCCGATCGCACCACGCGCATCGCGGCCGTGATCGCCTCGGTGCTGCTGGCCTGGCTCACGTATCGCTTTGTCGAGCTGGGGCTGCGCCGGCGCCGCAGCGAGGGCGTGGTCAAGGGCCTGGCCTCGGGCATGGTGGCGGTGGCCGTCATCGGCATGGTGCTGGCCGGGCGCCTGCTGCCGCCGCGCAACGACGACCCGGGCGTCCAGGCCATCGTCGCGGCCGGCGGCGACTGGGCCTACCCCGACGGCCTGAAGGAGACCAAGGTCAGGGGCGAGACCGTCTACACCATCGGCGAGGGCAAGGAGCGCGTGCTGTTGCTGGGCGACAGCCATGTCGAGCAGTTCGGCCCGCGCGCCGTCGAGCTCGCCCGCATTGCGCCCGGCGCGCTGAAGACCTTGTACTTCGGCACCCGCGGCGCCTGTCCGCCGGTGCCGCAGCTCTTCGAGGACCGCGACCTGGCCTGCGGCCCGCGCCGCGAGCAGCTGCTGAAGTTCGCCTTCAGCGAGGAAATCGACACGGTCGTGCTCGGCGCCTGCTGGACCTGCTACTTCGACATCGAGGAGACGACCCCGGGTTCCAGCGCGCCCCCAGCGCCCGACCACTACTACTTCCTCGACCTCCAGGGCCGTCACATGCTGCGCGGCGGCGATGGCGTGGCGCGCTCGCTGGTGTCGCTGGAGACGCTGATCAAGCTGCTGCGAGCCGCCGACAAGAAGGTCTACCTCATCCTCAATCCGCCGCTGAGCACCAACTTCGAACCCCGGGGGCTGATCCACGGCAGCCGTCTCGGCACCATGACGGCTTCGACATCTCCCGTCTCGGCGCCGTTCCCGCCGACGCAGAAGCGACTGCAGGAGCAACTGCGTGAGCTGGGGCAGCGTGCGGGCGCCGTCGTTCTCGACCCGGCACCCACCGTGTGCGTCACCGACAGCCAATGCATGCTCACGGGTGTGGGCGGCGATCCCGTCTACAAGGACGGTGCCCACCTGCGCGCCGAGTTCGTGCGCAAGGCGGCGACCTTCCTCGATCCCGCGCTCACGGTGTCACCATGAAAGCCCTGATCTATCGTTTTCTCGTCAGTCCCTTCGCGCTGCTTCGCGGGCCGGGACTGCTGGGCCGCGTGCAGCGCGCCTGGCGCATCTTCGGCAAGTCGGGCTGGGCCGGCGTGCGCTGGGAACTCGGGCGGCGTATCGGCGGCCACAACGACTACGACAAATGGGTCCGCCGCTACGACACGCTGACCCCGGCGCTGCGCCAGAAGATCGAGCAGCGCGTTTCGCTCATGAAAGAGCGCCCGCTGATCTCGGTGGTCATGCCCACCTACAACCCCAATCCCGCCTGGCTGCGCGAGGCCATCGAATCGGTTCGCGCGCAGATCTATCCGGCCTGGGAGCTGTGCATCGCCGACGACGCCTCGACCTCCGGCGATGTGCGGCAGATCCTCGAGGAATACACCCGCAGCGATCCCCGCATCAAGGTCGTGTTCAGGCCGAAGAACGGCCACATCTCGGCGTCGTCGAACAGCGCGATCGAGCTCGCCAGCGGACCCTGGCTGGCGTTGATGGACCACGACGACCTCCTGCCCGCGCATGCGCTCTTCTGGGTGGCCGAGTGCATCGCGGCCCACCCGGATGTCCAGTTGATCTATTCGGACGAGGACAAGGTCGACGAGCACGGACACCGCTTCGGTCCCTACTTCAAGCCGGACTGGAACGTCGACCTGTTCCGCTCGCAGAACATGTTCAGCCACCTCGGCGTGCTGGCCACCGAACTGGTGCGGGAGGTCGGCGGCTTCCGTGTCGGGCTCGAGGGATCGCAGGACTGGGACCTGGTGCTGCGCTGCATGGAGCGCATCGAGACGCGCCAGATCCGGCATATCCCGCGCGTTCTCTACCACTGGCGCGTGCACGGCGAGAGCACCGCCAAGTCGATGGATGCCAAGCCCTACGCGGCGATCGCGGGCGAGCGCGCGCTCAACGAGCACCTCGCGCGCACCGGCGTGCGGGCCAGCGCGGAGCACCAGGGCTTCGGCTACCGCGTGCGCTATGCGCTGCCGGCGAGCCCGCCGCTCGTCTCGCTGATCATTCCGACCCGCAATGCGCTCGCGCTGGTGCGCCAATGCGTCGGTTCCATCGTCGAGAAGACCACCTACCCCAGCTACGAGATCCTGCTCGTCGACAACGCCTCCGACGATCCCGCCGCGCTCGCGTACTTTGAATCTCTGGCGCGGCAGCCCAACATCCGCGTGCTGCGAGACGAGCGCCCGTTCAACTACGCGCAGCTCAACAACACGGCAGTCGCGCAGGCGCGCGGCGAGGTGGTCGCGCTCGTCAACAACGACATCGAGGTGCTCACGCCCGACTGGCTGTCCGAGATGGTGAGCATCGCGCTGCAGCCCGGCGTCGGGGCGGTCGGTGCGCGCCTGTGGTACCCCAACATGACGTTGCAGCACGCCGGAGTCATTCTCGGCGTGGGCGGCACCGCCGCCCATTCGCACCGCGGCATGCCGGCCGGCCGCGAAGGCTATGGTGGCCGGGCCGCGCTCATCCAGTCCTTCTCGGCGGTGACGGCCGCCTGCCTCGTGATCCGCAAGGCCCTCTACGAGCAGCTGGGCGGCCTCGACGAGGTGCACTTCGCGGAAGCCTTCAACGACATCGACTTCTGCCTGCGCCTGCGCGAGGCCGGCCTGCGCAACGTCTGGACGCCCTATGCCGAGCTGATCCATCACGAGTCGGCCACCCGCGGCAAGAACGTGTCGCCCGAGCGCCAGGCCCGCTTCCAGCGCGAGCTCGCCGCGATGCGCGAGCGCTGGGGTGCGCTGCTGGAGAACGACCCCGCCTACAGCCCCAATCTCATGCTGGCGCGCGAGGACTTCAGCTACGCCTGGCCCCCGCGCCTGGCGCCGCTCTGATGGCGCTCGGCGTCTCGGTCGCGCTGTGCACGCGCAATGGTGCGCGCTATCTGCCGGCGCAGGTGCACAGCGTCTGCACCCAGGAGCCCCCGCCGCGCGAGATCGTGCTGTCGGACGACGGTTCCAGCGATGACAGCGTGGCGGTCGTGCGGCGGGCCATGGCGGACTGCGGTGCTGCGTCGAAGCTTGCGTTGACCGTGCTCGAGAACAAGCCGCCGCTGGGCGTCACGCGCAACTTCGAGCAGGCGATACGCGCCTGCCGGCACGAGCTCATCGCCCTCAGCGACCAGGACGACGTCTGGCATCCCGGTCGCCTCGCGCGCATGGTGGCCCGCTTCGAAGCACAGCCGGAACTGCTGCTGCTGCACACCGATGCCCGGTTGGTGGACGCCGAACTGAAGCCGCTGGGCGACACGCTGTTCCATGCGCTGGAAGTGCAGCCTGGGGAGCTCGAGGCCATTTCGCAGGGGCACGCCTTCGACGTGTTCCTGCGGCGCAACCTCGTGACCGGCGCGACCGCGATGTTCCGGCGCCGCCTGCTCGCAGCGGCGCTGCCTTTTTCCGATGAGTGGGTGCACGACGAATGGCTGGCCGCGCTGGCGGCGGCCACCGGCCGACTGGACGTGCTGCCCGAAGCCCTCATCGACTACCGCCAGCACGGCAACAACCAGATCGGCGCCAAGCGGCCCACGCTCGCCGACAAGCTCGCCAAGGCGATGCAGGCGCGCGGCAGCAAGCACATGCAGCGTTGGCGCCGCGCGCAGGCGCTGCTCGATCGCCTGCATGCACTGGGGGCGCAAGTGCCGGAGTCCATCGTCGAGGCGCAGCGAGAAAAGGTCGCGCACCAGCGCTTCCGGGCCGAGCTGCCGGCCTCGCGCGTGGCACGCCTGCTGCCGGTGCTGCGCGAGGCCGCGAGCGGCCGCTACGAGCGCTTCGGCCGCGGCAAGCAGGCCATTGCGCAGGATCTGCTGGAACGCGGCTAACGCCCCGCGGAGCGCGACGCCGCCACCAATCGCCGATAGCGCCAGAAGGCGGCCGAACTCCACAGCTTCAGCAGGCTCGTGATGTGCCAGTACAGGTGCCGCTTGCTGCTGTGGCTCGCACGCTGCGCATCGTGGCGGGTCTGCAGCTGCTCCGCGATCGAGAGCCTCCAGCCTGCCAGCCGCAGGCGCGCGCAGATGTCGAAGTCCTCGCCGTACATGAAGAAGCGCTCGTCGAAGCCGCCGATCTGGCGGTACGCCTCGCTGCGGAACAGCATGAAGAGGCCCGGGATCCAGGCCGGCTCGGCCGGTATCGCGTAGCCCGGCCGCCGTCGCGTGAGGATCTCCAGCGGCGTGATGATCGCCCGGTGCTGCTCCGCCGTGGTCTTGCCGGGCTCGAGGATGCGCGGGGCCAGCAGGCCGGCATCCGCCGGGGCGTGATCGACCAGAGGCGCCAGCACGTCGGCGTCGAATCGGATGTCGGGGTTGAGTACCAGGAACCAGGGCGTCTCGCAGCGCGCGAAGGCCTGGTTGTGGTTGGCCCCGAAGCCCATGCGCCGCCGGTTCTCGATGCGCTCGATCGGAAAGCCCCAGTGCCCGCCCGCCAACGCATCGGGCTCGGGGATGTTCAGCGTGAGCAGCACCTTGGCGGTCGTCGCGCGGCTGAAGCGGTCGAGCTGATCCAGCAGCGGGCGGATGAGTTCGAGCTGACCATGGCTCACGATCGAGACCGTGACGAGAGGGGGAGGGGACGGAGATGTGGGCATGGTCTAATTTCGCCCGGGGATTCTAGGAGCAGCCTCCCGAGCCTTCCCGCCTTCCACCCATGCTTACCCTGATCGTCGTCAGCTTCCTCATCTCCGCCATTGCAGTGCAGCTGTTCATGCGGCGCGCGCGCCGCCATGCGCGGCGCTACGGCACCGACATGCCGCAGCGCTTCCACAAGGGCCATGTGCCGCGGCTCGGCGGTGCCGGCATGTTTCTGGGCACCGGCATCGCCTGGCTGGTGGCGGGATTGCCTTCCGATCCCTTCAACGTCAACTGGCCCGTCAAGGCTTCCGGGGTTGCGCTGCTGTGCATCGCCCCGGCCGTGCTCGCCGGCATCGTCGAGGACCTGACCCAGCGCGTCTCGGTGCGCTACCGGCTCGGCATCACCGTCGGCTCGGCGCTGCTCCTGTGCTGGCTGCTCAAGCTCGGCGTCGCGCGACTCGGCATTCCCGCGGTCGACGGCTGGCTGCAAGCCTGGCCCTATGCCGCGATGCTGTTCGCGGTGGTCGCCATCGGCGGCTTGCCGCACGCCTTCAACATCATCGATGGCTACAACGGCCTGGCCGCTACGGTGGCAATCCTGGTCTGCCTGGCCATCTCCCACGTGGCCCTGCAGGTGGGAGACCGGCAGCTCGCCGCGATGGTGATCTGCCTCGTCGGCGCGACGGCGGGCTTCCTGATCTGGAACTACCCGCGCGGCAAGATCTTCGCCGGCGACGGCGGCGCCTATGTCTGGGGCATGGTGGTCGCCCTGGCCGCGGTCACGCTGGTGCAGCGGCACCGCGTGGTCTCACCCTGGTTCCCGATGCTGCTGCTGATCTACCCGGTCTGGGAAACCGTGTTCTCGGTCTACCGCCGCTTCGTTCGTGGGCAGTCGCCCGGGGACCCCGACGCGCTGCATTTCCACCAGCTGATCTTCCGCCGCATCGTGCGCGTGGCCTTCGCCGACGACGAGGCACGCCAGCTGCTGGCGCGCAACAACCGCACCTCGCCCTACCTGTGGATCTTCGCCGCGCTCACGGTGGTGCCGGCCGTGCTGTTCTGGAACAACACGCCGGTGCTGATGGCTTTCTGCGCGCTCTTCGTCGCCACCTACGTGGCGGCGTATTTCATGATCGTGCGCTTCAAGGTACCGCGCTGGCTGCGCCCTTAGGACTAAGCTCTCCCCCAGGTTGGCTCACTTCTTGTAGCCGCCCACCCCCTACCGGGGGCAACACCAGCGGCCCGGCGAAGCCGGTTCCGCGGTGGGCATGTTGCTCGCCCCCAGGTTGGCTCACTTCGTGTAGCCGCCCACCCCCTACCGGGGGCAACACCAGCGGCCCGGCAAAGCCGGTTCCGCGGTGTCACTTGGCTCTCCCCCAGGTTGGCTTACTTCGTGTAGCCGCCCACCCCCTACCGGGGGCAACACCAGCGGCCCGGCGAAGCCGGTTCCGCGGTGTTTCCTGAATTTACCGGCAAAATCCTGTCGTCTTCCCAGTGTGAGCACCATGACCGATCCTGTCCTCAATATTCCACCGCGCGACAAGGCCGAGATCCTGGCGCAGGCGTTGCCGTACATCCGCAAGTTCCACGGCAAGACGATCGTCATCAAGTACGGCGGCAACGCCATGACCGACCCGGCCTTGCAGGCCGACTTTGCCGAAGACGTGGTGCTGCTCAAGCTGGTCGGCATGAACCCTGTCGTGGTCCACGGCGGCGGCCCCCAGATCGAGGCCGCACTCAACCGGCTGGGCAAGAAGGGCCACTTCATCCAGGGCATGCGCGTGACGGACGCCGAGACCATGGAAGTCGTCGAATGGGTACTGGCAGGCGAGGTGCAGCAGGACATCGTGGGCCTGATCAATCAGGCCGGCGGCAAGGCAGTGGGCCTGACCGGGCGCGACGGCGGCCTGATCCGAGCCCAGAAGCTCAAGATGGCGGACCGCAACGACCCGAGCATCGAGCACGACGTGGGCCAGGTTGGCGACATCGTCGCCATCGACCCGGGCGTGGTGAAGGCGCTGCAGGACGACGCCTTCATCCCCGTCGTGAGCCCCATCGGCTTCGGCGAGGAGAACGAGAGCTACAACATCAACGCCGACGTGGTGGCCGGCAAGCTGGCCATCGTGCTCAAGGCCGAGAAGCTCATGCTGCTGACCAACACGCCCGGCGTGCTCGACAAGGACGGCAAGCTGCTGACCAACCTCAGCGCGCGCGAGATCGACGACCTGTTCGCCGACGGCACCATCTCCGGCGGCATGCTGCCGAAGATCGAAGGCGCGCTGGACGCAGCCAAGAGCGGCGTCAATGCCGTCCACATCATCGACGGACGAGTGCCGCATGCGATGCTGCTGGAAATCCTCACGGACCAGGCCTACGGGACGATGATCCGGGCCAGGTAAGGGAGGCCGGCTCGGCGAGACAGCGCCTACGAATCCTCGGGCGCCGATCTCACCTTCAGTTGCGGGATCGGCATTTGCTGAGCAAATCGGTGACCTCTCAGCCATCCAGGTGGAGATGGAGCAAGCCCGCGAGCCGTGGGACTCAGGGCAGTTGGTGTACTCGTTGATCGATCTGGACAAGGCGGTTGCGGAAGCCGACAGGGCTTACCGTGCCTACCGGATGGTGGCGCGCGAGACCTACCTGCCGGACGCTCAGGCGTAGCCCGTCGGATTCCCCTGCTGCCACCGCCAGCTGTCCTCGCACATCTGGTCCAGCCCCCGTCGCGCACGCCAGCCCAGGAGTGACTCGGCGAGCGCCGGGTCGCCCCAGTAGGCCGGCACATCGCCCGGTCGCCTCGGTCCGACCTCATAGGCGATGGTCTTTCCGCTGGCCCGCTCGAAGGCTTTCACAACGTCGAGCACCGAGGCGCCCTGGCCTGTGCCGAGGTTCAGCGTCACCAGGCCCGGCTGCTTTTCGGCATGGCGCAGCGCCGCCACATGCCCCTCGGCCAGGTCCATCACATGCACGTAGTCACGCACGCCGGTGCCGTCCGCCGTCGGGTAGTCGCCACCATGCACCGAGAGCTTGTCGCGCAGGCCCACTGCCACCTGGCTCACGAAGGGCATGAGGTTGTTCGGCTTGCCCTGGGGATGCTCGCCGATCAAACCGCTTTCATGCGCACCCACGGGGTTGAAGTAGCGCAGGAGGGCGATGCGCCAGGCCGGATCGGCGCGACGCAGGTCGCGCAGCGCGTCCTCCACCATCAGCTTCGATCGGCCGTAGGGATTGGCAGGGCGCAGTGCCGCGCTCTCGGGGATGGGCGAACTGTCCGGATCGCCGTACACCGTGGCGGAGGAGGAGAAGATCAGCGTGCGCACGCCCGCCGCCTGCATGGCTTCGGTCAGCACGAAGCTGCCGTGTACATTGTTCTGGTAGTAGGTGATCGGGTCGGCCACCGAGTCGCCCACGGCCTTGAGCCCGGCGAAATGGATCACGCCGCTGATGGCCTCCTCACGGAACAGCCGGTCGAGCAGCGCGCGGTCGCGCACGTCACCCTCCACGAAGCGGGGCGCGGTGCCGATGATCCGGGCCAGCCGGTCGAGCACGCGCACATCGCTGTTGCCGAGATTGTCCAGGATCAGCGGCGCATAGCCTGCAGCGGCCAGCGCGACGCAGGTGTGGCTGCCGATGAAGCCGGCCCCGCCGGTCACCAGAATCGTTGGGCTCATCGTTCCCTTTCGAGGATGTCGTTTGGAATCCGTTGATTCTGCGCGACGTTACAGTTCGGCGTCGGTTGGCACGCGCTCACTGCGCTGTGCGAGAATCATTTTTTTACAATTTGCCCTGCCCATGCAGAACGAAGAGACAAGCGCCCCTGGTGCCCCGCTGAGTTCCGTGAGTTCAGAGCCGGTGGCCGCACCGACGCGCAAACGTCCGAAGCCGGGCGAGCGGCGCGTGCAGATCCTCCAGGCCCTGGCGGCCATGCTGGAGCAGCCCGGCGCCGAGCGAGTCACGACCGCGGCGCTTGCCGCTCGGCTCGAGGTCAGCGAGGCCGCGCTGTACCGGCACTTCGCGAGCAAGGCGCAAATGTTCGAGGGCTTGATCGACTTCATCGAGCAGAGCGTGTTCACGCTGATCAACCAGATCATCGAGCGCTCCGCCCCGGGACAGGAGCAGGCCGCACGCATCATCGCGATGCTGGTCCAGTTCGCCGAGAAGAACCCGGGCATGACCCGCGTGATGGTCGGCGATGCGCTGGTCTATGAGAACGAGCGCCTGCAGAATCGGATGAACCAGTTCTTCGACAAGATCGAGGCGACGCTGCGCCAGGCCCTGCGCGGCGCCGCCGCGGCCGACGGCTCGGCCACGCCGAGCGTCGATGCGCAAGTGCGCGCCTCTGCACTCGCGGCGTTCGTGGTAGGGCGCCTGCAACGCTTCGCGCGCTCGGGCTTCCGGCGCCAGCCTTCCGAGCATCTCGAAGCCGCTGTCGCACTGATGCTTTGAAGTATTCGAGCCGACAGCCTCGCGCGGCAAACTGAGCCGGTAGCGCAAGGAGCGTCGCTCAATTCACCGCCGTCACCGTGATCTGGTTGTCCACCTTGTCGACGCCATTGACGGTGCGCGCAATCTGTTCGGCGCGCGTCCTTGCCTCGGTGCTCGGCGCAGATCCGCTCAGCCGCACGGTGCCCGCGCTGGAGGCGACATCGATCTGCCGTGGGCCGAGCTCCGGATCGCGCGCGATCGCGGCCGACACCGAGGCCGTGATGGCCGTGTCGTTGGCCGACGAACTCAGCGCGCTACCGGCGTTCCTCAGCGCCTCCTTAGCCGAGTTGACGTCTTCCTTCACGCCCGGTGATTTGAAGTAGTTCACCGTGTTGTCGCGCGCCTTGTCCGCGAGGTCCGCGGCCTTGTGCGCGGCGGAAACCGTCGCGTCCTTGGATTTCTCGACGGCGGCGTCGACGTTCGCTCGGCTCTCGGCGGCCTGCCGATCGCTGCAGGCAGAGAGCGAAACGAGCACCGCCCCCGCCAGCAGGAAGGCGCAGTGCAGTCGCAGCAAGCGCGGGAGCAGCGCGTCGTTCACGCTCATGGTCGTTCCCCTCATCGCAGCCATCGGCCGCCGCGAAACTGCTCCAGCATGGCCGCCAGGCGCGCCACACCGCCCGTGCCGCTGGCTGCGCGGCCGATGAAGGCGCCCGCCGCGGCACCGATCAGCACACGACCGAAAAGGGAGCGGCTGCGCCCGGTTGCCATCATCAGCAGCACGCCGGTGGCCAGGACGATCAGGTGTTCGCCCGGCAGGTCGGGCCGGCGCGCGTCCGCTTCCTTCAGCGCGGCCAGCCAGGATTTCTGTTCCATGAAAACTCCTAGTTCGTCATCTTGTTCATAGACGCCGCGCTCCACGCACGGTGTAGGCCGGCTTCGACGATGGAACGGGGAATCGCCCCGCCACCCGCCGCGAGGCGCAGGTCGGCGCGCCGCTGACTCAGTCGGCGTCGCGCACCTTGTGCTGCGACATCAGCTGCTGCTGTGTCGCGGGTGGCACCGGCTCATAGTGCGACAGCTCGATGGTGTAGCGCCCCTGCCCGCTGGTCATGGCATTGAGCCGCGACTGATACCCGGAGAGCTCCGACATCGGCACCTGGCCGCGCACCAGCACCATCCCCGCCGCCGCGTTGGCAGTGCCGCTGACCAGTCCGCGCCGCGACGACAGGTCACCGGTGATGTCGCCGATCGCGCTCTCCGGCGCGGCGATCTCGATCTTCACCACCGGCTCCAGCACGATCGGCCGCGCTTCCTGGATCGCCGCGACGAAGGCCTTGCGCCCCGCGGTGGCGAAGGCGATGTCCTTGCTGTCCACGGTGTGGCTCTTGCCGTCGTACACCGTCACGCGCACGTCCACCACCGGGTAGCCGGCGATCGCGCCGTGCTCCAGCACCTCGCGCACGCCCTTCTCGACGGCAGGGATGAACTGGTAGGGAATGGCCCCGCCCTTTACCTCGTCCTTGAATTCGAAGCCGGCGCCGCGCGCCAGCGGCTCCACCCGCAGGAACACCTCGCCGAACTGGCCGGCGCCGCCGGTCTGCTTCTTGTGGCGATGATGGCCTTCGGCCGGCGCGGTCACCGTCTCGCGGTAGGCGATGCGCGGCGGCCGCGTGTTGACCTCGAAGCGGTACACCTCGCGCAGCCGTTCGAGCAGCACGCGCAGGTGCAGCTCGCCCAGGCCGTAGACGATCGTCTCGTTGGTCACCGCCACGTGCTCCACGCGCAGGCAGGGGTCCTCGTCCACCAGCTTGCCCAGAATCTCCCAGAGCCGCTGCTCGTCGCCGTGCCGCTGCGGCTCGATCGCAAGTCCATGCACCGGGATCGGAAAGTCCAGCGGCGCAAGGTGCACATGGTCGTCCTCGGCCGCGTCGTGCAGTACCGCGTCGAAATGGGCGTCCTCCACCTTCGCCACCGCGACGATGTCGCCCGGCAGCGCGCGCGCCACTTCGGTGTACTCCTTGCCCTGCAGCATGAACAGATGGTTCACCTTGAAGGGCTTGCGGCCGTCGCCGGCGAAGAGCAGGCTGTCGCGCGTGACGGTGCCCTGGTGCACGCGGAAGATGCCCATCTTGCCCACGTACGGATCGACCGTGACCTTGAACACATGCCCCAGCACGTGCAGCGACGGGTCGGGCTTCGCCTCCATCGGCCGCGTCTCGTCGCCCTCGCCGACGAGGAAGGCCGGCGGGTTGGCTTCGGTCGGATCGGGGAGCAGCTTGACGATCACGTCCAGCAACTCGCCCAGCCCTGCGCCGTTGCGCGCGGAGACGAAGCACACGGGGATCAAATGCCCTTCGCGCAGCGCCTGCTCCAGCGGCGCATGCAGTTCGCCGGGGTCGACGTCGCCCTGTTCCAGGTAGCGATCGACGAAGGCTGCATCCACTTCCACCACCTGCTCGACCAGCGCGCGGTGCGCCGCCTCGACGTCGCCCATCGTGCAGCCGCCCTCGCGGTTGTAGAAGCAGTCGAGCACCCCGGTGCCGCCGTCGTCGGGCAGGTTCACCGGCAGGCATTCGCGGCCGAAGGCGGCCTGGATCTGCGCCAGCAGGCCCGCCATGTCCACGCCCTGCGAATCGATCTTGTTGACGATCACCATGCGCGCCAGCTTGCGCCTGGCCGCATGCTCCATCATGCGCACCGCCATGGACTCGATGCCGATGGCGGCGTTGATCACGACCGCCGCCGTTTCCACCGCCTCCAGCGCCGGCAGGCTCTGGCCGAGGAAGTCGGCGCCGCCGGGCGTGTCGAGCAAGTGGATGCGCGTGCCCGCATGCGCGAGATGCATCACCGAAGAATTGAGCGAGTGCTGCATGCGGCGCTCGAGCGGATCGAAGTCGCTGACGGTGCTGCCGCGCTCCACGCTGCCCGGCGCTCCGATGGCGCCGGACTTGAGCAGCAGGGCCTCCGCAAGGGTGGTCTTGCCGGAGGCAGGCGCTCCGACGAGCGCCAGGGTTCGCACCGCTTCCATTTCGGCCGCGAGGCCGTTCGATCGGCTTGGCATGGACATCTCCTTGCGTGCTCCGCCCAGTGGGCGGCTCAGGGTACGGGATTGCCCAGCACGGCGCAAGGCGGGCGAACCTGGGCGCCGGCTGAGCTGAGCTGCCGGACCTTCTCTCCCGCAGGCAGCTTGCGGGCCAGGGCAGGGGACTCAGCCTTCGCCGAGTTCGAAGGCCGGCACCTGCCGTCCGTCGACATCCGTGAACCCGTATTCGTGCGCGAGATCCGCGACGCAGTACACGCGGCCGCTCTTGTCCAGCACGCCGGCATCGCCCGCCAGCGCCACTACTGCCCGCCCCAGATACCGCGGCGATTCCGTCCGCGACAGCGCCGGCCGCTCCTGCCAATGCGCCTCGTCGGTCTGGTGCCCGGCCAGGACGAACTCCGTGCGCATCCATCCGGGCGACACGGCGATGGAGGCGACGCCGTGGGGCAGCAGCTCCTGCGCCATTCCGAAGGCCAGTCGCGTCATCGAAGCCTTGGCCAGGTCGTAGAACAGGTTGCCGCGCAGGTAACGATCGCGATCCCGGAAGGTGGTCGTGACGATCAGCCCGCGCCCGCGGCGCACCATCATGGGCGCTGCGAAGCGGCTGGCCAGCAGATGGTTGCGCACACCGCGGTCGAACATCGAGTCCCAGTTGGAAAGCGGATGCTCCCAGAACGGCGCGTCGAACACGCCATTGAAGGTCTCGTGCCCGCCCCAGGCGTTGTTCACCAGCAGATCGATGCGGCCGGCCTCGTGCTCCACGCGGGCGAACAGCGCCGCGACCTCCTCCTCGCGCGTGTGGTCGCAGCGCACCGCGATGCCTCGCCCGCCCATCTGGGTGACTTCCTCTGCCGTCTCGTCGATGCTGCCGGGGAGGGTGTCGAGGCCCGACAGTCCCATCAGCTGCCCGTAGCTCCGGGCCGGCTCCCCGCGCGTGCTGCGCCCAGTCACGTACACGGTCGCGCCGGCCGCGCCCAGCTCCTGGGCAATCGCGCGCCCGGCGCCGCGGCTCGCGCCGGTCACCACGGCCACGCAGTCCTTGAGAGTTGATGGCTGTTGCAGCATCCGCTGTTCCTTTCTTCGCTTCCTTGCCGAGTCCGGGAACGATAGGGTGCCTTCAATCCGGTGTCTTGGAAGAACCCGAAACGGCGCGTCCCAGGAACTCGGTCGGCGTCAGCCCGCAGAGCGCGCGGAACTCGTTGGCCAGGTGCGACTGGTCGTAGTAGCCGTGGTCGATCGCCATCTGGGCCCAGTCGGGATTCGTCTGCCGACGCAGTGCGCGCAGGCAGCCGTGCAGCCGCGCCAGCCTGCTCCACGCACGCGGCGGCAGGCCGACGTGGGCATGGAACAGCTGCTGCAGACGCCGTTCCCCGACGCCGACGGTCTCCGCCACCTCGCGCAGCGGCCGCCCTCCGCCCGAGGCGGCGATGAGCCGCGCCGCATGCGTGGCGGCTCGCTGCGACCTAGCGTTGCCGTCCGCCTCGCACAGCCGGCGCTGCAAGGCAGCATGCAGCATCGCCATGCGTGCGGCGTCGTCCGGCGTCCGGGCCATTCGCTCCAGCAACCGGGTGCCTTCGCCTCCCCACAGCGTTTCCAGGTGAACGGTCGTTCCCGCCAACTCGCCTGCGGGAAGCCCGAGCAGGCCGGCCGCCCTGCCGGGCCGCAAGGTGAGCGACACGCCATCGATCCGGCCGCGCAGCCGCACCAGTGCCGGGGCCGTCGAAGCGCCGACCACGACCGCGGAAGGACTGCAGACCTCGCCGAGGTTGAAGATCAGCCGCACCGCCCCGTCGGGCAGCACGCGTTCGAGCACCTCATGCCCTGCCGCCACGCGCTCGCTGCACAGCAGGATGTGCGAGATATGCAAGCGCAGCGCCGTGCTCACCGGCGCGGCCTGCAGCGTGCCCGCGGGTGCATCCGCCTCCGGCCCTTGCACCGGGTCGTCGTCGAGGCGGAGGAAGAGGCGTTCGCTCATGGGTCGAGTGCGCCCGAATGCTACTGCTTCGCGGCGTGCGGTCTGATGCCGCAGTTCAGGGCTTCGGCAAGGCATACGCCAGCACGTAGTCACCCGCCTTCGTACCGGTCGAGCCGTGGCCCCCCGCTGCCACCAGCAGGAATTGCCGGCCGTCTGCGCCGGTGTAGGTCATCGGCGTGGCCTGGCCGCCGGCGGGCAGCCGGCTTCGCCACAGTTCGCGGCCGTCGCTCACGTCGTAGGCGCGCACGTAGTAGTCCAGCGTGCCTGAGAGAAAGGCCACGCCACCTGCCGTCATGATCGGCCCGCCAAGATTCGGCACGCCCATCTTGAAAGGCAGCGGCACCGGCGCCAGGTCGCGCACCGTACCGTTGCGATGCTTCCAGGCGATCTGCCCCGACGCCAGGTCGATCCCGGCCACGTAGCCCCACGGCGGCGCGTGGCAGGGTATGCCGAGCGGCGAGGTGAAGGCGCTGAGCTTGACCGCAAATGGGGCACCGAAGTTTTCGTTGAGCGAGGGCAGCGCGTTCTTGGGGCGCTCCTTGCCCTGGACCATCAGCGACGTATCGTCGGGCCGCGCCACCAGCTTCGACACGAAGGCCAGGTAAGCCGGCGTCGTGAAGGCGACCTGCCGGACCGGGTCCACGGCCACGCTGCCCCAGTTGAAGACGCCGAAGTTGCCCGGGTAGACGAGCGTGCCCTGCGTGGATGGCGGAGTGAAGCGGCCTTCGTAGCGAAGGCGCTGGAAGGCGATGCGGCAGTAAAGCTGGTCGAACATGGTCGCGCCCCACATGTCGCTGCCCGACAGCTTCGGCGGGTCGAAGGACAGCTGCGTCTTCGGCTGCGACGGCGCCGTGTGGTCGCCCTTTGCCGCGCCGCCGGGCGCCGGCACCTCTGACACCGGGTGCAGCGGCGCGCCGGTGCGGCGGTCCAGCACGAAGAGCTCGCCTTGCTTGGTCGGCTGCACCAGCGCCGGCACCGTCTGGCCGCCGATGCGCAGGTCGACCAGCGAAGGCTGCGAGGGCACGTCGTAGTCCCAGAGATCGTGATGCACGGTCTGGTACGCCCAGCGCACCCGTCCGGTGGCGAGCTCGAGAGCGACGACCGAAGAGGAGTAGCGCTCCACCGCCTCGCTGCGGTCGCCACCCCACACGTCGGGCGTGTGGTTGCCCATCGGCACGTAAACCAGGCCCAGCGCCTCGTCCACGCTCGAGATCGACCAGCTGTTCGGCGAGTTGGGCGTGTAGGTCTGGCCTGCCGCGATCGGCGCGGTCGCATCTGGATTGGCTGAATCCCAGTTCCACACCAGCGCGCCCGTTTCGATGTCGAAGGCGCGGATCACGCCCGACTGTTCATGCGTGGAGACGTTGTCCAGCACCGTGCCGCCGACGATCAGCAGCTTCTTCGTCACCACCACCGGCGAGGTCGAGTAGTAGGCGCCCGGGCGGTGGTTGGGCATGTTGGCCCACAGGTCGATCTGGCCCTGGCCCTTGCCGAAACTCGAGCAGGATTCGCCGTTCTCCGGATTGAGCGCCACCAGGCGGCCATCGGCTGTCGGCATGAAGAGCTTGGAAGCGCACCCGCCCGGCCCCGTGCCTGCAACGGCTTCGGCCGGCGGCTGGTACGACAGGCCGCGGCAGGTGAGATGCTGCAGCGCCAGCCCCTTCTCGACGTGCAGGTCGCGACGCCAGATCTGCGCGCCCGTAGTGGCATCGAGCGCCACCACCGACTGATGCGGCGTGCACAGGAAGAGGCGGTTGCCGATCTTCAGCGGCGTGACCTCGAACGTCGTCTCTTCCGGGTCCCCCGGCTGGCCGCGCACGTCGCCGGTGCGGAACTCCCAGGCCAGTTGGAGCTGACCTGCGTTGGCAGGCGTGATCTGCGTCAGAGGCGAATAGCGCTGCCCCATGCCGGTCCGTCCATAGGCCTGCCACTCGCCCGGCGGCACGCTGTCGCCGCCGGCAGTCGCTGCCCGTGCTGGCGGAAGCGCGCCTTTCACGGTGTGTGGGTCATGCATCCAGGACCACGCCGCGACGCCTGCGAAGGCGAGCAGGCCGAGCGAAAGCAGCATCCCGCCGCCGCGCCAGGGCGACGCCTCGTGGCGACGGATGCGCCGCCGTTCGGGCTCGGCGCTCGGAACGCGCCTGGCAGCCCCCGAGAGTGGACGCGTGATCCAGGGGGTCAGCAGCAGCGCACCGACAAGGAAGGGCACGCCGAGCCGGGCCGCGAGTGGCCACCAGTCGATGCCCACTTCCCACACGCTCCAGAGCAGCGTGGCGATGAAGAAGATCCCATACACCCACAGCGCCGACGCAGAGCGGCGCCACAGCAGCAGGCCCGTGGCCGCGAAGGCCAGCGCCGCCCCGATGTAGTACCAGCTGCCTCCCAGCGCCGCGAGCCAGATCCCCGCGGCGGCCAACACCAGGCCGATGATGATCAGCAGCAGGCCCGTCACGCCTGTCCCGTGTGCCCGTTCCGGAATATCCATCGCCTTCACTCCAGCAAGTGGCGCCAGCACGCCTGCGAGTGCGGGCGCGCCATCGCGGTGCAACAAGGGATGCAGCGTGGGTGATGGAGATCGCAGGCATTGTCAGCGCGCGCCCGCAGTCGATGTAGTGGGCCGGTGCGATGTCTGCAGAGTTGCCCGCCCGCAACTCATCCAGGAGCTGCTGACAGGTTCCGGCGGCGGCCCTTTGCAGCCGTTGCCGCCCCGGCTCTACCTACTTCCGTGCGGCGTCGACCGCCAGCGGCTCGGCATCGTGCAGCCAGGCGTGGACCAGCGTGTACGACACGGCCAGCATCACCGGCCCGACGAAGATGCCGACGAGGCCGAAGCCCAGCAGCCCGCCGATCACCCCGGCGAAGATCAGCACCAGCGGCAGGTCGGCGCCGCGGCGGATCAGTATCGGGCGCAGGAAGTTGTCCATCGTGCCGACGATCACCGTCCACACCAGAAGGAAGATGCCCCAGCCGGTCGATCCGCTCCAGAAGACCCAGATCACCGCCGGCGCCAGCACCAGCGTCGGGCCGACCTGCACGATGCACAGCATGAACATCACGGCCGTGAGCAGCGCCGCGAAGGGCACGCCCGCGATCGCCAGGCCGATGCCGCCCATCACCGCCTGAACGAAGGCCGTGACCCCCACGCCCAGCGCCACGCCGCGGATTGCCTTGCCGGCCAGCACCACCGCATCTTCCCCGCGCTGGCCGCCGAGCTTGAAGCCGAAGCGCCGCACCACATCCGCCGCCGACTCGCCGCCCGCATACATCATCCCGGCGATCACCACCGTGAGCAGGAACTGCAGCGTGAGAGCCCCCACCACGCCGGCTTGCGCAAGCAGCCATGCGGTGACCTGCCGGATGTAGGGCGTGACCTTGGCTTCCAGGCCTGCGACGCCGGCCGCAACCAGCTCGTTCCAGGCCTGCGTCAGCCGCGCCCCGACCACCGGCAGGCGCTCCACCCAGCCAGGCAGCGTGGGCGCGCCCTGGCTGATCAGCAGTCGGACCCACGCGACCACTTCCTCCGTATTGGCCACGATGGTCGAGATCGCCAGCGTGAGCGGCAGCACGAACAGCAGCAGCAGGATCACGACCATCACCAGCACGGCAAGGCTGCGGCGCTTCCATAGCCGCGCCTGGATCCAGAGGAAGGCGGGCCAGGTGGCGACGACGACCATGGCGGCCCAGATGGTGGCACCCAGGAAGGGCCGCAGGATCCACAGCGATGAGCCGATGAGCAAGGCGAGCGTGAGGACACTGAAGGTTGTTCTGGCGAGGTCGGGGCGGGGGGCGGACATGAGTGCAGGCGTGGAATGGGCAACCCGGAGTGTGCGCGAAGTGCGCCACCCGAGGTATGCGTCCCGCGCGGTGCAACCCATGCAGGCGGTACGCGCGAGGGACTTGGGGTTAGCATCGCCGGGAGGGAGACATGCAGTCAGGAATTCAATGCGGATATTGCTCGTCGAGGATGACCGGGTGCTGGCGGATGCGCTCTCGCGCGCGCTGGTGCAGTCTGCGCATGCCGTCGACGTCGTCTCCACCGGCGAGGAAGCAGACCATGCGCTCGCCCCGGGCACCTACGACCTGGCCATCCTGGACATCGGCCTGCCTGGACTGAGCGGTCTCGACGTGCTGAAGCGGCTGCGGGGCCGCAAGTCCACCATGCCCGTGCTGATGCTCACGGCCTTCGACACGCTCGCAGACCGTGTTCGCGGCCTCGATCTGGGCGCCGACGATTACCTGGCCAAGCCCTTCGACCTCCCCGAGCTCGAAGCACGCGTGCGGGCGCTGCTGCGTCGCAGTACCCAGTCCACCCCCGATCTCGAACATGGCCAGCTGCGCTTCGACACCGTAGGCCGCCGCGTCTTCCACGACAAGCGGCCGTTGGACCTGTCGCCGCGCGAGCTCGCCTTGCTCGAACTGCTGCTCATGCGCGCGGGGCGTGTCGTGAGCAAGGAGCACATGGTCAACCATCTCTACGGCTGGGGCGAAGAGGTTGGCGACAACGCGATCGAGGTCAACGTCTACCGCTTGCGAAAGAAGCTGGAGCCGCTCGGTTGCGAGATCCGGACCGTGCGCGGCATGGGCTACCTCATCGACAGCAGCGATGTGGGTGCCTGAGCCTCGGCTGCAGCGCAAGCTGCTGGCCTGGCTGCTCGGGCCGCTCGCCGTGCTGCTGGTGCTCGATACCGGCGTGGCCTACTGGAATTCGCTGCGCTTCTCCAACCTGGCCTACGACCGAGCGCTGCACGAGATCGGACGCGAGATCGCGCTGCATGTGAAGCTCGACGGAACGCGGCCGCGGCTCGAGCTCTCGGAGCCCGCGGCCAACATCCTCCTGCTCGACCAGGAAGACCAGCTCTACTACCGCGTGCTCGGCGAGGACGGCGCCGACCTGGGCGGCGATGCGCAGTTGCCGCCGCGGCGCATCGAAAAGACCGCCAAGCCGGTCTTCTATGGCGACGCGGTGCGCGGCGAGCCCGTGCGAATGATGGTCGGGTGGATGCCGATCGGCCCGGACGCGGGGCCTCCGCTGGTCCTGGTGCAGGTGGCCGAAACGCTCAACAAGCGAGCGCGCTTCACCTGGGAGATGGTTGCCAACGTGGTGCTGCCGCAGCTGCTCTTGATCGTCATGGCGACTGCGGTGGTCTGGTTCGGCGTTTCGCGCGGGCTCGAGCCGCTGCAGCGCCTGCGCCGCGCCGTATCCGACCGTTCGCACCTGGACCTCAGTCCGATCGACACGCACGACGTGCCTGGAGAAGTGCGCCCGCTGGTGGACGACGTCAACGAGTTGATGGCACGCCTCGGTCGCACCTTCGACTTCCAGAACCGCTTTGTCGCAGACGCCGCGCACCAGCTGAAGACGCCGGTCAGCGGCCTGAAGGCGCAGATCGAGCTGGCCCTGCGCGAGAGCGATCCGCAACGCGTACGCCATTCGCTCGCGCAGCTCTATATCAGTGCCGACCGGCTGTCGAGGCTGGTGCGCCAGCTGCTTTCGCTGGCGCGCAACGAGCCCGGCGCGCTCGACTCCATGCAACTGCAGCCGCTGGACCTGAATGCCCACGCCCTGGCGGTGAGCATGGACTGGGTGCCGCAGGCCATCAGACGGAACATCGACCTGGGCTTCGAAGGTGCGGACCATCCGCTGATGATCGACGCCGACGGGGACCGCCTGCGCGAGCTGGTCAACAACCTCATCGACAACGCGATCCGCTACAGCCAGGCGGGCGGCCGGGTGACTGTGCAAGCCGGCCCGGCCGGAATCGACCAATGCCGCCTGGCCATCAGCGACGACGGTCCGCGAATTCCCATCCAGGAGCGCGTGCGCATCTTTCATCGCTTCCATCGCCTCCTCGGGACGCAGGAGGACGGCAGCGGCCTCGGTCTCGCCATCGTCAGCGAGATCGCCACGATGCATGGCGCGCGCATCACGCTGGAGGAAGACGCCGATGGCGTGGGAAACACCTTCAGCGTCTTCTTCCCCCTGCGCGATGCCGATCGGCCCGGCGGCGCCTTGTAAGCTTTTTGACAGCTGGCAGACAACCGGCTGTCAGCGCGCCGGCAGAAAGGTGACAGCACAGGTCTCTACCCTCGGACGTGGCGGAACCGCCGTGGTTCCGGACCCATCCACCAAGGAGACACCGTGTCGTTTTTGTCGAGTCCCGATTTCTGGATCGCCCTGTCGCAGATCATCCTCATCAACATCGTCCTGAGCGGCGACAACGCCGTCGTCATCGCGATGGCCTCCCGCTCGCTGCCGCCCGCCCAGCAAAAGAAGGCGATCCTGTTCGGGAGCGTGGGCGCCATCGTGCTGCGCGTCGTCCTGACCTTCTTTGCCGTCTATCTGCTCACGCTGCCGTACCTGAAGCTGGTCGGCGCGGCGCTGCTGGTCTGGATCGGCATCGGCCTGCTTCGCGAGGAGGAAGAGGAAGCGAACCTCGAAGGCCACTCCGGCCTGGCCGCGGCCATCAAGACCATCGTGGTGGCCGACCTCGTCATGAGCCTCGACAACGTCGTCGGCGTTGCCGCTGCGGCCAAGGGCAATGTCCCGCTGCTGGTCTTCGGTCTCGTGATCAGCATTCCCCTCATCATCTTCGGCAGCACCCTCATCCTCAAGCTGATGGACCGTTTCCCGGTCATCATCGTCTTCGGTGCTGCGCTGCTCGGCTGGGTCGCCGGCGAAATGGCGATGTCGGATCCTTCCATTGCCGGCTGGGCTGCCAACCAGCACGCGCTGCACACGGTGGTCCCAGCGCTCGGCGCCATGTTCGTGGTGGCGATCGGCAAGTGGCTGAGCAGCCGGCGCGCAGCCCGCGCCGAGGCGCCGCAAGCGGCCAAGGCGTCCAAGCGCCCCGCCGTCTGAAGGTGCCCGCATGACGCGCATCCTGGTCCCCATCGATCCGGAGGAGCCGGCACGAACGCGCTCGGCCATCGAGCAGGTCGTGCGCATGCGTCGAAGCGACCGCGTGACCGTTCGCCTGCTGCGGGTGCAGCCCAGGGTCTCGGGCCATGTCGCGATGCTCTTCAATGCCCGCGAGCTGCTCGAGCTGCAGCTCGACGCAGGCGCCGAGGATCTGCAGTACGCGCAGAGCCTGCTCGACCTGGCTGGCGTGCCCTACGCCAGCACCGTGCTGGTGGGGCGCACTGCAGAGACCATTGCGATGGCCGCGCGCGACTATGGCTGCGACCGCATCGTCTTCGGCGACGATGAACCGGGCGTGGCTGGAAGAATCTTCGGCTCGCTGGCGCAGCAGGTGCGCCAGCACCTGAGCGCGAGCGGGGACCCGCATCCGCAGGTCATCGGCTCTTGAAGGAGTCGCTGGGGGTGAGGGCGTACACTGCCGCCCGCAGACTCTTCAGGAGACACGAATGACCAGCAAGAACACCGTGTGCCTTTGGTACGACGGCACTGCTCTCGAGGCCGCAACCTTCTACGCCGAAACCTTCCCCGAGAGCGCTGTCGGCGCCGTCATCCACGCACCAGGCAACTATCCCGACGGCAAGCAGGGCAATGTCCTGGTGGTCGAGTTCACTGTCGCCGGCATCCCCTGCATCGGGCTGAACGGCGGCCCCCTCTTCAAGCACAACGAGGCCTTCTCCTTCCAGATCGCGACCGACGACCAGGCCGAGACCGACCGCCTGTGGAACGCGATCGTCGGCAACGGCGGCCAGGAAAGCGAATGCGGCTGGTGCAAGGACCGGTGGGGGCTGTCGTGGCAGATCACCCCGCGCGTGCTCACCGAGGCGCTGGTCAACCCCGATCGCGCGGCAGCCAAGCGCGCGTTCGACGCGATGATGACCATGCGGAAGATCGATGTCGCTGCGATCGAGGCGGCGCTGAAGGGCTGAGGCCTGCCGAGCCACTGCCGATTCGGGCGGGGCTCCTCGGTTGCAGGAGAGCCACCCGATGAACATCACCCTGCGCCAGCTCCGCTACTTCGTCGAGATTGCCCAGAGCCGCAGCTTCTCTCGTGCGGCCGAGCATCTCAGCATCGCCCAGCCCGCGCTGAGCCAGAACATCGCCGCGCTGGAGGAAGACCTCGAGGTGGTGCTTTTCAAGCGCCATGCCCGCGGCGCGGAGCTCTCCCCCGCGGGCCGGCTGCTCTTCGACAAGGCCGTTGACCTGCTGGCGCGCACGGACGCGCTCAAGGAGCAGGTCGCGGGCCGCGACGTGCGGCCCTCCGGCACGGTGCGCCTGTCGATCGCCGGCTCGCTCGCCGGCCTGCTGGTCGCGCCGCTGCTGCGGGCGGTGGCCGAGCGATTCCCCGAGGTCGAGCTGACGGTGCGCGAAGGGATGTCGTCCGAAGTGCGCACGCAGGTGGAGTCGGGCCAGGCGCAGCTGGCGGCGATGCCGAGCCCGTCGGAGCTGCAAGGCATGGAGTCGCTGCCGGTGTTCGAGGAGCGCTTCATGCTTTTCGGCACCTGTGCGGCGATGCGCCGGAAGCCGGCGCAGATACCCTTTGCCGAGGTCGCGGCGCTCGCGCTGGCGGAGCCCGACGGCGCCCACGACCTGCGCAAGATCATCGAACGGGCCGCGAGCGCCGCTGACAAGCGGCTCGACGTGCGCTACGAGCTCAACAGCCCGGCCATGCTGATCTCGGTGGTGCGCGAAGGGCTGGCGTTTTCGATCATGCCGCCCAGTGCCTGCCAGGAGGCGGTGGCGGCGAAGGCCATCGCGGGGCGACTGGTGGTCGAGCCGGAGCTCACGCGCATGCAGGCGGTTGTGTGGCCGCGCGACCGCCCGCTCAGCCTCGCGGCGCTGGCGGTGCGCGACACGCTGGTCGAGGTCGTGCGCGGCATGGTGCGCGAAGGCCGGCTGAACGGCCGCATCCCCGGCGCGAGCCATAAGAAAAAATGAAAGCGGCGTATCCCGAGACAGTATTGGATTCCTGGCGCAGCAGCGATCACAGTCTCCACCAGGCGCCGGTGCCGACGCACGGCGCACGGCGCACCAGGAGACACAACGCATGGCACAGAAGAGAAACGTCGTGGTCATCATGTCCGATGAGCACGACCCGCGGATGATGGGATGTTCCGGCCATCCCTTCGTCCAGACACCCCACCTCGACGCGCTCGCGCACCGCGGCGTGCGCTTCACCAACGCGTACACGCCCAGCCCGATCTGCGTGCCGGCACGGGCCGCCTTCGCGACCGGCCTGCGGGTACACCAGCTGCGCCTCTGGGACAACGCGATGCCCTACACCGGCGAGCAGCGCGGCTGGGGCCATGTGCTGCAGGAGCATCGCATTCGCGTGGAGAGCATCGGCAAGCTGCACTACCGCAGCGAGGAAGACCCGGCGGGCTTCGACGCCGAGCACTTGCCCATGCATGTGGTCGGCGGCCACGGGATGGTGTGGGCGTCGATTCGCAACCCTTTCCGCCCGCGGTCCGACGGCCCGCGCATGCTGGGCGAGCGCATCGGCCCCGGCGAATCGTCGTACACGCAGTACGACCGCGCGGTGACGCAGCGCGCCGCGCAATGGCTGGGCGAGGCCGCCCAGCGCGCCGAGCAGGGCTTCGTGCTGTACGTGGGCCTGGTGGCACCGCATTTCCCGCTGGTGGTGCCCGAGGCCTTCTACAACCTCTACCCCACCGACCGCCTGCCCGAGCCCAAGCTGCACCCCGCCACCGGCTATCAGCGCCACCCCTGGGTGCAGGAGTACTGCGACTTTATGGCCTCCGAAGAGCGCTTCGTCGATGCCAACGAGCGGCGGCGCGCCTTCGCGGCCTACTACGGCCTGTGCACCTGGCTCGACCACAACGTGGGCCAGATGATGGCGGCCCTGCACACCGCGGGGCTGGAAGACAGCACCCAGGTGATCTACACCTCCGACCATGGTGACAATCTGGGCGCGCGCGGCGTGTGGGGCAAGTCGACGCTGTACGAAGAGAGCGTGAAGGTGCCGATGCTGCTGGCCGGTCCGGGCGTCACGCCCTCGGTGTGCGACACGCCGGTCGACCTGCTGGATCTCTTCCCCACCATCCTCGAAGGTGCGGGGCTCGACCCGGCACCGGAGATGGCGGGGCGGCCTGGCCGCTCGCTGTACGAAGTGGCCGCGTCCGCGCCGGAGCCCGAGCGCCCGATCTTGAGCGAATATCACGCCGCCGGCAGCAACACGGGCGGCTTCATGCTGCGCAAGGGCCGCTGGAAGTATCACTACTACGTCGGCTTCCGGCCCGAGCTCTTCGACCTGCAGGACGATCCGGAAGAGCTGGCCGACCTCGCCGGCAGCGCGGCGCATGCGGATGTGCTGGAGGCCATGCACGAGGCGCTGCTGGCGATCTGCGACCCCGATGCGGTCGACCGCCAGGCGCAGGTCGACCAGGCGCGGCTGATCCAGCACTACGGTGGGCCGGATGCGGCGCACCGGCTGGGATCGTCCACGTCGACCCCGGTCAAGGTGTGAGGCACGCAACATGATCACGACCGGCATCGACGAGCGCTACCTGAAGGACTGGAGCGGCCTGCCGCACGGCATGCCGAGCGAGCTGCACCGGCCGACCACCACGGAGGAGGTCGCTGCCCTGGTGCGCCGCTGCCGCGACGAGAAGCGGCGCATTACCGTGCAGGGCGGCATGACCGGCCTGGCCGGCGGCGCGGTGCCTGGCGACGGCGACGTGGTGATCAATCTCGAGCGCATGAACCGCATCGAGGACATCGACGAGCTCGAAGGCGTGATGCAGGTCCAGGCCGGCGCCACGCTGCAGCAGGTGCAGGAAGCGGCGGCCGCACAGGGCTGGATGTTCGCGGTCGACCTGGGCGCGCGCGGCAGCTGCACGGTGGGCGGCAATGCGGCGACCAATGCAGGCGGCATCCGCGTCATCCGCTACGGAACCATGCGCGATTCGGTGCTGGGCGTCGAGGCGGTGCTGGCCGACGGCACGGTGGTGTCGTCGCTCACGCGGCTGGTCAAGAACAGCACGGGTTTCGATCCGCGCTTCCTTTTCATCGGCACCGAGGGCACGCTGGGCATCATCACTCGGCTCACGCTGCGGCTGCATCCGCCGATGGGGGAGGTGGCGGCGGCCTGGGTGACGGCCGCTCGCTTCGAGGCGCTGCCGGCATTGCTGCGCGCGCTCAAGAGCCGCATGGGGCCGGGGCTGTGCGCCTTCGAGTTCATGTCGGGCCGCTTCGTGCAAATGGCGTCGGAGCTCTGCAAGCAGGAGCCCCCGCTGGGCAGCGCGGCGCCCTGGCACGTGTTGATCGAGGCCGCCGGATCGGCCGGCCAGTCGATGGAAGACGAGCTGCAGTCGGCCCTGGCCGATGCGCTGGAGAACGAAGAGATCGCCAACTGCGCCTTCGCCGCCACGCTCGCCCACCGCGAGGCCTTCTGGCGCCTGCGCGAGTCGATTCCCGAGTTGCTGTCGCACCTCAAGCCCACGGCTGCGCTGGACATCGGCATGCCCTGGGCCGAGACGGCCGGCTACATCGGCGAGGTCGAGGCGGCCTTGCGGCAGCGCATTCCGTCGGCCGATCACCTGTTCCTCGGCCACCTTGGTGACAACAACCTGCACCTCATCAGCGGCCCGGTCGATGCACAGGCCCTGCACGAGGTCGACGAGATCGCCTACGGCGCGCTGCGCGGGCGCCGCGGAACTATCAGCGCCGAGCATGGCATCGGTCGCTTGAAGAAGGAGTTCCTGCAGGTGTCGCGCAGCCCGGCGGAAGTCGAGCTGATGCGTCGGCTGAAGCAGGCGCTCGATCCGGCCCGGTTGCTCAACCCCGGCCGCATATTCGATCAGAACGAAGGAGACATCGCATGCAACGCAGAACCGTCCTCGCTGGCCTAGGCGCCTCCCTGTTCGGGGGCATCGGCACGGCCTTCGCGCAGGGCTACCCCAACGCGCCCGTCAAGATGATCGTGCCCTATTCCGCCGGGGGCGGCATCGATGCGGTCGCCCGTCTGATGGCGCAAGGATTGGGCGAGGAGCTGAAGCAGAACTTCGTGGTCGACAACCGCGCGGGCGCCGGCGGCATGCTCGGTGCCGAGGCCGCGGCCAGGGCGGCGCCGGACGGCTACACCGTGCTGCTCGCGGGCAACCCCGAGCTGACCATCACGCCCTCTCTCCACGCCAGGATGTCGTATGCGCCGCTGACCGACTTCACGCCGGTGGCGCTGGTGTCCCAGTCGCCCAACCTGCTGGTTGCCAACGCGTCGCTGGGCGCGAAGACGTTGCGCGAGGCGCTCGATGCGGCGCGCAAGACATCGGGCGGCATCACCATCGGCACCCCCGGCAACGGCACGCCGCAGCACATCGCGGTGGAGCTGATGCGCTCGCAGACGGGCCTGGACATCGTGCACGTGCCCTACAAGGGCGCCGCGCCGGCAACGGTCGGGGTCCTGGGCGGCGAGGTGTCCTTCGCGCTGGTGGGCGCGCCGCCGCTGCTGTCGCACCTCGCGACGGGGAAGCTGCTGGCGCTGGCGGTGACGCAGCCGAAGCGCTCGCCGCTCGTGCCTGCGGTGCCGACGGTGGGCGAGGCGTTGGGCATCATGCGTGACGAGGACTTCGTCGCGTGGTACGGGGTGCTGGTGCCTGCGCGCACGCCGGCGGAGATCGTCCAGCAGCTGGAGAAGGCCGCCTTTGCGGTGCTTCAGCGGCCCGACACGCGCACCAAGCTCACCGCGCTGGGCACCGACCTGGTCGCGATGCGCGGCAAGGAGTTTGCCGAGCGCATGCGTGCGGAGACGAAGCAGTACGGGGACATCATCAAGCGGTTTGCGATCAAGGCGACGTGAGGCGCGCAGCCTCAAGCATTCGCAAGCCTGCTGCGGTGAGAAAACGCGGCGCGCCCTCGGCCGCATAGCGCTCGGCGGCTGCAGATCAGGCGCGGAAAAGTCCGTTCGTGACCCAAGTGGCGAAGCCGGGCCGGAAGCACGTTCATGCGCCCGCTCCACTGCGCTTGGCGGCGTGGTAGCGGCCGGTGCCGCGCGTGACCACCGTATCGGCAGGCAGTACCTCCCCCGGCTCGAAGTCGTTGGCGCCGCCGACCCGCTCGTACAGCGGAGCGAAGTCGATGTGCGCCAGCCGCAGCAGGTCGTCCAGATGGTCCAGCACGAAGTAGCTTTCCTGGAAGTCGTCGATGCGGTAGCGGGTGCGCATCACGCGCTCGAGGTCGAAGCCGATCCGGTTGGGCGAGGCATCCTCGACGCTGAAGAGCGTCTCCGTTGCCGAGGAGGCGATGCCAGCGCCGTAGATTCGCAAGCCATCGGGCTGCTTCACGAGCCCGAATTCGACGGTGTACCAGTACACGCGCGCGAGCTTTTCAAGCACGCCCATGCGCTTCGCTCGCAGACCGCCTTCGCCGTAGGCCTGGATGTAGTCGGCGATCACCGAGTTCATCAGCATGGGAACGTGGCCGAACACGTCGTGAAATACGTCGGGCTCCTCCAGGTAGTCCAGCTCGGATGGCTTGCGGATGAAGTTCCCCGCCGGAAAGCGACGGTTTGCCAGGTGCTCGAAGAAGACGTCGTCGGGAACCAGTCCGGGCACGGCAACGACCTGCCAGCCTGTGCGCTTCATCAGCGTCTCGGACAACTGCTCGAAATGCGGGATCTGATCGGGCCCGATCGGCAGGTTCTGCATGCCGCGGACGAACTCGTCGCATGCGCGCCCGGGCAGCAGCTTGCTTTGCCGCTCGAACAAGGTCTTCCACACCGCGTGTTCCTGCGGCGTGTACCTGTCCCACCCTTGGTCGATCGTCCAGTTCGGCCGCACGGGCTGTTCGGTGCCGGCCGCCAGGCCGTGCCTGGTGATTTCCTTCAATTGTTGGAGCATCGTGCTACCTCGGGATCAATGCACGGCAGCCTGCGTCATGAAGCCGATTGCCTGCGCGAAGTCGTGAAACACGAACTCGCGCTTCAAGGTCCCGCCGCGTTCGGGGCTCAGCTTCCATTGCGGCAGGCCCGCCAGAAGAGGATCGAGCTGGTGCGCGTCGAGCTTCTGGGCAGCTTCGGTCGCGCGCGTCATGCCGCATCCTTCTCGACTTGCAGCACGCCACGGCGGATCTGGTCGCGCTCCAGGGACTCGAACAGCGCCTTGAAGTTGCCGTTGCCGAAGCCCTCGTCGCCGGCGCGCTGGATGAACTCGAAGAACACCGGGCCCAGCAGCGTCTCGCTGAAGATCTGCAGCAGCAGGCGTTGCTGACCATTGCCGGTGTCGCCATCGAGAAGAATGCCCCGGGCCTGCAGTTGCGGGACGGGTTGACCGTGGCCGGGCAGCCGCTGTTCCAGCATCTCGTAGTAGATGTCATTCGGGGCTGTCATCAGCGGCACGCCGGCCATCTGCAACTGGTCCACCGTCTCGATCAGGTTGTCCGTCGACAGGGCGATGTGCTGGATGCCCTCGCCGCTGAACTTCATCAGGAATTCTTCGATCTGGCCCGAGGTCTTGCCGGCCTCCTCATTGAGCGGGATGCGGATCAGGCCGTCCGGCGCGGTCATGGCCTTGGAGGTCAGGCCGGTGTATTCACCCTTGATGTCGAAGTAGCGGATCTCGCGGAAGTTGAACAGCCGCTCGTAGAAGGCGGCCCAGTGGGCCATGCGGCCGCGGTAGACGTTATGCGTGAGATGGTCCATCACCTTGAGGCCCACGCCCTTCGGGTGCCGGTCGACACCCGGCAGGAACTCGAAATCGATGTCGTAGATCGACTTGCCGTCCTCGAAGCGGTCGATCAGGTAAAGCGGGGCGCCGCCGATGCCCTTGATGGCGGGCAGGCGCAGTTCCATCGGACCGGTGGGCACTTCGACGGGCTGCGCCCCGAGCTCCAGCGCCCGGGCATAGGCCTTGTGGGAATCCTTGACACGAAAGGCGAGCGCGCAGGCCGCGGGGCCGTGCTCCGCTGCGAAGTAGCCGGCCAGGCTCTTGGGCTCACGGTTGACGACGAAATTGATGTCGCCCTGGCGGTAGAGCACCACATCCTTCGACCGGTGCTTCGCGATGAGGGAGAAGCCCATCTTCTTGAACAAGGGCTCCAGCAGGTTGGCGTCGGGCGACGCGAATTCGACGAACTCGAATCCGCACAGTCCCATGGGGTTGTCAAACAGGTCGGCCATGTCTCTTTGCTCCGGTGAAGTGGGGTTCTGCATGAATGGTTCACTGTAGGCACTTCGGCCTGCAGTTATCGTGCAGATCAGCGGCAAGGATCGGATTCGACGCACGAATCATGCAACAATGGGCGAGTGGAAGACTCAGTCGAACTGGACGCGATGGATCAGCGCATTGTTGCTGCGCTGCAGCGGAGCGGTCGCCTGTCCTACGAGGAGTTGGGCGGCAAGGTGGGCCTTTCTGCATCCGCTACCTTGCGCCGGGTCAAGCGCCTGGAAGACGCCGGCGTGATCGCGGGCTACGTGGCCCTGGTGCGCGCGCGGCGCATCGGCCTGGGCCTTACTGCCTACATCAACGTGCGCATGGAAAAGCAGAGCGGCCGCGAGAAGCGCAATCCGATGGACCTGTTCGCCGTGGCCGTGGAGACCTGGCCCGAAGTGGTGGAGTGCGTGTCTCTCACGGGAGAAATGGACTTCCTGCTGAAGGTGGTAGTGGCCGACATGGACCACTACACCCGGTTTGTCATGGACACGCTGCTCAAGCATCCCAGCGTGCAGGATTGCCGCACGAGCTTCGTCATGCGGCCGTTCAAGAGCAACTTGAGCTGGGTCTGAAAGGCGCAGCGTCCAGTCCGTCGTCGCTATCGAGGTATTCCTGGATGGCTTGACTCACGACCCAGGGTCCGAAGGAAGAAATCGGCAATTCGCGAATTGAGTGTGGGTACCACCCGTCCCCGGTCAAAATCAGGCGGGTCACTCAGGAGGCGTTGCGCCACGCTGCCAGCCTCCAACGGAGGCATTGGCGAGAGCATCGCACCATGGCCACCTTCCGGCAGGCGCATGACGACTTCGCAGCGAGGTTCACATGCAGCAAGGATTGCTTCCGCGTGGAAGCGAGGCACCTGGTTGATGTCTTTTTCCGCAATCACGAGCCCGAGGGCAGTCGTAGGTTGCTTCAAGCTTTCGGGATCGAAGTCCGCGCCGAATGGAACCATGGCCAGCACGGACCTGATTCGCGGGTCGAAGCCGCCTTGAACTGTGTCGTCGGAGAAACGCGCCGCGATGACGGACTTAGCCAGCCAAATCTTTGGGCCGTCCAGCCAGTTGCCCTTGAGTAGCGTGAAGAAACCGACGCACGATGAGAAGTCGTCTCGAATGTGCTCTTCGCAATGGTTCCTGAAGCGCGCCTTTGACCATTTCCCGCCCGCTAAGGACAAAGCCGTATGTCCACCAGCAGACCCTCCAAGCATGCCTACCGAATCAAGGCGCAGCGTCGCTGCCAGTGGCTTGCTACCGGCTACAGCATCGATTGACCGAGAGACTTCGATGGGCCGTTTGATCCAGCTCGCAGGCCCTGGCTCCGATGGGTCAAGATAGTTGTCGCCTTCGTGCTGAGGCATGGCGACCGTGAATCCCCTCTGCACCAATACCCGCGCCAAGTCCACATGCACCCAAGGGCTGCCACCCGAGCCGTGCGAGATCACGATGAGGTGTCCATTGCCCTTCAACACGTGGCCGTTGGCAGCCCACGACAGCCTGAACGGCCCCTGCATGAAAGGCGCCTCAGTGTCGGACGACGGATAAAAGACAGTGACGAGACCGCCGCCGGGTTGTGGCAACTGCATGAAGCCCAGTGTGGGCAACTGCGCATGCCCCAGCTGCCCGAATGCGAGTAGGCACAGACCTATGGTCAACGGCAGAGAACGTCGGACGACGGCTTTCCAGATTGCCGCGGAATCGATGGCGACGAGGAAGCTGGAAGCAGCAATGAACGAGAGAATTCTTGCTGCATTTCGGAGTGGTGTCATGTCTCAGGCGTTTTCAGGGGTTAGGGCGCCGGCAAGGCACATGTGGATTGTGATGACGTCGAGTTCATTGCAACTCCGCGTAGAACCATAAGCCTTTTAGGAGACGGCAATCAGCAAGCCCGAAGCACTTACCATGGTCTCTGGCATGCCAGAGTACGTCCGCAACCGATGAACAGGAGAGCCTTGCGATGACCATCACCATGACCGCCTTCGAACGATCGCCCGATGGCGGCAAGGGTTTGGCGCGCGACACGCGCGTTCGGTGGGCGCTCGAAGAAGTCGCCCAGCCTTACGAGGTTCGTCTCGTTTCTTTCCGTGCAATGAAGGAACCCGCCCACCTGGCCCTTCATCCTTTCGGCCAGATTCCCACTTATGAGGAAGGCGATCTCACCCTGTTCGAGACGGGCGCGATCGTCCTGCATCTCGCCGAGCGGCATGCGGGCCTGTTGCCGGACGATGCGAATGCGCGTGCACGTGCAATCACGTGGATGTTCGCTGCGCTCAACACCGTAGAGCCGGTGATTCTCGACCTCGTCACCGCGAGAATCCTGGAGCGCGACAAGTCGTGGAGCAAGGAGCGCCTGCCTCTGGTGGTGGATCGCATCCGCGATCGGCTGGGCCAGCTTGCTGCTCGCCTCGGCGATGCCGAATGGCTCGACGGCGGTTTCAGCGCGGGCGACCTGATGATGGTGTCGGTGCTGCTCAGGCTGAGGCCTTCGGGCATCCTCGACGAATTCCCAAGCCTGGCAGCCTATGTCGCGCGCGGGGAAGCGCGGCCCGCATACAAGCGCGCATTCGCCGCGCAATGGGCGGTCAACGCCGGCCGGCCATCCCCGGGCTGATGGGGCAGTTCATGGGCCCTGAGCCCAATCGCTCCAGCTTCTGCAACTCCGCAGTGCAGAACTCGGGGGACCGCACGCACCCGAACGCCATGGCCTCGCTGGCAAACCGGCTCGCCGCGTCGGGCAGCGCATCCCGGCCTTGCAGTCGAAATGAAATCGGCGCGAGCGGGCCGAAGAGCAGGGCACGCTGCAGCCCAGGCCAGCGTTCCAGGTCGGGCTCCACGCCGGCGGCGCGCGCGAACAGCAACGCCATCAGGTTCATCTTCGTTTTCCGCGGCTTGTCGCCAAGGGCGCGACATTCGGCAAGGCCCAGATGCATCGCTTCGGGCGTCGGAAATGCGATGGCGCCGCTCCAGACGTAAGCCAGCCATCGCGCCTGTAGTTCAAGCGGTGGGAACATCGGCCCGGACTGGTCCCACATGCCCACGAATGCCAGGCCCGGCAGTTCCGGATGGAAGGTGTGCTTGTACAGGTCGAGGCGCTGTGCAGCCATGTCGAGCGTGCGGCGGATCGGTTCGCTCAGGAACGGCAGACGCAGTTCGAAGCCCGTGCCGAAGAGAATGCCGTCGAACGCCTCGGTTCGCCCGTCGACGAAGCGGACCTGCGTGCCATCGACACGGTCGAACCACGGACGCACCTCGATGCGGCCTTCTGCGACCAGCGGGAGATAGTGCTGGCTGAGCGTCAGGCCAGCGTCGAAGATGCTGTCGGCGGGCTTGGGTGCGCCGTACTGTTCGGGGCTGCCCACCGCATCGAGCACCAGTTCCTTCAGCATCGCACCGAACTCGGCGGGTGGCAGCGACTCTTCTGCCAGGGCCTGGTAGCGCGTGAACACGCGATGGTCGGACGGGACCCCGGCGATCAGCTTGGGAAGCACGTAGCGCTGTCGCCGGTTGCAGACGACGACGCGGTCCGCGCCGAGCATGCAGAGATCGCCGGCGATTTCGAGGGCGCTGATGGCACAGCCCGCCACGAGAACGCGCTTGCCTCGGTATCGCTCCGGGTCCTTGTAGGCGCTGGTATGCGCCACGCCGGCATCGCCTGCGAACGACTCCAGGCCCGCCACCTGGGGAACGCACGCCTGCTGGAACCGGCCGCTGGCGACCACGACCTTCTCGAAGACTTCCTCCCGAGCGCCGTGCCGAACCGCCCATCCGCCGGGTGCTGCACGGATCTCGCGCACGGGCGTACCCAGACGAGTCCGGCCGGGCAGCCCGAAACTGCCCGCATATCGCTGGAGGTATTCGCCGATCTCGCGGTTCGAGGGGTAGGTGGCCAGCCCCGGCGCGTGCGGCAGGTCGCTGAATTGCGTGAGCACGCGGCTGGTGTTCGTGCGCATGGACGGCCATACGCCGCTGCAACTCGCGTCGCCACTCCACTGGCCGCCCGGCATCGCCGCCTGCTCGAACAGGACGGGCGCGAAGCCTTCGGATTGAAGGTAGCGCGCGGCGACCAACCCGCCGGGCCCGGAACCGATGACTGCAACTTTTTGCATTGCTTTCCCTCCTGGGCGCATTCTCGACGCGGCACGCCTGTCCGGGATCTGCAACTGCCCTGCCTTAGCCCGCTCTGTCTCCGCTGTCGCGGGAATCCGTCCTTTTCGCACGCAGCACCCAATGCGCCATCAGCAGCCAACCGGTGGCCCATGCGGCCCCGAGCGCCCAGCCCGCCAGCACATCCGTCGCCCAGTGCACCCCCAGCGCCACGCGGCTCACGCCCACCAGGAAGGTCGCCACGGCGGCCATCGCCAGAATGAACACGCGCTCCACCCGGCGGCTGCGCGTGTTCGCCAACAACGCCCCGAGCGTGAGGAACACGATCGCCGACATGCTCGCGTGCCCGCTCGGAAAGCTCATGCCCCACGCCGCATGATCGGCAAAGGCGAGGTCGGGCCGCAGGCGCCCGAAAGCGGGCTTGAGCAGCAGGTGGATCAGCACGGCACCAGCCGCCGTAGAAGCGGCCACCAGGACCGCGGAGGTGCGCGCCGAAAGCAGCGCCAGGTAGATCACGGTGGCGACGACCAGAAAGCTCAGCACCACGGCGCTGCCCAGGCCGCTCAGGTCTCGCATGACCACGCCGAAGCGCGGGTGTGCCGACCTGATGCGCTCGGCGGCCTCGAGCAGTTGCATGTCGAGGCTGTGGGTGTCGCCCTCGAGCACTTCGCTGGCCAGGAGCGAAAACGCCAACAGCAACAACACGACGCCCAACCCGGCGACGAGCGGCAAGACCAGCGTGCGCAGGGCAGCGAAGGGGCGCGACCCCAGGCGCACTGCGAGAGCTCGGCGAAGAGGCATGGGTCGGGTTGCGCGGGGCCCCGCGGACTCTCCCGCGGAAGGGGGAGGGCGTTGTTCGGGTTGGCGGTCGTCTGGAGGCATCTGCGCATCGTGACGCAATCCGATGCAGGCGAGTGTCAGTCCAAAGCGCCGCCGCATGCAACGGGGTCCCGCCCCGGAGCACTGCCTCAGTTGAGCGCGGCTCCCCGGTACTCGGCGAGCTCGGTCCGCTGGAACTCGCCCACCGGCAGCCGGCGGTCCTCCAGCCCCGGAAAGCGCCCGACGACCTCGCCGCGCTCCCGCACCCAGCAGCCCTTCACGGTCTCGCTGCCCCACCAGGTCAGGTAGGCGACGCGGGCGAGGCCCTCGCAATCGCCCTGGGCATCCGTGAGGCTCATCACGTCGAAATCGGCGCCGTTGGTGGTGTAGAGGATGCCCGGCTGCAAGTTGCAGGCTGCGAGCAGCGCGCAGCCCAGCGCGAGCGCGGGTACGGAAACTGGTGACTTCATGTCGTGCTCCCTCGCGGCCGAACCCTCGACCGCGTGAGCCGATTGGGCCCCGGCGCGGCCCGGCCGTCATCCTCCGGGAGGACGAGAACACGAGCGGGGCAGGCGCCGGCGGACACAAGGAAGGGGATGACCCCCTACAACGTGTTTGGCCGACAAGCCTTAAATTCGGCGCCTATTTGATTTATTTTTTATAACGTCTTTTGGAACTGGAAATGAGCGCAAGCACCCTGCCACGCGGCGGCGGCAACCACCATGAGCATGAGGACCGGCTGCTCAAAATGGGCGTGCCCGGCCTCGACGACGTGCTCGGCGGGGGGCTCACCGCCCACCGGCTCTACCTTCTGGAGGGGGCGCCTGGCGCGGGCAAGACGACTGTGGCGATCCAGTTCCTGCGCGAGGGGGTCGCCAATGGCGAGGCGGTGTTGTACATCACCCTTTCGGAAACGATGCAAGAGCTGCAGGGCGTGGCGAGCTCGCATGGCTGGGACCTCACCGGCATCGAGGTGCGGGAAATGCTGCCGTCGCAGGACGCACTGGAGCCAGACGACCAATACACGATGTTTCACCCCTCGGAGGTGGAGCTCGGCGAGACCACCATCAGGATCCTGGCCGACGTCGACAAGATCAAGCCCAGCCGGGTGGTGTTCGACTCGCTCTCCGAGCTGCGCCTGCTGGCGGGCGGGTCGCTGCGCTACCGCCGGCAGATCCTGGCGCTCAAGCAGTTCTTCACCGGCCGGCAATGCGCGGTCCTGCTGCTGGACGACCTCACGGCCACGGACCAGGACCTGCAGGTGCAGAGCATCGCGCACGCGGTGATCCGGCTGGAGCAGCTCAACCCCGAGTACGGCACATCGCGCCGGCGGCTGGTGGTCACCAAGTACCGCGGCAAGGAGTTCCGCGCGGGCTATCACGACTACAAGATCACCCGCGGCGGGCTGCAGGTGTTTCCGCGGCTGGTCGCCTCGGAGCACGCGCTGCCGGTGCAGCAGACGCGCATGGCCAGTGGGCTGCCCGCGCTCGATGAGTTGCTCGGTGGTGGCATCGAGAGGGGCACCAGCACGCTCTTCGTGGGTGCGCCGGGCACCGGGAAGTCGACCGTGGCGGTCCAGTTCGCGCTTTCAGCGGCAAAGCGGGGCGAATGCGCGGCGCTCTTCATCTTCGACGAGAGCATCAACACCCTGCGCACGCGCTGCCTGGGCCTGGGCATGGACCTCGGGCCCTTCCTCGAGTCAGGCCAAATCCGCGTGCGCCAGGTCGACCCCGCGGAGCTGTCGCCCGGCGAGTTCGTCCATGAGATCCGCGAGGCCGTCGAGCAGCACCATGCGACGGTGGTGGTGATCGACAGCCTGAACGGCTATCTCAATGCCATGCCGGACGAACGCTTCCTGATCGTCCAGCTGCATGAGCTGCTGACCTACCTCGGTCAGCATGGCGTGGCCACCATGCTGATCGGCGCGCAGCATGGCTTGATCGGCATGCAGATGCAGACGCCGGTGGACGCGAGCTACCTGGCGGACTCCGTGGTGCTGCTGCGCTATTTCGAGGACGAGGGCGAGGTGAGGCAGGCCATCTCGGTGCTCAAGAAGCGCAGCGGCGCGCACGAGCGCAGCATCCGCTCCTTCTCGCTGGATGCGCAGGGCATCCATGTCGGCCTGCCGCTGCGCAACTTCAGAGGCATCCTCACCGGTATCCCTATCCCGATCGACGGCGTCCGGACGCCATCGTGAGCGCGGCGCCTTCCGATCGCGACGAGCGCATCCTGCTGCGGACGGCGACCTCGAGGGACGCCGCAATGGCAAGCGCGGTGCTCGACCGCGCGCACTTCGTCTCCCACGTGTGCGAGGACATGGGCGCGCTGGTGCGTGAGCTGGCGCTTGGTGCCGGCGCCATCATGCTCGCGGAGGAGGTGCTCGCGGGCCCGCCCCTGGTCGAACTCACGGGTGCGCTCGGCGCGCAGCCGGCCTGGTCCGACGTGCCGGTGCTGGTCCTGGCGCGGCAGGGGGCAGACTCCCGCGCAGTGGCCAACGCCATGGACGAGTTCGCCAACGTCACGGTGATCGAGCGGCCGATGCGCGTGGCCGCGCTGGTGAGCGCCGTGCGCACGGCACTGCGCTCGCGCCGCCGCCAGTACGAGCTGCGCAGCCTCCTCGAAGGGCTGCGCGATGCCGACCAGCGCAAGACCGAATTCCTCGCCACCCTGGCCCACGAGCTGCGCAACCCGCTGGCACCCCTGGGCACGGCGCTGTCGCTGCTGTCGCGCAAGAAGCCTCCGCCGGACGAGGCCGTGAAGTATTACGAGCTGATGAGCCGCCAGGTCGAGCACATGGTGCGGCTGGTGAACGACCTGATGGAGGTCTCTCGCATCACGCGCGGCAAGATCGAGCTGCACCTGGGCCCCGTGCTGCTCGACGCGGTGATCGAGGACGCGATCGAGCTGAGCCGGCCGCTGTTCGATCGCGCCGGCCATTCGCTCACCCTCGAGTTGGGGCCCGACCCGCTGGTGGTGCGGGGCGATGCGGTGCGCCTCACCCAGGTCTTTTCGAACCTGCTGAACAACGCCGCCAAGTACACGCCGCCGGGAGGCCGGGTGACGGTCACCGCGCGGCAGGAAAGCCGGCAGGCCGTCGTTGCGGTGAGCGACACGGGAACCGGCCTGGCGCCGGACATGCTCAAGTCGATCTTCGAGATGTTCGTCCAGGTGAGCGGCACCTCACGCGAGGCGCAAGGCGGGCTCGGCATCGGCCTGACGCTGGTGAAGAGCCTGGTCGAACTGCAAGGCGGCAGCATCGAGGCCACGAGCGAGGGGCTGGGCCGCGGCGCGACCTTCACGGTGCGCCTGCCACTGGCCAAGAGCACGTCCGTGTCCCGGCGGCGCACGCGGGTGTCGCAGGACGGCTGGGCGCCCTCTATCGAAGGCACGATCCTGGTCGTCGACGACAACCGGGACGCGGCCGACAGCCTGGCCGAGCTGCTGGGGACGATGGGCGCGAACGCGCTGGTGGCCTACGGCGGCGAAGAAGCGCTGCAAGTGGCTCGGGAGCACGAGATCGACATCGCCGTGCTCGACATCGGCATGCCGGGCATGGACGGCTGCGAGCTGGCGCGCCACCTGCGCGCCGAGCCCCGAGGCGCAAACCTGAAGCTGATTGCGCTGACGGGCTGGGGGCAGCAGGGCTACCGGGACCGCATCGCGTCGGCCGGCTTCGACCACCACCTGCTGAAGCCGCTGAACCTGAGCGAGTTCATGGCCTTGCTGTAGGCAGGCTCCCGGCCGGTCAGCCGATCGCCACGCCCACCTTTGCGCCGGCGGCCACGATCTCGCCCCAGGTTGCGTCGTCGATCCAGATGCCCTCGCGCTCGCGCGCCGCGCGCGCCTGGCGCTCGGGCTCGCCGGCGATCTGCACGCCCTCGAAGCCCTGGCCCGGCGGGCTTTGGCGCAGCCATTCGATGAAGAGGCGGGCCTCCTGCTCGAAGCTGGCCTGGGTGCCGAGTTTCGCCGGGTCGATGACGATGGCGAGCATGCCGTTGAGCACGGTGCGAGCGGTGTCGGGCTGGCGATGCCAGGTGCCGCCGCCCGTGAGCGCGCCGCCCAGCAACTCGCAAGCCACGGCCATGCCGTAGCCCTTGTGCTCGCCGAAGGTCATCAACGCGCCGAACAGTCCGTTGCTCTGCGGCACCACGACGACGCCCGGGTCGTCCGTGGGGGCGCCGTGCTCGTCGATGAGGTAGCCAGGCGGCACCCGCTCGCCCTTGTTGTGGGCGACGCGCATCTTGCCCTGGGCGACGCGGCTGGTCGCGTAGTCCAGGATGAAATGTTGGCCCCCAGGCTCCCCCACTGCGTGTGGGTCGCCACTCCCCGAGGGGGCTGCCCCGCCTTGGGGCGGCCCGGCGGCGGGGCGGGTCTCGGCGCCCTTCAGCGGAATCCCGATGCAGCAGGGATTGGTGCCGAAGCGCCCGTCACCGCCGCCCCACGGCGCGACCACCGGACGCGAAAGCACGTTGACGAAGTGCATGGAGACCAGGCCCTGCCCCGTCGCCATTTCCGCGAAGTGCCCGATGCGGCCCAGGTGGTGCGCATTGGCAAGTGAGAGCACGCAGCTGCCGTGCTGCTTCGCGCGTTCGATGGCCATCTGCATGGCCTGCACGCCGACGATCTGCCCGTAGCCGCGCTGGCCGTCGAGGGCGAGCATGGGCCCGCTGTCGAGGTTGATCTTGACGGCAGTGTTGGGCTTCAGGCCGCCCTCGGCCGCCGCGTCGACGTAGCGCGGCACCATGCCGACGCCGTGCGAGTCATGGCCGCTGAGGTTGGCGAGCACGAGGTTGGCGGCGACCTGCTCGGCTTCGGCAGCGGTGCTGCCGGTGCCGGCGATGATGGCGGCGACCTGCGTGCGGAGGGTGGAGGCGGAAAGTGTCCGGGCCATCACATCACCGCCCCGACCTGCCACGGCACGAACTCGTTCTGCCCGTACCCGTGCTTCTCGCTCTTGCTCGGCGCGCCGGATGCCGTCGCCAGCACCAGCTCGAAGATGCGCTGGCCCATCTCCTGGATCGACACGCTGCCCTCGACGATCTCGCCGCAGTTGATGTCCATGTCCTCCTCCTGCCGCTGCCACAGCGCCGAGTTGGTGGCCAGCTTGAGCGAAGGGGAGGGCGCGCAGCCGTAGGCCGAGCCGCGGCCCGTGGTGAAGCAGATCATGTTGGCGCCGCCCGCCACCTGCCCGGTCGCGCTCACCGGGTCGTAGCCCGGCGTGTCCATGTAGACGAACCCGTGCGCGCTCACCGGCTCCGCGTATTCGTACACCGCCTCGAGGTTGCTGGTGCCGCCCTTGGCCACCGCGCCCAGGCTCTTCTCGAGGATGGTGGTGAGCCCGCCGGCCTTGTTGCCGGGCGAGGGGTTGTTGTTCATCTCGCCTTCGTTGATGGCGGTGTAGTGCTCCCACCAGCGGATGCGCTCCACCAGCTTCTCGCCCACTTCGCGCTGAACCGCGCGGCGCGTGAGCAGGTGCTCGGCGCCGTAGATCTCTGGCGTCTCCGAGAGGATGGCGGTTCCGCCGTGCGCCACCAGCAGGTCCACCGCCGCACCGAGCGCCGGGTTGGCACTGATGCCGGAATAGCCGTCGGAGCCGCCGCACTGCAGGCCGATGGTGATGTGCTCGGCGCTGCAGGGCTCGCGCTCCGACGCGTTGGCGCGCGGCAGCATCTCGTTGATCAGCGCCACGCCCTTGTCCACCGTCTTGCGCGTGCCGCCCGTGTCCTGGATGTTGAAGACGCGCAGGTTGTCGCCCTCGCGCAGGTTGCCGGTGGCCAGCCAGGCATTGATCTGGTTCGCCTCGCAGCCCAGGCCCACCACCAGCACGGCGGCGAAGTTGGCGTGCGTCGCATAGCCGGTGAGCGTGCGTTCCAGCAGCTGCATGCCCATGCCGCCGGTGTCCATGCCGCAGCCGGTGCCGTGCGTGAGCGCGACGACGCCGTCGACGTTGGGATACGGCGCGAGTGCCGACGGGTTGGTCCGGCGCGAGAAGTGGTCGGCGATCGCGCGTGCCGCGGTGGCCGAGCAGTTCACGCTCGTCAGCACGCCGATGTAGTTGCGCGTGGCCACGCGGCCGTCGGCGCGCCGGATGCCCATGAAGCTCGCCTCGCGCCGCGCGGGCGGCGGCTTCACGTCGGCGCCGAAGGCGTAGTCGCGCTCGAAGTGGCCCTTGTCGGGGCCCATGTCGAGGTTGTGCGTGTGTACGTGCTCGCCGGGTGCGATCGGCCGGCTCGCGAAGCCGATGATCTGGTTGTAGCGGCGCACCGGTTCGCCCTGGGCGATGGCGCGCACGGCGACCTTGTGGCCGGGCGGGACCAGGCCGCGGGCAGTCACGCCTTCGATGGGCGTGCCGCCGACCAGCTGGCCCCGGGCGATCACGACGTCGTCAGCCGGGTGGAGTCGAATAAAGGGATTCATCGTGGATGTCCTGCGTCGGAAGATCAGAAGAACATTTTCGGCAGCCACAGTACCAACTTGGGCATGTAGGTGATGATGCCCAGGCTCAGCAGCAGCGGCACCAGCCAGGGCAGGATCGCCATGGTGGTGCGCTCGAAGCTCAGGCCGGCCACCCGCGCCAGCACGAACAGCACCATGCCCATCGGCGGGTGCAGCAGGCCGATCATCAGGTTCAGCACCATCACCAGGCCGAAGTGGATCGGGTCCACGCCCAGCTGCGTCGCAATGGGCAGCAGGATGGGCACCAGGATCGTGATCGCCGCGGTCGGCTCCAGGAAGCAGCCGACGAACAGCATCAACAGGTTGGCCAGCAGCAGGAAGACCCAGGCCTCCTTGGTGAAGCCCAGAACCCAGCTGGCGATGTCGGTGGTGACGCCGGTGGCCGTCAGCATCCAGCCGAAGATGGAGGCCGCGGCGACGATGAAGAGCACCGTGGAGGTGGTCTCGATGGTGTCGAGGCAGACCTTGACGAACATCTTCCACGACAGCGTGCGGTACCACCCGAAGCCGAGGATCATGGCCCACACGCAGGCGGCGATCGCGCCCTCCGTGGGCGTGAAGAGGCCGGTGCTCATGCCGCCGATCAGCAGCACCGGCGTCATGATGGGCAGCAGCGCCTCGAACGCGAAGATCCGGTCGAGCACGAAGAGCAGCGCCAGGCCCACGAAGACGGTGATCTGCGCCGGCGCGCCCAGCTTCGTCACCGCGACCCACAGCAGGAGCGGCCAGCCGATCACCACCGCCAACTCGCACAGCGCCTTGAAGAGCCGCGTGCTGGAGAACTTGACGTCGCCGCCCCAGCTGTTGCGGTGCGCGTACCAGCCGACGGTGAACATCATCAGCAGCGCCAGAAGGGCGCCGGGCAGGATGCCCGCCAGGAAGAGCGCGCCGACCGAGACGTTGGCCATCATTCCGTAGATCACGAAGGGCAGGCTCGGGGGGATGATCGGCCCCAGCGTGGCCGAAGCCGCCGTCACGCCCACCGCAAACTCGGTCGAGTAGCCGTGCTCCTTCATCGCCTTGATCTCGATGGTGCCGAGGCCCGCGGCGTCGGCGATGGCGGTGCCGCTCATGCCCGCGAAGATGACCGAGCCCAGCACGTTCACATGCCCCAGTCCGCCCTTGAGCCAACCCACCAGTGCCAGCGCGAAGTTGTAGATGCGGGTGGTGATGCCGGCGTTGTTCATCAGGTTGCCGGCCAGGATGAAGAAGGGCACCGCCAGCAGCGGAAAGCTGTCGATGCCGCTGACCATGCGGTGGATGACGACGAAGGGCGGGAGACTTTCCGACAGCAGGATGTAGACCAGCGAGGCGCCGGCCATGGCGATGGCGACGGGAACGCCGCCGGCCATGAAGAGCAGGAAGAAGATCTTGAGCATTTTTGGGTTGGTTATAGGCGGGCCGGAGGCGCGCTCACGAATCGGCCAGCGTGGACTCGGGGCGTTCGAGCACGCTATAGCCGCGCCGCCAGTGCACCCGTGCCACCTGCAGCGAGCGCCAGGCCATCGCCGCGAAGCCGAGCAGGCACAGGCCATACACGAGGTTCATCGGCAGGTCGACAATGGTCATGCGCGTCTGGTTGCCGATCTTCAGCATCATCTGCACGGTCATCACGACCGCCGCCGCGAAGAAGGCGACGCGCAGCACGTCGACCGCGCGCGATATCCAGAGGCCGATCGCGCCGGGCAGGTAGCGGTAGAAGAAGTCGACCTGGATCTGGTTGTTCTTCGAGACGCCGATGGCGGCGCCGATGAAGACGACGCCGATGAGCATGTAGCGCGCCACCTCCTCGGTCCACGCGGCGGAGTCGTTCATCACGTAGCGGGTGACGAATTGGTAGAAGACGGTGAGCCCCAGGAGCCAGAAGATCGCGAGCGCGGCCCAACCCTCGACGATGGTGTCGGAGAGGTCCACCTCCTCGTCCTCGGCGTGGAAGTGGCCTTCGTCGTCGATGATTTTTTGTTCGGTCATGGCTTGGTCTCCCCCACCCGGAGGGGGAGGGAGTGAAGTCACTTGATCGCGGTGATCCGGTCGTAGTCCTGCTGCCGGTAGCCATGGTCCGTCGGCTTGGTGTTCTTCAACACCGCCTCGCGGAACGCGTTCTTGTCCACCGTGATCACGTTGTTCCCCTTCTTCTTGAACTCCTCCACCAGCCGCGCTTCCGAGGCGATGATCTCGCGCCCGGTCTTCTCCGCGGCCTCCTGCATCACCTCGGTGAAGATCTTCTTCTCGTCGGCGGAGAGCTTGCCCCACAGCTGCCCGGAGGTGATGGTCAGCAGCGAATCGACGATGTGCCCCGTCAGCGAGATGTTCTTCTGCACCTCGAAGAACTTCTTGGCCTCGATGGTCGGCAGCGGGTTCTCCTGCGCATCGACCGTGCCGTTCTGCAGCGCGAGGTACACCTCCGCGAAGGCGATCGGCGTCGGGTTGGCACCCAATGCCTTCGGGAAGGCCAGGTACGCCGGCGCATCCGGCACGCGGATCTTCAGGCCCTTCATGTCCTCGGGCTTGGCCACCGGCCTGGCGGCGCTGGAGGTGACGTGGCGCGCGCCGTAGTAGGTCAGCGCCGTGATGTGGTTGCCGCTCTTGTCGTCGTAGCCCTTGGCCAGTTCCTTGAAGACATCGCTCTTGGCGTACTTCAGCTGGTGCTCCGCGTCGCGGAAGATGAAGGGAAAGTACGACACCGCCAAAGGCTGGTACGTGCGCCCCGCAAAGCTCGCGCCCGAGAGGATGATGTCGACGGTGCCCAGCGTCAGGCCCTGGTTGATGTCGGCCTCCTTGCCCAGGGTGGAGGCCGGGAACACCTGGACTTCGTACTTGCCGTTGGTGCGCTTCTTGATCTCCTCGCCGGCCCAGACCGAGTACTTGTGGAAGGGCTCCGAAGTCTCGTAGACGTGGGCCCACTTGAGCTTGGTTTGCGCCTGCGCGGCGCCGAGGGCACCCGCGGCGAGAAGGCAGGCGGCGATCGTCTTGAGTGCGACTCGCTTGGCAGGGGTCATTTTCTTGTCTCCATCGGTGGTTGAAAGAAGAGGTTGGCGCGGCGCCAGCTGGCGCTGAAACGCTGGTGCGACTTGTCCATGTGGGCGTGCATCGCGCGGCGGGCACCTTCGGCGTCCCGCCCGGCAATGGCGTCGCGGATCGCCTCGTGCTCGGCGATTGCCGAGCGCCAGGATTTCATGCTCTCGAAGTAGCCCCCCAGCCGCGTGAAGATCGGCCCGCGGCGCGAATCCCAGAAGCCTTGCACCGTCTCCGACAACACCACGTTGCCGCAGCATTCGACGATGGCCATGTGGAAGGCGCGATCGCCCTCCAGCGGCATCACGTTGCGGTCGGCCAGGCCGCGCATGAGCTCGATGGCGCGCGTCATCGCCTCGATGTCCTTGCGCCTGGCCGTGGTCGCCGCAATGGCCGCGGTCTCGCCCTCGACCACGCGGCGTGCACGAATCAGCTCGAGCGGGCCCCATTCGGTGCTGGCCTCCGGCGCGGGCGCCGGCGCAGGCCGCGGGCGGTCGAGCACGTACACGCCGGAGCCCGTGCGCACCTCGACCCAGCCCTCGACCTCGAGCGCGATGAGCGCCTCGCGCACCGAGGGCCGGCTCACGCCCAGCTGCTTGGCCAGGTCGCGCTCGGCTGGTAGGCGCGCACCCGCGGCAAACTCGCCCTTCGCGATCAGCGCACTGAGCTGGTCGGCGATCTGGCGGTAGAGGCGTCGGGGTTCGAGAGTCTGCAGCGGCACTTAGGGGTTGTCCTGGATTGGCCAGGTGGTCAGGCCAATTCAGAATACGAGGCGCCGCGCGATGCAGCCATCGGGCCAAACCCTGAACGCCGGCATCGTCGATCCGTTCCACAGCGACAAGGACATCCCATGAGACTCAAGGGCAAGACCGCGCTCGTCACCGCGGCCGGTCAGGGCATCGGCCACGCGAGCGCGCTCGCATTGGCCGCCGAGGGCGCGCAGGTCTGGGCGACCGACATCAACGAGGCACTCCTGGCGCGCTTTGCGGGCGTCGACAACATCACCATCGCGAAGCTCGACGTGCTCGACAAGGCCGCGATCGACGGCTTCGCGAAGACGCTGCCCGCGCTCGACATCCTCTTCAACTGCGCCGGCGTGGTCCACAACGGCGCCGCGCTGCAGGCCACGGACGAGGACCTGGACTTCGCCTTCCGGCTCAACGTGCGCGCCCAGCTGTGGACCATCCAGGCCGTGCTCCCGGGCATGCTGGCCGCGGGGCGAGGCAGCATCATCAACATGGCGAGCGTGTGTTCCAGCATCAAGGGCCTGCCGAACCGCTGCGTCTACGGCACCACCAAGGCGGCGGTGCTGGGGCTGACGAAGAGCATCGCGGCCGACTACGTGGGCCAGGGCATCCGCTGCAACGCGGTGTGCCCGGGCACGGTGGACACCCCCTCGCTGGCCGACCGCATCAACGCCAATGCCGACCCGGCGGAGGCGCGCAAGGCCTTCATCGCCCGCCAGCCCATGGGCCGGCTGGCGCAGGCCGAGGAGATCGCGCCGCTGGTGGTCTTCCTCGCCAGCGACGAGTCGCAGTTCGTCACCGGCCAGGCCTATGCGGCCGACGGCGGGATCACCATATGAACCAGCTCGACTTTCGCGACCGGCATGCGGTCGTGACCGGCGGCGCCACCGGGCTCGGGCGCGGTATTGCGCAGCGGCTCATCGAGTCGGGCGGCACCGTCACGCTGTGGGACCGCGATGCCGAAGCCGCGGAGAAGGCGGCCTGGGCCCTCGGCCCAGGGGCTTCCGCGCTGAAGGTCGACGTCGCACAACAGCCCTCGGTCGCCGCTGCAGTGGAGGCGACGCTTTCGCAGGCCGGGCGCATCGACGCGCTGGTCAACAGCGCGGGCATCACCGGCCCCAACGTCAAGCTGTGGGATTACCCGGTGGATGCCTGGCGCCAAGTCATGGAAGTCAATCTCAACGGCCTCTTTCTCTGCTGCCGCGAGGTGGTGCCGCAGATGCGCAAGCAGGGCTCCGGGCGCATCGTCAACATCGCCTCGGTCGCGGGCAAGGAGGGAAATCCCAATGCCAGCGCCTACAGCGCGAGCAAGGCGGCGGTGATCGCGCTCACCAAGTCGCTGGGCAAGGAGCTGGCCGACACCGGCGTGCGCGTCAACTGCGTGACGCCGGCCGCGGTCAAGACGGCGATCTTCGATCAGATGACGCCGGAGCACATCGGCTTCATGCTTTCCAAGATCCCGATGGGCCGCTTCGGAACGGTGGAGGAGGTTGCCGCCATGGTGGCGTGGCTTTGCACCGATGATTGCTCTTTTTCCACGGGCGCGGTGTTCGACCTGTCGGGCGGCCGCTCCACCTATTAGTTTTTCCCAGAAGAAAGGACCTCATGAAACTCGTTCGCTATGGCAATCCGGGAAAGGAGAAGCCCGGGCTCGTCGACGACAACGGCCAGCTGCGCGACCTCAGCGCGGTGGTCAAGGACATCGGCCCCGAGCAGCTCGGCGATGCCGCCCTGGCCAAGCTGCGCAAGGTCAAGCTCGACAAGCTGCCGCTGGTCAGGGGCAAGCCGCGCTACGGCTGCCCGGTGGCCAACGTCGGCAAGTTCATCGCCATCGGCCTCAACTACGCCGACCATGCGGCCGAATCGGGCCTGCCGATTCCGGCCGAGCCCGTCGTCTTCATGAAGGCCAACAGCTGCGTCCAGGGCCCGAACGATCCGGTGATGCTGCCCAAGAATTCGGTCAAGAGCGACTGGGAAGTGGAGCTGGGCGTGGTGATCGGCGCGAACGCGCGCTATGTCTCGCAGAAGAGCGCGCTCGACTGCGTGGCCGGCTACTGCGTGATCAACGATGTGAGCGAGCGCGAGTACCAGATCGAGCGCGGCGGCACCTGGGACAAGGGCAAGGGCTGCGACACCTTCGGCCCCATCGGCCCCTGGCTGGTGACGCGCGACGAAGTGCCCAACCCGCAGAAGCTCGCGATGTGGCTGGACCTCAACGGCAAGCGCATGCAGACCGGCAATACCAAGACCATGATCTTCAACATCGCCAAGATCGTGAGCTATGTGAGCCAGTTCATGACGCTGGTGCCCGGCGACGTGATCACCACCGGCACCCCGCCCGGCGTGGGGCTGGGCATGAAGCCGCCGCTCTATCTGAAAAAGGGCGACGTGATGACGCTGGGAATCGACGGGCTGGGCGAGCAGCGACAGGAAGTGATCGGGTTCAAGGCCTGACGCTTGTTCCCTCCCTTCTCGAGGGAGGGAACAATGCCTACTTGGCCGTCGGCATCACGAACTCGGCCCCCTTGGGCGTGCTCTCCGGCCAGCGCTGCATGATCGACTTCTGGCGCGTGTAGAAGCGCACGCCTTCCTCGCCGTAGGCGTGCATGTCGCCGAACAGCGAGCGCTTCCAGCCGCCGAAGCCGTGCCAGGCCATGGGCACGGGGATCGGCACGTTGATGCCCACCATGCCCACTTCGATGCGCCGCGAGAACTCGCGCGCCACGTTGCCATCGCGGGTGAAGCAGGCCACGCCGTTGCCGAACTCGTGTGCGTTGACGAGCTCCACCGCCTCTTTCAGGTCGCGCACGCGCACGCACGAAAGCACCGGGCCGAAGATCTCTTCCTTGTAGATGCGCATCTCGGGCGTGACATGGTCGAAAAGCGTGCCGCCCATCCAGAAGCCGCCGGACGTGTCGGCTCCGTTGCCTTCACCCGCTTGCCTGCCGTCGAACTTGCGCCCGTCGAAGACCAGCTTGGCGCCTTCCTGTTCGCCGAGCGCGATGTAGCCGGCGATGCGCTCGTGCGCAGCGCGGGTGACGATCGGGCCCATTTCGGCCGCGAGGTTCATGCCGTCGAGCACCTTCAGGGTGCGGGCTCGCTCGGCCAGCATCGGCACCAGCTTGTCTGCCACGTCGCCCACCAGCACGGCGACGCTGATCGCCATGCAGCGCTCCCCGGCCGAGCCGTAGCCGGCGCCGATCAGTGCGTCCACCGCCTGCTCGAGGTCGGCATCCGGCATGACCACCATGTGGTTCTTGGCGCCGCCCAGCGCCTGTACGCGCTTGCCGTGGCGCGCGCCGGTCTCGTAGATGTAGTTGGCGATCGGGGTGGAGCCGACGAAGCTCACGGCCTTCACCTCGGGGTGCTCCAGCAGCGCGTCGACCGCTTCCTTGTCGCCCTGGACCACGTTGAACACGCCATCGGGCAGGCCTGCCTCCTTCAGCAGCTCGGCCATGCGCAGCGAGGCGCTGGGATCGATCGGGCTGGGCTTGAGGATGAAGCAGTTGCCCGCTGCGATGGCGACCGGGAACATCCACATCGGCACCATCACCGGAAAGTTGAAGGGCGTGATGCCGGCCACCACGCCCAGCGGCTGGCGCATCGTCCAGTTGTCGATGCCGGTGGAGACCTGGTCGGTGTAGTCGCCCTTCAGCAGCTGCGGGATGCCGCAGGCGAACTCGACGATGTCGATGCCGCGCGAAACCTCGCCCTGCGCATCGGTGAAGACCTTGCCGTGCTCGGCGGTGATCAGGCGGGCCAGCTCGTCGCGGTGCTTGTTGAGCAGCTCCAGGAACTTGAACATCACCCGTGCGCGCCGGATCGGCGGCGTGTCGGCCCAGGCCGGGAAGGCGGCGCGGGCGGCCGCAACGGCTGCATCCACGTCGGCACGGCCGGCCAGCGACACGCGGCCGGTGACGGCGCCGATGGCGGGGTTGAAGACGTCCTGCGCACGCTCGGACGTGCCGCCGGCGCGCTGGCCGCCGATGTAGTGCGCGATGGGCGTGGGGGTCGAGGGCTGCTTGGTCATGGCGGATCTCCTGCGGTTGCTGCTGCGTACTGGAAGTCTGGCGAGTCTAGGAAGCACGATGCATCCTGCCAAGGCGACAGGACTGAATTGATTGTTCGCAATGGTGAACAATCCAGCCATGGATGCCAAAAATATCGAGCTGCTCTGGACCCACATCCACTGGCTCACCGTGCTGGAGCAGCAGGGCAGCTTCACGGCCGCTGCCGCTCGCCTGGGCGTGAGCAAGGCAGCGATGAGCCAGCGCATCGCCGAACTGGAGCGCGCCGCCGGCGTGCCGCTGGTGCGCCGCACCACCCGGAGCGTGCGCCTGACCGAGGCCGGCCAGCGGCTGGTGGACGACACGCGCGCGCCCTTCGATCAGATTGCCCACAGCTTCGCCGGCGTGCGCGACCTCGCGGGCGTGCCGCGCGGTCTCTTGCGGGTGACTGCACCGGTTGCCTTCGCGCGCCAGCAACTGGTGCCGCGGACCGCTGATTTCCTGCGCGCCAATCCCGAGGTGCGCCTGGCGCTCGACCTGTCGGACCGGCTCAGCGCGCTGGCGGTGGAAGGCTTCGACCTCGCGATCCGGCATGCCGCCTCGGTCCCCGACACCCACGTCGCCTGGCGGCTGTGCGCCACGCGATCGGTGCTGGTCGCGAGCCGGGCCTACCTGCGCCGCCGTCCCGCGCCGCAAACGCCGCAGGCGCTGTCGCAACACGACTGCCTGCATTACCCGCGCGCGCAGGACCAGCCGGCGTGGACGCTGGAGTCGTCGAACGGCCGCCGCCCGCTTGAACGCGTCACGATCCCGGTGGCCGGCCCCTTCGCCGCGAACAACAGCGAGGCCCTGCGCGATGCAGCGCTGGCCGGCTTGGGCATCGCGCTGGTCCCTGACTTCAGCGCACAAGGCGCACTGCAGGCCGGCAAGCTGGTGCAGGTGTTGCCGCAATGGACGCCCGTGGGCGCCTTTGCGGAGCAGCTCTTTGCCGTGCGCCCCTACGCCAGCCATGTGCCGACGGCGGTGACGGTGTTCGTGGCCTGGCTGAGGGAGTCGTTGAAGGACGGGTTCGCGGCCTGAGCGGTGATGGCGGACAAAGAACCTGATGAGTCGCCTGACCCAGGTCCATAACCTTCTGCCGCTGTCGGGCTTTCATCGAGCCGGCGGCGAAAGGCCTGCAAAATAGCACGATCGTTCGTTTTATTGCCAGGCCCGATCGCTCATGCCAACCCCCGGCTCCTCCAAACTTTCCCGCGCGCCCCAGAAAGGCCAGCAGACCAAGGCCGTCATCGTCGACGCGGCACTGAACCTGGCCGCGCAGATCGGCCTGGAGGGCTTGTCGATCGGCGCTCTGGCCGAGGTCACCGGCATGAGCAAGTCGGGCGTGTTCGCCCATTTCGGCTCGCGCGAGGAACTGCAGATCTCGGTGGTGCGCGAATACCACGCGCGCTTCGAGCAGGAGGTGTTCTATCCGGCGGTGCAGGCGCCGCGCGGGCTGCCGCGGCTGCGTGCGCTGTTCGCCAACTGGATGAAGCGCACCTCGGCCGAGATCGACTCCGGCTGCATCTACATCAGCGGCGCCGTCGAGTTTGACGACCGGCCCGGGCCGGTGCGCGACGCGCTGGCCGAATCGGTGAACACCTGGCTGGCCGCCATGCTGCGCGCCGTGCTGCAGGCGCAGGAGGAAGGCCAACTGCACGCCGATGCGGACGCCAAGCAGATCTCCTTCGAGATCCACGCGCTGATCCTCGCGCTGCACTACGAAGCACGCTTCCTTCGCTCTCCCGACTCGCTGGCACGTGCCAACGCCGGCTTCGACAACATCCTCGCGCGCTGCGCAACGCCCGATGCGCTGGCCGCCTCCGCAGCGGCCACCGCCTCGTCGCGCAGGTTCAAGCCGGTGCGCTGAGCGCACGCGACTCGACAACTTTTTCAAACTCTTTTCCTCTTTCTTCCGGAGACTTTTTCCATGCCCGCCTACACCCCGCCCCTTCGCGACATGCAGTTCGTGATGCACGAAGTGCTCAAGGTCACCGATGAACTCAAGGCACTGCCCAAGCATGCAGAGGTCGACGCCGACACCATCAACGCAGTACTCGAAGAGGGCGGCAAGTTCGCCGCCGAGGTGACCTTCCCGCTCAACATCTCGGGCGACGAGGAAGGCTGCGTGCTCGACAAGACCACGCACGAGGTGAAGACGCCCAAGGGCTTCAAGGAGGCCTACGCCAAGTACGTCGAGGGCGGCTGGGCGGCGCTGTCCTGCGACCCGCAGTACGGCGGACAGGGCCTGCCCTTCGTGGTCAACCAGTGCTTCTACGAGATGCTCAACTCGGCCAACCAGGCCTGGACCATGTATCCCGGCCTCTCGCATGGCGCCTACGAGGCGCTCGTTGCGCATGGCACGGACGAGCAGAAGAAGACCTACCTGCCCAAGCTCACCAGCGGCGAATGGACCGGCACCATGTGCCTGACCGAGCCACACTGCGGCACCGACCTGGGCCTGCTGCGCACCAAGGCCGAGCCGCAGCCGGATGGCACCTACCGGCTGACCGGCAACAAGATCTTCATCTCGGCCGGCGAGCACGACATGGCCGAGAACATCATCCACCTGGTGCTGGCCCGCCTGCCGGACGCGCCCAAGGGCAGCAAGGGCATCAGCCTGTTCGTGGTGCCCAAGTTCAACGTCAAGCCCGATGGCTCGCTCGGCACACGCAACGGCATCTACTGCGGCGGCCTGGAGCACAAGATGGGCATCCACGGCAACGCCACCGCACAGATCGTGCTCGAAGGCGCCAGCGGCACGCTGGTGGGTGATCCCAACAAGGGGCTGGCCGCGATGTTCGTGATGATGAACGCGGCGCGCCTGGGCGTGGGCAACCAGTCGCTGGGCCTGACCGAGGTGGCCTTCCAGAACGCGCTGGCCTATGCCAAGGACCGCATCCAGATGCGCTCGCTCTCGGGCGTGAAGGCCAAGGACAAGGACGCCGACCCGATCATCGTGCACCCCGACGTGCGCAAGATGCTGATGACGGCCAAAGCCTATGCCGAAGGCGGCCGCGCGCTGGCCATCTTCTGCACGCTGCTGCTCGACAAGGAGCATCACCACCCCGACGAGAAGGTGCGCAAGGAGGCGGGCGAGCTGGTCGCGTTGCTCACGCCCATCGTGAAAGCCTTCATCACCGACAACGGCCACATCTCGACCAACGCCTGCATGCAGGTCTTCGGAGGGCATGGCTACATCAAGGAATGGGGCATGGAGCAGTTCGTGCGCGACAACCGCATCAACATGATCTACGAGGGCACCAACACCATCCAGTCGCTCGACCTGCTGGGGCGCAAGGTGCTGGGCAACAACGGCGCCACGCTCAGGAAGTTCGGCAAGCTGGTGGCGAAGCTGGTGGAGGAAGAGGGCGTGAACGAAAAGATGAGCGAGTTCATCACACCCATCGCCGTGCTCGGCGAGCAGCTCACCAAGTTCACGACCGAGCTGGGCTTCCGCGGTTTCCAGAACCCCGATGAGGTGGGCGCCGCGGCGGTCGACTACCTGCGCGTCGCGGGCCATTTCGTGTTCGGCTACATGTTCGCGCTGCAGGCACGCGTGGCGCTCGCCGCCATCGCAGCGGGCAATGCCGACCCGTTCTACCAGGCCAAGCTGCAGACCGCGCGTTTCTATTTCGCGAAGCTCTTTCCCGAGACCGCAACGCTGATGCGCACCGCACGCGCGGGCGCGGCGCCGCTCATGAACACCGACGCCGCCCTGGCTTGATCACCATGAAGCGACTGTTGGCAGTGATGGCCTTCGCATGGGCCGGCACGGTTTTCGCGCAGACGACACCCGTGGGCGTGTGGCAGAGCATCGACGACAAGACCGGGGAGGCCAAGTCGCAGATCCGCATCGGCGAAGCGGATGGCGCGCTCAGCGGGCGAATCGAGAAGCTGCTGCGCAAGGAAGCGAAGCAGGACGCGGTGTGCGACGAATGCACCGACGACCGCAAGGGCAAGCCGCTCGTGGGCCTCGAGATCATCCGCGGCGCGAAGAAGGCCGATGGCAAGGAGGTCTGGGAAGACGGAAAGATCCTCGACCCCGAGAACGGCAAGAGCTACACGCTGCGGCTCACACCCATCGACGGTGGCAAGAAGCTCGAAGTGCGCGGCTCGGTGCTGGGCATCGGCCGCACGCAGACCTGGGTCCGCGTCCAGTAAGACACCTATTTGTTGGAAATTCCATGTCCAAGTTTCAAGTGAAGAAGGTCGCCGTGCTCGGCGCCGGCGTGATGGGCGCGCAGATCGCGGCGCATCTCGTCAATGTGCGCGTGCCCGTCGTGCTGTTCGATCTTCCTGCGAAGGAGGGGGCCAGGAACGGCATCGTGGCGCGCGCCATCGACAACCTCAAGAAGCTCAAGCCCGCGCCGCTCGGCGACGTCGCCGATGCCGAGCTGATCGAGCAGGCCAACTACGAGGACGACCTCGCGAAACTCGGCGAGTGCGACCTGGTGATCGAAGCCATAGCCGAGCGCATGGACTGGAAGCTCGATCTCTACAAGAAGATCGCGCCCCATGTCGCCAGGCACGCGATCCTGGCCTCCAACACCTCGGGCCTGTCGATCACCAGGCTGAGCGAGGCACTGCCCGAGCCACTCAAGCCGCGCTTCTGCGGCATCCACTTCTTCAATCCGCCGCGCTACATGTTCCTGGTCGAGCTGATCGATACGCCGACCACCGAGGTGCAGGTGCTGGACCAGCTCGAGGCCTTCGTCACCAGCGCGCTCGGCAAGGGCGTGGTGCGCGCGCACGACACGCCCAACTTCATCGCGAACCGCGTGGGCATCGCCGGCATGCTGGCCACCTTGAAGGAGGTCGAGAAGTTCGGCCTCACGCCCGACGTGGTGGACGATCTCACCGGCAAGAAGCTGGGCCGTGCGAGCTCGGGCACCTTCCGCACGGCGGACGTGGTGGGCCTGGACACCCTGGCCCATGTCGTGAAGACGCTGCAGGACAACCTGAGCGCCGACACCGATCCCTTCTATGCGAACTTCGCGACGCCGCCCGTGCTGGCCAAGCTGCTGGAGCTGGGCAACCTGGGGCAGAAGACGAAGGCGGGCTTCTACAAGAAGGCGGGCCGGGACATCCTTCGCTTCGACTTGGCGAAGGGTGACTACGTACCCTCGGGCGAGAAGGCCGACGAGGTCTACGGGCGCATGCTCAGGAAGCCGGCAGCGCAACGGCTGAAGCTGCTGCGCGAGAGCGAGGGCGCGCAGGGCCGCTTCCTCTGGGCGATCCTGCGCGACAGCTTTCACTATGCGGCCGTGCACCTGGCCAACATCGCCGAGAGTGCGCGCGACGTCGACTTCGCAATGCGCTGGGGCTTCGGCATGAAGCAGGGCCCGTTCGAGCTCTGGCAAGAGGCGGGCTGGACGCAAGTCGCACAGTGGATCCAGCAGGACATCGATGCCGGCGAGGCACTGTCGAACGCGCCACTGCCGAAGTGGGTGTTCGAAGGCCCGGTGGCCGAGGCCGGCGGCGTGCACACGCCCGAGGGTTCATGGAGCGCCTCGGAGAGCCGGTTCGTCACGCAGCGCCGACTGCCGGTGCACGCGCGCCAGCTGTTCCCCGAGAGCGTGCTGGGCAGCAACGCGCCCGTCCCGACCCAGGCCGGCACCACCATCCAGGACGAGGGCGACGTGCGCCTCTGGACGCTGGACGGCGAGGTGCTCATCGCGAGCATCCATTCGAAGATGCACGCCATCAGCCCCGATGTGGCCGACGCACTGGCGGCCGGTGTCGAGCTGGCCGAGCGCGAGTACAAGGCGATGGTGATCTGGTCGCCCGACGAGATGTTCTCCGTGGGTGCCGACCTGCAGGCCATGCTGCCGGCCTTCGTGGTCGCCGGCATCGGCGCGGTCGAGGGGGCGGAGCAGGAGCTTCAGAGCGTGATGCTCAAGATCCGTTACGCCGGCGTGCCGGTGGTTTCGGCGGTGCGCGGCATGGCGCTCGGCGGTGGCTGCGAGCTGGCCATCCATTCGGCACGGCGCGTCGCGGCGATGGAGAGCTACATCGGCCTGGTCGAGGTCGGCGTGGGCCTGGTGCCCGGCGCGGGCGGACTGACCTACATCGCGCGCCGCGCGGCCGAGAACGCGGCAGCCTCCACCGGCAGCGACCTGTTGCCCTTCCTGACCGAAGGCTTCACCGCCGCTGCGATGGCCAAGGTCGGCACCAGTGCGCTCGAATCGAGGAAGCTGGGCTACCTGCTGGACAGCGACGTGATCGTGCCCAACAAGGACGAACTGCTGTACGTCGCGCTGCAGGAGGCCAAGGCGATGGCCGACGGCAGCTGGCGTGCGCCGATGCGGCGGCGCTTCAAGGTCGCCGGACGCAGCGGTGCCGCCACCATCAAGGGGCAGCTGGTCAACATGCGCGACGGCGGCTTCATCAGTGAGCACGACTTCCACATCGCGAGCCTCATCGCGGGCGTGGTCACCGGCGGCGATGTCGATGCGGGCAGCCTCGTGAGCGAGGAATACCTGATGGCGCTGGAGCGCAAGGCCTTCTGCTCGCTGATTCTTCATCCCAGGACGCAGGAGCGGATCATGGGGATGCTCAATACCGGCAAGCCGCTGCGCAACTGAAGGAATCCCCATGAGCAAGCAACTCCAAGACGCCTACATCGTCTCCGCCACCCGCACTCCCATCGGCCGCTCGCACCGTGGCTACTTTCGCAACACCCGCCCCGACGACTTGCTCGCGACCACGCTGAAGGCGGCGCTCGCGGCGGTGCCGAACCTGGACCCGAAGCTCATCGAGGACATCGTCTGCGGCTGTGCCATTCCCGAGGGGCAGCAGGGCCTGAACGTGGCACGCATCGGCGCCGTGCTGGCCGGGCTGCCGACCAGCATCGGCGGCATCACCGTCAATCGCTTTTGCGCCTCGGGTCTCTCGGCGGTGCAGATGGCGGCTGACCGCATCCGCGTCGGCGAGGCCGAGGTGATGATCGCCGCAGGGGTCGAAAGCATGAGCATGGTGCCGATGATGGGCAACTCGCCATCGCTGTCGCCTTCGATCTTCGAGCGCGACGGCGACGTCGGCATCGCCTACGGCATGGGCCTCACGGCCGAGAAGGTGGCGCAGCAGTGGAAGGTGAGCCGCGAGGCGCAGGACGCCTTTGCGCTGCAGTCGCACCAGCGCGCGCTGGCGGCGCAGCAGGCCGGCGAATTCAACGGCGAGATCACGCCGGTCGAGGTGACGGAGCGCACACCCGACCTGGACAGCGGCGAGGCTGTCGTCAAGACCCGCGTGGTGACTCTCGACGAAGGCCCGCGCCCGGACACCAGCCTCGAGGGCCTGGCGAAGCTGCGCACCGTTTTCGCCGCGCGTGGCACCGTCACCGCCGGCAACAGCTCGCAGACCTCCGACGGCGCCGGCGCGCTGATCCTGGCGAGCGAGAAGGCCTGCCAGCAGTTCGACCTGAAGCCGCTGGCGCGCTTCGTGAGCTTTGCGAGCAAGGGCGTGCCGCCGCAGATCATGGGCATCGGGCCGATCGAGGCCATTCCCGCTGCGCTGCGCTACGCGGGCCTGACGCAGGACGCCCTCGACTGGATCGAGCTCAACGAGGCCTTCGCCGCGCAGTCGCTGGCGGTCATCGACACCCTGGGCCTGGACCCGGCCAAGGTCAATCCGATGGGCGGCGCGATCGCGCTGGGTCATCCGCTGGGTGCGACCGGTGCGATCCGCTCGGCCACCGTGGTGCACGCGCTGCAGCGCAGGAAGCTCAAGTACGGCATGGTCACGATGTGCGTGGGCATGGGGCAGGGCGCCGCCGGCATTTTCGAACGGGTGTGATCGCTGGCACGGCCTGCAGCGGATCGCACCCTTGAGCTCCTCCTTGGCAACAGCAAACGTCCCGCAAACGACTGCCTCAGTTCTTCAGCCGGAGCACACTCCCGACATGAGCACACACCCCCTGGACAAGGCGCTTGCGCTCGCACACAGCGACGTGCGCGCCGGCCACTTCAGCGGCGCCACCAGCCCCGACTACTGGAACATGGTCGGGCCCTTCGGCGGCACGACCGCGGCGGTGATGCTGCAGTCGGTGCTGAAGCATCCCGAGCTGCTCGGAGCACCGGTCGCATTGACGGTGAACTACGCAGCCGCGCTCGAGGCGGGTGCCTTCGAAGTGCTGGCCGTACCGGTGCGCACCAACCGCTCCACGCAGCACTGGACGATCCAGCTGTCGCAAGCTGATGCCGAGGGCCAGTCGCAGGTGGTGGGCACCGGGACCGCGGTGACGGCCCTGCGGCGCGAGACATGGGGCGCCAACGACCTGCCGATGCCCGAGGTGCCGCCGCCGATGGAAGTCGAGCGCCTGAGCATCGGGCCGGCCAAGGTGGCCTGGATCGAACGCTATGAGATGCGCCCGATCAGCGGAACGCTTCCCAAGCGGTGGGACGGCAGCGGCGATCAAAGCGAGACCCGGATGTGGGTACGCGATGTGCCGCCCCGGCCGCTCGACTTCGCGGCGCTCGCAGCGCTGAGCGACTGCTTCTTCCCGCGTGTCTGGCTGCGGCGCGCCAAGCCGGTGCCGATCGGCACGGTGTCGATCACCACCTATTTCCATGTCGACGCAGTGCAACTGGCCGAGGTGGGCGACGGCCACCTGCTCGGCCGCGCCACCGGCCAGCAGTTTCGCAACGGCTACTTCGACCAGGCTGCCCAGCTGTGGAGCGAGGCCGGTGCCCTGCTCGCCACCTCGAACCAGATCGTCTACTTCAAGGAGTGAGAGCCTCCGCGAGGCCCGATACTCTGCCCACTTCTTTGCAGCAAGGACCTTTCATGAGCGACATCCTCGTCCACACCGAAGCCGGCGTGATGACCCTGACCTTCAACCGGCTCGACAAGAAGAACTCCATCACTCGCGCCATGTATGTGGATCTGGCCGACGCGCTGGAGAAGGCCGCCGGGGACAGCGCGGTGCGCGCCGTGCTGATCCAGGGCGATGCCACCATCTTCAGCGCCGGCAACGACATCGGCGACTTCTTGAACGCGCCGCCCTCGACATCGGATTCGCCGGCGTTCCGATTCCTGCATGGCATCGCGGCCTTTCCGAAGCCGCTGGTCGCCGCAGTGTGCGGCCCGGCGGTGGGCATCGGCACCACGATGCTTTTCCATTGCGACCTGGTCTACGCCGGCGACAACGCGGCCTTCTCGATGCCTTTCGTCAACCTCGGCTTGTGTCCCGAGGCCGCGTCCAGCCTGCTGGTGCCGCAGATGTTCGGCTACCACCGTGCGGCCGAGGCGCTGCTGCTGGGCGAGCCCTTCATGGCCGAGGCGGCCCTCGAGGTCGGCCTGGTCAACCGCATCTTGCCGCCCACGGAGGCCAATTCCATCGCTCAGGCCCAGGCGCGCAAGCTGGCCGCCAAGCCGCTGTCGGCGCTGATGGAGATCAAGCGCCTGATGAAGAAGGGCCAGCAGGCGAGCGTGGTCGAACGCATGGGTGAAGAGGGCGAGACCTTCGGTCGCTTGCTGCGCGAGCCGGCCGCCAAGGAGGCGTTCACCGCGTTCATGGAGAAGCGCAAGCCGGACTTCTCGAAGGTGTGATGGCAAGGCGACCGAAGGTCGAAGAGCGCGCTTGATGGGCTGCGCGCTGCAAAGGCGCCTGCGGGTGTGCGGGGCGGCGTGCCACTGTGGCGGTCGTCGCTTCGCGCCGACTGCCCTGCGAGGCTCGCGCAGCCGGCCTGCCGCGGCACGCAGGCCGCCTCACCGCATCCCCGTCTGACCGCGCGGCGCAATCACTCCCTGACGATCGCCCGCGGCCTTCCGTTCTCGTCGATCGCAACATAGGTGAACGTGGCCTCGGTCACCTTGATGTACTCGCCCTGCGCCTTGAAGCGCTCCGCGAAGACCTCGACCAAGACCGTCACCGAGGTCCGGCCGATCCGCACCAGCTTCGAATAGAAGGACAGGATGTCCCCCAGCCGCACCGGCTGCTTGAAGACGAACTCGTTGACGGCGACGGTGGCCATGCGGCCCTTGGCGTAGCGCGCCGGGATGACCGAGCCCGCGAGGTCGCACTGGGCCATGACCCAGCCGCCGAAGATGTCCCCGTTGGCGTTGACGTCGGCCGGCAGCGGGATCACCTTGAGCACGAGTTCCATATCGGCAGGCAGGCTCTTGAGGGTGGCGGAGACGTTGGCGGGAACAGACATGGGCACAATCCGGGGAAAGCAACAGCCACGATTGTCTCCCTATGCGCCGCAGCGGCGAAGCCCTTTCCCATCCCCATCACGCCTCGGCCAGCGAGCCGGCCCGGAGCGACCGCTCCGACTGGGCCACGCTTCGCCGGCTGTTTCCCTACCTCTGGCGCTACAAATGGCGGGTGCTGGCGGCGCTGCTCTTCATGGTGGGTGCCAAGGTGGCCAACGTCGGCGTGCCGGTGCTGCTCAAGAACCTGGTCGACACGATGACGCCCAAGCCCGACATCGCGCAGGCGCTGCTGGTGGTGCCGATCGCGCTGCTGGTCGCCTACGGGTTGCTGCGCTTTTCGACCTCGCTGTTCGGCGAGCTCCGCGAACTGGTCTTCGCCAAGGCGACCGAGGGCGCGGCGCGCAGCATCTCGCTGGAGGTGTTTCGGCACCTGCATGCGCTGTCGCTGCGTTTTCATCTGGAGCGGCAGACCGGCGGCATGACGCGCGACATCGAGCGCGGCACGCGCGGCGTGCATTCGCTGATCTCGATGTCGCTCTACAGCATCGTGCCCACCATCATCGAGCTGACGCTGGTGCTGACGATATTGGGCGTGAAGTTCGATGCGCTCTTCGTCTGGATCACGGGTGCCGCGCTGGTGCTCTACATCGCCTTCACCGTCACGGTGACCGAGTGGCGCACGCAGTTCCGCAAGACCATGAACGAGCTCGACTCGCTGGCGCAGAGCCGTGCCATCGATTCGCTGCTGAACTACGAGACCGTCAAGTACTTCAACAACGAGGAGTTCGAGGCGACGCGCTACGACGCCAGCCTCGACCGCTACCGCCGCGCCGCCATCAAGAGCCAGAGAACGCTGAGCCTGCTCAACACCGGCCAGCAGATGCTGATCGCGGTGAGCCTGGTGCTGATGCTGTGGCGCGCGACCGCGGGCGTGGTCGAAGGCCGCATGACGCTGGGCGACCTGGTCATGGTCAACGCCTTCATGATCCAGTTGTACATCCCGCTCAACTTCCTGGGCGTGATCTACCGCGAAATCAAGCAGAGCCTGACCGACCTCGACAAGATGTTCGTGCTGATGGAGAAGGAGCGCGAGGTGCGCGATGCCCCGGGCGCCCGGCCGCTCGCGGGGCGTGACGCCAGCGTGCGCTTCGAGGACGTGAGCTTTGCCTACGAGCCCTCGCGGCCGATCCTGAAGCATGTGAGTTTCGAGATTCCGGCCGGGAAGACCGTGGCGGTGGTCGGGCCGTCGGGCTCTGGTAAGTCCACCTTGGCGCGGCTGCTCTATCGCTTCTACGACGTCGGTATCGAGCCCCCACGGTCGCCCGCTACGCGTGGCTCCCTGCCCCCCGAGGGGGCCGCCGCCGGCTTGGGGCGGCCCGGCGCCGGCGGGGGCCGCATCCTCATCGGCGGCGAGGACATCCGTGAGGTGACCCAGGCCAGCGTGCGCCAGGCCATCGGCATCGTGCCGCAGGACACGGTGCTCTTCAATGACACCATCGAATACAACATTGCCTATGGCCGCCCGGGCGCCAGCCGAGCCGAGGTCGAGCAGGCGGCGCGGGCCGCGCGCATCCACGACTTCATCGCCGCAACGCCAAAGGGCTACGAGACACCGGTCGGCGAGCGCGGCCTCAAGCTCTCGGGCGGCGAGAAGCAGCGGGTGGCGATCGCGCGCACGCTGCTGAAGGACCCGCCGATCCTGATCTTCGACGAAGCGACTTCGGCATTGGACTCGGCGAACGAGCGCGCCATCCAGGCCGAGCTCAAGAGCGCGGCGCAGAACAAGACCACCCTGGTCATCGCACACCGCCTTTCGACCGTGGTCGACGCGCACGAGATCCTGGTGCTCGAAAGCGGCGTGATCGTCGAGCGCGGCACCCATGCGCAGTTGCTCGCCAGGGATGCGCGCTATGCCCAGATGTGGGCCCTGCAGCAGATCGAGGCTGCCGAGCCCGTTCTTTGATTCCTACTGTTTCCGGAGATCGGATGCCCGACAAGATTCCCCTCCTGGTGCTCAACAGCCTGTCGAGCGCCCACCAGGCCCAGATTGCCGCCGTCTATGACATGACTTACGCGCCCACTGCAGCCGAGCGCGCGGCTGCCATCGCCGCGCAGGGTGCCCGTTACCGCGCGGTGCTGACCATCGGCGTGATCGGGCTCACGCCCGACGAGCTGGCAGCGATGCCGAAGGTCGAGCTGATCTGCGCCATGGGTGCAGGCTACGAGTGCCTGCCACTGGAGGCGGCGCGCTCGCGCGGCATTGCGCTCGCCAACGGCGCCGGCACCAACGACGACTGCGTGGCCGACCATGCCTTCGGCCTGCTGATCGGCATCGTGCGCGGCATCCGCATGCTCGACCGGCAATGCCGCGAGGGCGTATGGCGTGAGTCGATCCCCCAGCCGCCCAACGTCTCGGGCAAGCGCCTGGGCATCCTCGGCCTGGGCACCATCGGCCAGAAGATCGCCAAGCGCGCCGCCGGCTTCGACATGGAGGTCGGGTATCACAACCGCAAGCCGCGCGAGGGCGCGGCGCACCGCTACTTCGACAGCCTGAAGGCGCTGGCCGGCTGGGCGGACGTACTGATGATCGCCACCCCCGGCGGCCCCGGCACGCGGCACATGGTCGATGCCGGCATCCTCGATGCGCTCGGGCCGCAGGGCTTCCTGGTCAACATCTCCCGCGGCAGCGTGGTCGACACCGAGGCGCTCGCCGCCGCGCTGCGCGAGGGGCGCATCGCAGGTGCAGGGCTCGACGTCTACGAAAGCGAGCCCGAACGTCCCGAGCCGCTGATCGGCCTCGACAACGTGCTGCTCACGCCGCACATGGCGGGCTGGTCGCCCGAGGCCACGCAGGCCTCGGTCGACCGCTTCATGGCAAATGCCGAAGGGCACTTTGCCGGGCGCGGCGTGGTGTCGCCGATCTGAAGGCCGGGTGCGACACCGACGCGCCAGCGCCGGCGCGCTGGCATTGGTCTTGCTATTTGGCTGAACGATTAATTAAGAAGCAGGGTTAACCCCATCTCGGTGCACGAGGAGCGAGGCTAACCTCGCACGTTAATTAATTGGGTGATTAATTAGTTAGACGCCCGACCGGACTGCCGGCCCCGGGCCTTCCCCTTGATTGGAGATCGAAATGCAGAAGTTGATGCGTGTGTTCGGCGCGGCGGGCGTCCTGGGCCTGGCCGCTGGAGGCGCCTGGGCGCAAGACACGGTGAAGGTCGGCGTCATTCAGCCGCTGACCGGTTCGGTGGCCTACAACGGCCAGGCCTTCGTGAGCGGCGCGAAGCTGGCGGTGGAGCGCCGCAACGCAGCCGGCGGCGTGTTCGGCCGCAAGGTGGAACTGGTGATCGAAGACGGGCAGTGCCGCCCCGCCAACTCGGTCAATGCGGCCGAGAAGCTGATCCAGCGCGACAAGGTCGTGGCGCTGACCGGCGCCTTCTGCAGCTCGGCCACCGCCGCGGTGATGCCGGTGGCGGAGAAGTACAAGGTGCCGCTGCTGACCGGCGTGTCTTCCAAGGCCGACCTCACCGAGAAGGGCATGCAGTACTTCTTCCGCTCGGCCGAGACCGACCGGCTCATGTCCAAGACCTTCAGCAAGATCCTGGCCGAGAAGCTGCAGCTCAAGACCGTTGCCTACATCGGCGTGAACGACGACTGGGGCCGCGGCGGCGTCGAGGACTTCTCCAAGGACCTCGGCGAGCTCGGCGTCAAGACCGTGATGAAGGAGTACTTCGACCACGGGGCGACCGACTTCTACACGCTGCTCACCAAGCTCAAGGCCAGCAACGCCGATGGCGTGTTCGTCGCGGCCGAGACGCAGGACGGATCGATCCTGGTCAAGCAGTTCAAGGAGTTCGGCCTCAAGACCAAGATCTTCGGCGTCGGCTCCTGGGCGACGGCGGACTTCGTCGGCCTGGCCGGCGAGGCCTCGGAGGGCATCTACGCCGCCGTTCCCTACGCGTCGAGCCTGCCGGGCGAGCGCAACAAGGCCTTCGTCGATCTCTACGCCGCGAGCTACAAGCAGAAGCCGGGCAAGTACGACGCGGCCGGCTACAACGCGCTCAACATCATGATGGAAGCGCTCGCCCGCGCCGGAAAGGCCGAGCCCGACGCAGTGCGCGATGCCCTGCGCAAGACCGACTACGCCGCCCCGAACGGCCGCTACCGCTTCACCGAGAAGGGCGAGGGCTACGGCTTCGACGTGGTGCTGGTGCAGATCGTGAACAAGGAACCGCGCGTCGTGGCGCAGAGCGCGACCGAGAAGCCCTGAGGAACGGCATGGAGCAACTGCCACAGTATCTCGTGAACGGCCTGGTGACGGGCTCGTTCTACGCCCTGTCGGCCTTGGGCCTGACGCTCATCCTCGGCCTCATGCGCGTCGTCAACTTCGCGCATGGCGAGCTGTACATGATGGGGGGCGTCATGGGCTGGTGGGCGACCACGCGCCTCGGCCTCGACTTCTTCAGCGGCCTGCTGCTGGTGGCCGTCGCAATGGGCGCCTTCGGCTGGCTGGTCGACCGCCTGCTGATCGAGCGCATCCGCGACCAGGGCGAGGAGCCCGGCATCCTGCTGACCATCGGCCTGTCGATCTTCCTGGCCAACACCGCGCTGCTGATGGTCGGCACCGCGCCGTTGAAAGTGGAGGCGCCGATCGCCGCGGGCCCGGTCTTCCTCGGCACGGTGGTGCTCACCAAGCTGCGGCTGTTCGCCGTCGCGGTGTGCGCGCTGTTGATCGTGGCCGCCTGGCTCACGATCCACAAGACCCGGCTCGGCCGCGCGATGCGCGCCACCTTCCAGGACCCGATGGCCGCGCGACTGGTGGGCATCCGCACCTCCAGCGTTTACGCCAGCACCTTCGCCATGGGCACGGTGATCGCGTCGATGGCGGGCATGCTGCTCGGCTCGATCTACTCGGCGCAGGTGTCGGTGGGCGGGCTGGTCAGCATGAAAGCCTTCGTGGTCGTGATCCTCGGCGGCATGGGCAGCTTTGCCGGTGCCATCGCCGGTGGCCTGCTGCTCGGCGTGGCGGAAGCACTGTGGGGCGGCTATGTCGCCACCGGCTGGGTCGACATCATCGGCTTCGCGCTGGTGATCCTGGCGCTGGTGTTCCGGCCCTACGGCCTCTTCGCGAGGCGGGTGGAGCGCGCATGAAATTCGAACGTCGCTGTCTCTGGGCGCTGATGCTGCTCGCGGCCCTGGTGCCCTTGCTGGTGCGCGACCAGTACCTCCTGCACATCGCCATCATGGTGCTGTTCTACGCGGTGCTCGCCACCAGCCTCAACCTCGTGGTGGGCTACGTCGGGGAGTTCTCGCTCGGCCATACCGCCTTCCTCGGCACGGGGGCCTATGCGGCGGCCCTGCTGTCGAGCGTGCATGGTTGGCCGATCTGGGCCACCATCCCCGTCGCCGGCTTGCTGGCTGCGCTGATGGGCGTGATCATCGGCGCGATCACGCTGCGGCTGCAGGGGCCGTTCTTCGTGATCGTGACCCTGTCCTTCGCCGAGGTGTTGCGCCTGGTCGCGGACAACTGGATCGCCCTCACCAACGGGCCGATGGGCATCGCGGGCGTGCCGCAGCCGGCGCTGCTGGCACAAGCCGACAACCTCGGGGCGAAGCAGTTCTACTACGCCGTTGCGTGGCTGCTGCTCGCGATCGCGCTGTACCTCTCGTACCGCTTCGTGAACTCGAATGCGGGCCGTGCCGCCGTCGCCATCCGCGAGAACCGCTACGTCGCGCAATCGATCGGCATCCGGCCGCTGACCTACTCGATGTTCGCGCTGGTGCTCGGCGCCTTCCTGTCGGGCATGGCCGGCGGCTTCTATGCGCACTACATCTCCTTCGTCGGGCCCGAGGTGTTCCGCTTCGCCTTCATGGTGAGCATGATCATCATGGTGCTGATCGGCGGCAAGGGCACGCTGGTGGGGCCGCTGATCGGGGCGCTGCTCGTGACCTTCCTCGAGGAGTACCTGCGCGAAGCCAAGGAGCTGCGCCTGTCCCTCTTCGGGCTGGCGGTGATCGCGATCGTGCTCTTCCTGCCGCGCGGCCTGATGGGCTTCATCGCGCGGCGGCGGGAGACGCGTGCCATGGCTGCAGCGCCCGCAGCCACACCGAGTACCCCGCGCGCAACCCGGAGGCCCGCATGAACGCGGCGGGCACCCTGGAGGTCCGCGGCCTCAGCAAGTCCTTCGGCGGCATCCATGCCGTGAAGGACATCAGCTTCGACGTCCAGCCCGGCGAGATCGTGGGCCTGATCGGGCCCAACGGCGCGGGCAAGACCACCTGCTTCAACCTGATCACCGGCTTCTACTCGCCCAGCGAGGGCAGGGTGCACTTCCGCGGCAGCGACGTGACGGGCGAGAAGCCCTACCGCATGGCGCGGCTGGGCATCGTGCGCAGCTTCCAGAAGACCAACATCCTCAAGTCGTTGACGGTGTTCGAGAACGTGCTCACGGGCCACTACCTGGAAGCGCGCCAGCCGCTCTGGCGCACCTTCTTCCCGGGCGCGCGCGTGCGCAGCACCGAGCGTGCGGTGCGAGAGAGCGCGGAGCGGATCGTGCACACGATGGGGCTCGCGCAGCGCATGGATGTGCCTGCGTACATGCTGTCCTGCGGCGAGCTCCGCCTCCTCGAAGTGGCGCTGGCGCTGTCCGCCAAGCCCGAGATCCTGATGCTCGACGAGCCTGCGGCCGGCCTCAACAGCCAGGAAGCGAAGACCTTCGGCGAGATCCTCAGGAAGCTGCGTGGCGCCTTGGTGCAGTCGATCCTGATCGTGGAGCACAACATGGGCCTGGTGATGGGCGTGTGCGATCGCGTGGTGGTGATGCACTTCGGCGAGAAGCTGGCCGAGGGCGCGCCAGCCGAGGTGCAGAGCGATGCCCGGGTGATCGAGGCCTATCTGGGCAGAGGAAAGAAGTCATGAGCGCCGTGATGCCGAACCCCATCCTGCAAGGCGCCCGCCCCGCCGGCGGCCACCTGCTCGAGCTGAAGGACGTGCATGTCAGCTACGGCAAGACCGCCGCGTTGCACGGTGTCAGCCTCACGGTGCAGCCCGGCGAGGTGATCGCGCTCATCGGTGCCAATGGCGCCGGCAAGAGCACCACGCTGCGCACGATCTCCGGCCTGATGCGCCCGACGCGCGGCGAGGTCCTGTTCGATGGCCGCGCCATCGGCGGCATGCCGGCCGACCGCGTGGTCGCGCTGGGCATCGCGCAGTCGCCCGAGGAGCGCCACGTCTGGCCGGCGATGACCGTGTACGAGAACCTCTCGCTCGGGGCCTACCTGTGCAAGTCGGCCGCGGACATCGAGCAGCGCATCGCCAAGGTCTACGCCCGCTTCCCGCGGTTGAAGGAGCGCCACCGGCAGCTGGCCGGCACGCTCAGTGGCGGCGAGCAGCAGATGCTGGCCATCGGCCGCGCGCTGATGTCCGAGCCCCGGCTGCTGCTGCTCGACGAGCCCAGCCTGGGCCTGAGCCCGCGCATGGCCGAGGAGGTGTTCGACTTCGTGCGCGAGATCCATGGGCACGGCGTGACGGTGCTGCTGGTCGAGCAGAACGTGCACAACGCGCTGTCGGTCGCGTCGCGGGCTTATGTCTTCGAGACCGGTCGGGTGGTCGCCGAGCGCGATGCGGCCGGGCTGTTGCAGGACCCGGAACTGTTGAGCGCCTACCTCGGCGCGTGAGCCGCACAACCGCTCCGCAGGCGAGTGGCAACGCAGCTGAAGGCGAAGGTATTCCAGTGAGCCGCGCGGGCGTCATCAACCCCGCGGCCTTCATCGAGCAACGATTCGTTCATTCGTTCATTCGTTCATTCGTTCATTCATTCAAAAGCAATCCAACAGGAGATCTGGTATGAGCAAAGCAATGCGCGTAGGCATTGTCGGCGGCGGCATCGGCGGTGTCGCGCTGGCACGGGCGCTGCGGCTGCGCGGCATCGACGCCCATGTTTTCGAGCGCGCCTCCGCCTTCGGCGAGATCGGCGCCGGCGTGCAGATGACGCCCAACGCCGCCAAGGTGCTGAAGGGGCTGGGCGTGGGCGAGGGGCTCGAGCGCATCGGCTTCCTGCCCGAGGCGATGGTCGGGCGCAACTGGAACGACGCGCGCGAGCTGTTCCGGACCCCCTTGCGCGAGGTGTGCCCGCGGATCTTCGGGGCCGGCTTCTATCACGTGCACCGCGCCGACCTGCACGCCATCCTCTGCGACGGCATCCCGGCGGACCGCGTGCGATTCAATGTGCAGTGCACCGGCGTCGAGCAGCACGGCGAGCGGGCGGTTGCGCTGTTCTCGGACGGCACCCGCTTCGAGGCCGACCTGATCGTCGGCGCCGACGGCATCCATTCCGCCGTGCGCGATTCGCTGTGGGGCAAGACGGATGCGCGTTTCACCGGCCACATGTGCTGGCGCGCGCTGGTGCCGGTGGAGCACCATCCGCTGCCGTTCGTGAGCCCGGACGCCTCGTTCTGGATGGGGCCGAAGGCGCACATCGTGACCTACTACGTGAAGGGCGGCGCGGCCGTCAACATCGTGGCCGTCAACGAGAGCGCGCAATGGGTGGCCGAGTCGTGGACCGAGCCCAGCACCCGCGAGGAACTGCTGGGCGCCTATGCAGGCTGGCACCCGAACATCATTCGCCTCTTCGAGCGCACCGACACTTCGCAGATCTTCAAGTGGGGGCTGTTCGACCGCGACCCGATGACCTCCTGGTCGCAGGGGCGGGCCACCTTGCTGGGCGACGCCGCGCACCCGATGCTGCCCTTCCTGTCGCAAGGTGCGGCGATGGCGATCGAGGACGCCTACGTGCTGGCCGCCGCGCTGGCGCACCACGCCGGCGACTGCACGGCTGCGCTGCGCGCCTACGAGGCCGAGCGTCTGCCGCGCACGGCGCGCGTTCAGCTCGAGGCGCGCGAGCGCGGCCGCACCTATCACCTGTCCACGCCCGAGGAGCAGCGCCAGCGCGACCTGGCCTTCCAGCAGCAGCAGGCGAAGGATCCGAACGCCGTCGGCATCAAGGCCGAATGGGTCTACGAATACGACGCGACCCGCTGCGAGGAACGCTTCGACACCTTGGCCTCGGTGGCCTGAACCGGAGGATGAACATGAAGAGCTATCGCATCGGCCAGATCGTGCCGAGTTCGAACACCACGATGGAGACCGAGATCCCCGCCATGCTGCGCCTGCGCGAGCAGGTGCGGCCGGAGCGCTTCACCTTCCATTCGGCGCGCATGCGCATGAAGCAGGTCAACAAGGAAGAGCTCGCGGCCATGGACGCCGAATCCGACCGCTGCGCGCTGGAGCTCAGCGATGCACGCGTGGACGTGCTCGGCTATGCCTGCCTGGTTGCCATCATGGCAATGGGCCGCGGCTATCACCGCCAGTCCGAGACGCGCCTGCGCTCGGCCACGGCAAGCAACCAGGGCGAGGCGCCGGTGGTCACCAGCGCCGGGGCCCTGGTGGATGCGCTGCGCGTCATCGGTGCGCGCCGCATCGCGCTGGTCGCGCCGTACATGGTGCCGCTGACCAAGCTGGTGATCGACTACATCGAGCATGAAGGCTTCGAGGTGGCGGACTGGCGCGCGCTCGAGATTCCCGACAACCTGGAGGTCGGCCGCCACGACCCGGCGCGGCTGCCGGGCATCGTCGCCGGCATGAAGACCTCGGACGTGGATGCGATCGTGCTCTCCGCCTGCGTCCAGATGCCCTCGCTGCCCGCGATCGCGCGCGTCGAGGCGGCCACCGGCAAGCCGGTGATCACGGCGGCCGTGGCGACCACCTACGCGATGCTCGGTGCGCTCGGCCTGGAGCCGGTGGTGCCCGGCGCGGGCGCGCTGCTCTCCGGGGCCTATCCGGGAGAGAAGCGATGAGCAGCAGCCACTACCTGTATGGCGCGCATGTGCACGCCAATGGCATCCGCCAGCACTACCTGCGCTACGGCGGCTCCGGCGGCGAGCGCGCAACGCGCGATGCGGTGATCCTGGTCCCCGGCATCACCAGCCCGGCCGTGACCTGGGGTTTCGTGGCCGAGCGCTTCGGCCGCCACTTCGACACCTATGTGCTCGACGTGCGCGGCCGCGGCCTCAGCGAGGCCTCGGACACGCTGGACTACAGCCTCGATGCGCAAGCCGCCGACGTGATCGCGCTGGCCGAGGCGCTGGCGCTGCCGCGCTTCGCGCTGGTCGGGCACTCGATGGGCGGACGCATCGCGATCCGCGCCGCCGGGCGGCAGCCAGCAGGGCTCACGCGCGTGGTCGCAGTCGATCCGCCGGTCTCCGGGCCCGGCCGGCGTGCGTACCCGGCAAAGCTGCCCTGGTACGTCGACTCCATTCGTCTCGCGCGTCGCGGCATCACGCTGGACCAGATGCGCGAGTTCTGTCCCACCTGGACCGAGGAGCAGCTGCGCCTGCGCGCGCAATGGCTGCACACCTGCGACGAGCGCGCCATCGTGACCAGCTTCGAGGCGTTCCAGACCGACGACATCCATGCCGACCTGCCGCGCATCGCGGTGCCCCTCCTGCTGATCACCGCCGAGCGCGGCGACGTGGTGCGGCCCGGCGACGTCGAGGAGATGCGCCGCCTCGCTCCCCAGCTGGCCGAAGTGCGCGTGCCCGACGCCGGCCACATGATTCCCTGGGACCACGAGGCGAATTTCTATCGGGCCTTCGGCGACTTCCTGGGCCATCCGCTCGATTGAGAAGAAAGGAGAACTTCATGGCTGTCCGCGACACCGACCTGATCCGCGCCTGGACGCAGGTCCTCACCCTTTCGAAACTGAAGGCCGGCGACGCCGTCACCGTCCTCACCAGCGAGCACACGCACCCGCAGACGCTGCGCTGCGCCATCACCGCCGCGACGATGATGGGTGCCTGCGTCAGCCGGCTGGACTTGCCCCCCGTCAATGCCGAGAAGTCCCTGAGCCGCGATCCGCTGGCCTACCTCGGCACCACGCCGCTCACCGGCAATCGCGCTGCCATCGCGGCGCTCAAGGCCAGCGACCTCGTGCTCGACCTCATGACCCTGCTGTTCTCGCCCGAGCAGCACGAGATCCTGCAAGGCGGCACGAAGATCCTGCTGGCCGTCGAGCCGCCCGAGGTGCTGCTGCGCATGGTGCCCACGCTGGAGGACTTCGAGCGCGTGCAGGCGGGCGTCGCGCTGCTGAAGGGCCGCCGCACCATGCGCGTGAGCTCGGCCGCCGGCACCGACCTGCACTTGCCGCTGGGCGAATACCCGATCACCGCCGAGTACGGCTTCGTCGACCAGCCCGGCCGCTGGGACCATTGGCCCAGCGGCTTCGCGTTCACCTGGCCGAACGAGGGCGGCGCGCAGGGCCGCATCGTGCTGGCCAAGGGCGACGTGCTGCTGCCGATGAAGTCCTATGTGGGCGAGCCGATCGAGCTGACGGTGAAGGACGGCTTCGTCACGCGCATCGATGGCGCGGTCGAGGCCGAGATGCTGCGCGAGTACATCGAGTCCTTCGGCGACCCCGAGGCCTACGCCATCTCGCACATTGGCTGGGGCCTGCAGAAGCGCGCCTACTGGTCGACGCTCGGCCTCTACGACCGCGAAGCCACGCTGGGCATGGATGCACGCGCGGTCAGCGGCAACTTCCTGTTCTCGCTCGGCCCCAACAACGAGGCAGGCGGCAGCCGGACCACGGCCTGCCACATCGACATTCCGATGCGCCGCTGCAACGTCTTCGTCGACGAGCTGCAGGTGGTGCGCGACGGCCAGGTGGTCGAGGAACTCATGACGGCGCAGCCGCCGCGCAAAGAGGCGGCCCATGCCTGAAGAGACCGAGGTCTACCGCCGCCAGGGCTTCGGCGCCGGCCTGGGCGTGCAGCCGCCGCTCGGGCTTCTGATCGTCGACTTCGTCAACGGCTTCGCCGACCCTGCCGTGTTCGGCGGCGGCAACATCCCGCAGGCGATCGCGAGCACGGTGCCGCTGCTGGCGCTCGTGCGCGAGCGCGGCTGGCCGGTGGCGCACAGCCGCATCGTCTATGCCGACGACGACGGCGACGCCAACGTCTTCAGCGACAAGGTGCCCGGCATGCTGACGCTGAAGGAAGCCTCGCCTGCCAGCGCGATCGTCGACGCGCTCGCGCCGCAGGCGGGCGAGCTGGTGGTGCGCAAGAACGTTCCGTCCGCCTTCTTCGGCACCACGCTCGCGCCCTGGCTCGTGCAGCGGGGCGTGCGCACGCTGCTGGTCGCGGGCTGCGTGACCAGCGGCTGCGTGCGCGCCAGCGTGGTCGATGCCATGTGCTGGGGCTTTCGACCGCTGGTGCTGGCCGATTGCGTGGGCGACCGCGCCATCGCGCCGCACGAGGCCAGCCTGTTCGACATGCAACAGAAGTACGCCGACGTGATGACGTCGGCCGAGCTGCGCGAGCGCCTGCCTGCTGCGGCCTGAAGGCGCTCAGCGCGCCTCGAAGCCGCCGACCACGAAGCGCGTGACCTGCTCGATGAGGGCGTCCGTATCGTCCGGGTCGTACAGGCCCTTGGGCGTCATCTCCTCCATGCGGTGGGTGTCGGAGAAGGCGTAGAGGTACGTGCCGATCATCAGCGTCACGCGCCAGTACGCGTCGAGCTCTCCGAGCTTGGGGAGGGCCTCCCGCAGCACCTCCACATAGCGCCGCGTCGAGCCGCCGTAGGCATCGGTGCGCAGCTTGTACGAGATCTCCGGCGGCTCGGTGTGCAGCCGTGCCTGCAGCCGCAGGAAGGAGCGCCCCTGCGGCGTGGCGCGCAGCTGCAACGTGGGCAGCAGGAAGGCGCGCACGATGTCGCGCACGCGCGGCTTGCCGCCCTTGCCCAGGGCATCCAGGTTGTCCATGCGCTGCTGCGAGATGACCTGGCCGCGGCGCAGGAACACTGCCTCGTACAGGCCGTACTTGGAGCCGAAGTAGTAGCTGATCAGGGCCTGCGTGACCTTGGCCTGGTTGGCGACTTCGCGCAACGTGGTGCCTGCGTAGCCGAGATTGGCGAACTGGCCTTCTGCCGCGTCGAGGATCTCCTCGCGCACCACGCTCGCGCCGCCGGGGCGGCCCGGGCCCTTCTGCTTGCTGCGGCGCTTGTGCGCGGCCGTTGCGGCGCTCGCGACATGAGGCGACTGGCTCGGGGAATCCATAAATTAATCGCTTGTTTAATACTTGGAGTGTAGTGTGCAGCGGCGCCTCGTTCCAGGCACGAGGGACTGCCCGGACATAATCGCCGTTCATGGAAACCAAGTGGCTTGAAGACTTCGTCAGCCTTGCAGAGACACGCAGCTTCAGCCGTTCGGCCCAGTTGCGCCATGTGACCCAGCCGGCCTTCTCGCGCCGCATCCAGGCCCTCGAGGGCTGGGCGGGCACCGACCTGGTCGACCGCAGCTCCTATCCGACGCGGCTCACGCCGGCCGGCCAGACGCTCTACGGACAGGCCATCGAGATGCTGCAGGCCCTGCAAAGCACGCGCGCCATGCTGCGCGGCCATTCGGCGGCGGCGCAGGACGTGATCGAAGTTGCGGTGCCGCACACCCTGGCCTTCACCTTCTTCCCCGCCTGGGTCACCAGCCTGCGCGAGCAGTTCGGCCCGCTGAAGAGCCGGCTCATCGCGCTTAACGTGCACGATGCCGTGCTGCGCCTCGTCGAAGGCAGCTGCGACCTGTTGATCGCCTATCACCATCCCTCGCAGCCGCTGCCGCTGGATGCGACCCGCTACGAGATGGTGAGCCTCGGCGAGGAGGTGGTCGCGCCCTGGGTCAAGCCCGATGCGGAGGGCGCGCCGCGCTACCGGCTTCCGGGCCGTGCGGGCCAGCCGCTGCCGTACCTGGGCTATGCGCCCGGCGCCTACCTGGGCCGCGTGGTCGATCAATTGCTGAAGGAATCGCACACGCCAATCCACCTCGACCGGGTCTATGAGACCGACATGGCCGAAGGCCTCAAGGTGATGGCGCTCGAAGGCCACGGCATCGCCTTCCTGCCGCAGAGCGCAGTGCGCAAGGAGGCGCGGGCCCGCACGCTGGTCAGCGCGCTGCCGCCCGAGATCGAGAAGCTCGAGGCCACGATGGAGATCCGCGCCTACCGCGAGCGTCCGGGCGCCATCGTCCCCGCCAAACCCGGTACACGCGCCGGCAAGGGAGAAGGCATCGGCGCGCGCGCAGACAAAAGCACGGTCGACGCGTTGTGGGCGTACCTGGTCGGTACCCAGCCGCCCACCTGAGGAGGCGCGCCCCCGCTCATGTTGTGCAGTGCACAAACTATGACGCGCCGGCATGCGGACTGCTGCAATGGGCATTTGCCTTCCGCACTGCCGCCCCCCTAAAGTCTGCCCCGACCTTTCATCACCCGAGGCCTGGAAGACGCGCGCCGCGCGAGTGCTTTCTTGCGGGCACAAAGGCTGCTTGGTGTGGTTGCATGAAGCGCTCTGCAACACACCGCACCGACTCGGAACTGCGGCACACTTCGCGCGATTGCGGACGGTGCGCTGCGCACCGGGTTGGCCCGGGTGTGGCGCAGAATGCGGATGTCTAGAATTTGTATCCTCTCAGTCACAGGAGTTTTCCACATGAAGAAGCAAGTATTGGCACTGGCCGTGATGGCGCTCGCCGCCGGCGGCGCACTGGCGCAGGCCAATGACACGTTGGCCAAGATCAAGGCCAGCGGCGTTGTCACGATGGGGGTGCGCGATTCTTCCGGTGCACTGGCCTACACCATCGGCGACGGCAAGTACGTCGGCTTCCACACCGAGATGTCCCGCAAGATCCTGAGCGACATCCAGAAGCAACTGGGCCTGCCCAAGCTGGAGGTCAAGGAGCAGCTGGTCACCTCGCAGAACCGCATTCCTCTGGTGCAGAACGGCACCGTCGACCTGGAGTGCGGCTCGACCACCAACAACGCCACCCGCCAGAAGGACGTGGACTTTGCCGTCACCACTTTCGTCGAGGAAGTGCGCATCGCCGTCAAGGCCGACTCCGGCATCACCAAGGTCGCCGACCTCAACGGCAAGAGCGTGGCCACGACCACTGGCACGACCTCCGTGCAGACGCTGCGCAAGAACGAGCGCGCGCAGGGCATCGACTTCAAGGAAGTCATGGGCAAGGACCACGCCGACAGCTTCCTGCTGCTCGAGTCCGGCCGTGCCGACGCCTTCGTGATGGACGGTCAGATCCTCGCCGGCAACATCTCGAAATCCAAGAACCCGGCCGGCTTCAAGATCGTCGGCGACCCGCTGTCGGTCGAGCCGATCGCCTGCATGGTGCGCAAGGGCGACAAGGCTTTCCTCGAAGCCGTCAACAAGAGCATCGAGGCGCAGATGAAGGACGGCTCGCTGGCCAAGCTGTACGACAAGTGGTTCATGCAGCCGATCCCGCCGACCAACACCAAGGTGGGCCTGCCCCTGTCCGAAGCCACCAAGGCCGCGTGGGCCGCGCCCAACAGCAAGCCGATGGAAGACTACGTCAAGAAATGATGCGCATGGGTTGAATCGAAGCGCCCGCCCTCTTCGGCGGGCGTTTGTTTTCAGGTTTTCTTTTCTTCTTCTTCAAGCAACAACGACGAGGAGGTCCCGATGGGAAGTTGGGATTGGCAGGTCTTCCTGCAGGACCCGGGCGGCAAGGACCCGACGTATTGGCAATGGCTGCTCTCCGCATGGGGCTGGACGGTGTCCGTGGCCCTGTCGGCCCTGGTCGTGGCACTGGTTCTCGGCTCCATCGTCGGCGTGATCCGCACACTGCCCAACAGCCCGTTCCTGGTGCGGCTGGGCAATGCATGGGTCGAGCTGTTCCGCAATATTCCGCTGCTCGTGCAGATCTTCCTCTGGTACCACGTGGTGCCGGCGCTGTTCCCGGTCATGCGCGACGTGCCTCCCTTGCTACTGGTGGTGCTGGCGCTGGGCTTCTTCACCTCCTCGCGCATCGCGGAGCAGCTGCGCTCCGGCATCCAGGCGCTGCCGCGCGGGCAGCGTTACGCTGGCATGGCGGTGGGCTTCACGACGCCGCAGTACTACCGCTACGTGCTGCTGCCGATGGCCTACCGCATCATCATTCCGCCGCTGACCAGCGAGTCGATGAACATCTTCAAGAACTCGTCGGTGGCCTTCGCCGTGTCGATCGCCGAAATGACGCAGTTCGCCATGCAGGCCGGCGAAGAGACTGCCCGTCCCATGGAGATGTACCTGGCGGTCACGGTGCTGTACGTCATCTCGGCATTTGCGATCAACCGGATCATGGCGTCGATCGAAAAGCGCACGCGCGTACCCGGCTTCATTGCCCAAGCGGGCGGGGGAGGGCACTGACATGCTGGCCAACCTCGATTTCTCCTTCTACAACTGGAACGTCGTCAGCGGCTTCCTGCTGAAGGGCCTGTACTTCAGCGTCTTCCTCACCGTCGTTTCGACGCTCGGCGGCATTCTCTTCGGCACGCTGCTGGCCTTGATGCGGCTGTCGGGCAAGAAGTGGCTGGACGCGCCGGCCGCGATCTACGTCAACGGCATGCGCAGCATTCCGCTGGTGATGGTGATCCTGTGGTTCTTCCTGCTGGTGCCGTTCATCATCGGCCGGCCGATCGGCGCCGAGATCTCGGCCATCGTCACCTTTGTCGCGTTCGAAGCCGCCTACTTCAGCGAGATCATGCGCGCGGGCATCCAGTCGATCCCGCGCGGCCAGGTCCATGCCGCGCAGGCGGTGGGCATGACCTACAAGCAGAACATGACGCTGGTGATCCTGCCGCAGGCCTTCCGCAACATGCTGCCGGTGCTGTTGACGCAGACCATCATCCTGTTCCAGGACACGTCGCTGGTGTACGCCATCGGCGCCTACGACCTGTTGAAGGGCTTCGAGACGGCGGGCAAGAATTTCGGCCGGCCGATCGAGTCCTACCTGCTGGCGGCGGTGGTGTACTTCGTCATCTGCTATGCGCTGTCATTCCTGGTCAAGCGTCTTCACAAGAAGATCGCCATCATCCGCTGAACATCGAAAGGCAAAGTCATGGCCGACAAAATGATCGAAATCAAGAACGTCTCGAAGTGGTATGGGCCGGTCCAGGTGCTCAACGACTGCTCCGTCAGCATCGCCAAGGGCGACGTGGTGGTGGTGTGCGGCCCGTCGGGTTCGGGCAAGTCGACGCTGATCAAGACGGTGAACGCGCTCGAGCCCTTCCAGAAGGGCGAGATCACGGTCAATGGCATTCCGCTGCACGACCCCAAGACCAACCTGCCGAAGCTGCGCTCCAAGGTGGGCATGGTGTTCCAGCATTTCGAGCTGTTCCCGCACCTGTCGGTGACGGAGAACCTCACGATCGCGCAGATCAAGGTGCTGGGGCGCTCGCAGGACGAGGCCAAGACCCGCGGCCTGAAGATGCTCGACCGCGTGGGCCTGATGGCGCACAAGGACAAGTACCCCGGTCAGCTCTCCGGTGGCCAGCAGCAGCGCGTGGCGATCGCGCGCGCACTGAGCATGGACCCGATGGTGATGCTGTTCGACGAGCCGACCTCGGCGCTCGACCCCGAGATGGTCGGCGAGGTGCTGGACGTGATGGTGGCGCTTGCCAAGGAAGGCATGACCATGATGGTGGTGACGCACGAGATGGGCTTCGCGCGCAAGGTGGCGAGTCGTGTCATCTTCATCGACGTGGGTGGGCGGATTCTCGAAGACTGCTCGAAGGACGAGTTCTTCGCGCATCCCGAGAACCGGCAGGCACGGACGCGGGACTTTCTCAACAAGATCCTGCAGCACTGAACGGAATTGCCGTCTCAGTTAAAAAAGGCCTCCAATGTGGGGCCTTTTTTGTTCGCGCTTTGGTTCGGGGCTTGCCCCATGGAAGGGCGCCCGGCACGCGATACGGGCCGGTCGACCCCACTGCGGCGGCCCCTTCGGGGCTTCCCTGCGGTGCTCGCCTTTCGCGGGGTCTCGCTCAAACTCGCCTGCGGCTCAAACAGTCGCGAGCCCTGATCCGCGAAAGGCTGCGCTCCTCGGCGCCGCAGAGGGGTCGCCCAACCCGCACCGCATACCGGGCTTGGGAGTGTTCGGGCGTTGCGTGCACCTCGGACCTCAGACCTCGAACGTCTGGAGCCTCACCCCGAGCTTATCCACGCCTTCGCACACCTGGCCGTAGAACGCTCTTTCCGCCGCGTCCACGGGCCGAACGCGCGCTACTTTTTACGAGCAGCAATCGCCTGCTCAGCCTTCGTCACCAGGTCCGCGCCAATCTGCGGCTTCCACTTGGCATACACAGGACGCGTCGCCTTCACGAAGGCTTCGCGCTCTTCCGGGGTGAGCTGCGTCACCGTCACGCCCATTCCCGCGATCTCCTTCAGGACCGGCTTGTCGGCTTCCACCAGGCCCTTGCGCGCGATCTCGATCTCCTGCTTGCCGGCATCGATGGCCGCCTGGCGCACGATGGCCTGGTCGGCCGGCGTCCACGAGGCCCAGGTGTCCTTGTTGACCACGAACACCAGCGGATCCGCCATGTAGCCCCAGGTCGTGACGTACTTCTGCCCGACCGTGTGCATCTTGAGCACGGTGAAGAGGAACAGCGGGTTCTCCTGCCCGTCCACCGCGCCGCTCGCCAGGGCGGGCTGCGCATCGGCCCAGCTCATCTGCGTCGGATTGGCGCCCAGCGCGCTGAACATGTCGGAAAAGATGGGCGAGCCGACCACACGGATCTTCATGCCCTTCAGGTCTTCAGGCGACTTGATGGCACGCTTGGAGTTGGTGATCTCGCGGTAGCCGTTCTCGCCCCACGCCAAAGGCACCACGCCCGACTTGTCCAGCGTCTTGAAGATCTCCTTGCCGACCTCGCCCTGCGTCAGCGCATCGACGGCCGCGTAGTCGGGCATCAGGAAAGGCAGCGAGAACAGGTTGAGCTGCTTCACCTGAGGCGACCAGTTGATGGTCGAGCCCACCGCCATGTCGATCACGCCTTGGCGCAACGCGCTGAACTCGCGCGTCTGGTCGCCCTGGATCAGCGAGACGCCAGGGTAGAGCTTGATGTTGATGCGGCCCTGCGTGCGCTCCTTCACCAGGTCGGCCCAGATCTTGCCGGCCTGGCCCCAGGGCGTGGGCGGGCCCAGCACGAGCGACATCTTGTATTCGGCCTTGTAGCCTTGCGCCGGCGCGGAGACCGAGAAGCTGCCCAGCGTGGCAGCCACCGCCAGCAGGCCGATCAGTGAACGACGGAATTTCATGTGCGTCTCCTTCATGTGAACAATAAGAATCAACTTCCCTAGTAACCCAGCGCATGCGGCAGCCACAGCGCCAGCTGCGGCCACACGATCACCGCCACCATCACCAGGAACATCGCGAACAGCATCCAGCCCACCCAGCGCACGGTCTCTTCCATGCGCACTTTGGCGATGCGGCACGACACCATCAGGTTGACCGCCAGCGGCGGCGTGAACTGGCCCAGTGCCACCTTCAGCGTGAGGATCACGCCGAACCACACCGGGTCCCATTTGTAGTGCTGCACGATCGGCCACAGCAGCGGCACGAAGATCAGGAAGATCGAAACGCCATCGAGGAACATGCCGACCGTGATGAGCAGCAGGATCAGCAGCGACAGCACGCCGTATTCGCCCAGCCCGGAGTTCACGATCGCGCGCGTCACCGGATCGATCACGCCCAGCGTCGACAGCGAGTAGGCGAAGATCCCCGCCAGCGAGACCACCAGCAGGATCACCGCCGACAGCTCGCCCGACTCGCGCAGGATCACGAACAGGTCCTTGACCCGGATCGTGCGGTGCACCGCCATGCCGACGAAGAGACCGTAGAACACCGCCACCACCGCCGCCTCGGTCGGCGTGAACCAGCCCGCGCGCATGCCGCCGAGGATGAGCACCGGCGCCGCCAGGCCCCAGATCGCATCGCGCAGGCTCTGCCAGAAGGGCGGCCGCGGCAGCGTGGCCTCGAGCGCGCCCATGCGATGGCGGCGCGCCATCCACACGGCAGGCACGATCAACGCCAGGCCCGCCAGCACACCGGGCACCATGCCGGCCGCGAACAGCGCAGGCACCGAGGCGCCCGGCACCAGCACCGAGTAGACGATGAAGGCCACCGAGGGAGGAATCAGGATGTCGGTCGCGGCGGCGGCGCCGACCACGCTCGCCGAGTAGGCGGCCGGATAGCCCGCGCGCGACATCGCCCCGATCATCACCGCGCCGACCGCCGCTGCATTGGCAGGGCCCGAGCCCGAGATGCCGCCCAGGAACATCGCGACGACGATCGCCACCAGGGGCAGCATGCCGGGCCCGCGCCCGACGATGGCGATCGCGAAATTGACCAGGCGCAGCGCCACGCCCGAGCGGTCGAAGATCGAACCCACCAGCACGAACATCGGGATCGCGAGCAGCGGGTACTTGCCCAGCCCTGCATAGAAGTTCTGCGGCACCGCGAGCAGCCCGAACCACTGGGCATCGGCATTCGCCAGCCCGATGGCGACGGCACCCGCGAGTCCCAGCGCCGCGCCGATCGGCACGCCCACCAGCATCATCAGGATGAAGGCGGCGAAGAGCAGTGCGGGGATCATTCGCGCGCGTCCTCGACGCGCCGCTCGCGGCTGCGCCGAATGAACAGGCCCACCGCGCGCAACCCGATCGCGAAGCAGACGATCGGCAGCCAGACCGAGTACCACCACTGCGGCACGCCGATGCCGGGCGAGGTCTCCTCGAAGCGATAGTCGTCCCACACCACGCGCACGCTCAGCGCCGCGATCAGGAAGAAGAGCGCAGCCACCATCAGCGCGCCGAACTGCGCGAGCCGCTTGCGCCGGCCGATGGAGCCGCTGTCCGCGAAGTACTCGATGCGGATGTGCCGGTCGCGCGCCACCGCGGCCGAGCCCGCGACCATGGCCAGCAGGATCATGAGGAACACCGAGAACTCCTCGGTCCAGGCGAAGGAGGAATCGGTGAAGTAGCGCACCAGCACGTTGGCGAAGGTGATGCAGGCCAGCAGGCCCATGATGATCACCGTGGCCCAGTCCTCGATGGCCAGCGGCACGCGGGTGGGCTCGTCGGCGGCTTCGATCTCGGGGGGCAGGGGACTGGCGGCGTCCAGCGTGGGGCCGGACTCGGGAGGGGAGGACATCAGGGGGAACGGAGGCAGCGGCCAGGATTCGGCCACCCAGGATCGTAACGATCCATAACCGTTTGCCCCATCGGGGCTTTCCTTAGGGCCGGGGTCGATCCAGTCGGCCGACGCGCCCGGCGCCGAGAAGCGCCCCTTACTTCACCAGCACCTGAACCTTGAGCGGCAGGCGCCCGAGCGTGTCCTGCAGCCGGCCCTGCAGCGCCTGCGTCGCCGGGCCGGTCGTGGCGGCGTCGATGGTCACCATCAGCGCCTTCTCGCCCTCGGCCCGCACCGCCGGGCGCGCGGTGCCGGGGAGGTCGAGGTCGGCCCAGGCCTCCTCCACCAGCGCCTCCGCCACGCGGCGCGCGGCAAGGGCGCGCAGGTCGGGCTTGAAGATCTTGCCGACATTGGTCATGGGCATCTGCTCGATCACCACCACCGATTTCGGCTTGGCCGGCGCCTCGTCCACGCGCGCGGCGGTGAAGGCCAGCAGCTCGGCCTCGCTCGCCGTCTTGCCCGGGACCAGCGTGGCGAAGGCCACCGGCAGCTCGCCCGCATAGGCATCGGGCGCGCCGACCGCGGCGCACAGCTGCACCGCGGGATGCGCGCCCAGCGCGTCCTCGATGGTCTTGGGGTCGATGTTGTGGCCGCTGCGGATGATCAGGTCCTTGGAGCGGCCGCTGAGATGGAGGCGCTCCTCCTGGTCGATCCAGCCGAGGTCGCCGCTCGCCAGCCAGCCGTCGGCGGTGAAGGTCTTCGCGTTGTCGGCCGGATCGACGAAGCCGGAGAACAGGTTGGGCGACTTGAAGAGCACCATGCCCTGCTCGCCCGGCGGAAGCTCCTGGTCGCTGGCATTGCCGTGCGCATCCAGCGCCACGATGCGGATCTGCGTCCACGGCAGGCGCAAGCCCACGCAGCCCGGCGGCCCGATCACGCCCGGCGGCGTGATGGTGGAAATGCCCGCCATCTCGGTCATGCCCAGGCTCTCGTGCACGTGCAGGCCGAACAGGCGCTCGAAGCGTGCCGCCAGCTCGGGCGGCAGCACTGCGGCGCCCGTGCGGCAGTAGCGGATGGAGGAGATGTCGGCGCCGTCCAGCGGCACATTGGCCAGCGCCGCGAGCACGGTGGGCACGGCCGACAGCGAAGTCGGGCGGTGCTTCTCCACCAGCTTCCAGTAGTTCGCCATCACCTGCCGGTTGCGCAGCAGGGTGGTGGTGGGAATGATCACCTCCACCCCGGCCGAGAGCGAGGCCAGCGACGCCGGCAGCACGCCCGCCACATGGAACAGCGGGTAGCCGTTGATGGAAATGTCGTGCGGCCCCTGGCTCGTCATCTTGATGCTGGCGAAGGCCGTGAACACTTGCGCACCGTGGCTGTGGCGCGCCAGCTTGGGCGCACCCGTGGTGCCGCCGGTGTGGAAGTAGGCGGCGATGTCGGCCGGCGCGATGTCGCGGCCGCTTGCGAGGTGGTCGTCGGGCTCCATCGCGCGTCGCGCAGCGAAGTCGAGCACGCCCTCGGGCAGCGCGCCCGCGGCACCCGGCGGCTCATCGTGCGGCGCCACGCGCAGCACGGTGGTGAGCGTCGGCACCTGGCTGCGGAGGCGCATCGCTTTCGACCACATGCCGCCGTCGTCGTCCGCGCCCCAGGCGATCAGCACCTTGGCGCGGCCGGCCTTCATCAGCGAGACCAGCTTTTCGTCGGTGAGCAGCGGATTGAGCGGCTGCGCAATGCCCGCCGCCGCGCCGCCCCACAGCGCCAGGTGGTACTCGAGGCAGCCCGGCAGCAGGATCGCCACTGCATCCTCCGGCCCCACGCCCAGCGTGTGCAGCAGGTTCGCGGTCTGGTGGATGCCTGCGAGCAGTTGGGCATACGACCAGCGAATCGGCTCGTCGGCCGGGTCGCCGCTGCGCAGGAAGGTCAGCGCCGTGTTGTCGCCGAAAGCCGCGGCGGCGTTGCGAAAGATCTCGTAGGTGCTGCGCACCGTCAGCGCCTCGGACAGCGGGGTTTGCTCGAGCCGGCGCACGTCGTCGATGCTGCGGATGGGGAAGGTCGCGCTGAAGGGCGCGCCCGTGGCGCGTGTCTCGCTCGTGCTCATGACGGGTCTCCTCGTTCTGGCGTGGGCCGATGCGCGCCGGGCTGCCGAATCGCCGCGGCACGCATGGCCCATTGTGGATGCGTCAGTGCGCCGCGGGGAGGGCTTGCCGCCCGAGCGTGGCAAAGCGCTGCAGATGATGGTCCTCGTCGCCGAGCTGGTGGTCGATCATCACCAGCCGCTTCGCATAGTGGGCCAGCGGCAGCTCCCACGTCATGCCGATGCCGCCGTGCATCTGGATGCTTTCCTCGGCCACCAGTGTGCCGATGCGCCCGATGCTCGCCTTGGCGGCGGAGAGCGCGCGCTCGCGCGCCACGCGGTCGTCGCCGTCGATCGCCGCCGCTGCATTGATCACGGCCGAGCGCGCCTGCTCCACTTCGAGCAGCAGGTCGGCCATGCGGTGCTGCAGCGCCTGGAAGCTGCCGATCAATTGGCCGAACTGCTTGCGCGTGCGCAGGTACTCGAGCGTGGCCGCCTTGGCCGCTTCCATCGCGCCCAGGCTTTCGGCGCACAAGGCGAGCAGGCCGCGGCCGATGGCGCGCTCCAGCGTCGGGTAGCCCTGGCCTTCGCTGCCCAGCAGCGCGCCGCTTTCCAGCTTCAGCCCGTCGAACGCGAGCTCGGCCACGCGGCCGCCGTCGATGGCGGGGCAGCCGCGCACGTGCAAGCCCTGCGCCTTTGCCGGCACGAGGAAGAGCGAGATGCCGGCTTGGTCGTCGTTCGCTCCGGAGGTGCGTGCGGAGACCACGAAGACATCCGCCTGCTCGCCGTGGGGCACCACGGCCTTGGCGCCGTTGAGCAGCCATCCATCGCCGCTGCGTTCGGCGCGCGTCTGCACCTGCGCGGGTTCGTAGTGCGCGCCCGGCTCGTCGTGCGCCAGCGCCGCGATGGTGCTGCCCGCGATGATGGCGGCCAGGTGTTCCTTCTGCGCTTCGTTGCCCGCCGCGGCAATCGCCTCGCCGGCCATCACCGCGCCCAGCACCGGCTCGACCACCAGGCCGCGGCCCAGCGCCTCGAAGACCACGGCGACATCGAAGCCGCCACCGCCGAAGCCACCATCCTCTTCGCGGAAGAGCGCGCCGATCACGCCCAGCTCGGCGAACTGCTCCCAGATCTTCGTGCTGAAGCCCTGATCCGACTTCGCGATGCGGTCACGCGTCTCGAAGGCGTACTGCTCGGCGATGAAGCGGTTCAGGCTGTCGGCGAGCATGCGCCGGTCTTCGGTGTGTTCGAAATTCATTCCAACTCTCCTTATGCGTCTTGTGCAACGCGCGCCGCGTGGACAGGAGCGGCCAAAAAAAGGGCAATTCCAGAAACACCGCGGAACCGGCTTTGCCGGGCCGCTGGTGTTGCCCCCGGTCGGGGGTGGACGGCTACACGAAGTGAGCCAACCTGGGGGTGAGCAACATCTCCACCGCGGAACCGGCTTTGCCGGGCCGCTGGTGTTGCCCCCGGTCGGGGGTGGGCGGCTACACGAAGTGGGCCAACCTGGGGGGCGAGCTTGTTCACAGTCCCAGGATCATCTTGGAGATGATGTTTTTCTGGATCTCGTTGGAGCCGCCGAAGATCGACAGCTTGCGGTTGTTGAAGTACTTGGCCGCGGCAGGCGCCGCCTCGGCCGGGCCAAAGGGCGTGCCGGTGAAGCCTTCTTCGAGCGCCGCTTCGACGTAAGGCCGCGCATACGGCCCCATCGCGCGCCGGATCAGCGACGAGATCTCCTGGCGGATCTCCGTCCCGCGAATCTTGAGCATCGAGCTCTCGGCCCCCGGCACGCCGCCGCCCGCCACCGCCGCGATCACGCGCAGGTTGGTGGTCTTCATGTTCTCCAGGTCGATCTCGACGCGCGCCATGCGCGCCGCGAAAGCCGGGTCTTCCGACAGCGGCTTGCCGTTCTTCGTCTGCCTGTCCGCGATGGTCTTGAGCTGCTCCATGGCCGCCACCGAGAAGCCCACGCCCGCGATGTTGGTGCGCTCGTAGGTCAGCAGGTACTTGGCACAGGTCCAGCCCTTGTCCTCCTCGCCCACCAGGTTCTCGGCCGGCACGCGCACGTCGGAGAAGAACACTTCGTTGACCTCGTGGTCGCCGTCCAGCGTGATGATCGGCCGCACCTCGACCCCCGGCGACTTCATGTCGATCAGCAGGAAGCTGATGCCCTCCTGCTTCTTCGCCTCGCGGTTGGTGCGCACCAGGCAGAAGATCATGTTGGCGTGCTGGCCCAGCGTGGTCCAGGTCTTCTGGCCGTTCACGATGTAGTGCGGGCCCTGCGCATCGACGCCTTTGACGGCCGAGGTCTTGACCGAGGCCAGGTCCGAGCCCGCGCCGGGTTCGGAGTAGCCCTGGCACCACCAGTCCGAGCCGTCGAGGATGCGCGGCAGCCAATGGCGCTTCTGTTCCTCGTTGCCGTACTTGATCAGCACCGGCCCCAGCATGTTGACGCCGAAGGGCACGATGCGCGGCGCATGGGCCAGCGCGCATTCGTTCTCGAAGATGAACTTCTCGACCGCGGTCCAGCCCGGGCCGCCGTATTGTTCGGGCCAGTGATTCGCGAGCCAGCCGCGCGCGTTGAGGATGGCGTGCCACTCCTCCATGTCGGCCTTGCTCAGGTGTTTGCCGCAAGCGACCTTGTCGGAGAGGCGCTTGGGCAGCTTTTCCGCGAGGAAGCTGCGCACCTCCTTGCGGAAGGCTTGTTCTTCAGGCGTGAAGTTGAGGTCCATTGCCGAGCTCCTCAGAAGATTTCGAACAAGCCGGCAGCGCCCATGCCGCCGGCGATGCACATCGTGACCACCGCGTACTTCGCGCCGCGGCGCCGTCCCTCGATCAGCACGTGGCCCGCGAGCCGCGCGCCCGTCATGCCGAAGGGGTGGCCGATCGAGATCGCGCCGCCGTCGACATTGAGCCGATCGGCCGGAATGCCGAGCTTCTCCTGGCAGTAGAGGGACTGCGAGGCAAAGGCCTCGTTGAGTTCCCACAGGTCGATATCGTCGACCTTGAGGCCGTTGCGCGCCAGCAGTTTCGGCACCGCGAACACCGGGCCGATGCCCATCTCGTCAGGCTCGCAGCCGGCCAGCGCCAAGCCGCGGAAGGCGCCCAGCGGCTTCAGGTTGGCACGCTCGGCCTCCCTGGCTTCCATCAGCACGCAGGCCGAAGCGCCATCGGAGAGCTGCGAGGCATTGCCTGCGGTGACGAACTTGCCGGCGCCCATCACCGGCTCCAGCCTGGCCAGCGCCTCGTAGGTGGTGCCCCGGCGGTTGCAGGTGTCGGCGTCGGCAGTCACCTCCTTGTAGCTGACCAGCCTGGTTTCCTTGTCCGTCACCGCCATGGTCGTGGTGCAGGCCACGATCTCGTCCTTGTAGCGGCCCGCGAGTTGCGCCTCTTCCGTCTTGCGCTGGCTCTCGGCCGAGAAGCGGTCCTGCGCCTCGCGGCTGATGCCGTAGCGCTTGGCCACGATGTCGGCGGTCTCGATCATCGAGAGGTAGAGAGCCGGCTTGTGCTCGACGATCCAGGGGTCCATGCCGGAATCGCCGCTGTCGGTCGCGCTGCGGGTGCGGATTTGCGAGATGCTCTCCACGCCGCCCGCGATCATCGCCGGCGCGCCCTCGACCACGATGCGGCCCGCCGCCATTGCGATGGCCTGCAGCCCCGAGGCGCAGAAGCGGTTGACCGTGGTGCCGGCGATGCTGATCGGCAGCCCGGCGCGCACGAGCGCCTGGCGCGCCACGTTGCGGCCGGTGGTGCCTTCGGGGTAGCCGCAGCCGAGGATCGCGTCCTCGATCAGCGCCGGGTCGATGCCCGCCCGGTCGACCGCCGCGCGCACCGCAAAGGCGGCGAGCGTGGGTCCGGGTGTGGCATTGAACTCGCCGCGGTGCGCCTTGGTGAGCGGGGTGCGTGCGGTGGAAACGATGACGGCTTCGCGCATGGTGAGTGTCTCCTCGGCTTACTCGGATCGGTTCAGGCTCGCGAAGTCTGCGCCGCGTTCGACCAGCTCGACAAGCAGCGGCGACGGCTTCCAGAACAGCGGGTCTTCCTTGGCGAACTCGCGGATGTCGGCGAGCACCTTCGGCAGGCCCACCGTGTCGGCGTACTTCATCGGCCCGCCGCGGTGCCGCGGAAAGCCGTAGCCGTAGAGGAAGGTCACGTCCACGTCCAGCGGGCGCAGCGCGATGCGCTGGTGCACGACGTTGGCGCCCTCGTTGATCATCGCGGCCATGTAGCGGCGCATGATCTCTTCGTCGGTGAAGGTGCGCGGCGTGATGCCGGCGCGCTGGCGCTCGGCGTCGACGATCGCCTCCACCTCCGGATCCGGCGTGCCGGTGCGCGCGCCCTCGGGGTACAGGTAATAGCCGCGGCCCGTCTTCTGGCCGAACCAGCCGCGCTCGCAGATGCGGTCGGCAATCTGCACGTAGCGCGCCTTCGGGTCGCGCGTGGCCGCCTTGCGCTTGCGCGTGGCCCAGCCGATGTCGCCACCGGCCAGGTCGGACACCTGGAAGGGCCCCATCGGGTAGCCGAAGTCGCGCACCGCCTTGTCGATCTGGTAGGGCGAGGCGCCGTCTTCCATCATGTGGTCGGCCGCCTGGCGGTACACCGCGAGGATGCGGTTGCCGATGAAGCCGTCGCACACGCCAGCGCGCACCGGCGTCTTCTTCAGCTTCTTGGCCAGCTCGAAGCCGGTGGCGACCACGTCGGCGCTGACCTTCGCCGGCACCACGATCTCCAGCAGCTTCATGATGTTGGCCGGCGAGAAGAAATGCAGGCCCAGCACGTCGCCGGGGCGCGAGATGCTGGCCGCGATCTCGTCGATGTCGAGGTAGGAGGTGTTGGTCGCCAGCACCGCCCCTGGCTTGCACACGCGGTCGAGCTCGGCAAAGACGGCCTTCTTGACCGCCATGTCCTCGAACACGGCCTCCACCACGAGGTCGACGTTCGCGAGCGCGTCGTAGGCCGTCGAGCCCGAAAAGCGCGCCATCACCGCTGCCTTGCTCTCGGCCGTCATGCGGCCTTTCTGGACCAGGCCGTCGTACACCTTCTCGATGTGGGCGCGGCCGCGCGCGAGGCTGGGCTCGTCGCGCTCGATCATGGTCACCGGCAGGCCGGCATCGAGCATCGCGACCGCGATGCCCGCGCCCATGGTGCCGCCACCCACGATGCCGCAGGATTCGATCGGGCGCGGCTTCGCCGCCTTGGTCTCGGGCGCTTTCAGCACTTCGCGCTCGGCGAAGAAGGCATGGATCAGGCCGGCGCGCTGCGGGCTGTCGATGCACTGCAGGAAGAGCTTGCGCTCCAGCGCCATGCCTTCGTCGAAGGGCAACGTGAGCGCGGCCTCGACGGCTTCGACGATCTTCATCGGCGAGAACAGGCCGCGGCTTTTCTTCGCGGTCTCTGCGCGGGCCGCTTCGAGCGCGGCACGCTGCGCCTCCTTGTCGACCAAGGCCAGGGTCGCATCGCGCGAGCGGCGCAATGGCGACTTGAGCCTGATCAAATCGTGCGCAAGAGCCAGCCCTTCGGCCCGCGCATCCGCGCCGTTGCCGAGGCGATCGACCAGGCCCAGGTCCATCGCTTCCTGGGCGCCCACGTGGCGCCCGCTCAGCATCAGGTCCAGCGCCGCCTTCACGCCGATCAGCCGCGGCGCGCGCTGCGTGCCGCCGGAGCCGGGCATCAGGCCCAGCTGCACCTCGGGAAGGCCCAGCTTGGCGGAAGGCGTGGCCAGGCGGTAGTGCGCCGACAGCGCGATCTCCAGGCCCCCGCCGAGCGCTGCGCCGTGGATGGCGGCGACCACCAGCTTCTTGCAAGCCTCGATGCGGCCGCAAACCTCGGGCAGCGAGGGCTGCTGCGGCGGCTTGCCGAACTCGCGGATGTCGGCACCGGCGATGAAGTTGCGGCCGGCGCCCACGAGCAGCACCGCGGCCACGGCGGCATCGGCCTCGGCCGCCTCGATGGCGGCCACGAGGCCGCGGCGCACGTCCACGCCCAGCGCATTGACGGGCGGGTTGTCGATGGTCACGACCAGCACATCGGCCTGGCGCTCGAAGCGGACGGGTTCGGGAACGGAAGAAGAAGTGGCGGTGGTGGCCATGTGGAGTGTCTCCATGGGAGCGAACCTGTGCCGGCTCGCGGGGAAAAGGCGGAAAAACGGCGGTAACCCAGCATTCTTGGTCAGCGCTCGCGCTTTGACAATTGCCTGGGCTGTTGACAGACTGTCAAAGAATCTTTGACAGAATGCCGCCACATGGATTTGCAGTCGCTGACCCTGCTGGTCGAGATCCTCGATGCCGGCAACCTGAGCGCCGCCGCGCGCCGGCTCAAGATGAGCCGCGCCAACGTCAGCTACCACCTGAACCAGCTGGAGCGCTCGGTCGGTGCCCAGCTCGTGCGCCGCACCACGCGCCGCGCCGAGGCCACCGAGATCGGGCAGCGGCTCTACCAGCACGGCCTGGCGATCCAGAGCGAGCTGCAGGCCGCGCGCGAATCCGCCTCGGCGCTGGGGCAGGGGCTGGTGGGCCGGGTGCGGCTCAGTGTGCCCAGCGGCTACGGGCAATTGGTGATGTCCGACTGGCTGATCGACTTCAAGCGGCTCTATCCCGGCATCGTGCTCGACGTGCTGTTCGAGAACCGCATCGAGGACCTGTTGCGCGACGAGGTCGACATCGCGGTCCGCGTGATTCCCGAGCCGCCGCAGAACCTGGTCGCGCGCGCGCTCGGCCCGGTGCGCTACGTGGCTTGCGCCTCGCGCGCCTACGCGCAGGAACACGCCCTGCCCACGCAGCTCGACCAGCTGAGCAGCGCGCCGGTCGTGACCGCGGCCGTGATCGGCAGGCAGCTGCGCATGTCGGCCTACCAGGGCGAGGAGCGGCGCGAGGTGGTGCTCGAGCCGACGCTGATCTCGGAGAACTTCCTGTTCCTGCGCCAGGCGATCCTCGCCGGACTCGGCATCGGGCTGGTGCCCGACTACGTGGTGCAGGAGGACGTCCGGCGCGGCGAGGTGCTGACCACGCTGGACGACTGGCGGCTCAGCATCTTCGGCACGCAGATGTTCATGCTGTACATGCCGAATCGGCAGCACACGAGGGCGACCCGGACCTTCATCGAGTTCATCCTGGAGCGGGCGCGGGGGATGCCCGCGGCGTGAGCTCGGTGCCGGTGGCCGTCCGTGCGCGCGGGCTGGCTCGCCGAGCACGTCATGCTCCCGCTCGCGTTCAGGTCGACCTCGGCAGCAGCGCCGGCACCAGTTGCCGGTCCAGCTGCTTGCCCCACCACTGCAGCGCCTTTCCCTTCGCGCCGGTCTTCCACGCCAGCCAGAAGGCCTCGGGCGCGCGCGGCTCCTCGGTCTGCAGCTCGACCAGCGCGCCGCGCTTCAGTTCGCCCCCGATGCAGGCCCGCGGCAGGAATCCGTGCCCCAGGCCTGCAACCTGGCAGGCGATCTTCGCGGCGATGCTCGGTACGGCAATGCGGTGCTGGCCGGCGAGCAGCCCGACGGTGCGGTCGGAGAGGGTGCGTGCGCTGTCGCTCACCACGATGGCGTTGTGTTCCAGCAGGTCGGCTCGATGCACAGGCCGGTCGAGCCGGGTCAGCGGATGCGTGGGGGCAACGCAGAAGGCGAAATCGAGGCTGCCCACCATCACCGCCTGGTAGCCACCGCCGGCGGGCCCTTCGCCCGCGGCAACGACGATGTCGGCCCGCCCTTCGCGCAATGCCTCCCAGCAGCCGTTGAGCGCCTCGCACCCGATGCGCAGCCGCGTTCCGCAGCGCAACGCCTCGAACGCGCGGATGTCGTCCATCAGTGCCTGCGTGGGAATCAGCGAATCGTGCACCAGCCGCAACTCGGACTCGAACCCGGTGGCGATCTGCCGCATGCGCGATTCGAGATCGCTCGCAGCGCCAAGCAGCCAACGGCCTTCCTTGAGCATTTCCTTGCCGGCCGGAGTGAGGGTCACGCGCGGCCCGTTGCGCACGAACAGCGGCATGCCGAGCTGCTGCTCGAGCTTGCCCACCGCGTAGGAGATGGTCGAAGGCACCTTGTTCAGGCGCGCGCCGGCGGCGGCGAAGGAGCCGTGGTGCGCGATGGCGTCCACGAGTTCGATGGCTTCGAGGCTGAGTCTGAGCAAGGGCGGGTCCTTGGAAATCGATCATCGAAAAATTCGATGATCGAAAGGCAAAAATTTCGTCGATAGGCTTCACTGAACCAATGATGATTCAGTCATGGCTCGGAGGCATGTTCTCCGTCTCATTGTGAATCAGATCGAACACAGCATCGACACCCAAGCGCAGTTTTCTTCAAGCCAACCCACGGAGAGCCTCATGTCCATCCAAGCCACCCCCACCCCCGGCGCGAAGCTGCTGACCCCCGCCGACCACACGCTGGTCATGATCGACTTCCAGTCGCAGATGGCGTTTGCCACACACTCGATCGACGCAGTCAACCTGCGCAACAACGCCGCCCTCGTGGCTCACGCGGCCGCAGGCTTCGGTGTCTCCACCATCCTCACGACGGTCGCCGAGAAGAGCTTTTCAGGCCCGATGTTCAGCGAGATCACCGAGGCCTTCCCGGGCCAGAAGATGCTCGACCGCACCTCGATGAACACCTGGGAAGATGCGGCGGTGATCAGGCGCATCAACGAAATCGGCAAGCCGCGCATCGTGCTCGCGGGCCTGTGGACCGGCGTGTGCATCGTCGGGCCGGCGCTCTCGGCCATCGACCAGGGCTTCGAGGTGTTCGTGATTGCCGACGCCTGCGGCGACGTGTCCGCCGAGGCGCACAACCGCGCCATGGACCGCATGGTGCAGGCCGGCGCGCAGCCGATGACCTCGCTGCAATATCTGCTGGAGTTGCAGCGGGACTGGGCCCGCAGCGACACCTACGAGCTGACCACCGGCATCGCCAGGAAGTTCGGCGGCGCCTACGGCCTGGGCGTAACCTACGCCAAGACCATGTTCGGCGCGCACGAAGGCTGAACGGGCGCGTTCCGATGAAGCCCTATGTCCTGTCGCTTGCGCTGGGCCTCCTGGTCGGCGTGATCTACGCGCTCTTCCAGGTGCGCTCCCCGGCGCCGCCGGTGATCGCCCTGGTGGGGCTTTTCGGAATCCTGCTCGGCGAGCAGATTCCGCCGCTCATCAAGAGCGCGTTCAAGACCGAGTCCACCGCCACCTCGTGGCTGCGGCACCAGGTCAAGCCGCACGTGTTCGGCGAGCTGCCGCAATGCGCCAAGGCCGATCCGGCCGCCACGCCCGCGAAGCCAACATGAGCGACTCGTCCTTCGACGCGCAACGCCGCCGGCTCTGCCTCGGTACGCTCGGCGCCGCGCTTGCCGGTTCCGCACCGGCCCAACCCCATCCATCGAGGCCACCCGACATGGCAGGCACCACCGCCCCCCAACTGATCCTTCACAACGGCCGCTTCACCACGCTGGACCGCGCCAACCCGGTGGCCGATGCCGTGGCCATCACGGACGGGCGCTTCACCCGCGTGGGCCGCGGCGAGGACATCCTGCCGCTGGCGGACGGCAGCACACGGCGCATCGACCTGCAGGGCCGGCGCGTGCTGCCGGGCTTGATCGACAACCACCTCCACATCATTCGCGGCGGTCTCAACTTCAACCTCGAGTTGCGCTGGGACGGCGTGCGCAGCCTGGCCGATGCCATGGCGATGCTGAGGCGCCAGGTCGCGATCACGCCGGCGCCGCAATGGGTGCGGGTGGTGGGCGGCTTCACCGAGCACCAGTTCGTTGAAAAGCGCCTGCCGACCATTGATGAACTCAATGCGGCAGCGCCCGACACGCCGGTGTTCCTGCTGCACCTGTACGACCGCGCGCTGCTCAACGGCGCGGCGCTGCGGGCGGTGGGCTACACCAAGGACACGCCCGCGCCGCCCGGCGGAGAGATCGTGCGCGATGCTGCCGGCAACCCGACCGGCCTGCTGCTCGCCAAGCCCAATGCGAGCATCCTCTATGCCACGCTGGCCAAGGGCCCCAAGCTGCCTTTCGACTACCAGCTCAACTCGACGCGCCACTTCATGCGCGAGCTCAACCGCCTCGGCATGACCGGGGCGATCGACGCAGGCGGCGGCTTCCAGAACTTCCCCGAGGACTACCAGGTGATCCAGCAGCTGGCCGATGCCGGCCAGCTCACGATCCGCCTGGCCTACAACCTGTTCACGCAAAAGCCCAAGCAGGAAAAGCAGGACTTCCTCGACTGGACCGCCACGTCGAAGTACAAGCAGGGCGACGACTACTTTCGCCACAACGGCGCGGGCGAGATGCTGGTCTTCTCGGCCGCCGACTTCGAGGACTTCCGCCAGCCGCGACCCGACATGGCGCCCGAGATGGAAGGCGAGCTCGAGGAAGTGGTGCGCGTGCTGGTGCAGAACAAGTGGCCGTGGCGCCTGCATGCCACCTATGACGAGACCATCGACCGCGCGCTCGACGTGTTCGAGAAGGTCGACCGGGACACGCCGCTCGCGGGCCTGAACTGGTTCTTCGACCATTGCGAGACCATCTCCGAAAGATCGATCGACCGCATCGCGGCGCTCGGCGGCGGCATCGCGGTGCAGCACCGCATGGCCTACCAGGGCGAATACTTCGTCGAGCGCTACGGCGCCGGCGCGGCAGAGGCGACGCCGCCGGTCAAGCGCATGCTCGAAAGTGGCGTGAAGGTGTCCGCGGGCACCGACGCCACGCGCGTCGCTTCGTACAACCCGTGGGTATCGCTCTCGTGGCTGGTCACGGGCAAGACCGTCGGCGGCATGCAGCTCTATCCGCAGCGCAACTGCCTCGACCGCGAGGCTGCCCTTCGCATGTGGACCGAGAACGTCACCTGGTTCTCGAACGAGGTGGGCAAGAAGGGCCGCATCGAAGCCGGCATGCTCGCCGACCTGATGGTGCCCGACCGCGACTTCTTCAACTGCCCGGAATCGGAGATTGCCGATACCACGGCGCTCCTGACCCTGGTCGGTGGCAAGGTGGTGTATGCCGCAGGGCCATTCCAGCCGCACGACGAGGGCGCGCCGCCGCCGGCCATGCCCGACTGGTCGCCGGTGCGCAGCTTCGGTGGCTATGCCGGCTGGGGCAACGCCGAGGGCGCGCCGCTGCAGAACGCCAGGCGCCACGCAGCCATGTCCTGTGCCTGTGCCAACAACTGCAGCGTGCATGGCCACCAGCACGCGACGGCCTGGAGCAGCAAGCTGCCGATTGCCGACTTGAAGAGCTTCTGGGGTGCGCTGGGCTGCGCCTGCTGGGCGGTGTGATGGCAGCGCGCTGGACCACCTCACCCGCAGTGCGCTGGGTCGCCTTGCTGCTGCTGTGCGCGGCCTACCTGCAGGGCGGGCTGAACAAGGCCATGGACTTCAACGCGGCCATCGCCGAAATGAACCACTTCGGTCTGTCGCCGGCCGCGCCAATGGCGGTGGCCGTCATCGTGCTCGAACTGGGCGCCTCGGCGCTCATCCTCACGGGCTTCCTGCGTTGGCTCGGTGCGCTGGCGCTGGGCGGCTTCACGCTGCTCGCGACCTTCGTCGCGCTGCGCTTCTGGGAAATGCCGCAGCCCGGGCGCTTCATGGCGGCCAACTCCTTCTTCGAGCATCTGGGACTGGTCGGCGGCTTTCTGCTCGTGGCCTGGTTCGACCTGAAAGCGCGTACCCATGACTGATATCCCCAAAGGTGCCGCCGCTTCGCCGCCCGTGTCGCCCGGCGCCTTTGCACCGTTGCGCCAACCGGTCTTTGCCGTGCTGTGGGCGGCCACCGTGCTCGGCAACATCGGCAGCTTCATGCGCGACGTGGCGAGCTCGTGGCTGGTGACCGATCTCTCCGCCAGTCCGACCGCAGTGGCGCTGATCCAGACCGCAGCGACGCTGCCGATCTTCCTGCTGGCGATTCCGGCCGGCGTGCTCTCGGACATCCTCGACCGCCGCCGCTTCCTGATCTTCGTGCAGCTGGTGCTCGCGGCCGTGAGCGGCACCCTGCTGGTGCTCTCGCACACCGGTGCACTCACGGTCGAGTACCTGATCGCGCTGACCTTCGTGGGCGGCATCGGGGCCGCGCTGATGGGGCCGACGTGGCAATCGATCGTGCCCGAGCTCGTGCCGCGCAGCGACTTGAAGAGCGCCGTGGCGCTGAACTCGCTGGGCATCAACATTGCGCGCTCCATCGGGCCGGCGGCGGGCGGGCTGATTCTCGCGAGCTTCGGCGCCGCGGTCACCTACGGGCTGGACGTGCTGAGCTACCTGTTCGTCATTGCGGCGCTGCTGTGGTGGAAGCGCCCGGCGGCCGTCGACACCGGACTTTCCGAGAACTTCTTCGGCGCCTTCCGCGCGGGCATCCGCTACACGCGAGCGAGCAAGGAACTGCACGTGGTGCTGCTGCGCGCGGCGGTGTTCTTTCTCTTCGCGAGCTCCGTCTGGGCGCTGCTGCCCCTCGTCGCACGCCAGATGCTCGGCGGCAGCGCCGGCTTCTACGGCGTGCTCCTTGGCGCCGTGGGCGCGGGCGCCATCGGCGGTGCGCTGGTGATGCCGCGGTTGCGCGCCCGGCTCGATGCAGACGGCATGCTGCTGCTGGCGTCGCTGCTCAGTGCTGCCGTCATGGGCGGGCTGGTCTTCGCGCCGCCGCAGTGGCTCGCGATATTGCTGCTTCTGCTGCTGGGCCTCGGCTGGATCATTGCGCTCACCACGCTCAACGGCGTGGCGCAGTCCATCTTGCCGAACTGGGTGCGCGGCCGTGGCCTGGCCGTCTACCTCACGGTGTTCAACGGCGCCATGGCGGCCGGCAGCCTGGGGTGGGGCCTCGTCGCGCAGCAGGTCGGTGTGCCGTACACGCTGGTGGCGGGCGCCGTGGGGCTCGTCCTGGCCGGCCTCCTGTTCCACAGGGTTCGCCTGCCCACCGGCGAAGCCGACCTGCAAGCCTCGAACCACTGGCCGGAGCCGCTGCTGGCCGAGCCCGTGGCGAATGACCGCGGGCCGGTGATGGTCCAGGTCGACTACCGCATCCGCCACGAAGACCGGCCCGCGTTCATGGAAGCGATGAAGCGCCTGTCGTTCGAGCGCCGCCGCGACGGTGCCTACGCGTGGGGCGTGGCCGAGCACACCGGCGACCCCGAACGCGTGATCGAGTGGTTCCTTGTCGAGTCCTGGGCCGAGCATCTGCGCCAGCACCGGCGCGTGTCGCATGCCGACGCCGATCTGCAGGCCGAGGCGCTGCGCTTTCACACCGGGCCCGGGAAGCCCGAGGTGCACCACTTTCTTTCGCTTCCTTTTCCGCCATCCCACCACTGAGGAAGCCACGACGACATTGCCGAGCTGACCGGCGCGCCGCACGCCCCCTGCGCCACCCACAAGGACGAGGTGAACACCAATCTGCTCGCGTTCATCCAGGCCTGCTCGACCTGCATCGCCCGCATCAGCCCGGTTGCGGTCCGTCGTAGCCTTCGATGATGACCAGGTCGATGGTCGACACCGGCGGCGCCCTCAGCGCGATGGCCGCCTGGTACTCGGGTGAGTTCCAGCAATCCAGCGCAGCCTGGTAGGTAGGGAACTCGATCACCACGTTGCGGCTTCGGCTCGTTCCTTCCGGATTCTCGAAGTTGCCCGCGCGCACCAGGAAGCGGGCGCCGAACTTGCCGAACGGCTCGGCGTTGGCCGCGACGTAGGCCTTGTACTTTTCGGTGTCGGCCACATCGACCCGTGCGATCCAGTATCCCTTTGCCATGCGATTCTCCGATTGATGAGGAGCGGGAGTTTCGCGGAGGCGGGCCCTGCAGGGCAAGGGCCCCTGTCGACGCCGCGCTGGCAAAGCTGAGCGGGCCCAGACCTGGGCCTTGCATCACCGCGGCGAGCTTCGGCGATGCGCTTGGGCAAAACAATCAGAAGCGCGAGTGCTCCCTGAAGCTGTAGAACTCGCCGTCGCCGATGATGATGAAGTCCTGCAGAAGCAGCTGGTGCAGCTCGCCAAGTGCGTGCAAGCGATCGGCTGTTTCGATGTCTGCCACCGAAGGCTGGCAGTGACCGGAGGGATGGTTGTGGACCACGATGATCGTCGTGGCGCGGGCAAGTATCGCGTTCCTGAAAATCTCGACAGGCTCGATCAGCGCACCGCGCCCTGTGCCGATCGCTGCCACCTCATACGAGAGCACCTCGAGTTGGGGGTTCAGGTGAAGAACGATCACCTTCTCCTTGGCTTCGTCCTGCATGTCCCTGAACAGCTCGTAAACATGGCGTGGGCTTTCGACCGGCCTGTTCAGGAGGTCATCGTCGACTCGCCTTCTCGTGAAGGTGACCTTGAGTTCCTTGAGATACGCCATTTCCTCTCCCTTGATCGCAGTTCAGTTTCTTTCGGATTTTGAAAGGACTCAGCAGCATAGCCAAGTCGCGACACCGTCAGCCGTGACTCGTCGACGTGCACCCCATGCCGGCCCAATGGGACAATCCGCCCCATGACCAGCCCCGCACAGACCCTCACCCTCACCCGCCCCGACGACTGGCACCTGCATGTGCGCGACGGCGCCGCCCTGGAAGCGGTGGTGCCGCATTCGGCGCGCCAGTTCGGCCGGGCGTTGATCATGCCCAACCTGCGCCCGCCGGTGACCACCGCCGAGCAGGCGAAGGCCTACCGCGACCGCATCCGCGCTGCGGTGCCCGAGGGCCTGGACTTCGAGCCGGTCATGTCGCTGTACCTGACCGACAAGCTGCCCCCCGCGGAGATCCCGCGCGCTGCCGCCGCCGGCGTGTGCGCCCTCAAGCTCTACCCCGCGGGCGCCACCACCAACAGCGATGCCGGCGTCACCGACATCCGCAAGACCTACCCGACGCTCGAAGCCATGCAGGAGCACGGCCTGCTGTTGCTGGTGCACGGCGAGGTGACCGACCCGGCGGTCGATCTCTTCGACCGCGAGGCGGTCTTCATCGAGCGCGTGATGATCCCGCTGCGCCGCGACTTCCCCGAGCTCAAGATCGTGTTCGAGCACCTGACGACGAAGGAGGGCGCCCATTACGTGCGCGATGCGGACCGCTTCACCGCCGCCACCATCACCGCGCACCACCTGCTCTACAACCGCAACGCGATCTTCACCGGCGGCATCCGGCCGCACTACTACTGCCTGCCGGTCCTCAAGCGCGAGACCCATCGCCTGGCCCTGGTCGAGGCCGCCACCAGCGGCAGCCCGCGCTTTTTCCTCGGCACCGACAGTGCCCCGCATCCGGCGCATCTCAAGGAGCACGCGCTGGGGTGCGCCGGCTGCTACACCGCGCTGACCGCGCTGGAGCTCTACGCCGAAGCTTTCGACAACGCGGGTGCGCTCGATTGGCTCGAAGGCTTCGCGAGCTTTCATGGCGCCGACTTCTACGGCCTGCCGCGCAATACCGACACGGTCACGCTGAAGCGCGAAAGCTGGACCGTGCCCGAGACACTTCCCTACGGCGAGGCCACGCTCAAGCCGTTGCGCGGCGGCGAGACGCTGGCCTGGAGGCTGGCATGAGCATGGTGATGTTGCTGATCGATGCCGACAATGTCTCGGCCGACGTGATCGAGCAGGCCGTGCAACGCACGCTGGCCGACCAGGGCGCGATCCATGTGCGGCGGGCCTACTGCAATGCCGAGACCGCGCTCAAGCAGCAAGCGCTCTTCAAGCGGCTTTCCGTGCGGCCGATGGTCAACCTCGCCGCCGGCAAGAACTGCACCGACATCGCGCTCGCGGTCGACGCCATGGACCTCGCGGTGACGGAACGGCCTGATCTCGTGGTGCTGGTGTCCTCCGATTCGGACTTCGCGCCGCTGGTGATTCGCCTGCGCGAGAAGGGCTGCCGCGTGTGCGGCATCGGGCAGCAAGGCAAGACCGGCGAAGACACGGTGGCCGTCTACGACAGCTTCATCGACCTGCAGCACCAGCCCGCCAGCCGGCCTGCCGCGGCCAAGCGGCCCGCTCGCGCGCGACGCACCAAGGCCGAGGAAGTGGCGCCGCCGGCGCCCGTGCTGCCGGATGACGTGCTGCGCATCCTCGATGCGGTGCCCGAACTCCTTCGCGGCGAGCGGGTCGAGCTCAATCACGCGGCCGAGCGCCTGCGGGGCGCCAAGCTGCTGGGCAAGAGCGCGAGCTCGCCCAAGCTGTTCAAGAAATTCCCGGAGCACTTCCTGCTGACGCCGGAGAAGACACCGAACAAGGTGAAGTACGTCGGCCCTGCCGGGACGTGAGGCGCGCAGCCGTATCCAAGGCAAACGACACGGCAGCCGAGGGCAGGGTACTCCGGTGAGCGCCGCGCGGAGCTTCGACCCCGGCCGGCCCTGGCTCGCGCCCTATGCGCCGCGGGCCGCGTCCATGGCGGCATCGCTGGCGCAGGGCCATGATGCGGCGGCGGTGCTGTCGAATGCGGCGCCCGGCATCGAGTTGCCGGCCGGCCCCTTGCGCTTCGTGCAACCCGATGCCGCGCCGGCCGGCGAAGCCTACGAGGCCTTCATCTTCCGGACGGCGCAGGTGCCCACCCGCGACGACCTGCACGACTTCTTCAATGGCCTGGTCTGGCTGCACTTCCCGCGCGCCAAGCAACGGCTCAACGAGTTGCAGGCGGGCGAGATTGCGCGCGCCGGCATCGGCGCGACGCGCGGTCCCCTGCGGGATGCACTGACCGTGTTCGACGAGAACGGAGCGGTACTCGATGCGCCCGCGGCGTTGTGGCAGGCGCTGCTCGCGCGCGACTGGCCGCGCCTTTTCGTGAGCGAACGCGCGCGGTGGCACGAAGCACGGCTGCTGGTCTTCGGCCACGCCTTGCTCGAAAAGCTGGCCATGCCGCGCAAGGCGCTCACGGCACATGTGCTGTGGGCGCCCGGTGCGATCCGGTCGATCGCGATCGACGATGCAGCCATCGCGGCCGCGCTGGCACCCTCGCACCTCGCCGCCAAGCCCTTTGCGCCGCTGCCGGTGCTGGGCGTGCCGGGCTGGTGGCCGGCCAACGAGGTGCCCGGCTTCTACGACGACGTGGCAGTCTTCAGGCCGCCGCGGTCTCCGCGGCACTGAGCGCCGGCCCATCCACGAACACATCGGCATGGAAGTCGGCGGCGGCGAGGCCCAACTGCCGCACCGCCAGGTCGCGCACCGCCTGCACCATGCCGGGTGAGCCGCAGCAGTAGAGCTCGTGTCCCGCAAGCTCGCAGCAGTGGGCCTGCAGGGCCTGGTCAACGCGGCCCGAGAACGCGTCCTCGGCCGCATCGCCGGCTTCCTCGCTCAAGGCGGCGACGAAGCGGAAGGAGCCCGGCCATTGCCGCTGCCACTTCGCCACTGCCGATTGCAGGTAGATGCCCTCGGCGCGGCGTGCTCCCCAGATCAGCGTGACGGGCCGCTCGATGCGGCGCTTCGCCATGTCGTCGAGGATGGACTTGATGGGCGCGAAGCCGGTGCCGCCGGCCACGAAGACGATGGGCCGCGTCGAGGCGGCCTCCAGCGTCACGGCGCCGAAGGGCAGCTCGACATCGAGCAGGTCTCCCTGCTGCAGTGCCGGCACGCGGGCGCTGAAGGCGCCGCCCTCCACGTGGCGGATGTGCAGGGTGAGCGCATCGCTCTCGTGCGGTGCATTGGCCATCGAGTAGCAGCGCGTGCTGCCGTCGCCCACCGCGAGCTGCAGGTACTGCCCGGCATGGAACTTGGCGCGCTGGCCGGCCGGAAGGCGCAACTGCAGCACCGACACATCGGGCGCTGCCAACTGGTTGCGAAACACCTTGGCGGTGAAGCGCTTGCGCGCGCCGGGGTCGATGCGGTGCCAGGACACCGGCGCGATCTGCAGATCCGCCGTCGGCGTGCACATGCAATAGAGCACCTGCTCCGGCGTGCAGCTCTCGTTGCGTATCGAGCTGCCTTCGAGGCCGGCAACCTCGCCCTGCGCGATGCCGCCGGCGCAGTTGCCGCACACGCCTTTGCGGCAGGAATAGGGCAGCTCGATGCCGGCGCGCAGCGCAGCGTCGAGCACGCTCTGGTTCTCGGCGCAGTCGAAGGCGATCTCGGTGCCGGCGATGGCGATGCGATGGCTCACTGGAGTACCTTCGCCTCCGGCTGCTGTGCTATTCGCGTTCGGAACGGCTGCGCGGCTCATGGTGTGATGTTCCCCATGCCGGACAAAAGGTGGATGGTGCGAAGCAGCGCACCGGCGTCGGCCATGCCGCGGCCCGCGATGTCCATCGCGCTGCCATGGCCCACGCTGGACAGCAACACATCGGCGCCGATGGACAGCGCGCTGGCCGCGTTCGGCGCCAGCAGCTTGATGGGAATGTGGCCCTGGTCGTGCAGCATCGCGACATAGAGGTCGTGCCTGCGCTGCGCCAGCAGCAGGTCGGCGCCCTGCGGACCGTCGACCTGAAGGCCCTCGGCGCGCAGCATGCGTACCGCTGGCTCGACGATGGCTTCGTCCTCGGGCCCGAAGAGCCCGCCTTCGGAGGCATGCGGGTTGATCCCGAAGACGCCGATGGACGGTGCCGCGACGCCCAGCAGCGCACAGGCGCGGGCACCGGCGCGCGCCGCGTCCGCAACGAGTCCGGGCGTGAGCCGGCCGAGCGCGGTGCGCACGCTTTCGTGCAGCGTTGCATGCACGATGCGCAGGCCGCCGCCCACCAGCATGAGGAACACGCTGTCTTCCGGCTGGCCGCAGACGCGCGCCACCAGCGAGGGGTAGCCGCTGAAGGCGATGCCGGCCCGGTGGATCGCGGTCTCGTGGTGCGGGCAGGCCACCACGGCATCGAATTCGCCGCGCCGGCAGGCTTCGATGGCGGCGCTGGCCGAGGCCACGGCCGAGGCCCCGGCCGCCGCGTCGATCTGCCCGGGGCGCGCCGCTGCGGCCGGCAACTCGCCTGCGCCGACCACGGCCTGATCCGCCAGCAATGATTCGAGCCCGAGTTGCGCGGCCGTGCGTTCGAGCACGCTCGGCGGCGCGAAGAGGGTGATGCGCGCGCGCGCCTGCGACGGCAGCGCGGCAAGCGCCTTCAGCGCGATCTCGGGCCCGATGCCGTTGGGATCGCCCGCAGCGAGCGCGAGCCGTCGAACGGGCGTCATCACAGCGGCAGCGCCAGCAAGGTATCGGTCACCGTGCTGTCGCACACGGCCACGCGCGACTGCAACTTCAGCTGGCCGTCCTGCTGCACGAAGCGGTCCTGGTAGACGCCCGTGGCGAAGACCTCGGTCTGGCCGGTGGCCATGATGCGTGCCACGACGAAGGGTGTGCTCGCCTCGGCACTGTCAGCACTGGCTTGCTGCACGAGCGGAATGCCCAGCAGATGGCGATAGCGCTGCCGCTCGTAGATGTTGGCCTCGCGCAGTGCCGCGATGCGGTCTTCCAGCATCGCGCGCGAGTCCGCGTAGACGATGCCGGCTGCCAGGCCGTCGCGCTCGTTCTCGACGTGCGTGATGCGGTAGTGGCAGTCCTCGGTGAAGTAGTCGGGCCATTGCTCCAGCGCGTCGCTGTCGATGGTGTGGGCATAGGCCGCGTTGAAGGCGCACAGCGCCAGCAGGTCGATCATCGTGTCTCTCTCTTGTCTCAGGCACCCATGTGGTGGCGGTAGGCTTTCCAGAAGCCGCGCACCGAAGCCTCGGTGGCGCGCCCTTCGCTCGATCCGGCGCTGTCGCCGCCCATCTCGACCACCGCTTGCTGGTCGCGCGCGCCGGCGATGCCGCGCTGCACGAAGCCGCCGACCGCACCGTCCTCCATCGAGATGAAGCCCGCGGGCCCGATCAGGTTCGACTGCTTCAGGCGCACGCGGCGCTGCTCGGGCGTGTCGTCGGCATAGCCCAGGTAGGTCCAGTTGAGCTCGGTGCGCGCCACCCCCTTGGGCAGCACCTGGCGCACCGCCAGGCAGTTCTGGATCTGCTGCAGCACGAAGCCGGGAAAGACCGAGAGGATCTGCAGGGTCACGCCGTCCTCGTATTCCTTGAAGCCGGCGAGCAGGCTCGGATCCTTCAGGCGATAGCGGTCGTTGTCGGAGCGCAGCGCCTGCTCCTTGTACGAGGCGTCCTTCTCCGCCGCCGGATCGATCATCGAGTAGCTTACGTGGTGGCCGCCGCTCTCGTCGACGATCACGCCGCCCTTCTGCGACAGGCGGTTGAGCTCGAAGGTGGTGAAGAACAGGTGCAGCAGGCTCGCGTGGTAGCTGTCCTTCACGTTCTCCACGTAGAGCTTCCAGTTGTTGGGCAGCGCCTGCGTGAAGCGGCCGATGACCTCCACCGGCTTGTGCAGCACGCGCTCGATGCGCGCGCAGATCTCCTCGCCCAGGTAGTCCTCGATGGCGGGGACGTCTTCGCTGAAGCTGCCGAACACCAGGCCGCAGAAGGTGGCGATGCGCAGCTTGCGCGGGCCGTGGGCTTCCTTGCAGAAATCGGGCGGCATGCCGCCCTGGCCCTTGACGCCCTTCTCGAAGGCGACGCCGGTGAGGTCGCCCTGGCGGTTGTAGCTCCAGGCGTGATAGACGCACTGGAAGTTCTCGGCCCGGCCGGACTTCTCCAGCGCGATGAGCGCGCCGCGGTGGGCGCAGCGGTTCTCGAAGGCGTAGATCTCGCCGTCTTCGTCGCGCACCACCACCACCGGCGTTTCGCCCGCGAAGGTGGTGCGGTAGCTGCCGCTGTCGGGCAGCTCGGCCTCGAGGCAGAGATAGTTCCAGACCTCGCCGCGAAAGATGCGGGCCTGCTCGTCGGCGGCAGTCTGCGCATCGCTGTAGAGCGCGAAGGGGATGCGCGTGAGGCCGGGTCCGGCCCAACGGACGGGTTGGGATGCGATGTCGTTCATGGCTTCAACTTCGATGTCGACTTCAATCGAGCGAGACCTTCGCGCTCTTGATGACCTTTTCCCACTTGGCGGACTCGGCCTGGATGAACTTGCCGGTCTGGGCAGGGTTCCAGCCACGGGGCTCGGCGCCTTGCTCGGCAAACTTCTGCTTGACCTCGGGCTGTGCCAGCGCGTCGGCGAAGGCCTTCTGCGTCGAAGCGACCTTGGACGCCGGCGTGCCGGGCGGCGCCACCACCGCGAACCAGGTCACCGCGTTCATGGCGGGCAGCTTCTGCTCGGCGAAGGTGGGCACATCGGGCAGCGCCGGCGAGCGCTGCCCGTCGGCGACGCCCAGGATGCGCAGCTTGCCGGCCTGGTGGAAAGGCAGCGAAGAGCTGAGGTTGTCGAAGAACACGTCGATCTGGCCGCCCACCAGGTCCACCAGCGCGGGTGCCGTGCCCTTGTAGGGGATGTGGACCATCTCCACGCCCGTCAACTGCATGAACATGCTGGCCGTCAGGTGCGAGGTGGTCCCGTTGCCCTGCGAGCCATAGCTCAGCTTCCCGGGGTTGGCCTTGGCGTAGGCGATGAACTCCTGAACGTTCTTCACCGGCAGCTTGGGGTTCACCACCAGCACGTTGGGAACCGTCGCGAGCACCGTGACAGGCACCCATCTGGACGGGTCGAAGGAGAGCTTCTTGTAGAGGTGCTGGTTGATCGCGATCGGCGCGGGCGGCGAGACCATCAAGGTGTTGCCGTCGGGCTCGGAGCGGAACACCACCTCGGCGCCGATGTTGCCGCCTGCACCGGTGCGGTTGTCGATCAGCACGCCGCCGGGGAACTGCGGGCGCAGCTTTTCGGCGACCACGCGGGGCAGGATGTCGGCGGTGCCGCCGGCCGGGTAGGGCACGACGAGTTTCAGCGCCTGGGGGCCTTGGGCGGTGGCGGTGCCGAGCAGGCAGGCGCCGGCCAGGCAGGCGGCACTTGCGCGCCGTGCAAAGGATTTCAGCATGGGGGTCTTGTCTCCGTGGCTAGACATTCAGGGGGCTGCAATAAGTGTCTCGCCCGAGGGCATCGCGGACAAGCTAGATTTGCGCCATGCGCAAGAAACTCGTCGAGTCGCCTGGAGCTGCCGTTGTCGAAGGCAAGAATTTCGTCGCCTCGCTGCAGAAGGGCCTGGAGGTGCTGACCTGCTTCGGCCGCCAGCACAGCCGCCTCACCGTGTCGGAGGTCGGACGCCTCACCGGCTGCTCGCCGGCCTCGGCGCGCCGCTCGCTGCTGACCCTGCAGGCGCTGGGCTATCTCGACAGTGACGGCAAGCGATTCTGGATGCTGCCCAAGGCGCTGCTGGTGGCCCATGCCTACCTCGCTTCGCGGGCCACGCCCTCGCTGGCGCAGCCGCTGCTCGATGCGCTGTCGGAGCGCACGCGCGAGTCGGCTTCTCTCGGCAAGCTGCTGGGCGACGACGCGATCATCATTGCCCGCTCCACGGCGCGGCGCAGCCTCAGCGCCGGCCTGGGCATCGGCTCCAGGCTGCCGGCCTACTGTTCGGCGCTCGGGCGCGTGCTGCTCGCCAGCCTGCCTCCGGCCCAGGCCGAGCGGCGCGTGCGCGCGATGCCGCGGGAGCCGCTCACCGCGCGCACCGTGTACGAGCTGAAGCCGGTGCTGGCGCTGCTCGCGCGCTGCCGCGAGGAGGGCTACGCCGGCAACGACGGCGAGCTGGAGCTCGGCGTGCGCTCCATGGCCGTGCCGGTGCACGACCGCAGCGGCGCGATGGTCGCTGCCATGAGCATCGCGGTGCGCACGGAGCGCATGAGCTTCGTCGAGTTCCGCGACGCCTTCCTGCCGGCGCTGCGCAAGGCCAGCGCCACGCTGTCGGGCCGGCTTTATCCCGAGTGAACGTAGTGGCGTGTTCATGGAGCGCGAACTTTTGCTCCTATGATCAATCCGAAGCCCTGCGTTGCGGCCGCCCTCGACCAAGACAACACGATCCGCCCCGCGCGCTTGAAACTCCACTGCGGGGCCTCATCTTTTCGCCACGGCGAGCGCCTCGCCTGAATCCACGGAGAAATCAGCTTGAAACGCATCCTTCTGTTCGTCCTGACCAACGTGCTGGTGGTCGCGGTGCTGGGCATCGTGGCCAGCCTGCTCGGCGTCAACCGCTACCTCACGCCCAACGGTCTCAACCTGACGGCCTTGCTGGGCTTCGCGCTGGTGATCGGCTTCGGCGGCGCCATCATCTCGCTGCTGATCAGCAAGCCCATGGCCAAGTGGACGGCCGGGGTGCGCATCATCAACGACCCGCAGTCGCCCGACGAGGCCTGGATCGTGCAGACCGTGCGCAAGTTCGCCGACAAGGCCGGCATCGGCATGCCCGAGGTCGGCATCTTCGAGGGCGAGCCCAATGCCTTCGCCACCGGTGCCTTCAAGAACTCCTCGCTGGTGGCGGTGTCCACCGGACTGCTCGCCAACATGACGCGCGAAGAGGTCGAGGCCGTGATCGGCCACGAGGTGGCGCACGTGGCCAACGGCGACATGGTGACCATGACCCTGATCCAGGGCGTGATGAACACCTTCGTCGTGTTCCTCTCGCGTGTGATCGGCTATGCGATCGACGGCTTCCTGCGCCGCGGCAGCGACAACAACACGGGCCCCGGCATCGGGTACATGGTCACGACGCTGGTGCTCGACATCGTGCTGGGCTTCGCAGCCGCGATCGTCGTGGCCTGGTTCTCGCGCCAGCGCGAGTTCCGCGCCGATGCCGGTGCGGCCCAGCTGATGGGCCGCAAGCAGCCGATGGTGAATGCCCTGGCCCGCCTGGGCGGCCTGCCGCCCGGCGAGCTGCCGAAGGCGGTGGAAGCGATGGGCATCACGGGCAGCATCGGCAAGCTGTTTGCGACGCACCCGCCGATCGAGGAGCGCATCGCGGCGCTGCAGAACAGCGCGCAGGCTTGAAGGCCTCTGGTTCGAGCAAGAAGCCGCCGTTCAGGCGGCTTTTTTACGGGGTTCTGCGATCCCGCGCGCAACCGCTTCCGCGACCTTGATGCCGTCCACCCCCGCCGAGAGGATGCCCCCGGCGTAGCTCGCGCCTTCGCCCGCCGGGTAGAGGCCGCGCACATTCAGGCTCTGGAGATCCTCGCCGCGCGTGATCCTGATCGGGGAGGAGGTGCGAGTCTCCACGCCGGTCAGCACCGCGTCGTGCAGGTCGAAGCCCTTGATCTTGCGGCCGAACGCGGGGAAGGCCTCGCGCATGGCCTCGATGGCGTAGGCGGGCAGGGCGGCATGCAGGTCGCACGGCGTCACGCCTGGCTTGTACGAGGGCTCGACACTGCCGAGTGCGCTGGAGGGCCTGCCGGCGACGAAGTCGCCCACCAGCTGGCCCGGCGCACGGTAGTCGCCGCCGCCGAGCACGAAGGCGTTGGATTCCAGCGTCCGCTGCAGCGCGATGCCCGCCAGCGGCGATCCGGTGCGGCCGTCCTCCCATCCGGGGTAGTCGCTTGGATCGATGCCCACCACGATCCCCGCGTTGGCGTTGCGCTCGTTGCGCGAGTACTGGCTCATGCCATTGGTGACCACGCGGCCAGGCTCGCTGGTGGCCGCGACCACCGTGCCGCCCGGGCACATGCAGAAGCTGTAGACCGAGCGGCCGTTGTTCGCGTGGTGCACCAGCTTGTAGTCGGCCGCGCCCAGCAGCGGATGGCCGGCATGCCGGCCCCAGCGCGCGCGGTCGATGAGGCCCTGCGGGTGCTCCACGCGAAAGCCGATGGAGAAGGGCTTGGCCTCGATGTGCACGCCGCGCTCGTGCAGCATCTCGAAGGTATCGCGCGAGCTGTGGCCCAGGGCCATCACCACATGGTCCGCGCGCAACTCGCTGCTCGTGCCGGTGCGCTGGTCGAGCACGGTCAGGCCGCGCAATTGCCCATCCTCGACAAGCACGTCGGTGACGCGCTGCTCGAAGCGGATCTCGCCGCCCAGCGCGACGATCTGCTCGCGGATGTTCTCCACCACCTTCACCAGCTTGAAGGTGCCGATGTGTGGATGCGCAACGTAGAGGATCTCCGGCGGCGCGCCGGCCTTGACGAACTCCTCCATCACCTTGCGCCCGAGGAAGCGCGGGTCCTTGATCTGGCTGTAGAGCTTGCCGTCCGAGAAGGTGCCGGCCCCGCCCTCGCCGAACTGCACGTTCGACTCCGGGTTCAGCGTGCTCTTGCGCCAGAGGCCCCAGGTGTCCCTGGTGCGCTGGCGCACGGTCTTGCCGCGTTCCAGCACGATCGGCTTGAAGCCCATCTGCGCCAGCATCAACGCACAGAAGATGCCGCAGGGGCCGAAGCCCACGACCACCGGCCGCGGCGCAGCGTGGGACGCTCGCGCGGGCGGCCGATAGGCCATGTCGGGGGTGGGCTGCACATGCGGGCGCCCGGCATGCTTCGCCAGCACCGCGGCATCGGCCTGCGCGTCGACGAGCGACACGTCGACGATGTAGACCGTGAGCAGCTCGGCCTTGCGCGCATCGAAGCTGCGCTTGTAGACGGTGTGCGAGACGATGTCGCCGGGCGCGATGCCCAGCGTGGACGCGACCAGCGCGGGCAGCGCCTCGGGCGCGTGGTCGAGGGGGAGCTTGAGTTCAGAGACGCGGATCATGGCGGGCGGCCCGTGGTGATCGGGCAGGTGGCGCTTGAGGGGGCTGCGATTGTAGATTCCCGTGCTGCGCCGTGACAGCGGTGGCGAGGGCGTTCAGAATAGCGCTCGCCACTGCCCAACGGGCAGAAGGCCTTATCACAGGCGCTGCGCGACATGCTGCGGCCCACATGCCGCGACGCCTCTCGGGAGTCGCTCGTGACGAAACGCAAAGGCGAGGAAACCCAGTCCCGTCCAGCATGCCAGCCTTTCGAGCGGCAGGCCGAAGCCTTGCTGCGCGAGCGCGCCGACCTGCTGGATCTCACGCACGACGCCATGTTCGTGCGCGACATGGAAGCAGCGATCAAGTATTGGAACCGCGGGGCCGAGGAGATGTATGGATGGACGGCCGAGGAGGTGCTCGGCAAGTCCGCCCTGCAGCTGCTCAAGACCATGTCCACCGAGCCCCTCGAGCAGATCGAATCGCAGGTGCTGCGCACCGGACGCTGGGAAGGCGAGCTGGTGCATCACAGGCGAGACGGAACGCCGCTGGTCGTGGCGAGCCGCATGGCATTGCAGCGAGACGAGCAGGGCGAGCCGGTGGCGGTCCTGGCGACCAATACGGACATCACGCGGCACAAGCGGGCCGAGGACGCTCGGCAGGATCTCGAGGAGCAATGGCGAGCCGCTTTCGAAGCGAATCCCACGATGTACTTCATCATCGATGCGGCCGGTGCGATCCAGTCGGTGAACCCCGTCGGCGCGGAGCAGTTGGGCTGGCGCGTGAGCCAGCTGATCGGCCAGCCGGTGCTGGACGTGTTCCACGAAGCCGATCGGGAGTTTGTCCAGCGCAACGCGGACCAGGCTTTCCGGCAACCCGGGCGCGTGATGCGCTGGAAGGCGCGCAAGATCCGCAAGGACGGCAAGGTACTGTGGGTCCGGGAGTCGGCGAACGTGGTCGTCCTCCGGAGCGGGCCGGTGCTGCTCGTGGCGTGCGAGGACATCACGGAGCGCAGGCTCGCCGAGGAGGCGTTGCGCGAGAGCGAGGAGCGCTTTCGCACGCTGGTGAAGTTCTCTTTCGACGTGTACTGGGAGAGCGACGTCCAGCATCGCTTTACCCGGCAGGAGTATTCCGCCAAGTTCGACCGCGCGCCGGCGGCCGGCTCGGAGATCGGACAGACGCGATGGGAGGTGCCCTATCTGGCGCCGGACGAGGAGGCTTGGCGCCGGCACCGCGCAGGGCTCGATGCCCATGTGCCGTTCCGTGACTTCGAACTCGCGCGGGCTACGCCCGACGGCGGCATACGCCATGTGTCGGTTTCCGGGCTGCCGATGTTCGACGAGGCGGAGCGCTTTATCGGCTACCGCGGCGTCGGGCGGGACATTACCGAGCGCAAGCGCGCTGAAGATGCGCTGCGCGCGCATCTGTGGTTTCTGGAAAGCATGGATCGCGTCAACCGCGCCATGCAGGGGACCAATGACCTCGAGAAGATGATGAGCGATGTGCTCGATGCAGTCCTCGGCATTTTTGCCTGCGACCGGGCATGGCTCACCTATCCGTGCGACCCGGAGGCGGACTCCTGGCGCGCGGTCATGGAACAGACCGGGCCCGGGTTTCCTGGCGCGTTCAGGCTCGGCGCCGAGCTGCCCCTCGATCCCGACGTCGCCATGGTGTTCCGGGCAGCGCGCGCCGCGACCGGTGCCGTGCCCTTTGGTCCTGGCTGCGAGCTCGAGGTGCCGGCGCAGCTCGCGGAGCGATTCAGCATCCGATCCGTGCTTGCCATGGCGCTGTATCCGAAGGCCGATCAGCCTTATCTGTTCGGGCTGCACCAGTGCTCGCGCCCGCGCACCTGGACGGCGCAGGAAAGGCGGCTGTTCGAGGAGATCGGACATCGGTTGGCCGACGCGCTCACCAGTCTTTTCATCTTCCGCAGCCTGCGCGAGAGCGAGCATTTGACAAGACAGGTGTTCGAGAGCGCCTCCGATGGCGTGGCCGTGATCGGCCGCGACTACCGCTACCGAAGGGTCAATGAGGTCTACGGGCGCACTTGGGGCATGGCGGCCGAGACGATCGTCGGCATGCATGTCGCCGATATCCTGGGCAACGACTTCTTCGAGCACGCCGTGAAGCCGAGTCTCGACCGCTGTTTTTCCGGAGAGCAGTTCACGTTCGCAGAATGGTTCACGACCGAGCCGGGGCGCGCCTACCTGTCGGTGTCGTACTCGCCACTGCGGCTCGGCACGGAGCGCCTGGAGGCTGCGCTGGTGATCACGCGCGATCTCACGCACCACGTCCTCGCGTCGGAAGCCCTTCGGGAGGCGCAGGCAGCGCTTGCGCGAGTCAACCGCGTGACCACGCTCGGGGTGCTCGCAGCTTCGATCGCGCACGAGGTCAACCAGCCGCTGGGGGCGATGGTGGCGAGCGCCGGGTCCTGTGCGCGGTGGCTCGCGGCCCAGCCGCCCGAGCTCCAAAAGGCACAGCGCTCGCTCGAACGAATCGCCAGGGACGGCAAGCGCGCGAGCGAAGTCATCGACCGCATTCGCGCCCTGGTCATGCGCCAGCCGCCACGGCGGGATCGCATCGACGTCAACCAGCTTGTCCTCGACGTCGTCGCGTTCACGCGCGACCAGGTGCGCCGCAACGACATTGCGCTCGAGACCGCGCTCGCCGATCGCCTGCCGCCCGTGTGGGGAGACCGGGTGCAGCTCCAGCAGGTGGTCCTCAACCTGATCGTCAACGCCATCGAGGCCATGACGGGGCCCGGGCCCGGCGATCGCCCACGACAGCTGCTCGTCAGTGCCAGCGAAGCGGAGGGCGGCGTGTTCATCGAAGTGCGCGACTCCGGCCCGGGCATCTCGCCCGAGATTTCGGACAAGCTCTTCGAGCCTTTCCACACCTCCAAGGCGCAGGGCATCGGCATGGGGCTTTCGATCAGCCGCTCCATCATCGAAGCCCATGCCGGCCGGCTCTGGACCATGCCGAACCTGCCCTACGGCGCCGTGTTCCGGTTTTCGCTGCCGGCCGGGCACCAGGAGCCGTAGTGGCAACCGAGCAGCCCGTCGTCTACGTGGTCGACGACGACCTGGCCATGCGCGAGGCGCTTCAGGATCTCCTCGCCTCCGTCGGCATGGAGGTGCGGGTATTCGGCTCGACGCAAGAGTTCATGCAGGCGCAGCGCCCGGACGCGCCCGGCTGCCTGGTGCTCGACGTGCGGCTGCCCCGCGCAAGCGGATTGAGCTTCCAGGAAGACCTGCCGCGAGCGGGCATCGATCTTCCGGTGATCTTCATCACGGGGCACGGCGACATTCCGATGACGGTGCGCGCGATGAAGGCCGGTGCCGTCGAGTTCCTGAGCAAACCCTTCCGCGACCAGGAGCTTCTCGATGCGATCGATGCCGCGGTCGAGCGGCACCGTGGGAAGCGCCGCGAAACGACGCACGCCGCGCACTTGCGGCAGCGCTTCGCCGCGCTCACGCCGCGCGAGCGCGAGGTCATGGCGCTGGTGAGCGCGGGACGCGTGAACAAGCAGATCGCCGCCGACCTGGGCATCAGCGAGGCCACGGTCAAGGTCCATCGCGGGCAGATCATGCGCAAGATGCAGGCGAAATCGCTGGCGCAGCTCGTGCGCATCGCCGACACGCTCGGCCTTTCCGCGCCGACGCCGTAGGCGCCTAAACCAAAGTCGTAGAGCGCGCGACGCATGTGCAATGGTCGTGCGCGCGCAAGCGGCCTAGTCTTGCGTCGACGCTCAAGACCCGCCAGGAAATCCAAGTGCCCGACAAGCCAACCATTGCGATCGTGGACGACGATGCGTCGGTCCGCGATACCACCAAGGACCTGCTCGACTCGGCGGGCTTGTCCTGCGCCACCTTCGACTCGGCCGAGAGCTTCCTGCAATCGAAGAGCACGTGCGCCATCCGATGCCTCGTTGCCGACATGCGCATGCCAGGCATGACGGGGCTCGAGCTGTACAGCCATCTGGTCTCCTGCGGCACTCCGATTCCCACGGTCCTCATCACCGCATACGCCGACGAACAAGTGTGCGTGCGCGCCTTGAAGACGGGAGTGACCTGCTTTCTCGCGAAGCCGTTCCGTCCGGAAGACCTGCTCGCCTGCATCGAGACCGCGCTGCGCGGACCCGGGCAAGTCTTGCTTCCTGGCGCTGCGTCATCGACATGAACCACGAGCACACCGCCATGCATGCCAACCCCGGTCCATCCGGCAGTTTTGTGAAGGTCATCATCGGCGTCCCCTCGCCCACACTTCGGTGCGAGCTGGAATCGCTGGTGAGCAGCACCACGGGGCTCGCTTTCGGGTGCTCGGCGCCCACGACAGACCGTCTGATCGCCGGCTGCATGGACAGCGGGGATTGCATCGCTCTGATGGATCCGGCCCTTGGGCCGCACGGGCTGCGCGCATTCATGCAATTGCTCCGGATGATGGCTGCCGGCGTGCGCGTCGTGCTCATCAGCGACGTGCATTCGCCGCACTTTGTGCGCGAGGCGATACGTTGGGGTGCCAGCGGCTTTGTCGAAAAGACTGACCAGCCCGCCGAGATCCGCACCGCGCTCGTCGCGGCCGCACGCTCGCAACGCTACCTTTCGGCGCGGATGGCGGAAGACCTGGCCGCTTCCTTCGTTCTGCAGGACCTGACCCCCCGAGAGGTGCATGTGCACGCCCTCCTGACGCGCGGCGACTGCAACAAGCTCATCAGCTCATTGCACCCGAATTGGCGGTGACGGAAGACCCACATGCAATTGCTGCAAGACCTCCTCTATGAAAAGAGGGCGGGGATCGCCTACATCACGATCAACCGCCCGCAGGCGATGAATGCGCTGAGCCACAAGGTGCTCGACGAGCTGCGATCGGTGATGGAGGACGCGCGGGCGGACCCCACTGTCCACGGCGTCATCGTGACCGGCGCAGGCGACAAGGCCTTCGTCACCGGCGCCGAAGTGACAGGGAATGCATGGGACTCCTCGATGGGCGCGGAAGAGTTGATGCATAGCCGCCGATCTGCGTTCGACCTGATCGAGCAGCTTGGCAAGCCCGTCATCGCCGCCGTGAATGGCTGCGTGTCGGGCGAAGGGTGCGAACTGGCGATGGCTTGCAGCTTGCGTCTTGCAACGGCGCATGCGCGATTCGGCCGGCCGGAAGCGCTGCCTGGTTTCGTTCGCGGCTTCGGCGGAATGCAGCGGCTCCTGCGTCTCGTCGGCCGGGGCCGCGCGCTGCAGCTCATCCTCACGGCGGACACGATCGACGCGACAGAGGCACAGCGGAACGGCCTCGTCGATGAGATCGTCGATGCAGACCAGCTCATCGCCCGCGCGGAAACGATCCTCGGCCGAATGGAGCCGAACGCGCCTGTCTCCGCGCCGCCGGCTGGCATGCTGCGGTCATTGGCCATATGACCGGTGTGTCGGCAGCGGTTCGCCAGCGGCCGCCCGCCCTGCAGGAGATAATCGTGCCCGTGAAGCGCGCCGGACCGCCGCTGGTGCAAGTCCCGAAAGGGCGCACTGGAGGAAAGTCCGGACTGCACAGGACAGCGCAGGAGTTAACGGCTCTCCACCGCGAGGTGAGGATCAGAGCAACAGAGACGAGTCGGCCGGGGCAACCCGGCCGGGTGAAACGGGCAATCTCTGCGCGCAGCAACACCAAGTAGGCCAGCCTGGAGCGGCGCGGTTCGCCGTGACTCTCCACCTTGTGGTTCCGCAAGGAGAGCTGGCGGGTAGGTGGCACCGAGCCGTTCGGCGACGAACGGCCCAGAGTAATGGCGGTCACGTTGGGGGAAACTCCAACGCACAGAATCCGGCTTACAGGCGCGCTTCACACTTTCTTCAGATCGGCTTCGAGCGGCCGATTGCCACCGATGGCCGATGTTCAGAAGCGCTCGCTCGGCAGCAGATAGCGCCACTGGCCTGACAGCAGGCCTGACAGCGCCACACGGCCGATGCGCAGGCGCCGCATGCCCAGGATTTGCAAGCCCACGGCTTGGCACTCGTGCGCGATCTGGCCAGGCTGAAGCCCCTTGACGGCGAAGCGCAGCCCGGTGTGCCCCTCCGCCTGCTGGCTGACGCTCACGCGTGCGGGCGCCCGGTTCAGCCGCGCCAGGTGCTCCGGCCCGACGGGGCCGGCCACGTCGACAATGACCTCGTGCTCCAGCAGCGCCGCGTCTTCCTGCAGCTTGCGCTCGATACGCCATTCCTGCGTGAAGGCGACCAGGCCGCTGGCCCCGGTCTCCAGCGGCGTCATGCCGCGCTGCCCCGCCACGTGGCGCGGCAGGAAGCGCAGGCCGGCGCGCTCGGGCGCGTGGTGGTTCGCGGGCACGAGCAGGCGATGCGCCTGCTCCATCGCGGTGCCGGCCGGCTTGTGCAGCAGCAGCGTGACCGGCACCACCGGGGCGGGCCGCGCGCCGGCCTCGATCTCGACCTGCTGGTGCGGCTGCACGCGCGATTGCGGAACCAGCGCCGGCGCGCCATCGACGCGCACCGCGCCGTTCTCGATCAGCAGCTCGGCCTCCCGCCGCGAGCAGCCGGCCAGCGCGGCCACGCGCTTGGCCAGGCGGATGCCTTCGTCGCTGTCGTTCATTGCGTCGCGCGCTGGCGGATGCGCTCCACGTGGGCGGCCAGCGAGCGCGCGGCCACCGGCCACAGTCGCTGCGGCACGTCGTCGTAGGCGAGCGGCAGCCAGTCCTCGGGCGTGCCCTGGGGCAGGCGCTCCATGGCGGCGGCGATCCTGGCCTCCCGCTTCAGGCGATGCGCCTTCAGGTAGGCGATGGCGGCACGCGCCTCCCCCAGCACATGGCCGTGCGCCGGCAGGATGAAGCGGATGCCGCCCTCGGCGCACACCGCATCGAGCCGGTCGAGCGAATCGAGGTAGGCATTCATGTTGCCGTCGGGCGGGTCGACCACCGTCGTGCTGCCGTTGAGCACATGGTCGCCGGAGAAGAGCAGGCCATCTTCCTCCAGCACCAGGCACAGGTGGTTGGCCGCGTGGCCCGGCGTATGCACGGCGCGCAGGGTGTGCGTCGTGCCCTGGCCGTCCTGCAGCAACAGGCGCTCGCCGTCGTGCAGCACGCGCTCGGGCGCGAAATGCGACGCCGGTCGCGCTGTCGGCGCCGAGGGCAGGCCCAGGATGGGCGGCCTGGGCGCCGCGCACAGCGCCTGCAGCGGCGCCGCGCCCGGGGAATGGTCGGCATGCGAATGGGTGCAGACGATCAGGCGGATGTCGCCGCCGGTCGCCTGCCGCAGCCGCTCGATGTGGGCGGGGTCGTTCGGGCCCGGGTCGATCACGATGTAGCCGGTCGCCGCGTCCCCCACGATGTAGCTGTTGGTGCCGGGGCCGGTCATCGCGCCGGGGTTGGGCGCGGTGAGGCGCCGCAGGTTCTTCAGCAGCGCGACCGGCGCCTCGCTCTGCCAGCCGAGCTCGTGCACGATCTGGCCGTCGGGACAGACCATCGCCAGCTCGCCGTAGGGCGACTCGTGCTCCATGTAGCGCGCTTCCTTGCCGCGCAGCAGGCCGGCACGTGGGCAGCTGGTCCACAACGGGCCTTCGCCGCCGGGGCGGTTTGCGCAGGCGTCGAGCACCGCCGTGACGGTTGCGTAGGACGCCAGCCGCTCCAGCGTGCGCAGCGTCGGGAAGATCATGAAGAAGCCGCCCGCCTGGTGGCGCGCCAGCGCGTCGGCCGGCCGCACCCAGCAGGGCTCGAATTGCTCGGCCTCGTCGGCCACCGGCGTCTGGCCCTCGGGCATGCGCGCGACCAGGAAGGGCACGTCGAAGCGCTTGGGCAGGTCGCGGTCGGTGATCCAGTGGGCCAGCGTGTAGACCTGGTCGGTGGCCAGAAGCAGGCCGAGTGCCGTGCACTGGTCTGCCAGCGCCACCGCGGAGGTGGTGCTGCGGTCCATCGCCGCGACCACGTCGGGGTCGACGGGGCGACCGTCCGGATGGCGGGCGAGCAGCACGCCGAGCTCCTCGAAGCATTCGCGAACCGCGGCGACCGATTGGGTGAGCTGCAGATCGCTCTGTGCGGGTCGGCGCGTGGCGACGGCCTGGGCCACGGCATCCGCGGCCTCGATGCGCCCGCCCGGGAACACATAGGCGCCGGGTGCGAAGCTGGCGCTGGCGGAGCGCCGCGTCATCAGCACTTCGAGGCCTTCTGGCGTGTCGCGCAGAAGCAGGACGGTGGCGGCGGGCAGCACGGCGGCGGGCTCGCGCGAGGGATGGAGTTGTTGCGTGGGGCGGACCATGGGCCGTCATTATCGGAGGCGGTCGGCGGCCTGCACATGGCATGGTCGTGTTGCATAAGCTTCGATGCCATCACGCATGAGCCGCGCGCCACAATGTGCACTCGCTTCCGTCTTCTTCGAAGGACTGTCATGCCTGCTTTTCTTCGCGGCCGCCTGCGCCGCTCGCTCCTCACCGCTGCCGGCTTCGTCCTGGCGGCACCCCTCGCCATCGCCCAGGCCGACTGGCCGCAACAGCAGGTCACGCTGATCATGGGATTCCCCGCCGGTTCCGGCGTGGATGTGGTGGCCCGCACCATCCAGGAGCCGCTCGCGCAGAAGCTCGGCCAGCCGGTCGTGATCGACTACAAGTCGGGCGCCGCCGGCAACATCGCCAGCGAGTACGTGGCGCGCGCCAAGCCGGACGGCTACACGCTGGCCTTCGGGACCGCCGCCACGCACGGCAGCAACGCCGCGCTCTACAAGAAGCTGCCCTTCGACGTCGAGGCCGACTTCGTGCCGGTGGCGCCGGTGCTCGATGTCTCGAACGTGCTCACTATCAATCCGGACGTGATCAACGTGAAGACGCTCAAGGACTTCGTCGATCTCGTCAAGGCGAACCCGGGCAAGTACAACTATGCCTCGACCGGGAACGGAGCCGGCACCCACATGGCCTTTGCCGAGTTCAATTCGCGCCTGGGCCTGGACATGATCCACGTGCCCTACAAGGGCGGACCGGAGGCCATCACCTCGGTGGTGCGCGGCGAAACCTGCTGCATCATGAACCAGGTGCAGACCGTGCTGCCGCAGTACAAGGCGGGAAAGGTGCGGCTGTTGGGCGTGACGACGGCCAAGCCGGTCACGGCAGTCAAGGAGGTGCCGACCATCGCGTCCAGCGGGCTTCCGGGCACGCAGGGCTTCGACAGCTCGATCTGGTTCGGCGTGTTCGCACCCAAGGGCACCGACGCGCGCATCGTCGAGAAGCTCAACGCCGCGATCGCCGCCGTGCTGGAGCAGCCCGAGATCCGCGAGAAATTCGAGGCGCAGGGCAATACCGTGCGCATCGAGGCGCCGGCCCAGTTCAAGCAGACGGTCCATGCCAACCGCGTGAAGTGGGCCGAGGTGGCGAAGGCGGCGAAGGTCAGCATCGATTGACGCCGCTCGCTACGAGGCGCTTGTCACCATGTGCGCAGTTCGCCACCAGCGGGAAAAGGACTATCAGTAGCACGTCAGAAAAGACTTCGCGCACTTGCCCGGCTGCGCTGGCGGCCGAAATTCGCTAGGCTTTGGCTCACGACAACGCGGAGACAACGCGATGAGCCAGGACGAAACCCCTCTTCGTCTGCACGTGCCGGAGCCCACTGGCCGGCCGGGCCACGAGACCGACTTCTCCTACCTGCATCTCTCGCGGGCCGGCGAGGTGCGGCGCCCGCCCGTGGAGGCCTCGCCGGCCGACACCAGCGACCTGGCCTACACGCTGGTGCGCGTGCTCGACGACGAAGGCGACGCCATTGGGCCCTGGGCGCCCGAGGCCGATGCCGCGCTGCTGCGCCGCGGCCTGCTCGCGATGATGAAGACCCGGACCTTCGACGCCCGCATGCTGATCGCGCAGCGGCAGAAGAAGATCTCGTTCTACATGCAGTGCCTGGGCGAGGAGGCCATCGCCACCGGCCATGCGCTGGCGCTGCGGCAGGGCGACATGTGCTTTCCGACCTATCGCCAGCAGGGGCTTTTGCTGGCGCGCGACGATGTGCCGATGGTCGACCTGATCTGCGAGCTGTTGTCCAACGAGCGTGACCCGCTCAAGGGGCGGCAACTGCCGGTGTGCTATTCGATGAAGCGTGCCGGCTTCTTCTCGATCTCGGGCAACCTGGCCACGCAGTTCGTCCAGGCAGTGGGCTGGGGCATGGCCTCGGCGATCAAGGGCGACACGCGCATCGCCTCGGCCTGGATTGGCGACGGCGCCACAGCCGAATCCGACTTCCACACGGCGCTGACCTTCGCCCACGTGTACCGCGCGCCGGTGATCCTCAACGTGGTCAACAACCAGTGGGCGATCTCCACGTTCCAGGCCATTGCGGGCGGCGAGGCCACCACCTTCGCGGCGCGTGGCGTCGGCTGCGGCATCGCTTCGCTGCGCGTGGACGGCAACGATTTCCTCGCGGTGATCGCGGCTTCGCGCTGGGCGGCGCAGCGAGCGCGCAGCAATCTCGGGCCGACGCTGATCGAATGGGTGACCTACCGGGCAGGGGCTCATTCCACCTCGGACGATCCCTCGCGCTACCGGCCTTCCGATGACTGGAAGCACTTCCCGCTGGGGGACCCGGTCGCGCGGCTCGCCCAGCATCTGCGCAGGATCGGCGCGTGGTCGGAGGAGGAGCACCAGAAGGCGCAATCCGAACTCGACGCGCAGGTGAGTGCCGCAATGAAAGAGGCCGAGCGCTACGGCTCGCTGGCCGACGGGCACCTGCACAGCCCGGCGGCGATGTTCGAGGACGTCTACAAGGTCATGCCGCGGCATCTTGAGGAACAGCGGCGGCAGCTTGGGCTGGTGCGGAAAGGGTGATGCGCATGAGCTTCACGCGGCCGCTTCGACGCGCTTCGGTCTTGCTGTCTTGCTCTCTGGGGGAGGGGTGGGGTGGGGGCACCGTCCTGCTCCCTCTCCCTCTCCCTCTGGGAGAGGGTTGGGGTGAGGGCACCGGGCCTTTGATTTGTACGTTTACTTCGATTTTTACGTTGCGCTTGTTCGGAGGCCGGAGCCGGGGGTTCGTCCCGGCGGCCGAGTCACTTTCTTTTGCTTCGCCAAAAGAAAGTAACCAAAGAAAAGGCGACCCCACTGCGCGTGACCCTCCGCTTCGCTACGGGCAACCTGCGGTGCTCGCTTTTCGCGGGGTCCGCGCAAACTCGCTGCGCTCAAACACGCGCGGCCCTGATCCGCGAAAAGCTGCGCTCCTCGGCACGCGCAGAGGGGAGTGGAAACCATTCGGGCCATTGCTTCGCTCGGCCACCAACGGCCTCGCTGCGCGAGGCCTGGAACAGGGGCATGCGTGCGCGTTCGATCGTGAGCACGAGCACGAGCACGAGCACGAGCACGAGCACGAGCACGAGCACGAGCACCGGCACCGGCACCGGCACCGGCACCGGCACGGGCGTGTGTGTATGCATGGGCATGAGCGTGTGCGTGTGCGTGTGCGCGAGAGTCATCGTGTGCGAGGACCCGAGGCTCACGCCAATCTGCATTCCACACAAGGACGCGCCATGGCGCGTTGGAGTTCAGATCCCCTCTGGCCGCGCCGAGGAGCGCAGCGTTTCGCGGATCAGGGCCGCGCGTGTTTGAGCGCAGCGAGTTTGCGCGGACCCCGCGAAAAGCGAGCACCGCAGGTTGCCCGTAGCGAAGCGAAGGGTCACGCGCAGTGGGGTCGCCTTTTCTTTGGTTACTTTCTTTTGGCGAAGCAAAGGAAAGTGACTCGGCTGCCGGGACGACGCCCCGGCTCCAGCCTCAATCCAGGCGCAATGCAACAACAAGGGCCCGGTGCCCCCACCCCAGCCAACCCACAGAGGGCGAGGGAGCAAGACGGGCGCAGCACCTTGGAGGAGGCTTTCGAATGCCCGCCATGACCATGATCCAGGCCCTGCGCTCCGCCATGGACCTGATGCTCGAACGCGACGACAACGTCGTGATCTACGGCCAGGACGTCGGCTACTTCGGCGGTGTCTTCCGCGTCACCGAGGGCCTGCAGGCCAAGTACGGCCGCTCGCGCGTCTTCGATGCGCCGATCTCCGAGGGCGGTATCGTCGGCACGGCCATCGGCATGGGCGCCTACGGCCTGCGCCCGGTCGTGGAGGTTCAGTTCGCCGATTACTTCTACCCCGCGTACGACCAGATCGTGTCCGAGGCCGCGCGACTGCGCTACCGCTCCGCAGGCGATTTCTTCGCTCCCATCACCATCCGCATGCCATGCGGCGGCGGCATCTACGGCGGCCAGACGCACAGCCAGAGCCCCGAAGTGCTGTTCACCCACGTGTGCGGGCTGCGCACGGTGATGCCCTCCAACCCGCACGATGCCAAAGGCCTGCTGATCGCCTCGATCGAGAACGACGACCCGGTCATCTTCCTGGAGCCCAAGCGCCTGTACAACGGGCCCTTCGACGGCCACCACGACCGGCCGCTGGTGCCTTGGTCCCAGCATCCGCTCGGCGAGGTGCCCGAGGGCTACTACACGGTGCCGATGGAATCGGCCGCGGTGTTCCGGCCCGGCAACGCGCTCACGGCCCTGACCTACGGCACGATGGTCTTCGTCTGCGAGGCCGCCGCGCGCGAGACCGGCATCGACGCCGAGATCATCGACCTGCGCAGCCTGTGGCCGCTCGACCTGCCCACGCTCGTCGCCTCGGTGAAGAAGACCGGCCGCTGCGTGATCGTGCACGAGGCCACACGCACCAGCGGCTTCGGCGCCGAGCTGGCGGCCCTGGTGCAGGAGCACTGCTTCTACCACCTCGAGGCGCCGATCGAGCGCGTGGCCGGCTGGGACACGCCGTACCCGCATGCGCAGGAATGGGCCTACTTCCCCGGCCCGGCGCGTGTCGGCGCCGCCTTTCGGCGCGTGATGGAGGACTGAGCGAATGGGCGAACTCGCGATCAAGGTGCCGGACATCGGCGAAGGCATCGCCGAGGTGGAACTGGTCGCCTGGTGGGTCCAGCCCGGCGAGACCGTGGCCGAAGACCAGGTGCTGGCCGACGTGATGACCGACAAGGCCACGGTCGAGATTCCCTCGCCCGTGGCTGGCAAGGTGCTCGCGCTGGGCGGAACCGTCGGGCAACTGGTCGCGGTGGGCGCGGAGCTCATTCGCATCGAGGTGGAGGGGGGTGGGCGTACCGAGATCACCGCGACGCAGACGGACGGGCCGACGCTGGGGCCTGCGCCTGCACCCGCACCGGCACCCGCACCCGCGCCTGCGCCTGCGCCTGCGCCTGCAAACGCCCCGGCACCTGCACCTGCCGCTCGCAAGCCCGCACCGGCGCGCGCGTTCGCCTCACCGGGCGCTCAAGCGCAAGCGCAAGCAGGCGAGCGCCCCATCGCCTCGCCCGCGGTGCGCCGTCGTGCGTGGGAGCTCGGCATCGACCTGCGGCAGATCACGGCCAGCGGCACGGCCGGCCGCATCGTGCAGGCCGACCTCGACGCCTGGCTGGCCCGCCACCCCGGTGCGCCGCGCGCGCCCCAACAGGCCGCAGCGGTGCCGAGCGGCGTGGAGCGCCACGACGAAGAGGCCGTGCCCATCACCGGCGTGCGCCGCCGCATTGCGCAGCGCACCCAGGAGTCGGCACGCCGCATCCCGCACTTCACCTACGTCGAGGAAATCGACGTCGGCGAGATCGAGCGCCTGCGTGCCACGCTGAACGAACGGTGGGCCGGCGAGCGCCCGCACCTGACGCTGCTGCCGCTGCTGGTGCGTGCCGTGGTGCTGGCGGTGCAGCGCCATCCGCAGGTCAACGCCCGCTTCGACGACGAGGCCGGCGTGCTCACGCGCCATGGTGCGGCGCATGTGGGGATCGCCACCCAGACCGAGGCCGGCCTGATGGTGCCGGTCTTGCGCAACGCCGAGGCGCGCGACGTGTGGTCGAGCGCGGCCGAGATCGCACGCCTTGCCGCCGCCGCACGCGCCGGCCATGCCACGCGCGACGAACTGAGCGGCTCCACCATCACCATCACCAGCCTGGGCGCGCTCGGCGGCATCGCCTCGACGCCCATCATCAACCAGCCCGAAGTGGCGATCGTCGGCGTCAACCGCATCGTGCAGCGGCCCGTCGTGCGCGATGGTGCGATGCAGCCGCGCAGCATGATGAACCTGTCCTGCTCCTTCGACCACCGCGTCATCGACGGCCAGCTCGCGGCCGAGTTCGTGCAGGCGGTGCGGGCCGCGCTCGAGTCCCCCGCGCTCCTTTTCATGGAGGGCTGAGCAGGAGCGCGAGGGTTTGCGAGCGTATGACACCGCCGCAGCCCACTCCTAGAATCCGCCGCATGAGGTCCGCCAGAACATGGTTGATGGGACTGGTCCTCCTTTGGTATGGGAGTACTTTCGCCTGGGGCTTCGGTGTGAGCGCCCTCGGGCGGCCGGGCGGCGCGCCTGGAGCAGCGGCCAGCGCTGAAGCCGGGTCTCCCGCGGCCACTTCGCCCCGGCTCGTGGTCCTCATGCAGCTCGAAGGCGCGATCGGCCCGGCGTCTGCCGACTACGTGCGGCGCGGTCTTGCGCTGGCAGCCGCCAAGGACGCGAAGCTCGCGGTGCTCCAGATCGACACCCCCGGCGGGCTCGACACCTCGATGCGCAACATCGTCAAGGACATCCTCGTCTCCCGCGTGCCGGTCGCGACCTTTGTCGCACCCAGCGGTGCGCGGGCCGCCAGTGCCGGCACGTACATCCTCTATGCCAGCCACATCGCCGCGATGGCGCCCGCCTCCAATCTCGGCGCCGCGACACCCGTGGCCATCGGCATGCCGACGCCGGGCCGGGCGGACCCGAAGCCTGGCGGCAAGGACAACAAGGACGACAAGAGCGAAAGCGGCGAACAGCGCGGCAAGAGCGAGAAGGCGGCCGAGCCCACGGCCGATGCCATGACGGCCAAGCGCCTGTCCGATGCCTCGGCCTACATCCGAAGCCTCGCGCAGCTGCGCAATCGCAACGCCGAATGGGCCGAGCAGGCGGTGCGCGAATCGGTCAGCCTCTCCGCGCAGGAGGCCCGGGCGAAGCGGGTGGTCGACTACGTCGCGCAGGACGTGGCCGACCTGCTGATGCAGGTCAACGGGCGCGACGTGGAGATGGAGCGCGGCTCCGTTCGGCTCGCCACGCAGCGCGCGCAGCTGCTGGTGTTCGAGGCCGACTGGCGCAGCCGCCTGCTGTCGGTGATCACGGAGCCCAGCCTGGCGCTGATCCTCCTGATGATCGGCATCTACGGCCTGTTGTTCGAGTTCTCCAGCCCGGGCTTCGTGCTGCCCGGGGTGGTGGGCGGGATCTGCCTGACGCTGGCGCTCTTCGGGCTGCAGATGTTGCCGGTCAACTACGCCGGCCTCGCGCTGATCCTGCTGGGAGTCGCCTTCCTGATCGCCGAGGCCTTCCTGCCCAGCTTCGGCGTGCTCGGGTTAGGGGGTATCGCCGCTTTTGCCTTCGGCGCGGTGCTGCTGATCGACAACGACGTTCCGGGCTTCGGGGTGCCGCTCTGGGTGATCGCGCTGAGCAGCGCCGTCTCCGCGCTCTTCATCATCGTGGTCGCAGGGATGGCGGCCAGGGCGAACCGGCGCCCGGTGGTCAGCGGCGTCACGACGTTGGTGGGTACCACGGGCGAGCTGGTCGAGTTCGCAGACGGCGAAGGCTGGGCGCACATCCAGGGAGACTACTGGCGCGTGACCGGCGCGGGCGACCTGTACGCGGGGCGGCGGGTCCGCGTCAGCGGCGTGCAGGGCAGTGCGCTGCAGGTGGCGCCGGAAGGCCAGGAGTCGGCCGCGAAGGTCTGAACATGTTCTCCAATCTCGGCATTGCGCTCACGCTTTTCGTCATGGTGTTGGCGGTGCTGCTCATCGCCGCCTCGCTGCGCATCCTGCGCGAGTACGAGCGCGCGGTGGTGTTCCAGCTCGGCCGCTTCTGGAAGGTCAAGGGCCCCGGGCTGGTGATCCTGATCCCCGGCATCCAGCAGATGGTGCGCGTGGGCCTGCGGGTGATGGTGCTGGACATCCCGAGCCAGGACGTGATCACGCGCGACAACGTCTCGGTGAAAGTGAACGCGGTGCTCTACTTCCGGGTGGTCGATGCGGAGAAGGCGATCATCCAGGTCGAGAGGTATTTCGAGGCGACCAGCCAGCTGGCGCAGACCACGCTGCGGGCGGTCCTGGGCAAGCACGAGCTCGACGACCTGCTGGCCGAGCGCGAGCGCCTCAACCTCGACATCCAGAAGACGCTGGAGTCGCAGACCGACGCCTGGGGCATCAAGGTGACCAACGTCGAGATCAAGCACGTGGACCTCAACGAGAACATGGTGCGCGCCATCGCTCGCCAGGCCGAGGCCGAGCGCGAGCGCCGCGCCAAGGTGATCCATGCGGAAGGCGAATTGCAGGCCTCGGTCAAGCTGGCGGAGGCGGCCGAGATCCTCGCGCGCGAGCCGCAGGCGCTGCAGCTGCGCTACCTGGAGACCCTGACGGTGATCGCGGCAGACAAGAACTCCACCATCATCTTTCCGCTGCCGCTGGATATCGTGGGGCCGCTGTTGCAGTCGTTGCGCAAATAGTTCGAGGGTGGGTCAGAGGGCACCCGGCCTGTCCACGGCCCTCCGTTGCGTCGCATGGCAAGATGCCGCGTCCTGTTCCCTCACACCCCTGGCCCTCGCATGCTCATCAACTGCGTCGTCTACGAGAACGGCACCAAGCTGGCCGATATTCCCGTTTCAGAGATCAGCGAGTACGTCTCGCTGCCCGGCTGCTTCGTCTGGGTCGCGCTGCGTGACGCATCGCCGCAGGAGCTGGCGGAGGTGCAGGAAGAGTTCGGACTGCACCCGCTGGCGGTCGAGGATGCGCAGCACGGCCATCAGCGGCCCAAGGTCGAGGAGTACGCGGACTCGCTGTTCGTCGTGATGCACCTGCTGGAGCCGGGCCAGGCCGGCGACACTTCCGAGCTGTCCGTGGGCGAGCTCGACGTCTTCGTCGGCCGCAGCTACGTGGTCTCGGTGCGCAACGGCAGCGACCACGGCTTCGTCGAGGTGCGCGAGCGCTGCGAGCGCGAGCCCGAGCTGCTGAAGAACGGGTCCGGCTTCGTGCTCTATGCGCTGATGGACGCCGTGGTCGACCGCTACTTCCCCGTCATCGATGCCTTCGAGGTCGAGCTCGAGGCCATCGAGCAGCGCATCTTCACCAAGGGCTCGGCCCGCGAGAACATCAAGCAGCTCTACGAGCTCAAGCAGCGTCTTACGCTGCTCAAGCACGCCGTTGCGCCGCTGCTCGAGGGCACCAGCAAGCTGCACGGTGGACGGGTGCCGCAGATCTGCGCCGGCACGCAGGAGTACTTCCGCGACGTGGTGGATCACCTGGGCCGCATCAACAGCTCCATCGATTCGATGCGCGACACCATCGGAACCGCCATCAGCGTGAACCTGTCGATGGTCACCATCGAAGACAACGAGGTCACGAAGCGCCTTGCGGCCTGGGCCGCCATCTTTGCCGTGTGCACGGCCTTCGCCGGCATCTGGGGCATGAACTTCGAGCACATGCCGGAGCTGAAGTGGCGCTACGGCTATTGGACCGCGCTGGGCCTGATTGCGAGCTTCTGCAGTTACCTGTACTACCGCTTCCGGCGCGCGGGGTGGGTCTAGAGGGCCGCTACGGACCAGGGGCGAAGAGGCTGGCCAGGTCAGGCGCCTGCTGCGCGGCGGCGGCCCCGGCGATCACGCGCTGCTCCAGCTCGTCGAGGTGCTCCAGGGACACGGCCAGGGCGCGCGCGAGCGAGGGACCCGAGAGCGCCTCGATGATCTGCCCGTGCTCCCGTGGCGCGCAGCTCGCGGCCTCGGCCGCGTCGTACAGGGCCTTGTAGAGCTCGGTGTTGGCGATCAGCCTTTGAAGATAGGACAGCAGCTCCTCGCTGTGCGTCATGCGTGCGAGCAGCAGGTGGAATTCGCCCGCCAGGCGGATCGCGTCTTCGCGCCGCCCTTCCTTGAAGGCGCGCTGCTCCACCTGGACATGCTTGCGCAGCGCCGCGCCCTGCTCGCGCGACAGCTGTCCGAACAGCGTGGCGACCACCCCGGCCTCGACGATGCGTCGCGCCCGGTAGATGCCGCGCATGTCCTCGATCGAAGGGTTGGGCACGAAGGCGCCGCGGTTGTGCTCGAGCACCAGCTTCTTCTCCGTGCCCAACCGCGCCAGCACCTTGCGCACGGCGCCGCGGGTGCAGCCCAGCGCGTCGGCCAGGGCCCGTTCGCGCAATGGCGTGCCGGGGCGCAGCTTGCCGCTCAGCAGGGCCTTCGACACGGCCGCGTAGACGCGCTCGTCCACGCTCGTGTCGGCAATGGGAGCCTCTGACACAAGCTCGCGCGCGCGCACGGCGCGTGTTCGTGAGGGGGAAGATGCGGAGGGCGTGCGGCTGCGAGCGGTAGGCATGAAGAAGCAGGAGAGGCGTGCCGAAATATTAACCGGCGCTCTCTCGCGGGGGCGCGCTTCGCCAGGATTGACGAAGTCATGGTCAATCTTTAACATGAATTTGGTTAACCAAAAAATATAATAATCGTTAACCAATCTCGGTATCCAGTATCGGCTTTTTTGGCTTGCTGCCGGCCGGTTCCTCTTTCTCCTTGGATCTGCCATGTCACATGCTTCGCCCCCGCTGCTGCTTCGCAATGTGCGCCCGCGGGGCGGCGCCGCAATCGACCTGCTCGTGCAGGACGGCCGCATCGCCGCTCTCGGCCCTGCGCTCGAAGCACCGGCGGATGGCGCGGTGGAGGAGGGTGGCGGCGCACTGCTGCTGCCCGGCCTGGTCGAGGGCCATACCCACCTGGACAAGACCCTGTGGGGACTCGACTGGTACTGCAACGAGGTCGGCCCGCGCCTCGTCGACCGCATCGACAACGAGCGCGACTTTCGCCGGGCCAGCGGCCACGACGCGGCGGCGCAGTCGCTGGCGCTGGCCAAGGCCTTCCTGGCCCTGGGCACGACGCGGCTGCGCACCCATGTGGACGTCGATACCGAGGCCGGTCTGCGCCATCTCGAAGGCGTGCTGCGCACCCGCGACGCGATGAAGGAGGTGCAGCAGATCCAGATCGTGGCCTTCCCGCAATCCGGCCTGCTGGGCCGCCCCGGCACCGCCGAACTGCTGGGCCAGGCCCTGGCCCGGGGTGCCGACGTGCTGGGCGGCCTCGATCCGTGCGCGATCGACGGCGACCCGGTGCGTTCGCTGGACGTGCTGTTCGAGATCGCGCAGCGCCACGGCCGGCCGCTCGACATCCACCTGCACGAGCCCGGCGCGATGGGCGCCTTCTCGCTCGAACTGATCCTCGATCGCACGGCCGCCCTGGGCCTGCAGGGCCGGGTCGCGATCAGCCACGGCTTCTGCCTGGGCGACCTGCCCGAGCGCGAATGCGAGGCGCTGCTGGCGCGCATGGCGAAGCTGGGCGTGGTGCTGATCACCAGCGCCCCGGCTGCGCGCGCCGTGCCGCCGCTGCTGGCCTGCCGGCGCGCCGGCGTGACGGTGCTGGGCGGCAACGACGGCATCCGCGACACCTGGACCCCCTACGGCACGCCCGACATGCTCGAGCGCGCGATGCTGATCGGCCTGCGCTTCAACCTGCGGCGCGACGACGAGCTCGCGATCGCGCTCGACTGCGTGACCGGGGCGGGCGCGCGCGGCTGCGGCTTCGAGGCCTACGGCCTGGCGCCCGGCTGCCGCGCCGACCTGGTGCTGGTCGAGGCGCAGACCTTTGCCCACGCCGTGGTCGCCCGCCCGCCGCGGCGGCTGGTGGTCTCGGGCGGACGCATCGTGGCGCGCGACGGGACGCTGCTGCCTGAAGCGGTGCCGGCATGAGTGCAGACGCGCGGCGCGGCCTCGGCTTCGCGCTGGTGATCGTGGCGGTCGCGCTCAACCTGCGCGCCTTTCTCACGGCCAGCAGTCCGCTGCTGGGCGAGATCCGCGCCGCCACGGGGCTCGACTTTCGCGAGGCGGCAATGCTCACCGTGCTGCCGATGCTGGCGATGGGGCCGATGTCGCTCGCCGGCGTCACGCTGGGCCGGCGGCTCGGCGAGCGCGCAGCGATCCTGCTGGGGTTGGCCGCTATCGCGCTGGCCTGCGCGACCCGCGGCTTGGCGAACGCCGCGGCACCGCTGCTCGGCAGTGCCGTGCTGGCGGGCCTGGGCGTCGGGCTGGTGCAGGCGCTGATGCCCGCGATCATCAAGCGGGCCTATCCGGTGGGCATGGGCCTGGCCATGGGTTTTTACTCGGCCGCGCTCATGGGCGGCGGCGGACTCGGCGCCGTGGGCGCGCCGTGGGTGGCGCGCGAGGCCGGCGACTGGCACGCGGGGCTGGCGGTCTGGGCGCTGCCCGCGCTCGGGGCGCTGGTGGCCTGGGGGCTGGCCGGTCGCTCCGCCACGGCGCCGGCCGGCGTCGGGGGCACCGGCGGCGGCTGGCTGGCGCAGTGCCTGCGCAACCGGCGGGCCTGGCTGCTGGCCCTTTACTTCGGTCTTCTCAATGGCGGCTACACCAGCCTCGTCGCCTGGCTCCCGCCTGCCTTTGCGCAGCGGGGCTGGAGCAATCAGGAGGCGGGCGCGCTGCTCGCGCTGATGACGGCCGCGCAGGTGCTGGCCGCACTCGCGATGCCGGTGCTGGCACGAGGGCGGCGCGATCTGCGTGCGTGGCTCGCGGCGCTGCTGCTGATGCAGCTCGCCGGCTTCGGCGGCCTGCTGGCGGAACTGCCCGCGGCCGCGGGCGTGGTCGTGCTGCTGGGCTTCGGGCTCGGCGGCGCCTTCTCGCTGTGCATGGTCCTCGCGCTCGATCACCGGACCGACCCCGCGGAGGCCGGCGCGCTGGCCGCCTTCATGCAATGCTTCGGCTTCATGATCGCAGCGCTCGCGCCCTTTGCCACCGGTTGGGTGCGCGCGGCGAGCGGCGGTTTCGGCGCAGCCTGGGTGTACCTGGCCGCCGTGGTCCTGGCGTTGCTGCCGATGACGGCCTGCTTCGACCCGCGGCGCCACGCGCAGGCGACGCGCGGGCTTTTCGCCGGGCGCGCGGCGCCATGCCTCGCGCCTCGTAGCGGATGACAGCGCCGGAGCAGAAGGTCTCCTCCTACATGGCCGAGCTCCGGAGCACGCCCATACTTCGGAGCCCTCAATTCCCGAAAACGATCGATTGAAAGTGAAAGCCTCGCCTGGAGCCAGCAGCTGGATCGTCGCCGGCGTGCGGCACGAATTGCTCACGCGCGCCCTGCCGGCACTTCGCCACGACATGGCGGCGCCGCTGTCGGTGATTCGCATGAGCCTGCTGCTCCTTCGCCATCGCGCAGCCTCGGCCGCGACGGCCGACGACGGGGGCTGGGAACACCAGTTTCAATCGATCTCCGAGCAGGTCGACGCGCTCGCCAACGGTGTTCGATCGCTGCGCGACTGGGAGCTGGCCGCAAGCGACGAGGGCATCACGCGCAGCGCGCTGGTGCAGCGCTGCACGTCCCTGATGCGCGCGGCCTATGAACTCCATGGCATCCGGCTGCACCTCGACGACGCGTTGGCCGCCGGCGAGCCGGACGAAGCGCGCTTTCCGGAAGGTGCGGCCTTGCGCTACATGGTGCTGGGCGCGCTGGGCTACCTGCATGACAACACGCAGCGGCTCGGGGCGATCCGCGTCGAGCCGGACGGACCCGAGGGCCTGCGCTTCATCGCGAGCCCCGGCGATTCGGTGTCCGCCGACCCGATACCGATAGCCGGTGCGCTGCGCGCGCCGCGCAAGCTGGCCATCGATGCCGTGGCGTTCCAGGCGCTGGCCGATGGCCTCGGCTACCCGGTGACCGTCGACGGCGCGACGGTTCAGCTCTCGCTGCGGGCGCGTTAACGCCCGACCGCAGCCGGCCCGGCCCGGCCCGGCCCGGCCCGGCCGGTGAAGCATTTGGTTGTCTTGCGCAGCGGCAAGGGGTCGCGTAACTTCCGGTTACCGACAAGTGCAACACTCCCAGAGCTTTCTCATGATCACCAAACGCCGCCTGCTTCAAGGCCTGGCCGCTTCCCTGTGCGGCAGTGCCGCCTGGGCTCAGCAGACTCTTTCGGCGGCGACGCCGCGTGCTCCCCGCGCCAGCGCATCGCCGGGCGCCTGGCCGACCCAGCCCGTCCGCGTCCTGGTCGGCTTTCCCGCCGGCGCTTCCCCCGACCTGGCGGCGCGGGCGATTGCCGAGCCGCTCGCCAAGCTGCTGGGCCAGCCGTTCCTCGTGGAGAACAAGCCCGGCGCCAGCGGTAACGTGGCGGCCGACCTGGTGGCAAAGGCGCGGGACGACCACACCATCGGCGCCCTGATCAACGGCAATCTCACGATCGCCAAGCTGCTCAATCCGGCCACCCCCTTCGACCCCGAGAAGGACTTCGCGCCTATCGGGCTGATCGGCACTGCCCCGCTGGTGCTGGCGGCCTCCGGCGACGCGGTGGGCAACACGCCGGCCGAGCTGCTGCTGTGGGCGCGCAACCTGGGCGACAAGGGCAGGTACGGCACCCCCGGCGTCGGCACCGTGGGCCATCTCGGCATGGAGCTCTTGAAGACCCGCACCAGCATTGCGCCGAAACACGTGCCCTTCAACGGCAACCCGCAGGTGATCGAGGCCATGCTCGCCGGCAAGATCCAATTGGCGCTGCTGCCGCCCGGGCTCGCCAGGCCGCATGTGGCCTCGGGCAAGTTCAAGGCCATCGGCGTGACTTCGCCGCTGCGCAGCCCGCTCTTCGCGGAACTGCCCACGCTGCGCGAGGCCGAGGTGCGTGGCGCCGACCTGGAGATCTGGACCGCGCTTGCGGCGCCGGCCGGAATGGCCAGGCCGGCGGTGGCGCGGCTGAATGCGGCGCTTGGCGAGGTCCTGCGCGCTCCCGAAATCCAGACGCAGTTGCTGAAGGCGGGCTGGCAGAGCGAGGCCGGGACGCCGCAGGCGCTGGCCTATCGCATGCGGACCGACACGTCGCAGCTGGGCGGCGTGATCCTGATGCGGGGCATCCGGTCAGAAGGCTAGTTCTGCCGCAGTCGGGGCGGCCGCGGCCATAACCGTTGCTTATGCAAAAGCAACGGGCAGGGGCGTTCTGTTCGGGCGGGCTCATGCCGATACTTCCAGGCATACCCACACTCCTGGAGACCCGTTCATGCATCCTTCTCGTCGTCTGGCCTTGCTGGCCGGCCTTGCCACTCTTCTCGCCGCCAACGGCGCCGCCGCGCAGGGCTGGCCCGCCAAGCCGATCCGCCTGGTCGTGCCCTTCTCGGCCGGCGGGGCCAACGACCTGATGGCACGCGCCGCGGCCGATGGCGCCTCCAAGGCCCTGGGCCAGCCCATCGTCGTCGACAACAAGCCGGGCGCCGGCGCCACGCTGGGTGCGGACATCGTCGCCAAGAGTGCGCCCGACGGCTATACCTTCCTGGTGAGCGCGGCGGGCGTGATCTCGAACAGCATGATCAAGAAGAACCTGCCCTACAAGGACAGCGACCTGGTGCCGGTCGGCATGATCGGTCTCGCGCCCTCGGTGATCCTGGTGCCGGCCGACGCGCCCTACAAGGACCTGAAGGAGTTCATCGCTGCCTCGAAGACCGGCCAGGGCTTCCACTGGGCCACGGCCGGAACCGGCAGCACGCCGCATTTCGTCGAGGGCATGCTGGAGACGAAATACGGCGCCAAGCTGGACGTGGTGCCCTACAAGAGCGGCTCGGAGTCGATCACCGCGGTGCTCGGCAAGCAGGTCGAGGCCACGTCGGAAGCCAGCATCGTCGCGCTGCCCTACCTCAAGAGCGGCAAGCTGAAGGCGCTGGCCAATACCTGGACGACGCGCATCTCGGCCTACCCGCAGCTGACCACCGCCGCGGAGCAGGGCTTCCCCGACGTGCGGATCGCCCACTGGGCCGGCGTGCATGCGCCGCACGGGACGCCCGACGCGATCCTCGACAAGATGAGCGCGGCCATCGACACGGCCATGAAGACGCCGGCCACCGCCGAGAAGCTCAAGGGCATGGGCATCGAGCCCGTCGGCGGGACGCGCGCCTCCTTCGTGCAGTTCGTCGATGCCGAGCGCGGCCGCCTGGGCGCAGTGGTCAAGGCCACCGGCATGAAGGACGAATGAAGATGAGCAACGACGACCTCCATCCCGGTACGCTGCTGCGCCAGAAGGTGGCGGCAAAGCGCGGTCTTGTCGTGCCGGGCGCGGCCAATGCACTGGCCGCGCGCGTCATCGAGGAACTCGGCTTCGAAGCCGTCTACCTGAGCGGTGCGGGGCTCACCAACACCTTCTACGGCATGCCCGACCTGGGCTTCGTCCACCTGGGCGACCTGGCACAGCACACGGCCGCGTTGCGGGATGCGGTGAAGCTGCCGATCGTCGTCGACGCCGACACCGGCTTCGGCAACGCGCTGAACGTGCAGCACACGGTGCGCACGCTGGAACGCGCAGGCGCCAACGCGATCCAGCTGGAGGACCAGGTCAGTCCCAAGAAGTGCGGGCACTTCGAGGGCAAGGCCGTGATCGCGCGCGACGAGATGCTGGGCAAGGTGAAGGCGGCGGTCGACGCGCGCGCGCACGGCGATTTCCTGGTGATCGCGCGCACCGACGCGGCTGCGATCGAAGGCATCGATGCTGCGATCGCACGCGCCGCGGCCTATGCCGAGGCCGGCGCCGACATCACCTTCGTCGAGGCGCCCGAGTCGCTGGACGCGCTGCGCCGCATTCCGCGCGAGCTGGCCTGCCCGCAGGTGGTCAACGTGGTGATCGGCGGCAAGACACCCACGCTGGATGCGGCGGAGTTCGGTGCGATGGGCTTCGGCCTGGTGCTGTACGCCAACGCCGCGCTCCAGGGCGCCGTGCGTGGCATGACACAGGCCTTGCAGGCCCTGCGCGACGGCGGCCGGCTCGACGAGGCGAGTGGCCTCGTTGCGACCTTTGCCGAGCGCCAGGCGCTGGTGCGCAAGAACGAGTACGACGCGCTCGACCGGCGCTATGCCTGAGCCGATCGCAGCGACCTGCGCGGTCCGCGCGATCACCGCGATCGACAGCCACGCCCACGTGTTCCGGCGCGGCCTGCCGCTGGCGCCGGTGCACCGCCATGCGCCGGACTACGACGCCCTCCTGCCCGACTACCTGGCCTTGCTCGATGCGCATGCGGTGTCGCACGGCGTGCTGGTCCAGCCGAGCTTCCTGGGCACCGACAACGGCTTCCTGCTCGATGCGCTGCGTGCCTGTCCGGAGCGGCTGCGCGGCGTGGTCATCATCGAACCCACGCTCGGCGACGAAGCGCTGGCGGACCTGGACCGGCAAGGCGTCCGCGGCATCCGGCTCAACCTGGTGGGGTTGCCCATTCCCGATTTCGGGAGCGCCGAATGGCGCAGCCTGTTTGGGCGGGTGCGCGCGCTCGACTGGCATGTGGAACTGCATCGCGAATCGCGCGACCTGCGGCGTGCCGGCCAGCCCATCCTCGACGCCGGCTGCAAGCTGGTGGTCGACCATTTCGGCCGCCCCGGCGAGGTGCTCGCCGACGATGAGGGCTTCGCATGGCTGCTTGACAGCGCGACCACGCAGCGCGTCTGGGTCAAGCTGGCCGCGGCCTACCGCAGCTGGCCCGACCAGCGCGGCAGTGCCGCCCGGGCCGCCGCCCAGGCGCTGCTGCTGGCGCTCGGCGCCGGGCGCCTTCTCTGGGGCAGCGACTGGCCGCATACGCAGCACCAGGCGCTGGCGGACTTCGGGGCCACCCGGCAGGCACTGGCCGACTGGGTGCAGGATGACCATGCTCGGCGTCGCATCCTGGTCGACACGCCGGCGGCGCTGTTCCGCTTCGCCTGACCGCACGACAAGAGGCGCCCGGCAGGGCGCAAAGGAGACAAGAAATGGCCCATGGTTCATGCTTGAGGCGAGTCGTCCTCCAAGCCTTCGGCGGCGCTGCCCTTCTGTTGGCGGCACTCGCCACGCAGGCGCAGGGCTGGCCGGCCAAGCCGGTACGCCTGGTCGTGACTTACCCACCCGGCGGCACTGTGGATGCGGTGGCCCGCATCCTCGCCCCGAAGCTCTCGGCGCGGCTCGGCCAGCCTGTGGTGGTCGACAACCGCGGTGGCGCCGGCGGCGCGATCGGCGGCGAGCTGGTCGCCAAGAGTCCGGCCGATGGCTACACCGTGATGCTCGACGCGTCCAACCATGCGCAGAACCCGGCGCTGCGCAGCAAGATGCCCTTCGATACGCTGCGCGACTTCGCGCCGGTGTCGCTCCTGGTCAAGGTCCCGAACATCCTGGTGGTGCATCCCGCGGCGCCGATCCGGAGCGTCAAGGACCTGATCGCGCAGGCCAAGGCGCGGCCGGGCGAGATCAACTACGCGTCTTCCGGCAACGGCTCATCGCCGCACCTGGCCGCCGAGCTCTTCGATTCGATGGCGAAGACGCGCATGACGCACGTGGCCTACAAGGGCGGCGGCCCTGCGCTCACCGACGTGATGGCAGGGCAGGTGCCGGTGTTCTTTGCCAGCCTGGGCTCGGGCATGCCCTACATCCAGGCAGGCAAGCTGCGGCCGATCGCGATCGGCGGCAGGACGCGCTCGCCCGCGCTGCCCGAGGTGCCGACCATCGCCGAGTCGGGCCTGCCGGGCTACGAGATGTACGAGTGGAACGCGGTGTTCGTGCCCGCGGGCACGCCGGCAGCGGTGATCGAACGCCTTTCCGGCGATATCGCCGCGACGCTCAAGGATGCAGACGTGCGCCAGCGGCTGGAGGCCCTGGGCGCCGAAGTGATCGGCGCCGGCCCGGTCGAACTCGATGCCTTCCGCCGCGCCGAGCTCGTCAAATGGAGCCGGCTCGCGAAAGACAACAAGCTTCAGCTCGACTGAAGCGGCCCCAGCTTCTGCGCGAACGCGTCGGCGAAAGTCGGCCGCGAGCGCGCCAGCCACATCGCCGACAGCTCGAAAGCGGGAAGGCCCTCGCCATCGCGCACTTCGGCATAGCGCACGCCCTCGTGGCGCAGCGCGCGCGCCGAGCGCGGCAGCAGCGACCAGCCGAGTCCGGCCGCCACGCAGGCCAGCACGGTCAGCGTGCGGTTCGCGTCCTGCACCACCTGCACGGGATGCCCGGCTCGGCGGATTGCGCCCAGCATCTGGCTGCGCAAGGCGGGGATCTGCTGCTCGGGGAACCAGACGAGGCCGTGCTCCGCGACCTCGGCCAAGGACACGCAGCCGTCCTCGGCCACCTCGAAGTTCGCCGGAAGCGCGGCGATCATCGGGTCCTCGCCCAGGTGCAGTTCGTTCACGCGCGCATCGACCGACACAGGCGGGTGCAGCAGCGCGATGTCGATGCGCCCGCCCGCCAGCGCATCGACCTGCTCTGCGTTGCTCATCTCGCGCAGCACCACTTCGAGCCGCGGGTGCTCGGCGCGCAGCAGGCGCAGCGCGCGCGGCAGCACTTCGTAAATGGCATGGGTCACGAAGCCGACCGTGAGCCGGCCTGCGCGACCCGCCGCGATGGCGCGTGCGCGCTCGGCCGCCGCGTCGGAATGGGCCAGGCTGGCGCGCACGTCGTCCACGACCGCGAGCCCGGCTTCGGTGAGCGTCGCGCCGCGCCGCGTGCGCGTGAAGAGCGGCGTGCCGATCTCGCGCTCGAGCCGGTTCAGCGTCTGGGTGAGGGCCGGTTGGGCGATGCCCAACTGCTCGGCCGCGCGCGTGAGGCTGCCCGCCTCGCTGATGGCGAGGATGCAGCGCATCTGGCGGGTGTCCATCAGCGAATTCCGCGACGGCTCATTCGGCGCTTCCGCCGGGCACATGCCAGCGGGTCGCGATCAGCTCCGGCTCGTCATGCGCCTGCAGCCGTGCCCAATGGCGGTCCGCGTCTTCCACGAACAGGTCGCGCGCGATCGCCTGGGCCACTCGGGTGGCGCCGATGGCGAGGCCGGGAATGTCGCCCGCGAGCGCGCCGTGGCTCATGGTGGCACCCCAGTTGAAGAGGCGCATGCGCGAGAGCGCCTCGGCCGTTTCCTGGGAGCTTTGGGCGTGGGTACGCAGCTCGAAGCCGGAGCCGAGATACGGAAAGCGCGCGGGCTCGGGATGGCGCCGCGCCTCCTCGGGGGGCACGTGGCGCGCCCACGTGTCGATCAGCGGCGTGTAGCGGCCGATCTCGGGCCGGTCGAGCAGGTCGACGTCGAAGCCCGTGCCGAAGATCACGGCGTCGAAGCGCTCGCTGCTGCCATCGGGCAGGGCGACGTTCACCCCGCCTTCGCCGGGCGCGACGTCCAGCCAGGGCGTGCCCAGGCGCAGCGTGAAGGCCGCATGCGCGTCGCAGCGGCGCACGCTCTCCCAGGGCGGCGGCACCTGCTCGTCGAAGATGTAGGTGTAGACCCGCCACTTGCGCGGGTCGTCCAACTCCTCGAAGCCACGCAGGAAGCCGTGGCTCGAGGCCGCCTTGCTCTTGTTGACCTGCGGGAGCTGCGGCCGGCGGGCGAACAGCTGGACTTCGGCGGCGCCGGCCTCCAGCGCGCTGCCCGCGTTGTCGAAGGCCGATGCGCCGGCGCCCAGCACGCCGATGCGCTTGCCTTCGAGGACTGCGAAGTCGATCGCATCGGCCGAGTGGAACACCCGGCCGGCCGCCAAAGGGTCGTCGTGCCGCAGCGACGGGAAATCCGGCCAGCGTGGCGCGCCGCTGCCGTCTCGGCCCAGCGCCAGCACGAGCTGACGCGCGCGCACGGTCTCGCGCCGGCCGCCGGGGCTTTCCAGCTCGATCGAGAGCAGGCGGCCGCCTTCGCCGTGAGAAACCGAGCGCAGGCTGACGCCGTTGTCCACCGCCAGGCCGGCGGTGTCGCGCACCCACAGCAGGTAGTCGCGCCAGTCGATGCGGCCGATCTTGTGCAGTGCCTGCCAGCCGTCGCTGCCGTGCTGCGCCTCGTACCAGGCACGAAAGGAGAGCGAAGGCATGCCCAGGTCCGGCCCGCCGACCTGCTTCGGGCTGCGCAGGGTGAGCATCCGCGCGTAGGTGCCCCAGGGGCCTTCCTCGCCGCGTGCGGCGCGGTCGATCACGCGGATGTTCGTCAGGCCCTCGCGGCGCAGGGCGAAGGCAGCCGTCTGGCCGCACATGCCGGCGCCTGCCACCAGCACGTCGAGGACCGGCTGCGCGTCGGTGGCGGCCTCGGCCGGGAGCATCCAGGCGGGAGGCGGAACGTTGATGCGTTCGAGGTCGGCACGGGCCTGGGTCGCCAGGGCTTCGAGCGCTGCGGCGTTGCGCGGGCTCGTGGTGAACTGAGGGGGCACCGGCGGCAATGCGGCGATGGAAGTGTCCTGGGGCATGGCGTGAAGATAATCCAGATGATGATTGCCCTCGACTGCTATTACAGCCTCTCCTCGCCGTGGGCCTACCTCGGCGGCCCGCAACTGCAGGACATCGTGCGCCGCCATCACGTGCACCTCACGCTCAAGCCATACGACTTCCAGGCCGTGGTGCCGCAGACCGGCGGCATCCCGCTCAAGACGCGGCCGCAGGCTCGCCGCACCTATCACGCGCTCGAGCTCGCGCGCTGGCGCGACTACCTGGGCATGCCGCTGGTGCTGGAGCCCGCTCACTATCCGAAAGGCCAGCCCGCCGATCCGGACTGGAACAAGTACCCCGGCTGGATGGTGATCGCTGCCCAGTCGAAGGGGCTGGACGCGCAGCCGCTGTCGCATGCGCTGCTGCGCGCGCTGTGGGCCGAGGAACGAGACACCTCGGAGGCCGAGGTCCGCGTTGCAGTGGCTGACGAGAACGGCTACGACGGCGCGTCGCTGCAGGCGCTCGAACTGGCCGCCGAGACGCAGGCCGCCTATCGCGCCTACAGTGCCGAGGCGGTGGAGCAGGGGGTGTTCGGCTCGCCGACCTTCGTTCTCGAAGGCGAGCGCTTCTGGGGGCAGGACCGGCTGGGCTTCCTGGACCGGGCGCTCGACCGGCTGCGCAGCTGACCGCAAGCACTGCGCGGCGCGGCAGATAATCCGGCGATGCGAATCCGCTTCACCAAGATGCAGGGCGCCGGCAACGACTTCGTCGTTCTGGACGAGACCCGCGGCGCGCTCGGCCTTGACAACGCGCAGTACCGCTTCCTTGCCGACCGCCATTTCGGCGTGGGCGCCGACCAGATCCTCAGCGTGCGGCCCGCGCCGGCCGAAGGCGTCGATTTCCAGTACGTGATCCACAACGCCGACGGCGGCGAGGTCGAGCAGTGCGGCAACGGCGCGCGCTGCTTCATGCGCTTCGTGCGCGAGCACGGCCTGACCGACAAGGACCAGGTGCGGGTGCAGACGCTCTCCGGCGTGATCGAGCCGAGGATGGGCGAAGACGGCCGCGTGACGGTGGACATGGGCGCCCCCATCTTCGAGCCGCAGCGGGTGCCTTTCGACACCGCCGGCCTGGACCCGCAAAGCGACAACGGCTGGCATACCTGGAACCTGGCCCTGGGAACGCACGCCGAGAGTGCGAAGGTGTCGGTGGCGGTGCTCTCGATGGGCAATCCGCACGCCGTCCAGATCGTGCCCGATGTCGATGCCGCGCCGGTCGCGAAACAGGGGCCGGCCATCGAGCACCATCCGCGCTTTCCCCAGCGCGTGAATGCCGGCTTCATGCAGATCGTCGACCGCGGCCATGTGCGGTTGCGCGTGTTCGAGCGCGGCGCTGGCGAGACCCTGGCCTGCGGCACCGGCGCCTGCGCCGCGGTGGTCGCGGGCATCCGCCTCGCGCGGCTCGACGCCCGGGTCGACGTGCAGACCCGTGGCGGCCTGCTGACCATCGAGTGGGCCGGAGACGGCGCGCCGGTGCTGATGACCGGCCCTGCCGTCACCGTGTTCGAGGGCGACATCGAGGTCCCCGACGCCCCATGAACCCCATCCACCAAGACGCCATGAATCCCATCACCGAAGACGACATCGCCAACTACCTCTCGAACACGCCCGACTTCTTCGAACGCCATGCGCAGCTGCTGGCCCAGGTGCAGCTCACCAGCCCGCACGGCAACCGCGCCGTCAGCCTGCAGGAGCGCCAGGCCGAGATGCTGCGCGAGAAGATCAAGGCGCTGGAGCACCGCGTGATGGACATGGTGCGCCACGGCACCGAGAACGTCGTCACCGCCGATCGCCTGCAGCGCTGGACCCGCGGCCTGCTGACCACGCGCGATCCGCGCGCGCTGCCGATGCGGATCGCGAGCGACCTGGAGACGCTGTTCGTCGTGCCGCAGGTCACGATCAAGATCTGGGACTGCGACAGCAGCTACCTCCACGAGCCCTATGCGCAGCAGGTGAGCGAGGACATGAAGGCACTGGCCACCTCGCTGACCGCGCCTTACTGCGGCCTCAACGCCGGCTTCGAGGTCGCCGGCTGGCTGACCGAACCGCAGGCGGCGGTGTCGATTGCGCTGATCCCGCTTCGGCCCGACCCCGAGACGCCGGCCTTCGGCCTGCTGGTGCTCGCTTCGCCCGATGCGCATCGTTTCAACGCCGAGATGGGCACCGACTTCCTGGAGCGCATCGCCGAGCTGGCCTCGGCGGCGCTGTCGCGGCTGCGTTCTTGATTGCGCGGCGCGCGCTCACTGGCGCGCTCGTCGTGCTGCTCATGGGTTACGCCGCTGTCCATGTCGCGGTCTGGCTGCATGCGCGCAAGCGGCTTGCGCATCCGCCGGCGCGCGTGGCCGATGTGGCGCTGGTGCTCGGCAACCGTGCATACCGCGACGGTCGGCCCAATCCGTGCCTGACCGGGCGCGTCGATGCCGCCGTTGCATTGGCGCGCGCCGGCCTCGTGCGCCAGCTCCTGTTCTCGGGCGGCATGGACAAGGAAGACGGCCGCATCGAGGCCGAGGTGATGCAGCAGCATGCGCGTGCCGCGGGCTACGAGGGCGCGCTGCTGCTGGAGACGGTCTCGCAGTCCACGCGCGAGAACCTCGCGATGTCGCGCCCGCTGCTCGAGGCGGCGGGTGTGAAACGCGTGATCGTCGTATCCGAGCCTTACCACCTGTGGCGCGTCGAGCGGCTGGCGCATGCGGCGGGCTTCGATCGCCGCTTCGAGGTGCAGTACGCCGCCGCGCCCACCACCTGCTGGCAGCGCTGGGGCATGGCGTTCCGGGGTGCGTTGCGCGAGCCGCTGGCCATCGTGAACAATGCCGCCCATGGATACCTCCACTGAATCGCCGCTCGTCGAGCGCTACCTCGAGCACGTGCGGGTCGAGCGTCGATTGGCAGATCGCACGGTCGAGCTCTATGCGATCCACCTCGAGACGCTGATCGAGAACGCCGCGGCCGCCGGCCTGGCCCTGGAACAGGTGCAGACCGCACATGTGCGCCGTTGGATGGCGCAGCTGCACAGCGCGGGCCGGGAGTCGCGCGGCATCGCGCTGGTGCTGTCCTGCTGGCGCGGCTTCTACCGCTGGCTCGGCCACGAGGGGCGGATCGGCTCGAACCCGGTGCAGGACGTGCACGCACCCAAGGCAGCGCGGCCGCTGCCGAAGGCGCTGGCGGTCGACGAGGCGGTGCAACTTGCGCAACTGCACGACGAGGAGGCCGATCCCTGGACCGAGGCCCGCGACCGCGCCATCGTGGAGCTGCTCTACGGCTGCGGCCTGCGCGTGGGCGAGCTCACCGGCCTTGATCTGCGCGCGAGCAACACGGCGCGCGGCTGGGTGGATCTCGACGCGCAGGAAGCCAGCGTGCTCGGCAAGGGCAGCAAGCGGCGCACCGTGCCGGTGGGCGCCAAGGCGGCCGAGGCGCTGGCGGACTGGCTGGCGCGGCGCGAAGACTGCGCGGCCCTGCCCGCTGCGCGGCTGCGCGATCCGGCCGGCGCCGCGGCGCTCTTCATCGGCCGCACGGGCACGCGCCTGTCGCCCCATGCCATCTGGCGCCAGCTGCGCCAGCGCAGCCTGAAGGCGGGCCTCGCGGCGCCCGTGCATCCGCACATGCTGCGCCACTCCTTCGCGAGCCACCTGCTGCAGTCCAGCAGCGACCTGCGTGCGGTGCAAGAACTGCTGGGACACGCGAGCATCTCGACGACGCAGGTCTATACGCGGCTGGATTTCCAGCACCTGGCGAAGGCCTACGATGCGGCGCATCCGCGTGCCCGGGTGAAAGAAGAGGGCGGCAAGAAATGAAAACACTCCGCCTGCGCCCCGGCAAGGAACGCTCTCTGCTGCGCCGCCATCCGTGGATCTTCGAATCGGCGATCGCCAAGGGCGGCGGCGATGCCGGCGAGACGGTGCGCATCGAGACCGACGACGGCCGCTTCCTGGCATGGGCGGCCTTCAGCCCGCATTCCAAGATCCGCGCGCGCGCCTGGAGCTTCGACGAGCAGCAGCGCATCGATGCCACCTTCATGGCATCGCGGGTAGCGAGCGCGGTGGCGGCACGGGAGCGCTTCGAGCTCCCGAGCGACGGCGTGCGCCTGGTGCACGGCGAGGCCGATGGCCTGCCGGGGCTGATCGTCGACCGCTACGGCGACACGCTGGTGGCGCAGTTCCTGTCGGCCGGGGCCGAGCGCTGGAAGAGCGTGCTGGCCGATGCGCTGCTTGCGGCCACCGCACTCGAGAAGCTCTACGAGCGTTCCGACGCGAGCGGGCGAGAGCGAGAGGGATTGGCGCCCGAAGCCGGCTGGCTCCGCGGTAGCGGGCCCACCCAGCTGGCCATCCGCGAGCACGACTGGCAGCTCACGCTGGACATCGCCACGGGGCACAAGACCGGCTTCTACCTCGACCAGCGCGACAGCCGCGGGCGCTTCGCCGAACTGGCGCGGCACCGGCGCTTCCGGCGGGTGCTCAACTGCTTCTGCTACACGGGCGGCTTCACGGTGGCGGCGATGGCGGGGCTGAAGGCCGCGGGTGCGCTCGACGGGGCGGAACTGCTGTCCATCGATTCGTCGCTGCCGGCGCTGGAGCGTGCGCGTGCACACGTGGCCCTCAATGGTTTCGGAGGAGCCCGCGCCGAGTTCCTGGATGCGGACGTCAATGCCTCGCTGCGCCGCTTTCTCGACGAGGGCCGCAGCTTCGATGCCATCGTGCTCGACCCGCCCAAGTTCGCCCCCACCGTGGCCCATGCCGAGCGCGCGGCGCGGGCCTACAAGGACCTCAACCGCCTGGCCCTGAAGCTGCTGGAGCCGGGCGGGGTGTTGCTGACCTTCTCCTGCTCGGGCGGCATCGGCGCCGACCTGTTCCACAAGATCGTGGCCTCTGCCGGCATCGATGCGGGCGTGGACGGCTACATCAGCGAGCGTCTTGGCGCGGCGCCGGACCATCCGATGACCATCGAGTTTCCGGAGGGCGAGTACCTGAAAGGCCTGGTGGTGGTGCGCAAGTGAGCCGCACGGCCCTTGCGAAGAATCAGCGGCGCGTGGCCCCTTAGCCCCTGTCGGAGCGCGGCTTGGGGCGCGTGGCTAAACTTCCCGCCTTCCCCCTCGTCCCCCATTCCCGGAGCACCCATGGCCCTGATCCCCGCCACCATCCTCACCGGCTTTCTCGGCTCCGGCAAGACCACGCTGCTCAAGCGCATCCTGACCGAGGCGCACGGGCAGAAGATCGCCGTGATCGAGAACGAGTTCGGCGAGGAGAACATCGACAACGACATCCTGGTCACCGAGTCCAAGGAGCAGATCGTGCAGATGAACAACGGCTGCATCTGCTGCACCATTCGCGAGGACCTGCGCGAAGCCCTGCAGCTGCTGGCCGCCAAGAAGCGCAAGGGGCTGCTCGACTTCGACCGCGTGGTGATCGAGACCACCGGCCTGGCCGACCCGGGCCCCGTGGCGCAGACCTTCTTCATGGACGACGAGATCGCCGAAAGCTATCTGCTCGACTCGATCCTCACGCTGGTGGACGCCAAGCATGCGCCGCAGCAGCTCAACGACCGCCAGGAAGCACGCCGCCAGGTGGGCTTTGCCGACCAGATCTTCATCAGCAAGACCGACCTGGTGGCGGGCGAGGAGACCGATGCGCTGATCCACCGCCTCAAGCACATGAACCCGCGTGCCCCGCAGCAGAAGGTGCATTTCGGCGAGGTACCGCTTTCGGACGTGTTCGACCTGCGCGGCTTCAACCTCAACGCCAAGCTGGACATCGACCCGGACTTCCTGAAGGAGGAAGACGAGCACGACCACCACGATCACGCGCACGGCGAGCATTGCGACCACCCCTCGCACGAGCAAGAGGGCCACGGCCACCACCATCACCACGATGACGACGTGAAGAGCTTCGTCTTCCGCGCCGACCGGCCCTTCGACCCGGCCCGGCTGGAGGACTTCCTGGGCGCGATCGTCAACATCTACGGCCCGCGCATGCTGCGCTACAAGGGCGTGCTGGACATGCAGGGCACCGAGCGCAAGGTGATCTTCCAGGGCGTGCACCAGCTGATGGGCAGCGACCTCGGCCCGGCCTGGGGGCCGGATGAGAAGCGCAACAGCCGCATGGTGTTCATCGGCATCGACCTGCCGCGCGAGATCCTGGAACAGGGACTGGAGCAGTGTCTGGTCTGACCGTCGTCGGCTGACCTTCTATACAATCGCGCGCCTGTTCCGGAGGTCAGGCATCGTCCTTCCCGGGACGATGTGTGACTTTTGGCATAGGGCGGCACACGTTTTCGGCCTGCTTTCGGGGGTATAACCCCTGGGTTCGCCGCTGGCGAGCCCCTGACAAGGCGGGGTCCCGCGAAGCCCTCGGGCAGCAGTGGTTCCCATGGAAGTAGATCCCTTTGAAAGCGCGTACCAGTTCGTCGAAGGAGCCAGTCACCGTGAAGAAACCAGTCGCCCAGGCAGAGCCCGTGTCCAAGCCGGCCGTCAAGAAGACGGAGGTTGCAAAGCAGGCTGTGCCCGCCGCGAAGCAGGTTTCCGCGCCCAAGACCGTCGGGCCTGTCGCGCCGCCGAAGCCTTCTGCCACGAGCAAGGCCAAGGCTGCGGGTGCAGGTGCTTCCTCATCAACCCTGGCGGCCGGCCCACGAGCCGCCGCACCAGCTTCATCGATTCCCGTTAAAAAGGCGGCTGCGGCCCCTGCCGCAGCGACACCTGCTATGACCACTCCGACCACTCCCACCGACACTTCTTCCTCCAACGCACCGGCACCCGCTCGCGGTGGGCGCGTCTCGCGGCTGTCGCAGCTGACCGTGCCCTCGATGCCGCAATCGGTGGCCTCCACAGCGGCCAAGTCCAGCTTCGTCCAGGACTTGAAGACCGCGCTGGTGCCGCCCCCGCCCGTCGCCATCAAGAAAGATCCCAAGCTGGCCAACAACTGGAAGACGAAGCCGGTCGAGGAGCTCACCGACGCCGAGGTGATTGCCATGCCGGACTCGGAGTACATGAACGAAAAGCAGATGGCCTTCTTCCGGCTCAAGCTGCAAGAGCTCAAGCGCGGGATTCTCGAGAACGCCGGTGAGACCACCGAGCACCTGCGGGAGGACACCGTCGTGGTGCCCGACCCGGCCGACCGTGCCACCATCGAGGAAGAACACGCGCTCGAACTGCGTACGCGTGACCGTGAGCGCAAGCTGCTGAAGAAGATCGAGCAGTCGATCCAGCGCATCGACGCCGGCGACTACGGCTACTGCGACGAGACGGGCGAGCCGATCGGCGTCGGCCGCCTGCTGGCCCGCCCCACCGCCACGCTGTCGCTCGAGGCGCAGCAGCGCCGGGAGCTCAAGCAGAAGATGTTCGGCGACTGAGTCGCCGCAGCATCGAAGGGAGTCGTTGCGCATGGCGAAGGAAGACACCGGCCGGCTGCTGTCCAAGGTGGCGAAGTTCGTTCGCAATCCGCTCAAGGATTGGTCCGAGCTCGATGCCGAGGAGTCCTCGCAGCTCGAGAACGGCTACAGCCGCGAGATGCTCAAGGAAATGATTGAGCGGCGGCAGCGCAATGACTTCGTGCGTCGCCGCGAGTTCGACATGCTGCGCAAATTGCGCCAGCGCGAGGCGGCCGGCGGCCGCGATCCGGGGGGCACGCCGTCCTCCTTCAACATCAGCAGCACCACCGGCAAGACCGAAGGCCGTGCTCTCACGCTCAAGAAGATCGCCGAGATCGAAGAGCAGATGTCGCAGCAATGGTGGAAGAACCGCGGCCCGGGCGGAGAACAGGGCCCCGGGGAGAACAAGGCAAGCGGCGACATGGCGGCCCAGCACGCGCGCGCCTATGCCGACACCGTGCCTGGGGTATCGCAGCAGCAGGGCGCCTCCGGCACGGCCGCCGCGCCCTCGGTTTCCGACGGCTGCATCGAAGAGGCCGCGATCCGCTTCGCCCATGGAGACGACGCCGGCGCGGAAGCCATTCTTCTGCAGGCGCTGGCGCCCGAAGCGTCGAGTGCCGATCACGACGACACCTGGCGAGCGCTGTTCGACTTCTATCGCGCTGTCGGCGATGCCGAGAAGTTCGCGGCAGCGGCTGTGCGCTACACGCAGCGCACCCGGCGGAATCCGCCCGTATGGATCTCGCTGCCTGCTGTGGCGCGCCATGCCCAGGTCTCGGCGGCATCGGCCTTGAGCGCCCCGCCGCCGGCGCCCGCAGGCGGCGCCGACTGGGCCAGCCCCGCGGTGCTCAGGCGCGAAGACCTGCTCGGCCTGACGCGCGCGCTCGGCGCGGCGGGCCCCACCTGGAAGCTGGATTGGAGCGTGCTCGACGCCATCGAGCCCGATGCCGCCGGTCCGCTGCGTGCGCTCTTCAACCATTGGGCCGACTCGGCCGTGCAGTTGCGCTTTGCTGGCGCCGACCGGCTGCAGATCGCGCTCACCGGGGCCACGCCGGTCAACGAACGCCGTGTCGACGCCATCTGGTGGCAGCTGCACATGGCCGCATTGCGTGTCATGCACCGCCCCGACGAGTTCGAACTGCTGGCGCTCAACTACTGCATTACCTACGAAGTGTCGCCCCCGCCTTGGGAAGACCCGAAGGGCGATTTTGGTGAGCTCGAGGTGTCGTCGTCGACGACGCGGTCCCCCGTGTCGTCCGATACGAGCCCCTCCGTGTCATCGGGATTCTCGATCTCGGGGCACGACGACGAACTGATCGGGGCCGACGCCACGCCGACGCACGCCGCGGCCGGCCACGGCTCGCTGGCAGGAGAGCTCGATGGCGAATCGCTCTCGACCTGGGAGCGGCTCGACCGGGAACTGGCCGGTGCGCAGGGCTTGTCCATTTCCTGCTCGGGGCTGGTGCGCCTGGACTTCGTGGCGGGCGGTTCGCTGCTGAACTGGGTCACTGCCCGCGACGCGCGCGGCGAGCGGGTCGCCTTTGTCGATGCCCATCGCCTGATCGCCGCCTTCTTTGGCGTGATCGGGATCGCGGACCACGCCGACGTCGCCATCAGGGCGAACTGAGACCCGAGCTCACGGGCGCCATGCGCCGGGTGTTGGCCTCTGCGCCAAAGAGGTCGCCACAACACGGTATTCTGTTTCCCACCCAATCCCCATCCCGGCTTGCATTCGTGCAGGCTATCGCCATATTTCCTCGATGGAACAATTTCACGGAACCACGATCATCAGCGTGCGCCGCAAGACCCCGAACGGCGACCAGGTCGCGATCGGTGGTGATGGCCAGGTCACGCTGGGCAACATCGTCATCAAGGGCAGCGCGCGCAAGGTGCGCCGGCTCTACCAGGGCAAGGTACTCGCCGGTTTCGCCGGCGCGACCGCCGATGCCTTCACCCTCTTCGAACGCTTCGAGGGCAAGCTCGAGAAGCACCAGGGGCAGTTGGCGCGTGCTGCCATCGAGCTGACCAAGGACTGGCGCACCGACCGCGTGCTGCGCCGCCTGGAGGCGATGCTGGCCGTCGCCGACGCCCATAGTTCACTGATCATCACCGGCAACGGCGACGTGCTGGAGCCCGAGAACGGCATCATCGCGATCGGCTCCGGCGGCGCCTATGCCCAGGCCGCGGCCAAGGCGCTGCTCGACCACACCGAGCTGAGCGCAGCCGACATCGTGAAGAAGTCGCTCGAGATTGCGGGCGAACTCTGCATCTACACCAACATGCACCACACCATCGAGACCCTGTGAGCCCAGCGAGTGACCCCATGCCCATGACCCCACAGGAAATCGTCTCCGAGCTCGACAATCACATCGTCGGGCAACCCGATGCCAAGCGCGCCGTCGCCATTGCGCTGCGCAACCGCTGGCGCCGCCAGCAGGTCGACGAGAAGCTGCGCAGCGAGATCACGCCCAAGAACATCCTCATGATCGGCCCCACCGGCGTGGGCAAGACCGAGATCGCGCGCCGGCTTGCGCGCCTGGCCGATGCGCCCTTCATCAAGGTCGAGGCCACCAAGTTCACCGAGGTGGGCTACGTGGGCAAGGACGTCGACTCGATCGTGCGCGACCTGGCCGAGATGGCCGTCAAGCAGACCCGCGAGAGTGAGAGCGCCAAGGTGCGCATGCGCGCCGAGGATGGCGCCGAGGAGCGCATCCTCGACGTGCTGCTGCCCCCGGCCCGTACCGCGGACGGCTCGAATGCCGAGAGCAGCAACGCCACCCGCCAGGCCTTCCGCAAGAAGCTGCGCGAGCATCAGCTCGACGACAAGGAAATCGACATCGAGCTGGCCGAGCAACGGGCCCCGCTCGAGATCATGGGCCCGGCCGGCATGGAGGACATGACCGAGCAACTGCGCGGCATGTTCGGCCAGCTGACGCAGGGCCGGCGAAAGACGCGCAAGCTCAAGATCGGCGAGGCGATGCGTCTGCTGATCGACGAGGAGGCGGCCAAGCTGGTCAACGAGGAAGAGATCCGCACCCAGGCGATTCACAACGCCGAGCAGAACGGCATCGTCTTCATCGACGAGATCGACAAGGTTGCCACCCGCAGCGAAGCACAGGGCGCCGACGTGTCGCGCCAGGGCGTCCAGCGCGACCTGCTGCCGCTGGTGGAGGGTACCGCGGTCAGTACCAAGTACGGGGTGGTGCGCACCGACCATATCCTCTTCATCGCCAGCGGCGCCTTCCACCTGAGCAAGCCCAGCGACCTGATTCCCGAACTGCAAGGCCGCTTTCCGATTCGCGTCGAGTTGCAATCGCTCTCGGTGGCAGATTTCGAAAGCATCCTGACCCAGACCCGCGCCTCGCTGGTCAAGCAGTACCAGGCGCTGCTGGCGACCGAGGGTGTGACGCTGGAGTTCACGGCGGACGGCATCACCCGGCTTGCCAGCATCGCCTACGAGGTCAACGAGCGCACCGAGAACATCGGCGCCCGCCGCCTGTCGACTGTCATGGAGCGCCTGCTCGACGAGGTGAGCTTCGACGCCGCCAAGCTGGAAGGCCAGGCGGTGCTTATCGATGCCGCCTACGTGGACGCACGTCTGTCGGCGCTGAGTCAGGACGAAGACCTGTCCCGGTTCATCCTCTGATCCGGCTTCTGCACTCATACGGTTCGCGCAACACATTCATTGCGTGAGCTAAGTACTTAGCCTGCAACGGGAATTCGGTGTTTTCGAGCCTTCGAAAACACTGCTAAGTTGTTGATTCCATTACAAAAAATAGCCGCGACCCCTCGTTGCAGGGTAGGTGTTTCCTGCTACAGTGGAAAAAAGTGCAGTTAAGTGGGAAAAAGTGTCCGTTCGTGCCTCGCCGAGGTGCACGGTGCCTTTCCAAGACAGGGGTTCGCGGTCGTGTTTCAAGGGGCTTCATCGCTCAATCTCGATGCCAAGGGGCGGCTTTCCGTGCCGACCCGGCATCGTGACGTCCTGAGCGCGACGGCAGGAAGCCAGCTCACGATCACCAAGCACCCCCACGGCTGCCTCATGGTGTTCCCGCGTCCTGAGTGGGAGAAATTCCGCGATCGCATCGCGGAGCTCCCGATGTCGGCACAGTGGTGGAAGCGGGTTTTCCTCGGCAATGCGATGGACGTGGACATGGACGGCACGGGCCGCGTGTTGATCTCCCCCGAGCTGCGCGCGGCGGCCGGCATCACGCGCGACGCGCTGCTGCTCGGCATGGGCAACCACTTCGAGCTCTGGGACAAGGCCACCTACGACGCGAAGGAGGCCGAGGCCACCCAGGGAGAGATGCCCGATGTGTTCCAGGATTTCTCTTTTTGAGGCCGGCAGTGCAAGCGCCATGGAGCCATACGACCGTGTTGTTGAAGGAGGCAGTGGAGGCACTCCTTCCCGGCACCGCGCCCGGCTCTGGCACCTACGTGGATGCCACCTTTGGGCGAGGCGGCCATTCCCGGGCAATCCTCGAAAGACTGTCAGAGGCCGGTCACTTGATCGCGTTCGACAAGGACGCGGAAGCGGTGGCCGAGGCAGCGCGCATCGAGGATGCGCGTTTTTCCATCAGGCACCAGAGCTTCGACCACCTGGGGGAGCTGCCGCCGCGCAGCGTCGCTGGCGTGCTGATGGACCTCGGCGTGAGCTCCCCCCAGATCGACAACCCCGTTCGGGGTTTTTCTTTTCGTTTCGACGGCCCGCTCGACATGCGCATGGACACCACGCGCGGGCAGAGCGTGGCCGAATGGCTGGCAACGGCCGAAGTGCAGCAGATGGCGGAGGTAATTCGTGACTATGGCGAAGAACGGTTTGCTGTTCAGATTGCAAAGGCGATTGCAGCTCGCCGACAAGAACGGGGCCCAATTTCAACCACCGCCGAGCTGGCCGAGCTCGTGGCTGGCACGGTCAAAACCCGCGAGCCGGGCCAGAACCCTGCAACGCGCACATTTCAGGCTCTTCGGATTTTCATCAATGCCGAGCTTGAAGAGCTGCAACAGGCGTTAGAGGCGAGTCTTTCCGTGCTGCACCCCCAGGGCCGGCTTGCGGTGATCAGCTTCCACTCGCTGGAAGACCGCATCGTGAAGCAGTTCATCGCCAGGCATTCGCGCGAGGTCTACGATCGCCGCGCGCCCTTTGCCGCGCCGCGCGCGATGAAGATGCGCGCACTTGGCCGCATCAGGCCCACGCAGGCCGAGGTGGACGCGAATCCCCGGGCCCGCAGTGCCATCCTGCGGGTGGCCGAACGCACCGGGGAGCCGTGAAAAATGTTTGGCCCCCACGCTCATCACTTCGTGTATTGCGGCCCCCCGAGGGGGCGCTCATCGCCCTTCGGGCGGCCGGGCGGGCGCTGATATGGTGCGCTTGAACCTCCTCCTGCTCACCGCGGTCATCGCCTCTGCGATCTACCTGGTGCATACGCAATACCAGTCGCGCCAGCTGTTCACCGAGCTGCACCGGGTGCAAAACGAAGCGCGCCGGCTGGAGCTCGAACGCGACCGGCTGGAGGTGGAGAAGCGTGCCCAGGCCACGCCGTTGCGGGTCGAACGGCTGGCCAAGGAACAGCTGAAGATGCGCACCACCACGCCGGCCATCACGCAGTACGTGCGCGCCGACGGCACGGTGATTCCGGCGGTCGCGGCGCCCGCGACCCCGACTGCGGCGCCATCAGTGCGCCCCGGAGCCGCCGCCGCGCCAGCCCGCAGGAGCGCGCAATGAGCCGTCGCAGCCGCAGCGTCCAATACACCACCAGCCCGCTGCTGGCGAGCAAGACGCCAGTCTGGCGCAGCAAGTTCATCGTCGCCACCATCGCCTTCGGCTTCCTGGTGCTCGCCGGCCGTGCGGCCTATGTGCAGGTGGTCGGCAACGCGTTCTTTCAGCGCCAGGGCGAGGTGCGCTTCGCCCGCACGCTGGAGCTGCCAGCCAATCGCGGCCGCATCCTGGATCGCAACGGGCTGCTTCTCGCCTCCAGCGTGGTGGCGCCCAGCATCTGGGCCATTCCCGAGGACATCGAGCGCGAAGACCCGGACGTCAAGGCCAAGCTGCGCCAGGTCGCGAAGCTGCTCGGCATGGCGCAGAAGGACTTCGACAAGAAGCTGGAGGACGAGGACAAGACCTTCGTCTGGATCCAGCGCCAGGTCGACGAGCCGATCGCCAAGCAGATCGCTGCCCTCAACATCAAGGGCCTGTACCAGCGCAAGGAATACAAGCGCCAGTACCCGGAGGGCGAAGCCGCCGCGCACGTGGTGGGCTTCACCAACGTGGAGGACAACGGCCAGGAAGGCATCGAGCTGGCCTTCAACAAGGAACTGGCCGGACGCCCAGGCTCCAGGCGCGTGATCAAGGACCGGCTCGGCCGCGTGGTCGAAGGCATCGGCGAGCAGGTCCCTCCGCTCGACGGCAAGGACATCCAGCTCTCGGTCGACAGCAAGGTGCAGTTTTTCGCCTATCAGAAGCTGCGCGACGCGGTCACGGCCAACAAGGCCAAGGCGGGCAGCGTGGTGGTGCTGGACGCCATCACCGGCGAAGTGCTGGCAATGGCCAACTACCCGAGCTACGTGCCCGACAAGCGGCAGAGCCTCACCGGCGAGCAGTTGCGCAACCGCGCGCTCACCGACACCTTCGAGCCAGGCTCGACCATGAAGCCCATCACGATCGCGATGGCGCTGGAGGCAGGGCGCATCAAGCCGCAGACGCCGGTCGATACCTCCCCGGGCCGCTACAGCATTGGCGGCTTCACCATCAGCGACACCCACAATTACGGCCTGCTGACGGTCGAGGGCGTGATCCAGAAGTCCAGCAACGTGGGCGCGCTCAAGATCGCGCAGAAGATGACCCCGCACGAGATGTGGGACACCTACACCGCGCTCGGCTACGGGCAGAAGCCGCAGCTCCGGTTCCCCGGCGCCGTGACCGGTCGCCTGCGCCCTTGGAAGAGCTGGAAGCCGGTCGAGCAGGCCACCATGGCCTATGGCTACGGCCTCTCGGCCTCGCTCTTCCAGATGGCGCATTCGTACACCGCCTTCGCGCACGACGGCGCCATCATTCCCGCGAGCATTCTCAAGAGCCCCGATCCGGCGGTAGGCGTGCAGGTGTTTTCGGCGCAGAACGCGCTGGCCGTGCGCAAGATGCTGCAGATGGCGGCCGGCCCGGGCGGCACCGGCCAGCGCGCGCAGACCATCGGCTACTCGGTGGGAGGCAAGTCGGGCACTGCGCACAAGCAGGTCGGCAAGGGCTACGCGAGCAACAAGTACCGTGCCTGGTTCACCGGCATGGCGCCCATCGAGAAGCCGCGCATCATCGTGGCGGTGATGATCGACGAGCCGAGCGCCGGCCAGTACTTCGGCGGCCTGGTGGCGGCACCCGTGTTCAGCGAGGTCGTGCAGCAGACGCTGCGCATGATGAACGTACCGCCGGATCTCGCAGTCAAACCGCTGGTCGTGACCAACGGCGTGGAGGAGAGCTTCTGATGCTGGCGCTCCACAGTCCTCTCGATGCCGCGGGCTGGTTGAAGTCCCGCGTGGGCGGCGCGCTGCATGGCGACAGCCGCCCGCTGCGCGCGGGCGACGGCTTCGTCGCCTGGCCGGGCGCTGCCACCGACGGTCGCCGCCACGTCGCGGCCGCGCTTGGCCAGGGCGCGGTGGCCTGCCTGGTGGAGGCAGACGGCGTCGAGTCCTTCGGCTTCGACGAGGGCGACGAGCGCATTGCGCGCTATGCCGGCCTGAAGGCGGCCACCGGGCCGATCGCTGCCGCCTTCCACGGCGACCCGTCATCGCGCCTGGACCTGCTGGCCGTCACCGGCACCAACGGCAAGACCTCGACCGCGTGGTGGCTGGCGCAGGCGCTTGCCGCGCACGACGCCACGCGGCCCTGCGCCGTGATGGGCACGCTCGGCATCGGCGTGCCCCCGGATCTCACCTACACCGGCCTCACCACGCCCGACCCGGTGATGCTGCAGCGCGAGCTGCTCGCCTTTGCGGATCGCGGTTTCGGTGCCTGCGCCGTCGAGGCCTCCTCGATCGGCATCGCCGAACGCCGGCTCGACGGCACGCGCATCGCGGTGGCAGTGTTCACCAATTTCACCCAGGACCACCTGGACTACCACGGCAGCATGGACGCGTACTGGCAAGCGAAGGCCGAGCTGTTCCGCTGGCCGGGCCTGCGCGCCGCGGTGGTCAACATCGACGACGTTCACGGCGCCAGCCTCGTGGCCAGCCTCGTCGAACGCGGCGAGGGTGCGCCCGAGGTCTGGACGGTGTCGGCCGCCGGCGCGCCGGCCCGGCTCGCGGCGAAGAACATCGGCCACGACGCCCAGGGCCTGCAGTTCACTGTGGTGGAGCAGGGCGAGGCGCCGCTGCGCCTGGAGACGCAGTTGATCGGCCAGTACAACGTGGCCAACCTGCTGGGCGTGCTCGGCACCCTGCGCGCGCTCGGCCTCACGCTCGCCCAGGCCGTGGCCGCCTGCGCGCGGCTGGACAGCGTGCCCGGCCGCATGGAGCGTGTGAGCGTTCCGGGTCGGCCGCTGGCGGTGGTGGACTACGCCCACACGCCCGACGCGCTCGACAAGGCGCTGGCCGGCCTGCGGCCGCTGGCGCGCCAGCGCGGTGGGCAGCTCTGGTGCATGTTCGGCTGCGGCGGCGACCGCGACACCGTCAAGCGGCCGATGATGGGGGCCGTGGCCGAGAAGCAGGCCGACCGGGTCGTGCTGACCAGCGACAACCCGCGCAGCGAGAAGCCCGGCGCGATCATCAGCCAGATCCTGCTGGGGCTGTCGCGCCCCGAAGCGGCCCAGGTCGAGCCCGACCGCGCCGAGGCGATCCGCCAGACCTTGGCACAGGCCGCGCCCGACGACGTGGTGCTGCTCGCCGGCCGCGGCCACGAAGCCTGGCAGGAAATCGCCGGTGAGCGCATCGCGTTCTCCGACCGGGCGCACGCCATCGATGCGTTGACGCATGCAAGGAGCGCAAGATGAGCGCGCCGCAGGAAGACGCACCGATGATGACGCTCGCCAAGGCGCTCGCCTGGGTGCCCGGCGCACGCCTGGTCGGCGACCCGGAAGTGGCCGTCTCGCGCGTGCACACCGACACCCGTACTCTCGCGGCAGGCGACCTGTTCGTCGCGCTGAAGGGTGAGCGCTTCGACGCCAACGATTTCCTGGCCGATGCGCGTGCGCGCGGCGCGGTCGCGGCCATCGCCCATCGCGGGCTTGAGGCGGCCGGGCTGGCCGGGCTGGAAGTGCCCGACACCCTCGCCGCACTCGGCGCCCTGGCCGCGGGCTGGCGAGCCCAGTTCGATCTGCCGCTGGTCGCGGTCACCGGCAGCAACGGCAAGACAACCGTCACGCAGATGATCGCCTCGATCCTGCGGGCTGCCGGTGTGGACCGGGCGCTGGCCACCATCGGCAACCTCAACAACGAGATCGGCCTGCCGCTGACGCTGCTGCGCCTGCGCGAGCGGCACCAGCTGGCCGTGGTCGAGCTGGGCATGAACCATCCGGGCGAAATCGCCCGGCTGTCGGCAATCGCGTGTCCCACCATCGCGCTGGTCAATAACGCGCAGCGCGAGCACCAGGAGTTCATGGCCACGGTCGAGGCCGTCGCGCGCGAGAACGGCGCGGTGTTCGCCGCGCTGCCGGACAACGGCACCGCCGTCTTCCCCTACGGCGACACCTTCACGTCGCTGTGGAACGAGATGGCGCACGAGGGCGCGCCGCGGCGCTGCCTGAGCTTCGGCGAGCAAGCCAACGCGGACATCGCGCTCGGCCATGCCGAGTGGAAGCATGGCGCCTGGCAGTTCGAGGCCCGCACGCCGCTCGGCGAAATCTCCACCACCCTGCGCATCGCCGGGCGTCACAACGTGGTGAACGCACTGGCGGCCATCGCCTGCGCGCTGGCCTGCGGGGTATCGCTCGAAAAGATCGCCGAAGGGCTCGCCGCCTTCGAGCCGGTCAAGGGGCGCTCGCGGGCGAGCGAGGTACTGCTGGCGGACGGCCGGGCGATCACGGTGGTCGACGACAGCTACAACGCCAACCCCGATTCCGTGCGCGCCGCCGTCGACGTGCTCGGCGGCCTGCCGGGCCCGCGCCTGCTGGTGCTGGGCGACATGGGCGAGGTCGGCGATCGTGGTCCGCAGTTCCATGCCGAGGTCGGCGCCTGGGCGGCCGAGCGCGGCATCGAATCGCTGTTCGCAATGGGCGACGCATCGATCCATGCGACCGCGGCCTACACGCGCAGCGGTGGCAGCGAGGCGCGCCACTTCGACGACATCGACAGGCTCAACGCCGCCGTGCTGGCGCAACTGCCGCGCGTCGCCAGCGTGCTGGTCAAGGGCTCGCGCTTCATGCGGATGGAGCGCGTCGTCCAGGCCCTCGCCTGCGCTTCAGCACAACAAGACAACAACAAGGAGGGCCGGCCGTGATTCATGCGCCGCGCACGTTCGCATCATGCTGATGAGTCTCGCCCAATGGTTGCAGACGGTCTCGCCGGATCTCGGTTTCCTGCGCGTCTTCCAATACCTCACCTTTCGCGCGCTGATGGCGGCGCTGAGCGCGCTGCTGCTCGGCCTGGGCGCGGGGCCGTACGTGATCCGCCGCCTGACCGCGCTCAAGATCGGCCAGCCGGTGCGCGGCTATGCCATGGAAACTCACCTGAGCAAGAGCGGCACGCCGACCATGGGCGGCGTGCTGGTGCTGTTCTCGATCGCCTTCGCGACCTTGCTGTGGTTCGACCTCTCCAACCGCTTCGTCTGGATCGTGCTGTGGGTCACGCTGGGCTTCGGTGCCATCGGCTGGGTCGACGACTGGCGCAAGGTGGTGCGCAAGGACCCCGAGGGCATGCGCTCGCGCGAGAAGTACTTCTGGCAGTCGGCAGTCGGCCTGACCGCCGCCTTCTACCTGCTCTTCAGCATCTCGGAGAGCTCCAACTGGCGCGTGCTCGAGCTGTTCTACGCCTGGGTAGGCTCGGGTTTCGACCTCGACTTCCCGCCCAAGATCAACCTGCTGGTGCCCTTCTTCAAGGAAGTGAGCTACCCGCTCGGCGGCATCGGCTTCGTGATCCTGACCTACCTGGTGATCGTGGGTGCCAGCAACGCCGTCAACCTGACCGACGGCCTCGACGGCCTGGCCATCATGCCGGTGGTGATGGTCGGCTCCGCCCTGGGCGTCTTCGCCTACGTGACCGGCAGCGCGGTCTATTCGCGCTACCTGCTGTTCCCGCACATCCCGGGTTCGGGCGAACTGCTGGTGTTCTGCTCCGCGATGGCCGGTGCGGGCCTCGCCTTCCTCTGGTTCAACACCCATCCGGCGCAGGTCTTCATGGGTGACGTGGGCGCGCTCGCGCTGGGCGGCGCGCTGGGCACCATCGCGATCATCGTGCGCCAGGAGATCGTCTTCTTCGTCATGGGCGGCATCTTCGTGGTCGAGGCGATCTCGGTGATGGCGCAGGTGGCCTACTTCAAGTACACCAAGAAGCGCTTCGGCGAAGGCCGCCGCGTGCTCAAGATGGCGCCGCTGCATCACCACTTCGAGAAGAGCGGCTGGCGCGAGACGCAGGTTGTCGTGCGCTTCTGGATCATCACCATGCTGCTGTGCCTGGTGGGCCTGTCGACCTTGAAGCTGAGGTGAGCTCGATGCGCCATCTTCAAGACCAACACGTGCTGATCCTGGGCCTGGGCGCCTCAGGCCTGGCGATGGCGCGCTGGTGCGCGCGCCACGGAGCGAAGGTCACCGTGGCCGACACCCGCGAGGCGCCGCCGCAGCTCGAAGCGCTGCGTGCCGGGCTGCCCGACGCGGTCTTCGTCGGCGGGCCCTTGTCGGCCGCGCTGATCGAGGGCACCGCGGTGCGCGCGGTCTACCGTTCGCCGGGCTTGTCGCCGGCCTCGATCGCGGTGGTCGTCGAGGCGGCCAAGGCGGTGGGCTTGCCTGTGGGGAGCGAACTGGACCTGTTCGCGCGCGCGTTGGCGGACCTGCGGGTGCCAGAGCGCACAGAAGAGCCAGCGCCGCCGGCCCGGCCGGAAACGAATGCGGCCCTGGAGGCGTTGCAGCCCGACGGTGCGCCGGAATCATCGGTGATGCCGCAGGCGGAGGAAACCGCTGCGGCCAACGATCCGCAGCTTGCCGCCGAAGCCGAAGCCGAAGCCGAAGCCGAAGCCAGCCCCGAGCCCGAGCCCGTCGAAGACGACGACGATGCCGAGGCACCGACGCCGGTGCCCGTGCCCGTTCCGCCGGCCCGCAAGGGCTACGGGCCCGCGGTACTGGCCGTGACAGGCACCAACGGCAAGACCACCGTCACGGCGCTCACCGGCCAGCTGGTCGCGCGCGCCGGCAAGACGGTGGCGGTGGCCGGGAACATCGGCCCCACGCTGCTCGACACCCTCGCAGCACACATCGATGCCGGCACGCTGCCCGAGGTGTGGGTGCTGGAGCTCTCGAGCTTCCAGCTCGACGGCGTGCAGGACTTCGAGCCCACCGCGGCGACCGTGCTCAACGTCACGCAGGACCACCTCGACTGGCACGGCGACATGGCAGCCTATGCCGCCGCCAAGACGCGCATCTTCGGCAGCAAGAGCATCGTGGTGCTGAACCGCGAAGACGACCTTGTCATGGCGATGAAGCCGCCGCAGGTCAAGCTGGCCAGGGGCCAGTCGCCCCGCCCGGTCGTGACCTTCGGCGCCGGCATGCCCTTGCGCCCAGGCGACTACGGCATCGAGCGCGTCCACGGCATGGCCTGGCTGGTGCGCGCCCTGGAGGCCGACGAGACGCAGAAGCGCAAGCGCGGCGCGGCGGTCGAAGAGGAAGAGATCCATATCCAGCGCCTGATCCCGGCCGATGCACTGCGCATCCGCGGGCGGCACAACGCGCTCAATGCGCTGGCCGCACTCGCGCTCGCCACTGCGGCCGGTTGCCAGCTCGGACCCATGCTCTACGGCCTGCGCGAATACCGCGGTGAGCCGCACCGGGTGGAGCCGGTCACCATCGTGGACGAGGTCGAGTTCTTCGACGACAGCAAGGGCACGAATGTCGGTGCGACGGTCGCGGCCCTGGGCGGCCTCGGCGAGGAGCGCCGCGTTGTCGTGATCCTCGGAGGCGACGGCAAGGGCCAGGACTTCGCGCCGCTGGCCGAGCCGGTGCGTCAGTACGCACGCGCGGTGGTGCTGATCGGCCGCGACGCGCCGCTGATCGAGGCGGCGCTCGCCTCCACCGGCGTGCCGCTGCTCCACGCCGCGTCGATGGAAGAGGCGGTGAAGGCCGCCGCCGGCCGCGCGCATCCCGGCAATGCAGTGCTGCTGTCGCCGGCTTGCGCCAGCTTCGACATGTTCAAGGACTACGCGCACCGCGCTGCGGTGTTCTGCGAGGCCGTGCAGGACTGGGCCGAGTCGCCGCGCGAGGCGGGCCTCGATGCGGACTTGCCGAACGGGGCGGTTCTATGAGCTCGACGGCAGCCGCAACGCCCAACAAGGCCCCGCGCTTCTGGGAGGGCTGGTTCAGCCGTGCCAAGAGCGGCATGGACGCCCTGCCCATGCACCTGCCGGTGCGCCTGGGCAGCGCCGGCATGACGCAGACCAAGGCCGCGCCGGTGCGCGTGCTGGGCTTCGACCAGGCGCTGGCCTGGGTCACGGTCGCGCTGCTGGCCTGGGGGTTGGTGATGGTCTATTCGGCCTCGATCGCGCTGCCCGACAACCCGCGCTTTGCGCGCGCCGGCTACAGCCCGGTCTTCTTCCTCACGCGGCACATCGCCTCGATCGTGATCGCCTTCGTCGCGGCGCTGCTGGCCTTCCAGGTGCCGATGCGGACCTGGGAGCGCGCGGCGCCGTGGCTCTTCGTGGCCTCGCTGCTGCTGCTGGTCGCGGTGCTGATCCCGCACATCGGCATCAACGTCAACGGTGCGCGCCGCTGGCTGCCGATGGGTTTCATGCGCTTCCAGCCCTCGGAGCTGGCCAAGCTCGCGATGATCCTCTACGCCGCCAGCTACATGGTGCGCAAGATGGAGATCAAGGAGCGCTTCTTCCGCGCCGTGCTGCCCATGGGCGTGGCGGTGGTGGTGGTCGGCATGCTGGTGATGGCCGAGCCCGACATGGGCGCCTTCATGGTGATCGCCGTGATCGCCATGGGCATCCTGTTCCTGGGCGGGGTCAATGCGCGCATGTTCTTCCTGATCGCGGCGCTGGTGGTGGTGGCCTTCTCCACCATCGTGGCCTCCAGCTCGTGGCGGCGCGAGCGCATCTTTGCCTACCTCGACCCGTGGAGCGAAGAGCATGCGCTGGGCAAGGGGTACCAGCTTTCGCATTCGCTGATCGCCATCGGCCGCGGCGAGATCTTCGGCGTCGGCCTGGGCGGCAGCGTCGAGAAGCTGCACTGGCTGCCCGAGGCGCACACCGACTTCCTGATGGCGGTGATCGGCGAGGAGTTCGGCCTCGTCGGCGTGCTGCTGGCCATCGGCCTCTTTCTCTGGCTGACCCGCCGCATCATGCACATCGGCCGCCAGGCCATTGCGCTCGACCGCGTGTTCGCGGGCCTGGTGGCGCAGGGCGTCGGCATCTGGATCGGTTTCCAGACCTTCATCAACATGGGCGTCAACCTGGGCGCGCTGCCGACCAAGGGGCTCACCCTGCCGCTGATGAGCTTCGGCGGCTCGGCGATCCTGATGAACGTGGTGGCGCTGGCCATCGTCCTGCGCATCGATTACGAGAACCGCGTGCTGATGCGGGGAGGCCGCGTATGAGCGCCGCGCCGGGCCGCCCCAAGCAAGCGAACGCCCCCTCGGGGGGCAGCGAGGACACGCCAGTGCCGAGCGTGGGGGTCGGTATGAGCGCCGCGCCGGGCCGCCCCAAGCAAGCGAACGCCCCCTCGGGGGGCAGCGAGGACACGCCAGTGCCGAGCGTGGGGGTCCACACATGAGCAGAACGGCATTGGTCATGGCGGGCGGCACAGGCGGCCACATCTTCCCCGGCCTGGCCGTGGCCGAAGCCCTGCGCGAGCGCGGCTGGCGCGTGCACTGGCTGGGCGCGCCCGGCAGCATGGAAGAGAAGCTGGTGCCGCCGCGCGGCTTCGCCTTCGAGCCCGTGCAGTTCGGCGGCGTGCGCGGCAAGGGCCCCATCACCCTGGCCCTCCTGCCCATGCGCCTGCTTCGCGCCTTCTGGCAAAGCCTCGCCGTCGTGCGCCGCGTGCGGCCCGACGTGGTGCTGGGCCTGGGCGGCTACATCACCTTTCCTGGCGGCATGATGAGCGTGCTGCTCAACAAGCCGCTCGTGCTGCACGAACAAAACTCGGTGGCCGGGCTCGCCAACAAGATCCTGGCCGGCGTGGCCGACCGCGTCTTCACCGCCTTCCCGAACGTGATGAAGAAGGCGCAATGGATCGGCAACCCGTTGCGCGCAGCCTTCCTCTCGCAGCCCGACCCGGCGGCGCGCTTCGCAAGCCGCAACGGCCCGCTCAAGCTGCTGGTGGTGGGCGGCAGCCTCGGCGCGAAGGCGCTCAATGCCGTGGTGCCCAAGGCCCTGGCCTGCATCGCCCCCGAGCAGCGGCCGACCGTCACGCACCAGAGCGGCGCGAAGCAGATCGACGAGCTGCGCGCCAACTACGCCGCTGCCGGCGTCGAGGGCGAGCTCACCCCCTTCATCGAAGACACCGCACGCGCCTATGCCGATGCCGACCTGATCGTCGCGCGCGCCGGCGCCAGCACCGTCACCGAGATCGCGGCCGTCGGCGCGGCTGCCCTGTTCGTGCCTTTCCCTTCCGCCGTGGACGACCACCAGACCACCAACGCCCGCTTCCTGGTCGACGCGGGCGGGGGCTGGCTTGTCCAACAAACCGAATTGACACCCGAATTGCTGGCCGACTTGCTACAGAAGACCGGGCGCCCCGCGCTCATGGAACGCGCCGTGAAGGCCAAGACGATGCAGAAGACCGAGGCCGTCGAAGTGATGGTGCGCGCCTGCGAGGAACTGGCCAAATGAAGCACGCCATCAGGCACATCGACCACTTCGTCGCGTCCAGCGAGCACGCCGACGAACCGGGCTGCACGAAAGGCCGCGCATGAAGCATGCAATCCGACATATCCACTTCGTCGGCATCGGCGGCTCCGGCATGAGCGGCATCGCCGAGGTCCTGTTCAACCTGGGCTACAAGATCACGGGTTCGGACCTGGCCGACAGCGCCACGCTCAAGCGCCTCGGCGGCCTGGGCATCGGCACCTTCGTGGGCCACGATGCGGCCCACATCGCGGGCGCCGATGCGGTCGTGACCTCCACCGCCGTGCATGCAGGCAATCCCGAGGTGGTGGCTGCACGCGAGAAGCGCATTCCCGTGGTGCCGCGCGCGCTGATGCTGGCCGAGCTGATGCGCCTCAAGCAGGGCATTGCCATCGCCGGCACGCACGGCAAGACCACCACGACCAGCCTGGTGGCCAGCGTGCTCGCCGCCGCCGGACTGGACCCGACCTTCGTCATCGGCGGCCGGCTCAACAGCGCGGGCGCCAATGCGCAGCTGGGCAGCGGCGACTACATCGTGGTGGAGGCCGACGAGTCGGACGCTTCCTTCCTCAACCTGCTGCCGGTCATGGCCGTGGTGACGAACATCGATGCCGACCACATGGAGACCTACGGACACGACTTCGCGAAGCTCAAGAAGGCCTTCGTCGACTTCCTGCACCGCATGCCCTTCTACGGCGTGGCGATCCTGTGCACCGACGACCCGGCAGTGCGCACGATCTTGACGGAGGTCTCCTGCCCGATCACCAGCTACGGCTTCGGCGACGACGCCCAGGTGCGCGCCATCGACGTGCGCGCAGTGGGCCAGCAGATGCACTTCACCGCGCAGCGGCGCAACGGCGTCACGCTGCCCGACCTGGACATCGTGCTCAACCTGCCCGGCGAGCACAACGTGCGCAACGCGCTGGCGGTGATCGCGGTCGCGGTCGAGCTCGGCGTGCCTGACGAGGCGGTGCAGCGCGGCCTGGCCGATTTCAAGGGCGTGGGCCGGCGTTTCCAGCGCTATGGGGATGTCGCACTGGGCGGCAGCGCGCAGAGCCTGGGCAGCTTCACGCTGATCGACGACTACGGCCACCACCCGGTCGAGATGGCGGCCACCATTGCCGCCGCGCGCGGTGCCTTCCCGGGGCGCCGCCTGATGCTGGCCTTCCAGCCGCACCGCTACACCCGCACGCGCGACTGCTTCGAGGATTTCGTCAAGGTCATCGGCGCTGCCGACGCGGTGCTGCTGGGCGAGGTCTATGCCGCCGGCGAGCCGCCCATCGTGGCCGCCGACGGCCGCTCGCTGGCGCGCGCCTTGCGCGTGGCGGGCAAGGTCGAGCCGGTGTTCGTCGACGACATCACCGCCATGCCGCAGGCCATCCTGGACAACGCACGCGACGGCGACGTCGTCATCTGCATGGGCGCGGGCTCCATCGGCGCCGTGCCCGCCAGGGTGGTCGAGCAGGGCGGCGCGGCGTCGTCCTCCATCACATCCGAGCGCACGTCCGGGCAGGACATGCGCGAAGGGAGGTCCCTGTGAACCCGCAAGACTTCGGCAAGGTTGCGGTGCTGTTCGGCGGCACCTCGGCAGAGCGCGAGATTTCCATCATGTCGGGCACCGGCGTGCTCGAGGCACTTCGCTCGCGCGGCGTCGATGCGCACGCCTTCGACCCGGCCGACCGCGAGCTGGTCGAACTCAAGCACGAGGCTTTCGCGCGCTGCTTCGTGGTGCTGCACGGCCGCCATGGCGAGGACGGCACGGTGCAGGGGGCGCTGGAGCTGCTGGGCATCCCTTACACCGGCTCCGGCGTCATGGCCTCTGCCGTGGCCATGGACAAGGTCATGACCAAGCGCATCTGGCAGGCCGATGGGCTGCCCACCCCGCGCTACGCGCGCCTGGCCTTCGACCAGCAGAGCCGCAAGCAGATCATGGCGGTCCCCGACGTGCTGGGCCTGCCGCTGATCGTGAAGCCGCCGCGCGAGGGCTCCTCCATCGGCGTGACCAAGGTCCAGGGCTACTCGCAGATGCAGGACGCCGTCGCCCTCGCCGTGCGCTACGACTCCGACGTGCTGTGCGAGGAGTTCATCGAAGGCGAGGAAGTCACCTGCGCCGTGCTGGGCAGCGGCCTCGACGCGCAGGCGCTGCCCGTGGTGCGCATCGCCGCGCCCGAGGGCGCCTACGACTACCAGAACAAGTACTTCACCGACGACGTGAAATACCACTGCCCGAGCGGCCTGCCAGAGACCGAGGAGCAGGAGATCCGTCGGATCTCGCTGGCGGCCTACCACCAGCTCGGCTGCCGCGGCTGGGGCCGCGCCGACCTGATGATCCGCGCCAGCGACCGCAAGCCCTTCCTGCTGGAAATGAACACCTCGCCGGGCATGACCAGCCATTCGCTGGTGCCGATGTCGGCGCGCGCGGCGGGCATTTCCTACGAGGACTTGTGCCTGCGCGTGCTGGCTTCCGCCACGCTCGATTCGAAGGCGGAGATCTGATGGCCGAGAGCATCCCCGTGCCCTTCGACGTCAAGCTCATGAACGTGACCGCGACGCTGGTGTACGCGTTGTTCGCGCTCGTGCTGCTCGCGGCGGGTGCGTGGTGGGTGCTGCGCCAGCCCTTCTTTCCGCTCGCCGGGATCAAGGTCGACGGCGAAGTCACGCACAACAATGCGGTCACGCTGCGCGCCAATGTCGCGCCGCAACTGGCCGGCAACTTCTTCACTGTCGACCTGGCGAAGGCCCGCGCCGCCTTCGAGGCCGTGCCCTGGGTGCGCAAGGCGGTGGTGCGGCGCGAGTTCCCCAACAAGCTGCGCGCGACGCTGACCGAGCATGTGCCGGTGGCGCACTGGGGCGAAGAGGCGGATTCGCGCCTGATCAACGGCTTCGGCGAAGTCTTCGATGCCAATGTCGCCGAGGTCGACGACCTGCTCCCTCGGCTCGACGGCCCGCCGGAGCAGGCGGGCCAGGTGCTGGGCATGTACCGCGTGCTGCAACCGCTGTTCGCGCCCCACGAGCTGGTGATCGAGGAATTGAAGCTGTCGCGCCGCGGCAGCTGGAGCGTGGTGCTGGACAGCGGCGCGGTGCTCGAACTCGGGCGCGGTCGCGCCGAGGAAGTGGCCGCGCGTACGCAGCGTTTCCTGACCACGGTGACGCAGGTCGCCCGGCAGTACGGGCGCACCGTTGCCTCCATCGAGGGCGCCGACCTGCGGCACAACGAGGGCTATGCGCTCCGGCTGCGCGGCGTCACCACGGTCACGACAGAGCCGCCATCCCCCAGGAAGAAATAGAGAACAGAGGAATTCATGTCCAAGGAATACAAAGACCTGGTTGTCGGACTCGACATCGGCACCGCCAAGGTGATGGCGGTGGTGGCCGAGGTGCTGCCGACGGGCGAGCTCAAGCTGGCGGGGCTGGGCATCGCGCCGAGCAACGGGCTCAAGCGCGGCGTCGTGGTGAACATCGACGCCACGGTGCAGAGCATCCAGCAGGCGCTGAAGGAAGCGGAGCTGATGGCCGACTGCAAGATCAGCCGCGTCTACACCGGCATCACGGGCAGCCACATCCGCGGCATCAATTCGAGTGGCATGGTGGCGGTCAAGGACAAGGAAGTCACGCAGGCCGACGTGGCGCGCGTGGTGGAGACCGCGCGTGCGATCAACATCTCCAGCGACCAGCGTTTGCTGCTGGTGGAGCCGCAGGAATTCGTCATCGACGGCCAGGACGTGAAGGAGCCGATCGGCATGAGCGGCATGCGCCTGGAAGCCAAGGTCCACATCGTCACCGGCGCGCAGAGCGCGGCCGAGAACATCATCAAGTGCGTGCGCCGCTGCGGCCTGGAGGTCGACCAGCTGATGCTGAACCCGCTGGCCTCCAGCCTGGCGGTGCTGACCGAGGACGAGCGCGAGCTCGGCGTGGTGCTGGTGGACATCGGCGCGGGCACCACCGACGTGGCCATCTTCACCAACGGCGCGATCCGCCACACCGCGGTGATCCCGATTGCGGGCGACCTCATCACCAGCGACATCGCGATGGCGCTGCGCACGCCCACCAAGGACGCCGAGGACATCAAGGTCGAGAACGGCTATGCCAAGCAGCTGCTGGCCGATCCCGAGACGCAGGTCGAGGTGCCCGGGCTCGGCGACCGCGGGCCGCGCATGCTCAGCAAGCAGGCGCTCGCCGGCGTGATCGAGCCGCGCGTTGAAGAGATCTTCTCGCTGGTGCAGCAGGTGGTGCGCGAGTCGGGCTACGAAGAGGTCTTGTCCTCCGGCGTGGTGCTGACCGGCGGCAGCGCGGTGATGCCCGGCATGGTCGAGCTCGGCGAAGACATCTTCCTGAAGCCGGTGCGGCGCGGCATTCCGAAGTATTCGAGCGCGCTCTCGGACATGGTCGCGCAGCCGCGCGCCGCGACCGTGATGGGCCTGCTCGAGGAGGCACGCCATGCACGGCTGCGCGGCTTCAAGGTGGCCCAGAAGAACGGCTCGGTGAAAACCGCGTTCGGCCGGTTCAAGGACTTCATCGTGGGGAACTTCTGACGATGGACAGCACACCACTTTGGCGCGCAAGGGGCAGCCCCCCACGGCATTTCAATGAGCGATGGCGGCGCACCGGACCGCCAAAGGAGCGTAGACGGTGACCCTCAAAACAACCCATTCGTACAAACAAGGCAACTGCAATATCAAGGAGTCAGAAATGGCCATCGAAATGATCGAAATCGAAGAGTTCAACCAAGGCACGCAGATCAAGGTGATCGGCGTGGGCGGCGGCGGCGGCAATGCGGTCGCCCACATGATCGAGCGCCGTGTGCAGGGTGTCGAGTTCATCTGCGCCAACACCGACGCGCAGGCGCTCCAGCGCAGCAACGCGCACAAGACCATCCAGCTCGGTACCAACGGACTGGGCGCGGGCAGCAAGCCCGAGAGAGGGCGCGATGCGGCCGAGGCGGCGGTGGACGACATCCGCGGCGCCATCAACGGTGCGCACATGCTGTTCATCACGGCCGGCATGGGCGGCGGCACCGGCACCGGCGCGGCGCCGGTGATTGCGCGCGTGGCCAAGGAGATGGGCATCCTCACGGTCGGCGTGGTGACCAAGCCCTTCGACTGGGAAGGCGGCCGCCGCATGACCAATGCCGACAGCGGCCTGACCGAGCTCGAGGCGAACGTCGACTCGCTGATCGTGGTGCTCAACGAGAAGCTGCTCGACGTGCTGGGCGAGGACGTCACGCAGGACGAGGCCTTCGCGCACGCCAACGATGTGCTGAAGAACGCCGTCGGGGGCATCTCGGAGATCATCAACGAGTACGGCGGCGTGAACGTCGACTTCGAGGACGTGCGCACCGTCATGGGCGAGCCCGGCAAGGCCATGATGGGCACGGCCGCGGCCTCCGGCCCCGATCGCGCGCGCATCGCAGCCGAGCAGGCGGTGGCCTGCCCGCTGCTCGAGGGCATCGACCTGTCGGGCGCCAAGGGCGTGCTGGTGCTGGTCACGGCGTCGAAGAACTCGCTCAAGCTGAGCGAATCGAAGTTGGCAATGACCACCATCCGCGCCTTCGCCGCGGAAGACGCGCACGTGATCTACGGCGCCGCCTACGACGAGAGCCTGGGCGACGAGATGCGCGTGACCGTGGTCGCCACCGGCCTGTCGCGCCAGGACGCGCGCCGCCAGGCGCCGACCCTGGAGGTGATCCGTACCGGCACGGACAACATCCCGTTCGGCGTGCCGACGCTCGGCGGCACGATGCAGGGTCAGCCTGGCCAGCCCAACTACGACGGCATGGCCGTGCCCAGTGTGTGGCGCACCAACCGCACCATGGCTGCGGCCAAGGTGGATGCGCTGTCGACAGGGGGCATGGACGACATCGAGATCCCGGCCTTCCTGCGCCGCCAGGCAGACTGATGTTGCCCCCACGCTCGGCACTTCGTGTCCTCGCTGCCTCCCGAGGGGGCTGCGTCCGCCTTGGGGCGGCCCGGCGGCGGACGGCTCGATGACGGCTATTGCGGAGATAGCGAGGCGCACGGCGCGCCGGATGCCTCGCGCTCCTAGAATCGCTGCCGTGCTCCAGCAACGAACCCTGAAATCCATCACCCGCGCCGTTGGCGTGGGGCTGCACAGCGGCCAGCGGGTCGAGCTCACGCTTCGGCCGGCGCCGGTCGATGCCGGCATCGTGTTCCGCCGCGTCGACCTGCCCGAGCCCGTCGAGATCCCGATGCGGGCCGAGGCCGTGACCGATACACGGCTGGCATCGACCGTCTCTGCCAAGGGCGCCAAGGTGCAGACCGTCGAACACCTGATGTCGGCCTGCGCGGGGCTGGGCATCGACAACCTGCTGATCGACATCACGGCCGACGAAGTGCCGATCCTCGACGGCTCGGCCTCGTCCTTCGTGTTCCTGCTGCAGAGCGCGGGCATCGAGCTGCAGAACGCGCCGCGCCGCTTCATCCGCGTCACCCGGCCTGTCGAGGTGCGCGAGGGCGAGGGGCATGAGCTCAAGTGGGCGCGCCTCGTGCCCTACCACGGCTACAAGCTGAGCTTCGAGATCGACTTCGATCACCGCGTCGTCAACGCGAGCGGCCAGCGCTTCGAATTCGACCTGGGCTCGGGCTCCTACAGCCGCGACATCGCGCGCGCGCGCACCTTCGGCTTCACAAAAGAGGTCGAGTACATGCGCTCCAAGGGCCTGGCGCTCGGCGGCGGTCTCGACAACGCGATCGTGATGGACGACACCAAGGTGCTCAATGCCGGCGGGCTTCGCTACGACGATGAATTCGTCAAGCACAAGATCCTCGACGCCATGGGCGACCTCTACGTCATCGGCCGCCAACTGCTCGCGGCCTATAGCGCGTTCCGATCGGGGCATGCGCTCAACAACAAGCTGCTGCGCGAGCTGCTGGCCCAGCCGGACGCCTACGAGATCGTCAGCTTCGACGACCAGCGGCAGGCGCCGGCCGGCTTCGCCGAAGTCGCGCGGGCCTGGTAAGTCGCCAAGACACACGATGCTGCTGTTCCGCTGGGCCATCCTGTTGCTGCTGCTCGTGGCCGGCGCTTCCTTCGCCTTCTATGCGGGCACCGGTCAGCCCAAGTACAAGCGCTTCGGCTGGGTCGTGCTCAAGTGGACGCTGCTGGCGGCCCTGGGTTTCTTCGCCGTGCTCATTGCCGAGCGCGTCGCCTAGGCGCTGGCCGGGAACTTCAGCCTGTACAAACCGACATCGACGCGCCCCGCACGGAATCCGGCCTCGCAATAGCAGAGGTAGTACTCCCACAGTCTGCGAAAGGACGCGTCGAAGCCCAGTTTCTCGATGTCGGGCCAGGCACGCAGGAATCGCTCCCGCCATTCGACCAGCGTGGCCGCGTAGCTTTCGCCAAAGGACAGCGCCTTTTCCAGCACCATGCCGGCGCGCTGTGCATGCGCGTGCAGTGCAGCTTCCGGCGGCAGCATTCCGCCAGGAAAGATGAAGCGCTGGATGAAGTCCGCAGCTTCGCGGTAGCGATCGAAGTGGGCGTCGGCGATGGTGATCACCTGCAGCACGGCGACGCCATCAGGCTTCAGCCGGCGGCGCAGGGTGTTGAAGTACAGCGGCCAGTAGCTTTCACCGACGGCTTCGAGCATCTCGATCGAGACGATGCGGTCGTACTGTCCGCCGACATCACGGTAGTCCTGCAGGCGCAGGTCCAGCCGCGTGGCCAGGCCCTCGTCGACAGCACGCCGGCGCGCATGCGTCAATTGCTCCAGAGACAGCGTCAGTCCGGTCACCCGCGCACGATGGCGCCTCGCCATCGCCACCGCAAGTGCGCCCCAGCCGCAGCCGATCTCCAGCACCGAGGCGTCGGCTTCGAGTGCGAGCAGATCAAGAATGCGGTCGAGCTTGGCCGCCTGCGCGGCTTCGAGCGGCTCGTCCCCGCGCGTGTAGAGCGCGCTCGAGTAGATCAGCTCCTGGTCGAGCCACTTCCCATAGAAGTCGTTGCCGAGGTCGTAGTGGAAGGCGATGTTCTCGCGGCTGCCACGGCGCGTGTTGCGCCTTGCGAGGTGGTGCAACCGGTGCAGCCAGTGTGCCGGCAGGGCGGCCTCGAGCGATCCGGCCCAGCTCGACTCATTGTGCAGGCCCGACGCCAGCAGCGCGGCCAGGTCCGGGCTCGACCAGTCGCCGTCGCGGTACGAGCGGGCCAGGCCGATGTCGCCCTGCAGCAGCAGACGCAGCAGCGGGCGCCAGCGATGCAGCACGACCGAGGCGTGCGGGCCCGGGGCGGCACCACGGCCCTCGAGGCGTTCGCCGTCCGGCAGCTCGACCGAGAGCGTGCCGAAGTGCAGGCGGCGCAGCAGGCGCGTCATCAGGTGGCGCAATGGGCGCGTGGCCAGGGCCGCCAAAGGGCCGATGGAGGGCTTGGCCGTCGCCATCGCGTCGAACAGGCCCGAAGGGTCTTGCGGCGTGGGAGATGAGGTGCTCATGAATGCTTGTTGTCGACGACGGTGACCTTCCGCTCGGGCGCGCCTGGACGCCGACGCAGCCGAAGGCCCTTGGCCCAGAGATGCAGGGCCTCCCAGTGGATAGCCGCAATCACCTTCAGCGTGAGCAGCGGGAAGGCGACGAAGGCACGCAGCAGCTGCCGGTCGTCGAGCGTGCGCCGCCGTGCATCGAAGCAGGCCGTGAGCACTGGCCCCTCACCGTCGCTCGCCGTCACGGCGATGCGCAGCCGTTCGTCGTGCTCTCGCGGGGTGGTGATGGCGAAGCGGTAGCGCATGTCGAGGGCAAGAAAGGGCGAGACGTGGAAGCGTTTCGCGCAGTGCTGCGTGAGCTCGCCTGCCTGGCGATGCGCCTCGTCCACCGGGATGAGGTAGCTGTGCCGCTCGCCGAAGGTGTTGTTGACCTCGTAGAGGATGGCCTGAAGGCCGCCGACCGGGTGGTGGCAGAAGTAGACGCTCAGGGGATTGAAGGCGTAGCCCAGGATGCGCGGCATGGCCAGCAGGCGGATGGCGCCGCCGGTGGCGAAACCTGCGGCGTGGAGCTGATCTTCGACGTAGGGGCGCAAGCCCTGATCGCCGCCAGCGCCGTGGTCGCGCTGGTGCAGGCTGAAGAGATTGAAGCGGTCGAGAGAGAAGAACCGCAGCCGGTCTGCCAGCCGAGGCAACTCGTCGAGGTCGAGCAGCAGCGAGAACACGCGGTAGCGCAGCCGATGCACCACCGGCCGCAGCCGCTGGTGCATGACGCTGCCGCTGTAGAGCGCGGAGTGTTCGCTCATGAAGCACGGGCCAGCGTCGCATGCCGGTGAATGCGACCCGACTCGTCGGCCACTGCCCAGGGCCTGCGCACGCCGCCCAGCGCCTCGGCAACGGCGAGTCCGGCCTGCAACCCGTCTTCGTGGAAGCCCGCGCCGAAATAGGCGCCGCAAAACCAGACGCCGCGCCGGCCCTGCAGCGACCAGAGCGCGTGCTGGGCCCGGATCGCGGCGGCGTCGAAGAGAGGATGCTCGTACACCTCGGTGTGGAACACCTGTGCCGGCTCGTCCCTGGGATTCAGCGTGAGGAACAAGGGAGCGGCGCCGGGCAGCTGCTGCAGGCGGTTCATCCAGTAGCTCACGCGAGGCGCTTCCGCAATCCCTCGCGTTCCGGTGTAGTTCCAGCTCGACCACAGGCGATGTCGATGGGGCATCACCGTGGCGTCGCCGTGGAGCACGGCGTGGTTGCGGGTGTATTCGAACGCGCCGAGCAGTCTTCGCTCTTCGGCGTTCGCATCGGCCAGCAGGCGCAGGGCCTGGTCGGCATGGGTCGCGATCACGACGTGGTCGAAGCGCTCGGGCGCCGGCCGGTCCGCCGTCTGCACGAGCACGCCTCCCGCGCCGGCCTGCACCTGGACCACGGCGCTGCCCAGGCGAAGGCGTGGTCCCAGCCCTTTCGTCAGGCGCTCGACATAGCGTCGGCTGCCGCCCCGCACCGTGCGCCACGCGTGGCGCTGCCCGAGCGCCAGCAGTTGGTGGTTTTCGCAGAAGCGCACGAAGGCTTCGGTCGGATACTTGCCGATGCGCGCTGGCGAGGCGGACCAGATGGCGGCGGCCATCGGATAGAGATGGTCCTCGCGAAAGGCGCGGCCGTAGCCGTGCAGGTCCAGGTAGGCGTCCAGCGGCATGAGTCCGACGGACCCCGCGTCCGCCGGCGCCCGCCGGTAGAAGCGGAGCACGTCGCGCAGCATCGACCAGAAGCGCGGGCTGACCAGGTTGCGACGCTGGGCAAACAGGGCGCGCAGGTCCGTGCCGGCGTACTCCAGGGCGCCGCCGTCCAGGCTCACCGCGAATGACATATCGGTGGGATCGGTCGCCACGCCGAGGTGCGCGAAGAGCGCGCTCAGGTTCGGGTAGGTCGCCTCGTTGTAGACGATGAACCCGGTATCGACCGCCACGGCGCCGGTGGGGCCGGAGAGCTCGACCGTGTTGCTGTGGCCGCCCGGCCGGCCATCGGCCTCGAACACCGTCACCTGGTGCTGCTGCCCCAGCAGCCAGGCGGCCGACAGGCCGGAGATGCCGCTGCCGACGACGGCAATGTCGAGCACGGGGCCGTCCGGGCCCACGGGGGATGGCGGATGCTCTTCGATGCCGTTCGCGAGGCGCATGGCTGGCCTTGTGGGTGATGGTTTCGGTTTTGACGCTGGGAGTTGTACGTGCCAGCGACGCTTTTGGATCTGATTGCGCGAAACGCTGTGATCTAATGCCGCGCGCGACGCGTAAGAACCGCATGCGCATCGCCCCACAGTCAGAGAACGCCGCTTCCGGACCCGCCGGACTGCGAGCGCCCTGGCTGTCGATCGTGACCAAGGAAGAGCGGCGAGGATCCGTGCCGACCCCCGAGGAACTCAACGCATTGTTCAGAGCCGTGGCCCTTGCCGGCGACCGGCAGGCTTTCGCGGCGCTGTTCAAGCACTTCGCACCGCGCGTCAAGGCCTACCTGATGCTGCGCGGCACCGGCGAGGCCGTGGCCGAAGAGTTGACGCAGGAAACCATGGTCACCCTTTGGCGCAAGGCCGCCCTGTTCGACCCTGAACGGGCGGGGCTGTCCACCTGGATCTTCGCCATTGCCCGCAACCTGCGGGTCGACCACCTCCGGCGTCCGGCGAACCGTGCCGTTGCCGATGAGGACGATCAGGCGAGCCAGATTCCAGATCCGCTGCCCGGTCTCGACGAGCAGGTGCTCGCCAGGCAGCGCGAGTCGCGCGTTCGAGTGGCGATGTCCCGGCTCTCGCAAGACCAGGCGCACATCCTGCGGTTGTCCTTCTTCGAAGAGCATCCCCACGCCCGGATCGCGGAGGAGCTCGGGCTTCCGCTGGGCACGGTCAAGTCGCGCGTGCGCCTCGCGGTGAACCACCTGCGGCGATTGCTCGAGGGGCTCGAACCATGATCCGCCACCATCCGCCGGACGATCTGCTGCTGTCGATGGCGGCGGGCACTTTGTCCGCCGGACCCGAGCTGGTCGTGGCCAGCCACCTGGAGACGTGCGCCGATTGCCGCGGCCGGCTGCATTCGCTGGAGATAGCCGGCGGCGTGATGCTCGAGGCGTTGCCGCCCGAGACGCTCTCTTCCCAGGCATTGGCGAAGACCCTGGCCGCCATTGACGCCCCGCCGCTTCGTACGCGCGCCCCCGACGTGGTGCCGCGCGCACGACCGCCACTGCCGCCCGGCATGGCCTGGCCGCGCGCACTCGAAGCCTGCAGTGCCACGCCCTGGCGCTGGCTGGGCCCTGGCATGCGCTGGAGCCGACTGGTGCTGCCGGCCGATCCGAAAGCCAAGCTGTTCCTGCTGCGCATCGGCGCGGGCATGAGCCTGGCACCTCACACGCACAGCGATTGCGAGCTCACGCAGGTGCTGCATGGCGCTTTCCATGACGGCCGCGACCTGTTCGGTGCGGGGGACTTCGATGCTGCCGACGACACCGTTCATCACCAGCCGATGGTGCAGGACGGCGGCGACTGCATCTGTCTCGCCTCGGTCGAGGGCCGCATGCGCTTCGACGGCCGCCTGGCGCGAACGCTGGCCGCGTTGATCGGCATGTAGCCGCCGCGACGCCTCAGCGGGCGGCGCCGCCGAAAGCCAGCACGGCGCGGCATCCCGCCGCTGCAGCCGCCGCCGTGACGAAGGTGCCCCAGCCCAGGTCGATGAGGGTCAACCGCCAAGGCCAGTCCTTCAGCGTGGCCTGATTGGTGAAGTCGTAGGTCGCATAGGCGAACAGGCCGAGCAATGCGCCACGCCCGAGAGCCGAGGTCCACGATCGTGCCTCCACCGCCGGCGCGACGGCAAAGATCACGATGCCAGCGACATACAGCACGTAGAAGGTCAAGGCGGCTTTCACGTCCATGTCGGGCCGCATGAGGTGGCCGATCGCAGGCCGATACACGCGGCTGGCCATCGTGCCCAGCCAGGCGGCGTCGAGCGCCAGGAACACGAGGGCCGAGCTGGCATAGGCGGTGAGGAACTGGCGCATGAACATGGAGGCTCCTGGGACCAAGGAGCCGAGGCGACCCCAGGGCTCTCTACGCTCGAAAGCCGTTCGCAGATCACGTTGGGGTGCCGGCTCGGCCGGCTGCGCCTGCGAGATTCATGAACGCTCCCTGCGAGGCGGCGCCGGCACGAAGGCGCTGGTGCGTGCCATGTAGTCGCGGTAGGCGGGCCGGCGTTCCTCGATGTCCTTCTCGAGCAGGCGCACGCCCGAGACCTCGAGCAGCAGCCCCGTCATGAGCAACGGCGAAATCGCGCTCCACAGGGCTTGAAATCCCGATGCGCCAAGGGCCATCAACCAGAAGCCCCACCACACGCAAGCTTCACCGAAGTAGTTGGGATGGCGTGAGTAGCGCCACAGGCCCCGGTCCATGACTTCGCCGCGGTGCGCGGGATCGGCCCTGAAGCGCGCGAGCTGCATATCGCCGATCGCCTCGAACGCGATACCGAACGCGGCCAGGGAAGCACCTGCGGCGTCGAGCCAGTTGGGCGGGCGCGCGGAGTCGGCTGCGGCCAGGAAAGGGGCCGAGACGATCCAGGCCAGAACCGCCTGCAGTCCGAAGACGAGGTACAGGCTCTTCCAGCCGAACCCCGGCTCGTTGCGCTGCCGCATGTCCCGGTAGCGGCGGTCTTCGCCATGCCCCCAGTTGCGCCAGGTGATGTAGATGCCGAGCCGCAGCCCCCAGACCAGCCCGAGGGCCGCCATGAGCCAGGTGCGCGAACCTGTGCCGGGCTGCATCCCAAGGTAGAGCAGTGCCGGGCCCGCAATCAGGAAGGGCCAGGCCCGGTCGGCCAGGCTCGCATCGCCGCGCACGAGGCTGGCGAGCCATGTCAGGAGGGCCAAACCGAGTGCGAGCGCCAGCCCGGCAAGTGCGAGCAGCAGCGGCGGCGCAGCAGTCATTGCTTCGCCGGCGCCATCAGCGCGTGCGGCCTCCGCGGTACGCGCTGAGGGTCCCGCGCATCAGCACGGCCGCCTGGCCGATACGTGCCATCGAGCTGCCCACGTGTGCGTGGGTGATCGCAATGCCCAGGGCGTCAGCGGCATCGCTGCCCGGGACGCCGGGCAGCGACAACAAGCGTCGCACCATTTCCTGCACCTGAGGCTTGGCGGCGCGGCCATGGCCGGCGACGGCCTGCTTCATCTGCAGGGCGGTGTACTCGGCGACGGGAAGGGCGTTGGTCACAAGCGCAGTGATGCAGGCGCCTCTCGCCTGGCCGAGCAGCAGGGTGGATTGCGGATTGACGTTGACGAACACGATTTCTATCGCCGCCGCATCGGGCCGGTAGGTCGCCACGATCTCGCCGATGCCGTCGTACAGCACCTTGAGGCGCGCCGGCAGTTCGCCCTTGAGCACGCTGCGGGTGCTGATGGTGCCGCTGGCGACGTAGCGCAGCGCATGGCCGTCCATGTCCACCACGCCAAAGCCGGTGGTCTGCAGGCCGGGGTCGATGCCGAGGATGCGCATGTTCTAGGCGTCGAAGTACCAGCGGACCGAGTGGAAGAACACCGGGGCCGCGAAGCACAGCGCATCGACGCGGTCCAGCAGGCCGTTGGCGCCGGTCACGCCCATGCCGCGCCCGCCCCAGTTGGGGATGCCGCGGTCGCGCTTGAGCGCCTTCATCACCAGGTGACCCATGGAGCCTGCCACGCAGGCGAGCAGGGAGACGGCCAGCGCCTGGCCGAAGCGGAAGGGGGTGACGAACGAGAACATCGCGCCGACCAGGCTCGCGATCGCCATGCCGATGGCCCAGCTGCGCCAGTTGAAACTGCTGCTCACGTGCGGTGCGGCCGGCGCGTCCCTGAATAGCCAGTCGCCGGTTCGCCTCAGGAAGCCTCGACGTAGCTCGATGCCGTCCTCGTCCCCACTGCCCGGCACGCTGCTGCGCCGCGAGATCAGGTGCTGCACCAGGACACAGGTCTGCACCACGAAAACCAGGAAGAACACCAGGAATGCGCTCTTGCCCTCGTAGCCGGGAAAGGAGAGCAGCAGCAGCGCCGGCACGTGGCTCATGCCATAGACGCAGACCATGATGCCCCACTGCAGCTTCGCATTGCGCTCGAGGAAGTGATGGGGGTCGTCGGCCAGCGCGCTCACCACCGGGATGGCGAGGAAGACGTAGACCGGGATGAACACGGTGAACAGGTCGAAGCGCGCCGTCGCGACCAGCCAGAACTGGATCGGCAGCACCACGAAGAAGGCGAGGATCAGGCTGCGGTGGTCGCCGCGCCGCGTGGGCGACAGCGTGATGAACTCGCGCAGCGTGAAGAAGGAGATCAGCGCGAACAGCACCGTGGCCACGGTTTCCCCCAGCGCCCAGCCGATCCAGAAGATCACCGCCATGAACCAGGTGGTTCCCAGCAGCCCGCGGAAGTGCGCCAGTTCGCGCTGCCAGCGCTCGTCGTGCTGGGGGTTGCGACGCTCGCGGAAGGTCAGCAGGAAAGCCACGGTGCTCACCATGACGAGCAGGCCGAAGACGATAAAGAACAGCGCCGCGACCTGGTGGGTGGGCGAGAGCTGGCGAAGGTATTCGTTCATTCGGTCGGCAGGCCCTACACGTAGCGCAATGCGACCACGGCTTCGCGCGCTCGGTCGAGGAAGGGGCGGCGCTCCTCGCTCTCTTCGAGCCGGATGGGTTCGCCGAAGGTGACCGAGCAGAGGATCGGCACCGGCACCACCTCGCCCTTGGGCATCACACGCTGCACGTTGTCGATCCAGGCCGGGACAAGCACCGCCTCGGGGAACATCTGCGCCAGTGCGTAGAGGCCCGACTTGAACTTCTGCGGCTCGCCGGTGTGGCCGCGCGTGCCCTCGGGGAAGATGATGATCGAGTCGCCGCTTTGGAGCGCATCGATCAGCGGCTGCAGCGGCACCAGGGCTTCGGCGCTGCCCGGCTGCGGCATGGGCGCCGGATCGGCGGATTCGATCGGCTCGGAGACCATCGGCATGGCCTCTTCGAACACGGGCTCGATGCGTTCGCGCGGCGCCGCGACGGGAGTGGGCACGGGCGCGCTGCCGCCGCGTTCCACGTAGATGGCGTTGAACACCTCGGTGGTGATCCAGCGTTTGAAGGGCGTCGTGGCCCAGTAGTCGCGCGCCGCGATCGGCCGTGTGATGCTGCGCAGTTCCTCCGGCAGCGCGGCCCAGATCATCACCAGGTCGAGATGGCTTTGGTGATTGGCGAAGTAGATGCGCTGCTCGGCCTTGGGCGGACAGCCCCACCAGCGCGCCTGGGCACCGGTGAGAAGCCGGATCAGGCCCAGCAACACCCACCCCGTGAACTTTGCAAGCATGGCGGCGATGATACGGGCCGCGCATGCGTGTTTTTCTCGGCTATGATTCGCACCCTTCAAACGCGGGAATAGCTCAGTTGGTAGAGCGCAACCTTGCCAAGGTTGAGGTCGAGAGTTCGAGACTCTTTTCCCGCTCCAGATTTCTCCTCGCCTACCCCCAGCCGGTGCCACGCCAAGACCCGAGCTGCGTGTCAGATCAGGGCAGCTCGGCCGAGGGCATGCGCGCCGCAATGGTGGCCGCGCGGGCTGCAAGATAGGCAGACTGGGAGCGCCGCTCGAAGAGCTTGGGGCTCGGCAGCATCACCGCCAGCCGCGCCGCCTCCTGGGTACCGAGCCGCGAGGCCGGTTTCCTGAAGTAGTGCTGCGCAGCCGCCTCGGCACCGAAGATGCCTTCGCCCCACTCCACGCTGTTGAGATAGATCTCCAGGATGCGCTGCTTGTCCAGCAGCAGTTCCAGCACGACCGCGAGCACCAGCTCCTGGCCCTTGCGCAGCAGCGTGCGCTCGCCCGACAGCAGCAGGTTCTTCGCGAGTTGCTGCGTGATGGTCGAGCCGCCGCGCAGTTGCACCGCGCGTGGCTCCTTGCCGCGCGCACGCATCTGTGCGGCGCGACGGGCAGCGATCTGCTCGGCCCTGGCATTGCGCTGGCGCGCACGTTCGACGGCCTCCCACTCGACGCCGTTGTGATAGATGAACTCGCCGTCCTCGCTCGCGATGACGGCGCGCTTCAAGTTGTCGGCGATCTGGCCATACGGCACCCATCGCTGTTTCCAGCCGCGCTCGCCGTTGCTGCGCTCCTCGGTCGCGAGCTGCCAGGCCTCTGAGCGCTGGAAAGCGGTCGACTGCGGATCGAACACCGCCATCGCGGCGATGCGCCCGATGAAGAAGACCTCGAGCGCGACCGCCGCGAACAACAGGCAGAGCACCCACCGCAGGAGGGCCTTCATTGGCGGTCGACCACCGCGCGCAGCTCGGCGAGCACCTGCGCCGAGGGCGGCCGCACGCCGCGCCAGAAGGCGAAGGACTCGGCAGCCTGTTCAACCAGCATACCCAGCCCGTCGCGCGGCACGGCGCCATGTTCGCGGGCCCAGTCGAGGAAGCCGGCGGCCGCCGGGCCGTACATCATGTCGATGGCCAGTGCGCCGCGCCGCAGCACGCGGGCCTTCACCGGCACTTCACCCCCAGCGAGACTGGACGCGGTGCCGTTCACCATGATGTCGAACTCGCCGGGCACGGATTGCAGTTCGTGCGCTTCCAGGGTGATGCCGTGCTGCAGCGCAAGTGCCGCATGGTGCCGCACCAGGGCGATCGCCTTGGCGAGCGTGCGGTTGGCCACCACCACGCGGCGCGGGCCGGCTTCCAGCAGCGGGCCCAGCACGCCGGCCGCGGCACCGCCGGCGCCCAGCAGCAGCAGCTCGTGGCCCGCCAGTGTGACGCCGGCGTGCTGCGTGATGTCTGCCACGAGCCCGGCGCCGTCGGTGTTGTCGCCGTGGATGCCGTCCACGTCGAAGCGCAGCGTGTTGACCGCGCGCGCCAGCATGGCGCGGGGGCTCAGGTGCTGCGCCAGCGCTGCGGCCTCGAACTTGAAGGGCACGGTGATGTTGCAGCCGCGCGCCGTGCCGGCTGTCTCGGCGCGAAACGCTGCCACGGCCGCCTCGAAGCCGTCGAGCGGCACCAGGCGGCGGCCGTAATCCAGCACCTGGCCGGTCAGTTCGGCAAAGCGCGCGTGAATCCAGGGCGAGCGGCTGTGCTCGACCGGGTTGCCCATCACACAGTAAAGGTCCATGGTGTCTCGCTCGCTCACTGCTTGGACGACGAGGAGACCTGGGCCTCGAGCGTCTCGTCGCGCGTGAACTTGAAGCGCGAAGGCAGCACGATCTGGTCGGTCTGCCGCCGCATCGCGTCCGTGAATTTGCCGAAGCTGCCGATGCTGCGAACGATGGCCTGCGCGCGCCGGTCAAGCGTGGAATTGCCCGACCCTTCGATGACCTCGGTGCCGAGGATCGCGCCGTCGAAGTTGACCGTCACCATCATCGTGAGCTCGCCATAGAGCTTCTTGCCGGCGAGCTCCGGGAAGTTTGCGGTGCCGCGCGCCTCGATCTTGCGGCGCAGCGCGTCCACGTAGACAGCGTAGGTAGCCTCACGCGTGGCCGGGCTGAGGTAGCGCTTCTTGGGGCGCGCGTTCTCCTCGTTCACCCGGCGCTCGATCTCGGCCAGGATCTTGACCAGCTGGCGGCGCTTTTCCTCGCGCGCGGCGTTCTCGCTGGGGTTGCCCTGGTGCCGCGGGTCCGGCAGTGGCATTGCGGCGAGTTGCTCCTTGATCTGTGTCAGCAGCAGCATTTGCTGGGCCTGCATGGCCTCGACCTGGCGCTGCGCGTCTTCCATCGAGTCGCCGATGGTGGTGAAGGTGGAGGGCGGAAGCGGGCTGGTGGCGCGCCCGCGTTCGAGGTCGCCCCCGCCGGCCAGCGAGCTCTGGGCGATGGCCACGGCTTTCTCGGGACGATCGTTGGTCTTGGCGTTGACCAGGATGACCTCCAGCGGCGTCTCGGTGAAGACGCGGTTGAAGGACTCGGGATCGGCAAAGCGAAACGCGAGCAGGAGGGCGTGCGCGGCGACCGAGATGCCGAGCGCGAGCTGCAGCCTGCTCAGGTCGCGCAGGTTCATGCAGGCACCTTCGAGGGCGCAGGCGCCTCGTCGCCGTCGGCCAGGTCCACCGCAATGGCAATCGGCCCGGCGACTTCCTCTTCGTCGCCTTCCTCTTCGGCCGCTGGTTCGGCCGGCGCGGCATCGAGGCGCTCGATGACGGTGCCGTGCACATCGAGGGCGATCTCGTCGACCTCACCGAGCTTGACGCGCACGCGGGCTCCGCGCGCGAGGCCCTGGTTGCCGGTGACCTGCAACACCAGCGGCAGTGCGTCGGCACGCGCGAGGGCACCGTTGGGCACGTCCTTGATCAGCGTCGCATCGAGCTCGGAGATGCCCTGCTGCTCGAGGTACTTCAGCGTCCAGAAGCGCTCCATGGCGCCCTGGTGCGCGTTGTAGGCGGCATAGGCGGCATCGAAGCCCGAGAGGATGGAGAACAGATCGGCGTCCTTGGGCTTGAAGGGCGCTGCCAGCGCGGCGGTCTTGCCATGGCGCGCCGCCGCGATGATCTGCCATTGGTTCACCAGGTCGGTGTAGCGGCGCAGTGGAGAGGTGCTCCAGGCGTAGCTCTTCACGCCGAGTCCGGCATGCGGAAGCGCCTTGGTGCCCATGCGCACCTTGATGCCGGGTGCCAGGCTGGCCTGGCTGCGGTAGAGGGCCGGCACGCCGAGCTCGCCGAGCCAGCTGCCCCAGCTGCTGTTGGCCAGGATCATCGCCTCGGACACGATCAGGTCCAGCGGCGCGCCGCGCTGGCGCGTCGTGATCTGCACCCGCTCGTCGCCGGTGGGCTCGCCCTGCGCGTCGGTCAAGCGGAAGTTGTAGTCGGGCCGGTTGAAGCTCTCAGGCTTGCCGCGCACCACCTCGCGCTGCGCCTTCAGCTGCTTGGCCAGTCGGAACAGGAAAGACAGCGGCTCGCGCAGGCGCACGGCCACCTCGGGCGTGCCCGCGCTGACGACCGAGGCGTCTTCGAGCCAGGCTTGAGTGATGAAGCCGTCGAGCTGGTCGTGCCGCAGGTTCGCCACGATGGGCACGCGCTCGAGGCGGGTCTCCGTGGCTTTCAGTGCCAGCGTGGCCTCGTCGAAGTCGGCATACAGCGAGACAGCCGGGCAGTCGCGGCCTTCCTGAAGGGTGTAGGTTTCCACCACCTCGTCGGGCAGCATGGTGATCTTGTGGCCGGGCATGTAGACGGTGGACATGCGCGCGCGCGCCACCTGGTCGATCGGGCTGCCGGGCGCCAGCGCAAGGGCCGGCGCCGCGATGTGGATTCCGACGCGCACCGTGCCGCTGCCGAGGCGATTGACCGAAAGCGCGTCGTCGATCTCGGTGGTATGGGAATCGTCGACCGAGAAGGCCTGCACCTCGGCGAGTGGCAGCTCGTCGGCGATGGCCGGGGCCTTGAGCACCGGGAAGCCGGTGCCCTTGGGGAAGTTCTCGAAGAGGAATCGGCGCCAGTGGAACTGGTAGGGCGAGTCGATGGCTCCGGCGCGCTGCAGCAGTTCGAGGGGCGGGCGCTGCGTGGAACGCGCGGCCTCCACGACGGCCTTGTATTCGGGCGCGTTCTTGTCGGGCTTGAAGAGGATCTTGTACAGCTGCTCGCGCACCGGCGCGGGGCACTCGCCGGCGCCGAGCTGCGCCGCCCATCCGGCAATCTGGGCCTGCACCAGCTTCTTCTTCTCGATGGCGGCGAGCGCCTGCTGCACGATCTCGGTCGGCGCCTTCTTGAACCGGCCCTTGCCGGCGCGGCGGAAGTAGTGCGGCGCCTCGAACAGCGCCAGCAGCGAAGCGGCCTGCTGCGCCAGAGCGGGCTGGGCCTGGAAATAGTCGGAGGCCAGCTCGGCGAATCCGAATTCCCCTTCGGGGGCGAATTCCCAGGCCAGGTCGAGGTCCATGCCGGCGGCGAGCGCGCGGGCTTCATCGAGCAGTTGGGCCGGCGCCGGCTTCTCGAAGCGCAGCACGATGTTGGCGGCCTTCACCTTGACGCGCTTGCCGGAATCGAGCTCCACCTGTGCCGAGGACTCCGCCTCCGACAGGACACGGCCGCCCAGGTATTTGCCGGCTTCTTCGAACAATACAAACATGGGGCGGATTGTCCCATGGGGGCCGGCGCGCGCCGCGCCTCAGACTGGATCGATGAAGGCCATCGTCTCGTCCAGGTGATTGCGCTCGAAATCGGACAGGGCGTGGTCACCGCCGTCCAGCAGCTTGATGCGGCTGCCGGGATAGCGGGCCGACATTTCCCGCCAGTCCAGCAGCTCGTCCCCCTTGGCGATGACGGCGAAGACGCGTTCCGGCTGCGCCAGCGGGCCGGCGTCGAGCGCGCGCAACTCGTCGATGTACTCGGGGCAGAAATAGAAATGGTCGGACGGATCGTGCCACGCCGTCTGCTCGCCGATGTAGTTCGCCAGGTCCCGCGCCGGATGCACGGCCGGGTTCAGCAGCACCGCGCGGCAGCGCGTCAGGCCGGTCACGTAGGTGGCATAGAAGCCGCCCAGCGAGGAGCCGACGACTGCCATGCCGTCGCGCGGCCATTGCGCGATGCCTCGCATGACCAGGTCGATGGCCGCCTGCGGCGAAGGCGGCAGCTGCGGGCACCACCAGTGCACCTGCGGATGCCGCTCGCGGACACGCTGCGCCATCTGCCGTGCCTTGGTGGACTGCGGCGAGGAACGAAAGCCGTGGAGGTACAGCAGGTGGGTGGCGGGCGCGAGGTTCATGCCTTTGTCTTACTCAAGGGCCGCAGTGCTTCCGCGATTGTCGGTGAAGCAGGCGGCGCCAGCGGATAATCCGCGCCCATGTCTGCCGTGTTCCACCAGCCGTCCTTCGCACGACGCATCGCGCCCGTGTTCCAGGGCTTCGACGGCTTTCTCGCCTTCGCGGTGCTGCTGCTGGCCTGCGCCGGGCTGCTGACCATGTACTCGTCCGGTTACGACCACGGCACGCGCTTCATGGATCACGGCCGGAATATGCTGCTGGCCGGCTTCATCATGTTCGTGGTGGCACAGGTGCCGCCGCAGCGACTGATGTTCTTCGCCGTGCCGATCTACGTGGTGGGCGTGGGGCTGCTGGTCGCGGTGGCGCTGTTCGGCATCACCAAGAAGGGCGCCACCCGCTGGATCAATGTCGGCATGGTGATCCAGCCGAGCGAGATCCTGAAGATCGCCATGCCGCTGATGCTGGCCTGGTGGTTCCAGCGTCGCGAAGGCCAGCTTCGCCCACTGGACTTCGTGGTCGCGACAGTGCTGCTGGCGGTGCCCGTCGGGCTCATCATGAAGCAGCCCGACCTGGGCACGGCACTGCTGGTCCTGGCCGCCGGCCTGTCGGTGATCTTCTTTGCCGGCCTCTCGTGGAAGCTGATCATTCCGCCTGTGATCATCGCAGCGATCGCGGTGTCGCTGATCGTGGGCTTCGAATCGCAACTGTGCGCCGACGGCGTGGATTGGCGCGTCCTGCACGACTACCAGAAGCAGCGCATCTGCACGCTGCTCGACCCGACCAAGGACCCGCTGGGCAAAGGCTTCCACATCATCCAGGGCATGATCGCCATCGGCTCCGGCGGGATTGGCGGCAAGGGCTTCATGCAGGGCACGCAGACGCACCTGGAGTTCATTCCAGAGCGCACCACGGACTTCATCTTCGCCGCCTATTCCGAGGAGTTCGGCCTTGCAGGCAACCTGGCGCTGATCGCGGGCTTCATATTCCTGATCTTCCGTGGACTGGCCATCGCGCTGGACGCGCCCACCTTGTTCTCGCGCCTCCTGGCCGGAGCGGTGACGATGATCTTCTTTACCTATGCATTCGTGAACATGGGCATGGTCAGCGGCATTCTTCCGGTCGTGGGCGTGCCCTTGCCTTTCATCAGCTACGGCGGCACTGCGATGGTGACGCTGGGATCGGGGCTGGGCATCCTGATGGCGATCGCGCGGGCCAAGAGGCTGATGCAGAGCTGAGAAGCGCATTCACGGATTCCGAGCACCATCCAGGGGGCGAGCCTAGAATCCCTCGATGATCTCCCGCGAACCCACCCTCGAGCGCCTCGCCACGGCGCAGCAGCTCCTGCTCACGCCCTTCGGCCTGGACGAATCGCATCTGTTGCGCGCCCTGGCCGAGATCACGGCCCACAAGGTGGACGACGCCGACCTCTACTTCCAGTACACCCGCAGCGAAGGCTGGAGCCTGGAGGAGGGGATCGTCAAGACCGGCAGCTTCAGCATCGACCAGGGCGTAGGCGTGCGCGCCGTCAGCGGCGAGAAGACGGCCTTCGCCTATTCCGACGACATTTCCGAGGCTTCGCTGCTCGACGCGGCGCGCACCGTGCGCACCATTTCCGCCGCCGGACGCAACGGCCGTGTGAAGGCGCCGACGCGCAAGGTCGCGACCAGCCGTTCGCTGTACGGCGGGGTGGATCCGATCTCGACGCTCGACAGCGCCGCCAAGGTCGAACTGCTGGGCAAGGTCGAGAAGCTCGCGCGCTCGCGCGATCCGCGCGTCGCCCAGGTGATGGCAGGCCTGGCGAGCGAGTACGACGTGGTGCTGGTGGCTCGGGCCGACGGAACCCTGGCGGCCGACGTGCGGCCGCTGGTGCGTCTCTCGGTCACGGTGATCGCCGAGCAGAACGGCCGCCGCGAGGTCGGTTCGGGCGGCGGGGGCGGGCGCTTCGGCCTTGCCTACTTCGACGAGGCGCGCATTGCCGAGTTCGTCGACCAGGCGGTCCAGCAGGCGCTCACCAATCTGGATTCGCGTCCGGCACCCGCGGGCGAGATGACCGTGGTGCTCGGTCCGGGCTGGCCCGGCATCCTGCTGCACGAGGCGATCGGCCACGGGCTGGAGGGTGACTTCAACCGCAAGGGTTCGAGCGCCTTCTCCGGGCGTATCGGCGAACGCGTGGCCGCCAAGGGCGTGCACGTGCTGGACGACGGCACCATCGCCGATCGCCGCGGCTCGCTCAACGTCGACGACGAGGGCAACGCCACACAGCGCAACGTGCTGATCGAGGACGGCATCCTCAAGGGCTACATCCAGGACTCGCTCAATGCGCGCCTGATGAAGGTCAAACCCACCGGCAACGGCCGCCGCGAGAGCTATGCCCACGTGCCGATGCCGCGCATGACCAACACCTACATGCTTGGCGGCAACAAGGTGCCAGAAGAGATCGTCGCCAGCATCAAGAAAGGGCTCTACGCCACCAACTTCGGCGGCGGCCAGGTCGACATCACGAGCGGCAAGTTCGTGTTCTCGGCCAGCGAGGCCTACTGGGTGGAAAACGGCAAGATCCAGTATCCGGTGAAAGGCGCGACCCTGGTGGGCAACGGTCCGGACGCACTGACGCGCGTCACCATGATCGGCAACGACATGGCGCTCGATTCCGGCGTGGGCACCTGCGGCAAGGAAGGCCAGAGCGTGCCGGTGGGCGTTGGGCAGCCCACCCTGCGCATCGACGGCCTGACCGTCGGCGGCACGGCCTGAGGCATTTGCGCAACGGCCGCTTCGTTTTCCTGTGCTACATTCCGCCCCTATGTCTTCGCGCGCCGTGTTTTTCTTTTCGTACTTTTGGTTCCCGGACTCCGGCGGACGAGAGGCGAGCGCGTAAAGCACACTGAACACCCCTCCCAGAACCGCCGGCGCCTCGAGCCCCGGCGGTTTTTTTATGCCCCGATGATTTCCATCCCTTGAAGGAACGAACCATGAGCACGAGCACCGTCCCCGCGACCGAGAACTGGCATGCGAGCGTCGAGAAAACCAGCCGAACCGACGACGAACGCATCAAGGACATCACCGTGCTGCCCCCTCCCGAACACCTGATCCGTTTCTTCCCGATCCGCGGCACGCCCGTCGAGACGCTGATCACCGGCACCCGCCGGTCCATTCACAACATCATGAGCGGCAAGGACGACCGGCTGCTGGTGGTGATGGGTCCCTGTTCGATCCACGATCCCGATGCCGCGCTCGAATATGCCCGGCGCCTGAAGGCGGAGCGCGACAAGTACGCCGGCACGCTGGAGATCGTGATGCGGGTCTACTTCGAGAAGCCGCGCACCACGGTGGGCTGGAAGGGGCTGATCAACGACCCCTACCTCGACGAGAGCTTCCGCATCGACGAAGGGCTGCGCATCGCGCGCCAATTGCTGATCGAGATCAACCGGCTCGGCCTGCCGGCCGGCAGCGAGTTCCTCGACGTGATCTCGCCCCAGTACATCGGCGACCTGATTTCCTGGGGCGCCATCGGCGCGCGGACCACGGAGAGCCAGGTGCACCGCGAACTCGCTTCGGGGCTGTCGGCGCCCATCGGCTTCAAGAATGGCACGGACGGCAACATCCGCATCGCCACCGATGCGATCCAGGCTGCGGCGCGCGGCCATCATTTCCTCTCGGTGCACAAGAACGGCCAGGTTGCGATCGTGCAGACCAACGGCAACAAGGACTGCCACGTCATCCTGCGCGGCGGCAAGACGCCCAACTACGATGCCACGAGCGTGGCTGCCGCCTGCAAGGACCTGGAGGCCGCCAGGCTGCCGCCGACACTGATGGTGGACTGCAGCCATGCCAACAGCAGCAAGCAGCACCAGAAGCAGATCGAGGTGGCCCAGGACATCGCGGGACAGATCGCGCATGGGGGACGCAGCATCTTCGGCCTGATGGTCGAGAGCCATCTGAACGCCGGTGCCCAGAAGTTCAGCGCCGGCAAGGACAGCGTCGCCAATCTCGAATACGGCAAGAGCATCACCGACGCCTGCCTGGGCTGGGACGATTCGGCGCAGGTGCTGACGCTGCTGTCGGAGGCAGTCAAGGCACGCCGGGGTTGAAGAAAAAGGCCTGTTCGCCGATTCAGATCAGCTCGGTGAGCGCAGGCCAGTGGTGCCGCAGAAGCGCCGCCTCGTCGCCGTCGGGCTGCATGAAGGAAAAGTCGTTGAAATCGAAGCCAGGTCCCACGGTGCAATTGACCAGGGTGTAGTCGGCGCTTCCCGGCGACACCAGCGGCTTCGCCGCCTGCCAGCGGCCGGCCGTGACCGTGTGCTGCGGATGGGTTCCATGCACGTCGACCGGGCCGAGCCGTATGTGCGCCGGCGGCGTTCGCAAGGCCGCGTCGCTGGTCCACAGCGCCAGCGGTGCCCCCTCGAGATGGACCCAGACCTCGTCGGAGAGCACGCGGTGCCAGCGTGAATGCTGCTGCGCCTCGAGCAGGAAATAAATGGTGGTGAGCGCCTGTCGCGGCGTGCGCCCGTCAGCCGGCGAGACCTGCGCCGCAGAGCGGAACACCTCGCGGTACCAGCCGCCCTCGGGATGGGGCGCCAACTTCAGGGTGTCGATCAGTTCCTGTGCGCGCATCCGCTCATTCTGCCGCGCGCAGGGCCGAAAGGAGCTTCTCGTGCACGCCGCCGAAACCGCCGTTGCTCATGCAGACGATATGGTCGCCCGGTTGCGCGGCAGCCACGATCTGCGCGATCAGCGGCTCGAGGGTGCCGGCAACGCGAGCGCGTGCGCCCATCGGCACGAGCTCGGCCGCTGCGTCCCATTCGAGGCCGCCGCTGTGACAAAAGGCGAGATCGGCCTGCTCCAGGCTCCACGGCAGCTGGGCGGCCATGGTGCCCAGCTTCATGGTGTTGCTGCGCGGCTCGAACGCGGCCAGGATCCGCTCGCCGCGATGCCCGCCGGCGTCCAGCTTGTTGCGAAGGCCCTCGAGCGTGGTGCGGATGGCGGTCGGGTGGTGGGCGAAATCGTCGTACACGGTGATCGGCCCGCCCGGCCGATCCACCGTGCCTCGCACCTCCATGCGTCGGCGCACGTTGCGAAAGCCCGCCAGCGCCGCGGCTGCCTCGGCCGGCGCCACGCCCACATGCTCGGCCGCGGCGATCGCGGCCAGCCCGTTCATCTGGTTGTGCAGCCCCGAAAGCGCCCACTCGACGCGCCCGACCTTCTCGCCTTGCCGAAGGACATCGAAGGCGTCGTGAGTCCCCCGCGCCTGCCATTCGCCGCTGGGGCCGAAGCGGGCCAGCTCGCTCCAGCAGCCTTGGGCCAGCACGCGCTGCAGGCTGTCTTCCGTCGCGTTGACGACCACGCGGCCGCTGGCCGGTACCGTGCGCACCAGGTGGTGGAACTGCCGTTCGATCGCAGCCAGGTCATCGAAGATGTCGGCGTGGTCGAACTCGAGGTTGTTGAGGATCGCGGTGCGCGGCCGGTAGTGAACGAATTTGCTGCGCTTGTCGAAGAATGCGGTGTCGTACTCGTCGGCCTCGATCACGAAAAGCTTTTGCGTGTTGCTGCCCAGCCGGGCCGAGACACCGAAGTCCAGCGGCACGCCGCCCACCAGGAAGCCCGGTGAATGGCCGGCGCGCTCGAGGATCCAGGCGAGCATGGAGGTCGTGGTGGTCTTGCCGTGCGTGCCGGCAACGGCCAGCACATGCCGGCCCTGCAGCACCTCTGCCGCCAGCCATTGAGGGCCGCTGGTGTAGCGCGCGCCAGCGTCCAGGATCGCTTCCATCAGCGGGAACTTGGGCGTCCCGTCGGCAAGCCGGAGCCGCGACACCACATTTCCGACGACGAAGACATCCGGCGCCAGCGCCATCTGATCGGCGCCGTAGCCTTCGATCAGCTCGATGCCGAGGGCGCGCAGCTGGTCGCTCATCGGCGGATAGACGCCGGCATCGCAGCCGGTCACCCGGTGGCCGGCCTCGCGCGCCAGCGCTGCCAGACCTCCCATGAAGGTGCCGCAGATGCCGAGGATGTGAATGTGCATCGGCCGATTCTAGGGACCACCCGAAGGCGGCTCTTCTGTAGGCGCCCTCCTTTGTGCAAAATGGGTCGATGGACGTGCCCAAGCAGGAAATAGCCGCCGCAGCCGCCCGCCTCATCGTCGAGGAGGGGCTGGAGTACGGCCCGGCCAAACGCCGCGCGCTGCGCGACCTGGGCCTGCCTGCGCGCACCGCGCTGCCCCACAACGACGATGTCGAGGCCGAAGTGAGGGACTACATACGGCTCTACTGCGCCGACACGCAGCCGAAGGAGCTGTATGCATTGCGCATGCTGGCGCTCGAATGGATGGAGCACATGGCGCAGTACCGGCCGCACATCGGCGGCGCCGTGTGGCACGGCACGGCGACGCGGCTCTCGGACATCTATATCCAGCTGTTCTGCGACGACTCGAAGTCCGCGGAGATCACGCTGATCGACCACCATGTCGACTACGAGCCGCGCATGGTCACAGGCTTTCATGGCGAGCAGGTGGAGGCGCTAAGCGTCCATGTGGCCAGCCGCGCGCTCGGCGAGGAGATCGGGGTCCATCTGCTGATCTATGACCTCGACGACCTGCGGGGCGCTCTCAAGCCCGACGCGCAGGGGCGCGTACCCAGGGGCAATATGGCTGCCTTGCGGAGGCTCATCGAGAAGGAAAGCGGATGAATTCGACGCCCACGCGCCGCGGCTGGCTCTTCGGAGGCGTTGCCACCCTGGCGGCGATCGCCGGCATCGGCGGCGCGGTATGGCACCGGCGCGCCACTGGCGGTGGCGAGCCGCTGGATGCCGGTTTCTGGACCCAGCGCTTCGAGCGGCCTGAAGGCGGCGAGATCGTCCTGGAGCAGTTTCGAGGCAAGCCTCTTCTGATCAATTTCTGGGCAACCTGGTGTCCGCCGTGCGTTGAAGAAATGCCGATGATCGACGCGTTCTTCCGCGAAAATGCTTCGAACAGCTGGCAAGTGGTTGGCCTCGCGATCGATCAGCCCAGCGCCGTCCGCAAGTTTCTCGCCAAGACGCCAGTCAGCTACTCGATCGGTTTGGCTGGCCTGCAGGGCACCGAACTTGTCAAGAATCTGGGAAACACGGCCGGCGGCCTGCCCTTCAGCTTGGTGGTGGACGCCGGAGGCGCAATTGCGGCGCGTAAGATCGGCAAGATCGAGCCGGCTGACCTGCAGGCGTGGCGACGGGCATAGTTCAAAGCTAGAATCGCTCTCCCGAATCGAGCGCTTTGGCGGCTGAACGCCGAAATAGCCCGATTTTCTCGTGAGTTATGTCCTCATGGCCGGAATCCCGGCGTTGGAGTCCCATGGATCTGCGCAAGCTGAAGACACTGATCGACCTGGTGTCCGAATCGAATATTTCCGAACTGGAAATCACTGAGACCGAAGGCAAGGTCCGAATCGTGAAGGCTGGAGCGGCGGCGCCGATCCAATACGTACAAGCGGTCCCGGCTCCTCTGGCTTCGCCAGTGGCTGGCGCCGCACCCGCGGGCGCCATTGCTGCGGCCGCGCCGGCGGCGGCCGTCCCGGAGGCTGCGCCTACCGGCCACGTGGTCAAGTCGCCCATGGTCGGCACCTTCTATCGCTCTTCCAGTCCGGGCGCGCCGGCCTTCGTCGAAGTCGGCAGTCAGGTGAAGGAAGGCGACACGGTCTGCATCATCGAAGCGATGAAGATCCTCAACGAAATCGAGGCCGACAAGTCCGGCACTGTCACACAGATCCTCGGCGAAAACGGTCAGGCGGTCGAATATGGCCAGCCGCTGTTCATCATCGAGTGACCATGTTCAAGAAGATTCTGGTCGCTAATCGCGGAGAGATTGCCCTGCGCGTTCAGCGCGCCTGCAGTGAACTGGGCATCAAGGCAGTGATGGTTTATTCCGAGGCCGATCGCGAAGCCAAGTATGTGAAGCTGGCCGAAGAAGCAGTCTGCATCGGCCCCGCGCCTTCTTCCCAGAGCTATCTGAACATGCCTGCGATCATCTCGGCTGCCGAGGTGACGGATTCCGAGGCCATCCACCCGGGCTACGGATTCCTGAGCGAGAACGCCAACTTCGCCGAGCGCGTCGAGCAGAGCGGCTTCCAGTTCATCGGCCCGACGCCGGAGTCGATCCGCATCATGGGCGACAAGGTGTCGGCCAAGCAGACGATGATCAAGGCCGGCGTGCCCTGCGTTCCCGGCTCGGAGGGCGAGTTGTCCGATGACGCCGCCATCAACAAGCGCATAGCGCGCGCCATCGGCTACCCCGTCATCATCAAGGCCTCGGGCGGCGGGGGCGGGCGCGGCATGCGCGTGGTGCATACCGAGGCGGCGCTGGTCAACGCGATCCAGATGACCAAGGCCGAGGCCGCTGCGGCCTTCAACAATCCCTCGGTCTACATGGAGAAGTTCCTCCAGAACCCGCGCCACATCGAGATCCAGGTGCTGGCCGACAAGCACAAGAACGCCGTCTATCTAGGCGAGCGCGACTGCTCGATGCAGCGGCGCCACCAGAAGGTCATCGAAGAATCGCCGGCGCCGGGCATTCCGCGCAAGCTGCTCGAGAAGATCGGCGAGCGGTGCGCCCTGGCCTGCAAGAAGATCGGCTATCGCGGCGCCGGTACCTTCGAGTTCCTCTACGAGAACGGCGAGTTCTACTTCATCGAGATGAACACGCGCGTGCAGGTCGAGCATCCGGTCACCGAGTTCACCACCGGCATCGATATCGTGAAGACACAGATCATGGTCGCTGCCGGCGAGCGGCTGCCCTTCACGCAGCGGCAGATCGAGATGCGGGGCCATGCCATCGAGTGCCGCATCAACGCCGAGGACCCGTACAAGTTCACGCCTTCGCCGGGTCGCATCACCATGTGGCATCCGCCGGGCGGCCCGGGGGTGCGGGTGGATTCCCACGTCTACACGAACTACTTCGTGCCCCCGAACTATGACTCGATGATCGGCAAGATCATCGTGCACGGCGACACCCGCGAACAGGCGCTGGCGCGCATGCGCACGGCGCTGAACGAGACGGTGGTGGAGGGCATCCAGACCAACATCCCGCTGCACCGGGAGCTGATGGTCGACGCCAAGTTCATGAGCGGCGGCACCAACATCCACTACCTCGAAGAATGGCTCGCGGCCCACAAGCGTTGAGCAGCGCCACCCCATGTTCGAACTTCGCCTGCTCGTCCCGGAAGACCATGTCGAGACGCTGAGCGAAGCGCTCGAGGCGTTGGACGCGCTGAGCGTCTCGGTCGAAGACGCGGATGCCCAGACCGATGCCGAGCAGGCGCTCTTCGGCGAGCCGGGCATGCCGCCGCCGAAGGAGGGCTGGCTGCGCTCACGCGTGATCGCTCTCTTTGCCGATGAAGCGCAGGCGCGCGAGGCGGCCAAGGTGCTGGCGGCGCAGGACTTCTTCGACGGCTGCCAACTGCTGGGCCTGGTCGACGTGCCCGAACAGGACTGGGTGCGGCTCACGCAATCGCAGTTCACGCCGGTCGAGATCACGCCTGAGTTCTGGATCGTGCCCACCTGGCACGATCCGCCGGCGGGAGCGCGGCAGGTGATCCGGCTGGACCCGGGGCTGGCCTTCGGCACCGGCACGCACCCGACCACGCGCATGTGCCTGCGCTGGATTGCGTCACGAGCCGAGGTGGACGGCAAGCGCGTGCTGGACTACGGCTGCGGCTCCGGCATCCTCGCGATCGGCGCGGCCAAGTTCGGCGCTGCCGAGATCGACGCCGTGGACATCGACGAGGCCGCGGTCGACGCGACTCGCCTCAATGCCGAGGCCAACGGCGTGCAGCTGAAGGCCGGCCTGAGCGAGCTCGCGCGGGGTCGTTACGACATCGTGCTCGCGAACATCCTCGCCACCCCGCTCAAGGTACTGGCGCCGCTCCTGTGCGATCACGTGGCGTGCGGCGGCGCCCTGGTGCTCGCCGGCATTCTCGAGCGCCAGGCCGATGAGCTGAAGCTGGCCTATGCGCCCTATGCCGCGCTCGAAGTGAGCGACGCCGAAGATGGCTGGATACTGATGACCGCCAGCCTCTGAGTTCGCCGGCGTTGGGGCGCGCCCCAATACAATCGGCGCCTCATGAGCCTGGTCACCCGCTGCCCTGCCTGCGGCACCACCTTCAAGGTGGTGAGGGATCAGCTTCGCATTTCCGAGGGCTGGGTGCGCTGCGGTCGCTGCAGTGAAGTCTTCGATGCAACGCTCGAGCTGCACGAGACACCCGACGCGGCCGTTGCGTCGAAGATGCCACCGGCGCTCGACGACACAGCGGAAAGCGCGCCGCCTCCAGCACCGGCACCTGCACCTGCACCTGCACCTGCACTTGCAGCGGCGTCGGCCATGCCTGCTCGAGAGGAGGAGGCACCACTGCAGAAATCCGATTCTCAGTACTTCACAGGCGTCGTGGCCGACGAACCTTGGCCCGAGACACCAGCGCCCACGGTCGAAGCAAGCTCGCATGTGGTGCCGCCGTACCCTTCCTTTCCGCCCTTCCCGAATATCGACCTGAACCTGCCCGAGCCGCCCATCGGCCGCGAGGCGCGTTCGGCAACGCCGGAGCCGCTCGAGGCGAAGGCCGTGCCTGCAAGCACCGCCGAGGAGGACGCGGCGAGTGTGCAACTGCAGAAAGCCTTGCGCCGCGCGCGCGCCAAATCCGCCAAGATCGCACGCGCGAAGGCACGGGGCGAAGAGCGCGCTGCGCGCGAGTCGGCGCCCGTGGTGCTGGCGGCCAGCGAGCCCGAGCCCCTGCTCGACCATCCGCGGCGCCTGCCCTACTTTGCTGCGGCCGCCGCCGGGGGCGCGGCATTTTGGCAGCGCACGAGTGTGCGTCGCGCCTTGGTGGGTGTGGCCGTTTTCGCGGCAATCCTCCTGGTCCTGCAGGTGCTGCATCAAGAGCGCGACCTGCTCGCGGCGCGGCAGCCTTCGCTGCGACCTGCGCTCGCGGCCTTGTGTGGGCTGACGGGCTGCGAACTCTCGGCGCCGAAGCAGATCGCCGACATCACGATCGATGGTGCCTCCTTCGCGCGCGAGAAGAGCGGCGACGCCTTTCGGCTGAACTTCACCTTGCGCAACGGCGCGCCACTGCCGCTCGCGATGCCGGCCATCGAGCTGTCCCTGCTCGACACCCAGGAGCGGGCGGTGGTGCGGCGCGTGCTCATGCCCGCGGAGTTCGGTGCGCCGTCCGTGCTGCCGGGGCGCGCCGAGCGCGCAGCCTCGCTGCCGCTCGCGCTCACAGGACCCGAGGCGGCGGCGCTGCCGCCGGTCGCAGGCTTTCACCTGCTGGCCTTCTATCCCTGAAGATGGTCTCTCTTCTTCTCTTGTCTTTCAATCAACCAGTGGTCCATCCATGGCAGCAGTGATTTGCGGTTCTCTCGCGTTCGACACGATCATGACTTTCGAGGGACGGTTCGCCGATCAGATCCTTCCTGATCAACTGCACATCCTCAACGTGTCCTTCCTGGTTCCTGGCCTGCGGCGCGATTTCGGAGGCTGCGCCGGCAACATCGCTTACAGCCTCAACGCGCTGGGCGGAAGGGCGTTGCCGATGGCAACGGTTGGCAGCGATGGCGGCGACTATGTGGAGCGGCTGCGTTCGCTCGGCATCAGCACGGAGTTCGTGCGGCAGGTGGAGCACAGCTTCACCGCGCAGGCGATGATCATGAATGACCGTGACAACAACCAGATCACGGCCTTTCATCCGGGGGCCATGCAGCAGGCCCACATCACCAAGGTGACGGGGCGGGACGATATTCGGCTGGGCATCGTGGCGCCCGACGGACGCGAGGCCATGCTGCAGCATGCAGAACAGTTCAAGGCTGCCAACATCCCCTTCGTCTTCGACCCGGGGCAGGGCCTGCCGATGTTCGACGGTGAGGCGCTGCGGCATTTTGTGGAGTTGGCGAGTTGGGTGGTCGTCAACGATTACGAAGGGAAAATGCTCTCGCAGCGTACGGGCTGGAGTTTCGCTGAGATCTCCGAACGGGTGAAGGGCCTGGTTGTCACCCTCGCCGCGGAGGGCTGCGAGGTGTGGACCCGGGGCGAGCGCGAGCATGTGCCGGCCGTCAAGCCCACCGCCGTGATCGAGCCCACGGGTTGCGGTGACGCCTGGCGCGGCGCGCTGCTGTATGGCCTGGAGCAGGGCTGGCCGCTCTCGCGCTGCGCGGCACTGGGCAATCGCCTCGGCGCACTCAAGATCGCACAGCGCGGCCCGCAGAACTACCAGGTGGATCGCCAGGCGCTGGGCCTCTGAGCCCCACGCTGAAACAAAAAAAGCCCGGCACCGAAGTGCCGGGCTTTCGCCTTCGAGGCTGCTGAGCGACTCAGGGCTTGCTGGCCGTCGGGAACGGCCAGGCTGCCTGGGGGTTCAGCGTCGTTTGCGCTGCAGGCGCAGGCGCAGCAGCAGCGGCGGGCGCTTTCGCGGCCTTCTTGGCAGCAGGCTTCTTCGCTGCTTTCTTGGCGGCAGGCTTCTTGGCCGCTGCCTTCTTCGCCGGCGCCTTTTTCGCGGGAGCCTTCTTCGCTGCTGCCTTCTTGGCCGGCGCCTTCTTGGCTGCTGCCTTCTTGGCGGGAGCCTTCTTCGCTGCTGCCTTCTTGGCCGGCGCCTTCTTCGCCGCTACCTTCTTGGCGGGAGCCTTCTTCGCTGCGACCTTCTTGGCCGGCGCCTTCTTGGCCGCTACCTTCTTGGCAGGAGCCTTCTTCGCTGCGACCTTCTTGGCCGGTGCCTTCTTTGCAGCAGCGACCTTCTTGGCCGGAGCCTTCTTTGCAGCGGCTTTCTTAGCCGGCGCTTTCTTTGCAGTTGCCATTTCTCTTTTCTCCTTGATCAAGTTGAAAAAATCAACCTTTGAAGCACTCCACGCATGTTGGTCAACGTGAAGCGATTCATGGCGTTGGATCGAGCTCCAGCGCAATGAACACCTGCGCCTTCACCGCCGCTGCACTCTCCGGTGCATGTCGGCGGTGATGGCTATTCTTGATGCATTTTTGTTGTCGGAACAATTCAATCCCAGGAAAGCGCACCACCCGACTGATACTCGATCACCCGGGTCTCGAAGAAATTGCGCTCCTTCTTCAGGTCAATCATCTCGCTCATCCACGGGAAGGGGTTTTCCTCGTTCGGGAAGAGCGTTTCGAGGCCGATCTGCTGTGCGCGCCGGTTGGCGATGTAGCGCAGGTAGCCCTTGAACATGGAGGCATTCATGCCGAGCACGCCGCGAGGCATGGTGTCTTCGGCGTAGCGGTACTCGAGCTCCACGGCCTTCAGGAAGAGGGCCTTGATTTCCGCCTTGAACTCTGCGGTCCAGAGGTTGGGGTTCTCGAGCTTCAGCTGGTTGATCAGGTCGATGCCGAAATTGCAGTGCATCGACTCGTCGCGCAGGATGTACTGGTACTGCTCGGCAGCACCGGTCATCTTGTTCTGGCGGCCCAGCGCGAGGATCTGCGTGAAGCCGACATAGAAGAACAGGCCTTCCATCAGGCAGGCGAAGACGATCAGCGACTTGAGCAGCGTCTGGTCGTTCTCGTGCGTGCCGGTGTGGAAGTTCGGATCGCTGATGGCGTCGATGAACGGGATCAGGAACTGGTCCTTCTCGCGGATCGACGGCACCTCGTTGTAGGCGTTGAAGATCTCGCTCTCGTCCAGGCCCAGCGACTCGACGATGTACTGGTAGGCGTGCGTGTGGATCGCCTCCTCGAAGGCTTGGCGCAGCAGGAACTGGCGGCATTCGGGCGCCGTGATGTGGCGGTAGGTGCCCAACACGATGTTGTTGGCGGCCAGCGAGTCGGCTGTCACGAAGAAGCCGAGGTTGCGTTTGACGATGCGGCGCTCGTCCTCGCTCAAGCCGTTCGGGTCTTTCCAGAGCGCGATGTCGCGCGTCATGTTCACTTCCTGCGGCATCCAGTGGTTGGCGCAGGTGGCGAGGTACTTCTCCCACGCCCACTTGTACTTGAACGGCACCAGCTGGTTCACGTCCGTCTGGCCGTTGATGATGCGCTTGTCCGCCGCCTTGACGCGGCGTGCGGCCGGCATCGCGGGCGCGGTCTGCTGCGGTGCGCGCGTGACGGCGCCGTCATCAAGCGTGCGCGCGATGGGAGCGAGTGAGGGCGCTGTTTGCGAAGTCGGATGCTCCAGCGAGCGGCTGGCTTGCGCGTCGCTGCTCGATGGTTGCCGCATGCCTTGTTGCAGATCCTTTGGCAAGGAGGGCTTGACTTCTTCGTCCCAGGTCAACATAGAAAAATCCAATGCTCAAATTATGTGAGCAACGATGTGAGTTGCAAAGTGCTCTTCACATCGCGCTCTGTTTATGTTGCCGTTATGTTGTTCGCATGCATCGTCATTTGTCGGGCGATGCCGCGAATCGATGCGCCTTCACGCCGACATCACTGGCATGCTTCGCACGTCGGATCGTCAACGCCGCAGAAGGCGATGTCGGTCGCGGGCATTGCGCTGAGCTGCGCTTGCGCAGCCGCCGCGGCTGCTTCGAGCGCGCTCATGCCCGATGAAGGCGCATCCATCGAGCCCGAGGACACCGCATTGAGGCGACCTGATTGCACCGTCGACTTCTCGGCGTGCGTGGCGCTCTGCGTGCGCAGGTAATAGGTGGTCTTCAAGCCGCGCAGCCACGCGAGCTTGTAGGTATCGTCGAGCTTCTTGCCCGAGGCGCCGGCCATGTAGATGTTCAGCGATTGCGCCTGGTCAATCCACTTCTGACGGCGCGCGGCGGCCTCGACCAGCCAGGTGGTCTCGACCTCGAAAGCGGTCGCGTAGAGCGACTTCACGTCCTGCGGCACGCGATCGATCGGGCGCAGTGAGCCGTCGAAGTGCTTGAGGTCCATCACCATCACGTCGTCCCAAAGGCCCAGGCGCTTGAGATCGCGCACGAGGTAGTGGTTGATCACGGTGAACTCGCCGGAGAGGTTGGACTTGACCGAGAGATTGCCGAAGCAGGGCTCGATCGAGGCGTCCACGCCGATGATGTTGGAGATGGTGGCGGTCGGCGCGATGGCGACGCAGTTGGAATTGCGCATGCCGTCGGCCTTGATCTTCTGGCGCAGCGCGTCCCAGTCCAGCGTGGACGAGCGGTCGACCTCGACGTAGCCGCCGCGCGCCTTCTCGAGCAGGTCCAGCGTGTCGGGCGGCAGCACGCCCTTGTCCCACAGCGATCCCTTGTAGCTGGAATAACGGCCGCGCTCGCGCGCCAGCTCCGTCGAAGCCCAGTAGGCGTGGTAGCAGATCGCTTCCATCGATTCGTCGGCGAACTGCACTGCCTCCTGCGAGGCGTAGGGGATGCGCAGCTCGTACAGGGCGTCCTGGAAGCCCATCAGGCCCAGGCCGACCGGGCGGTGGCGCAGGTTGGAGTCGCGCGCCTTCTTGACCGCGTAGTAGTTGATGTCGATCACGTTGTCGAGCATGCGCATCGCGGTCGCGACCGTGCGTTGCAGCTTTTCCTGGTCGACCTTGCCGTCCTTCAGGTGCTGCAGCAGGTTCACCGAGCCCAGGTTGCAGACGGCCGTTTCGGTGTCGCTGGTGTTGAGCGTGATCTCGGTGCAGAGATTGGACGAGTGGACCACGCCCGCATGCTGCTGGGGCGAGCGCACGTTGCAGGCGTCCTTGAAGGTGATCCAGGGATGGCCGGTTTCGAACAGCATCGTGAGCATCTTGCGCCAGAGATCCGTGGCCTGGACCGTGCGACTGGGCTTGATCTCGCCGCGAGCGGCCTTCTCTTCATAGGCCACGTAGGCAGCCTCGAAGTCGGCGCCGAACTTGTCGTGCAGGTCGGGCACGTTGGAGGGCGAGAACAGCGTCCAGCTGCCCTTTTCCATCACGCGGCGCATGAACAGGTCAGGAATCCAGTTCGCCGTGTTCATGTCGTGCGTGCGGCGGCGGTCGTCGCCCGTGTTCTTGCGCAGCTCCAGGAACTCCTCGATGTCGAGGTGCCATGTTTCCAGGTAGGTGCAGACCGCGCCCTTGCGCTTGCCGCCCTGGTTGACCGCGACGGCGGTATCGTTCACGACCTTGAGGAAGGGAACCACGCCTTGCGATTCGCCGTTGGTGCCCTTGATGTGGCTGCCCAGCGCGCGCACGCGGGTCCAGTCGTTGCCCAGGCCGCCTGCGAACTTGGAGAGCAGGGCGTTTTCCTTGATGGACTCGTAGATGCCGTCCAGGTCGTCGGGCACCGTGGTCAGGTAGCAGCTCGAGAGCTGCGAGCGCAGCGTGCCGCTGTTGAACAGCGTGGGCGTGCTGGACATGAAGTCGAAGGAGGACAGCACTTCGTAGAACTCGATCGCGCGCGCCTCGCGGTCGATCTCGTTCAGCGCGAGGCCCATCGCCACGCGCATGAAGAAAGCCTGCGGCAGCTCGATGCGGGTCTTGCGCACGTGCAGGAAGTAGCGGTCGTAGAGGGTTTGCAGGCCGAGGTAGTCGAACTGCAGATCGCGCTGGGGCTTGAGCGCGGCGCCCAGGCGGGCCAGGTCGTACTGCTGCAGCCGTTCGTCGAGCAGCTCGTTGTCGACGCCTTTCTTGATGAACTGCGGGAAGTAGTCGGCGTAGGCCTGAGCGCGCTCGGCTGCCGGCACTTCGCGGCCGATCACTTCCTTGAAGATCGTGTGCAGCAGCAGGCGCGCGGTCGCAAAGGTGTAGTCAGGGTCTTTCTCGATCAGGGTGCGGGCGGCGAGGATGGAAGCCTTGTAGACCTCGTCGAGCGGCACGCCGTCGTAGAGGTTGCGCATGGTCTCGGCCACGATCGGCCCGTCGGTGATGCTCTCGCCCAGGCCGGCACAGGCGGACGCGATCAGTCCCTTGAGCTCGTTGAGGTCGAGCGCAACCCGCTCCCCGCGGTCGAGCACATGCAGCGTGGAGACGGCGATAGGGGCCTCCTGCTCGCCCTGCTTCGAGCGCTCCTGCGCGCGACGCTCGCGGTACAGCACATAGGCGCGGGCGATCTCGTGGTGGCCGCCGCGCATCAGGCCCAGCTCGACCTGGTCTTGCACATCCTCGATGTGGAAGGTGCCGCCGCCGGGGCGCGAGCGAAGCATGGCACGCACCACGCCCTGGGTCAGGGTATCGACTGTCTCGCGCACGCTGGCGGATGCGGCGCCCTGCGTGCCGTGCACGGCGAGGAAGGCCTTCATCATCGCGATGGCGATCTTGTTGGGCTCGAAGGGAACGACCGCGCCGTTGCGGCGGATGATCTGATAGTTGGCGAGCGCATTCCCGGCGGGCGAGCCGGCCTTGTCACGGGCTTGTTGCGGCGTCGAGGAAACGGCGCGGGGCGTGGCGGGATGGTTCTGGGCAGTTTGCATTCGGTCCTCTGTTGGGCAATTCTTGTTGGGGCGGCCGTGCCGCGTGTGGCCGGTGGCTTGGATGAAGGCACGGGGCAGGGCACACTATATCTGGGGTCTCAGAGGGCTACAACCCACTAGATGTAGTGTTTTCCTTGTAGTTCAATGGCATGCATTCACCCGAAAACGGGCTGGATGGGGAGTTATCCCGCATCGTTACTGAACGACCTTAGCGCGTGCCACTCCCCATGCGCCCTGCGCACGCATTTGGGCCTGGAAGGCGCATGGTTGCTGAGCAGCTGCGATCGAAGGCGCAGATCGCGTCACGTGGCGCCGGCGCATCAGGGCCGAGGTGAAGATTGAAAAAATTCAGCGCGCCATGACCGTGTCGGGGAACATCGCGCGTTGCCAGCCCAGCTGCTGTTGCAGAAGCAGCCAGTCGAAGCCACCGCCCGGGTCCGCCTTGCGGTTTGGCGCAATGTGTTCATGGCCCGCGACGAAGGCGATGGCGTAGCGCTGCGCGATGGCGGGACAAAGACTGGCAAGCGTTTCGTATTGCGCGAGCTCGAAGCGCTCGCCCTCCTGGCCCTCGAGCTCGATGCCGATCGAATCGTCGTTGCAGTTGGCGCGGCCGCGCCAGAACGAGGGTCCGGCATGCCAGGCGCGCTCGTCGCAGCTCACGAACTGCCAGAGCTCGCCGTTGCGGCGCACGTAGAAATGGGCCGAGACCTCGAGGCCGCGGATGCTGTCGAAATAGGGATGCGCATTCCAGTCCAGCTGGTTCGTGAAGAGCCGCTGCACCTCGTCGCCGCCATAGCGCCCGGGCGGGAGGCTGATGGAGTGCAGCACGATCAGGTCGATCTGCGCGCCTGGTGGGCGCGGGCCGAAGTTGGGCGAGCGCAACGATCGGGCGAATCGGTACCAGCCGTCCTGCCAGAGCTCGTTGCCGGGCGCGTCAGTCGTCGGTGCCGCTGCCATTGTTGTCGTCGCCACCGGGCGTCGCAATGCCGAGGCGCGCAATGCGATAGCGGATCTGCCGCAGGCTGAGGCCCAGTCGCGCCGCGGCTGCGGTGCGGTTGAACCCGCTGTCCTGCAGCGCGCGCACGAGGATCTCGCGTTCCTGCTGATCCAGATAGCTTTGCAGGTCGCTCGGGACCGAGGCGGGCTTCGACGCAAGCGGCGCGGCCGGCGATTGTTCGGCCGGTGCCTGCACCACAGTCGCGGGCGGCGTGCTCGCCGGCTCCAACAGCGCAGCGCCGCTGGAGACATCGATGTGCAGCACATCGCCGTCGCTCAGGGCGACGGCCCGGTGCAGCAAGTTTTCGAGCTCGCGCACATTGCCGTTGAGCGGGTGCTGCGACAGCCGGTGCAGCACGTCGGGCGACAGTGCCGGGATCGGCATGCCGGCGTCGCGCGCTATCCGGGCCAGCAGCGCCTCGCAGAGCGCCGGCAGGTCCTCGCGGCGCTCGCGCAGCGCCGGCACCGCGATCTCGATCACGTTGAGACGATAGAAAAGGTCCTGGCGGAAGCGGCCGGCCTGCACCTCGGCCTGCAGGTCCTTGTGCGTGGCGCTCACGATGCGCACGTCGACGGCGTCTTCCTGCGTCGAGCCGATCGGCCGCACGCTGCGTTCCTGGATCGCGCGCAGCAGCTTGGACTGCATCGCAAGCGGCAGGTCGCCGATCTCGTCGAGGAAGAGCGTGCCGCCGCGGGCGGCCTGGAAATAGCCGTCGCGGTCCTGCGAGGAACCGGTATAGGAGCCTTTTCTGGCGCCGAAGAATTCGGCCTCGAGCAGGTTCTCGGGAATGGCACCGCAGTTGACCGCGACGAAGGGGCCATCGCTGCGCTGGCTGCACGCATGCACCGCCCGCGCCGCCAACTCCTTGCCGGTGCCGGACTCGCCGCGTACGAGCACCGGGGCCATGCCGCGCGCGACCTTGGCAATGCGGGACTTGACCTGACGCATCGGCTCGGAGTTGCCGACCAGCCTTTCGAGCGCCGCCGTGCCGACGTTGCCGATGGTCGCTGCCAGCTTGGTGCCGTTGCCCTCTGCCTGGCGCACTGGCCGCGCGGGCGCGCCCCGCGCCTGTACCGCCGAAGCCACGACGGTACGGAACTGCTTCAGGTCCACCGGCTTGGTCAGGTAGTCGAAGGCGCCCGCCTTCAGGGCCTCGACCGCGTTCTCTGCCGAGCCGTAGGCGGTCATCACCACGCAGCGCTCGCTGCGCTGCTCCTGCTGGATGCGCTGCAGGATCTCCATGCCCAGCCCGTCGGGCAGGCGCATGTCGGTGATCACGGCATCGAAGCGGCCCGCGTCCAGGTGTTCGCGTGCTTCCGACACGCTGCCTGCCGCCTCGACGCGGTAGCCCTCGCGCAGCAGCGTGAGCTCGTAGAGCGTGCGCAGGTCGGGCTCGTCGTCGACGACCAGGATCTGGGCGGGGCGCGGCGCGGGCGGATTGGGGCTGCTCACGGCGCTATTGTGTCAGCCCGACTTCGCCTGGCATGAAGACGACGGCGAATTCATTTCCCTCCGGCCCGCCTGCAGGCAGGGCGCGGCGCTCGTAGCCGATGGTGGCGCCATGGCGCTCGCACAGCTCGCGGCACAGATAGAGGCCGAGGCCGCTGGAGCGGCTCTCGGACGAAAAGAAGGGCTCGAACAGATGGCGCTGCACCGCGGGCTCGAGCGGCGCACCATCGCTCCACACCTGAAGGCTGGCGCGACCGGCAGCGTTCAGCCGCGTCGCCACCTGGATCGAGCCGTCGCGCGCGCCGGCGTAGCGCGCCGCGTTGTCGAGCAGGTTCACCAGGATGCGCCGCAAGTGCTCGATGTCGAAGCGCACCACGCTGCCGGGCGCCTCGAGGACCAGCAACACGCCCTGGCGCTGCGTTTGCCGCACCCACTCCTCGGCCAGCGTGCGCACTGTCGGATCGAGCACCAGCTGCTCCCCCAGCGGCAGCACGCGCTGTTGACGAGCCCGCGCGACGTCGAGCACGTCGTCGACGATGCGCGACAGGCGCTGTGCGTTCTGCTGGACCATGGTCGTCAGCCGCCGATGACCCGGATCGACCAGGTCCTCGCCCAGCAGCGCGCTGGCCTGGGTGATGGCGGCAAGTGGGTTGCGGATCTCGTGCGCGACCGCGGCCGACATGCGCCCCATGGCCGCGAGCTTTTCGGTGCGAATGCGTGCCTCGAGCTCGCGCAGATCCTGCAGGAACATCACGCACAGGCTCTCGATACCGCGATCGGCCGCGCGCGTGAGCCGGGTGCGCACCCGCACCTCGCGCGGCGCGCCTTGGGCCTGCGCGATCGGGATCTCGCGCGACTGCGGTGAGCGCCGCGCGAAGGTATTGCGCGCAATCGCGGCCAGTGGCATCCAGGCCGGCTGCGTGCCCAGCGTGAAGGGCAGCTCGAGTTGGGCCAGTCCCTGCCCGAGGATCGCGTCGGCCGCGGGGTTGGCTGCGTGCACCTGGCCCTTGGCGTCGATCACGAGCACGCCTTCGCTGAGCGTTTCGATCACGAGGTCGTTCACCAGGGCATGCATCTGCGCCGTGCCCCGGTTGCGATGCGCCAATGCCTCCTCGCGCATCAGGCGCCGCGCCAGCTCGTGCGCCAGCAGCGCCACCACGAACAGGCCGGTGCCGGTCAGCGCGGCCTGCACGAAGCGCGCCGAAGGTTCTGCCTGCTGCTGCAGCCAGTACCAGCCGGCATGCGCCAGCAGCAGCAGGGTGACGATGGCCGTGGTGCCCAGGCCGACGGCTCCGCTGCCCAACACGGCGCCCATCAGCACCGGCAGGGCGAACAGCGGCGTGTAGTTGATGCTGCCCACCTGCAGCAGCTGCAGTGCGCTGAAGACCACCAGGTCGACGCCGATCGTCGACAGCCAGGCCGTGCCGAAGCGCCGCACCGGCGGCTGGAAGTGCGCATAGCGCGCGACCAGCAGAGTGGCGACCACATAGCCGCCCGTCAGCGCAACGACGATCGGCTGCACGGCCTGTCCTAGCGCCAGCACGAGGGCCTGGAGTAGCAGCAGCACGACGGCGACGCAGCTGCGCGCGGTCACGAAGCCGCGCCACAAGCGCAGCAGGGCCGAGCTTTCGCGGCCGGGCGCCTGGTCGAGCGGCGTCCAGTCGGTCCTGGTCTCTGCGCGCGACCAGAGGAAAGTGCTCATCGGGCAACTTCCGTCTTGCGGGCTGCGCTGCCGGTGGCCTTCGGAGCGGCCCGGCAGCTCACTGCACCTTCGCCTTGGGCTGCGGTGCTATTCGCCTTCGGAGCGGCCGTGCGGCTCATGGATGGAGCCCCGATCAGTGCGTTGCCGCCCTGCGATGCGCCGCGCTGCAGTACGCCGTGCCATCGGCACCGCGCAGCGCGTCGCTGGCCGGCAGGTGCAGCCCGCAATGCGCGCAGCGCAGCATGGCTTGCGGAGGCCCGATGCTGTCCGGTGGAGGCGCAGGAGGGCGCGGCGGCGTGCGCGACTGCAGCTCTTCGCGCCGCCCCTTGCGCCAGAGCCATACCGCCACCAGGATGATCGCGAGGACCAGCAGGTATTTCATGTCGCTGCGCGCCCCAGTACCACCTCGAGCACGAAGCGCGACCCCACATAGGCCAGCAGCAGCAGGGCGGCGCCGGCATAGAGCACGCGTCGCGCGGTGCGGCCACGCCAGCCGAAGCGTGCCCGCCCGATCAGCAGCACCGCGAAGCTGATCCAGGCAAGCACCGAGAACACGGTCTTGTGGTCCCATTTCCAGCCTCGCGCATTGGCGCCGTATAGCTGCTCGCTGAACAGCAGCCCGGCGAGCAGGGTGGCCGACAGCAGCACGAAGCCGGCGGTCACGAAGCGAAAGGTCAGCCGCTCCATGGTGAGCAGGGGCACGCCCGCCTGCGGTTCGGTGGCCAGCCGGATCTGCTTCTCGGCGCGCGTCATGAGCCAGGCGTGGATGACCGCCGCGCCGAACAGTCCGTACGAGGCGATGCCCAGCGCCAGGTGCAAGGGCAGCCAGGGCGAGGCCGAGACGTGCAGTGGCGTACCCGGAAAGATCATCGCGAGCAGCACGGCCGCCGCGCCCAGCACCGCGAGCACGCGCCGAACCTTGAGTTGCGGATAGAGGCGGCTTTCGATCGCGTAGACGGTCATCACCAGCCACCCGGTCACCGACAGCGCCGGTGCGAAGCCGAAGCGCGGGTCGCCGCCGACCAGCGACCAGGCGAGCACGCAGGCGTGCAGCACCCAGGCCAGGCCGAGCATCCATTGCGTGGAAGGCCGCCCGAGCAAGGAAGAGGCTGCGGCAGTGGCGCCGTAGGCGGCGGCGGTGGCGATGCCCAGCGCCACGCCGAGTGGAGAGGGGATCGCTAAAATCATCGGTCGGAGTTTAGCGTCTCGCCTTTGCGTGGTCCTTCGCGAGGACGCCCCCGCTCCCCACCTACCGATCCCGCCCGCGGGAAACACCATGGCCAGCGCCCTCACCGAAAAATTCTCACGCCTCGTCAAGCAGGTCAGCGGACAGGCCCGCATCACCGAAGCCAATGTGCAGGACATGCTGCGCGAGGTGCGCATGGCCCTGCTGGAGGCCGACGTCGCACTCCCAGTGGTGCGCGACTTCGTGGCCCGCGTCAAGGACAAGGCGATGGGCCAGGAGGTGCTGGGCTCGCTCAAGCCCGGCCAGGCGCTCGTGGGCATCGTCAACCGCGAGCTCGCCGCGACCATGGGCGAAGGCGTGGCAGACATCAACCTGGTGGCGCAACCGCCCGCCGTGATCCTGATGGCCGGCCTGCAGGGCGCCGGCAAGACCACCACCACGGCCAAGCTGGCCAAGCACCTGATCGAGAAGCGCAAGAAGAAAGTGCTCACCGTCTCGGGCGACGTGTATCGGCCGGCGGCCATCGAGCAGCTCAAGACCGTCACGAAACAGGCCGGGGCCGAGTGGTTCCCGAGCACGCCCGACCAGAAGCCGCTCGACATCGCCCGCGCGGCGCTCGATCACGCCCGGCGCCATTTCTTCGATGTGCTGCTGGTCGACACGGCCGGACGCCTCGCCATCGACGAGGTGTTGATGAACGAGATCCAGCAACTGCACGCGGCGCTGAACCCTGTCGAGACGCTGTTCGTGGTCGACGCGATGCAGGGACAGGATGCGATCAATACCGCCAAGGCCTTCAAGGAGGCGCTGCCGCTGACCGGCATCGTTCTCACCAAGACCGACGGCGACTCGCGAGGCGGCGCCGCGCTGTCGGTGCGGCAGGTGACGGGTGTGCCGATCAAGTTCGCGGGTGTCAGCGAAAAGATCGACGGCCTGGAGGTATTCGACGCCGAGCGCCATGCCGGTCGCATCCTCGGCATGGGCGACATCGTGGCGCTCGTCGAGCAGGTCACGGCCGGCGTCGACGTCGCCGCGGCACAGAAGCTGGCTGCCAAGGTCAAGAGCGGCGCGGGCTTCGACCTGAACGACTTCCTCGGCCAGCTGCAGCAAATGAAGCAGATGGGCGGGCTGTCCAGCATCATGGACAAGCTGCCGCAGCAGCTGGCCGCCAAGGCCACCGATGCCGACATGAACCGCGCGGAGCGCGACATCCGGCGCAAGGAGGGCATCATCAACAGCATGACGCCGCTGGAGCGGCGCAAGCCGGAGCTGCTGAAGGCCACCCGCAAGCGGCGCATCGCGGCCGGGGCGGGGGTGCAGGTTCAAGAGGTGAACCGGCTGCTCAACGAGTTCGAGCAGATGCAGCAGATGATGAAGAAGATGAAGGGCGGCGGTTTGATGAAGATGATGAAGCGCATGGGCGGCATGAAGGGGCTGCCTGGCATGGGCGGAGGCGGGGGCGGCATGCCGCGCTTCTGACTTCGCTCCCCGCCCCTTCGCGGTGAGGCGCAAAGAAAAAGCCCGCTGATCGAGCGGGCTTTTTCATGGGCGGCGAACCGTCAGGCGCGTGCCAGCCTCACAGCGTGCATCCACGCCCTGCGCAACACCGCCGGGGAACGCGACTCCTCGGGAATCACCAGGAAGCCGCGGTCGCGCATTGCATTGCCGAGCGCGATCTGGCTGGTCAGCACGGTCAGCGGGATGGCCAGCAGCAGCGGCAGTCCAACCGGCATCAGCCAGACCAGCGCGCTGGCGTCGATCAGCGCAATGCCCACCGCCAGGGCGGCAATGACCAGCGACATCGGCGCGAGTTGGCTGAAAGCAATGCGCCACGGCACGGCGGCGGCTTCCCGAGGCGGCGACTTCCAGTCGAGCTTGATGCCGGTAAGCGCCACTACCACGAACAGCGAGTGGGCCAGCATGCGCACAGGCGCCTGCACGATGGCCAGCGCGCTTTCAAGTGCCGCGCTCTTGAGCAGGCCGCCGACACCGCCGTACTGGCGCTGCTCGCGACGCAGCACCACCGCTGCAATGCCGAGCATGCGCGGCAGGAACAGCAGGCACAAGGTCCACAGCCAGAGCCCGGCCAGTTCCATCGGCATTGCCAGCCAATGCGCGACCACGCTCGAGCCCGTGAGCCACAGAGCCGTGCCAAGTGTCAGGAACGCAAGCCACATCGGCGCGGAGGCATAAGCCATGGTGCCGGTAACGAACATCGCGCGGTGCACCGGGTGCAGGCCGGGCTCGGCCATGAGGCGAGCGTTCTGCAGGTTGCCCTGGCACCAGCGGCGATCACGCTGCAGCTCGGCCAGCAGGTCCGGCGGTTGCTGCTCGTAGCTGCCGACCAGGTCGGCAACCAGCCACACGTGGTAGCCGGCGCGGCGCATCAGCCCAGCCTCGACAAAGTCGTGCGACATGATGCCGCCCGACATGCCGCCGGTGCCCTTGATCGGTGCCAGCGCGCAGTGCTGCATGAAGGGCTCGACGCGGATGATGGCGTTGTGGCCCCAGTAGTGCGACTCGCCGAGTTGCCAGAACTGCATGCCCAGCGTGAACAGGCGGCCCGTCACGCGCGAGGCGAACTGCTGGGCGCGAGCGTGCAGGGTGACGTGGCCGATGGCCTGCGTCGCGGTCTGGATGATGCCGGCCGTCGGATTGGCCTCCATCAGCTTGACCATCGACGTCAGGCAGTCGCCGCTCATCACGCTGTCGGCATCGAGCACCACCATGTAGCGATAGTCCTTGCCCCAGCGGCGGCAGAAGTCGGCCACGTTGCCGGCCTTGCGGTGGGTGCGGCGCTTGCGCAGGCGGTAATACACCTCGACCTGCGGCTGGTTCGGGCTGTCGGCCAACGCGGCGCGCAGATCTTCCCAGGCGGCGCGCTCGGCGGCGGCGACCTCGGGCGTGTAGCTGTCGGACAGCACGAAGACGTCGAACTGCCGCGCATGACCGGTCGCGGCCACCGATTCGCAGGTCGCGCGCAGGCCGGCAAAGACCGTGGCCACGTCCTCGTTGCAGATCGGCATGATGATCGCCGTGCGCGCTTCCGGGTTCATCGGGTGGTCGGCGACCTGTTTGGCCGATAGCGCGTGTTTGTCCCCGCGCACAGCGACGTAAAAGCCCATGAGCGCAGTCACGAAGCCGGTCACCACCCAGCCCGAGAGCAGACCGTAGAGCGCGATCTGGCTGTATTCGAGCCAGAGGTTGTCGTAGTCGGGCTGCACGCGGGCGAACAGCGTGGAGGCCACGACCGTGCTGAACAGTGTCAGCGCCATGAAGGCCATGCGGCGTTGCTGGGCCGCGCGTTCCCACGCCTGCGAGCGTCGCGGCGCGTGGGATGCGCCGGCTGCGGCCTTGCCGCCGGCGCCGAGCTTGACCAGCAGTGCCGTGCCGATGCTGTTCCAAAAGCCGCGCCAGGGGCGTGGGGCCATGGAGCCGCGGTTGATCGGCGGCGCTGTCACCGAGTTGGGATGGCGTTCTTCACGCAGCACGCTGCGGCGGGAGAAATCCGCCTCGGTGAGAACGTTGAGCTGGGAGAAATCGTTGGGCTTCATGTGCGGCTCATCAACGTTGCTTGTCGACGGAAGGGGTGTCGCCAATCGCCGGAAGACGCTTGAAGACACAGTCCGGTGCCGCGCCGCCGGCGTTGCTCAGGCCAGCAGGCGGATGACCCGCGGCGCGGGACCGCGAGAGGGAAAACTGCTTTTGACGCAGGCCGTCGCGCTGCGGACGCAGTGCGAAAGATGGGCTGGTAAGTGCTGTCATGCCCTTCTTAGGGCAAACCCCGTGCCAGCCTCGAAAAAGCCTTTTAGATCAAGGGCTTGCGCCTGATCGGCAGTCCCCGGGGCGGTTTTTGAAACCAAAAGGCCACCAAAAACCCCGAATCTGTCGCCGGTTCCCGACAGCCTCGGTAAAGCCTGCGTTAATTCGCAGCAAAATCAACTACTTAGGGTTGTCGCTCGTCAGCGACGCATCGCCGCCCGGCGACGCGGCATCGGATTTGAAGTGCCCAGGTGTGAGTTGATGCTTCTGCAGCAGCCGGTAGAACTCCGTGCGGTTGCGATCCGCCAGACGTGCCGCGTCGGCCACGTTGCCATCGGTCAATTTGAGCAGGCCGACCAGGTACTCGCGCTCGAAGCGCTGCTTGGCCTCTGCATAGGTCTGGACCTCAACGCTGGGCGAGCGCAGTGCCCGTTGCACCAGCGCCAGGGGAATCAGCGGCGAGCTGGACAGTGCACAGACCTGCTCGACCACGTTGAACAATTGGCGCACATTGCCCGGCCAAGGCGCCATGGTGAGCGCCTTGAGCGCTTCGGGCGCGAAGCCCGACAGGCGCTTGCCGTACTTGCTCGACAGCCGATTCAGGAAATGATTGGCCAGCAGCGGGATGTCCTCGCGCCGCGCCGACAGCGGCGGCAGTTGGAGCGTCACGACGTTGAGACGGTAGTACAGGTCCTCCCGGAACTGCCCGGCCTCCATGGCGGCATCGAGGTCGCGATGGGTGGCGGAGATGATCCGCACGTCGACGTCAATGGACTGGGTCGAGCCCACCGGCCTCACCGCATGCTCCTGCAGCACCCGCAACAGCTTGACCTGCAACGCCGGCGGCATGTCGCCGATCTCGTCGAGCAGCAGGGTGCCGCCGTCTGCCTGCTGGAACAGTCCCTTGTGATTGGCCACGGCGTCGGTGAAGGCGCCCTTCACATGGCCGAACAGCTCTGACTCCAACAGTGCCTCGGGAATGGCGCCGCAGTTGACCGCCACGAAGGGCTTCTCGGCGCGCGCACTGGCTCGATGAATGGCGCGGGCGAGTAGTTCCTTGCCGGCGCCGCTGTCGCCGCGCAGCAGCACGCTGGCATCGGACTTGGCCACCATCCGGGCCTCGGCCAGCAGCTCGGCCATGCGATTGCTGCGGCTCACGATCTCCGAGCGCCAGCTCTCGTCGATGCCCTTCCCGCCGCTGGGAGCCGGCGCACCGAGCGCCAGCGCCTGCGCGATCTTGTCGAGCAGCTCGCGGGCGTCGTAGGGCTTGGTGAGATAGGTGAAGACACCGCGAGCCGTGGCTTCGACCGCGTCGGGAATGGTGCCGTGCGCAGTCAGCAGGATCACCGGCAGCGTGGGGTGGCGCTTGCGGATCTCGTCGAAGAGCTGCAGGCCATCGCGGCCTGGCAGCCGCACATCGCTCAACACCAGTTGGGGATGCTCGATCTCGAGCTGCGTCAGTGCCGACTCGGCCGAGGTCACGGCGGTGACTTGGTAGCCGGCGCCCGTCAGCCGCATCGAGAGCAGGCGCAGCATGTCCGCGTCGTCGTCTACCACCAGCAGGCGGGCGCCGGGCGGGCTGGCCGATTCCTTGGCGGGGCCGGAATTGTTCATGGTGCGGGCTTCGGAGCCGCCGGCGCGACCGGTGGTGGCGGGCTGTTGGGGCGCGAGAAGCTGCGCTCGATGGCACGCAGCGCCTCGATGCGGTCGCTCAGCTGGTCGATGCGTCGCTGGCTGTCTCGCACCTGCTGCGCCTGCCGGTCGCGCTCGTCCTCGACGCGTCGCTGCTCCTGGTAGCGCGCCGCCAGCAACCGGGCAAGCGGGTGCAGGGGCTGGGCTTCGCTCGCCGAATTCGCGATCACGCGCTGCACCAGGCCAAGCGCCCGCGCGAGGTCGGCCGGCACGCGCGTTTGCGAGAGCAGCAGTGCCAGCTGCATCTGCACCAGGGGCTGCTCGCCCGGCTCACCCAGGCGTGAAATCTCGTTGGCAAGCTCGTTGCCGCCAAGAGGGCGCACCTTGTCGGCGTAACCGAGCAGGGCGGCCACCGGGCCCTGCGTGAGCTGAGTGAAGACCAGCGCCGGCTGCGTGGCCGGCGCCATCGGTTCGGCCTCGACCGGCTGCACAGGCGGCGGCGGGGGCGGAGGCGGTGGCGGCGGCCGCACGGCCACTGGTTCCGGCGGGGGCTTGAGCGGGGCGGCGCATGCAGCGAGCAGCAGCGGCATGACGAGGACGGTCATGGCGAATGCGGATCTGCGAGCGATCGGACTGAAGAGCATGGGTCGGAGCAAACGCTTGAAGGGGGGCTGTGGTCAGGTGGAGCGCGGCAGCTCGATTCGGAAGCGCGCCCCGGGTCCCTCCGGCAGCAGCGTGATGCGACCGCCATGGGCTGCAATGTACTCCTGCACGATCGACAGCCCGATGCCAGTTCCCTTGACGGCATGCTGGGGTTGGCGCTCGCCGCGGTAGAAGGGCTCGAAGATGCGGTCGCGGTCGCCTTCGGCGATGCCGGGCCCGGCGTCCTGGATGTCGATGCAGACGATGTCGGGCGTGCTCGATACGGTGATCGCGATGGTGCCGCCGCGTGTCGAATAGCGGATCGCGTTGGACAGCAGGTTGGCCACCGCAGTGCCCAGCTTCACCGGATCGACCACCACCGCAATCGGCTCGCCTTCGGCCCTCACCGTGAGCCCGCTGGCCTGCCATTGCAGGCGCTGGGCCTCGATCTGTTCCTCGATCAGCGGCAGCAGCGGCGTGCGCTGTCGACGCAGCTCGCGCGCCTCGAACGCCGCCGCATTGAAGCGCAGCAGGGCTTCGATCTGTCCCTGCAGCGCGACCGTGTTCTGCTGAAGGATTTGCGCCACTTCACGCTGAGCCGGGTTCAGCGCGCCGGTCACACCATCCTCCAGCAGCGAGACGCCTTCGCGCAGCGCCGCCAGGGGGGTCTTGAGCTCATGCGAGACGTGGCGCAGGAAGCGTGCCTTGTCGGCGTCCAGCTCCGTCAGCCGCAGCCGCAGCCATTCGAGCTGTTGCGCGATGCGGCGCACGTCGGCCGGCCCGCGGATGTCGATCGGCTCGTCGAGCCGGTTCTCGCCCAGCCCGACGATCGCGCGCTGCAGCCGCTTCAAGGGCCGCGCCAGCCACACACCGAAGGCCAGCGCCAGCGCCACGGCCAGTGCGCTGGCGGCCAGCACTTCGCGCATCAGCCGCCGGCGTGCGTTCTCGATGCGCTGCGCCAGTGCGTTGTTCTGCGCCTCGATCAGGATCTGGGCCTGCTGGGCGATGTTGGTGTTGAGCGCGTCGAGGTCGCGAAACTGCATCGCCATCGAGCTCTCCCGCGCGAGCGCGGTCTCGGACGCGCCGCTCATCAAGCCCTCGATCACGGCGAGCTGCGCCCGCCAGAGATCGAGGCCGGTGGCGGGCAGGCCGTTCGCGCCCAGGCGGTCGAGCGCGTGGTGTGCGTCGCGGGCTGCGTCGTCGAAGCGGCGGCGCAGCACCGCATCGTTGAGCACCAGCGACTGGCGCCCGGCGCGCTCCATCGCGGCGCTGCGCTCGGCCAGGGACTGCGCCGCGCCCGAAAGCGTGAGTGCGCGGCCCGCTGCGTTGCGGCTCTGGGTCATCAGCACGTCGTACTGGAACACCGAGCGCAGGGCCACGCCCACCAGCAGCGCCGTGATCAGCAGGAACGCGAACAACAGCAACTGCTGGAACGAGCCGCGCGCCGACTTCAGGCTCGCCATCAGGCCGCTGGCGCGGCGAGGCCGGCCGGTGACGCGGTCGATTCCGCAGTGGGCACCTCGCCGCGCAGCGTGTAGGCCAGCGAACGGGTGATGCGCACGTCGATCATGCGGCCGGCCAGGCGCGGATCGCCCTCGAAATTGACCACCCGATTGCACTCGGTGCGGCCCATCAGCTCGCTCTCATCCTTGCGCGAGCGGCCTTCGACGAGGACGCGCTGTGTCGTGCCCACGAGCGCCTGGCCAAAACGCTTGACGTTGCCGTCGACCACGGCCTGCAGCCGCTGCAGTCGCGCAAGCTTGATGTCGTGCGTGGTGTCGTCGTGCAACTGCGCCGCCGGCGTGCCGGGTCGCGGGCTGAAGATGAAGCTGAAGCTGTTGTCGAACTCGAGCTCGTCGATCAGCTTCATCATCTTCTCGAAGTCCGCGTCGGTCTCGCCGGGGAAGCCGACGATGAAGTCGCTGCTCAGCGAGAGCCCGGGGCGGATCGCGCGCAGCTTGCGGACCGTGCTCTTGTATTCCATCGCCGTGTAGCCGCGTTTCATCGCCATCAGGATGCGGTCGCTGCCGTGCTGCACCGGCAGGTGCAGGTGGCTCACCAGCTTGGGCACGCGGGCATAGGCCTCGATCAGGCGGGGCGTGAACTCGTTGGGATGGCTTGTGGTGTAGCGGATGCGCTCGATGCCGGGGATCTCGGCGATGTACTCGATCAGCAGCGCGAAGTCGGCGATTTCGGTCGTGTCGCCCATGCGGCCGCGGTAGGCATTGACGTTCTGGCCCAGCAGCGTGACCTCGCGAACGCCCTGGTCGGCGAGGCCGGCGACCTCGATCAGCACGTCGTCCAGCGGCCGGTTCACCTCCTCGCCGCGCGTGTACGGCACCACGCAGTAGCTGCAGTATTTGGAGCAGCCTTCCATGATCGACACGAAGGCGGTCGCGCCTTCGACGCGTGCTGGCGGCAGGTGGTCGAATTTCTCGATCTCCGGGAAACTGATGTCCACCTGCGGCTGGCCGGCCCGCTCCCGCTGGTGCAGCAGCTCGGGCAGGCGGTGCAGCGTCTGGGGGCCGAAGACCACGTCGACGTACGGGGCGCGCGCGATGATCGCCGCACCTTCCTGGCTGGCCACGCAGCCGCCGACGCCGATCTTCACGCCGCGCGCCTTGAGGTGCTTGACACGGCCGAGGTCGGAAAACACCTTCTCCTGGGCCTTCTCGCGTACCGAGCAGGTGTTGAAGAGAATCAGGTCGGCCTCTTCGACGTTGGTGGTGGGCTCGTAGCCGTCGGCGGCGCGCAGCACGTCGGCCATCTTGTCCGAGTCGTACTCGTTCATCTGGCAGCCGAAGGTCTTGATGAAAACTCTGGGGGTCATGAGGGGCTCCGTGGTGGTGCCGTCGGAAAGCGGACATCCGGCTGCTGGGTGCATGGATTCCGAGAAGAAGAAAAGGGAACCAGGAAACGCACCCGGTACCCGGAATTCGAGAGCTACTGGCCGTAGCGCGGCAATTGGTCGAACGGCGTCTTGCCGTCGTCGCGCGGGCCGGTGTCGGCCACGAAGGGCCAGAAGTTCAGCAGCGGCTTCTCGGCAGTTTCGCGCTTGGCCTGGGCTTCCTCGGGCGTGAGGATCCAGACCTCGCTCACCATGCCGGCAGGATCGCGCTTGTAGTTGACCAGCAGGTTCTGCCCAGTGAGGGCGGCCGGCATGACCAGCATCTGCTGAGCGCTGCGGATGCGTGCGCCCGGCGAGAGCCGCTCGGACTGGCCGTCGAGCTGGATCTCGGGCGCATTCACGACCATGAAGCGACCGCGCAGGGTGCCGATGGGAAAGTTGCGACCGCCGAGGGCGGCCTCGTTCTGGGTCTGGACGGGCTCCTGGGCGGCAGCGGGTGCGGTGACGGCGCACATGGCTGCCAGAAAGAGAGCAGTCCAAGGGATGTTGCAGCGGTTCATGGTGTTCATCCAGAGGCTGTGGGGCAGCGGCGATTCTAGCGGCGCGCTTCCGGCGCTTCCCCGAGATCGGAGCGCCTTCCGTGCGGTGCTTCATACCCGCTTTACTTATCTTTACGGCACCGATGGACGGCAGTCCCTGACCCCTGCTCCAATAGCAAATGTCAGGCAAAAGTGCGCGCCAAAAAACAGCGGCCGGCTTTCTACCAATCCAGAAGTGCTCATGAACAAGAAATTCGTCCTCGCCCTTGCGGGTGTGCTGATCCTGACCGCAGCCGGCGCGTGGCGCTGGGCGGGAAACAGGACGCAGGACGTGGCGCACACAGGCGCGCCCGCCGCCGGAAGCGCCTCCGCGCCCGGCAAGGGCGCCGGTCCGGGCGCCGCCACGCCGGCCCTGGTCACGCTGGCGGCGGCGCAGAAGCAGGACGTTCCGGTCACCGTGCAGGTCAACGGCAGCGTGGTCTCGCTCAACAGCGTGGACCTGCGCCCGCAGGTCACGAACACAGTGCGCGAGGTGCACGTGAAGGAGGGCCAGTTCGTCAAGCAAGGTCAACTGCTCTTCACGCTCGACGACCGCCCCGACCAGGCCAACCTCGCCAAGGCCCGCGCCCAGCAGCAGAAGGACGAGGCCACGATGGCCGACCTGGAGCGCCAGTACCGGCGCAGCCAGGAACTGGTGGCGCAGAACTTCATCGCGAAGGCCGCGGCCGATGCCACGCTCTCGCAGCTCGAGGCGCAGCGCGCTGCCGTGGCGGCTGACAAAGCCGCGGTGCAATCGGCCCAGGTGGCGCTGGGCTACGCCACGCTGCGCGCACCCATTGCCGGACGCATCGGCGCGATCAACATCTACCCTGGCACGCTGGTGCAGCCCAGCCTGTCGCTCGTGACCATCACCCAGCTCGACCCGATCGCGGTCAGCTTCCCGGTGCCCGAAGGCAGGCTGCAGGACCTGCTGGCCGCGGCGCGCTCGCACACGCCGGTCGAGGCGCTGGTGAGCGGGCGCAAGACGCCGATGAAGGGTGCCCTCAACTTCGTCGACAACACCGTCGACCCGCTGATCGGCACCGTGCGTGCCAAGGCCGTGTTCGACAACGCCGACCAGGGCCTCTGGCCGGGCCAGTTCGTCGAGACTCGCGTGACCGTGCGCACGCTCGAGGGCGCCACCGTGGTTCCCGCGGCCGCGATCATGATGCTGGCCGAGGGCAGCTCGGTCTACGTGGTCGATGCCGAGCGGACGGCCACGCGCCGCAAGGTCCAGGCGCTGTACACCTTCGGCACGCAGGTCGCGGTGCGCGGCGTGGAGCCCGGCGAACAGGTGGTGATCGAGGGCAAGCAGAACGTGCGCCCGGGTGGCAAGGTGCGGCTCGACACCGCAGCGCAGCCGCAGCAGCGCCCCAACGGCAACGCGCCCGAGGCAGCGCCCGGCAGCGCGGCCGCCGCGTCGCCGGGCAAAGGGAGCGTGGTGGCGGAGCGGGAGCGCACATGAACATCTCCGAGCTCTGCATCCGTCGTCCCGCGATGACGGTGCTGCTCTCGGCCGCGGCGGTGGTGGCCGGCATCTTCGCGTACTTCCAGATCCCGGTTGCGGCCCTCCCGAGCTACAACACGCCGGTCATCAACGTCAACGCACAGTTGCCGGGGGCCAGTCCGGAGACCATGGCGTCCTCGGTGGCGCTGCCGCTGGAGAAGCAGTTCTCCACCATCCCGGGCCTTTCGACGATCAGCTCGTCGAACACCCAGGGCGTGAGTTCGATCACGCTCGAATTCGTCAGCAGCCGCGACATCGATGCCGCCGCCGTCGACGTGCAGGCGGCGCTGCTTCGGGCGCAGCGACAGCTGCCTGTCGAGCTGACGCAGATGCCCTCGTACCGCAAGGTCAACCCTGCCGACGCGCCCGTGCTGTTCATCTCGCTGGTCTCCCCCTCGATGAATCCCGCGGAGCTGAATGACTATGCCGAGAACCTGATCTCGCCCACGCTTTCCACCATCGACGGCGTGGCCCAGGTCGCGGTCTACGGGCGCAAGGCGTTCGCGGTGCGCGTCAAGGCCGATGCCGACCTGCTGAACGCACGCAACATCACGCTCGACGAGCTGGCCAACGCGGTGCGCCTGGCCAATGCCAACACGCCGGTCGGCGTTCTCGACGGCCCGCGCCAGACCCTCACCATCCAGGCCAACGAGCAGATGCTCAAGGCCGCCGACTTCGCCAAGGTGATCGTCGGCCAGCGCAACGGCGCGCCGGTGCGGCTCGACGAGGTCGCCACCATCGAGGACAGCTTCGAGTCCGTCAAGACGGCGAGCAGCTTCAACGGCGAGAGCTCGATCTCGCTCGCGGTGCTGCGCCAGCCGAACGCCAACACGGTGCAGGTGGTCGACGCCGTGCGCGCGCTGATGCCGCGCTTCCGCGACGAGCTGCCGCAGTCGGTCGAGATCAACATGGTCAACGACCGCTCGATCTCCATCCGCCAGGCAGTGCACGACGTGCAGCTCACGCTGCTGGGCACCGTGCTGCTGGTGGTGCTGGTGATCTTCCTGTTCCTGCACCGCGTGGTGGCCACGCTCATCCCCGCCGCCACCATCCCGATCTCGCTGATCGGTGCCGTGGCGCTGCTCTACGCTTTCGGGTACAGCCTGGACAACGTGTCGCTGCTGGGCATCACGCTGGCGGTCGGCCTGGTGGTGGACGATGCCATCGTGGTGCTCGAAAACATCATGCGCTACGTCGAAAAGGGCATGGAGCCGATGGCTGCCGCGCTGCGCGGCTCGCGCGAGGTGGGCTTCACCATCATCTCGATCTCCATCTCGCTGGTGGCGGTGTTCATCCCGGTCTTCTTCATGCCGGGTGTGATCGGCCTGCTGTTCCATGAGTTCGCGGTGGTCGTGGGCCTGGCGGTGATGGTCTCGGCCATCGTGTCGCTGACGCTGGTGCCCATGCTGGCGAGCCGGCTGTTGCGACACCAGCCGCGCGAGGGCGGCGTGGCCGCCGTGGCCGCCGCCGGGCCGCCCCAAGGCGGCCACGCCTCCCCCTCGGGGGGTGGCGAAGCACACGAAGTGGCGAGCTGGGGGGCCGATATTGACCACGAGGAAGTGCATCCCGAACCCGGCACCGCCATCGGCCGCGCCTTCGAGCGAGGCTACCGCTGGGTGCATGGCAGCTACATGCGCACGCTCGACTGGACGCTGCACCACCGCCATCTCATGCTGGGCCTGGCGGCTGCGACCTTCGTCCTGACGGCCTGGATGTTCGTCACCATCCCGAAGGGCTTCTTCCCCGAGGAAGACATCGGCCAGATCCAGATCACGACCGAGGCCGCCGAGGACATCTCGTTTCCCGCGATGAAGGCCCTGCAAGACCGCGTGGCCGATGCGCTGATGGCCGACCCGAGCGTGGCCTACGTCAACTCCTTCATCGGCGTTGGCGGGCCGACCGCCACGCAGAACGCCGGCCGGCTGTTCGCGGTGCTCAAGCCGCGCAGCGAGCGGCCGCGGATGCCGCAGGTGCTCGAGCAGCTGCGCAAGCGCTTCCGCGACATCCCGGGCGTCGCCGTCTACATGCAGCCGGTGCAGAACCTGCGCCTGGGCGGGCGCCAGAGCAAGGCCCGCTTCCAGTACACGCTGCAGAGCGTGAACGCAGGCGCCCTCGTCGGCTGGGCCGACAAGCTGATGGAGCGCATGCGCGCCGACCCCGATTTCCGCGACGTCACCAGCGACTCCCAGAACCGCGGCCTGCAGGCCACCCTCGACATCGACCGCGACAAGGCCGGCGTGCTCGGCGTCGCGGTGGGCGACCTGCGCACCGCGCTCTACAACGCTTACGGCGACCGCCAGATCGGCAGCATCTACGCGCCCAGCAACACCTACCAGGTGATCCTCTCGGCGGCCGACGACGACCGCCAGTTCGAGGAGGACATGTCGCGCCTGTCGGTGCGCAACAAGGCGGGGCAGCTGGTGCCGCTGTCGGCCTTCTCGACCGTCAAGCGCACGGTGGGGCCGACCTCCGTCAACCACCAGGGGCAGCTGCAGGCAGTGACGGTGTCGTTCAACCTCGCACCCGACGTGCCGCTGGGCAACGCGACCGCGAAGATCGACCGGCTCAAGGCCGAGCTGAAGATTCCGCCCTCGATCATCACCAGCTACGGCGGCGACGCCGCGGTGTTCCAGAGCTCGCAGGCCAGCCAGGCCGTGCTGCTCGTGCTTGCGGTGCTGGTCATCTACGTGCTGCTGGGCGTGCTCTACGAGAGCTACATCCACCCGCTCACCATCCTGGCCGGCCTGCCCTCGGCGGCGGTGGGTGCGTTGCTCTCGCTCAAGCTCTTCGGCTTCGACCTGACGCTGATCGCCACCATCGGCATCCTGCTGCTCATCGGCATCGTCAAGAAGAACGCGATCATGATGATCGACTTCGCGCTGGACGCGCAGCGCTCCCAGGGCATGCAGCCGGTCGACGCGATCCGCGAGGCCTGCCGGCTGCGCTTCCGCCCGATCCTGATGACCACCCTGGCTGCCCTCATGGGTGCGCTGCCGCTCGCGCTGGGCCTGGGTGCCGGCGCCGAGCTGCGCCAGCCGCTGGGCGTGGCGGTGGTCGGGGGCCTGCTGTTCTCGCAGGTGATCACGCTTTACATCACGCCCGCCATCTACCTGGCGCTGGACCGCTACAGCGGCAGCGGGCCGATGCAGGAGCTGCCGGGGGAGAAGCTGGCACACGTGGCGCCTGGACCGGCCGCCTGAGCGCGCGTGCAGGTCTTGCTCCCTCTTGCCCCGGCCAAGGGCGGGGGGCGGTAGCGTCCAGACGCGAACTGAGTAGCTCGCTCCCACATCGGAGTTCCCCAGGGATGGACCGCCCTGCGCCCCGGGCTGACCGGGTCAAGGGCACACCACTTCGTCGAGCAGGAATCTCAGATCACCGGATCGCGCTGCAATGCCACCGCCGGCCTGCTGCTCGCGAACTGGCCTCCGGCGCGAGCTGTTGCCGCGGCATGCGGCAAGGAAGTAGTCACCGGCGCACCCTGCACCACCCGCAGCGCCCAGTCGCACACCACTTCGATGAAGATCTGCTGCGAGGCCATCGAAGTGAGGCTGTGGTCGATCTCGCCGATGAACTGGTACTCGAAGCGCTGGGTGAAGGCCTCCTTCGCGAAGGGGCCGAGCTGGTCGCGCTTGCGATCGGTCACGTGCATGGTGCCGCTGTAGAGCAGCAGCACGGCCACGTTGCGCTCCGCGATCTGCGTCATCGAGCGGCGGAACAGCGCGGCGGTCACCTCCGGCGGATCGGGCTCGAAGATCTGCGGCGCGGCGGCGGCTGCAGCAGCGGCAGAGAACTTGCGCTGCAACCAGCGCACCGTCTTGCCGATCACCGCGGGATTGGTCAGTGCCAACGCGCGCCACAAGCTGCGCTCCAGCTGCGCGCGCCGGCCGGGGAAGGCATAGCCGTCGAACATCAGCAGGCCCACCACGCGGGAGTCGGCCACCGCCAGCGACAAGCCGTTGGTTGCGCCGGAGCACAGGCCGATCACGATGAAGCGGCGCACGCCCAGCATGGTCTGGATCAGGTTCATCGCCGCCTGAAGGTCGAGCACGGCCTGCGTGAGGAAGTGCTCGGCGCCGCTGGCGGGCCCGCTGTCGCCGAGGCCGGCGAGGTCCATGCGGACGCAGCTGATGCCGCGTGACGCCATCTCTCGCGCCAGCTTGACGTTGATGCGCCGCGGCCCGATGCGGTGGTTGGCGCCCATGTTCAGCATGAGGCAGGCCACCGGCGCCAGCGGCCCCTCGGCCGGCGTCGTGATGATGCCGATCAGCGAGCCGTCGGGTCCGAACTGAACGGGTGTCTCTTTGTATTCACTCATGTATGACCGCCAGCAGTCGCTGCAGCGCCTCCGTGGGAACCATCGCGTTATTGGGATGCGGATCGGAGGTCCAGACCAGCGGGTGCTGGAAGGCCGAGATCCGCAGCGGCATGTGGCGGGCCGTCTCCTGGTCCGCCCATTGTCGGGCCGCCTGGTCCTCGGCGTCGGCCAGGACCACCGTGTCGTGCAGCGCCGTCAGCTGCAGGCTGGACGGTGAGAGCGCGCGCAGCTGCTCGCGCATCAGCGGCGACACGCCGAAGCCGAAGAGCTCCTCGGTGAAGACATCGGGATCGCGGGCCAGCTGGCGGCGCCAGGCCAGCTTCGGCACGCAGAACGAGCGCTCCAGCGCATCGACGTGGCCCGCGCGCAAGGTGTCCACATAACGCGCGCCGTCCACGATCGGGTCCCACAGGATCAGCCGTGCCGGATCGCAGCGCCCGCTCTTGGCCGCCATCACCGCCAGGGTCGCGCCCAGGCGCGCACCCAGCCAGACGATGCTCCGGCTGCCGGTGCGCCGCCGCAGTTCCTCGTGCGCGGCGCAGACATCGCGGCGCCAACCCTCGAGGTCGCCGTCGGTGTCCTCGCCGGGCGAGTCGCCGCTGCCGTGATAGTCGAAGCGCAGCACCGCCACGCCTGCCCGCGCAAGCCGGTCGGCAAGCACGCGGAACAGCCGGTGGGCGCGCACGGCTTCCTGGCCGAGCGGCATGCAGATCACCACCGCGAGCTTCGCGTCGCGCTCGGGGGCGTGAAAAAGGCCGAACAGCTGCCGGGAGGCCGGACCGAAGAGCATGGGGGTCATGCGTACATCTCGTTGTCGACCAGGGGCCGGCACGCTGCCTGGGCCGGCCCGCAGGCCAGCACGCGGGCCACGGCGCATTGCGCTCCCTGGACATCGTGGAAAGAGGATAGCGCGAGCCGCGCGCAGCCGTCCGCGGCGTCGATCTGCACTTCGCGCGCTTCGGGCGAAACGCCCACCTCGAAGCTGCGCGTGTCCACCGACAGGCCCATGCCGGTGGCCTTGAGGCAGGCCTCCTTGCGCGTCCAGCAGCAGAGAAAGGCACGGCCGCGAGCCTCCTGCGGCAGCGCGGCCAGCGCGCGCCGCTCGGCCGCGCTGAAGTAGGTCTCGGCCAACGCCTCGGCGTCGGGCATCGGGCGCAGCAGCTCGATGTCCACGCCCACTTCGGCGTCGTCGCTGACTGCGATCAGGGCCAGCGACTCGCTGTGGCTCAGGTTGAAGCGCAGCTCGCCGTGCTCGATCAGGGCGGGCTTGCCGAAGGGCCCCAGCGCGAATTCCAGCGTGGAGGCCGGGCTGCCGCATTGCGAGGAAAGCGTCTCGCGCAGCGCGGCATGGGCGGCGATGAAGCGGCTGCGGTCGCGCTTGAAGACGAAGCGCCGGGCGCGGTCCCATTCGGCTTCCGAAAGGGCGGCGACGGCCTGCGGCGCCGGCGCGGCGTCCAGGTCCACCTGCCAGAGGCGGCAGTTCATCGAGGAGGGGAGCTGCAGGATCGTCATGCCGATGTCCCTCAACTCTTGCGTCCCCAGCCCAGCACCCGCCCGAGCAGCCCGCCGCGCTTCTCGCCACTGTCGGCGGGCTTTTCGGGGGGCGTCTCGATCGCGGTTCCGGCGGCGGCGGAGGCCAGCTGTCCCAGGCTCTCGAACACGTAGCGGCGCGGCTCCACGCGGAAGCCCATCACCTGTTCGGCCTGCTGCACCACGCGCATGGCCAGCAAGGAGTCGCCGCCCAGATCGAAGAAGTTGTCGTTGACGCGGATGTCGTTGACGTCGATGGTGAGCGCGCTGGCCCAGATCTGTGCCAGCTTGGCCTGCTCGGGCAGCAGAAGCACCGGCTGCACCTGTGCCGGACGCGCGGCCACGGTCTCGGCCGTGCTGGGCGCGGGTGCCGAGTCGGCGGCCAGGCGTTCCAGGTAGACGGCACTTGCCGAACCCTCGGGCGCCGAGAGCGCCGAGAGCGTCGCGTCCGGAAGCTGGGCCACCCGGCGCAGCAGCTCCATGTAGCGCTCCTTGAAGGCCTCGCCGGTCTCGCGCCGGTAGATATCGGCGTTGTAGACCACGGCGCCCTCGAGGCCCTGCGGCTTGTCCATCAGCCAGATGCCGAGGTCGTCCGTCGCGCCGCGCTGCGGCAGGTGCATCTGCCGATGCGCGAGGCCACCGATGTCGCGCGGGCGCTCGCGTGCGTCCTGGAAAGAGAACAGGGCCTGGTACAGCCCCGCGCCCTGCGCCCGCTCCACGAACTCGGGCTCGCTCACCAGGCGCTCGAAGGGGATCTGCTGGTGGCTCATCACCGCGATCAGCTCTTGCCTGACATAGCGCATGAATTCGCCGAAGCGCAGGGAGGGATCGACCTGGAAGGACAGCGGCAGCACGTTGTTGAAGAAGCCCATCACCGGCTCGAGCTCGGGCGCCTCCCGGCCGCGCACCGGCGTCGCGATGACGACGGTGCGGGTGTCGATGATGCTGCTCATCATGAGGATGTACACGCCCAGCGTCAGCATGTTGAGCGTGACGTCGTTGCGCTGGCCGATCTCGCGCAGGCGCTCGGCGAGTGCCTTCTCGACGGTAATCCAGTGGGCGCCGCCCTCGCCGCTCATGCCCGCCTTGCGCGGCATGTCGGTGCGCGGCGCCTTGGGCGCGGGCGAGTTGGCGAAACGGTCCTTCCAGTAGCGCAGCTGCGGCTCGAACTCGGGCCCGGTCAGCCAGTTCGCATACCAGTCGGCGTAGTCGCCGTGGGTCACGGCCAGTTCGGGCAGGCCATGCGGCTCGCCTCGCACCAGCGCGCCGTAGATGGTCGAGAGCTCGCTCTGCAGCACGTCGAAGGACCAGCCGTCCCAGATCAGGTGGTGCGGCACGAACACGAAGGCGTGGTCGTCATCCGCGATGCGGAACAGCGCCGCGTGGAACATCGGGGCCCGGTGGATGTCGATCGGCCGCTCGGCCATGGCATGCATGCGCTCGACCAGCTCGGCCTCGCGCTGGTCTGCCGGCAGCGTGCCGAGGTCGACGACGGGCAGCTCGTAGGACAGCTCCCTCGCGATCAGCGCGGCGGGCACGCCGGTGGCCGGATCGGGGCCGATTGCAGTGCGCAGGGAGGGCTGGCGCTCGATGATCATGGCGAGCGCCGCCTTGAACTTCTCGACGTCCAGCGGTCCGCCGAGGCGGTGCGCGGAGGGCGCGTTGTAGGTCGGCCGACCCGGGTGCAGCTCCTCGACGAAACGGATGCGCTCCTGCATCGGCGTGAGTGGCGCGCTGCGGCGATCGGCCACGTGCGCAATCGGCGCGCTGCGCGGCGCGTTGCTGCCGCTCAGCCCATCGATCGCCGCGGCCAGCCGCTCGGCGGTCGGTGCCTCGAAGAGCATGCGCAGCGGTACCGTGAGCTCGAACTCGCGGCTCAGCAGCGTGGTCAGCCGCGCCGCCAGCAGCGAATGGCCGCCGAGCGAAAAGAAGTCGTCGCGAATGCCCAGGCCCGGCAGATTGAGTACGCGCTCCATCGTCTGCAGCACGACGCGCTCGCGCTCGTTGCGCGGCGCCAGGCGCTCGCTGTCGTCCTTGTGCGTGGCGCTGGGCTGGGGCAGGGCCTTGCGGTCCACCTTGCCGTTGGGCAGCAGCGGAATGGCGTCGAGCACCACCACATGCTGCGGCACCATGTACTGCGGCAGGCAGGCGCGCAGGTGGCGGTCGAGCACGTCCAGGTCTACCGCGGCGCCGGGCGATGGCGCGAGATAGGCCGCCAGGCGCACATCGCCGGGCTGGTCCTCGCGGGTGATCACCACGCTGCGCGCCACCCCGTCGATCTCGTTGCAGCGCGCCTCGATCTCGCCGAGCTCGACGCGGTAGCCGCGCACCTTCACCTGGAAGTCGAAGCGGCCCATGTGTTCCAGCAAGCCGTCGTTGCGCCAGCGGCCGCGGTCTCCGGTGCGGTAGACGAGCGTCTGCGTGTCGTCGATCGCGGTGGTGACGAAACGGTCGGCCGTGAGCTCCGGGCGCTCCAGGTAGCCCAGGGTCACACCCAGGCCGCTGATGCAGATCTCGCCCGGCACGCCGATCGGACAACGCTGCAGATTGCCATCGAGAATCCAGACGCCGGTGTTGGCGATCGGCTTGCCGATCGAGACGCCGCGCGCCGCCACGATCGGCCGCTCCATGCGCCAGGTGGTGGACCACACGGTGGTTTCGGTCGGGCCATAGACGTTCCAGGCTTCGCTGGTGCGGTCCATCAGCGCGAAGGCGAGGTCCGCCGGCACCGGCTCTCCGCCGACCCAGGCACGGAAGCCGCGCGGCCCCGACCACTGCGCGTCCAGCAGGATGCGCCACATCCCGGGCGTGGCCTGCAGGATGGTGACCGCTTCGGACTCGAGCAGCGCGCGCAGGCGGTTCCCGTCCATCGCATCCTCGCGCTGAACGATCACGACCTCCGCGCCCGTGGCCAGTGGCAGGGCGATCTCGGCCACCGCGATGTCGAAGGACAGCGTGGTCACGGCCGCGAGGCGGTCGTCCGGGCCGATGCCCGGTTCGCGCTGCATGCTCTCGATCAGGTTGGCAACCGCACGGTGCGGCACGCACACGCCCTTGGGCTTCCCGGTAGAACCCGAGGTGTAGATCACGTAGGCGGCGTCCTCGGCCTGCGCGTCCTGCGGGCTCGGCGGAAGGGCGGTGCCCGGCTGTTCGAGCCACGCCTTGTCGCGGTCCAGCAGCAGCACGCGCTGGGCAGCGTCTTCACGCCAGGCCATCGGGGCGGCGGCGATGGTGCTCGATGTCAGCAGCAGGCCGAGCTTCGCGTCTTCCGCGTAATAGTCCAGCCGTGCCTGCGGGAAGGCCGGGTCCAGCGGCACATAGGCGGCGCCGCTCTTGAGGACTGCGAGGAGGGCGACGACCATGTCGAAGCCCCGGTCCAGGCAGATGCCGACGCGCTCGCCACGGCCCATGCCGCGTGCGCGCAGCGCATGGGCCAGCCGGTTGGAGCGCTCGTCGAGTTCGCCGTAGCGCATCCGCTGGCTGCCGTCGCGCAGCGCCGGGCGATCCGGCTGCGACCCGGCGCGGGCCACGAAGCCCGCATGCATCAGCGGCGCGCCCGTCAGCGGCGTCAGCGGCGGCTGCAGCGCTGCAAGCGCGCGGCCTTCCTCGGGCGACAGGAGGCCAAGCCGGCCGACGGCCTGCGAGGGCTCGCGTGCCACGGAGCGCAGCAACTGCTCGTAGATCGCGAGCCAGCGGCGCACGGTCTCCTCGTCGTAGAGGTCGGCGTTGTACTGCGCCTCCATCTGCATGCCGCCTGCAACGGGCGTCACGTTCAGGAAGAGTTCGAAGTTCTCGTAGCGGCGTCCGATGGTGCTCTGCTCGACCTTGATATCCGGGAAGTTGCCGTCGCCGGGCGCCCCGTCGCGGTCCACGTTGAACAGCACGTTCACCAGCGGCAGGCGGCTGGGATCGCGCGGCACCGGCAGCTTCCTGAGCAGCGCGCCGTAGGTCAGCGTCTGGTGCTCGAAGGCGTCGAGCAGCGCGCTGCCGCAGGCGCCTGCCAGTTTGTCGAAGGGCACTTGCGCGTCGACCGCGACCCGGATGGGCAGCAGGTTGACGCAGTGGCCCACCAGCGAGGGCATGTCGCTCGGCATCTGGCCGGCAGCGGCGATGCCGATCACCAGGTCGTCCTGCGCCGTGAGTCGGTGCAGCATGGCCGCGAAGGCGCTGAACATCGTGGCGAACAGGCTGGTGCCGGCGCGGGCGCCGGACTTGCGCAGGCCATCGATGAGGGGCTGCTCCAGCAGATGTTCGATGCGGTAGGCGTTGAAGGTGCGCACCGGCGGACGCGGGCGGTCCAGCGGCAGCTCCAGCACCGGCAGGCTGCCGCCGGCGAAGCGGGAGAGCCAGTAGCCGATGTGGGCGTTCATCTCCGGACTGTTCGCCTCCTGGGCTTCCCATGCGGCGTAGTCGGAGTACTGGGCGGCCGGCTCCAGCGCCGGACCGGCGCCGATCTGCTCGGCGTACAGCGCCCCCAGGTCCTCGCTGATCACGCCCCAGGACCAGCCGTCGCAGATGGCGTGGTGCGCGCTCAGCACCAGCACATGGTCGACGGACGAGAGCCGGTAGAGCGCAGCGCGGAACAGCGGGCCCTGCTCCAGGTTGAATCGCTCGAGCACCACGGCCAGGCCTTCGTCCTCCAGCCGGCGCTCCTGCGCCGCCGCATCGAGCGTGCTCAGGTCATGCTCGGCCAGGACGATCGGGGCCGGCTCGCCGATCAGCAGTTGCGTGCCGTCCGGGGAAATGGTGGCACGCAGCGACTCGTGGCGTCCCACCAGGCGGTCCAGCGCCAGTGCGAGCGCGGCCGTGTCCAGGGAGCCCTTCAGGCGCAGGCACATCGATTCGTTGTAGGCCAGCGAGGCTTCCGGGCTCAGGCGATCGCCGAGCCAGACCTCGCGCTGAGCCTCCGTGGTGGGAACGATGCGCTCGATCAGCCCCGAGGCGAACGGGTCGAAATCTTCGGCGGTGTCGTCGGGAGCGAGAGTGGCGACTGCGCTCATCGAATCACCTCTGCCCTGCGGGCTGCGGTGCGGTGAGCGTTGTTCGAAACGGCGGGGCGGCTCATGCTTGGTACTTCGTGAATTTGCCTTGGGCTTTCGGGTCCGGCACGAACCAGGCCGGCTGGCCGTCCTTGTCGCGTCCGAGGCGGGCGTTGGGCGTAGGAGGATGCGCCGGATCGAGCGCCATCCGAGGGGCCGCGCGGCGCGGCAGCAGCTCGGCTTCCTGCATCTCGGCGACCGATTCCTTGAAGGCCGACTTGATGGTCGCGATGTCCTGCTGCGAGTGCGCGGTGGTCATGAAGCAGGGGAAGTTGTCCAGGATGTGCACCCCGCGGCTGCGCATCATCGCGAACAGCAGGTCCTGCAGCGGATGGTCTTCCAGCCAGCTCACGCGCCAGAGCGACGAGAAATAGCGGATCTCCAGCGGCGCACCCACCTCGCGGCAGAAGGCCGTGAGCTCATCGGCCATGGCTGCAGTGTGCAGGTTCAGCTGGGTCTGCAGCTTGTTGTTGTCCTGCTTGAGGTGCTCCAGCGCAGCCTTGGAGGCGGCGAGCGCGAGCGGATGCCGCACGAAGGTGCCCGCGAAGTAGGTCACGCCCACGCTGGGCACCGAGTCGTCGCCGTACTGCCAGGGCCCGCCGTCCAGCGCATCCATGTAGGTGCGCTTGCCGGCGATCACGCCCACGGGCATCCCGCCGCCCAGGACCTTGCCGTAGGTGGCGAGGTCGGCGCGGATGCCGAACAGCGCCTGCGCCCCGCCCAGGTCGCAGCGGAAGCCGGTGATGACCTCGTCGAAGATCAGGCAGGTCTCGGACTTTTCTGTGATGGCACGCACCTCGCGCAGGAACTCGCGCGGCTGGAAGTCGGGCCGGCGGCTCTGCACCGGCTCGACCAGCACCGCGGCCAGGTCGTCGGCATTGGCGCGGATGAATTCGAGCGCCTCGGGCGTGCCGTAGTCCAGCACGCGCACGTCGCCGAACATGCCCTGCAGCACGCCCGGAGCGGCCGACATGCCCTTGGCGCTGCGGCCGGCACGCACCAGCACCTCGTCGAAAGTGCCGTGGTAGGAGCCGGTGAACAGCACCACCGTGCTGCGGCCGGTCACGGTGCGCGCGATGCGCAGCGCCGCCATCACGGCTTCGGAGCCGGTGTTGCACAGGCCTGCGCGGTCGAAGCCGGTGAGCTCGCACAGCAGCCGGGTCACGTCGGCTGCGAGCGGGTGCTGCGGGCCGATCTCGTAACCCAGCTCGAGCTGCTTCTTCACGGCCTCGTTGATGAAGTCCGGCGTCCAGCCGAAGAGGTTCATGCCGAAGCCGTTGAGTGTGTCGACGTACTCGTTGCCGTCGATATCCCACATGCGCGAGCCCTTGGAGCGCTCGATCACGATCTGGTAGGTGATCTCCTTGGTCGCCGGCCGGAAGCCGTTGACCACGCGCGGGTCGGCCATGTGCGAACGGTTGTGCTCGGTGAAGGCCTTGCTCTTTTGCGTGCGCTCCACGTAGCGGCGCATGAAGGCCGCCAGCCGCGCCTTCTGGCGCTCGGTCGGCTCCTTGCTTTGCGTGTGGATGCGTGCGATCGCGCCGAAGGCCTTCTTCACGTCGTACGTCGGCGCCGGAGCCGGCGCCTCGGCAGCCGGCTCGGGGGTGTTGGACGCCGTGGCCGCGGCGGTGGCCATGGGCGTGGGTTGCTCCACCGCCGGCACCGGCAGCACGGGGCTGACCGGTACCGTCGGCGCCGCCGACAGCAATGCGAGTTGCTGTTGCATCAATTGCATCTGTTGCGCGATGACCTGCTGGACCAGGCTGCCGCCGGCCTGCGCGGCGGCAGATACGGGCTGCAGGGCCTGCATTGGCACTGCCATCGTCGGCACCGCTGCCACGGCCTGCTGGGGCGCCACGGCCGCGGGCATGGGCGCGGCGGGCGGCATGGCGGGCGCGGCCTCCGGAGGCAGCGTTGCATCGAGGAATTCGGCCAGCGCATCGAAGCTGCGATAGCTCTCCATCAGCTGGCGGAAGCTCAGGTTGACCTTGAAGGTCTTCTTGACCTGCAGCGCGGCCTGGGTGAGCGTCAGCGAATCCAGCCCGATCTCGACGAACGGTGCGGCTCCGTCGACCTCGGCCATGTCGGCGCCGGAGAGGTTCTCGAACAGCTCCCGCAGGCGTGTGACGAGCGAGGCGCGGCGCGCGGGCGGTGGGGAAATGGCGGCTGCGACGGACATGGGTGTCAACTCCGGAATCGAGAGGGCCTGGGGTCCAGGTTCGGGTATGAAAGAAGAAGCCGGTGCAGGCGCTGCCTGTACCGACGATGCGATGTCGACCCAGAAGCGCTTGCGCTCGAAGGGCGTGGTGGGCAGGCGCACGCGGTGCTTGCGCGCACGACGGTCCAGCGGCGAGAGATCGATCTCCGCTCCTTGCGCCCACAGCCGGCCCGCGGCGAGCCGCCACGCGGCGCATTCGTTCGCAGGCTGGTCGGCCAGCAGCGAGACGGCGGGCGCCGGCTGGGCCTTGCTCGCGTGCTGGCGCACCAGCGTGGCCAGGGTGTTGCGCGGGCCGAGTTCGACGAAGAGCGGATGCGCGAGCTGGGCCAGCACCTCGCGCACCGCGGGCGAGAAGCGCACCGTCTCGCGCAGATGGCGGGCCCAGTAGCGCGGGTCGGTCGCTTCTTCGGCCGTCAGCAGGCGGCCCGTGAGCGTGGAGTAGATCGGCAGGCGTGGCGCCGAGAGGCTGAGCTCGCCCACAAGCGCCTCGAAGGGCGCGACGGCCGGTTCCATCATCGCGGAGTGGAAGGCATGCGAGGTCTGCAGCGCCTTGGCGACGATGCCCTTGGCCTCGAGCGCGGCGCGCAGCTGCTCGATGGCCGCGGCCGGCCCGGCGGCGACCGAGACCGCGGGGCCGTTGTCGGCAGCCAGCGAAATGCCTTCGGGCAGCAGGGGCAGCAGCTCGGCCGCGCCCAGGCGCACCGAGAGCATGATGCCCGCCGGCTGCGCCTGCATCAGCGCGCCGCGGCGCGCGACCAGCCGCGCTGCGTCTTCCAGGCGCATCACGCCGGCCAGCACGGCGGCGGCGAACTCGCCCACGCTATGGCCGATCATCGCGACCGGTTGCACCCCGAGCGACATCAGCTGGCGGGCCAGCGCATATTCGAGCGCGAAGGTGGCCGGCTGCGTCACCGACGTGGGCGAGAGCGCGGCCGGGTCGTCGGAGGCGATGCGCTCGCGCAGATCGAAGTCCACCACGCCTTCGAAGGCCTGCAGGCATTCGTCGAAAGCGGCGCGGAACACCGGCTCGGCGGCGTGCAGCGCCAGGCCCATGCCCGCGTACTGCGCGCCCTGGCCCGGGAACATGAACACCGGCTGCGGCACCCAGGCCGGTGCGGCGGCGCCGGCACGTGCGGGGGAATCAGCAGTCCGCAGGGCGGCCACGGCCTCGTCGATGGACGAGGCCACCACGCAGGCGCGCTGGGCGAAGGCCTTGCGGCCGACGCGCAGGGTGTGCGCGACGTCTGCCAGCGGCAATTCGCGGTGGGCATCGAGATGATCGGCCAGCTGGGCCGCGGCTGTGGCGAGGGCGGCCGGTGAGCGCGCCGACAGCACCAGGAGCTGCGGGCCGGTGGCAGCATCGGAGGGCTCGCGCGGCGGCGCTTCTTCCACGATCACGTGCGCATTGGTGCCGCCCACGCCGAAGGCGCTGACGCCGGCTCGCCGTGGCGCGGCGCCGCGCGGCCAGGGCCGCAGCTGGCTGTTGACGCTGAAGGGCGTGGCGTCGAAGTCGATGGCCGGGTTCGGCGCCTCGTAGTGCAGGCTGGCCGGGATGGCCTCGCAGTGCAGCGCGAGCGCGGTCTTGATCAGCCCCGCCGCGCCGGCGGCGGTGACCATGTGGCCCACATTGCTCTTGAGCGAGCCGATCGTGCAGAAGCCCTTGTCGGAGGTGTGCGCGGCATACGCGCGCGCCAGCCCCTCGACTTCGATCGGGTCGCCCATCGGCGTGGCGGTGCCGTGCGTCTCGACGTAGGAGATGCTGCGCGCTTCCACCCCGGACTGCGCGAGTGCGGCCTCGATCACGGCGGCCTGGCCGTCCACGCTGGGCGCGGTGAAGCTGGCCTTGGCGCCGCCGTCGTTGTTGACCGCCGCGCCGCGCAGCACGGCATAGATCGTGTCGCCGTCGGCGATCGCGTCGGACAGGCGCTTGAGCAGTACCACCGTCGCGCCGTCGCTGAAGACCGTGCCCGTGGCCTTGGCATCGAAGCTGCGCGTGTGGCCGTCAGGCGAGAGCATCGAGCCCTCGTTGTAGAGATACCCGCTCCTCGGCGGGCAGGTGACCGACGCGCCGCCGGCCAGCGCCATGCGGCATTGCCCGGTGCGCAGCGCGTGGAAGGCCTGTGCCACCGCCACCAGCGACGTCGAGCAGGCGGTGTGCACGCTGACGGCCGGGCCGGTCAGGTTGAGCTTGTTCGCCACGCGCGTGGTGATGTAGTCCTTCTCGTTGGCCAGCATCACCTGGAACTCGCCGACCATCTCGACCAGGTCGGGCCGCGTGGACACGTGGCGCTGGAAGTAGCTGGCGTTGTACATGCCGGCGTACACGGCGACCGGGCCCGGCGCCTGGTCGGGCACATAGCCGCCGCGCTCCAGGCATTCCCAGCAGATCTCGAGGAAGACGCGCTGCTGCGGGTCCATCAGCTCGGCTTCCTTCGGATTGATGCCGAAGAAGGCGGCGTCGAAGTTCTCGATGCCATCGAGCACGCCGCGGGCGCGCACGTACAGCGGGTCGGCGCGCAACGCGGCGCTCACGCCGGCATCGAGCGTCGCGTCGTCGAAGAAGCTGATCGACTCCCGCCCGGCCATCAGGTTGTCCCAGAACTGCTCGACATCCGCGGCGCCCGGGAAGCGCCCGGCCATCGCCACGAGGGCGACGGCTTCGCTGTCGGCGCCGGCCGCGTGCCGGGCTGGGGCGCGTTCGGCAGGGGCTGCCACCGCAGCGGGGGTTTCGGCGGCCTGCATGTCGGCTGCCAGCGCTGCGGGCGTGGGCTGGCGGAAGAACAGGTTGGTGCTGAGCCGGCGCGTGCTGCCTTGCTGCAGGTCCTTGAGTACCCGCAGCACCAGCAGCGAATCGCCGCCCAGGTCGAAGAAGTTGTCGTCGCGCCCGACCTGGTCGATGCCGAGTGCGCGGGCGAAGGCCGCGCAGACGCGGCGCTCTGTTTCGTTGCGCGCTTCCGCATAGGGCTGCGCGAGCTCGGGGCGCTGGCGCGCCGGCTCGGGGAGGGCGCGGCGGTCCAGCTTGCCGTTGGTCGTGACGGGCAGCTGCGAGAGCCACACGGCCGCCGAGGGAATCATGGCTTCGGGCAGGCGCTCGGCCAGGTGCTGCCGCAGCGCGTTCCAGGGCAGCTCGGTGTCGCGCGCCACGAGGTAGGCGATCAGGCGCAGGCGGCCGGCCGCGTCCTTCTGCGGCACGACCGCGCAGGACTTGAGGGCGGGGTGGGCCAGCAGCGCGGTCTCGACCTCGCCGGTCTCGATGCGGTGGCCGCGGATCTTCACCTGGCCGTCGATGCGGCCGATGTACTCGATGGTGCCGTCCGGCAGCCATCGGACCTGGTCGCCGGTGCGATAGAGGCGCTCGCCGTCGACAAAGGGATCGCGCACGAAGCGCTCGGCCGTGAGCGCGGGGTTCTGCAGGTAGCCACGCGCCAGGCCGCGCCCGCCGATGCACAGCTCGCCCACCAGGCCCGCGGGCAGCAGCGCCATGGTGGGGCTCAGCACGCGCAGCACGGTCTCGTTGATGGGACGGCCGATCGGCACCGAGCGCGCATCCGCGGGCAACTCGCGCGGAATGCGGTGGGTGGCCGCGAAGGTGGTGCACTCGGTCGGCCCGTAGCCGTTGATCAGCGTGGTGCCGGGAAGCGCGTCGAGTGCGCGCCGCACGTGCGGCACCGACAGCGCCTCGCCGCCGGTCAGCAGCTGCCGCAGGCCGGCCAGCTGCGCCGGGTCGTCGTCGATCACGGCGTTGAACAGGCCCGCGGTCAGCCAGGCAGTCTTGACCTGGTGCCGGTCGATGGTGCGCGCCAGGCCTGCGCCGCTGGGCACCTTTTCGTCGTGCACCACGCAGATGCCGCCGTTGAGGAGCGGGCCCCAGATCTCCAGCGTCGAGGCGTCGAAGCCGAGCGGCGCGGCATGCAGCATGGCCTCGCCGGCCGGCAGCTCGACGTAGTTCGCATCGACCACCAGCCGCAGGATCGAGCGATGGCAGATCTCGATGCCCTTGGGCGTGCCGGTCGAGCCGGAGGTGTACATCACGTAGGCGACGGATTCGCCATTTGCGGTCGCGGCCGCGGGCGCGAAGGGCGGCAGCGCGGCTTCGCTTGCGCCCGTGCCTGGCTCGTCGATCGCCAGCAGCGGCCGCTCCGCGGGCACGAGCGCCTTGTAGGCAGCCTGCGTCAGGACCAGGCCCACATCGGCATGCGCCAGCATGAAGGCGATACGCTCGGCCGGGAAGTCGGGTTGCACCGGCACATAGGCGGCACCGGCCTTCAGGATGCCGAGCAGCGCGACCACGGCGGCGCTCGAGCGGTCGAGCAGCACGCCCACGGTATGGCCGGCGCGCACGCCGCGCGCCTGCAGTCGGCGGGCCAGCGATTCGGCCTGCCGGTCCAGCTCGCGATAGCTCAGCGCACCCGTCTCGCCGATCAGCGCGTCAGCGTCGCCGCGCGCGGCGACCTGGCGCTCGAACAGGGCGTGGACGCTCAGCGCCAGGTCGAAGGGGCCGGGCGGGGCGTTCCAGGTTTCGAGCTGCCGCTGCCGGTCCGAGGCCGGCAGGGTGCGGATCTCGCGCAGGCGTGCCTCGGGGTGATCGAGCAGGTCGGCGGCGGCTTCAGCCACGGCCAGCAGCAGGGCTCCGCTGTCAAGCAGCGCGGAAGCGCCGGTCAACCGCAGCGCCGGCGCCCCCCCGGTCGGTGCCTGGACGCCCAGCTGGAGCATGACCGTGCCGTCGGATTCATGGGCCGCGCCTTCGCGCAACCACCGCGCGAAAACGCGGGACGATGCTTCGACCGGATGGGGGTTGCGGCGGGCGCCGTCGACCTCGGTGATCCACTGCCAGGCGGAGCTGTCGGGATTGCAGTGCAGCGTGAGCCGCGCCGAGGCGCCGGTGCCCAGCGCCTCGTGGAACTCTGGCGTCGGCGTGCCCAGCCAGCGGGATTGCAACAGGAGCCAGGCCGCGGCGAACAGCGTGTCGGGGAGGTAGCCGCCCTGTTGGGCTTCCACGGCCCAGCGCGCCGCGAGCGCCGTCGGGAGGTCGAGGCTGGAGACCTGCACCGCGGCCTGCGCCGCCTTGCCCGAACGAGGAGCGAAGAGGTCGGCGAGCGTCAATGCATCGGTCTCGGCCGAGGAAGGGGGAAGAGGTTCGTGCTCCATGAACTGTTGACTTCGCATTGAACAGGCCCCTTGCTCTTCGTAACCCAGTGTGTGTCGATCTCGCCACGTCGGTTCTGCAACACATGCATCCGCTTCTGCGGTGGTAATTACAAAGCATTCAAACCGCTGCCGGCCGATATTGCTCCGGGAGCGCGCAATGCGCCACTCTTACGAAAGCCATGCCGGTCGCCTATGCCGTTTGGATGCCTTGCAACACTTGACGCATTCGCTTGCGTTCGGCGTGTCAGCCAAAACCTCGGACGGACACGATTCTGCCCGCGTTTTTACAAATTGAATACAAACAGGCTACGATCATGGCCTCGAAATAGGAAAAAACTCATAGAAAAGTTCTATTTCGAGTGCGAAGCACCGCACAGGCGAATCAGACCGTTGCTTCGTCCAGCGTGCCTTGGTCGAGGTGCCCGATATCGCCCCAGCCGACGAGCGCGAAGCCCTGTGGGGTCCAGAGGAGCCGGTTGATGGCGGCATTGCCCAGGTGCCAGGTACGCGGTGCCTGAAGTTCCTGGCGGGTGGCGGCGCGGTAAAGCACGTCCATCACGCCGCCATGCGCGACCAGCACCACCAGCTCGCCCGGATGCCGCTGGGCGAGCTGCCCCGCGATGCCCGTCACCCGCTCCCTGAACGCCAGCAGCGATTCGCCACCGCCCTCGGGCGCGAATGCCGGGTCGCGGGTGCGCCAGAGGCGGGCCTGCTCGGGCAGCGAGGCGTCGATGTCGGCAAAGGTGCGGCCCTCGAAGTGGCCGAAGGCCCGCTCGCGCAGCCCCGGCTCGGGCTGCACCTCGATGCCGCGCGGACGCGCGATCTCGAGGGCGGTCTCCCAGGCGCGCGCCAGGTCGCTGGCATAGATGGCGGCGATCGGCTCATCCACCAGCGCCTGTCCGAGACGCCGGGCCTGCCACAGGCCGGTGTCGTTCAGGCCGATGTCGAGCTGGCCCTGGATGCGGGTGTCGACATTCCAGGCGGTTTCGCCGTGACGCACGGCGATGAGTCGGGTGGCCTCCATTCGGAAGATTCTAGGAGGGGTGCACCGAAGATCAGTTCCTGGTGGTGGGGATCTCGATGTTCACCCGCCGCTCGCCCACGGGCGGATTGGGGAATCCCTGCAGCGCGGCCTGGAACATGACAGGCAGCACCGCGCCGCTCGCGGTGTAGGGGCCGTCGTTGCGGGCGTGCGTTTCGTAGACCACGCGGTGGGAGGGCAGCTCGCGCAGCACGATGCTGACCTCGCGCGCGTACCAGGGGTTGGCCGGCGGCGTGAAGGCTGGCCCGTACCAGCCGCTGCCATACCAGCCGCTGCCATACCAGCCGCGCCCGTACCCGCTCGGGCCGTAGCCCCAGGGCCGGTAGCCTGGGCCCCAGGCGCCCTGGAAGTACCAGGGGTCGGCCCAGGGCGAGAGTTCGGCTGTGACGCGCGCGCCGATCTGCGCCGCGTATTGGGAGCTGGCATCGTCGCGGCGCAGGCCGACGCGCTCGAGCGCGGTGGCGGCCATCGCCTCCAGTTGCTGTTGTCGCGCCTCGCTGGCCTGCTGGGAGGGCAGGCGCTCGAAGCGGTAGGTGGCGCCAGCCGGCAGGGCGCCAAGGCTCGAGAAGCTGCGGACATCGCTGTCGACGACCCAACGGGTGGCGCAGCCCGCGAGGCCGGTGCAAAGCGAGAGGACTGCGAGTGTGTGTTTCATGCAAATCTCCTCGTCCGGCGGAGGCCCCGCGAGAGGCCCCGCCCTCAAAGCTGCACGACGCGCAGGGGCGAAGGCGACGGGAAATCCGGCGGATCGAAGGCCTTGTCGCCTCCTTCATCGGCTACGCCGGTGGTCCTCAGACCCTTGAAGTCGAAGGCCGTTCCGTCCAGCAGATGGGAGGGCACCACGTTCTGCAGCGCGTTGAACATGTTCTCGATGCGCCCAGGATGCTTGCGCTCCCATTCGCGCAGCATCTCGCCGACCTGCTTGCGCTGCAGGTTCTCCTGGCTGCCGCAGAGCGTGCACGGAATGATCGGGAAGGCGCGGTGCTGCGCCCAGCGCACGAGGTCCTTCTCTGCCACGTAGGCCAGCGGCCGGATCACGATGTGCCGGCCGTCGTCGCTCACCAGCTTGGGCGGCATCGACTTGAGCTTGCCGGCGAAGAACATGTTGAGGAAGAAGGTCTGCAGCATGTCGTCGCGGTGATGCCCCAGCGCCACCTTGGTGGCACCCAGCTCGTCGGCCACGCGGTAGAGAATGCCGCGCCGCAGCCGGCTGCACAGGCCGCAGGTGGTCTTGCCCTCCGGAATGACGCGCTTGACGATCGAGTAGGTGTCCTGCTCCTCGATGTGGAAGGGCACGCCCAGCGCCTTCAGGTAGGTAGGCAGCACTTCCTCCGGAAAGCCGGGCTGCTTCTGGTCGAGGTTGACGGCGACGATGTCGAAGTGCACCGGGGCACGGGCGCGCAGCTTGAGCAGGATGTCCAGCAGCGCGTAGCTGTCCTTGCCGCCCGAGACACAGACCATGACCTTGTCGCCCGCCTCGATCATGTTGTAGTCGAAGATGGCGCGGCCGACTTCGCGGCAAAGCCGCTTCTCGAGCTTGTGGGTCTCGCGCTCGATCCTGGGCAGTGTGGCGCGAGGCGGCCCGATTTCAACGTCAGTCCAAAGAGCGCTCATGGTGCAACCCGCTTTCCGATACAGCTAACAAGAAACTGATTCCAGGAACACCGCGGAACTGGCTTTGCCAGGCCGCTGGTGTTGCCCCCGGTGAGGGGGTGGGCGGCTACACGAAGTGAGCCAACCTGGGGGAGAGCCATTCATTTGCTCCTGAATACTTCGACGCCGACGGCGGCGCAGTCGGGATACACGTCGGGCTTGGCTGTGGACACCCGCGCTGCCTGCACCTTCGGATGCAAGAGCACCTGCGTGAGGATGTCGTCGCACAGCGTCTCCTGCAAGTGGATGTGCCCCTTCGACAGGCGAGTGGCGACCGTGCGGCGGATGAAGTCGTAGTCGACCACCTCGTCGAGCTCGTCGGCCTTCGGTGTCGAGACGTCCAGCGGCACGTAGAGATCGACGTTGATGATCACGCGCTGCTCGGCGCGCTTCTCGAACTCGTGCACGCCGATGTTGATCCAGACCTCGTAGTCGCGCAGGAAGAGACGCCGGCAGGTGCTCAGCAGCGGGTCGATGGAGTTTGAGCTCATAAGGAAACCTCCGCGCTGCGCGCTACGGTATTCGACTTGGGAACGGCCCGGCGGCTCAGTGGAGTACCTTCGCCTCCGGCTACGGTGCTATTCGCCTTCGGAGCGGCCGTGCGGCTCATGGCTTGGGTCCTTTCAGCAGCTCGTCGACGACGAACATGATGTCGCGCGGCAGCGGCACCAGGTGCTGGCCGTTGTCCACGTTGAGGGTGCTGCCGGTCACGCTGGGCGTGCCGGCCAGGAAGACGCAGGTGCGCGCGACATCGGCCGGATCGATGGGCCGGCGCAGCAGGTTGGCGCATGCTGCCTGCTGGAAGTTGTCCTCGTCCTGCGGGCCGCTGCGGTAGAGGATGCCCGGCGCCACGCCGCACACGCGCACCGCCGGCGCCAGTGATTGCGCCTGCAGCGCCACCGCGCGCTCCAGTGCGAGCTTGGACACGGTGTAGGAGAAATAGTCGGGGTTCAGGTTGTGGACCTTCTGGTCGAGGATGTGGATTGCGCAGCGGTCAATGCCGTCGCCTGCCGTGGCGCGCTGCGCCAACAGGCGCGCGAAGTCCAGCGGCGCGATCAGGTTGACGCCAATCTGGCGCAGGGCGGTTTCCTCGTCGAAGTCCATGCCAGTGTCGGGCTCGAAGGCCGAGGCGTTGTTGACGATGCACCCGAGAGGGCCCTCGATGCGATCGAGCAGGGCGCGCCGTCCCGCGGCGCTGCCGATGTCTGCCTCGACCGCGGTGGCCCGGTGCCCTTCGCCGCGCAGCCGTCTGCACAGCGCCTCGGCCTCTTCTTGCGAGGCGCGGTACTGGCACCACACCGGCCAGCCCGCGCGCGCAAAGGCTTCGCAGAGCGCGGCGCCGAGCCGTCGGCCGCCGCCGGTCACGAGCACGCCGGGGCTTGGGGTGGATTCGCGCATGCTGATAGATTTCCTGTCTTATGAACGAGGAGCCGGGCGCCGCGCGCGCCAACCCCCTGACCCGGATTATCGACGCCGCCCTGCAGCGCGACGGCGGCTGGCTGTCCTTCGACCGCTTCATGGCCCTGGCCTTGTACGCGCCGGGGCTGGGCTACTACGCCAACGCGAGCCGCAAGTTCGGCCGCATGCCCAACTCGGGCAGTGACTTCGTCACCGCGCCCGAACTCACGCCGCTCTTCGGCCGGACGCTGGCACTGCAGCTGGCCGAAGCGCTGGATCGCACAGGAACCGACGAGATCTGGGAGTTCGGCGCCGGCTCGGGCGCGCTGGCCGCGCAGCTGCTCGGCGCACTGGGCGAACGCGTCGCGCGCTACCGCATCGTCGACCTGTCCGGCAGCTTGCGCGAGCGCCAGCAGCAGGCGCTCGCGCCCTGGGCCGCCAAGGTCGAATGGCTTTCTGAGCTGCCGCAGCGGATGCGTGGCGTCGTGGTGGGCAACGAAGTGCTCGACGCGATGCCCGTCCAGTTGCTGGCGCGCCGTGGTGGGGCGTGGTTCGAGCGCGGCGTGCTCGCGCGGGATGCGGGTTTTGGCTGGGAAGACCGTCCGACCGAACTGCGTCCGCCGGTGGAGATCGCCGGCGCGCACGACTACCTGACCGAGATCCACCCACAGGCCCGCGCCTTCATCCCCACGCTGGCGGAGCGCCTGGAACGGGGCGCCGCCTTCTTCATCGACTATGGCTTTCCCGAGGCCGAGTACTACCACCCGCAGCGGCACATGGGCACCGTGATGTGCCACCGTGGCCATCTGGCCGACACCGATCCGCTGGCCGATGTCGGCGCCAAGGACATCACCGCCCATGTCGATTTCACGGGCATCGCCCTGGCCGGGCAGGACGCCGGCCTCGCGGTATTGGGCTACACCAGCCAGGCGAGATTCCTGCTCAATGCCGGGCTCCTGCCGATGATGGAAGCGGCCTCGCTCGCCGAGCGAACGCTGGCGGCGCGGCTGATCCACGAGCACGAGATGGGCGAGTTGTTCAAGGTGATCGGCTTCGCGGCCGGCGAGGGCTGGGATGCGGTCGGCTTCGCCGAGGGCGACCGCAGCCATACGCTGTGACGTGACATAAGTTCGCACGCATCCGTCGCGCGCACCTGGCCACCCTGTGCTGGTCTTCCGCGAGCAGCGGATCACGCCCGACCAGCACATCGATTTCTGCCGCCGCTTCGGGCCGCTCGAGATCCACGTGCTGCACCAGTTCCACCTGGCAGGCCATCGCGGGATCCTGAGACGGCCTCAGGCACTGCCGCTCTGTCCCCCCGTGGTTCCGGGCGGATGCTTTTCGCGCGGCTGGTTGCTGTCCGACAGCTGCTCGGAGGGTGGCCCGAGTTCGCCGCTGTCGCCGCCGGTCGCCTTCCAGGTCCCGCCGCGGCGTGCGTTGTTGCCGGTGCCGGAAAGAATCTCATCGTCGTCGAAGTCGACTTGAGGTTCCGCGCCGGCATCGCCACCGCTCGCGCGTCCGCGTGAGGGGGGGTTGATGCCGTGCGGGCCGATCGCATCGGGGCGGCCGCTGTCGTCTCCAGGGTCGTTCTGTGGGCGCTTGGGCATGGTGTTTCCTTTCATGTCGCTGGCGGCGAAAGTGCCGATCCACCATGCTGGACGCCGTTCAGACGCCCGCTGTGGGCGCGTGCATGCTGCGCCTGTAGGATCGTCCTCACCAGCGTGGAACAGGCGGGCACCCGGCCCGGAGCGCGATTGCAGGACCTCGACACATTTCTACTGGCCGCTGTGCGCGCCGCGCCGCGCAGGTACTGCATGCCGCCGTTGCCGCCGGATGCCGCTGCGGCCGCGTCGGTCGGAGTGGGCGCCACACTGGCCTTCGCGCTCGAAGGCGCACGCACCGTGCACGAAAGCGGATCGCCGACACCGCCTCGCACGGAGGCATTCTTTACGCACGCGCTCGCCGAGCTGATCCGCAGAGCGCTCGCGCCGGAGGGCGGCGATCCGGCATTCCAGGCACTGGTGCTGCAGGCGCAGAGCGCGGAGGTTCGCGAGCATGTGCGCCTGGCTGCGCAGGTCGCGAGCGACCGTCGTGCAGTCCGTGCCGCCACCGATGCCATGGGACATCCCGGCAAGCTGCGCGACATGCCGAGCGGCAGGACCCGGGATGCGCTGGCCCGATTGCATCGTCTCGCGGCCGACGGTGCCTGGACAGAGCTTGCCGCGGCGGCCGAGAAGCCGTCTGCGCAGGACATCGCGGCAGGGGAGCCGGTGCGTCCACTGCTGGAGGAGCTCCGATCGAGCCCGTCGCTGCAGCGCCTAGTGCATGGCAGCGCATTGTTGCGCGACGAAGCCGTGCAACGCTACCTGCGGCTGAGCGAGCGAAGGGGGCCGCTGGGAGGCAGCGATGCCGCGGCTGCGTCGGGGCGCGCCTCGGCACGCCTGGGCGAGATGGCCGAGCACGCCACGGCGCAGGCTTTCGGCGCCATCACCGACCTGCTGAACCGCCACCACGAACAGGGCGCCGCTTACCGTGTCGTGCGAAGCCTTCGGCCACCGCGAGGCTTCCCCGGAGAGACGAACAAGGCAAAGGACGAATGGGACGCGGCGATCGTGCGAAGCGGCCAGGGCGGTGCCGGCGAGATCGTTCTTCTTGCCGAGATCAAGGCTTCGCCCGCTGCTGCGACGTCCGACTTCTCGCGACTCCTGCGCGGCTTGAAGCGACTCGCGCATGCCGACCCCGATCGTACCTATGCCTTTGCTTCGGCAGCCGGCGAGGCGCATGTTGCAGGCATGTCGCTTTGCAGGCTCCGGCCCGACGGCCATTCGCTCCCGCCGCACGTGATCTATTGCTGTTCCGCGCCGACCGAATCGCATCCGCCGTTCTTGAGTGCGGCGACCAAGGCGGTCCTGCTCGGCGAACCCGCGGCCTTCGAATTCGCGTGCCGGCTTGCTCGCGGCGAGGCGCCGCCGGCTTCTGACCTCCTTCCTGTATGGGACGCATTGGCGAAAGAGCCTCGATTGCGCTCGGCGCTGTACCAGTACGAAACCGCGAAGCGCGTGCGAGAGGCCATGGTGCATCCGCTCGACCTGCTGTCTGCCTTGGAAGACGGGCCGGCTTAGCCTCGAGCCGTACGCGGGCAGGATTCACGAACCGGCAGGCGCGTCAGCGGCTTGGCCGCGGCAGCCCGTCCGGCAGATGTGGGAACGGGCCGCATCAGGACCATCGCGTCCGTCGGCAGTGTGTCAGCCGCGTCCCTGTTGCCTCATGGTGCGCAGTTCCTGCATCAGGAAGCCGCGCGCCTCGCGCGCCTTGCCGTCCGCGAGCGTGACCATGTAGGGCTTGCCCGTCAGCTCCGAGCGCGAGGCGCAGCGCTCGATGAAGTCCTCCGCCGTCACGATCTCTTCGCGGAAGTGCTTGTACTTGGCCTGCATGTGCTCGGCCGCCTCGGCGGCGTCGTGCGGCTCGCCATTGCGCAGGAATTTCATTGTCGTCATGCCCTGGACATGCGCGATCAGGGCCAGGATCAACTTGTGTTCCTGCTCCGATGGGGTGGCGGCGGCGAGCGGCGCCATGGCGGCAAGCAGGGCGAGGGTTGCGATGCGCAGGCACCGGCGACGATCGGGCATGTGGCCTTCTTGTTCGAGCTGTTTGAAGGCCATGCTCGCCCAGCCCGGGCGGCGTGTCAAACCGTTGCCTCGGGTCTAATCGGCTTCTTTGACCCGTTCTTCCATGAGCTCCACTGCCTCGCCTCAGGATGCCCTGCGCATCGCCAACGCCCTTGCCGACGCCGCCGCCGCCCATTCGCTGCGCCTGTTCCGCACGCCGTTGGAGGTCATCACGAAAGCCGACGAAAGCCCGGTCACGATGGCCGACCGCGCGGCAGAGGCAGCGATGCGCGAGATCCTGGGCAGCGAGCGGCCAGCCGACGGCATCTTTGGCGAGGAGCACGGCGTTGCGCGCGTGGACGCAGAGGCCGTGTGGGTGCTCGATCCGATCGACGGCACGCGCAGCTTCATCACTGGCTCGCCGCTCTGGGGGACGCTCATCGGACTCCTGCGCGGCGGCCGCGTCGAGTTGGGAATGGTCGACATGCCGGTGCTGGGCGAGCGCTGGGTCGGACAAGCCGGGCTGGGTGCGCAGCGCAACGGGCAGCCGGTTCGCGTGAGCGCGTGCGACAGCGTCGTGGCGGCGCGCATCTTCACCACGTCCCCGGACATCTTCGGGCCCGCCGACTGGGACGCCTTCGACCGGCTGAGCCGGCGCTGCGCGATGCGCCGCTTCGGCGGTGACTGCTACAGCTACGCTCAACTCGCCGGCGGCACCATCGACCTCGTGGTGGAAACCGGCCTGCAGCCCTACGACTACCTCGGTCCCGCCGGTCTGATCGAGGCGGCCGGCGGCGTGATCACCGACTGGGAGGGCCGGCCGCTGGGGCTGGCCTCGAACGGCCGCGTCGTTGCCGCCGCCACGCCCGCGCTGCACCGCGAGGCACTGGCGATCCTGAATCCCTAGCTGTAGTTTCCCAACGGGTTGTTCACCCGAGCTGAAGCAAGAAGGGGGTTTTGCCGGTTCAGCGTTTGCGTAATTTCATGTGAAAATTTGATGACAAAAGTTCTCATCAAATCGATGGGTGTGACCTACCGGGCGTTTGGCCGCCCCTCCAAAGGACTTCCGGTGCAGCGAACCCCACCCAAATTGCGCGGATTGACCTCACAGAATCCCTGGCTTGTCGCCTGGCTGCTGGTGGCCCCGCTGGCCTTGTGCCTCATCGGGGCCAAGATGATGAAGGTCGACGTCGCGATGGCCGCGATCGTGTTTTCCAGCCCGCTCAGTGTCCGGGTCTTGCGGCTCGCGGGAATGATTGCTTTCTCCTGGCTGGTCCAGCGATTCCTTTTTCCGAAGCGCCGCATCGCGAGCGTCGTCATCTTTGCCGGGGTGTTCCTCGCCTCGGTGATCGTGATGTTGCGTGCCAAGCCGGAGATGACGGTTGTCGGCGTCCTGTGGGACTGGGCCTATAACCTCTACAAGGAGCCGGTGGTCTTCGCGACCATCGTCTGGCGAGAATTTGCCACGATCTCCTTGCTTGCATTGTTGATGGGCGCCGTGCTCAGGTTCGCACCCGCGCCTGTGTTCCGCAGCGCGTACAGACTGTTCCAGGCCCTCATCGTCGTGCTGTGCGCGCTGGTCGGCGTCGACCTGGTCTACGAGGTCACGGTGGGCCAGCCGCCCAATGTCGCAGTGCTGCTGTTCAGCCTCTCGCATCCGCAGGATCTCGCTCCGCTGGTGGGTGCTGAAGTGACGCTTGGGCGGGTCGCCGCGCTCACGCTTTGTATCCTGCTGCCGCTCGGCTGGGCCTGGTATTTTCGGGACATCGGAACTCCGGGCCCGCGGGAGGCGGAACCGCGTGCCGGACGCGGTCTGGTGTTTGCGCTGGTGGGCACCGCCGCGCTGTTCCTGCCGGTCATTCCGGTCGGCAGCGTGCCGCTGGAACGCTATGCCGAGGGCTCGTTGATCGCACTGTCGAAGACAGCCATCTCGGCACCCTATGCCGAAGCCGAAGCTGCTGCGCAAAAGGCATTCAATGACGAGAACCGGCCGCGCTGGCACAGCGCCGGCATGAAATTGCAGCCCACCGGAGCTCCCAAGAAAGTGAAGAACGTGGTCATCGTGATGATGGAGTCGGTGCGAGCGGCATCCACGTCGATCCACCGCCCCGACCTGGGGACGACGCCTTTTCTCGCAAAGCTGGGCCAGGACGGACTGGTGGTGTCGGACATGAGTGCCGTGGTGCCGCGCACCTCCAGCGCCTGGATCGCGATCCTGGGAGGACAGTATCCGCTGACCAACGAGGGCAGCGTGCGCTGGAGTGCCGAGAACAGCAAATTGCCACGCATCCGGGCACTGCCCGCGGCACTGCGCGATGTGGGCTATGCCACTTCGTTCTTCACGCCAACCCACCTGCACCTGCTCAACGAGAACCGGATGGTCGACGCCCTGGGCTTCGAGACCGTGATGGATGACGAAGACTTCAGCAAGCTGCAGTCGCTTCATGCGAACTACATGGGCGGCGCCGACGAGGTGATGATCAAGCCCATCCTCGATTGGACACGCGCGCAGAAAATGGCCAACCGGCCCTTCATGACGGCTGTGATGACGAGCGTGGGCCATCATCCCTACACGACGCCGAGCACCTGGAAGAAGTTGTCATTTCCGAACGCGGCGAATCCGACGCTCGAGGCGTACTACAACTGCCTGGCCTACATCGATGATGTCATTGCCAAGCTCATGGCCGGCTACAAGGAACTGGGTGTGCTGGACGACACCGTGTTCCTGTTTCTCGGAGACCACGGGCAGTTCTTCGGTGAGCATGGCGTGAACCAGGCGTTCAATGCGCTTTACCAGGAAGGCGTTCATATCCCCATGGTCATCTATGCGCCAGGTGTGGCCGAGCTGAAGGGCGTGATCAAGGGTCCACGCCAGCAGATCGACGTGTTGCCGACCGTTGCCGAGCTGCTCGGCTACGAGGTGCAGAACGCGAGGCTGCCGGGCGTTTCGCTGCTGCAGCCCGTGTCGGCTGAGCGCGAGATGTTTTTTTCCGCAAGCATCGAATCGTCGTACCTCGCGCTGCGTCGCGGCGAGAAGAAGTACATCTACAACTTCGACCGCGCGCCTTTCATGGTGTTCGACCTGGCGGCCGATCCCGCCGAAAACGTCCCGCTGCCAGCACCGAAGGCGGCTGAAGCGAACTCGCTGAAACAGGCATTGCTGGAGTGGAAGATCCAGACCGAGATGTCGATGTATGCGCGGCCGGAGAACAGTGCAACGCCTGAAGGGCGTTGGGTCAGGCGGTAGTCGGGCGATCGGCATCCGGACATCGAGCCAGCGCCAGCAGCGTGCCCGATTCGTGTGCTCGCAGCCTGGCCGAGTGAGGCTATCCGGCGAGAAAGCGGGCCAGTTCCTCGTTGCTGATCGGCGTCAACGGCAGGCCGAACGCCTCGCGCAGCTGCGCGACGAATGATTGCGCCCAGATGGCGTTGGGCACCACCCCCCAGTGTCCATCGCTCAGCACGGTATGGCTGGGACTGTCGCCGCCGGTGTTGGTGACGCGCAGACCCGGGCTGATCGTGACCGTGTTGTAGTCGGGATCTCCGTTCGGGCTGCGCTCGCCCCACCGCTGAGAAAACCAGTCGTTGATGTCGGCGAATGTGATGCGCTGCCGATCCGCTTCGGCGATCTTGCGCAGTTCGGCGTTCGCATTCGCCAGCGACTTCTTGATATTCGCCGTCGCGATGCTGCTGCGGTACTTGGCGAGGTTCTCCGGGTCGTCTGCCTGGTTGACCAGGCCCACGAGAAGAATGCGGGTCGACGGATGTGACGCATGGATCAGCGTGATCGCGGCACGTATCTGTTGCGTGCAGTAGTCGATCGTCTCTCGCAGTTCGGCCGCCAGCGGGTCTCGGGATTGCAGATCGAGCCAGCCGTTCCAGTTGTTGCCACCCATGTAGATGACCACGACGCCGCGACGCCAGCGTTCGGGCTCGCGATTCATCAGCGCGACGAGGCGAGGCACCTGCCGGAACCGCTGGCCGAGCCGCTCGCCCATGAGGTTCTTGCAGGCGGCGCCCGAATTCGCGAAGTTGTAGAGGTAGTCTTCCTTTCGCGGAGCACGGGAGGTTGGCAGCCCGATCGATTCGCGCATGAAGGCAATGCCACCGGGCTGTCCCCAGGCAACCCAGGGGCCGAGGTCGATCTCGTTGCCGCGCAGTCGTGCCAGCACCTCGGTCCATTGGAAGGTACGCGCATGGAACTTGCCGCCACGCAGCGGAGTTCCAGGTGGGAAGGCCGTGAGATCCTGGTAGGAGTGGCTCGTCGAGTCGCCGAGCACGGCCAGCGGTATTGCATTCGCGGGCACGGAAGAGCCGGCCACCGCGGCGGGCACATCATCGTCCCAGAACGCCACCACACCGACGACCAGCAGCACCAGCACGGCGAAAGTGCCGAGGACGACATGTGCCGATCGTCGAAGATTGAGCATTCTTGTGAGCGCCCCGCGAGGGCGGCGGTCAGCGCAAGGGCTTACACCGGGATGGACGGCTGCCGCGTCCGTTGCTTCAGTGCCTTTGCCCATCGGAACGGCGCGCCCAGGCGCTCGACACCCGAATACAGCATTTCATCGTGCGTCTTCGGATTGGACTTCGACAGCGTTCGCATGAACTTGGCCTTGGCACCATCCCAGAATGTGGATTCGTCGATCGGGCGCGGCTTCAGGCCAAGCTTGCGCATGCAGTAATTGGCCTGATGAACGCGCGCACGGTCTTCCATATCCGGCGTCGTGTAGTAGATCGAGAGGCTCACCGACACGGAGTTGCCGTTCTGGATCTTGTGGGCAGCCAGCGGAGGATGATGAACCGCTATCCCCGGGGTGAGCGTGAATACCGTTCCCGCAGTGGCGAGTTCGTCTCGGTAGCGAGCGGCAATCGGGTTGTGACGGTAGAAGTCCTCGATCTCCTCGATCGTCAACGTCTGGAGTGCCGGCGGATAAAGCCTCGCCTCCTTTTCGCCTTCGATCTGCATGAGGAAATTGGTCTCGTGGTCGAAGTGATACGGAACGCTGAGCCCCGGTGCATTCATGAAGATCGACATGCTGCCCCAGGCCATGCGCGAGCGGATCGGCGTGCCGGTGAGTTCCTCGATGTCCGCAAAGAGTTGATCCAGCAACTCGGCGTACTCCGGCGCCACCATGTCGATCTGATGAAGCGCAAGCCAGCGGCCATTGTTGGCGACGTCGAGGATGCTGTCTCTCAAGATGCGCTTCAGCTCGGACGTCGGAAGCGATCGCTGGTCGAAGGGGAAGTAGCGCTGGTAGTCGGGCCAATCGAACACATGTTTCGAAAGCTCCGCGAGCTTCTGGATGGTGAAGAGCGGATGTCCCTGCAGGTTGTGCCTGAACGCGAAGGCGTTCTTGTTCAGGTTGCTCCAGGGTTCCCGGTCAGTCAGGTCGATGAGACCGGTCGAAGGGCTTGGGCGAGCCCCCTCATTGCGCCCAGGTGATCGGAGCATGGCATTCCTCTTCTTCTCGCGTTAAGAATTTTTCTTAAGAGCAGCAGACCCCTGGGCTGGACAAGCTCCGCTCGCCCGTAGATTGGCCTCAATCCCAATTCAGTGTAGTGCCAAGTACTTACCCTGAGCCTATGGATTTCCCTTCATTGCCCGCCTTTCGCAGTGCGCGAGTGCGGACGGGACGGATGTCCCACTCTTGCGCCGCGCCATGGGCCTGGTCCGGGAAAAAACGGGACAGGCGTCCTGGGACGGGATGCAAACGGCAGCGAACAATCGATGCTCCCCTTCATGGTTCATGGGAGTCCTCGATGTCCATCCATGCGATCCATGCCGCGCCCGCCAAGCGCTTCCATGTTGCGCATGCCTGCGCCGCAGCGGCGCTGCCGGGGCTGCACGTGGCCTCGTTGGGCCTGGTCGATGTCGACGCCTTCGGAGGCGGTGTGCACCGGGGGCTGCCGCATGAGCTCTTCATGGTCACGGCCTACTGCGACGAGCGGCTGGACTGCCGAAGCGCCAGCGATGGCGGCGCGCTGCGCGTGATGGTGTCGGCCCTGCGCACCCGCCCCGTGGACTTCCAGACGCAGGGCCGCGGCCAGATGGCGGTCGCGATGCTCACGCCGCTGGGCTTGCTGCGCGCCTTCGGACGGCCCTGGGACAACCTGTGCAACGAACGCCTGCCGCTGCGCGAGCTCGTCCCGCCGTACCTGGAGGCGATGCTGCATGGCGCGCTGATCGATGCGGCGGCGGGTCCGGAGCGTTGCCTGGTCTTCGGGCGCTGGCTCGAGGCCCGCATCGGCGAGCGCCGCGCGCTGGGCTGGCAGGCCGAGCGCGTCGCGGCGGCAGCGATGTCGCTGCTGGAGGCGCCGGCGCTGTCGGTCGACATGTTGGCCTGCCAGCATCTGGTGAGCCGGCGCCAGCTGGAGCGCGACTTCCGCCACTGGCTGGGCGTCGCGCCGGCAGGCTATGCGCGGCTGGTGCGCTTCCAGCGCGCCGCCTGCGGGATCGCCGAGGGCGTGCCGCTGGCCCATGTGGCGGCGGAGCAGGGCTATGCCGACCAGGCCCACATGACGCGCGCCTTCTCGGAGACGGCCGGCGTGACGCCGCGCCAGCTGCGCGAGGGCGGAGGCCCCGCCCGCGCGCTGCGGGCGGCCTTCGCGCAGCGCATGATCATGCTGCCGGCCGGCCGCGAACCAGAGGCGCTGCGGCTGGCGGCCTGAGCGGCGAACGGCTGTCCAAGGACATCGCCTGCGGCGCGTGCAAACACGTCTCGCCACCGCGGGCGCTAGACTGTCCGCATGATTCGCTGGCTGATCGTTGTCGTGCTCGCGCTGCTCCTGATGAGCGGCCTGACGCAATGGCTGCGGCGCTTCGGTTTCGGTCGCCTGCCTGGCGACTTCGAGTTTCGCGCCTTCGGGCGCGAATGGCAGCTGCCGATCGGGAGCACCGTGGTGCTCAGCATGATCGCGGCCTTGATTGCACGATGGATCTGACCCCATGAGAGCCTGCGTCGATATCGGCGGCACCAAGCTGGCCGTGAGCCTCTCGCCCGACGGCAGCACCGAGCTGATCGGCCGCCGCAGCGAGCCCACCGCCAAGACCGGCAGCAACGATGCCGTGGCGCAGCAGATCCTGCGGCTCATCGACGAGATCTGCGCCGAGCAGGGCATCGCCGGCGCATCGGTCGACCGCGTGGGCGTGTCCTCGGCCGGTCCCTTCGTGCTGCGCGACGGTCGGGTCGAGCTCGCCACGCCCAACATCTGCGGCGGCATCGCCGGCCCGGCGCGCGGCCTGCCCAACGACTGGATGACGGCTGTGCTGGAGGCGCCGCTCAGCAAGCGCTTCAGCCATGTGCGGGTGGAGAACGACGCCGTGGCCGCGCTCGAGGCCGAGCGCACCTGGGGTGCGCTGCAAGGCATGGACCATTGCGCCTATGTCACCTGGAGCACCGGCGTCGGCGTGGGGCTGTGTGTGGACGGCCGCATCCTGCACGGCAAGAACGGCAATGCCGGCCACGCGGGCCACAGCTTCGTGGCCGACGACGACAGCGATGCGTTGTGCGGCTGCGGCAATGTCGGGGACGTCGAAGCCCTGGTCGCCGGCAACTCCATCGCTCGCCGCTTCGGGCAGCCGTCGCCGGACCTGTTCGCCGCCGCCGCCGCCGGCGAAGCGCAAGCGCTGGCCACCACGACGGCGCTGTGCCGGGTCATGGGCCGCATGCTCTACAACCTGATCGCCACGCTCGACCTCGAGCGCATCAGCCTCGGCGGCAGCGTGTTCTGGCACAACCGCGATTTCCTGTTGCCACGCCTGCAGGCCGAGATCGACGGCAAACTGGTCGCGCTCACCCGCGAGGCGGTGCTGGTGCCCGCGGGGCTGGGCGATGCGGTCGGCGACTACGCCGCCCTGGCCTTGCTCGATTAAAGGAACATCCCGCCCGACACTTCGATGCGCTGCCCGGTGATCCAGCGGTTCTCCGGCCGGAGCAGCGAAGAGATTGCACCGCCGATATCGTCGGGCTGGCCCACGCGACCCAGCGTGGTTTGCGAGGCGATCATGCTGTTCACCTGGGCGTTGTCGCGCACCAGGCCGCCGCTGAAATCGGTCTCGACCGCGCCCGGTGCCACGACGTTGACGGCAATGCCGCGCGCGCCCAGCTCCTTGGCCTGGTAGCGCGTCAGCACCTCGATGCCGCCCTTCATTGCCGCGTAGGCCGCATGGCCCGGGAGGGTAAAGCGCGCGAGGCCGGTCGAAATGTTGACGATGCGCCCGCCATCGGCGATCAGCGGCAGCAGCTTCTGGGTCAGAAAGAAGGGGCCCTTCAGCTGGATGTTCATCAACTGGTCGAATTGTTCCTCGCTGGTCTCTTCGAAGCTCGCGTGAATGCCGATGCCGGCGTTGTTCACCAGGTAGTCGAAGCGCTCGCGCTGCCAGACCTCGCTCAGGGCGGTCTTCACCTGCGCCGCAAAGCCGGCAAAGCTCGCGCTGTTCGCAACGTCGAGCGGCAAGGCGACCGCGCGCCGGCCGAGGGCTGCGACCTGCGCTACCACCTGCTGCGCCTCGTCGGCGCCGCTGCGGTAGGTCAGCAGGATGTCGACGCCGCGCTCGGCCAGCTTCAGCGCGGTGTTCTTGCCCAGGCCGCGGCTGCCGCCGGTGATGAGGGCGACGGGGGTGCTGGTTGGGGTGCTCATGTGGCTTCCTTTGAAAGAGTGCTCCGGTGAGTGAACTCTAGGGAAGAACAGTAAGCCGATAAACTGCCTGAATCAGATAGGACTGTTCAAATACGTAGAACAATCACTGCCGGCAAGCGCCTGGCAAGCGCCTTCTCGCAATGGACCTCGACACACTCCGCATCTTTGCCAAGGTGGCCGAACTGGCCAGCTTCACCCGTGCCGCCGAGCAGCTGGGCCATCCGAAGGCGCGCGTCTCCACCGCCGTGCAGCAGCTCGAAGGCCAGCTCGGCACCCGCTTGCTGCACCGGACGACGCGCAGCGTGCGACTGACGCAAGACGGCGAGCAATTCCTCGAACGTGCCAAGGAGCTGGTGGCGGACGCGGAAGAACTCCAATCGATGTTCCAGCAGGCGCCCAGCGCATTGCGCGGGCGGCTGCGCGTGGACCTGCCCGTGGGCATCGCGCGCCGCATCGTGATTCCGCGGCTGCCGGAGTTCTTTGCCGCGCATCCGCAACTGGCGCTGGAGCTCAGCACCACCGACCGGCTGGTCGACCCGGTGCACGAAGGCTTCGATTGCGTGCTGCGCATCGGGCCGCTGCGCGATTCGGGGCTGGTGGCGCGCCCGCTCGGCCAACTGCGGCTGATCAACTGCGCGAGTCCCGGCTATCTGCGCGCCCACGGCGTCCCAAGGACACTGGAGGACCTGGCACGGCATTGCCTGGTGCACTACGCGCCCACGTTGGGCAGTCCGGCGCCCGGCTGGGAATACCACGACGGCGAGCGCTACCGCCTGCAGCCCATGGGTGGCCTGATCACGGTCAACAGCTCCGAGGCCTACGAAGCCGCGTGCCTCGCAGGCCTGGGCCTGATCCAGGCGCCGGTGCTCGGCTTGCAGGCGCGAATTGACCAGGGGCTGCTGGAGGAGGTCATGCCGCAGGCCACGGCTCAGCCGATGCCGGTGACGCTGCTCTATCCGCATCGGCGGAACCTGTCGCAGCGCGTGCAGGCGATGCTCGACTGGCTGGCGCAGACACTGTCGCCTTTGCTGCGCTAGTGCGCAAGTCGGTGGCGATGGCGCCCAGGCGCCGCAGCGCGGCATCGACCGCCTCGCCGTAGGGCCAGCCGCAGTTGATGCGCAGGTAGTGGTCGAAGCGCGAGGAGTTCGAGAACAGCGTGCCCGGCGCCACCACGATGCGTTCGGCCAGGGCGGCGGCGAAGAGCCGCGTCGAGGAAAGGCGCTCGGGCAGCTCCACCCACAGCTGCAGTCCGCCCGGCGGCAGGTTGATGCGCGTGCCCGGCGGGAAGCAGCCGGCGATTGTGTCGGCGGTCTGCTCGCGTTGCGTCTTCAGGCATTGCCGCAGATGGCGCAGGTGGCGGTCGTAGCCGCCGGTGCCCATGAACTCGCCGGCCGCAGCCTGCGCGAGCGCCTCGTTGTTGCGCGTCTGCGCGAACTTGAGCATCTCCACCCGCGCCTGCCAGCGACCGGCCGCGATCCAGCCCAGCCTCAGGCCCGGCGCGAGGATCTTGTGCAGCGAGGCGCAGTGGATCACGTTGCCGCTGCCGTCGAAGGACTTGAGGGCGCGCGGCGGCACCGGCGCTTCGATGAGCTCGCTGTAGGTGTCGTCCTCGATCAGCGGAATGGCGTGCTGTTCGCACAGCTGCGCAAGCCGGGCCTTGTGGGCATCGGGCATCACGCTGCCGAGCGGGTTCTGCAGGTGCGGCACGACCACCACCGCCTTGACGTTGTCGTAGGTGCGAATGGCGAGATCCAGGGCCTCGATCGAGAGGCCGGTCTGCGGGCTCGTCGGGATCTCCAGCGCCTGCAGCCCCAGGCTTTCGAGCACCTGCAGCAGGCCGTAGAAGGTGGGTGACTCCACCGCCACGGTGTCGCCCGGCTGCGCGACGGCGCGCAGCGCGAGGTTCAGCGCCTCGATGCAGCCGTTGGTGACCAGGATGTCGTCCGGCGAGATCGCCATGCCCACGCGCAGGCTCCGCTGCGCGAGCACTTCGCGAAACTGGCGATCGCCCTTGAGAGGAGCAGCGACCGCCAGCATGCCGGGGCGCTGGCGCAGCAAGCGTGTCATCGCGTTGCGCAGGGCCTCTGCGGGATAGAGCTCCGGCGCGCCGCGCGCGATGGAGAGATCGAGCTTCTCGGCCACCTGCCGGCGCCGCGCCACGAAGTCCGACACTTTGGCGTGGATGCCCACGTACTGCGCCGGGTCGGGCGCCTGGTCGGCCGCCGGCTCATCCATCGGCGCCATCGCCAGGCGCCGGGGCCGGCGAACGAAATAACCCGAGCGCTCGCGCGCCTCGAGCCAGCCTTCGCTTTCCATCGAGCGGCACAGCTGCAGCGCCGTCGACAGGCTGATGCCGTGCTGGCGCATCAGGTGGCGCAGCGAGGGCAGCTTGTCGCCGGGCTTGAGCGAGCCGGCACGGATCGCGTCGAGGTAGTGCGCGGCCAACTGCCGGTAGAGCGGGGCGGAGTCCATGGAGCGATGCTGCGGGAAGGACGGTGGCGGGAACAGATGCAGACAGCGGCGAAAACCACCATAACAGATGGGGTGAAGGAGCGGCTGTTCTGCCTTCGATCGTCCCCGGCTGTGCCTGTTCTTCGAGCGGCTTGCTGCCTACGATTTCAGCAACCACCACCACTCCAGAGGCCCGCCATGATGTCCACCGATTTCCCTTCCACCACGCAGCTCCTGCCCGGGCAGTCGTTGCGCGTGGCGCTCGATGCCGGCACCGCGCTGATGGTGCTGGAAGGTCGCGTGCGGATCATTTCGCCGCCGTCCTGGTTCGGCGAAACGGCGTTCGCCGTGAAGAACGAGTTCCACGAAGGCGAGGCCTATGTCGCCGAGCGCGGCGGCTGGGTCGAGGTCGATGCGCTCGCCTCGGCACCCGCACGGATTTACAGCCTGCCGCAGCCGGTGTCGAGTACTGCGCCCCGGCCTTCGCCAGTGGCCCGGCTGCTGCGCCTGCTGCTCGCCTGAGCCCTGCTGCCTGCTAGCGCACGCTTTCCGCCTCGCGCAGCGCGTCGAGGAAGGTGCGCCGCCACCAGTGCACGTCTTGTGCGCGGATGCGCGACAGCAGCTTCTGGTGGCGCTCCCGGCGCTCCTCCAGCGGCATCTGAAGCGCCTGCTGCACGGTCTCGGCGGTGCCGTGCGTGTCATAGGGATTGACCAGCAGCGCTTCCCTCAATTGCTCGGCCGCCCCGGCGAAGCGCGACAGCACCAGCACGCCGGGATCTGCCGGGTCTTGCGCGGCGATGTATTCCTTTGCCACGAGGTTCATGCCGTCGCGCAGCGGCGTCACCAGGCCGACCGCCGCGGCTCGGCACAGCCCCGGCACGCGCTTGCGTGCCACCATGCGATGGATATAGCGCACCGGCATCCAGTCGAGCTCGCCGTAGTCGCCGTTGATGGCTCCGCACAGCGCCTCGAGCTCGCGCCGGATGTCGGCGTAGGCATCCACCGTCTCGCGCGTGGGCGAGGCAATCTGGATCAGCGTCGCGCTGCGGCGGTTCTCGGGGTAGTTGGCCAGCAACTCGCGGAAGGAGCGCACGCGGTTCGGGATGCCCTTTGAATAGTCGAGCCGGTCGATGCCCAACAGCAGCCGCCGGCTGGAGTACTCGCGCCGCATCGTCTCGTACATGTCGCGCGACTCCTTGCCGTGGGTAAGGGCCGCGAATTCGTCGACGTCGATGCCGATCGGGAAGGCGCTGCAGCGCACCGTCTGGCCGTAGGCGCGGTACAAGTCGCGGCCCACAGCCTCGCCGTTGGCCTCGTTGCGCACGTATTGCTCGAAGTGCTGCACGTCCTGCTGGGCCTGGAAGCCGATCAGGTCGTAGGCGAAGAGCGAACGCATCAGCCACTCGTGCTGCGGGATCGCGGCCATGATGATGTGCGGCGGCAGCGGGATGTGCAGGAAGAAGCCGATGCGCTGGCGGCAGCCCATGCCGCGCAGTTCGGCCGCCAGCGGGATCAGGTGGTAGTCGTGGATCCAGATGATGTCGTCGCTCTTCAGCAGCGGCAGCAGCTTGCGCGCGAACAGCTGGTTGACGCGCCGGTAACCGCCGATGAAGCCGGCATCGAAGTTCGCGAGGTCGAGCCGGTCGTGGAACACCGGCCAGAGCACGTCGTTGGCGTAGCCCAGGTAATAGCTGTCGTGGTCTTCGCGGCTCAGGTCGATGGTGGCGAGCGTGACCTTGCCGGCCTGCTGGATGCGCAACTCGCCTTCGCCAGTGGGGCCATCCTCGACGATGTTGCCGCTCCACCCGAACCACAGCCCACCGGTCTGCTGAAGGCTTTCGCCGAGCGCGACGGCCAGTCCTCCGGCAGCAGGCTTGCGTGGATCGGCGATGCGATTTGAAAGGACGACGAGACGACTCATGGGTTTGTAATGGTCATATGCAGGAGTCCCAAGGTGCAGACAGCCGCACGGCCGCGTTGATGATCCCCACCATCGAGTAGGTCTGCGGGAAGTTGCCCCACATCTCGCCCGTGACCGGGTGGGTGTCTTCCGACAGCAGGCCCAGCGGGTTGCGCGCGGCCAGCATGGTTTCGAAGATCTGCCGCGCCTCGGCCTTGCGGCCGATCTTGGCGAGGGCGTCGATGCGCCAGAAGGTGCAGATGTTGAAGGCGGTTTCAGGCTTGCCGAAGTCATCGGCCGCTTCATAGCGGCGCATGTAGGGGCCGTCGCACAGCGACTTCTCCATGGCCTCAACCGTGGAGATGAAGCGCGGGTCGCGCGCGTCGATCAGGCCGACCTCGGTCATCAGCAGGATGCTCGCATCGAGCTCGTGGCCGCCGAAGCTCTCGGCGAAGGCCTGGCGCTCTTCGCACCAGGACTTGGCGAGGATCTCCTCGCGCATTCGCGAGGAATGGCCGTGCCAGTAGGCTGCGCGATCCGTCAGGCCCAGCGCGCGCGCCACCTTGGCCAGCCGGTCGCAAGCGGCCCAGCTCATCAGCGCCGAGCTGGTGTGCACGCGCGCGCGCGTGCGCAGCTCCCACATGCCGGCGTCGGGCGTGCCGTAGACGCGGATCGCCTGCTCGCCCACCGCCTCGAGGTGCGGGAACTCGGCCACCCCGCCGCGGCTGAGCAGCCGGTGGTCGTGGAAGGCCTGCGAGGCGCCCAGCACGATGTTGCCGTAGACATCGTGCTGGAAATGCTCCTGCGCCTGGTTGCCCAAACGCACCGGGCCCATGCCGCGGTAGCCGCCGAGGCCCTCGACGAAGGACTCGGGCAGCTCGCGCTCGAGGCCGATGCCGTAGAGCGGCTGGATGTGCTCGCCGTGCGAACCGATCACCACGTTGGCCAGCCAGCGCAGGTAGTCCTCCATGGTGCCGACTTCGGACAGGCTGTTGAGCGCACGCACCACGAAGAAGGCATCGCGCAGCCAGCAGTAGCGATAGTCCCAGTTGCGCTCGCTGCCCGGCGCCTCGGGGATGCTGGTGGTCATCGCGGCCACGATGGCGCCCGTGTCCTCGTAGAGGGACATCTTGAGCGTGATGGCGGCACGGATCACCGCGTCCTGCCATTCGAAGGGGATCGCGAGCCGCTTGCTCCAGGTGCGCCAGTAGGCGATGGTCTCCTGCTCGAAGTGGCGCGCCGTGTCGGCGATGCCGTCCATCAGCGTCTCGTCGGCGCCGAGCACGAAGTTGTGCTCGCGCGAGAGCACGAAGGGTTGCTTGGAGAGCACGTGCGAGACCGGCGCGTCGGTGTTGAGGCGCAACGCGAAGTCCGGGCCCACGTAGCGGATGTGGTTGCTGCCGCGCGTGATCTGCGGCGGCGTGCTGCCCCACTGGAAGCGCGGCGCGAGCGAGACGCGCACCCGCGGCGTGCCCTGGATGGGTTTCACCCGGCGCACCATGGTGAGTGGCCGGAAGTAGCGCGATCGGCTGTAGAAGCGCGGTGCGAAATCCGTGATTTCCACGCCCTGGCCGGCGCTGTCGAAGAGCTGGGTGCGCAGAACGGCCGTGTTCGGCTCGTACCACTGCTTGCTGGAGGCGAAGTCCTCGATCTCGATGGCCCAGGCGCTCGCGTCCTCGCCCGTGTGCAGCAGCGCATTGAACACCGGCTCGCCATCGAAGCGCGGCAGGCAGCACCAGACCACGCGGCCGCGCGCGTCGATCAGCGCGCTGAAGGAACAGTTGCCGATCACGCCGAGATTGAGCGAAGGATCGGCCGGGGGGCCGAAGCCGCCGCGCGCGGCCGGCCGGGTCACGGCTTGGGGGTGGTCGGCAGGCTTGTCGCTGGCGCTGGCGGCGCCGGCGATCGAGTCGCCGGCTCGGCTTCGCTGCTGCAGTTCCTCCTCCTTGGGCTCGACCTCTTGAAGGTTTTTTGTCATGCGGGTTTTCCTTGGGTGCCGGACGGCGTGTCAGCCAGCAGTTTGCGGGCTTCGACCAGCCATTCGAACACGGCGAGCGGGGAATCCAGCCGGTGCAACGCCAGGCTGGGGCCCGATCCGACCTTGATGGCCACGCCGCCGCGCGGCTGCACGACGGCAAACCCGCTTTCGTCGGTGGTGTCGTCGCCGGCGAAGACCGGCGTGCGGCCGGCAAACGGCGCCTCCCGCATGAAGGCGTCGATCGCGATTCCCTTGTTGACGCCGGAGGGCTTGACCTCGAACACGAACTTGCCGTGCATCAGCTCCAGCTGCGGCTGGTCGGTGATGGTGCGCAGCAGGGCATCGCGGCACACCGCCTCGAGCTGCGGTGCGAGCCGGTAGTGGAGTGCGATCGCAGCGTGCTTGCGTTCCACCAGAAGGCCTTCGTAGATGCGGGCCAGTTCGTTGGCCGTTTCCAGCACGTCGGTCAGATCGGGCGGGCGCTGCTCCTGCATCTCGCCTTCGGCATCGCGGCGCTGCACGCCGTGCTCGCCGGCGGCGGGCAGGCGCAGCGGCGCGAGAAAGCGGTCGAGCACGTCGATCTGCCGGCCGGAGACCACCGCCAGCGCGCCGCCCAGCAGGTCATGCAGGTCGCTGAGCAGCGGGACCAGGGCGCTGGGCACCTGGATCGCCTCCGGCGTCTCGGCGATCGCCACCAGCGTGCCGTCGAAGTCGAGGAAGAGCGCGGCGTCATGGTTGAGGTGGGGGGGCATCTGCATGGGGAAAACCATAGCAGACTCCGCGAGCCAGGGGGGACGGCAAGAAACCAATTCAATTGAAACAACGCGGGCGCGGTGGGCTGCATCGATCTGCCCGTGTGCGCGCAACTCCTATCCGGGTTCAGGGCGGGAGCGCGAGAGCCTCTGCCACGGCCGTCACGCGGGCCCGGGCGATACTTTCGGCGATCTTCGTTCCGGCCGCGCCCTCGGCCTGCGCCTGCGCTGCGATCGGCGCGGTTGCCACCGACCGCGCGGCCGCCAGCGCTGCCCGCAGGCGTTCCCGCTGCGGGTACGGCCGCTCTTCCATCCCCAGCCGCCCGCGCGCGTCGCATTCGCAGGCCAGAAGCGCCTGCTCGAAGCGCGCCGGCTTTCTGAATGCGTCGCAGCGCTCGAGCAGCCGCACCAACGCCAGCGCGCCGAATTCGCCGCTGCGGTGGATGTTGCCGTGCTCTCGCGCCACCACCTCCGCAAGTTCGCGCAGCTCCACCGGCACGCGCCAGCGCTCGCAGACCTCGCGCAGCAGGCCCACGCTGCGCTGTTCGTGGCCGATGTGGCGCGGCAGCACCTCCGCCGGCGTGGTGCCCTTGCCGAGGTCGTGCACCAGGCAGGCGAAGCGCACCGGGAGCGGTGCGTCCAGGCGTGCTGCCATGTCCAGCACCATCATCAGGTGCCGGCCAGTGTCGACCTCGGGATGATGGGCCTCGGGCTGGGGCACGCCCCAGAGCCGATCCACCTCGGGCAGCAGCACGGCGAGGGCGCCGCATTCGCGCAGCAGCTCGAACATGCGCGAGGGCTTGGCTTCCATGAGGCCGCGAGCGAGTTCCTGCCAGACGCGCTCGGGCACCAGTGCATCGGCCTCGCCTGCAGCGATCATCTCGCGCATCAGCGACATGGTTTCGAGCGCAATGCGGAAGTCGGCGAAGCGCGCGGCGAAACGCGCGACGCGCAGGATGCGCACCGGGTCCTCGCGGAAGGCATCGGTCACGTGGCGCAGCACCTTCTCGCGAAGGTCGCGCCGGCCATCGAAGGGGTCCACCACATGCGCGAGGTCCAGCGTGGCGCCGGCCTTGCCGGACGGCAGCGCGATGGCGTTGACCGTGAGGTCGCGCCGCGCGAGGTCCTGCTCCAGCGTCACCTCCGGCGACGCATGGACGACGAAGCCGCGGTAGCCGGGCGCGCTCTTGCGCTCGGTGCGGGCCAGCGCGTACTCCTCGCGGGTCTCGGGGTGCAGGAAAACGGGGAAATCGCGGCCGACGGGCAGGTAGCCTTGCGCGGTCATTTCCTCGGGCGTGGCGCCGACCACGACCCAGTCGCGGTCGCTTCCGGGACGGCCCAGCAGGGCATCGCGGATGGCGCCGCCGACGAGGTAGGTTTGCATGCGCCTCAGTTTAGGTGCTGCGGCGTCACGCGAGCTGTCGAGAGAAAGCGGACATCGGTACGCGCAATACGCGAGATGTCCGTGTTCTTTCAGCCAGTGATGCGGTAGGGCTCGTCCATGACGACGAAGCGCTTCTCGACCAACGCCTCCTCGATCCAGGCCTTGACGCCAGGCAATTGCTGCACGCGCTCGATGTAGGTGGCGATCCCGGCGGGCACCGGCAGGCCGAAGGTCTTGATGCGCACCCCGACCGGTGCGAAGTACGCGTCAGCGATGCCGAACGCGCCGAACAGCATCGGCCCGCCATGCGCTTCCAGCAGGCCGCTCCACATCTGCACGATGCGCGCGAGGTCGGCGCGCACCTGCGGCTGGTCCCGAAGGATGATCTTGCCCTGCACGCGCAGGTCGGCCTCGATGTTCATGCCGCAGTGGGTGCGCAGCGCGGCGAAGCCCGCGTGCATCTCGGCGCAGACGCTGCGCGCATGCGCGCGGAGGGCCTTGTCGCGCGGCCAGAGGGCGTGGTCAGGGTGGGTCTCGGCGAGGTACTCGCAGATCGCCAGCGTGTCGTAGACGACGATCTCGCCGTCGACCAGCACGGGCACGCGGCCGGCCGGGTTCAAGGCCCCGATGGTCTTCTTGAAGTGCGAGTCGGCATCGAAGGAGTCGAAGGGCACCATCACCTCCTGGAAGTCGATTCCGGCCTCCTTCATGAGCACCCACGGACGCATCGACCAGGACGAGTAGTTCTTGTTGCCGATGTAGAGCTTGAGCATGCGATCTCCGGTTTTTGCTGGAAAAGGCTGCGATGCTAGTGCCCGGCCGCCGGGCGATTGATGCTGAAGTCGCGTGGAATTGATGCTCAGCGCCTGCCCGCGTCGTCGTCGCCCTCATCGCTGCCCGGCGGAGCGAACTTGCGTTTGCCGTCGCGCCCTGGCTGCGGGCCGGCCGCGCCTTCATCCGCCTTCACCACATGCGGCACCAGCGAGAGCACGGCCAGTGCGAGCAGGGTGCTGAGCACCGCCGTCACCTCGCGGCCGAGACCGCAGGCCATCCCGATGGCGGCCGTCATCCAGAGGCCGGCCGCGGTGGTCAGGCCCTGCACATGCCGCTCGTCGCGGCCCTGCTTGAGGATCGTGCCGGCACAAAGGAACCCCACACCCGCCACCAGGCCCTGGATCACGCGGCTCATGTCGGCGGGCTCGATGCCTGTCTGCTGCGGGATGAGCACGAAGAGCGCCGAACCGATCGCCACCAGCATGTGGGTGCGCACGCCGGCCGCCTTGCCCTGCTGCTCACGCTCGAAGCCGAGCACGAATCCCAGCACCGAGGCCAGCACCAGGCGCACCGCGATGCGGGTGAGCTGGGCGACATCGCCCACGTCCGAGAACTCGGCCGCGACCGTGGCTGCGATTTGATCCCACCAGGTCATTCGACGACCTTCCCGGGGCTTGTCACTTCGTGTACTTCCGGGCCACGCTCAGGGCAGGTCCTTGCTGGGCTCGGGCTCGGCGGCGTCGCGCGGACCCACGGTGCCGAGGCGGTCCTTGAGCGACTGTGGACGGCCGGTGATCAGGGCCGCGTAGTTGGTGGTGTTGGCCAGCACCTTCTTGACGTAGTCGCGGGTTTCGTTGAAGGGCACGTTCTCGGCCCAGATCGCCGCCTCCACCACCGGGCCATTGCGCCAGTTGCGCGGCCGGCCCGGGCCGGCGTTGTAGGCCGCGGCAGCCAGCGCCATGGAGCCGTCGAAGTCGTCGAGCGCGAGCTTGAGGTAGTTGGTGCCGATAGTGATGTTGGTGTCGCGGTCGGTGATCTGGCCGGGCGTGAAGCCGGAGAGGCCGATCTTGCGCGCGGTCCAGCGCGCCGTGGCGGGCATCACCTGCATCAGGCCCGAGGCGCCGACGCCGGAGCGCGCGTCCATGATGAAGCGGCTCTCCTGGCGGATCAGGCCGTAGACGTAAGCGGGGTCGAGGCCGATCTCCACGCTCTTGGCAACGACCGTTTCGCGGAAGGGCATGGGATAGCGCTGCTCGACGTCGATCATGCCCTTGGTGCGCTCGCTCGTGTTGATGCAGCGGTCCCAGACCTCGCGCTGGCAGGCGAGGTCCGCGGCGGCGAGCAGCTCGCGGTCGCCCATGCCGCCCTTGTCGTGCAGGTTGGTCGCGTAATTCCACTCGCGCACGCCTTCGGAACGAAGGCCGATCTCGATCGCGTACAGCGCGCGGGCCAGCGCCGGATTGCTGCGCGCTGCCGCCTTCTCCTCGAGCGTGAGCGGCGCGGGACGCGTCGGCACGCTAGCGCGCTGGCCCAGCTCCTCCAGCGCCAGCAGCTCGTAGAAGCCGCGGGTGCCGGCAATGCTCTCGTACAGCGTGCGTGCCTCGGCCCGGCGCTCGTCACCGCCCTGCGCCTGCAGGGCGCGCGCCTTCCAGTACACCCAGGTCGGGTCTTCCTGGGTCGATTCGCTCATGGCGGCAATGGCGGTGCGCACTTCCTTCCAGTTGCCGCTGCGCAGGGCGGCGCGGGCCTTCCAGGCGAGCATGTCGTCGGACAGGTCGGCGTTCTTGGTGACGTGGGCGAAGGCACCGCCGGCGGCCGGCGAGAGCTTCACCGCGTATTGGCGGCCGATTGCGCCCCAGACCCAGTTGCGTTCCTCGGGCGAGAGCATCACGCTCCATTTGCTCTCGAGCTGGGAGGCGGCCATGTCCGGGTCGGCGATGGTCATCTTGATGAGCGCCAGCACCACCAGCTCGCGCCGCGCCTTGCCCGGTGCCACGCCACGGCCGGCCAGGAACTTGGCCATGCTGGCATTGAGCTCGTCGAACTGCGGGACCGCATCGGGCGCGGCCAGCAGCACTGCGGCGCGTGCAGCCTGCGGGCGGTTTGCCTCGACTGCCAGCCGCGCCTTCTTCCAGGCGTCATTGGGCGACATCATGCGTGCCGAGATCATGCGGTCGGCCGCGCTCAGGCAGCCGTCGTCGAGCTCGCGCTGGCCCAGCCAATTGCGGCGCACCTCGGCGGCTTGTTCGGCGGTGGGGCTGCCCGAGCGCAGCGCCGCGACGAGCACGGCGTAGCAGCGCACCTGGGCATCGTCCTTCATGCGGTACGCCGGGTGCAGTGCGGCGAAGCCATCCCAGTCACGGCGCTGGCCGAGCAGGATGAGCCAGTCGTTGCGCAGGCGGTCCTCCTGGTAGGTGCCGGCGTAGCGCGTGAGGAAGTCCTGCACCTCCGAGGGACTGGCTTCATCGAGGCGCGCCTTGAGCTCCCAATACGCTGCCCACGGCTCGAGCAGGTGACCGCGGGCCTGCGGCAACAGGGCAGACAGGCGGGCCTTGTCGCCGCGCTGCGCAGTCTGCTTCATCTGCACGATCACGTCGTCGCTTCCGTTCTGCGCGTGTGCCGGCTGCAGCCATGCCGCGGCGGCGAATGCGAGCGAAAGAAGAAGGGTGGGAAAGGGGGCGCGAGGACGACTGCGCGCAGGTGACAAAATGCTTGCGAACTGCATCGGGGCATTATGGACAAGTCAAAGGGCGCCGACACCTCGGCAACTGCCAACTTTCTCAAGCAACAGCTGCGTTCTGCACTTGTTGCGCAGCGGCTTGCCCTGCCCGACCGGCTGGCGCGCGCCGACTTGCTGCAGCGGGTGATGCGGATCTGGCTGGTGGGCCGGCCCGACACGGTGATCGGCGCCTACTGGCCGATCAAGGGCGAGTTCGATCCGCTGCCGGCGCTGCACCGCTGGAAGGAAGACGGCGAGTTGCAGGGCGAGCCGCAGCGCCGCCGCATCGGCCTGCCGGTCATGAACAAGGTGCACAAGACCTTGACCTTCCATGCCTGGCACCCTGGCTGCCCCATGGAAGAGGACGCCTTCGGAATCCCGAAGCCGAAGGACACCGAGCTGATCGTGCCCACGCTGCTCTTCGTGCCCTGCGTCGGCTACAGCGCCGGCGGCTACCGGCTCGGTTACGGCGGCGGCTTTTACGACCGGACGCTGGCGGCGCTGGAGCCCCGGCCCTTCACCGTCGGGCTGGGCTTCACCAACGGCTTTCTCGAGGACTTCGAGCCGGAGCCGCATGACCTGCCACTGGACGCGATCCTCAACGACAACGGGGTGGTCTGGCCGGTGGGTTGAATCGCCGCTTGCCGGCTCCTTCAGTCGAACTGATCCACGGTATCGGGGTCGGGCACCTCCCCGATGGTCTCTCGCGTGGTGGCCGCCTGCGCCTCCAGCCAGTCGCGAAAGGCCTGGATCTCGGGCCGCTGGGCGCTGCGCGGGCCGACGATCAGCCAATAGGCCATGGGTGAATCCATGCGGTGCTGCGGCAGCACCTCCACCAGGTCGCCGTTGGCCAGGCTCTCGGCAATCAGCGAGCTGCGCGCCAGCACCACGCCTTGGCCGGTGAGCGCGGCCTGCACCATCTGGTAGGCGTAATTGAAGTAGAGCCAGCGCCTGGGCTGCGCGCGCTGCAGGTCGTTCACCTCGAACCAACGACGCCAGGTCAGCCATTCGAGGTGCGTGCGGTGCGCGTCGCCGGCCTCGATCAGCGCGAAACGCGCAATGTCTGCCGGCGTCTTGATCGGTGGGTTGCTCTTGATCAGCCACGGGCTGGCCACGGGCGTGAGGTTCTCGCCGAACAGGCGTATCGACCCCGCCGGCATGTTCTCGCCGGGCCCATAGCGCAGGGCGATGTCGATGTCAGCGAGGTCCAGGTCCAGCGCCGAATCGCTCGCGTCGATGCGGATGTCGATTTCGGGGTTGTCGCGCTGGAAGGCTTCCAGCCGCGGGATCAGCCACATCGAGGCAAATGAGGCGAAGGTGGTGAGCGAGACGCTCTTGCGCCCCGCGCTTTGCCGGATCTGGCGCACCGCGCCGTCGATGCGCGGCAGCGCCTGCTGCACCGACAGCAGCAGCTGGGCGCCGGCGCTGGTGAGCTCGACGGCGCGCGTATGCCGCAGGAACAGGCCGACGCCCACCTCTTCTTCCAGCGACTGGATCTGCCGGCTGACGGCGGATTGAGTCAGCGCCATCTCTTCGGCGGCGGCCCGGAAGTTCAGGTGGCGGGCCACCGCCTCGAAGGCGCGCAGGTGGCCGGCGGAGATCGGGCGGGAGCGCAGGTGGGTCTGGGAATGCTGCATGGCGATGGGGCCGCGGTCCGCGGATTGATGCGAAAGCGGAATCAGTAGAGTACCGCGTTTTCATTGGACCGCGACCGAGCCAGCGTCGATCATTCATTCCCGAAGCGCGCCATTGCGCTGACGAAGAAACCCTCTTCCAGGAGCTCCTCATGTCCGCCGCCTGCACCACTTCCACATTTCCGACGTCCCCGGCCCTGGCGACACGTCCGGCCGCAGTTCCGCCGGCTGTTCGCCGCGGTGCGTGGCAGCTGAGCGCGGGCGAAGCGACCAGTCTCCGGGCATCCGGGGCGAGCATCCTGCGCATACGGCAGGGCCGGGTCTGGGTCACGCGCGACGCGACTGCCCAATGGGGCAGCGAGGACCTGGTGCTGGCGCCGGGCGAGACGTTGCGCGTCGAGTCCGGCGAGCGCATCGTGATGGAGCCGTGGGACGGCCAGGGCGCCACCTACAGCTGGGACCTCGCTTCCGCCTCCGAAAGGGCCTGAGCGCCGGCCTAGATGTCCAGCCGGGGGCGCAGCGCGAGAAAGCTCGCGAGCGCCTCCGGCCCGTCGAACTTCTCGACGACCGCGAATTCCTCGCTGTCCTCCACCTCGGCGAGTCCAAGATCGAAGGCGTGGTAGCGGCGCTGCAAGAGCGCGCCTTCATACACCACCCGCATCTGCACGTGCCTGGAGTCCGTGTCGAGGCGCTCCATCAGGTGCAGGACGTTGCGGCGCGGGCCTTCGAAGTGTTGGCAGAAGCGCATGCCGTCGAAGACCAGCAGGCCCGTGATCCCCTCCTTCGCGTTGCGGGCGCGCGCCCGGGCCACGATCTGGCCCACGACGGAGGCGGGCTGGTCCGGCGCCAGCAGGCTGCAATAGAGGATCTCGTGGAGTTCTGTCATTCGTTCGTGGGTGGAGGGCGCCCGCAGTGTAGGAGTGCCTCGCAGCGAGCGAAATGTGAAAAGACATAGATCGCCGCCCTATAGTCCGAAGGTGACTTTCGACTATCCAGCGCTCAGTCATCCGCCCACCGGTCAGAACCCTTGCGACCGCTGCCTGCTGCGCTCCACTCCCGCCTTCCTGCCCATCACGATCGAGGAATTGCGCCTCATCGAGTCTTTCCGCACCGGCACGCGCACCATCGACGCGGGCCGCCCACTGATCGAGGAAGACCGTCCCAGCCCGCTGCTCTACACGATCTACTCCGGCTGGGCCTTCCGATTCAAGACGCTGAGCGACGGCCGGCGGCAGATCCTGGGCTTTTTGCTCCCGGGGGACTTCGTCGGGCTGCAGGACGAGTTCGCCGAAAGCCACACGCACGGCGTCGAGGCGGTGACTGACGTCACGGTCTGCTGCTTCGCCCGCGACCGCCTGTGGGAGCTGTTCCATGCCCAGCCCAAGCTGGGCTACCACATCACCTGGCTGGCGGCGCGCGAGGAGAAGATCGTCGACGACAACCTCGTGACCGCGGGCCGCCGCAATGCGGCCGAGCGGGTCGCGATGCTGCTGATGCATCTCTACCGGCGCGCCGAGCGGGTCGGCATGGCGCGCGAGGGCTGGGTCCAGTTTCCCTTCAACCAGCAGCACATCGCCGATGCGCTGGGTCTGTCGCTGGTGCACACCAACAAGACCTTGAGACGGCTGCAGCAACTGGGGCTCTACAAGCTCGATGCCGGATGGCTGCGCATCCTCGAGCCGCATGCGCTCGAGACGCTGGGCGACTACTTCGATCGGCCGCTGCAGCCCACGCCCCTGATCTGAAGCAGGTGTGAACGAATACGCGCCGCACGTTCATTCCGCCCGCTGCGCGCGCGCTATCGACACCTGAGGCGCCGTTGCGCAACCGCCATCGCGTATCGTAGAGGCCCTGTCCGCAACGTGGACGAAGCCTGAACCGGCAACTGCCGGCAACTCCATTGACCGTCGCCCGCTCATCCGTGAAGCTCCTGCCCCGTCTGCGCCAGATCGCCATGGTCGGCAGCGTCGAAACCTTCGGCGTGGCCATCGGCGGCATCGCCGGCCTGCTCATCGTCAACGTCCTGCCCAAGGATCAATATGCGGCGTACACCTTCCTGGTGGCCTGCATGACCCTGATCATCGGGGTCACGGACCTGGGGTTGGCACACTGCTGCATGCCCATCGTGGGCCAGCGTGCAAACGAGCGGCCGTGGGTCGTGGGCGTGTGCCACCAGGTCTTCCGCAAGCGATGGGTGCTGCTGGCGCTGGGGCTGGTGCTGGTCGGGCCCTATTGGTACTACAGCTCGCAGCAGCACGGCTGGTCCGGCGCCGCCTACCTCGCCGGTTCGGTCCTGATGGTGTCGGTGGTCCTGCTCACGCTCAGGGAACACTATGCCAGCACGGTGCTGCTGATCCTCAGCCAGATCGGCACGCTGAACCGCATCGCACTCGCCTCGTACAGCGTGCGCATCGCATTCGTCGGCGCAGTGCTGCTCTTGCCGATCACCTCCTGGTCGATGGTTGGCATCGTGGCTGCGACGGCGGCCGCCAGCTTCGTCAGCGTGGTGCTCTATCGCAGGGCCTTCCGCACGCAGCAGGTGCCCAACGCGGACCTGGACGCCGGCGACACGAAAAAGGTGGACACCGAAATCCTGCGCATCGCAAAGCCGCTGGTGCTGCCGGGCGTTTTCTACCAGGTGCAGGGAGTGATCACCGTGTTCCTGGTATCGCTGTTCGGCACTGCCAGCATGCTGGCCGAGGTGGGTGCCTTCGGCCGGCTCGCCATGGTGCTGATGGTGGTGGATCGCGTGACCAACGTGCTGCTGTTCCCCGCGATCGCGCGTGCGCCGATGGGCCCGCGCCTGGGCGCCATCGTGGCGCAGGCCCACCTGGCCTACTTCGCCATGGGCACAGCCGTGCTGCTGACCTCCGTCGTCTTCCCGGAATATTGGATTCTGCTGCTGGGCAAGCAGTACGCGAGCATGACGCCGCTGGTGTGGATGGTTTTCCTGGCATCCATCGTGATGAACGCATCCGGCTTTGCCTTTCGCACCCTCTCGGTTCGCGGCGCGACAGCCGGCCAGACCTACAGCATCGCGGTGACGCTGATCACGCAAGTGCTCTTCCTGTGGCTGGTGGGCGTGAGCGATCTGCGCTCGGTGCTGTGGTTCGGCATTGCCACCAGCCTGGCCAACTTCGCCTACCAGTACGCGCTGCTGGCAATGCGCTGGCGGGAGTGGCGCAAGGACGACGCTCAGGCGCGCTTGTAGACCCGCCCGATCGCTGCCGCGATCTTCAAGGCTAGCTCGCTCTTGCGCAGCGCGCCATCGGAATACACACGAATCGGCGCATTGGCATAGCGCCAGTACCACTTGCTCGCGAGCGATGGCGGCCGCCCGCGCAGCGCCTGTCCGATGAAGCCACCGTGCCAGGGCTTGACCGAGCCGATCGCGTGCGAGAGGTAGTAGCCACCGGGCGCAAAGTCCATCGCTTCCGGGCCGGCCGTGTTCAGGGGGGCCTCGCACACCGTCAGCGCGAAGTTGAGCGCATCCTGGTCGGTCGAATGGAAGAGCGCGGCCGAACCACCCGCCTTGAGCTGCTTGGCGCCCTCGTTGTAGTCCACCACCAGGTCGCACAGCCGGCGCCACAGGTCCAGGAACTCGAAGTGCGCGCGCGAGACCGCGATGAAGCCCGCGTTGTAGTAGCGGTCCAGCCCCCGCCGCGGTGCGGCGCCGTGCGGCGCGAAAAATCGGGCCCACAGCAGTCGCTTGGGATGCCGCGCCGGAAAGCACCAGTTGACGTCCTCGGCCAGCGAGATGCCGTCTTCGGTGAACCAGCCCGCGAGCGACGGCCAGTCGCACTTCACCACGATGTCGGGGTCGATGTAGGCGCAGATGTCAGCCTGCGGCGCGTGCTTTTCCAGCATCTCGCGAATGAAGGTGGGCTTGTAGTAGGTGAAGTGCAGTGGCGTGTCGAGTTCCAGCATGCACAGCGTCAGCCGGGGCGCCACCTGCAGCCGGCCGCTGGCGCGATCGAAGGCGGGTGCGTCGACGATCCAGGCGGGCAGGGCGCCGCGGTAGCCCACCCAGAGCTCGCCTTCGTAGCCCGCCGCGACCAGTGAGTTCGCCAGCGCCGCCACGCCGAAGTGATAGTTTTTCTCGAAGAGCGTGCAGAGCGTGATGTTCATGAAGCGTGTTGAAGCGTTGCGGTTTGAGTGTAAACAAATGTTCTATATGCTCGCGTGACATCCGGCTCAATGCGAGGCAAACAATGCGTCGAGGTCGCGCTCGTAGCCCTGCAGACGGCGCACCGCCTGCTCGCGCTGCGCCGCGCTGGCGGTCTTGTGCAGGGCCGCCACGTTGCGACAGCCTTCCTGCTGAAGCGCCCGCTGACGATCGTGCCACGCCCCCGGCGGTGGGTCGGCGACGCGAAGCACGTAGGCATGAATGGCCGCGTGCGCCTCTGCGGCCGGTGTGCGCTCGGCCTGGAAGCGGCGCAGCATCGAGAGCACTTCGTGCTGGTTCCGGCGGCGCTCGGCGTCGACGGCACGCGGATCGAAGGCGGACTGCGCTGCCTGCTGTTTCAGCATTTCGCGCTGGGCCGGCTCGAGCGGGCCGTAGAAGTCCTCGGTGCGCTCGAGAAGCCGCTCGTAGCGCTTTTTCTGCCAGCGCGCCGGACCGCCTTCGACCCAGTCCTTGTGGTACTCGGCGTTGTTCTTTGCATACTTGCGCTCCAGCTGCTGCAGCTGGGCCTCGCCCAGGCTCAGCGCCAGGCCGGTGCCCGGGCCCTCGGCCTGCACCGCGACTGCGAGCAGCCGCTCGCGGATCCGATCGGCGAACTCGCAGACCTGCTGGGGCGTGACATCGTTCGGCCCCAGCGCTTGCGCGCGCCGCAGCAGCTCGGCCAGCCGCGGCAGCTCGTGGCGGCGGTGCCAGGCAAGCAGCTCGGCCAGGTCATCGCGCACCCGGGGCATCTGCGCGCCGTTGAAATCCAGGTAGCCGTCCAGCCACCAGTAGCTCAGCTCGGGGAAGTTGTTGTAGGCCAGCTTGAGGGTGCTGCAGGCTGCCATCGTGGCGGCGGCGAGCAGCGCGCCGATAATGCGCGCCAGCCAGACCCAACGTATTCGAGAAAGTGGCATGAACAAGATTCCGCAGGACAACCGGGAACCGGTCGATGTCGTCATCATGGCGGCGGGCAAGGGCACGCGCATGAAAAGCAGCCTGCCCAAAGTGTTGCATCGTTTAGGTGGCCGCGCGCTCGTGGCACACGTCGTGGACACGGCCGCGCGCGTCGGCGCGCGCAAGGTGGTGGTGGTCACCGGCCATGGCGCGACCGACGTCGAGGCTGCGCTCGGCGACGGTGCCGCGGGCGTGCTGCCGCAATTCGCGCGACAGGTGCCGCAACTGGGCACCGGCCATGCGATGCAACAGGCCGCTCCGCTCCTGCCCGACGACGGCACGGTGGTGGTGCTTTCGGGCGACGTGCCCCTGATCGGCGACGCCACCCTGCGCGCGTTGATCGCCCAGAGCGCCGGTCGCCGGCTCGCGCTGCTCACCATCCGCGTGGAAGATCCCACCGGCTACGGGCGCATCGTGCGGGCGCCCGCCGCGGAAGGCGAAGGCGAGGTGCAGGCGATCGTGGAAGAGAAGGACGCGAGCGAGACGCAGCGCGCCATCCGCGAGGTCTACACCGGCGTGATGGCCGTGCCGGCCCAACTCCTCAAGCCCTGGCTCGCGCGGCTGGACAACAAGAACGCGCAGGGCGAGTTCTACCTGACCGACGTCGTCGGCTTCGCCACGATCGACGGCGTGCCCGTGCTGGCGCATCGCATCGATGACCCGCTGGAGGTGGCCGGGATCAACACGCCGGCCCAGTTGGCGGCGCTCGAACGCGCCTACCAGCGGCGCCAGGCGGATGCGTTGATGGCGCAGGGCGTGCGGCTGGCCGATCCGGCGCGCATCGACGTGCGCGGCACATTGGCCTGCGAGTCGGACGTCGAGATCGACGTCAACTGCGTCTTCGAGGGCGCGGTGTCGCTGGGCGCCGGCGTCCGCGTGGGGGCCAACTGCGTGATCGCCAATGCGCGGATCGAGACCGGCGCCGTGATCCATCCCTTCACCCACATCGACGGGGAGAGGGCCGGCGTGACGGTCGGCGCCAGCTCGCGCATCGGCCCCTTCGCACGGCTGCGGCCCGGCGCCCGGCTCGGTGCCGAGGTGCACATCGGCAACTTCGTCGAGGTCAAGAACTCCACGTTGGCGGCCGGCGCCAAGGCCAACCACCTGGCCTACCTCGGCGATGCCAGCGTGGGCGCCCGCGTCAACTACGGCGCCGGCAGCATCACCGCCAACTATGACGGCGCCAACAAGCACCGCACGGTGATCGGCGACGACGTGCACGTGGGCAGCAACTGCGTGCTGGTGGCGCCGGTCACCATCGGCGCCGGCGGCACGGTGGGGGGCGGCTCGACCGTCACCAAGAGCACCGAGCCTGGCGTGTTGACCATTTCGCGCGGCCGGCAGGTCAGCTTCGCGAACTGGAAGCGGCCGCAGAAGGCTCCGAAGGGCTAGGCAGCGGGACGCGCGGATCGAACTTCGCGCGCTTGACGCTGAAGAAGGCCTTCACGTTGCGCACATTGGCGTCGGTGGTGAACAGGCGTTGCGCGAGCGCCTGGTAGCCGGGCATGTCGCGCACCGTGGCGATCAGCACGAAATCAGGCCCTGGCGAAACGCGGTAGCACTGCTGCACCGCTTGCTCGGCCACGACCCTCGTCTCGAAGGCATCGAGCGCGCCGGCGTCCTGGCGGTCCAGGGAGACCTCGATCACCGCCGTGAGCAGGGCCCCCACCCGCTCGGGGTCGAGGATCGCGGCCTCGCGCACGATCCAGCCCGCCTCGCGCAACCGGCGAACACGCCGCAGGCAGGTCGCGGGGGAAAGGCCGAAGCGCTCGGCGAGCGATTGGTTGCTTTGGGACGAGTCCTGCTGAAGCGCATCGAGCAGCTGCCAGTCGACGGAATCCATGATCAATTATTTCAAATACAAAATCATAATGAATGATAATTGCCTCAACCCGAAAAAATGAAATCCTGAGTCGTTTGTGCGCGGAATTGGACCAGAAATTTCGTTCGCGGCTGATTACCATCCTCCGACTTCAATTCGCAGGAGCTTCCCATGTGTGGCATCGTCGGCGCCGTCTCCGGCCGCAACATCGTTCCCATCCTCGTCCAGGGCCTGCAGCGCCTTGAATACCGCGGTTACGACTCCTGCGGCGTTGCCGTGCATGCGAACGGCCTGTCGCGTGCCCGCACCACCGCTCGCGTGGCGGATCTGCTGGCGCAGGTGCGCGACGATCGCATCGAAGGCAGCACGGGCATCGCTCACACGCGCTGGGCCACACATGGTGCGCCGGCCGTGCACAACGCGCATCCGCATTTCAGCCATGGCCCGGGGGACGACGCCGAGGCCGCCCGTCCCGGTCGCGTGGCGCTGGTGCACAACGGCATCATCGAGAACCACGAGGCCCTTCGCGCGAAGCTGCAGGCCAAGGGCTATGTGTTCGCGAGCCAGACCGACACCGAGGTCATCGCCCACCTGATCGACAGCCACTACGACGGCGACCTGTTCGAGGCAGTGAAGGCCAGCGTGCTTCAACTGCAGGGCGCCTATGCGATAGCGGCGATCTGCCGCGACGAGCCGCACCGCGTCGTGGGTGCGCGTGCCGGCTCGCCGCTGATCCTCGGCGCCGGTCCGGAAGGCGGCGAGAACTTCCTCGCCAGCGACGCCATGGCGCTGGCCGGCGTGACCGACCAGATCGTCTACCTGGAAGAGGGCGACGTGGTCGACATCCAGCCAGGCCGGTACTGGATCGTCGATCGCGCCCACAAGCCCGTCACGCGGCCGGTGCGCACCGTGCTCGCCCACAGCGGCGCGGCCGAGCTCGGCCCGTACCGCCACTACATGCAGAAGGAGATCTTCGAGCAGCCGCGCGCCATCGGCGACACGCTGGAGGGCATCGAAGGCATCGTGCCCGAGCTTTTCGACGGCGTGGGCCAGGACGGCACTCCGGGCGCCGCCGCCTGGCGCGTTTTCAAGGAGATCGACAAGGTGCTCATCCTGGCCTGCGGCACCAGTTATTACAGCGGCTGCACCGCCAAGTACTGGCTCGAGAGCATCGCGAAGGTGCCGACCCAGGTCGAGATCGCGAGCGAGTACCGCTACCGCGATTCAGTCCCCGACCCGAAGACCCTGGTCGTGACCATCAGCCAGTCCGGCGAGACAGCCGATACGCTGGCCGCCCTCAAGCATGCGCGCTCATTGGGCATGGAGCAGACCCTGACCATCTGCAACGTTGCGACCAGCGCGATGGTGCGCGAATGCAAGCTGGCCTACATCACCCGAGCCGGCGTCGAGATCGGCGTGGCTTCTACCAAGGCCTTCACCACGCAGCTTGCGGGCCTGTTCCTTCTCACGCTCGCGCTGGCGCAGGCCAAGGAGCGCCTGAGCGAAGCGGACGAGGCGCGCTACCTCAAGGAGATGCGGCACCTGCCCGTCGCACTGCAGTCCGTGCTGGCGCTGGAACCGCAGATCATCAGCTGGGCCGAGGATTTCGCGCGCAAGGAGAACGCGCTCTTCCTGGGCCGCGGCCTGCACTACCCGATCGCGCTCGAGGGCGCGCTCAAGCTCAAGGAAGTCACCTACATCCACGCGGAGGCCTATGCCGCCGGCGAGCTCAAGCACGGGCCGCTCGCCCTGGTCACGAGCGAGATGCCGGTGGTGGCCGTAGCGCCCAACGATGCGCTGCTGGAAAAGCTCAAGAGCAACCTGCAGGAAGTGCGTGCGCGTGGCGGTGTGCTCTACGTGCTGGCCGACGGCGACACGCACATCGAGCACGGCGAGGGCCTGCACGTGATCCGCATGCCCGAGCACTACGGAGCGCTGTCGCCCATGCTGCACGTCGTGCCGCTGCAGTTGCTGGCATATCACACTGCGTGTGCGCGGGGCACGGACGTCGACAAGCCGCGCAACCTGGCGAAGAGTGTGACGGTGGAGTGATTTCGGTGGCTCGGCGCGTAAGCGTCCTTAGTTGTTGATTGCCGCCGAAAATTGACCCGGCTAACGCACTAATTTCCGTCTAAGACTGACCCACGTAAAACTCTACCCTGCTCATTTTTAAGGCAGGGGATCCTAGGAGTGATAGACGTGGCGACATTGAGTGTCATCAGACGCTGGGCCCTGCGCGAGCAGATGTCCATTCGCGAGATAGCCAGGCGTACAGGCCTGTCTCGCAACACCGTAAAGAAGTACCTGCGAGCCGGCGAAGAAGCGCCGCGCTACGCCAAGCGGGCGAGCTCGAGCAAGCTCGATCCCTATGCCGACAAGCTCGCGACCTCGCTCGCGATCGAGGCCACCAAATCGCGGAAACAGCGGCGCAATCTGCGGCAGATCCCGACGTCGTGAAGCCCGAGGACCTGGGCGTGGACGTCAAGCCGCGCCTGAAGACCCTGAAGGTCAGCGAGCCGCCCAAGCGCGGCGCCGGCATCAAGGTGCCCGATGTGGCCACGCTGGTCGACAAACTCAAGAACGAAGCAAAGGTGATCTGAACATGACCGTCCTCGTCATTGCCGAACACGACCACGCCACCGTCAAGCCGGCGACCCTCAACACCGTGACCGCGGGCATCGCCTGCCAGAGCGGCGATGTGCATGTGCTGGTGGCCGGTGCCAATGCAGCCGAAGCCGCGGCCGCCGCAGCCAAGATTGTGGGCGTCGCCAAGGTCATCGCGGCCGACAGCCCGAGCCTCGCCGAGAACCTGGCGGAGAACGTCGCCGCGCAAGTCCTGGCGATCGCCAAGAACTACAGCCACATCCTGTTCCCGGCCACGGCCAACGGCAAGAACGTGGCGCCCCGCGTTGCCGCCAAGCTCGACGTCGCGCAGATCAGCGACATCACCAAGGTCGACAGACCCGACACCTTCGAGCGCCCGATCTACGCGGGCAACGCCATTTCCATCGTGCAGAGCAGCGATGCGATCAAGGTGGTCACGGTGCGCACCGGCTTCGACCCGGCAGCAGCGACCGGCGGCAATGCCACGGTGGAGAACGCCGAAGGCGTGGCGGACAGCGGCAAGTCGAGCTTCGTCGGCCGCGAAGTGACCAAGAGCGATCGTCCTGAACTCACCGCAGCCAAGATCATCATCAGCGGCGGCCGAGCACTCGGCAGCGCCGAGAAGTTCACCGAAGTGATGACGCCTCTGGCGGACAAGCTCAACGCGGGCCTGGGTGCCAGCCGCGCCGCAGTGGACGCGGGCTACGCCCCGAACGACTGGCAAGTGGGCCAGACCGGCAAGATCGTCGCCCCGCAGCTCTACATCGCCGCGGGCATCTCCGGCCCGATCCAGCATCTGGCGGGCATGAAGGATTCGAAGGTGATCGTCGCGATCAACAAGGACGAAGAAGCGCCGATCTTCTCGGTGGCCGACTATGGCCTCGCGGCGGACCTGTTCACCGCGGTGCCGGAACTGGTCAAAGCCCTCTGAGTAGAGGGCGCCGCTGAATGGTAAGGCGCAAGAAGGTCACCTGGACCAAGATCATCGCTCGCAGTATTGCGGCGATCTCGCGCAGCGCACGAACGCTCGGGTCGTCGGGGAGGCGATCAAGCCGGCAATGTGTTCCTTTGGTGCTGGTGGGCGAGATCATTGTGGGCGGTGACCGCGTTCCTGCAGGATCCAGGTGTTGCCATCGGGATCAGCGAGATCGGCGATGCTGGCGTAGTCGCGGCGCTGTGGGTCCAGCCCCGTGCCCCAAGCGCCGGCCCATGTCGGCACAGGATCCTTGTGCCGGACGGCGCCGACGGCCACGCCGCGCGCGATGAGTTCTGCGCGCCCATGCGCGAGGTCAGTCGTCACCAGGTACAGGTTGTGCACCCGCACAGGAGAGTCTGCAACGACCAGTTGTATCGAACATGCGGAGCCGGGCGGGGTGAGCTGCACGACCCGGAAGTCGGCCGTGGGACGGTAATCGACGTCGAGGGAGAAGCCGGCCTGCGCCGTATAGAAGGCGAGCGCACGGTCGATGTCGGCCACAGGCAGCTGAACGACTTCCAAGGCGAGCATCATCACTCCCGCGGTGCGTCGCCGATGCGCGGAGTCATCACCTCTCCGCCGGCAGGAAGTCCCGGATGGCCGCGGCGATTTCGTCGCAATGCGTCTCGAGAGCGAAGTGTCCCGTGTCGAAGAACGTGACCTTGGCATCCTTGATGTCGCGCTTGAAGGCCTCGGCGCCTGCGGGAAGGAAGAACGGGTCCCCACTGCCCCATGCGGCGAGCAGCGCTGGCTGGTGCTTCCGAAAGTAAGCCTGGAACTCCGGGTACATATCGACGTTGCTTGCGTAGTCAAGGAATAGATCCAGCTGCACCTCGTGCGCGCCGGGTCGGGTCATGTAGTGGTTGTCCAGGTTGTAGCCGTCCGGAGAAACCAGCGATCTCTCTTTGACGCCGGTCGTGTACTGCCAGTAGGTTGTCTCGGGCGTCAACAACGCCCGCAATGCGTCCCGGTTGGCCTGCGATGGCTCCTTCCAGTACGCCCGAATGGGATTCCAGCCGTCGCTCAGTCCTTCGACGTAGGCGTTGCCGTTCTGCGTGATGATCGCGGTCACCCGCTCTGGATGTTCGACCGCCATTCGCAGGCCCGTAGGCGAGCCGTAGTCGAACACATATATCGCGAAGCGATCGAGCTTCAGCACCTCGGTGAAACGCGTCATCACTTTCGCCAGGTTCGAGAAGGTGTACTTGAACTCTTCACGTGAGGGCAAATCGGACTGCCCGAAGCCAGGCAGGTCCGGCGCGACCACTCTGTATCGGTCGGCAAGCTTCGGAATCAAGTCCCGGAACATGTGGCTTGAAGTCGGAAACCCGTGCAGCAGGAGCAGCGCCGGGGCGTTCGCCGGACCGGCCTCTCGATAGGCTACGCCGTAACCGTCGACATCGACACGGTTGTATTTGATGGCGTTCATCTTCATCCTTTTCAAGCCGGTTAACCTTGGCGCTAACTTCTGATAGGTTACGTAGTGCTTCAGCTGTCGGTGTATGAAACATCGATCTGTACTTCGCCCTAGTCAGCAAACGCCGCGAGATACATGGATACGTCCGATCTGACTCTTCGAGAGCTGTAACCCTGCTACCATCTACTCAGAGGTTACTCACCGGCCTGGTAACCTGTCAAGCGCCTAAACAAGGGTTATCGGCGAGAATGGGTATTCACATGAACTCACGGAAAGCCGCGGTGGCAGCTCGACCACACCCCAGTCATGAGAAGACCGCAACACCTCGTGCCACACAGGAGTTGCCTTCGCCTTTCTTCATCGGGGGCGTCCTCGCGTTGGACTTCCTCAATTCGATTGCATCGCCAGTGGACGTCCCGGTGGAATGGCTCGGCTCAGGCGAAGATTTCTTGAACTGGTTGTCGAAGGCGAATCTGGTTCAGCCAGAAACGCTGGAGCACATGCGCAGGTCGGCCGGCCCTGGGGAGCTCGATGCCGTGGCAGCGCAGGCGCGGGCGCTTCGCAACTGGTTTCGCTCGTTCGTGACATCTCACATGGGCGCCCGGCTCCGGCCCAAGGCGATTCAAGAGCTGGAGCCTTTGAACCGGCTGCTGGCTCGCGACGAGGTGTATGGCCAGATAGTTCCCCGAAGCGCGGGCTCGGACGGCGAAACCATCTCGGGACTCGAGTTCGTTGCGGACCGACGCTGGCGCTCCCCAGACACCTTGCTGCTGCCGCTTGCGAAGGTGATGGCAGACCTGGTCACCACGGTCGATTTCACGCAAGTCAAGGGTTGCGAGTGGCACACCTGCACCTTGCTGTTCGTCGACACCACGAGGGGACACATGCGTCGCTGGTGCAGCATGGCTGTATGCGGAAATCGGGCCAAGCAGGCTGCGCATCGCGAGCGGGCACCTCGCGGCAGCAAGGCCAAGTAGCTGCTCAAGCACCGATAGCAGGCAGATCGCCCAATCCTTGGAGCAAGAAATGCACGCAGAAAGGACAAGCGCGGTAAGCGCGCATCGGTTGGGTGTGTTCTCAGACGCAGTCATCGCGGTGATCATGACCGTGATGGTGCTTGAACTCAAAGCACCGGAGCACGCTGATTTCTCTGCCCTCTGGCCCCTTTGGCACACGGTTGTCAGCTATGCCGTCAGCTACCTGTTCATCGCCATCATTTGGATCAATCACCACTACCTTATGAGCCTCGTGGGCCCTCCCACGCTTCGATTGATTTGGTTCAACTTCGCCCATCTCTTCCTGGTGTCGTTCCTGCCGTTCGCGACAGCATGGATTGCCCGTACCCAGCTTGCGTCGGCGCCTGTCGTGTTCTACGCGGCGCTCTTCGTATGCGTGGACATTGCCTTCAACGTTTTCGAGCGAGAGGTATTACGGCGAGCGGATGCCTCGCAGGTGCCCGCCCGGGCAAGGCGCATGGCGAGGCGCCGATCTCTCGCGGCTCTTGCGATCTTTGCCGTAGCGACGGTTGTCGCTTTCGTTGCGCCGCGCCTTGCATTCGGTCTTATATGCGGCGCATTGCTCCTCCACTTGTGGCCCGAGTTCTCCAATGGGCGGCCGTGACGGCCCTACAGTTGGCCAGAAGCAGACCAACTATTGGCCGACCGGCTTCCGCTTCAGACTAACCGATAGCGGTCGCAGCCCCCCGAGCAGCGGCCACCGGGCTCGCGTGGCACAGGGACACGGGCAATGCCTTAATGAGCATAGACGGTGTAGACGGCGCCTATACCCGCCGCCAGCAATCCGACTGCCACGCCGTGGGCAAGCCGTCTGAAATCTTCCTTGGATGCCACGAGGGGCAAAGCCGGATTGTGCAGAGTCATGCTGCTCTACTTGCGTGGCCGATGCTTAGACCGAGAGATTGGGAGCGGCGGGGAAGTCCACCGGGACGCGTGTGGTCGCGTGCAGGTAGTTGGTCACCGTCTTGTCGCCAATCGCCACGATCGTGTCCACCAGGTTGGCCTTGGTCCAGCCGGCGGCGAGGAAGGCCTCCACCAGCGCCGGATCGGCATGGCCGCGTTCACTGGCGATGTTGCGCACCAGCTGCGCCAGCGCATCGAGCTTGGCATCGAAGCTGGCCCTGCCGCCGCCGACCTCGAGGATCTGCGCATCGCTGAAGCCGTGCATCTTGCCATGACGGTGTGCGCCGCCAGGCAGTACTCGCAGCCATTCACCTGGCTTACGGCCAGGTTCACCGCCTCACGCGCCTTGCCGGTGATGCTGCTCTTGGCGTTCTGGAAAGCGAGATAGGCGCCCAGCGCGGTCTCGGAATGAGCGAAGGTCGCATACAGGTTCGGGACCTTGCCGATGCTCTTTGTGAGCTGGTCGAAGAGCGCCTGATTGGCAGGGGAAACTTCTTCGCGGGTGGGGACGTTGATCGTGGTCATGGTGTTCTCCAATGGAAAAGTTCGGTTGAAAGGACGGTTGAGGGGAAGGGAGCGAGCGACGCGTCACTGCGCCGTGTAGCCGCCGTCGACCGCGATGCGCTGCCCGGTGAGGTAGCGCGCCTTGTCGCTGGCGAGGAACACGATGGTCTCGGCAATCTCCTCCGGCGTCGCGGCGCGGCGGGCAGGGATCGTGGAGAGAAAGCCCGCCTTGGCTTCCTCGCTGCCGCCGACGAAGCGGTCGAGCATTTCGGTAGCCACGGGCCCGGGCGCCACGGCGTTCGCGCGCACGCCGGCGGCAGCGCCTTCGAGCGCGGCGCTCTTGGTCAGGCCCTCGACGGCGTGCTTGCTGGCGGCATAGACCGAAGCGCCCGCAATGCCGACCTGGCCCGCGATCGAGGAGAGATTGATGATGGAGCCCGAGCCCTGGGCCAGCATCACGCGCATCTCATGCTTGAGCGACAGCAGCGTGCCGAGCACATTGGTCGCGAAGGTGGCTTCGTAGTTGGCGACCGTCTGCTCCGCGATCGGGCTCAGTTCCCCTTCGGTGCCGGCGTTGTTCACTGCCACATCAATGCGGCCGAAGCGTTCGACGGTCTGCTCGACGAGGCTGCGGACCTCTGCCTCAAAGCGAACGTCGGCCCGCAGGAACTCGGCTTCAGCGCCCAGCGCGCGCAGCTCGGCGGCCAGGGCCTGGCCTGCCTCGTGACCCGCGTCTTCACGACGGCTTCATTGACCTGGTTGAACAGGGCATCGATGTGGCGGTGCGCATCGGCGAACTGCCGGACAGCAGTCTGCTCGCCAGGCGCGTGGGGACGTCGAGCCGTGTCCTGGTGGCCCACCGCAGCTATCTGCGTTTGCTGCCGAAGGGCACGAAGGCGCCCAAGGTGCCGGAGGACCTAGCCCGCCACAACTGCGTGGTCTATACGGAGGTCCCGATGCGCAAAGCCTGGGGCTTCACGGCCGGCCCCGGAGCGGCGCAACCGGTGGGCACGAAGCGGACCGTGCATGTGGAAGGCAACCTGCAGACCAACAGCAGCGAGGTGATCAGGGCATCGATCCTTTCGGGCATGGGCATCGGCTACTCGCCGGAATGGCTCTTCGACAGGGAGATCGCAAGCGGCGAGCTCCAGCAGTTGCTGCCGGATTGGCAGACGGTCACTATGCCCATCCATCTGGTGAGTCCTCAGGAGCGCAGGCACTCAGCCAAGGTGAAAGCCTTTGCCGAGCATGTCGGCAAGAGGATGGCATTTGGCCGAGATGGCGGGGATCTCTAGCAGCATCAAGCCGAGGCGCTCAAGCCAATCGTCGCGCTCTAAACAACCATGGGACGCAGGCTGGTTTCGGTGACTGGCCCCAAGAGAGTGGAGGCGGAGATGCGCTGCAGAAAAGCGACGGCGGGCACCCAGGTTTAGTCAAGAATGACCACAACTTTAGGAAACCTACGAGCGCCGTAGGTTTACCAAAGTTGTGGAACGAATGACGGTCGTGGTGGTGGCGTGTGCGGCACCCCAAGTTGCACCGGACAAACGCAGACACGTGGCGTCATCCCTGCGCGGGCTTAATGCGACGCACCTCGGAAGGTTCGATCCCAAAACTCTTGCGAAACGCCTTGACGAAGCTGCTGCGACTGGCATATCCCGCGTTGCGGGCGACTGCTTCGATTGGCAAGCCGCTCGCCTTGAGCTGGGACATCGCCTGTCGCAATCGCAGCGCCCGAAGGACCTGCATCGGCGGCTTTCCGACGGTGTCCGTGAATCGGGCCACGAAGGCGGAGCGACTGAGACAAGCCAGATGGGCAAGGCTGTGGAGCGAGTGGTCGTCCCCGGGGCGCATGGCCATCGCGGCGAAGGCGCGCGCAACCAGGGGATCACTGATGACCGAGAAGCGCTCCACCCATGCGTTCATCGAAACAAGTGACCTGCGCAAGAGTAGGACGATGACCTGCTTCAACAAGGCGGCACTCATCGCGCCGCTTCCGATCTCCTGCGCGACGAGCTCGTTGATTGCTGCTTGCAGTTTGACATCCACCTGATCTTCGGCACTGAACTGCTCGAAAATCGGTTCCGTCAACCCGCCGAAGAGGTCCGTGCACGCGCCATAGGTGGCGTGAAAGTAACCGCAGACAAGAACCAGCGACGGGTCGTCATTTCCTGCCGTGACCTTCCGGATTGCGTCCGGGGACCTGTTTTGCACTCGACCGTTGATCGACAGCAAGCCGGAAAAGCCGTTGGTCCCTTCAACCTCTATGCGGAACAGTGACTTGGGCGGAACGACGATCAGCGTGTGCGGCATCAATGGGATGGGATCCCCGTTATCCACCACGGCCCGACCGTTGCCGACCAGGTTGTAGTGGATTCCCGGCGCGTTCACGCCGCCTAACTCCAGGCTGTATCCCATGCTGACCAAGCACTCGGTGAGGGCCACGAAGTTCACCTCCAGAGTTCCGAGAAGGCTCTCGAGATCAGCGGGAGAAGCGCGTAGGACTGAATGTTCGTGCAAGCTCAGGCTCCAGGTGACGCTCTGAAGAAACGCGTCCCGACCCCGGATGGTACGAAATCATCGGTGGTCCTCTCGCCGCCCGCAAGGCGCTTGCGACTTTTTGGATGCATTTGCCGGGCGGGCGAGCACATCCGCGCGTTGACCGTTGTAGCGCCTGGTGGGAAGAATCAGGGTTGATGTCCCGGGAAGTGGTGTAAGTCTTCTTTCACTCGCTGCGCGGCAAGGCGCGTAGGGCGTAGCCCGGAGCGGCTTGCCGCGCAGCGACCGCTCCCTTCGGGGGTGGCCATCGTGAAGTCCGGATAAGTTTGAGGTGCGACCCACCAAACCTGTCCATAAAGGAAATCACAATGACCACCGCCACTATGGCATTAGCCGAGCTCGCCGAGAAGGGAGCTGATGTCGACGTCCTGCGCCAGATGGTGCAGTTCATGGCCCAGCGCCTGATGGAGCTCGATGTCGAAGGCCGCTGCGGCGCTGCCTACGACGAGAAGAATCCCGCCGAACGGCTCAACAGCCGCAACGGCTACCGCGAGCGCACCTGGGATACCCGTGCGGGCAGCGTCGAACTGAAGATCCCCAAGCTACGCCAAGGCAGCTACTTCCCCGAGTTCCTGGAGCCTCGGCGCACCGCCGAGAAGGCGCTCACCGCCGTCATCCAGGAAGCCTACGTTCAGGGCATCTCCACCCGCTCGGTAGACGACCTGGTCAAGTCGCTGGGCATGAGCGGCGTCTCCAAGAGCCAGGTCAGCCGACTGTGCGGCGAGCTCGATGAGCGCGTCAACGCCTTCCTGGGACGGCAGATCGAGGGCGACTGGCCCTACCTGTGGATCGACGCCACCTACGTGAAGACGCGCGAGGCCGGCCGCATCGTGAGCGTGGCGGTGATAGTGGCCGTGGGCGTGAATACCGACGGCCAGCGTGAAGTGCTGGGTTTGAAGGTCGGTGCGTCGGAAGCCGAGCCCTTCTGGACCGAGTTCCTGCGCAGCCTGAACCGTCGAGGTCTTCGCGGTGTGAAGCTCGTGATCAGCGACAGCCACGAAGGCATCAAGGCGGCGGCTGCGAAGGTCCTGAAGGCCACCTGGCAGCGTTGCCGGGTGCACTTCATGCGCAACGCTCTGGCGCATGCCGGCAAGACGCAGCGGCGCATGGTCTCGGCCGCCATCGGCACGGTGTTCGTGCAGGACTCCGCCGATGCTGCGCGAGCCCAATGGAGGTCGGTGGCCGACCAGCTCCGAGACAAGTTCCCCAAGCTCGGCACCTTGATGGACGAAGCGGAGAACGATGTGCTGGCCTTCATGACCTTCCCGCGGGCGCACTGGACGCAGATCTACAGCACGAATCCTCTGGAACGGCTGAACGCCGAGATCAAGCGTCGCACGAACGTCGTGGGCATCTTCCCCAACGACGCCTCGATCACCCGGCTCGTCGGCGCCATGATGCTCGAGCAGAACGACGAGTGGTCGCTCAACCGGCGCTATATGCAGTTGGAGGGCTTGCAGACGCTGAGCGATACTGCGCCCACTCGGCTGTCCGCAGTGGCACGCTGAGTACCGTGCAGCTCAGCCTTCTCCGGGCTGTGGAGCTACACCACGGGATGGGACGCGACCGAATCAGGAGGCCACGACAGCTGTAGCGGGGCCGAATGCGGCTCCGCTCTCGCGGCGCCGGACGTTGTCTCGATGTCCCGTGGATGTCGGTGCGCTGCAGAAATTCTCGGTTTCCTTCCGATGCGAAATTCCCCATTCCAAGTGCTTCCGGACGGTTACTTTGCCGTTTTCTCCGCACGCCGCATCCGGATCGGCAGCGTCCAGGAGTACAGCGCGGACTGAACTCGGGCGCGGCAGCACGCTCGGCGCAATGGGCAGTGACGGGTCCGTGTCCTGAAGTCTTGCACATGGACCACCGCATCCGTTTCAACGCCTTCATCCGGTCTTTGGCGTGAGATGGCCGCTAGAGTGAATCGCCAGGCGGGTGCGACATTGGCGCACGCGCGAAACCGAGTGGACTCAATCATGGGAACTGTGGGCCCGTGTGCAACGGAATTTCAATTCACCGAAGGAACGCCAGCTATATGTCTTCACCCCTGAATCAGCCGATCGCGCAGGAGCCGCGCCGGGTATTCCTCGGCCTGGCAGGCTCGGGCCTCGTTGCCGCATCCACTCCCGCGATGGCGGCTGGGCGCAAGTCGAACGACGCATCCAGGGACGTGTCGGTCATGCAGGCGGCCCTCGCACTGGAACACGAAGGCATCGCCGCATACCGGCTCGCTGGCGATATCAGGAGCAATTCCATGTCACCCCAATCCTCCGACATTGCCCAACGTCGCCGCGCCTTTCGTGAACTGCATCGGTCCGGATGCTTCGTCATGCCAAATCCCTGGGACCGGGGCAGTGCACGCTACCTCCAGGCTCTGGGGTTCAAGGCCTTGGGAACCACCAGTGCAGGCGCAGCCTGGTCGCGAGCACGCGCGGACGGGAACCTGTCACTGGACGATATGCTCGAGCACCTGCAGGACATCGTCGACGCGACGGCCATTCCCGTGCACGCCGACTTCGAATCCGGCTTCGCGCAAAGTGCGGCCGGACTCGCCGATAACCTTCGCAAGGCCGTAGACACCGGGGTCGCCGGCATCTCGCTCGAGGATGCCAGCGGCATTCCTTCCAATCCCGTTCGGGACATCGCCTCCTCTGTCGCACGGCTGCGGGTGGCACGTGCCGTGCTCGACGGGCACGGGTCCGATGCACCACTTTTAATCGGACGGGCGGAGAACTTCTCGGCCGGGAATCCCGACCTTGAGGACACCATCCTGCGCCTGCGGGCCTATGCCGAAGCAGGCGCCGACGTCCTTTACGCCCCCGGAATTACGAGGCGCGAGGACATCGCGGCGCTCGTGAATGCCGTGCGCCCCAAGCCGCTGAACGTGCTCGTCGGGCCAGGCACGGCCTTGACCTTCGACGACATTGCCTCCCTCGGCGTGCGGCGCATCAGCGTAGGGGCGGCGCTCGCGCGCAGCGCCTGGGGTGGTTTCATGCGCGCCGCGCGGTCGATCGCCGAAGACGGCCGCTTCTACTTCGGCAGGCCTGCAAGCGGCAGGGAGCTGAACTCGTTCTTCAAGCTCAGTACGGAAACGCCCTCCTCCGTGACGGCGAACATCCTGGGACGCGTGGAGTTTCGCCTGGGAGAAGGTCCGCTCCTGGAGATCCGGAAGGGCTCGGTCGAGATCACATTCTCCTCAGGTGACGCCGTGTTCACGTGGTCGGAAGACAATTGGCGAGAGGAGGCGGCCATGCCGTTCGCGAATTTCTGCCGGTACGTCTGCGACGGAGCCATCGTCCTGGCGGAAACCTGAGCGGACCGCGCCTGCACCCATCGGTATTCGTGCGTTCCGCAATGCCTATGGGATGGACCTCCGCGACTACCGGGCGCAAGCTTTGCTGCCGGGTGCGACGTTCCGCATCCCGTGTTCGCTACCGATCCTTCCACCGAAAGCAGACCATGTTGAGCAAGACTTCCCTTCAGACGACCATCAGGAATCTCCAGGAGGCGCAATTGCGGCAGTCGCGCGATGCCTATGCGGCTTACCTCGCCGCAGCGAGGCGGGACCGCACGGAACCCGCCGACCAGGACCAGGCGTCGCGAGAATTCGGCAATGCCGAACTGGCGGAGTACTTCGAGGGGCCGACGCGAACCTATGAGGCTGCGCTGAAGCGCCTGCAGTCCATCGACTTCGGGCCGAAGTCGCGCGTGGAGGAGGGCGCTGCCGTCCAGGTCGACGACCGTTGGTACGTCATAGGCGTTGCAAGCCAGGCTTTCGAGTGCGACGGCGTGACGTACATGGGAATCTCAACGGACGCTCCCATCTACAAGGCTCTCGAAGGGGCGGCGGCTGGCGATGCCGTTGCATTCCGCGGGCGCGACTGGAAGATCCAGGCGGTTGCCTGAGGCCCGGAGGGCGACGACGAGGGGCGTCGCTGGAGGCTGGATCAGGCGCCTCCGTATCGCTCCGTCTTCACCGCCTCCGCTGGTACCCCCAGCCGCACGAGGGCGGTGGCCGCCGTTTCCACGAATTCGGTGGCCCCGCAGATGAAGCACGCCAGTTCCCGGCGGTCGCCCCGGGAGTCAAGCACCGCAGCCAGCATTTCCATGTCGATGCGTCGGCCGAAGTCGCCGGGCCGGCGCGCCGGTTCTCTGGTCGTCGTTGCGACGAAGGAGAAGCTTGAGTCGCTCGCCGCCAGGCTCTCCAGTTCCGCCGCGAACGCCATGTGCGACCACTTCTTGGCGCTGTACAGGAGCAGCGCCGGAGCTTCCGGGTCCGGCGCTGCAGACCGATGCCGGACCATCGACATCAGCGGTGCGATGCCCGAGCCGCCCGCGATGAGGGCAATGGGGTGGCGATCCGAAGGCGTCCACGTGAAATGTCCGCCGACAGGGCCGCGAATCTCGAGAGTGTCGCCAGGCTGGAGTTCGTCCGCGATGAACGGGGACGCCTCTCCGCCGGGAAGGCGCTCGACCAGGAACTCCAGCGCCGAACTGCCGGGGGCGGACGCGATCGAGTAGCTGCGCCGCGCCTCGTACCCGTCTTCGGCGACGAGACGCACGTCCACGTGCTGGCCTGCCAGGTATTCGCCGATGGTGTTCTCCAGCAGCAGGCTGACGGCGTCAGGGGTGGCAAGGCGCTTCGCCTGTACCGTCGCCGGCGACCAGGGCAGGCGAGTCATTGGGCTAACGGTCACCGGAGTACCGTTGCTCTTTCCACGGATCGCCCCGCATGTGATAGCCGCGCAGTTCCCAGAATCCTGCTTCGTCGCGCTCGGTGAATTTCAGGCCATTGCACCACTTGGCGCTCTTCCAGAAATACAGGTGCGGAACCAGCAGGCGCGAAGGGCCTCCGTGCTGCGCAGACAGGGGGCGCCCTCCGTACATGGTCGCCACCATCGCCTTCCCGCCCACCAGATCCGCAGTGGGGACGTTGGTCGTGTAGCCGCCGTAGCACTCGGCCAGAACGAATGATGTCAGCTCCCCGACACCCGCCTCCTTCAAGAGGTGGTCGATGGACACCCCCTCCCAGGCCGTATCGAACTTCGACCATGAGGTGACGCAGTGGATGTCGCCTGTCCAAAGGGTGCGAGGCAGCCGGCTGAATTCCAGCCATGACCAACTGGCGATCGGCCTGGAACCCTGCTTCAAGGTGAACCTCCAGTCGCCCAGATCGATCTGCGGTGTCGGGGTCGCCGACAGAACCGGAAAGTCCTGGGTCGCGTGCTGTCCCGGCGGCAAGCGAGCAGCGGTTTCGGGATCGACGCGACGGCCGGTAAAGCCTCTGGTTGCCACGGGGAGCTCCTTCTTTGGTCTGACTGCGCGAGTGAGCAGAGTCCCATCGTATCCAGCGAGGGCCGGCCGGCCTAGATGCCGGAGACGCGTTGCAACGTTTTCCGGACTCCGGAGCACCGACCCTCCTCAAGCGCGTTCGAACTTCCGATTTCCCGAGGAAGACCCGCGTGTCCAGTTCACCCAACTCGCAGCCAGCTCGACGGCACTCGAGGACGGGTCGACACATTTGCCGGACGGGGAGGCTGATGGCGCCGGGGAGAATTCTCCCTGGCGCAGGGGAATGGCGACCCGAAAGTTGTGGATCGTCGAGGGTCCGACGAAGCGGCCAGGAAAGGTTCACCATGATCAAGTTTCGCAGCGAAGAGGAGACGGCATGACCATGACCACGGAACGCGCGATTCTCGCCGGTGGCTGCTTCTGGGGGATGCAGCAGCTGTTCCGGCGCCGTGACGGCGTCATAACAACCCGGGTGGGGTATTCAGGCGGGGACGTCTTTAACGCCACGTACCGCAACCACGGCACGCACGCCGAAGCCATCGAAGTCATCTTCGATCCCAAAAGACTTGGCTTTCGCGATCTGCTGGAGTTCTTCTTCCAGGTTCACGATCCCTCGACCCGGAACCGGCAGGTCAACGACACCGGCACGAGCTACCGGTCTGCCATCTTCTACACCAGCGAGGAGCAGAAGCGCATCGCGCAAGAGACCATCGCCGAAGCGGATGCGACCGGCTTGTGGCCGGGAAAGATCGTGACAGAGGTTGTGCCGGCGGGTGATTTCTGGGAAGCAGAGCCGGAACATCAAGACTATCTGGAACGCAGGCCGAACGGCTACACCTGCCATTACGTCCGGCCGGATTGGGTGCTTCCTGCGACGAAGGCGGGTCGCTAGTGTTTGCGCCACTCTGTTCTGTACTTATCAACGAGTCGCTGTAGCTTTGCGTCCGACGCAATTCCCATGTTGATCACCCTGCGGAGCGTGCCCTTGGCACAGGATTCTCGGATTGTCATTGCGTGCATACGTGCATGCATCTGGGCAAGTCTCGAAGACCGGCCATTCTGTGTCCTCGACAACGGAGTGCGCGATTCGACGCATCGCAGTTCGGACGAACGGCATGGTCAGCGATCCCTGGAGTTTCGAGAGCACCACACTAGGGCGCTCAACAGATGGATTACCTGCAGTGCAGGCGAACACTCAACATGAAAGGTGGACGATGAAGGCAATCACAGTCACGGACCAGGCCGCGGGAATGGCCGGAATGAAGCTGGCGGAGCGGCCCGAGCCGCAGGCGGCGATCAACGATGTAGTGGTTCAAGTGCATTCGTCGGGATTCGTCAACACCGAGCTGAGTTGGCCTTCGACCTGGGCCGACCGCTCCGGCCGCGACCGGATGCCGACCATTCCGGGGCACGAGCTGGCCGGAGTGGTCACGTCCCTCGGTTATGGCACGACGGGTCTGTCGGTCGGGCAGCGTGTGTTGGGCCTCGCGGACTGGTACCGCGACGGCACCCTCGCCGAGTACGTGGCCGTCGAGGCACGCAACCTCGCACCGTTGCCGGGTGACGTCGACTTCACCGTCGGCGCGAGCCTGCCGATTTCCGGCCTGACTGCGTGGCAGGGCCTGCACGAGCACGGCCGCCTTCGTTCAGGGCAGAGCGTCATTGCGCATGGTGCTGCAGGCGCGGTCGGATCGATGGTGACGCAACTCGCGCGGGAATTCGGTGCTTACGTCATCGGCACCGGGCGCGCCGCCGACCGCCAGGCTGCGCTCGACTTCGGGGCGAACGAGTTTGTCGACCTCGACAGCGAGGCGCTGGAAGACGTTGGCCGAGTCGACCTGGTGTTCGATCTGATTGGCGGCGAGATCGGGAAACGGTCGGCGCGCCTGCTTCGGGCGGGAGGGACGCTGGTGTCCATCGTAGGGCCGTCGGAGGTGAGACCCGCCGACGGTGTGGCGATCGACTTCGTCGTCGCGTCCGATCGCGCCCAACTGCATGAGATCGTGCAGCGTGTGCGGGATGGGCGACTGCGGACGAACATCGGCACCGCCGCGTCCCTTGAAGATGCCGTCGCGGCCTTCAGTCCGACCGTGCGACGCCCTGGGAAGACGATCATCCGCGTCCGCTCGTGACGGCTCGGGAAGGACAAGCGAGTTTGCACTCCTCGTCGATGGACGGTGAAGTCGCCGAAACGGTGGCACGAGACACCAACCCGACCCACCGGCGCGGAATGCTCCGGCTGGCATTCTTTTCCGTCGTCCTGGTACCAGCGCCCAATGTAGCGCATACCTCTGCGAGAACAGTCGGCATACACCGCTCATGGACCACGGCGCGACGACATGGGCTCGGCGGAAGACCTGGACTCGCCGACACAGAATCCGGACGGTCGAGACTGCTCGACGCGAAACAATGCCATCCACCTCCACTTACCCAGCCCCCGTGCCATGCTCGTTCCACGCCAAGCCGCACCGCAACTCATCGTCGACACTGTCGCCCACGGTTCTTTCGATCTTGCCCGGGAAGAGCCTCGGAGCATGACGCTCGTCTGCTTCTATCGTGGCCTGCACTGCCCCATCTGCACGAACTACCTCAAGGAGCTGGAGCGGCTGACGCCGGTCTTCGAGGAGCGCGGCGTGAGTACGATCGCCATCAGCTCCGACGGCGAAGCGCGTGCGAGGGAAATGTCGCACAAGATCCGGGCGTCGCAGCTCCGCGTCGGGTACGGTCTGCCACTGGCGGTGGCGCGCGACTGGGGCCTGTACATCTCCGAGTCCCGCGGGAAGACATCCATCGGCATCGAGGAACCTCCGCTCTTCTCGGAACCCGGCGTGTTCCTGATTCGGCCAGATCGTACTGTCTACTATCTTTCCGTCCAGTCGATGCCGTTCGTGCGGCCCCCCTTCGGCGAGATGGTCCAGGCCCTGGACTTCATCGTGAAGAACGCCTACCCGGCGCGCGGCGAGTACATCGGCCCGCTCTGACGCGGCCCGGCAAACGCAAGTGGTTCGCGCGCGCGGGCGAAATCAATCTGCTGGCGCCGCCACTAGTATCACGCCCCTCTAGTTTCCCCTCGATGGCATGTTGTCCCGCTCCGTAGCACTCCGCGTTCTCTCGGGGCTGGCCGTCCTCGCTGCCATCGTTCTTGTCACCTTTGCCGCCTGGTGGTCGACGCTACCCATGCGTGACGCGGCGCTTGAGAACGCGCGCCAAGAGACACAGCACGAGACTCTCAGTCTCGCGGAGCAATTCTCCGCGGTCACGCGCAGCGCCATCTCCAGCCTGAACGCCGTTTGCATCTCGATGGAAGCGCACGGGGGGCCGCGCGGTCTCGCAGCCTCAGAAGTGCGCGCGGAACTACAGCGCGCAGCCGGTGACTCTGTCGGCACGCAAGCAATGTTCGTGGTCGATGCGACCGGGACGGTCGTGGCGAGCGTTGGGATGACTAAGACTCAGGAAGGTCAGTCGGTGCGAAGCCGCCCGGTGGTCGCCTACCACCTCAGCCACCCGACGGATCTCGGATTTCACATCGACCATGCCAAGTATTCCGAGATGACCGGTGGATGGGTTCTGCCCATTTCACGCATCGTTGCGTCGAGCGAGGGAAAGATGCTGGGCGTGGTCGGCGTGGCGATCAACCTCTCGTACATTCGAGACCTTTACGAGAAGCTGGGAAATCTGCGGCGCGCCAGCTTTTCGATCCTTGCGCGCAACGGGGAGGTCATTCTCCGCCACCCCTTCATCGACGGCGTCATTGGTTTCTACCGTAGTCCGATCCATGAGGACGGCTCATACGAATCCACGAGCGAGCTTGATGGCGTTACGCGGATCCTCAGCTATCGAGAACTCGAAGGCATCGATGTCGTGATGCGGGTTGGCTTTCCTCTGGATCAGGTGCTTGCACCATGGCGAGACTTCGCCCGAGAACGTGTGACCTGGACGGCGTCGTGCCTGAGCGTGTTTGCTGCGCTGTGCTACGCAGGTTGGTTTGTTTACCAGAGATATAGCCAGCAAATACGAGCTGTGGAAGAAGGCTTCGAAAGGAAGGAAAGCGAGCTGCGCCAAGAAATCGATCAGATCGAAGACATGTCGATCTCGCTGTCGCAGAAAGTCTCGACACCGCTCGGTCGGTTGCGCAACATCCTGCAAGCTGACCCCGAGGAGGTGACCGCGTTGCGCGACGAAATCGTAGCGTCCACGATCAAGATGGAAAGACTCGCTCAAGATGTGGGAGCCTTGGCGCTTGCGCGAAAGACCGCCGTCAAGCGGCAGGATCTCGACGTGACGTTGATGGCGCATGAAATCGTGCGGTCGCTAGAGGCCGCAAATCCGACCCGCTCGGTCGACGTCCGCATTCAGGAGAAGATGTACGCGACGGCAGATGCCAGACTTCTGAAGGTGGTGCTGTTTAACCTCATTGGCAACGCATGGAAGTTCACGGCGCTCACGCCGGCGGCCATCATCGAGGTCGGGGCGCGGGCGGGACTGACCGAAACGATCTTCTTCGTGCGCGACAACGGCCCCGGTTTCGATCCGGGTGACGCGAAGTGGATCTTCAAGCCATTCCATCGACTCCCGACTTCAGCGGAGTTTGAGGGACAAGGCATCGGCCTCACGGCCGCTCAGCGCATCATCCAACGCCACGGCGGGCGCATCTGGGCCAAGGGCAGAGTACGCAAGGGCGCCGCGTTCTTCTTTACTGTCCAGCCGGAATTGGCGATCCATGGTGAAACCTTCAGGCACGCACGCCCGTAGCCGAGAAGGACTGACCATCAGCCGCCTCGATGTGGCCTCAGGCTGGGTCGGCGCCTCGGGGCGTGTGATCCAGTGTTCGAGCCTCCGCCCGATGCGGCGGCTCGTGGCCTCGAAAGCCTGCGCGCCCCTACCGGCGTTGGCGCATCCACACTGAACTGCATGAGGCTGGCTCATGCAGCAGCGGCTTTTGGGGCATCGCGCCACCCGCTGCTTAGGGGATGCCGCCAGTTCACAACCAAACCCCTCGGGCCCCTCTCTTTTTTGGAGCGCTTCCGCGCCACCTCTAACGTGATCCTTCAGAGCATGTTTTTGAGCAAATGAAGTCTCGAAACACTCATTTCGTCGCCCTACAGTGGAGGCTCTTTCATTACCTCCACCCAACGGAATTCACCATGAGCAACGCCGTCATCGAAACCATCCTGAGCCGTAGTGCCGCCAAGTATTACGACCCTGCAGCGACCCTGAGCGACGATCAGATCCGCGACCTCGTGCGTATCGGTACTTCCGCGCCGACATCCTTTCATCTGCAGAACTGGCGATTCATTGCCGTGCGCACACCTGAGGCCAAGGCCCGGTTGCGCCCGATCGCCTGGGATCAGCCGGCGATCACCGACGCAGCTGTCACGTTCATCGTCATTGGCCGGTTGGCCGATGCCAGCACCATCCCCGATCGGCTCGCGCCAGTGGTGGAGGCCGGCATCATGCCGGCGCGGTTCGTGCCGGAATGGGAGATGCCAGCTCGCGGGTTGTATGACGATCAACCCCAACGGCAACGAGACGAGGCGGTGCGCACTGCGACCTTTGGCACCGCGGCAATGATCTACACAGCCCGCTCGCTGGGCTGGGGTTCGACGCCGATGATCGGTTTCGACGCAGAAGCTGTGCATCGCGAGTTCGACCTCGCCGACGATGAAATCCCGGTGATGTTGCTGACCGTTGGGCCGGAGCGCATTGGCAACTGGCCTCAGAAGCCGCGCATGCCAGTGGCCGATGTACTGGACTTTGTTTGACCTCTGCTCAACCAACTGAGAAACACCATGACCCGAACCAACGCTCTCAAGCCGGAACAAGTGCCGGCCGAATCCAAGTCGACTCTCGATGCGTTCACCAGGAACATTGGATTCACCCCGAACATGATGGCCGCCTTCGCGCAGAGCCCGATCGCTTTCAATGCATGGGCCTCCCTGCTTGGCTCCTTGAGCAAGGCGCTCGATGTGAAGACCCGCGACAGCATCGGCCTGGCCGTCTCCGAAGTGAACGGCTGCGACTACTGCCTGGGGGTGCATAGCTTCACCGCCGAGCACATGGCCAAGATGCCGGCCGATGACATCATCCTCGCGCGAAAGGGCCACGCGAGCGATTCCAAACGGGACGCTGCCGTCCAGTTTGCGCGCCAAGTCATCGAGAGCCGAGGCAAGGTCGGTGATGCCGATGTGCAAGCCGTGCGCGACGCCGGCTACACGGAAGCGAACGTCATCGAGATCGTCGCGCTTGTGGCGATGTACTCGCTGACGAACTTCTTCAACAACGTGTTCGACCCAGAGAAGGACTTTCCTGCCGTTGCGCCGGCCGGATCGATCTGATCCTCTTCCCGCCGACAGCTCTCGAACCCATTGGGATCGCTCACATGCACACTCTCCATACTGATCGCGGTCCGCGCCGGGAATCACCTATGACCGCGAGGTCCTTGATGAGGTCGCGCGCAGATGCGAAATTGACGATCGCTGTTGGTGAGGCGACTACGGGGATTGGCCGCAGGATCACCGACAAATCAGCGCCACCCGATGATCGTTGAGAGACCAACCCGAACTTCAACCGCTCCTCGGAGCGCTGCCTTCGGAATGATCGACACGGAAGGCATGAATGGGCTCGACTCTACCGCGCAGCGCCAGCGCACCAAGGTCCTGAATACGGATTTCGGACGGTGGAACAAGGCAGGCGAGCGCGTCTTCCGATGCGATGAACAAACATCCGATTTCGCGGGTCGCCTGCTCGAGCCGCCCGGTCGTGTTCATGACGTCGCCATGGAAGACGATCGCACGGCGCACCTGGCCGACCTCGCCGGCAATGACTTCGCCCAGATGCAGGGCCGCGCGCAACTCCGGTTGAACTCCAAAGCGTTGAACGAACCGGTTTGCGTCCGCGCTGAGCGCCGCGCGCATCGCGAAGAAGCAGCGCAACGCCCTCGCGTCGGCAACGCCGTCGGCCTCGACCCAGGTGATGACGATCTCGTCACCGACGTATTGGTAGATTTCGCCCCGACACATCTCGATCGGTTCGGCGACCGTAGAAAATACAGCGGCGAGGAAGCGGTGTGCCTCGAGCGGCCCGAGGCGCTCGGCGATCGCGGTGGAGCCCACCACGTCGACGAAAAGGAAGAAGCGTCGCTCGACGAAGGGCCGGCGATACTTTCCGAGCAAAAGGGCCATGAAAGTGCGGTAGCCAACGAGGCCGGCGGCCTGAAACATCATCACGATGACGGCAACTGGCACGAGCGACAGGAAAACCGCAATCAGGCCGGTGCGCGCGTTATAGACGGTGACAACGCCTAACAAGCGCTCTCCCGGCTGTCCAGCGAGAACCAACCCTGCGATGGCGCCATAGACAAGCGTCTTCAGGGCAAACACCGCGACGAAGGGCAGTGCGTCGAGCCATCGCATTGAAACGCGAGGCAGCAGGAAAAGCTCGATGCCGGCGATCCATGCAGCCGTGAGCAAGGCGTCAACGACACCAATCGGGATAGAGATCAGTGCTGAACGCAGTAGCGCGCGAACGCCCGGTCCGGCAATGGCGGCGCCGTAGACTGCCCCGACGCCAACACCAATGACCGCGGCCATGCGCAAGATGCGCATGAAGCGCCGCAGCCGCTCTCGCGTGACGGCAGAAAGCGTGTCGACCATTTGCGGTCGAGTTTAAGCGCGCCGCCGCGGACGCTTGCCTCAAGTCACGCAGGAGCACCTGCCTGTAGACATGATCCTGTACATCGCCCGCAGCGAAAACGCCGGGCACGCTGTCATCGTGGAATAGCCACCTGTGCCGGAATGGGTCTTTATGTACCCGTCGCCATTGTGTCGGCACTTCGGCTTCGATCCGCGAACTGCGCCTGGTCGGCGGGACTTCAGTCCAGGCTGATCCTGGCCTTTTGCGTGACCTCACGCCACCGCGCGAGATCCGCCTCGAGTTCCGCCTGGAAGTGCGCAGGCGTGACGAACACCGGTTCAACGCCGCGTTCCGTCATGGCCTGGCGTGCCTGGGGTGTGCTGCCACTGCTGCGCAGCGCTTCGTAGAGGCGGTTCGTCAGCTCTGGGCTCAGCTTCGCCGGTGCGAGCACGCCGAACCAGGTGCTGGCGTTGAAGCCGGCCACGCCCGATTCCCGCATGGTCGGGATCTCGGGCGCGGCGCCCGCGCGCTCTGCGCTCGTCACGGCCAGCGCCCGCAACTGGCTGTTGCGAATGAAGGGCAGGGACGAAGGCAGCGTGTCGAAGTAGGCGCCGATGTGGCCGCCCAGCAGGTCCGCAATGACCTGGCTGCTGCCCTTGTAGGGAATGTGCTGCAGCCGGGTCGCGCCTGTCGACTGCATGAAGAGTTCCGCCGTCATGTGCGTGATGTTGCCCGTGCCCGCGGATCCGTAGGTGAGAGGCTTGTCGCCGGTGTTCACGTGGGCGAGGAATTCGCCCACCGTCTTGGCCGGCATCTTCGGATTGACGACCAGCACCAGCGGCGTGGAGCCCACCATCGTGATCGGCGTGAAATCGCGCAGCGCGTCGTACGGCAGCTTGGACGTAAGCGCGGGGCTGATCGACTGGCTGGCAGTCGCTCCCAGCAGCAGCGTGTAGCCATCGGCCGGACTGCGCGCGACGTCGGCGGCGGCGATCGTGCCGTTGGCACCGGGCCGGTTTTCGACGACGACACTGCCGCCGAGGGCCTGCCCCAGGTTCTGCGCTACCTGACGCGCGACGAAGTCGGCGCCTCCACCGGCCGGGAAGCCCACGATCAGGCGGATCGGGCGCTCTGGGAACCCCGCCGCATGGGCCGCGGCCGCGGCCACGAGCAGCAGGCAGGTGACCAACGCCTTTCGCCGGCCCGGAACTGAGTTGCGCATGTTTGTCTCCTTGCAGTTGATTCGGCGCCGGCGTGCGCTCATTCCGGGCGGACGATGTCTTCGTTCGGCGCAGGCCGGTCGAGATGCGGCCACAGCTGCGCGAGCCGGCGGTGGTGGATCTCCTTGCGTTCGATGTGATCGGTCATCGCCAGCTCCGGCGTTGTCGGCTCACGCGACCTCGCGCACTGGTGCCCAGGCGAAATTTCCCGGCTTTGTGGTGGCGACGGCCCCCGCCATGACCAGCGCCTCGCATTCGCGCGGCGACACTCCGGCCGTCTGGAGCACTTCCAGCGTGTGTTCGCCGAGGTCCGCCGGCGGAAGGGTCTGCACACCTTCTCGCGAGGCATCGAGTGCGGGGAACTCGGGCACCTCGAAGGCCAGGCCGCGAAAGCGCACGTCCCGCAGCTTGCCGGGCTGATGGGCCTGCGGCGCTTCGAGCACGCGCTCCAGCGGAAGCACCTCGGTGAAGCCCATGCCGGCGGCCCGCAGGCGCGCCGCGGCGTCGTCGAAACGATGGGCCGCGATGGCTGCCTTCACAAGGCTTTCGCACTGCTCGCGTGCCTTCTTGCGCTGGCGCAGGGTGGCGAGCGATGCGTCGTTCGCCTGCGGCAACTGCATCGCTTGGCAGAACTTCAGCCAATGGCCGTCGTTGAGCATCAGCAGGTATATCCAGCGCTCGTCGGACGTGAGGTAGGCGCCATAGCCCGGCATGCTGAATTCGCCGTGCGGCTCACGCTCGGCGCGGCCCAGCAACTGCGTCTTCAGCTGCACGCCCACGAGGTCGCGCGACGCGACGTGCAGGCCGGTCTCATAAAGGCCGACCTCCACCGGCCGGGCGGGGCGGCCCGCCTGGGCCTGAAGCATCGACACGAGGATGCCGATCACCGCGTACGCGCCCGCGAACTGGTCGTGGTAGGAGGGCCCGAGGCGGCTCGGCCGTCCATTGATGCGGTTGGCCTCCATCACGCCCGTCGAGGCTTCGGCCACCGGGTTCGAGGCGAGGTCGTCGGCCTGCGGTCCGGCGGCGTAGCCGCGAATGTGGCAGTAGATGAGGCGGGGGTTGACGGCCTCGCATTCCTCGCGCGTCAGCCTGAGCTTGCGTGCCGCCTTCGGCGCCAGGTTGTGGACAAGGGCGTCGGCCGTGGCGAGCAGCTTGCAAAAGGCCGCGTGGCCGTCCGGCCTGGACAGATCGATGCACACGCTCTTCTTGCCGTGGCTGTACGCGATGAAGGTGCCGCTCGGGCCACCGCGCACCAGGCTTCGGGTGGGGTCGCCGGCGGGGGACTCCACCTTGATCACTTCCGCGCCGAGCTGCGAAAGGATGTGAGTCGCGAAAGGGGCGGCCAGCATGGTTCCCAGTTCGATCACGCGGCGGCCCGCCAGGGGAGCTTGGTCCATTTCAGGTCTCTTCCTTAAAAGAATGCATTCTATATTGCAGGATAAGGCCAGCTCTACCAGGTTTACTGGGGGAAAACCCGGTTCAAGGCGGTGCGATAGCTCATATACAATGCATTCTTAGGGGCGGCAATGTCCCGCCAACGCGAGCCCTCCAACCTTTCCGGAGACAAGACATGCGCAGAAGGACTTTTCTCTCCAGCAGTGCCGTTGCAGCCTCAGTGGCCCTGCCGGGCTGGGCGCAGGCGCAGCCGGCGTCGCCCGGCATCGATGCAGCGAGCAAGACCGTCACCGTGGGCGCGTTTACGCCCATTTCGGGACCGGTGCCCTTCTATACGATCCTCACGCACGCGGCGGAGTCCTGCTTCAAATGGGCCAACGAGACCAACGCGCTCAATGGCTGGAAGATCAATTTCGTCACCTACGACGACGGCTACGAGCCGGCCCGCAGCGTGGCCGTCACGCGGCGCCTGGTGGAAGAGAACAAGATCTTCGCGCTTACGGCCGCCACGGGCACCGCGCAGTCGGTGGCCGTCATCCCCTATGCGAAGGAAATCGGTCTCCCCATGATCGGCCCGATCGGCGGCGCCTCGGCGCTGTTCTCGGAGCGGCTGGTGTTCCCACTCCTGCCCGACTATGGCTGGTCGGCCGCCGCGAACCTCGACTACGCCTGGACCGACCTCAAGGCCAGCCGCGTCGCGTTGCTCTGGGAAAACGACGAACTCGGCCGCTCGGCCAAGCGCGGGCTCGACCTGCACATGGCCTCGAGCAAGAAGGAGCCGGCGGAGTCGATTCCCTTCGAAGTGCGCAACACGGACTTCACGCCGCACGTGCGCCGCCTGGCCAACGCGAAGGCGGAGGTGGTGATCCTGTTCGGCTCCAACGCCAACCTGGCCGCGGCGCTCAAGGCCGCGGAGCGCATCGGCTACGAGGCCAAGTGGATGGCGCCGTTCTTCACCGCTGACCCGACCACGCGCAAGCTTGCCGGACCCCTCCTCGACGGTGTGTACTTCTCGTCGTGGCTCTTGCCTGTGACCTCGGACGACGTGGACGTGAAGGCCTACCGCGACAACGTCGGCAAGCTCTACCCCAATGACCCGATCGGCGTCTTCGGCCTCAACGGCTGGAGCAACGGCGCGCTGTTCGTGAAAGGCTTCCAGATGCTCCTGGCCAGCGGCAAGCCGTTGACGCGCGAAAACCTGGTGGCCGTGATGGAGACCATGACCAACCAGAACATCGGTGGCGCCAGAGGCGTGAGCTTCAAGGCCGGTGACCACCGGGGCGCGCGGGCCGAGGGGATCATCCAGGCGCAGGCGAACGGCAGCTTCAAGCTGGTACGTGAGTTCCACCCGTACCCGGCCGAAGTGTTCGACGCCAAGCTCGCATGAGAGGACGTACCGCATGAGCAACGCCTACGACGCCTGGATCGGCCGCGAGGAAGAGCGCAGCGAACGCGTGCTGGCCAAGGCGGCGCAGGCCATGGCGGCCACGCTCGACCTGGATGCCGCGCCTGCGGCGGGCGAGCCGCTGCCGCCCGGGTGGCAGTGGATGTTCTTCAATCCCGCCGTGGCGCGCAGCGGGCTCGGCCCTGACGGTCACCCGAAGCGAGGAGGCTTCCTGCCGCCGATCGAGTTGCCGCGCCGCATGTGGGCCGGCAGCCGTCTGCGCTATCTCGCGGACCTGCCGGTGGATGCCCAGGCGACGCGCCGCAGCCGAATCCTCAAGGTCGAGAACAAGACGGGCAAGCGCGGCGCGCTGTGGTTCGTGACCGTGGAGCACACCACCACCTGTGCGGGCCAGACCTGCATTGTCGAAGAGCAGGACATCGTCTACCGCGAAGCGACACCACCCGCGACACCGGCAGCCACACCGCAGCCGCACGACGGCGTCGCGCAGTGGGGCCGCGAGGTCGTCCCCGATACGACCTTGCTCTTCCGCTACTCGGCGCTGACCTTCAACGGCCACCGCATCCACTACGACCAGGCCTATGCGCGCGACGAAGAGGGCTATGCCGATCTCGTGGTGCACGGCCCGCTCACCGCCACGCTGCTGCAGCAGCTTGCGCTGGCGCAAGGCGGCGGGCGCCCGCTGGGGCGTTTCGAGTTCCGCGGCGTCAGCCCGCTGTTCGTCGGTCGCGCCTTCAAGCTCGAAGGCCGCGAGGCCGAGGACGGCACGCTCGCGCTGTGGGCGCGTGGTCCCGCCGGCGAACTGGCGATGTCCGCCACCGCCGCGTTCCGATGAACCATCGATCCGAACAGAGACCAATTCACATCGCAAGGAGACGAACAACATGGCACAACATCTGAGCGGCCCCGCGAACCTCGAAGGCCAGGTTGCCCTGATCACGGGCGGCGCAGGCGGCATGGGCCGCGCGATCGCCAAGGCCTTCCATGCGGCGGGCGCGCGCGTGGTTGCCACCGACCGCGCGGCGCACGAGGACATCGGCCCGGGCATCCAGTACCGCGCGTACGACGTCACCTCGCGCTCGGAAACCGACAAGGTCATCGATGCGGTGCTCGCGGAGCACGGCAGGGTCGACATCCTCGTGCTGTGCGCCGGCATCATCGCGCGCACGCCGCTGGGCGACAGCACGGACGACGAGTGGGACGCCATCATGTCGGTCAACGTGCGTGGCGTGGTCAATCCCGCGCGCAAGCTCTTTCCGCTGATGTGCGAGCGCGGCTTCGGGAAGATCCTGGCGGCCGGTTCGATTGCCGCGAAGAACGGCGGCGTGGCTTCGGGGCCCGCCTACGTGGCGTCCAAGGCCGCGGTGCACGGGATGATGCGCTGGATCGCCAAGGCCGGCGCCCCGCACGGCGTCTATGCCAACACCCTGGCGCCCGGACCGGTCGAGACCGCCATGTGGGCCAACGTCACCGGCGGCACCGCGGCACCCTCGGCAAATACCACGGTGCCGCTTGGCCGCTACGGCAACGCCGACGACATCGCGCAGGCGGCGCTCTTCCTGTGCTCGCCGGCTTCCAACTGGATCACGGGCACGTCGCTGGACATCAGCGGCGGCATGTGGATGAACTGAGGCGAAGGAAGCGCAATGGCAGCCAACGCAGTGCCGGTCATCGGCTTCATCGGTCTCGGCGTCATGGGCGGCGCGATGTGCCGCAACATGGCCCTGAAGCATGCCGGCGAGGTGATCGCGTTCGACACGAACCCGAAGGCCTTCGAGGTGCTGGAGGGCACGAAGGCGCGCATCGTCGGTACGGTGGCCGAACTCTCGGCAAAGGCCGACGTGGTGTTCCTGTCGCTGCCCGGCGGGCCGCAGGTGGAGGCCGTGTGCCTGGGTGCCCAGGGCCTGACCAGCGGCGCGAGGAAGCCTGCGGTGATCGTCGACCTGAGCACCACCACCGTGGCCTCCGCACGCGCCGTGGGCGCGAAGCTCGCCTCCCTGGGCACCGCTTTCTCGGATGCGCCGGTGGCCCGCACCCGCGAGGCCGCGCAGCGGGGCGAGCTGAGCATCATGGTCGGCGCCGATGAATCGCTCTATGCGCGCATCGAGCCGCTGCTGCGCTACATCGCCACCGACGTGACCCATTGCGGCGACGTGGGCTGCGGGCAGGTCGTGAAGCTGATCAATAACGCACTGGTGTTCGAGAACACGGTGGCGCTGGCCGAGATGATGGTGCTGGGCGAGCGCGCCGGCGTGCAATCGGCGGTGCTGCTGGACGCGGTCTCCAAAGGCTCGGGCGACAGCTTCGTGCTGCGCAACCACGGCCGCAAGTCGATGCTGCCGCGGCAGTTCCCGGAGAAATCCTTCCCGCCCGAGTACGCGCTGAAGGACATTGGCTACGTGCTCGAACTCGCCACCCAGACCGGCGTCTCGGCGCATGTGACCGAGCTTGCGCAGCGGTACTACGCAGCGACGGCGGCCAACGGATTCGGCGGGCGCTACTTTCCGGCGGTGATCGAGGTGATCGACCGCAATATCGGCCCGGCGCAGGCCGAGGCCAAGGCCTGATGCCATGAGCGATTTCATCGGCCTGGTCTGGGCAGGCATGGTGAGCGGCTGCCTGTATGCCATGGGCGCCATCGGCATCGTGCTGATCTTCAAGAGCTCGAACGTCGTGAACTTCGCGCATGGCAACCTGGCCGGGCTCGCGGCCTTCCTGGTCTACGGATTCACCGCTGGCACCTTCGCGCAGATGGCCTGGGCGCCGGCGGTGCTGCTGACGCTCGCGATCATGGTCGCCGTCATGGCCGCGACCTATCTGCTGATTGCGCCGCTGGTGTTCAAGTCCGACCTGACCAGCACGATCGCGACGCTCGGCGTCGGCCTGGTCGCGCAGGGCGCGACGCAGCTGATGTTCGGCTCCAACGTGGTGTCGATGGATCTGCCCTTGCCACGGTGGCGTGCAGACCTCGGCCTGCTCCGCGTGTCCGCATACGACCTCGCGGTGATCGCGGTGACCGGTCTCGCCATCGGCCTCCTGTACCTGCTGATCGAGCGCACGCGCATTGGCATCGCCTTTCGTGCCGTGTCGGCGAACCCCTTCGCGAGCCGGGTGTGCGGGCTGAACCTGCGGCGCGTGCACCTGTTCTCCTGGGTGGTCGCGGGGCTGCTGGGGCTGGTGGCGTCACTGTTGATCGTGCCGACGACCTTCCTGTCGTCCACCAGCGTCGCGTCATTCATGCTGCAGGCCTTCGCAGCCGCGGTGGTCGGCGGCTTCAGCAGCCTGCCGGGCGCGGTGCTGGGCGGCATTTTCATCGGTGTGTTGATGAACCTGCTGTCGTTCTACGTGGCGGCGGAGTTCAACAACACCTACGTGCTGCTCACGATCCTGATCGTGCTCAACCTGTTCCCCAAGGGCGTGCTCGCCGTGCGCGGAGGTGCCCGTGTCTAGCGTGCCCATGACTGCCGACACAACCGCTGCATCGACGGATGGCGCCACGCGGCCGGCCGCGCGCCGCTGGCCGCTGAACATCGGCAGCGCGCTGGGTCTCGCGGCGCTTCTGCTGTTGCCCCTGGTGGCAGGCGGCTACTGGACCTTCACGCTGGGCGTGTGCTTCGCCAACGCGATCGCGATCATGTCGGTGAGCTTCCTGGTGCGCTACGCCGGCGAGGTCTCGATCGGCCATGGCGTGTTCGTCGCGGCAGGTGCGTACACCGTGGCGCTGGTCGAGAAGTACCTCGGCTGGTCGGTGCTGGCGAGCCTTCCGCTGGCTGCCGTCGCGGGCGGGGTGCTCGGAATGTTGTTCGCGTTTCCGTCGCGCAACCTGTCGGGCATCTACCTGGCCGTGGCCACGATGGCGCTCGCACTGGCGCTGCCGGAAGTGCTGCTGCATTTCTCCAGCATCACCGGTGGCTACGAAGGGCTGTACGTCAAGCTCGACGCGTTGCCGGGCATGCCCAAATCGCTGCAGCGCTACTACCTGCCGCTCGTGGGCGCGATGGTGGTCGTTCTGCTGCTGCGGCACTTCCGCCGCTCGCGCCAGGCGATGGCGCTTCTGCTGATCCGCACCTCGCCGCACGCGGCCGAATCCTTCGGCGTGCGCCGCAGCTGGGCGCGCCTGTCCTGCATGGCATTGAGCGCGGCCATCGCCGCAGTCGGCGGTGCGCTGTTGTCCTTCAGCTCGTCGACGGTGTCGCCCAACAGCTTCACGCTGTGGACGTCGATCTTCCTTCTGGTCGGCTCGGTCGTGAGCCTGTACTCGCTGTCCCTGGTGGGCAGCATCGTGGGCGGACTGTTCCTCACGCTGATTCCCTTGCTGCTGGCGGGCGCCGGCAACTGGGTGCCGATCTTCTATGGCGGCGCGCTGCTCGCGGTGGTGCTGGGCGTCAATGCATTGCCGGCGTCGGTGCGGGCGCGGCTCGCAGGAGGACAGACATGAGCCGCACGGCCGCTCCGAAGGCGAATAGCACCGCAGCCGAAGGCGCAGGTACTCCAATGAGCCGCACGGCCGCTCCGAAGGCGAATAGCACCGCAGCCGAAGGCGAAGGTACTCCAGTGAGCCGCACGGCCGCTCCGAAGGCGAATGGCACCGCAGCCGAAGGCGCAGGCACTCCAGTGAGCCGCGTCGCCGTCGCCCACGCCATGCCGCTGGTGGTCGAAGGACTCGCGCTTTCCTTCGGTGGAAACCATGTCCTTCAGGACATCGCGCTGCAGCTGCGGCCCGGCGAGATCACCGGCCTCATCGGCCCCAACGGCGCGGGCAAGACAAGCTTCTTCAACTGCCTCACGGGCCTCTATTCGCCGCGCCAAGGCAGCATCAGGCTGGGCGACGTGCGTCTGGAGAACGTGCCGCCCACGCGGCGCGCGGCGCTCGGTTTCTCGCGCAGCTTCCAGCACGTGGCCCTGTGTCCCGAGCTCAGCGTCGGGGAGAACGTGATGATCGGACTCGACCGCCAGTCGCGCGCGGGCTGGCTCGACGCGTTTCTGCCGTGGGCCGCCGGTCGGCACGAACGCGCACTGAATCGCGAACTCGCACTCGCGGCGCTGGCGCGGCTGGGCATCGCCCATGTCGCGGACGAATCGCCGTCGCAGCTGCCGCCCGGCGTGCTGCGCCTGGCCGAGATCGCGCGGGCCATCGCGGGTTCGCCGTGCGTGCTGCTGCTCGACGAGCCGGCCGCGGGCCTGAACTCGGTCGAGACGGCCGACCTGTCCACCGCGCTCATGAAGCTGCGCTCGCCGCAACTGGTCATGGTGGTGGTGGAGCACGACATGGACCTGATCATGGAAATCTGCGACACGATCCACGTGCTCAACGTCGGCCGCCTGCTGGCCTCGGGCAAGCCCGAGCAGATCCGGGCGAACCCCGAGGTGGTGGGCGTGTACCTGGGAGACGACGATGAGTGAGTCGATGTCCGACCTGCTGCAGGTGGAAGGCCTCACGGTGCGCTACGGCGCGGGCCCGGTGGTGCACGGCGTCGGCTTCGGCGTCGCGGGTGGCACGGTCGCGGCACTGCTGGGTGCCAACGGCGCGGGCAAGTCGAGCACGCTGCAGGCCATCGCCGGACTCATCCCCTCGCACGGCCCGGTGCGTTTCGACGGGCACGACATCTCCAGGCTCTCGAGCGCGGCGCGGTTTCGCGCGGGGATCGTGTACGTGCCCGAAGGCCGTGCCATCGTGGCCGACCTGTCCGTCGCCGAGAACCTCACGCTCGGCTCGTTCTTCGTCGACGGCCGGACCCGCGCGCGGCGCCGGCGGGTGGTGCTGGAATTCTTTCCCGAAATCGCCAACCGGCTCGATGCGCCCGCAGGCCTGCTGAGCGGCGGGGAACAGCAGATGCTGGCGATCGGGCGTGCCCTGATGTCGGCGCCGCGGCTGCTGCTGCTGGACGAGCCCTCGCTCGGCCTGGCGCCGATGCTGGTCACCCGGGTCTACGAGCGCCTCGCCGCGATCCAGAAGGAGCAGAAGCTCTCGGCGCTCCTGGTGGAGCAGAGCTTTCACGCGGCGGCCAAGCTCGCGGCGCGGGCCTGGGTGATGCGGCAAGGGCGCATCGTGGGCGAACTCGATGCAGAGGCGCTGCGCAGCCGCGAGGGCCGCCAGCAGGCCATCGATGCCTACCTCGGCGCGCGGCAGGGCGCAGGCGCAGGGGTGCCCGCATGAACAACGTCAATGGGGTCAATGCCATGAATCTCGAGTTGGGGGGCCGCGTGATCGCGACCGGCTTGCAGTTCCCCGAAGGCCCGGTGGCGATGCCCGACGGTAGCGTGCTCGTCGTGGAGATCGCCGCCGGCCGGCTGGTGCGCGTCGCGCCCGATGGCGCGATCCATGTCGTGGCCCGATTGGGCGGCGGTCCCAACGGCGCAGCGCTCGGGCCCGACGGCCACTGCTATGTCTGCAACAACGGCGGCTTCAGCTGGCGCACCGACAACGGCTTCTCGCGGCCCACAGGCGCCGCAGTGGACTACGAGGGTGGCGCCATCCAGCGCGTGAACCTCTCGACCGGCGGGGTGGAAATGCTCTACACCCATTGCGACGGCATTCCGCTGCACGGCCCGAACGACATCGTCTTCGATGCGCACGGCGGCTTCTGGTTCAGCGACTTCGGCAAGACCTTCGAGGACCGCATCCTGCGCGGCGCCGTCTACTACGCGCGCACCGACGGCCGCTTCATCCGGCGTGCCGCCCATCCGTTCCTCACGCCCAACGGCGTGGGCCTGTCGCCCGACGGTCGCACGCTCTACGTGAGCGAGACCGAGACCAGCCGGCTCTGGTCGTACCCGATCCAGGGGCCGGGCGAGCTCGGGATCGAGCCCTGGCCGTCGCCCAATGGCGGAAGGCTGGTGCACGGCCTGGGTGGCTTCCAGCGCTTCGATTCGCTGGCAGTGGAGGAGGGCGGCAACATCTGCGTCGCGACGCTGGTGCGCGGTGGCATCAGCGTGTTCTCGCCCGCTGGCGAACTGCTCGAGTTCCACGCGGCGCCAGAGGGCTACTGCACCAACATCGCCTTCGGTGGCGCCGACCGGCGCACCGCCTTCGTCACCTTGTCCGGCTACGGCCAGTTGATTGCCGCGCCGTGGCCGCGGGCCGGCCTGCCACTCTTCGCATGAAAGCTTCCATGAACTCAGTCACTCCCAAAGGCCTGCGCGACTTCCTGCATGCCAGTGCGACCCTGATGGCCGTGGCCTTCGGCGCGGTGACGGTGCCCGCCACCGCGCAGCAGGCCTGGCCCGATCGGCCGATCCGCATCATCGTTCCCTACGCGGCGGGGCAGGGTGCCGATGCGTTGATGCGGCTGGTGGGGCAGGAGCTGTCGAAGTCGCTCAACCAGAGCATCGTGGTGGAGAACCGCGCCGGTGCCGGCGGCAACATCGGCGCGGCGCTCGCGGCCAAGGCCACCCCCGATGGCTACACCTTCATGCTGGGCACGAACGCAACCAACTCTGCCAACGAATTCCTCTACCCGAACCCGGGCTTCAATCCCGCGACCGATTTCGAGGCCGTGGCCATGATCGGGCTGCTGCCGATGGTGATCGTCACCTCGGCGACCGATCTCCCGATCAATGGCATCGCCGACCTGATCGCCCACGCGCGCAGCAAGCCCAACACCTTGAATGTAGGGCTGCCCAGCACCACGGCGAGCGTGGTGTTCGCGCAGTTCGTGAAGTCCGCGCAGGCGCCCCTGTTCGGTGTGAAGTACAAGTCCTCGAGCCAGTCGATGACCGACGTGCTCGGCGGCCAGATCCCGCTGGCCATCGACACCGTGACGGCCGCGCGGCCGCAGATCGCAGGCGGCAAGCTGCGGGTGCTCGGCATCACCTCGTTGAAAGCCAGCGAGATGCTGCCGGGTGTCAAGCCGGTGTCGGAGCAGGGTGTTCCGGGCTTCGACGTCGTGGCCTGGGATGCATTGTTCGCGCCCCGCGGCACGCCCGCGGAGGCAGTGCAGAAGTTGAGCGAGCACTTGCAGCGCGCGCTGCAACAGCCCGAGACCCGCCGTCGGATGATGGACAGCGGTGTCGAGCCCCTCTACATGGGCCCGGCCCAGCTCGAAGCGTTTGTCAGGGCAGAGCGCCCGAAGTGGGGCGGAATCATCAAGGCGGCCGAGATCCGCGTCGACTAACGCTTGGGCATTCGCGTGAACGAAGCCCAATTGTCTTTTCCACAGGAATGCATTCTGCATTCTCAATTTTGAAACCAGGAGTTGAAACGTGAGCACTGTCATTGACGCACCCCAAGCAGAAGTCGGGAACGCACCCGCCGAAGGCCGTATTACCGACCAGGCCGTCGCCGACGCGAGGGCCATGATCGGCCTGCATTTGCGGCCCGAAGGGCCGTACCTTCAGGACGCTACGCCCGACACGCTGCGCAACTGGTGCAACGGCATCGGCGACCTGAATCCGCTGTACCGCGATATCGGCTACGGCAACGCCACGCGTTACGGTTCGATGGTCGGCCACCCGATGTTTCCGATGGCCTTCGGGTGGCTCGGGCGCACCCGCTGGGGCTTGCCCGGCGTGCACGGCTTTTACGCCGGCAACGACTGGGAGCTGTTCCGCCACGTGCGCCCGGGCGACCGCATCACGGCGATCGAACGCGTCGTCGGCGTCGAGGAAAAGGAGAGCAAATTCTCCGGCCGCCTGGTGCTGCAGTACGTCGAGGCCTGCTACTACAACCAGCGCAGCGAGCTGGTGGCGCGCGCGCTGGGCACCTGCACGCGGCACGAGCGAAAGGCGGCGCGCGACGCTGGCAAGTACAAGGAAATCGTCCAGCACGAGTACACGAACGAGGAGCAGGACCGCATCGACCAGATGGTGCTCGATGAGCCGAAGAACGTGCGAGGCGCCAACGTGCGCTTCTGGGAAGACGTGAAGGAGGGCGAGCAGCTCCCCACCATTGCGCGCGGCCCGCTGTCCCTGATGGATACCATGGGCTTCCTGGTGGGCTGCGGCCGCGGCCACACGCACGGCGTGGTGCTGCAGGCGGCGGTCAAGCACCCGGGCCACTACTTTCGCAACCCGGAGGCGGGCGGCGGCGTGGAGTACACCGGCATCGGCCACCACCGCGAGTCGGTTGCAAAGGAAGTCGGCGTGCCCGGCACCTACGACTACGGCCCGCAGCGCTCGGCGTGGATGTGCTCGCTGGTCACCAACTGGATGGGTGACGCAGGCGTGCTCAAGCGCGTGCGCACCGAGATGCGTCGCTTCAACATCGTCGGCGACACCACCTTCTGCAAGGGCAAGGTCGTGCGCAAGTACGTGAAGGACGAGACGGCGCTGGTGGACATCGAGATCGCCGCCGAGAACCAGCGCGGCGAGGTGACCACGCCCGGCATCGCTACCGTGGCGCTGCCCTCGCGCGATGTCCGGCTGCCGGCCTTCATCGACGGTTCCGGCATTGATCTCGAACTGCCGATCGTCCGTTGATCGGCCCGCCCACGGCAATCCCGCGAGAGAGAGTTCACATGGTGTCTGATGACTCGCCGCAAACCACAGAGCTGCTGCCCTTGGCGGGCTGCCGGGTCCTGGAGCGCTCGCGCACGGTTGCCGCCGCGTATGCGGGCCGCATGCTCGCCGCGCTGGGGGCGCAGGTGGTGATGCTCGAACCACCGGACGGCTCGCCGCTTCGGCAGGCGCCGCCGCTGCTCGAGAACAGCGGAGACAGCGCGCTCTTCGCCTATCTTGCGGTCGGCAAGCGCAGCCTCGTGTGCGACGTGACGAGCGCCGCGGGGCGCGCGCTGCTGGCGCGCGAACTGGACAGCACCGACATCTTCATCGATGACACGCCGCTGCGCGAGCGTGCCGCCCAGGGGCTGGATGCGCTGAAGATCGGGGCGCACCATCCGCAGCTGGTGCATGTGAGCGTGCTGCCCTTCGGCGCTACCGGCCCCAAGGCGGACTGGAGCGCGGAGGAGGTCAATCTGCTGCACGCCGGCGGCGAGGGTTTCCTGCTGCCCAACGGGCTGTCGAACGAGCTCTTTCCCGATCGTGCGCCGCTCAAGATTTACGGCCACTTCGGCGGCTACCAGGGCGGGTGCATGGCGGCGTTGAGCGCGCTCAGCGCCTGGTGGGTGCAGCCCACGGCCGGCGGCCAGTTCGTCGACGTCTCGGTGCAGGACGCGGTGCTCTCGGTGGGCGCATTCGCGCTGCAGCGCCTGGGCGACGGCTCGCTCGAGCACCGCACGAGCCGGCGCTTTCGCTACGGCGGGGTGTTCGAGGCGCAGGGCGGCTTCATCGAACTGCTGACGCTGGAAGATCGCCAGTGGAGCGCGCTGGTGGAACTTCTCGGCAGCCCGGCCTGGGCCACCGACGAGGCGCTGCGCGACCCGCTCGAACGCAGCCGCCGCGGCGACGAGATCAACGGCCACATCCGCGCATGGATGGCGTGCCACGCGGTGGAAGACATCGTTCGGCGCGCCCAGCAGCTCGGCGTGCCGGCGGCCAAGTACCGCACACCCGACGAGGTGATTCACGGCGAGCAGGAGCGCGCTCGGGGCCTGTTCGCCCCCGCGGTGCTCGAAGGCGGGACGCCAGCCCAGGTGCTGGTGGCGCCGTTCCAGTTCCGGTGCACGCCGCTGGCCGGCGGCGGCCGGGTGCCCGCGCTCGGCGAGATGTCGCAAGAGGCCGCGCACGAGACGGCGCAGGAGGCGCTGCCATGAACCGAGGCGCGGCACCGCTTGCCGGCGTGCGCATCGCCGACTTCACGATCCATGCCGCCGGTCCGTTCTGCACCCACCTGCTGTCGCAGCTCGGCGCGGAGTGCATCAAGATCGAGAGCCGAACCCGCCCTGACGCCTTCCGCAAGCCACATGCTGTCTATGGCCGGATGCAGGCGGCCACCTTCGACCAGGTTTCGGCCAACAAGCTTTCCGTGCGGCTCAACCTGAAGCAACCGGAGGCTTTGGCGCTGGCCAAGCGGCTCGTGGCCCGGTCCGACATCGCGGCGGAGAGCTTCCGGGCCGGCGTGATGAGGCGCCTCGGCCTCGACTTCGATGCGCTGCGGGAAGTCAAGCCGGACATCGTGATGCTCTCGCTGTCCTCCTGCGGCCAGACCGGGCCCGACTCGCACTTTGCCGGTTACGCGCCGCTGTTCGGCGCCTGGGGCGGCCTGGGGTGGATGAGCGGCTACAGCGACGGCCCGCCGATGGAGATGCGGCACGTGATGGACCATTCCGCGGGCTTGCATGCTGCGCTGGCGACGATGGCGGCCCTGCACCAGCGGCGCCGCACCGGCGGGGCGCAGCATGTCGACCTGGCGGCGCGCGAAGTGGCCTCGGCCATGATCGGCGACGCGCTGGTGCAGGCGAGCGTGGGCGGCACGCCCGAACGTCCGGGCAATGGCGATCTTGCGATGGCGCCACATGGCGTATACGCGACGGCCGCGCCCGACCGCTGGCTCACGCTGGCTGTGCGCACCGACCTGCAATGGCAGGCGCTCGTGCGCGTGCTGCGCCAATACAGGCCTGACGCGCGCTTCGCCACCGTACAGGGGCGGCTGCGCCATCGCGACGAGCTCGACCCGCTTGTCGCGCGCTGGCTCTCGGCCTGCGACGCCGACGACACTGCGGCGCGCCTGCAGCAGGCGGGCGTCAGCGCCCATGTTTCCTGGAACATGCAGGACATCGCCGACGATGCGCACCTGCGTGAGCGCCAGGCGCTTGTCGAAGTGAGCGCGCCGGACATCCCGCCGCGCCTTGCCGTGGGCGCGCCCGCGCGCTTCGGGCGCACCGACGACGTCGGCATCCGCCGCCTGACACCTTCGCTGGGCCAGGACGAGGACTACGTGTTCGGCGAGTTGTTGGGCCTGAACTCCGCGCAGCGCGCGGACCTCGAGGCGCGGGAGGTGATCCTGTGAATTCCTGGCCATCGCGCATCTGCATCCATTCAACGAACGAAAGGAGCCTCTCGTGAAAGACGCCATCTACCTGGTGCTGGACATGGAGAACGACCTGGTCCACGCAGAAGGGCCGAACGGCAGGGCCGCCTACGGCGAACAGGTGCGCGGCCGCCGCGTCCTGGAGCACACGCGCACGGCGCTCGACAAGGCGCGCGCGGCCGGCATGCACATCGGGTTCGTGCGCGTCGGCTTCTCGCCCGACTACCGTGAGTGCCCGCCGGACTCGCCGATCTTCTCGGGTGCTCGCAAGAACGGCATCTTCAAGCTGGGCGAGTGGGGCACGCAAGTGCACCCCGACCTTGGCCAGCAGCCCGGCGACTTCGACATCGTCAAGCATCGCGTAAGCCCGTTCTACGCCACGTCGCTCGAGGCGGTCCTGCGCGCGCACGCGATCCGGCGCATCTACTGCTCAGGCATTTCCACCAATGCGGTGGTACAGGCCACCGTGCGCGAGGGCCACGATCGCGACTACGAGATGGTGGTGCTCGAGGACGCCTGCTGCGGCCTCTCGGCGGAGGAGCACGAGCAGGCCATCAACGGTCTGCGCCGCTTCTGCCGCATCACGAATTCGCACGATGTCGTCTTCGAGTGAGGCGCAGGCAGGGCGCGTGGCGCGCAGCCTGCTCTTCGTTCCGGGCGACCGCCCGGAGCGCTTCGCCAAGGCCGCCATGAGCGGTGCGCACGCGGTGATCCTGGACCTGGAGGACGCGGTGGCACCGGCGGGCAAGTCGGGCGCGCGGGATGCCGTGGCGCGCTGGCTCGAGGGCGGCCAAACCCGGGCCATCGTGCGCATCAATGCGGCCGACACCGCGTGGCATGAGGACGACCTGGCGATGCTGGCATCGGTGCCGGGCGCGGGCGTGATGTTGCCCAAGGCCGAGGCGCACACGCTGGCCCGCACGGCCGGCGTTCTGCGCGGCCGGCCGATCGTCGCGCTGGTCGAGACGGTGGCGGGCTATCTGGGGTTGCGGGCGCTCGCCGCCGTCGCGGGCGTGGCACGCCTCGCATTTGGTAGCGTGGACTTTGCCGTCGAGAGCGGCATCGTGGACGAGGGCGACGCGATGACCGCCATTCGTACCCAGATCGCGCTGGAGTCCTGCCACGCCGGCCTGCCGGCGCCCGTGGATGGCGTCAGCCTCGAATTGGGCGATGCCGAGGCCATGCGCGCCCATGCCCTGCGTTCGAGGCAACTGGGCTTCGGCGGCAAGTTGTGCATCCACCCGCGCCAGGTGGCGGTGGTCAACGCCGCGTTCGAGCCGACGCCGGCCGAACTGCAATGGGCGCTGCGCGTGCTCGATGCATTCCGCGCCAGCCGCGGCGCGGCGACAGTCGTCGACGGCAAGATGGTCGACAAGCCCGTCGTCGAGCGCGCGCGGCGCATCGTCGACGGGGTTCAGGCAGCGGGCGCCGCATAGAATAGAAAGGGACAGGTGGCACGCCGGGGCGTTGACCGCGGACGAGGCCCATGTCGCGGGGCAGCCGGGCGAAAACAATCGAATCAGGCTGCAGCAGATGGACTATCGAACAAAAGAAGAGCAGGTTGCCGACTACCTGCGCGAGCGGATCATCTCCGGGGTGTACCCGCGCGGTTCACGCCTGAAGCAGGCGGAGATCGCCGAACAACTTCACCTGAGTATCACGCCGGTACGCGAGGCACTCAAGTTGCTGGCGGCAGAAGGCTATGTCAACGGCGACTCTTACCGCGGTGCGCGCGTCGTGCCCTTCGATGCCGCGGCCTCCGGCGAAATCCTCCAGCTTCGGCTGCTTCTCGAAACGCAACTCGTGCGCGGCGCGGTGGAGAAGGTCACGTCACAGGACATCACCGAACTGCGCGCGCTGGCCAAAGAGTTCGAGAAGGCTTTCGAGAGCGGCGACCGCGCCACGGCGCGCGGGATCAACTACCGTTTCCACCGCCGCTTGTCCGACATCGCGGAGATGCCGCAGACCCTGCATTTCGTGCAGATCCTCTGGGCGCGCTATCCCTTCGATCTGATCAACGCGGTCGAGGGCCGCGGCAAGGATGCGGTGCACGAGCACGAAGAGATCCTGCGCGCGCTCACCACCGGCGACGCCTCCGGCGCCATGCTCGCGATGCGCAAGCACATCGAATCGGGGTGGGCGGTCCTGAAAGCCGCCGCATCCTGAGCATCGAGCTCACTGGGCGGCGGTCTGTCCCGGCGCGTGGCGGTCCTCAGAAGTCCACCTTCTGGCCCGGCTCCGGCACCACCACGCGGGTGGCGGAAGCGGTGCCGAGCGCGGAAGCAAACTCCGTGGGCGTGCCGCGCAGCAGGGGGAAGGTGCCGTAGTGCATGGGGATCGCGTACTTCGGCTTGATCATGTCGCGCACCGCCGTGGCGGCGTCCTGCGGGCCCATGGTGAAGTGCCCGCCGATCGGGATCAGCACCAGGTCGGGCTTGTAGGTCTCGCCGATCAGCCGCATGTCGCCGAACAGGGCGGTATCGCCCATGTGCCAGATCTTGAAGCCGTTCTCCAGTTCGATGATGTAGCCCACGGGCTCGCCGCCGTAGTGCGTCTCGTCCTTGTCGTTGGCCGGGTTCTTCCATACCAGCTCGGAGGCATGCTCGGCATGCACCGCGGTGATCTTCGGGCCTGTCGGGCCGAAGGGCGCGACCGTGCCGCCCTTGCCGAAGCGCTGCGAGAGCGCCGCTGGCACGATGCCCAGGGTGACGATGCTCTGGCCCAGCCCGCCCGCGCTGTAGATGGGCGCGTTGTGCATTTTGGCCAGCGCGGGGGCATCGGCGAAATGGTCTGAATGGGCATGCGTCACGAGGATCCGGTCGACCTTGCCGAGCGCGTTCAGCTGCTTGAAGCCGGCGGGCGTCTTCGGGTTGGTGATAAGCCAGGGGTCGATCACGATGACCTTGCCGCCGGGCGTGGTGATGCGCATGGCAGACTGACCGAGCCAGAGCACTTCCGCCTTGCCCTTCGCAATGGCCCCCGGTGGGGTCGGCTGCAGCGCCGGCGGCGCCTGCGTGGCGATGCCGGCGCATCCGGCGAGGCCAGCTGCGAACGCAGTAGCCACCAGAAGGGAAACCAGACTTTTCATGTGCTTCTCTCTCTATCTCGTGCTGAAATCGAACTCCGGCCTTTGCGCGGGCTGCGTCGTGCGCTATGGGCGCGGGAGCCGGAGCGGAGGTCGCGCCCTTTCGCACACGCAAGGTATCGAGGGTTAGAAGATCAATTTGCCAACACCAAGCACAGTGAGCAGGCCGATGAGGAAAATAATTCCGATGATCCAAAGAATGATTTTCATGCTGAATCTCCTTTGCGCGACATTGGCCCGAACCAAGCAGGTCCTGGTGTAGGACCGGGTTGAGTCGGAGTGCCCGCCTTCTACCGCTGAATCCAAAACCGGTGGTGGGCAGCTCGACGTCATCGCGCAGGTCGCGGCCAACAAGATAGTCCGGACTGTTCGGCGGGCAAGCCGATCAGCTTGCATGGAAGCGAGAGCCTACCCCGGCAACCCGTGACCAGCGGCCTGCGTGTCGCGTTCATGCCGCTTTCGCACTTGCACGCAAAGATCGGTCAGTGCTTCAACGACGTCGCGCCCCTCCTGCATCGCCTTCTTCCTGGTCTGCACCCACAGGTCAAGATCTGCTTTTGCCTTTGCATCGTGGCGGTTCCAGTTCTTGTCCAGCGGTGTCGTGATCTCCATGCGAAGGCCGGCCGGGTCGGTGAAGTAGATGCTGAGGATCAAGCCCTTGTGGTCGGTGGGGCCCTGGACGTCCACGCCGTTGGACGTCAGCCACTCATGCCACCGCATCACCTCGTCTCGATCGGCAGCCTGCAGCGCCACGTGCGTGAACACGTCGTAGGCGATGTGCGAGGACTTCGCCGGAGGCGGCACGCCAGGCGCTTCGAAGAACGCGAGGGTCGATCCGTCGCCCATCCGGAAGAAAAGGTGAAAGTAGGGGATCTTCAGGCCGGTAGACGGACTGGTGTCTTCGATCACCGTGCTGACCAGGTCCATCCCCATGATCCGGGTGTAGAACTCGGCCGTTGCCGCGGCGTCCGGGGTCACCCACGCCGCATGATTGAGCATCATCGGTGTCAGGCCGGGATTGGGCGGCCCGGACACACTCAGCGAGAGGTCGGGTCGCTTCGGGAGAGCGTCGATCGTGTCGGTCATGTCAGGTCAGGAGTCAGGCCTTCGCCTCGTAGCGCTTGCGCACGTCCTTGATCATCTCGACGAGGGCCTGGGGCACATCTTTGCCCTCCGCCTTGGCCCTGGCCTTGCAGTCTTCCCATAGCTTCAGGTCGGCGTAGCCCTTCTCGGTGTGGCGGTTCCACTCCACATCGAGTGGTGTCGTGATTTCCATGCGGACGCCCGCAGGGTCGTGGAAGTAGATCGACAGGATCAGCCCCTTGTGGTCCGTCGGGCCGATGACCTTTACGCCTTGCGATGTCAGCCACTCATACCAGCGCAGTACCTCGGCACGGTCCTTCGCTTGCAGGGCGATGTGGTTGAAGAGGTCATACGCAGGATGGCTGGCCTTCGCCGGCGGCGGCACGCCGGGCGCTTCGAAGAAGGCCAGCGTCGAGCCGTCCTGCATGCGGAAGAAGATGTGGAAGTAGGGGATGTCGTCACCGGTGGAGGGGATGCTGTCGTCCAGGACCGTGCTCGCCAGCTCCATTCCCATGATGCGGGTGTAGAAGTCGGTCGTCGCGGCGGCATCGGGCGTCACCCAGGCGGCATGATTCAGCATCATCGGCGTCAGGCCAGGATTGGGCGTCAGGGCCGCGGGCCTGACATTGGTCACTTCGGGCGCTGCAGTTTGCATGATGGATTCTCCGGTTGATTGCGGTTCAGACTTGAGTGTGGGCGATGCGGATGGCGATCCCGTCAAGGCTGTCGCTCATCATGATCTGACAAGACAGGCGGCTGTTCGCTTCACGCGGCGCTGCCGTGAAGTCCAGCATCTGGCTCTCGGTGTCGTCGGGCGCAGGCAGCAACGCGGCGAACGCCTCGTCCACGATGACATGACAGGTGGCGCAGCTCATGGCGCCGCCGCAGTCGCCGACGATGCCGTCGATGCCGTGGGCGGCGGCGCCCAGCATGAGGTTCTGGCCAACAGGCACTTCAACCTCTCTGCGCTCGCCGGTGGGATGGGTGTAAATGACGTGGGGCATGGCTCCAATGTCTTCCACGTGTGCAGTGGTGTCAGTCCCCTCTGCGGGGACGTTACGGCTCGTGCCCGCCGCGCGAGTCGGCGTGAGGCCAGGAGCACAGCACTAGCCAGGCTGCCGCGGCCCCAGTCCTTCGAAGATGTACAGGTGCGAGCGCGCCGAGTCGAGGCGGTAGCCGATGACGGCTTGGTAGTCGTCGGAGTGATAGAAAGCTTCCGCCCGCTGCAAGGACTCGAATTCCAGCAGCACGATGCGCTTGACGTTCCTGTCCCCCTCCTTGACGACGGGTGCGTCGCTCGCCGCCAGGAAAGCGGCACCATATTTCTCGAGGACCGGGCGCACGCGTGGCATGTACTCGTTGTAGAAATGCGCCGCGTCGACCACGTCCAGCTCCGCAAACAGGTAGCCTTTGCCTGCCGTCATCGAATCTCTCCTCGTGTCTTGGAAGGTTCAGTCGCTGAAGCTCGCGAAGACTGTCCCGCATGGCCCGAAACCGGCGACCACCGTGTCCCCTGGCAGAACTTCGAGGGGCACGGTGCATGCCCCCGTGGTCACCACCTGGCCCGAATGCAATGTGATGCCCAGCGAGGACAACTCGTTGACGAGCCAGACGAGCGCGTCGAGGGGATTGCCGAGCACGGCCGCCCCGCTGCCTTCACGCAAATAGCTGCGTGCCGCGCCAGAGACTTGTCCCCGCACTTGGTGTTGCGAAAGATCCATGGTGCGCCAGTCGTTCGGCGCCGGGTCGCCCAGGATGAAGTCATGCGCGCATGCGTTGTCCGCAATGAGCTGTGCCTCACCCACGATGGTGAAGTCGACGAAGCGCGAGTCCGGGACCTCGATGGCAGGATGCAAGCTGGCGGTTGCCGCCAGCACCTCCTCCTTGGAGTAGGGCAGCCCCTTGGGCGGGAGGTCGCAACGCATCCGGAACGCGAACTCGGGCTCGGCGACCGCCATGCGGTTTCGTGCGAGCGACAGCCGTGACCCCGAGGCATGCACACGCTCGCGCAGCAGGCGGCCTGCGATCGGACCCTTCACGTTGATGTGGCGTTGACCTGCCGGACTTGTCGCCGCGATCTTCCACCCAAAGAGCGGGCCCGCCGAGCGCGCCTCGATCGCCGCCTGCACCTGGTACCCCTCGGCACGCGTGCTTGGGCGGCAATCACCAGACAGTGAAGGGATCACCGTTCCGTGCTGCCATTCATTCCAGAGAATCTCACTCGCTTGCAGAAGCGCGTTCCCTCGATCCATCAGAACTCCAGCACCAGCTTGCCGAAGTGCTCACTGCGTCGCATCGCCTCCAGAGCCTCCGCAGCCCGGTCGAACGCAAACCGACCCGCGATGGGGATGCGAGGCCCGCCATCCACCAGCATCTGACCAAGGTCGGCGAGCATGCGCGAATTGAGGCTCCGCACCTGTTCGACGGTGCGGGTGCGAAAGGTCACGCCGATGTACTCGAGCCGGCGAAGTGCGTGCAGGTTGAAGTCGAATGCTGCCGTGGCACCACCGAGTCGGCCCACGTTGACCAGACGGCCTTCGAGCGCGGCCGCCGCCATGCACTGGTTGAACGCGGTTCCGGAGACGTTGTCCACGACGATGTCCGCTCCCTTGCCGTCGGTGGCATCCAGCACCTTGCGCGACCATCCTTCCTCGCTGCTGTCGATCGCTGCATCGCAGCCGAACGCCTCGAGTTTTCCGCGTCGTTCCGCGTTTCCGGAAGTTCCCAGGACGAGGCCAGCGCCAAGCGCCTTGGCGATCTGCATGCCGATCAGTCCCATCACGGAAGCGGCGCCCTGCATGAGGACAGCGTGGCCGGGCCGGAGCCTTCCGCGCGTCACGAGGGCATCGTGCATCGTCTGCAGCCCGAGCATGGCCGAGGCCGCTGCCGCCCAGTCGACCTCCGGCTTGGGGATGGGCGCCGCGCGGCCATGGTCCGTCACCACGTATTCCGCGTAGGCGGCGGACCCGGTGCCCATCACACGATCGCCGACGCTGAATGACTGGCACTCGGCGCCGACCTCGACCACCTCGCCGGACCATTCCATGCCGATGGTCTGGTCGGCGGGGTTCGCGAGCGAGTGAAGGTCGATGCGGTTGACGCCGACCGCACGCGTGCGCACGAGGATTTCGTTGGCTTTCGGGGTGGGCCGGGGTGTGTCCACGAGCCGAAGGCCGTTGGCGGTGGCGATGAAAGCTTTCATGAGCGTCCTGGTTGTCGGGTTTCAATCGAGGCGGATATTCAGTTCCTTGATCAACGGATGCCAGCGTGCGACTTCCTGCTTGATGAAGGTGCTGAATTGCTCCGGGGTGGTCGCAAACGGCTCCATCCCGAGGTCGGTGAATCGCTTCGAGATTTCGGGGCTCATGACCACTTCGCGGATGTCGGAACTCAGGCGCGAGACGATGCCGGTGGGAGTGGATCGTGGAGCGGCCACGCCCACCCAAGGGTAGACCTCCACCCCTTCGATACCCGATTCGGCCGCGGTCGGGACGTTGGGAAGTTGCGGAATGCGCTTCGGCGCCAGCACGGCCAGTGCCTTCAGCTTGCCCCCGAGGATCTGCTGGAGTGCGACGATCGAATCGATAGGCCCGATCGGCACCTGACCGCTGATGACATCCTGGATGGCGGCGCCTGCGCCCTTGTACTGGATGACCTGCGCCGGAAACCCGGCCTTGCGTCTGAGCAGTTCCATCGACAGCTGGTGGTATGTGCCGTTGCCAGGCGAGGCGTAGGGGATTCCGCCCGGCTCGCGCTTGGCATGCTCGATCAGGCCGCGCAAATCGTTGAACGGAGCCTGTGGGTGAGCCACGATCAGCATCGGCGCCCGGATCACCAGCGAGACCGGCGCGAAATCGGCGACAGGGTCGTAGGGCAGCTTCGAGAACAAGGCGCCGTTGAGGACGAGCGAGCCTCCCTCGCCCCCCAGCAATGTGTGACCGTCCGCGGCGGCCTTGGCGACCTGGCTCGCGGCAAGGATGCCGCTGGCGCCGGGCTTGTTGTCGATGATGACGGTCTGGCCGAGGCGCTGCGACAGGCCAGGCGCGATGTTTCGCATGACCACGTCGACGCCCCCGCCAGCCGCAAAGCCCACGACGACCGTGATGGGCTTGGTGGGATAGGTCTGGGCCCAGGCGGGCTGAATGGCCGCTGCCGCGGCCCCGATGGTGAACTGCCGCCGAGTGATTTGCATGTTGTCTCCTTTGTGTGAACGGATGTCGACCAGCGCAGCGGTCTCGCGACGACCAGGCTCAATCGAGCCGGATGTTCAATTCCTTGATGAGGGGATGCCAACGGGCGATCTCCTGCTTCACGAACGCGCCGAACTGCTCCGGTGTCGTTGCGAATGGCTCCATGCCCAGGCTGGTGAATCGCTTGGAAATCTCCGGGCTGGTGACGACTTCGCGAATGTCGGAGCTGAGGCGCGAAACGATGTTCGCCGGCGTTCCGCGTGGAGCGGCAACGCCGACCCAAGGGGAGGCCTCCACGCCTTCGACACCGGCTTCTGCGGCCGTGGGGACGTTCGGCAGTTGCGCGATCCTCTTGGGAGCCAGCACCACGAGCGCTTTCAGCTTTCCGCCGAGAACCTGCTGCATCGCGACGATCGAATCGATGGCCCCGATCGACACCTGGCCGCTGACCACGTCCTGCACGGCAGGTCCGGCTCCCTTGTATTGGACCGCCCTGGCTTCGAACCCGGCGCGCCGCCTGAGCAACTCCATCGAGAGCTGGTGGTAGGTGCCGCTGCCTGGTGAGGCGTATGCGATACCGCCTTGCTCGCGCTTGGCATGGCTGATCAGTCCGCGCAAGTCGGAGAACGGAGCCTCTGGATGCGCGACGATGAGGATCGGCGCACGGATGACCATCGAGACGAGCGCGAAATCCGCAGGGTCATACGGCAGCTTGGAGAACAGCGCACCGTTGAGGGCGAGGGCGCCCCCGTCGGTGCCGAACAAGGTGTGGCCTTCGGCAGCCGACTTGGCGACGTAGCTTGCGGCAAGGATGCCGCTTGCACCGGGCCGGTTTTCAACGATCACCGACTGGCCCAGCCGCTGTCCCAGGCCCGGCGCCAGATTTCGCATGACCACATCGACACCACCGCCAGCGCCGTAGCCGATGCCCAGGCCGGCGCGATGACGGATGCCGCGGTGCTGATAGCGAAATGACGTCGGGTGATATGCATGATCTGTTTCGGAGTGAATGGAAGGTGTCTCGGTGCCGAGCCTCGCGAGCAGTGTTGTCCTCGCGACACCGCCCCGGATGCATGGGCCCTGTGCCCGCAGGTGCTACCAAGTCACCAGGAGGCGCCGCAGCGCGCGAAATGAGGTATTGGGGGTGTACGGAAACGACTGATCCGGCACCAGCGCCAGATCCGGCATGCGCGCAGCGACACGTCTCAGCATCACCTCCATCTCCAAGCGTGCGAGTGGCGCGCCGAGGCAGAAGTGGGTACCGGCGCCGAATGCCACTTGCTGCAGCACATTGCGACGGCCCGGCGTGAAAGCATCGGGTTCCGGGAATTGCTGGGGATCGTGATTGGCCGCTGCAAATTCCATCAGGATGCGGCTTCCGGCAGGGATCGCGACGCCATCGAGCACGACATCTTCCTTGGCCTGCCGGCGCCAGGCCTGCACGGGCGGATCGATCCGCAGTGATTCCTCCAGGACCGGCGCGATCGGCTGCTCACCCGCGCAGATTGCCTTCCAGAGCTTGCGGTCGGCCAGCACGGCCTTGAACATGTTGGCTGTGGCGCTGGAAGTCGTCTCGTGGCCTGCGAACAGCAGGTTGAAGGCAGTGGCGCCGATCTCGTGCATCGTCACCTCACTGCCGTCCTTGTGGGCACGCAGCAGGTCGCTGATGTAGTCGTCTTGAGGTGCCTCGGCCTTCTTGCGCACGAGGTCGAGGGCGTATCGATAGTAGGAGACAGTGCCGGTCGAAAGCTCTACCTGTTCGGCTTCCGTGGGCCGCCCCCACGTCATCACCACGCGGCTGGAAGCCCATTCCTTGACGCGTGCCACATCCTCGGCCGGCACCCCCAGCAACTGGAACAGGACCAGCGCGGGCACGTCCCACGTGAGGCCGGCCACGAGGTCGGCGGGCTGTGAGCCGGCCAGCATGCGGTCGATGTAGGTGTCGACGGTGTTCTCCGTGAACGGCTTGAGCGACTGCAAGCGCTCGCGCGTGAGCGGCGCCCCAAAGAACGCTCGATACTTCGTGTGCGATGGCGGATCGTTGTTGACCAGCATCGGTGGCACGTCGAACCCTGACTCGGTGATGATGCTGCGTGCATGCGGACACAGCGGCGTCAGCGGATCGGATGCGATCAAGGCGGAGAACCGTTGCGTGTCGCGCAGGATGGCCTTCACGGTCTCGAAGCGCGTGACCACCCAGGAACCGATCTCGGGCGAGAAGAACACGGGCTCGCTCTCCCGCAGTTCCTTCAGAGTCGGGTAGGGATCGCGGACGTAGTCGGGGTCGAACGGGTTGAAGCGTTCGCTCGCCGGTGTGATCGGACCTTGCGCTTGCGAGGACGCGTCGGTGGATAGAAGCCGCATGGAATCTCCTTGGGCCGGCTTCATGCCGGTATGGGTGAAGCCTAGTGCCGGGCGGCGTTGCGGTCAGTCCCCCTCGAACGGGACGGTGGTCACGACGGTGAGCTCACATGAGCAACGAGGCCAGCGCCTCGTGGTCTTCCAGGAGGCGCTCGAGAGCGGGGCAACTGCATGGTTGGCCTTGCCAACGGCCAGTCCCCGGCGAGGGGTCAGGTCAGTGCAATGCGCCGGCAGGGGCGAGCTCGAAATGGTGCCCGCGCCACTCGCTCCAGTGCGCCAGGTACCACGTGAGCAGTTCGCGTTCGCTGCCGATCGCAAGTCGGTGATAGGCGCGCTTGCGATAGGTCTTCACCGTCTCTTCACTGACCGACAGGTCGAGCGCGATGCCCACAGAGGACATGCCATACAGGATGCGCGCGGCCACCTCGGCCTCTCGCCTGGGCAGCGCTTTCATCGCGTCGATGCAGTGCTCGATTTCATCGAGCGCCGTGAGAGCCTGTGCCACGTTGGGCCGCGTGCGCCGGATGTCTGCATGCTTGGCCAGCAGGGCCATGAGGAGCTGGGCAGAGTGGGCAACCTGCTCGATCGCCTCGTCGGCAAACGGGGCATTGGGGTCCGCGCGCACGATGCTCAGGCCGAAGTCGGCGTTCGTGGTGCGGCCACAAAGCAGCAAGCGGTCGCGGACGGTGGGAAACACGCTGGGTCGCAACGCGGCATAGCCGTCCGCGCTGAAATCCACGTGGATGATGCTGGGGCGAACTGCCTGCGCGCAGCGCTGCGCTTCAGCCATCGCCGGGTCGCGCTTCCACCAGCCCTGGTTGACATAGGTTTCCACACGGTCCCGCGCCGTCCGCGCGGGTTCGACGCAGCAGGCCGCGACTTCGTGCAGTTCGTCCTGCTGCAGCCGGAATGCGGCGAAGTGATCAGCACCGCAGAGTTCGTTCAAGAAGCGGGCAAGGGCCGGTCCGAATCCGTCTTCACCAATGGTGTCCACCAGAGTGGCGATGGCGCGGTCGTTTGTGGACATGGAGGCCATGCCCTGATGAATGGTCATGATCGTCATCGCTTGTCTCCTGAAGGGCCCACCGATGAGCTGCCAGCGCTCCGCGAAGTTCGCTGGCGTTTACCCACAGAGTAATCATATTACGCTTAACGTAATTGAAGCGATGAGGGAATACCCTTGACCGGAGGGCTCACTCGTTGGCTGTTTTGACCCGGGCCGGTGAGGCTCGGGCATGTACTTGCGTCTGCGCACGCCTTGGAGATTCGCCCCGACGCGCGTCACGTCGTGGCTGAGCTGCAGGTGTTTTTTCAGGAGGCGCCCATGCGCCTGGAGACCTGCTGTGCCTTCGTTCGCAATGCCCGTGCGATAGGCCCTTCCAGCTCGACGTCGATGACCCCGGCCGGCCCCATCACGGTGATCACCCCGGCAATGCCACCCGCATGGTCGAACACAGGCGCGGACAGGCCGTGCAGGCCAGGGTTGAGGTCTCCGCGCACCTGTGCCAAGCCATGCTCGCGCACATGCTGGAAGAGAGCTTCCATCTGTTGCTTCGTGAGTCGCGGAATCGTGGAAGGGCTGGCGCCCGGATGGCGCTCGCCGGCCAGCTCCCGGCGCAAGAAGGGCTCCGTGATGCTGCGCGGCATGTACGCTCCGAACACCCGGCCGGTCGATGACGACAGGAGCGGCATGACAGAGCCGGGACGGCCGCTGACGATCAAGGCGTCGTTGGTCTCCTCGACGCGGACGAAGGTCGGGCCGCTGGCGCCCCAGATCGCAAGGCCGGCGGTGTAGCCCACCTCGTCGCGCAACTCGCCGAGCGCCTGCGCGGCCACGTTCACCACATGCAGGTGTCGGATTGCCGCGAGCCCCAGGCGCACCGCAAGCGGCCCGAGCCGGTAGCCGCCGGAAGCAGGGTCGCGCTCCGCCAGGCCGCCACGGCAGAAACTCACCAGATACCGATGTGCCTTCGGTGGCGGCATGTCGGCGCGCTCCGCCACCGTCTTGAGCATGAGCGGGGGGCCCATTTCCACCAGGGCGGTGAGCACTCGCAGTGCAGTATCGACCGCCTGCACTCCGCCGCTTTCGACATCGGCGTCGCTGTCGGCCACAGGTTCGTGCTCGCCTTTCATCCCCTGGGCTCCTGTACTTCCATGCCTCGAAGGAAACGAGCCTAACACGCTGTTCATTGCTGACTGTCCGGCGGAGGCGGCGCGGTGTCTGTCCCCTCGTGGGGGACTGCGGGCTGGTCGGCTCGCCCCTAGAGTGACCCCATGACGCAAGCATTCGACATCCAGACCGAGTGGGTGCACCTCCAGTACGAGGAGCGCTCCACTTTCACCGAAACCTATGGTTTCGCCGGCAACCAGGGAGCGGTGAACCTGGAAGGCATCCGCTTCCGTCCCGAGGGACACGCCTCGGACACGCTCATGGTGTTCATGCATCCCGCATCCACGCTGCAGTTGTTGCCCGTCCCTCGTGCGATGGCCGCAACGGGTGCGCACGTGCTGTGTGCGGGCAGCCGCTATCAGCGCAACGACGCGGCACTCATCATGGAAAAGGTGCTGCTGGACCTGGGCGCCTACATACGGCATGCCAGGCAGGTGTGGGGCTACAAGTACGTGGTCCTCGTTGGCTGGAGCGGCGGTGGCGCGCTCGCCGTGAGCTACCAGGCGGAAGCGGAGAACCCCAGCTTGACGCACACGCCCGCGGGCGACCCTGTCACTGTGAAGGGTGCAGGCCTTATCCCGGCGGACGCCATCATCTACCAGGCCGCCCACCTGTCGCGCGCGCATCTGCTGGCCGAGGCGATCGATCCTTCCGTTCGCGACGAAGCAAATCCGGACGATCGCGACGTCGAACTCGACATCTATGATCCGCGCAACCCCAACCAGCCGCCGTACTCGCAGGCGTTCATGGCGCACTACCGCGCGGCGCAGCTTGCGCGCATGCGGCGCATCACGGCGTGGGCGAAGGCCAGGCTGCAGGAACTGAAGGAACGCAACACCGGCGAGATGGAGCGGCCGTTCATCGTCCATCGCACGTTGGCCGATCCGCGGTTTCTCGATCCTTCGCTCGACCCGAACGACCGCAGGCCGCGCTGGTGCTACATGGGCAATCCGGAGACGGTGAACACGGGCCCTGTGGGGCTGGCGCGATTCACCACCTTGCGCTCCTGGCTCTCGCAATGGTCGCTCGACGACTCCTGCGGCAACGGACTGGAGAATGCGAAGCGCATGCGAGCCCCGCTGCTGGTGATCGAGAACAGCGCGGACGACGCGGTACCGCAGACGCATCCCAAGATGCTGTTCGAAGCCGCGGCCTCCGCCGACAAGACTTTCCGCGTCGTCAATGGCGCGACACACTACTACGCAGGGCAGCCCGAGCTGCTGAAGGTCGCCACCGCCCTGATCCGGGGCTGGCTGATCGAGCGCAAGCTGCTTGAAGCAGCCTGATCTCTCCGCATTCGTCACAAAGGACCATCATGAGCAACGCATACATCGTCGGCTGGGGCCACACGCCCTTCGGCAAACTCGACAAGCTGGACCTGGAGCAGATGATCCGCGATGCGGTGCAGCCCGCGCTCGACAGCGCAGGACTCGAGGCCAAGGACATCGACGGCATCTTCGTGGGCCACTTCAACGCCGGCTTCGTGGGCCAGGACTTCACGGCTTCCCTGCCGGCCGTGGCCATCCCCGAGTTCCGTCACACGCCCGCGGTGCGCGCCGAGAACGCCTGCGCCACCGGCTCCGCCGCGATCTGGGCAGCACTGGATGCAATGGCGGCCGGGCGCATGAAGCGCACGCTGGTGATCGGCATGGAGAAGATGAACGAGCTCACCACCCCGCAAGTGGCGGCCACGTTGATCAAGTGCTCCTACGTGAAGGAAGAAGGCACTGATCCTGCCGGCTTCGCAGGGATCTTCGGCGGCATCGCCAGCAAGTATTTCGAGCGCTTCGGCGACCAGTCCGATGCGCTGGCGGCGATCTCGGCCAAGAACCACAGCAACGGGATGCACAACCCGTACGCGCACATGCGGCGTGACTTCGGGTTCGACTTCTGCCGCACGCCGTCGGAGAAGAACCCGTTCGTGTCGGGCCCTCTCAAGCGCTCGGATTGTTCGCTCGTTTCCGATGGCGCCGCTGCGCTGGTGCTTTCGACCGAGCCGCTGCGTGGCGCAAAGGTCGCGCCGGTCCGCTGGCGTTCGCGCACGCACGTCAACGATTTCCTGCCGATGTCGCGGCGCGACCCGACGCGTTTCGAAGGCGCAGCGCTGGCGTGGCAAAGGGGACTCGCCGCTGCGCAAATGGACCTGGGAGATCTGTCTTTCGTCGAGACGCACGACTGCTTCACGATCGCCGAGATGCTGGAGTACGAGGCAATGGGCCTGGCACCGCACGGGCAAGGCGCACGTGTCATCCTCGATGGCGTCACGCGCAAGGATGGCAGGCTGCCGGTCAACCCGTCGGGCGGCCTCAAGTCCAAGGGCCATCCCATCGGCGCTACCGGCGTCTCGCAGCACGTGATGGCGGCGATGCAGCTGTCGGGCACGGCTGGGGGCATGCAGGTGCCCAATGCCAGTGCGGGCGCCGTGTTCAACATGGGAGGCTCCGCGGTCGCCAGCTACCTGAGCCTCCTGGAGTCGGCGTGAACGCAGCGCAGGTCATGAACCTCGGGCAGCTGCTCACGCAGACCGCCCGCTTGTTTCCGGGCCGTCCCGCATTGATCCGGGGGGAACAGACCTGGACCTGGGCCGAAGTCGAGCAGCGCGTGGCCGCGATGACGGATGCTCTGCGTGGGCTGGGCCTTCGCAAGGGTGATCGCATCCTGGTCCAGTCGCGCAACAACGTGCAGCTGTTCGAGAGCTGCTGGGTGGCGTTCCGCCTCGGTTGCGTCTGGGTGCCCACGAATTTCCGGCTCACGCCGCCCGAGGTCGCCTACCTGGGCGCCTCCAGCGGCGCAAGCGCAATGATCGTGGAGGACGCGTTTGCCGGCCATGTCGACGCGGTGTGTGCCGAAGCGCCTGCGCTGCAGCACGTCATCACGATCGGCGAACCGCGTCCCGGCGAGCACAGCTATGAAGCGCTCGTTCGCAATCACCTGGGCGCGCAAGGCGCTCACGAAACGGTTGCGTATGACGACCCGCTCTGGTTCTTCTACACCTCGGGAACGACGGGCCGCCCGAAGGCCGGTGTGCTGACGCACGGCCAGATGGCGTTCGTGGTGACCAATCACCTCGCCGACCTCATTCCCGGGACGAGCGAGCGCGATTGCTCCATCGTGGTGGCGCCGCTATCGCATGGCGCGGGCATCCACGCCTTGCTGAACGTGGCTCGAGGGGCAGCTTCCGTGCTGCTGCCTGGCGAGAAGCTGGACGCCGAGATCTTCTGGCAAGCGGTCCAGAAGCATCGCGTGACCAACCTGTTCACGGTCCCGACGATCGTCAAGATGCTCGTGGAGCATCCCGCCGTCGATCGCTACGACCACTCCAGTCTGCGATACATGATCTACGCGGGAGCGCCCATGTATCGCGCCGACCAGAAGCTCGCGCTGCAGAAGCTGGGCAAGGTGCTGGTGCAGTATTTCGGGCTCGGCGAGGTCACGGGCAATATCACCGTTCTGTCGCCCGACATGCATTCGGCCGATGACGACGACCCGAACGCGAACATCGGCTCGTGCGGGCGCCCTCGCACCGGCATGGAAGTCGCCATCCTCGACGCGGAGCTCGAGCCGGTGCCCGTGCGTGAAGTGGGTGAGATCTGCGTGCGCGGTCCTGCAGTTTTCTCCGGCTATCACGACAACCCCGATGCGACGGCAAAGGCGCTTCGCGGCGGCTGGTTCCACACGGGCGACCTCGGAAGGCTGGACGAACGTGGTCTGCTGTACATCACCGGCCGCGAGTCGGACATGTACATCTCAGGGGGCTCCAACGTCTATCCGCGTGAAGTGGAAGAGGTGTTGCTGACGCATCCTGCCGTGGCGGAGGTTGCGGTCCTTGGCGTGCCGGATCCGAAATGGGGCGAAGTCGGTGTTGCGGTCGTGGTCCCTCGTGGAGGCGCGCAGCTCGATGTCGACGCGCTCCTGGCGCATCTGGAAAACCGTTGTGCGCGCTATCGGTGGCCGCACCATGTGTTCTTCTGGGACGCCCTGCCGAAGTCGGGCTACGGGAAGATCGTCAAGAAGGACATTCGGCAACTGCTCTTCGAGCGCGGGGATCTGCAGGCGTGAATGCGCGGCGGCGTACCAGCCGGATCAAAGCATCTTCAGCGTGAATCCGGGCTCGCGCACGTTGTCCGGCGAAACACGGGTTTGCCTGGCGAGAAGCCTGCGTGCCAGCATATGGTCTGCTGGCCGGTTCACCGATTCCACGGCGCACAGCATGCCGTCTGAAATACACAGGACGGAAAAATTCCCGGCCGTCACATCGCCGGTCACCACGCATTCATCGGCGTCGCCGCGCAGCCCGGCGATCTGGAGCTTCAGCCTCCCTTGGTCGCTCCAGAACCATGGCACGGCCTCGTACGGGAGCGCGGCATGTCCGGCGATGCGGGCCGCCACCGCGCGCGCCTGATCGGTTGCGTTCTGGACTGACTCGAGCCGAACTCGCGGGCCACCATCGCGCCTCGGAAACGATGCGACGTCGCCGATGGCCGAGACTCGTGGATCGGCGGTGCGCAACATGGCGTCCACGACAATTCCGTTGTCGACGGCAAGGCCGGCTTCCATTGCGAGCTCGACCCGTGGAATCGCGCCAATCCCGACAAGGACGAGGTCCGCGGGAATCCGCTCTCCACGCGTGGTGACGACCGCCGCGACCTTTCCATCTTCTCCTTCGAGCCGTTCCACGCCGGTCTGCAGCAGCAGCTTCGTGCCAAGCGCGCGATGCGCGTTGGTAAACGCGACGGCGCATTCCGGAGACAACACGCGCGCCATCGGACGATCGGCGATGTCCACGACGGTGACATCGTGGCCGAGCAGGCGCGCGGAAGCAGCAAATTCGAGGCCGATGAAGCCCGCGCCGATCACGGCGACTCTCGTGCAGCCCGCAAGTGCCGCGAGGAGCCGATCGGCGTCGTCCAGTGTTTGCAGGGGCAGCACCCCGGCAAGTCCTGCACCCGCGACCGGCAGCGCCCGAGGTCGCGAGCCGGTCGCGATGACCAGGTAGTCGTAGGCCAGCGACTCACCATTGCCGAGTGTGACCCGTTGTGCACCGCGGTCGATGTGCTCTGCGGCGTGAGAGATGAGCGTGATCCGGTGCTCGCTGAAGAAGGCCTCTGCACGAAAGGCCAGATCGGCGACGCAGGTCTTGCCGAGCAGGTACGCCTTTGAAAGAGGGGGGCGCTGATAGGGCAATCCGCGCTCCTCGGAGACAAGGGACACGTCGCCCGTGAAACCTTGCTGTCGCAAGGCGGCTGCGCATTGGAAGCCGGCGTGCCCGGCTCCGAGTATCACGACGCTCTGCATGGCTCTCTACCTCGCTGTGAGAGGTCCATGTTCTTCTGAACTTGCCCGGACGTATGTCCCGCTGCGGGGGACGCGGGCAGTGGCCCACGGCAGCCACGAAGCTCCTTTCTAGGTTCGGACAGCCTCGGCCGACGGTCCGAAAAGACGAACGACAGACTCACGCAGCCAACGGATGGCGGGATCCGCATTGAACCTGGGATGCCAGAACTGCTTGACTGCGTAGGGCTTGATGTGAATGGGTGGATCGATGATGCGGAGGTTCTCCAGCCGCGTGTAGTAGTCCGCGATCGAGCGAGGGACCGTCACGATCATGTCGGTCGTCGCAATGATCGCGGGCACCGTGAGGAAGTGAACGGATGCGAGCTGCACTCGACGCTGGAGTCCCATTTCCTTGAGCCTGGTTTCGAACAACTCGCCGCTTCGGCCCATCGGCGTCACCACCGCATGCGACAGCTGGAGGAACCTTTTCATGCTGATGCGCGACGACTTGACTTGCGGATGGTCGGCGCGCACCAGGCAGACGAGTGTGTGCATGAACAGTGTTTGCGCATAGAGCGCCGGGCGGTGCAGATTCGGGAAAAAGCCGAGAGCGAGATCGCAGCGACCTTCCTCCAGGGCCGCTTCGATGTCTTGCCTCGCGAACGTTTCGCATCTCAGGTTGCAAAGAGGTGCCTCGCGCTCGAGGTAGGCCATCAGCGGCGGCGCAAAGTGCAATTCGCCCACGTCCGCCATGGTGACGACGAAGTCGCGCCTGGAACTGGCTGGATCGAAGGTCTTGCGGTGGAGAACCGTTTCGTCGATGCCGGAAAGCGCCTCGACTGCGCATTCAACCACCTCCGTGCACCTGGGCGTGGGCAGCATTCCAGAAGGTGATCGCACGAACAGAGGGTCTCCGAGACTCTTGCGAAGCCGGCCGAGGGCAAGGCTCGTTGCCGGTTGGCTGAGCCCCAGGTCCGCCGAAGCCTTCGACACGCTGCGCCAACGGTGAAGGGCAACCAGCACACGCAGCAGGTTGAGGTCGAAGCGCGATGACATTTGCGGCGTAAATATTGGAATTAAGCCGGCGTTTATTGCCCAAATCTCGTTACTGGTCAATCCTCCCGACCCTTGACAGCAACAGCACGGGCACCAGCCGCCCGGCAGCCGGAGACAACACATGCAGATCCTGGGGATTCCGGGCGGCAACGCCGACTCGTATGCGGGCTTCGCCAGCGGGGTGAATCGATGACCGGCAGCCTGGATGCTCGCTTCGAACCGGATTCGCCGGTCGCATTCCTGAACGGGAATCACGCGCTCATCCGCATGATGACGGAGCAGATGCGCTCCGATGCTGCAGCCGGCTTGCGCACCAAGGCCTTCGTCACGGGTTATCCCGGCTCCCCTTTGGGAAGCATCGACATCGCATTGCGCCAGGCACGCAGAACACTCGATGCGCATGGCATCACGCACCGGGCCGCTCAGAACGAGGAGTTTGCGGTCTCGATGCTGAGCGGCACCCAGATGCTCGACGAGCACCCGCACCCGGAAGTGGACGGGGTGGTGGGCTATTGGTATGGGAAGGGACCCGGCCTGGACCGTTCGGGCGACGTTCTCAAGCATGCGAACTTTGCGGGCACGAGCCGTCATGGGGCCGTCGTCATTCTGAGCGGCGAGGACCATGAGGCAAAGAGCTCCACGGTGCCGTACCAGCAGGATTTCTCCTTCGAGCACCACGGCATGCCGGTGCTGTATCCGTCGTGCGTGCAGGAGTTTCTGGACTACGGCCTGCATGCTGCGGCGCTGTCGCGGTACTCCGGCTGCTGGGTGGCCCTGAAGCTCGTTGGCACGCTATGCGACGGGGGTGAGGTGGTGCAACTGCACCCTGCAGGGATCACGACCCGAACCCCGGACCTGCAGATCGCGGGCAAGCCTTTCGCCAAGCTCGCCAATCACCGCTTCTTCCCGGTTACCAACGTGGAGACGGAGCGGCGCCTCTACGACGAGCGCCATGCCGCCGTCCTGGCTTACTCGCGGGCGAACGGGCTCAACCGGATCGTGCGATCGTCACCGGAGGATCGGATCGGAATCCTCAGCGCTGGCAAGAGCTGGGCCGACACCATGCAGGCCCTCGAGGATCTTGGACTCGACGCGCGCGCGCTCGAGGCGAATGGCATCCGCCTGGCCAAGGTCGGCCTGCTTTGCCCCTCCGACAGCACGTTCTTCCGCGAATTCGCCGAGGGCCTCGAAAGCGTCATCGTGGTCGAAGAGAAACGCGACTTTCTCGAAAGGCAGGTCGCTGCGGGCATCGTCGGAACCAGCGTGCGTGCACTGCTCGGCAAGCAAGACGTGGACGGAACCCGCCTCTTCCCTGTCGAAGGCGGCATGACCAGCGACATGGTGGCCGAACGCCTCGGCCGCGTGCTGGCGCGCAGCATCACCTTGCCAGTGCGCGGCCGGGAGCGCGTGCGATACCTGCAGCAGAAGACGGTGCAGCGCAACCCCGCACTGCCCGGTCGTGCACCGAACTATTGCTCGGGCTGTCCGCACAACGTTTCCACGCTGCTCGCGCCTGGCCAGATGGCATGGGGCGCCCCAGGCTGTCACCTGTTCGCAGCCCTCATGGACAAGCCGCAGAAGCGCGTCGAAGCCACGACGCCCTTGGGTGGCGAAGGGGTGCCCTGGCTGGGACTCGCCCCGTACACGAGCCGCCCTCACATCGTTCAGAACGTCGGTGACGGCGCCTTGTTCCACTCCAGCTATCAGAACATCCGCTTTGCGATCACCACCGGCGCGAACATGACGTTCAAGCTCCTGATCAACGGTGTTCTAGCGAATACCGGCGGGCAGGAAGCCGTGGGCGCAAGCGCGATCGCGGACCTGGCCGGCCGCCTGTTGCAGGACGGCGCGTCCCGCGTGGTCCTGGTCTCGAAGGAGCTTGCCCAGTACGCAAAAGTACAGCTCCCCGCCGGTCTGGTGCGCCGTTCGCCCGACGAGCTCGAACAATCCATGAAGGAGCTCTCGGAGACCCAGGGCGTCACCATCCTGATCTACGACGGGGCCTGCGCGAACGAACGGCGCCGCCGCCAGAAGCGGGGGCTGCTGCCCGCGCCCTCGGTCTTCACGTTTGTGAACGAAGAGGTGTGCGAGAACTGCGGCGACTGCGGCGCCAAGGCGAATTGCATGTCGCTGCAGAAGGTGCCGACGGAGTTCGGTGCCAAGACGCAGATCCACCAGTCGACGTGCAACCAGGATCAGGCCTGCATCCAGGGCGAATGCCCTTCTTTCGTGACAGTCGAAGTGGAGCCGGGCAAGGGGCTCCGCAAGCCGGCTCTGCCCTCCATCGACGCAGCGGGAATTCCGGAGATCGAGCCGCAAGCCTTGCAGGCGCCGTACCACGTGTACATCCCGGGCCTCGGCGGGTCCGGTGTCCTCACGGCCAGCGCCATCCTCGCGCAGGCGGCGGCCATGCAAGGCCTGCAGGTCAAGACCTATGACCAGACCGGAGCGTCCCAGAAGTGGGGCGCGGTGCTCTCCAGCCTCATCCTCGCTCCCGCGGACCGGCCGCCGCACACGAACAAGGTCGGCATTGGCAAAGCGGATCTCTATCTCGCACTCGATCTCCTGGCGGCGGTGGACGTGAGCAATCTGAAGTGCTGCGATGCCGAACGCACGCGGTCTGTCATCAACGCTGGCGTGTTCCCGAACGGAGAGGTCATCAGGGACTCTCGCAAGGCTCTTCCGACCCAGGAGTTGTGCGAAACCGTCGCCGCCGCCGTTCGGGAAGACGGCGCCTTGACGCTGGATGCCCAGCGCATCGCCGAGGCGCTGTTCGGCGACTACATGATGACCAACATGGTTGCCATCGGTGCTGCCTACCAGGCGGGCTGGTTGCCGATCCGCGCGGAATGGATCGAGGCCGCCATCGCCCTGAACGGCACTCAGGTGAACGCGAACACCACGGCCTTCCGGGCAGGCCGGCTGTGGGTGCACGCACCAGAGCGCATCCAGGCCTTGGGCACGCTCAGGCTGCAACCGCTCGCGGACCGCACGGAGCGCCTGCATGCCCTGCGCAGCGAGGGCCGGTTGGGCGAGCTGGTCGCCTTCGAGGCGCGATTGGCGAAGCTGCCAACGCAGCTTCGTGACCGTGTGCTGCTGCGTTCCGTGGACCTGGCGGACTACCAGAACATGGCGTATGCGGTGCGCTATCTGGAGCGGGTGACGTCCTTCGTCGAAGCCGAGGCGGCTGCCCGCGGAGAGCGCCACGCCTATGAGGTGACCGCGGCTGTTGCCGACGGCCTGCACAAGATGATGGCGTACAAGGACGAGTACGAGGTGGCCCGGCTGCTCACCAGTTCGGGCTTCGAGAAACGAGTGGCCGACATGTTCTCCGGGACCGTCCGCCTGAAATACAACCTGCAGCCGCCTCTTGCACGCACGCTGGGCCTGAAGGGGAAGGTACGCGTCGGCGGATGGATGTACCCCATGCTGAAGGTCCTCGCTGCACTGAAGGTCCTTCGTGGGACGGCGTTGGATCCGTTCGGCGCGCTGCAATCCCGGCGGGAGGAGCGTGCCCTGCTTGCCTGGTACGAGAGTGTGTTGGCGCAAGGGCTGGAACTGCTGGACGGGCGCAACGCCGCCGGAGTCGCCGAGCTCATGCGGCTGCCCCAAGCCATACGCGGCTACGAGTCGGTGAAGTCAGCGGCCGCGACGGAAGCGAAGGCAGAGGCGCAGCGCCTGCTGTCCGGCCTGAAGCGGCCTCGCAGCATCGAGATCGTGCCCGTCGCACTCGCGGCCTGACGCCACGTTCCATCAATCACAAAAGGAGACAGATCATGATCATTGCATTCAAGCGCCTGGCGGCCACGGTCGCCCTGGGGCTCCTGGCCTTCCCGGCGGCTGCACAGGAAATGCAGATACGGCTGGTCACGGCATTCCCTGAGAACACCGCCTGGTCGCAGGAACTCGTGAAGTGGAGCGAGCGGGTGAACGCGCAGGGCAAGGGGCTTGTCAAGATCAACTTCATCGGCGGCCCGCGGGCGGTCCCGACCTTCGAGATCGGCAATGCGGTGAAAAGCGGCGTCGTCGACATGGCCTTGAGCCCTGGCGCGTTCTACACGAATGTGTTCCCCGAGGCGGACATGCTCAAGATGGCGCAGATCCCGGTTTCCGAGCAGCGCAAGAACGGCGCTGTCGACTACATCAACGCGGTCTGGAACGAGAAGGGGAACATGCAGTACCTCGCGCGGATGGTCGAGGGCTACCCGTTCCACATCTTCCTGTCGAAGAAGATCGACAAGCTGGACCTCACCGGCAAGAAGATTCGCGTATCCCCCGCCATTCGGCCGGCGGTGCAGACGCTGAACGGCAACGTGATCAATATCCCGCCGGGCGAGATCTACACCGCGTTGGAACGCAGCGTGATCGACGGGTACGGGTGGTCGGTCGGCGGCATCTTCGATCTGAACCTCGCGAGCCACACGAAATTCCGCGTCGACCCCGGGTTCTATGACGCTGACGTGTCGTTGATCATGAACCTCGACAAGTGGAGGGCCATGACACCGCAGCAGCGTGAGTTCATCCAGAAGATGGCCATGGAGGTGGAGGCCAACACTGCCTACTGGCGCAAGGAGGGAGAGGACGAGAAGAAGAAGCAGAATGCTTCGGGCATCCAGCCGCTGACCTTCAGCGCGACGGACACCGCGAAGTACCTCGACGCCGTGTACGAAGCGGGCTGGGCCGACCTCATCAAGACCAGCCCGGTGCATGGACCGAAGCTGCGCGCATTGCTGTCCAGGAAGCCGTGAGCAGCATGGCCCACCAAGAAGCCTTGGCCGCGCCGGCCGCAGGCCACACCCTGGATACCCTGGCGGCGGCCTGCGGGCGCCTGTACGAGCTCATGATGTTGGCGGCCTGCCTGCTGCTGCTGGTCATGGTGAGCTCCATCACCCTCGACGTGCTCCTGCGGAACATCGAGATACCGGGCCTGCCTCGCGGCTTTCCCGCTTCCAACGACATCTCCGAGTACGCCTTGTACTTCTGCACTCTGCTGGGTGCCCCTTGGCTGCTACGCGCAGGCCAGCACATTCGCGTCGACATCGTGCTGCGTGCCATTCCGCCCAGGCTTGCCTATGGCTGTGAGTGGCTGTCGGACGTCATGGCCCTCGGGGGCTGCTTCGTGCTGGCATGGATGGGCGTTGTCATGGCGTTCAAGAGCTATGCAAGCGGCGCGATCCAGATCAAGAGCATCGTCATTCCGGAATGGTGGGTGATGGCGCCGCTTCCAGTCGTGTTTGCGCTGCTTGCCATCGAGTTTGCATTTCGCATGCGGCGACTGGCGCAGGGTCCCAAGGAGCCGCGTTCCGACGCGGTGTCAGCAGCATGAGTGCCTGGATCCTTCCTGCGTGGCTGCTCCTCGGCGGGTCCACGTTGCTTCTCTTCGTCGGCCTGCCGGTGGCGTTCGCCTTCCTGGTCACCAACCTGCTCGGCGCCTGGATCTATCTGGGCGGTGAGGCTGGACTGGGGCAGCTGGTGCGCAACAGCGTCGTTGCAGTGACCAGCTTCTCGTTGACGCCGATTCCGCTGTTCATTCTCATGGGCGAGATCCTCTTCCACACCGGCTTGGCGGTGAAGGTGATCGAGGGCGTCGAGCGGCTGATCACGGGCGTGCCGGGCCGGCTGGCGGTCGTGGCGGTGGTTGCCGGAACCGTGTTCTCCGCAATCTCCGGGTCGACGATTGCCACCACGGCGATGTTGGGCTCCCTGATGGTGCCCGTCATGTTGCAGCGGGGGTATCACCCGACCATGGCCACCGGCCCCATCATGGCAATTGGCGCGGTCGACATGCTGATCCCGCCGAGCGCGCTTTCGGTGCTTCTGGGAAGCCTCGCGAACATCTCGATCTCGGGGCTTCTGATTGGCGGGATCGTCCCCGGCGTCCTGCTTTCGATCGGCTTCGTCGCCTGGATCGTGCTGCGCTCCGCGATGAATCCATCCCTGGCACCGGCCACCGAATTCAAGCACTTCCACGGGTGGGAACGATTCGAGCCGTTCTTCCAGTACGTGCTGCCGCTGCTCTCGATTTTCGGAGTGGTCGTCGGTGCCATGGTGGCGGGCTGGTCCACGCCGACCGAGAGCGCAGCGCTGGGGGTGGTCGCGACCCTGGTCATCGCCCTGGCTTACCGAGCGCTGTCCATGGAAGCGCTGATGAAGTCGCTGCGTGGGACGATCGGAATCTCGGGAATGATCCTGCTGATCATCATGGGCGCGACCACCTTCGCGCAGATCCTCACCTTCTCCGGTGCGTCCAATGGCATCGTCGAGGCGATCACCGGCACCGGACTGGGACCGATGGCGATCATCGCGGGGATGATGCTGATCCTGATCTTCCTGGGCATCTTCGTCGACCAGGTGAGCATGATGCTCATCACGATCCCCATCTTCATGCCGATCGTCCAGAAGCTCGGGGTCGATCCGATCTGGTTCGGAATCATGTTTCTCATGTGCATGCAGATGGGCCTGCTGCTGCCCCCGCACGGCCTGCTTCTGATGACCATGAAGGGCGTCGCGCCGTCGAGTGTGAGCATGGCCCACATCTTCCGCGCAGTCGTGCCTTACGTTGCGATGAGCGTGTTGCTGCTCGCCGCCATGTTCTTCTTCCCACCCCTAGCCACCTGGCTGCCAGGAATCATCAAATGAGCGGAATCGAAACCCGCCCCCGGCTTCCGCTGCCCGAGGTCGTCTACACGCCTGCGGCGCAGGCCGAGCGGTACCTTCGAGAAGGCGCTTGGCGGCCGATCACCATCGGGAACGCATTGCGGCAAGCCGCTCGTGAGTTTCCGCAGAGAACTGCCTACGTCTGCGATGACCGTCGCATCAGCTTCGCCGAGGTGGACGAGAAGAGCTCGCGGCTCGCGGCAGGTCTGCACGCCTTGGGGCTTCGGCCCGGAGATCGCGCGCTCTTCCAGATGGGAACCGACATCAAGACGGCGCTGGCGCTCTTCGGCTGCTTCAAGGCCGGCGTGCTGCCGGTATGCACCATCCCGCAGTACCGCTCCGTGGAGATCTCTGCCTTGGCCCAGGTGACTCGACCCCGCGCATTCTTCGTGCAGGCCGACGTTTCGCCCAACTTCGACCAGGTGGGCTTCGCCGCCGAGATGGCCGAGGCGCACCACATCCCGCACTTGCTGGTGAGCGGCGGACATGCGAGCTCGCCCGGGTGCAGCATCGAATCGCTGATGGCGCAGCATCCGTCAGGGGCGCCGCCGGAGGAGTGGAACCATTGCGATGTGGCGGCTTTGCAGCTGTCGGGTGGTTCTACGGGCGTGCCCAAGGTCATTCCCCGATACCACGGTGAATACCTCGCGCACACCAAGGCGTGGTGCGACCACTTCGGGTGCGGCGATGGGGATGTCGGGATCTGGGCGCTTCCCATGCTGCACAACGCCGGGATGATGTTCTCGCTGTTGCGCTCCGTGCTGTATGGCGCCACGACCGTGCTGATGCCGAAATGGGATGTCGCGCGCTTCTTTTCGCTGATGGAACGCGAGCGCGTGCAGCACGCGTTCACGATCGGGCCGCATGCGCCATCGATTGCCGGTTTTCCCGGCGCAGCGAATCATGACCTTTCCTCGCTGAAACTCACGCTGACGCTCATTGGCGCGGAGCCGATCGAGCGCGGCACGGCGCGCCCGGCGACGAACATGTACGGCATCACCGAGGGCCTTGTGCTGGCCAGCGCACCCCATTTCCCGCCCGCCGTCCGGCACGGCTCGATCGGGACGGCTTGCTGGGAGCACGACGAAGTTCGCATTCTTGAGCCTGGAACGGAGAAGGAGGTTCCTTTGGGCGAATCCGGGGAGCTGTGCTTCCGCGGTCCGTCGTCCCTGCGGGGCTACTACGCCGCCCCTGAAATCACGGCCGCATCCATGACTTCCGACGGATTTTTCCGGACTGCAGACATGGTCCGCGCCTGCCGTGAAGGCCAACTGACCGTCTACCAGTTCGAAGGGCGCATGCGCGACAACATCAATCGCGGCGGCGAGAAGTTCGGCACAGAGGACATCGAACTGCTGCTCGCGCGGCATCCGCAGATCGCGGACGGAAAAGTTGTTGCCATGCCAGACCCGATCTATGGCGAGAAGGCGTGCGCCTACCTGATCCCGCGGGAGGGTGCTGCCCTCCCGTCGGTGCCGGAGCTTGCGGCGTTTCTCGTTTCACGCGGGCTCGCCAAGTACAAGTGCCCCGAGCACATCGAGGCGGTCAGCACCTTCCCGATCACGCGTGTGGGAAAACTCGACCGGCAGCAGATGCGCCAGGCGATTGCCGAGAAGCTCGCAGGCGAGACCCAGGGGGGCTAAGCAGCGTCATGCGCCACTACACCTATGACCGCCGCTTGAACTGGAGCGAATGTGATCCGGGCGGGATCATTTTTTTCCCGCACTACGCGCGATGGATGGTCGACGGCCTGAACGAGATGTTCCTCAGCCTCGGGATCGATCCGAACGCGCCGACGGGCGGCAACGCCTTGGGCGGCCTGCCCGTACTCGGTCTTTCGATGAAGTTCTTGAGCGCGCCCGCTCTGCACGACACCGTGAGCCACCACATCACCGTGACAAAGGTCGGCGGCAAATCGATGGCATTCCAGCATCGATTCTTGCGCGGCGACGAGTTGCTGATGGAGGCGGAAGAGACGCGTGTATGGGCGGAGCACCCGCTCGGCAACCCACGCGCCTTGCGCACCCTGCAAGTGCCGGAGCACGTGCGGGCCTTGCTGCAGCAAGGCGCCGGAGATGCTGGGCAGATTGACAACCGAACGAGCAAGGGAAACGAATGATGAAGGTCAAGATCCTCGGTGGAGGTCCGGCGGGCCTCTACGCCGCCTACCGCATCCGGTGCGAACTGCCCGATGCCGACGTGATGGTGTACGAGCAGAACGACTCGCAAACGACCTTTGGCTTCGGCGTGGTGTTTTCTGACAAGGCGCTGGAGTTCCTCGGCGCGGAAGATTCGCAGACACTGGCTCTCATCACCGCGGGCCTCGAGAAGTGGAGTGATATCGAGCTGCGCGTGCACGGCGAACGTATCCGGATCGATGGCGTCGGGTTCACTGCCATCGCACGCTTGCGCCTGCTCGAGATCTTGCGCCAGCGCGCGCTATCCGTTGGGGCGAAGCTGATCAACAGCCACTTGGTGCGCGACATGGCAGAACTGGAGGATGCCGACCTGGTGATCGGCGCCGACGGCGTCAACTCGTTGGTGCGCAAGTCACACGAGGCGGAGTTCGGCACGGAGGTCACGCTGTTGAACAACCGGTTCGCGTGGTTCGCTGCAACGCGCCCTTTTGATTTCCTGACGCAGACCTTCAAGGAGCTCGGACAGGGCAGCATCAACGCGCACCACTACCGCTACACGCCTTCGATGAGCACCTTTCTGGTAGAGGTGAATGCCCGTACCTTCGAGCGCGTGGGCTTCGACCGCATGACCGAAGACGAGTCCCGTGCGTATTGTGAGGACGTCTTCTCCGAGGAGCTCGATGGTGCCAGGCTGGTGACCAACAAGTCGCTATGGCGACGCTTCCCGGTGATCAGCAACAAGCGCTGGTCCGTCGGCAATCGGGTGCTGGTCGGTGATGCGCTTCGTACCGCCCACTTCTCCATCGGCTCGGGAACGCGGCTGGCGCTCGAAGACGTCCAGGCACTCGCGCATGCGCTGGCCGACCATCCGCGCAACGTTCAGGATGCGCTCGCTGCGTTCGAGGCACAGCGGCGACCTATCGTGGACAAGCTCGCGGCAGCGGCCACGCGCAGCGCGACCTGGTACGACAGCTTCGCGGAGCACCTGAAGTTGCCGGCCTGGGAATTTGCCATGAACTACATCGGCCGGTCCGGGCGGATCGACACCGAACGTCTGAGGGCGATGTCACCGCGCTTCGTCGAGGGATACGAGGCTTGGCGGAAGGCGGCCTGACCAGGGACATCAACCGAGGAAATCAACATGAATGACAGTGGAACGTCGCAAGCCGACCACGCTGCGCGCGAGCGCTACTACGACGAAATCCGGCCGTTGAACCTCGCTCCGCTATGGAGCGTGCTGAAAGGCCTTGTCCCTGCCCAGCCGGTACCCGAGGCCGAGCCATGCAAGTGGGCTTGGGACGAGGTGTATCCGCAACTGCTGCGCGCAGGCGGGCTCATCTCTGCGGAGGAGGCCGAACGCAGGGTCCTGGTGCTGGAGAATCCTGGCTTGCCGGGCAAGTCGAAGATCACCGACACGCTCTACGGAGGGCTGCAACTGATCCTGCCGGGCGAGACGGCGCCGGCGCACCGGCATACCCAGTCGGCGCTGCGCTTTGTCCTCCACGGATCGGGCGCGTACACCGCGGTCGATGGTGAAAAGACTCCGATGGAGCGCGGCGATTTCATCATCACGCCGCATTGGACCTGGCATGACCACGGGCACGAAGGCAGCGAGCCCGTGGTGTGGCTTGACGGGCTGGACGTTCCACTCGTCTCGTTCCTGCGAACCGGCTTCCGTGAGGAATACACGCAGAAGGCGCAGACCACATTCCAGGCAGCAGGCGAGAGCGCGGCGCGCTTTAGCTCCGGCCTGCTTCCGCTGGACTATGTCCCTCGCGGACTCACCTCGCCGCTATTCAGCTACCCCTACGCGCGCTCGCGAGAAGCCATCGAGGTGCAGGCGCGTTCCGCGCCGCCCGATCCGCACCTGGGTGTATGCCTGCGCTATGTGAACCCGGTCACGGGAGGCTGGACGATGCCGACGATTGGCACGGTGCTGCGCTACTACCCCCAAGGTTTCACGACGAGGCCTTACCGCTCGACCGACAGCACGGTCCTCGTCGGCCTCGAAGGCGAGGCCGAGATCCGGGTGTCCGGGACCACCCTGAGGATCGGCCCGAATGACATCGCCGTCGTACCGGGCTGGAGCGAGTGGACCGTCGCGGCGCAGCAGGACGCAGTTGTCTTCAGCTACTCCGATCGCCCCGTGCACGAAAAGCTCGGGCTCTTGCGCGAACTCCGCGGCTGAGCAAGCCGCTTCAACCTGAAGAACCTGTTTCATGAAACTCTGCCTATTCAACGACTGCAGGATCGGCATCGCTGTTGAGGAAGACGTGGTCGACGTCACCGAAGCGTTTGCGGCTGTCCCGAAGCCAACCTGGCCGTACCCGCAGTCCGACTGGGTGATCCAGCATTTCGACGATGTGCGCGGCAAGGTCGAGGAGCTGTCCCGGACCAGCGCGCGCACGCCCTTGTCGGAGGTGAGCTTGCGCTCCCCGGTGGCGAACCCGGGCAAGATCATCGGCGCGCCGATCAATTACAAGGACCACATTGCGGAGGCCAACGCCGACGCACAGATCAACCACGGCAAGACGTTCACCGAACTGGACCAATTCGGCCTGTTCTTGAAGGCGAACAGCTCGCTCATCGGGTGCAGCCAGGAAATCGAGATTCCTTTCGCTGATCGCCGCACGGACCATGAGGTCGAACTCGCGGTCGTCATTGGCCGCAAGGCCAAACGCGTGTCTCGGGAAGAAGCATTGGACTACGTGTTCGGCTACACGATCGGCCTCGACATGACCGTGCGTGGCCCGGAGTTCCCGACCTATCGCAAGTCCCCCGACACCTTTTGCGTGCTCGGCCCGTGGATTGTCACGAAGGACGAGATCGCCGACCCGAACGTGCTGGACTTGAGCATCCGTGTGAATCAGGAGGTGAAGCAGGCCTCGAACACGAAGTACCTGATCTTCGACGTGCAGCGCCTCATCGAGTACGCCTCGGCCATCTATACGCTGAACCCGGGGGACGTGATCATGACCGGCACGCCTGCGGGGGTGGGGCCGGTCGTGCCCGGCGACGTTCTGGAGGCGTCGATTCCGGAAATCGGGGGCATGACCGTGCGCGTTGCGCACTGAGGAGATGCAGGAAGAGCACCAGGTGCATGCCCATCTGCGCAACGGCCAAGACCGACAGCGCGATGGGAATGCCGGGCGTCCATACCAGCGTGATCCTTGCGAGATAGGAAAACACCGCCGTCAGCAGCCCCGGCGTTGCCTGGCCTCCCCACGACACCGAGCATGGCCCACTGCAAAGATTGCTGCAATTTCTACGGCTTGCCTGATGCCCAGCCGAGTCACACGCGGCCTGCACATTCACTGGTGAACCGAATGCCTGATCGCGTTGCCGTGGTCCGAATCGTCCCTCCCGAAGTGATGAAATTCCCCATCGGTTTGCGCGAGGGCAACAAGTTCTGTTTGCACGGTCGTGTGCGAAATTTCAAATCTCGCGAGAGTCCTCGCCAACCAGCTCCGGGAGCGGCGCACTGACGCCTTGTCAGGCACGCCATTTGCCGAACGCAGCGACTCACACGATTCAGGTGATCTGAAGGTGAAAGGGCGCGTTCATGAAGGACAGCAATCAAGAGGAGCAGCGCCCCAAGACCACGTTTTCCGCGCCTGTCGTGCTTCCTGCACTCCTCGGCCTCGGCGCGTTGCTGGCCTTTTGTGCCCTTTACCCGGAGCAGGCGGGTCGGATCTTCCCGAGCGTCCAGGCCTGGGTGGTCCGGCAGTTCGACTGGTTCTATACCGTGGCGGTGTCCATCTTCCTGGTATTCCTGCTGCTGCTGGCTGTCAGCCGCTTCGGCCAAATCAGGCTGGGCCCGGAAGATGCCGTTCCCGACTTCACCTTCCTGTCCTGGACCGCGATGCTGTTTGCGGCCGGGATGGGCATTGGCCTGATGTACTTTGGCGTCGCCGAGCCGCTGCAGCACTTCCTGAAGCCTCCCACCGCGCTCGGAGGCACGCCAGCGGCGGCGAAGGAGGCACTTCAGGTCACGTTCTTTCACTGGGGGTTTCATGCGTGGTCGGTCTACGGAACGATGGGCCTCGTGCTTGCCTATTTCGGGTTTCGCTACAACTTGCCTCTGACAATGCGCTCAGGCCTGTATCCAATACTCAGGGGTCGGATCAACGGACCCATCGGGCATGGCGTCGACGCCTTCGCGCTGGTGGGAACCATCGCAGGCATCGCCACGACCTTAGGCTATGGCGCGCTGCAACTCGCTGCCGGATTGCACTTGCTGACAGGCTGGAACACCTCGACTGCCGCCTTTCGCCTGGGCATCATCGTCGTGGTGGTCGGCCTCGCGGGAGTTTCGGCGGTGTCCGGCCTCGACAAGGGCGTGCGCAGGCTGAGTGAACTGAACCTGTCGCTTGCGCTGCTATTGCTCGGATTCGTCGTCATCACGGGACCGACGGTCTTTCTCTTGCAAGCGTTGGCCGAGAACGTCGGCGGGTACCTCTCGAGTCTTGTCGACCTGTCGCTGCGGACCTTCGCCTATGAGCCGCCGCGCGAGCAGGGATGGTTCGCGGGGTGGACCATCCTCTATTGGGCCTGGTGGATCTCCTGGTCGCCATTCGTCGGCATGTTCATCGCGCGCATCTCGCGCGGACGCACGATCAGGGAGTTCATCATCGGCGTCTTGCTGGTGCCGACCGCATTCAACCTGCTCTGGATGACTGCGTTCGGAAATGGCGCCATCTGGATGGATTCGCACGTTGCAAATGGTGCTCTGGCCCAGACCGCGAGCAATGTCGATGCACTGCTGTTTCGCTTTTTCGAGTACCTGCCCGCAACGAGGGCAGCGTCATGGCTGGCCGTCGTGTTGATCGCCATCTTCTTCGTCACCTCTGCGGACTCGGGTGCTTTCGTTGTCGATGCGATCGGCTCGCGCGGTCATCCCCGGTCCCCGGTCTGGCAACGCCTGTTCTGGGCCATGGTGCTCGGCTTGACGGCCATGGTGTTGCTGCTGTCGGGCGGGTTGAAGGCGCTGCAGGCATTGACATTGGTTGCGGCACTGCCCGTCACGCTGATTCTGTTGATGCTCTGCTATGGCCTGTGGCGGGGGCTGCTTGCCGATCAGGCACATTCGACGCAGGACCTGGCGCCCGCAACCAGTTTCTGGAGCGGACAGCACTGGCGCCGCCGCCTGGAGCAGATCGTTCATGATTCGACGCGCGAGGATGTCTTCCGATTCATGCAGGCGACCGTGCTGCCTGCAATGCATCAGGTGTCCGACGAATTGCGCAGGCGTGGCGTCCTGGCCGATGTGCAGCATGACCTGGACGAAGGCGCCACGGTCCGCCTCACCATACCGGACCCGGAGTTGCGCGATTTCATCTACGGCGTTCGCATCGCTCATCGCCACCTTCCGGTCTTCACGGTTCAGGACGCGAGCGAGGATGGGCGGGCACAAGTGTTCGAGCCGACCACGTTCTTCGAGGACGGTCGGCAGGGCTATGACATCCAGTACTTGCGCATGGAGGAGGTCATTGCGGACATCTTGCGCCAGTACGAGCGCTACCGCTCGCTCAGCGCCAACCTTCGAACCCATCTTCTCAGCCGCGCGCCCGGCCACTCTGAGCCGATGTCATGAAGAGAGGTCGCTGTGTGACCAAATGACAAAAGAGTCACAAGTTGCCCGATGATCGCGGCTCGCGTAAGCTGGAACCCATGACGAAATCAAGTACTTACCCTGTTTCGGCGCGGGGCCCGGCCGACCATGAGGTGAGAGACCAGATCGTTGTCGCGGCCACCGAGCACTTCAGCCACTACGGCTACGAGAAAACGACCGTCTCCGACCTTGCCAAGGCCATCGGCTTTTCCAAGGCTTACATCTACAAGTTCTTCGAATCCAAGCAAGCCATCGGCGAGATGATCTGCGCGAACTGTCTGCGCAAGATCGAAACCGAGGTCGGTGCGGCGTTGGCAGAGACCGACCTGCCGCCAGAGAAGTTGCGGCGGCTCTTCAAGGCCACTACAGAGGCGAGCCTGCGCTTGTTTTTGCAAGACCCCAAGCTTTACGAGATTGCGGCATCGGCCGCCATGGAGCGTTGGCAGTCGGTGCTTGCCTACGAGGAACGCATCCAGACGTTGCTTCGGGATGTCTTGCAGGCCGGTCGGCAGACGGGGGACTTCGAGCGCAAGACGCCGCTGGACGAAACGGCGATGGCGATCTACCTGGTCCTGCGCCCCTACGTCCACCCTGTGTTGCTGAAGAACAGCGCTGACCATATCGAGGAGGCGCCGGCGCGCCTGTCCAACCTGGTGCTGCGCAGCCTCTCGCCGTGATCGAAACTGTAGTGACTATTGACTAGTTTGGTCACAAGAACCAAAATGAAGGTCCTGATCATCCATTCGATGGGACTCTCATGCTTCGGCGCCGCCTCGTTAGCTCTACGGTCCTCTGTGCATTGCCCTTTGCGCTGGCCGCATGCGGCGAAAAGGCAAGACCGGATCCGCGCACCCAGGCGCAGCTGGTGCGGGCCGTCGCCATCCAGGGAGCGCACCCGGCCTCACGTTCGTTCACGGGGACAGTAGCCGCCCGGGTCCAGAGCGACTTGGGGTTTCGCGTCGCCGGCAAGGTGCTCGAGCGGCTCGTGGATGGCGGGCAGAACGTCAAACGCGGCCAGCCGCTCATGCGCATGGACGCCGTCGATCTGAAACTTGCCGCGCATGCACAGCAAGAAACGGTGGCAGCAGCGCGAGCGCGGGCGCAGCAGACGGCAGAGGACGAAGCGCGCCACCGCGACCTGCGCGGCACCGGTGCCATATCGGCTTCTGCCTACGACCAGAGCAAGGCTTCCGCGGATGCCGCCAAGGCCCAGCTCCGTGCGGCTGAAGCCCAGGCCGAAGTCGCCCGCAATGCGAACCGCTATGCGGAGCTGGTGGCCGATGCCGATGGCGTCGTCATGGAAACCTTGGCCGAACCCGGCCAAGTCGTGAACGCGGGACAAGCCGTGGTGCGCCTGGCCCACGCCGGGCGACGCGAGGCCGTGATCCAGCTGCCGGAAACCCTGCGCCCCGTGGTCGGTTCGATCGGGCACGCCACGCTCTTCGGCAAGGAGGGCGTTGGCACTGCGGCCAGACTTCGACAGCTCTCGGATGTCGCGGACCGGCTGACCCGCACTTTCGAGGCCCGTTATGTGCTCGAAGGAGAGCTGGCCAACGCGCCGTTGGGCACCACGGTCACCATCCAGATTGCCGATGGACTTGCTTCCTTGGAAGGTGGCCTGCAAGTGCCGATCGGAGCCCTCTTCGACGCTGGCAAGGGACCGGGCGTGTGGGTCATCGGCGGTGAGCCAGCGAAAGTCAACTGGCGGCCGGTCCTTGTCCAGCGCGTGGACGATGATGGCGCACGCATCGCCGGTCAGCTCAAGCAGGGCGACCGGATCGTCGCGCTGGGCGCACACCTTCTGCGCGAGGGCGAGGTGGTGCGAGTGGCCGACCCAGCCGCCGCCGCTGCGACCGGGGCAACACGTCCGTGAGCGAAGGCGGTTTCAACCTGTCTGCGCTCGCCGTGCGCGAGCGCTCCATCATCTTGTTCCTGATCTGCCTGATCTCGTTGGCGGGACTCGTTTCATTCTGGAGACTGGGCCGTGCCGAAGACCCGGCCTTCACGATCAAGGTAATGACGATCGTCACTGCCTGGCCCGGCGCCACCGCGCAGGAAATGCAGGATCAGGTCGCCGAGAAGCTCGAAAAGCGCATGCAGGAACTGCGGTGGTACGACCGCACCGAGACCTACACCCGCCCTGGCCTCGCATTCACCACGCTGACCTTGCTGGACAGCACTCCCCCGTCGGACGTGCAGGAAGAGTTCTACCAGGCTCGCAAGAAACTCGGAGACGAGGCGCGCAACCTGCCGACCGGCGTCATCGGGCCGTTTCTCAACGACGAGTACTCCGACGTGAGCTTCGCCTTGTTCGCGCTCAAGGCCCAGGGTGAACCACAGCGCTTGCTGGTACGCGACGCGGAGACGCTGCGCCAGCGGCTGTTGCACGTGCCGGGCGTGAAGAAGGTCAACATCGTCGGCGAGCAGTCGGAGCGCATCTATGTCGAGTTCTCGCACGAGCGCTTGGCGACACTGGGTGTCGCTCCGCAGGAGGTGTTCGCCGGACTCAACAGCCAGAATGTCCTGACGCCGGCCGGCTCCGTGGAAACCAAGGGGCCGCAAGTGCTTGTTCGCCTCGACGGCGCCTTCGACGAGCTGCAGAAGATCCGCGACACGCCCGTGGTGGCGCAGGGGCGCACGCTGAAGCTGTCGGACATCGCCACGGTCAAGCGCGGCTATGAAGACCCGGCGACTTTCCTGGTCCGCAACGGCGGCGAGCCGGCCCTGCTGCTGGGCATTGTCATGCGCGAGGGCTGGAACGGACTCGACCTGGGCAAGGCCCTGGACAGCGAGGTCGGTGCCATCAACGCCGGGCTGCCGCTGGGCATGAGCCTGACGAAGGTGACGGACCAATCCGTCAACATCAGCGCTGCGGTCGATGAGTTCATGGTCAAGTTCTTCGCCGCACTGCTGGTGGTCATGCTGGTGAGCTTCGTGAGCATGGGCTGGCGCGTGGGCCTCGTGGTCGCCGCGGCCGTGCCGCTGACACTCGCAATGGTCTTCGTGGTGATGCTCGCGACCGGCAAGAATTTCGATCGCATCACCTTGGGATCCCTGATCCTCGCGCTCGGATTGCTGGTCGACGACGCCATCATCGCCATCGAGATGATGGTGGTGAAGATGGAAGAGGGCTACAGCCGCGCTGCCGCCTCCGCCTACGCCTGGAGCCATACGGCAGCGCCGATGCTCTCGGGCACGCTGGTGACCGCTGTTGGCTTCATGCCCAACGGCTTCGCCCGATCCACTGCGGGTGAGTACACCAGCAACATGTTCTGGATCGTCGGCATCGCGTTGATCGCTTCATGGGTGGTCGCAGTGATCTTCACACCCTACCTGGGCGTCAAGCTGCTGCCCGACTTCAAGAAGCTCGAAGGCGGCCACGACACGCTCTACGACACGCCTCGCTACAACCGCTTCCGTCAGCTGCTGGAGCGCGTCATCAACCGCAAGTGGTGGGTCGCGGCTTCGGTCATGGGCCTCTTCGTCTTGGCCGTACTCGGCATGGCGGTGGTCAAGAAACAGTTCTTCCCGATCTCCGACCGCCCCGAAGTGCTGATCGAGGTGCAGATGCCCCATGGCACGTCGATCGCCCAGACCAGCGCCGCCGCGGCGAAGGTGGAAGACTGGCTGGGCAAACAGGAGGAAGCCAGGATCGTCACGGCCTACGTCGGCCAGGGTGCGCCACGTTTCTATTTCTCCATGGAGCCGGAGCTGCCCGATCCGGCATTCGCCAAGATCGTGGTGCGCACGGACAGCCAGGACGAGCGCGAGGCATTGAAACACCGATTGCGACAGGCCATCGCCGACGGTCTCGCTCCTGAGGCCCGCTTGCGCGTCACCCAGCTCATATTCGGCCCGTATTCGCCGTTCCCGGTGGCCTACCGGGTCAGTGGCCCTGATCCGCACCGGCTGCGCAAGATTGCTGCTGACGTGCAGCAGGTCATGGACGCCAGCCCGATGATGCGCGCGGTCAACACCGACTGGGGCACGCGCACGCCCACGCTGCACTTCACCTTGCAGCAGGACCGACTGCAGGCCGTGGGGCTGAGCTCCAGTTCGGTGGCGCAACAACTCCAGTTCCTGCTCAGCGGCGTACCTGTCACTGCAGTGCGCGAGGATATTCGAACGGTACAGGTCGTCGCACGCTCGGCCGGCGACATCAGGCTCGACCCGGGCAGGATCGGAGACTTCACGCTGGCCGGGGCAAACGGGGAGCGTATTCCGCTGTCACAGGTGGGAAACGCCGAGGTGCGCATGGAGGAACCGATCATGCGTCGGCGCGACCGAATGCCGACCATCACCGTTCGGGGCGACATCGCAGATGGCTTGCAGCCGCCTGACGTGTCGGAGGCCATCACCCGGCAGCTCCAGACCGTCATGGAGAAACTGCCGAGCGGCTACCGCATCGAGGAGGCTGGTTCCATCGAGGAGTCAGGCAAGGCAACGGTCGCGATGTTGCCGCTCTTCCCCATCATGCTGGCAATCACACTCCTCATCATCATCCTGCAGGTGCGCTCGATCTCCGCGATGGTCATGGTCTTCCTGACCAGCCCGCTGGGACTGATCGGTGTAGTGCCAACCCTGATTCTGTTCCAGCAGCCATTCGGCATCAACGCGCTGGTCGGCCTGATTGCGTTGTCGGGAATCCTGATGCGCAACACGCTGATATTGATTGGGCAGATCCACCACAACGAACAGGCGGGTCTGGACCCGTTCCGCGCGGTCGTCGAGGCAACCGTGCAGCGTGCTCGACCGGTGATCCTGACTGCCCTGGCCGCGATCCTGGCCTTCATTCCGCTCACCCACTCGGTCTTCTGGGGGGCGCTCGCTTACACGCTGATCGGCGGGACCTTTGCGGGAACGGTCTTGACCCTGGTGTTCTTGCCGGCCATGTACGCCATCTGGTTCAGGATCAGGCCGGAAGACGCCAGCAGGTCCTTGGTGGAGAAGCCGGCATGAGTGGTCGCGCCGTTGATCCGCTTTTCATCTTCTTCCATGTGTGCTGAAAGGAAATTCCCATGTTGAATTCGACAGTTGTAGTCATTACTGGTGTGTCGTCAGGCATTGGACGTGCCGCCGCCGAGAAGTTTGCCAAGCGGGATTGCCGTGTTTTCGGCACCGTGCGCAGCATCGGCAAAACGGTCCCGTTGGCCGGCGTGGAACTTGTCGAGATGGATGTTCGTGACGAGGCTTCCGTCCAGCGTGGAATCACACTTGTCATCGAGCAGACCGGCCATATCGACGTACTGGTCAACAACGCGGGAATGAACATGATCGGCGCGGTCGAGGAAACAACCCCCGGCGAGGCCGCATCGCTGTTCGACATCAACGTGTTCGGCATGTTGCGCACAGCACGGGCAGTACTTCCGCACATGCGAGCGCAACGTCGGGGAAGGATTGTCAACGTCAGCTCCGTGCTGGGCTTTCTCCCGGCGCCGTACATGGGGCTCTACTCGGCGTCGAAGCATGCGGTGGAGGGTCTTTCCGAAACCCTGGATCACGAGGTGCGGCAGTTCGGCATCCGCGTCTCGCTGGTCGAGCCGACTTTCACCAGGACCAATCTGGAAGCCAATTCGCCTCAGGCAAAGTCAGGAATCGCGGACTACGAGCGCGAACGCGACATCGCATCGCGCTCTGTCGCTCGCAGCGTGAGCGATGCCCCTGAACCCGATGGCGTGGCAAACACGATCGTCGAAGCGGCGCTTGGCACTTGGCGCATGCGCCGCACGCCGGCAGGGCAGGCATCCCTCTTGAGCAAGTTGCGCCGCTTCATGCCTGCGGGACCTGTCGATGCAAGCCTGAGAAAGACGCTCGGCCTGGCTTGAGGACTGGCCAGAAGCATCTGCCCACGGGCGAGCCGATGTTCCAGGGGGACGCCAGGAAATCCTGCACCGCCTTCAATGTCGTGTCGGTCGTCTCTTGCATCAGCCAGTGGCCCGACCCCGGAACGACCAGCTCGGTCAAGTGGCGCGACCGGGCGGCTTCAGCCGAGCTTGCGCGACCAGGCGATCAACGCGTCGCTGAACTGCTTGGCTGCCGGCGACAGCGAGCGTCCGGTATGCAGCACCAGCACCACCTCGCGCTGGATGGTCGGACGGTGGATCGGCCGCAGTTGCAGGTGCAGCGCCTCCGCCAGCGGCTGCATCGAGCTCGTGAGGATGCCGATGCCCAGGCCACCTTCGACCATGCCGGCGATCGTGAGCGGCAGCGAAACCTCGTGCCGCAGGGTCAGCACGAGGCCCTCGCTGGCCAGCGCGAAGTCCAGCAGCGTGCGCACCGGGTTGCCCTTGCGCGGGCCGATCAGCGGCTCGGCGAGCAGGTCGCGCCAGGCCAGGTCGCGCTTGGTCGCCAGCGAGTGGCCCTTCGGCAGCACCGCGAAGAAGTTCTCGTGCCACAGTGATCGCATGCCGAGTTCCTGGTGGCTGCCGAAGGCGGTGCCGAGCCCGAAATCGACCGCACCGCTGTGCACCATGCTCAGCACCTCGTCCTGCGACACATCGAACAGTTCGACCTTGATGCCGGGATGGCGCTCGGCAAACGCGCCCATCACGCGCGGCAGCACCATGGCGGCCTGGAGCGAGGACGCGGCGATCGACACCCGCCCGCGCCCCAGCGTCTTGAGCTCCGCCGAGCTGCCGACGACGGCATCGAGGTCGGCCAAGGTCTTGCGCGCGAGCGGCAGAATCTCGCCGCCAGCTTCCGTCAGCCGCAGCATCCGGGTGTGTCGGTCGAACAGGCGCAGCCCCAGCACATCCTCCAACTCCCGCAACTGCGTGCTGACGCTGGACTGCGGCAGCCCGAGGGCGTCGCCCGCACGCGTGAAGCTCAGCGCCTCGGCGACCGCGACAAACACACGCAACTGACGCAGGCTGATATTCATAGTGAAAGACGATGAATATATAGCGATGCGAGTGTTTTTCAGATAGGGCAGTTCTGACAGCATGGGGCCATGCCCGTGGCGAAGCGGTTTTTCGCCGGGTCGGCTTCCAACGTTCCCAGGAGCCCAAGCGCTGCCATGACGAGCCCGATGTCATCGCGCCTGCAGCCACTCGCACAGCATTTGCACCTGTGCGCGCTCCGCTGCCAGCTCGGCCGCCTTCACCTTGTCGCGCACCGCTTCGCGCGAGTCCAGGTCGGCGGGCATCGTCTTCATCGAGCGGCGCAGCGCGCGCAGCGGGGCGATGACCTCGGCGCGCCACGGGGCCACGAGCGCATCGGCCTGCGCCAGTGCGTCGGCGTCGAGTGCATGGCCCTGCGTGGCCGCCCACTGCGCGAACAGGTGCAGCACCACGTCGAGCTGCTCCTCGTCCTGGCGGCGCAGCAGCGATTGCGCCAGCGCGGCATCGGCATAGAGCGCTGCGATGCCGTTCCAGGCAGTGTCGGGGTCGAGGGTGCGCATGCGGGTGGCGAGGTGGCGGCGCCACTATGCCCGAATGTGCGCGCAAGCGGGAGGGCTGGTGCATGAGCCACATAGCTGCTCCGAAGGCGAATGGCACCGCAGCCCAAGGCGAAGGTACGCCACTGAACACCCCTTCGCGCCTGATCGTTGCCATCACCGGCGCCTCGGGCTTCGTCTACGGCCATCGCCTGCTCGAGCTGCTGCGTCCCACCGGCATCGAGGTCCACCTGATCGTGAGCCGTGCCGCCCAGCTCACCATGGCCTGCGAGACCACGCTTCACCTGTCCGACGTGACGGCCCTCGCCACGAAGCTCCACAAGAACGAGGACATCGGTGCCTGCATCGCCAGCGGCTCCTACCGGACCCTCGGCATGGTGGTCGCCCCGTGCTCGATGAAGACGCTGGCCGAGATCGCCCATGGCACCGGCGGCACGCTGGTGGCGCGCGCCGCCGACGTGATGCTCAAGGAGCGCCGCCGCCTGGTGCTGCTGGCGCGCGAGACGCCGCTGACGCTCACGCACATCCGCAACATGCTGGCCGTCACCGAGATGGGCGCGATCGTCGCGCCGCCGGTGCCGGCCTTCTACGCACGGCCGCAGGACCTGGACGAGATGGTGGACCACACCCTCGGGCGGGTGCTGGACCTGTTCGACATCGACGTCGGCGCAGTCAGGCGCTGGACGGGGCCCGCTTCGGGGCGTTCCTTCGACGAAGCCAAGGCAGGAAACAACGAACCATGAAGTACTTCGAGTACAGCGAGCCGGCCTCGCTGGACGAGGCGGTCGCGCTGCTGCGCGGCGGGCCCGCGCCGGCCAGCCTGATCGCGGGCGGCACCGATCTGATCGTGCAGATGAAGGAGCACGTGCGCCAGCCGGCCCACGTGATCAACATCAAGAAGATCCCGGGGATGGACGATTTCGCGTTCGACCCGCGCGGCGGCCTGCTGCTCGGCGCGCTGGTCACCACGCGGCAGGTCGAGACCTCGCCCGTCACGCTGCGCCACTACGCGAGCCTGGCACGCGCGGCCACCGATTTCGCCTCCATCCAGGTGCGCCATCGCGCCACCGTGGTCGGCAACGTGTGCCGCGCCTCGCCCTCGGCCGACACGCTGCCGCCCCTGATCGCGGACGGCGCGGTGCTGCGCATCCACGGCCCCGCCGGCCCGCGACGCTGCGCGGTCGAGGACTACTGCACCGGCCCGGGACGCACCGTGCTGTCGCCGGACGAGATCGTCACCCACATCGAGATCCCCGCGCCGCCGCCGCGCACCGGCAAGGCCTACCTCAAGCACGGGCGGCGCTCGCAGATGGAGCTGGCCACCGTCGGCGTGGCGGTGCGGGTCACGCTCGACGAGCGCGGCGCCGTGGACGACCTGGCCATCGTGCTGGCCGCGGTGGCGCCCACGCCGCTGCGCGCCGCAGGGGCCGAAGCGGTGCTGCGCGGACGCAGGCCCACGGCCGAACGGCTGGCCGAGGCCGCGCTGGCGGCGAGCGGGGAAGCCCGCCCCATCGGCGACGTGCGCGGCAGCGCCGCCTACCGGCGCGACATGGTGCGCGTGCTCACGCGCCGCGCACTCGAGCAGGCTCTAGAGGAGATCCAGGCATGAAGCAGAGAGCCGTTTCCTTCACCGTCAACGGCGAGGCACGCGAGATCGCTGTGGCACCCAACCGAAGCCTGCTCGACGCGCTGCGCAACGAGGCCGGACTCACCGGCACCAAGAAGGGCTGCGACGTCGGCGAGTGCGGCTCTTGCACCGTCCTCATGGACGGACGCCCCGTGAACGCGTGCCTGGTGCTCGCGATGGAGGCCGAGGGCAGCGAGATCACGACGGTGGAGGGGCTGCAGGCAAGCGACGGCACCCCCCACGCGCTGCAGGAGTGCTTCATGCAGTGCGGCGCGGCGCAGTGCGGCTTCTGCACGCCCGGCATCCTGGTCGCCGCCAAGGCACTGCTCGACGAGAACCCCGAACCCAGCGTGGACGAGATCCGTTTCGCCATCGCCGGCAACATCTGCCGCTGCACGGGCTACACCAAGATCATCGACGCCATCTCGCTGGCCGCGCGAAGCGGGGGCCGGGCGGAACGCCGGGACAGCCATGAAGAGGTGGCGCCATGAAGAAGCCCGGCCAGGCGATCGTCGGCACCAGCGTCAAGCGCGCCGACCTGCTCGCCAAAGTCACGGGCGATGCCAAGTACGTCGCCGACATGGCGCTGCCGGGACTGCTCTATGCCCTAAGCAAGCGCAGCAACGTCGCGCATGCGCGCATCCGCCGCATCGACACCCGCCGCGCGCTGGCGCTGCCGGGCGTCAAGGCGGTGCTGACGCACGAGAACGTGCCGCGCGTGCTGCATGCGGGCTCGCCGCATCCGCGCTCCGCCTCGGTGACCTGCGACCAGTACATCCTCGACGACAAGGTGCGCTACTGGGGCGAGACCGTCGCCGTGGTGGCGGCCACGAGCGAGGAGATCGCCGAAGCGGCACTGGACCTGATCGAGGTGGAGTACGAGCCCCTGCCCGCGGTCTTCACCCTCGAGGACGCCGCGCGTCCGGACGCGCCGCAGATCCACGACCGCGAGCCCGGTGGCAACCTGGTGCTGCCGCCGGTGGTGGTGAGCCGCGGCGACATCGCGCAAGGGTTCGCGCAGGCCGACCTCATCATCGAGGGCGAGTACGAGGGCGGCCGCCCCACGCCCGCCTACATGGAGCCCAACGCCTGCATGTGCCAGTGGGACGGCAACGGCAACCTCACGGTGTGGATCTCCACGCAGACCGCGTTCATGGTGCGCGGCATCATGGCCGAGGTGCTGGGACTGCCGCTGCACAAGGTGCGCGTGCTGGTCGACCACATGGGCGGCGGCTTCGGCGCGAAGCAGGACCTGTTCCAGAGCGAGTTCCTCTGCGCGCTGCTGGCCCGCCAGACGCGCCGGCCGGTGCGCATGGAGTTCACCCGCGAGGAAACCTTCCTGGGCGGGCGCACGCGGCACCCGGTCAAGATCTGGCTCAAGCAGGGGTTCCGCAAGGACGGCACCCTCACCGCGCGGCAGGCGCGCATCGTCTACAACTCCGGCGCCTATGGCTCGCACGGCCCGGGCGTGACCATCGTCGGCACCAACGCGATGACCTCGCTGTACCGCTGCGACAACGTCCAGCTCGAAGGCCGCTGCCTCTACACCAACAGCCCGATCGCAGGCGCGTTCCGCGGCTACGGCGTAGTGCAGACCTACTACGCGCTCGACATCCAGATGGACGAGGCTGCCGAAAAGCTCGGCATCGACCCGGCCGAGCTGAAGCTGAAGAACGCGGTGCGCGAGGGCGACCTCGCACCGTCGAACCATCCGCTGATCGGCCACGGGCTGGAAGACTGCATCCGTCGCGGCATGCAGGAGGTGGGCTGGGCCGCACTGCGCCGGCGTTCGCGTCATGAGGAGGGTGCCCAGCGCCGCGGCTGGGGCATGGGCTGCGAGATGCACGGCAGCAGCGCCTACCCCGGCATCAAGGAGCAGGGCAACGCCATCGTGAAGATGAACGAGGACGGCACCGTGGTGCTGCTCACCGGCACGGCGGGCCTCGGCACCGGCGCGCACACCGCGCTCGCGCAGATCGTGGCCGAGGAACTGGGCGTGCGCTTCGAGTCGGTCTCCGTCATGCATGGCGACACCGATGTGGTCCCCTGGGACATCGGCGCCTTCGCCAGCCACACCACCTACCTCGGCGGCAGGGCGGCGCAGCTCGCGGCCCAGGAGATCAAGCGCCAGCTCTTCGAGCGCGCCGCCGCACTGCTCGAGGCGATGCCCGGCGACCTCGAGTCCGCGGACGGCATGATCCACGTGCGCGGCACGGACCGCAGCCTCAGCGTGCGGGACGCAGTGGCGCCGCGCAAGGGCATTCCGGCGGCGCAGTTCGTCGGCAGCGCGACCTACCACCCGACCAAGTCGTACTCGTTCGCAGCCCACTTCGTCGAAGTGAACGTCGACATCGAGACCGGGCAGATCACCGTGCTGCAGGTGGTGCCGGTGCACGAGATCGGCAAGGTGATCCATCCGGTCGCCGCTGCAGGCCAGATCGAGGGCGGCATCCAGCAAGGCATCGGCCACACGCTGTACGAGGACTACCAGATCGACCTCAAGACCGGCCGCTCGCTCAACGCGAACTTCGTCGACTACAAGATGCCGCTGTCGATGGACATGCCGTCGATCCGCACCGTGATCCTGGAGACCGCGCCCGACCCCGGCGGTCCCTTCGGTGCCAAGGGCGTGGGCGAAGACCCGATCGTCGCCATCGGCCCGGCGATCGCCAACGCCGTGTACGACGCCATCGGCGTGCGCTTTCGCCATTACCCGATCAAACCCGAACAGGTGCTGCAGGCGCTCCGCGAGCAGCAGGCCGATCTGTATTCCCCGCACGAAGAAGGAGTTTCCGCATGAACGACAACGAAGCACGGCGCCCGGTCCCCGTCACCATCCTCACCGGCTTCCTGGGCGCCGGCAAGACGACGCTGCTCAACCACATCCTCACCGAGCGCCACGGCCACCGCATCGCGGTGATCGAGAACGAGTTCGGCGAGGTGGACGTGGACTCCGACCTGGTGCTGGCCTCCGAAGAGGAGATCTTCCAGGTCGCCAATGGCTGCATCTGCTGCGTGGTCGACGTGCGCAACGACCTGGTGAAGATCCTGCAGAAGCTGCTCGAGCGGCAGGACCAGTTCGATCACATCCTGGTCGAGACCAGCGGACTGGCCGACCCGTCGCCGGTCGCAGCCACCTTCTTCATGGACAACGAGGTCGCGAAGAAGGTGGTGCTCGACGGCGTGGTCACCCTGGTCGACGCACTGCACGTGCAGCCTCACCTGGACGATCCGGCCCTGGCCGAATACGACAACCAGGCCGTGACGCAGATCGTCGTGGCCGACCGCATCCTGCTGAACAAGTCCGACCTGGTAGCGCCCGCGCAGCTGCAGGAGATCGAGCGCCGCATCCGGTCGTTGAACCAGAGCGCGCCCATCCTGCGCACGGTGCAGGCGCAAGTGGACCTGTCGCTCATCCTGGGACTGCAGTCCTTCGAATCGGACGCGCTGTCGATGACCGATCCGCACTTCCTGGAGGATGTGCAAGGGCGCGGCCACGACCACGACCACGTTTGCGACGCGCACTGCGGGCACGGTGCCGTGCCGCCCCTCGTCGCGGCACCCGGCCACACCCACGACCCCTCGGTCGCCTCGGTGTCCTTCACCTTCGACCGCCCCTTCGACGCGCAGCGCCTGCAGCGCTCGCTCGGGGAACTGCTGTCGATCCGAGGCGACGACATCTTCCGGGTGAAGGGCATCCTGCACGTGCAGGGCGACGATCGCCGGCACGTCCTGCAAGGCGTGCACCGCATCCTCGAGCTCAAGCCCTCCATGCCCTGGTGGGACGAAACACCGGCCAGCAAGCTGGTCTTCATCGGCCGCCACCTGCAGGACCAGAAGCTGCGCGCCCGGCTGGAGGCCTGCCTGGCCGACCCCCGAACCCCGACCGCATCCCACGAGGCCCTGGAAGCCGCCTGAAGCGCTTCAACTTTTTCGACCAGGAGACACCAACCATGATCATCGACATCAGCTGCTACCCCACCGACCAGGTCGACCTGGCCTGGTGGCATGACGGCGAGCCCTACACCGCCGAGCGCCTGCTGGAGACGATGGACGGCCCCTACTGGGTCAACGGCAAGCCGCGGCGCATCGACAAGGCCTTCATCCAGCCGCCGCAGGGCAACACCATCTACACCTGGACCGACGGCGACAAGTCGGGCCGCCAGTCCATCGACGACTACATGGCCTACACGCTCAAGTGCGTGCAGGAACATCCCGACCGCTTCATCGGCTGCTTCGTCTACAACCCGCGCTGCGGCGTGAAGAACGGCGTCGATGCCATCGAGCGCTACGTCAAGGAGCACGGCTTCAAGATGGTCCAGATGCAGGCCAACATGCATGCCTACCGGCCCGACCGCGCGCTGGACTGGGTGCGCCCGGCTTTCGAGAAGTGCGCCGAACTGGGGGTGCCCGTCAAGCTGCACACCGGCGACGGGCCCTACAGCATCCCCACCGAGTGGGTGCCCATGATCAAGGCCTTTCCGAGCGTCAACTTCATCATGGCGCACTTCGGCGTGCAGACCGGCGGCGTCTACTGCTTCGAGCCCTTCCAGTGGGCGCAGGAGCTGCCCAACGTGTTCTGCGAATCCGGCTGGTGCCTGCAGTCGCGCATCGTCGAGTTCGCCAAGGTGCTGCACCCGAGCAAGATCATCTTCGGTTCCGACACGCCGCCCAACGAGCCCGGCATGTGGCTGCGGCTGCTCGAGGTGCTGTGCACCAACCCGCCGCAAGGCCTGAACCTCAGCGAGGACACGCTGGAGGACTACCTGGGCAACAACATCGCTCGCATGGTGGGCCTGGAGACGTCTTCCGCCCCGCGCAGCTTCGACGAAGCCTGCAAGCGCCTGGGCCGCCAGCTCGATCCGCAGCCCGTGATCGACCTCTACTGACAAGACCTTCCGGAGACGAGAACATGATCATCGACACCCACCTGCACCCCACCAACCTGGTCGACGAGGCCTGGCGCCACACCGGCACGCCCTTCAACGGCGAACGAATGCTCAAGCTGATGGACGGGCCCTACATGATCAACGGCAAGCCGCGCCGCATCGACATGGGCTTCATCCAGCCGCCGCCCGGCAACACGGGCTACCGCGACGGCAACCGGCGAGGCCGCGAGGGCATCCGCGACTACATGGCCTACATCGCCGAGCTGACGCAGAAGTACCCGGACCGCTTCATCGGCAACTTCAACTACAACCCGCGCTGGGGCCCCGAGAACGGCGCGGCGGAGCTTGAATTCCACATCAAGGAGTACGGCTTCAAGATGATCAAGCTGCACGCCAACATGCATGGCTACCGGCCCGATCGCGCGCTCGAATGGCTGCGCCCCGCGATGAAGGTCTGCGCCAAGTACAACACCGTGGTGCTGATCCACACCGGCGACGGGCCCTTCACCATCCCGACGATGTTCTACCCGATCATCCGAGAGTTCCCGATGGTGAACTTCGTCATCGCGCACTTCGGCATCCAGACCGGCGGCAACTACTCGTTCGAGACTTTCTGGATGGCGATGGACACACCCAACGTGTATGTGGAATCGGGCTGGTGCTTCCAGGCCCGCATCGCGGAGTTCGCCAAGGAGCTGCCGCGCCACAAGCTCGTGTTCGGAACGGACAGCCCGCCCAACGAGCCCGGCATGTGGCTGCGCGAGCTCGAGATGCTGTGCCGGCCCCCGCCGCACGGGATCGGCATCGACGAGGACCAGCTCGAGGACTACCTGGGCAACAACATCGCGCGCTTGTGCGGCATCGAGACCACGCGGCCGCCGCGCGACCAGGAAGAGGCGAAGGTGCGCCTGACCGGCACCTACGCCACGCTGAAGTAGAGCGTCCGCCGCCGGCCCGCGAGGGCCGGCGCACGGACCCCGGACCCGCCCAGGAGTTGCTTCATGACATTGCAAGCCAAGCTGCTCGAGGACAACGGCCAGGACCTGCACCGGTTCATGGCCGCCTATCGCGAGCTCTTCCCGGACGACGTGCTGACCTTGCGCGAGCCCGTCGAGCCGGACCAGGACGTGACCGCGGCGGTCTGGTCGCTGGCGGCGCAGGGCCGCCATCCGGCGCTGGTGTTCGAAAAGGTCCGGGGGATCGGCGCGCCGCTGGTCACCAACCTGTTCGCCTCCCGCGAGCGCGTGGGACGCATGCTCGGCGGGGTCTCGCCCGCGGGCATCCACGCCGAATACCAGGCGCGAAGCCGTCGCATGACGGCCCCGCGCGAAGTTGCATCCGGCGCGGTGACGCAGCGGGTGACGAGCGGGCCGGTGGACCTCTCCGAGCTCCCGACCATCCGCCACTTCGCGACCGACCGCGGTCCCTACATCACCAACGCCATCATTGCCGCGGAAGACCGGGAGGCCGGCATCGGCAACCTGAGCTATCACCGCTCGATGGTGCATTCGCGCGACGAGATCGCCACCAGCCTGCACTCGCGCGGCCACCTGTGGCGCATGCTGCAGGCGGCCCAGGCCCGTGGCAAGCCACTCGCCGTGGCCATGGTGATCGGCGCGCATCCGCTTTTCATGCTGGCCGGCGCGGCGCGGCTGCCCTACGGCGTGGACGAGCGCCACGTGGCAGGCGGGTTGTTCGGCGCCCCGCTGGACGTGGTGCGCACCCCGAGGTACGGCATCGCCGTACCGGCGCACGCGGAGTTCGTGCTGGAAGGCGTGATCGACCCCGAGGGCCATGCCGAGGAAGGCCCCTTCGGCGAGTTCACCGGCTACTCGTCCGACCGCTCCACCAACAACCTGCTGCGGGTCGAAACGCTGATGCGCCGCGACGACGCCTGGCTGCTCGACGTGGTGGGCGGCAATTCGGCTGAGCACCTCAACCTGGGCCGCATCCCGCGCGAGTCGGAGATGGTGGAGAAGCTCAGGGAGCGCTTCCCCGGCGTGACCGCGGTGCACTACCCGAGCTCGGGCACGCACTTCCACGCCTACGTGGCGCTGAAGCAGTCGCGTCCCGGCGAGGCGCGCCAGGTGATGCTGGGGCTGCTGGGCTGGGACCCGTATCTCAAGACCGTGATCGCGGTGGACGAGGACGTGGACATCACGCGCGATGAAGAAGTGCTCTGGGCCATGGCCACGCACTTCCAGCCGCACCTCGACATCGTGATGGTCGAGGGCCTGCCGGGCAGCGCGCTCGACCCCTCGGCCTCCGGTGCGGGGACCACCTCGCGCATGGGGCTGGATGCGACGCGGGGCCCCGCCTTCGATGGCGTGCGCGCCCGCATCGACGATGCGGCCATGGCACGCGCCGCGGCCTTCCTCGCCCGCGCTGGCCGCCGCTGAATTGCAAGCACACAAAAACCAGGAGACAAGCACCATGATTGAATCTGCCAACGCGCGGTCCGACACGTCCTCCGTGCATCCCGTCGACGAGATCCTGCCGCTGCCCAAGATGGGCACGCTGGCGCTGCAGCACGTGCTGGTGATGTACGCCGGCGCCATCGCGGTGCCGCTCATCATCGGCGGCGCGCTCAAGCTCCCCAAGGGGGACATTGCCTTCCTGATCTCGGCCGACCTGTTCTGCTGCGGCCTGGTGACCATCCTCCAGTGCGTGGGCATCGGCAAGGTGGGCATCCGCCTGCCGATGATGATGGGCGTCACCTTCACGGCCATCGCGCCCATCATCACGGCCGGGTCCAATCCGGATCTCGGCTTGCGCGCGGTGTTCGGGGCGGTGATCGTTGCCGGCCTCTTCACGCTGATGGTCGCGGGACAGGTCGGCAAGATGGTGCGATGGTTCCCGCCCGTGGTCACGGGCACGGTGGTGCTCGTCATCGGCATCTCGCTGATGCGCGTGGGCATCAACTGGGCAGCCGGCGGCAGTCCGACCCTTTCGAGCCCGACCGGCCCGATTCCCAATCCGAACTACGGCGTGCCGATGCACCTGGCGATCTCCGGCGTGGTGCTGCTCACCATCCTGTTCATCATCGCCACCTGCAAGGGCTTCCTGTGCAACATCGCGGTGCTGCTGGGCATTGCAACCGGCTTCGTCATCGCGCTGGTGCTGGGCCAGGTGAGCTTCGCCGGGCTGGCCACTGCGTCGTGGGTCCAGGTCATCACGCCCTTCCACTTCGGGCTGCCGACCTTCGACCTGATGACTTCCGTCACGCTGTGCGTGGTGATGGTGGTCATCATGGTGGAGGGCGTCGGGCAGTTCCTCGCGCTCAGCGAAGTCGTGGGGCGTCCGCTGCAGAAGGACGACGTGGCGCGCGGGCTGCGCGCCGACGGCGTGGGCGCGATCGTGGGCGGGGTGTTCAACACCTTCACCTACACCTCCTACGCGCAGAACATCGGCCTGGTGCAGGTCACCGGCGTGCGCAGCCGCTGGGTGTGCGCGGCGGCGGGCGTGCTGCTGATGGTGCTGGGCTGCCTGCCCAAGCTCGCCGTGCTGGCCGCCTCGATCCCGCAGTACGCGCTCGGCGGGGCGGCGCTGGTGATGTTCGGCATGGTGGCGGCCACCGGCATCCGCATCCTCGGACACGTGGACTTCGTGGGCAACAAGAAGAATCCGTACATCGTGGCGGTCAGCCTGGCGCTGGGCATGATCCCGCTGGTGGCCGACCGCTTCTTCGTGCAGCTGCCGGACCTGCTGGCCCGTTTCTGCCAGAACGGCATCCTGCTGGGCACGCTCGCGGCCGTGCTGCTGAACCTGCTGTTCAATACCCGCGAGTCGACCCATCCGTCGACCAGCGTCGCGCGCGGAGTCGCCTGAGGTGGGCGCGCATCTGCGCAGCGCGGCCGGTGCACTCGCCGGGCCGCAGCTGGAGCTCGCCGGTATCCGCAAGGTCTACGCCTCGGTGGTCGCCAACGACGGCATCGACCTGGTGGTGCAGCCCGGCGAGATCCACGCGATCCTCGGGGAGAACGGCGCGGGCAAGTCCACGCTGATGAAGATCATCTACGGCGTGACCGCGCCGACCGCGGGCGAGATCCGCTGGCGCGGCGAGCGCGTGGCGATCGGCAGTCCGAGCCGCGCGCGCAGCCTGGGCATCGGCATGGTGTTCCAGCACTTCGTGCTGTTCGAGACGCTGACGGTCGTGCAGAACGTGGCGCTCGCGCTGCCCGGCCGGCCCGACCTGGACGACCTGGCGCAGCGCATCGACGCCGTCGGCCGCCGCTACGGGTTGCCGGTGGACCCGCGCCGCTGGGTGCATTCGCTGTCGGTCGGCGAGCGCCAGCGCGTGGAGATCATCCGCTGCCTGCTTCAGAACCCGCGCCTGCTCATCATGGACGAGCCCACCTCGGTGCTCACGCCTCAGGCGGTGCGCAAGCTGTTCGAGACGCTGCGCCAGTTGGCCGACGAGGGCTGCAGCATCCTCTACATCAGCCACAAGCTCGACGAGGTGCGCGAGCTCTGCCACAACGCCACCGTGCTGCGCGGCGGGCGGGTCACGGGCCACTGCGTGCCCGCATGCGAGACGCCGGCCTCCATGGCCCGGATGATGATCGGCAAGGAACTGACGGCCTGCAGGCGCGGCGTGCCAGCCGAGCCCGGCGAGGTGCGGCTCGCGCTGCACGCGCTCACCCAGCGCGCGCAGCATCCCTTCGGCGTCGCGTTGCGGGACGTGGGGCTGGAGGTGCGCGCGGGCGAGATCGTCGGCATCGCCGGCGTGTCGGGCAACGGCCAGCAGGAACTGCTGCAGGCCCTGTCCGGCGAGGCGCCGTTGCCGCGCGCGGCGGCCGCTTCCGTGTCGCTGGACGGCCGGCCGGTGGGCCACCTGGGCAGCGGTGCTCGCCGTGCGCGTGGCCTGGGCTTCGTGCCGGAGGAGCGGCTGGGCCGCGGCGCCGTGCCGGCGATGAGCCTGGCCGACAACGCGTTGCTGACCGCGCACCGGCAAGGCCTGGTCAGGCGCGGCCTGGTCAGGCGCGGCGCGGTGCGGGCCTTCGCGCAGCGCTGCATCGCCGACTTCTCGGTCAAGTGTGCAGGTCCGCAGGCACACGCCGAGGCCCTGTCGGGCGGCAACCTGCAGAAGTTCATCGTGGGGCGCGAGCTGCTGCAACGCCCGCGCGTGCTCGTCGCCGCGCAGCCTACGTGGGGCGTGGACGTGGGGGCGGCGGCCTTCATTCGCCAGTCGTTGATCGCCCTGCGCGACGCGGGCGCCGCACTGCTGGTGGTGTCGGAAGAACTCGACGAGCTGTTCGAGGTCTGCGACCGCATCGCGGTCATGGCCAACGGACGGCTGTCGCCCGCCGTGCCCACGCAGCAGACCGACGTGGAGACGATCGGCTTGTGGATGAGCGGCATGTGGCCCGAGGCCGGCGCCGCGACCGCGACCGTGTCGCCGCGCACGCCTGCAACCGATGCGGAGGTGCGCCATGTGGCCCAGGCTTGAGGCGCGTCCCGAGGCTTCGCGCCGCATGCGCTGGCTCTCGCCGCTGCTGGCGATGGGGCTGACGATGGCAGGCGGGCTGGCATTGTTCGCCGCGCTCGGTCAGAACCCCCTGGTGGGTTTCAGGGTGTACTTCCTGCAGCCGCTGGGCGACCTGTATGGCCTGAGCGAGCTGCTCTTGAAGGCCACGCCGCTGATGCTGATCGGCATCGGGCTGGCAGCCGGCTTTCGCGCGGGCGTGTGGAACATCGGCGCGGAGGGCCAGTTCATCCTCGGAGCACTGTGCGCGAGCGCCGTCGCACTGCGCGTCGGCGATGCGGCGGCCCCGTGGGCAATGCCTGCCATGGTGCTCGCCGGTGCGCTCGGCGGCGCCCTGTGGGCGGCCATACCGGCATGGCTTCGCACCCGCTGGGGCACCAACGAGATCCTGGTGTCGCTGATGCTGGTCTACGTGGCGCAGCTGCTGGCGTCCTGGCTCATCTACGGCCCCTGGAAGGACCCGGGCGGCTACAACTTCCCGCAGACCCGCAGCTTCGGCGACAGCGCGCTGCTGCCGATCCTGGTGGAGGGCACGCGCCTGCACGCGGGCTTCCTGCTGGCGCTCGCGGCGCTGCTGGGGGGCTACGTGTTCCTGCAGCTGAGCTTCCAGGGCTTCCAGCTCCAGGTGGCGGGCCAGGCCGGGCAGGCCGGGCGCTATGCCGGCTTTTCCGCTCGGCGCGCAGTCTGGGTCGGGCTGCTGGGCGGCGGCCTGCTGGCCGGCATCGCGGGCATGACCGAAGTGGCCGGGCCGATGGGGCAGCTCACCGCCCAGGTGTCCGCCGGCTATGGCTTCGCGGCCATCATCGTCGCCTTCGTCGGCCGGCTGCATCCGGCCGGCATCTTCGGTGCCAGCCTGCTGATGGCGCTGCTCTTCCTGGGCGGCGAGCAGGCGCAGCAGCACCTGAACCTGCCCTCGTCGATCTCGAAGGTGTTCCAGGGGATGCTGTTGTTCTTCCTCCTGGCTTCCGATCTTTTCATCGGCTATCGGCTGCGCTGGGAGCGCATCGCCTGGAGGAGGTTCGCATGGACTCGTCGCTGATCGCCTCCGTCATCGCCGCCACGCTGGTGGCCGGCACGCCGCTGATCATCGTGGCCCTCGGCGAGCTGGTCACCGAACGCGCCGGGGTGCTCAACCTGGGCGCCGAGGGGATGATGGCCGTCGGCGCCGTCGCCGGCTTCGCTGCGGCCCATGCGGGGGCCTATCCATGGCTGGCCGCGGCCATGGGCATGGCTGCAGGCGCCGCGATGGCGCTGCTGTTCGGCTATCTGGCGCTGACGATGCAGGCCAACCAGGTGGCCTCGGGGCTGGCGCTGGCGATCTTCGGCGTCGGCCTCGCGGCCTTCTTCGGCAAGTCCTACGAGTCGGCACCGCTGCCCGCGGTGCCCCCGCTGCGCATCCCCGGGCTGGCAGACCTGCCGCTGATCGGGCCGGCGCTGTTCAACCAGCAGGTGCTGGTGTACGTGTCGTGGCTGCTGGTCGCGGGCACGGCCTGGTTCCTCGAGCGCAGCCGCGCCGGGCTGGTGCTGCGTGCGGTGGGCGAGTCGCCCTCCGCGGCGCATGCGGTCGGCTATCCGGTGATCGCCATCCGCTATGCGGCGGTGGCCTTCGGCGGCGCGATGGCGGGGCTGGGCGGGGCGTTCCTCTCGGTGTTCTACACGCCGCTGTGGTCCGAAGGCATGGTGGCCGGGCGGGGCTGGATCGCGCTGGCGCTGGTGGTCTTCGCGACCTGGCGGCCGCTGCGCGTGATGCTGGGCGCTTACCTGTTCGGTGGCGTGCTGGTGTCGCAGCTGTTCGTGCAGGGTGCCGGGCTGCGCATCGAGGTCCCGGCGCAACTGCTGTCCGCGCTGCCGTACCTGGCCACCATCGGCGTGCTGGTGCTGATCTCGCGCAACCCCGCCGCGATCCGGCTGAACTCGCCGGCGTCTCTCGGGCGGGCCTTCCGGCCCGACCGCTGATTTCTCGCTCGTTCCATCACACACGGAGACAACCCGATGACACCAGGACTATTGCTCGCGCGCCGCAAGGCCCGCCGATTCTTCTTGACAGCCGGCCTGCTGGCGTCGCTGGGTGCGACCGCATCCGCAAGCGAGCCGCTGCAGACCTGCTTCCTCTATTCGAATCCGATCGGCGAGAGCGGCTGGACCTACCAGCACGAGCTGGCCCGCAAGGAACTGGTCGCCGCCATGGGCGATCGCATCACCACCAAGTATGTCGAGAACATCGCCGAGGGGCCGGATGCCGAGCGCGTGATCCGCAACTTCGTGCAGGAGGGCTGCAAGCTGATCTTCACGCCGTCCTTCGGCTTTATGGAGCCGACCCTCAAGGTGGCACGCCAGGCGCCGAAGGTGATCTTCATGAACGGCACCGGCTACAAGACCACGGCGAACGTCGGCGTGTACAACGCGCGCTACTACGAGGGCCGCTACCTGGAAGGCGTCATCGCCGGTTCCATGAGCAAGAGCGGCGTGGTCGGCTACGTGGGTGCCTTCCCGATCCCGGAGGTGCTGCAGGGCGTGAACGCGTTCGCGCAAGGCATGCGCAGCGTGAACCCGAAGGCGCAGCTCCGGCTCATCTGGGTCAACGCCTGGTACGACCCGGGGCGCGAGCGCGATGCGGCCAATGCGCTGGTGAAGCTCGGCGCGGACACGCTGGCCTACGCGACTTCGGGCGTGTCGATCGTCGCCACCGGCGAGGAGAAGGGCGTCTACACGCTCGGCTACTACTCCGACATGTCGCGCTTCGGCCCGAAGACGAACCTCACCTCCGTGGTGCAGAACTGGGGTGGCTACTACATCAAGGTGGTGGAGGACGTGCTGGCGGGGCGCTGGAAGTCCGACAACGTGATGGGCGGGCTGCGCGAAGGAATGATCAGGATGGCGCCGCTCAACCCCGCGCTGCCGGCCGACCTGCGCGAGAAGGTGGGCCGCCTCGAGAAGGACATCGCCGAAGGGCGGCTGCATCCCTTCGCCGGGCCGGTGCTCGACCAGGAAGGCAAGGTGCGCGTACCGGCCGGTCAAACCATCTCGGCGGCCGACCTGGCCGGCATGAACTACCTGGTGCAGGGCGTCGAAGGCCTGTTGCCCAAGCCATGACCCAGCGCTTGCTGATCACGAATGCCCACAGCCTGTTCACCGGGCTGCGCGGCGCCCCGGCGCGCAGCGGCGCCACCGACCTGCGCATCGCCGACGGCCTCATCACCGAAATGGGCCGCGGCCTTCGCGCGGACGTTGGCGAGCGCGTGCTGGACGCGAGCGACTGCGTGATCTACCCGGGCTGGGTCAACACCCACCATCACCTCTTCCAGTCGCTGCTCAAGGGCGTGCCGGCGGGCATCGACGCCACGCTCAGCCCTTGGCTGCAGGCCGTGCCCTTCGCCTTCCGTCGCGCTTTCGACGAACAGCGCCTGCGCATCGCCGCGCGCATCGGCCTGGTGGAACTGCTGCGCTCGGGCTGCACCACCGTGGCCGACCACCACTACCTGTTCCAGCCTGGCGCCGACCACGACGCGGCGGCGCTGCTGTTCGAGGAGGCAGAGGCGCTCGGCATGCGTTTCATGCTGCTGCGCGGCGGTGCCACCGTCACGCGACAGCTCGAGGACAGCGAACGCCTGCACCAGGCGCCCGAGACGCTCGACCAGATGCTCGCCGCCGTCGAGCAGACCGCGGCGCGTTTCCACCAGCACGGCCCCTTCGCGCACCGCCGCGTCGCGATGGCGCCCACCTCGGTGCACGTGTCGCTCCCGCGCGAGCACCTCAAGGTGGTGGCACGCGCCGCACGGGCCCTCGGCGTGCCGCTGCACAGCCACATGTCGGAGTCGGTCGCGTACATCGAGTACTGCCGCGAGGTGCACCGCTGCCTGCCGATCGAGTACCTCGCGGACAACGAATGGCTCGGGCCGGACGTGTGGCTCGCGCACCTGGTCCACCTGGCGCCCGCCGAGATGAAGATGCTGGGCGACAGCGGCACCGGCATCGCGCACTGCCCGCAGAGCAATGCGCGCCTGGCCGACGGGATCGCACCTGCGCCGGCGCTGGATCGCCTGGGTGCGCGGGTGTCGATCGGGGTCGATGGCGCGGCTTCGAACGAGGCCGCCGACATGATCAGCGAGCTGCATTTCGCCTGGCTGGTGCATCGCGCCCAGGCCGGTGCGCTGTCACGGCCGCGCCCGGAAGGCGAGGGCGAAACCGGCGCCGATGCGGTGACGGTGGAGCAGATCGTGCACTGGGCCACGGCCGGCGGCGCCGGCGTGCTCGGCTTCGAGGGGGTCGGCACGCTGCAGGTGGGCCAGGCGGCCGACCTCGCCGTCTTCGACCTGGACGACCCGCGCTACTTCGGCCTGCATGATCCGGCGATCGGCCCGATCGTGAGCGGGGGCCGGCCGCGCCTGCGCTGGCTGCTGTGCGCCGGCGACGTGGCCGTGGAGGACGATGGCATCCCCGGGTTGGACCTGGCGCGGCTGCGCGCGCAGGCCGGGGAGGCGGTGCGCACGCTGGTGCGGGCCGGCTGAGCGCTCGGAAGCACTGGCATGCAGGTGATCTGCTTCTCGTCAGATCACCCGTCGCAGGCCCAGGCGCTCCAGTTCCTCCGGGCCGACGCCAAGCGTGCCGTACACCGCCGCGTTGTCCTGTCCCGTGCGCGGCCCCACGGCCGGGACGCCGGGCGTGCGACCGACGAAGCGTGGAACCACCGCCGGTGCCGGTATTGCGCCGAGTTCCGGGTCCTGGAGCTCGATGAGTGCGTTCCGGGCGCGCAGATGCGGGTCTTCCAGCACGTCCGCAATGGAATACACCTTGCTGAACGGCACCTCGTGGCGCTCGAGCCTGGCAGACAGCGCCTGCAGCGGCAGGCTCGAACACCAAGCGGCGACGATGTCGTCGATCTCCACGTGGTGCCTCGTGCGGTTCACGTTGGTGCTGAATCGCGGGTCGATCGCCAGGGAGGGCTGCTCCATGGCCGAGCAGAGACGCACGAAGATCGGATCGGACGAGCCGACCAGCGTCACCCAGGCGCCATCCGCGGTCCGGTACACATTGGAGGGCGCGGTGTACCCGGCGCGGGAGCCGGTGCGATCGCGCGCAGCCCCGGAAAACCGGTACTCCGCCGCGAGCGGGTCGAGCAGGCGGAGCAAGGCTTCGGTCGCCGAGAGGTCGATCTCCGAGCCGCGCTGTTCCTCGCGCGGCATGGCGTTGCGCTCGGCCAGCGCGGTGGCGATGGCGAATGCGCCGAACAGGCCCGCGATGGCATCCCCGAGCGGATAGTTCATGTGCTGCGGCGGCCCGGCGGCCTCGCCGCTGAGGTGCGTGAACCCGCTCATGGCCTCGAAGATGCGCGCGAAGCCGGGCTTGCGCGCGTAGGGCCCGGTCTGACCGAAGCCGGTCAGCCGCAGGACGATGAGCCGCGGATTGCGGGTGTGCAGCGTTGCCAGGTCGAGGCCCCAGTTGTCCAGCGTGCCGGTGCGGAAGTTCTCCACCAGCACGTCGAAGCCCTCGATCAGCCGAAGGAACAGGTCGCGCCCCTCGGCTTGCCGCACGTCGAGCGAGATACCTTTCTTGCCGCGGTTGGCGGTCTTCCAGAACAGCGCGTGACCTTCGTGCACGGGCGCCAGGCCTCGCAGCGCGTCGTTGCCCTGCGGCAGCTCGAGCTTGACGACCTCGGCGCCCATGTCGCCGCAGAGCGTGGACGAAAACGGCGCCGCCAGGACGGTCGCCATGTCCAGGATGCGGATGCCGCGAAGCGGATATTCGCTCTGCTGCATCAGTTCGTCTTCAGTTCAACCGCCTTGAGCACCGGGTCCCATGCTGCTTTGTCGGCCTTCAGGCGTTCCTTGAAGGCGGCTGCACTCGGGTTGAGCGGGGTGGCGCCGAGCTTCGCCAGCTTCTCCTTCATGGTGGGCGTCGCCAGGACCTTCGTCAGCGCCCGGTTGAGCGTGTCCACCACGTCCCTCGGCGTGCCCTTGGGTGCGACGAGCCCCATCCACAAGCCCGCATCGAGGCCCGGCAGGCCCAGCTCGGCGAATGTGGGGACGTCGGGCACCGAGGCCGAACGCGTCTTGCCGGTCTGAGCCAGGATGCGGATCTGCCCGCCTTGCATGTACGGAAGAGTGCCGCCGAGGTTGTTGCACATCACCGGGATATGGCCGGCCATCAGGTCGTTGACGGCCGGGGCGTTGCCCTTGTAGGGCACGTGCTGCAGCTGGGACTTCGTCTGGTGGTTCACCATCTCGCACACCAGGTGCGACGGAGTGGCTACGCCGGCGGAGCCGAACGACAGCGAGCGGGGGTTGGCCTTGTCCGCCGCGATCAGGTCAGAGAGCTTCCGGTACGGCGTCCTGGTGTTGACAGCGATCACGTTGGGCAGGTCGGCCACGAGCCCGATGCCCACGAAGTCGTCGACCGGACTCCACTTGAGATCCTTGTGCACGTAGGGAAGGAACACGTTGGTGAGCCCGGCCATCAGGATGGTGTAGCCGTCGGGCTGCGCCTTGGCCACGAACTCCGAGCCGATGAGGCTCCCGGCACCCGCCTTGTTCTCGACCACGATCGGCTGCCCGAGTGCGGCGCCGAGGTCGACCGCGAGCGTGCGCGCCACGAGGTCCGTGCTGCCCGCGGCAGGGAATGGGACGATCAGCTTGATCGGCTGCTCGGGATAGGCGGCCAGGGCGGCGGTGGCAACGAGCGTGGCGGACAGCGCCACGACGGCGCGGCGGATTCGGTGGGGGTTCATCGGATGTCTCCTTGTCTGGATGAGAGAAACCGGCGCCCGAGCGTGGCCCTGTGCAGCTCGGAGGCGCCGTCGTAGATGCGAAAGGGCCGCAGCTCCCGCAGAATCAGCGAGACGGGAGCGTCCTCGGACATGCCGAGCGCTCCCATCAGCTGCGCGGACCGGTCGGCGACGCGGTACAGCGCCTCCGACACGAACACCTTGGCCATCGCGGACTCGGTCTTGACGGGCAGGCCCGCGTCCATGCGCGCGGCGCAATCGAGCGTCATCAACCGGCTGGCGTGCAGGTCCATGTGGCAGTCGGCCACCATCGCCTGCACCTGCTGCAGATCGGCCAGGCGCTCGCCGAACGAGCGCCGCTCATTGACGTAGTCCTGGGCGAGTTCGAGAGCGCGGCGCGCGCGTCCCAGCAGGCGCATGCAGTGCGAGAGCCGCGCAGGCTCGAGCCGTTGCTGCGCATAGGCGAATCCCTCGCCGGCTTCACCGAGCACGGCCTCGTCGGTCACGAAGCAATCCGCCAGCTCGATGTCGCCATGGCCGCCGATCGCATAGGGATCGATGGCGGGGATGGCACGCAGGAGCCGGAAACCCGGGTTCGAGGTCTCGACGATGAACTGCGTGGGCCCGGCGTCCGTCGTCGCGAGCACGATGGCGAAACTCGCCCCGACCGCGCCGGTGATGAACCACTTGCGCCCGTTGATGACCCATCCACCCGGCCGGCGCTCGGCACGCGTGGCCAGCATCGACGGATCGGACCCTGCGCCGGGCGCCGGCTCCGTCATGGCGAAGCACGAACGGATCTCCCCGGCAGCGAGCGGGCCGAGATAGGCACGCCGTTGGCCCGCGCTGCCCTGGCGCAGCAGGCTGATCATGTTCGGCTGGTCCGGCGCGGCGCAGTTGAGTGCGCCGGGGCCCAGGTAGCTGCGGCCGGCCTCCTCCAGGACCACGCTGCGCTCGACCCAGCCGAGACCGAGCCCGCCGTGCTCGCGCGGCAGCTGGGGAAGATAGAGGCCCAGGCTGCGTGCGATGGGCCGCAGCTGCGCCAGCGCGGTGTCCAGGGCACGTGGGTCGTGCACATGGGCCCGGGTTTCGAGCGGTATGGCGTGCTGCGCCACGAAGTCGCGCACTCGCCGGCGCAACTCGGCCAATGCGGGATCGCGCTGTACGTCCATGAGGTTCATCGCCGGCTCGCCTCGTGCTCGCGCAGCGTCAGCTTGGCGATGTTCAGCTGGTGGATCTGGCTCGTGCCTTCGTACAGCCGGAACAGGCGCACGTCGCGGTAGTAGCGCTCGATGGGGCTGAAGTCCGCGATGTAGCCGGACCCGCCGAACATCTGCACGCACCGGTCGGCCACGCGCCCGCACATCTCGGAAGCGAAGTATTTGCACATCGAGGCGGCAAGCGCGACGTCCTCGCCGCGGTCGCGCGCGCGCGCAGCCTCCAGGATCATCGATCGGGCGGCAAAGATCTCGGTGCGGCAGTCGGCGATCATGGCCTGCACCAGCTGGAAACCGGCAACGGATTGGCCGAACTGCTCTCGCCTCGACGTATGCGCCACCGCCAGGTCCAGCATGCGGATGGCCGGTCCGGTGCACAGCGCGGCCAGGTGCAGCCGCTGCTTGTTGAGCACCTTCATCACCGTCTGGAACCCGACGCCTTCCTTCTCGCCGATGACTTGGCCCGCCGGCACGCGGCAGTCCTCGAAGACCACGTCGGACACGGGCGAGCCGGCCTGGCCCATCTTGCGGTACGGCTCGCCGGTGCGCAGGCCGGGGCCACGTTCCACCAGGAACGCGGTCAGCCCTGCGTGACCGCGCGTGTCTTCCGCGGTTCGAGCGACCACGGTGAAGACGTCGGCGACGGGCGCGTTGGTGATGAAACGCTTGGTGCCGTTCAGGACGTAGTGGTCTCCTTCCCTGCGTGCAGTGGTCTGGATGTTGGTGGCGTCCGAGCCTGCATCCGGCTCGGTCAGGGCGAGGCAGCCGGTGAGCTCGCCATGCGCCATGCGCGGCAGCCATTGGGCCTTCTGCGCCTCGGTGCCGTCGGCAGCAAGTGCCTCGGAGCCGATGCCGGTGTTGGTGCCGACGCGCGCACGCAAGGCCACCGAGGACTGCGAGAGCTCCATCGCGCACAGGACCAGCTCTTCCGCGGTGAGGCCCAGTCCCCCGTACGCCTCGGGAATGCTCCAGCCGAAGAAGCCCTCGCGACGCAACTCGTCGACAAGGGCGCACGGGATCTCACCGGCCCGGTCGACCTGGTCTTCGAGCGGGTGCCAACGTTCGCGCACGAAGCGGCGGGTGCGGGCGAGCAGGACCTCGAGGCTTGCTTGATCACGAATCATGCGGCGCACTGTAGGCCGGGGAGTCCCCCATACCGAACATGCGTTTCAAATATTGAAACGACGATTCGACTTTTCTCCTGATCGCCGAGAATTGCCTCATGCGACAACCCCGCGCCGTGCACCAGCTCAAGGACCAGAAGGATCTCCGACGGGTGCGCGAGGACGACCCGAACTTCTCCGGGACCCTGGCCAAGGGACTGATGATTCTGCAGAGCTTCGTCAGGGACCCGCGCGCTCACGCCAACAGCGAATTCGCCGAACGCCTCGGCTTGCCGCGGCCGACTGTCAGCCGCCTTTGCCGAAGCCTGCAGGCACTCGGCTTTCTCGACCACGACGATCGGCTCGATCGTTACTTCATCGGACCGGCCGCGGTGACATTGGGCTACCCGTATGTCATCAACACGCCGCTGCTCGCGCAGCTGCGGCCTGCGCTGCAATCAACGGCCGACCGCTTCGAAGGCGCGGTATCCGTGGGTGTGGCAATGGACCTCGACGTGGTGTACGTCGAGACGTGCGCGCATGAGCACGGCACGCTCAAGCGGCCCGGCGTCGGCGCCGTGCGTGGCATCGCGGAGACTGCGATGGGCCGGGCCTGGCTTGCACAACTCACGGCGGCGGAGCGCAACCGCTTCCTGGCGCGCGCGCGGCAGGAGCGCGCCGACGAGTATTCGCGCAGCACGCAAGGCCTGAAGGACAGCCTGGCCAACTACGGCAAGCGCGGCTTTGCCATCAACATGGGCGATGCCGGGCTCGGCGTGCTCGCTGTAGGCGTTGCTTCGAACATCCGTTATGGATCGAGGCGTCTGCTGTTCAACTGCGCGGTTCCGGGCTACCGGGCCAAACCCGCGGACCTCCTGAAGACGATCGGTCCCAGCCTGGTGCAGCTGGTGAACATGGCGGATCGCCAGGTGGGATTGAGGTAGCAGCCCAAAAGCCGGAATCGCCGGCCACGGTGGGCAACAGTGTGCCTTGCCGATCCGTTGCAGAGTTGAATCAGCTGCCGTCTCGACGAAGCGCTCAATGAACACCGAAGACTTCTTGCGGCAGTTCGGACCTTCGCAGATCGAGGCGCTGCGTCAGGAGCTTGCGAAGCCGCCGCATTTCACGCGGCTTGTTCATGCCGATGGCACCGACCACCAGGTCGCCTCTCAGGTGAACGAAGAGCCGCTCGCCTTCGCTCGACTGAGCGGCCAGCACTGCGTCGCTGCACACCGGCGCGCCGAGCACCTGCAGGTTCATGTCGTATTGATCCGACCCAGAACCAGGGCGGGGCCCCGGGATCGGGCGCATCGGGTTCTGCGGCGCCGGCGGCCAGGGCCGCCATATGCATCGCGGCACTCTCACCCTGGCGGTTGGCGTTCTCCCAGGTTTCGATGCGAAGGGAATCGTCATGCCAGAGGCACGCCTGCTCGGCGACGTCGCCGGCTGCATAGATCTCCGGAACCGAGGATCTGCAATGGCGATCGACCACGATGCCATTGCGAATCAGAAGGCCCAGTTGCTGCGCCAGGGAGGTGTTCGGCGTGATTCCGATGCCCACCACGACCGCGCCGACCGAGAACGCCGACCCGTCGGACAGTCGCGCGCTCCGCACCTCCCGGTCGCCCTCCAGGCCGACGACGGAAGTCCGGAGTCGAAGGTCCACGCCACGCGCAGTGTGAAGTGTCTCGAGCAGGTGCGCGGGCGCTGAGGGAAGCGTACGGCTGCACAGCTGTTGTGCCGGCTCGACGACAGTGACCTCGACGCCCGCTCCTCGCGCGGTGGCGGCCACCTCCAGTCCGATCCAGCTGCCTCCGACAACCAGCAGCCGCAGACGCATCTGCGCGCATCGCTGGATGGATTGCCTCAGTGCGGCGGCATCGCTCGCGCGACGCAGGCAATGCACGTTGTCCAGATCGGCGCCCGGCAAGCCCAGGCGGCGCGGCATTCCGCCGGTGGCGATCAGCAGGAAGTCGTACTGCAACGCCGTGCCGTCATTGCAGGTGATGGTTCTGGTGCCCTTCGACGCGCACGGCATAGGTGGCCAGGTCACGTCATGGAGATGCTCGACCGGCAGCCCTTTGCGTCCCCCAGCGCGATGCTGCCCATGCAGTCGTCCATGGAGGAAGGTCACCAGTGGATGAAGCAGGCGCACCGCACCCACCATTCGCTGGTGCAGGCGATCGAACGAGGGCAGGGCTCGCGCGCACAGGCATTGGGAGAAGAGCATGTCGAGATCGCCCGCATGAACCTCGACTACGCGCTGGAACGCCCGGAGCTCGCCGCTGAACTCATGCCGGGCATACGACTGGTCGGCAAGACGCGAGGCTGAGCAGCGGATCGGTCGCCGACCCGTTCGTCACCGGTCGCCGCTAGCCACCTTGCCGCGCCAACCCTCGGGCCGCTCGCCGGGCGGGTTGCGGCGCGGCCGTCAACGCGCTGGCGCGGCCTTGACGATGCCTGCGTTTGCGTCAATGGTTCCAGGGAGCATCGCGAAATGCCGTTTGAGGTAGTTCACCGCGGCGCTCACCTTCGCAGCCTGACCTTCGCGCCGCGGCGTCATCGCCCACACAGGCATCGACGGCAGCCTCCACGGCGCCAGCACCTCGACGAGCATGCCGCGTTGCAGCGAGGGCAGCACGTCGGCGCGCGCCAGCCGCGCGATGCCGAGGCCGTGTTCGCACATCTGCTGCAGTGCGATCGCGTTGTTGCTGGCAATGCGTGCCTCGACGTGCACGCGCTGGTGCTGTCCATCCGCGGCGTACAGGTCCAGCGGCATCGACTCCGCCTGCGACGTCGACATCGCCCGCTTGAGCGCGCCGCGCCGAAAGCCGTGTGTTCCAACGCCTTCCGGCGCGACGAAGCTCTCCTGCGGTGTCTCGATCGATGCTTCCCGCCAGAATGCCAGCCACTGATGCGCGGGGAGTTCTTCCGGGCCAACCGGCGCGCCTCGGCGCTCGAGGTATGCGGGCGAAGCGCAAAGCACGGTCCCGAAGTCGCACAGCCGCCGCGCAACCCAGCTCGAATCGGCGAGCCGTCCCACGCGGACGGCGACGTCGATGCGCGCGTCGATCAGGTCGATCATCGCGTCGTCCACCAGCAGGCGAAGTCGCAGCTGCGGCGCCTCGGCCAGCAGGGGCGCGAGCGCCGGTGCGATGTGGTTCGCGAACCCCACCGGCGCGGACACCCGAAGCTCCCCGGTGGGTGCATCGCGCGCCTGCTGCAGCGACTCTGCCGCCGCGCGCGCGGCCTCCAGCAGGCGCTTGCAGTGGGGGTAGTAGCGCTCGCCGGCTTCGGTCAGCGCGAGCTTGCGCGTCGAACGGTGCAGCAGCGTCACGCCGCCTTGCACCTCGAGCGTCCGGATCACCTGGCTCACGGCCGAAGGGCTCATGCCCAAGCGCCGCGCCGCCGCGCTCATGGAGCCGGCCGCCACGGTTTCGGCGAATACCGCCAGCGGCTTCAGATCGTCCACTTATAAGCTCCGCTTCAAGTTCATAGCGATGGGCCCTGGCTTATCGAACCGGTGGGCGCTGGCTATCGTAGCCGTCGACAACAACTCGCTGGAACAACTCATGAAAATCGCTTTGATCGGTGCCTCCGGATTCGTCGGCACCGCCGTTCTCGCCGAACTCCTCGCGCGCGGCCATCACGTCACCGCGCTGGTGCGCGACCCCGCCAAGCTCCATCCGCGCCCCGACGTCAGCCCTTTGGCGCTGGACGTGAACGACGTGGACGCGTTGGCTGTCGCCCTGCGCGGCCACGATGCGGTGATCTCCGCGTTCAATCCCGGCTGGGACGTCGAAGGCCTCTACGACAAGTTCATGCAAGGTGCCGCTGGCATCAACCGCGCCGTCGAGGCCTCGGGCGTCAAGCGCCTGCTGGTCGTCGGCGGCGCCGGCAGCCTGTTCGTCGCGCCCGGCGTGCAGGTGGTCGACACGCCCGAGTTCGCATCGCATGTGCCCCCCAACGTCGTACCCGGCGCGAAGGCGGCGCGCGACACGCTGACCGCGATGCGCGGCAACACGGCGCTCGACTGGACCTTCCTGAGCCCTGCTGCCATGCTGGCGCCGGGCGAGCGCACCGGCAAGTACCGCCTCGGCGGCGAAGACCTGCTGCTCGAAGACGGCAAGCCCGCCGGCATTTCAGTGGCCGACCTGGCCGTTGCCATCGTCGACGAAATCGAGCAACCCAGGCACCTGCGCGCGCGTTTTACCGTCGCACGTTGAGCTGGGCACCGCAACGCGGCAAGGCCACGGAAGAACATTCCGCTGGCGCTCCGACAACGAAATCTTGTGCCGCGGCGCGGACCCACTTCGGTTCAGCGGCGCAGAGGGCGGCCCCTATGCTGGTGGCAACGGCATTGCCGTCATCACTGGAGCTCTTCAACATGTCCCTGCAAGATTTCAAGGTGCTCACCTTCGACGTCGTCGGCACGCTGATCGACTTCGAGGGCGGCATGCTCGCCTACCTGCGCTCCGCGGTACCGGAGGCCCGCGTGACGGACGAGGACTTCCTCGCCACCTACCGTCACGCGCGCGCCGACGGCAACGCCGGCTGGTACCCCGACGATCTGGAGCGCTGCTGGCATGCCATCGCAGCGAAGCTGGGCCTGCCGGACACCGGCGCACTCGCGCAGGGCCTGCGCGATTCGGTGGCGCAATGGCCCGCCTTCCCCGATTCGGTGGAAGCGTTGAAGCGCCTGCGCAAGCACTTCAAGCTGGTGACCATGACCAACGCGCAGCAGTGGGCACTGGCCCACTTCGACAAGACCCTGGGCTCGCCCTTCGACATGCTGCTGAGCTGCGACGACGCGCTGTGCGAGAAGCCGGACCCGCGCTACTTCGCCTACGCCCGCGGTCGCTTCGAGGGTGCCTGGGGCTACAAGCAGGCTGACAACCTGCACGTCGCGCAAAGCCAGTACCACGACATCGGCGTGTCCAAGCGGCTCGGTATCGCCACGTGCTGGATCGAGCGGCGCCATGGGCAGAAGGGCTCCGGCGGCACGCTCGAATCCGAGCACACAGTACCCGACTATCACTTCCACACGCTGGCCGCGCTGGCCGACGCTGTCGAAGCCGCGCGTTGAGCCCGGACGTGATCGCCGCGCCGGTCGCCGACCTGCTGCCCGAGCTGATTGCACTGCGACGCGATCTGCACGCGCACCCGGAGCTCGCCTTCGAGGAACGGCGCACGGCTGGTGTCGCGGCACAGGCGCTGCGCCTGCTGGGCCTCGAGGTGCACGAAGGCGTGGGCGGCACCGGCGTGGTGGGCACGCTGCGCTGCGGCAGCGGTTCGCGAAGTGTCGGCTTGCGCGCCGACATGGACGCGCTGCCGATGGTCGAGCTGGGGCGCCCCGCCCATGCCAGTCGCACGCAAGGCATCCATCACGGCTGCGGCCATGACGGCCATACCAGCATGCTGATCGGGGCCGCGCGCCAGCTGGCACGCACGCGGCACTTCGATGGCACCGTGCACTTCATCTTCCAGCCGGCCGAAGAGGGCAAGGGCGGCGCGCGCGCCATGATCGGGGACGGCCTGTTCGAGCGCTTCCCCTGCGACAGCGTCTACGCGCTGCACAACTGGCCCGACCTGCCTCTCGGCAGCGCGCAGACGCGCGCCGGCCCGATCATGGCGGCGGCCGACCGCTTCGACATCGTGCTGCGCGGCCGCGGCGGCCATGCCGCGCAGCCGCATCACACGCCCGACGCCATCCTCGCGGCAAGCCAGCTCGTCGCGCAACTGCACACCATCGTCTCCCGGCGGATCGATCCGGGCGAATCGGCGGTGCTCTCGGTCACGCGCATCGAGGGCGGGCACAGCCACAACGTGCTGCCGGCGGAGGTCTCGATCACCGGCACCGTGCGCAGCTTCGATCCCGCTTCGCAGGACCGCATCGAGGCCGCATTGCGCGCCACCGTCGAAGGCGTGGCGCTGGCGAGCGGCGTGACGGCCGATCTGCGCTATGTGCGCTACTACCCCGCCACGCTCAACACGCCCGAAGAAGCAGCGCTCGCGCTCTCTGCGGCCCGGGCGGTGGGCCTGGACGCGGGCATGGCGCCGCGTCCAGCCTTCACCTCCGAAGACTTCGCCTTCATGCTGCAGCGCCGCCCGGGTGCCTACCTGTGGCTGGGGCAGGGCAGCGCCCACCCGGGCCCGGACGGGGAGCGTGCGCTTCACCATCCTTGCTACGACTTCAACGACGACGCGCTGGCACCGGGCGTGCGCTGGCTGTGCGAAGTGGCCGAGCGTGCACTCGCGGGATGAGCACCTCCACCTCGGCCTTCAAGCCGATGCATGAGCATCACCGGGGTGAACTTGCTCCCCGTCACCGCGGGTTGGGGAACAGCTTTTCGATCGGGCAGTGCGTCTTGATGAAGGGCGACTTGATCACGATGTAGCTGAAGTACTTCGCGATGCCGATGTTGCGTTCGAGCAGCTCCTCGACCACTTCCTGGTAGTGGTTGACGCCGCGCGTGAGGAAGCGCAGCAGGTAGTCGTAGCCCCCGCTCACCAGATGGCATTCGAGCACCTCGTCGACGTCGCGGATCGCGGCCTCGAAGCGCACGAAGTCCTCGCGATGGTGATCCTGCAGCGTCACCTCGGTGAACACGGTCAGCGTGTCGCCCAGCTTCTCCAGCCGCAGGTGCGCGCCGTAGCCGGCGATGTAGCCGGCCTGCTCCAGCCGCTTGACGCGAATCAGGCAGGGGCTGGGCGACAGGCCCACCGCATCGGCGAGGTCCACGTTGGTCATGCGGCCGTTCTTCTGCAGCTGGGCGAGGATGCGCAGGTCGAGTCGGTCGATCTTGAATGCTTCTGACATGGGTGGTGCCGATGAACGCGGAGAACTCGATTCTGCGTCTGCCGTGGCGCGCCGAGTCCAGTGTTCTCCCTTGTCCTCCTCAGCCCGCCAGCGCAGCGCGAACGTCGGGTGCCTGGAGCACCTCGTCGAGCGTCTTGCGCAGCCGCACGAACATCTGCGCGAACTCGTCCTCGGTGAAGGTGAGCGCCGGCGCGAATCCGAGAATGTGGTCCGCGAAGGATCTGAACACCAGGCCGTTGCGGTAGCCCGCCGCGAAGATGCGGTCCGACAACCCGAGCGACGCGTCGAAGCCGCGCTTGCTCGCCTTGTCGCTCACCAGCTCAAGCGCGCCGAGCAGGCCGCGGTGGCGCGCATCGCCCACCAGCGGGTGCGCATGCAGCGCGTCGAGTCCGGCCGCGAAATGCACGGCGCCGCGCTGGCCGTTGGCGAGGACGCCGCCTTCCTCGTACAGCCGCAGCACCTCGAGGGCGACCGCGGCGCTCACCGGGTGCGCCGAATACGTGGCGCCGTGGCCGATCGATGCGCCGGCCGGCGCACCGTCGGCAATTCCTGCATAGACCTGCTCCGACATCAGCGTCGCGCCCATCGGCGCATAGCCCGCGGTCAGGCCCTTGGCCACGGTCATGAGGTCAGGCTCCACACCTTCGGCGCCGCACGCGAACATGGGGCCGGTGCGGCCGAAGCCCGTGATGACCTCGTCCACCACGAAGAGGATGTCCAACTCGCGCGCGGCCTCGCGCATCGCCTTGAGCCAGCCCTTGGGCGGCACGATCACGCCGCCGGAGCCCTGGATCGGCTCGCAGAAGAAGGCCGCCACGTTGTGCGCGCCGAGCTCCGCGACCTTGGCCCGCAGCGACGCCACCGAGCCCGCGATCAGCGCCTGCGCATCGGCGCCGTCGGCCTGGCGGTACGGGTTGGGCGAGGGGATGTAGTGCTGCGTGGCCAGCGGCAGGTCGAACCCACGATGGAAGGCCGGCAGCGCCGTGAGCCCCGCGCCGGTGGACGACGAGCCGTGATAGCCGCGCTCCAGCGCGATGAAATGCTTCTTCGACGGTTTGCCGATCGCGTTGTAGTACTGCACGATGAAGCGCACCGCGGCATCGACCGAGTCGGAGCCGCCCAGCGTGAGGTACACGCGGGTCAGCGAGGCGGGTGTGATCTGGACCAGCTTCTCCGCCAGGCGGATGGCAGGCTCGCTGCTGAAATGGAAGTAGCCCGTGGCATACGGCAGCCGACGCATCTGCTCGGCCGCGGCCTGCACCACGCTCTCTTGCCCATAGCCCACGTTCACGCACCACAGGCCTGCGAAGGCGTCGAGCAGTTCATGGCCGTTGGCGTCGGTCAGCCAGGCGCCGCGGCCCGAGGCGAGCACGGTGGGGCCGCGCTCCTCGTGCACGCGCCAGGGCGAGACAGGGTGGATGAGATGGGCGCGGTCGATCGCGTCGAGCGCGGCCTTGTTGGGCAATGCATTGGGGTGTGTCATGAGGGGCGTTGGTCGAGCCGTTGGATGTCCAAAGCTTAGGCCGCGCGTCCCTCATCGGGGTGCTGCATTGAGGGTCTCGTGCGAAGCAGGCTGCGGTTGTGCGCGTCGCGACAGCAGATCCTGCCGTCGTGCATGAAGGGCCTCAATACCCCCGCGCGCGATCGACGAGCCCGATCATCGGCTCGCCGTCCTCGAAGCGCCGCAGGTTGTCCAGGACCACCTCCGCCGCGCTCAACGGCTGCGTCACGCTCGCGATGTGCGGTGTGAGCTGGATGTTGGGATGGCGCCAGAAGGCATGCGCCGGCGGCAGCGGCTCGGGGTCGGTCACATCGAGCACGGCATCGCCGATCTGGCCGCAGGCCAGTGCGGCCAGCAGGTCTGCGTCGACCAGTTGCGGCCCCCTGCCGACATGGACCAGCGCTGCGCCGGAAGGCAACATCGAGAACAGCCGCGCATCGAGGAAGCCGCGCGTTGAATCGGTCAGTGGCAGCAGGCACACGAGGATCTCGGTGCGCGCGAGGAAAGCGGGCAATTCGTCGGTGCCCGCATGGCACTGCACGCTGTCGACCGCGTGCCGCGAGCGGCTCCATCCCGCGCAGTCGAAGCCCAGGCTCACCAGTTGCGCCAGCACCGCCTGCCCAAGCGAGCCGAGCCCCAGCACGCCCACGCGCCGCTCCCCGGCCGGCCGCACGGGCAAGGGGCGCCACTGGCCCTGCTGCTGCTGGCGCCGGTAGCGCGGCATGTCGCGATGCAGTCCGAGCACCGCATGCGTCACGTACTCGACCATGCCCTGCACGATGCCGGGCTCCACCATGCGCACCACGGGCAACGCGGGGGGCAGCGCGGCAAAGTCGAACTGGTCGACGCCAGCGCCCGAGGAAAACAACACCTCGAGGTTGGGAAAGCGCGAGCCCAGCGCCTCCGGCGGCTCCCAGGCCGCGAGGAAGCGCACACGCGCTGCGTCGCCGATGTCGGGCCAGATGCGGAAGTCGATCTCCGGCGCCCGGCGCCGAAACACCTCGGCCCACTGGCGGCCGCGCACCGGGTCGGATTTGTAAAGGAAGGTCGTGGTGCCCATTTCGCCTGCCCCTTCAGCCCATGGCCTGGGTCACGATGGCGAACAGGGCCGGGCCCTCCGGCGTCACGGCGAGCGGCGTGCCGCGCACCATCGTCGTCGGCGCATCCACGCCCGGCAGGCCGCTGCCCTCGAGCCATTCGGCCAGCCCGCTCGCGACGTCGATGTCGATGCGCGTGAAATGCCCTGCGTTCTGGCTGACGAGGTGCGCGATCATCGCCTTCGCGCCTTGGGCATCGGGTGCGACGACGGGGCCGATCGCGTGCCCGCGACCGAAACGGCGCAGCATGGCGAAGCCGCGCGGCGCATTGTCCTGGTCGAGCACCACGCAAGCATCGGCGCTGCCGAGCAGGTCGGCAATGAGTGCATCGCGCGGCATGCCGCGCGCGGCAGCGTCGAGCGCCTGCAGCGCCGATGCCTCGTTCAGGCCCGCGGGCCGCAGGCGCCAGCCCGGGCGCAGCGCGACCAGGGGCGCGGGTTGCGCAATCCCCTGGTGCTGGCGCAGCTCGCCGGTGCGCACGAAGCCCAGCCGCTCGTACAGTGCGCGGCCTTCGGGAGTGGCGTGCAGCAGCACGGTGTGTTCGTCGAGACCTTCGAGCAGCGCGCTCATCAACCGGTGGCCGATGCGTCGCCCCTGGCAGGCGGGCGCCACGATCACGAGGCCGATGGTGGCGTGGCGCGCGCCCCAGCGCCAGCGCTGCGCGGTGCCAACGATTTCGCCGTCGGACTCGACAACGATCCCTTCGGCATGCGAGAACGACTGCGCGAAGTCCGCCGGGCGGTGCGGCCAGCGCATCTGCGCCGACAGTGCGTGCGCAAACGGCAAGTCGTCGGTCGTCATCGGTCTCAGCACCACGCCGTCTGCGGTAGGTGCATCCAGGGTGCGATCAGGCATTGAAGAGGCTCTTTCTGCGAAGGAAGACGCCTTCATCTTGGACGACTTCGACGGCTCGCACCAGACCTGATGCGCGCTCCCAGTCAACTCGCAAGCTTCGCCTGCAAGGCGTGCCTGTTTTGCAATTCGCTGCGGCGACGGGCCTGCTTACGCATCTATATGCCGCGAGTCTCCAGGCAACGACTGCCATCCCTCTTCTGCAATCGGCCCGGGCAATCCCGATGCGGAGAGCCGGGCAAGCAGATTGCGCTTTGGCGCCAGCCAATCGCGCATTTGCCGCTGTTTTCGACGCCGGTTTCGGCACCCACGCGACGACACACAAACCTAGCATCAGTGCCGTGTTCCACCCCTCCTGAGAGTTCATTCTCCATGTCAAAGAATCTGCTTATCAACTTCAACTTCGACCAACTCGGCATCCCGCGCGAATACCGGCCGCCGGCCGAACGCGTCATCGAAGGCGACATCGTGTGCCGCAACTGGGACATCGACAGCGCCAAGGACGACAAGGTGCGTGCCGGCGTCTGGGAGTCGACACCCGGCGTCAACCGCTCCATCAAGGGCGAGACCTGGGAGTTCTGCCTGATCCTGTCCGGCGTGGTCGAACTCACCGAGGAGGGGCAGCCTCCGGTGACCTACAGGTCCGGGGACTGCTTCATCATGAAGCCCGGCTACACCGGCACCTGGCGCACGCTCGAGACCGTGCGCAAGGTATGGATCATGGCCTGAGCATGGCGCAGCCGCTGCCGCTTCAAAAGCGTGCGCATCAGCGACGCGCCGAGGTGCGTCGCTGCACACGCAAGGGGCAGACCGCACGGCATGCCGCGGCACCCCCTCCAAACCGCAGCTTCCGCGCGCCGCGTGCCGCATTTCCCTACAACCTCGATGCGACGGCATGCTGCAATCACGTCGTACTGAGCTTGTTGTGTTTGTCATCCAAGGAACCGAGACCATCATGACCATTCGTCCCAAGTACATCACCTTCGACTGCTACGGCACCCTCACGCGCTTTCGCATGGGCGACCTGGCTCGCGACATGTTCGCCGACCGTATCCCTGCCGAGCAGATGGAGCGGTTCGTCGCAGACTTCAGTGCCTACCGCTTCGATGAAGTGCTGGGCGACTGGCAGCCCTACGAAGTGGTGCTGAAGAACTCGTTGCGCCGCTTGTGCAAGAAGTGGAAGATCCAGTACCTCGACCACGAGGCGCAGAAATACTACGACGCGGTGCCGACCTGGACCCCGCATGCAGACGTCTCGGCCGGGCTCTCCAGGATCGCGAAGGAGATCCCGCTGGTGATCCTCTCGAACGCGTCGGACGACCAGATCCAGAAGAACGTGGCGCTGCTCGGCGCGCCCTTCCACCGCGTCTACACCGCGCAGCAGGCGCAGGCCTACAAGCCGCGGCTCAAGGCCTTCGAGTACATGCTCGACTCTCTGGGCTGCAACCCCGAAGACTTGCTGCACGTGTCCTCCAGCCTGCGCTACGACCTGATGTCGGCGGACGACCTGGGCATCGTCAACAAGGTGTTCGTCAACCGCGGTCACGGCCCCGGCAATCCGGCCTACCGCTACGTCGAGATCAAGGACATCGGCGGCCTGCCGGGCGTCGTCGGTCTCTGAAGTTCTGCGAGCGCACCACGCCATGAAGCTCGACTCCTACTGGACCGATTCGGCGCCCGCCTTCGCTGCGCAGTCGCGCGAGCTCCCGGCGCAGGCCGACGTCGCGATCGTCGGCGGCGGCTTCACGGGTCTGTCTGCGGCGCTGGCCCTGGCCAGGCGCGGCGCCAAGGTGGCGGTATTCGAGGCCGGCGAGCGTGTCGCGGCCGAAGCCTCGGGGCGCAATGGCGGCCATGTCAACAACGGGCTGGCCGTGGATTACGCCGAGGTGGCTGCCAAGTTCGGCGCCGAGCGCGCACGCGCCTGGTACTGCGCCTACGACGACGCGGTCGACACGGTGGAACGGCTGGTGCGCGACGAAGCGATCGACTGCGACTTCCTGCGCAATGGCAAGCTCAAGCTCGCCACGCGGCCGGGCCAGATGGCTGCGCTCGAACGCAGTGCCGAGCGCCTGATCGGCGATGGTGTCGACACCGATGTCGAGATCCTCGACGCGGCGCGCGTGCGGGACGAAGTGCAGAGCGACCACTTCCAGGGAGGGCTGCTCTACAGGCGCAGCGGCCAGATGCACATGGGCCGCTTCGCCCAGGGCCTGGCGAACGCGGCCGAGCGCAATGGCGCGCAGATCCACCTCGGCACCGGGGTGCAGCGCATCGAGCGCCTGGACCGGGGCCATGCGCACCGGCTCCACACCGGGCGCGGCACCGTCACTGCCCAACAGGTGCTGCTGGCCACCGGCGCGACGCGCCACGGCGGCTACGGCAGCTTCGGCTGGCTGCGCCGGCGCATCGTGCCGATCGGCAGCTTCATCGTGGTCACCGAGCCGCTGGGCGCCGAGCGCGCGCAAGCCCTGCTCGCGGCACGGCGCACCTACGTGACGGTCGCGAACATCCACCACTATTTCCGGCTCACCACGGACCACCGCCTGGTGTTCGGCGGGCGCGCGCGCTTCGCGATCTCCAGCCCGCAATCGGATGCCGCCAGCGGCGAGATCCTGCGCGCAGGGCTCGCCCGGATCTTCCCGCAACTCGGCAACGTGCGGCTGGACTACTGCTGGGGCGGCCTGGTCGACATCACGCAGGACCGCCTGCCGCATGCGGGCGAGCGCGAGGGCCTGTACTACGCGATGGGCTACAGCGGCCACGGCACGCAGATGTCGGTGCACATGGGCCAGCGCATGGCGGCCGTGATGGCGGGCGATGCGGGCGCCAACCCATGGCGCGACCACGACTGGCCCGCCATCCCCGGCCACCTCGGCCCGCCCTGGTTCCTGCCGGCGGTTGGCCTGTACTACACGCTCAAGGACCGGCTGGCCTGAGCGCCCCTTCATCATCGACCCACCAAGAGGAGACACCCCATGAACAGCACCAGCAACACTCGCTTCGAGACGCTCGTCGGTCCCGGCGAAAGCCTTCGCGTGATGGAGTCGCTCAAGCGCGGCGCCACGCGTCGCGACATCCTCGCGATGCTGATGGCCGGCGGCATGCAGGCCACGCTGGCCGGAGGCATCGCTGGCGCCGCGATGTCTGCCCACGCGCAGACCCCGAGAAAGGGCGGGCGCATCCGGGTCGCCAGCGCCACCGCCGCCGCCACCGACACGCTCGATCCCGCCAAGCAGTCGAACCAGACCGACTACTCGCGCTGCAACATGGTCTACAACGGCTTGACCTCGCTGGACGGCAGCCTGACGCCGCAGCCCGCGCTGGCCGAGTCCTTCACCACCAAGGACGCCAAGACCTGGGTCTTCACCCTGCGCAAGGGTGTGGTGTTCCACGATGGCAAGGCGCTCTCGCCGGCCGATGTCGTGTTCTCGGTGATGCGCCACAAGGACCCGGCCACCGCTTCCAAGGCCAAGGTGCTCGCCGACCAGATCGAAAGCGTCAAGGCCACGGGCCCGAACGAGGTGACTTTCGTGCTCAGCGCGCCGAATGCCGACCTGCCGGTCATCCTCGGCACCTTCCACTTCCAGATCGTCAAGGAAGGCACGACCGATTTCAATGCCGGCATCGGCACCGGCCCCTACAAGCTCAAGGAATTCAAGCCGGGCGTGCGCTCGCTGGTGGTGCGCAACGACGCCTACTGGAAGCCGGGCAAGCCCTACCTCGACGAGATCGAATTCGTGGGCATCGGCGACGAGAGCGCACGCGTCAACGCGCTGCTGTCGGGCGGCATGGACCTGGTGGGTTCGGTCAATCCGCGTTCGGTCGAGCGCGTGAAGGGAACCCCCGGCTTCGCCATCTTCACCACCCAGTCCGGCCAATACTCCGACCTCGTGATGCGCAAGGACGTAGGGCCCGGCGCCAACCCGGAGTTCGTGCTGGCGATCAAGCACCTGTTCGACCGCGAGCAGATGAAGAAGACCATCGCGCTCGACTACGCAGTGCTCGGCAACGACCAGCCGATCGACCCGACCAACCGCTTCTACTTCGCCGGGCTGCCGCAGCGCCCCTTCGACCTCGACAAGGCGAAGTTCCATCTGCAGAAGGCAGGCGTCACGGGCAAGGTGCCGGTGGTGGTGTCGCCCGCGGCACTCTACTCGGTGGAGATGGCCCTGTTGCTGCAGCAGACGGCGCAGCGCGCCGGACTGGAGCTCGACATCAAGCGCATGCCGGCCGACGGCTACTGGTCGAACCACTGGCTCAACAGCCACGTGGGCTTCGGCAACGTCAACCCACGCCCGAGTGCCGACGTGCTGCTGACCCAGTTCTTCCAGTCGGGTGCGGCGTGGAACGAATCGCGCTGGAAGAGCGAGAAGTTCGACCAGTTGCTGCTGGCCTCGCGCGCCGAGACCGACCTGGCCAGGCGCAAGCAGATGTATGCCGACATGCAGACCATGATCCACCAGGACGCCGGCATCGGCATCCCGCTGTTCCTCGCGAGCATCGACGGCCACACCTCCAAGCTCAAGGGCCTGTCGCCGATCCCGCTGGGCGGCCTCATGGGCTACAACTTTGCCGAGAACGTATGGCTGGAGGCATGACGGCTGCCCAGCCGCTCGCCTCCCCTCAAGGAGCACCGAGATGAACCACGTGATCCTGAAGCTTCTCGCCCAGCGCATTGCGCTGGCGCTGCTGTCGCTGCTGGCGGTGTCGGTCGTCGTCTTCGCCATCACTGCGGTGCTGCCCGGCGATGCCGCGCAGGAACAGCTCGGCCAGGACGCGACGCCCGAGACGGTCGCCGCGCTGCGCGCCCAGATGGGCCTGGATGTGCCGGCGCCCGAGCGCTATGCCAAGTGGCTGCTCGGCATGGTGAAGGGCGATCCCGGCCGCTCATCAACGACGCAGATGCCGGTGGCCGAGCTGGTTGCCAGCCGCCTGCCCAACTCGCTGCTGCTGGCGGCGGTGACGGCGCTGTTCTCGGTGCCGATCGCTCTCACGCTCGGTATCGCCTCGGCCGTGTGGCGCGGCTCTTGGTTCGACCGTGCGGCCTCGACTGCGGCGGTCGGGGTGGTGTCGGTGCCGGAGTTCCTGGTGGCGACATTGGCGGTGCTGGTGTTCGCGGTGCAGCTGCGCTGGCTGCCCGCGCTGTCCTTCGTCAACGACATCGAGTCGATCGGGCAGATGCTGCGTGCCTTCGCCATGCCGGTGCTGGTGCTGTGCTGCGTGATCGTGGCGCAGATGATGCGCATGACGCGTGCCGCGGTGATCGACCAGCTCGAGGCGCCCTACATCGAGATGGTGCGGCTCAAGGGGGCCTCGCCGATGCGCATGGTGCTGGCGCATGCGCTGCCCAATGCGGTGGGCCCGATCGCCAACGCGGTGGCGCTGAGCCTGTCGTACCTGCTGGGCGGCGTGATCATCGTGGAGACCATCTTCAACTACCCCGGCATCGCAAAGCTGATGGTCGACGGCGTCTCGCAGCGGGACATGCCGTTGGTGCAGACCTGCGCCATGATCTTCTGCTGCGCCTACCTGATCCTGGTGACGACGGCCGACATCTGCGGCATCCTCGCCAACCCACGGCTTCGGCACCGTTGAGGGGAGGCACCATGGAAACGTCCACCTCTGCCACGGTCGTGAGCGCCACGGCTTCCCTGGCGCTGGCGCCACAAGAACGCAGGCGCGGCCCGCTGCGCTGGCTCGGCGGCTTCGGGCCCTCGGGACTGCTCGGCCTCGCGGTGCTGCTGTTCTGGCTGCTCGCGGCGCTGCTCGGACCCTGGCTCCTCTCGCAGGGCACGGCGGTCTCGGGCACCTCGAACGTCTTCGCGCCGATCAGCGCAACGCACTGGCTGGGTACCGACTTCCTTGGCCGCGACATGCTGGCGCTCGTCGTCGAAGGCGCGCGCTACACGATCGGCGTCGCGCTGCTGGCCACCGTGCTGGCGAGCGGCACCGGCATCACGCTGGCGCTGCTGGCCGCCGCCAGCGGGCGCTGGACCGATGCGGTGCTCAGTCGCGGGCTCGACACGCTGACCGCGATCCCCAGCAAGATGTTTGCGCTGATCATGGTGGCCGGCTTCGGCTCCTCGGTGCCCATGCTGGTGGTCACGGCCGGCATCATCTACGTGCCGGGCGCCTATCGCATGGCGCGCTCGCTCGCCGTCAACATCAATGCGCTCGACTATGTGACGGTGGCGCGCACGCGCGGCGAAGGCACGCTCTACATCATGCTGCGCGAGATCCTGCCCAACATCGTGGGCCCGATGCTGGCCGACCTGGGCCTGCGCTTCGTGTACGTGGTGCTGCTGCTGGCGAGCCTGAGCTTCCTCGGCCTGGGCATCCAGCCGCCGGCGGCCGACTGGGGCTCGCTGGTGCGCGAGAACATCGGCGCGCTGGCCATGGGCGGCGCTTCGGTGATCGTGCCGGCGCTGGCCATCGCGAGCCTGACCATCGCAGTCAACCTCGTCATCGACAACCTGCCGGGCCGCACCGCCCGCGAAAGAGGAGCACGCTGATGGGCGCACCACTCACCGTCCAGGGCCTCAGCATCTGCGCCGGGGCGAACACGCTGGTCGACAGCCTGAGCTTCTCCGTGCAGCCCGGCGAGGTGCTGGCGCTGATCGGCGAGTCGGGCTCCGGCAAGACCACCACCGCGCTGGCGCTGATGGGCTATGCCCGCCACGGCTGCCGCATCTCGGCGGGGCGCGTGCAGATCGGCGCCACGGACGTGCTCGCGCTGGACGTGGCGCAGCAGCGTGCGCTGCGCGGCCGCACCGTCTCCTACATCGCGCAGAGCGCGGCCGCCTCCTTCAATCCCTCGCGCACGATCATGGACCAGGTGGTCGAACCGACCGTGATCCACGGCTTGTGCAAGCGCTCGGAGGCCGAGGCGAAGGCGGTGCAGCTGTTCCGCGAGCTGGCGCTGCCCGACCCGGAAACCATCGGCGACCGCTATCCGCACCAGGTCTCCGGTGGCCAGCTGCAGCGGCTGATGGCGGCGATGGCGCTGATCGGCGACCCCGAGCTCGTCATCCTCGACGAGCCGACCACCGCACTCGACGTCACCACGCAGATCGAGGTGCTGCGCGCCTTTCGCCGCGTGGTGCGCGAGCGCCGCGCCACTGCGGTGTACGTGAGCCACGACCTGGCCGTGGTCGCGCAGATGGCCGACCACATCCTGGTGCTGCGCGACGGCAAGATGCGCGAGCTCAACGCGACCGGGCAGGTCCTGTCGGCACCGGTGGACGACTACACCAAGTGCCTGCTGGCCGCCGCGCGCCCCGTGCCGCGTGCGTCGGCCAAGGCAGCGAACGACGACCCCGAGCTGCTGCTCGACATACGCCAGCTTTCGGCGGGCTACGGTCCGGTGGATGCGCAGGGGCGCCCGGCCATGCCGATCCTGCAGGACATCAACCTCCAGCTGCACCGCGGGCAGGCCATCGGCGTGATCGGCGAGTCGGGCTCCGGCAAGACCACGCTTGCGCGGGCGGTGGCCGGTCTCCTGAAGCCCAGCCAGGGCAGCGTGCTGTTCCGCGGGCACGCGCTCAAGCCGACGCTGCAGCAGCGCGACCGCGATGAACTGCGCCGCATCCAGATCGTGTTCCAGATGGCCGACACGGCGCTCAATCCTTCGCAGTCCATCGAGCGCATCCTGGCGCGCCCGCTGGAGTTCTACAAGGGCTTGCGCGGCGAGCCGCTGAAACGCCGCATCCGCGAGCTGCTGGACCTGGTGAAGCTGCCGCAATCCGTCGCCGGCCGCTTGCCGGGCGGCCTCTCGGGCGGGCAGAAGCAGCGCGTGAACCTGGCGCGCGCACTCGCGGCCGACCCCGACCTCATCCTCTGCGACGAGGTGACCTCCGCGCTCGACACCGTGGTGGCCGCGGCAGTGCTCGACCTGATGGCCGAGCTCCGGCGCGAGCTCGGCGTGTCCTACCTGTTCATCAGCCACGACCTGCACACGGTGCGCGCGGTGTGCGACGAGATCGTCGTCATGCAGCACGGCCGCAAGCTGGCGCAGGTGGCGCGCTGCGACTACGAGCGTGGGCCGCACCACCCCTATTACGAACTGCTCGCCCGTTCGGTGCCCGAGCTGCGCCAGGGCTGGCTGGACGACATGGACCGCATTGCCGCGGCAGCAAGATGATCAGAACCGAAATGACACCGACCTTCCGCATCGCATTGATCGCCGGCGATGGCATCGGCAAGGAAGTGATGCCCGAAGGCGTGCGCGTGGTGCAGGCAGCGGCAGCGCGCTTCGGTTTCGAGCTCGACTGCCGCACCATCGACTGGGCGAGCTGCGACTACCACGCCGAGCACGGCCAGATGATGCCGGACGACTGGAAGCAGCAGCTGAAGGGCGTCGACGCGCTGTACTTCGGCGCGGTCGGCTGGCCCGCCACCGTGCCGGACCATGTCTCGCTCTGGGGATCGCTCCTGAAGTTCCGCCGCGAGTTCGATCAGTACATCAACTTGCGCCCGGTGCGCCTGTTCGAGGGCGTGCCGTGCCCCCTCGCCGGCCGCAAGCCCGGGGACATCGACTACCTGGTGGTGCGCGAGAACACCGAGGGCGAGTACACCTCGCTGGGTGGCGTGATGTACGAAGGGACCGAGCGCGAGATCGTGATCCAGGAATCGGTGTTCTCGCGCCACGGCGCCGACCGCGTGCTGAAGTACGCCTACGAGCTCGCCCACGCGCGCCCGAGAAAGCGCCTGACGGTGGCGACCAAGAGCAACGGCATCGCGATCAGCATGCCCTGGTGGGACGGGCGCGCCGACGTCATCGGTCGCGACTATCCCGAGGTGCAGATGGACAAGCAGCACATCGACATCCTGTCGGCGCGCTTCGTGCTGCAGCCCACGCGCTTCGACGTGGTGGTGGCGAGCAACCTGTTCGGCGACATCCTCTCCGACCTCGGCCCCGCGACCACCGGCACCATCGGACTCGCGCCGTCGGCCAACCTCAACCCGGACCGCAAGTTCCCCTCGCTGTTCGAGCCCGTGCACGGCTCGGCGCCCGACATCTACGGCCAGAACATCGCCAACCCGATCGCGATGATCTGGTCGGGGGCGCTGATGCTGGATTTCCTCACGCAGGGGCAGGGCGCAGGGCGCGCCGCACATGACGCGATCCTCGGCGCGATCGAGGCGGTGCTGAGGGAAGGGCCGCGCTCGCGCGACCTCGGCGGCACGGCCTCGACCACCGAGATCGGCATTGCGATCGCCGAGCGCGTTGCCGCGGGCTGAACCTTTTCCACTCCGACTCCCAACCATGACACTGACCCTCGAACGCCAGGACCTGATGCCCGGCCTGCAACTCATCGGCGCCGACTGGCGCGAAGCCGGCGACGAGCGCCGCCTCGACGTCACCGACCCCGCCAGCGACGCCGTCTTCGCCAGCGTGCCCGACGGCACGGCTGCCGATGCGCGCGCCGCGGTCGATGCGGCGCACGCCGCCTTCCCGGCCTGGCGCGCCGTGCCCGCGAAGCAACGCGCGCAGATCCTCAAGCGCTGGAACGACCTCATGCTCGCGCATCAGGAAGACCTGGCCCGCCTGATCTCGCGCGAACAGGGCAAGCCGCTCGCCGAGGGACGCGGCGAGGTCGCCTATGCCGCGAGTTACGTGGAGTGGTTTGCCGAGGAGGCCACGCGCGCCAACGGCGAGGTGATTCCGGCGCCGGTGACGGGCCGCCGCATGCTCGCTCTGAAGGAGCCGGTCGGCGTGGTGGCGGCGATCACGCCGTGGAACTTTCCGGCTGCCATGATCGCGCGCAAGATCGCGCCGGCGCTGGCGGCTGGCTGCACGGTGGTGTGCAAGCCGGCCGAGGACACGCCGCTCACCTCGCTTGCGCTGGTCAAGCTGGCCCAGGAGGCCGGCGTGCCGGCGGGCGTGCTCAACATCGTGACCGCCTCGCGCGAACGCACGCCCGGGGTGGTGGACGCGTGGCTGGCCGATGCGCGCGTGCGCAAGATCACCTTCACCGGTTCCACGCCGGTGGGCAAGCACCTTGCGCGCGCCTCGGCCGATACGCTGAAGAAGCTGTCGCTCGAGCTGGGCGGCAATGCGCCCTTCATCGTGTTCGAGGATGCCGACCTCGATGCCGCGGTGGAAGGCTTGATGGCGGCCAAGTTCCGCAATGGAGGGCAGACCTGCGTATGCCCGAACCGCGTGTTCGTGCAGGCGAAGGTGCATGACGCATTCGTCGACAAGCTCGCCACGCGCGTCGGTGCGTTGAAGGTTGGCCCGGCGACGCAGCCGGATTCGCAGATCGGCCCGATGATCAACGCGCGTGCAGTCGAGAAGATCGAGCGCCATGTGAAGGACGCGGTTGCCAAGGGCGCACGCATCGTGGTCGGCGGCCAGCGGCTGCGCTCCGCGACCTGCGACGGCCCGCACTACTACGCACCGACCGTGCTGGTGAACGCCGACGCCAGGATGGAATGCAGCTGCGAGGAGACCTTCGGGCCGGTGGTGCCGGTCACGCGCTTCGAGAGCGAAGCCGAGGTGATCGCCGCCGCCAACGACACGCCCTTCGGCCTGGCGGCCTACTTCTATTCGAACGACGTGCGCCGCATCTGGCGCGTCGCCGAGGCGCTGGAGTCGGGCATCGTCGGCATCAACGAAGGCGCATTGGCCGCCGAGGCGGCGCCCTTCGGCGGCGTGAAGGAGTCGGGCTACGGCCGCGAGGGCTCGGTGCATGGCCTGGACGACTACATGCACATCAAGTACCTGTGCCAGGGGCAGCTGTAGCAGTTCTTCGGGCCACATCGCTCGCGCGACGAATGCGGCTTCGCTGCCGGTTGTCGCGACCCAGGCGCAGCCTGGAAGCCAGCGCAGGCGCAGCCTAGAAGTCAGCGACCTTGCCCCAGGCGGAGCCGCTGAACCGCCCCGGCCTGTACGGCGCGGGATCAACAATCGGTTCGGCACCGGTGGCAAGGTCCGCGATCAGGTGGCCAGCGCCAGGGCCGATGCCGAAGCCGTGTCCGGAAAAACCAGCGGCCAGGATGAAGCCCGGCATCGACGGCACTTCGCCGATGCCCGGAACACCGTCCGGCGTGCTGTCGACGAAGCCTGCCCAGGCGTGCGTGATCCTGGCATCGCGAAGCTGGGGCAGCAGTTCGACGGCGCGCCGATGGGTCTCCCTGACCGCCGCCAGATCCGGCTTCGGGTCCAGGATGCGCACATGCTCCATCGGGGTCGGCGCATCGAGCCGCCACCGCTTCAGCGTTTCATGTCCGCCACGAATGCCTTCCAGGCCTCCCGGCAGAAGACTGCGCCAGCGCTTGGCGAACATCGGCAGGAACTGCGGGGCAAAGCGCATGAACTGCGGCGTCACGTCCACGCGCGCGCGGCCGCTGATGGCCAGTGCGTAGCGTCCGTCGTTGCGACGCGTGGCGGACACGCCCGCGCTCACCAGGGCATCCGGCAAGCGATGTTCCACGGGGGACACGCTGAGAATGGATTGGCGGACCGAGGCTTGGGGAAAACGGATGCCGAGCTGCCGGCAGAACGAGGACGCCCAGGCGCCACCGGCGAGCACGGCCGTCCTGGTCTTGATGACACCGGCTTCCGTGATGACACCGCTGACCCGCCCACCTTCCGTCTCGATGCCGCGGGCTGCGCAATTCTGATGAATGCTGCCCCCGAGCTTGATGAGCGCAGCGGCCACGGCCGGCGCAGCCTTGGCGGGATCGGCAGTGCCGTCGCTCGGCGAGAAAACGCCGCCTTTCCAGGCGCGGCCGGTGGCCTCCCCGCGCTCGGCGGCTTCGCGGCCACTCAGCATGTAGGTCGTCACGCCTGCGGTTTTCGCGAAATCGCGCCAGTGGGCCCAGCGGGAAATTTCGGCTTCGTCGTTGCTGAGGTACAGGAGCCCGCAGCGATGGAAGCCCGTGTCTTCGCCGCTGTCGGCGGCGAACCGTTCCCAGAGATCCAGGCTCTTGCTTGCGATCGGCAGTTCGCGCGCGTCGCGGTTCTGCTGGCGGCACCAGCCCCAGTTGCGGCTGGACTGCTCGGCGCCGATCCTGCCCTTTTCCACCAGGGCGACCGAAACGCCGCGCTTGGCCAGGTAGTAGGCGGTAAAGACACCGATGATCCCGCCGCCGATCACGACGACATCGGCCGAGGCCGGCAGCGTGGGCGAAGTCTGGATGTGTTGCAGCGGAGGGGACATGATGGATCTCGCTGGTGATTCAAAGTCCGTTCGACTCATCGAAAGCCTGGCTCTCGGGATTTCGCGTCGGTGCGGCAGGGGCATCCTGGGAGCCCAGAATGGCTTTGGTTTCCAGGTACTCCTCGAAGCCCTCCAGGCCGTACTCGCGGCCATTTCCCGAGCGCTTGTAGCCGCCGAAGGGGGCATGGGGATTCCAGGCCGGGTAGTTGATGTGCACCTGCCCGCAGCGGATGCGCGCCGCGATGGCACGTGCCGCGCCGAGGTCATGGCCTTGCACGTGGGCGCCCAGGCCGTAGACGGTGTCGTTGGCGATCTCCACCGCTTCGTCCACGCTGTCATAGGGAATGATCGCGAGCACCGGGCCGAAGATCTCCTCCTGCGCGATCTGCATGTGAGACTGCACCGAGGTGAAGATGGTCGCACGGCAGTAGAAGCCGCGGCTCGAGCCCTCGGGCCGGCCGGCGCCGCCGCAGATGAGTCGCGCGCCTTCGGCGATTCCGATGCCGATCATTTCCTGCACCCGATTGAACTGCGCGCGATTCGCCACCGGGCCGTGGGTCGTCTGCTGCGAACGCGGATCGCCCACGACGATGCCCGACACCGCTTCGAGCGCGATCCGCTCGACCTCCCGGAGACGCTCGCGGGGCACGATCATGCGGGTCGGTGCACTGCAGGATTGGCCGACGTTGCGAAAGGCGGCCGCGATGCCTGGCGGTACGGCACGCGCGAGGTCCGCATCCGGCAGGATGAGGTTGGGAGATTTGCCGCCGAGCTCCTGGGCCACGCGCTTTACCGTCGGGGCGGCGGCCTGGGCAACGAGGACACCGGCCCTCGTCGAACCGGTGATCGAGATCATGTCCACGTCCGGATGCGAAGCCAAGGCGGCACCGACCTCCGGACCATTGCCGTTCACCAGGTTGAAGACGCCCGGGGGGATGCCGGCGTCGTGCATCACTTCGGCGAAGAGCAGGGCGCTCAGTGGCGACAGCTCGCTGGGCTTCAAGACGACCGTACATCCGGCTGCCAGGGCTGGTCCGACCTTGGCGGTGATCTGATAGAGCGGCCAGTTCCACGGTGTGATCAGGCCGCAGACGCCAATGGCCTCGCGCACGATGGCCATGTCCCCGCGATGGGTGATGAACGGATAGCGGGTCAGGTTGTCCCGTGCCACGCGGATGTGCTGTGCCGCAGATGGCACCTGCGTGCTGCGCGCAAAGCAGATGGCAGCGCCCATCTCCAGCGAGATCGCCTGGGCGAACAGTTCTGCGCGCTCGAGGATCAGCGCGTGGACGCGATCGAGAAGCAAGGCCCTGCCCTGGACCGGACTCACCGACCAGGTGGTGAAGGCGCTTCGCGCCTGTGCCACCGCTGCATCGACATCTCTTGCACTGCCCAGTGCGATCTCCGCGACAGTCTCTTCGGTCGAAGGGTCGACCACGCCGACGCGCGCCAGCGTTTCCGGCAGGACCCACTCGCCGCCGATGAACATGCGATCCAGATGACCAGCTCTCTTGAAGTGCTCGATGACGGAGGCGTTCATGGAGTGGGCCCTTCGGAAATGTTGTGAGGATTGTTCATTGCGATCTCTGCGCAGGCGTGGCCACGGATGCCGGGTGGTGCGAGGGGTAGGGCATGAAGGGGCTGGGGCCTGGCCTTTTGGATGTCCAAAAGTCTAGGCTGCACGCCCTGCGAGCCGGTGCTTCAATGAGGGGCTTGCACAAAGCAGGCTGCGGTTGTGCGGGTCGCGACGGCAGAATCTGCTGTCGCACGCGGTCAACCGGGATCACGCGCTGGCCGACGAGCGCTCGTAGCGGATGACTTCGGCCAGCGGTGGTGCAAGCGCCTGAACAAATGGGTTGCGACTCACAGCGCCGTGGGAATTTTCAGCGTGCTTCTGTGGGAAATGGACGACCGCCTTTGGCCTGCGAATGCGCCACGCTGGTTCAAAAGCATCCCAGCATGAACCCATGGACAAGTTCTTTGCCTCTTTCGCCAACGCGACCGCGCGTGCCGCCGGCAGTCCGTTCGCCTTTCTTTTTTGTGTTGCCTTGGTCATCGGCTGGGCGGTTTCAGGTCCCCTCTTTGGTTTCTCTGAAAACTGGCAACTGGTCATCAATACCGCGACCACCATCATCACCTTCCTGATGGTGTTCCTGATCCAGAACACGCAGAACCGCGATGGCGTCGCGCTTCAGACCAAGCTCGACGAACTGATCCGTTCATCGAGTGCCGGCGACGAATTCATCGGCATCGAGAAGCTGACCGACAAGCAACTCGCCGTGCTTCATGAACGCTGCGAAGCAGCGGCCAAGCGCAGCCATGCGGCATTGCAGGGCGCCATCCACGAACGCAAGCGTCGCGCTCGCGAGCGCGGGGATGGAGACGCGGCTGAACCAGAAAGGAAGAGATGAAGAAGTCCGTCTGGCCATTGCGCCAGCGATCAGACCGGTGCGCAGCGCGGCGCGCAGTCCTGCCCGGGCACTCGCATCCGATGCGGTACAAAGCCGCATGACCGTCCCACTCGCGGCATCACTCATCGATCTCGTGCTCGGCCTTGAACTCGGGCCTTCCGACAAGTCGGCTTCCAACCGCTGCGCGGTCGAGGGCGTCACCTGGCATCCCGGCCAGGCGGGAGCGATCGATGTCCGGATCCGCAAACTCGAGGCGACAGCGCTTCGGCTCGCATCGGGCGCCCTCATGCTGGAGATCGGCCGGATCGCCTTGCATGAACTGGCCGGCCAGGTGCGTGTCGAGGCCGGCGTGCCGCGTCTCTCGGCACTCGCAGCGGCAGAGGCCGAGTTCTCGGGCGTGAAGCTGCAGGGTCCGCTGAGCATGTCGCCGCAGCTCCAGCAGGTGTGGGACGGCTTGCCGGGACCGGGCCGGGCAGCAGCACCTGCCGAGGTCACGGCGCGCCAGGCTGCAGCCGATGCCTGGTGCCTCGGCCCCCTCGGCGAGGCCGACGGGACCATCCGCGGGAAGATCACCGACGCGCACCTGCTGTTCGACGCCGACGTGACCGTGCCCATACGGCACGGGCAGATCGACTTCAACGACGCGACGGTCGAGCACGTGGGGCCTGATTCCCGCATGGGCGTGAGCCGGCTGGGCCTCTATGTCGATGCGCCGAATGGTCGCAGCTATCTCTACCAGTTCACGTCGGCACCCATCGCAGGCGTGGAATTCGAGCGTCGCGGCGCCTTGCTGAGTCCGTGGGTCTCCGAACGCGGGAAGCTGGAGCTGCAGCCCTTCGCCCAATCGATGCTGCGCCAGGGGCGCGGCGGCCAGGGCCAGGGATTGACGGAGCAGGCCCGCCTGTTGCTGGGCCGCACCGCGCTGTCGGGCGAAGTGCAACTGGGCGATGGGCGCTTCGCCGTGCCGGGCCTCCAGGTGCAGATGGAGGGACGCAGCGAAGGCCGCAATGCGGTAGGCCTGCGCTCCGAGGCCGTGGGCCGCGGGCTGGCGGTCGAGATGGCTTCATTGGCGGCCCGCAACGCAGTCGCGAAGTGGAAGGGCGCGCAGCTGGCATGCGACGAGATCGCGGCGGGACTCAAGCTCCAGCTCTTTGTCGACGGCCGGCAGGTGCATTTCGCCCTCGAACTCGAGCACGGCAAGGTGGCGGCACCGCGGCTCGACCTCAGTGGTCCGGGACATGTGTAACAAGCCGGAACGCGAACTTTCTCCGGACTTGATTTGTAGGAAACATCCTACTAATCTTCGTTCTGGTTTCTCCCGGGTGGGCATCAAGGACCAACCCTTTCAGGCCCGCCTCGTGCGGGCCTTTTTTCGAGGTCTCATGGCCGCGCAGCTCCTCTCCTCCCTGTCCCCCGCCCGCGTCAACGGGCGCGCCATCGCCATGATGATCGGTGCGATGTGCTGCTTCGTGCTCAACGATGCGCTGGTCAAGTACGTCAGCCAGTCCATGCCCTCGGCGCAGCTGATTTTCGTGCGCGGGTTGATGGCCTCGGCGCTGGTGCTGCTGGTCGCACGGCGCCTGGGCGCGCTGCGCCACGCGAGCGCGGTGCTGAATCCGCTGGTGGCGCTTCGCGGCACGGTCGACGCCTGCGCGACCATGATGTACCTGCTGTCGCTGTTCCGGCTGCCGATTGCGAACGCCACCGCCATCAACCTCGCTGCGCCGCTCTTCATGACGGTGTTCGCGGTGCTTTTCCTGGGCGAGCGCGCCGGGGTGGCGCGCTGGTCCGCCGTGGTGCTGGGCTTCGTGGGCGTGCTCTGCGTGGTCCAGCCCAACGGGGAAGGCTTCAACGCGTGGGCGCTGCTGTGCCTGGGCGGCACGCTGTTCCACGCCACGCGCGACCTGATGACGCGGCGTATCGATCGGGCCATTCCGTCCGTCATCATCACCCTTGCCACGGCCTTGGCCGTCACCTTGCTGGCCGGCTGCCTGACCCTGGTGAGCGGCTGGCAGTCATTCGCGCTGCGCGACCTGGGCTTGCTGGGCGTCGCGGCAGGCTTCCTGGCATCGGGCTATTTCCTGCTGGTGCAATGCATGCGCTCCGGTGAGGTCTCGCTGACGGCGCCCTTCCGCTACACGGCCGTTCTCTTCGCCATGCTGCTGGGCTACGCCGTATGGAGCGAGGTCCCCAGCGGGTGGGCCTGGCTGGGAATTGCGCTGCTGGTCGGCTCGGGGCTCTACATGCTGCACAGCGAGCGGGGCCGGATTCGCGCGGCCGCGCTGGACGCGCAGCCTGAATAAGGGCCCCGGACCGCGCCGTCATCGCCTGGACATGTGCGGGCACACCGCGAGCGAACCCGGCTGCGGATCACCAATGAAGGTGCGAGCCGACCAGAGCTCGGGGAACGGGATCTCGTCCATCGTGGGCGCCAGCCAGGCGATGCCTTCGGTGCCGAAGTACGCCGGCCTGGCGCCGAAGGTCCGGCGCGTTGCCATCAGGTGGCGGTACTTCCAGTGCGTGAAACCCTCTGCGATATCGGCGAGCGTCTCGCCGAGCTGCTGCAGTTCGAGGTGCCTGTCCGGGTCTGCATAGATGTTGCGCCAGACCTGCTCGACCTCTTTGCTGGGCACGTAGCGTGCGCTCAGGTCGCGCTCGAGCCAGGCACGCGGCACCTCCATGCCCAGGCGTGCGAAGCAGGCCAGCACGTCGTCGTAGAGGCTCGGCTCGGCCAGTGCCTTGGTGAGCTGGGCGAGGCGCTGAGGCTGGGGAGCGAAGTGCTGCAGATGCTCCGCCTGCTTGATGCCCAGCAGATAGGCCATGTGCCGGTAGGTCCATCCCTGCAGCGCCGTGTCCTTGCCGTGCGTCGCCGCCGCGCGCGACAGGATGGCGAGCAGGTCGTTGGGCGTCATCCACGCGATGGAACGCCAGATCGCGTCCAGCGGCTCCTGATGGGCAACCACCCTCCGCAAGGTCCGCCGGGCCTGGGCCAGGTCGTCGGCGCGCAGGTACGTCTGTGCGGTCTGGATCTCCTTGATGATGAGCATCCAGTAGAGCTCGGACACCTGCACGTGGACGATCCACGCATGCTCGCCCGGATGGTCGCTGACCGTGCGCTGCAGCGAGTGAAGCACGTCGGTCTGGATCCATGCGCTGTAGGGCGTCTGGCCGGCGGCCGTGCGCGGCGCTTCGGCGTTCGCGAGGCTCTGGAGGGTATCGGTATCGCTCATTTCGTGCTCCTGGTTGTGTTCACGGGGTGCCGACGAGTTCAAGCCGCGGTGACAGCGGCGCAGTCCGCGACGGCTTTCATGTACGCAGAGTGCGGCATCGACTGGACGGATGCCTGGACCGCTTCCTTGCAAAGCGAAGGCCGGTGGGTGAGCGTGTCGAAGTAGCGCTCGACGTGGGGAAGCCCTGCCCACAGGGAGCCCAGCCCGAGATAGTTGAGGCGGACAAGATTGACGCCCCACAGCACGTCGGCGAGCGAAAAGGCGTTACCCCACAGGCAGGAGAACGACTTCGCCGCGAGGTCTCGTTCCAGGGCCTTCAAGAGATCGCCCGCGTGCTGGCGAGATGCACGCTGAAACGCAGGGTCGCGGCATACCTTCTTGCCGCCACTCTCCTTCGCGATCTTGGCGCGGCAGGCGGCAACCAGCTCGGCGTCGTCGGGATGGGTAGCGATCAATCGCTCCAGCGCCATGATCTTGTAGTCGTAGACCGTCTCCATGGATGACTTGAGCGGATTGGGCCGCCGGTCGGCATCAGGATGAAAGCCGTAGAGCAATGCTCCATTCGGAATCCTGTCGACAATGCCGACCTGGCGCATCACCTCTGTGCGCGCTTCGGGGTCGTCCGGCACGAGCCGGACCGGCGCGTGCGAGACCGCATCGAGATAGCAGCAGATCCGCCGCGAATCCGCCACCACGCGACCTGCCTGGTAGTCGACGAGCAATGGCACCACGCAAGGGTCGAAGCCTTCGGTTTGGACCGAGGTGCGCCCGCTGTAGCCGCTCACGAATTCCAGATCCAGCTCGCGCGCAGCGATCAGCCGCAGGCGGATGTAGGCCGGGCTGTAGTGCTCGGCCGGCACGAGGCCGGCCGGTCCCATCGAACTGAGGATGAGCATGTCGTTCGAGCGATAGGGCAGCGCCTTCTCGTACAACACCGTGCGCACCTTCTGCGAGCAGAGAGAGCTCGCAGCGTGGAACAGCTCGAAGCGCGGATTCGCGCTGTCACCCACGACCGTGGTGCGGCCTGGGTCCTGGATGGCGGCGCGGGCGGAAGCGGCCATCGTCATCAACGGGTGTGTCATCTCGTTTCTCCTTTTCTGTGCGGCTGGCAGGTCGACGATTCACGATCGGCCTGGCATGGCAGGCAGGCAGATCGATGGGGTGGATGCAGCACTCGCTCCATCTGCCTTGCGATCCGCAGCAGTGCGGCGTCATCGCCGCGGCGGCCGACGACCTGCAGCCCGACCGGGAGCGCGCCGGTACTTCGGCGCAGCGGGATCGAAATGGCGGGGCAGCCGGCAAGGTTGAAGGGCGCCGTATAGGTCATCAGGGCTTCGCGCACGCTGCCGGTCCAGCCGCCGATCGCCAGCCTTGTCTCGCCGACGAGCGGCGCGCTGCACGGTGTGGCGGGCAGCACGATGAAGCGGTGCCTGCCCATGAGGCGCTCGAGCCCCGCCGTGAACATTCGTCGCGCCTGTTGTGCCAACGCGTAGTCCTCCACTCGCGTCGCCCTCGCATGGGTGAGCCGTTCGACGGTCTCCTCGCCGTAGTGCGAGGCGATCCAGTCCGGGTCTCTTCTCGCGAAGTGGACGAGTGCGCCTTCGGCCAGCACGATGCGCGCGAACGCATCGAAGCTGCCGCTGAAGAGATCCCCCGGGTTCAACTCCTCGAGACGGAGGGCAGAGGACAGCGCATCCGCTGCGATGGCGAATGCGCATGCGACGTTCGTGGCCGGCGGCAGCGAAGGGATGCCGCAGATCACACCGACCCGTGCGCCATCGAATTCATCCGCTGTGTCGCTGCGGCCGACGATGCGCAGCGCCTCGGCAAGAACGCTCACGTCGCCGACACTGGCGCCGAGCAGACCCGGATGATCGAGGCTCGCGGCCAGTGGAAAGACGCCCTCGGTCGGCAGCGCACCGTAGCTCGGCTTGAATCCGGTAACACCGCAGAGCGCGGCGGGAATGCGCACGGAGCCTCCCGTGTCCGTACCCAGCCCGGCGGCCATCACACCATCGGCGATGGCCACGGCCGCGCCGCCGCTCGAGCCGCCCGGAATGCGACCGGCGTCGAGCGGATGGAGCGTGTCGCCGAACGCCGCGCTCGCCGTGGTGACGCCCCAGGCGAATTCGTGCGTGGTCGTCTTGCCGACAACGATCGCACCTTGTTCCACGAGCGTGCGCACGACCGCAGCGTCCGCCGAAGGAATGTTGCCGACGAAGGCCGGCGATCCGTAGCGCGTTTCGATCCCCTGGGTGTCGATCAGGTCCTTGACGCCGATGGGCAGGCCTTCGAGCGGGCGCTGCGTGCCGTCGGCGTACCGGCGGTCGCTCGCGTCCGCCGCGGCCATGGCCAGTTCGCGCGGAATGACGGCAAAGGCGTTCAGCCTGCGCTGCGTGTCGTCGGCCCGCTGCAGCGTGTCGCGCACGAGCTCGCTTGCGCTCATCCGGCCAGCGCCGAGATCGTCCAGCGATTGCCGCAGCGATGGCGCGGCGCGCGGCGCGTGCGGGCTCACCACAGGCGCTCCAGGAGCGCATCGAGGCGCGTGGGTGCGTCGTCGCCGAGATCCGCGACCTCCTGGGGATAGTTGGCCTTGAGCAGCGCGGCCACTTCCGGCAGCTTCGCACGGTCGAGGTCGAACCCGGACACGCGGCTCGGCAAGCCGAGCGCCTCGACGGCCGCGGCGATGCGCCCTGCCAGCCGCGCCGCCGCGCCCGGCCCACCGGGAGACAGGGCTTCGAGCTTGTCACCGTAGAAAGGGGCGCACGCCTGGATGACCGGCGCGAGGGTGATGCACGAGGTCGCGCTGTGCGGCAGGCCGAAGCTGCCGCCCAGGATGTGGCCGATGCGGTGGCTCAATCCATAGACCACGGAGGCCGGCGAGAAATAGCACTGCCAGGCGCCGAGCTGCAGCTGCAGCAGGTCGTCGTCGGTCACGAGCCCTGCCTCGAGGGCCTGGCGCGTCTCGAGCCTGGCGGGCCACTTCTCGAGGACCCGGAGAAAGCGGTCCACGCCGCTGGCCGCCATGACCGCGTGCGGATGGCTCGGCATCACTTTGCGCATGCCCTCGACCGCGTGGTCGATGCCCTTGATGGCGGACGACAGCAGCAGCGCCCGCGGGGTGCCGCGCACCAGCAGCGGATCGATGAGCACGACCTTCGGCGTGGTCTCGCGTACCGCGTAGCTGCGCTTGAATTTCTGCCGCCCGTCGGTCTCGGTGATGCCGAAGTAGTGCGAGAACTCCGAGCCCGAGAGCGTCGTCGGCAGCGCGACGATCGGGAGATACCTGCCGGTCCGGCCGTGATGCAGGTGGGAGACCGCCTTGGCGGCGTCGAGCACCGAGCCGCCGCCGAGTCCCACGATGGCGCGCGCATTCGAGCGCAGGCAGGCCTCGAGCCCCGCTTGCACGGCCACGTCCGGCACATGCGCGGGCAGGTCGAGGAAGCGGCCGGCCATGCCGTCGAGGTGCGGCTCGACGTGGTCGCGGGCCAGCGCTTCGAGCGGTTCGACAGTGAAGAGGATCGGCCGCTCGATGCCGTAGTCCCCGATGCGCGGGAGCGCATGGGTCAGCGTGTTCTCGCCCCAGAACACCGCGTCTTGCGGCAGGCAGTTCAGATGGTTCATGTCGGCAGTCCTGATCCGATGGAGTCGGTGGACCGCGACGATAAAGGCGCTCGTGCCGTGCTGGGGCTACCTCGGCAAGGACTCTGCGTCCAATGTTCTGGACGATGGCTGCACGAGCGTCAGTGGCCGCCGAAGTGGGTCACCTTCGGAATCTCGACAGCCAGAAAATCCACCAGCGACCGCACGGCGGGCAGCAGGCCGGTGCGGTAGGGAATGAGCGCCGCGAGGCGCGCATCGGCGGCGATCCATCCGGGCAGGATCTGGCGCAGCGAACCTGCCGCGATTTCGCTTCGGCAGATGTAGCCCGGCAATGCCGCGATGCCGAGCCCGGTGCAGGCAGCTTCCTTGAGGGACACCATGTTGTTGCTCTGGAAGCGCGGGGCCATGGCCACGACGAACTCCTTGCCGCCAGGCCCCTTCAGCTGCCACTGCACCGGGCCGTTTCGCACGATCGAGATGCTCGCATGGTGCAGGAGGTCTTCCGGGCTTTGCGGTTCCTTCATCTTCGCCAGGTAGGCCGGGCTGGCAAAGAGGTACCAGGGCACGCTCGCAATGGCGCGCTGCACGAGTGTCGAGTTCTGAAGCGGCACCGTATGCCCGCGAATGGCCAGGTCGAAGCCCTCGCCCACGATGTCGACCAGCCTGTCCGTCGCAATCTCGACGATCTGGACCTTGGGATGGCGGTTGAGGAAAACCGGCAGGAGGTCCCGCAAGGCGAACTGCGCGATCTCCACTGCGGTCGTGATGCGGATCACCCCGCTGGGTTCGCCGAGTCGCTGTCGAATGGCCTCTTCGGCGATGTCCGAGCTGCGCAGCATCGCGACGGCGTACTGGTAGAACTCCTTGCCGATGTCGGTCGTGCCGAACTGGCGCGAGGTCCGGTTGAGCAGCCGCACGCCAAGCGATGCCTCGAGTTCCTGCACGCGATGGCTCAGTGTCGATTTGGGCAGGCGCAGTGCCTGGCCGGCCGAGGTGAAGCCGCCGCGGTCGACGACCTGCACGAAGTAGTAGACGTCCTTGAGATCGAGCATCGGTGTGCCGTGTCGGGGAGGAATCGCGGCGAGCATATCGCCGCGGCGCCACGAACCGGCCATCGTCCAGGAATCCGCAACCTTGCGTGCAAGCCGCGCCGGCTTCTCAAGCGTGCCCGCGGTTCATACGATTTGCTCCGCCTGGTCGATCGCAGCCGCTCACGACCACCACCACCCACGGATGGAGACACTTCAATGAACTCGCTCATCGACGAACTCATTTGCGAGCGCCGCACCAAGCGCGGCTTCCTCGAACGCCCGGTATCCATCGGGACAGTGAGGGACATCCTCTCTGTCGCAAAGTACGCGCCCAGCTCCAGCAATACGCAGCCGTGGCGCTGCTACGTGGTCACGGGCGAGGCGCGCAATCGTGTGACCACGGCGGCCGTCGAGGCGTTCCGCGCCGGGCCCGAGAAACTCGCCCCCGAGTACCCCTTCTTCCCGCAGCCGCTGCCCGATCCCTACTCGTCGCGCTTCAACACCTTCCGCGGCCAGCTCGGCGACGCGCAGGGCGTGCACCGCAGCGACAAGGCGGGCCGCATGCGGGACGTGGAGCGGCAGTTCCTCTTCTTCGATGCGCCGGTCGGAATCATCTTCACGATGGACCGGCGCCTGGAATGGGCCAGCTTCATCTGCTACGGCTGCTTCCTGCAGAACATCATGCTCGCTGCCAAGGCACGGGACCTGGACACCTGCCCGCAGCAGATCTGGTCGCTGCAGTACCCGGTGCTTCGCGCCGAGCTCGGAATTCCCGAGGACGAGATGGTCGTCGCGGGAATGTCGCTCGGCTATGCGGACAACAGCATGCCGGAGAACCGCATGGCCCTGCACAAGCTGGAGGTCGAGGAGTTCACCACCTTCATCGCCGCCTGAATGCATTCAGCGCTTCACCCACCCAAACCACTCAACAAGGAACCCGGATGTCGATCATCAAAGGCTTTCATCACCTGACCGCCTGCGTCAGCGGTGCGCAGGAGGACGTGGATTTCTACGTCAAGCTGCTCGGCCAGAGCCTGGTCAAGAAGACCGTGCTGCTGGACGGGGAAGACCCGATCTATCACCTCTACTACGGCAACCCGAAGGGCGATGCCGGAACGCTCGTCACGTCGTTTCCCTTCAGCCAGAAAGGCGTGAAGGGACGGCGCGGCTCGGGCCAGATCCGAGTCATCAACTACTCTGTGCCCGCGGGTTCGCTGGACTTCTGGCGCGAGCGCTTTGCGACCCATGGCATTGCCTTCGACAAGGAGGTGGTCGATCGTTTCGGGGAGCAGCGCCAGCGCTTTCATCACCCCTGCGGCATCGAGTTCGACCTGGTTGCGTCGGACCGCGATCAACGTTTGCCGTGCCTGGCCAATGACATTCCCGAAGCGTTCGCGATCCGTGGCGTGCACAGCATCACGCTGTCGTTGCGGGAGGTTGCCGAGTCCATCACCTTCATGCAGGAAGCCATCGACTTTCGTTATGCGGGCGAGGCGGGGCCTTACCACCGTTTCGAGACGCAGGGCGGCGCGCCCGGCACCATCGTCGAGTTTCTTCACGAGCCGGATCGCCTGCAGGGATCGTCGATCTATGGCGAAGGCACCATCCACCATGTCGCCTTCGCGGTCGACAGCCAGGAGCAGCAGATGCAGATCAAGGACAAGCTGATGGGCATGGGCTACATCGACACCTCCGAGTCGGTCAACCGGAACTACTTCCGTTCGATGTATTTCAAGATGCCGGGCGGCGTGATCTTCGAGGCGGCCACCACCGACATCGGGTTTGCCATCGACGAGGAGCCGGGTCACTTCGGCGAAGAGTTCCAGTTGCCGCCATGGCTTGAAGAGCGCAAGCAAGAACTGCTCGGCCGGCTGGAGCCCATCTCGGTATGAACGCGATCTTCAAACCCAAGGTCCTGGTCGCCTTCTACTCGCGCAACAGCTCGACGGAGCTGCTGGCCAGGGCGATCGCCGAAGGCGCGGCAGGCGAGGGCGCCGAGGTGCGGCTGCGGCGGGCGCGCGAAGTGGTCAGTCCGGCCGTCATGCAGCAGTCGCCCGGCTGGACCGAGCGCGCGGAACAGATGAACGCACGGTACGAGGCGCCGACCGAAGCCGATGCCGAATGGGCCGATGCGATCGTGTTGGGCACGCCGACGCGCTTCGGCTCCATCTCTTCAGAGCTCAAGGTCTACATCGATGGGCTCGGGGGACTGTGGTTCCAGGGCAAGCTCAATGGGAAGGTGGGCTCGGCCTTCGGCGCGACCTCGTCGCTGCATGGCGGCAACGAGTCGACCTTGCTGTCGATGTACACGCCGATGGCACACCTGGGGCTGATCATTGTTCCGCTGGGCTATGCCGATGCCGCGATGTTCAAGGCAGGCACGCCCTATGGCGCAACGCACGTCTCGAAGCTCGACACCGTCGAGCCCGATTCCGAGCACCTCGACGTGGCCCGCTTCCAGGGGCGGCGGGTCGCCACCGTCGCCAGGGCCTTGCGCGGCACGCCGAACGGCGTCACCGTCGCCTGAGAAGGCAGGTCATTCGCCGCTCAGCAGCGGAACCCACCCGGGCTGCTCGCTGACGCGGGCCGTCCACGCCTGGATGGCCGGGTAGCGGGCCATGTCGTAGCCGCCTTGCCCGGCAAGCGACACATAGCATGAGACTGCCAGGTCGGCGAGCGTGTAGCGCTCGCCGACCAACCAGGTGTGCTTGTCGAGCCAGTGCTCGAGTTTCGCGAGCGCGGCGTTGCCGTCCTTCTGGAAACGGGCGATCTCATCCGCCATCTCGGCCGCCAGGCCCCGCAGGTGATAGACGCGTGGTGTCGCGATCGGCTTTTGAAGATCCGCCTGCTCGAAAAACAACCAGCCCAGCATCTCCGCCCGCAGGAACAGGTCCTCGGGGATGAATCGGGTGCCCTCGGCCAGATAGAGCAGGATGGCTGCCGATTCGACCAGTGTGCGGCCGTCCTCCAGTTCGAGTGCCGGGACGCGCCCAAAGCGGCTCTTCTGCTGGAACGACGCATCGGCGGCTTCCCCTTTGGCGAGATCGAGCGTCACCCGCTCGATCGGAATTCCGAGCTGGTTCAGCAGGATGCGGACTTTCCAGCAGTTGCCGGAGAAGCGGCTGTCATAGAGGCGCAGCATGTGTGGACTCGCAGGGGCAGAGATGGGAGCAAGGGGCTCCTTGCGGATCAATCTATGCTGATCGCGGTCGCGGCGCTCAGCTTGCAGGACCTCGGGTCAGGTCAGCATCCATTCAGGATCGAGCCCGACGGCCGTGAAGGGACGTGCGGGCAAGATTCTTCGTCAGGCCATCATTTGGTCGAGCGTCTTTCCCGCATCGAGCGCTTCTTTCAACCAGCGAGGCTTCGGGCCCATGCCGGACCATGTATGCCCGGCATCATCCTTATAGGCAATCTTCGCTTTGCGCTTCTTTGCCGCCTTGCGCTTGCCGCCTGCCGTTGCCGGTGAGGCGCCTTGTGTGGCGAATTCCTCGAGTGTCCTGCCGCCGTCGAGTGCAGTGCGCAGCCAGCCTGGCCGCTTCCCCATGCCTGACCAGGAATTGCCCTGGCCATCGCTGTATTTCGCCACGCGGACGGGGGCTGCCTTTTTCGCATTCCTCTTCGCGCCGTTGGTTGAAGCGCCAAAGCCCAGTTGCTCGGCGCTGAGCCCATAGTGCTCGATGGCGACCTTGATACGGGCGACGACTTCATCGATTTCTCGCACGCGAAGCTTTTCAGCCTGACGCTGGAGAGTCTCGATCTGCTTCTGAATCTGCTCGTAACTCTGAGTCATTCGGTTTGAATTCCAGGATGTGAAGAAGACTCGACTTTAATCTTATTGGCGAGCCCTGCAAAACTGGTGTCCCGGAACGGTAATTCTGCGAGCGAATGCGCTTCGCAATTGCACTCCATTCGTGACGAGGCAATGGCGCTGGCAGCGCGGCCACTTACAGGCTGTCGATCATCCGTTGGCAACGCGACCATGCCGGGTTCGTCGAGCCCGATGGTCGAGTGCGTTAAGTTCGACTGCCGCGGCATGCACGCCGGCGCACCATTGGCGCAGGGCGGCCGCGAGTCGCGCTGCGTTCAGCATCAACGCACCCTCCAGAATGGACACTCGGCCGGAGCTGAGCGAAGCGCCGGCCATTTCCATCGAGGTGGCATAGCGCCCTACGAGCGTCCGCCATCGCCGCGGCGCTGCAGCTCGGGGTGGGCCATGCACAGGCCGTCGAGCATCTCGTCGACCTAATCTCCGGAGGCGTTGAGGATCTTCTTCACCGGTTCAGTCCGCCTTGAGCCGGCCGTCCTTGGTGGCCTGGGTGGCCAGCGCGTATTCGGCGTCGAGGATGCGCGCGAATTCCTGCGGCGTACCGGAGAAGGCGACGCTCCCGAGCTCCCGGGCGCTGTTGACCGTCTGCGGGTCCTTGACGGCCTGGGCGAGCGCGGCAGCGAGCTTGTCCTGCACATCCTTCGGGGTTCCGCTAGGCGCCAGCACACCGACGTAGGTGGTGCCGTCGAGCTCGCCGAAACCCTGCTCGGCCACCGTCTGCACGCCGGGCAGCGAGGGGTCCTGCGCCGGGCCGAGGACGGCCAGCGCTTGCAGCGTGCCGGCCTTCACATGCTGGAGCGAGCTCGTGACCTGGTCGAAGTGCACGTCGACCTGGCCGCCGATCAGATCGACCAGCGCCGGGCCCGAACCCTTGTAGCTGACGACGGTGAACTTCGTCTTGAGCAGGCTCTCCAGCTGCAGCAGCGCAAGATGGTTCGGCGTGCCCGGCCCGGAGTGGGCGGCGATCAGCTTGCCGTCGCCCGAGCGTGCATAGGCGGCGAGTTCCTTGAAGTTCTTGAAGCGGGTCTCGTTCTTGCGCGACAGCAGCACCATCGAGCTCTTGTTCACGAGCCCGATCGGCGCGAAGCTCGACCGGCTGTAGCTGGTCTTGACCATCTCCGGGACAGTGACGATCACGCCGGCCCCGCACAGCAGCAGCGTGTAGCCGTCGGCGGCGGCACGTGCGACCTGCATCGCGCCAATGGAGCCGCCCGCGCCGGCACGGTTGTCCACGATCACCGACTGGCCCAGCACCTTGCCCAGGGCGACCGCCACCGTGCGCGCGACGATGTCGGTGTTGCCGCCCGGCGTGAAGGGCACGACGAGCGTGACCGGCTTGTTGGGGAATGCCTGCGCCCAGGCGCTCGTGCCCAGGAGGCTGCCGGCGGCAGTGACTGCGCCGAGGTTCAGCAGTTTGCGACGTTGAATGTTCATGATTGCCTGTCTCCGATACCTGTGTCGAGGGGACCTGGTTTGCGCATCAGTTGTCGAAACGCAGGACGTCGTCGAGCGCGCTCTTGATCTTTGCGAGCTGTGCCTCGCTCGTCGGCGGCATCGGCGCGCGCGGGAGGCCCGCGTTGCAGCCTTGCAGCGTGATGGAGGTCTTCAGGTTTGCAGGCAGGTTGTCGGCCACGACCGCGTTCCAGAACGCCAGCATCGACTTGTGCATCTCCAAAGCCTTGGCATGGTCGCCTGCCTGCACGGCGTTCCACAGCGCGACGCAGACGCCCGGCAGCGCGGCCGGGGTCGCAGCGATCGTGCCGTGCGCGCCCAGTGCAAACGACGAATACAGCAGCGCATCCACGGCGGAGAAGACCTTGCAGCCTTGGGGCACGCCCAGGAGCAGGTCGGCCATGAGCTTCAGGTCGCCCTGGCTCTGCTTGATGCCCTGCACGCCGGGCAGTTCCTTCATCAGCCGGATCATCTGCGCCGGGTTCAGGTAGTTCCAGGGCACGACGTTGTAGATGATGACCGGGATGTCCACGGCCTCCGTCAGCGCCTTGAAGTGCCGGAAGGTCGCGTCCTCGTCGGGCTTGAAGAGGTAGTGCACGGGCGTGACCTGCAGCGCCGCGACAGGCAGGTGCGAAATCGCCTTGGCACGGTTGATCGCATCGCGCGTGCTGTTGGAAATGATGCCGGCGACGACCGGCACGGCGCCCGCGACTTCCTCCCTGGTGATTTCCAGGAGCCGCTTGAACTCGTCGATCGTGAGCGTATGGCCTTCGCCGCTGCTGCCGCCGGGGCACAGTCCGTGCACCTTCTTGTCGAGGTTGAAGCGGATGACCTTGCGGAATGCGGCTTCATCGATGTCGCCGTCGGCGGTGAAGGGGGTGACGAGGGGCGGAATGACGCCCGAGAGATCAAGACCCATGAAAAGGCTCCAGGTTTGCGGTGGTGAAACGGCTCAGCGGTGCGGCAGCGATGCGCCGCGTGATGGTCCGTGCTTGCACCGGACTATAACCCGACTAACATGTTAGAAAGGTGCTAGTGATAACCCTAGGTTGTCCATCAGCGCTTCCCTGAAACATGTTTGCCCGTACCATCCGGGCATGAACACCTCCGCCATCGCGCCCTCCGAGTTGCAGAAAGCGTCTTCGCGCCGGGGCCCCGAACCCGAGCCGGTCACTCAGCGGAACCGGGCCTACCAGGGGTTTCGCCAGCAGATCATCGACGCGCGGATCCGGCCGGGGCAGTTCGTCTCGCAGCGCGAGCTGATGCAGCTGCTCGAAATGCCACTGGCCGCCGTGCGCGAGCTGGTGCCCAGGCTCGAGGCGGCCGGGCTCATCAAGGCGGTTCCCAAGCGGGGGTTGCAGATCGCCACGGTGGACATGAAACTGATCCGCAACGCCTGGCAGGTCCGTGCGATGGTGGAGCGTGAAGCCGTCGTGCACTTCGCGCGCGTCGCCAGTGCCGAGACCATTGCGCGCCTCATTGCCGACCATGAGGCCATCCTCGAGCGCGCACTGCAGCCTCGGCCGGACGATGCACTCGAGAAGGACGCGCAGGCGGTCGACTGGGGCCTGCACGACAGCATGGTCGACAGCATCGGCAACGAGATCCTGTCGGAGATCTATCGGGTCAACAGCCTGCACGTACGCTTGATCCGGTACGACGCGGATTCGATGCGCCCGGTGCAGGTCGTGCCTGCCATGCGCGAACACCTCGAGTTCCTTCGCGCCCTGGCCGACGGGGATGCCGAAGGCGCGCTCGAGCGCATGATGTCCCACATCGAGCAGTCCAAGCACCGGGTGCTCGGCGGCATGCTCCGCGTCGGGCAGTAGCGCGCGGGCCCGGTGCGGGTTGCAGGATCGTTGCGCATGTTTGCACGATCCTGCAACCCGCAAGCCGCGGTCGAGACAAACGGCAGCGAGCTGCTTAAGCTTGCGCGCATGCTGACATCCATCCAGAAAGCGCCGCACGAGGACCGCTCCTCGGAGCAGTTGCAGGTCACCGTCATGCGGGCCGAACTTGCTGCATTGATCGACCGGCTCGCCGGCGGTGCCGACGGCCTTCACGCGACCGCGGTCCCGCGCCTGTCGATTGCGCGTGCCACGCAATCGCAGCATCCGGTGCACGCGGTCTACGATCCGGCCTTCTGCGTGCTCGCGCAGGGCAGCAAGCGCGTGCTGCTGGCCGACGAGGTCTATATCTACGACAGCGGCCAGTACCTCGTGGTCGCGCAGAACCTGCCCGTGTCGGGCCAGGTGATCGACGCGTCGCCCGATGCGCCGTATCTCGGCCTCAAGCTGAGCTTCGACGTGAAGGACATCGCTGCCGCGGCGCTGGAATTCAGCCTCGGCGAGGCTGCTCCCGCGCGCGCCTCGCCGCGTGGGATCTACACCGGCGAGCTGTCCACGGCGGTGCTCGACCCGGTGCTGCGCCTGGTCAAGCTGCTGGCTTCGCCCGAGGACCTTCCTGCGCTGGCGCCGCTGGTCATTCGCGAGATCCTGTACCGGCTGCTGAAGTCGCCCGATGGCTGGCGCCTGGCCCAGATGGCGATGGTGGACAGTCACAGCCAGCGCATCACCCAGGCCATCAGCGTGCTCTCGCGACGCTTCCAGGAGCCACTGCGCGTCGAGGCGCTCGCCGAAGAGGTTCACATGAGCGTGTCATCGCTGCACCACCACTTCAAGGCCGTCACTGCGATGAGCCCGCTGCAGTTCCAGAAGCAGCTGCGCCTGCAGGAGGCGCGCCGCATCATGTTCGGCGAGAACGTGGATGCCGCCACGGCCGGCCACCGCGTGGGCTATGAAAGCCAGTCGCAGTTCAACCGGGAGTACAGCCGCTTCTTCGGCTCGCCGCCGGCACGGGACGTGAAGCGGCTGAGGGAGCTGCAGCTGGGGCGGGTGCACGGTTGACGGGCTGCACCCAGCGACGATTTGCATCCAGCCGAGCGAGCGCCGGGAACACGCATCGAAACCGCGCTCACAGAGCCATCTCGATGACGGTGAAGTCGTCCTCGAGCACGCCAGGCCCGTGCACGTCCCGCGCGTAGTCGAGCAGCCTGTCGAGCTCGCACTGTCCGTCACGCACCGGCTGCGCGAGCACGTCGGTGAAGTCGGAGAACGCCAGCATGGACCCGTCGGGCCGGGTGATCTCGTAAGTCCCGTCGCTGAACACGAACAACCGCGCGGGCGACCGCAGGACGCACTGTTCGTCGCCGTAGCGCGCAGTCGGCGAAAGGCCGATACACGGGCCGCTTGCCTTCAGGGATTGGCATTCGCCGGGTGACTCGCGCGCCCCGCTCACCAGGACCGCCGGGGGGTGGCCTGCAGACGCGTAGCGCAGCTGGCCGCTGCCGCGGTGATAGACGCCATACCAGACCGTGCAGAACAGCTCGTTGTGGCGCTCCATCTGGTAGGCGAGGTTGAGCGCGGCGAGCACCTCCGCGGGCCGGTGGAAATCGGTCCGCGGCAGGGCCTCCGAGCGCAGTGTGTCGGCGACCGCCACCGAGAGCAGGGCGGCGCCCACGCCATGGCCGCAGACATCGATGAGGTAGAGCGCGAAGTGATCGGCGTCGATCCAGTGATAGCCGAAGGAATCGCCGCCCAGTTCGGTCGAAGGCACGAAGCGCCAGTCGACCGTCATCGGTTCCGTCAACGGTGCCGGCAGGATGGAAAGAACGTAGCGCTCGGCATCGCGCAATTCCTGCTGCAACCGGTCGTGGGTGCGCTGCAGCGCTTCGCGCGAAGCGGCGAGCTCGCGATGCGCGCGCGTGAGTTCCAGGTTGGCGGCCTCGAGCTGCTCGATCAGCCTGGCTTCGCGCTGGCTGAGCAGGGTCATGTCGTAGGCCTTCTGCTGCACCCGCTGCGCCTCCTCGTGTTCGCTCGTCACGTCGAGCAGCACGATCCAGACCGTGGCGTCGTCCGCGAAGAAGTGGACGTCGGCCACTCGCCCGCTGGGCATTTCCATGGAACGAAGCAGGAACGGGTTCTCCGCCAGCGGCAGCAGGCCCTCGAGAAAGGGGACCTGGTCGCAGGCGGAGTCGCCGGGCCGGATGCCCGCCAGGCCATAGTGCGCCAGCTCGCCGCCGGCATGCACCAGCTTCTGCGCCTCGTCGACCGCCAGGTGCGCCAGCACGCGCTGCCCATGGACCAGCACCATGAGCGAGTCGGAAATGCGCTCCGGCAGGTCCAGCATGGCTACCGCGCCAGAAGCGCCGCGAGGTCCTGGAAGCTTGCCTCGACCCCATCGCCCGTCTTGGCGCTGGTGCGGCGGAAGGTCCATCCCGCGGCCTGCAAAGTCTCGATGCGTTCCGGCGGCAGCGCCCAGTCTTCCACGAGGTCCGCCTTGTTGAGCAGGGCGAGGAAGGGAATGCGGCCCACCTCCGCGTTGACGCGCGACTGGATCGATGCCGCGGTCTCCAGCGTTTCGGGCCGCGTGCCGTCCACCACCAGCAGGTAGCCGGCGGCGCCGCGCAGGTAGCTCAGCCGCACCGCGGCCATGTCGTCCTCGCCGGCGATGTCCCAGAGGATCAGCGCGAGCGGCTCGGTGCCGAGGGTCATCACCTTCTTGTCGATCTTCACGCCGACGGTGGTGAGATAGGCGTCGGAGAAGATGGTGTCGACATAGCGGCGCACCAGGCTGGTCTTTCCGACACCGAATGCCCCGAGCAGGCAGATCTTTTTTTGCAGCATGGGGAGAGGGTCCTAGTCGCTGGTGCCGACAACGAAGGACACGCGCCGGTTGATCGACAACTCGTCGGCGCTGGCGCCGGGCCGCAGCGGCTCCAGCGGGCCGGCGCCGCGCACGGAGAGCAGGTTGGGGTCGATGCCACGCGCCCGCAGCATGGAGCGCACGACCTCGGCGCGCCCCAGGCTGAGGGCGAGGTTGGCGGTGTCCTTGCCGGTGGCGTCGGCATGGCCGACGATCGTCACGCGCACCGAAAAGCCGAGTCCGCGGGCCACGCGCACCAGCTCGCGAAGTTCCGCGGCCACGGTGTCGAGCTCGATGCCCTGCTCGGCAGTGGGCCGCGGTGCGTTGTTCTCGAAGGGGATGACGTGAGCCTGGAGGGCGTCCCGCAGGCGGATGTAGTTCGGGTCCTGCACGTCCTTGAGGGCGCTCAGGTCCACCGGCGGTGCGCCCGCGGGCAGGCTCTGCACGAACGCCCGCGCCTTGTCCATCCAGTGCTGCGGGGCGCTGCCGTCGGCGCGGATGCCGTCCGCGTCCTGCGACAGGCTGACGGTCGGTGGCGGATTCAGGGTCGCCTGCAGGCGTTTCAGCATGATGGCCGGATGCAGCGCCTGGTAGGGCTCCCAGCGGCCGACGATGAGTGCGGGGTCCAGCTTCGCCGGATCCAGCAGGGCTTCCGGCCGCGTGGCGAGCGGATCGCGCAGGCCGGACACCCACCATTTGCCGTCGTGGCGATCGGCGCCCATCACGACGATGCCGGGCTCGTCGCGCAGCGCCGCGACGTAGTCGTCGACGTGCTGGCCCTCGATCACCCGCTGCCCGATCCACCAGCCGAGTGCCAGCAGCAGCGCCAGGGGGATGGCCCAGAGCAGCGGCGACAGCCTTCTCTTCGACTCGGCCGACTGGGACCACAGGGTGGGCCGCAGGCGCTGCTGTGCGCCCTCTTCGAAGGGAGTGGTATCGCCCTCGAACTCATCGAGCGCGCTGCGCCATTCGTCGTGGATGGCAGCCAGCGTCTCCCCCAGGCATTCGCGCAGCGCCGGGGGCGGGTTGCCGTGGATCACCGCGGCGAGAAAGGCCGACGGTCCTTCCTCGCACCACAGCAGCAGGTCCCCCAGGCGCAGGCTGTCGATGCTGCGGCCCTTCGCGCCGCCTTCGGCGGATTCATCGAAGGAGTCGCGCACGAAGTCCTGGATGGCCGAAAGCATGGCCGATACGAGCTGCGGGTCGCGCGTGGTGGCGTCTTCCGCCGCCTCGTGCGCCAGCAGCAGGCCGGTCTTGCGGTGGACCAGGAACAGGTGCTCGACGCGGAACACGGCGGTGTGCCTGAGCACCACGTCGGCAAAGGCGCTGCCGCTGCGCCACGCTTCGAGGCGCCACTTGAGGCCGCGCCACGAAAGGCTGTGCTTGAGCGCCTGGTTGAGCGACTGCAGCTTGCCTTCGAGCGTCTCGGCGATGGCCTTGCGGATCGCCGGCCCCATGACGGGGTACAGGATGTCGACCATGGTGTCCGGATTTTTCCGGATCGACGCCTGAGTCGCCTTCTCGACGGTGGGGGCGATCACCTGGCCGAGCCGCTCGTCCTGCGCCGCCAGCTCGAAGGCGGCGGGCAGCACGGCGCCCACCGCATCGGCGAACTCTTGCGGATCGTCGAACTTGCGCTGCAGCCTCGCCAGCGCGACCTGCTCGCGTTGGAGCAGCACGTCGCGCAGCGCCTCCAGCCGCGGATCGACTGCGGGGCGGGGCGGCAGCGTCGCAACCACCGTCGGGTCGACGCAGCGCGCCAGCTCGAGCAACAGCCCGGCCAGGCGCTGATTCGGAGTTTCTTCGGAAGCACCGCCAGGCGCACTGGTCGCGGCCAGCGGCAGGCGCGCTGTCACGTGGCCTCCACGCGGCTCACGGAAGCACCTTCGCCTTCGGAGCGACCGTGCGGCTCAAGCGCTTGCGCCGTTGCCGCTCTTCGGCGACGTGTCCTGGTTCAGGCATTTGGCGATCTCGACGAACAGCCCCGCGAGCAGGTTGCGGTCGGTCTTGACGTTGCTGAGCTCGGAGAACATGCGCTCGATGGTGGCGCGGGTGTCGTCCTGGCGCTTGCGCATGTCGTCGCGCAGGCCCTGGACCTCATGGCCGAGGCTCTCGGTGAACTCGCGGCCCTGTCGCGCGAGCTGGTCGGACAACTGGGCGAGGCGCTTCTCGAGGGCCTGCGTCTGCTCTCGCAGGTTGCGCTCCAGCTCCTTGTCGGCGTCGGCGCGCAGGTCCTTCTCTTCGCGGAACTGCCCGGCGACCGATTCGAGCTGCTTCTTGATCGTGCCCTCGAGGTTGGTCAGGCTTCGGGACGACTCCGCCTCCAGGTCGCGCAGCCTGTGCTGGAAGCGGTCGTCGAGAACCGAGAAGCGCTTGTCGTAGTCCTGCATCTGGTTGCCGAACAGCAGCTCGCGCATCTTGTCGACCCCCGAGGAGGCCTCGCCCTGTCCGTTGGACTGGGTGGCAAGCGCCGCTTGCGCGGCCAGCGCCGTCTGCGCGTCGATGGTGGGGAGGGGTTTTGCTGTGGTTGCCATGGTGTGATTCCTCGTGGTGGTGCTTCGTGAAGGTTGACGCCGTTGGGGCGGCGCCCGTGGGGTGGTGGATGCCGGGCCGCTCATTCAGGGCGGCGCCGTCGGCCGGAAGAGCAGCGTCAGGCGATTGCGGCCGTCTTCGCGGCAGTAGTGCATGCCGTCGGAGAAATGGCGAACGATGGGAATGCCCCAGCCGCCGACCTGCGCGTCATCGAGGCTGTTCGCATGCGTCGGGTTCGGTGCCTGCAGCGGATCGAAGGGGCGCCCCTCGTCCTCGACTTCCAGGGCCACGTCCTCGCCTTGCCACCCCAGCCGCAGGAAGATGCTGCAATGCGCAGCCTCCTCGCTGCTGCCGTGCGTCATGATGTTGGTCAGCGCTTCGGTCGAGCAGAGGTCGAGTTGCTGCGCAACCCGGTTCGGAAGCCGCTGGCGCTGCGCCCAGTCGTGCACCCATGCGCTCACACGCGAGAGCTCGCACAGCTCGGAGCCGACGATCAGGGAGGCCTGGGGCTCCCTGTCGCTGGAGGACATCAGGGCCTCACTCGGCTCCCGCCTTCAGCGCACTGAAGGCGGTGTCGACATCGGGGTACAGCGGAATGATCGTGTCGACCCCCGCAACCTTGAGCACATCCGCTACCAGCGGCGGAGGGCCCGCCAGGGCCATCTCGCCGCCGCGCTGCTTCTGGGCTCTCGCATTGGTGATCAGGGCCCGGATGCCGATGGACGCCAGAAACGACACCTCGGACATGTCGACCACAGCGAGAAGTTTCCGGGTCGCGACGAGCGCGGAGAAGCGCCTGTCGATCTCTTGGGTGCCGGCGCTGTCCAGGCGGCCGATGAGGCTGATCTTCTCGATGCCCGCAGCCAGTTGCTCCGTCCTTAGCTCCATGCCACCTCCGGTAATGGATGTATCGATGAGCGCTGAACCGGCAGTCGTCCTCCCCCACAAGGATCGCTCCACCCTCGCGGTTCTCTGGACCGGAGCCCGGGGTGGCTAGCGTCCCGCGATCAACAAGCAGGAACTTTTGTAGGATACGCGCAAAGGTTGGCAGCGTCGACAGCCATTGGTCGTAAGCAGAAGCCCTAGCAATACAAAAAACCCCCAAGCTCCGGCCAGTAGCCTTCTGGGCAGAGCGAGGGGGACGGGCGATTCCCTCGGGCGGGGCGCCTACTTCCAGTTCGCGGCAATCACCGGGTTCAACGCCGTCTGGTAGTCAGGCGGCAGTGAGGTCTGGCCAGGTGCAGGGGGCGCAAAGGCGGCCATGGCGGCGACCAGCACATCGACCTGGCTGTCCAGCAGCACCTTGCTGTCGGAGGTCTTGAACTGCTCGACGTGGTACGCGCCGGCGGAGTACCAGTTGCTCAAGGTGAGCTTGTCGTCGGTGCCCAGAATGCTGACCTCTAGGCTGTTGCCGATGTGGCGGAACCAGAGCTGGTCCATTGACACATTCGAGCCGAATGCCACCACATCGGTATTGCCGCTGGTCGTGTCGTAGTCGTTCACCGTATCCCGGCCCGAGTCTCGGCCGAATACATAGGTGTCGTTGCCGGCGCCGCCATTGAGGTAGTCGTTGCCCGCTCCACCGTCGAGGATGTCATTGCCGGCGTCGCCATACAGGCTGTCGTTGCCTTCGCCGCCGAGCAGGGTGTCGTTGCCGTTCCCGCCGTAGAGCGTGTCGTCGCCCGTGCCGCCACCGAGGGCGTCGTCGCCTTCGTCGCCGACCAGGGTGTCGTTGCCGGCTCCGCCGTCAAGGGTGTCGTTGCCTGCCCAGCCGCGGATGTTGTCGTTGCCCGCACCCCCGGACAGCGTGTCGGCGATGGCATAGCCCTGCAGGGAGTCGTTGCCATCGGTGCCCTGCTGCACCATCTGCTTGAGCTGGGTCATGTCCCATCGAGTGCCATCGGCAAAGCGGATCTCCTCGATCTTGTAGCTGTTGACGCCATCGGTGTAGAAGCAGGAGCTGACGGTGACGCGGTCGGTGCTGCCCCTGAGGCTGAGGACCAGGTCATCGCCCAAGCGGGTGGCCACGATGTCGCTTGCCGCGATCCCTTCGGCGAACTCGATCGCATCGGTCTTGCCGGTGCTGGTGTCGTAGTTGGAGATGACGTCCTGGCCCCAGCCACGGGCGAACCTGTAGAGATCCGAGCCGGCGCCGCCATTGAGGTAGTCGTTGCCGGCTCCACCGTCGAGGATGTCATTGCCGGCCTCGCCATAGAGGGTGTCGTTGCCTTCGCCGCCGAGCAGGGTGTCGTTGCCATTCCCGCCCCCCAGCCAATCGTCTCCCGTTCCGCCGGCGAGGGCGTCGTCGCCCTCGTCGCCGGACAGGGTGTCGTTGCCAGCCCCACCATCCAGGATGTCGTTGCCGCCCCAGCCGCGGATGTTGTCGTTGCCCGCACCGCCGGACAGCGTGTCGGCCGTGGCGTAGCCCTGCAGGGTGTCATTGCCCTCGGTGCCTTGCTGCACCATCTGCTTGAGCTGGGCCATGTCCCAGCGGGTGCCGTCGGCGAAGCGGATCTCCTCGATCTTGTAGCCGCTGACGCCATCGGTGTAGAAGCAGGCGCTGACAGTGATGCGGTCGGTGCTGCCCCTGAGGCTGAGGACCAGGTCATCGCCCGAGCGGGTCGCGACGATGTCGCTGGCCGCGATGCCTTCGGCGAACTCGATCGCATCGGTCTTGCCGGTGCTGGTGTCGTAGTTGTTGATGACGTCCTGGCCCCAGCCACGGGCGAACCTGTAGAGGTCCGAGCCGGCGCCGCCATTGAGGTAGTCGTTGCCGGCTCCACCGTCGAGGATGTCATTGCCGGCCTCGCCATAGAGAGTGTCGTTGCCGTCGCCGCCGATCAGGGTGTCGTTGCCGTTCCCACCTGACAGCGAGTCGTCGCCCGCACCTCCGGTGAGGCGATCGTCGCCGTCGTCCCCAATCAGCGTGTCGTTGCCGACTCCGCCGTCCAGGGTGTCGTTGCCGCCCCAGCCGCGGATGTTGTCGTTGCCCGCACCGCCGGACAGCGTGTCGGCCGTGGCGTAGCCCTGCAGGGTGTCATTGCCCTCGGTGCCTTGCTGCACCATCTGCTTGAGCTGGGCCATGTCCCAGCGGGTGCCGTCGGCAAAGCGGATCTCCTCGATCTTGTAGCCGCTGACGCCATCGGTGTAGAAGCAGGAACTGACAGCGACGCGGTCGGTGCTGCCCCTTAGGCTGAGGATCAGATCGTCGCCCGAGCGGGTCGCGACGATGTCGCTGGCCGCGATGCCTTCGGCGAACTCGATCGCATCGGTCTTGCCGGTGCTGATGTCGTAGTTGTTGATGACATCCTGGCCCCAGCCACGGGCGAACCTGTAGAGATCCGAGCCGGCGCCGCCGTTGAGGTAGTCGTTGCCTGCGCCACCCTCGAGCGTGTCATTGCCGGCCTCGCCATAGAGAGTGTCGTTGCCTTCGCCGCCGAGCAGGGTGTCGCTGCCGTTTCCACCCGACAGCCAGTCGTCGCCCGTGCCGCCGGCGAGGGCGTCGTCTCCGTCGTCGCCGGACAGGGTGTCGTTGCCAGCCCCACCATCCAGGGTGTCGTTGCCTCCCCAGCCACGGATGTTGTCGTTGCCCGCGCCCCCGGACAACGTGTCGGCGATGGCATAGCCCTGCAGGGAGTCGTTGCCCTCGGTGCCTTGCTGCACCATCTGCTTGAGCTGGGTCATGTCCCACCGAGTGCCGTCGGCAAAGCGGATCTCCTCGATCTTGTAGCCGCTGACGCCATCGGTGTAGAAGCAGGAACTGACAGCGACGCGGTCGGTGCTGCCCCTTAGGCTGAGGATCAGATCGTCGCCCGAGCGGGTCGCGACGATGTCGCTGGCCGCGATGCCTTCGGCGAACTCGATCGCATCGGTCTTGCCGGTGCTGGTGTCGTAGTTGGAGATGACATCCTGGCCCCAGCCACGGGCGAACCTGTAGAGGTCCGAGCCGGCGCCGCCATTGAGGTAGTCGTTGCCGGCTCCACCGTCGAGGATGTCATTGCCGGCCTCGCCATAGAGGGTGTCGTTGCCGTCGCCGCCGAGCAGGGTGTCGTTGCCGCTCCCACCCGACAGCGAGTCGTCGCCCGTGCCGCCGGCGAGGGCGTCGTCGCCCTCGTCGCCGACCAGCGTGTCGTTGCCGGCCCCGCCGTCCAGGGTGTCGTTGCCTCCCCAGCCGCGGATGTAGTCGTTGCCCGCGCCGCCGGACAGCGTGTCGGCCGTGGCATAGCCCTGCAGGGTGTCGTTGCCCTCGGTGCCTTGCTGCACCATCTGCTTGAGCTGGGCCATGTCCCAGCGTGTGCCGTCGGCAAAGCGGATCTCCTCGATCTTGTAGCCGCTGACGCCATCGGTGTAGAAGCAGGCGCTGACAGTGATGCGGTCGGTGCTGCCCCTGAGGCTGAGGACCAGGTCGTCGCCCAAGCGGGTGGCCACGATGTCGCTGGCCGCGATGCCTTCGGCGAACTCGATCGCATCGGTCTTGCCGGTGCTGGTGTCGTAGTTGGAGATGACATCCTGGCCCCAGCCACGGGCAAACCTGTAGAGGTCCGAGCCGGCGCCGCCATTGAGGTAGTCGTTGCCCGCTCCGCCGTCGAGGATGTCATTGCCGGCGTCGCCACAGAGGCTGTCGTTGCCGGCCCCGCCCAACAGGCGGTCGTCGCCATCCCCGCCATACAGCATGTCGTTGCCTGCACCCCCATCGGCGATGTCATTCCCGGCCCCGCCGCTGAAGCTGTTGGCATTGGCATCGCCCAGGTAGATGTCCGGCTTGGCCGTGCCGCTGGTGGCTGCTCCTGCGTAGACATTCAAGCTGGCGAGTTCGGTTCTCAGCGCCGAGCCAGCCGGCAAGGCCTCGACCCAGCCGCGCAGCTGGTCCAGGCCCGCGAAGCCCACGGCCTGCAGGGTGGGCAGCGCAAAGCGGTTGAGCTCCACCAGATCGATGATGGCCTCGCGATCGCCAGCGGCCTTGCGTTGATCGAGCAGGCCGGCGAGCGCCGTGGTGTCGAATCGGATGCCGTTCTCGTCGATGGTGAGTTCGATCGCATCCAGATAGGGCTTGAGCCGGGTCTGCAGCACCAACGCGCCGTAGATACTTTCCTTCAAGGCGTCGTAGCTCTGCTGCAGAAGGGTGAGTTGCGCCGCTGGCGGGGCGATGCCGTAGCCCGCGCGCGTCACATTGGTGGCTGCGTCGGTGGTGGTGGTACGGGTGGTGCCCGCGGTCATGGTGATGCCGTTGGCCCCGGTGCTGTAGAAGCGCTCGCCGTTGAAGACCTCCAGCACGCCCACGAGGTTGCGGTACTGGGCCTCGGTCATGCCCGTGGGCAGGCCGCTGATCTTGACGTTGCCGTCGAGGCTGGTCTCCAGGCTCTGCCAGAAGTCCGAGCCCTGGGCCCATTGGGATATCAGCTCGTCGAGCTGGGCGCGCTGGGCATCGCGGGTGGTGGCGCTGCCGAAGGCAGAAAGGCTGATCCCGAGGGTCGGGCTCAGGCTGACGGCCTCGGCCAAGTCCCGGGCACGGCCCGAGCCCTGCATCTGGGGCAGCCCCTTGGCCTCCTCGGTCAGCGGCACGGCCACGGTGAACTCGCGGTAGAAGGGATTCGATTCGACGTCGATCGCGCCGACCGTGCGATTGACCTGCACGCCATCGACCTCGCGCGTGAAGCTGGCGCTTTGGGCGATGAGGTTGCCGTTGACAGTGGTGCCGGCCTGGGTGCCGCCGGTGGCGTTGGTGGTGCTGCCGACCACGCCGATGCGGCTGATGCCCAGGGCGTCGAGGCTGAAGAGTTCGCCTGCGTCGGCGATGCCGTCCTGGTCGAGGTCGCGCCAGACCTGCAATGAACCCCAGGCGAGGTCGGCGTCATTGAGCTGGCCGTCGGCGTTGCTGTCCAGATCGGCCAGGGCATCAAAGCCGTTCACGGCGTTCTGGCCATCGGACTTGATCGTGTCGATGCCGAAGAGCTCACGGCCGGAATCGATGGTGCCGTTGGCGTTGAGGTCGCGCACGAGGATGCCGTCATCGGCGCCGAGCCAGCCGGTGGCGGTGCGGATGGTGTCGGCGTTGTGGTCGAAGAGGACGGAGCCGTCGGCGCGCTTGAGTTCGAGGCCGTCGCCGTCGAGGTCGAGCATCAGGGGATCGACGGGTTGGCGCCAATTGCGGGCGCTACGGAATCCTTCATTAGTGAAGTCATCGGCTTTTGGCCGCCCCCATAAGTCATAAGCCGCCTCCCCGGCCCGTTGGCCGATTCCGTTAGCTTCCTGAATAGCCTTTTCATACAACTTGTCCCCCAACCAGCCGAGGGCCAACCCCGCGCCAACCGCAAGAGCTCCGGCGCCTCCAATAGCAAGCCCCAGTCCAATGCCAAAGGCTACGCCTCCCGTGATCGCGAGACTCTTTCCCAACTCTTCCGAGCCACTTGCAAAATCGATTGCTGATTTGAATTCTTTTAGCAAAAGATCAGCTTGATCCCCAATATCCTTGATCCTATTTAATCGCGATGCGATATCATCTGCAAAATTTCTCAAGGCACCAATGGCCTCGGGGCCGCCACGGACTGCTATAACTCCGCCTTCGAAATAGTAGTAGGCATTCATATTAACCTTCTCCTCATTAACCTAAAAATCAAGCGATTTGAACCCAACAGCAAAAAACCAGATGCGGCCCAAGAAGAAGTTAAGGTGGCAACAACCTGCGCAAACCAGCCCCCGACCTCTTTGTTGATAAAAAGCCTAAAGCTCGGCCCAAAGTCACCTGTCAAGCCTATATATAAGCTCATCAAACACAAAAATCCAAAAAGCAGATAAGGTAAATTTTTGGTTGCCTCGAAGGCAGCATTGACCGTCAATCCAAAGGAGTTGGTTGCCAATCTCCATTGATGATCACTAATCTTCCATGCATGTTCACTGGGAAATATCCAAACTCCACCAAGCTCCAACTTGGACAGCTCGCGTGCAGCTACATCTTTGAATGGACTAACTGGTACAAGGAAGGACTCTTCCTTCTTTATTCTCTTCATTAAAATGATCGAGGCAACAAAGGTCAAGAGAGCAACGCCAGCCATGGAAATAGCAATTAAATCCACGTTCTCAAATTGGCCCGCCAACAACAATGCTGCCGGGCCAAGACAGGATGTCATAATCAATAAATTAAGAATATAATTTGATTTATTCATAGTTCAAAAATGCAAAATTCTCCACCGAGGATGACTTGAGCGACGTCGCCCACATTGAACGAAGTCTGCCCTCAACAATCAATTCACTTGTTTCTGCAAACTCTTTTGTAGTCAGCGCTACGGTGGCTGCAAATCCACCATCTCGGCGCCAAGAGGACGCGGGTTATAAAAAGACATAACTCATCTTTTGATCCCAAGATAACAACCAAAGAAAATTGTCGCCAACAATAACCTTGAATTCCGCTTGCTCCAAAAATGTCCCAGATCCATGCAAAAAACTTGACCATCGCCCTCCTGCCGGACGTGAGAAAGGCGGATCGATGAAATAGTAAATCGCCATAATGGCGAAGCACGAGGCGAGTGTCAAATAAGCTGCGCGCTGATCGATTGGTGGATTTTCCATCTTCAAATTTCCATTCTTGGAGTTGATTTGCAGATTTGGTGTACAACATTAACCAGGAAGGCTGGGCTGATGCGACATGGACGTGTGCTGCATCTGGGCGTCGGCCTTTTGTGGACGGACGCAAGTCACGCATATGGTTTGCCTCAACGCGATTGGCGGCAACGCTTTGATCAACGACCATATGGACTCGAGCAGCAGGCGTGTCTTTAGGCACCCTGCAACCCAGCGTGAGCTGATGCGCTCTGCACTGATTCATCAATTTCCCTGAGACTTATTCTGATTGGCTGCGGTTATGCAGCCGAGACGGCTGTCAGCTCGCCTACGCCGCCGCGAGGCCCGCCACGTTATCGATTCACGCCCTTGAAATCAATAGGGGTCAAGCTGTTTATTCGAGACTTGTCAGAATTCATCAGATTCCGGCCCTGAATTTGGCGTCGGAGGGATCGGCGGCTTCCATCGTGGGACTCGCCGCAAGCGTTTCCGACCTTGCCGCCCGCGCTTGCCTCGCCGCAGGTCCGCCCGCTCGCGCGGGATGAGCGAAGCCAATCCGGCCGCGGCCGCGCTTTTCGCTACCAGCGCGATGAACGTGCAGTGGACCCGCCGCCCGCCGATCCGCCCATGACCGAGCCCGGCGCGCAACCGCCGGCGGCAGATCCGCCGCCCTGCGCCTCGGCGCTCGGCCGCACGCGCGGCGCCTGCACGAGATGTACCGCTCGGCCGGCTGGCCCTGCTGCGATGCGATCGAGGTCGAGCTGCTGGCGGCCGGCCTGTTGGAGCGCGTGCGCTGGCCGCAGGGCCACGAGACGCTGCGCGTGAGCGACGCCGGCATCACCCACATCGCGCGCAGCCTGGTCGTCAACCGGGCGGCACTCTCGCGGCCGAGGCGCTCGTCGAGCAGGTGGCGCGCGAGATGACGCGCGCCGGCCGGGCCGCGTGGCGCGGGCTGGGCCTGCGTGCGCGGCTACCCGGCGCGAACGAGGGCAACAAGCCGCGCTGGTGCATCGCGCGGCGCGACGTGTTCTCGATCCGCAACACGAGGCCTATGCGCAGCCCATCGTCGATCTGCTCGGCGATTTGCGCAAGCCCAATAAGCGCGCGACCTACCTTGTTTATTCGCGGCTTGTCTGAATTGATCAGATTCCCTGAAATTGGCGTCGAAGGGACCGGTGGAGCCCATCGTGTGACTAGGCGCCCTCGCGCCAGGCCTGCGGCGTCAAACCATGCTGCCGCGCGAAGGCACGCTGCAGCGCGTCCACCGAGCGGAAGCCGCTGCGGCTCGCGATCCGCTCCTGTGGCCAGCGCGTGCGCCGCAGCAACTGCGCGGCGGCGGCCACGCGGGTCTGCTCGACGAAGCGCGCCGGCGTGCAGCCGGTCTCGGCCACGAAGGCGCGTGCGAAATGCCGCGGACTCATCTTCACGCGAGCGGCCAGTGCCTCGACCGACAGCGCCTCCTGCGGATGCGTGCCGATCCACGCCAGCAGCTCGCGCAGACGATGGCTGGCCGCGGCCTGGGCCTGCAGCGTCGGGCTCAGCTGCGACTCGCCGGCGCCGCGCAGCATGGGCAGCGCCAGGGTGCGGGCAATCTCCATGGCCACGGCGTGGCCCAGGTCGTCCTCGACCAGCGCGAGCGCGAGCTCGATGCCGGTGGTGACGCCGGCCGAGGTCCACACCGGCCCGTCGCGCACGTAGATGCGCTCGCGCCGCACGCGCACCTGCGGCCAAAGCGCCTGCAGCTGGTCGCAGGCGCGCCAGTGCGTGGTGGCCTCGCGGCCATCGAGCAGGCCGGCCGCGGCGAGTGCGAAGGCGCCGCTGCACACGCTCGCGATGCGGCGGACCCGCGGCGCAATCTCCGCGAGCCAGTCCGAGATGCGCTGCTCGACGATCGCCCCGCGCACGCCCGGTTCGTCGCCGCCGGCCACGATGAGCGTATCGATCGCGCCAGGCAGTTGCCGCAATGGCCGCGTGGCGGCGAAGCTCAGCCCTCCGTTCGTCGACACGGTGCCGCCAGCCGGCGAGGCGATGTGCAGCCGGTAGTTGCCGGGGCGCAGCTGCTCGGCCTTGGTGAACACGCTGGCCGGGCCGGCGACGTCGATCGCCTCGACGCCGTCGAACGCGACCAGCACGATGTCGCTGGCAGAAAGCGCGGCTTCTTCGTCCTTGTGGGGCAGGGCGGGCATACGTAGGCTCAGGACATCGCAGTCAAGGAAGGGCAGCCATGTGGAAGTGGGTACGTGCGTGGGTCGGGGCAAGTATTGCAGCCTTGGGCGTGGCAGGCTGCGGCGCGGTCGCACCGCAGGTGCCAGCGCAGGACGACGCAGCCACGATCGCGCGCGACAAGCAAGCCTTCGTCGAAGCCTTGAAACCGCGTGGGCCGGGCCGGCCGGTGGTCGCGGTGCTCGCCTTGAACGAAGGTACGGAGATGACCGACCTGCTGCTGCCGCATGCGGTGCTCCAGCGCGCCGGCGTGGCCGAGGTGCGGATCGTGGCGCCGCGTGCCGGGCGAGTGAGCCTGTATCCCGCGCTGGAGGTCGAGGGCGCACAGGACATGGCCAGCTTCGACCGGATGCATCCCTCGGGTGCCGACTACGTGATCGTCCCCGCGATGCGCGCCGACGACGATCCCGCCGTGACGAACTGGCTGCAGCAGCAGGCGCGGCAGGGCGCACGCGTGATCGGCGTCTGCTCCGGCGCGCGCGTGGTGGGCCGGGCCGGCCTGCTCGAGGGTCGGCGCTTCGCGGGCCACTGGTATGACCGCAGCACGCTGCTGCGGCGACACCCCGGCGCCAGCTACGTGCCCAACCGGCGCTACGTGGTCGATCGCGGCGTTGCCACCACCACCGGCATCACCGCCTCGGTGCCGACCACTCTCGCGCTGGTGGAGGCGATCGGCGGGCGGGAGCGGGCCCAGGCCCTGGCGGCCGAACTCGGCGTCGCCGCCTGGGACCCGGTGCACGACAGCGCGCCCTTCAAGCTCGATGCAGGGCGGGCCTGGACTTATGTGGTGGACAAGGCCGCGTTCTGGCGCGACGAGCGATGGCGCGTCGAGGTGCAGGGCGGCAGCGACGACATCGCCCTGGCGCTGGCCGTGGACGCCTGGACGCGCACCGGCCGCGTGAGCGTGGAGGCCGCGTCGGCGTCGGGGCCGGTGCGGCTGAAGAGTGGCTTGTTGCTCGTCGCACAGCCTGCGGCCGGCGGGTCGCGGCGCGTGCCGCTTTCGCCGGCGCTCAAGCCGGCGCAGCAACTGGACCTCACGCTGTGCGAGATCGCGCAGCGCTACGGCGCCGTGCGGCGCGAACGGGTGATGCAGGAGATGGAGTACCCGCGGCCGGAGAGCGCCTGCGAACGCGCGACGCCGAAGGCATCTGCCCCCGCTGCGGAGGATCGGGCCGGCTCGGCGCATCGAGTTGCCCCGAGTGCGATGGCACCGGCACAGTGAGAGTCAGCGTCGGCGACGCCTGAGCCGTTCAGCGCGCCTCGCCGCGCACCGAGGGGTCGCGCCGCACGATCTCCCGCACCAGCGCACGGAACTGCCGGTCCATGGTGCTGCGCACCGCGATCCGGCTGATGAAGGGCGGCACCTGGAAACCGGGCACCAGCCGGCCGGAGTAGCTCAGGCGCACCTGGCCGCCGGACAGGCTTTCCACGGCGTAGCGTCCCTCCATCGACCGGAGATTGCCGCCGATGGCGTGCGCCACGATGCGGCCCGGCGGTGATTCGCTCACTGCCAGCCGGACCTCGATCGCCTGCCGGAAGAACAGGAAGCCGAACTCGCCGGTCTGCTCGACCAGCACCTCGTCGCCGTCGCGGCGGATCACGCGCGAGCTGCGCATGCCGGGAATGAATTCGGCCAGGCGGTCGTAGTCGGAAATCACGTCCCACACCGTGCGCGGGTCGACCTGCATGTCGGCCGCGGCGGTGACCGTGATCAGCTCGCCCTGGCTGTCGGTCTCGACGGTGATCCGGTCCACGCTTGCTGCGCACGCGTCGGCGAGCGGCAGGAGCAGCAGGAGGAAGAGGGCGGCGCTGCGCCGTCTCACTGCATCGGCCATGGGCTTGCCACGTCCCCCGTGCCGACCCTGCGGGCCTGGACGCTGAAACGCAGGCTCAGGCGATCCTGCACCTGAATCGCGCCGCCCAGGACCGAAAAGGGCACGATGCCGAATTCGGACTGGTCGAACTCAAGCGTGCCGGCCACGTTCAGCTCGCCGTTGGCCATGCCGATGCGGACCGGCAGATCGAAGCGGCGGCTCGTTCCGTGCAGCGTGACCTCGATGCCGAGTTGCGCGCCGGCCGTCATCGCCGCCGGGCCGCTCACCCGGATCAGCGCGAAGGGGAAGCGCTGCACCTCGAGCACCTTGTCGAGCATGTTGGCGCGCGTGGCGGCGATGTCGGCGTCGCTCGGCTGCGTGTCCAGCCCTGCCTCCGCGCGCAGCGCCGGCTCGTCGACCGAGAGCTCGGCCAGGGGCAGGTACAGGTCCGCGCGGCCGTCGTCGGTGGCGATCAGGCCTTGCACATGGCGGCTCGCGACGACGTGGTCGTGCCCCAGCCGCGCCAGCGATCCACCGCGGCGCACGGTGATGACGGCCAGCGAACGTGCGGTCTCGATGCGATAGACCGCCTTGCCCCGGGCCAGCGCCTGCGCGGAGAACGTGCTCGGAAATTCAATCGGTGCCGTGCGGCCCGCTGAGACGGACGCGCTCTCGCGCATTGGCGATCCGCACCCTGCGACGAGCACGACGAGGACGATGACGAGCAGGGCAAGGCCCATTCCAGAAACACCGCGGAACCGGCTTTGCCGGGCCGCTGGTGTTGCCCCCGGCAGGGGGTGGGCGGCTACACGAAGTGAGCCAACCTGGGGGGGAGCAACATCCCCACCGCGGAACCGGCTTTGCCGGGCCGCTGGTGTCGGAAGGGGGCCGGCGTAAGCGACACGAAGTGCGCGAAACCTGGGGGAGAGCGTCATTTCAGCAGGCGCACGCGGAACTTGATCGTCACGTCGGGGCCGATGACGTCGGTCGCCGCCCACTCGCCGGTGCCGATGCCGAAGGGCTGCCGCTTGACGGTGAACTCGCCCTGCATGCCCGCCGTGTCCGCTTCGCCGCTCCAGGTGAAAGGCACCTCGACGGCCTGCTGCACGCCCTTCAGCCTCAGCGTGCCGCGCGCGAGATAGCTGTTGCCCTGCACACGGCGAATCTCGGAGGCGCGGAACTCCGCCTGCGGATGGCGGGCGGCGTCGAACCACTCGGGACCGGCGATGGCCTTGTTGATGTCCGCGTTCGCCATGTCGGCGCTCGCGACGCCGATGCGGACCTCGAGGCGGCCGTCGGCGGGGCGCTCGGGGTCGAAGTCGAGCCGCACCTCGAAGTCCTTGAACGAACCCGGCGCCGGCGTCTTCTCGAAGGTTGCGGCGAAATCGAGCCGGCTTGCGGCCGGGTCCATCTTCCATTCGGCCGCAAAGGCGGGCGGCAGCGTGGCGCAGGCGAGCACCAGGGCGAGGCGGGCCAGGCGGGCGACTGGAGTCCCTTTGCCTTCGGCGACGGCGTTATTCGGCAGCGGAGCAGCCGTGCGGTTCACGAGGGGCGCCTCCGGGCCGGCAGCATCCGCATCAGCACCTCGTCGCGCAGGATGAAGTGGTGCCGCAGCGCCGCGCCGATGTGCACGGCGAGCAGGGCGGCCAAGGCGATGCCCAGCGAGAGATGAACGATTGCCGCGAGATCGGACGCCGCCTTGTCGGCGGCCGCGATCGCTGGCAGCGGCCATTGCCGGAAGATGCGGAACGGCATGCCCGAGGTGGACTGGATCACCCAGCCGCTGAGCGGCAGCGCGAGCATCAGCCCATACAGCAGCACGTGGCTGGCGCGCGCCGCGGTGCGTTCCCATGCCGGCATGTGCGCGGGCAAGGCGGGCGCAGCCGGTGCGGCGAGACGCCACGCCAGGCGCAGCAGCACCAGCGCAAGCACCAGGACCCCGATCGACTTGTGCCAGACGAAGAGATCCAGCTTGGTCGGCGAGAGCCGCCATGAGACCGCCAGCCAGCCCAGGGCGAACTGAACGAGGATCAGCAGCCCGATCAGCCAATGGAAGAACTTGATGCCGCCGCTCCATGCGGCGGGTGCCGGCCCTGCTTGCCGGCGGGCGTCGACGGGTCTGGGTTTCGGCCGCATCCCGTGCTTGTACCGGCTGTGCCGGTTGCGTACAAGAGGGCTGCAAGGCGTCGCTCTCAAGCGGGCTGTGCGCCCACCTGCCGCGCGGGCCAGAGCCGTACCGCCAAGGCCGCGACGGCCGAAGCGGTCGCCAACGCCGTGACGCCCATCCAGCCCCACCCGGCCAGCAGCAGGCTGCCCAGTGCCGCGCCGACCGCCATGCCGACGAACATGCCGATGAAGAGCACGGCGTTGAGCCGGCTGCGCGCGGCGGGTTCGATGCCGTAGATCAAGGTCTGGTGTGCGATCAGCGTCGCCTGGACGCCGAGGTCGAAGCCGATCGCGCAAAGCACCAGCAAGCCGAGGCGGGCGTGCGGCTGCAGCAGCGGCGACAGCGTCATCGCGGCGAAGGAGACGACGACCAGCCCCGCCCCCAGCCGTGTGACCCATTCCGGCCCGCGGCGGTCGGCGATGCGCCCGGCCAGCGGCGCCGCGAGCGCGCCGGCGGCGCCGGCCAGGCCGAAGGCGCCGGCGGCAGCAGCGCCCAGATGGAAGGGCGCGGCGTGCAGCATCACGGCAAGCGTCGACCAGAAGGCGCTGAAGCCGATCGCCAGCAGCCCCTGGGCCCATGCCGCGCGGCGCAGCGCCGGATGGCGCTTCCACAGCGCGGCCAACGAGCCCAGGAGTGCGCGGTAGGCCAACTGCGTCGTGGGCCGGAAGCGCGGCAGCCGCTGCCAGGCCGCCAACCCGATCATGGCGATGCTCGCCGCCGCCCCGAGGAACACCGCGCGCCAGCCGAAGTGCTCCGCCACGAAGCCGCTCGCCACCCGCGACAGCAGCACGCCCAGCAGCAGCCCGGTCATGACCGTGCCCACGGCGCGGCCGCGGTGCGCTTCGGGCGCGAGCGTGGCGGCGGCTGGCACGACGTCCTGCGCCAGCGTCGCGGACAGCCCGATGACCAGGCTCAGGACCAGCAACACGCCGATGGAAGGCGCGATCCCTGTCATCAGCAGCGCGGCGCCGAGCACGCCAGCCTTGATCAGGATGATGCGGCGCCGGTCGTAGCGGTCGCCGAGCGGCGCCAGCAGCCCGATGCCGAGCGCGTAACCGAGCTGCGTGAGTGTGGGGACGAGGCCGATCGCGCGATCGGAGGCGCCGATCTCTGCGGCGAGCACGCCGAGCATGGGCTGGCTGTAGTACAGCGATGCGACCGCCAGGCCGGCCATGGCGGCCAGCAGGAGGAGCAGCGATGCAGGCAGTGCCTTCGCCACGGCCGCTTGGGCCGGTGCCGGTACGGCCACCGGCGTTGCATGCGAACATTGAATGCCAGGCATGGAGTAAACCCTTGGAATTGCGTTGAAGACAGAGTCTGAGGGTTATGCTTCGCAAGCGGTAGCCGGAAAGGCTGAACAACCGATATACGTCGATCGCATGAACGAACCCGCTGCGCCCACGGGCACCACCGACCGCATCGCGCTGATGCAGACCTTCGTTCGCATCGTGGAGGCCGGCAGCCTGTCGGCCGCCGCAGCGCAGATGGGCGCGACCCAGCCCACCGTGAGCCGGCGTCTCCAGGCGTTGGAGCGCTCGCTGGGCGTGCGCTTGCTGCGTCGCTCGACCCACGCGATGAAGCTCACCGAGGACGGCGAACGCTGCTACGAACGCGCCAAGGAACTGCTGGCGAACTGGGAGGCCTTCGAGGCCGAGTTGCGCGGCGCCGGCGACGAAGCCGAGGGCAGCCTGCGCGTGATCGCGCCCCATGCCTTTGGCCAGCAGCAACTGGTCGAGCCGCTGGCGCGCTTCCTGCGGCGCTACCCGCGTGTCACCGTCGAATGGCTGCTGCACGACGACATGCAGGACTTCGTGGCGAATGGCGTCGACTGCGCCATCCAGGTGGGCGAGGTCCGCGATCCTTCGGTGGTGGCGCTCAAACTGGCGGAGGTGCCGCGCATCGTGATCGCCGCGCCTTCGGTGCTCGAGGGCCGGCCCCTACCCGCCCATCCCTCCGAACTGGCAAGCCTGCCCTGGCTGGCGCTGCGCACCTTCTACCGCAACGAGGTGACGCTCACGCATGCGGCGAGCGGCGAAACCCTGCGTTTCGCGATCCGGCCGCGCCTGAGCACCGACAGCTTGCTGGCCATGCGCAGCGCCGCGCTCGCGGGGCTGGGCGCGTGCGCCGCATCGGCCTGGCTACCGGTCGATGATCTGGTGCAGGGGCGCCTGCTCCATCTGGCACCCGAATGGCGCGCGGCGCCCTTGCCGGTCTACCTGGTCTACCCCCACGCGCGCTTCCAGCCGGCCCGGTTGCGCCGCTTCATCGAGGCAATGCGGGAGGCGATGCCCGCCATCTTCGGAATGGACGTGCCGGCGGGGGCAGGCAATCAGGCGCTTGCGGGGCGCGGTCCGCGCCCGCCTCTATAGCCGAACTGGGGCTTGCTGACAAGAGCTCCTCTGAAGGAGGCGCCATGCGGGCTTGCGCGCCAAACTCCCGCCCCGAGGACCCCAGCAGCCATGACGAAGAAGATCCAGCTCAATGATGAACAGTGGCGGACGCTCGAAGCGTTGCGCGATGCCCTCGCGAAGCGGCGCCCCACCCACACCATCAAGGTCTCCAGCCGTCTGCGTTCCAACGGGCTGGTCACGACCGACCACCAGGGCGCCTGCGTGCTGACCGACCAGGGGCTCAGCCGGTTGAACCAGGGGCGCTGAGCGCTCGACGGCTTTGGTCCTTCATGCAGCTGGCGTCGTGGAGCGACACCGAGCCTCGCTCTGACTACAACATCGGCACTACACGAACGATGATCGCGAGCAGCAGGGGCGGCACCTCGACCGAACTGGCAACAGGCTTCACGCTGTCACTAAGCGAATCGACCAGCCTCTATGGCGAAGTCGGGAAGTTGTGGGCTTCAGGCGGAGACACGCGCGTGAAGTCGCAGCTCAATGCCTCGGCGGGGTTACGGGTGCGCTGGTAGCCCGTTTTGTGAAGGCGCCGGGTGTACAAGCCGATGACGCGGCTATGCCGTCAAGGCTTCGCCCACAAGGCCGCGCCGGGGAAATGGGCGAAGGCAGCCGAGATGCGGATCGCGCCGTCCTGCAGCACGAAGGTCTCGCCCGTCAGCACGTTCTCGAAGCGCGTGCCCTCGGGCACCTCCGGCAGGCGCACCGTTGTGTCCTCCCACACTTCGCCGAGCGGCGGCTGGCCGATGCCGGCAAGCGAGCTGAACAGGCGCGCCGCAATCAACACCAGCACCTGGTCCTCGTGCCGGCGCATGAAGGCCACCACGTGCGCGGCTTTCGCGCCTTCGGCCGGTAGTCCTCGATAGTCGCCTTCGCGGAACAGCGCAGGCTGCTCGCGGCGCAGCGACAGCATGCGCCAGCCAACCCAGAGCTTGGCGCGTCCATCGCGGGCCGCGGCAGGCACCAGCGCGGCGACGCGGGCCGGAAGATCGCCGGTGCGGGTCATTGCCTCGAGTTCGTCCAGGCGGCGCATGCGCAGTGCGTAGTCCACCGGCCTCCGGTTGTCCGGATCGACCAGGCTCAGGTCCATCAGCTCGTTGCCCTGGTACACGTCCGGCACGCCGGGCGAACCGAATTTCAGCAGCGTCAGCGAGAGGCTGTTGAGCGCCCCGAACCAGGCCAGCGTGCGGGCCAGCGTCTGCAGGTCGTCGACGAAGCGCGGGTCGGCCTCGCGACTCAGCACCGCGCGCACGAAGGCTTCCAGCGCCTGCTCGTAGGCTTCGTCGGGGTTCGTCCATCGGGTGTGGAGCTTGGCCTCGCGCGCCGCCTTCTGCATGTAGCCCACGATGCGCTCGGTGTAGGGCTCGCGGGTGCTGTCGTCGAGGCCCTCGGCGGGCAGCGTGCCCAGCAAGGTCTGGTAGAGCAGGTATTCGTCGGTGGAGGAGGGGGCGCTGGACAGCGCGCCACCGGCTTCCAGCCTGCCGCGGATTCCGCGCGTCATCGCGCGCCAGCGCCGCAGCGCCAGGCGCCAGGTCCCCGGCATTTCCGACAGCACGTCGATGCGGCAGCGCACGTCCTCGGAGCGCTTGTTGTCGTGCGTGGAGCTGGCCAGCATGGTGTGCGGCCAGTGCCGCGCGCGATCGGCGCTTGCCTCGTGGAACTGCTCCACCGTCATCCCGAAGCGCGCCGGCTCGCCGCCCACCTCGTTGAGCGCACTCAGGGGGAAGTAGCGGTAGAAGGCAGTGTCCTCCACGCCCTTTGCCGTGACCGGCGCGCTGAACTGCTGGAAGCGGATCGACAGGTGAAGCACGCGCCGTTGCAGGGCCTCGTCGGCATCGGGCACGGCGCGTCCGAGCAGGGTCTGTTGCACGAAATCGTAGATCGAGACGTCCGCTTCCCGGCTGCCGCGCCGCGCCTCGCGGGTAGCCCAGGTGATGAAGCGTTCGTCCTGCGCCGAGGGTGCCTCGATGATGTACGTGCGGTAGACCGGCAGGCAGGCCGCGATCTCGCCCAGCGCGCGCTGAAGCGCATTGAAGGTGTAGTCGCGCGTACGCCGGTCGGCGCGCGCGATGCGCAGCAGCTCGGTGGACAGCACCGTCAGCTCCGAGGCAAGCGCGGTGCGCATGATGTCGCGCTTGCCGGCGCGCGCCAGGCTCAGGAAGCTGTCTCGCACGCCGGTGAAGTTGCGCCAGGTCTTCTCGAACTTCTCTGCCGCGGCGGTGTCGATGAGCACGCCATTCGCCACGTTGGCGAAGCGATAGCCGGTGGTGCCGTGCACATGCCACTCCCCGGGCACTTCCTCGTCCTCGGCCTTGATCTTCTCGGCCACGACGTAGAGCGGCCGCGCCGGCCGGCCGTCGTCGTCGCGCTCGGCCAGCACCAGGCCGGCGCGCTGCGCATAGCCTTCCTGCAACTGCCGGAAATAGCGGGTCGGGTCGTAGAGGCCATCCGGATGGTCGATGCGCAGCCCATCGACCTGTCCCGAGGCGGCGAGGTCGAGCGCGAGGGACTGCGTGGCTTCGAACACCCCCTCGCGCTCCATGCGCAGCCCTGCGAGCGAGTTGATGTCGAAGAAGCGCCGGTAGTTGATATCGTCCGCGGCCACGCGCCAGTAGGCGAGCCGCCACGCCTGTACCTCGATCAGCGCGTGCAGCTCGTCCCGTGCACTCGGCAAGTTGAGCTCGGCCACGCGCGCGGTGATGGCGCGCGCAACGGCCGGCTGGCGAGCCGGCAGTTGCGCCAACTGGGTCTTGAGCAGCTCCTTGTCGCGGGCCTGCTCGGCACGCGCCGGGTCGTCGCTCGCCTCGCGCCCGAGCAGGCGCCCGAAGGCCGAGGAAATGCCGGCCAGCTGAGCCGCGAGCGCTGCCTCCTCGAGCTGCATCGCCGCGCCGCCGAGCACCCGCGGATAGCTGTCGGGCGCCAGCGGAAAGCGGTGCTCGAAGTAATACACCGCGAGGCTCCCGCTGCCTTCGTCGAAACGCAGCACCAGGTCGCCGCTCATCAGCACGTCGCCGTAGTGGTCGCCCAGCACCGGGACCAGTACCTTGCCCGCAAGCTCGGGATTGAGCGGATGCCAGTCGATGTCGAAGTGCTGGGCATAGAGCGAGGCGGGGCCGTTCTCCAGCACGTCCATCCACCACGCGTTGTCGGCGCCCATCACGCCCATGTGGTTTGGCACCAGGTCCAGCAACTGCCCCATGTCGTGCACGCGCAGCGCGGCGACGAAGCGACGGAAGCCTTCGCGCCCGCCGAGCTCGGGGTTGACCTGGTCGTGCGCGACCACGTCGTAGCCGTGCATGCTGCCCGCCCTTGCGCGCTGGATCGGCGAGCAGTACACATGGCTGATGCCCAGGCGGGCGAGATAAGGCAGCACGCGGATCGCGTCGTCGAAGCGGAAGCCCTTGTGGAACTGGAGCCGGTAGGTGGCGCGCGGGATGCGCGCCTGCATCGCGCTGCGCTGCGCCGCGTCTGCCACGCGCGCGTGGGGACGCAGCCGGGCCAGCGTGCGCGCGAGCGAATCCATCTCCGCACTGGCGGCCAAGGTCTGCAGATCGGCCGGCAGCTTGCGTTGCCAGTTGGGCTGCTCGTGCGTCGTGCCGGGCATGTTGGCCTGCTCGACGACGCCGAGCACGTCCTCGAGCTGGACCATCATGAGCAAGGCGGGCGCCTCGGCGAGGAAGGCATGCACCGCCTCGACCATGCGCGGCGACAGGCGCGACTCGGTGCTGGCCTGCGCGACATCGTCGGCGCTCAGGTGGCCGGCATGCCGCACCGCAAGCAGCAGCTGCACGCGCTGGCGGGCGCGATCGAGCAACTGCTGCTCGAGCTGCGCCTCGTCGGCGATCAGCCCGAGGCGCAAGCGCAGCCGAAGGTCCTCGCCGCTCCACCAGCCCGCGAGCGTGTGGAGATCGTGGGTGGCCACGGCAGCCAGTGCCTGCGCGGGGTAGGCCGCCGCCGGCTTGAAGGCGCCATCGGACTCGCGTTCGAAGAACAGCAGCCGATACGACAGGATGTCGAAGCGCGCGAGCGCCTCGCGCATCTCGGGCGCGACGGTGCCGAGGTCCTCGCCGATCACCAGGCAGCGGTGGCGCTGGCTTTCGAGCGCGACGATGGCCAGCATCTCGTCGAGCGGGTAATGCACGTACCCGCCATCGCGCGCGGTGCGGCCTCCGGGAATCCAGAACAGCCGCATCAGCCCCATGACGTGGTCGATGCGCAGGGCGCCGGCGTCTCGCATGTTGGCGCGCAAGGTATCGATGAAGAACCGGTAGCCTTCCGCCCGCAGGCGATCGGGCCGCAGCGGCGGCAGTCCCCAGCCCTGGCCGCTGGGGTTGAATTCATCGGGCGGCGCGCCCACGCTCGCCTCGGCGGCGAACAGCGCACCCTCGCTCCAGACGTCGGAGCCGCCGCGGTCGCTCGACACCGCGAGGTCGAGGTACAGGCCGATGCCGAGGCCGAGCGCCTTGCAGTGCGCGTTGGCACGCGCCAGCTGGGCGTCGGCCAGCCACTGCAGGTACTGGTGGAACTGCACGCGCTCGGCATGCTCGCGTGCGAAGGCGGCAACGGCGGGGCTCCCGGGGTCCCTGTAGTCCCCGGGCCAGAGCGGCCAGCCCCACACGGCCGGATCGGCCGCGTGGAAGTGCGCCTGCAGCGCCTCGAACAAGGCATGCCGCCGCAGCGATTCGCCGCGATTGGCGACGAACTCCAGGAACGAAACGCCTGTGTCGTCCAGCGCGTCGCAGCCATCCTTCGACAGGTGACGCGTTCGAAAGTGCGTGAACAGCAGCTCCAGCACTTCGAACTTTGCCTGCGCGACGCCGGCATGGTTCACCAGCGGCAGCTCGCGCAGCGCGGCCAGCCGCGTCTGGAATTCGAGCGACCCCACCAGCCTGCGCGCGGTTTCGCAGTCGGCAAAGTCCGGCGTGGCTTCGACGTCGATGTAGAGCACGTTGAGCCAGCGCCGCGAGGATGGGCTGTACGGGCTTGCATGCGCCGGGTTGTGCGGAAACAGCGCATGCAGCGGGTTGAGGCCGACGATGTCGGCACCCCGGGGCGCCATCTGGGTGATGAGCTGGGCAAGATCGGTGAAGTCGCCGATCCCCCAGTTGCGCCGCGAGCGCAGCGCGTAGAGCTGCAGCGCCGGACCCCACACCCGGCCGCCGTCGCGCAGCGCCGCCGGGCGCCAGCAGCGCTCCGGCGCGCTGACGATGAGGGTCTCGCCCTCCAGCCCTTCGATGCGCAGCCGGTGGTAGCCCATCGTCAGGCCGTGGGCGAACGGTACCTGGCGCTCGCACCAGCGCGTGCCGTCGAGTTCGATGGAGGCCGTTTCGGGCAGTGCCGCCGCATCGATCTCGCCCTGATGCTGCGCACCGTCCTCGTCCCACAGCTGCCAGCGCAGCAGCGCCATCGAGGCGGGCATGCGCAGGGGCAGCATCCAGTCGGCGCTGGACGCTCGTATCACCCGCACCGGCGGCAAGCCATGCGACCAGCTTGCACGGCGCTCCGCCTCCAGCAGTGCGTCGGCCTGCGCGTCGTCGTGCAGCCGCACGCCGAACTCGGACAGCAGTGCGAGCAGGGTCTCGCGCGGCACCGGCCGGTGCGCGCCCCAGATGTCGTGGTAGTCGAGTGCGATGCCGAAGTGGGCGCAGAGGCGCGCGATCGCTTCCGAAGCGCCGTGATGTTCCGCTTCAGCCAAGGCCGGGCTCCTGCAGCGTCACGACAACGGCGCCGCGCGCCAGGCGCAGGGTGCCATCGCCGCTGCGCTCGATGGCATTGGCATAGAGGATCTCGCCCGGCGGCGGCGCGATGCCATCGACCGGCGCATCGCCGAAGTGTGCCGCGACGTGCAGGCGCGGCCCGTCCTCGCCGCGTGTCGTGTCCGCCAGCGTCCACGCGACGCGCAGCAGGCCGTCGTCGGCCTGGAAGCGTCCCGGACCGCACTGGCCCGCGAGCAGCGGTACGAGCCGTTGCTGCCGCAGCGCCAGCATCTCGCTCAGCTGGACGCGCCAGGCCTCGTGCAAGGGGTCGTCGCACTCCTCCCAGCGCAGCTTGGACGCGAGAAAGGTGGACTCGGCATTGGGATCGGGAATGCGCGCGCGCGCCGCCTCGTCGGCGAAAGCCGCGAAGCCGCCGAACTCGTCACGCCGGCCCTTCGAGACCGCGTCCGCCAGCTCGGGCCCGAAGTCGCAGAAATACTGGAAGGGCGTGGAGGCCTCGAACTCCTCGCCCATGAACAGCATCGGCACGTGGGGCGAGAACACGAGGCAGGTCCACGCGGCGCGCACCAGGGCGATGTCGCCGATCGCCTGGATGCGTTCGCCGAACGCGCGGTTGCCGACCTGGTCGTGCGTCTGCAGGTAGGAGACGAAGGCGGCCAGCGGCAGCCGGCTCGCGTCCTCGCCGCGCCGCTCGCCGCCTCGGAAGGCCGAGGGCTGTCCCTGGTACACGAAGCCCTGCGCCAGCGCGCGGCCGAATTGCGCCACGGGCTTGTCGGCGTAGTCGGCGTAGTAGCCGTCGGTCTCGCCGCTCACCAGCACGTGGGCCGCATGGTGCAGGTCATCGTTCCACTGGGCGGTGGCGCCAGGCGGCTGCCCGAGCGAATCGCGCGCGAGGAAGGAGGCCTGGTTGGCATCGTTCTCCAGCACCACGTGCACGTGCCGCTCCCGTCCGGGACCGCTGCGCAGCGCCTGGCAGACCTCCTGCACGATGTGCAGCGCCGAGTCGTCGCGGATCGCATGAACCGCATCCATGCGCAGGCCGTCGAATCGGAACTCCTCGACCCAGTAGAGCGCGTTGTGGATGAAGAAGTCGCGCACCGTGCGCGCCTCCTCGCCGTCGTAGTTGATGGCCGCGCCCCAGGGCGTCTGGTGCTTCGGGTTGAAGAACTGCGGGCAGTAGGCGTGCAGGTAGTTGCCCTCGGGTCCGAAGTGGTTGTAGACCACGTCGATCAGCACCATCAGCCCGAGGCCATGGGCGGCGTCGACCAGCGCCTTCAGGTCCTCGGGTGCGCCGTAGCTCGCATCGGGTGCGAACTGCAGCACGCCGTCGTAGCCCCAGTTGCGCTGTCCAGGAAAATCCGCCAGCGGCATGAGTTCGATGGCGGTGATACCCAGCTGCGCCAGCGCGGGCAGCCGCGCCTGCGCCGCGGCGAAGGTGCCCTCGGGCGTGAAGGTGCCGACATGCAGCTCGTAGATGACGGCTTCCTCCCAGGGCCGGCCGCGCCACTGACCGTGCTGCCAGGCATAGGCGTTCGGATCGATCACGCGGCTCGCACCGTGCACGTCGTCGGGATTGAAGCGCGAGGCCGGGTCGGGCACGCGCAGGCCGTCAGGCAGCCGGAAGCGGTAAGCGTCGCCGGGCCGTGCCTCGGGCAGGTCGAGCCGGTGCCAGCCGTCGCCATCGCGCAGCATCGGGTGCGAGGACGGTGGCTCGCCGAGCTCCAGCGCCACCTGGTCGGCGGCGGGTGCCCACAGGGCGAAGCGCACCCCCCCGCCGTCCAGCAGGGTGGTGCCGAAGGGCATGGGGTGAGAGTGATTCATGTCGAAGGTTCCGCCGCTGCTTCGGCGCTCACGCGCGCCGTGCGGGTCATGAGTACGAAAGAGCGGCTCTGCAGTCGATAACCGGGCTTTGCCCAGGGCTGCGACAAGTTGGCGCCCGTCTGGCCTTCCTCGGGAGGCAGGGCGCCGGTCGCCGTGTCGACCAGCAGGTACCAGGGCTCGCCCGCCTCGGGCAGGACGAATTCGAGGTCCTCGTGGTGGGCACTGAAGAGCAGCAGGAAATCGTCGTCGCGCACGGCCTCGCCTCGCGGTCCGGAGTCGGTGATGCCGAGGCCGGACACGAGCATGGCCAGCGCACGGGCCTCGCCGTCGTTCCAATCCTCGGGGGTCATCTCGCCGCCGTCGGGGCGCAGCCAGCAGACATCGTTGACCTTGCTGCCCGGGGGCGGTTGGCCCGTGAAGAAGCCGCGGCGGCGAAAGGAAGGGTGCATCCGGCGCAAGGCGATGACGCGCCGGACAAAGGTCGTCAGCGCCTCGCGCTCCTCGTCGGGACTCCAGTCCAGCCAGGTTCTTTCGTTGTCCTGGCAGTAGGCGTTGTTGTTGCCGTTCTGCGTGTGGCCGCGCTCGTCGCCGGCCAGCAGCATCGGCACGCCTTGCGACAGCAGCAGCGTGGCCAGCAGGTTGCGCATCTGGCGCGCGCGCAGCGCGAGCACGGCGGGCTCGGAGGTCGGGCCCTCCACGCCGCAGTTCCACGACAGGTTGTGGCTGCTGCCATCGCGGTTGTCCTCCCCGTTGGCCTGGTTGTGCTTGTCGTTGTAGGAGACGAGGTCGTGCAGCGTGAAGCCGTCGTGCGCGGTGACGAAGTTGATGCTGGAGTTGGGATGCCTTCCGGACCATCCGTAGAGGTCCTGCGAGCCGGTCAGGCGCTGCGCGAAGTCGCCGAGCTTGCCGCCGTCGCCTTTCCAGTAGGCGCGCACGCCGTCGCGGTAGCGGTCGTTCCACTCGGCCCATCCATAGGGAAAGTTGCCCACGCGGTAGCCGCCGTGGCCCAGGTCCCAGGGCTCGGCAATCAGCTTCACGCGGTTCAGCGTGGGGTCCTGCCGGATGGCATCGAAGAAGCCGCCCAGGTTCTCCACCTTGCCCGACTCGCGCGCGAGTGCCGAGGCGAGGTCGAAGCGGAAGCCATCGACATGCATCTCCTCGACCCAGTAGCGCAGGGAATCCATGACCAATTGCAGCGCGCGCGGATGCTCGAGATTGACGGTGTTGCCGCAGCCGGTGAAGTCGTCGTAGAAGCGGCGGTTCTCGCCGTTGGTGATGTAGTAGGACGCGTTGTCGACGCCGCGCATCGACAGCGTCGGCCCCATCTGGTTGCCTTCGCAGCTGTGGTTGTAGACCACGTCGAGGATCACCTCGATGCCGGCGGTGTGCAGCGTCTTCACCATGGTCTTGAATTCCTTGACCTTCTGCGAAGCGCTGTAGCGCATCTCGGGCGCGAAGTAGCACAGGGTGTTGTAGCCCCAGTAGTTCTGCATCCCCTTCTCGGCGAGGTGGCGGTCGTTCAGGAAGGCATGCACCGGCAGCAGCTCGACGGTGGTGACGCCCAGGCGCCAGAGGTAGTCGACCACCGGCGCGGAACACAGCCCGGCGTAGGTGCCGCGCAGCTGCGGCGGCACGTCGGGATGCGTCATCGTGAAGCCCCGCACGTGCATCTCGTAGATCACCATGTCCTGCCACGCAATTCGCGGCGGGCGATCGTCTCCCCAGGTGAAGGCCGGCTCGAGCACCCGGCCCTTCGGCATGAGCGGCGCGCTGTCGCGGCGGTCGAAGGACAGGTCCTGGCGCTTGCTGCCCACCGTGTAGCCGTACAGCGCGTCGCTCCAGCGCAGCTGGCCGACGAGGTCCTTGGCATAGGGGTCGATGAGCAGCTTGTTGGGGTTGAAGCGATGCCCCTCCTCGGGCTTGTACGGGCCATGCACGCGAAAGCCGTAGGCCATGCCCGGCCGCGCCTCGGGCAGATAGCAATGCCAGATGTCGTCGGTGCGCTCGGGCATCGTGATGCGGTGGCGCTCATGACGTCCCTTGTCGTCGAAGATGCACAGCTCCACCTTCGTCGCATGCTGCGAGAAGAGCGAGAAGTTGACGCCTTCGCCATCCCAGTGTGCGCCGCGCGGATAGGGGCGGCCGGGCCAGACTGCGGTGATCAGGTCGTTGGTTTTCATCGGCGAAACTTGCGCTCCTCGAGCCGGTCGATGAGGTCCTTGTCCCTGTCCTTGTGCTCGCGCGGCCACCATTGCTCGATGCGCTCGGCCGCCCAGTCCTTGCCGCCGAGCCCGAAGGCCAGGGCCAGCGCGAACACCACGCCGGCGAGGATGACGAGGAAGCTCTCGCGCACGATGTCGCCGCCGACCTTGATCTGGTCGAGCGCGATCAGCACCACGAAGACCATGATCGCGTACTGCGCCAGCTTGCCGAGGAAGACGGCGTCCTGCAGCTTGCTGTTGCGGCCGTAGGAGGTCACCGTGTCGCCGACGAAGCGCGCGAAGTAGGAGCCGAAGGCCAGCACCAGCAGCGAGACGAAGACATTGGGCACGAACCACATCACCTTGCCGATCAGGTCGCTGATGTAGGTGAGACCCATGCCGTTGAAGGCGATCAGCAGCGCGGCCAGGATCACCAGCCAGTACACCAGTACGCCGAACACGCCCGTGGTGTCCCCTCGCATGCCGCCCTGGCGCAGGAAGCCGTCGAGGCCGGCCCGCTCGGTGAGCACGTTGAAGTTGACGGCATGCAGTGCCTTCACCACCGTGAAGCGCGCCACTTTGGCGAGCAGCCAGCCGGCGACCACCACCACCAGCGCGAAGAGCAGCCGCGGCAGAAAGGCGCCGATCTGAAACAGGATGGCCCGCAAGGGCTCCAGGTGGATTCCGAAGCTTTCCATGATGCTTGTCTCCCGTGGGGGCGTTGGCGGCGGGCGTTCGTCAGGATGCGGCGTCGCGACCCGCCAGCGCAAGGAGGCCTTGCAGCGGGACCTGGACCCAGTCGGTGCGATTGTTCAGTTCGTAGCGCAGTTCGTACAGCGCCTTTTCGAGTTCGAACAGGTCCAGCAGTTGCAGGTCGACCGGCATTGCGGGCTCGGCTTCTTCCATTGCCTCGAGGTAGGCGGAGAGGAAGGCCTGGCGGCTGGTGGTCTCCCATTGGCGCACGGGCGTGCCCAGGCGCTGCAGCTCGTCGGTGTTCTGCGCCACGCGCTTGAGCGCCGACCAGCGCGCGTAGTTCAAGGAGCGCAGCATGCCGGCCACGTCGCGCAATGCCGAGCCCTTGGCCCGGCGCTCCTCGAAGGTGCGGGTGGGCTCGCCCTCGAAATCGATGATGACGAAGTCGTTGTCGCTCACCAGGACCTGTCCGAGGTGATAGTCGCCGTGGTAGCGCGTCTTCAGGCCGTGCCCGTCGCCGATCGCCGCGGAGGCGCGCGCCGCGAGCCGGCTTTCCTGCGCGAGCAGCGCCTGGGCGTCCTCCTGCGCGGCGCCGGGCAGTTGCGGCAGGCGCTCGCGCAGCAGTGTCATCGTGGTCGCGACGTCGGCGCTCGCATGCTCGCGCATGGCCTGGATGTCCTCGGCCGCGAGGGGTTCGGGGTCGAAGGCCGGATCGCCGGTGCGGCGCGCCAGTGCAAGGTGCAGTTCCGCGGTGCGGCGGCCGAGCACCTCCATCAGCGCCGCGAAGCCGCCGTGGGCCTGCGCCGGAGCGACGTCGGCGAGCGTCTCGGGCGCGGTGCGCAGCTCTTCGAGGAAGCGCTCCACGTAGCCCAGCGTGTACACCCAGCCGTCCCCCTGGTTGCGGACGTAGCGCTGCACCATCGCCAAGGTCGCGGTGCGGCCATCGTCGCCGACATATTCGAGCGCGCCCAGCACCGGCACGCAATGCGGGTAGCGGGCGACGCTGGTGAGGAAGCGACCCAGCTCGACCTCGGGGTTCACGCCCTCGCGCACGCGCCGATAGGCCTTGAGGAAGAGGGTCTCGTTGAAGGTCACGACCGTGTTGCTGCTCTGCGCGCCAGGGCGGCCGACGGCCAGCGCGTCGAGGTCGGCCTCGACCCGGCTGAACGCATCGGTGGGCGTGAAGCGCAGCCGACCCCTGGCTGCCGGCACTTCCATGCCGTCGCGCACGGCGCGCACCATCGCGCGGCAGAAGGTCTCGTCGAAGAAGGCATCGGCCATCACGCCGACGTTCGCCTGCTGCCGCACCTTGGCGACGCCCGCCTGGGTCAGGCGATTGAGGCGGTCTTCGTCCTGCTCCTCCCAGGCCAGCGCCAGCGGCACGAAATAGGTCGACGCCTCGGAGGGGCCGTCGAGCGAAACGAGGGGCAGCATCCAGCTGTAGCCGTCGCTGTCCCACACCGCGTGATCCACGAGCCGGGCGCGCGCGACCGCCGCGCCCTTGGAGGCGTACCAGCGCTGGATCTCGATGAAGCGTGGAAGGGTGTCGGTCTCGAACTGCGTGAGCATGCGCTCGGCCATGCCGATGCGCCACGGCATCACGCGGTCGCGGAAGAAGCTGGTCCATCCGTCGAACAGCACCAGCGTCGGCCGGTCCTGCAGGCCCACGCCTTCCTGGTGCCAGCTGGGCATCTCGGCGTCCTGCGCGAGCCGGAACCAGTAGAAGCCGTACGAGGGCAGGGTGAGCAGGTACGGCAGCTCCCCGATCGGCGGGAACGAGGTGCGCCCCAGCATCTCGACCGGAATGCTGCCCTTGTGGGCCGAGAGGTCCAGCTCCACCGGCTGCGCCGCACGCGAGAGGTTGAAGACGGTCAGGATGGTGTCGTCCTCGTGTTCGCTGAGATAGGCGAGGATCTTGCGGTTGCCGGGCCGCAGGAACACCCGTTTGCCGCGGCCGAAGGCCCGGCTGGTCTTGCGCACCGAGAGCATGCGGCGGGTCCAGTTCAGCAGCGAGCTGGCGTCGCGCGCCTGCGCCTCGACGTTGAGCGCCTCGTAGCCGTACATCGCGTCCATGATCGGCTGGAGGTACAGGCGCTGCGGGTCGGCCCGCGAGAAGCCTGCGTTGCGGTCGGGGCTCCATTGCATCGGCGTGCGCACGCCGTTGCGGTCGCCGACGAAGACGTTGTCGCCCATGCCGATCTCGTCGCCGTAGTAGATGATGGGCGAGCCCGGCATCGACAGCAGCATCGCGTTCATCAGCTTCACGCGGTCCATGTCGTTTTCCATCAGCGGCGCGAGGCGGCGCCGGATGCCGACGTTGATGCGGGCGCGCAGGTCGGCCGCATACATGAGGTACATGTAGTCCCGCTCCTTGCTGGTCACCATCTCGAGCGTGAGCTCGTCGTGGTTGCGCAGGAAGATGGCCCACTGGCAGCCCTCCGGGATCTCGGGCGTCTGCTGGATGATCTCGACGATCGGGTGGCGGTCCTCCTGCGCGATCGCCATGTACATGCGCGGCATCAAAGGAAAGTGGTACGCCATGTGGCATTCGTCGCCGTCGCCGAAGTACTCGCGCACGTCCTCGGGCCACATGTTGGCCTCGGCCAGCAGGAAGCGGTTCTTGTACTGTGCATCGATGGCGGCGCGCAGCTGCTTGATCACCACGTGGGTCTCGGGCAGGTTCTCGTTGCTGGTGCCGTCGCGCTCGCACAGGTAGGGAATGGCGTCGAGCCGGAAGCCGTCCACCCCCATGTCGAGCCAGAAGCGCATGGTCTTGAACACGGCCTCCAGCACCTTGGGGTTGCTGAAGTTGAGGTCGGGCTGGTGGCTGAAGAAGCGATGCCAGTAGTAGGCCTTGGCCACCGGGTCCCAGGCCCAGTTGGAGGTCTCGGTGTCGGTGAAGATGATGCGCGTGCCCTGGTAGAGCTGGTCGGTGTCGCTCCACACGTAGAACTCTCGCTCGGGCGAGCCCGGCGGCGCCCGGCGTGCGGCCTGGAACCACGGGTGGTCGATCGAGGTGTGGTTGATGACCAGCTCGGTGATGACCCGCAGGCCGCGCTTGTGCGCCTCCTCCAGCATGATCTTGAAGTCGGCCAGGCTCCCGTAGTGCGGGTGCACGTCTTCATACTCCGCGATGTCGTAGCCGTCATCGCGCAGCGGCGAGGGGTAGAAGGGCATCAGCCAGATGGTGTTGACGCCCAGGTCCTTCACGTAGTCGAGCTTGGCGGTCACGCCCTTGAAGTCGCCGTAGCCATCGTCGTTCGAATCGAAGAAGGCCTTGACGTTGAGCTGGTAGATGACGGCATCGCGATACCACTGCGGATCGTCTGTGCTGTCGATTTCGACGGTCTCCAGGAGCAGGTGCGATACCGGTGCATTCATGTCGAAAGGCCCCTACAGGAAATAATCGAAATCGCGTTCGTCGCGCACGCGCCGCCGCACCAGGAAGACATGCGCCGGCACGCTGTGCGGATCGAGCCGGATGAAATGGCGACTGCCCTGCCAGAGGTAGCGCTGGTTGCTCAGCAGGTCGTGCATCTGGAACGGATGTTCGGGCTCGCAGCCGACGAAGTCCAGGTCGAGGTCGAGCCAGCCGGACTGCACGTTGTGCGGGTCGAGGTTGACGACCGTCACGATCACGTTGCTGCCGTCGGGCGAACGCTTGGCATAGGCCAGCAACTCGCCGTTGTCGATGTCGAAGAAGCGCAGGCTGCGGTCCGAATGCAGGGCGGGGTGCTCGCGCCGGACCTGGTTGACGCGTGCGATGAAGGGCGCGAGGCTCTGCGAGTCGTCGTGGTTCCACCGGCGCAGCTGGTACTTCTCGGAGTTCAGGTACTCCTCGCTGCCCTGCTCGCGCGGCAGGTGCTCGCGCAGCTCGAAGGCGGGGCCATAGATGCCGTAGCTTGCCGACAAGGTGGCGGCCAGCACCAGGCGGGTCATGAAGACGGGGGTTTCGCCGCCCTGCAGCCGCTCGTGCAGGATGTCGGGCGTGTTGGGCCACACATTCGGCCGGAAGTACTCGCTGCCGGGCCCCTGCGAAAGCTCGGTGAAATACTCGGTGAGCTCCTGCTTGGTGTTGCGCCAGGTGAAGTAGGTGTAGGACTGCGAGAAGCCCAGCTTGGCGAGCCGGTGCATCACCTTGGGCCGGGTGAAGGCCTCGGCGAGGAACAGCACGTCGGGATGCGCGCGCTTGAGCTCGCCGATCGCCCATTCCCAGAAGGGGAAGGCCTTGGTGTGCGGGTTGTCGACGCGAAAGATCTTCACGCCCTCGCCGATCCAGTGCTCGAACACGCTCTTGAGCTCGGTCCAGAGCCCCTGCCAATCTTCGGTCTCGAAGTTGAAGGGATAGATGTCCTGGTACTTCTTCGGCGGGTTCTCGGCGTACTGCACGGTGCCGTCGGGGCGCCAGCGGAACCAGGAGGGATGGGCCTTCACGTAGGGGTGGTCGGGCGCGCACTGGAACGCGATGTCGAGCGCGATCTCCAGGCCGTGGCGCTGCGCCTCGACGCGCAGGTGCTGGAAGTCCTCGCGGGTGCCCAGCTCCGGCAGGATGGACTTGTGGCCGCCTTCGTCGGCGCCGATGGCCCAGGGGCTGCCGACATCACCAGGCTGCGCCGCGAGCGCGTTGTTCTTTCCCTTGCGCTGGATGCGCCCGATCGGATGGATCGGCGGAAAGTAGAGCACGTCGAAACCCATGGCGGCGATCGCCGGCAGGCGCGCTTCCACGTCCTTGAAGGTGCCGTGCCGGTCGCCTTCGGGGGCGGTGGAGCGCGGGAAGAGCTCGTACCAGGTACTGAAGCGCGCGCGCACGCGGTCGGCCACGAGCGGCAGCTCCACCGGGTGGTGCGTGGCCAGGCGGCGGTCGGGGTAGCGCTCGGCCAGCGTGCAGAGCGCCTCGTCCAGCGCGAAGGCCTTGAGGGCGGTCGCGTCCATGCTGTTCTCGACCGCCGCCGCGTTCAGCTCGCGGCTCCAGCGCGCCAGCGCCCGAGCATCTGCATTTTTCGCCTGCTCGGCACGTTCGGCCGCGGCGGCGATCTCCTGCGCGCCCACCTGCGAGGCGATGCGGATGTCCTCCGGATCGACGCGGCGCGCCATGTCGTGCCGCCACGATTCGAAGGCATCGACCCAGGCGGTGACGGTGTAGCGATAGCGGCCGATGGCGGGCGGCGCGAACTCGGCCTCCCAGACGTCGTTGCCCAGCGGCTTCATCGGCACTTCGGTCCATCCCGCATCGGCCTCCGGACGCCAGCGCAACATCACGCGCAGTACATCGTGGCCGTCGGCGAAGCAATGGGCCTCCACGCGCAAGGCCTCGCCGGCCACGCGCTTGACCGCGAAGCGGCCGCCGTCGACATGGGGCAGAACGGCATCGATGACGGCGCGCACGCGGCCATCCTCGCCGTCGGCGCGTTCGATTTCCGGAGCAGGCGATGCGGCGGCCTCAGACATGGGGGTGGTGCTCCAGGATCAAGGTGGAGAGCGGCGGAAGCGTGAGACAGAGCGAATGCATGCGGCCGTGCGAACGAACGGGCGAGGCCTCGACGCCACCGAAGTTGCCCCAGCCGGCGCCGCCGAATTCGGTGGCGTCGCTGTTGAGGCGCTCGCGCCAGAAGCCGCCCTTGGGTACGCCGAGCAGGTAGTTGGTGCGCGGCACCGGCGTCATGTTGCTGACCACCAGCAGGGGCGCCCCTTCGCGGGGCTTGCGCAGGAAGGCGAAGACGCTGTGTTCGGCGTCGTCGGCCGCCACCCATTCGAAACCGGCGCCGGAGAAGTCGAGCTCGTGCAGCGCCGGCGTGGTGCGGTAGACGCCATTGAGCTGGGCCACGAAGCGCTGCAGCCCCGCATGGCCGTCGAGCGCGGCAACCCACCATTCGAGCTCGCCGTCGTGGGTCCATTCGCGGCGCTGGCCGAACTCGCCGCCCATGAAGAGCAGCTTCTTGCCCGGATGTCCCCACATGAACCCGAACAGCGCGCGCAGGTTGGCGAACTGCTGCCAGCTGTCACCCGGCATCTTGTTGAGCAGCGAACCCTTGCCGTAGACCACCTCGTCGTGCGAGAGCGGCAGCACGAAGTTCTCGCTGAAGGCATACACCAGCGAGAAGGTCATCTTGTGGTGGTGGTAGCGACGATTGACCGGGTCCTCGTGCATGAAGGCCAGGCTGTCGTGCATCCAGCCCATGTTCCACTTCATGCCGAAGCCCAGGCCGTCCATGTCGGTCGGGCGCGACACGCGCGGCCAGGCGGTGGATTCCTCGGCGATGGTGAGCGTGTCGGGGTGCTCGCGGTAGACGGCGCGGTTGAGCGTCTGCAGGAACTCGACGGCCTCCAGGTTCTCGCGTCCGCCGTGGCGGTTGGGAATCCATTCGCCGTGCGCGCGCCCGTAGTCGAGGTAGAGCATGGAGGCGACTGCATCGACGCGCAGCCCGTCGATGTGGTACTTGTCCAGCCAGAACAGGCCCGAGGAGATCAGGAAGCTGCGTACCTCGTGGCGCCCATAGTTGAAGATGCTGGACTTCCATTCGGGATGGAAGCCCTGTCTCGGGTCCTCGTGCTCATAGAGATGGGTGCCGTCGAAGTAGCCGAGCCCGTGCTCGTCGGTGGGAAAGTGCGACGGCACCCAGTCCAGCAGCACGCCGATGCCGCGCTGGTGCAGGTGGTCGACGAAGTACATGAAGTCCTGCGGCGTGCCGTAGCGCGACGTGGGTGCGAAATAGCCGGTGGTCTGATAGCCCCAGGAGCCGTAGAAGGGATGCTCGGTCACGGGCATCAGCTCCACGTGCGTGAAACCCATCTCGCACACGTAGTCGGCCAGCAGCGGCGCGAGCTCGCGGTAGTTGAGGAACTGGCCGTCGCGGCGGCGCCAGGAGCCGAGATGGACCTCGTAGGTGGACATGGGCGCATCCAGCGCGTTGCGCGGGGCGCGCGTGGCCATCCAGTCGCCATCGCCCCATTCGTAGTTGAGCGACCAGGCGCGCGAGGCGGTAGCGGGCGCGGCCTCGCAGAAGAAGGCAAAAGGGTCGGCCTTGTCGACCTGGTAGCCGTTGTGGCGCGAGCGGATGCGGTACTTGTAGGCCTGGCCCGGCGCGACCTCGCAGACGGAGCCGGTCCAGATGCCGCTGTCCTGATGGGCCTGCAGCGGATGGGCATCGCCGTTCCAGCCGTTCCAGTCGCCGACCACCGAAACCGAGGCGGCATTCGGCGCCCAGACCGCGAAGTGGGCGCCGCCGTCCCCGCGCAGGTGGCAGCCTAGTTGATCGTAGAGACGGGAGTGCGTGCCCTCGCTGAAGAAATAGCGGTCCTGGGCGCTGAACGGGGCGGAAGAGGTGATGGGCACTGCGGGCGTCCTTGGCGTTCGAGGGCCGCGGCCGGGCAACGAACGCAGCCGGATCGGCGTGAACTTGCCTTTGTAGGAGTAGCGCGCGGCCCCGGCAATGGCCGCGCTCGCGCTTCAGCTTGTCGGACAGCGGCGCGTCTTGGACGGGCTGGAAAGGCGCAGGATCCATTGGCTGACAGGCAGAATGCGCCTGCGAGCGAGTGTCAAGCCTGTGAGTTCGGGAGAACCTTCATGTTCAAGTTGCTCAAGCTGGCGAGCTCATTGATTTTGTGTGTCGTGGCCGGTTGCGCGGCCAGCGCGCCTCCCGGCGACTCTGCATGTTCAACCCAACCCGGCAGCTACGCCTGTCAGATCGAGCAATACCGACGTGTCGACCAATGAAGTCGTTTGGGATCAGGGGACGTAAGAGCGGCGCAGAACGCTTTCTGGACTGAGCACCAGGCAGTCCCTTGCGACGTCTATGACGATTTCCAGAACCGCCGCGCCTGCGCCACCTTTTCCAATGCCGTCCTGCATTCGAGCGCACGCTGCCGCTGTTGCGCAGAGAGCCATCCGACCGCGAACCAGGCGCTGCCATCGTGGCCAGCCGCCTTGCGGTAGGCATCGATCGCCACGGCCGCGTCGTTGTGCTCGCCCAGCGCATCCTGGGCGGGATGTAGCGCTTTCAGGTAGCGCGCGGCACGGCGCTTCCCAAAGATCGGGGCGACGAACTCGGCCAGGTAGCGCAGGCGCTTGAGCCGCTTGCGGACCCGGTGCTGTGCCTCTGGCGCCAGCGTGTCGAAACGGCGGCTGTCGCGCACGACCTGGCGGTGCAGCTTCGACAGGCGCGCGCGCAGCGGCTTGCGGGCCGGCTCGGCGTGCTGCTCGGCCGGGGGCGCGCCGGCGGGTTGTTCCTCAGGCGGCAACGAGGCGGCAATCAGGCCGATGAGAACCAGTTGGAAGGCCTGCCCGCGCACCACGGCGGCCGGGTCTGGCTCCGGTTCGGCGGGGTGGGGCCAAGTCACCTGCGGACCGCCAGCCGCTTCGATCTGCGGCTGCACCGTCTTCTGCAGGTGCTCGCGATCGCGCTGGCGGCCCAGCGCGCGGAAGGCGTCCACCAGGGCGGGTTCCCAGGTGGGGTCGATGGCGGGCGCGAGGGCGCCCATCTCGCGCAGGGCAGTTCGCAGGCGACGAATGCCGACGCGCAGTTGATGCACATGCTCGGGCTCGGGGCTGGCGGCGGCCACTTCGCTGGCGTTGGGCAGGATCTGCGCGAGGCAGGCGCCAAGGACGGCGCGGAACACCTGCGGCCCGTCCATGTCCTCGCCCACTGCGGGCGGCTCGGCCTTGATTGGCACACCGTACTCGACGCCCTTGGCCAGCCGCTCGCCGCGCGCCGACTTGGAGACCGTGTCCAGCGAGATCGCGTAGCGCACGCGCCAACGGCGCGCGAGCTCGAGCAAGGATTGCGGGCTGCCGCTCTTGAGTTCGATCTCGAGCTCGCACACGGGATGCGAGCGGTCTCCGGCGCGCACCTCGCCACGGTCGAAGGCAAGCTCGACGCACGCGTCACCGGTGCGCATCTCGCGCGTGGTGCGGCGGATGTCGGTGGCGTGGAGCGGCAGCAGCCGCGCACCAGCCGTGTCCTGGCCGGCGGCGTGCAGCGCCCTGGCGATCAGCGCGCCGACAGGCGTGCCGGCATGGCGCTCGAGCCGCGGCAGCGGCACGTCGCCGGCCTTGGCGGTGTCGATCTCGACGTTGTGCTCATGACGCTCCAACGCATTGCCGCCCGGCGCCTTGGCGGTCTGAACCCAGCGCTGCCCCTCCTTGCGGACGCGCAGCACGATGCGCTGGGCCGCCAGCGCGCCGTCGGCGGTGTCGTAGTAGCGGGCCTGTAGGCGCTGTCGGGTCGAGCGGCCGCGCGCGACCGCGCCTTCGACGGCCGCCCTGTCGCGCGGGTCAACCTGGAACTTGAGCTCGAATTCGGTCACGTCTTCAGACGGCACCCTGCCGACAGCGGCTCAGCCCGGGAGTTCGCTGACTTGCAGGGACAGGTCGTAAAGCTTGGACTTGCTCGCGTAATAGCGGTCGAGCCGCCATTCCTTGAGGATGTCCATCGCCAACTGGAAGCTCTTGTAGTCGAGCTGATAGAGCGTGACCAGCTCGAAGCTGCGTTCGGATTCGAGCGCCAGAACAAGGCGGGCGAGGATCTGGGCCGATTCGTCGGCCGGGTCCGTTTCGATGAAGCGGCGGGCGACCTTGATGGCGTTCATGGGCTGGGTTCCTCCTGATGGATCTGGAACTATAGCCAGCCCTTCCTGGCCTTTCGTGACAGTCTGACGACGGTGTAGCTCTCTTGGGCTTTTTGCTTGACGGGCTCACTGAACCGGCGCCGGAATCGGCGTGACGGTCTCGCGGATCAAGCCGCCGCCGAGCACGCTGCCTTCGACCGAGGTGGTGCCGGTACCGCGCATGCGGGCCTCGCAGGCGGAGCGATCGGCCGGTGGCTGCAGGGCGCAGCGGGCCAGGGCGTTCTGTTCGTAGGTGGTGGGAGGCGCGCTCGTCAGTCCGCCGCGTCCGGCTTCGTAGCGGGCGGCACCCGCTTCGCGCAGGCAGGCGTTGCGGTCCTGCAGCACGCCGTCGCAGACGGCGCGCTCGCGCAGGTAGCCGGACTCGGTGCCCTGTGCGGCGCCGAGGGACGGCAGTGCGAGACTGCCGGCGGCGAGCACGAGGGCCAGGCTCGAACGAATGGTCGTGTGAACGGTCTTGTTCATGAAGGCGCTCCTTTCAGGACAGGGCGACGCGGCATGCGCCGGCCGGACAGACAGTGTCCGCCACCCATGAAGCAAGCGCTGTGGGACTGGAGCGGCTCGCCGCCCGCCGGCCGCGCCGCGGCTCGATGTGGGACAGGTCCGGCACGCGGTCCGGAAGCGCGCCGGCTCTGTGCCGCTCAGGCTTCTGCGATGCGCTTGGCCAGGTGAGCGAGCGCTTCCTCGACCTGGTCGACCAGGATCAGCGACAGGTCGCCGGGCTGCAGCCGCTCGAGCGCGGTGTCGATGGCGATGAACTCGCCGCGGATCTCGTCGATGGCCCGGGTGCGGGTCGCGCCCGCCAGTCCCTGGCGCAGCAGCGCCATGACCTCCCCGTCGGCCCGGCCACGCTGGGCTGCGTCCTGGTAGAGGATCACGTCGTCGAAGGCCTGGCCGAGGATGGCCGTCTGGTCGCGGATGTCGCAGTCGCGGCGGTCGCCCGCGCCGCTGATCACCACCGAGCGCTTCCTCGCCGGCATGGTGTCGACGGCGGCCACGAGCGCGCGCATGGCATCGGTGTTGTGGCCGTAGTCGGCGATGACAGTGGCGCCGCGGTAGTCCATCACGTTGAAGCGGCCCGGCACGCCCGCCGCGTCGTTCTTGAAGCTGGCGAGGCCGCGGCGGATGCTGTCCCAGTCCAGGCCGACGGCCCAGGCTGCGGCGACGGCAGCCATCACGTTGTCGACCTGGAAGCCGATGCTGCCGTTGCGGGTGATCTGCACGTCGCGCAGCGGAATGCGCTCGCGCCACGAACCCTCCGCCGCGACGAGCGTGTCCTGGTCGACGTACACGGTGCGCTTGCCCTGGGCGCGATGCGTGGCCATCACGGGGTGCTGCCGGTCCTGGGCGAAGAAGATCACGCTGCCCGGGCAACTGGCGGCCATGGCGGCGACGTTCGGATCGGCCGCGTTGAGCACCGCGTAGCCATCGGGCGCCACGTTGCGCACGACCACGCGCTTGAGCACCGCCAGGTCCTCGACGGTGGTGATGTAGTTGAGGCCGAGGTGGTCGCCGCTGCCGATGTTGGTCACCACTGCCACCTGGCAGCGGTCGAAACCAAGGCCTTCGCGCAGAACGCCGCCGCGCGCCACTTCGAACACGGCGGCATCGACATCGGGGTGCAGCAGGACGTTGCGCGCGCTCTTGGGGCCGCTGCAGTCGCCGCTGTCGGTCTGGCGGCCGTCCACGTACACGCCGTCGGTGTTGGTCATGCCGGTGCGCAGGCCGCTGCCGGCGAGCAGGTGGTTGACAAGGCGCGCTGTGGTGGTCTTGCCGTTGGTGCCGGTCACCGCCACGACCGGGATGCGGCCGTCGTCGCCAGGCGCGAAGAGAGTGTCCATCACCGCATCGCCGACCGCGCGGCCACGGCCGAAGGAGGGCGAGATGTGCATGCGCAGGCCCGGCGCGGCGTTGACCTCGACCACGCCGCCGTGCTGTTCCTCGAGCGGGCGCAGCACGTTCTCGCAGACCATGTCGACGCCGCAGATGTGCAGGCCGACCATCTGGGCCGCATCGACGGCGCGCGCCGCGACTTCAGGATGCACCGTGTCGGTCACGTCGGTGGCGGTGCCGCCGGTCGACAGGTTGGCGTTGTTGCGCAGCACCACGCGCTGGCCGAGCGCCGGCACGCTGTCGGGCGCAAGGCCCTGGGCCTCGAGGCGACCGATGGCGATGTCGTCGAGCCGGATCTTGGTCAGCGAGGTGGCATGCCCTTCGCCGCGGCGCGGGTCCTGGTTGACCAGGCCGACCAGCTGGCGCACGGTGTGGCTGCCATCGCCGATGACCTGCGGCGGGTCGCGGCGCGCGGCGGCGACCAGCTTGTCGCCGACCACCAGGAGGCGGAAGTCGAAGCCCGGCAGGAACTTCTCGACCATCACTTCACCGTAGGCCGCGGCCGAGTCGTAGGCGGCGGCCAGCTGCTCGCGCGTGCCGATGTTGACGGTGACGCCCTTGCCCTGGTTGCCGTCCTGCGGCTTCACCACCACCGGCAGGCCGATCTCCTGCGCGGCGGCCCAGCCGTCCTCGACGCTCGTGACGGGGCGGCCCAGGGGCACCGGCACGCCGGCGGCGTTGAGCAACTGCTTGGTGAGCTCCTTGTCCTGCGCGATCGACTCGGCCACGCCGCTGGTGCAGTCGACTTCGGCGGCCTGGATGCGGCGCTGCTTCGAGCCCCAGCCGAACTGCACCAGGCTGCCGCTGGTGAGGCGCCGGAAGGGGATGCCCCGCGCCACGGCGGCATCGACGATCGAGCCGGTGCTCGGGCCCAGTCGCTCCGATTCGTCGAGGTCGCGCAATTCGGTGATGGCGGCGTGGGCGTCGAAGGCGGTGCCGGCCTGGGCAGCAGCGATCAGCTGTTCGGCGAGCTCCAGGGCGCGCCGGCCAACGGCCTCCTCGCTGTACTGGAACGCGACCTGGTAGACGCCTTCGTCGATGGTGCGGGCGGTATGGCCGAAGTTGACGGCGCAACCGGCCTGGGACTGCAACGCAACAGCCGCGTTCTCCAGCACGTGCGCCAGCGCCAGCGGCTGGCCGAGCACGATCGGGTGCAACTCGCCGATGGTGGGAAAGAGGGCGCGCAGGCGGCGCTCGAAGCCGGTCAGCCTTCCGACGGCGTTCTCGTCACCGCTGCAGGTGACGACGGCCTCGATGCAGGTGTGGCGGCTCCAGAGATTGGGCCCGCGCAGCGCGCGAATGCGTTTGACGTCCATAACGATGAGGCGAAGGGGCGATTCGAAGGACCGGCCGCTGCCGGTCAGGCCATTTGTTGCTCGGGCGAAAGAAGGGTCTGTGAAAGCTGCAGCGAGGCGAGGGCGGCCTGCAGGTCGGCTTCGAAGGCTTCGACGCCGGCGCCGATCAGGCTCAGCGGAATGCCGAGGGCCCAGGCGGCGGCCACGGCGGCCAGCAGGCTTTCGAGGTCGACGCCCGTATGAGTGGCGCGCCAGATGGTCAGGCGACCGAGCCCGGGCAGGAAGGATTCGCTGCTGCCGTTGGCCAGCACCACCCGGTCTTGGCGCACCAGCACGGCCTTGCCGCCCGCCTGCTGGTGCTTGATCAGCGCCTCGGCCTGCGGATCGGCCGAATACAGGATCACGGCGCCATCGCACAACGGCGCCAGGCCAGCGACGCGCAGGTCCGCCCCGTTGAGCACGGCCGTGCCTTCGGGCAGCACCACGTCGACCTGGGTGCGCAGCACCTTGACCATCTGGTCGCTGTCGGTGATGTCGAACTCGGCCAGCTTCTCGGCGCCTTCCAGGTCGGTCACGATGCCGACCTCGCAGCGGTCGTAGGCCAGGCCGTCGCGCAGGATGGTGCCCGCGCCGTTCTCGATCACCACGGCCTGCACGGCGCGGTTCATCAGCAGTCGCCGGCCGGCGTCGAAGTTGGCGCTGTCCCGCGCATCGACGCGGCGGCGCTCGAGGAACAGGCCGTCGCGGCAGGCCAGGCCGGTGTGGCGGCCGCCCAGGCCCACCAGCCACCCGACCAGTCGCGCCAGCACGGCAGTGTTGCGCGAGCCGGCCACGCCCACCACGGGGATGCGGCCCGGCGCTTCATCGGGGAAAAGATGGTCGCAGATGGCGCGACCCACCGGGCGCGGCGAGCCCACCGCGGGCTTCAGGTGCATCAGCAGGCCTGGGCCTGCGTTGACCTCGACGATGGCGCCGCCCTGCGCCGCCAGCGGGCGCGCGATGTCCTGGGCCACGAGGTCGACGCCGGCGATGTCCAGCCCCACCACCCGAGCGGCCAGCACGGCGGCATGGGCGACCTCGGGATGGACCTGGTCGGTGCAGTCGATCGCCATGTTGCCGTTGCGCTGGATGGTGATGACGCGGCCGGCCTCGGGCACGGCAGCGGCGTCCAGGCCCTGGCGCTTGAGCTCGAGCTGCAGCTTGGAGTCGGTCGCGATGTCCAGCAAGTCGAGCGGGAATTCTTCCTCGGCGCCGCGTCGCGGGTCGCTGTTGAGCTGCGTGTCGATCAACTGGGCGACGGTGGCCTGGCCGTCGGCCGTCACGGTGATGATCTCGCCGCGGGCGGCGGCCACCACCTGGCCGCCCACCACCAGCAGGCGGTGCTCGTGGCCGCGGACGAAGCGCTCGACCATGACGTCGCTACCCTCCGGCTCGGCGACGGCGAAGGCGGCCTCGACCTCCTCGCGCGTGTTCAGCTCGAGCGAGACGCCGCGGCCATGGTTGGCATCGGACGGCTTGACCACGATCGGCAGGCCGATGTCCTCGGCGGCTTCCCAGGCTTCCTGTGCGCTGGCGACCACCTGGCCTTCGGGCACCGGCACGCCGCAGCCGGACAGCAGCGTCTTGGTGAGCTCCTTGTCGCTGGCGATGGATTCGCCGATTGCGCTGGTGTAGTCGGTCTCGGCGGTCCAGATGCGCTGCTGGTTGGCGCCGTAGCCCAGTTGCACCAGATTGCCGCTGTTCAGGCGCATGTGCGGGATGCCGCGGTCGGTGGCCGCGCTGACGATGCAGGCCGTGCTCGGGCCCAGGTAACAGTCCTCGACCTTCGCCTTGACCGCGTCCACCGCACGCTGCACGTCGGCGGCGTCGAAGGGGGCGTTGTTGATGGTGGCCATCAGCAGGCGGTGGCCCTCGGCCAGCGCGACACGGGCGACCTGCTCGTCGCGTGCCCGGAACACCATGCGGTAGACGCCGTGCTGCGAGGTGCTGCGGGTCTGGCCGAAGCCGGTGGGCATGCCGGCGAGGTTGAGCAGCTCGATCACCACGTGTTCGAGCACGTGGCCGGCCCAGGTGCCTTCGGTGAGGCGCTGGATGAAACCGCCGCGCTCGCCGACGCCGCAGTGGTGTTCGACGAGGGCCGGGAGCAGCCCGGTCAGGCGCTCGGTGAAGCCGTCGATCTTGTTGGAGGGGTGGTCCTCCAGCGCTCCAAGATCGAGCCAGACTTCCAGCACGGGCCGGTAGGTCCAGAGGTTCGGGCCGCGCAGGTAATTGACGCGCAGGAGGCGGATGTCGTCGAAACGGGTCATGCAAACGTTCGTTGTGCTTTGGCCGAGCACCTCGGCGCCTTCAAGCGCGCCCATGGCCATCGGTCAGAATCGGCGCCCGGCGAGCGCCATGAAGCGGCCCCCTGCGGGCCAGACACACAGAAACACAATGCAACATCACGATCCAGTCGGCACCCCGAGGGGCGAAGAGGAGGGGGCTTCAGACGCGCTGAAAAGCCGGCTCAGACCTGCGGAAAACGTGCTGGCGACGATCCCGGTTGACCTCGATGGTGAACTTCGGTTTGCTTCCGGCCTGCTGGCGCTGACCGATCGGCGCCTGCTCGCCCGCGACGCGCAGGGGGACTGGGCCGAGTGGCCGCTGGCCCATCCAGGGTTCGAACTGCAACTGGCCGACCACGCCGGCGTCGGCACCCTGGACCTGCTGGACGGCCAGGGCCGGCTCGCGCGGTGGCGTTACACACTGGCACACCAGGCGGCGGCACTGCGGCTGCAGAAGCTTCTCGGCCAACAGGCCGCCGGTGTCGCGCCCGCGACAGAGGCAGAGGCCGAAGAGGCTCTCCTGCCCGGGCTCGAGCTACAGACCCCACCCTCCACCTGGGTGCTGCTTCGCCTGGCCCGTTTCGCAAAGCCCTACCAAAAGCAGTTGATCGCGGGATTCCTGCTGACCTTGGCCTCGACCGCGGCCACGCTGGTGCCGCCCTACCTGACCATCCCGCTGATGGACGACATCCTGATCCCGTTCCAGAACGGCCAGCAGATCGCCGTCGAGAAGGTCGCGCTGTTCCTGAGCCTCCTGTTGCTCGCGGCGCTCACGGGCTGGGCATTGGGCTGGGCGCGGACCTATCTGCTGGCGCTGGTCTCGGAACGCATCGGCGCCGACCTGCGGACCACCACCTACGAGCATCTGCTGACCCTGCCGCTCGATTACTTCGGCGGCAAGCGCACCGGCGACCTGATGGCGCGCATCGGCTCGGAAACCGACCGCATCAACGTGTTCCTGTCGCTGCATGCACTCGATTTCCTGACGGACGTGCTGATGATCGCGATGACGGCCGTCATCCTGGTCTCCATCAACCCGCTGCTGGCGGTGGTCACGCTGGTGCCGCTGCCTTTCATCGCCTGGATGATCCACGTGGTGCGCGACCGGCTTCGCACCGGCTTCGAGAAGATCGACCGCGTCTGGAGCGAGGTGACCAACGTGCTGGCCGACACCATCCCAGGCATCCGCGTGGTCAAGGCCTTCGCGCAGGAGAAGCGGGAGGCCGACCGCTTCCGCGCCGCCAACCTCTACAACCTGCAAGTCAACGACAAGCTCAACAAGACCTGGTCGCTGTTCACGCCCAGCGTGTCGCTGTTGACCGAGATCGGCCTGCTGGTGGTCTGGGGCTTCGGCATCTGGCAGGTCGCGCGCCACAACATCACGGTGGGCGTGCTGACCGCATTCATCGCCTACATCGGGCGCTTCTACACGCGGCTCGATTCGATGAGCCGCATCGTCTCGGTCACTCAGAAAGCGGCGGCCGGGGCGAAGCGCATCTTCGACATCCTCGACCATGTGAGCAACGTGCCCGAGCCGGCCGACCCGGTCAAGATCGAGCGCGTGCAGGGCCGCATCCAGATGCGCGACGTGGGCTTCCGCTACGGCAGCCGCGCGGTGATCCGCGACCTCGACCTCGTGATCGAGCCTGGCGAGATGATCGGCCTGGTCGGCCACAGCGGCTCCGGCAAGAGCACGCTGGTCAACCTGATCTGCCGCTTCTACGACGTGACCGACGGCGCCATCCTGGTCGACGGCACCGACATCCGCCGCTTCGCGGTGGCCGACTACCGGCGCCACGTCGGGCTGGTGCTGCAGGAACCCTTTTTGTTCTTCGGCACCATCGCCCAGAACATCGCCTACGGCAAGCCCGATGCGACACGCGAAGAGATCGTTGCCGCCGCACGCGCGGCGCATGCGCACGACTTCATCCTGCGGCTGCCGCACGGCTACGACTCGCTGGTGGGCGAGCGCGGCCAGGGGTTGTCGGGCGGGGAGCGGCAGCGCATCAGCATCGCGCGGGCGCTGCTGATCGATCCGCGCATCCTGATCCTCGATGAGGCCACCTCGGCGGTGGACACCGAGACCGAGAAGGAGATCCAGAAGGCCCTGGACAACCTGGTTCAGGGCCGCACCACCATCGCCATCGCGCACCGGCTGTCGACGCTGCGCAAGGCCGACCGCCTGGTGGTGATGGACCGCGGCGAGATCGTGGAGGTCGGGCCGCACGATGTGCTGATGGAGAAGCAGGGCGCCTATTGGCGGCTCTACCAGGCACAGCTGCGCCAGGCCGACGACGAGAGCCCCGGCTCTGCGGACGAGCGGGCCGGCGCCGCGCTGGCGTTCGGCGGGCATGCGGCCCATCCGGCGGGAGACGCATGATGAGCGCGAGTTTCAAGCTGGAACGCGATGCCTTCGGGCACCTGGTGCTGATAGAGGCCGAAGGGGTCCGCCACGTCGGCGTGGTGCCGGTGCGCGCCTTTCCGCTGAGCGCGCCGGACGAGGGCCTGTCGCTCGTCGGCAGCGAAGGCCGCGAGCTGCTGTGGATCGATCGGTTGGACGACCTGCCCGAGCCTGCGCGCGCACTGCTCGCCGAGGACCTGGCCGCGCGCGACTTCGCGCCCACGCTGCTGAAGCTGCACAAGGTCTCGAGTTTCGGCGTGCCGAGCACCTGGACCGTGAGCACCGACCGCGGCGACGCCCAGTTCGTGCTCAAGGCCGAGGAAGACATCCGCCGGCTCGAGGACGGCGCACTGCTGATCGCGAGCGCGCAGGGGGTGCAGTTCCGCATTCCGGATGTGAAGGCGCTGGACCGGGCGTCGCGCAAGCTGCTGGAACGGTTTCTCTGAGCCGAGAGTCGACAACCGATGCACACCACCGCACTCGTCCTCTTTTCCGGCGGCCAGGACTCCACCACCTGCCTGGCCGAGGCGCTCGACAAGTACGAGCGCGTCGAGACCATCGGCTTCGACTACGGCCAGCGGCACATCGTGGAGCTCGACGCGCGCCTCACTGTCCTTGCGCATGTGCGCGAGCGTTTCCCGCACTGGGCGCCGCGGCTGGGCGAGGACCACCTGATCAACGTCGACGTGCTGGGCCGGATCAGCGAGTCGTCGCTGACGCAGGACATCGCTTTCGAGATGCAGGCCAACGGACTGCCCAACACCTTCGTGCCGGGGCGCAACCTGCTGTTCCTCACGCTGGCCGGCGCGCTGGCCTATCGCCGCGGGCTGGAGGTGATCGTCACCGGCGTCTGCGAGACCGACTTCTCGGGCTATCCCGACTGCCGCGACGACACCATGAAGGCGATGCAGCTCGCGCTCTCGCTGGGGATGGACCGGCGCTTCGTGATCGAGACGCCCTTGATGTGGATCGACAAGGCCGCGACGTGGGCCATGGCGCACAGGTTGGGCGGGCAGGCGCTCGTCGACCTGGTCATCGAGGACACGCACACCTGCTACGTGGGCGACCGCGGCCGGCGCCACGCGTGGGGCTATGGCTGCGGCAACTGCCCCGCCTGCGAGCTGCGCGCCCGCGGCTGGGAGGGCTACGCGGCCTCGAGCCGGTAGCGCGCGCCCGCGCCTTCGGGTTGCGGCACCAGGGTCCAGCGCTTGTCGTGGAAGGCGGCAGCCGAGGCGCGGTGCGCGATCGACACCATGGCTCCGCCTGCCGCGCGCACACCTTCCGCCAGTCGCTTGTAGAGCGTCTCCTCGGCCTGCGCATCGAGCGCGCTGGTCGCCTCGTCGGCGAACAGCCAGGCCGGCTTCTTGAGCAGCACGCGCGCGATCGCCAGCCGCTGCTGCTCGCCGCCGGAGAGCTTCTGGCTCCATGCGTCGGCGTCGTCGAGCCGCTGGGCAAGGCCAGGCAGCAACGCATCCTCGAGAGCCTGCTTCAGTTGAGCATCGCTGTAGTCGCCCGCCGGCTGGGGATAGGCCAGCGCGTCGCGCAGCTTGCCGTCGGGCACATAGGGCCGCTGCGGAATGAACATCGCGTTCTCGGGCATCGAGAGCTTGCCGCTCGCGAAGGGCCAGATGCCGGCGAAGGAACGGAACAGCGTGGACTTGCCGCTGCCCGAGGGGCCCTGCAGCAGCACGTGCTCGCCCGGCTTGACGCTAAGGGCGGCCTTCGCGAGCAGCGGGGTGCCATTGGGCAGTGCGATGTCGAGGTCCTGGGTGGCGAGCGAGCTCGCACTGTCGCGCACCAGCGCGCCATCGGGCTTCGCGTGGACACGCATGGCATCGTCGAAGCTGGTGAGGCGGTCGGCCGTGGCGCGCCAGACGGCGACGCGGTCGTAGTTGTCGATGAACCAGCTCAGCTGCGTCTGCACCTTGTCGAAGGCCGTCACGATCTGCATCAGCTGGCCCAGCGGGAAGGCGCCGCCGAAGAAGCGCGGCGCGGCGATGATGAAGGGGAAGACCGCGGCGGCCTGCCCGAAGGAGAGCGTGAACGACACCAGGTTCTTCTGCTGCCGGATCAGGGTCAAGTAGTTGCGCAGCACGGCGCCGAAGCGCTTTTCCAGCTGGGCGTGCTCGACGCGCTCGCCGCGGTCCAGCGCGATCGCCTCGCTGTACTCGCGCACCCGCACCAGGTGGTGGCGGAAGTCGGCCTCGAAGCGCTGCTGCCTGAAGTTGGTGCCGATCAGCGGCCGGCCGATGTAGTGGGTGACGACGGTTCCGATCACGCAGTAGGCGATGGCGAGCCAGACCATCGAGCCCGCGACTTCGTAGGTGCTGCCGCCGATCTTGAAGTCCACGACGCCGCTCAGGCCCCACAGGATGCCGATGAAGCTCACGAGCGTGACCACCGCGTTGAGCAGCCCCATCGACAACGTGACCGTGTAGTCGGTGAACATCTGCAGGTCTTCCTGGATCCGCTGGTCGGGGTTGTCGGGCGAGTGGTTGTCGCCACTCGCGGCGTAGCGCGCGAGCTCGAGCCGGTAGAAGGTGCGGTCGGCGATCCAGCGCGTGAGATAGCTGCGCGTCATCCACGCGCGCCAGCGGATCTGCAGCAGCTGGGTCAGGTAGAACTTGAGAATGCCGATGGTGATGGCACCGAAGGCGATCCAGCAGAAGAAGCCCAGCTCGTGCCAGAACACGGCCTGGTCACGGTTCTCGAGCGCGTTGTAGAAGCGGCCGAACCACTGGTTGTTGAGCACCGCCATGTACACCGTGCCGAGGTTCAGCACGATGATCGTGAGGAGCAGGCCGCGTGCCTTCCATCGGTCTTCGGAACGGAAATAGGGCGCAGCTAGCGCCCCGATGCGGCGCAGCGTGGCGAGCATGCTCGTGGAGCGGGCGGAATCGTTCATGGGCGTGGGGCTCGTGGTGGCGGCTGGAAGCAGCGCCTTTCAAGCCATCGTAGCGCCACTGCCGGCGGCTCCCCTTAAGCGGTTCTGAACGCCGCGGGTGCTGTCGATCAGCGTGGGTTGCTGATGCCGCTGGACACATGCCCCGCCGGGACATGGCGCGCCGCCGCGTCGACATGGCCGGTCTGGTCGTCGAAGAAGAAGTCGGGCTCGAATTCACGCAGGAACTCGCCCTTGGACAAGCCGCCGAGGAACATGGCCTCGTCGACCCGGATGTTCCAGTCCATCAGCGTCTGGATTGCGCGGCGGTGGGCCGGGGCACCGCGCGCCGTCACGAGCGCAGTGCGGATACGCATGCCGGTGCTCGAGGCCTGCTGCAGCCGGTGCAAGGCGACGAGGAAAGGCTTGAAAGGGCCGGCCCCGAGCGGAACCGCGGCCTTGCTGGTCTCGTGCGCCTGGAAGGCATCCAGGCCTTCCAGCTGGAACACCCTTTCTGCCTCGTCGGAGAAGAGGACGGCGTCGCCGTCGAAGGCGATGCGTACTTCGTCGGGGTGCAGGGCGCTGGCCAGCGCGCCGTCGACCCGGACATGCGCCGCGGGGAAGCCGGCGGCCAGCGCCTCGCGCACGTCCGATGCATTGGCCGACAGGAAGATGTCGGCGTTGAGCGGCCGGAGGTAACGGAAGGGAGGCCGTCCCTGCGTGAACACGCCGCGCTGCACGCGCAGTTCCGCCGCCGCTCCGGAATTGAAGATGCGCATGCCGGAGACCGGGTCGTTGCGCGAGAGGATCACGACCTCGACCCGCTGGATGCCGTCGTCGTTGAAGCGCAGCAGCTTGCGGATCATCGAGTAGGCGATGCCGGGCGCCGCCGGCACGTCGAGGCGCTCGAGCTGCAGTCGCATGTAGGCGTCGGGGTCGCCGCCATCGAAGAGGCGGTTCTCTTCTTCGAGGTTGAACAGGGCGCGAGACGAGATCGCGACCACCAGCTTGTCGTCCAGGGAGACCGGCATCGTTGACTACTTGACGAGCTGGTTCAGCTGGATGATCGGCATCAGCACCGCGAGCACGATCAGCATGACCACTGCGCCCATGGCGACGATCAGCAGCGGCTCGAGGATGGTGGCCAGGTGCATGGCCCGGCGCTGCACCTCGGCACCCAGCTGCGTGGCCGCGCGCTGCAGCATCAGGGGCAGGGTGCCGGTCTGCTCGCCCAGCCGCGCGAACATGGAGACGATGCCGGGGAAGCGCTTCTTCTGCGCCAGGGCAGAGGCCAGCGGCGCACCTTCGCGCACCAGCACCAGCGCATCGAGCGCATCGGCGCGCATCGCGCGATTGCCCAGGGTCTCGGAGGCGGCCTGCAGCGCACGCAGGATGGGGACGCCCGCAGTGGCCAGCATGGCCAGGGTGCTGGCGAAGCGCGCCGCGTTGTAGCCGCGCGAGAGGCGCCCGACCAGCGGCAGGTCGAGCCAGGCGGCATCGAAGCGCTCGCGAAAGGCGGCGCGCGCCAGCGCCATGCGCGCGCCGATGACCACCACGACGATTGCGCCCAGCATCAGCCAGCCGTAGTTGCGTACGAAGTCGCTGAGCGCCAGCATGATCACGGTCAGGATCGGCAGGGCGCGCTTGGTGCCCGCGAACACGTTGGCCACTTGCGGGACCACGTAGCTGACCAGGAAGATCACGATCACGATCGCGACCAGCGTCACGATGGCGGGGTAGAGCGCCGCGCCGACCAGCTTCTGCTGCAGCGCCTGTCGCTGCTCCAGGTCGTCGGCCAGCCGATCGAGGACCAGCCCCAGGTTGCCGGTCTGTTCGCCGGCACTGATCACCGCGGTGTAGATGGGCGAAAACTCGCGCGGGTGCTGCGACAGCGTGCGGCCGAAAGGCGAGCCCGCGTTGACATCGGCCCGCAGCGAGGCGACCAGGTCGCGCTGCTCCTCGGTCTCGGCCTCGTCGGTGAGCGCGGTCAGCGCGCGTTCGAGCGGCAGCCCCGAAGACACCAGCCCGGCGAGCTGCCGGGTCCAGACCGCGAGGGTCGTGGAGTTGAAGATGCGCCTGCCGCCCAGCAAGCGGCGCCAGCCGCCGGAGGCAGGCGCCCCCCCCTCGGCGCTGCCGACCACGGTCACCGACAGCGGGATCAGGGCCTGCGCGCGCAGCACGCCCCGCGCGCTGCGCGCAGTGTCTGCTTCGAGCACGCCCTTGCGGGGCTGCCCCTGTTGGTCTATGGCTTCGAAGGAATAGGCGGGCATGGGGACTGGCGGCAAAATGCGCGAGTCCGCATTGTCGACGTTTGGCGCCGCCTTTTCGTCGTACGGCCGTCACAACATCGAACCGAGGAGTCTTTATGAACCTTCGTACTTCAGTTCTTGCCGTTGCCGTTGCCGCGCTGCTCGGCGCGCTTTCGCTGCCTGCCGCCGCGCAGGACCGTCCGACCTACAGCGGCTTTCTCTGCTGCAACTTGCGAACCGACGGGAGCTGGATCAGCGACAGCAACTACGCCGAGAGCGGCAAGCGCATCATCCCTGTCGGCACGCCGGCCCAGGTGACGGGCTACGGCCGACAGCGGGTGAACGTGCTGATCGATGGCAAGAAGCAGGACATCGGCAACGACTACAGCCGCGACCTGGACTTGGGCGCCTTCGCCAGGCGCTATGTGGTCACCGAAGACGCCGCGGCCCGCATCGCGGGTTTTCCGCCCAAGATCCGCGAGGCCATCAAGTCGGCGCGCGTGACCAAGGGCATGACGCGCGAACAGGTCGCCATGGCCGTGGGCTACCCGATCAGCAGCGAGAACCCGAACCTCGACGCACCGGTCTGGCGCATGTGGCTGGGCAGCTTCAGCGAGTTCCAGGTGCTGTTCGACAATGCCGGCCGCGTGCGCGCGGTGGAGACCGATCCACAAACGCGCAACCTGGTCGTGCTGGAGTAAAGGCGCGGGGTGCGGATCAGTCCCGCGTCACGCGCAGCAACTCGGCCCGTGAGGTCACGCCGGTCTTGACCAGCCGCTCTCCGTCCTCGCGCATCGAACGCAGTCCGCCGCGCTCGGCCGCCACGAAGAGCTGGCTTTCGGGTGCGCGGTTGTGCACCAGCGAGCGTATGGTGTCGTCCGCCACCAGCAGCTCGAAGATGCCGGTGCGGCCCTGGTAGCCGGTCTGGCCACACGCGTCACACCCCACGGGCTCGGCCTCGTCGCCGGCCGCGCTGGGCACGGCGCACACCGGGCAGAGGCGGCGCACCAGCCGCTGCGCCAGGACGCCCAGCAGCGATGAGCTCAACAGGAAAGGCTCCACCCCCATGTCGGTCAGCCGCGTCACGGCGCTGACAGAGTCGTTGGTGTGCAGCGTGGCCAGCACCAGGTGGCCGGTGAGCGAGGCCTGGATCGCGATCTGCGCGGTCTCGAAGTCGCGGATCTCGCCGATCATGATGACGTCCGGGTCCTGCCGCAGGATGGCGCGCAGCGCCTTGGCGAAGGTGAGGTCGATCTTGGCGTTGACCTGCGTCTGGCCGACGCCGGAGAGCTCGTACTCGATCGGGTCCTCGACCGTCATGATGTTGCTGTGGGCGGAATCCAGACGGCCGAGCGCGGCGTAGAGGGTGGTGGTCTTGCCGGAGCCGGTCGGCCCGGTGACCAGGATGATGCCGTGCGGCTGGTTGATCAGGTGCAGGAAGCGCGCGAGCGTGTCGCCCTGCATGCCGACCGATTCCAGCGTGAGCTTGCTTTCGGACTTGTCCAGGAGGCGCAGCACGGCGCGTTCGCCGTGCGCCGAGGGCAGGGTCGAGACCCGCACGTCCACCGCGCGGGTGCCGATGCGCAGGCTGATGCGCCCGTCCTGCGGCAGCCGCTTCTCGGCAATGTCGAGGTCGGCCATGATCTTCAGGCGCGAGATCAGCGCCGCGTGGAGCGCGCGGTTGGGCTGCACCACCTCGCGCAGCGTGCCGTCGATGCGGAAGCGCACGGACGATGTGCGCTCGTAGGGTTCGATGTGGATGTCGCTGGCGCCGTCGCGCGCCGCCTGCGTGAGCAGGGCGTTGAGCATGCGGATGATGGGCGCGTCGCCGGCGCTCTCCAGCAGGTCTTCGACCGCGGGCAGCTCCTGCATCATGCGCGACAGGTCGGCGTCGCTCTGCACTTCGCTGACGACCGCGGCGGCGTTCGACTCGCCTTTGGCATACGCGGCCGAGATGCGCTGGGCCAGCTCGGCGGGCGTCAGCGGCTCGAAGGCCTTGACGGGGTATTTGCGGACCACTTCGCTGAGCGCGCTCTTGGGTGGCGTTTGCGGCATCCAGAGCGTGAGGGCGCCATCGTCCGATTCTTCCAGCAGCAGTTGCTGGGTGCGCGCGAAGGCATAGGGCAGGGGGTAGCGCACGGCTCGGGCCTCCTCAGGGTAGTTCGCGCCCCGTCGACGGGTCGGCCGTGGGCGGCAGTGCGCCCTTGAGCGGCCCGCCCGGCGGGAGCGGCGCATGCTGCGGCGGCAGCGGCGGTGGGATCAGCTGGGTGCCTTCGATGCGGCGGGAAGGGTCGCCCTGCCGGACTGCCGGCAGCGGCGGCAGGATCGAGGATTCGCGCACCGCGTTGAGCATCGGGTTGTCGGTCGACGGCTGCTGCGTCTGCTGCAGGGCGCGCAGCGCGTCATAGCGGTCGGCGGTGATGGCGTCGCCGGAGAGCTGGTCGCGCACGACGGTGGGCCGCAGGAACACCATCAGGTTGGTCTTCCTGCGGCTGCGCACCTCGCTCTTGAAGAGGTTGCCGAGCACCGGCACGTCACCCAGGCCGGGGACCTTTTCCTGGGAGTTCGAGTACTCGTCCGACAGGAGGCCACCCAGCACGATGATGTTGCCGTCGTCGACCAGCACGTTCGACTCGATGGAGCGCTTGGTGGTGGTGGGGCCGTTGATGTTGTTGACGGTGGACGCGACCACGCTGGAGACCTCCTGGAAGATCTGCATCTTGACGGTCCCCGTCTCGCTGATCTGCGGACGCACGCGCAGGGTCAGGCCCACGTCCTTGCGCTCGATGGTCTGGAACGGGTTGACGGTGTTGGTGCTGCTGCCGGTGTTGGTGTACTGCCCGGTGACGAAGGGCACGTTCTGGCCGACCACGATCTTGGCCTCTTCGTTGTCCAGCGTCAGCAGGTTGGGGGTGGACAGCACGTTGCCCTCGCCGTTGCTCGACAGGAATCGCGCGAGGAAGCCCAGCACGTACTGGCCGTTCTCGCCATAGCGATGGCCGATGCCGAAGTTGAAGCCGCTGGAAGGACGCACCGCGGCATTGCCGGTCGCCAGGCCGACCGCCAGGTCGATGATGTTGGCGCCGCCCAGGCTCGAGTTGGTGCCGATCACGCCGACGTTGCGGTCGCCGCTGCCGCCAATGCCACTTTGCCACTGGATGCCGAACTCGGCCGCCTTGTCGGCATTGACCTCGACGATGAGGCTTTCGATCAGCACCTGTGCGCGGCGGCTGTCGAGCCGGTCGATGACGGCACGCAGCTGCCGGTAGAGCGGCTCGGACGCGCTGATGATGAGCGAGTTGGTGGCGGGATCGGCCTGGATCTGTCCGCCGGTGGAGACCGGCGCAGTGGTACTGACCGGCGTGGTGGCGGCGCTCAGGCCGCCACCCGCGCTGGCCATCTGGTTGAGCTGCTGCTGGGGTTGCTGCTGAGCCCCGGCCGGGATCGGGTTGGCCCCCCCCCTGTGCCCTGGGCACCCAGCATGCCGGCCTGAGCGCTCGTCAGCGCGGCGCGCAGCGTGGTGGCGATTCGCACGGCGTCGGCGTTCTTGAGGTAGACCACGTAGATGTTGCCGGCGGCGCCGTTGCCGGAGTCGATGGGCGCGCGGTCGAGCCGGTCGATCAGCGTGCGGATCAGCTGGGAGCGTGCAGGGTTGGCGGCTCGCATGATGATCGCGTTGCTGCGCGGCTCGGCCAGCAAAGTGGTGCGGAAGGACGCGTCGGAAGTGCCGGGCGCGGCCGCGGGTTGCCCCGGCGCGGCGGCGGAGCCGCCCTCGGCCAGGCGCATGAGAACCGGCACCAGGTCGGTCGCCACGGAGTGCTTGAGCGGAATGACTTCGACCTCGGAGGCGTTGGGCACGTCCAGCGCCGCGATGATGCGTGCCAGCCGGCGCATGTTCTCCGCATAGTCGGTGATCACCAGCGAGTTGTTGCCCGGGTTCACGTTGATCGTGTTGTTGGGCGCGATCAGTGGGCGCAGCACCGGCAACAGGTTGTTGGCCGCCTCGTAGTTGAGCTTGAAGATCTGCGTGACGATCTGGTTGCCGGACAGACTGGCCGTGGCGGACGTCGAGGTCGTGACGGCATTGCTCTGCAGCTTGGCATCGGCTTCGGGGACCACCTTGTAGAGCCCCTCGGACTGCACGACGGCGAAGCCCTGCAGGCGCAGCGCTGCGGCGAACTGGTTGAAGGCGGCGGCGGGCGAGATCGGGCGATCGGTCTGCAGGTTGATCGTGCCCTTGACGCGCGGGTCGACCACCACGTCGCGTCCGGTCACGACGGCCATGGTGCGCGCCACTGATTCGATCTCGGCGTTGGTGAAGTTCAGCGTGATTGGCTCGCCGCGGCGCGGCGCGGCGCTTTCCTGCGCGAAGGCGGCCGGCATGCAGACGGCAGCCAGCAGGTGCACTGCGAGGGCGACGGTGCACAGGCGCATGGCGCTGGGAGATGGTGATTTCATGGTCAACCCAGAGTGATGATCGAGCGCGCGCCCTCGCGTCGCCCGATGATGTTCAACAAGTTCGACAGCGCGTCCTCGCGCCCTGGCGCGGCGCTGGCCTCGCCGTCGAAGCGCAGGGCGCGGCCGTTCCAGCGGCCGCTGCCATTGAGCTGCAGACTGCCCTCTCGCGTGGTCAGCAGCAAGGTGGGCGAGGGCCCACCTTCGAGCGTGATGTGGTAGCTCCCCATCGGCTTCAGGGTCGACAGGCTGGAGGAGATGTCCATGGCGTCGAGCGTGGCGCGCCCGGCCAGCCTGAGCTGCTGGCCGCTCCACTGCGTCACGAAGGATTGCATCGAGATGTCGAGCACGCCTTCGGGCTTGAGCGTGTTCCAGGGCGCGCCGAAGCCGCTGAGCAGCGCGGCCGGCCACCGGGAGCGTCCGTCGGCCCAGGCCAGCTGCAGGCCGCTGGGCCGCGGCTGCGCCCTGAACTGCAGCGGCTGCGGCGCGCAGCAGGGGATCTGCAGCGTTGCGGCCACGCCGTCCCAGCGCGGCCGCAGGGTCCAGGCGACGGTGCCGGGCAGGGAAATGGCTTCGACGCCGCCCGTGCCGCTGGCGAACACCACGCCGCCGGTGCCGTTCCAGACCGTGCCGCGGGCATTGACGAGCTGAAGGTGGCCGTCGCTCCAACGCGCCAGGCCGGCGGCAAGCCAGCGCGCCGGCGCGTAGAGCGACAGCGCCAGCAGCGCACCGAGCAGCACGCCGAGCACGGCCCAGCCGCGGCCGGTGGCGCTGCTGGCGGAAAGGGTGCGTCGGGTAGCCATCGAATTCAACGGGGCGGCAAGCCCATGACCAGCGTGCCGTCCCAGCGCACGGCGGGGCGCTCGTTGCTCGTGCCGCCGCCCATCGGAGCAGTGCCGCCGGCGGCCGGCGCGCCTTGCGAGCTGCGCGCAAGGTGTGCTTCGCGCGGGACGGCACGTGCATTGCTGCGGGCCTGGGCCAGCCACTGGGCGAGGGTGTCGGCTGGAAGGGTGCGCACCGCGACCGTGATGCCGTCGCCGGAAGCGGCGGGCTGCAGCTGCGCATTGGGCCCGAGGCTCTGGCGCACCGAGCCTTCGAGGGCGCGCACTGCATCGTCGCGGCTCGCACGGGGTTGTGCCTGCAGGGCCTTGGCCTGGGTCTGCAGCGTGGTCATCTGCTGCAGCTGTGCATCGAGCCTGGCGTGCTCGGTGGGTGCCGCGGACAGGATGCGCAGTGCCGGCGCCAGCGCCACCCACCACAGCAGGGCCAGCAGCACCAGCGCAGCCGCAGCGCCGATCAGGCGCTGTTCGCGAGGCTCCAGCTCGGGCCACCAGGCCTGCCACCGCGCTTCGAGGGATTCGAGCCAGTTCATCGCGGCGCCTCCGCCTGAACCAGCAGCAGGTCGCCCTCGCTGCGCGCGCTGTAGCCGCGCGCGGACAGGGTTGCTGCGACCTGATTGGCTTCCGAGGGCTGCAGGCCCAAGCCGCGCAGGCGCAGCTGACCCGCGGTGTAGTCGATAGCGCTGGGGACCCGCGCCGGCGGCAGGCTGGTGGCGACGGCGCCGAGCATGGGCTCAAGGTCGATCGCCGACACGCCACCCGTGGCCTGCTGCAGCGTCGCGACCTCGCGCACCATCTGTACTGGCGCGTCGACCACCAGTTGCACCGAGGGAAAGGTCTGCCTGAGGATGTTGTTCACTGCTGCTCGCTTGTTGTTGAGTGCGTTGCGCTCCTTCCAGGCCCAGGCGTTGAGGCCAATGAGCTGCGTCAGCACGAGCACCAGCGCGCCCCAGCGCGCCAGCCGCCATTCGGGCCCGTGCCACAGCGCGCGCCATATCGCCACCAGCTTCTTGCTGGCACGCGCGCGGCCGGTGGAGGCGAGGTCGAACTGCGCAAGATCCCAGGGCGAGCGGCTGGCCTGCAGCCAGCGGGCGGGCGGTTTGACGATGGGCACGCGCCGCTCCAGCAGGCTTTCCGCGAGCTCGGCCACGGCGGGCTCCGCCAGCACCGCCGTTCCTTCCGGCACTGTGCCTACCAGCGTCGTGCCGGCGGAATCGAGCGGCAGCGGGGTGACGCCTTCGGTGTCGCAGACCACCAACTGGGCGGTGCCGGGCTCGCCGATAGCGAACATCATCGGTGCCGCGCCGGGCGGTTGCGGCGCGAATTCGGGAACGATGCGGGTGACGCGGCGGCCCGCGCTCTCGAGAGCCTGAACAACGCCGCGCAGCCAGAGCCGGTTGCATGCCGCGACCCAGACGGGCACGCCCGCGCGTGGGTCCGGCTGCAGTGCGAAGTGGAGCTGCTCCGGATCATCGAGCAGCTGGTCTTCGAGCAGGCCGTTGAGCACCGAGCGCAGGCGCACGCCGCTGGTCATGCTGCCCTGCGGAAGGGTGACCTGGTGCCAGGACAACGTGGCCGCGGGCACACACAGGATCAGTTCGTCGCCGCTCGGCAGAAGGGCGGGTGGCGCGCTGCCTTGCGATCGCAGCTTGCGCCCGTCGCTGGACCACGCCGCCCAGCCGTAATCGCCGCCGGCAGGCGCAGGAGGAAGAGGGGCGGTGACGAGCAGCAGGGCCATGTTCAATTGGGGGTCGCCATTGTAGGACGATGGTTCACATCTGATGCTACAAAGTTGATAGCGCTTTCTGCCCAAGGCATGGGGCGCTGCGATGCATTTAATCCCATAAGCGTGACCAAAGGTTTCGGCTTCAGGACTTAGGAGCCATGGACGTGGCGCCTGCGCCACGTTCACGCCATAGGATCCGCAACTCGAGGTTGTCGCGCCGCAGCAGTGAGTGCTCCTCGACCCAGGCATTGCCAAGCCTGATTCGGCCCTGCACTTCGAAGAAGTTGGTGCCGACGCTGTGCTGCTGGCTGTTGAACTGGCCGGCGCCTTGAGCGAGCACTTTGTTGGCGTCTTCCTGGGTGCGGAAGTAGCGCGTGGCGCGCTGCGCGACGACGCGCTTGGCGCTCGCCAGGTCGAGAGAGGGCACGCTGGCTGCAAGCGCTTCGGCGCTCGCGGTGTTGATGTTGAGCGGCGTGCGCGTGGGCAGGATGGTGACGTAAGGTTCCAGCGCCGTCACCGTGGAGGGCGACAACCCGAGCCAGATGAGTTGGGCCGTGCGCTGCGGCAGAAGTGGGCCGGACGCCGAGGTGTCGGTGGTGGGCTGCGTGGCTGCACCTGCGCCCGCGCCCGCGCCTCCCCCTGTTCCTGTTCCTGTTCCAGTTGCAGTTCCAGTTGCAGCGCCCGTCCCCGCGCCCACGGAGGCGGCCGGCGGCAGGGCACGCCTGAGCTGCGCTGCGAGTACCGGCACCTCCTGCACGGGAAGGCCCAGCATCTCGAACAGCTTGGTGAAGACGGCGATCTCTGCCGGCACCGGCGCGCCGTTCAGCACCATGTTCATCACGTTCAGCTTGGATTGCGCGTCGATGATCCGGCCCTGGAGAAAGGCCTCGGGCAAGCCCTCGAGGGCGTCGCTGGCGATGTTCTTGTCGGCCGCGAGGAAGCTCGACAGCTTGGCTTCCTCCAGCGGCACAGCCCATGGCTCGGCCAGGTGATCGGGGCCGGCGCCTCCACCGGCCCGGGCGTCCTCGCGCAGGATCAGGCGCGACCAATCGAGCGCGCCGACCAGGACCCAGGCCGATTGCACGCGCGCCCGTTCGGCCGCCTCGATCTCGACGGCGCGCCACTGCTGCCAGAGCGATGCAGCTGCAAAGGTGGCGACGAGCGTGACCGTGAGCATGGCCGTCAGCAAGGCCGCGCCACGCTGCGGTCGTGATGCGAGGGGAGCAGGCCGCTTCATGAGGACTTGGGCGCCGAGGCGGTGGGCCGCACCCAGTCGCGTGTGAGCACGCCCGCGAGCGCCGGGCCAGGCGGAAGGCTCAACACCAGGCGGACGCCATCGGGCAATGGGGTGCCGGTGCCGAGAGCCGTAGCGCCGACCGCCGGACCCCAGACGTCGTTGCGGAAGTAGAAGAGCTGCCAGGCTTCCAGCGGCATCAAGGCGATCTCGGTGCCGCCCACCTCGTCGCTGCTGGTGCTGTCCTGTCCCCAGGCGGCTGCGCGGTCCCAGGCCTGCTGCCATTCGGGGCGGCCGGTGAGGCCGGGCGACTGCCAGCGGTACCAGCGCGCGACACCAGCGGCGTCGGACCGCAGGGTCCACGCCACCACATAGACCACCGGCAGGGCGCTGTCGGTGCTGCGCCGGGTGAGGCGCAGCGTGCGGCCGTCCCAGTCCATCGCGCGGGTCTGCGCCAGGGTCACGGTGGCGTCGAGGTCGGCCGTCCACTGCGACAGTGCCGTCTGCAGCGTCAGCACGGCGTCGCTGCGCTCGCGGTTGATGGATTGGGCGCGCGCCATGCCTTCGAGACCTTGCCAACTGACCAGCGCGAGCAGCGCCATGACGGCGATCGCCACCAGCAGTTCGATCAGCGTGAAGCCGCGGGTGGGGCGCATCCTCGTCATCAGAAGCGCCCCACCACAGTCGAAAGCCGCAGAACTGGTGCCTCGGCGGCATCGCGCACCTGCACGTCGACCCGCCGAAAGTTCGGATTCAGCGTGGGCGTGGTCGAGATCGTGACGGCGAAGCTGGTGTTGGCCTGGGTGCAGACCAGGCCGGCGTCGCCGATGGCCGGCATCTGGCGCGCGAGGCGGGCCTTGATGAGCTCGTTCTCGGCGCAAAGCTGTGCCAGCAACAGGTCCGATTGCCGCTGCGCGTTGCGCGTGATCGCGTTGGTGGCCTGGGTGCCCGCGGCCAGCGCGATCGCGATGATGCCCAGCGCCACCAGCACCTCGATCAGGGTGAAGCCGCGAACGGGGCCGCCCGTCATCGGACGAACCGCGCGACGCGCTGCGGCCGTGCGGCTCACTGTAGTGCCTTCGCCTTCGGCTGGGGTGCTATTCGCCTGTGGAGCGGCCGGGCGGCTCATGGCGTGGTCACCGCGAAGGGGCGCAGGCCGTCGGTCGCGATGCGCAGGGTGCGCGCGGGCGGGCCCTCGGACGTGAGCAGCACCTGCTGCGCCGCGATGATCGGATCGGGCCCGAGCTGCAGGGCCGCGATCGCGGAGCCATCTCCTGCCAGCGGTTGAGCCACGATGCCTGCGGAAAGCCATGCGGTGGGCAGCGTGCCGGGCGGCAGCCCGTCGAAAATGAAGTTGGTAGGACCCTCCGGCGTTGTACGCCAGCGCACCGCCATGCCGCTGGCACGCGACTGGGCGCGCGCCGATTCGAGCAGGGCTGATAGACGCTCGGCTTCGCGATCCAGGCTTTCCTGGCCGGTGTTGCGAAGCGCCAGACCGACACCGGCCGTCGCGATCGCGATGATCGCGATCACCACCAGCAACTCGATCAGGGTGAAGCCGCCGGGCTTCCGTCCGCGGGCGCTGTCGAAGCGGGAAGCGACGCGCCTATTGCCAGCTGCCGATGTCGGCATTCTTGCCTTCGCCGCCGGGTTGGCCATCGGGGCCGAGCGAGAACACGTCGATTTCGCCCTTCAGGCCCGGGTTCATGTATTGGTAGGGGCGGCCCCACGGGTCGTTGGGCAGCTTCTCGATGTAGGGCTTCCAATTGGGTGCTGCGGGACCGGTGGTGGGCCGCGCCAGAAGCGCTTGCAGGCCCTGCTCGGCCGTCGGATAGCGTTGGTTGTCGAGCCGGTAGAGCTTGAGCGCCTGCATCAGGTTGTTGACATCGGTGCGGGCAGCGGTCACGCGCGCGTCGTCGGCGCGCTCGATCACGTTGGGCACGATCAGCGCCGCGAGCACGCCGATGATGACCAGCACGACCATCAGCTCGATGAGGGTGAAGCCTCGCTGGAGGGTCCGCGCGATGGGACGTTGAAAAAGGGACATGAATGTGGGAGGGGGAGTGGGAAATGCGCGTGGGCGCCTGCGCTGAATGATAATCCCGCCCCATGGCAGCTTCCTACGCCCCCGCCCGCTGGCCCTCGGCCATGGCGACCACCGTCTTGTGGGCGCTGGCCGCCGCGAGCATCGTGTTCTGGGGGCTGCGGCTGATGTCGCCGTCCGATGCAGTCGCGCCGCCCGCCCTGAACAGCAACGCCGCGGTGACGGTCGATCCGGCGGCGGTCGCGCAGATGCTGGGTGTGGTGCCGAGCCAGGCCGCGGTCGTGGCGACGCCGGATGCCGCCAGCCGCTTCCAGCTGCTCGGCGTGGTGGCCGACGCAGACCAGCAGGGCGCTGCGCTGATTGCCGTCGACGGCAAGCCCGCCCGGCCCTTCCGTGTCGGAGCCAAGTTGGCCGATGGCTATGTGCTGCAGTCGGTCAGCGCACGGGCCGCCTCTCTGGGGGCCAGCGTCGATGCCGCGCCGGCCTTCACGCTGCAATTGCCGGCGCGGCCGCTCGCCGTCAACGGCCCTGCGCCTTCTCTGTCCGATGCGCCGCAGCCCGTGGTCGCGCCGCCTGAGCGTCGCGGAGTCCGGCGCTAGGCCTGCAGGAACAGCCGATAGACCGGGTTGCCGGTTTCCTCGACGAAGGGATAGTCCAGCGTCCGCAGGAATTCGTCGAAGGCCTTCTGGTCTGCCGCCGGGACCTGCAGCCCGACCAGTATTCGGCCATAGTCGGCGCCCTGGTTGCGGTAGTGGAAGAGGCTGATGTTCCAGGTGGGCCGCATGAGGCTCAGGAACTTGAGCAGCGCGCCGGGCCGCTCGGGGAACACGAAGCGCAGCAGCCGCTCGTCGTGCGCCAGCGCGCTGCGGCCGCCCACCAGGTGGCGGATGTGCTCCTTGGCGAGCTCGTCGTGCGTGAGGTCGATGGTGCCGTAGCCGTGGGCGAGGAAGGTCTCGGTGATGGTTTTCGACTCGCCGTGCGTCTGGGTGGTCAAGCCCACGAACACATGCGCCTCCCTGGCGTCGCTGATCCGATAGTTGAATTCGGTCACGCTGCGCGACGCACCGGGCAACTGTCCCACCAGCTCGCAGAAGCGCCGGAAGCTGCCGCGCTCCTCCGGAATGGTGACGGCGAACAGGGCCTCGCGCTCCTCGCCCACCTCGGCGCGTTCGGCGACGAAACGCAGCCGGTCGAAGTTCATGTTGGCGCCGCAGAGGATGGCTGCGTACGTCTGGCCCCGCGTGCCGTGGGCCTCGACGTACTGCTTGATCGCAGCCACCGCAAGCGCCCCGGCGGGCTCGACGATGCTGCGGGTGTCGATGAACACGTCCTTGATCCCGGCACACACCGCGTCGGTGTCCACGGTGATGAACTCGTCCACCAGCTCGCGAGAGATCCGGAAGGTCTCCTCGCCGACCAGCTTGACCGCGGTGCCATCGGAGAACAGGCCTACATCGGCCAGCGTCACCCGTTCGCGCGCGGTGACGGAGCGCAGCATCGCATCCGAATCGTTCATCTGGACGCCGATCACCTTGATCTCGGGTCGCACGGCCTTGATGTAGTTGGCAACGCCCGAGATCAATCCGCCGCCGCCGATGGCGACGAAGACCGCATCGAGCGGGCCCTGGTGCTGGCGCAGGATCTCCATTGCGATCGTGCCCTGGCCGGCGATGACGTCGGGGTCGTCGAAGGGGTGTACGAAGACGAGGCCATGAAGCTTCTGCTGCTCCAGCGCGTAGCCATAGGCGTCAGAGTAGCTGTCGCCGTGCAGTTGCACTTCTCCGCCGAGCGCGCGCACGGCGTCAATCTTGAGCTGCGGCGTGGTTACCGGCATCACGATTACTGCTCGTGCGCCGAGCTTGCGGGCACTGAGCGCGACGCCCTGGGCATGGTTGCCGGCCGACGCACAAATTACGCCTCTGGCGAGTTGCTCTGGGCTCAGGTGAGCCATCTTGTTGTAGGCCCCCCGCAGCTTGAAGCTGAAGACCGCCTGCTGATCCTCGCGCTTGAGCAGCACCGTGTTGCCCAGCCGCGCGCTCAGCGCTTGCGCCGGCTCGAGCGCGGATTCCACCGCCACATCGTAAACACGGGCCGTGAGAATCTTCTTCAGGTAGTCGGCAGGGGAAAGCGGAGCGGGCGGCGTGGACATAAGGTCCGGATCATAGGCTGCCATTCCGCTGCCACAGCCTCAAGAAAAAAGCCCCGGGCCTTGCGGCTCGGGGCTAAATCCACCAATTGGGAGGGTGGAGGAGACAACTGGTACACACGTTTCCGTGTGCGATGAAATAAAGTATATCGACTCTTTGTTGCATTGCAACAAGGCAGTGACGCTTTTCCAACACAAATCGACGGCAGCGTGATCTTCCTCGCTGAGCGTCGTGACTCTGGAGTCTGCAAGGATGGAATGCACAGTGAGCTGGACCGGCGGCGCGGGAACGCTGTCGGCCATGGGTTTCGTCGCCGAGACCGGCAGCGGCCATGTCCTGACGATGGACGGCGCGCCGGATACTGCGAAGCCGGAGAACGGCGGCCGGAACCTGGCCGCCCGGCCGATGGAAACGGTGCTGGCCGGCACCGGCGGGTGCACCGCATACGACGTGGTGCTGATCCTGAAGCGAGGGCGGCATCAGGTCGAGCGCGTCAGCGTCAAGCTGAGCAGCGAGCGAGCAGAGAAAGATCCGAAGGTCTTCACCAAGATCCACATGCACTTCACTGTGGCTGGCAAGAGTATTCCAGCTGCGGCCGTCGAGCGTGCGATTGCGCTCAGCCACGACACTTACTGCTCTGCAAGCGTCATGTTGGCCAAGACGGCCGAGATCACGACCAGCTTCGATCTCATCGAGACATGAGCGCGGTGCCGACGCCCTTCATATGCGGTGGGCGACGGTGGTCATCACGCGGGACGCGAGGCGCATGAGGGCCTTGGCTGGCGCCGGTAATTCCTGCGCGCCGGCGCTCCAGGCCTGTGCCGCATGACGCGCCTCGTCCAGCTTCATCTGGTTGACCACCGCGCGCGAGGCTGTATCGCCCGCAGGTAGCCGGTCGAGGTGGCTGTCCAGATGGGCCTCGACCTGCCGCTCGGTCTCTGCGACGAATCCCAAGCTCAAGGGATCGCCGAGCCGCCCGGCCATGAGACCGAGTCCGAAAGCGCCCAGGTACCAGAGCGGATTCAGCGCCGAGGTGCGCGCGCCCAGTTCGTCGAGCCGCTGCTGCGTCCAGGCGAGATGATCCGTTTCCTCTCGCGCAGCCTCGTCGAAGTGCGCACGTAACTTCGGGTCCCGCGTGACCGCAGCCTGCGCCGTGTACAAGGCTTGGGCACACACCTCTCCGACGTGATTCACGCGCATCAATGCGCCGGCTTCGCGGCGCTCGGTTTGGCTGAGCTCGCTGCCGGGTCCGGCGGGCTGCGGCAAGGCGCGAGTCGCATGGGGTTTGGCAAACAAGGTACGCAGGGCCAAATCCGCAGTACCGAGGAGAGCATCGAAGGAAGGAGTCATGGAGCGATTGGAACGCATGCGCAACATTACTTTGACCCGAGAGGTTTTGTTTCATATCGCGGGATCTTGCAGGTGCTTGGTGCTTTGTTGCACGAGTGCAACGAAACGGCGAAGCGCGCCGCGTTTTCGGGAGAATTGTTTTGCCCAGACGAAGCGGCTCTGGTGCAATAGCGACAACTTCCCAAAAGGAGGTTGGCCCGGGGTCCGGTGGGAGCACAGAAGTGCCAGTCACGGTGAGCCCTTCGCACCGGAGCCCTATGTTTAACCTTGGAGAAACTTGCAATGAAAAAATCTCTAGTTGCCTTGGCTGCTCTGGCTGTTGCCGGCGTTGCCTCGGCGCAGTCGTCCGTGACGCTGTTCGGCGTGGTTGACGCCGCTGTCAGCGGCTACTCGAACAAGTCGGACCTCGCCGTCCCGTCGCTGACCACCCCGTTCCTGCCGGGCAGCGTCAAGGTTAGCCGCAGTGAGCTGCGCAACTCAGGCTACAACTCCAGCCGTCTGGGCTTCCGTGGCACGGAAGATCTCGGTGGTGGCCTGGCTGCCAGCTTCTGGCTCGAAGCCCCCATCAGCAACGATAACGGCCAGGAAGGCATCGCTACCTTTGCTCGTCGCTCGACCGTGAGCCTGTCGGGCGGTTTCGGTGAAGTTCGTCTGGGCCGTGACTACACCCCGACGTTCTGGAATGACACCGTGTTCGATCCGTTCGGCACCAATGGCGTCGGCACCAACCTGATCAGCACCGCGAACAGCTCGTTCGGCGCGTGGAATGGCGGCGGGACGACCAGCGTCCCCGGCTTCACCAACGTGACCGGCAGCAACTACGTTCGTGCCAGCAACACCGTCGGCTACTTCCTGCCCCCGAACCTCGGTGGCTTCTATGGCCAGGTGATGTACGGCTTCAACGAGCGTGACAAGTACGATCCGGGTAACGCGACCCCGGGCACGCTCACCACTGGCTTGAACACCCAGCGCACTGGTCGTTACGTCGGTGGCCGCTTCGGCTACGCCAACGGCCCGCTGGACGTTGCTGCCTCCTATGGCAACAGCACGGTCGGCGATGCCTTCTACGCAGGTACCACGACCGCGGTCAAGACCTTCAATCTCGGCGCTTCCTACGACTTCGGCGTCGTGAAGCTCTTCGGTGAATACTCGAAGGCCAAGAACGAAGTTGACGTCGAAAGCGCCTTCCTCTTCGCCCCGACTGACATCGACCTGAAGGGTTGGCTGCTCGGCGCGACCGTGCCTGTCGGTCCCGGCCTGATCCGTGTGGCGTACTCTGCTGTCAAGTACGACTTCAACCTGACGCCTACCCCGTTCTTCACCACCGACGATCCGAAGGCCAACAAGTTTGCCATCGGCTACGTGCACAACCTGTCGAAGCGTACGGCCCTGTACGCCACGGTGGCTCGTGTTCGCAACAAGAATGGCGCTGCCCTGAGCTTGGGCGGCCCGACCTTCCTGACCAGTTTCGGCGGCGCTTCGTATGCTCCGAAGACTTCGACGGGTTACGACTTCGGTATCCGTCACGCTTTCTGATCTGAGGCTGGCGTAAGCCAGCTTCGAACGGGAAGTTCTTGAAAGCCGTCCGACGAAAGTCGGGCGGCTTTTTTCTTTTCCCGGCTTTCGCGAACTGGGATATTCCTCGACCGGGGCCCTGTCGGCTCGACTGGCGGCCGATCGGGGTGAATGGATGTCGACAAGCTCGCCTGCTTTCCTGGCGATCTCAAGAGGGCTACACCCCGGGGAATCACCTCTTGGGCATACCGCTTGCTCTGCTAGCATCATTGAACACGTGCCCTGCTGAATGATTGCTTTCGTACTGCGTCGCCTGATACAGGCCGTGATCGTCATGGTCGCGGTCGCTTTCATCGCCTTCCTCTTATTCCAGTACGTGGGCGATCCCGTGGTGTTCCTGCTCGGTCAGGATGCGAGGCCCGAGCAGATCCGCGAGCTGCGCGCCGCACTCGGCCTGGACAAGCCCTTCTTCGTCCAGTTCTGGCATTTCCTGGTCAACGCGTCGCAAGGCGAGTTCGGGCTCAGCCTGCGGCTGGGCAGCAAAGTGTCGCGACTGATCGGCGAACGATTCCCAGCAACACTGGAGCTCGCGCTGGTTGCCGCCTTCCTGGCTCTGGCGATCGGCGTCCCGATGGGTGTCTACACGGCGTTGCGGCGGGGCACCTTCATGAGCCAGCTGTTCATGATGATCTCGCTGCTGGGCGTTTCGCTTCCCACCTTCTTGATCGGCATCCTGCTGATCCTGGTCTTCGCCGTGCTGCTCGGCTGGTTTCCCAGCTTCGGGCGAGGTGAGACGGTGCAGTTGGGTTGGTGGAGCACCGGCCTTCTAAGCGCTGACGGCTGGATGCACATCGTGCTACCGGCGGTGACGCTCGCGATCTTCCAGCTCACGTTGATCCTGCGGCTGGTGCGCGCCGAGATGCTGGAGGTCCTGCGCACCGACTACATCAAGTTCGCGCGAGCTCGCGGCCTCTCGGACCGCGCCATTCATTTCGGGCACGCGCTCAAAAACACGCTGGTGCCGGTCATGACCATCACTGGCCTGCAGTTGGGCGGACTGATCGCCTTCGCCATCATCACTGAGTCGGTGTTCCAGTGGCCCGGCATGGGCCTGCTCTTCATCCAAGCCGTCACCTTCGCAGATATTCCAGTCATGGCTGCCTACCTGTGCCTGATCGCACTGATCTTCGTCGTCATCAACCTGGTCGTGGACCTGCTGTACTTCGTGGTTGACCCGCGATTGCGCATCGGCAGGGCAGGAGGGCATTGACGATGAACGCCCTTTGCTATCAAGCCTCAGGACGGGCCTTTGCGCACATCGCCCGCTTCCATCCGGAGATCACTGCCTTCCGACGCGACCTGCATGTGCATCCCGAGCTCGGCTTCGAGGAACTCTACACCTCCGGTCGCGTGCAGGAGTCGCTGAGGGCGTGCGGTGTCGACGAGATCCATCCCGGCATCGGCAAGACGGGCGTCGTCGGTGTGATCCGCGGGCGTTCCACCGCCAGCGGCCGCATGATCGGCCTGCGCGCCGACATGGACGCGCTGCCGATGTGCGAGGACAACGACTTCGGCTGGCGCTCCGCGAACAAGGGCCTGATGCACGGCTGCGGCCACGACGGCCATACCGCCATGCTGGTCGGCGCCGCGCGCTACCTGGCCGAAACCCGCGACTTCGACGGGACGGCCGTCCTGATCTTCCAGCCAGGGGAGGAGGGCTTCGCCGGCGCACGCGCAATGATCGAGGACGGCTTGTTCGACCGTTTCCCCGTCAGCGCGGTCTACGCGATGCACAACTGGCCCGGCCTGCCTGCCGGCACGGTAGGAATCAACCGCGGCGCCATGATGGCGGCAGCCGACCGCATCACCATCGAGATCGAGGGCAAGGGTGGCCACGGCGCCCATGCCTACCTCACCGTCGACCCTGTGCTGGTCTCGGCCCATATCATTACCGCGGTGCAGACCATCGTCTCGCGCAATGTGCGGCCCATCGATGCGGCCGTGATCAGCATCTGCGCTGTGCAGGCGGGCGACCTTGGCGCGATGAGCGTGGTGCCCGGCAAGGCGACCCTGGTGGGCACGGTGCGCACCTTCAGCGTGCGCGTGCAGGCACAGATCGAGCAGCGGCTGGTGGAGCTGTGCTCCGCGGTCGCGGCCGGTTTCGGGGCCACCGCGCAGGTGAAGTTCGAGCGCATCTACCCCGCCACCATCAACACCGCGCCCGAGGCAATGTTCGCCGGCGATGTCGCGCAATCCCTGGTAGGTGCGCACAACGTCGAGCGCAACATGGAGCCAAGCATGGGAGCGGAGGACTTCTCCTTTATGCTGCAGAAGAAGGCCGGCGCCTATTTGCGCATTGGCCAGGATGCACGGGGCGGCGCATTCCTGCACAACAGCCGCTACGACTTCAACGATGAAATCCTGCCGCTCGGCGCCGCCTTGCATGCCGGCCTGATCGAGCAGGGCATGCCCCTGAACGCCGCAGACCCGCCCGCCACCACAGGCGTGGCCACGTCAGCGGTGTCTTGAGTCTTTCCAACCCGAGGAGTGCTTCCATGAACCTGAGAAACAAGCTGGCCGCGATGGCCGTCATTTCCGCGCTGGGCACACTCTGCCTGCCGGTGGGGGCGCAGACGATCCGTGTGGCGAATCAGGGGGATGCACTCTCTCTCGATCCGCACTCGCTCAACGAGTCGCTGCAGCTCTCGGTCGACCTCAATGCGTACGATGCGCTGACCGACCGCAACAAGGATCTGAGTCTCGCGCCCTCGCTGGCCACCTCCTGGCGGCAGACGTCGCCGACCGTGTGGCGCTTCGAACTGCGCAAGAACGTCAAGTTCCACGACGGCACGCCTTTCACCGCCGACGACGTCCTCTTCAGCATCGCGCGTGCGGCCGGCGACGGCTCGGACGTGAAGGCCAAGGTGAACGACATCAAGGAAGTTCGCAAGGTCAACGACCACGCGATCGACATCGAGACCAAAGGGCCGTTCCCGATCCTCCCGGACGTCCTGTCGGACCTTGCGATCATGAGCAAGAAGTGGTGCGAGGAAAACAAGGCAGAGAAGCCCGTCGACCGCCGCAAGGGCATCGAGAACACCGCCTCCTTCAAGGCCAATGGCACCGGGCCTTTCCGCGTGCGCGAGCGCCAGCCCAATGTGCGTACGGTGTTCGTGCGCAACCCCACCTACTGGGGCAAGATCGACGGCAACGTGCAAGAGGTGATCTTCACCCCTATTGCCAATTCGGCAACGCGCGTCGCGGCCCTGATGTCGGGCGAGATCGACGTGATGGAGCCCGTGCCGGTGCAGGACATCGCGCGCATCAATGCCAGCCCGAACGCGCAGGTCGTGGTCGGCCCCGAGCTCCGCACCATCTTCCTGGGCATGGACCAGAAGCGCGACGAGCTGCTGTATTCGAGTGTCAAGGGCAAGAACCCGTTCAAGGACAAGCGCGTGCGCCAAGCCTTCTACCAGGCCATCGACATCAACGGAATCCAGCGCACCGTGATGCGCGGCGCCTCTCGACCCACGGCGCTGATGGTCGGCCCCGGCATCAATGGCTGGACCGAGGCGCAGGACAAGCGCCTGCCGCAAGACGTCGATGGCGCCAAGAAGTTGCTGGCGGATGCGGGCTACCCGAACGGTTTCGAGGTGACGATGAATTGCCCCAACGACCGCTATGTCAACGATGGTCAGATCTGCCAAGCGGTAGCCGCGAACCTCGCGCGGATCGGGGTGAAGATCAATCTCGCGGCCGAGACCAAGGGCACGTATTTCCCCAAGATCCTGCGTCGCGACACCAGCTTCTATCTGCTCGGCTGGACGCCGACCACCTATGACGCGCACAACGCACTCGACGCGTTGATGCGCTGCCCCGACGACAAGACGGGCGACGGCCAGTTCAACCTCGGCTCGTATTGCAACCCCAAGCTCGACGAGCTGATCGGAAAGATCAAGTCGAGCACCGACAAGAACGAGCGCATGGCGATGATCAAGGAAGCCTTCGCGATCCACGCCGACGATATCGGGCACCTGCCGTTGCATCAGCAGTCGCTGGCATGGGGCGTGAGCAAGCAGGTCGCATTGACGCAGCGGGCTGACAACTTCATGCCTTTCAAGTGGATGAGCATCCAGGCGCCCGCCAAGCCCTGAACGCCAAACGGAAAGGTGTTTTCGAGGGCCTGCGACGCAGGCCCGCTTTTTAGGCCTCTCGATGAAAAAGACACTGGCCCGCTGGCTCGACAGCGACGTCGGCTACAGCTTCCGCACCTCGCCCGTTGCAATGCTCGCAGCGGCGATTGCCTTCGTCTGCATCTTCTGTTCGGTCTTCGCGGGATGGGTGTCGCCGCACAATCCCTTCGACCTTGCCGCACTGGAGTTAGGCGATGCGCGCCTGCCCCCAGCCTGGAATGCCGACGGCACGACCAAGTACCTGCTGGGTACCGACGACCAGGGCCGCGACATACTTTCGGCCCTGATCTACGGTGCACGCATCTCGCTGGTCGTCGGCTTGGTCTCGGTGGTGCTGTCCGTCGCGGTCGGCGTGCTGCTGGGGCTGCTGGCCGGCTTCTGGGGCGGATGGCTCGATGCCTTCCTGATGCGCGTGTGCGACGTGATGTTGTCCTTCCCGCCCATCCTGGTTGCACTGCTGATCGCCGGCGTCGGGCGCGCTTTGTTCCCGAATGCGCACGACACGGTGGCCTTTGGCGTGCTGATCATCTCGATCTCGCTCACCGGCTGGGTGCAGTACGCGCGCACGGTGCGCGGCTCGACCATGGTCGAGCGCAACAAGGAGTACGTGCAGGCGGCGCGCGTGACAGGCGTCGCGCCGATTCGCATCATGCGCCGGCACGTGCTGCCGAACGTGCTGGGCCCGGTGCTGGTGCTGGCCACCATCCAGGTGGCCACGGCAATCATCACGGAGGCGACACTGTCGTTTTTGGGTGTCGGTGTGCCGCCTACGTCGCCCTCCCTGGGCACCCTGATCCGGGTCGGCAACGACTACCTGTTCTCGGGCGAGTGGTGGATCACCGTATTTCCAGGCCTGATGCTGGTCCTGATCGCGCTGAGCGTGAACCTTCTCGGCGACTGGTTGCGCGACGCGCTCAACCCGCGACTGCGCTGAAGCCAGGAAGCACATTCGAATGAGTCTTCTGCAAGTCCGCAACCTTATCGTTGAATTCCCGCATCGCCGCGGCACGCTGCGCGCGCTGGACGACATCAGCTTCGAGATCGAGCCGGGCGAGATCCTCGGCGTGGTGGGCGAGTCGGGCGCGGGCAAGTCCCTGACGGGGGCGGCCATCATCGGCCTGCTGGAGCCGCCCGGGCGCGTGGCCGCGGGCCAGATCGTGCTGGAAGGCCAACGCATCGACAACCTGGGCCACGAGGCCATGCGCCATATCCGCGGTCGCAAGATCGGCGCCATCTTCCAGGATCCGCTGACCTCGCTGAATCCGCTCTACACCATCGGGCGACAACTGACCGAAACCATTCGAACGCATCTGCCCGTGAGCGAGGAAGAGGCACGCCGGCGTGCGATCGGGCTCCTGCAAGACACCGGCATTCCCGGCGCCGCGCAGCGCATCGACCACTATCCGCACCAGTTCTCCGGTGGCATGCGCCAGCGCGTCGTGATCGCCCTTGCGCTGGCCGCCGAGCCCAAGCTGATCGTGGCGGACGAGCCGACCACCGCGCTGGACGTGTCGATCCAGGCGCAGATCATCGGGCTGCTCAAGCGCATCTGCAAGGAGCGTGGCGCGGCGGTCATGCTGATCACCCACGACATGGGCGTGATCGCCGAAACCTGCGACCGCGTGGCCGTGATGTACGCCGGCCGCATTGCCGAAATCGGCCCGGTGCAGGAGGTGATCCACCAGCCGGCGCATCCCTACACCTCGGGCCTGATGGCCGCCATCCCCGACATGACGATGGATCGCGAACGCCTCAACCAGATCGACGGCGCCATGCCGCGCCTGAACGCCATCCCGCGCGGCTGTGCCTACAACCCGCGCTGCCCGCGCGTCTTCGACCGCTGCCTGGTCGAGCGGCCGGATCTGCTCAACGCCGGCGCGACACGGGCCGCCTGCTGGCTGCACGACTCACACAGCATGTCCACCATCGACGGGATTGAGCGATGAGTGCGCCACTCGTGGTCGCCCAGGACCTCGCCAAGGTCTTCGACGTCTCCCCGCCGTGGCTCAACCGTATGCTCGAGCGCAAGCCGCGTTTGCTGCTGCACGCAGTCGACGGCGTGAGCTTTTCCATCGAGCGCGGCAAGACCCTGGCCCTGGTCGGCGAATCCGGTTGCGGCAAGAGCACCGTCGCGCGCCTGCTCGTTGGCCTCTACGAGCCCACCCGCGGCGGCATGCACTTCGACGGGCAGGACGCCCATGCCACGTTCAAGAGCGCCGAAGGCCGCAAGCTGCGCCGGCGCATCCAGATGATCTTTCAGGACCCGTACGCCATTTTCAACCCGCGGTGGCTGGTGCAGGACATCGTCGGCGAGCCGCTGCGCGAGCACGAGATCCTGAAGGAGGGGCCTGCATTGAAGGGGCGCGTCGGCGAGCTGCTGCAGTCGGTCGGGCTGAGCCCGCTCGACATGACGAAGTACCCACACCAGTTCTCCGGCGGCCAGCGCCAGCGCATCTCCATTGCGCGGGCCCTCGCCACACAGCCCGAGTTCCTGGTGTGCGACGAGCCGACTTCGGCCCTGGACGTCAGCGTGCAGGCGCAGGTGCTCAACATCATGAAGGACCTGCAGCGCGAACTCGGCCTGACCTATCTGTTCATTTCCCACAACCTCGCCGTTGTGCGCCATGTCGCCGACCAGGTTGGGGTGATGTATCTTGGCCGGCTGGTCGAGGTGGCCGACAAGGTGACGCTTTTCAATGCGCCGCAGCATCCCTACACCCGGATGCTTCTCGAAGCCATCCCGAAAATGAAGCATGCGGGCGAGGCGCGCACGCCCGTGCAGGGCGAGGTTCCCAACCCGCTCGACCCGCCCACCGGCTGCACCTTCCACCCGCGCTGCCCGCATGCCAACGCCCGCTGCAAGGCCGAGCGCCCGCCGCTGCAGATGCTGCGCGGCGTGCAGGTGGCCTGCCATGCCGTGGAGGAAGGACGGATCTGAATACGTCCGTGCGCACGCAAAGGGCGCGGACGTTCCGTCGTTACTGCTCTTCGCTCCAGGCGAACCCATCGCGCGCGATCATCGCGCTCGATGCGCTGGGGCCCCATGTTCCCGCTGCATAGGGCCGCGGTGATCCTTCCGAGGCCCAGCTGTCGATCAGCGGCTCGACCCAGCGCCAGGCTTCCTCCTGCTCGTCGCTGCGCACGAAGAGGTTGAGCCGGCCGTCGATCACGTCGAGCAGCAGGCGCTCGTAGGCGCCCACGCGCTCGGAGCCGAAGCGCTTGTCGAAGTCGAGGTCCAGCTGAACCGGCGCCAGCTGCGGCCCGGCGTGGCGGTGAGCGTTGCCGTTGCGCTGGCGGCCATCCTGCGCCTGGGCGAGCATGTGCAGTTCCAGGCCGTCCCTGGGCTGCAGATTGATCACCAGCTTGTTGAACGCATTGGGCGGTGCCCGGAAGATGGCGTGCGGCGTCGGCTTGAAGTTGACCGTAATGTGCGCATCGCGCGAGGCCAGCCGCTTGCCGGTTCGGATGTAGAGCGGCACGCCGGCCCAGCGCCAGTTGGCGATTTCGGTGCGCAGCGCGACAAAGGTCTCGGTACGGCTCTCCGGGTCCACGCCCTGCTGCTCCCGGTATCCCGGCACGCGTTCGCCATAGGCCGTGCCGGCGGTGTACTGTCCACGGATCGCGTGCAGTCCGATGGCTTCCGCCGTCCATGGCTTGAGCGCGCGCAGCACCTTGAGCTTCTCGTCTCGGATGGCATCTGCATGCGCGTTGATCGGAGGCTCCATTGCGATCGCGCAGACCAGCTGCAGTGCGTGGTTCTGCACCATGTCGCGCAGCGCACCGGTCTGGTCGTAGAACGCTCCGCGCTTCTCGATGCCGAGGTCCTCGGCAATGGTGATCTCGATGTTGGCGATGTGCTCGCGGCGCCAGATGGGCTCGAACAGCGCATTGCCGAAGCGCATCGCGAACAGGTTCTGTACCGACGGCTTGCCCAGGTAGTGGTCGATGCGAAACACCTGGTGCTCCGCCAGCACCTTGCATACCGCCTTGTTGATGGCGCGGTTGGAGGCCAGGTCGTGCCCCAGCGGCTTCTCCAGCACCACGCGCGTCTTTGGACCGTTGAGCCCGGCGGCGGCAATTTGTTCTACCACCTGGGTGAAGAGGGCAGGGGCGGTGGCCAGGTACATCACGACCGTGCTCGCGTCCCGTTGCGTGAGCAGCTCCGCGAGCTTCGCGTAGTCCTCCGTCCGGGACAGGTCCATGCGCTGGTAGTGGAGCAGGGCAGCGAACTGCTTGAACTCCTCGGGAGTCGGCCGCTTCGCGCCTTCGACGGCCTCGAAGCGCGACTGGATGAGCTCGCGGTAGGTCTCGTCGGACAGCTCGTCGCGCGCCACCCCGATGATCCGGCCACCTTCGGGCAGACTGCCGTGACGAAAGGCCTGGAACAGCGCCGGCATCAGCTTGCGCCAGGTGAGGTCGCCGGTACCGCCGAATAGGACAAGGTCAAAACTCATGGATCAATCCGTGTGGTCGTGGTGATGCTCAGCGCCTGAAGCCCGTCGCCGAATGGTAACGGAGGCTGTTGCGGCGGCGACTTCGCTTAAGCTTCGGGCCGGTTCCTTGGGACCCTTTTCTTTTGAACGAGCAGGCATGAAGAACGTTGTGTTCGATCTCGGCGCGGTGCTGTTGAGCTGGGAGCCGGTGTCGCTGGTGCACGCGGTCGTCGCGCCGCACACGCCGACTGCGCAGGCCGCGCACGCGCTCGCGCAAGAGATGTTCCATCACGAGGACTGGCTTGGCTTCGACCGCGGCACGCACAGCCTGGAAGACGCTATCGGGCGCATGGCGCTGCGCCTCTCGCTGCCCGTGGAGCGGCTCAGCACGACGCTGGCGCCGATGGGCGAGCGCCTCGAGCCCATCGACGTCACCATCGAGCTGCTCGCATCGCTGCGCGCGCGCCGCGATGCCGGGGAGGCGCTGCGGCTTTACTACCTCTCCAACATGCCGGCACCCTACGCGCGCGTGCTCGAGCAACGCCATGATTTCTTTCAGTGGTTCGACGGTGGCGTCTTCTCGGGCGACGTCCGCATGATCAAACCGCAGCCCGAAATCTACGAACTGCTCGCAGCGCGCTATGGGCTGAAGGCGCCCGACACCGTGTTCATCGACGACTCCGCGGCCAATGTAGCGGCGGCTCGTGCACTGGGCTGGGAGGCCATCCACTGCGAGGCGCCGAGTGCGCTGCCTTCGCAGCTGGCGGCCTACTTGCCGGTGCGCTCGATCCTGTCGACCTCGAACCCCAGCGAGCGCGCGTAATCGAGTTCGGCTTCGAGCGCTGCATCGTCCAGCCGCGGTGCGCGTGACAGTACCCACAAGTACTTTCGGTCCGGCGTCCCGACCAGCGCCACCTGATAGTCCCGATCGAGCCTGAGGATCCAGTAGTCGCCCCAGACCAGGGGAAGCCAGCGCATCCAGTCGGGCGCAAAGCTCACCTCCAGCCGGCCGGCGCCGGGCTGCCCGGCGACCGGTGCAACGCGGGCGACCCCGAGTGATTCCTCGAGGCGTCCATCCGGCAGCGTGCAACGATTGAGCACCTGCAGCTTGCCGTCCTCCAGCAGCGTGTATTCGGCCGTGACTTCGCCTGCGCAGTTCTTCTCGAACCGGTTGGGCAGGCGCGCCTGCTCGTGCCACAGCCCCACATAGCGCTGCAGATCGACCGGCGCGACCACCTGCAACGGCGCGCGCATCAACGGCGCGCCGTCGGCGGGGCCGGCCACGCGCTCGCTTCGCGACGCGCGGGCGGTCGTGAACGCCAGCAGCGTCAGCACCCCGCCGACGCAGAAAGCCGTCGCCAGAGTGCCGATGGACGCGCTGTGCACTCGGTCGTCGAAGACGACGCGCTGTGGCACAGCGGACTGGGGGCGGCGAGTAAACATGGGCATTCCTCTGAGTCGGTCAGGAGACCGACCTTAGGCGCGCGCCTGAAGCGGCGTCGTCAGCCGGGGACCACACGAACTGTAGTTTTGCGGCGGGATAATGGCCGCATGAACCAACTCGATGCCCTCCGCCAGTGGACCACCGTGGTGGCCGATACCGGCGATTTCCGCCAACTGGCCCAGTTCAAGCCCCAGGACGCGACCACCAATCCTTCTCTCATCCTCAAGGCGGTCCAGAAGGCGGAGTACCGGCCGTTGCTCGACGAGGCCGTGAAGAAGCACGGCCATCTCGCGACCGACGAGGTCATCGACCGCCTCCTGGTGCGCTTCGGCACCGAGATCCTCTCGCTCATTCCCGGCCGGGTCTCGACCGAAGTCGATGCCCGGCTGAGCTTCGATACCGGCGCCACCGTGGCGCGGGCCGAGCGGATCGTCGCGCTCTACCGTGCCGAGGACGTCGACACCGAAAAGCACTTGCTGATCAAGATCGCCGCCACCTGGGAAGGCATCGAGGCAGCGCGCCAGCTGGAGCAGAAGGGCATCCACACCAACCTCACGCTGCTGTTCTCCTTTGCTCAGGCGGTGGCGTCCGGCGCGGCGGGCGTGCAGCTGATCTCCCCCTTCGTAGGGCGCATCTACGACTGGCACAAGAAGGCGGCCGGCAGTGCCTGGGACGAAGCGGCCCGCGCGGGTGCCAACGATCCGGGCGTCCAGTCGGTACGCCAGATTTTCGAGTACTACAAGAAGCACGGCATCCGGACCGAGGTGATGGGCGCCAGCTTCCGCAACGTGGGGCAGATCGCAGCGCTCGCAGGCTGCGATCTGCTGACCATCAGCCCCGAGCTGCTGTCCGAGCTCGCCGCCAGCGAAGCGCCGCTCGCGCATGCACTCGACGCCGATGCCGCTCAGGCACTCGACATTCCGAAGCTGGTCCTGGACGAGCCGGCTTTCCGTTTCGCACTCAACGAAGACGCGATGGCCACCGAGAAGCTGTCCGAAGGCATCCGCGCCTTCGCGGCCGACGCGGTCAAGCTGGAGAAGCTGATGGAGGAAATCGAATGACCCGCACCCGCACGCGTTGCGACCGCACTTCGGCTTGGGGCCGCCTGCAGGCGCACTACGACGCGGGCGGCCGCGAGTTCGATCTGCGCCGAGCCTTTGCCGCCGATCCGCAGCGCTTCGATGTCTTCAGCCAACCGGCACCGCACCTCTTCGCGGATCTGTCGAAGAACCTGATCGACGCGAAGACCGAAGCCCTGTTGCTGGCGCTGGCCCGCGAAGCCGGCATCGAGGCACATCGCGATGCCATGTTTGCCGGTGAACACATCAACGCGACCGAAGACCGCGCCGTGCTCCACACATTGCTGCGCGCGCCGGCCTCGATGGCGGTTCTGCCCTCGCTGGCGGGCAAGCTGGCGCAGGTGCACGCCACGCTCGACGCCATGCTGGCCTATGCCGAGCAGGTGCGCGCCGACCACACCATCACCGACGTGGTCAACATCGGCATCGGCGGCTCGGACCTCGGCCCGCAGATGGCCGTGCCCGCGCTCGATGCCTACGTGGCGCCGGGCAAGCGCTTTCACTTCGTCTCGAACGTCGATGGCCACGAACTGGCCAGCGTGCTGCGCGGCCTGGCACCCGAGCACACGCTGTTCCTGATCGCCTCCAAGACCTTCACCACGGCCGAGACCATGGCCAACGCCCACTCGGCCAAGCGGTGGTTCGAGCAATCGGGCAATGCCGACATCGCCCATCACTTCGCCGCGCTCACCACCAACGTCGAGGCCGCGCGTGCCTTCGGGATCGAAACCACCTTCGGCTTCTGGGATTGGGTGGGTGGGCGGTATTCGCTGTGGTCCTCCATCGGGCTGCCGATCGCGCTGGCCATTGGCGCCGACGGATTTCGCCGGCTGCTCGCCGGCGCGCACGCGATGGACGCGCATTTCCGCAGCGCCCCGCTGGCGCAGAACCTGCCGGTGCGCCTGGGGCTCATCGATGTCTGGTATCGCAACTTCCACCGCTTCAGGAGCCGCAGCATCGCGCCCTACCACAGCGCATTGCAGCGCTTGCCCGCCTACCTGCAGCAGCTGGAAATGGAAAGCAACGGCAAGCAGGTCGACGCGAGCGGTGCCGCGCTGCCGTTCGACACCTCGCCGGTCCTGTGGGGCGAACCCGGCACCAACGGGCAGCATGCCTACTTCCAGATGCTGCACCAGGGCACGGACGTGATCCCGCTGGAGTTCATCGCCGTGCGCGAGCCGGCACATGACCTGGAAGGCCATCATCCCAAGCTGCTGGCCAATGCGCTCGCGCAGGCGCAGGCACTGATGATCGGCAAGCAGGACGCCGGCGGGCACCGTAACTTTCCCGGAAATCGGCCGAGCAGCTTCTTCGTCTTCGACCAGCTGAATCCCGAGGCGCTGGGCGCCTTCCTCGCGATGTACGAGCACCGCGTGTTCACCAGCGGCGCGTTGTGGGGGATCAACAGCTTCGACCAGTGGGGCGTGGAGCTCGGCAAGGTGCTTGCCAAGGACATCGAGCCGCGCCTCGCCTCCGGCGACACGACAGGCATCGATGCCTCGACGGCCGGGCTGCTGGCGCGGCTGCGCTAGCCTGCGCCGAGTCATCAAGGCCGGTGAACCGCCCTTTATGATGGCCGCGGGAGTTTTCCCGTGGGAACTATAAAGAGGAGCTGTTCGATGAATTTTCAAGAAGCCGTCAAGACCTGCTTCAGCAAATACGTGGACTTCAGCGGCCGCGCTTCGCGGTCCGAATACTGGTGGTTCGTGCTGGCCTACGTGATCGCGGCGATCGTGGCCGGCTTCATCCACCAGGTCCTCTATGGTCTCGTGGTCCTTGCCTTCCTGCTGCCGATGATGGCGGCCGGCGCGCGACGCCTGCACGACATCGGCAAGAGCGGGTGGTGGCTGCTGCTGGGCCTGATCCCGCTGGTGAACTTGGTGCTCCTGTACTTTGCCGTGCAGCCGAGCCAACCCGAGAGCAACGAATACGGTGCACCGCCGCTTGCCGTCGCCTGAGGCTTCGGCGCCCCAATGAAAAAAACCCCGCGGTTCGCACCGCGGGGTTTTTTGTTGGCTGAAGTGCCGGGCCGTCTTACATGCCCATGCCGCCCATGCCACCCATGCCGCCCATGTCGGGCATGCCGCCGCCGGCAGGCGCTTCGTCCTTCGGCGCTTCGGCGATCATGGCTTCCGTCGTCAGCAACAGCGAGGCCACCGAGGCGGCGTTCTGAAGTGCGGTGCGGGTCACCTTGGTCGGGTCCAGGATGCCCAGCTCGAGCATGTCGCCGTAGGTGTCGTTCTGCGCATTGAAGCCGTAGTTGCCCTTGCCGGCCAGAACTGCGTTCACCACCACGCTGGCTTCGCCGCCGGCGTTGAACACGATCTCGCGCAGCGGCGCTTCGATGGCCTTGAGCACCAGGCGGATGCCGGCGTCTTGATCAGCGTTGTCGCCCTTGAGCTTGTCGCCCACAGCTTGCTTGGCGCGCAGGAGCGCCACGCCGCCGCCGGCCACCACGCCTTCTTCCACTGCAGCGCGGGTGGCGTGCAGGGCGTCTTCGACGCGCGCCTTCTTTTCCTTCATCTCGACTTCGGTGGCGGCGCCAACCTTGATCACCGCCACGCCGCCGGCCAGCTTGGCCACGCGCTCTTGCAGCTTCTCGCGGTCGTAGTCGCTGGTGGCTTCCTCGATCTGCACGCGGATCTGCTTCACGCGGGCTTCGATGTCGGCACCGGCGCCGGCGCCGTCGATGATGATGGTGTTTTCCTTGCCCACTTCGATGCGCTTGGCTTGGCCGAGGTCAGCCAGCGTCACCTTCTCGAGCGTCAGACCCACTTCTTCGGCGATGACCTTGCCGCCCGTCAGGATGGCGATGTCTTCCAGCATGGCCTTGCGGCGGTCGCCGAAGCCAGGCGCCTTGACGGCCACGACCTTCAGGATGCCGCGGATGGTATTCACCACCAGGGTCGCGAGGGCTTCGCCTTCGACTTCCTCGGCGATGATCAGCAGCGGACGGCCGGCCTTGGCGACTTGCTCGAGCGTCGGCAGCAGGTCGCGGATGTTGCTGATCTTCTTGTCGAACAGCAGCACGAACGGGTTTTCGAGAATCGCGCTTTGCTTTTCGGGATTGTTGATGAAGTAGGGCGACAGGTAGCCGCGGTCGAACTGCATGCCTTCGACGACTTCCAGCTCGCTGTCCAGCGACTTGCCGTCTTCGACGGTGATCACGCCTTCCTTGCCGACCTTGTCCATCGCGTCCGCGATGATCTTGCCGATGGCTTCGTCGCTGTTGGCCGAGATCGAGCCGACCTGGGCGATTTCCTTCGAGGTGGTGGTGGCCTTCGAAGCCTTCCTGAGCTCTTCGACCAGGGCGGTGACCGCCTTGTCGATGCCGCGCTTCAGGTCCATCGGGTTCATGCCCGCGGCCACGTACTTGAAGCCTTCGCGCACGATGGCCTGGGCCAGCACGGTCGCGGTGGTGGTGCCATCACCGGCGTTGTCCGAGGTCTTGGAGGCCACTTCCTTCACGAGCTGAGCGCCCATGTTCTGGAGCTTGTCCTTGAGCTCGATTTCCTTGGCCACGGACACACCGTCCTTGGTCACGGTGGGGGCGCCGAAGGAGCGCTCGAGCACCACGTTGCGGCCCTTGGGGCCCAGGGTCACCTTGACCGCATTGGCCAGGATGTTCACGCCTTCGACCATGCGTGCGCGGGCTTCGCCGCCGAAGACTACGTCTTTTGCTGCCATGAGATTTCTCCGAAAAAATGTTGACTTGGTCAGTTGGGGACAGAGCAGTCGATCGCTTTGCGCTCGCCGGGTCTGTCCCGCAAAATCACTTCGTTTCGACGACCGCGAACAGGTCGTCTTCCTTCATGACCAGCAGCTCGTCGCCCTCGACCTTGACGGTCTGGCCGCTGTACTTGCCGAACAGCACACGGTCGCCGACCTTGATGTTCAGGGCGATCAGGTCGCCCTTGTCGTTCTTCTTGCCAGGTCCGACGGCCAGGACTTCGCCCTGGTCGGGCTTCTCGGCGGCGTTGTCGGGGATCACGATGCCCGAGGCGGTCTTGGTTTCGCTTTCAATGCGCTTGACGATCACGCGATCGTGCAAAGGACGAAGTTTCATTTCATCTCCTGGATAAGAAACGGGGTTCGGTTTTTGGGCGGCGGCTGGGGGCCGCCTGCCTGGCCACGGAAGCGGAATGTTGTTAGCACTCCTCTTCAGCGAGTGCTAATGATAAGCGCAAATCTGACGCTTTCAAGAGCCTCCGAGAACGTTTAGCGGGGGCTACCGCCGTCACTCGCCCAAGGCGCAGCGCCGGTGCCATCGCACCACGCGGTGTCCGCAGCAGCGGTCCACGATGCGTGCAGCCCGTTCCTGTTCACCGTGAATGTCCCAGCGCCTGTCCACCCAAATCATGGCCTCGTAGAGGTCATCCGGTCGCCCGTCGAGTCGAACTTGTCCAGCAGAGCCTTGGGGAGTGCCCGCTTCGAAAACTCATCGCCGCTCGCAGCTTCGTTGCGCAGCAGATCGAGCCGGGATTGGCCCGCAGTCCCCGCGGCAGGGCCACGTGTTCACGCCGCTGCGCGGCGAGCAGTGGGAGGTCGAGGTCAAGTACGAGCCCGCCAGCCGCAGCATCGCCTTCAGCGCGGCGGCTTCTGACCGAGCTGCTCGTCGAGTTCGGTGTAGTTGTAGTGCGCCGTGACGTCGAGGTTGGGCGTGATTCACCGTGGGCGCCACCGGCATGATCAACACGTGGGCCGACCTGGTGATCAAGTACTGGCAGTACGAGATGATGGTGGCGATGTCGTGCTGGGCAGTGGCCTCTACCTATGGCTCAGGCGCGGCAAGGCCGTGCCTGCCGGGGTGACGCCAGTTGTACCGGGGCAGGGCACGCAAGCGGCCCCGAGGGCACGCCCGGGCGTGACGGCGAAGGCGAGGTCATGACGAAGCCGCGCCATCCTTTCTGGCACCTGTGGGGTGGCCGACCCTGCTGGGCGTGCTCACGTCCGTCGGCTTGGTGTCGGCGCTCTTCAGCGATGGCGGACTGGGCGATGCAGTGGCCTGGGTCGCACTTGGCATTCCGACCTGCGCGGGCTTCTGGTACGGCTGGCGGCGGCCGCGCAAAGGCTTCTGGTTTCGAGACGTACCCAGCGCCCTAGGGTCTTGCCCACCACGGCCACGCGGCTGCCAACCCCAGAATGGCCGCGATGAAATCCAGCCTCTCCGCGGCCGGCCTGCTCGCCGCCGTTTCCTGTGCCACCCAGGCGCAAGATGCTCTGCCCGCGCCCATGCTGCGCGAGATCACCGTGTCCACTCCGCGCGGCGAGGTGCGGTCTTTCGACGTGCCGGGCTCGGTCGACCGCGTCGATGGCAGCGAGATGCGCGACGCGCGGCTCGGGGTGAACCTGTCCGAAAGCCTCGGTGCGGTGCCGGGGCTGCAGCTCCAGAATCGCCAGAATTACGCGCAGGACCTGCAGCTGTCCATCCGTGGCTTCGGCGCGCGCTCCACCTTCGGCGTGCGCGGCGTGCGCCTCTACGTGGACGGTATCCCGGCCACGCTGCCGGACGGCCAGGGCCAGACCTCCAACATCGACATCGGCTCCGTCGACCGGGTCGAGATCCTGCGCGGGCCTTTCTCTGCGCTCTATGGCAATTCGTCCGGCGGCGTGGTCCAGGCCTTCACCGAGGAAGGGGAGGGGCCACCCACGTTCGGTTTCTCGTCGGCCGGCGGCAGCTTCGGCACCTGGCGTGTTGGCAGCAAGCTCAGCGGTTCGGCCGGCACGGTCGACTACACGCTGAGTGCGAGCCGCTTTCACACAGACGGCTGGCGCGAGCACAGCGCTGCGGACCGCGAGATCCAGAACGGCAAGCTGGGCTTTCGGATGGACGACGGCAGCAAGCTCACGTTGGTCTTCAACAGCGTGCATGTCTACGCGCAGGACCCGCTGGGCCTGTCGGCCGAGCTGTACGCGCTCGACCCGCGCGGCGCCCCCCTGGCAACGCAGTTCGACACGCGCAAGACGGTCGACCAGCAGCAACTGGGCCTCACGTACGAGCGCCGCATCGATGCGCGCAACGCGCTGCGTCTGATGGTGTACGGCGGGCAGCGCAGCACCGTGCAGTTCCAGTCGATTCCGCCTTCTCCTGCGCAAGTGGACCCGCGGCATGCCGGTGGCGTGATCGATCTGGCGCGCGATTACGGCGGTGTGGACCTGCGCTGGAGTGCCAACCTGGAATTGGCCGATCGGCCCTTCGACCTCGTTGCCGGCTTGGCCTACGACAACTTGCGGGAGCAGCGCCGCGGCTTCGAGAACTTCTTCGGACGCGCGGCGGCGCCGCTGGCGCTCGGCGTCCAGGGCAGGCTGCGCCGCGACGAGCGCAACGAGGTACGCAACCTCGATCCCTATGTGCAGGGCAGCTGGCGCTTCGCCGAGCGCTGGACGCTGGAAGCCGGTGTGCGCCGCAGCAATGTGCGCTTCTCTTCGCGCGACCTCTACATCCTCGGCCCCAACGGAGACGACAGCGGCAGCGCGCGCTATGGCAAGACCCTGCCGGTGGCCTCGCTGCGCTACCAGGCCATGCCCGACCTGGCGCTCTACGCCTCCGCGGGCCGTGGCTTCGAGACTCCGACGCTCAACGAGCTGTCCTACCGCGCCGATGGCACCGGCGGGCTCAATTTCGGGTTGCAGCCCTCGGTCAACACCAGCGTCGAGGTCGGGGCGAAGGCGCGCCTCGCCGGCGGGCTGCTGACCGCGGCTCTGTTCCGGACCCGCACGCGGGACGAGATCGTGACCAACACCAACATCGGCGGCCGCGCCACCTTCCAGAACGCCGGGCGCACAAAGCGGGATGGCTTCGAACTTGCCTGGCAGCACGAGACGCTGGACCACTGGCGCACGCAGCTGGCCTACACCTGGCTCGACGCGCGCTACCGCGATGGCTTCTGTTCTCCTTCGCCCTGCAGCGCGGGCACCACGGTGCCCGCCGGCAAGCGCATCCCGGGAATTGCCGAGCACGCGCTCTTTGCCTCCTTCGGCTGGGTGCCGCCCGAGGGTTGGCGCGCCGGCGCCGAGCTGCGCGCGCTCAGCGGCATCGCTGCCAATGACCGCAACAGCGCCCGCATGCCGGGCTATGCGGTGGCGTCGCTCTACGCCGGGTACGTGAAGCGCTGGGAGCGCTGGGACCTCAACGCCTTCGCGCGGATCGACAACCTCTTCGACCGGCGCTATGTCGGGTCGGTGATCGTGAACGAGGGCAACGCGCGCTACTTCGAACCTGCCCTGGAGCGCAACTGGACGCTCGGCGTCGGGGCGGCGTATCGTTTCTGAAATCCCGCTGCCATGACGAGGAGCGCAGATGGAATTCAAGGACCGATACGAGGCGGGCCGCATGCTCGCGAGCGCACTGGAGGCGTACCGCGGCCAGTCTGATGTGGTGGTGCTGGCGCTGCCGCGCGGCGGGGTGCCGGTGGCCTGGGAAGTCGCCCGGGCGCTACAGGCATCGCTGGATGTGCTGGTGGTGCGCAAGCTCGGTTTCCCGGGGCAGGAGGAGCTCGCGATGGGCGCGATCGGGCCCGGGGGCGTGCGCGTCATGTCCGATGTCCCGCCGATGTGGCCGGTGTCCGAGGCGGAAGTGCAGCAGGTGATCGAACGCGAGCAGGCCGAGCTGGCGCGCCGCGAGCGGCTCTACCGCGGCGAGCGCCCGCCGCTGGCGCTGACCGGGCGCGTCGTCCTCCTGGTCGACGATGGCCTTGCCACCGGCGCCACCATGCACGCGGCCGTGCTTGCGGTGCGCGCAATGCAGGCGCAGCGCATCGTGGTGGCGGTGCCCGTGGGCTCGAGAGAGGCCGTGCAACTGCTCAACACAGTGGCGGACGAAGTCGTCTGTGCCCACGTGCCAGAGCCGTTTCGCGCGGTGGGCATCTGGTACGAGGACTTCGGGCAGACCAGCGACGAAGAAGTACGCCGGCTGCTGCAGGGCGACGGCGCCTGACTCGTCGAGGCGCCCCCTTCGGCTCTCAGCGCCCTGCGGCGGCTCGCAGCGCCGCTGCCTTGCTCGTGTCTTCCCAGGTGAACTCGGGCTCTTCACGGCCGAAGTGCCCATAGGCCGCGGTCTTGCCGTAGATGGGGCGCAGCAGGTCGAGCATCTGGATGATGCCCTTCGGGCGGAGGTCGAAATGCTCCTGCACCAGCTCCGCAAGCTTCTCGTCCGGGATCACGCCGGTGCCTTCGGTGTAGACCGTCACGTTCATCGGGCGCGCCACGCCGATTGCATAGGCGACCTGGATCTGGCACTGGCGCGCCAGGCCCGCTGCCACGATGTTCTTGGCCACATAGCGCGCCGCGTAGGCGGCCGAGCGGTCCACCTTGCTCGGGTCCTTGCCCGAGAAGGCGCCGCCGCCGTGCGGGCAGGCGCCGCCATAGGTGTCGACGATGATCTTGCGGCCGGTCAGGCCGCAGTCGCCCTGCGGTCCGCCGATGACGAAGCGGCCGGTGGGGTTGATCAGGTACTTGGTGTCCTTCAGCCACTCCTTGGGCAGGACCGGCTTGATGATCTCCTCGATGATGGCTTCGTTGAACGAGGCTTTCATCTTGGTCGGCGTCTCGCTCTGGTCCGGATGGTGCTGCGTGGAGAGCACGACCGTGTCGATGCTGTGCGGCTTGCCGTCGACGTAGCGCATCGTGACCTGGCTCTTGGCATCGGGGCGCAGGAAGGGCAGGCGGCCGTCCTTGCGCAGCTGGGCCTGGCGCTCCACCAGCCGGTGGGCGTAGTAGATCGGCGCGGGCATCAGCTCGGGCGTCTCGTCGCAGGCGTAACCGAACATGAGGCCCTGGTCGCCGGCGCCGGTGTTGAGGTGATCGTCGCTCGCGTGGTCCACGCCCTGGGCGATGTCGTTGGACTGCTTGTCGTAGCAGACCATCACTGCGCAGCCCTTGTAGTCGATGCCGTAGTCGGTGTTGTCGTAGCCGATGCGCTTGATGGTGTCGCGCGCCACCTGGATGTAGTCGACGTGGGCGTTGGTCGTGATCTCGCCGGCGAGCACCACGAGGCCCGTGTTGGTCAGCGTCTCGGCGGCGACGCGGCTGCGCGGGTCCTGGGCAAAGATCGCGTCGAGGATGGCGTCCGAGATCTGGTCTGCGACCTTGTCGGGATGGCCTTCGGAGACCGATTCGGAAGTGAAGAGAAAGTCGTTCGCCATGTCGATGAAACTCCAAGCAGTTGAATTGGCGCGTTGCCTATCCATTTGGAGTGTGGCGAACGCTTTAGCAGTGATGTTTAACGTCGCCCTGCAAGTAGTTCCATAACTCAGCGACAATTTCGATTGTATTCGAGCCGCGCGACAGCCCGCGTGCGCGTCCTGGTTTTCACCCCCTCCAACCGGATGATTCTTCTGTTTCGATTGCTCGCCCATGTGCCGCTGCGCTGGATGCATGCCGCTGGCCGCGGCCTGGGCTGGCTGGTGTGGTGGGGTTCGCCCACTTACCGCCAACGCTTCAAGGACAACGCCGAGCACGCCGGCTTCACGCCCGCCCAGTACCGCCCCGCGATCGGCGCCGCTGGCGCGATGGCCGCCGAGCTGCCCTGGCTTTGGGCCCGACCGCAGGGCGAGAGCGTGCTGCCGCGGATCGTGCGCTGGGAGGGAGCGGCGGAGCTGGAGGCGGCGCTGGCGGCGCGCAAGGGCGTGATCGTCGCCTCGCCACACGTCGGTTGCTGGGAGATCCTGGGGCAGGCGCTCGGTGAGCGCTTCGTCGACGCCTACGGCCCGATCACGGCGCTGTTCCGCCCGGCTCGCAAAAAATGGATGGCCGAGCTGATCGGTGCCGGCTCGCGCGAGCGGCGCGGCCTGCAGATGCTGCCCACCAGCGTCGCCGGTGTGCGCGGGCTGATCCGCACGTTGCGGGCCGGCGGGTACACCGGCATCCTGCCCGACCAGGTGCCGCCGCTGGGGCAGGGCGTCTGGGCACCCTTTTTCGGCCGCCCTGCCTACACCATGACCCTGCTGCCGCGCCTGGCGCAGCAGACCGGAGCGCGCGTCTTCTTCGGCGTCTGCGAACGGCTGCCGCGCGGGGCGGGGTATGTGATCCGGCTCACGCCCTACGACGGTACCGCCCTGGGCGACCCGAAGGCCACGCCCGAAGCCGCCGCCGCCGCGATGAACGAAGGCGTCGCGGCGCTGATTCGTGCACTGCCGGGGCAGTACGTCTGGGACTACGCCCGCTACAAGCAGCCGCGTGGCGAGGCGCCCGTGGCGGCCGAAGCGGAGGCCGCGCGATGAGCGTGTTCTCCCGCCTCGGCATTGTCTTCATGCGCACCCTGGCCCATGTCCCGCTGCCGCTGGTCCGCGGCTTCGGCACCGCGCTGGGCCACGTGCTGCACGCTGTCGCCGCGCCGCGTCGGCGTGTCGTTGACGCCAACCTCGCCCTTTGCTTTCCGACCAAATCGCCGGCGGAGCGGCGGCGGATCGCGCGCGAGACCTTCGTCTATGTGGCGCAATCCTGGCTGGACCGCAGCTGGCTCTGGCATGCGCCCGAAAAGACGGTGGCAGCGCGGCTACGAGTGAAGGGCTCGGCGGGCGAAATCGACGAAATCGCCAACGGCAAGGAGCCGATGATCCTCTTCGCGCCGCACTTCTACGGCCTCGACGCGGCAGCCACCGCGCTCACCATGCATACGGCGCGGCCTTCCACCACCATCTACACGACGCAGCGCGATCCGATGGTGGACGAGTGGATTCGCGAGGGCCGCAAGCGCTTCGGCAACGTGATCACGCTCAATCGCGTCGACGGCATCAAGCCGATCATCGCAGGGCTGCGCAAGGGCGGCCTGCTGTACCTGCTGCCCGACATGGACTTCGGGCGCGACCAGACCGTCTTCGTGCCCTTCTACGGCGTGCCGGCGGCCACCGTGCCCTCGTTGTCGCGCTTTGCCCGGCTGGGGCGAGCCAAGGTGGTGCCGATCGTCTCGAAGCTCACGCCCGCCGGCTACGAGATCGAGGTGCTGCCGGCCTGGCAAGACTTCCCGACCGAGGACGTGATGGCCGACACCGCGCTGATGAACCGGCGTCTCCAGGGCTACATCGACACCATGCCTGCGCAGTACTACTGGGTGCACCGGCGGTTCAAGACGCGGCCGGAGGGCGCGGCGCCTGTCTACTGAGTCCGCTGCAGGAAGGCCTCGATCTCGCGGGCAACGAACTCGGGTTGTTCGTGCACGATCCAGTGCGTGGCGTCGGGCACTTTCTTGAGATCGAGCCTGGGCACGTAGTCTTCCAGACCTTCAAGCAAGCCGGGCAGCAGCGCCTTGTCGTCGAGTGCCCAGAAGACGAAGGTGGGTACCTCCACCACCAGCCGTTCGCGCGGCAATTCGGGCAGTTCGGCGGCAGGCTTGCCGGGCAGGGCGGGCTTCATCGGCGTCACGCGATAGAGGTTGCAGGCGCCCGTGAGGCCGTGGTCCCATACTTCGCGGTACTTGGCCATGACCTCCTGCGTCAGCCAGCCGTAGCCCTCCGGCCCGGCCTTCATCTGGGTGAACGAGAGCCACATCCGCTTGTAGTCGTCGGCCGAGAGCAGCGTTTCGGCGTCGGGCCGCGCAAGGAAGTTCATGTAGGCGCTGGCAGCCTGCTGCGCAGGGTTGTCTCGCAGCTCGCGCACGAAGGTGCCCGGATGCGGCGAATTGATGATGACGAGCCGGCCCAGCTTGTCCGCATGCTGATTGCCGTAGCCCCAGCCGAAGGCCCCGCCCCAGTCGTGCGCGACCAGCGCCTCGATGCGGCCGTCCTCGCGCTCGCTTTGCGCGAGCTGCTCGATGTCCTGGATCAGCAGGTGCGCACGATAGGCCGACACCTCGGTCGGGGAACTCGACTTCTCGAAGCCGCGCAGGTTCGGCGCCACGCAGCGCCAGCCGCCGTGCTCTGGCTGGCTGAAATGCTCGAGCAGCTCGTCCCAGATGAAAGCGGCTTCAGGAAAGCCGTGCAGGAAAACCATCAAGGGGCGGCCGGGCTCGCCGGCGGCACGGCAGCTGAGCGTGGTGCCGTTGGGCAGCGCACGGGCAAAGGTCTGGATCATGGCGGGCTGTCTCCTTCGGTCGGTTCTGCGGGCAGCTCGTCCTGCGGATGGGCCCAGCGCCACAGCAGTTCCGCCGCCTCGTCCACTCCCTGTTGCTTCAAGGCCGAGAACAGTTTGACCTCACCGCCGCCGGCCTGCAGTCGCACGATCGACAGCGCCTTGGCGCCGTCCGAACGTGTCAGCTTGTCGGCTTTGGTCAGCAGCACGAGGAACTTCAGGCCCTGCTCGACCCGCGGACGGATCACCTCCAGCAGGATCTCGTCGAGTTCGGTGAGACCATGGCGCGGGTCGCACATCAGCACCACGCCGCGCAGGCTCTCGCGCGTCATCAGGTAGTTACCCATGACTCGCTGCCACCGCAGCTTCGCCTCGCGCGGCACGGCCGCGTAGCCATAGCCCGGGAGGTCGGCCAGCACCGCGTCGTCCACCTTCTGCTTGCCGACGCCGAACAGGTTGATGTGCTGGGTGCGGCCGGGCGTCTTGGAGGCGAAGGCCAGGCGGGTCTGCTGGGTAAGGGTGTTGATGGCGGTCGACTTGCCGGCGTTCGACCGCCCGACGAAAGCGATCTCCGGCAACCCGAGGGACGGCAGATGCTCCAGCTGCGGCGCGCTGGTGAGGAAGTGGGCGGTATGCAGCCAGCCGCGCGCGATGCGGATGCGTTCGGCCACTGCGGCATCCACGACGGTGGCCGTGCGGGAGAGAGGGGCGGCCGGCTTGCGGCTCGGGGTGGTCATGGGTGGAGCCTCGGTAACGGGGCGCCATTGTAGAATCGCGCGGTTTTGCGCCATAAATCCAGAGCCCCCGATATGAAGTTGTTTGCCCGTTTCCTGCTTGCAGCCCTCGTGGGCGCCGCCGTCAGCACCAGCTTCGCGGCCGACGATCCGGAAGGCAAGCCGGCTGCCGCCGCTGCCCCTGCCAAGATTGCCAAGCCCGATCCAGCCAAGGGCGACACCGTCTTCAACAACACCCCGGTCAACAGCCAGAGCTGCGCCTCTTGCCATAACGCCGACGGCAACTCGGCCGTGGCGGCAAATCCCAAGCTGGCGCAACAGCATCCCGAATACATCCTCAAGCAGTTGCAGGACTTCAAGTCCGGCAAGCGCAAGAGCCCGATCATGAAGCCGATGGCCTCGGCCCTGTCGGACGAGGACATGCGCAACGTCGCCTGGTTCGTCGGCTCCAAGAAGGTCAAGCCCGGCTTCGCGAAAGAGAAGGACCTGGTTGCCCTGGGCGAGAAGATCTACCGCGGCGGCATCGGGGAGCGCCAGATTCCGGCCTGCGCCGGCTGCCACAGCCCGAACGGTGCCGGCATCCCGGCCCAGTACCCGCGCCTCGGCGGTCAGCATGCCGACTACACGATGGCGCAGCTCAGCCTGTTCCGCGACGGCACCCGCCAGAACAGCCCTCAGATGACGGGCGTCGCCGCCAAGCTCAACGACCGTGAGATCAAGGCCGTGGCCGACTACATTGCCGGCCTGCGCTGATGGTCCTGCCGCCAGTGTGAACTAACCGCCGATAACAAACCCCAACAGGGCGGGCCGATCCAGCAAGGATGGCCCGCCTTTTTGCTTTCCCCTCCCCCTCATCCATGTCAGCAGTCTCCACCCACGGCCTTCGCGTCCGCCGCGGTCCCCACGCGGTCCGGGCTGCGGTGGAATTGCTGTCGTCGATGCGATTCGCCATCGCGCTGCTGACCGTCATCTGCATCGCATCCATCATCGGCACCGTGCTCAAGCAGCACGAGCCGATCAACAACTACATCAACCAGTTCGGCCCCTTCTGGGCCGAGGTGTTCCGTGCGGCGCGGCTCGATTCGATCTACAGCGCCTGGTGGTTCCTGCTGATCCTGACCTTCCTGGTGGTCAGCACCTCGCTGTGCATTGCCCGCAACACGCCGCGCATCTTCACCGACCTGAAAAACTTCAAGGAGAGCATCCGGGTCCAGAGCCTGCGTGCCTTCGGCCAGCGCGCTGAGACCGCGCTCGACGAAACGCCTGATGCCGCGGCCAACCGCATCGGGCAGCTTCTCGCGGGCGGCGGCTGGAAAGTCAAGCTGCAGCACCGCGACGGCGACGGCTGGATGGTCGCTGCGCGCGCGGGCGGCGCCCACAAGCTTGGCTACATCGCGGCGCACAGCGCCATCGTGCTGGTGTGCCTCGGCGGGCTGCTCGATGGCGACCTGGTGGTGCGCGCCCAGACCTGGTTCAACGGCAAGAGCGTCTACACCGGCGGCGGGCTGATCGCCGATGTGGCGCCGCAGCATCGGCTGTCGCCGAGCAACCCTACTTTTCGCGGCAACATCCTCGTGCCCGAAGGCGGGCAGTCCAGCGTCGCCATCCTGAACCAGGCCGATGGCGTGCTGCTGCAGGACCTGCCGTTCTCGATCGAGCTGAAGAAGTTCATCGTCGACTACTACTCGACCGGAATGCCCAAGCTGTTCGCCAGCGAGGTGGTGCTGCACGACCGCGCGACCGGCGAGCAGGTGCCGGCGCGGATCGAGGTGAACCATCCGGCCAGCTACAAGGGCATCGAGATCTACCAGTCCAGCTTCGACGATGGCGGTTCCACCGTGAAGCTCAAGGCGGTGCCCATGGCGGCCGCAGCCAAGCCCTTCGAGGTCGAGGGCATCATCGGCAACAGTTCGGAGATCACCAACGGCAGCGACCGGCTGACGCTGGAGTACACGGCGCTGCGCGTGATCAATGTCGAGAACTTCGGCGACGCCGGCGCGATGGGCAGCGGCGCCGACGTGCGCAAGGTCGACCTGCGCAACGACATCGAGTCGCGCCTGGGCGCGGCCAACAAGACCAACAAGCCGAAGGTGCTGCGCAACATCGGCCCCAGCATCGGCTACAAGCTTCGCGATGCCGCGGGCCAGGCACGCGAGTACCAGAACTACATGGTGCCGGTAGACACCGGCGACGGCCAGCCCGTGTTCCTGCTCGGCATGCGCGAACGGCCGGAGGAGCCCTTCCGGTATTTGCGGGTTCCGGCCGACGAGCAAGGATCGATGGACGGCTTCGTGCGCATGCGCGCAGCCCTCGCCGACGCGGACACCCGCACGCGGGCGATCGAGCGCTACATCGCGCGTGCCGCCGACCCCAAGCGGCCCGAGCTCGCCGGGCAACTGCGCATCTCGGCCGGCCGCGCTCTCGCGCTGTTCGCCGGAGCCGAGCGCGCGAAGGCCGACGCGGTGAGCGGCGGCGGCTGGCAGGCGATCGCCGAGTTCATGGAGGCGAATGTGCCCGAGGCCGAGCGCGAGCGAGCCGGCGCCGTGCTGGTGCGCATCCTCAACGATGCGCTCTTCGAGGTACTGAACCTCAGCCGTGAGAAGGCGGGCCTGGCGGCCCTGTCGGCCGACGAGAAATCCCAAGCCTTCCTGACGCAGGCGGTGCTGGCTATCAGCGACGCCTACTTCTACCCCGCGCCCGTGGCAATGATGATGACCGACTTCAAGCAGGTGCAGGCCAGCGTATTCCAGGTCGCCCGCGCCCCTGGCAAGAACGTCGTCTATCTGGGGTGCCTGTTGCTGATCGTGGGCATTTTTGCCATGCTGTACGTCCGCGAGCGCAGGCTCTGGGTTTGGCTCGCAAAGGACGCGGGCGGGCGGGGCACGGCGGCCACGATGGCCTACTCGGTCAACCGCAAGACCATCGACAGCGACCGCGAGTTCGAGCGCCTGAAGGACAGGCTGCTCGCCATCGGAAAGAGCGGCTCTTCATGAGCTGCCTGGCCGCTCCCAGGGCGAATACCGTAGCGCATCGCGCGGAGGCTTAAGCAATGACCACCACCACTCTCACGCTGAACGATGGCTTCCTGTCGCGCCGCAACGCTTTCGACTGGGTGTTCGCCGCGCTGGTCGTGGCGGGCGGGCTCTTCGCCTTTTCGCACTATGCAGGCGCGATGGACGTCTACGAAAAGGTGATCCTGCTGGCCGCCATGCCCTTCGCCGTGTGGCTGGGCTGGTTCTGGCGCCCATTGCAGGTGCTGGGAATGGTGGTGGCAGCGGCGGCGTTGCTGGGCATCGTCTCGTACCAGGGCGACCTGGCGCGCGCCGACACCGTTTTCTGGCTCAAGTACTTCCTGTCCAGCCAGTCGGCGATCCTGTGGATGAGCGTGCTCTTCTTCATGAGCACGCTGTTCTACTGGTTTGGCTTCTTTGGCGGCCGCCAGGCCGACACCATGGACCTGATCGGCTCGCGCCTGGCCTGGGCAGCTGTCACCATGGCGCTGATCGGGACGATGGTGCGCTGGTACGAGAGCCATCAACTGGGCCCGGACATCGGCCATATCCCGGTCAGCAACCTCTATGAGGTCTTCGTGCTTTTCTGCTGGCTGACCGCGACCTTCTACCTGTACTTCGAGTCGCGCTACGGCACCCGGGCGCTGGGCGCCTTCGTGATGCTGGTGGTCAGCGCCGCCGTCGGCTTCCTGCTCTGGTACACGCTCGTGCGTGAGGCCCACGAGATCCAGCCCCTGGTGCCGGCCTTGCAGAGCTGGTGGATGAAGCTGCATGTGCCGGCCAACTTCATCGGCTACGGCACCTTCTCGCTGGCGGCGATGGTGGCCTTTGCCTACCTTATCAAGGAGCAGGCGCATGAGACGCGCTGGTACAAGCTCACGCCAATGTGGCTCCTGGGCGTGGCGCTGTGCTTTGTACCGGTGGCATTCCGCCAGCGTGCGCAAGAGGCGGGCGGCAGCTATTGGTTCGTTTACGCGGCCATCTCGGCGCTGATTGCTGCAGGCATCCTGCTGGGCCGCAGGCGCATCGCGGCACGGCTGCCGGCCAACGAGGTGCTCGACGACGTGATGTACAAGTCGATCACGGTCGGCTTTGCCTTCTTCACCATCGCCACCGTGCTCGGCGCGCTGTGGGCAGCCGACGCCTGGGGCGGGTACTGGAGCTGGGACCCGAAGGAAACCTGGGCGCTGATCGTCTGGCTCAACTATGCGGCCTGGCTGCACATGCGGCTGGTCAAGGGCTTGCGGGGCACCGTGGCGGCTTGGTGGGCGCTGGGCGGACTGGCTGTGACCACCTTCGCCTTCCTGGGCGTCAACATGTTCCTGAGCGGCCTGCACAGCTACGGGACCCTGTAGGAGGCGCTGCCCGCAGGTCGGACGGCAGGTTGAAACCGGCGGAACGTCCGGCGCGTAACCGGATCAGCATTGGGAACGAATAGATCCCAGTACAAGCAAAACAGCGAAAGGCGATCCATGTTGATTCGATCCAAGGACCAGGGCTTCATCCACCCGCATCCGAGCGAGATCACGTCGCGCGCGGCCTACGAAGGACGGCGCGACCTGCTCAAGCTGCTGGCCACCGGCGTCGCTGGCGCGGCCATGGCCTCATGGGCCGGGCGCGAGGCGCTTGCCCAGACCGCCACGCCGGGAAAGCTGGCGGCGCTCAAAGGCGAGAAGTCGGCGGTGGCCGGTGCGCAGACGATGGAGAAGCTCACTGACTACAAGGACGCCACCAGCTACAACAACTATTACGAGTTCGGCACCGACAAAGGCGACCCGGTGAAGAACGCCGGCACGCTGAAAACGCGGCCCTGGACAGTGGAAGTCGAAGGGTTGGTCAAGAAGCCGGGGAAGTACGCCATCGAGGACCTGATCAAGCTCAGTGCGCAGGAAGAGCGCATTTACCGGCTGCGCTGCGTCGAGGGCTGGTCGATGGTGATCCCATGGGTCGGCTATTCGCTTGCCGAACTCATCAAGCGCGTCGAGCCGCAGGGCAATGCCAAGTACGTCGAGTTCGTCACGCTGGCCGATCCCAAGACCATGCCCTTCGTCGGCTCGCGCGTCCTCGATTGGCCCTACGCCGAAGGCCTGCGCATGGACGAGGCGATGCATCCGCTGACGCTGCTGACTTTCGGCATGTACGGCGAGGTGTTGCCCAACCAGAACGGCGCGCCCGTGCGCATCGTGGTGCCGTGGAAGTATGGCTTCAAGAGTGCCAAATCCATCGTCAAGATCCGCTTCGTCGAGAAGGAGCCAGGCACCGCCTGGAACAAGGCGGCGGCGCAGGAGTACGGCTTCTATTCGAACGTCAATCCCAACGTGGACCACCCGCGATGGAGCCAGTCCACCGAGCGCCGCATCGGCGACGGTAGCGGACTGTTCGCCAAGCGCCACAAGACATTGATCTTCAATGGGTACGAGGCACAGGTTGGGCAGCTCTACGCCGGCATGGACCTGAAGAAGTTCTACTGAATCCATCATGAACAAGCTGCTGCTGCACCCGGCCGCGAAGCCGCTGGTGTTCGTGCTGTGCCTGCTGCCTTTCGCCTGGCTGGCCTGGGGCGCCTTCACCGATGGACTGGGCGCCAATCCTGCGGAGCACCTGATCCGCTCCACCGGCGACTGGACACTGCGTTTCATCTGCATCGTGCTCGCGGTGACGCCGCTGCGCGTCATGGCCCGGCTCAATGCATTAGCGCGCTTTCGCCGCATGCTGGGCCTGTTCGCGTACTTCTACGTGGTGGTCCATCTGCTGAGCTACAGCCTGTTCGACATGGGCTTCGACATTCCGGAGATCGCCAAGGACATCGCCAAGCGGCCCTTTATCCTGGTGGGCTTCAGCGGCTTCGTGCTGCTCACGCCGCTTGCGGCCACCTCGTTCAACCGCGCGATCAAGGCGATGGGCGCGAAGCGCTGGCAGATGCTGCACAAGTGGGTCTATGTGATCGCTGGCCTGGGCTTGCTGCACTTCTTCTGGATGCGCGCCGCGAAGAACAATTTTGGCGAAGTCTTCGTCTACGCCGCCATCATTGCGGTGCTGCTGGGGTGGCGGGCCTGGAACTTCGCCCGGAACAGGAAAGCGCCGCGGCATGCACCCGCCGGGCGCGTGCAGTTGAGCAAGTGAAGGCGGGGACGCTCAGCCCTCGAACTGCTCGCTGCGCAGCTGGTCCTCGATGCTTTCACGGCGGCGAATCAGCGTGACGCGGTCGCCGCTGACCAGCAACTCGGCTGCGCGGCCGCGGGTGTTGTAGTTGCTCGCCATCGCCATCGAATAGGCACCGGCCGACAGCACCGCCAGGAGGTCGCCGGCCTTCACGTCGAGCGCGCGGTCGCGGCCGAGCCAGTCGCCGCTCTCGCAGACCGGGCCGACGACATCGTAGCTGACGGCCTCGCCTCGACGGGGCGTGACCGGGACGATCCGGTGGAAGGCCTGGTACATCGCGGGCCGCGGCAAGTCGTTCATCGCTGCATCGACGATGCAGAAGTTCTTGGCCTCGCCGGGCTTCGTATAGAGCACTTCGGTCACGCAGACACCGGCGTTGCCGACCAGCGAGCGCCCAGGCTCGACAACCAGGCGCCGCTGGCCGAAGCCGCGCGCGTCGAGGCGCTCGAGCAGTCGCCGCCACAGCGCATCGGCCGCTGGCGGCGTGTCGCCGTTGTAGTCGATGCCCAACCCGCCGCCGAAGTCGAGGTGGTGCAGCGCGATGCCGGCCTTCTCGATCGCCTCGACCAGATCGAGCACCCGTTCCAGCGCCTCGAGGTAGGGCGCGGCCTCGGTGATCTGCGAGCCGATATGGCAATCGATGCCGACCACCCGCAGGCCCTTCAGCGAGGCGGCGTGCCGGTAGATGGCCAGTGCGCGGTCGTGCGCGATGCCGAACTTGTTGCCCTTGAGACCGGTGGAGATGTAGGGATGCGTCTTCGGATCGACGTTGGGATTGATGCGCACGCTGATCGCGGCCTGGCGTCCTTCGTCGAGCGCGACCGCGTTGAGCACGTCGATCTCGGCTTCGCTCTCCACGTTGAAGCAGGCGATGCCTGCCGCCAGCGCTTGCCGCATTTCATGCTTCGTCTTGCCGACGCCTGAGAAGATCACCTTGGCCGGATCGGCGCCCGCTGCGAGAACGCGGGCGAGCTCGCCGCCGGAGACGATGTCGAAGCCGCAGCCCGCCTCGGCAAAGATGCGCAGCACGCCCAATGCGGAGTTGGCCTTGATGGCATAGCAGATCAGCGCGTCGCGCCCTTCGAAGCCGCGCTGGTACGCGGCCAGCGCCTCGAGCATCCATTGCTTCGAGTAGATGAAAAGCGGGGTGCCGTGCTCGCGCGCGAGTTCGGGCAGCGCCGCTGCCTCGACGTGCAGCGTGCCGTTCTTGTATGCGATGAAGGGATGGCCGGGCAGGCGTTCGGCGAGCGTCACTTCGTTCCTTCGCGAGTGGCGGGTGCGCTGCTGGGCGCGGCGGGTGCGGGGGAGGTCCCCGTTCCGGGGCGTGCTGCGCCAGCGGCATCGCGCGACCCGGGGATGAGCAGACCTGGGAGTGTCGCGCGATTCGTCGCGGCCGGTTCGGTGGGCAGGTAGAGCGCACCTTTCTGCCCGCAACCGGCGAGCGCGACCCCGACGATCGCGAGGCCAATCGCGCTCACTAGAATTTGACGAACATTCAGCATGACGAAATTGTAATGACCGACCCCGAGTACCTGGACCGCGCCGAGGCCGCGCTGGCCGCGATCGAACGCAGCTGCGATCACATCAACGACACGAGCGACGCCGATATGGACAATCAGCGCGTCGGGGGCATGATCACCATCACCTTCCGCAACGGCACCCAGCTTATCGTCAACCTGCAGAAGCCCTTGCAGGAGATCTGGCTGGCGGCGCGCTCGGGCGGCTACCACTACCGACATGATGGCCGTGCATGGATCGACACGAAGACCAGTGAGGAGTTCTTCGCTCAGCTGTCGCGCGAGGCGAGCGCGCAAGCCGGTATGCCGCTGCAATTCAGCGCCGATTGAGGCAATCGGCGGGTGATCAGTTGCGGAAAAGATCGAGGATGCGGCTGCGCTCCTCTGGCTGCGGCGTCGGACCGATGGGCGCGCCCGAGATCGCCTCGGCAGGCGGCGTCGGGCCAGACTCGACGCCCAGGGTCGCGACACCTCGGCCTGGTGCATAGTCGTCGTAGTACCACTCGCCTCCCGCATTGACCACGCCAGCGGGAGGCTTGGCGGTCAGGTCGGTCACTGGAACGCCTTTGATGGCGGTTTCCATGTAGCTGATCCAGATCGGCAGGCTCAGCCCGCCGCCAGTCTCGCGGTCGCCGAGCTTGCGCGGCGTGTCGTAGCCCATCCAGGCCACCGCCGCCATGGTCGGCTGGAAGCCTGCGAACCAGGCATCCAGCGAGTCGTTGGTGGTGCCGGTCTTGCCGTAGATGTCGGGGCGCTTGAGCGTGGCCTGCGCCTTGGCCGCCGTGCCGCTGCGTGCGACTTCCTGCAGCAGGCTGTCCATGATGAAGGCGTTGCGCTGCGGAATGGCACGCATGGTCTCGTTGAGCAGCGGCGGCTGGGTTTCAACCAGCACCTTGTCCTTGTGATCGGTGATGCGCGTCACGAGGTAGGGATTCACGCGATAGCCGCCGTTGGCGAAGACCGAGTAGGCCGTTGCCATCTGCATCGGCGTGACTGCGCCGGCACCGAGGGCCATGGGCAGATACGCCGGGTGCTTCTCCCGCTCGAAGCCGAAGTTGCCGATCCAGTCCTGGGCGTAGCGCGTGCCGATCGATTGCAACACCCGGATCGAAACCATGTTCTTGGATTTCGCAAGCGCTCGGCGCAGGGACATCGGGCCCTCGAAAGCGCCGTCGTAGTTCTTGGGTTCCCAAGGCTGACCGCCGGTCGTGCCGGCGTCGAAGAAGAGCGGCCCGTCATTGACGACCGTTGCGGGCGTAAACCCTTTTTCGAGGGCCGCCGAGTAGATGAAGGGTTTGAAGCTGGAGCCCGGCTGGCGCCAGGCCTGCGTCACGTGGTTGAACTTGTTCTTGTCGAAATCGAAGCCGCCGATCATGGCCTTGACAGCACCGTCGCGCGGGTCGAGCGCAATGAAAGCGCCCTCGACCTCCGGCAACTGGGTGATCTCCCAGGTGCTCTTCGGCGTCTTCACGACACGGATCACGGCGCCCCGGCGGATCTTGATGTTGGGCGGTGCCTTGTCCGACAGCCCCGACTGTGCGGGCCGCAGCCCTTCGCCGGTGATCTGCACGGCATCGCCATTGGCGCGCACGGCGCTGATTTCCTTTGCATTGGCCTTGAGCACGACCGCCGACATCACGTCGCCGTTGTCAGGATGCTCGGCCAGCGCATCGTCCACGGCCTCGTCCAGTTCCTTCGGGTCGTTGGGCAGATCGACGAACTTCTCGGGGCCGCGGTAGATCTGCCGACGTTCGTAGTCCATGATGCCCTTGCGCAGCGACTTGTAGGCCGCGGCCTGGTCGGTAGCGACCAATGTGGTGTAGACCTTGAGGCCGCGCGTGTAGGTGCTGTCGCCGTACTGCGCGTACATCAGTTGCCGCACCGTCTCAGCGACGTATTCGGCATGGAGGCGGGTGGGGTCGGCCCCTTCACGCAGGTGCAGCTCTTCCTTCTTGGCCTCGGCGGCCTGTTCGGCGCTGATGAAGCCGGCTTCCTGCATCCGGTCGATCACGTAAAGCTGGCGCCCACGCGCGCGCGAGGGGTTGTTCACCGGATTGTTCGCGCCCGGCGCCTTCGGCAGGCCCGCGAGCATGGCGGCCTGGGCGATGGTGATGTCCTTGAGCGGCTTGCCAAAGTAGGCTTCCGAAGCAGCCGCGAAGCCGTAGGCCCGGTTGCCGAGATAGATCTGGTTCAGGTAAATCTCGAAGATCTGGTCCTTGCTGAGCAGGTGCTCGAGCTTGAAGGTCAGCAGCACTTCGTAGATCTTGCGGGTCAGCGTCTTCTCGGAGCTGAGGTAGACATTGCGCGCGACCTGCATGGTGATGGTGGACGCGCCCTGGCTCTTCATCCGGTTCATGTTGGCGATTCCCGCGCGCAACAGGCCCTTGTAGTCGACTCCGCCATGGTCGTAGAAGCGGGCGTCCTCCGCTGCCAGTACGGCGTCTTTCATAACCTTCGGAATGGTCGCGATGGGCGTGAGGTTGCGGCGTTCCTCGCCGAACTCGCCGATCAGGATGCCCTCGGAGGAGAACACGCGCAGCGGCAGCTTTGGCCGGTAGTCCGCCAGATCGGAGACGTCCGGCAGGTTCGGGTAGGCCACGGCCAGGGCGACCGCCACCACGCAGACCAGCGACACCGCTCCAGCTGCAGCGATACCCAGTCCCCACATCAGGAAGCGCAGAAGCCAGGTCAGCCAGACTGGGCGCTGTGCTGGAGTGGGGGTCTTGGAAGGCCCACTGGGGCGTGTTTTTTCGGGCATGAAGCGATGTTGAAGTCAGCGCCAATTATAAAAAGCGACGGCTCTCCAGCGACCTTTGGAGCGACATAAAACCCAAGTACTCGCATTTGTGACGTAAGTTGTGAATCGAGGCTGTTACGTTCCCTTTTGACAACGCTCGATGAGACAGTTGAGGCCAATGCGCTTGGTTGGCTGTACACCTCCTGCTAGCATGCAACCACACGTAATTATTTCTAATCGTTACAAACACAACGGGATATAACTTGGCTGCTTTGGGATCGCTGTTCAGCCGTCAACCCGCGCCTCTGCTCGGGTTGGACGTCAGCTCATCCAGCGTGAAGCTGGTCGAGCTCGGCCGCGATGCCAGCGGCAAGTTGGTTCTGGAACGTTGCGCGATCGAGCCCCTGGAGCGAGGCTGGATCACCGATGGCAATGTCGAGAAATTCGATGAGGTGGCCGAGGCCGTGCGGCGCGCCGTGCGCAAGAGCGGCAGCCGTACCAAGAATGCCGCACTGGCTCTGCCGCCCTCGGCAGTCATCACCAAGAAGATCGTCCTGCCCGGCGGCATGAGCGAGCAGGAGCTCGAGATCCAGGTCGAGTCGGAAGCCAATCAGTACATTCCCTTTTCCCTCGATGAGGTGAGTCTGGACTTCTGCGTCATCGGGCAGAGTGCCACTTCGACCGGCGATGTCGAAGTCCTGATCGCCGCTTCGCGCAAGGAAAAGGTCCAGGACCGGCAGGGCCTTGCCGAAGCGGCAGGCCTCAAGGCCGTGATTCTCGACGTCGAATCTTATGCGTCACGACTGGCGACGGCGCGGCTGATTGAGCAGTTGCCTGGCCAGGGCCGCGATGCCGTGGTGGCCCTGTTCGAGGTGGGTGCCTTCACCACCAGCATGCAGGTGCTTCGCAACCAGGAAGTGCTCTACGACCGCGATCAGGCCTTCGGGGGCGCCCAGCTGACACAGCTGATCGTGCGCCAGTACGGCTTTTCCGCGGAAGAGGCGGAGACAAAGAAACGAAGCGGCGACCTGCCCGACGACTATGGCTCGGGCGTGCTCAAGCCCTTTGTGGCGAGCATTGCCCAGGAGATCGCGCGGGCACTGCAGTTCTTCTTTACCAGCACGCCGCACAACCGTGTCGACTATGTCCTGCTCGCGGGCGGGTCGGCTGCGTTGCCGGGCCTCACCAGCGCCGTGACACGGCAGACCTCCTTTGCCTGCTCGCTCGTCAATCCCTTCGATGGAATGGAGATCGGAGGCGGCATCCGCGAGAAGAAGGTGCGGCGCGAGGCGCCTTCCTACCTGACCTCATGCGGGCTTGCCATGCGGAGGTTCCTGCAGTGATCTTGATCAACCTGCTCCCGCACCGGGAGGCAGCGCGCAAGCGCCGGCGCGAAACCTTCTATGCCGCTCTGGGTGCTTCGGCCGTGGCAGGCTTTCTGATTGCAGGTGGCGCCTATCTCTGGTACCAGGCCCAGATCTCGAGCCAGCAGGGCAAGAACAGCTTCCTTCAGGCCGAGATCAAGAAACTCGAGGCCGAGATCAAGGAAATCTCGACCCTTCAGGCCGAAATCGCGGCCTTGCGCGCTCGTCAGCAAGCCGTCGAGGATCTTCAGGGCGACCGCAACATGCCGGTCCACCTGCTCAACGAACTCGTGCGGCAGTTGCCCGATGGCGTCTACCTGACGAGCATGAAGCAGGACAACCAGACCGTCACCCTCCTGGGTCAGGCGCAGTCCAACGAGCGGGTTTCGGAACTGTTGCGCAACCTGGGCAACAACAGCCCCTGGCTGGTCAAGCCTGAGTTGGTGGAAATCACCTCCGGCAATGTCAATTTAAGCCCCCGCGACCAGCGGCGCGTGGCGAATTTCACCATGCGTATCGGACTCAAACGGCCGACGGATGCACAAAAGGCGGCCCCTGGGGCCGGCAGTGCGCCGACGTCCGCCGCAGGAAAAGGCTGAGCGTCATCATGGCAACCCAACGCGCATCCTCCGACATCGACTTCGCCGGTGCTCTTCAGCGCTTCGGCGATCAGTTCCGCGGTCTAAATCCGAACGATCCCTCCGTCTGGCCGCCGGTACCACGCTACGCGCTTTGCGTGCTGGTCACCGCCCTCGTTCTGGTGGCCCTGTGGTTCGTCTGGCTTACCAATTCAAACGATGAGCTCGAGGCCGAGCGAACCAAGGAAGTCGCGCTCAGGGCCGACTACCAGAAGAAGGTGGGTCAGGCGGCCAATCTCGAACTGTTGAAAAAGCAGCGGGAGCAGGTTCAGCAGTATGTGACGCTGCTCGAGAAGCAGCTCCCGAGCAAGGCCGAAATGGACGCCTTGCTATCCGACATCAATCAGGCCGGTCTCGGGCGCAGCCTGCAATTCGAGCTGTTCCGGCCGGGCCAGGTGGTCGTGAAGGACTACTACGCCGAGCTGCCGATTGCCGTGCGCGTGACCGGGCGCTATCACGACATGGGTGCCTTCGCAGCGGACATTGCCAATCTCTCGCGCATCGTGACCTTGAACAACCTGGCCGTCGTCCCCGCAAAAGACGGCATGCTGACGATGGATGCCACTGCGAGGACCTTCCGTTACCTGGACGACGAAGAGCAGGCGGCCCAGAAGCGAGCTGTGGCGGGAGCGAAGAAGAAATGAGCAGGCTTGCGTTTGCGCTGTGCGTCGGCGTTGCGGCTGTCGTCCTGAGCGGCTGCATGGGCTCGGACCAGGAAGAGCTCCAACAATGGATGGCCGAACAGCGGGCAAATGTGCGCCCCACGGTGCCGCCCATCACAGAGCCGAAGAAATTCACACCCCAAGCCTATACCGAGGCCAGTGCGTTCGAGCCCTTCAACATGCAGAAGCTCACGCAGGCTTTGCGCCGCGACTCGGCCCAGCCGAGCACCTCGGGTCTCATCGCGCCTGAGTTGGCTCGCCGCAAGGAAGCACTCGAAGCTTTCCCGCTCGACTCGATGGCGATGGTGGGCAGCATGAACCGCAATGGTCAGCCGGTGGCCCTGGTCACCGTCGACAAGCTGCTCTATCAGGTTCGGGTCGGAAACTATCTGGGACTCAACTACGGGCGCATCACCCGTATCAGCGAAACCGAACTCGCCTTGCGTGAAATCGTGCAGGACGCCGCCGGTGAATGGATCGAACGCGTGGCGACGCTGCAGTTGCAAGAGAGGTCGAAATGAAGAATTCAAGGTTCGCGCAGTGGCTGCGCGTGGTCGGCGTCAGCCTGCTCGCGCTCGGCGCGGCAGCGGCGGCGCATGCGCAGAACGCCATCGAGTCGGTCACCAGTTCGATGCAGTCGGGTGCCGAGGTCATCCGGGTCGACCTGACGCAACCGCTGGCCGCTGTGCCTACAGGCTTCGCGATTCAGACGCCGGCGCGCATCGCACTCGATTTTCCGGGCGTGACCAACGCCATCGGCCGCTCGACCATCGATGTCAACCAGGGCAACCTTCGTTCCGTCAATGTGGTCCAGGCAGGTGAACGTACCCGTCTGGTGCTGAACCTCAAGCAGGCCACCGCGTACAAGGCCGAGATCCAGGGCAAGTCGCTCCTCGTTTCACTGGAGCCTGTCCCGGGTGCCGCGCTCGTGGCCTCGACGCCGCAGGCCTTTGCCGAGAACCGCAATCGCGATACGCTGCCGCTGCGCGACGTCGATTTCCGCCTGGGTTCGGACAACACGGGGCGTGTGATCGTCGATCTTGCCAACAACCAGGTGGGCGTCGACATCCGCCAGCAGGGCCGCAGCCTGGTGGTGGAATTCACCAAGTCGACGCTGCCAGAGGGCCTGCGCCGCCGCCTTGATGTGTCGGACTTCGGCACGCCGGTGCAGACCGTCACCACCCAGCAGGCCGGTGACCGCGTGCGCATGACCATTGAGCCCAAGGGTGATTGGGAGCATAGCGCCTACCAGAGCGAGAACCAGTTCGTGGTCGAGGTGCGCCCGCGCAAGGTGGACCCAACCAAGCTGACCCAGGGCGTGGGCTACACCGGCGAGAAGCTGTCGCTGAACTTCCAGAACATCGAGATCCGCTCGCTGCTTCAGGTGATCGCCGACTTCACCAACTTCAACATCGTGACCTCGGACTCCGTGACCGGCGCGCTCACCCTTCGCCTGAAGGACGTGCCCTGGGATCAGGCCCTCGACATCATCATGCAGGCCAAGAACCTGGGCATGCGCAAGAACGGCAGCGTGCTGTGGATTGCGCCCAAGGACGAAATCAACGCGAAGGAAAAGCTCGAGTTCGAGGCCCAGGCTGCGATCCAGAACCTAGAGCCCCTGCGCACCCAGTCCTTCCAACTGAACTACACCAAGGCCGTCGCAATTGCGCAGGGCCTGACGGGCACGGGCGCCTCCAGCGGCGGCGGCTCAGGCACCACGACCCGCATCCTGAGCCCGCGCGGCAGCGTGATTGCCGAATCGCGCACGAACCAGCTTTTCGTGTCGGACATTCCCTCGCGCCTGCAACAGGTCGCCGAGCTCATCCAGAAGCTGGACATTCCGGTGCGGCAGGTACTGATCGAGGCACGGATCGTCGAGGCGTCGGACACCTTCGGCAAGTCGCTGGGCGTGCGGCTCGGCGGCGGCATCTCAGGCGGCACCGTGGGCTCCAACAACGGCCGCCCGGTGTTCGGCAACCTCGGCGCTATGCCCGTCGTGACTGGCGCGACCGCTACCACCCCGGCCAGCGCACTCACCACCTTCACGAACTCGAATTTCGTGAACTTGCCGTCGACTGGCGTACAAGGCAACGGCAACGCGCCGGGAACCTTCGCCATCTCTCTGTTCAATTCCAGCTTCTCGCGCATGCTGAATCTGGAAATCTCTGCGCTCGAAGCAGACGGCAAGGGCAAGGTGGTGTCCAGCCCCCGCGTTGTGACTGCAGACCAGACCAAGGCTTTGATCGAGCAGGGCACGGAGTTGCCCTACCAGGTTGCGACCTCCAGCGGCGCCACCTCGATCGCCTTCCGCAAGGCCAACCTGAAGCTCGAGGTCACACCGCAGATCACGCCCGAGGGCAACATCATCCTGACGCTGGACGTCAACAAGGACACGGTCGGCCAGGCGACGACGGCAGGCTTTGCCATCAACACCAAGCACGTGCAGACCGAAGTGCTGGTCGAGAACGGCGGCACGGTGGTCATCGGTGGTATCTTCGAACTCACCGAAACCAACGATGAATCGCGCGTGCCGGTGCTCGGTGAAGTGCCCTATGTCGGGGCGCTGTTCCGCACACGCAATCGCGTTGCCAACAAGACCGAAATGCTCGTCTTTATCACCCCGAAGATGATTACCGACCGGAACGCCGCGCGCTAAGGCGCGTGCGCGTTCGCAGCACCGCGTGTCGGTCGCACTCGTCGGCTTGCCCGGCGCCGGAAAATCCGCGGTGGGCCGGCGTCTCGGGCAGCGTCTCCATCTGCCTTTCGTCGACAGTGATGAGCTGATCGAGCGCCGCATCGGCTGTTCCATCCGGGACTACTTCGAACGCGAGGGCGAGCAGAGTTTTCGCGACCTCGAACAAAGCGTGATCGCTGATCTCGCGGCCTCGCCTCGCGGCGTCCTGTCCACCGGCGGCGGCTCCGTGCTGCGGGAGGCCAACCGGGTCCAACTGCGCTCCCACTTCCATGTGATCTACCTGCGCTCCTCGCCCGAGGACCTGTTCAGGCGCCTGCGGCACGACGTCAAGCGGCCGCTGCTGCAGGTGGCCGACCCGCTGGGTCGGTTGCACGAACTCTACAGTGCACGCGACCCACTCTACCGCGAGACGGCTCATGATGTTGTCGAGACCGGCCGGCCTTCGGTCGCGATGCTGGTGAACATCATCGTGATGCAGTTGGAGCTCGCCGGCGTGATATCCCCGGGCTCCCGAAGCGATCCGCAGGGCTGAGCCTGGACCCGGCGCCATGCGCCTAAACTCGGAGCCATGCCAGTGTCCGCCTCCCCCGAATGCGTCGAAATTCAGCTCGGCGAGCGCAGCTATCCGATCTTGATCGGCAGTGAGCTGCTCCGCCAGCCCGGGAGCTTCGACGCCGTGCCTGCAGCCGCCGCGGCGCTGATCGTCACGAACACCACCGTCGCGCCGCTCTATGGCGAGCGGCTGCGCAACGCCTTGGCCAGCCGCTTCCGAGCCGTGCACCTGCTGGAACTTCCCGATGGCGAGGCGCACAAGGATTGGCCCACACTCAACCTGATTTTCGATGCCCTGTTGCGCCATGGCTGCGACCGCAAGACGGTGCTCGTCGCCCTCGGCGGCGGGGTGGTGGGCGACATGACCGGATTTGCCGCTGCCAGTTACATGCGAGGCGTGCCCTACGTGCAGGTGCCGACCACCTTGCTCGCCCAGGTCGATTCGTCGGTCGGCGGCAAGACAGCGATCAACCATCCGCTCGGCAAGAACATGATCGGCGCCTTCTACCAGCCGCGCCTCGTTCTGTGCGATCTCTCCACGCTCGCCACGCTGCCGCGGCGGGAGCTCAGTGCGGGGCTGGCCGAGATCATCAAGTACGGGCCGATCTACGACATGCGCTTCTTCGACTGGATTGAAGCGAACATCGAAGCGCTGGTGGCGCGAGACCCGGCCGCGCTGGCCCACGCGGTCCGGCGCAGCTGCGAGATCAAGGCCGCGGTCGTGGGGCTGGACGAGCGAGAGACCGGCTTGCGGGCGATCCTGAATTTCGGCCATACCTTCGGTCATGCCATCGAGGCGGGTCTGGGCTACGGTCGCTGGCTGCACGGCGAGGCGGTCGGCTGCGGCATGGTCCTGGCCGCCGAGCTGTCGCAGCGACTGGGCGGCACCGATGCGGCGTTTGTCGCGCGGCTGTCTGCGCTGATCAAGCGGGCAGGGCTGCCGGTAGTCGCCCCCTCGCTGGGCGCGGATCGATACCTCGAGCTGATGCGCATCGACAAGAAGTCGGAAGCGGGCGAGATCCGTTTCGTGGTGATCGACAAGCCAGGCTCGGCCGTCGTGCGCAGCGCCCCCGACGCCCTCGTGCGCGAGGTGTTGGCACAGCGCTGTGAGGCCTGAATCGCAGGCCGGGGCGACAATGAGCCTGGCACCCCACGCCAGTCATCCGGCGCAGTCCCGCGGCCGGCGCCATGCCGAGGCCCCGGCTCCGACGCGCGATGCGTTCCAACGCGATCGTGACCGCATCGTGCATTCCACGGCCTTCCGGCGGCTCGTCTACAAGACGCAGGTCTTCCTCAATCACGAGGGCGATCTTTTCCGCACCCGGCTGACCCACTCGCTCGAAGTTGCGCAACTGGGCCGATCGATCGCGCGCTCACTGCGGCTCAACGAAGACCTGGTGGAGGCTATTGCCCTTGCGCACGACCTGGGCCACACCCCCTTCGGCCATGCCGGGCAAGATGCGCTCGATGCCTGCATGGAGGCGCATGGCGGCTTCGAGCACAACCTGCAGAGCCTGCGGGTGGTGGATGCGCTCGAGGATCGTTATCCGCAGTACGACGGACTCAACCTGAGCTTTGAGACGCGGGAGGGCATCCTCAAGCATTGCTCCCGCGCCAACGCCGAGCGCCTGGAGGCCACGGAGCCCGGCGGAGTGGGGCGGCGCTTCCTCGATCGTGCGCAGCCGAGCCTCGAGGCTCAGCTGTGCAACCTTGCGGACGAGATCGCCTACAACGCGCACGACATCGACGATGGCGTGCGTTCAGGCCTCATCGGCCTCGAGCGCCTGGGCGAGGTGGCCCTCTTCAGCCAATACCTGCGAGAGACGCTGGAGGAGCATCCAAATCTGCAGGGCCGGCGCGTGCTCTACGAAGCCATCCGTCGGATGCTCAGCGCCCAGGTTTACGACGTGATCGACGCCACGCGCGGCGCGCTCGCGGCGGCAGCGCCGGGCGATGCCGATGGCGTGCGCCGCGCCGCGCCGCTGGTGCTCTTCAGCGAGACCATGCGCACCCAGTCCACGGAACTCAAGCAGTTCCTTTTTCGCAACCTCTACCGCCATCCGCGCGTCATGCAGACCACGAGCCGGGCGAAGGAGGTCGTCCGCGCACTCTTCGCGGCCTACATCGACGATGTCAAGCAGATGCCCGCTTCCTACGCGCAGCGTGACGATCGCCATCGCGCAGTGGCCGACTACATCGCCGGCATGACCGACCGCTTTGCGATCCGCGAGTACGAACGCCTCACGGGAAGGCAGTGGGACCAATGAGCCGCCCGGCCGTTCCGAAGGCGAATAGCACGGTAGCCGAAGGCGAAGGCACTTCAATGAGACAGAGAGCTTGCCTTGCGAGCCGCACGTCGTCGCACGCCGGCGTACCCCGCAATGCCCTGGCTGTGGTATTTGCCGGTGTGGCTGCGGCCCTGCACCTGGGCAAACCGCCGCCCGCCGTGTCGGCCTTGCAGGCGACGCTGGGCATCGATCTGGTGGAAGCAGGCTTCCTGCTGTCGCTGGTGCAGGTGGCGGGCATGTGCCTGGGCATGGTCTTCGGACTGGTGGCCGATGCCTTCGGCCTGCGTCGCAGCATGCTGGCGGGCCTGGCTCTGGTCACGGGCGCGAGCGTGCTCGGCGGATGGGTCGGGCGCACGGTCGATGCGGGCCCTGGTGCCATTCACTGGCTGCTCGCCTTGCGCGCGCTGGAAGGCGTTGGTTTCCTGCTGGCGGTCATGCCCGGGCCCGGGCTGATCCGCACCCTGTCGCCGCCGGGCGCAGAGAAGAAGGCGCTCGGCCTCTGGGGTGCCTACATGCCCCTGGGCGTGGCGCTCGCGCTCCTGCTCGGTCCGTCCCTGATCGCGTGGGGCGGGTGGCCGGGCTGGTGGTGGGTGCTTTCGGCAGTTTCGGCTCTTGCGGCGCTCTGGGTCCTGCTCGCGGTCCCTGGCGATCAGCGGCCAGCCATACCGGCCTCTTTGTCACCGCGCTGGACCGCGCCCCTGCTCGACACGATCCGAGCCAGCGGCCCTCGGACGCTGGCTCTGGCCTTCGGCGTGTACTCCGCACAATGGATGGCCGTCATCGGCTTCCTTCCCGCGATCTATGCCGGCGCCGGCGTTCCGGCCGCCTGGAACGCGGCGCTGACTGCGCTCGCCGCCGCGATGAACATCGTGGGCAATGTCAGCGGCGGCCGCTTCCTGCAGCGCGGCGTCGCGCCGGAGCGCCTGCTGCGCTGGGGCTTCGTCGTCATGGCGCTCGGCGGCGTTGCGGCGTTCGCGCAGATCGGCGCGCCCGCCAGCACCGTGGGCCTGCCGCCCGCGTTGCGCTACGTCGCCGTATGCCTGTTCTCGCTTGCCGGCGGAATGATCCCTGCGACCCTCTTCATGCTCTCAACCCGGCTCGCGCCCGGTCCATCGACAGTCTCGACCACGGTAGGGATGATGCAGCAGGCCTCCTCGCTCGGCCAGTTCATCGCGCCGCCGGCGGTCGCATGGATCGCCCATCGGGTCGGCGGCTGGCAATGGACGTGGGGCGTGACCCTGGCATGTTCGCTGGCGGGCCTGGCGCTGGCGGCGCGGGTGGCGCCCGCGAGATCCGCTGCGGGGACTGCACGATGAGCGGCGATGCGATCGTCACGGCGGCGCAAGCACGCGCGGACACGCAGCGCTGGCTCGAGCGCGCGGTCATCGGGCTCAATCTCTGCCCCTTCGCCAAGTCTGTGCATGCGCGCCGCCAGATCCACTACGCGCTGTACCTGCGCAAGGATGAAGATGGCCTGATCGACGAACTGCTGGAAGAAGCGCGCGGGCTGGCTGCCTGCCCTGCTTCCGAGCGCGACACCACCCTCCTGATCGCACCGAACACCTTGTCCGATTTCCTCGACTTCAACGATTTGACGGCGCGCGCCGAGCGTCGCCTGGTGCGCGCCGGCTTTGGAGGCCAGTTCCAGCTGGCCAGCTTTCATCCACGCTTCCAGTTCGCAGGCGCGGAGCCCGACGACATCACCAACGCGACCAATCGCGCGCCGTACCCCACGCTGCATCTGCTGCGCGAGGACAGCGTGAGCCGTGCCGTCGAGGCCTTCCCCGATGCGCACGCCATCTTCGGGCGCAACATGCAGATCCTGGAGCAGCTCGGCGCCGAAGGCTGGGCGGCGCTGAATGTCGGTCCCGGCGGAGCACAGCGATGAACGACAAGGCCGTTTCCAAGGCTTCGAAGGCCGAAGCCGAGCTGCAGGAAGTCCTGCGCCCCGGCCAGTCGATCGAACTGCTGAAAGAGCTGCACATCCTCACGCGCGACGGACGGCTCAACCAGGATTCGCGCCGCAAGCTCAAGCAGGTCTACCACCTGTTCCAGTTCATCGAGAAGGTGCTCGTCGAACTGCCGGAGGACGGCGCGCACGCCAGCCTGGCCGACCACGGCGCCGGCAAGTCCTATCTCGGCTTCATCCTCTACGACCTGTTCTTCGGCCCGCGTGGCGGAGGTCATGTGTATGGCATCGAGACGCGGGCCGACCTGGTCGACAAGTCGCGCGCACTGGCGAAGCGGCTCGGGTTCGATCGCATGGCCTTCCTCAACATCAGCGCCGCCGAATCGGCCGACGTGGCCGAGCTCCCGGCGCAGATCGACGTCGTGACCGCGCTGCATGCCTGCGACACCGCCACCGACGACGCCATCGCCTTCGGGCTCGCCAAGCAGGCGCGCTTCATGGTGCTCGTGCCCTGCTGCCAGGCCGAGGTCGCGGCCTGCCTGCGCGAGACCAAGGCGCTGTCGCTCTCGCGCACGCCGCTGGCCGAACTCTGGCGCCATCCCCTGCACACCCGCGAGATCGGCAGCCAGCTCACCAACGTCCTGCGCTGCCTCTACCTGGAGGCGAATGGCTACCAAGTCACCGTCACGGAACTGGTGGGTTGGGAGCACAGCTTGAAGAACGAGCTGATCATCGCCCGCCGCACCGGCCAGCGCAAAGCCAGCGCCGCAACCCGGCTGGAGCAACTGCTGGCCGAATTCGGGCTGGAGTCGCTGCTGGAGACACGCTTCCGCCTGGGCTGATCCCGCCATGGCCCGCCTTCCCCGTCTCACGCTGGCCGAGCAGCCGCACCATGTGATCCAGCGCGGCAACAACCGCCAGGCCATCTTCATCGACAACGCGGACCGAGAAATGCTGCTGGGCCTGCTCGGCGAGAACGCGGCTCGCTTCCGCATCGCACTGCACGCCTACGTGCTGATGGACAACCACTACCACCTGCTGGCCACGCCCGCGAGCGCCGACGGCCTGCCGCTGTGGATGCAGGCCGTGGGTCGGCGCTACGTGCGCTACTTCAACGACCGGCACGGGCGCACCGGCACCCTGTGGGAGGGGCGCTACAAATCCACGTTGATCCAGACCGATCGCTACCTGTTGACCTGCATGGCCTACATCGACCTGAATCCGGTGCGTGCGGGCCTCGTCGTCGATGCCCGCGACTATTCATGGTCCAGCCACGCGCACTACGCCGGGCTGCGGCACGACAAGCTGGTGACGCCGCATCCGCTCTACTGGTCGCTCGGCAACACACCGTTTGCCCGGGAAGCCGCCTACGCCGATCTGGTCCGTGGCGGGGTAGCGGCGGACGACCAGGCCATGTTGACCGAGGCCACGCTGCACGGGTGGGCCGCCGGCGATGGTGCCTTTCTCGAGGCGTTGCAAAAGAACACCGGGCGGCGGGTTCTCAAGTCCCGGCCGGGGCGGCCCCGAGCTCCCCGAGGCTGAGCCGAAGGCATTCACCGCACCTCTTGCGGATTTGTTGTGTCCCCAATTTAATTCCGAGTCTTGAGGTCGGAATTTAATGGGAATCTGACCCCCAATAAAGCGCTTGGCATTATTTGTGCAACGCAATATCCTTCCCTTCCCCGCGAAAAACTGAAGGAGCGCGCCATGACCACGGCTGCCGAGATCGACTATCTCCAACAAAACGGACTCTATTCCGCCGCTGACGAACACGATGCCTGCGGCGTTGGCTTCGTGGCTCACATCAAGGGCGAGAAAAGCCATTCGATCGTTCTGCAGGGCCTGAAGATTCTCGAGAATCTCGACCACCGCGGCGCAGTGGGCGCTGACAAGCTGATGGGCGACGGCGCCGGCATCCTGATCCAGCTGCCCGATGTGCTCTATCGCGACGAAATGGCCAAGCAGGGCGTCACGCTGCCGCCGCCCGGCGAATACGGCGTCGGGATGATCTTCCTGCCGAAGGAGCACGCCTCGCGCGAGGCGTGCGAACAGGAACTGGAGCGCGCGATCAAGGCCGAAGGGCAGGTGTTGCTGGGCTGGCGCGACGTTCCCGTCAACCGAGAGATGCCGATGTCGCCGGCCGTGCGCAAGAAGGAGCCGCTGCTGCGCCAGGTCTTCATCGGCCGCGGCAACGACGTGATCGTCCAGGACGCCCTCGAGCGAAAGCTCTACGTCATCCGCAAGACCGCCAGTGCCGCCATCCAGCGCCTGAAGCTGAAGCACAGCAAGGAGTACTACGTTCCCAGCATGTCGAGCCGCACGGTGGTCTACAAGGGACTGCTCCTGGCCGACCAGGTCGGCACCTACTACCTTGACCTGCAGGACAAGCGCTGCATCTCGGCCCTCGGCCTGGTGCACCAGCGCTTCTCGACCAACACCTTCCCCGAGTGGCCGCTGGCCCATCCCTACCGCTACGTCGCCCACAACGGCGAGATCAACACCGTCAAGGGCAACTACAACTGGATGAAGGCGCGCGAGGGCGTGATGTCGTCGCCGGTGCTGGGGGCTGACCTGCAGAAGCTCTACCCCATCAGCTTCGCCGACCAGTCCGACACCGCCACCTTCGACAATTGCCTCGAGCTCCTCACCATGGCCGGTTACCCGATCAGCCAGGCGGTGATGATGATGATTCCCGAGCCTTGGGAGCAGCACGCGACCATGGACCCGCGCCGCCGCGCGTTCTACGAATACCACGCGGCCATGCTGGAGCCGTGGGACGGCCCCGCCTCGATCGTCTTCACAGACGGCCGCCAGATCGGCGCCACGCTCGACCGCAACGGCCTGCGCCCGTCACGCTACTGCGTGACCGACGACGACCTGGTGATCATGGCGTCCGAATCCGGTGTCCTGCCGGTGCCAGAGCAGAAGATCGTGCGCAAATGGCGCCTGCAGCCCGGCAAGATGTTCCTGATCGACCTGGAGCAGGGCCGCATGATCGACGACGAGGAGGTCAAGGCCACACTCGCCAATAGCAAGCCCTACAAGCAGTGGATCGAGAACCTGCGCATCAAGCTCGACAGCGTCGAGGCGCAGGCCGTCTCGGCGCCGGCAAGCCAGGTCAGCCTGCTCGATCGGCAGCAGGCCTTCGGCTACACGCAGGAAGACATCAAGTTCCTGATGAGCCCGATGGCCGCAGCCGGCGAGGAAGGCATCGGCTCCATGGGCAACGACAGCCCGCTTGCCGTACTGTCGAACAAGAACAAGCCGCTCTACAACTACTTCAAGCAGCTGTTCGCGCAAGTCACGAATCCGCCCATCGATCCGATCCGCGAGGCGATCGTGATGTCGCTGGTGTCCTTCATCGGCCCGAAGCCGAACCTGCTGGACATCAACCAGGTGAACCCGCCGATGAGGCTCGAGGTGAGCCAACCGATCCTCGACTTTGCCGACATGGCGAAGCTGCGCGACATCGGCGCCTATACGCATGGCAAGTTCAAGAGCTACACGCTCGACATCACCTACCCGCTTGCCTGGGGCGAGGAGGGCGTGGAGGCCAAGCTGGCATCGCTGTGTGCCGAGGCCGTCGACGCCATCAAGGGTGGCCACAACATCCTGATCGTGAGTGATCGCGCGGTGAGCGCCACGCAGATTGCCATTCCGGCGCCGCTGGCGCTCTCGGCCATCCACCAGTACCTGGTGCGCGAAGGCCTGCGCACCACGGCGGGCCTGGTGGTCGAGACCGGTTCGGCGCGCGAGGTCCATCACTTCGGCGTGCTGGCCGGCTATGGCGCCGAGGCGGTGCATCCCTATCTCGCGATGGAAACGCTCGCCGCGATGCACGAAGACCTGTCCGGCGACCTGGGTGCCGAGAAGGCGATCTACAACTACGTCAAGGCGATCGGCAAGGGCCTGTCCAAGATCATGTCGAAGATGGGCGTCAGCACCTACATGAGCTACTGCGGCGCCCAGCTCTTCGAGGCCATCGGCCTCAACAGCGACACCGTGGCCAAGTACTTCACCGGCACCGCGAGCCGGGTCGAAGGGATCGGCGTCTTCGAGATCGCGCAGGAAGCCATCCGCATGCACAAGGCGGCCTTCGGCGACGACCCGGTGCTCGCCAGCATGCTGGACGCCGGCGGCGAATACGCATGGCGCGTGCGCGGCGAAGAGCACATGTGGACGCCGGACGCCATCGCCAAGCTGCAGCACAGCACGCGTGCCAACAACTTCAACACCTACAAGGAATACGCGCAGCTCATCAACGACCAGAACCGGCGCCATCTCACGCTGCGCGGCCTGTTCGAGTTCAGGATCGATCCTGCCAAGGCGATTCCCGTGGACGAAGTCGAGCCCGCGAGCGAGATCGTCAAGCGCTTTGCCACGGGCGCCATGTCGCTGGGCTCGATCAGCACCGAGGCGCACGCAACGCTGGCCGTCGCCATGAACCGCATCGGCGGCAAGAGCAACACCGGCGAGGGCGGCGAGGACCCGGCGCGCTATCGCAACGAGCTCAAGGGCATCCCCATCAAGGTGGGCGACAGCCTCAAGAGCGTGATCGGCGAGGCCAATGTCGAGGTCGACCTGCCGCTGGCGGACGGCGATTCGCTGCGCTCGAAGATCAAGCAGGTCGCCTCCGGCCGCTTCGGCGTCACCGCCGAGTACCTGGCTTCGGCCGACCAACTGCAGATCAAGATGGCGCAGGGCGCAAAGCCCGGCGAAGGTGGCCAGCTGCCCGGCGGCAAGGTTTCCAACTACATCGGCCAACTGCGCTATTCCGTGCCTGGCGTGGGCCTGATCTCGCCGCCGCCGCACCACGATATTTACTCGATCGAAGACCTGGCGCAGCTCATTCACGACCTGAAGAACGTCGCGCCGCATGCCAGCGTGAGCGTCAAGCTGGTCAGCGAGGTGGGGGTCGGCACCATCGCGGCGGGCGTCGCCAAGTGCAAGAGCGACCACGTGGTGATCGCCGGCCATGACGGCGGCACGGGCGCCTCGCCCTGGTCGTCGATCAAGCACGCGGGCAGCCCCTGGGAAATCGGCCTGGCCGAGACCCAGCAGACCCTGGTCCTCAACCGCCTGCGCGGCCGCATCCGCGTGCAGGCCGACGGCCAGATGAAGACCGGGCGAGACGTCGCCATCGGCGCACTGCTGGGCGCCGACGAGTTCGGCTTTGCGACTGCGCCACTGGTGGTCGAGGGCTGCATCATGATGCGCAAGTGCCATCTCAACACCTGCCCCGTCGGCGTGGCGACGCAGGACCCGGTGCTGCGCAAGAAGTTCTCGGGCAAGCCCGAGCATGTCGTGAACTTCTTCTTCTTCGTCGCCGAGGAAGTGCGCCAGATCATGGCGCAGCTGGGCATCCGCAAGTTCGACGACCTGATCGGCCGCGCCGATCTGCTCGACACCCGCAAGGGCATCGAGCACTGGAAGGCCCGCGGCCTGGACTTCAGCCGCCTTTTTGCGCAGCCGAACGTGCCGGCCGACGTGCCGCGCTATCACGTCGAGGCGCAGGACCACGGCCTCGCGAAGAGCCTGGACAACAAGCTCATCGAGAAGTCCCGCCCCGCCATCGAGAAGGGCGAGAAGGTGCAGTTCATCGAGGTGGCGCGCAACGTGAACCGCTCGGTGGGAGCCATGCTCTCGGGCGCGCTGACCAAGGTGCATCCGCAGGGCCTGCCCGACGACTCGATCCGCATCCAGCTCGAGGGGACCGGCGGCCAGTCTTTCGGCGCCTTCCTGGCGCGCGGCATCACGCTTTACCTGATCGGCGACGCCAACGACTACACCGGCAAGGGCCTTTCGGGCGGCCGGGTCGTGGTGCGCCCCAGCCTGGACTTCCGCGGCGAGGCCACTCGCAACACGATCGTGGGGAACACCGCGCTGTACGGCGCGACCACCGGCGAGGCCTTCCTCAGCGGCGTCGCGGGCGAGCGCTTCGCGGTTCGCCTGTCCGGTGCCACCGCGGTGGTCGAAGGTACGGGCGACCACGGCTGCGAGTACATGACCGGCGGCACGGTGGTGGTGCTCGGCAAGACCGGGCGCAACTTCGCGGCCGGCATGAGCGGCGGCGTCGCTTTCGTCTACGACGAGGACGGCCAGTTCGCCTCGCGCTGCAACCTCGCGATGGTTTCGCTCGACAAGGTGCTGACCTCGGCCGAGCAGACCGCGAGCGTGCACCGCAAGATCTGGCACGAGGGCGAGACCGACGAGGCCAAGCTCAAGAAGCTGCTGGAGGACCACCACCGCTGGACCGGCAGCAAGCGCGCGCGCGAGCTGCTCGACACCTGGGCCGTGGCGCGCACGCGCTTCGTCAAGGTGTTCCCGAACGAGTACAAGCGCGCGCTCGCCGAGATCCACGACCGCGAGGTCGAGCTCACGAGCAGCGGCAACAACGCCCATGTGGGACTCGAGCCGCACGCGATGACGAAGCCGGCGGTCGCTGCCTGAGCGCGGCCACAAAACGAAGAACAGAACCAGGAAATCACGATGGGAAAAATCACGGGCTTCATGGAGCACGAGCGCATCGAGGAGGGCTACAAGCCCGTCGAGGAGCGGGTCAAGCACTACAAGGAATTCGTTGTCGGCCTCGATGCGCAGCAGGCCAAGGTGCAGGGCGCACGCTGCATGGACTGCGGCACGCCTTTCTGCAACAGCGGCTGCCCGGTCAACAACATCATTCCGGACTTCAACGACCTGGTCTACCGCAACGACTGGCAGAGCGCCTTCACGGTGCTGGACTCGACCAACAACTTCCCCGAGTTCACCGGCCGAATCTGCCCCGCGCCCTGCGAGGCGGCCTGCGTGCTCAACGTGAACGACGATCCGGTGGGCATCAAGTCGATCGAGCACGCGATCATCGATCGCGCCTGGGACGAGCAATGGGTTGCGCCGCGCCCGGCCAGGCACAAGACCGGCAAGAAGGTCGCCGTGGTGGGCTCCGGCCCGGCCGGCATGGCGGCCGCGCAGCAGCTCGCCCGCGCCGGCCACGACGTCACCTTGTTCGAGAAGAACGACCGCATCGGCGGCCTGCTGCGCTACGGCATCCCCGACTTCAAGATGGAGAAGGTGCACATCGACCGCCGCGTCGAGCAGATGAAGGCCGAGGGCGTGGTGTTCCGCACGGGCGTGGTGGTCGGTGCCGCCAAGGACCCGCTGGGCAAGGGCTCCAAGGTCACCAATTGGGCCAAGGAGACCGTGACCCCCGAGCAGCTCGACAAGGAATTCGACGCCGTTGTCCTGACCGGTGGCGCCGAGCAGTCACGCGACCTGCCGGTGCCCGGGCGCGATCTCGATGGCATCCACTTTGCGATGGAGTTCCTCCCGCAGCAGAACAAGGTCAATGTGGGTGACAAGGTCAAGAGCCAGATCCGCGCCGATGGCAAGCACGTGATCGTCATCGGCGGCGGAGACACCGGCTCGGATTGCGTGGGCACCAGCAACCGGCACGGCGCCGCCAGCGTCACGCAATTCGAGCTGATGCCGCAACCGCCCGAAGAAGAGAACCGGCCGATGACCTGGCCGTATTGGCCCTACAAGCTGCGCACCAGTTCCAGCCACGAGGAGGGCTGCGAGCGCGAGTTCGCGATCTCCACCAAGGAGTTCATCGGCGAGAAGGGCAAAGTCACCGGCCTCAAGACAGTTCGGGTCGAGTGGAAGGACGGCAAGATGGTCGAGGTGCCGGGCACCGAGACAGTGCTCAAGGCCGACCTGGTGCTGCTCGCCATGGGCTTCGTGAGCCCCGTCGCCGGCGTGCTGGAGGCCTTCGGCATCGAGAAGGACGCCCGCGGCAATGCCAAAGCCAGCGTCGACTTCATTGGCGGCTATGCGACCAACATCCCGAAGGTGTTCGCCGCTGGAGACATCCGCCGCGGTCAGTCGCTGGTGGTGTGGGCCATCCGCGAAGGGCGCCAGGCGGCCCGCGCCGTCGACGAGTTCCTGATGGGCTACAGCGACCTGCCGCGCTGAAGGCGCCGAATTAGCCGGGGATTCGCCCCTTGCTTGGTGGATGGGCACGGCCTGTGCTTCATTTATCATCGACGACTACCGCTAGCCGGGGAGCCCTCAGGCGCCCCGGCTTTTCTGTTGTCCATGAACCCACCCGAGTCCTCACTGGTTGAATTCCGCGATGTCCGTTTTGGCTACGGCGAACGCGCGATCCTCGACGGCGTATCTTTCACCGTGCCCCGTGGCAAGGTGACGGCGCTCATGGGGGCTTCCGGCGGTGGCAAGACCACCGTGCTGCGCCTGGTCGGTGGCCAAATGTGCGCGCAAAGCGGCGAGGTGCTGTTCGATGGCCAGGACATCGGCAAGATGGGCAGCGACGCACTCTATGCCGCGCGTCGCCGCATGGGCATGCTGTTTCAGTTCGGTGCCCTGTTCACCGACATGAGCGTGCTCGACAACGTCGCTTTCCCCCTGCGCGAGCACACGCAGTTGCCAGAGGCGCTGGTGCGAGACATCGTGCTCATGAAGCTCGACGCCGTCGGCCTGCGCGGGGCGCGCCACCTGATGCCCAGCGAAATCTCCGGCGGCATGGCGCGTCGCGTCGCGCTGGCCCGGGCAATCGCGCTCGACCCCGACCTTGTCATGTACGACGAACCCTTCGCCGGCCTGGACCCGATCTCGCTGGGCACCGCGGCGCGCCTGATCCGCCAGCTCAACGACACGCTCGGGCTGACCAGCATCGTGGTGTCGCACGACCTGGAAGAGACCTTTCGCATCGCGGACCACGTGATCATCCTGGCGAACGGCGGGATTGCCGCGCAGGGCCGGCCGCAGGAAGTGCGGCAGAGCGGCGATCCGCTGGTCCACCAGTTCGTCAATGCGCTGCCGGACGGGCCTGTGCATTTCCACTACCCGGGCGTTGCCGTGGAGCAGGACTTCGGCAACAACGCGCATGGGGAACGGGCGTGAGCTGGTACAGGCCGGCCGACGTGGGCTTTGCCGTCCGCTCGAAGCTGGGCGATCTCGGCACGGGCGCGCGCCTGTTCCTGCGCCTTATGCTGCGCGGCGCGGGCAGCCTGCGGCGCTTCGGCCTCGTGCGCGACCAGATCCACTTCCTCGGCAATTACTCGCTCGCCATCATCGCGGTCTCGGGCCTCTTCGTCGGCTTCGTGCTCGGGTTGCAGGGCTACTACACGCTGCAGCGCTACGGCTCCTCGGAGGCGCTGGGTCTGCTGGTTGCGCTGAGCCTGGTGCGTGAGCTCGGGCCCGTGGTTTCGGCGCTGCTGTTCGCGGGCCGTGCGGGGACCTCGCTGACCGCGGAAATCGGCTTGATGAAAGCCGGCGAGCAGCTCAGTGCCATGGAGATGATGGCCGTCGACCCGGTGCAGCGCATCCTTGCGCCGCGCTTCTGGGCCGGCGTGATCACCATGCCGCTGCTGGCGGCCGTGTTCAGCGCTGTCGGCGTGGTCGGCGGCTGGGTGGTCGGCGTGCTGATGCTCGGTTTGGATCCGGGCGCGTTCTGGGGGCAGATGCAGGGCGGCGTCGATGTCTGGCGCGACGTGGGCAATGGCGTGGTCAAGAGCATCGTCTTCGGCTTCACCGTCACCTTCATCGCGCTGCTGCAGGGCTTCGAGGCCCAGCCGACGCCTGAGGGCGTGTCGCGCGCCACCACCCGCACGGTGGTCGTGGCCTCGCTCGCGGTGCTGGGGCTCGACTTCCTCCTCACCGCGATGATGTTCAGTATCTAGAAAGCAAAAGGCAAAGGGCACTCATGCAACGTTCCAAGAATGACGTCTGGGTCGGCCTGTTCGTGCTCATCGGCGCGGCAGCGCTGCTGTTTCTCGCGCTCCAGTCGGCCAACCTCCTGAGCTTGAACTTCCAGAAGACCTATTCCGTCAGCGCGCGATTCGACAACATCGGCGGGCTGAAGCCGCAGACCGCGGTCAAGAGCGCGGGCGTCGTGGTCGGCCGCGTCGAATCGATCACATTCGACGACAAGTATTTTCAGGCCAGCGTCACGCTGGCATTGCAGAGCCGTTACAGTTTCCCGAAGGACAGTTCCCTCAAGATCCTGACCAGCGGCCTGCTTGGCGAGCAGTACATCGGAATCGAGGCGGGAGCTGAGGAGAAGACCCTTCAAGCTGGCGACACCATCACCTCGACACAGTCGGCAGTCGTGCTGGAGAACCTCATCGGACAGTTCCTCTACAGCAAGGCGGCTGAGGGCAGCACGCCATCGGGCAACAGCAGCAAGAAATGAAACCAAGAACCCCCATCGACTTGCCGCGCGTGCTTCGCGGCACTGCCTCCGCCCTGCGCTGCCTGGGCGCCATTGCAGTGCTGGTCATTGCCACCGGCTGCGCCTCCGGGCCCAAGGCCAATCCGGCCGACCCGTTCGAACCCTTCAACCGTGGCGTCACGCGCTTCAACGACGTCGTGGACGACGCCGTGCTGGTGCCGGCGGCGACGGCTTATCGCCGCGTGCTGCCTTCCTTCGTGCGCACGGGGGTCAACAATTTCTTCGGCAACCTGTCCGATGTGTGGAGCTTTGCCAACAGCGTGTTGCAGCTCAAGCTGGAGCACAGCGCACAGACCTTCATGCGGGTGAACGTCAACACCGTCTTCGGTCTCGGCGGGCTGCTGGATATCGCCACGGAGGCCGGCATCGACCGCCACTCCGAAGACTTCGGCCAGACTCTCGGCCGTTGGGGCGTGCCGAGCGGTCCGTACGTGGTGCTGCCGCTGCTGGGTTCTTCGACGGTGCGCGACACGGCTGCACTCACGATCGATCGGCAGGGCGACCTGCTGAACCAGATCCACGATGTCCCGTGGCGGAACTCGCTCTACTTTCTCCGCGTGATCGACACGCGCGCGAACTTCCTGCGCGCGAGCCAGCTGCTGGACAACGCGGCGCTCGACAAGTACACGTTCACCCGCGATGCCTATCTGCAGCGCCGAAAGAACGAGGTTCATGACGGGGACCTGCCGAACGAGGGCAATTGACAGCGTGTCCGGCGCTTGCATCCCGTTGCGCGCTTTGCACGGGGCGGGAACCCGGTTGACAAGCCTCTGCTCCAATTCGCCAAGGGTCGCAAGGACTCAAAACTTTCAAAGGGAACCATCGATGATTCAGATGCTGCAACGCCGCTCCGTGGGGCGCCTGATGCTGGCCGGCCTGCTGCTCGCGGGCGCCGCCGCCTTCGTGCGGCCAGTCCACGCCGCCGACGAGGCGCCGGACGCGCTGGTCAAGCGGCTCTCCGCCGACGTGCTGGAGACCATCAGGGCCGACAAGTCGATCAAGGCGGGAGACGTCAACAAGATCATGGCCCTGGTCGACGCCAAGATCATGCCGAACGTCAACTTCCAACGCATGACCGCGTCCGCGGTCGGGCCGGCATGGCGCCAGGCCACGCCCGAGCAGCAGCAGCGCCTGCAGGAAGAGTTCAAGAAGCTGCTGGTGCGCACCTATGCCGGCGCGCTCGACCAGGTCAGCGACCAGACTGTGGCCGTGCGGCCCTTCCGCGGCTCGCCCGACGACAAGGAAGTGCTGGTGCGCACGGAGGTCCGCGGCAGCGGCGATCCGGTGCAGCTCGACTACCGGCTCGAGAAGACGCCCGGCGAGGCGGGCGGCTGGAAGATCTACAACCTGAACGTGTTGGGCGTGTGGCTGGTCGATACCTACCGCAGCCAGTTCGCGCAGGAGATCAACGCCAAGGGCATCGATGGCCTGATCACCGCGCTGACCGAGCGCAACAAGCGCAACGGCAAGGGGTGAGTTTTCGATGCTCGTCCTGCCGCCCAGGCTCACGCACGACGAGGCGCCCGCCTGCGTGCTCATGCTGCGGCAAGGGCTCGCAGGGCAGGCCGCGACGTCCACCGTGGTCGACGCAAGCGCGCTCGCGCAGTTCGATTCCTCCGCGCTTGCGGTACTGCTTGAATGCCGGCGCGAATCCAGTGCGATGGGGCGTGGCTTCGCGGTGAAGGGCTTGCCGCCGCGCCTGCGGGAACTCGCGTCGCTGTACGGCGTGGCGGGCCTCCTGCCTGCCGCACCATGATGTAGCGGCAGCGGCAGGCTGCCGCCCAGGCCTTTGTCCCGCCTGAAAGCGGAAAAACGGCGGGGCCCTAAAATCGCGGGCTCCCATGCCTGCGATTTCCTTCCAATCGGTCTGCAAGACCTATCCTGCCTCGCGCCAGCAGCGTGCCGAGGGGAAACCCGGCCTGCGCGCGGTCGACGAGGTCACGTTCCAGATCGAAGAGGGCGAGTTCTTCGGTCTGCTGGGGCCCAATGGTGCCGGCAAGACCACGTTGATCAGCATGCTCGCCGGCCTCTCCAGGCCGACCGCGGGTGCCATCAGCGTCCACGGCTTCGATGTGCAGCGCGAGTACAGCCAGGCTCGCCGCAAGCTCGGGGTGGTGCCGCAGGAGCTGGTCTTCGACCCCTTCTTCAATGTCCGCGAGTCGCTGCGCATCCAGTCGGGGTACTTCGGGATCAAGAACAACGACGACTGGATCGACGAGCTGCTGAGCAGCCTCGGCCTGGCCGACAAGGCCAGCGCCAACATGCGCCAGCTCTCCGGCGGCATGAAGCGGCGGGTGCTGGTCGCCCAGGCGCTGGTGCACAAGCCGCCGGTGATCGTGCTGGACGAACCGACGGCCGGCGTCGACGTGGAACTGCGCCAGACCTTGTGGCAGTTCGTCGCCAAGCTCAACAAGCAAGGCAGCACGGTGCTGCTGACCACCCACTATCTCGAGGAGGCGGAGGCACTGTGCCACCGCATTGCCATGCTCAAGCAGGGCCGGGTGATCGCCCTGGACCGCACCAGCGAACTGCTGCGCTCGGCTGCCAGCAACGTGCTGCGCTTCAAGACCGACGGCATGCTGCCCTCGGAGCTGGCCCAGCACGCGCGCATCACCGGCCGCATCGTGCAGCTGCCGGCCCAGAACGCGCGCGAGGTCGAACAACTGCTCGCCGCCATCCGAGAGGCTGGGCTCGACGTGGAAGATGTCGAGATGCGCAAGGCCGATCTGGAGGACGTTTTCATCGACCTGATGGCCGGCGAGCAGACGCCGTTGGAGGTCGCTCGATGATGGTTCACGCATTGGGCTGGCGAGCGCTTCTCTACAAGGAAACGCTGCGCTTCTGGAAGGTCGGCTTCCAGACCGTCGGCGCGCCGGTGCTTACGGCGCTGCTTTACCTGATGGTCTTCGGCCATGTGCTGGAAGGCCGGGTCACGGTCTACGGCTCGGTCAGCTACACCGCCTTCCTGGTGCCGGGCCTGGTGATGATGAGCGTGCTGCAGAACGCCTTCGCGAACAGCTCGTCGTCCATCATCCAGAGCAAGATCATGGGCAACCTGGTCTTCATCCTGCTCACGCCGCTGTCGCACTGGGGATGGTTCCTCGCTTACGTGGGGTCGTCGGTCGTGCGCGGGCTGGTCGTCGGGCTGGGCGTGTTCGCGGTGACAGCGCTCTTTGCCGTGCCGACCTTCGTGGCGCCGCTGTGGATTGCAGTGTTTGCCTTCCTGGGCGCCGCAATCCTCGGCACGCTGGGCCTGATCGCCGGCCTGTGGGCGGAGAAGTTCGATCAGATGGCCGTGTTCCAGAATTTCCTGATCATGCCGATGACCTTCCTTTCGGGCGTGTTCTATTCCATTCATTCCCTTCCGCCTTTCTGGCAGAAGGTCAGCCACCTGAACCCCTTCTTCTACATGATCGACGGCTTCCGCTACGGCTTCTTCGGCATCAGCGACATCTCGCCCTGGCTGAGCGTTGCGATCGTCGGCGGCGCCTGGTTGCTGGTGAGTGCGATCGCAATCCACTTGCTGCGCATCGGCTACAAGATCCGGGGCTGACCCCTTCCACCACATGACCGCCGAAGACCTGCAATCCATCATCGAGGCCGGCCTGCCCTGCGAGCACATCACGCTCGAGGGCGATGGCCGCCACTGGTACGCGACCATTGTTTCCACCGAGTTCGAGGGCAAGCGCGCGATCCAGCGACACCAGCGCGTCTACGCGACCCTCGGTGCCAAAATGCACACCGACGAAGTGCACGCGCTCTCGATGAAGACCTACACGCCCGCCGAATGGGCGGCTCAAAACTCCTAGTCGCTGGACTTTTTCATGGACAAACTCCTGATTCGCGGCGGGCGACAGCTCCGCGGCGAGGTGCTCATTTCCGGCGCGAAGAACGCGGCCCTCCCGGAGCTCTGCGCGGCGCTGCTGAGCGAGCGCCCAGTCACCCTGCACAACGTGCCGCGGCTCAACGACGTCACGACCATGCTCAAGCTGCTGCGCAACATGGGTGTGGCGGCCGAGCGTGACGACAACGGCACGGTGCGCCTCGACGCCGGTCCGCTGCACGCACCGGAGGCGCCTTACGAATTGGTGAAGACGATGCGCGCGTCAGTTCTCGCGCTGGGTCCGCTGCTGGCCCGCTTTGGCAAGGCGCGGGTCTCGCTGCCGGGCGGCTGCGCCATCGGGTCGCGTCCGGTCGACCAGCACATCAAGGGCCTGCAGGCCATGGGCGCCGAGATCGCCGTGGAGCACGGCTACATGGTCGCGGGCATCGCGGAGGGCCGCCGGCGCCTGCACGGCGCGCGCATCACCACCGACATGGTGACCGTCACCGGCACCGAGAATTTCCTGATGGCCGCCGCGCTCGCCGACGGCGAGACTGTGCTGGAGAACGCCGCGCAGGAGCCCGAGATCGCCGACCTGGCCGAGATGCTGATCGAGATGGGCGCCAGGATCGAAGGCCACGGCACGAGCCGCATCCGCGTCCAGGGCGTGGAAAAGCTGGGCGGCTGCACGCATCGCGTGGTGGCCGACCGGATCGAGGCAGGCACCTTCCTGTGCGCCGTGGCCGCCACCGGGGGCGAGGTTCTGCTGCGCCACGGCCGCGCCGACCACCTCGACGCCGTGATTGAGAAGCTGCACGAAGCCGGCGTCCTGGTGGATGCGGTGGAAGAAGGCATTCGCGTGCGCAGCCAGGGCCGCCTGAAGGCGCAGAGCTTCCGCACCACCGAGTACCCCGGCTTTCCGACCGACATGCAGGCCCAGTTCATGGCGCTCAACGTGATCGCCGAGGGCACCTCGACCGTGACCGAGACGATCTTCGAGAACCGCTTCATGCACGTGGACGAAATGCTGCGGCTGGGGGCCAAGATCCAGACCGACGGCAAGGTGGCGGTGATCGAAGGCGTGCGCCAGCTGTCCGGCGCCACCGTGATGGCGACCGACCTGCGTGCCTCCGCCAGCCTCGTGATCGCCGGCCTGGTAGCCCAGGGCGAAACCCTGGTCGACCGCATCTACCACCTGGACCGCGGCTACGACCGCATGGAAAGCAAGCTGCGCGGCCTGGGTGCCGACATCGAGCGCGTGGCCGGGCCGGCGGAGTACCAGCCGTGATCACGCTCGCGCTGTCCAAGGGCCGCATCTTCGAAGAGACCCTGCCGCTGCTCGCCGCGGCCGGCATCGAGGTCAGCGAGGACCCGGAAAAATCGCGCAAGCTGATCCTTGCAACGACGTGCCCCGAGGTGCGAGTGGTGCTGGTGCGTGCATCGGACGTGCCGACCTACGTTCAGTATGGCGGCGCGGACTTGGGGGTCACCGGGCTCGACGTGCTGCTCGAGCACGGCAATCAGGGTCTCTACCAGCCGCTGGACCTGCGCATCGCAGCCTGCCGCCTGAGCGTGGCGGTTCGCGCCGATTACGACTACGCCTCAGCCGTGCGCCAAGGCTCGCGCATCAAGGTTGCGACCAAGTACGTCGGCCTGGCGCGCGAGTTCTTCGCCAGCAAGGGCGTTCACGTGGACCTGATCAAGCTCTATGGCAGCATGGAGCTGGCGCCGCTCACCGGCCTGGCCGATGCCATCGTCGACCTGGTGTCAACCGGTAACACCCTCAAGGCCAATGACCTGGTCGAGGTCGAGCGCATCATGGACATCAGCGCGCGCCTGGTGGTCAACCAGGCGGCGCTCAAGCTCAAGCAGGCGTCGATCCGGCACATCATCGATGCCTTCGCCTCGGTCATCCCCTCCGCCTGAAATGAAATGCAACCACGCTCGTCAATCCGTGTATCGCTGCCCCCCGAGCGGGCGCTCAGCGTCCTCCGGGCGGCCGGGCGGACGCTGACATGAACGTGAAAGCCGCTCCCGCCCGCCTGTCGACTGCCTCGGCCCGCTTCGAAGCGGATTTCCAGGCGCGGCTGCACTGGTCGGCCGACACCGATGCCGCCATCGAGCAGGTCGTGACCGACATCCTGTCCGATGTGCGCCATCGCGGCGACGCGGCCGTGCTCGACTACACGCGGCGTTTCGACCGGCTCGACGCCGGCAACCTGGAGGCCCTGGAACTGAAGGCCCCCGAGCTGCGCGCCGCCTTCGACGCGCTGCCCGCCGCCCAGCGCGAGGCGCTCGAGGCTGCCGCAAGCCGCGTGAGGAGCTATCACGAGGCCCAGAAGAAGGCCAGCGGCGAGAGCTGGAGCTACCGCGATGCCGACGGCACCCTGCTGGGCCAGAAGGTCACCCCGCTGGACCGCGTCGGTATCTACGTGCCGGGCGGCAAGGCCGCCTATCCGTCGAGCGTGCTCATGAACGCGATTCCCGCGCACGTAGCCGGCGTCGGCGAAATCATCATGGTCGTGCCGACGCCGGGCGGCGAGAAAAACCCGCTCGTGCTTGCCGCTGCCCACGTGGCCGGCGTGACGCGCGCCTTCACCATCGGCGGTGCGCAGGCCGTGGGCGCGCTCGCTTATGGCACCGCGACCATCCCCGCGGTCGACAAGATCACCGGCCCCGGCAATGCCTACGTGGCCGCCGCCAAGCGGCGGGTGTTCGGTACCGTGGGCATCGACATGATCGCCGGGCCCAGCGAGATCCTGGTGCTGGCCGACGGCAGCACGCCGGCAGACTGGGTGGCAATGGACCTGTTCAGCCAGGCCGAGCACGACGAGCTTGCGCAGAGCATCCTGCTGTGCCCCGACGCCGCTTACATCGACCAGGTACAACAGGAGATCGATCGGCTGCTGCCCTCGATGCCGCGCGCCGCGATCATTGCCGCCTCGCTTAACGGGCGAGGCGCGCTGATCCACACGAAGAGCATGGAAGAGGCTTGCGCGATCAGCAACCGCATCGCTCCGGAGCACCTGGAGGTCAGCAGCCGCGAGCCGCACCGCTGGGAGCCGCTGCTCAGGCACGCCGGCGCGATCTTCCTCGGCGCCTACACCAGCGAAAGCCTGGGCGACTACTGCGCCGGCCCCAACCACGTGCTGCCGACCAGCGGCACGGCCCGCTTCAGTTCGCCGCTGGGCGTCTACGATTTCCAGAAGCGCTCCAGCCTGATCGAAGTCAGCGAGGCTGGCGCGCAGCCGCTGGGCCGCATCGCCGTCACGCTCGCCGAAGGGGAGGGCCTGCCGGCGCATGCCGAGGCCGCCCGCATGCGCCTGCGTTGAGGGGTGGGCATGTCGATGCTGCCGCTCCGATCCATTCGTTGCCTGCTCCTTCTGGGCCTGGTGGCGGCCGGTGGCGCCTGCCAGGCCATGAGCATTCGCGAGCTGCGTTTGCTCGAAGCCAACGAGAAGGACGGAAAGACCTACGCCAACTACTACCTGGTCGGGGTGGTCGAGGGCCTGCGCGAGGCCAGCGAGGCCGAGCAGCGCGCCGGGCAGAAGCCGCTGTTCTGCGTCAACGGCCGCCGGCTCGAGCCCGCGATGGCGCGCGCGCTCTACCAGACCGAACTCGCACGCAACGCCGACAGCTACGAGGCCGACATGCCCGTGCAACTGGTGATTTCCGCCGCGCTCAGCAATAGCTACCGCTGCCTCTAGCCCCGAATGACTTCTGCTTCCGACGACACCAAGCGCGCCCTGGGCCGCATCCGCGCCGACATCCAGTCCATGCATGCCTATGCCGTGCAGGACGCACGCGGCCTGCTCAAGCTCGATGCGATGGAGAACCCCTTCGGCCTGCCGCCCGCGCTGCAGGCGGCGCTGGGCCAGCGCCTGGGCGCGCTGGCGCTGAACCGCTATCCCGGCCCCCGCAGCGGCGACCTCCAGCGCGCGCTGGCCGCCTACGCCGGGCTCCCGGAGGGCTTCGCGCTGATGCTCGGCAACGGCTCGGACGAGCTGATCTCGCTGCTGGCCATGGCCTGCGACCTGCCTGGGGCGGTCATCCTGGCGCCGGAGCCTGGTTTCGTGATGTACGCGATGAGCGCCCGGCTGCAGGGCTTGCGCTTCGTCGGCGTGCCGCTCACCGCTGATTTCGAACTTGACGAGGCCGCCATGCTCGCGGCCATTGCGCGCGAGAAGCCGGCCATCGTCTACCTGGCCTACCCCAACAACCCGACGGCCAACCTGTGGGACGACGCCGTGATCGAGAAGATCGTCCAGGCCCAGGGTGCGCAGGGCGGCCTGGTCGTGATCGACGAGGCCTACCAGCCCTTCGCCGCCCGCAGCTACATCGACCGGGCGGCGCGCCACGGCCATGTGCTGCTGATGCGCACCCTCAGCAAGTTCGGCCTGGCGGGGGTCCGGCTGGGGTACCTGGTCGGGCCAGAGGCCCTGATCGCCGAGGTGGACAAGGTGCGCCCCCCCTACAACATCAGCGTGCTCAACTGCGAATGCGCGCTCTTCGCGCTGGAGCACGCCGAGGTGTTCGCGGAACAGGCTGCCCGGATTCGCGCCGGGCGTGCCCGCATCTTAGAGGCGGTGGCCGGGCTTTCAGGCGTCCGAAGCTGGCCCAGCGAGGCGAACATGATCCTGGTGCGGGTGCCTGATGCAGTGAAAACCTTCGAGGGCATGAAGGCTCGCGGCGTCCTGGTCAAGAACGTTTCTAGAATGCACCCATTGCTCGCGAACTGCCTGCGCCTGACGGTCGGAACCGCCGATGAGAATGCGCAGATGCTCGCAGCCCTCGAAGCCTCGCTATGAACACCCCCAAGGCCCCTGAAGCAGTCGTTGCCGCCGCCGCGCGGACGGCCTCCGTCACGCGCAACACCGCCGAGACGAAGATCTCGGTCGACCTCAACCTCGACGGCACCGGTCGTTCGAAGCTCTCGACCGGCATCGGCTTCTTCGACCACATGCTGGACCAGATCGCGCGGCACGGCCTGATCGACCTGGAGATCGACTGCCAGGGCGACCTGCACATCGATGGCCATCACACGGTGGAGGATGTGGGCATCACCCTCGGCCAGGCCGTAGCCAAGGCGGTCGGCGACAAGAAAGGCATTCGCCGCTACGGCCACGCCTACGTGCCGCTCGACGAGGCCCTCAGCCGCGTGGTGATCGACTTCTCCGGCCGGCCCGGCCTGGTGATGCACGTGCCTTTTACCAGCGGCATGATCGGCGGCTTCGACAGCCAGCTCACCTACGAGTTCTTCCAGGGCTTCGCCAACCACGCCTTCGTCACCCTGCACATCGACAACCTCAAGGGCGTCAATGCCCACCACCAGTGCGAGACGGTCTTCAAGGCTTTCGCCCGCGCGCTGCGGGTTGCACTCGAGCTCGATCCTCGCTCGGCCGGCGTGATTCCTTCGACCAAGGGTTCCCTCTGAACAGCAGCAAGAACACCGTTGCCGTCGTCGACTACGGCATGGGCAACCTGCGTTCCGTCTCGCAGGCGGTCCAGCATGCGGCCGACCAGGTCGGGGTCGAGGTCTTCGTGACGGCCGACCCCGAGGTGGTGCGCCGCGCCACCCGCGTGGTGCTGCCGGGGCAGGGTGCCATGCCCGACTGCATGCGCGAGCTGCGCGACTCCGGCCTGCAGGAGTCGGTGCTCGAGGCGGCGGCTTCCAAGCCCCTGTTCGGCGTCTGCGTAGGCATGCAGATGCTGTTGTCGGCGAGCGACGAGGGCCCGACCGAAGGCCTCGGCCTCATCCCGGGCCGGGTGCTCAAGTTCGAGTTGGCGGGCCGCACCCAGCCCGACGGAAGCCGCTACAAGGTGCCTCAGATGGGCTGGAACGAGGTGCTGCAAACCCGCCCGCACCCGGTGTGGACGGGCGTGCCGGATGGCAGCTACTTCTACTTTGTGCACAGTTTCTACGCACGGCCAGCCGATCCCCTCCACAGCGCGGGCGAGACGGAATACGGCGAACGCTTTACCGCCGCCATCGCACGCGATAATATTTTTGCAACTCAGTTCCACCCCGAGAAGAGTGCGGACCATGGGCTGCAGCTGTACAGAAACTTTCTCCACTGGAATCCCTGAAGCAGTCTTTTCGCTGCGCTTCATCGCTCGCGCTCCGCGCAATTCCGCACCATGCTCCTTATTCCTGCGATCGATCTCAAGGATGGCCACTGCGTTCGCCTCAAGCAAGGCGACATGGACCAGTCCACCACCTTCAGCGAGGACCCCGCCGCCATGGCACGCCGATGGCTGGAGGCCGGTGCGCGGCGGCTGCACCTGGTCGACCTGAACGGCGCCTTCGCGGGCAAGCCGCAGAACCACGCCGCGATCAAGGCGATCCTGCGTGAGGTGGGCGACGACATCCCGGTGCAGCTCGGCGGAGGCATTCGCGACCTGGACACCATCGAGCGCTACATCGACGACGGCCTGCGCTACGTGATCATCGGCACCGCTGCCGTCAAGAACCCTGGGTTCCTGAAGGATGCCTGCAGTGCCTTCGGCGGCCACATCATCGTCGGCCTCGATGCCAAGGAGGGCAAGGTCGCCACCGACGGCTGGAGCAAGCTCACCGGTCACGAGGTGGCCGACCTGGGCAAGAAGTTCGAGGACTACGGTGTCGAGGCGATCATCTACACCGACATCGGCCGGGACGGCATGCTCTCGGGCATCAACATCGACGCCACCGTCAAGCTCGCGCAAGCGCTCACCATCCCCGTGATCGCCTCCGGCGGGCTCTCGAACATGGCCGATATCGACAAGCTCTGCGCGGTCGAGGCCGATGGCGTCGAGGGGGTGATCTGCGGGCGTGCGATCTATTCGGGCGACCTGGACTTCGCCGCCGCGCAGGCGCGAGCCGACGAACTGGCCGAACAGTAGTTCGCGATCGCGCGTGGCGCACGCGCCGACCCATCAGAAAAGGGCACGCATCGCGTGCCCTTTCTTTTTGCGTACGCCAAATGTCGGGCTGGCCTGACTTGTTCGGACTGGACGGCAATGAATTCTCGCATTTTGTCGCGGCGGTCTGACTGCGCACTCTGGGATTCCTAGCATTCCTCGGCCGTCGAGTCCCTCTGGGTTCATGAACTGCGGCCTGAGCTTCCGGCGTGTGTGCGGAAGAGCACGGCCCCGCTCAGGCGGCATCGCCGCCACCCACGCCACGCGCGTGAGTCCCTGAACGACCCGGAACTCCCCCATGAACAGAACGCATCGCAGCCTTTGGAACTCCGCGCTAGGCACCTGGGTTGCCGCTCCCGAGAATGCCCATTCGCGGGGCAGGCGCAGCGGCATCGCGAGGGCTTCGACGCTGACGTTTGCCCTCTTGTGCGGGGGGATGCCGGCCGCCCATGCGTGCACCGCAGGCAGCACCACCGAGCTGGCTGCCTGCATTGCGGGGATCGATATGGTCATCGATCTGACCGGGGCCATCACGCTCGGTACGCACCTGCCGGTGATCGAGCGCAGCGTCACCATCAACGGTCACGGCTTTACCCTCGACGGCGCCGGGCAGTTCCGTGGCTTCTTTGTCGGCTCGGGCACCACCACCGTCAATGGGCTGACCATGCAGAACCTGAAGGCCCAGGGGGGCCACGGGGGAACGGAGTACACCCCGGGGGGCGGCGGCATGGGCGCGGGCGGGGCGGTGTTTGTAGCCAGTGGGGCGGGCGCCAGCTTGAACGACGTGATCATCATCGCCAGCCAGGCGGTCGGCGGTGTCGGGGGCGGCCAGCTGACGAGTAGCCTCAACTTCGCCGCGAGCGGCGGCGGCGGCGGGTTGGGCGGCAATGGGGGCGGATTCGTCCAGGGCCTCGACAACGGATTCGGACGAGGCGGCGGGGGCGTGTTTGAAGATGGGGGCGTTGGGTCGACCCTCACTGGTGGCGGCGACGGCGGAGGACCGAATCCCGGTCAAGGTGGCGCTACAGACTCCGGCGGTAACGGCGAGGCTTATAGCGGGGGCGGTGGAGGGGGCGGCAATTTAGCTATCAGCGGCCGCGGCGGGAACGGTGGCCAGGGCGGAGGTGGAGGAGGCAGCAGCGATGCTTTCAATGCTGCCGGGGGCGCCGGGGGCTTTGGCGGCGGCGGTGGCGGAGGTCGAGGCAGAGGCGGGGCTGCCGGCTTCGGCGGTGGGGGCGGGGGCGGGGCTTTCACTTCGGGTGGAGGCTCCGGAGGTTTCGGCGGGGGTAACGGCGCAGCTCAATCCCCATCCGACGGCGGAGGAGGCGGCGGCGGCGCAGGAATGGGCGGCGCCATCTTCGTCATGGACGGGGGGGCGATCACCCTCGGCGGCAATACCCAAGTACGGGGCAGCAGCGTGGTGGCGGGCGAAGGCGGCGGCGGCTCTTCGCAAGCCGGCTCGGCCTTCGGCAGCGGCATCTTCATGCAGGGCACGGGCAGTACGCTGGCCTTCGTGCCTGGAGCAGGCAACACACAGACCGTGGCCGACGCGATCGCCGACCAGACCGGCTCCGGCGGCACCGGCGCCAACGCCGGCAGCATCGGCCTCAGCAAGAGAGGCGCTGGAAGGCTGGTCCTCTCCGGCACCAACACCTACAGCGGCGGCACCACCGTCACTGGTGGCACGCTGTCGATCTCCTCGGACCAGAACCTCGGCGCGGCCTCCGGCACGCTGACCCTCGATGGCGGCACGTTGCAGAACACCGCGGTCGTCTCGACCGCGCGCGCCATCACCATCGGCAGTGCCGGGGGCGCCTTCCAGACCGACGCCGACCTGAGTTCCACCGGTTCCATCTCGGGCACGGGCAACGTGATCAAGGCCGGTGTCGGCACCTTGACGCTCGCCGGTACCAACACCTACACCGGGACGACGACCGTCAGCGGCACGCTGCGAGCCGGCGCTGCGAACAGCTTCAGCGCGGCCAGTGCGGTGACGCTCGGCGGTGGCGCCACCCTGGATCTGAACAGTTTCAGCCAGACCATCGGCAGCCTGGCAGGCTTCGGCTTCGTGGCCCTGGGCACCGGAACACTGACGGCGGGAGGCGACAACAGCAGCACCACCTTCAGCGGCGTGATGTCGGGAAGCGGCGAGCTGATCAAGATCGGGGCGGGAACGCTGACCCTGGACCGGGACAACACCGTCACCGGACGAGTCACGATCAACGCGGGCACGCTGCGCCTGGACAACGGCTTCTATGGGCTCGGTGCAAGCAGCGCGACTGCAACGGTCAACAGCGGCGGCACCCTGGACCTCGGCGGGCAGTACGGGATAGCGCAGCACGTCGATCTGATGGGCGGCACGTTGACCAGCAGCACCGGCCAAGCGCTGCTCCGAGGCACTGTCACGCTGGGCACGGGAGGTACGAACACCATCGGCAACGACGGCACCAGCCTGACCCTGGCCGGCGCCATCGGCGGCGACAGCGTCACCATCGCCAGCAACGCGGGCAGGGTGTACTACAGGGCCGCCAACACCTACACCGGGACCACGACGATCAACGCCGGCGCGGTCCTGGACACCGCGGCGGCCGGGATTGGAAGTAGCAGCGGCATCATCAACAACGGCACGCTGTGGTTCGAACAAGGATCGCGCGGCACCCTCGCGCAGGCCATCAGCGGGAGCGGCGAGCTGGTCAAGTTCGGCAGCGGCACACTGACGCTTTCCGGCACGAACACTTACGGCGGCGGTACTTTCGTCGAAGAAGGGACGCTTGCTATCTCGGCTGACGAGAACCTGGGTGCGCGCTCGGGGGTGCTGACCCTCGATGGCGGCACGCTGCGCAGCACGGCCGCTTTCACGATGGCACGCGACGTCACCATCGGAGTCTTCAACGCGGGTATCCAGACCAACGCCGATCTGAGGGCTACAGGGCTCATCTCGGGGGATGGCAGCCTGTACAAGAGCGGCAGCGGCACCTTGACCCTCACCGGCGCCAACAGCTACCTTGGCGGTACTGCCATCGTGGCAGGCACCTTGTCGATCTCGGCGGACCACAACCTGGGCAACGCCTTGGGGGACCTGATCCTCGATGGCGGCACCCTGCGCACCACCGAAGGCTTCGCCACTGAACGCAACATTGGCATCGACAGCGGGGGCGGCACCTTGCAAGCCGATGCCGATCTCACGGCGAGCGGCGAGGTGCGCGGCAGTGGCGCACTGACCAAGACCGGTGCCGGCACCTTGACGCTCGGCGGCACCAATTCCTACCGCGGCGGCACCATCGTGAGGGGAGGCACGCTGTCCGTCGCCAAGGACCGGAACCTGGGCCGTACCTCAGGTGGCCTGACTCTCGACGGCGGCACGCTGCGCAACACCGCTGCCTTCACCACCGCGCGGAGTATTCAACTCGACGCGGGCGGCGGCACCCTGCAGACCGATGCCGACCTGACGGCGAGCGGCATCTTCAGCGGCGTGGGCGCCCTCATCAAGACCGGCGCCGGCACCTTGACCCTCACTGACGAGAACAGCTACAGAGGCGGCACCGACCTCAAGCAAGGCAGCCTCGCCGTCGGCAACAACAGTGCGCTGGGCACCGGCCAACTCGCCATGCACGAAGGCACCACGTTGCGCTTTGCCGCCGATGGGCTCGACCTGGCCAATCCCATCGCCTTCACCGACGCGGTCGATCCCGCCATCGACACCGGTCCCTTCACCGCCACCCTCACCGGCGCCATCACCGGGCCTGGGGACTTGAGCAAGTTGGGAAGCGGCACCCTCGCCCTTGCGGGCGCCAACACCTACAGCGGCACCACCTCCGTCACCGAAGGCACCCTGCGCGCGGGTGCTGCCAACACCTTCAGTGCGGCCTCCGTCCACGGCGTCGCCTCCGGTGCCACGCTCGATCTTGCCGGCTTCAGCCAGAGCATCGCTGGCCTCGCCAATGCCGGCACCGTCTCCCTCATCGGCGCAACACCGGGCACCACCCTCGCCGTCACCGGCCCCTATGTGGGCAACAACGGCCTGCTGCGCCTGGGCACGTTTCTCGGAGACAGCGCCAGTGCCAGCGACCGGCTCGTCCTCAGCGGCCCGAGTGCTGTCGCCAGCGGGCGCACCACCGTGCAGGTCGTCAACCTCGGCGGCCTCGGGGCGCTCACCACCGGCAACGGCATCGAACTGATCAGTGCGCTCAACGGCGCCGCCACCACCGCGCAGGGCACGAAAGATGCCTTTGCCCTGCAGGGCGGCCATGTGGATGCGGGCGCCTACGAATACCGCCTGCAGGCGGGCGATGCCGCAGGCGCCGGAGAGAACTGGTACTTGCGCTCCACCAGCACCATCATCCCGCCGCCGCAGCCCGCGCCTCCCGCGCCACCGGCCCTGCCAGCCCCTCCTGCGGCCGCCCCCATCCAGGTGCCGACCTACCGCGCCGAGGTGCCCCTGTTCGCGGCCCTGCCCGAGCAACTGCGCCAGGGCAACCTGGCCATGCTCGGCAACCTGCACCAGCGCATCGGCGACGACGACGTGCGCTCGGCGGCCGGCGCCCAGACCACCGCTGCAGCCTCCGCCACCGGCGAGCGCCGCGCCTGGGGCCGCGTGCTCAGCACGGGCCTGAACATCCAGCAAGGCGGCACCGTCAGCCCGCAAAGCGACGGCCGCTTGAGCGGCCTGCAGGCCGGCACCGACCTGTGGACCCACGCCAATTGGCGCGCCGGCCTCTACGTCGGCCAGCTCGACGGCGACATGCAGGTCAAGGGTTTCGCCCGGGGCATCGCCAACCTCACCGTGGGCAGCAACGACCTGCGCAGCCAGTACCTGGGCGGCTATGCCACCTACAGCGGTACCAGCGGCTTCTACGCCGACGGCGTGCTGCAGGCGGGGCGTCATCGTTACGAGGTCAAGCCCCAGGCCACTCTGCGGACCAAAGGCAAGGCCAGCAGCCTGAGCGCCTCGCTGGAGATCGGCCAGTCCTTCGCGCTGGGCGAGGGCTGGCAGATCGAGCCGCAGGCGCAGCTGGTGCACCAGCGGGTGGACTTCGACGACGTCGACATCGCCGGGGCGCGCGTGCAGCAGGAACGAGACGGCAGCTGGCTCGCCCGCGTGGGGGTGCGCGTGAAAGGCGACATCGCCACCAGTGCAGGCCGGCTGCAGCCCTATGGCCGGGTGAACCTGTACCGCGCCTCGGGCGGCAACGACAGCACCCGCTTCATCAATCCTGCGGCCATCACGGCGATCGACAGCAGCACCGGCAGCACCTACACCGAACTGGCGACCGGCTTCACGCTGTCGCTGAGCGAATCGACCAGCCTCTACAGCGAAGTCGGCAAGCTGTGGGCGTCAGGTGGAGACACCCGCGTGAAGTCGCAGCTGAATGCTTCGGCGGGGCTGCGGGTGCGCTGGTAGCTTCGCAGGCGTGCTTGGCCGTGCTCGGTGCTGGCGACATCTCTCACGCATGAAGAATGCAGCGCGGCAGCTGGCCCGGTTCAACGTGCCGTGGCGGCCTTGGCGGTCACACGCCAAACCTAGAATGGGGCCATGTCTCCCAAAGAGCTCCATTTCCATGGCCAGCCCGCATTGCGCCTCGCCCTGCCCGAGGGCGGTGCCTGCACGGTAGCGCTGCACGGCGCCCATGTGCTGTCCTGGACCACCTCGGATGGCACCGAGCGCCTCTACCTCAGCCCGGAGGCGCGTTTCGATGGCCAGAGCGCGATCCGCGGCGGCGTGCCGGTGTGCTGGCCGCAGTTCAACCAGCGCGGGCCGCTGCCCAAGCACGGTTTCGTGCGCAATGTCGCCTGGCGGGCCGAGCCGGTTGGCATCGGTAGCAAGCCCGACACCCTCGTTTTCTCGCTGCACGACGATGAGGCCACGCGGGCGATCTGGCCGCATGCCTTCCATGCCAAGCTGGCCGTGACCCTGGCGCCCCGTTCGCTGCGGGTGGCGCTCTCCATCGACAACACCGGTGGCGCGCCCTGGTCGTTTGCCGCCGCACTGCACAGCTACCTGCGCGTCGACGACATCGCCCAGGCGTCGCTGGAAGGCCTGCAGGGTGCCAACCGCTGGGACGCGGTGCGCAACGACCGCCACGTGGACCTCGCGCCAGAACTGCGCTTCGGCACCGAGTTCGACAGTGTCTACGTGGCGCCCGCGGAGCCGCTGCGCCTGGCACAGCCTTCTTCCACGCTCGAGATCACGCAGAGCGCGAGCTGCACCGAGACGGTGGTCTGGAACCCGGGTCCAGCGCTGAGCGCGCAACTCCCGGACCTCCCCGACGACGGCTGGCGCCACATGCTCTGCGTGGAGGCCGCGCGCATCGACGAGCCCGTGCTGCTGGCGCCGGGCGGGAGCTGGCAAGGCTGGCAGCAGCTCACCGTCCTCTGAACCTCATCCCCAACGAACCCACCATGCTTGCCAAGCGCATCATTCCGTGCCTCGACGTGACCGGCGGTCGCGTCGTCAAGGGCGTCAACTTCGTCGAATTGCGCGATGCCGGCGATCCAGTCGAGATTGCCGCGCGGTACAACGCCCAGGGCGCCGACGAGCTGACCTTCCTGGACATCACCGCCACCAGCGACGGCCGCGACCTGATCCTGCCGATCATCGAGGCGGTCGCCTCGCAGGTCTTCATCCCGCTGACCGTCGGCGGCGGCGTGCGCACCGTCGAAGACGTGCGCCGGCTGCTCAACGCGGGCGCAGACAAGACCAGCTTCAATTCGGCCGCCATCGCGAATCCGCAGGTCATCGAGGACGCCTCGCGCAAGTACGGCGCTCAATGCATCGTGGTTGCGATCGACGCCAAGCGGCGCTCTGCCGAAGACGAGGCCCAGCGCGGCCCGGGCTGGGACGTCTATAGCCATGGCGGCCGCAAGAACACCGGCCTGGATGCGGTGCAGTGGGCCGTCGAGATGGCGCACCGCGGCGCCGGCGAGATCCTGCTGACCAGCATGGACCGCGACGGCACCAAGAGCGGCTTCGACCTCGCCCTGACCCGGGCAGTGAGCGATGCGGTGAGCGTGCCGGTGATCGCCTCGGGCGGCGTCGGGAACCTGGACGATTTGGCCGACGGCATCCAGACCGGCGGCGCCGACGCGGTGCTGGCGGCGAGCATCTTCCACTACGGCGAATACACCGTCGGCGAGGCCAAGGCCTGCATGGCGGGGCGCGGCATTCCGGTGCGGATGTAAAAGTGCACATCCCCGACAATCGCCATCATGAACTGGCTTGACGAAGTGAAATGGGACGCGAGCGGCCTGGTGCCCGTGATCGCGCAGGAGCGTGGCAGCAAGGACGTGCTGATGTTCGCCTGGATGAACCGCGAAGCCCTGGAAAAGACGGCCGAGCTGGGCCGTGCCGTGTACTTCAGCCGCTCGCGCGGCAAGCTCTGGTTCAAGGGCGAGGAGTCTGGCCATGTGCAGACCGTGCACGGGATCCGCATGGACTGCGACAACGACGTGCTCCTGCTCGAGGTCACGCAGACCGGCCACGAGCCCGGCATCGCCTGCCACACCGGGCGCCACAGCTGCTTCTTCAGCAAGTACGAGAACGGCCGGTGGACCGTGACCGAGCCGGTCCTGAAAGACCCCGCAATGATCTACTCCACATCGCCGAGATGAGCACCGCACGGCCGCCCGAAGGGGCTCGCACCGCAGCCGAAGGCGAAGGTCGCCTATTGAGCACCGCACGGCCGCCCGAAGGGGCTCGCACCGCAGCCGAAGGCGAAGGTCGCCCATTGAGCGCCGACGACACGCAACGCCCGATGGAAGACGCACTGGCCCGCCTGGCCGCGGTGATCGAGAGCCGCCTGCCGGCGCACGGCGGCGACCCCGAGAAGAGCTACGTCGCGCGCCTGCTGCACCGCGGTCCTGACGCCTTCCTCAAGAAGATCGGCGAGGAGGCCACCGAGGTCGTGATGGCTGCCAAGGACGCGGACCATGGCGGCGAGCGCATGAAAATAGTGAACGAAGTGGCCGACCTCTGGTTCCACAGCATGGTGGCCCTGGCCCACTACGGCTTCTCCCCGCGCGACGTGGTGGCCGAGCTCGAACGGCGCGAGGGCACCAGTGGCATCGAGGAAAAGGCCTTGCGCAAGGCGAAAGACCGCGAAGCTTCCAACGACTGAGACCAGAGGACGCCATGCCCAACGACATCGTGACCGTGGAACCCGATTCGTCGCTCAAGACCTGGGGCTGGATCAGTTACATCCTGCATCTGGTCGTGGCGGTGGGTGCCGTGCTGCCCGGCGCACAGGCCTCGATTGCGCTGCTGCTGATCGCGCTCGTAATCGACTTGGTCAAGCGCGACGATGCGGCCGGCAGCTGGCAGGCCTCGCACTTCAGCTGGCGCATCCGCTCGGTGCTGTGGGCCGGCTTGGCCTACATCCTGACCTCCTGGCTGTGGCTGCTGTTGCTGCTGCCCGGCTGGATCGCCTGGGCGCTGATTTCACTGTGGTTCCTCTATCGCATCGTCAAGGGGATGGTGCGCATGAATGCGGGCCGTTCCATGGAGCCTTCGAATGTCCTCTGATCCGAACTGCATCTTCTGCAAAATCATCGCGGGCCAGATCCCCTCGCGCAAGGTCTACGAGGACGAGGAGTTGTTCGGCTTCCACGACATCGCTCCCTGGGCGCCCGTGCACTTCATGCTGGTGCCCAAGCGCCACATCCCCTCGATGGCCCAGGTCATGCCGGACGATGCGGCGCTGCTCGGCCGGATCATGACCCTGGCCCCCAAGCTGGCCCTGGAGCAGGGCTGCCGGCCCTATCCGCAGGGCGGCTTCCGCATCGTCGTCAACACCGGCGCGGAGGGCGGGCAGGAAGTCCAGCATCTCCATGTGCATGTCATGGGCGGCCCTCGCCCCTGGCTCAAAGGTTGATATTCCCCGCGATCCGGAGGGACAGCCTCCTGCGCCGACTAAAATCTGACACTTCTTCAGGAGTAATCCATGGGTTCACTTTCCATCTGGCACTGGCTGATCGTGCTGCTCGTCGTGGTGATGATCTTCGGCACCAAGAAGCTGCGCAACATGGGGTCCGACCTGGGTGGCGCGGTCAAGGGCTTCAAGGACGGCATGAAGGACGGCTCGGCATCCGAGACGCCCAATCCGCAGGTGAGCGCCACCTCCGCCAACGCCGACAAATCGACCATCGACGTCGAAGCGCGCCAGAAGCCCTGATTCCGTGATTGATCTCGGCATTTCGAAATTGGCATTGATCGGCGCGGTCGCGCTGATCGTGATCGGGCCTGAGAAGCTGCCGCGGGTCGCGCGCACTGTCGGCACGCTGCTGGGCAAGGCCCAGCGTTACGTGAACGACGTCAAGGCCGAGGTCAACCGCTCGATGGACCTCGACGAGCTGCGCAAGATGAAGGACACGGTCCAGGACGCCGCCCGGGAGGTCGAGCACGGTATCCAGACCGGCGCCAGCGATTTCGAGAAGCAGTTCTCCGACATCGGCCAGACGAGCGCCGAGCTGGCCGAGCCGACTCCGAGCTACCCCGAGTACAAGCATCCCCGCAAGAAGTGGCGCCTGAAGCAGGGCACCATGCCGCAGTGGTACAAGGCACGCAACGGCGTGCGCACCCGGGCGCTTTCGGGCGCGGCGCGCGTCGCTCGCTACCGTCCTCACAAGATCAACTGAGAGCCGTCCGCTTGTTCCGGCCGCGCGCAGCGCGCCTCCCACTTTTGCCCGCAGCGCTCCCCCACATGGCCGATTTCCCCGACAAGAACAAAGACGACGAGCTGGCCGGCACCGAGCAGCCTTTCGTCGCGCACCTGATGGAGCTGCGCGACCGCCTGCTCTACTGCGTCTACGGGCTCGTGATCGCAGGCATCCTGCTGGCAATCTGGCCCGGCCCGAGCGGGCTGATCGACCTCATCGCGGTGCCGATCCGCGCCCACATGCCGCCCGATGCCAAGCTGATCGCGGTGGGCGTGTTCTCTCCCTTCTTCGTGCCGCTGAAGGCCCTGCTGATGGCGTCGGTGCTGCTGACGCTGCCATGGCTCATGTACCAGGCCTGGATGTTCGTCGCGCCGGGCCTCTACAGCCACGAAAAGAAGTTCGCACTGCCGCTCATCGTCTTCGGCAGCTTCCTGGCTTATTCGGGCATCGCGTTCGTGCAGTTCTTCGTGCTCGACAAGATGTTCGGCTTCATCCAGAAATTCACACCCGAGGCGGTGGCCGCCACGCCGGACATCGCGTCGTACGTCGAAGCCATCCTGTCGCTCTATCTTGCGTTCGGCGTTGCCTTTCAGGTCCCGATCATCGTGATGCTGCTCGTGCGCTTCGAAATGGTCACCATCGAGAAGCTGAAGAGCTTCCGCGGCTATTTCATCGTGCTGGCCTTCGTGGTGGCAGCTGTCCTCACGCCTCCTGACGTGGTCTCCCAGCTTGCCTTGGCGATCCCGATGTGCGTGCTCTACGAAATTGGCATCGTCGCTGCGCGTTATTTCGTGAAGCACAGCAAGGCGCCAGAAGAAGGCGCCGATTCGGCGCAGCAGCCCTGAGCTGTCGGGTGGCCGGACCTTACTCTGCGCGGCGCATCGGTGTGCGGGGCCTCGGGCCCGGCGTGACGTCCAACTCCATCTTGTCGCTGCCGCGTTGAAGCGCGAAGCGCGCGGCATTGCCGGGCTTGAGACCGGCGACCGCTGTCAGCAGCTCCTGCACGTTGCCGATCTGCTTCTCGCCGACGCCGGTGATCACGTCCCCGGGGCGCACGCCCGCCCGCGCGGCCGGGCCGTTCTGGAGGACGCCGGTGATGATCACGCCCTTGCTGGCCTTGACACCGAAAGTTTCCGCCAGCTCCGGCGAGAGGTCGTTGGGCTCGACGCCGATCCAGCCGCGCGTCACCTTGCCTTCCTTCACGATGTCTCCCAGCACCTGCTTGGCCGTCGAAACCGGAATCGCGAAGCCGATGCCCATGCTGCCGCCCGAGCGCGAGTAGATGGCGGTGTTGATGCCCTGGAGGTTGCCGCTGACGTCGATCAGCGCCCCTCCGGAGTTGCCAGGGTTGATCGCGGCATCGGTCTGGATGAAGTTCTCGAAGGTGTTGATGCCCAGCTGGTTGCGCCCCAGCGCCGACACGATGCCGCTGGTGACGGTCTGGCCGACGCCGAAGGGATTGCCGATGGCGAGCACCTGGTCACCCACCTGCAGGATGTCCGAGTTGCCCAGCACGATCACCGGCAGCTTGTCGAGTTCGATCTTGAGCACCGCGAGGTCGGTGTCGGGATCGGTGCCGATCACCTTGCCCCGCGCGTGGCGGCTGTCGTTGAGCGTGACGTCGATCTCGTCGGCCCCCTCCACCACGTGGTTGTTGGTGAGGATATAGCCATCGGTGCTGACGATCACGCCGCTGCCCAGCCCGATTTGCGGTTGGTCGCCCTGGTCTCCGAAGAAGAAGCGGAACCATGGGTCGTCGCTGCGCGGGCTGCGCCGCGCCGCCTTGCTGGTGTTGATGCTGACAACCGCCGGGGAGGCCTTCTTCGCCGCCGCGCTCAGGCTGCCGGGCGCAATTGCCGAGGGGCTGGACACCGGCGCCTCGATCACCGACACCATGCCGCCCAGCGAGGTGGCGCGGCGTCCGATCCATTCGGGCTTGAGCGTCGCGACGACAAAATAGGCCGCGAGCATCACGGTCACGGCTTGAGCGAACAGCAGCCAGGTGCGTTTCATGGAAGCGAGAGGAGAAGAGGGGTTGCAGCGTTGCCGTGAAAGCCGGCTTCAAGAGCCGCATTGTCCCTCAACGGTCGGAGAGTTTCGCTGTGCATGAGCCAGGAGGGCTTCTGGCGATAGTTGCTGTCTATATGGGGGAGGGAAATACCGATGCCTGCGGTGTCCAGCAGCCCCGCCGGCAGCATGGGACGGCAAAGCGCCGTTCAAGTCTCGGCGCCGCGAGGCCACAATGGCGCGATGAGCACCACCCGACACGAGCTATTGCACGCCTTCGACCTGCTGCTCGCGCCCGAGCGCTTCAAGGACTTCGGCCCCAACGGCCTGCAAGTCGAGGGCCGCACCTCGGTGCGCAAGATCGTCTCCGGCGTAACCGCGAGCCGTGCGCTGATCGAGGCCGCCATCCTTGCCGAGGCCGATGCGATCTTTGTCCATCACGGATTGTTCTGGCGCGGACAGGACGGTCGCGTGACCGGCTGGATGAAGCAGCGGCTGGGCCTGCTGCTCGGCGACGACGTGAGCCTGTTCGCCTACCACTTGCCGCTCGACGCCCACCCCGAGCTCGGCAACAACGCCCAGCTCGGACTGAAGCTGGGTCTGGTCGCGCACGCGGGGGCGAGCGGCCGCTTTGGCGAGCAGGAGATCGGCTTCCTCGGCGCTCGAGACAATGGCGAGAGCTTTGCCAATGCCCGGGCACTCGCCGCGGAGGTGGAGAAGACGCTCGGCAGGAAGATCACGCTGGTCGACGTGCCGACGCCGCGGCCTGTCCGCAACATCGCCTGGTGCACGGGCGGGGCGCAGGGTTATTTCGAGGCGGCGATCGCGGCCGGCGCCGATGCCTTCATCACGGGAGAGATCTCGGAGCCGCAGGCCCACTACGCGCGCGAGATGGGCGTCGCCTTCCTGGCCTGCGGCCACCATGCGACCGAGCGCTACGGCGCGCCGGCAGTGGCAGCCCATGTCGCCGCGCAACTGGGCCTCGCGCACGAGTTCATCGACATCGACAACCCAGCGTGAAAACCCAGGCCCTCGCCATCACCTTGGGCGACGCCGCGGGCATCGGCCCGGAGATCATCGCCCGCGCCTTTCGCGATGCGCCCGAGCTCACTCGCGGCTGCTTCGTGGCTGGCGATCTTGGAATCATGCGCCAGGCGGCCCAGGCGCTCGAAGCGCCGGCACGGCTGGCGCTGCCGATCGCCTTGATCGAGGCGCCGGGCGATGCGCTCGCCGCGCCCCCAGGCTGCATTCCGGTGCTGCAGGCGGTGCGCCCGCCCGATTCGGCAATCGCGCCAGGCGCGATCAGCGCGCTTGCCGGCCGCATTGCGGGCGACTGCGTGGTCTGGGCGGCTCGCGCCGCATTGCGCGGCGATGTGGCGGCACTGGTGACCGCGCCGCTTCACAAGGAGGCGCTGGCTGCTGCGGGCTATGCCTTCCCCGGCCACACCGAACTGCTGCAGGCCGAGGCCGCGGCCCACCAGGGGAGGGCGGTCGCCGATGTCCCCGTGCGCATGATGCTGGCCAATGACGAACTGCGCACCGTACTCGTGAGCATCCACATGTCCCTGCGTGCAGCGATCGATGCCGTCAGCTTTGACGGCGTTTTGCAAACGCTGCGCATCGCGCACGACTCTCTGTCATCACTGCTGGGGCGCGCGCCGAGGATCGGCGTTGCCGGCCTCAATCCGCATGCGGGGGAGGGCGGGCTTTTCGGCACCGAGGAGCGCGACATCATCGCGCCGGCCATCGCGGCTGCGCGTGCCCAGGGCATCGCCGCCGACGGGCCGCATGCGCCGGACACCGTCTTCATGCGCGCCCGCGCCACCGCGCAGCATGCTGGCGAATTCGATGTGGTGGTCGCGATGTATCACGACCAGGGGCTGATTCCGGTCAAGTACCTCGGCGTGGAGAAGGGCGTAAACGTGACACTGGGATTGCCGCTGGTGCGCACCAGCCCCGATCACGGCACGGCGTTCGACATCGCGGGCACCGGCCGCGCCGACGCGAGCAGCCTGATCGAGGCAATCCGGATGGCGCGGGCGCTGGCCTTCAGGGGCGCCTGAGGCTGTCTCGGATCTCGCGCAGCAGCACGATGTCCTCGGGCGGCGCGGCCGGCGCAGGCGCTTCCTCGTGCTTCCTGCGCAGCTTGTTGATCTGCTTGACCATCAGGAAGATGATGAAGGCGAGGATCACGAAGTTGACCACGATGGTGATGAAGTTGCCGTATGCCAGCACCGGCACGCCGGCCTTCTTCAGATCGGCCAGGTTGTTGGCGACGCCGGGCGGCACCGTTCCCAGCACCACGTAGAGGTTCGAGAAGTCGAGCTTGCCGAACACCAGGCCCACGATCGGCATGATGATGTCGGACACGATCGAGTCGACGATCTTGCCGAACGCCGCGCCGATGATCACACCGACCGCGAGGTCGACCACGTTGCCCTTGACGGCGAACTCACGGAACTCCTTCATGAAACTCATGGGCTTGCCTCAAGTGCTTGTTGTGGGATCGCGGCAGTATAGAAGCGCAAATGCCTCGCGGTCACGCCTTGAGTTCGCGTTGAATTCGCTTGTGACGCTCCGCTACAATCGTCGGTTGACCCAAGCACCCATCGAAGAAGACTGAGGACCCCCATGAGTGACATCTCCGTCGGCCGCCAGCGGATCGACAGCAGCAAGCGGACGTGGTTGATCGCATCAGGCTGTGCCGGCGCAGTGGGCGGCGTGGCTACCGCCATCCCGTTCGTCAGCACGTTCCAACCTTCTGAAAAGGCCAAGGCAGCCGGTGCCCCGGTCGAGGTCGACATCGGTGGTTTGCAGCCGGGCGAGAAGCTGACAGTCGAATGGCGCGGCAAGCCCGTCTGGATCCTCAGGCGCTCTGCAGCCCAGCTCGCCGAACTGCCCAAGCTCGACGGCCAACTCGCCGATCCGCAGTCCAAGCGCAACCCCGACGAGTTCACGCCCGCGTACGCGCGCAACGAGAATCGCTCGATCAAGCCCGAGGTCCTGGTGGTCGTCGGCATCTGCACCCACCTCGGCTGCTCGCCCACCGACAAACTGCAGGCCGGCCCGCAGCCCTCGCTCCCCGACGACTGGCAAGGTGGCTTCCTGTGCCCCTGCCACGGATCGACCTTCGATCTGGCCGGGCGCGTCTTCAAGAACAAGCCCGCGCCCGACAACCTGCCGGTGCCGCCGCACATGTATCTCTCCGACACGCGCCTTCTGATCGGCGAAGACAAGAAGGCCTGAGGAGCAAAAGGAACATGGCTGAATTCAAGGAAATCTCACCCAACGCCCCTGCGGGTGAAAAGCTGCTGAACTGGGTCGACAACCGCTTCCCGCTCACCAAGCTGTGGAATGACCAGTGGGGCCAGTACTACGCCCCGAAGAACTTCAACTTCTGGTACATCTTCGGCTCGCTCGCCATGCTGGTCCTCGTGATCCAGATCGTGACCGGCATCTTTCTCGTGATGCACTACAAGCCCGATGCGGCGCAAGCCTTCGCCTCGGTCGAGTACATCATGCGCGACGTGCCCTGGGGTTGGCTGATCCGCTACATGCACTCGACGGGTGCCTCGGCTTTCTTCATCGTCGTGTACCTGCACATGTTCCGCGGCCTCATCTATGGCAGCTACCGCAAGCCACGCGAGCTGATCTGGATCTTCGGCTGCGCCATCTTCTTATGCCTGATGGCCGAGGCCTTCATGGGCTACCTGCTGCCCTGGGGCCAGATGAGCTACTGGGGCGCGCAGGTGATCGTCAACCTGTTCTCCGCCATCCCCTTCGTCGGCCCCGACCTGGCATTGCTGATCCGCGGCGACTACGTGGTGAGTGATGCCACGCTCAACCGCTTCTTCAGCTTCCACGTCATCGCAGTGCCGCTGGTGCTGCTGGGCCTGGTGGTCGCACATCTGATCGCGCTGCACGAGGTGGGCTCGAACAACCCCGACGGCATCGAGATCAAGGCCAAGCGCGGCCCCGACGGGCATCCGCTGGACGGCATCCCGTCGCACCCGTACTACACGGTGCACGACATCTTCGGCGTGGTGGTGTTCCTCACCATCTTCTCGGCCGTGATCTTCTTCGCGCCCGAGGCCGGCGGCTACTTCCTGGAATACAACAACTTCATCCCCGCCGATTCGCTGAAGACGCCGAATCACATCGCGCCGGTCTGGTACTTCACGCCCTTCTATTCGATGCTGCGCGCGATCACCAGCGAGATGATGTATGCGCTGATCGCCTGCGTCATCGCGGCCGCCGTATTCGGCGTCTGGAAGGCGCGCGTGGCCACGATCTTCAAGGCCGGGATCGTGATCGTCGCCGTCGGTGTCGCGGCCATGATGCTGTCGATCGACGCCAAGTTCTGGGGCGTGCTCGTGATGGGCGGCGCGGTCATCATCCTGTTCTTCCTGCCCTGGCTGGACCACAGCCCGGTGCGCTCGATCCGCTACCGTCCGGGCTGGCACTGGTACCTGTACGGCCTGTTCGTCATCAATTTCGTGGTCCTCGCCTACCTCGGCGTCCAGCCGCCTTCGCCGACGGGCGAGCGCGTGTCTCAGGTGGGTACGCTCTTCTATTTCGGTTTCTTCCTGCTGATGCCGTGGTGGAGCCGCCTCGGCGCATTCAAGCCGGTGCCCGAGCGCGTGACCTTCCACGCGCACTGAGAGAGCCGGAGCACACAACAATGAAGAAACTGATCCTCACCCTGATCGCAGCGCTCGGCATCGTGGCCGGCGCGCATGCCGCCGAGGGCGGCATCGCCTGGGACAAGGCACCGAACAAGACCAACGATCTGGCCGCGCTGCAGAACGGCGCCAAGCTGTTCGTCAACTACTGCCTCAATTGCCATTCAGCGGCGTTCATGCGCTACAACCGGCTGCAGGACATCGGCATCAGCGAGCAGCAGATCAAGGACAACCTGCTCTTCACGACCGACAAGGTCGGCGAGACCATGAAGGCCAACATCGACCCGGTCCAGGCCAAGGCCTGGTTCGGCGGTGTTCCGCCCGACCTCACCCTGGTCGCCCGCTCGCGCGCCGGCCACGGCGGCACCGGGGCCGACTATTTGTACACCTACCTGCGCACCTTCTACCGCGACGACACCAAGGCGACCGGCTGGAACAACCTGGTGTTCCCGAGCGTCGCCATGCCCCACGTGCTGTGGGAACTGCAGGGTGAGCGCCGCCCCGTGTACGACAAGGTCGAAGCCCATGGTCATGAGACCGAGGTCTTCAAGGGCTGGGAGCAGGTCACGCCTGGCAGCATGACGCCGCTTCAGTACGACCAGGCCGTGGGCGACCTCGTGGGCTACTTGCAATGGATGGCCGAGCCGGCGCAGAACACCCGCATCCGCGTCGGCGTCTGGGTCATGCTGTTCCTGGTCTTGTCGCTGGTCTTCGTGTGGCGTCTCAATGCTTCGTATTGGAAAGACGTGAAGTAACAGAGGGAACGCGGCCCGTCTCTATGGGCACGCGTCCTTGCGGAGTGGGTTGCCGAGAGCAACCCACTCTTTTTAGTTTTTAGGAGCCTTAAGCCATGATGGTCTTGTATTCAGGAACGACCTGCCCCTTCTCCCATCGTTGCCGCTTCGTGCTGTTCGAAAAAGGCATGGACTTCGAGATCCGCGACGTCGATCTCTACAACAAGCCAGAAGACATCGGGGTCATGAACCCGTACGGCCAAGTGCCGATCCTGGTCGAGCGCGATCTCATCCTGTATGAGTCGAACATCATCAACGAGTACATCGACGAGCGCTTCCCGCATCCCCAGCTGATGCCCGGCGACCCGGTCGACCGCGCCCGCGTGCGCCTGTTCCTTCTCAATTTCGAGAAGGAGCTCTTCGTCCATGTTTCCACACTCGAAAACCGCAGTGCCAAGGGCAACGACAAAGCGTTGGAAAAGGCCCGCTCGCACATCCGCGACCGGTTGACGCAGCTCGCGCCCGTGTTCCTCAAGAACAAATACATGCTTGGCGACAATTTCTCGATGCTCGATGTCGCCATTGCGCCGCTGCTCTGGCGCCTGGATTACTATGGCATCGACCTGAGCAAGAACGCGGCACCGCTGCTGAAGTACGCCGAGCGCATCTTCTCGCGCCCAGCCTACATCGAAGCGCTGACGCCGTCCGAAAAGGTCATGCGCAAGTAAACGCCGAACGCTGCTGCTGCTTTTCCCATGATCAATGCGCTGGAGTCCTCTTCGACCCGTCCGTACCTGATCCGGGCGCTGTACGAATGGTGCACGGACAACGGCTTCACCCCCTATGTGGCGGTGCAGGTCGACGATACCGTGCAGGTGCCGCGCGAGTATGTGAAGAACGGCGAGATCGTGTTGAACATCAGCTTCGATGCGACCAGTTCGCTCAAGCTGGGCAACGACTTCATCGAGTTCAAGGCCCGCTTCGCCGGAACTGCGCGCGAGATCAGCGTACCTGTCGGCCGCGTGATCGCGATCTATGCGCGCGAGAACGGCCAGGGCATGGCCTTTCCAACGCCGGCTCCCGGTGCGGCCCCAGTCGATGCCGGCGGTGCGCAGGCTGCTGGCCCGGCGGCGCCCGCGGCACGCGCGCCCCTGCGCGATGCCTCTCGCGGCGCGGAAGCCGATGCCGGCAAGGTGGTGCACCTGATCAGCGGTGAAAACGCTACCGACGACGCCGCGGCAACGACCACGACATCCACGTCGCCGGACCCGGAAGATCCGCCGCGCCCGCCGAGTGCGGGCGGTTCGCGTCCCTCGCTGAAACGCATCAAGTAGCAGGAGCGACGGGGCGGCGCAGGCGGGGGCGCCGTTAGAATCAACGCCCATTCCCATGCCGCTTTAGCTCAGTTGGTAGAGCAACCGCCTTGTAAGCGGTAGGTCGTCAGTTCGATTCCGACAAGCGGCACCATCGACCATCTCCCGCCCGCAAGGCCAATCATCGGCCGACCCGGCGCCACCGCACGGTCGGCTCAGGTCCTGGATGCGTCCTCGCCTCGCGCCTGAAGCGCGCACGCGCAGCAAAACGAACGTACTGAGGCAGCCTGTCGCCATGGACTCCCTGATCGCCGCCTCCGCGCGCGCCCTTGCCGCCGGTGATCCGCTCGGTGCCTCAGGCGCGTCGCGCTGCGCGACGATCCGCCGGCGCTTGGGTTGCGCGGCATCGCCATGGCACGACTCGGCGAGCATCGACCCGGCAAGCGGAGAGACCACGGGCGCCCTGGACTGTGTTGGCGACCCCCGCAGCCTGTGGGTGGGCCAGTACCGCGATCGCACGCGAGGGGCCTCGAGTCGTGAAAAACCCCGCAAGACCGGTGGCCCACGCGTGCTGCGCGCCAGACTGAACATCGCAGCCCGAGCCGAGCAGATGTCATGGGAAGTCTTTGGCCATGGCTGGCGAACGCAGGGGCCGGCGCTGATCCCACTCTGTTTCGGAGATGGGTCGGCCCGGCAGCGAGCACGTCGAACTCGCTGATGCTGGCGCTCGCCGCAGTCGGCCTCCATAGCGCGGCGATGCTTGTCGTCATGGGCTTGATCGCCATCGGCGTTTGCTGCGGCAACGCGGCTGGAATCCGTCTGCCGATACGTCTGGGGAAAGCCGCCACCTGCTTCGCTCTGAGGCTCAGGCTGCCTTCGGCTCCGGGAGAATGGCTGTCAAGGCGAAGTCGACGAGATGAAGCCAGGTCGCTTCGAGGCCCATGATGTTGTGGTGGTCGGAGCCGGTGATCGTCTGCACGCTGATGGGCGTCGGCCAAGCCGCGATGAGCTTCTGCGAACGCTCCGGCAGCACCACGTCGTCCCGCTCGGCCAAAAGGACCTGCGTTTTCGCAGCGACTTCCTTGCAATGGGTCAGGGAATTGAACTGGTGCCGCAGCAACAGCGAAAGCGGAACGAGCGGGAAGCGCTTCTTCGCCACCTCCAGCATCGAATCGTAGGGCGTGACCAGCTGCAGGCTCGAGAATTCCTGCCGCGCCACCAGCTGAATGGCGACCCCCGTCCCCAGGCTTCGACCGACGACATGCAGGCGCGCGTGCGGGAGGGCCCGTCGCAAGTGATTGGCAAATTGGCTGGCGTCCTGCACGGAGGCCAGCTCGGACGGGTGCCCCTCGGAGTCCGCCACCCCGCGGTAGTTGATTGCCGCGAATCCGAAGCCTTCCGGAAGCCAGTGCAGGGCCTGCGCAGTGGCGCGGACATCTTCGCCGCGGCCCGCGAAGTAGATGAACAAGTCCTGCAGCGCTTCCTCGCCATGGGGGTGATAGACGTAGCCGCGCACCATCCCGCCCGGCACGGTGTGCGAATAGGTGGAAAAGTCGTCCGACAAGTGGACGACAGGGTGCTTGCGTGCGTTGAACAGGATGTGCCCCTGGCGCGTCGCCAGGAGGGTCCAGTAGGCCGCGATGCTGCCGATGGCAGCAGCCGAAACAGAGAGTGCGATGCGAAAGGCTCTGGATGACAAGGTTCTGCTTCTCAATGGCGCCCGTGGACCTTCAGGCGCAAGGTGACGTCGGCCCAGCCTCTTGATTTCAACCGCGCCTGGAGCGCAGGCACCAGCTGCCGCAGCTTGGCCGCCGCGGCGCTGCCTCGCACCAGCAGGCACCAGCTGTTGCCTTCCACCGGGCCGGCCTGGACAGCGGAGCGCATCTCCGGCGGAATCAATTCCTGGATGGCCTGCAGCCGTTCGGATGCGTCGCGCGCGCGCGCCATCAGGCTCGCCAGCGTGGGCGAATCTTCGGCGGCTTGCTGCAGAGTGAGGGGGTGGAGACGACGGTTCATGACAAGGTGCTGAAATGGCAACGCGGCTAAAATGCCCGGTTTGCCGGCACTCGTGCCGGCGGGTCCGTCCCATTTGGCGTGTTGATTTTGCGCCAGGCGCGCCCACCTGATTTCACTTTCTTAGGAATTTCGGTCGCGGACCCGCATGCCATGGGGTCGCTGTCGACCCGCTCGCATGGCCACCAATTTCCTGACCCAGATCTTCGGCAGTCGCAACGACCGGCTCCTCAAGCAGTATCGCAAGACGCTCGATCGCATCAATGCCCTCGAGCCGACGCTCGAGAAGCTCAGCGACGACGCCCTGCGTGCCAAGACCCAGGAGTTCAAGGACCGGCTCGGTCGGGGCGAAACCCTGGACGACCTCTTGCCCGAAGCATTCGCCGTCGTACGCGAAGGCTCCAAGCGCGTGATGAAGATGCGCCATTTCGATGTGCAGTTGCTGGGCGGCATGGCGCTGCATTTCGGCAAGATCGCCGAAATGGGCACTGGCGAGGGCAAGACGCTCACCTCCACGCTGCCGGTGTACCTGAATGCGCTGACCGGCAAGGGCGTTCATGTGGTGACGGTGAACGACTACCTCGCCAACCGCGACGCGCGCTGGAATGGTCGCCTCTACAACTTCCTCGGGCTCACCGTCGGCATCAACCTGCCGCAGATGCCGCGCGAAGAGAAACAGGAGGCCTACGGCAGCGACATCACGTACGGTACCAACAACGAGTACGGTTTCGACTACCTGCGCGACAACATGGTCTACGAGACGCAGGACCGAGTGCAGCGCGGGCTGAACTACGCCCTCGTCGACGAGGTGGACTCGATCCTGATCGACGAGGCACGCACGCCACTGATCATCAGCGGCCAGGCCGAGGACCACACCGAGCTCTATCTGGCGATCAACAAGGTCGTGCCGCTGCTCACCCGGCAGGAAGGCGAGGCCGACCCGCGCACCGGCGAAGGCGTCACCAAGCCGGGCGACTTCACGGTCGACGAGAAGACGCATCAGGTGTTCCTGACCGAGGACGGCCACGAGAAGGCCGAGCGGGTCCTCTCCGAGTTCAAGCTGCTGCCTGAAGGTGCCTCGCTCTACGACCCGGCCAACATCACGCTGATGCATCACCTCAATGCGGCGCTGCGCGCGCGGCATCTCTACCATCGCGACCAGCACTACGTGGTGCAGCAGGGCGAGGTCGTGATCGTCGACGAGTTCACCGGCCGCCTCATGACCGGCCGCCGCTGGAGCGATGGCCTCCACCAGGCCGTTGAAGCCAAGGAAGGCGTGGAAATCCAGGCCGAGAACCAGACGCTCGCCTCGATCACTTTCCAGAACTACTTTCGCCTCTACGCCAAGTTGGCGGGCATGACCGGCACGGCCGACACCGAGGCGTACGAGTTCCAGGAGATCTACGGCCTGGAGACCATGATCATCCCGCCGAACCGGCCGAGCAGGCGCGAGGACCAGCTCGACCGCGTCTACAAGACCACGCGCGAGAAGTACGAGGCCGCCATCCAGGACATCCGCGAGTGCTACGAGCGCGGCCAGCCGGTGCTGGTAGGCACCTCGTCCATCGAAAACTCCGAGATCATCGACGAGCTGCTCACCAAGGCCGACCTGCCGCACCAGGTGCTCAACGCCAAGCAGCACGCGCGCGAGGCCGATATCGTGGCGCAGGCGGGCCGGACCACGATGATCACCATCGCGACCAACATGGCCGGTCGCGGCACCGACATCGTGCTCGGCGGCAACATCGACAAGGCGATCGAGGCGGTCGAGATCGACGAGGTGATGGACCCTGCCACCAAGGCGGCCGAGATCGCACGCATGCGCGCGCTATGGGAGAAGGACCACGAGTTCATCAAATCGGTCGGCGGCCTGCGCATCATCGCCACCGAGCGCCACGAATCGCGGCGCATCGACAACCAGCTGCGCGGCCGCTCGGGGCGCCAGGGCGACCCCGGTTCCTCGCGCTTCTACCTGAGCCTCGACGACCCGCTGATGCGCATCTTCGCGGGCGACCGCGTCAAGGCCATCATGGACCGCCTCAAGATGCCGGACGGCGAGGCGATCGAGGCCGGCATCGTCACCCGCAGCATCGAAAGCGCCCAGCGCAAGGTCGAGGCGCGCAATTTCGACATCCGCAAGCAGCTGCTCGAGTACGACGACGTCTCGAACGACCAGCGCAAGGTGATCTACCAGCAGCGCAACGACATCCTCGATGCGGGCGACCTGACGGCGCAGATCGCGGCCTTGCGCGAAGGCTGCTTCACCGACTTGGTGCGGCAGTACGTGCCAGCCGAATCGGTCGAGGAGCAGTGGGACCTGGCCGGTCTCGAGAAGACGCTCGCGAGCGAGTGGGGCATCGACATCCCGCTGCAGAAGGAAGTGGAAGCCGCCACCGCCATGAGCGATGAGGACATCGTCGAGAAGGTGATCGCCGCTGCCAACGAGGCCTTCGATGCCAAGGTGGCCTTGATCGGGCAGGAGAACTTCACCCAGTTCGAGCGCATGGTGCTGCTGCAGAGCATCGACACCCACTGGCGCGAGCACCTGGCCTCGTTGGACTACCTGCGCCAGGGCATCCATCTGCGCGGCTATGCGCAGAAGCAGCCCAAGCAGGAATACAAGCGCGAGGCGTTCGAGCTCTTCGGCCAGTTGCTCGATTCGGTCAAGAACGAAGTCACGCGCCAGCTGATGACGGTTCGCGTGCAGTCCACCGAGCAGCTCGAGCAGGCCGCCGAGGCCATGGAAAGCCGCGGCGAGAACCTGGCCAACATCACCTACAGCGCGCCGACCGAGACCGGCGAGGTGGAGGTCCGCGTTGACGAGGAAAGCCAGCGCCGGCTGGCGGCGATCGCTACCGGCGGCCTGTCTGCCGGCGCCGCTGCCTTTGCGCGCGTGGGGCGCAACGACCCTTGCCCCTGCGGAAGCGGCAAGAAATTCAAGCATTGCCACGGCAAGTTGACCTGACACCGAACAAACAGGAATCCGCTATGCCAGTGAATCTTTCCGCGCCTGATCCCGCCGGGCTGCACCCGGTGCCCGGCGTGCGCATCGGCGTGGCCGAAGCGGGCGTGCGCAAGGCCAACCGCAAGGACCTGACCGTCGTGCTGATCGACGAAGGCGCCGCAGTCGGCGGCGTGTTCACGCAGAACCGCTTCTGCGCAGCGCCGGTCCAGGTCTGTCGCGAGCACTTGCAGAAGGACTTCGGCATTCGCGCAATGCTGATCAACACCGGCAACGCGAATGCCGGCACCGGCGAGGACGGGCTGGCGCGCACCCGCGCCACCTGCATCGCCCTGGCTCGCAAGCTCGAGGTGGCGCCGGAGCAGATCCTGCCCTTCTCCACCGGCGTGATCATGGAGCCGCTGCCGATCGATCGCATCGAGGCCGGTTTGCCTGCCGCGCTGGCCGATGCGCAGCCCGGCCACTGGGGCCGTGCGGCCGAGGGCATCATGACCACCGACACCGTGCCCAAGGCCTTCAGCCGGCAGGTGCAGATCGGCGGTGCGACCATCACGATCACCGGCATCAGCAAGGGTGCCGGAATGATCCGGCCCAACATGGCGACCATGCTGGGCTTCATGGCGACCGACGCCAAGATCGCACCCGCGCTGATCCAGCCGCTCGCCAAGGCCCTCGCGGACGCCTCCTTCAACCGGGTGACCATCGACGGCGACACCTCGACCAACGATTCCTTCGTGGTCATTGCCACGCAGAGAGCTGCGCATGCCGCCATCGATTCGCTCGATTCGACTGATGGCCGCGAACTGGTCGAAGCCATGCAGGCAGTCGCACGCCAACTGGCGCAGGCCATCGTGCGGGACGGCGAGGGTGCGACCAAGTTCATCACCGTGCACGTGGAGGGCGGCCGTGACGCCGCCGAATGCCGGCAGGTGGCCTACGCTGTCGCGCATTCGCCGCTGGTCAAGACCGCTTTCTATGCCAGCGACCCGAACCTCGGGCGCATCCTGGCGGCGGTCGGCTACGCGGGCATCGCCGACCTCGACCAGACCGGCATCGATCTCTACCTCGACGACGTGCACGTGGCCGTCAAGGGCGGGCGCAATCCGAGTTATCGCGAGGAAGACGGACAGCGGGTGATGAAGCAGAGCGAGATCACCGTGCGCATCGCGCTTGGCCGCGGCGAAGCCTCGGACACGGTGTGGACCTGCGACCTGAGCCACGACTACGTATCGATCAATGCCGACTACAGGTCATGAATGAGAAATTCGAACACCTGATCGAGCGCGCCGAACAGTTGATCGGCCGCATCGAATCCATCCTTCCCCAGCCTCTCGCCGCGCCGGCCGACTGGAGCGCCTCCATTGCTTGGCGCTACCGCAGACGCAGCTCGGGCCATGGCACGTTGGAACCAGTGCGTCATCTGGCACCCATGCCGCTTGAAGCGCTGAAGGAAATCGATGTCCAAAAGGAAAAGATCGAGCGCAATACGCGGCAGTTCGTGGAGGGCAAGCCGGCCAACAACGTGCTGCTCACCGGCGCACGCGGCACCGGCAAGTCGTCGCTGATCCGCGCCTGCCTTCACGCCTATGCGCCGCAGGGCCTGCGCCTGATCGAGGTCGACAAGGCGGAGCTGACCGACCTGCCCGACATCGTCGAAGTGGTGTCGCAGCGACCCGAGAAGTTCATCGTCTTCAGCGACGACCTGAGCTTCGATGAGGGCGAGCCGGGCTACAAGGCACTCAAATCCATCCTCGACGGCTCGGTGGCCGCGGCCACCCCCAACGTGCTGATCTACGCGACCAGCAACCGACGCCACCTGCTGCCCGAGTACATGAAGGACAACCTCAGCTACACCCACACCGAGGACGGCGAGGTGCACCCGGGCGAGGTGATCGAGGAGAAGATTTCGCTGTCGGAGCGCTTCGGCCTGTGGGTGAGCTTCTATCCCTTCAGCCAGAACGAGTACCTCGCCATCGTCGCGCAGTGGCTGTCCTCCTTCGGCGCCGGTGCGGAGACCATCGAGGCCGCGCGCGCCGAGGCACTGGTCTGGGCACTGGAGCGAGGCTCGCGCAGCGGCCGGGTGGCCTACCAGTTCGCGCGCGACTACGCCGGGCGGCACTGAGCGCGATGGCGGACGAACGCAAGCACACGGAGGTGGCGGTCGGCATCCTGATCCGCGAGGCTGATGACGCCCTGCTGCTGTCGACGCGCCCCGAGGGGAAGCCTTATGCCGGCTACTGGGAGTTTCCGGGGGGCAAGATCGAGGGCGGCGAGTCCATCGAGCAGGCACTGCGGCGCGAGTTGCACGAGGAGCTGGGCATCACCATCGAGGCCGCCGAGGTCTGGAAGACGACCGAGCACGATTACCCGCACGCACTGGTGCGCCTGCACTGGTGCAAGGTGCGAGCGTGGCAGGGCGAGTTCGAGATGCGCGAAGGGCAGTCCATGCGCTGGCAGCAGCTGCCACTGTCGGTGACCCCGGTGCTGCCGGGCGCGTTGCCGGTGCTCGATTGGCTGGCGCAGGAGCGCGGCCTGCCCCGGACCACCTACTGAAGCTTGGGGTCGCCGAAGGCCTCGTCGTCCGGCGGGGCCTCCGCCGGCATCCGAAATTCTTCATTGGCCCAGGCCCCAAGGTCGATGCCCTTGCAACGCGCGCTGCAGAAGGGGCGATAGGGATTGCTCGGTCCGTAGACGCTGTCATTGCCGCAGGCCGGGCAGCGCACGATGCGCTCGCCTGCGGCAGTCTTCTTGCTCGTCGCCATCACAATCCTCAAGCGCAGAGGGTGAGCTCGAAAGGGGTGTCTTCCGTGCTCTGGTGCAGGCGGTCGTCAGCCTCGTGCCGCATCAGCCGTACCGACACCATCAGCCGATTGCCGCTGATTTCGGGAATGAGGCCCAGCCGCGGATCGATGCGCAGCCGCAGGAGCTGGAAGCTGCGGCCTTGCGGCAGCGTTTGCTGGAACTGCCCACCGGTGGCGATCACCTTGTAGGGCACGTCGGCATCGCGCAGCAGCTTGAGCAGCAGGTAGATCGATTCAGCCAGCGGCGCGAGCGTGGAGGACCAGCGTTCCAGGTCGGCGCGGCGCTCATGGGCCTGCCGATGCTGCCAGGCGTAGTAGGCGGGTAGATCGAACTCGCAGGTGCCGCCGGGTATGCTCGCGCGGCTGCGAATGCTCATCAGCCACTCGTTCTCGGTCAGTGCCTGGCCGGCCTTGCCCGGAATTGTGTTGAGCGTCGCGAAGTTGCTCTCCAGCTTGGCGACGATCTGGTTCAGCACCGCCTCGGAAATCGCGGGATTGCCGCGGTAGCCATTGAAGACGTGCTTGTGCTTGTCCAGGTCGCGCAGCACGTCGGCCTTCAGGTCGGCGCGCGCGGCCACATCCATGATCTCGAAGATCGTGACCAGCGCGTAGTGGTGGGACAAGGGCGAGTCGGCGGGTACCAGTTCGCCAAGGCGACGAAACAGGTGCTCCAGCCGCAGGTAGGTCCGGATGCGCTCGTTGAAGGGGTATTCGTAGAGGATCACGTGTGTGTGGGGTTCCCGTCGCGGGATGATAAGCCTCTCACGGTGACTTCGCCTGTGGGACAGGCAGCACTTCGCGCACGACGCCCAGCATGTGCTCGCCCAGCGCCAGCTGGCCATGCATGGACAGGTGGGTGTCGTTGGAGAAAAAGAAGTCCTGGATTTGTGCGCTCTTCTCGCGGGAGAAGGCGTAGAGGTCGGGCCCGAGCTTGGCCTCGACGAATCCCTTCACGAAGTCTTTCGAGAATTCGGGCCTGAGATAGACGGTGGCCTTGTTGGGAATCACCATCCACAGCTGCGGAATGGCCGGGTGCTGCGCGGCAAAGGTCTTGATGCGCTCCAAAGTCCCCGTGGTCAGCGGGCCGTTGCCTTCTTCATCGACAAAAACCGGCAGCTTGTTGCACTCTCGATGGGAGAAGTATTTACAACCTTCCGGGAAGGACCGAACCCAGGTGTTCTTGTTGAACAGGAGATCGACGCTCGACCTCTTCGCTCGCCACGAGTTGTAGTAGGCCTCGGGGCCGGTATCGAAGCGCGCAGTCCAGTTGGGCAGCGCATCGGGCCCGGGAAGCGTGGCTGGCTTGACGAAGGGCTCGAGCTTCGACTCGAAGGGCTTGACGACCTTGTTGCAGGCCTGGCCATCGACCGTGCGCTCATCGAGCAGGCGCTCCACGCTTTCGAAGATGATCAGCTTGCCCTTGAAGCCGGCGCGCTGGAGCCACTGGTCGAAATCCTTGCACATCACCGTGCCGTACTGGCCCCAGTACGTGGTGGCGACGCGGTAGCCCGCCTTCACCAGCGACGCCTGCCAATAGAGCGTCATCGAGAAGCTGTCGCCGATGACCAGGACGTCGGCCTCGCCGACCGGCGCCGCCTTGAGGTAGGCCGGGTCGACCGTGGGTCCCGGCTTGGTCCAGCCGAAATCCTCTTCCGCCAGGTGGCCGATGCGGGTCAGGTCGCCATAGGGCGGGAGCGTGGTCAGCGAGACGAGCCACATGGCGAACACGGCCACATAGCCGGTGACGAAGATGCGGAGCCAGACTTTTGCGAGCGTCATGTCGCTTGTTTCAGAATTGGAAGTACAGGAAGGGGCTGTAGCCGCCCAGCTTCGACACCGCCCAGGCGAATACCAGGAAGCTGCCGGCGGCAACCATCAGGGTCGAACCCAGGGCCAGCACCCTGTTGCCGGCCAGCGCCTGCGGATGGGGCACCCATCGCTCGAGCGAAATGGTAGGCGGGAAGCTCAGGCAGATGACCAGGCCGACCAGCAGCGTCCTGAAGAACTCGGACTTGCGGTAGGGCACGAGCCCCAACTCGCTGAAGGCGCTCGGAGGGGCCCCGTGCATGCCCAGCATGCCCTTGTAGACGGCAATTGCCGTGTGCATGCCGTCGGCGCGGAACACCACCCACGCGATCATCACGCACAGGAAGGTGAGCAGCCAGCCGACCACGCGGCCCACGGGCCCTGCCGGTACGTTGCGCCGCACCTTGGCGTTCCAGAGGTGGTTGACCATCAGGTAGGCACCGTGCAGCGCGCCCCAGATCACGAAGGTCCAGGCGGCGCCGTGCCAGAGGCCGCCCAGCAACATGGTGAGGAACAGGTTCAGGTAGCGCCGGGCCGGACCCTTTCGGTTGCCGCCCAGCGGGACGTAAAGGTAGTCGCGCAGGAAGGTCGACAGCGAAATATGCCAGCGCCGCCAGAACTCGATGATGTTGGTCGACTTGTAGGGCGAGCGGAAGTTGAGCGGGAGTTGCACGCCCAGGCACAGCGAGAGGCCGACCGCCATGTCCGAGTAGCCCGAGAAGTCGAAGTAGATCTGCAGCGTATAGGCGAGCACGCCGAACCACGCGGTATAGAGCGTGGGGGCCATGCCGTTGTGCGCGCCGTTGAACATCAGGTCCGCGTACTGGCCCATCGGGTCGGCGATGATCAGTTTCTTGGCCAGCCCGAAGCTGAAGATGGCCAGACCTACGGCCACCTTCTGCGGATCGGCCTTGTAGGTCTGCGGGTTGGCGAACTGCGGCATCATCTGCGCGTGGTGGAGCACGGGGCCCGCGATCAGGTGCGGGAAGTAGGTGACGAACAGTGCGTAGTGGATGAAGCTGCGCTCGTGCACCTTGCCCTGCCAGCAATCGACCAGGAAGGCGATCTGCGTGAAGGTGTAGAACGAGATCCCGATCGGCAGCGCGATGTGCAGCATCGGGATGGGCGAGAAGCCCGCGGCCGCCAATCCCTCGTTGACGTTCGAGACGAAGAAGTTCGCGTACTTGAACACCGCCAACACGCCGAGGTTCACCACCAGGGCAATGATCAGCAGGCGCTTGCGCTCGGCGTCGCCGCGGCCCGGCCCGGGCGTGAGCCGCAACCCGAACCAGTAATTGATGCAGATCGAGCCGATCAGCAGCGGCAGCGCCTTGACGCTCCACCAGCCGTAGAAGAACAGCGAGGCGAGGGCCAGGAAGCCGGCCGCAGCGCGTGCATTGCGTTTGCCGATCAGGAAGAAGCCGAGCAGGACGATCGGGAAATAGACGAAGAGAAACGCGTGCGAATTGAAAAGCATCTCGGATGGGGCGGACGCGCTGGCCTCGTTCGCCGTCTTCTTCTGTTCGATGGGGGAGCCGCCGCCGGGGCAGCAAACCTTGGATTATCGCTGGGCAGCCCGACGCCAGGACAGAGCGCGCACCTCGACCGCAAGTTCCTCGAGCGACAGCGCCTCATTGAAGATCACTGCATCCGCGGCCGCACGGCGCGCACTTCGCGGCGCCTGCTGCGCAATCACAGCCCGCACGGCCTCGGGGCTCCAGCCCGAGCGCAAGACGACGCGCTGCAACTGGCTCTCTTCGGTAGCGTCGACCACCAGCACGCGGTCGACCAAGGCGCGCCAACGCCCCGATTCGACCAGCAGTGGCACGTCGAAGACGATCAGCCCGGGGCCGGCGGCGGCTGCCTGGGCTTCGCACTCCGCGCCGATCGCCGGGTGGAGAATGGCCGTGAGCCGCTCCTTTGCCGCCGGGTCCGCAAACACCAGCTCCCGCATGCGGGCGCGGTCCATGCTGCCGTCGACAGCGACGAAGGAGGGTCCGAAGGCAGCCTCGATCGCCGGCATCGCGGCGCCTTGCGGCTGGGTGATGGCACGCGCGATGGCGTCGGTGTCGATCAGCGTCGCGCCATCGGCGACCAGGATGGACGCGACCGTGCTCTTGCCGCTACCGATGCCGCCGGTCAGGCCGATGCGCAGGCTCAGAGGGTCAGGGCGCCCAGGGGAAATGCGAAGGGAATCCATTGCCGCACAGTATCGGGTCCGGCGACGAGGCACACGAGCCCGGCGCCTGCCAGGAAGGGGCCGAACGAGATCGGAACATCCTTGTGGGCCAGCTTGCCGATCAGCAGCAGCAGCGTGCCGAGGGTGGCACCCACCAGCGACGAGACCAGCACGATGGCGATGAGGTAGTCGGCGCCCAGCCAGGCGCCGAGCGCCGCCAGCAGCTTGAAGTCGCCGTAGCCCATGCCCTCCTTGCCGGTCGCAAGTCGGTAGGCGTGATAGACCAGCCAGAGGCTCAGATAGCCGAACACGGCGCCCCAGACCGCGGAGGCCAGCGGCACATGCGTCAGGCCGGCTGCCGCGCCGATGAGGCCGAGCCACAGCAGCGCATAGTTGAGCGAATCGGGCAGGTACTGCGTGTCCAGGTCGATCAGGAACTGGCAGACCAGCAGCGCCGCGAAGGCGGCCCACAGCGCTGCGGCGGGCGTCAACCCGTAGCGCCACGCGCACAGCGCAAACAGCGCCGCGGTGACCAGTTCCACCAGGGGGTAGCGTGGGCTGATCGGCGTCTTGCAGGCGCTGCAGCGTCCGCGCAGCAACAGGTAGCTGAGCACCGGCACGTTTTCGTACCAGCGGATTGCGTGGCCGCAGTGTCCGCAGCGCGAGGCCGGGCGGGCGAGGGTGAAGGGGGGCAGGGCGTCCACGAGCTTGGCCGCGTCGCCGGCGGCGGCTTCGAGCCGAGGGGGTGTGTCCGACTTCGGTCCGAACACCAGGCTCCACAAAGAGGGCGCGCCCTCCACCTTCATCAGGTTGCCTACGGCCTCGGCCAGCCACTGCCGGTACATCATGATCGGCGTGCGGTAGATCACCACGTTGAGAAAGCTGCCGACGAGCAGCCCCAGCACGCCGGCCAATGCGGCGTCGGCCCCCTGCGACAGCAGCATCAGACGACCTGGCCGAGCTTGAAGATGGGCAGGTACATCGAGACCACGATGCCACCGATGATCACCCCGAGGAACACGATGATGATCGGCTCCATCAGGCTCGACAGGCCCGCGACCATGTCGTCGACCTCCGATTCATAGAAGTCGGCAGCCTTGCCCAGCATGTGGTCGATGGACCCGGACTCCTCGCCGATGGCGGTCATCTGCAGGACCATCGAGGGGAACAGGTTGGCATTGGTCATGGCCATCGTCAGGCTGGTGCCGGTCGAGACCTCCTGCTGGATCTTGACCGTGGCGTCGCCGTACACCGTGTTGCCTGAAGCGCCGCCCACCGAATCAAGGGCCTCCACGAGCGGCACACCCGCCGCGAACATGGTGGCCAGGGTGCGGGTCCATCGGGCCACGCAGGATTTCTCGATCAGCGTGCCGAAGATCGGCACGCGCAGCAGCAAGCGGTCCATGAAGCGCTGGACCTTTTCGTTGCGCTTCCAGGCCTGGAAGAAGAAGTACAGCCCGCCGCCGATCACACCGAAGATCAGCCACCAGTAGGCGACGAAGAATTCGCTGATCCCCATCACGATGAGCGTCGGCGCCGGCAGGTCGGCGCCGAAGGAACTGAACACCTGCTTGAAGGCCGGGATCACGAAGATCATGATGATCGCGACCACCACGAAGGCGACCACGACCACCGAGGTGGGATACATCAGCGCCGACTTGATCTTCGACTTGATGGCCTCCGTCTTCTCCATGTAGGTGGCAAGGCGGTCGAGCAGTTCTTCCAGGATACCGGCGGCCTCGCCGGCCTCGACCAGGTTGCAATAGAGGTTGTCGAAGTACTTCGGGAACTTGCGGAAGGCGGCGGACAGGGAGGTGCCGGTCTCGACGTCGCTGCGAATGTCGTTGAGCAGCTTGGCCACGCTCGGGTTGGCATTGCCGCGTCCTACGATGTCGAAGGCCTGCAGCAGCGGCACGCCCGCCTTCATCATGGTCGCCAGCTGGCGCGTGAAGATGGCGATGTCCTTCGGCTTGATGGCCTTGCCGGAGCGCATGCGCCGCTTCTTGATCTTCGAGGCCAGCACTCCCTGGCGACGCAGCGCGGCCTGGACCTGGTTCTCGCCGGCGGCCCGGACCTCGCCGCGCACCACCTTGCCGTTGCGGTCCTTGCCTTCCCACTCGAAGACGTATTCCTTGAGCGCCGTCCGGGATGCTGCTGCTGTTGCCATTCGATGTCCGCTTCTCTATTCGTTGGTGACCGCGAGCACTTCTTCGAGGGAAGTCAGGCCCTGCATGACTTTCCGCAGCCCGGAAGTCCGCAGCGAGCGCACGCCCTCGGCTTCGGACTGCTTGGCGATCTCGAGCGCACTGCCGTCGCGCAGGATGATCTTCTGGATCTCCTCGGAGATCGGCATCACCTGGTAGATGCCCACCCGGCCCTTGTAGCCGCCGTTGCATGAAGAACAGCCGACGGGCCTGTAGGGCTTCCAGGTGCCGTCGATGTCACGGTCCTTGAAGCCGGCGTCGAGCAGCGCTTCCCTGGGCACCTCGATCGGCGCCTTGCACACGGTGCACAGCCGGCGCGCCAGCCGCTGGGCGGTGATGAGGATCACGCTGGATGCGATGTTGAAAGGCGCGATGCCCATGTTGCGCATCCGCGTCAGCGTGGTCGGGGCATCGTTGGTGTGGAGGGTCGACAGCACCAGGTGGCCGGTTTGCGCAGCCTTGATCGCGATGTCGGCGGTTTCCAGGTCGCGGATTTCGCCGACCATGATGATGTCGGGATCCTGGCGCAGGAAGGCGCGCAGCGCGGTTGCGAAGGTCAGCCCTGCCTTGTCGTTGACGTTGACCTGGTTGACGCCGGGCAGGTTGATTTCAGACGGGTCCTCCGCCGTGGCGATGTTGACGCCGGGCTTGTTCAGCAGGTTCAGGCAGGTGTAGAGCGAGACCGTCTTGCCCGAGCCTGTCGGCCCGGTGACCAGCACCATGCCGTACGGACGGCCGATGGCCTGCATCAGCCGCTCTTTCTCGTCGGCGTCGTAGCCCAGGGCATCGATGCCCAGGCGCGCGCTGCTCGGGTCGAGGATACGCACCACGATCTTCTCGCCGAACAGCGTGGGCAGGGTGCTGACGCGGAAATCGATCACCCGCTCCGGGCCGATCTTGAGCTTCATGCGGCCGTCCTGCGGCACGCGTTTCTCGGAGATGTCGAGCCGCGAGATCACCTTGATGCGAGAGGCCAGCTTGTCCTTGATGACGGTGGGCGGCGTGGCGATTTCGCGCAGTTCGCCGTCGACCCGGAAGCGCACGCGATACTGGTGCTCGTAGGGCTCGAAGTGGATGTCCGACGCGCGCATGCTGAAGGCGTCGAGCAGCATCTTGTGCAGGAAGCGGACGACCGGCGCGTCCTCGACCTCGGCGATCGCCGCTTCGTTCGCGTCGGCACTCTCGGCGATCGAGGAGTCGTCGAACTCGAACTCGGCGCCGACGATGCTGTCGATGGTTTCGGCGGCGCTCACCGCCGCCGCCTCGATCATGCGGGAGAGCTTGTCGTACTCGGCAACGACCCAATCCACGCCCATCTGCGACGCGAACTTTATTTTTTCCGCCGCCTGCTGGTCCGAGGGGTCGGCTGTTGCGACGATGAGACGGTTGTTGCGCTTGCTGAGCACCACGACCCGATAGGCCTGGCACAGCTTGGAGTCCAGCAGGTCCTTCGGCAGGCGCTGGGAATCGACGGCGTCGAGGTCGAGCAGGGGCGCGCCGAAGGCGCTCGACAGCGTATGGGCAAGATCCGCCGCGGAGACCGCGCCGGTGCCGGTCAGCTCGGCGATGAAGCTGCTGCGCCCGCTGAGGGACTTCTGATAGATCTCCTCCGCAGTCTTCGCCGGCAGCTTGCCGGCGGAGATCAAGGCGCGGGCCAGCCCTGGCAGGGCGATTGATGCGCTTTCTTTGGCGAGAGGGTCAGCAGCGGCCATTCAGTGAATGTAACAAGACGTGAAAGAGCTTCACGATCATCGCTGATCAACCCGGGGCTGTAAACCGATCCATTTGGACCGAAGCGCGCAGCATTTTGCATTTACTGCCGGAAAGGCGTGGGCGAAACCAGCGTTCGAACGAGGCGCCAGTTTAGGCCCAAACAAGCATCAGCCTCGTTCTCCCGCCTGGGTGCGTGCCCTGCTGGGCCGCAGCCCATGAGCTACCTGGCTGGCTGGACCTTCAGCCGCTCGTTGGGCAGCTCGCCGAACATCTCCGGGGCATAGAGGGCCTCGACCCGGCTGGGCGGCAGGGCGAATTCGCCGACGTTGTTCAACCGCACCGTGTACTCCATCTTCACCACGCCCTTGGGCAGGTATTCGTAATAGCTGCGAAAGGCCTCGAAGCTGCGTTCTTCGAAGACCGGCGAGCCGGAGCCCGAACGCTTCTCGCCCTGCGTTGCGATCTGGGAATCACGGCCCAGGCCGCTGCCGAGGATCGTGGCGCCGCCCGGGACCGGATCGGTGATCGCGACCCACGTCATGTCCGCGCTGGCATTCACCTCCAGGCTCACGCGCAGCACGTCCCCGCGCGTGTAGACGCCTTTGACCGACTGCTCCACGGGCGTCACAGTCTTCCTGATCGCATAGCCGGCGGAAAAGGGCGCCTTGCGCTGGACTGCCGCGACGGACTGCAGGGTGAGCCACGGCTTGCCACTGCCGCTCTGCGTGACCAGCAGGCTGTCGCGCGTTGCTGGTGCGTCCGCCGGCCAGGGGAGGAACATGCCGTTGTTGCGCAGGTTGCCCGGGGCAGCCGGAGCGCCGAAGGCAGTCGTCTGGTTCAGCGCACCCGCCGGGTCGCTGGCCTTGACGCGCTCGACCTTGCTCCAATCGACTTGCGCCTTGGCATCGCCGAGGTTGGCCGCAGTGATGCCGGTCACCGGCGTGTTCTCGAACTGCCTGGAGAACTTCTCGAGCGCGAGGCCACCCCACAGATTGGCCGTCGTCGTGTGCCAGGCGCCTTTCTGCTGGCGTCCGATGAAGCCGCTGGCGAGCTGGCCGATGTCTTCCCTCCAGGCGGGATCGTCCAGCACCGCCAGCAGCAGGCGCGCGGTGTTGACGTCGCCGCTGGCCATCAGCCACCACCAGTAGTCGTCGCGCTCGGTGCTGAAGATCAGCTTGGTGCCCTGATAACTCAGGCGGGACTTCAGCACGTTGTTCGCCTCCTCGATCCGCTGCTGCCGCTGCGGCAGGTCGGGCACGCGCTTGAGGATGTTGAGCCAGTCGACCACCGCGCTGGTCGGCCACTGGTTGGGCACGATGGCGATGCTGCCGATCATGCGGCCCTGCACCTTGCCGTAGCGCGAGAGCGCTTCCAGTGCCGCGAGCTTGCGCACGTCCAGGTCCTTGCGCGGGCTCCAGAACTCGCGTTGGATGCGGCCTTCGACGAAAGCGATCAACCCCTGTTCCATCGGCGCGCGCGCCGCGTCGGGCAGCGCGAAAGCGGGATCGAGCGCGGCCGCCTCGTGGGCCGCGGCGAGCAGGTAAGCCGTCAGGATGTCGCTGCCGCGGTTGGCCTCGCCGTCGCGTGGCGGGAAGTAGTTGGCCAGGCCGTCGCCGTCCAGGTAGCCGGGCAGTTGCGCGACCACGGCCTGCCAGGCCTTGCCGTCGCGCAGGCCGATGGACTTGCTCGTCTTCTGCTCGAGGCAAGCGTAGGGGTAGGCGGCGAACCAGTCCCGCACGCCCGTCAGTCCCTCGGCCAGCCGCGGCTGCAGCGAGAGCTTGAGCCCTCCGCGGCCGGGCAGGGCGTCGGCCGGCGGCGCGATGTCGAGCGTGAATGGCCCGTCGAGCTGCACCAGCGTGGCCTGCTGGACCGTGAGTGGCACCGCGGGCACGATGCGCTGGCGCACCTTGAGCGCGTCGCGCGCACCGCCGATCTGGTCCTTGGCCTCGATCTCCCACAGGAGCGCCTCGGCGCGCGTCTGCGCCAGCTGGGCTGGAGCGGTGACCGTCCAGCTCAGCTCGCGAGCCTCGCCGGCCGGGATGTCGACCGTCTGCGGCTCGAGCGTCAGCAGGGTGGCGCGCGGCGCCGCCTCCACCTTCATCACCTTCTGCGTGGTATTGCGCAGCGTGATCTGGGCGCGGAACTGGTCGTCCTCGCGCACCAGCGGCGGCAGGCCGCTGATGATCTGCAGATCCTGCGTGGCCTGGATCGACGCCTGGCCGGTGCCGAAGAGCCCGGTGCCTGCATCCGCCACGGCGACGACCCTGAAAGTCGTCAGCGCATCGTTGAGCGGCACCGTCACCTGGGCCTGGCCGTTGGCGTCGAGCACCACTGCCGGGTTCCACAGCAGCAGGGTGTCGAGCAGCTCGCGGGTCTGGCCCTTGCCGCCGCCACCGCCGGCCGGCACCGCCTTGCGGCCGTAGTGACGCCGCCCCACGATTTCCATCTGCGCGGTAGAAGTAGAGACGCCCCAGCTGCGCCGCTGCAGCATCGCCTCGAGCAGCTTCCAGCTGTCGTTGGGCATCAGCTCCAGCAGGGCCTGGTCGACCGCGGCCAGTGCCACCTCGGCGCCTGCGGCGGGCTTGCCGTCGGGCAGCCGAGCCGAGATCGTGACCAGCGCCTTGCCGCGGACCGGGTAGCTGGGCTTGTCGCTCGCCACTTTCACGTCGAGCTGATGGGCCTGCGTACCCACGCGGATTTCGGCCAGCCCGAGCCGGTAGGCCGGCTTGCTCAGGTCGACCAAGGCGGTGGGCGCCACGTATTCCTTGCCCTCGTACCAGAAGGCGGTCCACCATTCGCGCGGCGCCTTGAAGCCCCAGGTGAAGAAGCTGTACCACGGCACCTCGCGCAGCCGCCCGCGCAGTGCGAGCACGCTCACGTACGCGTTGGGTCCCCATTCAGGCTTGACCTGCAGCGTGACCGTCGGGTCCTTGCCGTCGAGACGGACGACCTGCGTCTCGATCACGCCCTCGCGCTCGACCGACACCAGCGCCGTCGCGAAGCGGAAGGGGCTGCGCACCTGGAAGCGGGCGGTCTCGCCGGGCTGGTAGTTCTTCTTTTCGGGCAGCACGTCGATGCGGTCATGGTCCTCGCCGCCGAACCAGAGCTCGCCCTGGCGCGTGACGTAGACCGAGCTGGCGGCGCGGCTGTCGCGCCCTTCGGCATCGGTGGCGCTCGCGATCAGCTCGACCTGGCCGGCCTCCTTGAGCTCGGCCTCGCACAGCAGCAGGCCACGCGCATCGCTCTTGCCGCTGCAGACGGTGCCGATCTCCTTTGCATCGGTCTTGTTGTCGTAGGTGTAGAAGCCGCCGACCATGCGCTTGCGGCTGGTGGTGGTGATGCGCGCGATGGCGCGCACGTTGAGCGTCACGCCTTCCTGCGGCTTGCCCGCGAGGTCCAGGGCCAGCGCCTGGAACTTCAGTTTCTGGCCGGTCGAGACCCAGCCCTCGGTCTTGATACCGGCGATCACGGCCGCGGGCCAGAGCGTCTGCACGCTGCGCAGCGTCTGCACCTCGCCGTTGGGATCGGCATAGGTGGCTTCGAGCAGCAGCTCGCGCGGCGCCGCCTTGGCCAGCGGGATCTTGTCGATGGTGAGCTTGCCGGCGCCGGTCTTGTCGAGCGTGAGCGGCACCTTGTCGGCCACGACGCGCAGCTCCTGCGACGCCGAATCCGATTCCTCGGCATCGCCTGCCGACAGCCCATCCTGGCGCGGCGGCACGAAGCTGAAACTGTCGAAGTCTGCGAAAGAAAGACTCTTGGTCCGCACCGCCGCCGACACCCGCACCGGCAGGTTGACCGCGCCGCCGCCGGCCACATAGTTGACCTGCACGTCGGTGGGCAGCGAGGTCGCGGCCACCAGCGGCTTCTTTTCGGCCGGGGCGATCCGGCCCTCGAGCACCGGCAGTCGGAACTCCTCGACGCGGAACTGGCCGGTACCGTAGCTGCGCTCGCCGCCGTCTTCGCTGTCCGTGGCGTTGGTGCCGCTGCCTTTGCGCAGCTCGACCTGGTAGAGCCCCAGCTTGGCCGCCGGCGGGATCGCAAAGGTGTTCTCGCCACTCCGCCCGCCGGTCGCCGTCCTGCGCCAGGCGAGCGGTTGGGTGAACTGCTGCCCGCTGCCCACATGCGTCACGACCAGCGTGTCGGGGAGGCTCTTCGGCAAACCGAAGCCCTCGCTCGTCTGTGTCCGGATCAGGTGCTTCATCGACACGGTCTCGCCGGCCCGCAGCAGCGTGCGGTCGAACACCGTGTGTGCCACGCGGTCGGGCTCGGGCTCCAGGCTCGTGGGCACGTTGAAGCGCCAGGGCTCGATGCCGCGCTGCCAGTCGCTCCAGGTGAAGGCGAGATCTTCCACGCCGGCCTCGTCCTTGGCGCGGGCGCTCACGAAGTACGCGTCGCTGTTGTAGTCCTCCTCGCTGGAGCAGCTGGGTGGCGTGGGCGGGATGCCGGCGAGCCGCACCAGCCCGCGCGCATCGGTGGTGCCGCCACCGATCTCCCTGCCGTTGCAGTCCGAGACGCGCACCGCCGCGTTGGCAACCACCATGCCCTTGTCGAGCGTGGTGACCCAGGCGAGCGCGTTCTCGCGGCCCAGCTTGAAGTGCACCGCGAGGTTGGTGGCGAGCGCCGTGGTGCGCACGTACATGGTTCGGCCCGCACCGTAGCGCTCGTCGAGCAGCGTGTCGCCCAGCTTCTGCGATGCGATCTCCAGCACATGGAAGCCGGGCGTGAGCGGGATGCCGATCACCTCGAAGGGGCGTGGGTCCCCGCTTTCGGCCTTGGGCATGTCGAGCGTCTTCACGCCGGACCGGCCGCCGAGCAGCGAGACCATGCGGGTCTGGACGTTCTCGCGATCGTCCTTGTCGATGATCTTCGGCAGCGCGCCCTCTACGTCTCGCGCCGCCTGCGTGCGCGAGATCACGTAGTTGCTGTCGTAGCGCCGAACCTTGCGGAACCAGGCAATGATGTCCGCGTCGGTGCTCGGTTTCATGTCGCTCACCTTGCCGGGCGTCAGCGCCTGTACCTGCAATGCCGGCTCGACGCGCCGCACCGTGACGGGCATCAGCGCCGTGCCGCCCGGCTCGGCCAGGCGCTCCACCACGCCGAACGGAGAAGCAGCGAACTTGGCCAGCGGCGGCATGGCGCCGGTCGCCACCTTCAGCGGAAAGCTGTCGGGCGACGCCAGCGCGCGGCCCGATGCGTCCTGGAACCCGGCCGGCAGCGTGATCGTGAAGGGCGTCTGCTCGGCAAATGGCGGCGGGAAGCTCGCCGAATCGACCACCGCGTCCTCGTCCTGCGAGGTGTTCTCGCCGTCGAACTTCGGCTTGATGGTCTTGCCGCCGCCCTGCAGCGTGATCTGCGTCGCCAGTTTGCGCGCCACCGGCGAATTGAACTGAAGCACCAGTGGCTTGAGCGGCAGGCAGGCCGACTGCGCGTTCTCGCGCTCGCAGCTGAAAGAGACGGCGAATGGCTCGCGCACTTCGAAGTTCAGGCGTCGCTCGACCGCATTGGCCACGCCGGAGGGCGTGGCCACGCCCTTGCCATAGACCAGCTGCAGGCGCCCGCCCGGGCTCAGTCGCCGGTTGCACTGCAGCGTGACGAAGCGCAGCGGCGTCTTCTCGGCCTCCTTGTCGCGGCCAAAGGCCTTCAGCAAGGCCTGGCGCTGCACGCCTTCGACTAGCCGGACCGGAATGCGCTCGCCCACGCCGTCGGCCTGGCACCCGATGTTGGCACGCACGCTCTCCAGCGTCGCCGGGCCGTTGAGCTCGAGCATGAACTGCTGCTCTTCGTCGATCTTGCCGTAGCTGGGCTGCCAGCTCCGCACGAACGGGCCGCCGCTGGAGAACTGGTAGCGCTCGGGCCCGGTCAGCTCGGCGCCCGTGGCCGACTTGAAGCTCGCGATCCGGGTGACCGTGCAGCGCACGCCCGGTGGCAGGTCGTTCTCGAAGTCCCAGACCCACTGCTTATCGCCGGTCCAGCGGCCGGTGCCCTTGCCGGCCTGCGCATCGCTGCAGCTCACCGCCAGCGGCGCGGGCGCCTTGGGATCCCCGAAGTTGACGGCTGTCTGGTCGAACTTGGCAACTACCTGGCGGATCCGAGCGACTTCACCTTGCGGCGTGAGGCTGGCGATCTGCAGCGCATGGGCGCCAAGGGCGCACAGGCTCAGCGCGATGGCAGCGAAGGACCGCGTCATTGTTCTCGTTTTCAACAGCTTCTCCTTTGGGAGCGCAGCGTATCGCAACTCCTTGGTGCCATAGGCGTCCACTATGATCGATCGATATGAAACTGCTGTTCAGCCATCCCGCAGGCAACCAGAACGTGCGCGCCATGCTCGACGGACTGGAGGCCGCCGGCATGCTCGCTCGTTTCGCGACCACGGTGGCCGTGGAGCCGGACAATGTCGCCCTGAAGCTCGTGCCCCAGGGGCTGAGTCGCGACCTGCTGCGGCGCCGCTTCAACATCCCGCGCGAGAAGATCCTGCAACACCCCTGGCGCGAACTGGCGCGGGCCGTCTGCTCCCGTGCCGGCTGGAACTACTGGCTGCGGCACGAGAAGGGCTTCGCTTCCATCGACGGCGTGCTGCAGGACTTCGACCGCTTCAGCGCCCGCGCTCTGCCCCGGCTGCACGAGCGCCTCGGCCTCGGCGCCGTCTACACCTATGAAGACTCCGCCCTCGACACCTTCAAGGCCGCCAAGGGCCTGGGCTTGAAATGCGTGTACGACCTGCCGATTTCCTACTGGGAGGTGGGCCGCAAGCTGATGGAAGAAGAGGTGGAGCGTCTGCCCGCCTGGGTCGAGGCGATGGGCGGCGGCATGTCCGATTCGCCCGCCAAGCTCGAACGCAAGGCGCGCGAGCTCGAATTGGCCGACCTGGTGGTGGTGCCCAGCCGCTTCGTCGCTGATTCTCTGCCGGCCTGGGCCGGGCAAAAGACGCGGGTGCTCTCGCCTTTCGGCTCTCCACTGCCGGCGGCCGTGGCCTCGCGCAAGACGGTCGACCCCTCGAAGCCGCTGCGCGTGCTCTTCGTCGGCTCGATGGGCCAGCGCAAGGGACTGGGCGACCTGTTCCAGGCCATGCACCTGCTCAAGGGCGAGAACATCGAGCTGGTCGTCATGGGCTCGCTGCTGAATGAGCCCGCCTTCTATCGCGGCCAGTACGCCGACTTCACGCACGAGAAGGGGCGCCCCCATGCCGAGGTGCTGGCCCTGATGCGCAGCTGCGACGTGTTCTGCCTGCCTTCGCTCTACGAAGGACGCGCGCTGGTCATGCAGGAGGCGATGAGCCAGGGCCTGCCGATCGTGATCACGCCCAACACCGGCGGGGACGACCTGGTGATCGAGGGCAAGACCGGCTTCCTGGTGCCGATCCGCTCGCCCGAAAAGATCGCGGAGAAGCTCGCCTGGTTCAACCAGAACCGGCAGGAACTCCCGGCCATGAGCGAGGCGGCCGTGCAGCACGCGGCCACCTACACCTGGAGGAACTACAGCGAGGTCGTGATCGACGCCATCCGCAAGCTGGCGTAGTACCGAAACACCCGCCGTGATCGCCCGTCCTGGGACAGCTCCGCTGTCCATGCCCGGTGCCGAGCTCCGATGAAGCGCTACTGGGAAATCGACGCACTGCGCGGGCTCATGCTCGTGCTGATGACCTTCACGCACCTGCCCACGCGGTTCACCGATCCGCTGGGGCAGCCCTTCGGCTTCGTCTCGGCGGCCGAGGGCTTCGTGCTGCTCTCGGCCTTCGTCGCCGGCCTGGTCTACACCCGAATCAGCGACCGCCAGGGCGTCGACGCCATGCGCCGCGCCTTCTGGCGGCGTGCGCTCAAGGTCTACCTGGCGCAGGCGGCGACGCTGCTGTTCCTGTTCACCGTCATCACCCGAGTCGGGCTGCGCATCGACCAGCCTGCGGTGAAGAACCTGCTGGCCTTCTATCTCACGAACCCGATCGAGGGCTTCGGCTACTCGCTGCTGCTGGTGTACGAGCCCGCGCTGCTCGACATCCTGCCGATGTACATCTTCTTCATGCTGATGAGCCCATGGGTGCTTGCCTTCGCGCTGCGCCACGGCTGGACGGTCGTGATGGTGGCGAGTGCCGCGTTGTGGGGGCTGGCCCAGTTCGAATTCAGCGAATGGCTGTACGGGCTGGCGGTGCAATACCTGCATCTGCCGGTGCCGTTCCGCGAGATGGGCGCGTTCAATGCCTTTGCCTGGCAGTTCCTGTGGTTCGCGGGGCTGTGGCTAGGCGCCAGCCGGCACGCGCCCGATGCCGAGCCCATTCGCTTCCCGAAGTGGCTGGTGGCACTCGCAGTGGGGGCGGCGCTCTACGGGCTCTGGTGGCGGCACCACGGCATCAACGGCCAGGCGCCCTTTGGCGGCGACGAGGCGATGAACCTGCTGTTCGACAAGTGGCAGCTCGGCCCGCTTCGCATCGTCAACCTGGTGGTCCTGGGGATCGTCACCGTGCACTTCGGGCCTTCACTGATGCGGCGCCTCCCGCGCCTGCATGCGCTGGAAGCCATGGGCTCGGCCTCGCTGCCGGTGTTCTGCGCACACCTCGTGGCGGTGCTGCTGGTCCTGGCCTTCTACGGCGACAGCCAGACGGTGCGGCCGTGGTGGGGCGATGTGCTGCTGCTGGTCGTGGTATTCGCATGGCTCTACGGCGTAGCGCAGGCGACGCTGTGGTGGGACGGAAGGCGGCGCAGCCGGGCGGCGGCTACCGCGATGCCGGCGCGATCGACAGCTCGGCCCGATCCGCCGGCCGCGCCAGCTGCGCGCCGATGACCGAGCGCCAAAGGCGGTAGCCCTCGTCGTTCAGGTGCAGCTGGTCGCGCAGGAACAGTTCGGCGCGCGGCCGGCCGTCCCCGCCCAGCATGGGCGTGAAGACATCGATGTAGTCGCTGTTCGGCAGGCGCCGCAGGTAGGCGGCAACGATGTCGTTGGTCTCACGCATGCGCGGCAGCAGCTTCTCGCGCGAGGGGCTGGGCTTGATGGAGATATAGCTGATGCGCGCATCCGGCAGCTCGGCGCGCACGGAGTTGGCGAACTGGGCGAAGCTCTCCAGCACCTCGATCGGCGTGCGGCCCTCGGCCAGGTCGTTGTCGCCCGCATAGACCAGCACGTGCCGAGGCTTGTAGCGCAGCACGAGTTCGCGTGCGAAGAAGCTGCAGTCCGCCATGGTCGAGCCGCCGAAGCCGCGGTTGATGACCACCGGCAGCTGCGGGAAGTCTTGCGCCAGCCGGGTCCAGAAGCGGATCGTGGAGCTGCCGACGAAGACGACGCCGCCCTCGCTGGGCCACTGCTGCCGGTCGGCGGCGTCGAAGGCCGAGAGCTCGGCCCGCCAGCGTGCCTGTGCCGCGAGGTGGGCAGGGGAGGGGGCCGCCTCGGAGCCGTTGGATTGAGCCTGCGAGGCGCACGCCGCGACCATGAGTGCGATTGGCAGCAGCACGCGGCGAGCTGCCCTGGCGGCGGGAGCAGCGTTCATCACAGACATGGAATACAAGCAACGCAAGAGAGGGGCTTCGATCGTATTCGCAAGACCGAGGGTTGCGCTCCGGTCAGCCACCGACGTAGGCCGCCAGGTGCTTGCCGGTGAGCGTCGACCGCCCGGCGACGAGGTCGGCCGGCGTGCCCTCGAACACGACGCGCCCCCCGTCATGGCCGGCGCCCGGCCCGAGGTCGACGATCCAGTCCGCATGCGCCATGACCGCCTGGTGGTGCTCCACCACGATGACTGACTTGCCCGAATCGACCAGTCGATCCAGCAGGCCGAGCAACTGCTCGACGTCGGCCAGGTGCAGGCCCGCCGTCGGCTCGTCGAGCACGTAGATGCCTCCCTTCTCGGCCATGTGGGTCGCCAGCTTGAGCCGCTGCCGCTCGCCGCCGGACAGCGTGGTCATCGGCTGACCGAGGCTGAGGTAGCCCAGGCCCACATCCGCCAGCCGTTCGAGAATGGCAAGCGCGGCCGGCGTGCGCGCCTTCCCTGCGCCGAAGAAGTCTTTCGCCTCGGAGACCGGCATCGCGAGCACCTCGCTGATGTCGAGGCCGCCGAGATGGTGGTCCAGTACCGATGCCTGGAACCGCTTTCCCTCGCATTCCTCGCAGGGGGTGGCGATGCCGGCCATGGCCCCCAGGTCGGTGTAGATGACGCCGGCACCGTTGCAATTGGGGCAGGCGCCCTCAGAATTCGCACTGAACAGTGCGGGCTTCACGCCGTTGGCCTTCGCGAAGGCCGAGCGGATCGGGTCCAGCAGTCCCGTGTAAGTCGCCGGGTTGCTGCGCCGCGAGCCGCGAATCGCGGCCTGGTCGATGGTGACCACGCCCGCGCCAGCGGGAATCGATCCGTGCACGAGCGAGCTCTTGCCCGAGCCCGCCACCCCGGCGACCACGACCAGCACACCGAGCGGGAGGTCCACGTCCACGTCGCGCAGGTTGTGCGTCTTCGCGCCGCGAATCGGAAGCACCCCGGTCGGCTTGCGCACCTTCTGCTTGAGGGAGGCCCGGTCGTCGAAATGCCGGCCGGTGAGGGTGCCGCTGGCCCGCAGCCCCTCGACGCTGCCCTCGAAGCAGACGCTGCCGCCTGCCGTTCCCGCGCCGGGGCCGAGGTCGACGACGTGATCGGCGATCGCAATCGTCTCCGGCTTGTGCTCCACGACGAGCACGGTGTTGCCCTTGTCGCGCAGCCGCAGCAGCAGCTCGTTCATTCGCCGGATGTCGTGCGGGTGGAGGCCCGTGGTGGGCTCGTCGAAGACGTAGGTGACGTCGGTGAGCGCGGAGCCCAGGTGACGGACCATCTTGACGCGCTGCGCCTCGCCGCCCGACAGGGTGCCGGACGGCCGGTCGAGCGAGAGATAGCCGAGGCCGATCTCCACGAACGAGTCGAGTGTCTGCGCCAGCGCGGCGAGCAGCGGAGCCACCGAGGGCTCGTCGAGGCCGCGCACCCACTCGGCCAGGTCGCTGATCTGCATTGCGCACGCATCGGCGATGTTGATCTTCTTGATCTTCGAGGACCGGGCGGCCTCGCTGAGCCGCGTGCCGCCGCAGTCGGGGCAGGTGCTGAACGTCACCACCCGCTCCACGAAGGCGCGTACGTGCGGCTGCAGTCCATCGACATCCTTCGAAAGGATCGACTTCTGAATCTGCGGGATGACGCCCTGGTACGTCAGGTTGACGCCATCGACCTTGATCTTGGTCGCCTCCTTGTGGAGCAGGTCGTGCAGCTCTCCCTTGCTGAACTTGCGTATCGGCTTGTCCGGGTCGAAGAAGCCGCAGCCGCGGAAGATGCGGCCGTACCAGCCGTCCATGCTGTAGCCGGGAATGATGAGCGCGCCCTCGTTGAGCGACTTGCTGTCATCGTAGAGCGCGGCCATGTCGAAGTCGGTGACCGAGCCCATGCCCTCGCAGCGCGGGCACATGCCGCCTGTGCGGCTGAAGCTCTGCTTCACGGTCTTTCCCGCACCCCGTTCGATGGTGATCGCGCCGCTTGCGCGGACCGAGGGGACGTTGAAGGCGAACGCGTTGGGCGAGCCGATGTGCGGCTTGCCGCACCGGCTGAAAAGAATGCGCAGCAGCGCGTTGGCATCGGTGGCGGTGCCCACCGTCGAACGCGCGTTGGCGCCCATGCGTTCCTGGTCGACCAAGATCGCGGTCGTCAGCCCTTCGAGCACGTCGACCTCGGGCCGCGCCAGCGCTGGCATGAATCCCTGCACGAAGACGCTGTAGGTCTCGTTGATCAGCCGCTGGGACTCCGCGGCGATGGTGCCGAACACCAGCGAACTCTTGCCCGACCCGGAGATGCCGGTGAACACCGTGAGCCGGCGCTTCGGGATCTCGATGCTGACGTCCTTCAGGTTGTTCACGCGCGCGCCGTGCACGCGGATCAAGTCGTGACTGTCGGCGGCGGGAAGCGGTGCGGGCGATGTCTTGTTCGTCTTCGTGGCCTTGCTCATCCGGTCGCTCAGCGCAGCTCCTGCAGGCGGATCAGGTTGCCCGCGGGATCGCGGAAGGCGCAGTCGCGAACGCCATAGGGCTGCTCGGTCGGCTCCTGGACGACTTCGGTGCCGCTGGCCTGCAGCTGCTCGAAGGTGCCGTCGAGGTCTCGGGTGGCCAGGAGAATGATCCCGTAGGTGCCCTTGGCCATCATCTCGGCGATCGTGCGGCGCTCGTCGTCGGTGATGCCGGGGGAAGCGGCCGGCGGATAGAGGACGATGGACGTTCCGGGCTGGCCCGCCGGGCCCACCGTGATCCAGTGCATGCCGCCGTACGCGACATCGTTGCGGACCTCGAAGCCGAGCGTGTCGCGGTAGAAGGCCAGGGAGGCGGCCGGATCGTTGTGCGGGAGGAAGGTGGAGTGAATGGTGATGTCCATGCCGGTCAGTCTAATTCCGGCTCCGTGTCTCGCGCTTCTCGATTCCTGATCGGGCGTGTGACCTGTTTCGCCACGCACGACGGCATCCCCGCGGTCGCAAGTGCTTGTTGGCGCCGATAGGTGCTGGGCGGCATGCCGACCAGCTCGGCGAAGCGGGTGCTGAAGGTGCCCAGCGACGAGCACCCGACCTCGAAACAGACCTCGGTAACGCTGAGGTCGCCGCGACGCAGCAGTGCCATCGCACGCTCGATGCGCCGTGTCATCAGGTAGCTGTACGGCGATTCGCCGTAGGCGAGCCGGAACTGGCGGCTGAGGTGTCCGGCCGACATGCTCGCGTCGCGGGCGAGCGCCTCGACGTCCAGCGGCTGCGCGTACTCCCGGTCGATCCTGTCGCGAACGCGGCGCAGCCGGGCGAGGTCGCGCAGGTGCTGCGTTGCGGCGGGGCTGGGAATCATCTGCACAATCGTGCCATGCCGCCGTGGCGTGCTCAAGCGCAGCGGTGGGGCGTGAAGGCGCACTAGGCAAATGCAGTGCCACGAGCGGTCTTCGGTTGCCGATACGATTCGGCACAACGAGGAGTGTCAGATATGCGATCAGCCGGTGCCGCCACCTTCGACGAAGCCTATTACCGGCGCTACTACTTCGACAAGAAGACCAAGGTGGTCGACCCCCAGCACGTCGAGCGCCTGGGCGCGTTTGTCTGCGCCTACCTGCGATACCTGCGCGTGCCCGTGAGGCGAGTGCTGGACGTCGGCTGCGGCATCGGGCTGTGGCGCGACATCATCGCGCGGCAGTTCCCGTTGGCCAGCTACCACGGCGTGGAGTTCAGCGAGTACCTGTGCGGGCGCTACGGATGGGAGCGCGGTTCTGTGGTGGACTACCAGGCCGGGAAGCCCTTCGACTTCGTCATCTGCCAGGGCGTGCTGCCCTATCTCAGCCCGCCGGATCTGAAGCGCGCCTTGCGCAACCTCAGCCTGCTGAGCCAGGGCGCCCTGTACGTGGAAGCCGTGACGCGCGAGGACTTCGCGCGCGACATCGTGGATGAAGACCTGACGGACCCACGCATCTTTCGCCACAGCGCCGAGGTGTATCGGCATGGGCTTTCGCGCCACTTTCAGGAGGTGGGCGGCGGCGTGTGGCTGAGCCGGCAAGCCGAACTGCCACTGTTCTCGCTGGAGTGCGCACCAGAGTGACTTCTTGCTGGACTGTCGTCGGCTTTCCTCATTGCCCCGGCACCCGCCCGAAGCAGCCGTCGTTCACTTGCCGACCAATTTGAGCGCGCGTTGCCACGTGCGAAGCATGAAGCCCGCGCGTTCCACGTCGGCCTGCGCGACCAGCGGCGCTTCCCCGACGGGCTTGCCGTTCGAGTCAGCGATCACCTTGCCGATCACCGTCCCCTTCGTCACCGGTGCCTCCAGGTCTGGCTTGATCTGCACCGAGGTGTGCACCTGCTGGCCGCGCGGGACCGTCACCGTCCATGGCGACTGCAGCGTCGCAGGAACAGTGTCGACCTTGCCAAAGCTGACCTTGGCGGTCGTTACCACCGCGTTCGGCTGAATGGGCGTCGCCTTCTCGAAGTTGCCGAAGCCCCACCCGAGCAGCGCGCGCGTCTCGTCGGCACGCGCCTGCGCGCTGTTGGTGTTGAGGATCACGGTGATGAGGCGCATCCCGTTGCGTTTGGACGAGGTGACGAGGCAGTAGCCCGCCTCCTGGGTGTGGCCGGTCTTCAGTCCGTCGACCGTTGGATCGGTATAGAGCAGGGCATTGCGATTTCCCTGCTTGATGCCGTTGAACTTGAACTCACGCTCCGCGTAGATCGGGTAGTAGTCGGAGCTGTCGCGGATGATCGCGCGTGCCAGGATCGCGAGGTCCCGTGCAGACGCCTTGTGCTCCGGGTCGGGCAGACCCGTCGCATTCACGAAATGCGTGTGAGTCATGCCAAGGCGCTGGGCTTCGGCGTTCATGAGCTTGGCGAAGCCCTCTTCGGAGCCGGCCATGTGCTCGGCGATTGCCTTGGACGCGTCGTTTCCGGACTGGACGATGATGCCGCGCAGGATGTCGATGACCGTGGCTTGGCTGTTCAGCGGCAGGTACATGCATGACTCGGTGCTGGAGCCACGGCACCAGGCGTTCTGGCTGACCGATACCAGATCGTCCTTCTTGAGCTTGCCCGACCGAAGCGCTTGTTCGACCAGGAAGCTGGTCATCATCTTGGTCAGCGAGGCTGGCGGCAGCGGTTCGTCGGGGTTGGCCGAGGCGAGCACTTCGCCAGAGTCGAAGTCCATCAACAACCATGACTTGGCGGGGAGCGCCGGCGCACCGCCGGCAACTGCGGTCTGTCCAGCCGCCGGCGCGGACGCAGGCGCGGCGGCCGCCGGCTTCTTCTGGGTTGCACGCTGAGCGGCGTGAGAGGCCGCAAAGGCTTCGGAGCCGGGGACAAGGGAACTCGCGGCAATCGCGAAGAGGACCGGAAGAATGGAAAAAGTCTTGGAGTGCATGGGTGTTCTGGGGCGGAATGGAGATTGTCGCGGATCAGGCGTTGATTTTCGATCGCGAATGGAGGATCGAAGATCGAAGTGCAAGTTCAATGCATGCGCGGCGGCTGACGGTCGAGTTGACGCTGCCTGGCCTATGCGATTCGCCTTCTCCGAGCATTTCCCATGGGTGCTCGCGTCTTTGACGAAGGCATCCCGGAGGTGCCCTCGATCCGGTATGGCCGCCTTCAGCGGCTGTTGCGCCCGATGCCCTGGTAGATGACGCCCGCCTCCTTCATGACGCCGGGCTCGTAGAGGTTGCGGCCATCGAAGATCACCGGCGACTTCATCAACGCCTTGAGCCGCTCGAGGTTGGGGCTGCGGTAGGCCTTCCACTCGGTCACGATGATCAGCGCGTCGGTATCGGCCAGCACCTCCAGCGGGTCCTTGGCCGAGGAAAAGCTGATGCGATCCAGCAGCGCCGGCGCATCCGCGAAGTCGAGCTGCAGCACGCGTCTGGTCTCGTCGACGGCGATCGGGTCGTGCGCCACCACGCGCGCGCCGGCGCGCAGCAGCGTGTCGAGCACCACGCGGCTCGGAGCCTCGCGCATGTCGTCGGTGTTGGGTTTGAAGGCCAGGCCCCACAGCGCGAAGCTGCGGCCGCTGAGGTCGGCGCCGAAGCGGTCGAGCACCTTTTGCGTCAACACGCGCTTCTGCTCGTCATTGACAGCCTCGACCGACTCCAGCACCCGCAGTGTCTGCCCGTTCTCGCGCGCGATGCGCGTGAGCGCCTGGATGTCCTTCGGGAAGCAGCTGCCGCCGTAGCCGGTGCCGGCATAGAGAAAGCTATAGCCGATGCGCGGGTCGGAGCCGATGCCTTGGCGGACCGCCTCGATGTCGGCACCCACGCGATCGGCCAGATTGGCCAGCTCGTTCATGAAGCTGATGCGGGTGGCGAGCATTGCGTTGGCCGCGTACTTGGTGAACTCGGCGGAGCGCACGTCCATCACGCGGGTGCGCTCGTGATGGCGGTTGAAGGGCGCATAGAGCTTGCGCATGGCCGCCAGGGCCTCGCGGCCGTTCTCGTCGTCGCTGTAGCCGATGACGATGCGGTCGGGCCGCATGAAGTCCTCGACCGCGGCGCCTTCCTTCAGGAACTCGGGGTTGCTCACCACCGAGAAGCGCAGGTCCGGACGGCCGCGCTTGTCGAGCTCCTCCTGGATGACGGCGGCGACCTTGTCGGCCGTGCCCACCGGCACGGTGGACTTGTCGACCACCACCTTGAAGCCGTTCATGTACTTGCCGATGTTGCGCGCCGCCGCCAGCACGTACTGCAAGTCGGCGCTCCCGTCCTCGTCGGGCGGCGTGCCCACGGCGATGAACTGGACTTCGCCATGCGCGACCGAGGCCTCGATGTCGGTCGAGAAGCTCAGGCGTCTGGCCGCCGCGTTGGATTCGACCAGTTCGCTGAGGCCCGGTTCGTAGATCGGGATGCCGCCCGCGTTGAGGGTGTCGATCTTGCGCTTGTCGACGTCCACGCAGAGCACGTTGTTGCCGATGTCGGCGAGACAGGCGCCAGTGACGAGGCCGACGTAGCCGGTGCCGATGATGGTGACGTTCATGTGTTCAGTCTGCGATGGTTTCGGAGAGCGCCTTGTCGAAATAGGCGATGGTCTTCTTCAAGCCTTCCTCGAGCTGGGTCCTGGGCTCCCAGCCGCCGAGCTCCTGCTGGGCGAGCGTGATGTCGGGCCGGCGCTGCTTGGGGTCGTCCGCGGGCAGCGGCATGCGCACCAGCTGGCTCTTGGAGCCGGTGAGCTCGATCACCTTGTTGGCGAGCTCCAGCATCGAGAACTCGCCGGGGTTGCCGATGTTGATCGGGCCCGGCACCTCGTCGCCGGTGCCCATCATGCGGAGCATTGCCTCCACAAGGTCGTCCACGTAGCAGAAGCTGCGCGTCTGCTGGCCGTCGCCGTAGATGGTGATGTCCTCGCCCTTGAGCGCCTGCACGATGAAGTTGGACACCACGCGCCCGTCGTTCATGTGCATGCGAGGGCCGTAGGTGTTGAAGATGCGCACGACCTTGATGCGCAGCTTGTGCTGGCGGTGGTAGTCGAAGAACAACGTCTCGGCGCACCGCTTGCCCTCGTCATAGCAGCTGCGGATGCCGATCGGGTTGACGCGGCCCCAATAGGCCTCGACCTGCGGATGGATCTCCGGGTCGCCGTAGACCTCGCTGGTGGAGGCCTGCAGGATCTTGGCGCGCACCCGTTTGGCAAGCCCCAGCATGTTGATCGCGCCGTGCACGCTGGTCTTGGTGGTCTGCACCGGGTCGTGCTGGTAGTGAACCGGCGATGCGGGGCAAGCCAGGTTGAAGATCTCGTCGACCTCCACATAGAGCGGGAAGGTCACGTCGTGCCGCATCAGCTCGAAACGTGGATGGTCGAGCAGGTGCTCGATGTTGCGCTTGGTGCCCGTGAAGAAGTTGTCGACGCACAGGACATCGTGGCCCTGCTCGATGAGCCGGTCACAGAGATGGCTGCCCAGGAACCCGGCGCCGCCGGTGACCAGGACTTTCTTGGAAGCGTTGTATTGCCGCATGCTGTGAGATCACTCCATTGGGGGAATTGGTTGGGGGGGCTTGGCCTTCAGTTCGGCTACTGGCGGCTGCGCCGTGCGCTGTTCGTACATCTTCGCGTCGACCAGCATGCGAAACCACAATGCCTGAAAAAAAGCGAAATAGAAGCCGGTGGTGCCGTCCAGGAAGCCAAGCCGGAAGACGTATCGGTACATGAAATAGCTGAGCGAGCGCAGCCCGGTCGGCAGCTTGTAGTAGATCTCCTTGATGAAGCGCGTGCGCTCGCGCGCGTCCCCCATCAGCCGGGGCTGGAGCACGTTGGCGGCGGCCGGCCGCGGGCCCAGCTTCTCCTTGGCCTCCGCGTCGCTCCAGCGGTTGTGGCTGGCGATCCAGTCGGTGAGCCGGGCCGAGTTCTTGTCGTGCATGAAACCCTGGAGGCGCCCCGGCGTGGCGTTGCTGATGAAGTGCTGGTCGTAGAGCCGTGACTCGCAGCGCCCCGCGCCCGAGCGGAACAGCCGCAGGTGCCAAGGGTTGACGCCCGAGAAGCGCAGCATCTTGCCCATGAAGTAGTCGCGCCGGCGCAGCATGTAGGCATCGAAGCGCGGCGTGCCGGCGAGCAAGGCCCGGATCTCTGCGACGGCCTGCTCGTCCAGCACCTCATCGGCGTCCAGGTGCAGTTGCCAGCCGTAGGCCCCCTCGATCTGCGAGATCGCCCAGTTGCGCTGGTCGCTGTAGTTGGAGAAGGGCCGCTGCACCACGGCGCAGCCCAGCTCCTCGAGGAGGGCGACCGTGTTGTCCGTCGAATGCGAGTCGACCACGAAGACGTTCGGGCTCGCCTTTTTCGCCTGCGACACGGTCTCCCGGATGATCGAGGCGGAGTTGAAGGTCAGGATGACGACAACGCAGGAGTCTTGTTCCATGAATGGGGTTGGCTGGCCGGGTTCGGTAACGCAGGTTGCCCGGCACTTTGCTGCAATGCAATGCCAAACTTTAGCACTACAGTTTTACAAATAGCCACAAAGCTGACAAAAAACCACGGGCAAACCCTGGCATAGAGCCGCTCGGTGTTGCCGGGAGGAGACCGTTATTGCAGCCGAGCCCGGTGCCGCGCGATCTGCTTGCGGACCTGTGCCGGCGCGGTGCCACCGAGGATGTTGCGTGCATGCACCGAGCCACGCAGGCTCAGCACGTCGTACACGTCCTTCTCGATCTTGGGATGGAAGGTCTGCAGCACCGACAGAGGCAGCTCCGACAAGTCCACCTTGTGCGAGATCGCGGCCTTCACGGCATGCGCCACCGTCTCGTGCGCGTCGCGGAAGGGCAGGCCCTTCTTCACCAGGTAGTCGGCCAGGTCGGTGGCGGTGGCGTAGCCGCGCAGCGCCGCCTTCTCCATGGCCTCCGACTTGACGGTGATGCCGCCCACCATCTCCGCAAAGATGCGCAGCGTGTCCTTGAGCGTGTCGACCGTGTCGAACAGCGGCTCCTTGTCCTCCTGGTTGTCCTTGTTATAGGCCAGCGGCTGGCCCTTCATCAGCGTGATGAGGCCCATCAGGTGGCCGACGACGCGGCCCGTCTTGCCGCGCGCGAGTTCGGGCACGTCCGGGTTCTTCTTCTGCGGCATGATCGAACTGCCGGTGCAGAAGCGGTCGGCGATGTCGATGAAACCGAAGGCCTGGCTGGTCCAGAGCACCAGTTCCTCGCTGAGCCGGCTGATGTGCACCATGGCCAGCGAGGCGGCGGCAGCGAACTCGATCGCGAAGTCGCGGTCGCTCACCGCGTCCAGGCTGTTCTCGCACACCCCGTCCATGCCCAGCGTGCGCGCGACCAGTTCCCGGTCCAGCGGATAGCTGGTGCCCGCCAGCGCCGCGGCGCCCAGCGGGAGGCGGTTGACGCGGCCTCGCACGTCGGCCATGCGCTCGGCGTCCCGCGCGAACATCTCGACGTAGGCCAGCATGTGGTGGCCGAAGCTCACAGGCTGCGCCACCTGCAGGTGGGTGAAGCCCGGAAGGATCACCTCTGCGTTCTTCTCGGCGATGGCCAGCAGCGACTTCTGCAGGTCGCCGAGCAGCCCGCTGATCAGGTCGATCTCGCCGCGCAGCCAGAGCCGCACGTCGGTGGCCACCTGGTCGTTGCGGCTGCGGCCGGTATGCAGGCGCTTGCCGGCATCGCCGACCAGCTGCGTGAGGCGCGCCTCGATGTTCAGGTGCACGTCCTCGAGGTCGAGCTTCCAGTCGAAGGCGCCCGACTCGATCTCGCCGCGGATTTGCGCCATGCCGCGCTCGATGGCCGCATGATCCTCGGCGCCGATCACCCCCTGGGCGGCCAGCATGCCCGCATGCGCCAGCGAGCCCTGGATGTCGGCCTGCCACAGCCGCTTGTCGAAGAAGACGCTTGCGGTGTAGCGCTTCACCAGGTCGCTCATCGGTTCGGAGAACAGGGCCGACCAGGCTTCGGATTTCTTGTCGAGTTGGTTGTGGGTCATGGGTGTGAACCGGTTGGGAGGCAATAATGGGTTTGCACCCGATCTTTGCTTGATGCGCAGCCCATCGATTTTATCGACCACCCCTCAGGCGCCGTCCCCGGCACGGACCCGTGGACCTGCGCGCGCCGGGGCCGCGATCTTCGATGCCTGCCAGATCGGCGTGGTGCTGCGTGCGGTCATGTTCGTCGAGGCGGTGGTGGCAGCGGCCACGTTGTTCCAGGCGTCCACACCCTCGGAGTGGCTGATGCTGCTCGCCACCGTCACCGGCGGAGCCCTGCCGGCCACGCTGCTGTGGCTGTTGTCGGCATGCTGGCTCAAGAAGCTGCTGGGCCGCTTGCCGCGCGCGGCGCAGTACGCAGCCGGCGCGCTGCTCGGGGCGGCCGCCGCGGTCTATGGCTGCGGCCTGTTGCGGCTGACCGGCGTGGTGGGAAGCGCGCCGTGGATTGCCAGCGCCCTGGCCGGGGCCATGTTCGCGGCGCTGGTAATGGCCGCGCTGGTGCTGCGCGCGCGCGGCCAGACGCCCGCGGCGATGACGGCGCGCCTGGAGGAGCTGCAGTCGCGCATCCGTCCGCACTTTCTCTTCAATACGTTGAACAGCGCCATCGCGCTCGTGCGAGAGGAGCCGGCCAAGGCCGAGGCCATGCTCGAGGACTTGAGTGAGCTGTTTCGCCACGCCCTGGCCGATGAGGGCGAATCGGTCACCCTGGCCGACGAGATCGCGCTGGCCGAGCGCTACCTGGCGATCGAGCAGGTGCGCTTCGGCGAGCGGCTGCGCATCCGCTGGGACATCGATCCGGCGGCCAACGGCGCGCGCCTGCCGCCCTTGCTGCTGCAGCCGCTGGTCGAGAACGCGGTCAAGCATGGCGTCGAACCCAGCCCCGAGGGCGCAAAGATCCGCATCCGCACCGAGCGCCGCGGCAGCATGGCCGTGATCGAAGTGATTAACAGCCTGCCGCCGCTGCGCTGGGCCGACGAGCCCCTGCCGCGCGGCCATGGCATCGCGCTGGCCAACGTGCGCGACCGGCTGCACCTGCTGCACGACGTGCAGGCGCAGTTCAGCGCGGGCATGGACCAGAAGGCCTATCGCGTGCGCATCGCCATTCCGGCAGAAGCGTGAAAAAAACAGACATATGCATGTTCTTCGCACCCTCATCGTCGACGACGAAACGCTGGCCCGGTCGCGGCTGCGCACGCTGCTGGCCGATTGCCGCGCGCCGGCGGCCGAGGTCGTGGGCGAGGCGGCCAATGGTGCCGACGCCCAGGCGCAACTGCTCACCGGGGACTTCGATCTGGTGCTGCTCGACATCCACATGCCGGGCATGGACGGCATCGAGCTGGCACGCAGCCTGCGACAGCGCGCCGGCGCGCCGGCAGTGGTGTTCGTCACCGCGCATGCCGTCCACGCCGTCACGGCCTTCGAGCTCGAGGCCGTCGACTACCTCACCAAGCCGGTGCGGGCCGACCGGCTGCAGCAGGCGCTGCAGAAGGCAGCGCGCTCGCTGCGGGAGCGGCGCGGCCCCATGGCCGACGTGCCGCAGGAGGTGCTGCTGATCCAGGACCGCGGCCGTACCGAGCGTGTCCTGATGTCCGACGTGCTCTATCTCAAATCCGAGTACAAGTACCTCACGGTGCGCACCGCGGCGCGCAGCCACATCTACGACGGGTCGCTCGCCGAGTTCGAGGAGCGCTACCCGGCGCGCTTCGTGCGCGTGCACCGCAACGCGCTGGTGGCGCGCCAGTCGATCCGCGCGCTCCACAAGTACGACGACGGCGAGGACGCCGAGGGCTGGGCACTGCGCATCGACGGTATTCCCGAGCCGGTGGTGGTGTCGCGCCGCCAGTTGGCCGCCGTGCGCGAAGCGCTGAAGGATCCGCGATGAACGACGAAGTTGCACCGAAGACCGCAGAGGCGCCGGCCGAGCCGCCGCCACCGCCGCCACCGCCGCCGCTGTCGGCCGAGCAGGAGCGGACCGTTGCGGCAGCAGCCGAATCCGCCGAGGCGGAGGTGGAGCGCGTACTGCTGCACATGCCGGTCGACGTGCGCAGCGCAGCGCTGGTGATGCTGTGCGTGCTCGCCGTGGTGTTCACGCTTCACTGGGCCAAGTCCGTGTTCGTTCCGCTGATGCTGAGCCTGCTGCTGACCTATGCGCTCGCGCCGCTGGTCGATCTGTTCCAGCGCTGGAGGATCTCGCGCTGGATCAGTGCCGCCGTGATCCTGCTCGGGCTCCTCGGCGGCCTGGGCTGGACCGGCTATTCGCTCTCCGGCAGCGCCTCCGAGCTGCTCGATACGCTGCCCGTCGCGACGCAGAAGCTGCGCACGGCCTTGCGCAGCGGCCGGAGCACCGACACGAGCGCGCTCGACACCGTGCAGAAGGCTGCTGCCCAGATCGAGCAGGCGGCCGAGGAGAACTCGGCCAAGGTCGCCGCGCGCAAAGGCGTGTCGCGCGTGGTCGTCGAGCGGCCGGCCTTCAACGTGCGGGACTACCTGTGGAGCGGCACGGTGGGGCTGATCGCTGCCGCCGGGCAGCTCACGCTGGTCGCCTTCCTGACCTATTTCGCGCTCGGCTCGGGCGACACCTTCAGGCGCAAGCTGGTGAAGATCACCGGACCCAGCTTGCAGAAGAAAAAGATCACCGTGCACGTGCTCGACGACATCACCCAGAACATCGAGCGCTACCTGCTGGTGCAGATCCTCACCAGTGCGATGGTCGGCCTCGCCACCGGCCTCGCCTTCTGGGCCATCGGGTTGGAGAACGCGGCCGTATGGGGCATCCTCGCCGCGGTGACCAACCTCATTCCCTACATCGGCTCGGTGATCGTGATGGCCGCGGCCGGCCTGGTGTCATTCCTGCAGTTCAACAGCATCGAGATGACGCTGCTGGTCGGCGGCACCTCGCTGCTCATCCATACGCTGGTGGGCAACTTGCTGGTGCCCTGGCTCACCAGCCGCACGAGCCGCATGAACCCGGTGGCGGTGTTCGTGGGCGTGATCTTCTGGGGGTGGATCTGGGGCATCTGGGGCCTGCTGCTGGGCATCCCGATCATGATGGTGGTGAAGGCCGTCTGCGACAGGGTGGAGGACCTGCAGCCGATCGGGGAGCTGCTCGGGGACTAGGACTTCAAGGCTTACCGTCCACGCGTTGTTCGTTGCTCGAGCTGCGCGTGCCCTTCAGGTGAAGCTCCACGTCAGCGACCCGGCTTCCAACGGCCTTGACCGCTTCCCGGATCTGCTGAGGGGTCGCATCGAATCGCCTGGCAAGATCTTCCAGCGCACTCGAGGAACTGACATCGATGCTTTCGGCTTGTGACGAGGCTTCATCTTGCGGCATAGGAGTCCTTGGAAAAGAGTGCGACGTTTGCCTGCGAAGCTAGAACACGACATGCGCAACCGTGTCGGCGCGAGGCGCAACCAGCCAAGCGTGAATTCCTACTTCTTGCTGGCAAGCTGGGCAGGAGTTCGTGTTCCCGCCGGGTGTCGACCGCGATTCAATGCTCGTGATGCAGGTAGCTCGCCTGCCGCGGCAGCCGCAAGCTCACCAGGAAGGCGATCACCATCATCACCGTGACATACCAGAAGAAGGCCGACTCGTGCCCCAGCGCCTTGAGCCCCAGGGCGACGTACTCGGCCGAGCCGCCGAAGATCGCATTGGCCACCGCATAGGCCAGCCCCACGCCGAGGGCGCGCACCTCCTGCGGGAACATCTCGGCTTTCACGATGCCGCTGATCGAGGTGTAGAAGCTCACCACGGCCAGCGCCAGGATGATGAGCGCGAAGGCCGCGACCGGGCTCGTCACGCGCTGGAGCGTCATGAGGATGGGCACCGTCGCGAGCGCCCCGAGCGCGCCGAAGAGCAGCATGTTGTTGCGCCGCCCGATGCGGTCCGACAGCGCGCCGAAGACCGGCTGCATGCACATGTAGACGAACAGGGCGCAGGTCATCACGTAGCTGGTCGTCTTGATCGGCAGGCCCACCGTGTTGACCAGGTACTTCTGCATGTAGGTCGTGAAGGTATAGAAGATCAGCGAGCCGCCGGCGGTGAAGCCCAGCACCGTGAAGAAGGCCGCCTTGTGGTGGCGGAACAGGCCCGCGAGCGTGCCGGCTTCCTTGTTCTCGCGGCTCTCGGAACTGGAGGTCTCGTGCAGCTGGCGGCGCAGCTGCATCGCGACGACGGCGGTGATCGCGCCGATCACGAAGGGAATGCGCCAGCCCCAGGCCCTGAGCTCCGCCTCGCTCAGCAATTGCTCCAGCACCACGATCACCAGCACCGCGAGCAGCTGCCCCCCGATCAGCGTGACGTACTGGAACGACGAGAAGAAGCCACGCTGGCCCTTGAGCGCCACCTCGCTCATGTAGGTGGCGGTGGTGCCGTACTCGCCGCCCACCGAAAGGCCCTGAAAGAGCCGCGCGACCAGCAGCAGCGTGGGCGCCCAGGCACCGATGCTGTCGTAGGTCGGCAGGCAGGCGATGGCCAGCGAGCCGGCGCACATCATGGTGACCGAGATCACCAGCGATGTCTTGCGGCCCTTGCGGTCGGCGATGCGGCCGAACAGCCAGCCGCCGATCGGCCGCATCAGAAAGCCGGCTGCGAACACGCCCGCGGTGTTGAGCAGCTGAACAGTGGGGTTGGATTTGGGAAAGAACGAGGAGGCGAAGTAGAGCGCCGAGAAAGCGTAGACGTAGAAGTCGAACCACTCGACCAGGTTGCCCGAGGAAGCACCGACGATGGCGAAGACCCTGCGGCGCTTTTCCTCGGCGGTGTAGTGCGTTGCAGGCTGCTGGGCTGGGCTGGAAGCGGGCGTGGCTGCACTCATGATTTCGCCTTGAGTGTTGTGATGGCCCGATCGATTCTGCGCGGCAGCGTGCAGACGCGCTGTCGGCCGACGCCTCATCCAGGCTCGCCCGAATGGAACAAGGCTGTATCAGAAAGTGCCCGGCAGCAGGATGCTCGAATCCACTTCGTCGATCTGCGTGCGTCCGCAGAAGGCCATCGTGAGGTCGAGCTCTCGCTGGAGGATCTGCAACGCGCGAGTCACGCCGGCCTCGCCGAACGCGCCGAGGGCGTAGAGAAAGCTGCGCCCGATCAACGTGCCGCGCGCCCCGAGCGCCCGCGCCTTCAGCACGTCCTGCCCGCTGCGAATGCCGCCGTCCATCCAGACCTCGATCTCCGTGCCGACTGCCTCGGCGATGGCCGGCAGCGCCTCGATCGAGGAGGGTGCGCCGTCGAGCTGGCGCCCGCCGTGGTTCGAGACGATCAGCGCATCGGCACCGCTTGAAGCCGCCAGCCGTGCATCTTCCACGTCCAGGATGCCCTTGAGAATCAGCGGTCCGCCCCAGAGCTTCTTGATCCATTCAACATCGGCCCAGCTCAAGGTCGGGTCGAACTGTTCGGCCGTCCACGACGACAGCGACGACAGGTCCTTCACCCCCTTGGCATGGCCGGCGATGTTGCCGAAGGTGCGGCGCTTCGTGCCCAGCATGCCCAGGCACCAGCGCGGCTTGGTCGCGAGATCGATGAGGTTCTTGAGCGTCGGCTTGGGCGGCGCCGTCAGTCCGTTCTTGATGTCCTTGTGCCGCTGGCCGAGGATCTGGAGGTCCAGCGTCAGCTGCAGCGCCGAGACGTTGGCGGCCTTGGCGCGCTCGATCAGCCGCTCGATGAAGTCGCGGTCGCGCATCACGTACAGCTGGAACCAGAATGGATGGCGGTCGGTGTTCTCGGCAATGTCCTCCAGCGAGCAGATGCTCATGGTCGACAGCGTGAACGGAATGCCGAAGGCCTTGGCCGCTCGCGCGCCCAGGATCTCGCCGTCGGCATGCTGCATGCCCGTGAGGCCGGTGGGCGCGATGGCCACCGGCATCGCCACCTCGTGGCCCACCATGGTCGTGCGTGTGGAGCGGCCTTCCATGTTCACGGCCACGCGCTGGCGCAGCTTGATCTTCTGGAAGTCGGCCTCGTTCGCACGGTAGGTGCCCTCGGTCCACGCGCCGGAGTCGGCGTAGTCGTAGAACATGCGCGGCACGCGCGACTGGGCGATCACTCGCAGGTCTTCGATGCAGGTGATCCGGGAAAGGTCGGGCACTCGGGGTCTCCTTGTGGGGATGCGCTGGGGTCCTCGATTATCGGGGTGCATCCACCCGGCACGCCTGTTGCTGCTCTACCCCAGCAGCACCCCCGCATCCACCTTCTCGATATCGGTGTGCCCGCAGAACGCCATCGTGAGGTCCAGCTCACGGTGGATGATCTGCAGCGCCCGCGTGACGCCCGACTCCCCCATTGCGCCCAGGCCGTAAAGCATCGAGCGGCCGATGTAGACGCCCCTGGCGCCGAGTGCGCGCGCCTTCAGCACGTCCTGGCCGCTGCGGATGCCGCCATCCATGTGCACCTCGATGCGGTGGCCCACGGCTTCGGCGATCCCGGGCAGCGCCGAGATGGACGAGGGCGCGCCGTCGAGCTGGCGCCCGCCGTGGTTGGAGACGATCAGCGCATCGGCGCCCGAGTCGACGGCCAACCTCGCGTCCTCCACGTCCTGGATGCCCTTGAGGATCAGCCTTGCGCCCCAGCGCCGGCGGATCCAGTCGACGTCCGCCCATGAGAGCGTCGGATCGAACTGCTTGTTGGTCCACTCCGATAGCGAGCGCATGGTCTCGATGCCCTTCACATGGCCGAAGACGTTGCCGAAGTTGCGCCGCTTCGTGCCCAGCATGCCCATGCACCAGCGCGGCTTGGTGGCCATGTTGCCGAGGTTGGCAAGCGTCGGCCTGGGCGGCACCGACAGGCCATTGCGCAGGTCCTTGTGGCGCTGGCCGATGATCTGCAGGTCCAGCGTCAGCACCAGGGCCGAGCAGTTCGCGGCCTTGGCGCGATCGATCAGGCGTGCCATGAAGTCGCGGTCGCGCATCACGTAGAGCTGGAACCAGAACGGCGTGCTCGTTGCGGCCGCGATGTCCTCGATCGAGCAGATGCTCATGGTCGAGAGCGTGAAGGGGATGCCGAACTTCTCGGCAGCCCTGGCCGCCAGGATTTCGCCGTCGGCATGCTGCATGCCCGTCATGCCGGTGGGCGCGATGGCCACCGGCATGGCAACCTCGGTGCCCGCCATCGTCGTGCGCGTGCTGCGCTGCTCGATGTTCACTGCCACGCGCTGGCGCAGCTTGAGGCGGTCGAAGTCGGCGGCGTTGGCGCGGTAGGTGCTTTCGGTCCAGGAGCCGGAGTCCACGTAGTCGTAGAACATGCGCGGCACGCGCTTCCTCGCGAGGACGCGCAGGTCCTCGATGCAGGTGATGACGCTCATCCGGCTTGCTACTGCGAGCTGATCTTCTGTTCGCTGATCAGCTTGCCCCAGCGCGCCGACTCCTGCGCGATCGCCGTGGCCAATTGCGCTGAAGGCATGAAGTCCGGTACCGCGCCCTGCAGCGCGGCGGCCTGGGGCAGGTCGGGTGCGCCCATGGCGGTGCGTGCCGCTTCGCCCAGCTTGTCGACGACCGCAGCGGGTGTACCAGCGGGCGCCAGCAGGAAGAGCCTCGGCGCCACGTCCACGCCGGGCACGGCGGTCGATAGCGCGGCAACGTCTTCAGCGCCCGGGAGCTTGTCGTTGCTCATCATCGCCAGCGCCCGCAGCTTGCCGCCCTTGGCCTGCGCCAGGCCGGCGGTCGCGCTGACCACGCCCAGCGGCACTTGGCCGCTGATCACGTCGGGCACGATCTGCGCGGCACCGCGGTAGGGGATGTGCAGCGCGAAGGTGCCCGACTGTCCCTTCAGCATCTCGAAGCCCAGGTGGTGCACCGTGCCCACGCCCGAGGTGGCGAAGGAATAGAAGCCGGGCCTGGCCTTGAGGGCCGCCACCAGCTCGCGCGGGTTCCTGGCGGGAAAGTCGTTGCCGGCCACGATCAGCAGCGGCGACTTGAACAGCCCCGCGACCGGCACGAAGCTCTTGATCGGATCGAAAGTGAGCTTGGCCTGCATGTACTTGGCGATCAGCGTCGAGCTGTCGCCCAGCAGCAGCGTGTAGCCGTCGGGTGCGGCCTTGGCGACCGCATCGCCGGCGATGACTCCGGCAGCCCCCGCACGGTTCTCCACCACCACCTGTTGGCCAAGCAGGGCGGACAGCCGCGGCGCGATCAGCCGTGCCATTGCATCGACGCCGCCGCCGGCGGAGTAGCCCACCAGCAGGCGGATAGGGCGATCGGGGTAGGTGCCTTGCGCCGAGGCGAGGTTCGCGTGCCCGGCCAGCAGGGCGGCGCCGAGTGCGAGCAGCGCGCGGCGGTGGGGGGTGAATGGCTTCATCGTCTTGTCTCCGGAAATCTTGTGTGGACTCGTGTGATGCGTTTGGCGCGCGTTCAGGCCTTGCCGACGCCGCGCGAGCCTGGGCGCTTCGCCAGCTCGGCCACGCGCTCGCGGTTCGGCTCGAAGCCCAGGCCCGGCTTCTCGGGGAGCGCGAGCACGCCTTCGCTCGGCACCGGCAGATCATCGAACACCAGCTTGCAGCAGTCGACGGCCACCGAGTGGTATTCGACCAGCGAGCCGTTGGCCAGCCCCGCGTGCAGGTGCATGTTGTGGTGCGGCCAGGCGCCGCCGTTGGCGAAGCGCGCGTTGAAGGCTTGCGCCATGCCGGCAATCCGCAGGCACTGCGTGAAGCCGCCGGTGATGCAGGCGTTCGGCTGCACCACGTCCACGGCCTGCGCGACCAGCATGTCGCGGAAGCGGCTGGCCTGGCCTTCGTTCTGCCCCGCGGCGAGCGGGATCGATGTCTTGTGGCGCAGCTTCACCAGGTTGGGAATGTCGTTCTGCGAGACCGGCTCCTCGAAGAAGCTGATGCCGTATTCCTCGATGCGCTGCGCCAGCGAGAGCGCGTGGAAGTAGTCGAGGCTGCAGTTGGCGTCGATGTAGATCTGCACTTCGGGCCCCACCGCCTCGCGCACGGCGCGAATTCGCTGGACGTCCTCGGCGATGAGCGTGTCCAGCGGGCGCGGCTCGTCGCGCCGCGCGAGGCCGTGGTGGCCCACGGTCATCTTCAGGCGCTTGAAGCCGCGCTCGACCCAGCTCTGCGCCGCGGCGGCGAGCTCGTCGCGCTCGTAGAAGGCGAAGCCGAAGGTGGCATACACCGGCACCTCGGCGCGCGCGCCGCCCAGCAGGCGCCAGCAGGGCTGGCCCAGGGCCTTGCCTTTCAGGTCCCACAGCGCGAGGTCGAGCGCGGCGATGGCATGGCTGGCATAGCCTGATTGGCCGCGGGGCGTGAGCAGCCAATAGAGGCGCTCCCAGATCTGCTCGTGCCGCAGCGGGTCCATGCCGACCAGCGCATGGGCGACGATGTCGTTGACCACCGAGGCGATGACCTCCTCCTCGGTGATGGCGGTCATGCCGGTACCGACCAGGCCTTCGTCGGTCTCGACGTCGACGAGGCAAAGGGAGAGCGAGGTGGTCTTGCTGCGCCCCGCGACCTCCACCGAAACCGGCAGATGCAGGGGCGTGGCCGCGACGCGGGTGATCTTCATGGGGGCGTGTCTCCTGGTTGGGGCGCAGTGTAGGAAGGCCGTCCCGAGCCTCACAAGCATCCGGCGCGAAGCCCGCTTTCGCGAAGCACGAAATCAGGGTTTGCCCAGGCTCACCGTCAGCGCAGCAGGAAGTCGATCAGCGTCAGCGTGGCCGGCGCGGGCTCCACGCCGCTGCGCAGCGCGATGCGGTGGGTGCGCGCGGCCCAGGCGTCCGTGAGCGGCACCGTGGCCAGCGGCAGGCTGGCGAGTTGCGGGCCCACCGCCTGCAGCGGAAGCACGGCGACGCCCAGGCCGCCCGCGACCATGCGGCAGACAGCATCGAAGCTGCGCATCTGCATGCGGATCTTCAGCGCCTTGCCGGACAGAGAGGCCGAGCGCATCAACCGACTGGAGAGTGCGGTGCCGTCGTGCAGTGCAATGAACTGTTCGTCGAGTGCCTGCTCCAGCGCCAGCGGCGCGGTGCCGGCCAGCGCGTGGCCGGCCGGCACCACGAGCACCAGCGTGTCGGAGAAGCAGTCGGTGAGCGTGATGCCGTGCGGCGCGTGCGCCATGTCCACGATGCCGAGGTCGGCGCGCCCCTCGAGCAGCATCAGCGGGATGTCGAGGCTGCCGTGCTCCACGACATCGATGCGGATCAGCGGATGCTCGCGCGCCATGCGGTCGAGCTTGGCGGGCAGTACTTCCAGCATGGCCGAGGTGTTGGCCGCCAGCCGCACGTGGCCTTGCAGGCCCTTCGCGTAGTCGTGCAGGTCGACCGAGAGCCGGTCCATGTCGACCAGGATCTCGCGGCCGCGCCGCACCAGCATCTGGCCCGCGGGCGTGAGCCGCACGCCACGGGAGGAGCGCTCGAAGACGCGCAGGCCGAGCGCTTCTTCCAGCGCCGTGATGCGCGCGCTCGCGGCCGCCACCGCAAGCTGCAGCCGGTCGCCGGCGGCGCTGATGGAGCCGAGCTCCGCTGCCGCGACGATCACGCGCAGCGTCGCGAGATCAAGCGGCTCGTTCAAGCGCGGTCTCGGGCGCGAACAGGCGGCCGTGGCCGGACGAAGCGGGGTCGAGGCCGGCTGCGCGCATCAGGTCCCAGAAGCCGGCGGGCGAGCTCGAAGTGACGGGCAAGCCGAGCTTGTTTTCAAGTGGCACGTGGATGTCCAGCGTCAGCAGGCCGCCGCAGGAGATCAGCAAGCCCTGGGCCGAGCGGTCGGCTGCCACGGTGCGCTCGGCCAGCGCCATCAGCGTTTCGCCCGTTACCTGGCCGACGGCTTCGACGCCCGTGATGGACAGGCCTTCGATATGCGTGACCGTGATGCCGCAACTGGCGAGATACGACACCAGCCGTTGGTTCAGCGTGTCGATGTAGGCGGTGGCGACCGCAACGCGCCGGATGCCGAGCGCGCGCAGGCTGTCGACGATGGCGTGGCTCATGGTGGTGCAGGGCAGGCCGGTGGCTTCCTGCATGCGATCGCGCAGCGCGTTGGTGAATTCGAGCCCGCGGTAGAAGCTGAGCGAGGTGCCCATCAGCGAGACGGCCTGGGCACCGGCGTCGCGCAGTTCGACCGCGAGTGCGAGGATGCGGTCGACCACCGTGTCGAAGCCCTCAGGCGAGATGCCCGGGATGCCGAGGCCGCGCGCGATGAAGCGCACGTCGCACCCGCCGTAGAGTGCCTGCCCGTCGTTCGGGACGAGGCCTGCGGCGGGCGGCACGATGAGGCCGAGGGTGCTTGTCGTCATGTCGTGGTCTCCGGATGCTCGAGTGGTCTCAAGCGCCGGATTGTGCGGCAAGCGACGGCAGCCCCTGCCTCTCCGTTTCAGCCTTGCAGATGCAGCGCCATCGCGGGGTCGCTGACACCCGGCCTGCCGCTCTCGATACGGCCGGCGAAGCGGCGCTCGAAGTTGTCCGCCGTGACCGTGAAGTCGTACCAGTCGCCGCTCTTCCCGAGGTTCCAGTGCTGGTCGTCGATCTCGCCGGGCTTGATCTTCTTCATCAACCACGGGCCATCGTCACGGTAGGCATTGGACGTGATCGTGACGCTGCCGGCTTCCTTGCCGCTGTTGCGTACCCTCAGGTGGAGCTGGCCGCTGCGGGCCTGATGGCCGACCTGGATCTCGGGCTTGAAGTGAGCGGTGTCATGGAACAGCGCGTCGCCCTTGAAGGTTCGCACGAAGCCGTTGGGGCCGTAGACCCAGAGCTCGTACTTGCCGCTGTCGGAGGCGCCGGTGTTCCAGGTGTCGCTCAGCGTCTTGCCGGGCTCCACGGTGTAGCGGCGCGGAATGCGGTCCAGGTGCAGCTTGTCGTAGACGTGGAACACGGCGCCCTGCTTGCCGGTGTTGGCGAATAGTAGCGAGAGCATGCCTCGCGACTCCACCCGCGCATTGGTGTGCAGCTCGTACGGGAGTGCACGCGACGGGCGCACCCCGATCTCCTGGAACAGCGCCTGCGGCGTGGCGGGCGCGGTCGTCACCGGCGCCGTGGGCAGCAGCCTCTGCGCCGCATTGATCGCAGGGAAGTTGCTCGTGTCGGGCAACTGGGGGAAAACCGGATCGTTCGGGCTGACGAAGTCGAAGCAGGAGGTGAGGTCGCCGCAGACGGCGCGGTGCCACGGGCTGATGGCGTCCACCGTGATGCCGAAGCGCTTCTCCAGGAACATGCCTACCGAGGTGTGGTCGAACACCTGCGAGTCGACCCAGCCGCCCTTGCTCCACGGCGACACCACGTACATCGGGACGCGCGAACTCAGGCCCCACGGGCGAATCTTGCCGCTCGTGGTGTCATTGACGTTCAGGTAGTTGCCCAGCGAGGCATCGAAATATTCACCGTCCAGGGCCACTGTGGACTTGCCCATCAGGTTGCCGCTGGCGTCATACGACGGCACCGCTGGCATCGGCAGGTGGTCGAAGAAGCCGTCGTTCTCGTCGAAGGTCACGAACAGGACCGTCTTGCTCCAGACTTTCGGATTGGACGTCAGCGCGTTCAGCACGTCCGCGATGAAGTCGGCCGCGCCGGCCGTGCCTTCGCTGCTGCCGGGATGCTCGGCCAGTGCCTGCGTCGGCAGCACCCACGAGACCTGCGGCAGGGTGTCGTTGGTCACGTCCTGCTTGAGCTGGGCGAGGAAATTGACAGCGCCGTCCGCCGACGCGGGGCCGCCCGTCAGGCCGTGCTCGTAGATCGGCGAACCGGGCTGCGCAGTGCGGAAACTCTGAAAGGCAAGGCATCCGTGCATGGCGCCCGTCCAGTTGTTGTTCATGTTCTGGTAGATGTGCCAGCTGATGCCCGCCTTTTGCAGGACATCCGGCAACGTGGCCCATTTGAAGGAGGTGTTGACGTACTTGTAGTTGTGGGCACCCGTTGCGGGGTCTACCTGACCCGACCCGTCTGCCTGCTGAGCCCTGCCCGCGACCCAGTTGGACGGGCTGGGCCAGCAGCGCGAATTGACGGGCTCGGAATCAGCGTGCGTGCTGTTGATGCCCTGCTTGCGCAACTCCGGGTTGAAGTTGGAACCCGACCAGAAAACGATGCGGTTCGGGTCGGTGCCGGTGAGGACGGAACAGTGATATCCGTCGCAAATCGTGAAGGCATCTGCCAGCGCGTACTGGAACGGAATGTCGTCACGCAGGTAATAGCCCATCGTCGCCTGATTCTTGAACTGAATCCAGCGATCCATCTTTCCCTGGTTCCATGCGGCCTGCTGATCGGGAAAATTGTGCGGCGTGCCGGATCCGATCAGCGCTTTGCCGATCCTGGAATCGCGGCGAAAGGGCTGGATCTCCGCGCCGCCGCTGGGGTTGGGTTGGAAATACACCGACTTGCCGCTCGCCAGCGGAATCGGGAAGCGGTCGCCGAAGCCGCGCACGCCGCGCATGGCGCCGAAGTAGTGGTCGAAGCTGCGGTTCTCCTGCATCAGGATGACGATGTGCTGGACGTCCTCGATGGAGCGGGACTTGACTTGCGCCTCGACGGCCAGCGCGCGGCGGATCGAGGGCGGCAGCACGGTAAGCGCGGAAGCGGCGCCCAGGGCGCCTGCGGTCTTGCGAAGGAAGTCGCGTCGTGGGGGAATGTTCGTGGCCATGGCTTCAGAGGTGGTTTGACCTCGATGAGCTTAGGAAGCGGCGATGACAGGACTGTGAATCGTGCTCGAAGCGCCATGCCGAAACAGGGAGCGGAATTCAATTCGGGGCCGGGCTATCCGCCGATGGGAATGCACGGCATTGCTTCCTGGGCGCCGATTTACTTGGCCGTCACCCGCTTCACGCCGGCGCCGCGCACTTCGAGCCTGACCTGATCGACCACCTGCCCGCGCGCATCGAGCAGCGCCACCACGTGCCGGCCGGGCCAGGGCAGCCATTGGGCGCTCGCGCCGCGCGCGAAGGGCTTGCCGTCGATGCGCCACGCGAGGCCGCTGCCCTCCGCCTCGAAGCGCACGCGCTGGTGGCGCGGCGGGATGTCGGGATCGAGCGCGATGATGGTGCCGTCTGTGGGGGCGGTGATGCGAGGCGCCGGGTCCGTACCTTCGGCTGGCAGCTCGAAGCGTGGCTGCTCGGTGCCGGCGATGAACCATTCCTCGCGCGCTGCTTCCAGCTCGTCGCTGAAGCGCACGCGCATGCGGACCAGGCCCGGCGGCGCGTCGGGTGCACGGCTGCGCTCGCGGCGGTGGAGGAAGCCCATGAGCTCGGCCCAGATAGGCGCGGCGCCGCTGGTGCCGCTCACGTCCCACATCGGCGCGCCGCTCGCGTTCCCCACCCACACGCCGATCGTGTAGCGCTCCGACCAGCCGACCGCCCAGTTGTCGCGCATGTCCTTGCTGGTGCCGGTCTTCACCGCGCTCCAGAAGCGTGTGCCCAGCACGCTGTCGAGGCCGAAGGTGGGCGCGCGAGCGTTGGCGTCGCTCAGGATGTCGCCAACGATGAAAGCGGCACGCGGATCGATCGCGTGCTGCTCGCCGCCTCGGCCGCTTGCCGGAGAAGGCGGGGGTGAGGACGGGGCCGCCAACAGGATGCGCGTCGCGCCGAACCTTCCTCCGTTCGCCAGCGTCCGGTAGCCATTCGCCAGCGCCAGCAGCGATACCTCGGCGCTCCCCAGCGCCAGGCTGTACCCGTAATAGTCCCCGTTCTGCGCCAGACTGAGCCCCGCCGCTCGCAGTTGGCGTGCAAATGCTTCCGGCGAGACCATCACCAGGGTACGCACCGCCGGCACGTTGAGCGACGCCGCGAGCGCAGTGCGAACCGAGACGTGCCCCTTGAAATGGCGGTCGTAGTTCTGTGGGATGTAGAGGCCGGCCGCCGTGCTGATCTGCGCCGAGGAGTCGTCGAGCAGCGAGGCCGCGGTGAGCCTTCGCTCGGCGATCGCCTGTGCATAAAGCAGCGGCTTGAGCGTGGATCCAGGCTGGCGCTGCGCCACCACGCCATCGACCTCGGCCGCACGGCTCAGCGCGCCGGAGGAGCCGACCCAGGCGAGCACCTCGCCGCTGGCGTTGTCGAGCACCACCAGTGCGCCGTCCTCGACATTGCGGCCGCGCAGTTCGTTGAGGTGACGCTGCAGGGTCGTGAGCGCAAAGCGTTGCAGCGGCGCTCGCAGGGTGGTGCGAATGTCCCCTTGCTCCCTCTCCCTTCGAGAGAAGTTGGGGGTGAGGGCGCTCGTCGGACCGTCGCCTTCTTTCAGCGCTCGCCGCGCCAGATGCGGCGCGATGCCTTCACTCGCCTCGAAGGCCTTGCGTTGCAATGCCGCGCTCGCGAACAGGTCGAGCGCCTCGCAATTCACCTTGGCGCCCGCGTCCATGGCGCGCATCACCTCGCAGGCGCGTTGCGCCACTACCGCGGCCTTCGCATTCGGGGCACGCACCAGCACTGCCGCGACCGCCGCCTCGCGCGCATCGAGCCCATGCGGCGCCTTGCCGAAGAGGGTACGAGAGAGCGCATCGATGCCGACGATCTCGCCGCGGAACGGCACGGTGTTGAGATAGCCCTCGAGGATCTGGTCCTTGCGCCATTGCCGTTCGAGCTGCTGCGCCGCGAACGTCTGCCCGAGCTTCTGCGCCAGATCGCGCCCGCCGCTGCCGCGCCGCAGGTCGTCATCGAGCAGGCCAGCGAGCTGCATCGTGATGGTGGAGGCGCCGCGCGTGCGCGTGTTCCACAAGTTGCCCCAGGCGGCGGCCGAGACCGCGCGCCAGTCGACGCCGCTGTGCTCGTAGAAGCGCTTGTCTTCGCTCAGCAGCATCGCGGTGCGCAGGGCCGGAGAGATATCGGCCAATGCAGTCCATCGGCCGCGGCGTACGGTGGCATCGGTGCGCACGCGCTGGAGCAACTCGCCATCCCGGTCGAGCACCCGCACGTCGGAAGGGCGAAAGTCGCGCTTCACATCTTCGAAGCGCGGCAGCGCTTGCGCCGGGCCCGTCAAGGCGGCGAGCAGGCTGAGCGCCAGCAGGGCTTTTGGAGTGCGCGGCATAGGGGCCGCCAGCTTGCCACAGGATGCGGACCGGGCACGCGGATGCGGCGGGGGACTACTTGCAAACGGGTCTGCGCACGGGTTGCCGGCGCCCGTCGCGCCGCGCATCTTGAGCACCTATCGACCGTTCAAGGAGATCCGATGAAAACACTTGCCGCCCTGCTGATTGCTGCAACCGCAGCCCTGGCCGGCTGCGTGGCCGTGCCGTACGACAGTGGTCGGTCCCCGCCCCGCGGGGGCTACGCGGACCGTGACCGCGACGGCGTGCCCAATCGCTATGACCGCGATCGGGACAATGACGGCGTTCCGAACCGCTACGACAGCCGGCCGAACAATCCGAACCGGCGTTGAGGCGCTGCTGGGCCCTGCCATTGTTGGCGGCCGCCCGTTCCGACGATGAGCGTGCGCACGAGGAGCCTTCTGCCGGTGAGCTCTAGGCGTCCAGTATCAGTTGCGTCTGCGTGACCACGGCGCACAGCTTGCCTTCCGCGGACCGGATCGTGGTCTGCCAAACCATGGTGGTCCGGCCCCGATGCAGGGCGAGGCTCTCGCCCGTGACCGTGGTGTTCACGCGCGCGCCGCCGATGAACTTGGTGCTGGAGTCGGTCGTTGTCGTCCGCTTGCCCTGCGGCATGTTGATCACGGTGCCGATTGCCCCGAGCGTGTCGGCGAAGGCCATGTAGGCGCCGCCGTGCAGGATGCCGCCGGCAGTACAGAGATCGGGACGGACGAACAGCTCGGCAATCACGCGCTCTGACTCGATCGTAAGGAGGCGAACGCCCATGAGGCCGGGAAACAGCGGCTCGAGAATTTTCTGAACGGCTTCGAGCGCCGGTAGAAGCTGGGTCATGCGACGGCTTTCCTCGTGTTATTCGGGAGAGAAGGGCTTGTACGGCTTGGGTCCGAATCGGTCTGCCGACTTGGCGCGCGCGCGCTCGGCCTCGATCTCCCGGTCGCGCGGATCGGCCGTGGTCACCAGTGAATCGATCAACCTCCGTGCTGTGCTCGCGACGTCTTCAACGGCGCGCTGGAAGGCCTCCTGATTGAGCTTTGACGGGCTGTTGAAGCCGCTGAGCTTGCGCACGAACTGCAGCGACGCAGCGCGTATTTCCTCATCCGCCGCGGGCGGTTCGAAATTGAACAAGGTCTTGATGTTCCGGCACATGGTCGCTCCATGGAAGAGATGGCGGTGCTCTTCAGGATCCGCCCCATTCAGCCGGCGGGCGGAACTCGGGGGGTCGACGAATCGCCGCTGCGACTCTGCCGAACTCCGCGCCGAATGGCGGATTCAACAGTCAATGTGGTCGGGGTGAGAGGATTCGAACCTCCGGCCTCTACGTCCCGAACGTAGCGCTCTACCAGGCTAAGCTACACCCCGATGGTTGCGAGAAAAAAATCGACCTTTCGGCCCACTGTCGTGAGGTGTCAGGCGCGCCGCTCAAGCAACTGAGCTGCCAATTGTAGCAAACCCGACGCGTGCGAATTCGCCGGAAAACCGGCCAGCGCATCGATCGCGCGCTGGGCTTCGGCAGCGGCGGCGGCGCGCGTGGCGTCCAGGGCGCCTGTTTCTCGCACGATGGCGACGATCTGAGGCAACTGGGTGGTGTTGCCGGCTTCAATCGCGGTGCGGATGAGGTCGCGCTGTGCCGGCGTGCCGCGCTGCATGGCGAGGATCAGCGGCAGGGTGGTCTTGCCCTCACGCAGGTCGTCTCCGACGTTCTTGCCGGTTTCGCTGGCATCGCCGGCATAGTCGAGCACGTCGTCGATGACCTGGAAGGCGGTGCCGAGCGCTCGCCCGTAGGCCGCGCAGGCTTCTTCCCTTTCCGGTGCAACGCCGGCCAGCACCGCAGCCAGGCGAGTGCTGGCCTCGAACAGCTTGGCGGTCTTCGAGCGGATCACACGGAGATAGGCGTCTTCATCGAGCGAGGCGTCGTGCATGTTCATCAGCTGCAGCACCTCGCCCTCGGCGATCACATTGGTGGCCTCGGCCAGGATCTCCATGACCCGGATGTCGTGGGCGTCCAGCATCATCTGGAAGGCCCGGGAATAGAGGAAATCCCCCACCAGCACACTGGCCGGATTGCCGAAGGACTCGTTGGCAGTGGGACGGCCACGCCGCAGTGTGGATTCGTCGACGACATCATCGTGCAGCAAAGTCGCGGTGTGAATGAATTCAACGACTGCGGCCAGGTTGAATCGCTGTTCGCCCTGATAGCCCAACGCGCCTGCCATCAGCAGCAGCAGGGCCGGGCGCAGCCGCTTGCCACCCGCCGAGATGATGTATTGCGATACCTGTCGCACCAGGGGGACGCCGGTGTCGAGGCGGCGGGCGATCACGAGATCGACCCCGGCCATGTCCTCGGCAATCAGGCTGAGCACGGCGGCGGCGGGGGAGTTATCGGGGGGGGGAGCTGACAAGGCGAAGGCGCTCGTGCGCTGCTTTGAAGAACGGACGGCCGGGGCCGGAACGCCGAGATTATAGGGAGCCAGGTGGTCCCTGCGCCCCAACGGCTGAGCGTGTGTTCCGAGAACCGTCTCGCGTGCTAGAATCTTGGGCTCTGCGGAATTCGCCGTAGAGCCATCTTCCTCAAGAGGTTTACATGTACGCGGTCATAAAAACCGGCGGCAAGCAGTATCGCGTTGCTTCCGGCGAAAAAATTAAAGTAGAACAGATTGCTGCGGACGTAGGCCAGGAAATCGTGATCGATCAGGTGCTCGCAGTCGGCGACGGCAGCGCTCTCAAGATCGGTACGCCCCTGGTGTCCGGCGCAACGGTTACGGTCACCGTGCTGTCGCATGGCAAGCACGACAAGGTTCGCATCTTCAAGATGCGCCGTCGCAAGCACTATCAAAAACGTCAAGGCCATCGCCAGCAGTTCACGGAGCTGCAAATCGGCGCGATCGCCGGCTAAGGAGCTGACACCATGGCACAGAAAAAAGGCGGCGGCTCTACGCGAAACGGGCGCGATTCCAAGCCCAAGATGCTCGGCGTGAAGGCGTTCGGCGGCGAGCTGATCAGCGCAGGCTCGATCATCGTGCGCCAGCGCGGCACGCAGTTCCACCCCGGCACCAACGTCGGCGTGGGCAAGGACCACACGCTGTTCGCGCTGGTGGACGGCCACGTGTCCTTCGGCACCAAGGGCGCGCTCAACAAGCACACGGTCAGCGTGACGCCGGCCTGAGCCCGTCACTTCGATCCGCTCGAAGCCCCGCTTTGTCGGGGCTTCTTCATTTGTAAACTGGACATCTCATGAAGTTCGTGGACGAAGCCTTCATCGACATCGCCGCCGGCGATGGCGGCAACGGATGCGTGTCGTTCCGCCATGAGAAGTACAAGGAATTCGGGGGGCCGGACGGCGGCGACGGCGGCCGCGGCGGCCATGTCTTCGCGGTGGCCGATCCCAACCTCAATACGCTGGTGGACTTCCGCTTTTCGCGCCGCCACGACGCCCGGCGCGGCCAGCATGGCATGGGCTCGGACATGTTCGGCGCCGCTGGCGACGACATCACGCTCAAGATGCCGGTGGGCACCATCATCAGCGATGCCGAGACCGGCGAGGTGTTGTTCGAGCTGCTGACGCCCGGCGAGAAGATCATCATTGCCAAGGGCGGCGACGGCGGTTTCGGCAACCTGCGCTACAAGAGCGCCATCAATCGCGCTCCGCGGCAGAAGACGCCGGGCTGGCCCGGCGAGCGCAAGAGCCTCAAGCTCGAGCTGAAGGTGCTGGCTGACGTCGGCCTGTTGGGGATGCCCAACGCGGGCAAGTCCACGCTCATCAGCGCCATTTCCAATGCGCGCCCTCGCATCGCCGACTACCCTTTCACCACGCTGCATCCCAATCTTGGCGTGGTGCGCGTGGGACCCGAGCAGAGCTTCGTGGTCGCCGACCTGCCGGGACTGATCGAGGGCGCCTCGGAAGGCGCCGGACTGGGCCACCAGTTCCTGCGCCATCTGCAGCGCACGCGGTTGCTGCTGCATGTGGTGGATCTGGCTCCCTTCGACGAGACCGATCCTGTCGCGCAGGCCAAGGCCATCGTCGGCGAGCTCAAGAAATACGATGCGGCGCTGTACGAGAAGCCGCGCTGGCTGGTGCTCAATAAGCTGGACATGATCCCGGTCGAGGAGCGCGCCTCGAAGGTGAAGGACTTCGTCAAGCGCCTGCGTTTCAAGGGCCCCGTGTTCGAGATCTCCGCATTGACCCGAGAGGGCTGCGAGTCGCTGGTAAAGGCGGTCTATCAGCACGTCAAGGCGCAACAGGTCGCAGAGCAGCCGCCGACCGAGATCGATCCGCGCTTTGCCTGACATGACTGCTACGCCCATGACCGCTTCCACTGCTCTGCGCGATGCGCGCCGCCTCGTCGTCAAGGTGGGATCCAGCCTCGTCACGAACGAGGGCCGTGGCCTCGACGATCAGGCCATCGGCGAGTGGTGCCGCCAGCTCGCAGCCCTGGTCCATGATGGCCGCGAGGTCGTGATGGTGTCTAGCGGGGCCATCGCCGAGGGCATGAAGCGCCTGGGCTGGCGCACGCGACCGCACGAGGTCCACGAACTGCAGGCCGCAGCGGCGGTCGGCCAGATGGGCCTGGCCCAGATCTACGAGACCAAGCTGCGCGAGAACGGCCTGGGCAGCGCCCAGGTGCTGCTGACCCATGCCGACCTCGCCGATCGCGAGCGCTACTTGAACGCGCGCTCCACGCTCGTGACCTTGCTCGCGCTCGGCGTGGTGCCGGTCATCAATGAGAACGACACGGTGGTCAACGACGAGATCAAGTTCGGCGACAACGACACCTTGGGTGCGCTGGTCGCGAACCTTGTGGAGGCTGATGCGCTGGTGATCCTCACCGACCAGAGGGGCCTCTACACCGCCGATCCGCGCAAGAACCCCGATGCGCGCTTTGTCGACGAGGCCGCCGCAGGCGATCCCGCACTGGAGGCCATGGCCGGTGGGGCGGGTAGCAGCATCGGCCGTGGCGGCATGATCACCAAGATCCTGGCCGCGAAGCGTGCCGCAGGCTCTGGCGCTTCCACCGTCATCGCCTGGGGCCGCGAGCCCGATGCCCTGCTGCGCCTGTCGCGTGGGGAGTCCATTGGCACCCTGCTGGTCGCGCAGACCGCCAAGCACCAGGCTCGCAAGCGCTGGATGGCAGATCACCTTCAACTGCGCGGCTCCGTCACTGTCGATCCGGGCGCCGCGGCCAAGGTACGCGGCGAAGGCAAGAGCCTGCTGCCCATCGGCATGACCGGCGTCGAGGGTGAGTTCTCCCGTGGCGATGTGATCGCGGTGAGGGATGGCGCCGGCGCCGAACTGGCCCGGGGGCTCGCCAACTATTCAAGCGCCGAGGCGCGGCTCTTGTGCCGCAAGCCTTCTGCCGAGTTCGAACGCCTGCTGGGCTACGCGGCCGAACCGGAAATGGTGCACCGGGACAACATGGTCCTGACGCCCGGCTGAAGTCTCAGGGGAGCTCGCGCAACGGGTTCTTCATCTGCTGGACCATCTCTCGTACCGAGGCGCGCGGTGCATGGCCGCGGCAGACGCCCTGCAGCGCCAGCTCCTTGGCATAGCGCGAACCGCGGTCGTCGATGCGCTTCCATTCCGGTGTCTTCGCGAGCTGCCAGGCCCCGTCGCCGTAGCGCGCGTACTGCTTGACCTCTTCCGAGGCGCAGCGGATCCCTTCATAGAAGGCGTTGGTGCCGCCACCCGCCTTGCTGTTGGCCACCACCACGTAGCGGACAACGCCATCGCCCGTCACGCTGAGGGTGGCCGGGTCGACGCCGAACTTGAGCGACGAATAGGCCGGCATCTCGAGGGGGATCAACCGGCTCTCGTTGAAGGGGGGAGGCGGCGGCACGTCGGCCTCCTTCCACTCGTCCGCCTGAGCTGTGATCTTGGGCGGCGGCGGCATGCCGGTCTGGGCCCAATCCGGGTTGTCCGTGTCTCTGGCCGGCGACCCGCAGGCAGAAAGCGCGCCCGCAAGGGCGAGCACGAGAACGGGCCTAGCGCGGCGCATGAAGAGGGTCGTTGGTCGAGGACGGATCGGGCGCGGGATGAGGAGCATTGGGATTTGGATCGAAGCTGGCCCCGGGGGGCAGCTCGAAGTTGGGTTCATGGCCTGTGCCTGGCGGATGGCGCTCGAATTCGCGAGCGCGCACGTTGCTGCGCAGGAACCGGTTGCGGAAGTCTTGCCGGGGCAGGTAGCGGGCCAGTTCGGTCAGCGCCATCTCGTAGACGCCGCGCTTGAATTCAACCACCACATCGAGCGGGACCCAGTAATCGTGCCAGCGCCAAGCGTCGAACTCGGGGTGATCAGTGGCGCGAAGGTTCAGGTCCCAGTCGTGCCCCATCAGCTGCAGCAGATACCAGATCTGTTTCTGGCCCTTGTAGTGCCCACGTGCATCACGGCGGATGAACCGGTCTGGCACCTCGTAGCGCAACCAGTCGCGGGTACGGGCCACGATGCGCACGTGCTCCGGCTGGAGTCCGACTTCTTCGTGCAGTTCCCGGAACATGGCTTGCTCGGGATTCTCGCCGCGATCGATGCCGCCTTGCGGGAACTGCCAGGAATGGGTCCGGATGCGCTTGCCCCAGAAAACCTGGTTCTTCTGGTTGAGCAGGATGATGCCGACGTTGGGCCTGAAGCCGTCGCGGTCGAGCATAATCAAACCCCAATTTTTTGAACTGAGTCGATTATGCATGCCGGGTCGCACTCGGCAAAGCGACCGGTTCCGTGGGCGCCGCGGGCGCCTCATCCCCTCTGCTCTAACTGGATTCCTCCTCCGCGACGATGAAAGCTTCCCGATTCTTTATCTCTACCCTCAAGGAAGCGCCGGCGGATGCCGAGGTCGCGAGCCACCGGTTGATGATGCGCGCCGGCATGATCAAGAAGCTGGGCACCGGCATCTACACCTACATGCCGCTCGGCCTGCGCGTGATCCGCAAGGTCGAGGCCATCGTGCGCGAAGAGATGAACCGCGCGGGCGCCGTCGAGCTCACGATGCCGGTGGTGCAGCCTGCCGAGCTGTGGCAGGAGAGCGGCCGTTTCCAGGCCTATGGCCCCGAGCTGCTGCGCATCAAGGACCGGCATGAGCGCAGTTTCGTCGTGCAACCGACCAGCGAAGAGGTCGTCACCGACATCGCCCGCCAGGAGATCCGCAGCTACAAGCAGCTCCCTAAGAATTTCTACCAGATCCAGACCAAGTTCCGCGACGAGCGGCGTCCGCGCTTCGGCCTGATGCGCGGGCGCGAATTCATCATGAAGGACGCCTACAGCTTCGACCGGGACCTCGACAGCGCCAAGGCGAGCTACAAGGTCATGGCGGACGCGTACCGCCGGATCTTCGACCGCTTCGGCCTGCGCTATCGGGCGGTGGCGGCGGACAGCGGCGCCATCGGCGGCGACGTCAGCCAGGAATTCCAGGTGATCGCCGCCACCGGCGAGGATGCGATCGTCTATTGCCCAGGCAGCGACTACGCGGCCAACATGGAAAAGGCCGAGGCGCTGGCGCCCGCCGGTCCGCGGCCCTCGCCCGCCCAGCCGCTGGCAAAGACCCCCACCCCGGGCAAGGCCACGTGCGAGGAGGTGGCCGAGTTGCTGGGCGTGCCGCTCTCGACCACCGTCAAGTCGCTTGTGCTGGCCACCGACAAGCTCGGCGCCGATGGCCGCGTCGAGGGCTCGCAGGTCTGGCTGCTGCTGGTGCGCGGCGACCACGAGATGAACGAGATCAAGGTGAGCAAGGTGCCGGGCCTGGACCACGGCTTCCGCTTTGCAACCAGCGCCGAAATCGATGCGCACTTCGGCTGCAAGCCCGGCTACCTCGGCCCGCTCGGCCTGAAGCAGCCGGTCAAGCTGGTCGCCGACCGCGAGGTGGCAGTCATGGCCGACTGGATCACGGGCGCCAATGAAGTCGACTTCCACATGACCGGCGTGAACTGGGGCCGGGATCTGCCCGAGCCCGACCTCGTGGCCGACATCCGAAACGTGGTCGCCGGCGACCTCTCGCCCGACCGCAAGGGCGTGCTTGCGATCGAGCGGGGCATCGAGATCGGCCATGTGTTCGTGCTCGGCACCAAGTACAGCAAGCCGATGAATGCCACCTTCCTGGATGAGGCCGGCAAGCCCCAGTTCCTCGAGATGGGCTGCTACGGCATCGGTATCACGCGCCTGCCGGCGGCGGCGATCGAGCAGAACAACGACGAGCGCGGCATCATCTGGCCCGACGCCATCGCGCCCTTCACCGTGGTGCTCTGCCCGATCGGCATGGACCGCAGTGCCGAGGTCAAGCAGGCCGCGGAGTCTCTGTACGAGGAACTGCTCGCGACCGGCGTGGACGTGCTGCTCGACGACCGCGGCGAGCGTCCCGGCGCCATGTTTGCCGACTGGGAACTGATCGGCGTGCCGCACCGCATCGTGATCTCCGATCGCGGCATCAAGGAAGGCCAGTACGAATACCAGCAGCGCCGCGATACCGCCGCCACCAAGGTGTCGGCGGCGGACATCGCTGCCTTTGTCAAGGGCAAGCTAGCCGCCGCATGAGACTGACGCGGCGTTCGTACCTGCTGGCCGGAGCCGCCGCCGCAGCCCTGCCACTGCTGCCCGGCCAGGCCCATGCCGGGGCGCAGATCGAAGAGCCTTTGATCGACTCGGTGCGCAATGCCCTGAGCGCCGCCATCCGCAGCAGCGCGCCGCCGAAGCCGGAGTTCAAGGACACCGCGTCGCGCCTGGCCCATCTTCGCTGGCTGGGCGAAATGAGCGAACGCCTCAAGAAGAAGATTCCCGGGCACCAGGAGCGCATCGAGTTCCTCCAGACCGTGTGGTACGAGAGCAAGCGAGCAGGCCTGGAGGTCAGCCTGGTGCTCGGTCTCGTCCAGGTCGAAAGCAACTTCCGCAAGTTCGCCGTGTCGAGCGCGGGGGCCCGCGGCCTCATGCAAGTGATGCCCTTCTGGACCCGCGTGATCGGCGATGGCGATTCGTCCAAGCTGTTCCACATGCAGACCAACCTGCGCTTCGGCTGCGTGATCCTGCGTCACTATCTCGACCGCGAAGCCGGCGACCTGTTCATGACGCTGGGGCGCTACAACGGCAGCCGCGGCAAGGCACCCTATCCGAACGCGGTGTTCTCCAACCAGCGGCTCTGGGTCTTCAACGACCGGCGAGACGACCGCGGCTAGATTCAGGCTGCCGGCGTGGCGGCGACCGCGCCACCGCGCGTGACCATCACCTGGTCGATACGGTGGCTGTCCACGTCCATCACCTCGAAAGTGAAGCCGCCCCAGCTCACGCTGTCGGTGCGCTTGGGCACGCGGCGCAACATCACCATCAGGAAGCCGGCCAGGGTCTCGTACTCCTCGGCGTGCGGCAGCTCGTCGATGGCGAGGGCACGTTGCACGTCCTGGATGGGCGTCACGCCGTCGATCAGCCACGAGTTCTCGTCACGACGAACGATCTGCTGCTCCTCGTCCTGCACGCCGACCAGGTCGCCCATCACAGTGCTCATCACGTCGTTGAGGGTGATCACGCCCACCACCAGCGCGTACTCGTTGACGATGATCGCGAAGTCCTCGTGCGCCTGCTGAAACTGCTCCAGCACCTCCGTGAGCGACAGCCGGTCGGGGATGATCAGCGCCTTGTGCAGCGGCAAGCCCTGGCCGAAGGCCAGCGGCTGGCCGCTGAGCACGCGCTGGAACATGTCCTTGGCGTCCACGTAGCCCAGCACATGGTCGATGTCGCCGTCGCACACCGGATAGGCCGAGTAGGGCTCGGCCACGATGCGCGCGCGCAGCACCGCCTCGGGGTCGTCCTTGTGGAACCAGGCGATGCGATCGCGCGACGTCATCACGCTGCTGACCAGGCGCGTGTCGAGCTCGAACACGTTGGCGATCACCTGCTGCTCGCGCACGGCCAGGATCCCGGCGCGGGCGCCGGCCTCGGTCATGGCCAGGATGTCGGCGGAGGTGATCTTGTCGTCGCGCTGCATGGGCATGCCCAGGAGCTTGAAGAGCAGGTCGGTGCACTGCGTAAAGAGCCACACCAGCGGCTTCATCACCGTGATCAGCACCTGCATCGGCCCGACCATGCGCATCGCCAGGCGTTCCGGATCGTTCATGCCCAAGCGCTTGGGAAACAGATCGGCGAAGACCAGGAACACCGCGATGATCGTGACGAAAGAAGCCAGGAAGGCCGCAGTCTGCGAAGTCTCGACCGTGAACCAGAGCTCGAACAACTTCGCGAAGTAGGGGCTCAGCGAGCCTTCGCCGACCACGCCGCCCAGGATAGCGACCGCATTGAGCCCGATCTGCACCACGGTGAAGTAGTGGCCCGGCTGCTCCTGGATGCGCAGCACGCGCTCGGCACGCGCATCGCCCTCGTCGGCCATCTGCCGCAGCCGCAGGCGGCGCGAGGCGGCCAGCGAGATCTCCGCCAGGGAGAAGAAGGCGCTGGTCGCAATCAGTAGGGCGATGATGAGAAGGCTTTGGGTCAGCGTCATGGGCGGGTCGGGAAGACCGAGATAGTGCCATGAGCGGCCGTCCGGACCGGCGGCGCTGAAGCGCCGCGCGACCGCCTACTGCACGAAACCGATCCGACTGCGCCCCGGTCCCGCGCGCGGCAAATCCTCGACACGCACCTCCTCCCGCGCTGCCAGCCGGGCATTGCCGAAGCCTGTCATCAGCGCACGCCGCATCTCACGCGGCGCCACCGTGGCGAGGTGGTCGAGCACGTCGTCCCGCGGTTCGTCGGCCAGCAACCGGCCCCAGTCGTGCGCGTTGCGGATCGACGCGTAGAGCTGGCGCGCGATCTGCCGGGCCGCCTCGGGCGACGGCGCATCGATCTCGAACACGTTCATGCGATTGAGGATGGGCTCGGGAATACCGCGGACGTCGTTCGCGGTCGTGACCCAGATCACCTGGCTGGCGTCGATCGGCACCTCCGCGAACTCGTCGACGAAGGCATGGGCAGTGTCGTGCTCCAGCAGGCCGTAGAGCGCGCCCAGCGGGTCGTACTGCACATCGGCGCCGGCCTTGTCGATCTCGTCGATCACCATCACCGGGTTGGCGTACTGGCCGTCGACCAGGGCCTCGAACACCTTGCCGGGCTTGGCGCCCTTCCACTGCGAGGAGGCACCCGAGAGCAGCCAGCCGGCGGTCATCGAGCTCATCGGGACGAGCGACATGCCAGTGCCCAGCAGCTCGGCCAGTCGCTTGGCGAAATGGGTCTTGCCAATGCCGGGCGGGCCCAGCAGGAGCATGGGCGTGACCTCGAGCCCGTCGCGGCTGTCCTGCGCCAGCGCGACGTGGCGCCGCACATCGTCGAGCACCTCGGTGAAGTTCGGCAGCTCGGCGTAGAGCGCGGCCATCTCGGGAACGCCGCTGGGCTTGACCTGGAAGCGCTCCGGGCCGCGTTCGAGCATGCGTTCGTAAGTGGTGCGCAGGTGCTCGTGGTCGCGGTCTGGCAGCTTGGCGAGCTTGCGCTCGACATCGTGCGTGCGGAACACACTGCGCAGATGCGCGACCGGCAACTGAAAAGATGAGCCAGACGCAGCAGCCAGCTCGCGGGATGGGCGGGAATCCATTGGCAGACCTCCGTTCGATCACACTTCGACACAGCATAAGCCGTGCCCGGTGTCGGCGGTTGTCCAGGTTTTCTCGCTTCGAGGGCTTTTAAGCGGGTCAGACGCCGCCGTGGGGATGCGTCGGGTCGACCCAGAGCACCGATTCGGGCTTCTCGACCGGCTGGATGTCGAGGTTGATGGCCACGGCCTCACCATCGCTTCGACACAGCACGCACTCGAGCGCCTCCGTCGGGCTGGCGTTGATCTCCTGGTGCGGCACGTAGGGCGGCACGTAGATGAAGTCACCCGGGCCGGCCTCGGCCGTGAACTCCAGATGTTCGCCCCAGCGCATCCGGGCACGCCCGCGCACCACGTAGATCACGGATTCAAGATGGCCGTGGTGGTGGGCGCCGGTCTTCGCATCGGGATGGATGGTCACCGTGCCGGCCCAGAGCTTCTGGGCGCCGACCCGCGCGAAGTTGATCGCCGCGGCCCGGTTCATACCGGGCGTCTGTGCGGTGTTCGCGTCGAGCTGGTTGCCGGGAATCACCCGCACGCCATCATGCTTCCATGCGGCGTCATTGTGATCATGATCCGAATGTTCGTGGCTCACGATGCCCTCTCATGGCCCGCGAAGCGAGGCCCGTTGGTGAAACACCGCGGAACCGGCTTTGCCGGGCCGCTGGTGTTGCCCCCGGTAGGGGGTGGGCGGCTACAGGAAGTGAGCCAACCTGGGGGCGAGCAACGCTTCAGGCGGGGCTGCCGTTAAGAATTTGCTGCAGCTCACCCGATTCGTACATCTCCATCAGGATGTCGGAGCCGCCCACAAACTCGCCCTTGACGTAAAGCTGCGGAATGGTCGGCCAGTTGCTGTATTCCTTGATGCCCTGGCGCACGCCTTCGTCCTCGAGCACATTGACAGTCTTGAGCGTGCGGGTATCGACGCCTACGGCCTTGAGGATCTGGATCGCGCGGCCCGAGAAGCCGCACATCGGGAAACTGGCGTTCCCCTTCATGAAGAGCACGAGATCGTTGGTCTTGACGAGATCGTCGATGCGCTGCTGGACGTCGGACATGGGCCTCTCCAAAAAATGAGTTGGGCGGATTATTTCACCGAGCGCCAGATCCCGCCCGAGCAGCGCGCGATGCCTGCCAGATCGTCGCGGCTTTGCACGTCGGCGAAACCGCGCCGCGCGAGCAAGGCGCGCACCGACGCAGCCTGGTCGTAGCCATGCTCGAGCAGCAGCCAGCCGCCCTTGCTCAGGTGCCCAGGCGCGGCCTCGACGATGCGGCGGATGTCATCCAGCCCATCGGCGCCCGACACCAGTGCGCTCGAGGGTTCGTGGCGCAGGGCGACCAGGTGCGGGTCGCCGGCGGCGACGTAGGGCGGGTTGGAAACCACCAGGTCCAGATCCGTGCCTGCGCCTTCCAGCCAATCGGCCTCGGCGAAGCGCACCGCCAGCCCCAGGCGCTGCGCGTTGCCGCGGGCCACCGCAAGGGCATCGGGGCTGCGGTCGATCGCCGTCACCTTGGCATCGGGCCGTGCGTGCTGGATCGCCAGCGCGATCGCACCGCTGCCGGTGCCCAGGTCGACCACCCGGGGCGACGTGCGGCCCTGCAGCAATCGCAGCGCCCACTCGACCAGCGTCTCGGTGTCGGGCCGCGGCACCAGCACGCGCGCATCGACCTGCAGGCCAAGCCCATGAAACTCCTTTTCGCCCACGAGGTAGGCCACCGGCTCGCCAGTCATCCGGCGCGTGCACAGCGAGGAGAAGGCCGGCCACACGTTGTCGGCCAGGATGTCGGCATCGTGAGCCAGCAGCCAGGCGCGGTCGCCCGATGGTCGCGCCAGCACGTGCAGAAGCAGCAGTTGGGCGTCGAGCCGCGCCACGCCCAGCGCGGCGGCCGCGGCCAGCATCTGCGCCGCCGTCGATGGCGGCCGGCCGTCCTCGGGTGTCATGCTGGCAGGCTGGCTTCCAGCTCGGCCAGCTTCTCGGCCTCGCGGGCCGCGCGAAGAGCATCCAGCACCTCACCCAGGTCGCCTTCCATGATCATCTGCAGCTTGTAAAGCGTGAGGTTGATGCGGTGATCCGTGAGCCGCCCTTGCGGGAAGTTGTAGGTGCGGATGCGGTCGCTGCGGTCACCGCTGCCGATCAGGCCTTTGCGCAAGGCGGCGTCCTTGGCGGCGCGCGCGCTGCGCTCCTTCTCCTGGATGCGCGCCGACAGCACCTGCAGCGCCTTGGCCTTGTTGCGATGCTGGCTGCGGTCGTCCTGGCACTCGGCCACGATGCCGGTCGGGATGTGCGTGATGCGCACCGCCGAATCGGTCTTGTTGATGTGCTGCCCGCCGGCACCACTGGCACGATAGGTGTCGATGCGCAGGTCGGCCGGGTTGATCTGCACTGCCTGTGCCTCGTCCGGCTCGGCCAGCACGGCAACCGTGCAGGCACTGGTATGGATGCGGCCCTGTGTCTCGGTCGCGGGCACGCGCTGCACCCGGTGGCCGCCAGACTCGAAGCGCAGCCGCCCGAAGACCTCGTCGCCGGTCACGCGCACCACCACTTCCTTGAAGCCGCCCAGTTCGCTTTCGCTGGCGCTCACGATCTCGCAGCGCCAGCCGGCACGCTCGGCATGGCGGGTGTACATGCGCAGCAGGTCGCCCGCAAAGAGCGCGGACTCGTCACCGCCGGTGCCCGCCCGGATTTCGAGGAAGGCGTTCCGCGCGTCCTCCGGGTCCTTTGGCAGCAGCAGGCGCTGGAGCTCGTCCTCCAGCGCAGTCAGCTCGGCCTCGGCGCCGGCGATTTCTTCCCTTGCCATCTCGGCCATGTCCGGGTCGTCCAGCATCTCGCGCGCGGCCGCCAGGTCCGATTCGCGCTGGAGGTAGCGTTGATAGCGGCCCGCCACCTGCGTCACCTCTGCATGCTCGCGCGAGATGTTCCGGTACTGCGTCATGTCGGACATGATGTCCTCGCGCGAGAGCAGGAAGTCGAGCTCGCCGAGGCGTTGCGCGTAGCGCTCGAGTTGATGGCGGAGAAAGGGTTTCACTGAAGGGTCTTCAAAATGCGGGAGCGGGGTACCGAACGCAAAGGCGCTCGGCTGTCCGGCGTCGGATCGCCGGCTTCGGGGCAGCGCCGCTAACGCTCTTTGCGCAGGAACAGCCGCGAAATGGCCTGCGCCGTGTGTTCGCGTGCCGTGGCATCGCCGGCATGCAACTCGGCCATGGCGCCGTGCAGCAGCTTCTGTGTGAGCCCGCGCGACAGCGCCTCCAGCACGGCTTCCACCGGCTCGCCCTTGGCCAGCAGCTTGCGCGCGCGGCTTAGTTCGGCGGCGCGCCATTCGTCGGCCTGGGCGTTGAGCTGCTGGATCAGCGGCACGCTGCCGCGCTGGTCCAGCCAGTGCATGAAGCTTCGAACCCCGGCGTCGATGATCACCTCGGCCTCGGCCACAGCGGCCTGGCGGTTGGCATGGCCCTGCTGCACGACCTGGGCGAGGTCATCGACGGTGTAGAGGTAGATGTCCTCGAGCGCCTTGACTTCGACTTCGATGTCGCGCGGCACGGCCAGGTCCACCATGAACATCGGGCGGTGCTTGCGCAGCTTGAGCGCGCGCTCGACGGCGCCCAGGCCGATCAGCGGCAGCGTGCTGGCGGTGCAGCTCACGACGATGTCGAACTCGGCCAGGCGCGCCGGCAGCTCGGCCAGCCGCATGGCTTCCCCGCCGAAGCGCGAAGCCAGCCTTTCGCCGCGCTCCAGCGTGCGGTTGGCAATGACAATGGACTTCGGCTCCTTGGCGGCGAAGTGCGTCGCGGCCAGGTCGATCATCTCGCCCGCGCCGACAAAGAGCACGCGGGTCTGCTTCAGATCCTCGAACAGCTGGGCCGCCAAGCGCACTGCAGCAGCGGCCATGCTGATGGAGTGGGCGCCGATTTCGGTCGCGGTGCGCACTTCCTTGGCGACAGCGAAGGAGCGCTGAAACAACTGGTTCAGCGTGCTGCCGAGCGCGCCCGCTGTTTCGGCGGCGCGCACCGCATCCTTCATCTGGCCGAGGATCTGGGCCTCGCCGAGCACCATCGAGTCGAGGCCGCTGGCCACCCTGAAGGCGTGGCGCGCCGCCTTGTCGTCGTGCAGCGTGTAGGCATGGGAGCGCAGAAGGGCGGGCGCCACGCCACCGCTCTGGGCCAGCCAGTCGACCGTGTGATCGAGGGCGAGGTGGTCCGCGGCGCAGTAGATCTCGGTGCGATTGCAGGTCGAGATGATGGCCGCTTCCACGTCCGGATGCCGGTGGGTCCCGAAGGAGCTGCGCAGGCTCTGCAAAGTCGGAGCGATCTGGTCGATGGCGAACGCGAAGCGACCGCGCAGGTCGAGTGGCGCGGTCGTGTGGTTCAAGCCGAGGGCCCAGACTGACATAACCCAGGATTATAAAATCCACCGCCAGCAGCGTGTGTCCACTCTACGGATGACCCCCTGAACGCCCCCTTGCCCTCATGTCTGTGCTCGACCTGCTGATCCACTTGCTCAACTTCATGGCGCCGGCATTCTGCGTCGCCCTCGTGCTTGCCCTCCTGTTCCGCCTGGCCATGCACGGGCGCAGCGCGGCCGTCCGCCTTTGGGTGCAGGTCGTCGTCACCTTCGCAGCCGGGCTGGCAGTTCTGGTCGCCGGCCTGGTCTATTTCGGGCACGACGGGCGCATTGCGACGTATGCCGCCCTGGTCGTGGTTTGCGGCACCACGCAGTGGTGGCTGCTGCGCGCCTGGCGCGGCTGAGGGCGGGCGGACGCGCTCACTGCGCCAGCGGCGGCACGGGCGGGGGCGCCGCGGGCGCTGGCGCCGGGGCCTGGGGCGCCGCCACGGCCGGCGCCACCAGCGGCAGCCCCGCTTCCTTGAAGCGATCGAGCATGGTGAACAGAACGTCGCTGCGCACGCCCCCGGCCAATCGCGGGCTCTGCACGAAAGCGATGGCCTGGAAGATCAGCATGCCGCCCTCGATGCCCTCCAGCGTGACCGAGGGCGCAGGCGCCACCAGCACGCCACCGTGATCGGCGCAGGCCGACAGCATCAGCTCGCGCGCCAGCTTGGCGTCGGTGGCCAGAGGCATCGGCAGCCTGATCAACAAGCGGCCCTCGGCGTTGGTGAGGGTCATGTTGCGCACGGTCTTGGTGATGAATTCGGAGTTGGGCACGATCAGCGTGGAGCGGTCGGCCAACTGGATCTCGGTGGCACGCACGTTGATGCGCCGCACGTCGCCCTCGGCAGTACCCAGCACCACCCAGTCACCGACCTTGACCGGCCGCTCGGCCAGCAAGATCAGCCCCGAGATGAAGTTCTGCACGATCGCCTGCAGGCCGAAGCCGATACCCACCGACAGCGCGCTCGCCACCCAGGCGATGCGCTCGATGCCGATCCCGAGGGCTGAAAGGCCCACCGCGATCACCACGGCGCCGCCTACATAGCCGAGCAGCGTGGTAATCGAGCTCTGCATACCGGGCTCGAGCGCGGTTTCTGGCAAGTAGCGGGCCTCCAGCCACTTCTTGAAGACGCGCAGGGCAAGGAAGCCAATGGCCAGCACAGCGACAGCACTGAAGATGGCCCCAGGCACCAGATGGAACTCGCCGATCTTGAGACCGGTGCCGAACTGGCCGCTGCGCTGGAACACCTCGCCGGGGCCCGTCCCGAGTGGCGTGGCCAGCGCGATCAGCATGTAGAAAAAGAGCGCGACCCGGGCGAGCCCTGAAAGCACCACGGCGGCCTGGTCCAGCGTCCGCGGCGCAAAGCCGAAGCTCTTCTGCAGCTTCTGGCCAAGCTCGCTCTTCGAGGCCACCGTGGCCATGAACAGGTCGTCCGCGAACTTGAAGAGCAGGTAGAAAGCCGAGGCGACGATGCCGGTCCAGGTCAGCTGGTTGGCCAGGAAGCTGGCCAGCGCGACGTAGCCGACGCCCACCAGCACCCAGATCACGATGACCGCGAGCGCGACGGCGCTCAGCAGGAAGCTGATCCACAGCGGGCGCTCAGGATCGCCGGGCGGCGGCTCTGCCGCCTCCGTCTTCGCACCTTCGACGAGCGCGGCTTCGGCGGGCTCGTGCAGGCGCAGCAGCATCATGCCGATCAGCGCCGTCAGCGCCAGCGCGGTGACCACGTGGGTAGCAACCACGGCCGCGAAGCTGGCGTCGACGATCGCGTTGACCTGGCTCGGCACCCAGACCAGCACCCCAATGACGGCCGTGAGCCAGGGGAAAGGCGCAAGCCGCCGCGCCATCGTGTTGGGGATGGGCGGCAGCCGCCACGAGGGCCGTTTGTTGGACAGCAGCGCGCGGCCCAGCCCGACCACGAAGGCGATGAAGATGGTGGACTGCACCACGGCCTGGGCCAGCTTGCGGATCTGCGGCCCGAGGATCCCGTGGCGGTCGAGCGTGGCGAACACGACCTGCGCTGCCAGCGCGATCAGCAGGACGTTGACGCCCACGACCGCGATCACCAGCAGCGAGCGGCGCAGCCGTCCGGACGGCAGCACGCGCGCGGCCAGCCGAACCAGCCCGTGTTCGGCTGCCCAGTTGCCCAGGAGTGCGAGCAGCAGCGCAGCTGCAAGGCTGGCCAGTACCGAGACGCGATGTGCCGGGTCCATCGCGGTGTCGATCGCAGCGCGCAGCTCGCCGCGCAGGCTCGCCAGGCGCTCCAGGTCGGCGGGCCATGCATCGCTGATGTCGAACCAGAATTGCCGCCCCAGCGGCGAAGGCGCGCGCTCGGTGAGCTGGGCCTCGAACAGCCTGCGGCGCTTCGAGAGCAGCTCGCTGCCGCGCTGCCGCGCGTCGACGGTGATCAGGCGCGCCAGGCGGATGTCGGCGTCGAGCGCATTGCGTTCCTTCAGCAGGGCGGCGCGCTGGCGGGTGATGTCCGGGTCCTCGGGGGACGCGCCCTCGGCCGGCGGGTTGCCCAGTTCGCCGAGGCGTGCGTTGAGGTCGTTGAGCGGACCCGTGCGGGATGCGACGAACTTGTCTGCCTGGCCGCCAATGGCATTGATCCGGCCCAGCAACTCGCGAACCTCGGCATTGCTGTCGACCGAAGAGGGAATGCTGTCGAGCTGGGTCCGCAAGGCGGCTACCGTGGGTTCCGGCGGCGCCTGGGCGTCCTGCGCAAGAACGGCGCTTCCGAGGACGGCGGCCAGCAACAGGATTGCGAGACGAAGCATCCAGCTCATGGCCCGATGATAGAAGGGCACTGCGGAGGCCCAGGCCGCCCCACGCGATCAGCGTGCGGGGCTGAAGCGGTCGACGCGGTCGGTGACGATGCCGTCGGTTCCCAGGCCTGCCAGCCAGACGGCCACCGACTCGTCGTTGACGGTGTAGCTCAGTGCACGCATCCCGGCCGCATGTACCTGGTGCACCGTGGCGGCGTTCCACACGGCGTAGTTGCAGACGATCGCTGCGCAGTCGAGGCGTCTGGCAGTGTCGAGCCAGCCCGCCCGCAGGGTGTCGAGCAGCAGGCCGCGCGGCAGCGCCGGCTCTGCTGCAAGCGCGCCTTCCAGGCATTCAGGGGCGAAGGAGGTCAGCAAGGGAGCCGGGAGATCGGCATGCGCCCAGAGTCTGGCCACCAGCCGCGCAACGGCTTCGCCTGTACGGCGCTCGGCGCCAGGCGTAGGCTTGATCTCGATGTCGAGGAGGTAGCGGTTGGCCAGGCAGAAGCGGATCAACGCTTCGAGCGTGGGCAGCGGCTCGCCGGCATACCGGCGCGAATGCCAGGCGCCCGCATCGAGCTGAGCCAGCGCGCTCCACGGCTGCTCACCAGCGATGCCGCGGCCGTTGCTGGTGCGCTCGAGCGTGCTGTCGTGCAGCAGAAAGGGAATGCCGTCGGCGCTGAGCTTGGCATCGCACTCGAACATGCGGTAGCCGTGCTCGGCGCCCAGGCGAAAGGCTGCAAGCGTGTTTTCCGGCGCCAGCTTGCCGGCACCGCGGTGGGCGATCCAGAAAGGGTAGGGCCAGGCTTTCATGCGGCGCGCTTGCCCGAGCCGGCATCGAACCAGTGCAGCTTGTCCTGGCGCGCCGCGATCTTCACCGTGTCGCCCGCGACCGGCGCCGGCTGGCCTTCGTCGGCGCGCACTACCAGCTGCTCGTCGCCGACGCGGCCGTAGATCAGCCGCTCGGCGCCCAGCAGTTCGACGTACTCGACCTGCACCGACCAGCCGTCCGTATCGAGCGTGAGATGCTCCGGGCGGATGCCGAGGATCATCCCGGGGCGCACGCCAGGCGCGTGCTTGAGCAGGTTCATCGGCGGCGAGCCGATGAAACCGGCCACGAACGTGGTCGCTGGGCGCGCATACACCTCCTCGGGCGTACCGAACTGGTCCATCACGCCGGCGTTCATCACGATGATGCGCTGCGCCAGCGTCATCGCCTCGACCTGGTCGTGGGTGACAAAGAGCGAGGTGATGCCCAGCTCGCGATGCAGCTTCTGGATCTCCAGCCGGGTCTGCGCGCGCAGCTTGGCGTCCAGGTTGGACAGCGGCTCGTCGAACAGAAAGACCTTCGGCTGCCGCACGATCGCACGGCCCATGGCCACCCGCTGGCGCTGGCCGCCGGAAAGCTCGCGCGGCTTGCGCTCGAGCAGATGCCCGAGCTCGAGGATCTTGGCGGCCTTGTCGACGCGAGCCTTGATCTCCGCCTTGGGCACCTTCGCGATCTTGAGCCCATAGGCCATGTTGTCGAAATTCGACATGTGCGGGTAGAGCGCGTAGTTCTGGAACACCATGGCGATGTCGCGTTGGGCCGGTTCGATGTTGTTCATCACCCGGTCGCCAATGGCGATCTCGCCGGCGCTGATTTCCTCCAGCCCCGCGACCATGCGCAGGAGCGTGGATTTGCCGCAGCCCGAGGGCCCGACGATGACGACGAATTCGCCGTCCTTGACGTCGGCCGAGACGCCGTGGATGACCTGGTTGGCCTTGGCCCCGTGGCCGTAGCGCTTGATGACATTGCGAAGAGAGATGGCAGCCATTGCGTCGTTGCTTCTTTGCCGGTTATTTTTCAGTATCCACGAGGCCCTTGACGAACCAGCGCTGCATCAGCACCACCACGATCGCCGGCGGCACCAGCGCCAGGATGGCCGTGGCCATCACCAGGTTCCAGTCCACCGCGGCGTCGCCCGAGGCGATCATTCGCTTGATGCCGATCACCACCGGGTACATGTCCTCGCTCGTGGTGGCGAGGAGCGGCCACAGGTACTGGTTCCAGCCGTAGATGAACTGGATGACGAACAGCGCCGCGATGGAAGTCTGCGATAGCGGCACCAGGATGTCCTTGAAGAAGCGCATCGGCCCGGCGCCGTCCATGCGTGCCGCTTCCACCAGCTCGTCGGGCACGCTCAGGAAGAATTGCCGGAACAGGAAAGTGGCGGTGGCCGATGCGATCAGCGGCACCGTCAGCCCCGCGTAGGTGTTGAGCATGTTGAGGTCTGCCAGGACCTTGTAGGTCGGCAGGATGCGCACTTCCACCGGCAGCATGAGCGTCACGAAGATCATCCAGAAGACGATCTTCTTGAACGGGAAGCGGAAGTACACGATGGCGAAGGCCGACAGCAGCGAGATCGCGATCTTGCCGATGCTGATGACCAGCGCCGTGACCAGGCTGATCCACATCATGCGGCCCACCACCACGCGCGCGCCCTGGGTGTCGGCACCGAGCAGGGCGGCGCTGTAGTTCTCGAGCATGTGGCCGCCCGGCAGCAACGGCATGGGCACCCGCAGGATCGCGTCGCGCGTGTGGGTGGACGCGATGAAGGCCAGGTAGATGGGAAAGGCCACGATGGCGATGCCAAGTAGCAGCACCACGTGCGACAGGACGGTGAGGCCAGGGCGACGTTCAACCATGGTGCTTTATCCGGTTCGGGGTGAGGGTGCGGGCCATCAGTACTGGACCTTCTTTTCGACGTAGCGAAACTGGATCACCGTCAGCACGACCACGATCGCCATCAGCACCACGGATTGCGCGGCCGAGCCGCCCAGGTCGAGCGCCTTGAAGCCGTCGTGCCACACCTTGTAGACCAGGATCGCGGTGTCGCGCCCCGGCCCTCCTTCGGTGGTGGCATGCACGATCGCGAAGGTGTCGAAGAAGGCATACACGATGTTGATCACCAGCAGGAAGAAGGTGGTGGGCGACAGCAGCGGGAACTGGATGGTGGCGAAGCGCCGCAGCGGCCCGGCGCCGTCGATGGAGGCCGCTTCGATCAGCGCCTTGGGAATGGACTGCAGGCCTGCCAGGAAGAACAGGAAGTTGTAGGAGATCTGCTTCCACACGGCGGCTACCACGATCAGCGCGAGCGCCTGGTTGGAATTGAGCAGGTGGTTCCAGTCCATGCCCATGTAGCGCAGGAAGTACGACACCACGCCGATACTGGGCGAGAACATGAACACCCACAGCACGCCCGCAATGGCCGGCGCGACGGCGTAGGGAATGATCAGGAAGGTCTTATAGACCAGGGCGCCACGCAGGATGCGATCGGCGAAGATTGCCAGCACCAGCGACAGCGCGATGCCGCTGCCGGCTACCAGCACCGAGAACAGCGCGGTGACCTTGAAGGACTCGATGTAGGCGGGGTCGTCGAACAGGGTCTGGAAGTTTTCCAGCCCGACGAAGGCGGTGGAGGTGCCGAAGGCGTCCTCGGTTTGCATCGATTGCCAGACGGCCTGGCTGGCCGGCCAGAAGAAGAACACCAGGATCACCGCCATCTGCGGCGCGATCAGCAGCCAGGGCAACCAGGCCGACCTGAAAAGAACGCGTTTCTCCATATCCCTCCAAACCCCTGAAAAACGAAACGCCCGCCCTCGGTCTTCCGATAAGGGCGGGCGTGCGAGTCTACTGCGGCGCCCACCTTCTCGGCAGGCACCCTCCCCGCTTGGCGGGGAGGGCAGGGTGGGGTGCCGTGGACGCCCAAAGGGCTGCGCAGGCGCGAGCCTGCGTCAGCCCTTGTTCGCTTTCTGGAAGCGCTCGAGCTGCTCGTCGCCGCGCTTGACGGCGGCGTCGAGCGCCTCCTTGGCGCTCATCTTGCCGCTCCAGATCTGCTCGGTTTCCTCGTCGATGATGGTGCGGATCTGCACGAAGTTGCCCAGGCGAATGCCGCGCGACTTGTCGGTCGTCTTGCGGATCATCTGCGTGACGGCCACATCGGTGCCCGGGTTCTCCTTGTAGAAGCCCGAGGCATCGGTGAGCTTGTAGGCCGCGGTGGTGATCGGCAGGTAGCCGGTGCGCTTGTGGCTTTCGGACTGCACCTTGGTGTCGGACAGGTAGGTGAAGAAGCTGGCCACGCCCTTGTAGTGCTCGGCCGGCTTGCCGGACAGCACCCACAGGCTGGCGCCGCCGATCACGGTGTTCTGCGGCGCGCCCTTCACGTCGGGGTAGTAGGGCAGGGTCGAGATGCCGTACTTGAACTTGGCGTCCTTGGCCACGCGCGCGTACAGGCCCGAGGAGCCGGTCATCATCGCGCACTCGCCGGAGGGGAAGGCGGCATCGGGCGTGTTGTTGCGACCCTTGTAGACGAAGGTGCCGTCCTTCGCCATCTTGGCCAGGTTCTCGAAATGGCGGACCTGCAGCGGTGAGTTGAACGCCAGGCGCGCGGCGGTACCCCCGAAGCCGTTGTTCTGGGTCGCATACAGGGTGTTGTGCCAGGCCGAGAAGCTTTCCAGCTGGGTCCAGCTCATCCAACTGGTGGTGAAGGGGCACTTGTGGCCGCTGGCCTTGAGCTTGTCTGCGGCTGCGATCACCTCGGGCCACGTGGTGGGGGCCTTCTCCGGATCGAGCCCTGCCGCCTTGAAGGCGTCCTTGTTGTAATAGAAGACGGTGGTCGAGCTGTTGAAGGGAAAGCTCAGCATCTGGCCACTGGGAGCCGTGTAGTAGCCCGCCACGGCGGGTACGTACACGCTCGGGTCGAACTTGGCGCCACCCATGTTCATGACCTCGCCCACGGGCTTGATGGCGCCCTTGGAAGCCATCATCGTGGCGGTGCCCACTTCGAACACCTGGAGGATGTCCGGCGCATTGCCCGAGCGGAAGGCGGCAATGGCAGCGGTCATCGACTCGTCATACTGGCCCTTGTAGGTGGCCACGATCTTGTAGTCTTTCTGGCTGGCGTTGTATTGCTTGGCGAGGTCGTTGACCCATTCGCCGAGCGGGCCGCTCATGGAATGCCACCACTGGATCTCGGTCTGCGCCATGGCTGGCGCCGAGAGCGTTGCCGCAAGCGCCGATGCTACGGCGAACGTCTTGAATCGCATGAAGACTCCTAGGAAGAGAAACAAAAGCGCGAATGCTAGGCCGCGCGTATGACACGGCCGCGTCACATTTTGTCGCAGCACGACGGTGCACCAGAAGGCGGGGAAACCCTTTTCACGTCTGGGCCGCAGGGTTGCGCAAGGCTGCTTGCTGCGGCGCACCATGCTAGGATCGCGCTCCCTTTTTCAGGTGCTGCTGCCTCCTCCTGAAGTCGGTCGGGGCTGCCGCCAAGCGTATGAGCAAGACCTCTCTCGACAAAAGCAAGATCAAGTTTCTTCTACTCGAAGGCATTCACCCTTCGGCAGTCGAAGTGCTGCGCGCGGCAGGCTACACCAGCATCGAGACCTTGCCCGGGTCGTTGCCGGAAGAGGAACTGAAGCAGCGCGTGGCCGACGTGCATTTCATCGGCATCCGCTCGCGTACCCAACTGACGGCGGAGGTCTTTGCCGCCGCGCAAAAGCTCGTCGCGGTCGGGGCTTTCTGCATCGGCACCAATCAGATCAATCTCGATGCCGCGCGCGAGCATGGCGTGGTCGTCTTCAACGCTCCGTATTCCAATACCCGTTCGGTAGCCGAACTGGTGTTGGCCGAGGCCATCCTCCTCCTGCGCGGCATCCCCGAGAAAAGCGCGGTGGCGCACCGCGGCGGCTGGCTCAAGTCGGCCGAGAACGCGTTCGAGATCCGCGGCAAGACGCTGGGCATCGTGGGCTACGGCTCGATCGGCGCGCAGCTCTCCGTATTGGCCGAGGCGCTCGGCATGCAGGTGGCCTTCTTCGACGTGGTCACCAAGCTGCCGCTGGGCAACGCGCGCCAGGTGCGCACGCTGAACGAGCTGCTGCTGCAGAGCGACATCGTGAGCCTGCACGTGCCCGAGACGCCCGCCACCCAATGGATGATCGGCGCCAAGGAGATCGCGGCCATGAGGCCCGGATCGATCCTGATCAATGCCTCGCGTGGCAGCGTGGTCGACATCGATGCGCTGGCCCAGGCACTGAAGCAGAAGAGGCTGCTGGGCGCCGCGATCGACGTGTTCCCCGTGGAGCCGCGCAGCAACAAGGACGAGTTCCAGTCGCCGCTGCGCGGGCTGGACAACACGATCCTCACGCCGCACATCGGGGGTTCCACGATGGAGGCGCAGGCGAACATCGGGCTCGAGGTGGCCGAGAAGCTGGTCAAGTACAGCGACAACGGCACCTCCACCTCATCCGTCAACTTTCCCGAGGTCGCCCTGCCGGCACACCCCGGCAAGCACCGGCTGCTGCACATCCACCACAACGTGCCCGGCGTGCTCTCGGACGTCAACCGCGTGTTCGCCGACAACAACATCAACATTGCCTCGCAGTACCTGCAGACCAACGAGAAGGTGGGCTATGTGGTGACGGACATCGACGCCGCCTCCTCCGACCTGGCGCTCGAGAAACTGGCGAAGGTGCCCGGCACGATCCGCAGCCGGGTGTTGTTCTAGGTCGGGCCCGGCGTCACAGTCAGGCCTGACTTAAAATCCACGGCCCTGGTTCAGGGGCGCGCAGCGCCCGACCGAGGCCCACCCCGATGAATGCACCGACCGCGTTGACGGCGTTGTTGTCGCAGGCCGCAGAGCCCGCGCGATTGCGTGAGATCCCCTACAACTACACGAGCTTCTCCGATCGCGAGATCGTGATCCGCCTGCTGGGTGAGCGAGGCTGGGAATTGCTGCAGAGCTTGCGCGCCGAGCGCCGCACCGGCCGCTCCGCGCGCATGCTGTACGAGGTGCTCGGCGACATCTGGGTGGTGCAGCGCAACCCCTATCTCGTCGACGATCTGCTGGACAACCCGCGCCGGCGTGGCCAATTGGTGGATGCGCTGAATCACCGCCTGTCAGAGGTGCAGAGGCGGCGCACCCCCGATGCCGCCGCCCAGCGCGATAGCCTCGTGGGCGAGCTGACCGCGCTGGTGGCGCAGGCAGTGCAGGCCTTCGACACCTTGTTTCGCGATGTGGCGGCGTTGCGCCGCAAGGCCACGCGCACCCTGGGCCGGCTCACCGCGCGCGACAACATCAAGTTCGACGGTCTCTCGCGCGTGTCGCACGTCACTGACGCGACCGATTGGCGGGTCGAATATCCCTTTGTCGTCCTGACGCCCGACACCGAGGCCGAGATGGCTGCGCTGGTCAAGGGATGCATCGAGCTCGGCCTCACCATCATCCCGCGGGGCGGCGGCACCGGCTACACCGGCGGCGCGATCCCGCTGGCCTGGAACAGCGCCGTCATCAACACCGAGAAGCTGGAGGCGATGACCGAGGTCGAGATGGTCTCCCTGCCCGGCCTCGAGCAGCCCGTGCCGACCGTCTGGACCGAGGCGGGCGTGGTGACCCAGCGTGTCGCCGATGCGGCCGAGCGCGCGGGCTTCGTGTTCGCGGTCGACCCCACCTCCGCCGAGGCCTCGTGCGTCGGCGGCAACGTCGCGATGAACGCGGGCGGCAAGAAGGCCGTGCTGTGGGGCACCGCGCTCGACAACCTGGCCTCGTGGCGCATGGTGACTCCGGAGGCTGAATGGCTCGAGGTCACGCGCATCGGCCACAACCTTGGCAAGATCCACGACGCCGAGAGCGCCGTCTTCGATCTCCAGTACTTCGCGGCCGATGGCCGGACCAGGCTGCGCAGCGAGCGGCTCGAGATCCCCGGCAAGACCTTCCGCAAGGAAGGCCTCGGCAAGGACGTGACCGACAAGTTCCTCTCGGGCCTGCCGGGCATCCAGAAGGAGGGCTGCGACGGCCTGATCACCAGCTGCCGCTGGGTCGTGCACCGCATGCCTGCGCACACCCGCACGGTGTGCCTCGAATTCTTCGGCAATGCCAAGGACGCGGTGCCGAGCATCGTCGAGATCAAGGACTTCATGTTTGCCGAGCAGAAGCGCTCGGGAGTCCTGCTCGCCGGCCTCGAGCACCTGGACGATCGGTATCTCAAGGCCGTTGGCTACGCCACCAAATCCAAGAAGCACGGCGGCCTGCCCAAGATGGTGCTGTTCGGCGACATCGCCGGCGACGATGCCGATGCGGTGGCGCGGGTCACCTCGGAGGTGGTGCGCATCGCCAACTCGCGCAGCGGCGAGGGCTTCATCGCCATCAGCCCGGAGGCGCGCAAGAAGTTCTGGCTGGACCGCAAGCGTACCGCTGCCATCAGCCGGCACACCAACGCCTTCAAGATCAACGAGGACGTGGTGATTCCGCTGCCGCGGATGGCCGAGTACACGGATGGCATCGAGCGCATCAACATCGAGCTCTCGCTGCAGAACAAGCTGGCGCTCGCCGACGAGCTGGAGGCCTTCTTTCTGCGCGGTAACCTGCCGCTGGGCAAGAGCGACGATGCCAACGAGATCTCGTCGGCGGAGCTGCTGGAAGACCGCGTGGCGCAGGCGGTGGCGCTGGTGCGCGAGGTGCGTGCGTCGTGGCAGGGTTGGCTGGACCAGATCGACGCGTTGTTTCCGCGGCTGCAAGACCACTCGCTGCGTGCCAGCTGGAAGACGCAGATCCGCGCGCCGCTCGCAGCCATCTTCTCCGGCGCGGAGTTCGCGCCGATCCTGGCCGAGTGCAACGCGATCCACCAGCGGGTGCTCAAGGGCCGGGTCTGGGTGGCGCTGCACATGCATGCCGGCGACGGCAACGTGCACACCAACATCCCCGTCAACAGCGACAACTACGAGATGCTGCAAACCGCGCATGCGGCGGTGGCACGCATCATGGTGCTGGCGCGCAGCCTCGACGGCGTGATCTCCGGCGAGCACGGCATCGGCATCACCAAGCTCGAATTCCTGTCCGACGACGAGCTGCGCCCCTTTGCGGACTACAAGCAACGCATCGATCCCGAAGGCCGCTTCAACAAGGGCAAGCTGCTGCGGCCTTCGATGCACGCCGGGCCGGGCCTCTATGCCGACCTCACCAATGCCTACACGCCCAGCTTCGGGCTGATGGGCCACGAGTCGCTGATCATGCAGCAGAGCGACATCGGCGCCATTGCCGACAGCGTGAAGGACTGCCTGCGCTGCGGCAAATGCAAGCCGGTGTGCGCCACCCACGTGCCGCGCGCCAACCTGCTCTACTCGCCGCGCAACAAGATCCTCGCGACCTCGCTGCTGGTCGAGGCCTTCCTCTACGAGGAGCAGACCCGGCGCGGCGTCAGCATCAAGCACTGGGAGGAGTTCGAGGATGTGGCCGACCATTGCACGGTCTGCCACAAGTGCCTCACGCCCTGCCCGGTGAACATCGACTTCGGCGACGTCTCGATGAACATGCGCAACCTGCTGCGCAAGATGGGCCAGAAGTCCTTCCGGCCCGGCAACGCAGCGGCGATGCTGTTCCTCAACGCTACCAACCCGCAGACCATCAAGGCCATGCGCACCGGCATGGTGGACATCGGGTTCAAGGTCCAGCGCCTCGCCAACGACCTGCTGCGTGGATTGGCGCGGATGCAGACGGCGGCTCCGCCGGCCACGGTGGGACCTGCGCCGATCAAGGAGCAGGTGATCCATTTCATCAACAAGAAGATGCCGGGCGGCCTGCCCAACAAGACCGCGCGGGCGCTGCTGGACATCGAGGATGCCGACTACGTGCCGATCATCCGGGACCCCAAGGCGACCACGCCCGAGACCGAGGCGGTGTTCTACTTTCCGGGGTGCGGCTCGGAGCGGCTGTTCTCGCAAGTGGGGCTGGCCACGCAGGCGATGCTGTGGCACGCAGGCGTTCAGACCGTGCTGCCACCGGGTTATCTGTGCTGCGGCTACCCGCAGCGCGGCAGTGGCCAGTACGACCGGGCCGAGAAGATGATCACCGACAACCGGGTGCTCTTCCACCGCGTGGCCAACACGCTGAATTACCTGGACATCAAGACCGTGGTGGTGAGCTGCGGCACTTGCTACGACCAGCTGCAGGGCTACCAGTTCGAGAAGATCTTCCCGGGCTGCCGCATCATCGACATCCACGAGTATTTGCTCGAAAAGGGCATCACCCTCGAGAACTCGACCGAGGGGGCCGACGGCTCGGCCTACCTCTACCACGACCCCTGCCACAGCCCGATGAAGCTTCAGGATCCGATGAAGACGGTGAAGGCGCTGGTCGGCGACCAGGTGCTCAAGAACGACCGGTGCTGCGGCGAGTCGGGAACCTTCGGCGTGACGCGGCCGGACATCTCGACGCAGGTTCGCTTCCGCAAGGAAGAGGAACTGCGCAAGGGTGAGGCCTCGCTGCGCAACAGCGGCATGGTCTCGCCCAAGGGCAACGTCAAGATCCTCACCAGCTGCCCGAGCTGCCTGCAGGGCCTGAGCCGCTACGGCAAGGACCTCGAGAACGGCCTGCTGGAAGCCGACTACATCGTTGTCGAGATGGCCAACAAGATCCTCGGCAAAGACTGGATGCCCGCTTACGTGGCCGCTGCCAATCAGGGCGGCATCGAGCGGGTGCTGGTATGACGGAGGTGCGCGTGGCGGATTGCCCGCTTTGCGAGGAGCCCGGCGGCCGCGTGGTGTTCGAAGCGCCTGATCTTCGCGTCGTGCACGCGGCCGAGGAGGGCTTTCCCGCCTTCTATCGCGTTGTCTGGAAAAGCCATGTCGCGGAGTGGTCCGATCTTCCGCCGGAGCATCGGGCGATGTGCATGGACGCGGTGGTCGCGGTGGAGCAATGCCTGCGCGACGCACTGGCGCCCGCCAAGATCAACCTCGCGGCCCTTGGCAACATGGTGCCGCACCTGCATTGGCACGTGATCGCGCGCTTCGAGTGGGACACGCGCTTCCCGTCGCCCGTCTGGGCTGCCGCGCAGCGCGACCGCGATCCGCAACGCGAAGCCGCGATCGAGGTCAAACTGGAGGCGCTTGAACGGGACATGGCCCGGCGCCTGGCAGCTCATCCACTGAACCGGAGTTCCTGATGGCAGGTTTGCAAACGGGCGCGCCGACGCCCCAGTCGATCACCGTTCACAACCAATCGCGCATCCTGGAAGTGGGCTTTTCCGATGGCGCGAGCTTTCGCATTCCCTTCGAGCTGATGCGGATCTACTCGCCCTCGGCCGAAGTGCAGGGCCACGGGCCCGGACAGGAAGTGCTGCAGACCGGCAAGCGCAATGTCGACCTGCTGGACCTGCAGCCGGTGGGCAACTACGCGGTGCAGCCCAGCTTCTCCGACGGCCACGATACTGGCATCTACTCGTGGGACTTGCTGTACGAGTTGGGCGCAAAGCAGGACGAGCTGTGGGCCGAATACGAGCGGCGCCTCGCTGCAGCCGGCGTCGATCGCGATGCACCGATGGCCGAGAAGGGCGGCCACGCCTGCGGCAGCCACTGAGAAGCCGAGCGCCTCGCCGCAAAAAGCAACGAATGCCCGGCGTCCTTGCAGGGGCGTCGGCTTGATGTATGCGCTTCCGACCTAACATCGGACGAATGAGCAGCACCCATTTTGGCTTCGAGACGGTCGAGGAAGGCGACAAGGCACGGCGCGTGCGCGGCGTGTTCGATTCGGTCGCCAACCGCTATGACCTGATGAACGACCTGATGTCGGGTGGACTGCACCGCGCCTGGAAAGCCTACACCGTGATGGTCGCGAACCTCGGGGAGGGATCGAAGGTGCTGGACATCGCAGGCGGTACCGGCGATCTCGCCCTGGCCTTCGCGAAGAAGGTGGGCGCCAGCGGCGAGGTGATCCACACCGACATCAACGAGGCCATGCTGCGCACCGGCCGCGACCGGCTGCTCGACGCCGGCGTCGCGCTGCCCACGCTGGTCTGCGATGCCGAGAAGCTGCCCTTTCCGGACAATCATTTCGATCTCGTGAGCGTCGCCTTCGGCCTGCGCAACATGACGCACAAGGACCTTGCGCTCAAGGAGATGAACCGGGTGCTCAAGCCGCACGGCAAGCTGCTGGTGCTCGAGTTCTCCAAGGTCGCCAAGCCCTTGTCGAAGGTCTACGACTGGTACTCCTTCAGCGTGCTGCCGCGACTGGGCAAGGTGGTGGCAGGCGACGACGCGAGCTACCGCTACCTGGCCGAATCGATCCGGATGCACCCCTCTCAGGAGGAGCTCAAGACCCTCATGAAAGAGGGCGGTTTCGGACATGTGGACTATCACAACATGACTGGGGGCGTCGTCGCCCTGCATGTTGGAATCAAGTGCTGATGATCAGAAGAGATTTCTTTGCCGTTCGAGGAGACGTCATGAAAAGTTTGTTGTCCGTTTTGTTGGTCTGTGCCCTGGCCGTCGGAAGCATGGACGCCGATGCACGCCGCCTGGGTGGCGGGAAGTCCTTCGGCAAGCAGTCGGGCAACGTGACGCAGCGTGAGGCCTCGCCGACTCCGCCAGCCACGCCCGGTGCACCTGCGCAGAGCAACGTGAACAGCGCGGCGGCCAAGCCGGCAACGGCGGCACCCGCTACGGCGCCCAAACGCCCGTGGGGCGCGATGCTCGGCGGCCTGGCCGCAGGCCTGGGACTGGCATGGCTCGCTCATTCGCTCGGCCTGGGCGCAGCCTTCGGCAACATCTTGTTGATCGCGCTTCTGGTGCTGGCAGCCGTGGTGGTGTGGCGCATCTTCGCGGCACGTTCGCGCGCCAACGGCGCCCAGCGCGGCGGCGGCTTCGCCTTCCAGGGTGCGGGCAGTCCTGCAAATCCCGCTTCGCCCGTGCAGTACAGCCCGAACAACGTCGGCAACGACGCGTCGGCCCGTCCCTGGGAGCGCAACTCGGCGGCCTTCGACGCCAGCCCGGCACAACCCGAACACGCGGCCGACCGCGGCGGCTCGTCGATGGCGGGCGCGGCGGCGGCCAGCGGCGGCAGCCTGATCGGCTCGGCCCTGAGCGGCGCGCAGTCCTGGGGCATCCCGGTTGGCTTCGACACCGACGGCTTCCTGACCGCGGCCAAGCGCAACTTCGTGACGCTGCAGGACGCCTGGGACCGTGCCGACATCAACACCCTGCGCTCGATGATGACCGACAGCATGGTCGGCGAGATCCGCCAGCAGTTGGGGGAGCGCGAGGACCACACGGGCGGCCAGGCCAACAAGACCGAGGTGGTCATGCTGGACGCCAAGCTGCTGGGCATCGAAGAACTGCCCGATGCCTACCTGGCGAGCGTCGAGTTCTCCGGCATGATCCGCGAGGACCTTTCCTCTGGCCCGAGCCCCTTCCGCGAGGTCTGGAACATGACCCGGCCGACCAGCGGTTCAAGCGGCTGGCTGGTGGCCGGCGTGCAGGCCCTGCAGTAGGCACCTGACGCTTCGAAGCCGGTCGCAAGACCGGGATAATGGGGACATGGTCACACCATCGTCCCCTTTTTCTTTTCTCGACGATTTCATCAACCGCGTCGGCAGCCGCCTGCAGCCGCCGGGCTGGGTGATTCACGAGGTCCAGCATCGCGCGGTGCTCTTCCTTAATCACGTGCTGCAGCAGGAGCCCGAGGCGCAGCAGCGCCTGGCGCGCCAGCAGGGCAGGGTGGTCGAATTCGAATGGCGATTCGTGACCATGAAGGTTGTCGCCACGCCGGCCGGCCTGCTCGACCTGGCACCCGAGGGCGCGGTGCCCGAGCTCATGCTGGTGCTGGCCGAGACCTCGCCGTTCGGTTTGGCGCGGGCCGCCGCGCGCGGCGAGAAACCGGCGGTGCGCATCGAGGGCGACGTGCAGCTGGCCGCCGAGGTCAACTGGCTGGTCGATCATGTGCGCTGGGACGTGGAGGACGACCTGGCGCGCCTGATCGGCGATGTGCCGGCCCACACCATCGCCAACGGCGCGCGGCGCGTCGTGGAGGGACTGCGGCAATTCGTCGGTGAGCGCGGAGGCAAGCCCGCCGGCTCCGCAGGCGCCGAATGAGGCGCTTCTACCGCGGCGTCTTCATCGTCCTGGTCGCGCTGCGCTACGGGCTCGACGAACTCGTCCTCACCAGCTTCCAGAAGCCCTGGCTGCGTGTGCTGGCGCGCATCGTATCCGTCGGCCGCAAGCTCGATGCACCCCGTGGCCAGCGCCTGCGCGAGGCGCTGGAAAGCCTCGGACCGATCTTCGTCAAATTCGGGCAGGTGCTGTCGACGCGACGCGACCTGCTGCCGGCGGACATTGCCGATGAACTGGCCTGGCTGCAGGACCGCGTGCCGCCCTTCGACTCGAGGATCGCGATCGCCACGATCGAGCGCGCTTTCCGCCGGCCAGTGGGAGAGGTCTTCGTCGACTTCGACCCGACGCCTGTGGCCAGCGCCTCCATCGCGCAGGTGCACTTCGCCACCCTGCGCGAACCCGGCGGAGCGATCCGAGAGGTCGCCGTCAAGGTGCTGCGGCCCGGCATGCGCAACGTGATCGACAAGGATCTCGAGCTGATGGCCATGGTGGCCGCGTGGGTCGGGAACTTGTCCAGCGACGCCAAGCGCCTCAAGCCGCGCGAAGTCGTGGCCGAGTTCGACAAGTACCTGCACGACGAGCTCGACCTGGTGCGCGAGGCCGCCAACGCGGCGCAGTTGCGGCGCAACATGACCCAGCTCGACCTGGTGATGATCCCGGAGATGTTCTGGGACTTCTGCCATCCCGAAGTGATCGTGATGGAGCGCATGAAGGGCGTGCCGATCGCGCAACTCGACCGGCTGCGCACTGCCGGCGTCGACATCCCGAAGCTGGCGCGCGACGGCGTCACGATCTTCTTCACGCAGGTGTTCCGCGACGGCTTCTTCCATGCCGACATGCACCCCGGCAACATCCAGGTCAGCCTGGAGCCGGCCACCTTCGGTCGCTACATTTCGCTGGACTTCGGCATCGTCGGCACGCTGACCGAGTCCGACAAGGAGTACCTGGCGCAGAACTTCGCCGCTTTCTTCCGGCGCGACTACAAGCGCGTGGCGGAGCTGCACCTCGAGAGCGGTTGGGTACCCGGGGGCACGCGCATCGACGAACTGGAGGCCGCGATCCGCACCGTGTGCGAGCCCTATTTCGATCGCCCGCTCAAGGAAATCTCGCTAGGCATGGTGCTGATGCGCCTGTTCCAGACCTCGCGCCGCTTTCACGTCGAGATCCAGCCGCAGCTGGTATTGCTGCAGAAGACCTTGCTCAACATCGAGGGCCTGGGCCGGCAGCTCGACCCGGAGCTGGACCTGTGGCATACCGCCAGGCCTTTCCTGGAGAAATGGATGAGCGACCAGATCGGCCCGCGCAAGCTGCTGGAGCAACTGCGCGCCGAAGCGCCGCGCTACGCCAAGCTGCTGCCGCAACTGCCTCGGCTCATGCACGACTTCCTCGAAAATCGGCCTGCTGACCACCGACGCGAACTGCTGGAGCTGCTGGCCGCTCAAAAGCGGACCAATCGGCTCCTGCAGGCCATCATCTACGGTGGCATAGGTTTTGTATTGGGGTTGCTCGCGATGCAGGTGCTGGTGCGCGTGCGTCTGTTCTGAATAGGAGGATTCCGCCGTGCTGCTGACCCTGGTCATCGTCTACCTGCTCGTCACGATCGCCATTGGCCTGTACGCCGCCAGGCGCGTGAAGAACACCACCGACTTCGCGATCGCCGGGCGGCACCTGCCGCTTTACATGATCGTGACCACGACCTTCGCCACCTGGTTCGGTTCCGAGACCGTTCTTGGTATTCCCGCCAAGTTCATCGAGGGCGGGCTGCACGGCGTGATCGAGGACCCCTTCGGCGCCGGCACGTGCCTGATCCTGGTCGGCCTGTTCTTTGCCGGCAAGCTCTACCGCATGACGCTGCTCACCATCAGCGATTACTACCGCGAGCGCTTCGGCCGCACCATCGAGGTCGCCTGTTCGCTGATCATCATGCTGAGCTACCTGGGCTGGGTCTCGGCGCAGGTCACGGCGCTGGGGCTGGTGTTCAACCTGCTGTCGGGCGGCGTCGTCAGCATCCCGGCGGGCATGGTCATCGGCGTGATCTCGATCCTCGCCTACACGCTGTTCGGGGGCATGTGGTCCGTGGCGGTGACCGACTTCATCCAGATGATCATCCTGGTGCTCGGCTTGGCGGTCATTGCGATGTTTGCAGGCGACATGGCTGGCGGCGCCGAGAAGGTGGTGGCCTTGGCGGCCAGCAAGGACCTGTTCCGCTTCTGGCCCGAGCCGAGCTGGAAAGACATCATCTTCTTCTTCGCCGCAGCCATCACCATGATGCTGGGCTCGATCCCGCAGCAGGACGTGTTCCAGCGCGTCATGTCGGCCAACAGCGTCAAGGCCTCGACCCGCGGGCCTGTGATCGGCGGCGTCGCCTACATCCTGTTCGCCTTCGTGCCCATGTTCCTGGTGGCCAGCGCGCTGCTCATCATGCCGGAGCAGACCGCCACGCTGCTCAAGGACGATCCGCAGAAGGTGCTGCCCACTCTGGTGCTGGAGAAGATGCCGTTCGTGATGCAGGTGTTCTTCTTCGGCGCGCTGCTGTCGGCCATCAAGTCCACCGCGTCGGCCACCCTGCTGGCGCCCAGCGTCACGTTCACCGAGAACATCTGGCGCCAGTTCCGCCCGGCTGGCACCGACCGCGAGAACCTGCTGACCATGCGCATCACGGTGCTGGTGTTCAGCGCCGCGGTGCTCGCCTATGCGATTCGCATGCAGGGCACGCCCATCTACGAACTGGTCTCGGGCGCCTACCAGGTGCCGCTGGTGGGCGCCTTCGTGCCGCTGGTCTGCGGCCTGTATTGGCAGCGGGCGACCACCCAGGGCGCGGTGGCCTCGGTGGTGCTCGGCATCGGAGTCTGGCTGCTGTTCCTCGCCATGCCTTGGGGCGAGGAGTTCCCGGCCCAGCTTGCCGGCGTGCTGGCTTCCTTTGCGGGCATGTTCACGGGCTCGCTGGCGCCCCAGTGGGTGGCCAACCGGCGTACGCCGCACCGGCCACTGGCGATCGATCCCGCTTGAAAAAGGTGTGAATTACACCTCGTGAGTCGGGCGTGGAGGCCGAAGGGCAACCTTCTTGCACTCTCCATGCCAACCTATAATCAAAGGCTTTGCGAGCGGCCGCCGGCCGCTTTCTCCCCTCCTACCCATGCCTATCTACGCCTACAAGTGCAGCGCCTGCGGCTTTGCCAAGGACGTGCTGCAGAAATTGTCCGATGCACCGCTGACGGAGTGCCTGCAATGCGGCGCCAGCGCATTCAGCAAGCAGGTCACCGCCGCCGGCTTTCAGCTGAAGGGTTCGGGCTGGTACGTGACCGACTTCCGTGATGGCGGCGGCAAGAAGGCGGCCGAGAAGGCCAATGGCGACAGGGAGACGAGCGCACCGGCCGAGGGCGCTCCCGCCTCGACCGGGGCGGCTGACGCGCCCGCGCCGGCCGCGTCGCCTACCGCGGCGCCGGCGCCGTCGCCCGCAGCTGCGCCAGCCGCCTCCAAGGGCGACTGAGAGCCACGTCGCCACGCCCAACGCCATGCTCGCCCTGCGCAAATGGTTGCTGTCCGGCCTGCTGGTCATCGTGCCGCTGGTCATCACGTTGGGCGTTCTGAACTGGATCATCGGCACGCTGGACCAAACGTTGTGGCTGCTGCCCGAGCACTGGCAGCAGTGGCTCACCGATCACAAGGTGCGCGGGCTGGGCGTGCTGTTGACGCTGGCGATCCTGCTGGTCGTCGGCGCGACTGCAAGCAACTTCATCGGCAAGCGCCTGCTGGGCTGGGGCGACGCGGTGGTGCGCCGCATCCCGGTGGTGCGCTCGATCTATTCGAGCGTCAAGCAGGTGTCGGACACCCTGTTCTCCGAGAATGGCAATGCCTTCCGCACCGCGGTGCTGGTGCAGTGGCCGCGCGACGGCTCCTGGACCATTGCCTTCGTGACCGGCGCCCCTGGCGGCGAAGTGCTCTCGGAACTTGGCGGTGGCGACTACCTGAGCGTCTACGTGCCCACGACGCCCAACCCGACAGGCGGCTACTTCGTGATGCTCAGGCGCACCGACTGCATCGAACTCAGGATGAGCGTGGACGACGCGCTCAAGTACATCGTGTCGATGGGCGTCGTCGTTCCAAACGGCCCTGCGACCATCGCGAACAGATAAAACACGCGCTCGACGGCGCCGGAATCCTTTATGGCCATGCGTACACACTATTGCGGTCTCGTGACCGAAGCCCTGCTGGGCCAAACCGTCACCCTGTCGGGCTGGGTCAACCGCCGCCGCGATCATGGCGGCGTGATATTCATCGACCTGCGCGACCGCGAAGGTTATGTCCAGGTGGTGTGCGACCCCGACCGCGCAGCCACTTTCGCGACCGCCGAAGGGCTGCGCAACGAGTTCTGCGTACAGGTCACGGGCCTGGTTCGCGCGCGCCCCGAGGGCACGGTCAACGAGAACCTCAAGAGCGGCAAGATCGAGGTGCTCAGTCATGAGTTGAAGGTCATCAACCCTTCGGTGACGCCCCCGTTCCAGCTCGACGACGACAATCTCTCCGAGACTACCCGCCTCACGCACCGCGTGCTGGACCTGCGCCGTCCGGCCATGCAGCGCAACATGATGCTGCGCTACAAGGTCACGATGGAGGTGCGCAAGTTCCTCGACGCCAACGGCTTCATCGACATCGAGACGCCGATGCTCGGCAAGTCGACGCCGGAGGGCGCGCGCGACTACCTGGTGCCAAGCCGGGTGCACGACGGCAGCTTCTTCGCACTGCCGCAGTCGCCCCAGCTCTTCAAGCAGCTCTTGATGGTGTCCGGCTTCGACCGCTACTACCAGATCGTCAAGTGCTTCCGCGACGAGGACCTGCGTGCCGACCGCCAGCCCGAGTTCACACAGATCGACATCGAGACCTCCTTCATGGCCGAGGAGGAGATCCGCGAGATGTTCGAAGGCATGATCCGCAAGGTGTTCCGCGCCGCGGCGGAAGTCGAGCTGCCGCCCTTCCCGGTCATGAGCTATGCGGACGCGATGTTCAAGTACGGCTCCGACAAGCCCGACCTGCGCGTGAAGCTGGAGTTCACCGAGCTCACCGACGTGATGCGCAATGTCGAGTTCAAGGTCTTCGCGCAGGCGGCCGGAATGACGGGCGGCCGCGTGGTCGCGCTGCGCGTCCCCAGCGGCGGTGCCGAGGGCGGCCTCTCGCGCGGCGACATCGATGCCTACACAGAGTTCGTCAAGATCTACGGCGCCAAGGGCTTGGCCTACATCAAGGTCAACGACGCGGCGCAAGGGCGCGAGGGCCTGCAGAGCCCGATCGTCAAGAACCTCAGCGACGCCTCGCTGGCCGAGATCATTGCGCGCACCGGCGCACGCAACGGCGACATCCTGTTCTTCGGCGCGGACAAGGAGAAGATCGTCAACGACGCCATCGGCGCGCTTCGCGTGAAGATCGGTCACAGCGCCTTCGGCCGCAAGAACGGCCTGTTCGAAGAGCGCTGGTCGCCGTTGTGGGTGGTCGACTTCCCGATGTTCGAGTTCGATGAGGAAGGCCAACGCTGGTCGGCCGTGCACCACCCGTTCACCTCGCCCAAGGACGGCCACGAGGATCTCATGGACACCGCGCCCGAGAAGTGCATCGCCAAGGCGTACGACATGGTGCTCAACGGCATCGAAATGGGCGGCGGCTCCGTGCGTATCCACCGTGAGGAGGTGCAGAGCAAGGTGTTCCGCGCCCTCAAGATCAGCGCGGAAGACGCGCAAAACAAGTTCGGATTTCTGTTGGACGCGCTGCAGTACGGAGCTCCGCCGCATGGCGGCATCGCCATCGGCCTCGATCGGCTGGTGATGCTGATGACCGGCGCCGAATCCATCCGCGACGTGATCGCATTCCCCAAGACCCAGCGCGCGCAGGACCTGCTGACGCAGGCGCCGAGCCCGGTCGACGAGAAGCAGCTGCGCGAGCTGCACATCCGCTTGCGCAACCCCCAGCCCGCCGCATGAGAGCCAAGGGGCGCAAGCATGAGCGAGCGGCCCTGGAAGATTCCTGAATCGGTGCTGGTCGTGATCCACACGCCGGCGCTCGAAGTGCTGCTGATCCAACGTGCCGACGCCGAGGACTTCTGGCAGTCGGTCACCGGCAGCAAGGACGAGGTCGACGAGCCACTGGCGCTCACGGCGGCGCGCGAGGTCGCCGAGGAGACCGGCATCGACTGCCGCGCGGGAAGCGCGCTGGCCTGCAGTCTGCGCGACTGGCGGCTGCAGAACGTTTACGAAATCTACCCTCGCTGGCGTTCTCGCTATGCCCCAGGTGTCACCCACAATACCGAGCACCTGTTCGGGCTGTGCGTGCCCGAGCCGGTGACTCCGCGGCTGGAGCCGCGGGAGCACACGGCCTGGCGCTGGCTGCCCTACCGCGAGGCGGCCGACGCCTGCTTTTCCCCTTCGAATGCAGAAGCGATCCTGCTGCTGCCAGAATTTGCGCAATGAATTTGCCGAGCAGCACCTCGAGCGGCAGCAACCTCCGGGTCGCCACTTACAACATCCACAAAGGGGTGCAAGGCATCGGGCCGACGCGGCGCCTTGAGATCCACAACCTGGGCCATGCCATCGAGCAGCTGGACGCCGACATCGTCTGTCTCCAGGAAGTGCGCAAGATGAACCGCCAGGCCGCCGCCCGCTTCAGGCACTGGCCGGAGCTGCCGCAAGCCGACTTTCTGGCGCCCGAGGGCTACACCGCAATCTACGAGACCAATGCCATCACGCGACATGGCGAACATGGCAACGCGCTGCTGACGCGATGGCCTGTGCTGCGCAAGACCCACCAGGACATTTCCGACCACCGCTTCGAGCAGCGCGGCCTGCTGCACGTGGCGATCGAGGTCGAGGGCCGGCCCGTGCATGCGATCGTCGTTCACCTGGGACTGATCCGCGGCAGCCGGGTGCGCCAGATCGCCTTGCTGCGCGAGTTCATCGAGCGCGAGATTCCGCCGGGCGAGGCCCTGGTGGTGGCCGGCGACTTCAACGACTGGGGTGCCCGCATGCGCTACGCGATGAACGCGATGGGACTGCGCGACACCAGCGACCTGCGCGGGCCGCGCACGCTGACCTATCCCTCGCGCCTGCCCGTGACGCAGCTCGACTTCATCTACGGCCGGCAGGTCGAGGCGGTGGCGACCACGGTGCCGCGCGGGCCGATTTGGGCGCGAATGTCCGATCATCTTCCGCTGGTGGCCGATTTCGTGCTATCAAAAAGATAGCCTCCAGGTCAGGCGCACTGCGCGCTGCAGGGGTATTCGCTGCAATTCATTCACTGTTAGGATGCGCTGATGCTAAGGACAATCGATACCGCCGAGCGCCCCGAGCCGGACGCCGGGGATGAGGGCACGCCCGTTTCCGTGAAGATCCGCGAGCGCCTGCTGGCCGCGCGCAAGCGCTTCAATGCCAACGACAACATCGCCGAGTTCATCGAGCCCGGCGAGCTCGAGGGGCTGCTCGACGAGGTCGAACACAAGATGAAGGACGTGCTCGAGGCGCTGGTGATCGACCTCGACAACGACCACAACACCGAGAACACTGCGCGCCGTGTCGCCAAGATGTACCTGAACGAGGTGTTCAGGGGCCGCTACGTGGCCCAGCCTCCGCTCACCGAATTCCCCAACGCCGAGCATCTGAACGAGCTCATGATCGTCGGTCCGATCACGGTGCGCAGCGCCTGCTCGCATCATTTCTGCCCGATCATCGGCAAGCTCTGGATCGGCGTGATGCCCAACGAGAAGACCAACGTCATCGGCCTGTCGAAGTACGCACGGCTGGCGGAGTGGGTCATGAGCCGTCCCCAGATCCAGGAGGAAGCCGTGGTCCAGCTGGCCGACCTGATCCAGGAGCGCACGCAGCCCGACGGGCTGGCCCTGGTGATGGAGGCCGAGCACTTCTGCATGCAGTGGCGCGGCGTCAAGGAGATGGACAGCAAGATGATCAACTCCGTGATGCGCGGCGTCTTCCTCAAGGATCCCAATTTGCGTCGAGAATTTCTTGCGCTGATTCCCCGCCGGAGCTAAACGCCATGCTTGTACGCCTGCTTTATGTCAGCCGTGCCGTCGACACCAGCCCCGATGCGGTGGAGGCGATCCTCGCGCAATCGCGCGCACACAACACAGCCTGCGGCATCACGGGCATCCTTTGCTACGGGGGCGGCGTGTTCCTGCAGGCCATCGAGGGTGGCCGCACGGCAATCAGCGAGCTCTACGGCCATATCCAGCGGGATCCCCGCCACAAGGACGTCGTGTTGCTGCACTACGAGGAGATCTCGGAGCGCCGCTTCGGCGGCTGGACCATGGGACAGGTCAACCTGTCCAAACTCAACGTCTCCACGCTGCTCAAGTACTCGGAAAAGCCGGAACTGGACCCGTATTCGGTGTCCGGCAAGGTTTCGCTTGCACTGCTCGAAGAGCTGATGGCGACCGCCGCCATCGTCGGGCGTCACTGAGCGCGTCGCCGCGCGGTGTCCGCACTGCTGCTGGGCTGCGATTTCTCCAGTGCGCCGAATGCGCGCAAGCCCATCGTGCTCGCGGTCGGTTGCGCCATTCCAGGTGGCGTCAGCTTGCAAAGGCTCGAGCGTTTCGACTCACTGGGATCGTGGCGCGCTTGGCTGGCCAGCGAGCCTGCCTGGGTCGGCGCTTTCGACTTTCCCTTCGGTCTGCCGCGCGAATTGGTGGCGCATCTGGGATGGCCGATGGAGTGGCGCGCACTTATCGAGCACTATGCCGGTCTCGACCGCGCCCTGATCCGCGAGACTTTCGCGGCCTTCTGCGCGGCGCGGCCCCCCGGGGGCAAGTTCGCGCACCGCGCAACCGATGCACCAGCCGGCTCCAGCCCCTCCATGAAGTGGGTCAACCCGCCGGTGGCTTTCATGCTGCATGCCGGCGTGCCGCGGCTGCTGGAGGCCCGGGCGGCTCTGCCAGGCCTGCACGTGCCGGCAAGCGCCGCCGGGCGCATCGCGCTGGAGGGCTACCCGGGCCTCCTGGCGCGAGAGCTGATCGGGCGGCGCAGCTACAAGAGCGACGATTCGGCCTCCCAGACTGCTCCCCGGAGCGAAGCGCGTACGGAGCTGCTTGCCGCCCTCGAACGCGGTGCCACACGCCTTCGACTTAGGCTCATCGTGGCGGGGCCCGAACGCAACCAGCTGCTGGCCGACGCGCGTGGAGATTGCCTTGATGCAGCGCTGTGCCTTGTACAGGCCGCCTGGGGAGTCGCCCGCTCTACGAGCGTCGGCCCCGGCTACGGATTGCCGGCGGCCATGGACCCGCTCGAAGGCTGGATTCTCACCGCCTGAAGCTCCACGTCTCTCGAGGATGGAGCGCTGCTCAGTTCAACAAAAAAGCCCAGCTCTCGCCGGGCCTTTTTGCTGGCGTGCGCTCCGCACGCGATCTCATTCGAGCCAGTCCTTGAGCTCGTCGGCATGCTCTTCTTCATCCGTCAGGATCTCCTCAAGCATGCGCCGGGTAGTGGGGTCCTTGTCGCCGACCAGCGAGATCATCTGCCGGTAGGTCTCGATGGCAATGCGCTCGGCCACAAGGTTGGCGCGCACCATGGCCTGCAGGTCCTTTGATTCATCGTATTGGGCGTGGCTGCGCTCGCGCAGCGTCTGCGGGTTGAAGTCGGGCTCCCCGCCCAGCTGCACGATCCGTTCCGCGATCTTGTCCGCATGGGCCGACTCTTCGTTGGCGTGCACCAGGAACTCGTCGGCAATCGGCGGCGAGGCCTGACCGCTCGCGGTGAAGTAGTGACGCTTGTAGCGCAGCACGCAGACGAGCTCGGTCGCCAGCGCGTCGTTGAGCAGGCGCACGATGTCGTCTCGCCAGGGCCCGTAGCCCGGCGTCACTGCACCCTCATCGAGGCTTTGGGAAGCCGCGTCGATCTTCGCTTGGTCCAGTACCAGGCGCTGGGGCATCTTGGCCGGTATGTTCGTCATGGGAATTCCTTTCGTGCGGGAGTGTCCGGGTTCTTGTGCATCAGCGTGGTCACGAGGTCGGCCACGTCGGATGTCTTGAGCACCGCGGCGATCACTGCAGTGATGGACAGCAGGCGCCACGGTCTGATCAGCACGATCAGCGCCCCCGTCCCCGCCGCGGCGGCAATGAGCTTGACCGGCTGTTCGCGCGCATAACGCTCGATCAAGGGACGGGCGAGCTGTCCAGCCGCGTTGGCCGGATGGCGGCGCCACCATCGCTGCACCACGTTGCGCGCCATCGAGGCCCAGGCTACGCGGTCGATGAAGGTTTCGCGCGCTGTGCCTTGTGCAACCGGTTCACCGACCGGCTCCCGGCCGTTGTACGCGCGATGTCCGCGGCCCTGCAGCTGCGCGACGAGCGCACGGCGTGAAATGGCGAGCCGCTCCTGCGGCGTCAGGCTCTCGCGCTCAGTCGGCACTGGCGTCTCCCGCAGCATGGAGGGCATGGATATCCGCATCTACCTGAGCCCGCAAGTCGTTGAATCCGTGGAATTCGATGGGACGCGCAGCGACATACCCCGCGATCAGCGCAATGGCCGCTGAGACGCCGGGGACCGCGACCAATACCCAATGAAACCCTCCCTGGACGACGCCGAGCATGATGGCCGTCCCGGTGAGGCCAAGGGCCAGCATGCCCGCGACTGCGGCAAGGACACCGGCGACAAGACGCCCTATCAGGCCCTTGGTGGCCTCTGCCGCCTCGAGCCTGAGCAGCGCTGCGTAGTTCGAGGCATGTTCGACGAAGAGCTCTGGATGCCTGAGCACCGTGGAGAAAATGGGATGCAACATGGTGCGGCAGGCGGCGCGGGCGAGGCGGCTTCAGTTCAATAGTCGTCCCGGCTGCGGCGGCTGGCGAGCACGATAAGCGCAGTGATGACGGCGCCTGCGGCGGCGGCGACGAGCACCGATCGGACTGGTTGGTCCGCAATGTACCGGCCCGTCACGTCCGCCGCCTGTTCCAGGCGGCGCTGGGCGCGGGCGCTGGTCGTCGAAGCCGCGTCCAGGCCGCGCTGCACGGCTTGCTGCACGCGCGCAGCGAGTTGCTCGACGGTGGGTTCGGCCTCGCGGCGCAGGTCGCGCACCTTCTCGCCGGCGGCGTTCACCGCGTTCTGGGCATAGGCGCGGGTGTTGTCGATCGCGTCGTTGGCAGTTTGACGTGCCTCTTCAGCCATTTGCGACGGGGTCTTGATCGTGCTCATGAGAAAAGTCCTTATGGGAGAAAAGTTGCGAGAGCCTGCTCATCGTAACGATGCAGTCATCGTCGCATCAAGCCCGCGATGAAACTGGCGAGCGCCAGCACGATGAAGATGATGAAGAGGATCTTGGCGATGCCCACCGCGCTGGCCGCGATGCCGCCGAAGCCGAACACCGCGGCGATCAGCGCGATGACCAGGAACACGACTGCGTAGTACAACATGCTGGACTCCTTTATTTTGGGCATGTCTCGTTGTGTGATCACGGCCTCTTCGCCTTGGCGAGGGCTTTGTCGAGAGCATGGACTCAACAGTAAAGGACGGCTCTTCAAGACCCTGTCAGCAGCCGAGGCCTGGGGGCGTAGGAGAGGGCCGAATCGCGGTGGCCGCGCATGGGGGGGCTGCGCTCAGGCGAGCTGCCGGGCCAGGGAAGGCGTGGCCGCCGGGGGGGCGGTAGGCAAGCTGGCACTCAGGCGCGTCCCTTGGCCTGGCGTCGACGAGATGGTCAGCTTGCCCTTGGCCGTTTCGACGCGATGCTGCATGCCTGCAAGGCCGTGGGAGGACACGCGCAGGGCCTGGAGATCGAAGCCCTTGCCGTTGTCGCTCACCTCCACAACCACGTGGTTGCCGTAGTTCTTCATCACGATGCTGGCTTCGGTCGCCTGCGCATACTTGCCGATGTTGGTCAGGCTCTCCTGCACCATCCGATAGACCGTAAGCTGGTTGGCTTCGTCGAGAGTCACCGGCTCGAGCACCATCTCGATCTCGACCCCCGAGTGCTCCGCGAACTCGCGCCCGAGGATCTCGAGCGAAGCGATGAGGCCGAGGTTGGCCAGAGAGGAAGGTCTCAGGTCCTCGATGATGCGGCGCTTGAGGGCGATACCGCTGTTGAGCAGTTCGTTCATGTGCTGCAATCGTTGTATCGCTTCCGGCGAATCGAGGAGGCGGGACTTCAGCCGTGCGACATCGAGCTTGGCAGCGGTCAGCAGAGAGCCCAGCTCGTCGTGCAGCTCGCGGGCCAGGAAGCCGCGCTCGGTCTCCCGCACCTCCTGCAAGTGGGTGGCGAGCTCGGCCAGGGTCGCGGTCCGCTCCCGCACCTCGTCCTCAAGGGCGTTGCGCTCGCGCTGCAAGGCTTCCTGCTGGCGTTCGCCGGCCGACCGCAGCGCATGCGTCTGGCGCAGGTAGAGATAGAAGGCGGCCAATCCCGCGAGCGCCACCAGCCCGATGCCGATGCGGCCGAAGCGCAGCGACATCGTGATCTGTGCCTGCCCCCGCATCAGGGCTTCGTTGCTGAGAGCGATCAGCTCGCTGGCCTGCTGCCGGATGGCTTCCATTTCCTCGCGGCCGACATCCGTGGTGATCACGAACTTCCAGGCATCGTCGTTGCCTTCTTGCCGCAATCGCACGCTCATGTCGATCTCGGCAAGCTTGCGCGAAACATGTTTGGCGAGCTCGGTCAGCCGCGCGGCCTCGGCCGGGCGATGTGCGTAGAGCGACTGAAGCGCGGCCAACTGGCCATCGACCTTTTTCACAGCGCTGTCGTAAGGCTCGCGATAGCGCGCCTCTCCCGTCAACAAATAACCTCGCTGACCCGTTTCAGCATCGACAATGCTCTGCAGCAGAAGATTGAGTGCGAGCCGTATGCGCTGCGCCTCGCTGACCTCGGTCAGTGCCTGGGTGGATTGCCTGTAGCCGGCCTCGTTGATGCCCACGAGCGCAAGCGCCGCGAGCATCGCGAGCGTGAGGCCGGCGGCCATCTTGGGGAAAGCTAACCAGCGCATGGGGTCTCCGAAGGACGCGAGCAGTTCAAATTCAGGAATAATCGGCGACCAGGGGGCAGTTTGCTGCGACGCAAAAGGCCGCGACACGACAAAGAAGGTACCAGATGATCAAAATCGGAATTGTGGATGACCATGCCATCGTGCGCTCCGGCCTGCGCCAGTTCTTCTCGGAGCACGTCGATCTGCGCGTGGTCGGGGAGGCCGCGAGCGGGCGCGAGGCGATCGAGCTCGTGCGCACCACGGAGCTGGACGTGCTGGTGATGGACCTGTCGATGCCCGGCCAAAGCGGCATCGATGCGCTGGCGATGATCCGCGCCAAGGCACCGGACGTCGGCATCCTCATCCTCAGCGGATACCCCGAGGAGCACTACGCGATGAACCTGATCCGGCAGGGCGCGAGCGGCTACCTCAACAAGGAATGCGATCCGAAAGAGATCGTGGATGCCATTCGCACCATCTCGCTGGGCCGCCGCTACATCACGCAAGCCGTGGCCGAGTTGCTCGCTCGGCAGCTCGACCGCAAGGACGACGCGGCCCCGCACGAGCAGCTGTCCGAACGCGAGTTCCAGGTCTTCCTGAAGCTTGCCAAGGGCGAGACGGCGGGGGATATTGCCAAGACCCTGTCGCTCTCGGTCAAGACGGTCAGCACCTACCGCACGCGGCTCATGGAGAAGATGAACCTCTCCTCCAACAGCGATCTCACGTATTACGCGCTGAAGAACAAGCTGATCGATTGAGACGGGGAAGGTGCCCTCGCAGGGGCGGGGGCGCCGCATCGGCGGGGCCACGAGCTTGACCGGGTTGCGCGGCTTCAGCTCGAACCCGAGGTCTGCCGCAGCGTCGAGGCCTGCTCGATGCAGAAGTCGATCAGCGCATCGATCTCGTTCGACTTGTCAAAAACCGCATCCACGCCGAACTGGGCGCAGCGCTTGCGGATGTCGGGTGTGGCGTAATTGCTGAGAACCACGATCTTCTGATGGGGCCGCCGCTTGCTGACCGCCTGCAACACGCCCAGGCCACTGCCTTGCTTGAGAAACAGGTCGACGATGGCCAGTTCCCACTGTTCGCCGTTCTCCGCCAACCAGCGGACAGCCTCCGCCTCGGTTTCGGCGAAACCGACGGCCGAAATGCACGTGAGTTCTTCCAGAGTGCCGACGAGGTTCTCGCGGATCGTGACGTTGTCTTCGACGATGTAGGTTTTCAATCTGAGGTCCATGGAGAACCGCGCGTCTGCCTGGAATGAAACTTCGCGACCTTAGCGGATGATTGCGACGAACGCCAGTTTGTAAGTGTTGCTACGAATGACCGAACAGGATCATGCCGCCTGCGAGCGCATCCGGCTGTAGGTCTGTTCTTACGAGTTCTGTGGTCTGAGTGCCCGTAGGCGGTGCCGCACAGCCGCTGCTGTCGAGCGCCGACCCTCGCGCGAAGCCGCGCCTATTACGCTTGGTCGCAATCGAGCTGCAGCGCTCCTGCCGCAGCCTCGAGTTCCTGACAGGTGGCCAAGATGAAGATGATCTGGAACTACGGGGTGGTCAGCCTGTTGACTTTGGCCGCCGCTGCAGTGGTGGCGCTCGGGGAACCCGCGAGCGCCGAGTTGAAGGTCGTCGAGGCCGCCACCGCCGCCGCATTCGTGGGAATCACTGCGTTGCCTGGCCTCGCCTTGCCCGCCTCCATCAACTCGGCGCCAGAGCGAAAGACGACCGTGCCGTGAGCACACCGCCCACCCGCAAGCCGTCATTGCCGATCTGGGTGAGAGTCGGCGCGATTGTGCTGGGGCTGTTTGCGGTGCTCCTGTTGGTGCTCACGCTGTTTCCATGGGACGCGCTGCGCGGGCCGATCAATCGCTATGTCAGCGAACAGACGGGGCGCAAATTCGAGATTACCCGTCGCCTGGATGTCGATCTGGGGTGGCGCGCTGCCACCGTGAAACTCGATGGCATCGAGTTTGCCAACCCTCCGTGGGCGCGTGAGCCCTACCTGGTCCGAGCCGAGCGCGCGACTTTTGACATTCGGTTGTGGCCGCTCCTCGCGCGGCGAGTCGTGATTCCGCACATCTTTCTGGCCTCGCCCGCGCTGGGCCTGCAGATGGAAGAGGACGGCCGGCGCACTTGGGCCTTGGGCAAGAACACTGCGGACGAAGGCACAGTGCCTGTCATCGGCCTGCTGGAGGTCGACCGGGGTACGCTCGACTTCCTCGCGGCGCACCTTGGCGTCGACCTGCATGCGGACTTCAGCTACGACAGCAGCCGTGGGGAGCTGCCGCTCGACTTTCGCATCGAGGGCCGGTACCAGCGCCAGCCGCTCACGGCGCAGGGGCGAACCGGCAACGTACTGCAGCTCAACGCGGCCGGTCAGCCCCCGTTTCCGCTGGAGATCGATGCGGCAGCTGGCCACACGCACCTGAAGGCCAAGGGCACGGTGGCCGAGCTGGCAAGCCTGGACGGCGTGGATGCCCGTTTCGATCTCAAGGGCCAGAACCTTGGCGACTTGTACGGATTGCTCGGAATCGCATTGCCCCAGACCTCGCCGTATGCGTTGAGCGGCGAGTTGCGCAAGCGGGTCAAGCTGTGGGAGGCGGTGGGTCTCGAGGGCAAGCTGGGCCTGTCGGATATCGGCGGCGACATGAAATTCGACCAATCGCAGAAGGTGCCTTTCCTGTCCGGTGCTCTTCGCTCGCGGGTGATGGACATGGACGACCTCGGTCCGCTGATCGGCCTGCCGCCCACGGAGCGCTCCGCCAAGGCCATCGAAGGTCTGACGCCGCCGCCCAACATCGCCGAGGTCAAGCGTGCGCGGCGCGACCCCGGCCGCAAGGTGCTGCCCGCTGCCACGCTCGACTTCGAGCGGCTTCGCGCGATGAATGCCGACGTGAAATACACGGCCGACCGCATCAGGAACGTCCGTGAGCTCCCGCTGGACAAGGGCGGCGTGCAAGTGAAGCTGCGGGACGGCGTGCTGACGCTCGATCCGCTCAACCTGGGCGTGGCCGGCGGGTCGATCACCGGCGCCGTGCGCATCGACGGCGCACAGAACCCGGCCGACATCAGGGCCAGGCTTGAAGTGCGCGGCATGCAACTCAGCCGGCTGGTCCCCAAGATCGAAACCATGCGCAGCAGCTTCGGCAAGCTCGATGGGCGGATCAATCTCTCCGGGCGCGGCAACTCGGTGGCGAGCTGGCTGGGGCATGCTTCCGGCGATGTCGCCGCGCTCACCGGCCGCGGGGAGTTCAGCAATCTCCTTCTGGAGTTCATGGGGCTCGATGGTGGCGAGATCATCAAGTTTCTCCTGCGCGGCGACGAGAACGTGGTGCTGCGCTGCGCTGCGATGGCCTTCGACGTCGACAAGGGGGCGATGGTGAGCCGCAGCGTCGTTCTGGATACGGAGGACACCCTGTTCAGCGCGAGTGGCCAGGCCAACCTGTCGAAGGAGACGCTGGACTTCGTGGTGCGGCCCCAGCCCAAGGACAGGAGCATCCTGTCCCTGCGCACGCCGCTGGTCATCGGCGGCACTTTTGCGTCGCCGAGTGCGGGCCTGGAAGCCGGGTCGCTGGCGGCACGGGGCGCTGCGGCTCTCGTGCTCGGAGCGCTCAACCCCTTGCTCGCGCTCGCCGCGACGGTCGAGACCGGGCCAGGATCGGACGCCGACTGCCAGGCGGTACTTGCCCAGGCCAAGCAGCCGAGTGCCGGCGAGCCAGCGGCTGGCGCGGCCAAGGCCAGGAAGCAGTAGCGGTCGAGGCGATCGCGCCGATGGCGATCAGCTCGCCGCTGCCGGGCGGTGGCTACAGACGCTGCAGCCTGGATCGCGCGCCACTCGCAATGTGTCGAAGGCCGTGCGGCGCCCGTCGAACATCAGGAGGGTGCCCGCCAGCGAGGGGCCGATGCCGGCGAGCAGCTTCAGGGCCTCGTGCGCCTCCAGGGTGCCGATGGTGCCGACGACCGGCGCGAACACGCCGAGCACCGCGCAGCGCGTTTCCTCGAAATGTGCGTCAGGAGGGAACAGGCAGGCGTAGCAGGGCGAATCGGCCTCGCGCGTGTCGTACACGCTCAACTGGCCATCGAAACGGATCGCCGCGCCGGCGACCAGCGGCTTGGCGTGCGTCACGCAGGCGCGGTTCACGGCATGCCGCGTGGCGAAGTTGTCGCTGCAGTCGATCACCACGTCGGCCGCGGCCACCAGCCGATGCAGCAGGGCCTCGCCGGCGCGCAGCACGTGGGTCTCGATGCGGATCTCCGGATTGATGTCCCGCATCGCCGTGGCTGCCGACTCGACCTTGGCCTGGCCGACACGGGCGGTGCTGTGCGCGATCTGCCGCTGGAGGTTGGTGAGGTCGACCTCGTCGTCATCGACCAGCGTGATGTGGCCGACGCCGGCCGCAGCGAGGTAGAGCGCCACCGGCGAGCCAAGACCGCCAGCGCCAATGACCAGCGCATGTCCGGCGCTGACGCGCCCCTGGCCGTCGATCCCGAATTCCTCGAGGAGGATGTGGCGCGAATAGCGCAGCAGGTCCTGGTCTTCCATGCGCCGCGCGGGCCGATACCGGCGCTCCCCCGACGGGAGCTGGCGTGCCGGATCAGTTTTCCTTCTTCTCTTCCTTGTTCTCGACGATCACCTGCGTCTTGCTGACGAGCACCGGCTCGCCTTTGAGCCGGTTCAGCGCCTGTACCAGCGGGAAGTCCTTCTCGTTGCCGAACTCCGGCACCTTGCGGTCCTGCGGCGGCTTCTTGGCTTCTTCCTCGAGGCGCTTGCGCGCCTCGTCACGCGCCTTTTCCCGCTCGGGGTCTTTGGCCTCGGGACCCTGGCCGCTCGCCAGGTGCTTCTCGAGGTCGGCTTCGCGCATGCGCAGCGCCGCGAAGGGACTGCCCTCGGCGCTCTCGTCGACCAGCACGTTGGGCACGATGCCCTTGGCCTGGATCGAGGTGCCGCTGGGCGTGTAGTAGCGTGCTGTCGTGATCTTGAGGCCGGTGTCCGGGCCGAGCGGGCGCACCGTCTGCACCGAGCCCTTGCCGAAGGTCTGGCTGCCCATGACGGTGGCGCGCTTGTGGTCCTGCAGCGCACCTGCCACGATCTCACTGGCGGAAGCCGAGCCTTCGTTCACCAGCACCACCAGAGGCACCGTCTTGAGTGCCGGTGGAAGGTTGCGCAGCGGGTCGCTGCCCGCGCGGCGCTGGTAATACTCGGGCGCTGCCTTGTAGACCGACTTGCTCTCGGGCAACTGGCCGTCGGTGGACACCACCGTGACGTTCTCAGGCAGGAACGCAGCCGAGATGGCCACCGCTGCGTCGAGCAGGCCGCCCGGATCGTTGCGCAGGTCGAGCACCAGGCCCTTGAGGTTGGGCTCCTGCTTGTAGATTTCCTCGACCTTCTTCACGAAGTCGTCAACCGTGCGCTCCTGGAACTGCGACAGGCGGATCCAGCCGTAGCCCGGCTCCATTACCTTGCCGCGCACCGACTGCGTACGGATCTCCTCGCGCGTGATGGTCACCGGGAAAGTGCGGTTCTCATCCTTGCGGAAGATCGTCAGGAGCACCTTGGTGCTGGCCTCGCCGCGCATGCGCTTGACTGCCTCGTTGAGCGAAAGCCCACGCACCGCCGTGTCGTCGATGCGGGTGATCATGTCGTTCGGCTTGAGGCCGGCGCGGAAGGCGGGCGAGCCCTCGATCGGCGACACCACCTTGATCAGCCCGTCCTCCTGCGAGATCTCGATGCCCACGCCGACGAAGCGGCCGGTGGTGCCTTCTCGAAATTCCTTGAAGGACTTCTTGTCGAAGTACTGCGAATGCGGATCGAGCCCGGCGACCATGCCGGAGATCGCGTCCGAGATGAGCTTCTTCTCGTCGACCTGCTCGACGTAGTCGCTCTTCACCATGCCGAACACGGCAGCGAGCTGCTGCAGTTCTTCGAGTGGGAGAGGGGCCAGTGAGCCTCGTGCAACTGTTTGCAACGAGACCGTGGTCAGCGCGCCTGCAACGGCGCCGGCTGCGACCCAGCCGGTGATCTTGAGTTTCTGCCCCATTTAAATGTCCTTGTCGCCTGTCAATCCAATATACACAGCTTGGAAGCAAGTTGTCTGCCGGGGTTCCGCGTACCCGAGGGCGCCGCGGCAGATTTTCAGGCTCAGGCTTTGCCTTGCGCAGCGACCGCAGCCGCCGCCTTTTCGGCGGCTGCCGCATCGCCGAGGTAATAGTGCCGCAGCGGCTTGAGCTCGTCGTCGAGCTCGTACACCAGCGGGATGCCATTCGGAATATTGAGGCCGACGATGTCGTCGTCGGAGATGCCGTCAAGGTATTTGACCAGCGCGCGGATCGAATTGCCGTGCGCTGCCACCACCAGGCGCCGGCCGGCGCGAATCGCCGGAGCCATCGATTCGTTCCAGAAGGGCAGGACGCGTGCCACCGTGTCCTTGAGGCATTCGGTCAGGGGCACCTGTTCGGACGCCAGTTTGGCGTAGCGTGGATCGCCGCGCTCGCTGCGCGGATCGCCGGGCTCGAGCGCCGGTGGCGGCACGCTGTAGCTGCGGCGCCAGATCAGGACCTGCTCGTCGCCGTACTTCTTGGCCGTCTCGGCCTTGTTGAGGCCCTGAAGCGCCCCGTAGTGGCGTTCGTTGAGGCGCCAGGAGTGCACGACAGGCAGCCAGGTGCGGTCCAGCTCGTCGAGCGTGTGCCACAGCGTGCGGGTGGCGCGCTTGAGCACGCTGGTGTAGGCCACGTCGAACTCGTATCCCTCGGTCTTGAGGAGGCGGCCTGCCTGCTTGGCCTGCTCGATCCCGAGTTGAGTGAGGTCGACATCGGTCCAGCCGGTGAAGCGGTTTTCGAGATTCCAGGTTGATTCGCCGTGGCGGATCAGTACCAGTTTGTGCATGAGGGAGGCCTTTGGGAACGCTTGCCGAAACCCGACATTCTAAAATCCGCGGTTTGCCACTCGAGAGAACACCGTGAAATTCATCGTCGACAACTGGATGCTGATCCTGATTGCGCTCAGCTCCGGCGGCATGCTGGCCTGGCCGCTGCTGCGTGGGGCCACCTCGGGATCGCTGACGGCACAGGGCGCGGTGCAGCTGATCAACCGCGAGCGCGCCGTAGTGGTCGATGTGCGCGAACCGGAGGAATTCGCCTCCGGCCACATGATCGGCGCCAGGAACGTGCCGCTCAACCAGCTCGAGACAAAGCTCGCTGGCGCGGTCAAGAACAAGACGGTGCCGTTGCTGCTGGTGTGCGCCACCGGGACGCGGGCCCAGCGCGCCGTTGGTATTGCCAAGAAACTCGGCTACGAGCAAGCCCAAGCCGTGGCCGGTGGGCTGAAATCGTGGAAAGAGGCTAACCTGCCGGTTGAAAAAGCCTGATCTTTCCATCCCACATGAGCACGATGCAAGCCGTCAAGATGTACACCACCGCCGTTTGCCCCTACTGCATTCGCGCGAAGCAGATTCTCAAAGCCAAGGGCGTCGAGCAGATCGAGGAGATCCGCATCGATGGCGATCCGCAAGCCCGGATCACGATGATGAACATCACCCAGCGGCGCACCGTCCCCCAGATTTTTATCGGGGACACGCATGTCGGCGGCTGCGACGACCTGATCGCCCTCGACAGCCGTGGCGGCCTGGTGCCGCTGCTGCAGGGCGGCTGACGCCACGGGGCGATAATCGCCCCCTTTCCCCTTTTCCCATTCATTCAAACACGCCAGCCCGCTGTCGGGACACCTCTTCCCAGCGGGCGTTGTTTTGATCTTCGAAAGTTCTGCCATGGCCGACCAGCAAGCCCAAGACCCCGTCTTCCAGATCCAGCGCGTCTACCTGAAAGACCTGTCGCTCGAGCAGCCGAACTCGCCGGCCATCCTGCTGGAGCAGGAGCAGCCCACCGTCGACATCCAGCTCGGCGTCGATGCCCAGCCCGTGACCGACGGCATTTTCGAGATCACCGTCTCGGCTACCGTGCAGACCAAGATCCAGGACCGCACCGTTTTCCTGGTCGAGGCCAAGCAGGCCGGCATCTTCGAGATCCGCAACCTGCCCGAAGAGCAGATGGGCCCGATCCTCGGCATTGCCTGCCCCCAGATCGTCTATCCCTATCTGCGCGGCAACGTGGCCGACGTCATTCAGCGCGGCGGCTTCCCCCCGGTTCACCTGGCCGAGATCAACTTCCAGGCCATGTTCGAGCAGCAGCAGGCCCAGGCGGCCGGCCAGACCTCCCCGATCGTTACCCAGTAAAACGCCACCGCGCATTTCGCAGCCGCCGATGAAGATCTGCGTGCTCGGCGCTGGCGCCTGGGGAACGGCGCTGGCAGTCAATGCGGCCGGCCGCCATGCGGTCAGCCTCTGGGCGCGCGATTCGGCCCAGGTGCAGGCCATGACGGGAGCGCGCGAGAACGCGCGCTACCTGCCCGGCGTCCCGCTTCCCCCGTCGTTGGACTTGCGCAGCGGCACCGTGCTCGCCGCGGTCGCCGGTGCGGACCTGGCAATCATCGCCACCCCCATGGCCGCCTTGCGCGAGCAACTCCTGCTGCTGCGCGCTGCGGGCTGCCCGGTGGCATGGCTGTGCAAGGGCGTGGAGCCGGCCCTGGCCGGCGCGGTGGGCCTGCTGGCCCACGAGATCCAGGCCCAGGTGGCGCCTGGCCTGGTGGCCGGCGTGCTCAGCGGTCCCAGCTTCGCGCAGGAGGTCGCGCAGGGCCGCCCGACGGCGCTGGTCGCCGCCAGTTCCCATGCCTCCCTGCGCTCATCGCTCGTGGATGCCTTCCACGGCCCGAACCTGCGTGTCTACGCCAACGACGACATCGTCGGCGTCGAGGTGGGCGGCGCCGTGAAGAACGTGCTGGCGATCGCCACCGGCCTGGCCGACGGCCTGGCCCTCGGTCTCAATGCGCGCGCTGCCCTGATCACCCGCGGCCTGGCCGAGATGACGCGCCTGGGCCTCGCCCTGGGCGCACGATCCGACACCTTCATGGGGCTTTCGGGCCTGGGCGACCTGGTGCTCACCGCCACCGGCGATCTCTCGCGCAACCGCAAGGTCGGCCTTCTCCTGGCCCAGGGGCAGAGCCTCGCGCAGGCGGTGGACTCGCTCGGCCACGTGGCCGAGGGCGTCTACTGTGCACGCAGCGTGGTCCAGCGCGCGCGCCACCTGGGCGTCGAGATGCCCATCGCGGAGAGCGTGGTGGCCCTGCTCGATGGCCGCGTGCGGCCCGCGGAGGCGGTCGCGGAGCTGATGCGGCGCGAGCCAGGCGTCGAAGCGCCCTGAAGCCCCGCTCGCGGGCCACGAGGATTGAAAGAACAACACGATATGGACGACAGCTTCTTCGACTTCTCCCCGGCCCGGATAGCGGAACTGGCCGCCGCTGATGGCGCGCGCGCCCTGCGGGAGGACGCCGGCGACGGCGACCTCACCGCCGCCCTGGTGCCCGCCGGCAGCCGCGCCACTGCCCGCGTGCTGTTGCGCGAGCCTGCCGTGCTGTGCGGCTCGCCCTGGGTGAACGCCATCGTGCGGCAGCTCGATCCGCAGGCGCGGATCGACTGGCATGGCGCGGAAGGCGTGCGCTGCGCGGCCGATCAGGTGGTCCTGGAGATCGAGGGCGACGCCCGCGCCTTGTTGACCGGAGAGCGCACTGCGCTGAACTTCCTGCAACTCCTCAGCGCGGTCGCGACGCGCACGGCCGCCTACGTGGAAGCGGTGCGCGGTACGCGCGCCGTCATCGTCGACACCCGCAAGACCCTGCCGGGCCTGCGCCTCGCGCAGAAGTACGCCGTGCGCACGGGCGGCGGTACCAACCACCGCATCGGCCTCTACGACGCCATCCTCATCAAGGAAAACCACATCGCCGCGGCCGGCGGCGTCAGCGCCGCGCTGCGGGCCGCCAGCGAAGCAGGCCGCCGGGCCAGGTTCGTCGAAATCGAAGTCGAGACCCTGGCCCAGCTCGACGAGGCGTTGGCCCAGGGCGCCCGCATGGTCCTGCTGGACAACATGGATCTATCGACCTTGCGCGAGGCCGTGCGCCGCAACGATGCGGCCGCAGGCGACCGTGCCGTGCTCGAGATCTCGGGCGGCGTCACGATGGACAGCGTGCGTGCCCTGGCCGAGACCGGCGTGGACCGCATCTCCGTCGGCGCCCTGACCAAGGACATCAAGGCGATCGATTTCTCGATGCGTTTTCAGGAAGCCTGATCCATGACATCAGCCGTCATCAGCGTCGACTACGAGCAGCCCGTTTCCGACGCCGCCTGCGACACGCGCCATGCCTGGGCGCGCGTGCCGGCCGAGCCCTCGCGGGAGAAGCGCGAGGCGCTCAAGTCCCGCATCCGCCGTCTGCTGCGCGAGCGCAATGCGGTGATGGTCTCGCACTACTACGTGCATCCCGACCTGCAGGACCTGGCCGAGGACACCGGCGGCATCGTCAGCGATTCGCTCGAGATGGCGCGCTTCGGCCGCGACCATCCAGCCCAGACCCTGGTCGTCTCCGGCGTGCGCTTCATGGGCGAGACCGCAAAGATCCTCTCGCCCGAGAAGCGCGTGCTGATGCCGGACCTGGATGCCACCTGCTCGCTGGACCTGGGCTGCCCCGTCGATGCCTTCAGCGCCTTCTGCGACCAGCACCCCGACCGTACCGTGGTCGTCTACGCCAACACCAGCGCTGCAGTGAAGGCGCGTGCCGACTGGCTCGTCACCTCCAGCTGTGCGCTCGACGTGGTGGGCGCCTTGCATGCGCAAGGCCACAAGATCCTGTGGGCGCCCGACCGGCACCTGGGCGACTACATCCGGCGCGAGACTGGCGCCGACATGCTGAGCTGGGACGGCGCCTGCATCGTGCATGACGAGTTCAAGGCGCTCGAGCTGCAACTGCTGGTCGAGGCCCATCCCGGCGCCAAGGTGCTGGTGCATCCCGAGTCGCCGGCGCCAGTGGTCGCGCTGGCCGACGCCGTGGGCTCCACCTCGGGCATCCTCGCCGCCGCGCAGCGCATGGATGCGCACGAATTCATCGTCGCGACCGACACCGGTCTCCTGCACAAGCTGCGCACGCTCAACCCCGGCAAGGCCTTCATCGAGGCGCCCACTGCCGGTAACGGAGCCACCTGCAAGAGCTGCGCGCACTGCCCCTGGATGGCGATGAATGGGCTGGCCGACCTGGCGCGCGTGCTGGAGACGGCCGACGGCGAGGTGCATGTGGACCCGGCGCTGGGCCTGCGTGCGCGCGTGCCGATCGACCGCATGCTGGCCTTCACCGCGGGGCTCAAGAAGGGCCAGCCCGCGGGCAGCTTGGTGGCCGGCATCGGCGCGGCCTGAAGGGGCGCGTCTCCAGGCGGGATGCTGTAGCTCCTCAGGAAATCAACGGTCGATTTCCAGGTTGTCGATCAACCTCGTCGTGCCGAGCCGGGCTGCCGCGAGCGCCACCAGCGGCTCGCCGGCCGCCGCCGCCTGCAGATCGGTGCGGCGGCGCAGCAGCAGGTAGTCGGGCTTCCAGCCTCGCGCTTCCAGCGAACGCATCGCGCGCGCCTCGATCGCCGCGAAATCGCGCTCGCCCGAGCGCACCGCATCGGCCATCGCGCGCAAAGCCGCCGACAGCTGCACTGCCTCGGCCCGTTCGGCCTCGCTCAGGTAGCCGTTGCGCGAGGACAGCGCCAGCCCGTCGTCGGCACGGCGCGTTTCGCTGCCCACGATCTCGATCGGGAGCGCGAACTGCCGAACCATGTGGCGGATCATCATCAATTGCTGGTAGTCCTTCTTGCCGAACACCGCGAAGCGGGGCTGCACGCAGGCGAAGAGCTTCATCACCACCGTGCAGACGCCGACGAAGAAGCCGGGCCGGAAATGTCCTTCGAGGATGTCGGCCAGCACCGGGTCGGGATGCACCTTGCAGGTCTGGGGCTCGGGGTAGAGCACCTTCTCATCGGGCGCGAACAGCAGGTCGCAGCCGACCGAACGCAGCTTCTCGCAGTCGCTGTCCCAGGTGCGCGGATAGCTGTCGAAGTCCTCGTGCGGCAGAAACTGCAGCCGGTTGACGAAGATGCTGGCCACCGTGACGTCGCCCAGCGGCTTGGCCTCGCGCACCAGCGCCATGTGCCCCTCGTGCAGGTTGCCCATCGTGGCGACCAAGGCGGGGCGCCGGTAGTGGCCCAGGAATTCGCGCAGTTCGGGAAGCGTGCGTGCAATGTGCATGGGGTGTTCCTACCAGGCGTGGAGCCGGTCGTCGGGAAAGCTGCCGTTCTTCACCGCGCGCACATAAGCCTCGATGGCCGGCGCGATGCCCTCGGCACCCTGCATGAAGTTGCGCACGAACTTCGCCATCTTTCCGAGGTTCATGCCGAGCATGTCGTGCAGCACCAGCACCTGGCCGGCGGTGCCTCGCCCGGCCCCGATGCCGATGGTGGCGCAGTGCTTCAGCTCGCCTGTCAGCTCTGCGGACAGTGCGGCCGGCACCATCTCCAGCACCAGCATGGCCGCGCCCGCGTCCTGCAGCGCATGGGCTTCGCGCTTGAGCCGGGCCGCGGCCTCGCCGCCCTTGCCCTGCACGCGGTAGCCGCCCAGTGCGTGCACCGTCTGCGGCGTGAGGCCCAGGTGGGCGCACACCGGGATGCCGCGCTCGACCAGGAAACGCACAGTCTCACTGGTCCAGCCGCCGCCTTCGAGCTTGACCATGTGGGCGCCGGCCTGCATCAGCACCGCGGCGCTGCGCAGCGCCTGCTCGCGCGACTCGTGGTAGCTGCCGAAGGGCAAGTCGGCGATCAGCCAGGCCGTGCCCTGCACGCGGTGCAGCCCGCGAAAAACACTCTCGGTGTGATAGCGCATGGTCTCCAGCGTCACGCCCGCCGTGCTGTGCAGGCCCTGGCAGACCATGCCCAGCGAGTCGCCGACCAGGATGCATTCGACGCCGGCCGCATCGGCCATGGCGGCGAAAGTGGCATCGTAGGCGGTCAGCATGACGATCTTCTCGCCGCGCGCGTGCATGTCGGCCAGCCGGGGCAGGCTCAGCGGCTTGCGCTGCGCAGGCGTCGAGGCCCGCGGCAAGGTGCCGTAGGGCGTGGCCGCGCTGGCGGCGGCAGGCGTGGATGGCATGGTCGAGATTTCTCCGGGGTCGGCCGCAGGCCGGGTCGGGGCGGGCGCGGCAAGGCGCCCTGGAAGTGCGATCAGGCGGGGACGGCTTCGCCCGCTGCGGGCTGCACCGGGATATGCGCGCGCTCTTCCTTGATGCGGTTCGCGCCGTCCACGAACACCAGCTTCGGCTGGTGGCTGCGCACCTGCTCTTCGGTCACCAGCCCGAACGCGGCGATGATGACCAGGTCGCCCAGCGACGCCCTGCGTGCGGCCGAGCCGTTGAGAGAGATGATGCCGCTGCCACGCTGGCCGCGGATCGCGTAGGTCACGAAGCGCTCGCCGTTGTTGATGTTCCACACATGGATCTGCTCGTTCTCTGCGAGGTTGGCGGCCTCCAGCAGGTCTTCGTCGATGGCACAGGAACCCTCGTAGTGCAGCTCGCAGTCGGTGACAGTCGCGCGGTGGATCTTGGACTTGAGCAGGGTACGGAACATGGAGTCGACGCTAGGTAGGGGAGGTGGGGACTCTCGCCCAGGACTTGAAGCCGGGGGGCGCGAGGCGTCGAATGCTAGTGGAGAACCCGCCAAAGAAAAATTCCGGTCAGGAACTTTCCGCGGCCTGCAGTTCAGCTGACGGGCGGCACCAGGATGGTCGGCGCCGCGGGCGCGGCGAGCGACGGGTAGTCGCGGCTGAAATGCAGGCCGCGGCTCTCGCGCCGGGCCTGGGCCGAGCGCACGATGAGCTCGGCCACCTGCACCAGGTTGCGCAGCTCGAGCAGGTCGCGCGTGACGTGGAAATGCGCATAGAACTCCTGGATCTCTCGATCCAGCAGCGCGATGCGGTGAGCCGCGCGCTCGAGGCGCTTGTTGGTGCGCACGATGCCTACGTAGTCCCACATGAAGCGACGCAGCTCGTCCCAGTTGTGCGAAAGGACCACCGTCTCGTCGGCATCGGTGACGCGGCTGTCGTCCCAGTCGGGCAACGCGGCGCCGTCACGAGCCGGCGTTTCGGCAATCGCCCGCGCCGCGGCGCGAGCGAACACCATGCATTCGAGCAGCGAGTTGCTGGCCAGCCGGTTGGCGCCGTGCAGGCCGGTGCAGGCGGTCTCGCCTATGACGTGCAGCCCCGGTACGTCGGTGCGGCCCGCGAGGTCGGTGAGCACCCCGCCGCAGGTGTAGTGCGCGGCCGGCACCACCGGGATCGGCTCGCGTGTGATGTCGATGCCCAGCTCGGCGCAGCGCGCCAGGATGTTGGGAAAATGTTCGCGCAGGAAGGCCGGGCTCTGGTGCGAGATGTCCAGGTGCACGCAATCGAGCCCGTGCTTCTTCATCTCGAAGTCGATGGCGCGTGCCACCACGTCGCGCGGCGCGAGCTCGGCGCGCACGTCGTGCATGGGCATGAAGCGGATGCCGCCTGCCGATTGGGGCAGCTTCAGCAGCCCGCCTTCTCCCCGGACCGCCTCGCTGATCAGGAAGGACTTGGCATGCGGGTGGTACAGGCAGGTTGGGTGGAACTGGATGAACTCCATGTTCGCCACCCGGCAGCCCGCGCGCCAGGCCGCGGCGATCCCGTCGCCCGTGGCGGTGTCAGGGTTGGTGGTGTAGAGGTACACCTTGCCTGCGCCGCCAGTGGCCAGGATGGTGTGGGGCGCGCGGAACGTGAGCACTTCGTCGGTCGCCTCGTCCAGCGCATAGAGGCCGAGGCAGGCCGGGTCTGCCGATTGCAGCCTGCCGCCGGTGATCAGGTCCACCAGCGTGTGCTGCTCGAACAGCGTCACGTTCGGCGTGCGGCGCACGGTATCGATCAGCGTGCGCTGCACCGCGGCGCCTGTGGCATCCGTGGCGTGGACGATGCGGCGCTGGCTGTGCCCGCCTTCGCGCGTCAGGTGCAGCTCGCCGTTCTCCAGCGAAAAAGGCACGCCGAGCGCGCGCAGCCAGGCGATCGCCTCGGGTGCGTGTTCCACCACGAAGCGCGTGGCGGCCAGGTCGCAGAGGCCGGCACCGGCGACCAGCGTGTCGTCCACATGGGACTGCAAGCTGTCGTCCTCGCCGAGCACCGCGGCGATCCCGCCCTGTGCCCACTGGCTGGCGCCATCGGCCAGCGCCCGCTTGGTGATGACCGCCACGCGGTGGGTCGGCGCGAGGTGCAAAGCGGCGCTGAGGCCGGCGAGACCGCTGCCGACGATGAGAACGTCGAAATCGCGCATATATGGCTCTCCCCCAGGTTGGCTCACTTCGTGTAGCCGCCCACCCCCTCACCGGGGGCGACACCAGCGGCCCGGCGAAGCCGGTTCCGCGGTGTCTCGCGAACGGGCCTGGCTTCGCCGGCCTCTGATCGATGATCCCGGGGCGGGCAAGGTCGACTGATGCGCTGAAAAGGGCAACGTCATGCTGGCGAATAGGCCAGTCGGACGTAGATCGGTGCGAAGGCCTCGGCCTGCGTAATGTCGATCAGCGTCTCTTTCGCCAGCTCCAGCATGGCGATGAAGGTGACGATCAACACCGGCGTGCCGCGGTTGATGTCGAACAGCTTCTCGAATTCGACGAACTGCCGGCCCTGCAGATGGCGCAGCACGATGCTCATGTGCTCGCGCACGCTGAGCTCCTCGCGTGAGATCTTGTGGTGCTGCACGAGCTTGGCCCGGCGCAGGATATCGGCCCAGGCGTCGCGCAGGTCGACCACGTTCATGTCCGGAAAGCGCGGCTTCAGCGATTGCTCGATATAGACCTGCGCCTTCCAGAAATCGCGGCCCGCCTGCGGCATCGCGCTGAGCGAGGCGGCCTGCAGCTTGGCCTGCTCGTATTCGAGCAGGCGGCGCACCAGCTCGGCGCGCGGGTCCTCGACCTCCTCGCCCTCGGCCGTCTTCTTGGGCGGCAGCAGCATGCGCGATTTGATCTCGATCAGCATCGCTGCCATCAGCAGGTATTCGGCCGCGAGCTCGAGGTTGGTCTGGCGGATCTCGTCGACGTAGCTGAGGTATTGGCGCGTCAGCGCCGCCATCGGGATGTCGAGGATGTTGAAGTTCTGCTTGCGGATCAGGTACAGCAGCAGGTCCAGCGGCCCCTCGAAGGCCTCGAGGAAGACCTGCAGCGCTTCGGGCGGGATGTAGAGATCGCTCGGCAGCGCGAACAGCGGCTCGCCATACAGCCGGGCCAGCGCGACCTGGTCGATGACCTCGGGCATGGCGGCGATCTGCGGCGCGTCGTCGTCCACGATGCTCTCGGGACCTTCGGTGCGCGCCTGCTCGCCCGCACTCGAATCGCGGTGGCTCGCTACAGGCCGGATGGGCACTGCTTACTTCACGCGGGTCTGGTAGACGTAGGGCTGCTGCGCTACCGCGCCCTGCTGGTACTCATCAAGCAAGGAGCGGTCCAGGTGCTTGTCCCACAGCAGGCTGCGGCCGGCGCGCTGCTCGGCTTCGAGCGTCGGCTTCTTCTGCTTCATCTCCTCGATGAAGTTCGTGATCTCGGAGGTGTAGTGGGGGCGGGCGAAGATGGACATGGGATTGGACCTTTGGAAGCGAAGTTTACCGGGGCCGAACCCCTGGCGCCCGCCACCGGTGGATTCCTTCTTGTTGAGGCCGCTCCCATGCGTTAGCGTCGCTGCTCCAACAATTCCAAGGAGTTTGCCCATGCGCCGGAATTTGATGTATCTCGTTTCGACCACCACGGCGGCGATTGCGCTGGTGGCCTGCAGTGGCATGACGAGCAGTCCGCCGCAAAGCAAGATGAGCTTTTTCGTGACCAGCGCCAATCCGGGCAAGGGTGCCGACTTCGGAGGCCTTGCAGGTGCCGATCGCTACTGCCAGAGCCTGGCCGCGAGCGCGGGCGCCGGCGGTCGCTCCTGGCGCGCCTATCTCAGCAACACCGCCATGGCCGGGACCCCGGCGGTGGATGCGCGTGACCGCATCGGCAAGGGCCCGTGGTTCAACGCCAAGGGCGAGCAGGTCGCGAGCAGCGTCGAGGACCTGCATGGTCCAAGCAACAAGCTCACCAAGCAGACCGCGTTGACCCAGAAGGGCGAGATGATCAGCGGCAGCGGCGACCCGGTGAACCTGCACGACATACTGACCGGCTCCACGGCGGATGGCCGCGCGATCAGCGACGGCAAGGACAACACTTGCGGCAACTGGACCAAGAGCGGCGAAGGCTCGGCCATCGTGGGCCACCACGACCGCACGGGGCTCGACCAGACCGCGCCGGCAAAGTCCTGGAACGCCTCGCATCCCACGCGAGGCTGCGGCATGGATGCACTCAAAAGCACCGGCGGAGGCGGCCTGCTCTACTGCTTTGCCCAGAACTGAGCGCATAGACTCGGCCCTTGCTTGATGAAAGGGGTCGAGTCGAATGGTGCAGGAACGATTGGGGCGCAGGCGCGCGTTCGCCGCAGTGCTGGCCGCCGCGTGCTGGCTCGCGGGCTGCGACCCGAAGCACATCAGCGAACTGGAGGAGGGCGTTGCGACCGAGGCCGACGTGCGCGCGCGCTTCGGCGAGCCCGAGAACGTGTGGGACTCGCCCGCCGGCCGCGTGTTCGAATACAACCGCCAGCCGCAGGGCCAGAAGAACTACATGATCACCATCGGTCCCGACGGCAGGATGGCCGCGTTGCGCCAGGTGCTCACGCCCGAGAACTTCGCCCGCGTGCAGCCCGGGATGGCGATGGAGGACCTGCGCAAGCTGCTAGGTAAGCCGGCGCGGCGCATGCCTTATCCGCTAAAGAAACAGACCGAGTGGGAGTGGCGCTGGGTGCAGCCGCCGAACTCGCCGATGGTCTTCACCGCCACGCTGAACGATGACCAGCGGGTGGTGAGTGCAGGCTCTTCCCCGGATCGCAGCGCGGAGGCGAACGCCAACTAGGCACGACGGTCGCCGTCCTGGGGCAGACGGCGACCATCATGTCTGGTGAGCCCCTGCGGGCACGCCGGTCCGCAACTCTTGCGCAAAGCCCGAGCGCTCCATCACCTCGAGCGGCTGCGCCTGCACCGAGTCGATGCGCAGCACGCCGCCGCGCGCCAGCACGGCCCTGTGCACCTGGCGCAGCGCGTCGAGGCCGGTCGTGTCGAGCAGGACCAGGTGCATCGCGTCGAGCACCACCGTCATCTCGCGCGGGGCCCGCTCGATGGCTTGCACGGTCGGGTCCAGCTTGGCGGCGGCCCCGAAGAAAAGCGCGCCGTAGAGCTTGAAGGTCAGCACCGGCGGCTGCAGCGAAACCATCTCGACGCTGAAAAGCTTGCTCATGCGGCGCACGAACAGCGCACAGGCCAGCACGATGCCCGCCTGCACCGCCACCGTGAGGTCGAACACCACGGTGAGGAAGAAGGTGCCCAGCATCAGCACCTTGTAGTCGCGGCTGGCGCGGCGAAGGATGTAGGGCGACAACTCCCGCCATTCCCCCATGTTCCAGCCCACGAAGAGCAGGATGCCGGCAAGCACCGACAGCGGCACGTGCTGCGCAAGCGGCGCGGCGACCAGGACCACCACCAGCAGCGTGATCGCATGCACGATGCCGGCAATGGGTGAGTTCGCCCCCGCGCGCACGCTGGTCACCGTTCGGGCGATGGTGCCGGTGGCCGGCATGCCGCCGAAAAAGGGCGCGACGAAGTTCGCCACGCCCTGCGCCATCAGCTCCTGGTTCGGGTCATGGCGCGGCAGGCCGCTGACCTGGTCGGCGACGCGCGCGCACAGCAGCGACTCGATCGCGCCGAGCAGCGCAATGGTGAGGGTGGGCGTCACCAGCTGCTTCACGGTCTCCCACGAAAACTCGGGGAGGGCGAAGCGCGCCATGCCTTCGGGAATGCCACCGAAGCGCGTGCCGATGGTTTCCACCGGCAGGCCGAAGCCCCAGGACACCAGCGTGAGCGTGGCCAGGGCGACGATCGGCCCCGGCACGCGCGAACCGGCGCGTACCACGCGCAGGTCGGCCACGCGGCCCAGCACGAAGTGCACCGCGTAACCGAAGCGCGTCTTGTCGTGCAGCAGCGTGGGCCAAAGGAACAGGCCGGCGAGGCAGGCGAGGCCGAGGCCGAACGCGTAGGGATTGAAGGTGTCGAGGTGGGTGGCCAGCGTGTGCAGCTGCGAGAACATGTCGGCCGGCATCTTCGGGATCGTCAACCCGAGCCAGTCCTTGAGCTGCGAGATCAGGATCAGCACCGCGATGCCGTTGGTGAAGCCGATCACGATCGACACCGGCACGTAGCGCACCAGGGTGCCGAGCCGGAACAGCCCCATCAGGAACAGCAGCACGCCGGCGCAGGCGGTGGCGATCAGCAGGTTGGCCACGCCGTAGCGCTCGACGATGCCGTAGACGATCACGATGAAGGCGCCGGCCGGCCCGCCGATCTGCACCGCGGAGCCGCCCAGGGCCGCAATCAGGAAGCCGGCAATGATCGCGGTCCAGATGCCGGCCTCGGGCTTGAGCCCGGAGGCGATCGCGAAGGCCATCGCCAGCGGCAGCGCCACGATGCCCACCGTAACGCCGGCGCCGAGGTCCTTCAGAAAACGCTGCCCGTTGTAGCCTGCCAGGGCGTCGATCAATCGGGGTCTGAAGCGAGCGGTCGGCAGGGGCGAACTCATGGCGCTATTGTGGCGGCGCCTTCCGGCCGCCAGGTCAGCGCGGTTCGCCGTCGCCGGGCAGCACCGCATCGGCCGCGGCGCCCACCGCCTTGCCCGTGATTCGCGCGGTGCCGATCGCCGCATCGGCCGCCAGGCCCACGGCGCCGGCGGTCACGCTCACCGCGGTGCTGGCGACCGTCACCACGGCACAGCCGCCCAGCGCGAGGACCAGGGCGAGGACGAGGGCGGTCAGGGCGGTGCGTTTCATGGGTGAATCCGGTGCAGGTGGCGGCGCGTCAGCGTACCCGCATCCCCGGCTGCGCGCCAGGCCAGGGCTCGAGCACGTAGATGCCGGGCTCGGCCTTCTCGTCGGCGTGGCTGGCGGCCAGCACCATGCCTTCGGAAATACCGAACTTCATCTTGCGTGGCGCCAGGTTGGCGACCAGCACGGTGAGCTTGCCCACCAGCTGCTCGGGCTGATAAGCGGAGGCGACGCCGGAGAACACGTTTCGCGTGCGGCCTTCGCCGGCGTCGAGCGTCAGGTGCAGCAGCTTGGTGGAGCCCTCGACCTTCTGGCAGGCCACGATCTTCGCGATGCGCAGGTCGATCTTCGCGAAGTCGTCGATGCCGATCATGGGCGCGATGCCTTCGCCGCCGGGCAGTGCGGTGGCCGCCGCGGCTTCGGGCACGGGCTCGGGCGGCTCGAACAGCTGGTCGATCTGCTTGGCGTCGACGCGCTGCATCAGGTGCCTGTACTCGGTGATCGCGTGGCCTTCGCCGAGCAGATGCGCCGCATCGGCGAACACCAGCGGCTCGCTGCGCAGGAAGCCCTCGACCTGCGCCGCGAGTGCTGGCAGCACCGGCTTCAGGTAGATGGTCATCAAGCGGAAAGCCTCGATGCAGGTGGTGCACACATCGTGCAGGCGCGCTTCCATCCCGCCCTGCTTGGCCAGCTCCCAGGGCTTGTTCTGATCCACGTACTCGTTGACCTTGTCGGCCAGCGCCATGATCTCGCGCAGCGCGCGCGCGAAGTCGCGTCCGTCGTACAGCGCAGCGAGCGGCCGGGCGGCTTCCTGCAGCGTCGTCAGGAGCGCTGCGCCATCGGTGCTCACGATGCCCAGCTTGCCCCCGAAACGCTTGGCGATGAAGCCAGCCGCGCGGCTCGCGATGTTGATGTACTTGCCGATCAGATCGGCGTTCACCCGGGCGATGAAGTCGTCGGGGTTGAAATCGACGTCCTCCACCTTGGCGTTGAGCTTGGCCGCAATGTAGTAGCGCAGCCACTCCGGGTTCATGCCGATCGAGAGGTACTTGAGCGGATCGATGCCGGTGCCGCGGCTCTTGCTCATCTTCTCGCCCGAGACGGTGATGAAGCCGTGCACGTTCACCTGGCGCGGCGTCTTGCGGCCGCTGAACTGCAGCATCGCGGGCCAGAACAGCGTGTGGAAGTAGACGATGTCCTTGCCGATGAAGTGCACCTGCTCCACCGCGGGGTCGGCCACGAACTCGTCGAAGCTCTGCGGGGTGCGCGAGGGCTCGTGCCAGTGGGCAGCCGCCTGGCCCTTGTCGAAATGGTTCTTCAGGCTGGCCAGGTAGCCGATGGGCGCGTCCAGCCAGACGTAGAAGTACTTGCCCGGTGCATCCGGGATCTCGATGCCGAAATAGGGCGCCTCGCGCGAGATGTCCCAGTCGGCCATGCCGGCCTCGAACCACTCGCCGGCCTTCTTCGCCATCTCGGGCTGCAGCTTGCCGTCCTGGGTCCAGCTCTTGAGGAAGTCGACCACCTTCGGATCGGAGAGCTTGAAGAAGAAGTGCTCGGAGCTGCGCAGCTCGGGGGCCGCGCCGGTCAGCGTGGAATAGGGATGGATCAGCTCGGTGGGCGCGTACACGCTGCTGCACACCTCGCAGGAATCACCGTATTGGTCCTTGGCGTGGCACACCGGGCATTCGCCCTTGATGTAGCGGTCGGGCAGGAACATGCCCTTCACGGGGTCGTAGAACTGCTCGATCGTGCGCGTGGCGATCATCCCGGCTGCCTTGAGCTTCCTGTAGATGCCCTGGGCCAGCTCGGTGTTCTCCGGGCTGTCGGTCGAATGCCAGTTGTCGAAGCTGATGTGGAAGCCGTCGAGGTATTCCTTGCGGCCGGCCGCGATTTCGCCCACGAATTCCTGCGGCGTCTTGCCGGCTTTTTCGGCCGCGATCATGATCGGCGCGCCGTGCGCGTCGTCGGCGCCCACGAAGTGCACCATGTGCGCCTGCATGCGCTGGAACCGCACCCAGATGTCGGCCTGGATGTATTCCATGATGTGGCCCACGTGGAACTTGCCGTTGGCATACGGCAGAGCGGTGGTGACGAAGAGCTTGCGCTGGGGCATCGAGGGGCGCTTTCTGGGGAAACGGACGGGAGCGGCGGCCGGGGCGGCCGGCGGGAGGGGCATTTTAGGCGGCGCACGGCGCTTACACTTGGCCCCCTTTCGAGCTGCTGCCATGACCTCTGCCCTGCCGATCCTGTCCGCCGTCGAAATCCGCGTCCTCGGCGTGCTGGCCGAGAAACAGCGCACCGTGCCCGACAGCTACCCGCTGACGCTCAACACCCTGGTGGCCGGCTGCAACCAGAAGACCAGTCGCAACCCGCTGATGGAGCTGTCGGAGACCCAGGCACAGGCGGCGCTCGACAGCCTGAAGGGCTACAGCCTGGTCATGGAGTCGAGCGGCGGGCGCGTCGCCCGCTACGAGCACAACATCGAGCGCGTGCTGCGCGTGCCCTCGCAATCCACCATCCTGTTGACGGTGCTGATGCTGCGCGGCCCGCAGACCCCCGGTGAGCTGCGCATTGCCAGCGAGCGCATGCATAACTTTGCCGACATCTCCTCGGTCGAGGCCTTCCTGGACGAACTGGCCGAGCGCCCGGCCGGCGCCCTCGTCGTGAAGCTCGGGCGCCTTCCGGGGGCGCGGGAGAACCGCTGGATGCATCTGCTGGCCGGTCCGCCTTCGGAGCAGGCGCTGGAGACTGCGGGAGCGCCGGCCGGCCGCGGCGATGCGTCGCTCGGCGAAGTGGCGGCCCTGAAGCTCAACGTCGCCCGGCTCGAGGCAGAGGTCGCGGCCCTCAAGGCGCTGACATCGCGCATCTGTTCGGAATTGGGCATCGCGGACCAGGCCTGAAGCCCGGCGCATGAGGCTAGCGCTGAGCCCTGCGCTGCCGAACGGCGCCGAGAATCCCGCGCAGGATGTCGATCGGCGGCGGGGGGCAGCCGGGTACTGCCACATCGACCGGAATCACATTCGCCACCTTCCCGCAGCTGGCGTAGCTCTCACCGAAGATGCCGCCGGTGCAGCCGCAATCGCCGACCGCGACCACCAGCTTCGGCTCCGGCGTGGCATCGTAGGTGCGCCGCAATGCCTCTTCCATGTTCCGCGACACTGGGCCGGTCACCAGCAGCATGTCGGCGTGGCGAGGACTGGCGACGAATTTGATGCCGAGTCCCTCGATGTTGTAGTAGGGGTTGTTGAGTGCGTGGATTTCGAGTTCACAGCCGTTGCATGAGCCGGCATCGACCTGGCGGATCGTCAGCGCCTGGCCCAGGATGGCGAGGATGTCGCGCTGGATGCGATCGACAGCGGGGTGTTCGGCGTCATCGAGCCGCGGCACCGGCTCGGTGCCGATGCCGGTACGGACGATCTGCTTGAGGATGTGCCACATCAGAGGTCGTGACCCGAATAGCTCAGGTTGAAGGACTTGTTGATCAGCGGGAAGTCCGGAACGATGTTGCCGATGATGGCGTGCTCGAGCACCGGCCAGTTCTGCCAGGATGGATCATGGCAATGGCATCGCACGATGCGGCCATCTCCGTCGATCTCCAGTGCGACGAGAACCTCGCCCCGCCAGCCTTCGACCCAGCCTGCACCCAGCGATGCCGAGGCCTGCGGCCGGAGCGCGGCGTGAGCGGCGCCGTCCGGCAAGCCCTGGCAGATGGCGCGGATGAGCCGCAATGACTCGAATGCTTCATCGAAGCGCACCGCCACGCGTGCTGCAACATCGCCATCGCTCTGTGCCGCGATCGCGGCCTTCAGCTGACCGTAGGGCGGCCAAGGGAAGTCGCGGCGCAGATCGGCCGTCTGCCCGCTGGCACGCCCCGCGAGGCCCGTCAGGCCGAGCTGTGCGGCCAGCTGAGGCGTTACCCTTCCGGTGCCGGCAAAGCGGTCCTGCAGGCCCGCATGTTCGTCGTAGATGCGACGCAGCACGCGCACCTCTCGCTCGATCGCGTCGCACTGCGTGCTCAGGCGGGCCCGCATCGTGGGTGTCAGATCGATCGCCACGCCGCCGGGCACGATGGCATCCATCATCAGGCGATGGCCAAAAATCTCCTTCGACAGGCGCAACCAGTCCTCGCGCAGTCGCGAGAACTGCGCCAGGCCGAAGGCCAGGGCTGCATCGTTGCCCAAAGCGCCGAGATCGCCCAGATGATTGGCCACGCGTTCGCGCTCCAGCATCAGCGCACGCAGCCAGGCGGCGCGCTCCGGGATCTCGCCGCCCCAGGCCGACTCGAGTGCCATGCTGTAGGCCCAGGCGTAAGCGACCGTCGTGTCGCCCGAGACGCGGCCCGCGAGACGATGGCCCTCGAGCGGCATCAGTTCCGTGAACCGGCGCTCGATGCCCTTGTGCGTGTAACCCAGGTGCTGTTCCAGCCTGAGAACTTTCTCGCCGACGACAGAGAAGCGAAAGTGGCCGGGCTCGATGATGCCGGCGTGCACGGGCCCCACGGCGATCTCGTGGACCCCGTCGCCGTCAACGCGCACGAAGGGGTAGTCGGCGGGAAGTCTGCCAGCGGCAGCTGCTTCGGACCGGTGTTTGCGCTGCAGCGGCAATGACCCGGGCGCCCACACACCGTGGTCGAGCCAGGCGCGATCGTCGCTGCTGCCCGCGGCACGGATGCCTGACAGATCGGCCATGGCGCGCTGCATGCGTCCCGCGCAGGGAAATGCGGCTGCCAGATCGGGAAACCCTTGCGCTGCATCGTCCAGCTTCAGTTCGACCCAGATCAGGCCCTCGGAAACGGCATAGGCTGCACACGCTGCCATTCCGTCGCCGGATGCGCTGCGGTCGACGCCCCAGACCGAAACCAGCCTTCCGCCCGCGTCCGCGATGCCGCGCGCCACGGCGCTCCAGGCGTCGCGGCTCACTCGCCCATGCCAGGCGGGCAGCGGCGCCGGCAGGCGTCGCAGATCGGGTCCGAGTTCCGGCCGGGCCATTTTGATCACTTCCCCAGCATCGCGGCCGCCTGGACGTACCAGGCATTGAGGTAGGGCGGGATGTAGACGCCGAGCATCAGGCCAAGCGCCAGGTGCGTGAACACCGGAATCAGGGCCGGCGGATGCGCCAAGGGCTTCACGTTGGTCTCGCCAAACACCATCGGCTGGACGCGGCTGAAGACGGACGCGAACGCCAAACCCAATGCGATCAGCAGCAACGGGGTTGCCCAGGGTTGCTCGCGCATCGCCGTCGTGACGATCAGGAACTCGCTGGCGAAGACGCCGAACGGGGGCATGCCCAGGATGGCAAGCGATCCGAGCATCAGACCCCAGGCAACCGTCGGGCTGACCTTGATGAGCCCGCGGATGTTCTCCATGAGCTGGGTGCCGGCCTTCTGCGTGGCGTGGCCGACGGCAAAGAAGATCGCGGACTTGACCAGCGAATGCACCGTCATGTGCAGCAGCCCGGCATAGTTGGCAATCGGCCCCCCCATGCCGAATGCGAAGGTCATCATTCCCATGTGCTCGATCGACGAGTAGGCGAACATGCGCTTTACGTCCTTCTGCCGAATCAGGAAGAACACTGCCGCGACGACGGACAGCAGGCCGAAACCCATCATCAGCCGTCCGGCGAGCGGGTAGTGCAGCGCGCCGTCGGTCAGGACCTTGCAGCGCAGGATCGCGTAGAGCGCGACGTTCAGCAGCAGGCCCGACAGCACGGCGGATACCGGCGTCGGCCCCTCGGCGTGCGCGTCGGGCAGCCAGTTGTGGACCGGCACCAGGCCGACCTTGGTGCCGTAGCCGATGAACAGGAACGCAAAGGCCAGCGTGATGATGTTCGGGTCGAGCTGATCCTTCATCGCGTCGAGGTTGGTCCAGAGCAAGGCGCCGCCCTCCGGGCCGATCACCTTCTCGGCGGCCATGTACAGCAGCACTGTCCCGAACAACGCCTGGGCGATGCCCACGCCGCACAGGATGAAGTATTTCCATGCGGCCTCCAGGCTGGCCGCAGTGCGATAGACACTGACCAGCAGCACGGTGGTCAAGGTGGCAGCCTCCATCGCGACCCAGACGATCCCCATGTTGTTGGTCGTCAATGCCAGCAGCATCGTGAAGCTGAACAGCTGGTACATGCTGTGGTACAGGCGCAGGCGCGGCGGCGTCATCTTGCCGTGGTCGCGCTCGACGCGCATGTAGGGGCGCGAGAAGATGGACGTGGTCAGGCCGACGAACGCGGTCAGCGTGACGAGAAAGACATTCAGCGGGTCGATGTAGAACTCTCGGTCCCAGGCCAGCATCGGCCCGCTTTCGACGATCTGCGCCGTGAGCACGCAGGCGGCGACGAACGTGCCCAGGCTGAACGCGACGTTGACGTCTCGTGCGTTGTCGCGCTGGCCGACCAGCGCCAGCACCAGCCCGCCGGCCAGCGGCGTTGCGAGAAGGAAAGCCAATGCAAGCAACTCAGTCTTCCTTCAGTTTCTCGAGATGGCGGATGTCCAGGCTGTCGAACTGCTCGCGAATCTGGAACATGAAGACGCCCAGGATCAGCACACCGATCAGAACGTCCAGCGCGATACCGAACTCGACCACCATCGGCATGCCGTAGGTGGCCGACGTGGCGGCAAAGAACAGGCCGTTCTCCATCGCGAGGAAGCCGATCACCTGCGGAACCGCCTTCGCGCGCGCGATCATCATCAGGAACGACAGCAGCACGCAGGCCAGCGCAATGCCCAGCGTGCCGCTGGCCAGCGCCGACGACAGCTGGGAAATGGGTATCGCCAGATTGAACGCGAAGATCACGACCCCGATGCCGATCAGCATCGTGGTCGGGATGTTGATCAGCGTTTCGACGTCCCAGCGGATGTCGAGACGATCGATCACCCGGTGCAGCAGGTACGGGATCAACAGCACCTTGAGGACCACGGTCAGCCCGGCCGACAGGTACAGGTGGTGCTGGTCGGTCGCATAGCCGACCACGGCGGTCGCCAGCGCCAGTGTCGCACCCTGCATCGTGAACAGATGGATCAGGGTGAGGATGCGCCGTTGCGAGATCATCGCGAACGCGATCATCAGCAGCACTGCGCCGAGCAGGTTGACGAGTTGGGTCAGGATGCTGCTGCTCATGTCACCGATCGAGGAGCAGGTGAACCAGCATGCCGATCACCGCGAGCAGGAAGGCCGTGGCCAGGAACTCGGGCACGCGGAAGATGCGCATCTTGGCGCTTGCCGTCTCCAGCACCGCAAGAAGAAAGCCGCCCACGGCGAGCTTGGCAGCCAATACGGGCAGGGCCAGCAGCATCTCCAGCGGGGCCTGGGCCTGCGCAATGCCCCAAGGCAGGAACAGGGCCAGGCCGATGCATGAATAGGCGAAGAGCTTCAGGCTGGCGGCCCATTCGATCAGCGCCAAGTGGCGGCCCGAGTACTCGAGGATGAGCGCCTCGTGAATCATCGTCAGCTCGAGGTGCGTGGCCGGGTTGTCCACTGGTACGCGCGCGTTCTCGGCCAGCGACACCATCGTGAACGCGACCCCGGCGAAGGCCATGCCGGGATAGATGGCCAGTTCACGCTGCGTCAGCGTCTCGACAATGGTGGTGAGCGATGTCGACTTGGAAATCAGCGAAGCCGAGAACAGCACCATCAACAGCGCAGGCTCGGCAAGAAAGCCGATCAGCATCTCGCGCCGTGCCCCCATGGTGCCGAACGCAGTGCCGATGTCCATGGCGGCCAGCGATATGAACACCCGTGCCAGGGCGAACAGGCCGACCAGTGCGATCGCATCGGCCGCCGGCGCCAACGGCAGATCGGTCGACAGCGTGGGGATGATGGCGCAGGCCAGGACCATGCAGCCGAACATCACATAGGGCGTGACGCGAAACAGTCGCGATGCGTGGTCGGCAAGCATCGACTCCTTGTTGAACAGCTTGTGCAGCATCCGGTAGGGCTGCCAGAGGCTGGGCGCTGTCTTGTTCTGGAGCCACGCACGCCACAGGTTGACCCAGCCGGTCAGCAGGGGGGCCAACCCGATCGCGATGACGATCTCGAGCAACTGCGACAGGAAGGCGGCGAAGCTCATGGCGACCTCATCGCATCACCACGAGCAACGTGGCCACGAGCGTCAGGAAGCTGTACAGCAGGTACACCGAGATCCGCCCTTGCTGCATGACGCCGATCAGTTGCGCGAGGTACGCCGCCAGATCGGCGACCGGTACGTAGAGCCAGCGCCAGAAGTGATCCTCCACAGTGACGCGATAGCGCGGCCTTGTATCGAAGGGCGTGGGCAGATCGCGTCGCATCAGGAAGAAGGGTTCGAAGATCTGGCGGATTGGCTGTCCGAACCCTTCGGCGGTGTCCTGCATGCGTGCCGTTCCCCACGGGAAGCCGCAGGCCCAGGGGAGGCCGCGACGCACGCGACCGTGGTAAAGCTTCCGCACGAGCAGGAAGGCGAGCGCAAAACTTCCCAGGATGCCGAGCAAGAAGATCGCGGGCCCGTAGCTGGCCTGCGCGAGACCGTTCGGCGCCAACAGCCAGCCGTTGGCTGCCACCTGGGCGGCTAGACCCGATCCGACAAGCTGCTGCGTCACCGGATCGATCAATTGAATGAACTGGGCCGGCAGCAGTCCCAGCGCGATGCAGCCAAGTGCCAGCCACACCATGCCGGTGCGCTCCCAGCGGCCCGCATCGTGGGCCTGGGCGAGCTTTTCCTCTCGCGGCTGTCCGAGGAAAATCACGCCGAAGAACTTGACCATGGTGTAGCCGGCCAGCGCGGCTACCAGGGCGATGAGCGCGGCCACGACCGGAATCAGCATGGTCAACAAGGGCACCGGCAGCCCCGCCGTGAAGAGGAAACTCTGCAGCAGCAGCCATTCGGACACGAAGCCCCCCAGCGGCGGCAGGCCCGCACTGGTCAAGACGCCCAGCAGCGTGAGCCAGGTCACCCAGGGCATCGTTCGGATCAGGCCTCCCAGCTTGCCGAGGCTTCGCTCGGAAGTGGCATGAAGCACACAGCCAGTCCCGAGGAAGAGCAGGCTCTTGAAGAAGGCGTGGCCCGCGACGTGATAGAGGGCGGCCGTCAATGCGAGCGCTGCCATCGGCTTCATGTCGTAAGCCGAAAAAATCAAGGTCAAGCCCATGCCGACGAACAACAGGCCCATGTTCTCGATCGACGAATAGGCGAGCAGCCGTTTCATATCCGTCTGCACTGCCGCGAAGACCACGCCGAACAGGGCGGTCGCCAGGCCGGCCGCCAGCAGCAGGCCGCCCCACCACCACTGGTGCGCATGCAGCAGATCGAAAGACACGCGCAACAGGCCGTAGACGGCGGTGTTCAGCATGACCCCGCTCATCATGGCCGAGACGGGGGACGGCGCCGCGGGGTGCGCCTCTGGCAGCCACACATGCAGTGGCAGGATGCCGGCCTTGGCGCCGAAGCCGAACAAGGCGAGCAAGAAACCGGCGGAGGCCCAGAATGGAGACAAGGCCTGGGCACGCATGTTGGCAAAGGTGTAGTCGCCCGTGTTGGCCTGCAGCACGCCAAAGCACAGCAGGACGGCGATTGCGCCGATTCTCGCCATCGTGATGTAGAGATAGCCCGCGCTGCGCACCTCGGCCATGCGGTGGTTCGCGGTTACCAGGAAGAACGAGGACAGCGCCATCGTCTCCCACATCACCATGAACGAATAGGCGTCGTCGGCAAGGATCACGCCCACCATGCTGACCAGAAAGACGTGGTACTCCAGGCACAGCAGGCCGGGTGGCGTGCCTTCGCCCTTGCGAAAATATCCGGCCGCAAACACGGAGATGCCGGCTGACGCGCCGCCGGTCACCATCAGGAAATAGGCCGACAGGCTGTCCAGGCGGAGATGGAAGGGCAGTGCCGGCAGTCCGATGGGCAACACGGCGACCTCGGGGCGACCGAGCAGTGCGTCCAGGGCCAACCCGAAGAGCGCCAACCCCGATAGTCCTCCGATGGGGAAGAGCACCTGGGACACCAGGCCGAATCGATGCAGGGCGAAGATCCCGATGGTCCCCACGATCAGCCAGCCCATCGTCACAACGAGGATCCAGTCGAGATGGATCCATTGCGCGACGGGAGGCAGGCCGCTCATGACTCAGGCACCGCCGTGCGCGACGTCTCGGGGCAGCTGTCGCGGCATCTGCGACGCCGGCCGATCCTGCAGCGCGCGAAGCCGCTCGAAGGCTTCCTTCCTATGAGGGGCGATGGGCAGAGTCTGGCGCGCAGTTTTGAGCTCCATGGTTCCTCAGCATGGCAATGCAATAGGTACCCGCAGCACATAGTATATGAATGCCATGCGATTCAAGAAGCTCTGGATTGACTTGTATGTACATACAATTAACATATTTGGAGCCATCATGGAGCTCAAGACTGCTCGCCTTACAGTCCTGATTGATCCGGCCAAGAAGCAGGCCTTCGAGGCGCTCTGCGCGCAACAGGACGTGACGCCTTCTCAAGTGGTGAGGCGCCTGATTCGCGACTATTTGACCCATCATGGAGTGACATTCGTGCCTAGCGGTGTTCGGCCGGATGGCAAGAAGGCCCGCGAACGCTGACCCGGCCGAATCAGACGAGAACAAGCTCGCGGCAGCTGCCAAGCAGTGCCTGCGCACCCATCGCACTTCGTGCGTCGAGCGGTCGGGGAGCGTCCAAATGGACCCTCAGGCCTCGCCGGGCACACCGGCCCCCGACGCCATCGTCGATGATCGGCAACACATGGCCGCCGGGTTCGGTGAGCCCGGTCAGGCGCTTGCCGGCACGCACGAAGAGCTCGATGCCGAGTTCTTCCTCGAGTTCGCGGATCTGCCGGCTCACGCCTGGCTGGGAGGTGTGGAGCGTGTGGGCGACCTCGGTGAGAAGAAGACCGGCGCACACGCGGCGGAGCGCGGGGCCGCGATGTCGACCATTTGAGCCATAATTTCTGCTCAATGGAGCAAAACATGACTTCGAAAAAATCGACCGGTGCAGCAAAACCAGGCCCGCAATCGCTGTTTCGCTACAGCGATACCGCCAAGCCCACCGTGGCGCGCGCCAAGGAGAGGCAAGCCTCGGCTTTTGCCGCGAGCAGCAACAGCGGCCGCAAGTATTTCGAGGCGATGTTTCGCTACGCTCCGCTGGAGCGCGTCGAGCTCGTCAAGGCCGGCGTGCCGGCGCAGATGGCTGTGACCGTGGCCAAGGCCATGGGCGTCAGCAAGGACAGCCTCTACCAGACGCTGGGCCTGCCCCGGGCCACGATCGATCGGAAGCTCAAGGACGGAAAGGCCCTGTCCAGGGACGAGTCCTCGCGCGTCCTCGGCATTGCCCGCCTGGTGGGCCAGGCCCAGGCCATCATCGACGAGTCGGGTGAGCCGGCCGGCTTCAATGCGGCCCAATGGGTCGGCCAGTGGCTGGCCCAGCCCGTGGGCGCGCTCGGGGGGCGTACGCCGGGCGAGCTCATGGACACTGCCGAGGGCCAGGCCATCGTGTCCAACCTGCTGGACCGCGCCGTTTCCGGTGCGTATTCGTGACATCCGTCTGGCGCATTGCGGCCGATACCCGGGAGTACACCGCCGACGACATGAGCGGCAAGGGCGCCGAGAAGACCGGCGGCCGCTGGAATCGGGCCGGCAGCCCGGTGCTCTACGCGGCCAGCTCCGTGGCGCTGGCCTGCCTCGAAACCGTGGTGCATCTGAACCTGTCCGGCTTCCCCCTGAACCGCTTCCTGGTCAGGATCGACGTGCCCGACGAAGTCTGGGTCGGGCGCCAGGCGCTGTCGCCCGGCACCTTGCCCGTCGGCTGGAGCGCCATCCCCGAGGGCAGGGTCTCCGTCGAGGCGGGCGACACGTGGCTGTCCGGCGCGGCGTCGGCACTGCTCCTTGTCCCGTCGGTCATCGTTCCCGAGGAATCCAACATCCTTGTGAATCCAAGGCACCCGGACGCCGGCAAGCTCACGGCGACCAAGCTCCGGCCCTGGCTCTTCGACCAGCGCCTGGGTGCCCGCGCTGCCCTGTAGGGTGAACCCGCGGCAGGCGGGCGTCCCCTCGGCACCGCACTAGACTACCCGCCATCAGGAGCCCCCATGACCGTTACACCCCAGGCGCTCGCCGAAGCGCTCAAGACCGTCCTCGACCCCAACACGGGCAAGGACTTCGTCAGCACCAAGTCGCTGAAGAACCTCCAGATCCACGAGGGCGATGTCTCCTTCGACATCGAGCTCGGCTACCCCGCCAAGAGCCAGGTCCCCGCGCTGCGCAAGGCCTTGGTCGCGGCGGCGAAGTCCGTGCCGGGTGTCGAGAACGTCTCGGCCAACATCGTGACCAAGGTGATCAGCCATGCGGTGCAGCGCGGCGTGCAGCTGATGCCCAACGTCAAGAACATCATCGCCGTGGCCTCGGGCAAAGGCGGGGTGGGCAAGAGCACCACCGCCGCCAACCTCGCGCTTGCGCTGGCAGCCGAGGGGGCCAGCGTCGGCCTCCTCGATGCAGACATCTACGGTCCCAGCCAGCCGATGATGCTGGGCATCTCCCGCCGGCCCGAGAGCGAGGACGGCAAGACCATGGAGCCGCTGGAGAACCACGGCGTGCAGGTGATGTCCATCGGCTTCCTGGTCGACCAGGACGAGGCCATGATCTGGCGCGGCCCGATGGCCACCCAGGCGCTGGAGCAGCTCCTGCGCCAGACCAACTGGAAGGAACTCGATTATCTGATCGTCGACATGCCGCCCGGCACCGGCGACATCCAGCTCACGTTGTCGCAGCGCGTGCCGATGACCGGCGCGGTGATCGTCACCACGCCGCAGGACATCGCGCTGCTCGACGCCAGGAAGGGCATCAAGATGTTCGAGAAGGTGGGCGTGCCCATCCTTGGCATCGTGGAGAACATGGCGGTGCACGTGTGCTCCAACTGTGGCCACGTCGAGCACATCTTCGGGGCCGAGGGCGGCAAGAAGATGGCCGAGCAATACGACATGGCCTACCTCGGCGCGCTGCCGCTGGACATCAACATCCGCCTCCAGGCCGACAGCGGCAAGCCGACGGTGGTGGCCGATCCCGATGGCGAAGTGGCGGGCATCTACAAGGCGGTCGCCCGCCGGGTCGCGGTGGGCATTGCCGAGAAGGCCAAGGATTTCTCCGCGAAGTTCCCCACCATCACCGTCAGCAAGAACACGTGACCTTGCCTGCATGAACCTGCTCGCCTCGATGCGCTACCTGGTCGCGCTGAGCGAGCATCGTCATTTCGGCCGCGCCGCGCAGGCCTGCTACATCACCCAGCCGGCGCTGTCGAACGCGCTGCGCGCGCTGGAGTCCGAGTTCGGGGTCGTGATCGTCAAGCGCGGGCGCACCTATGCCGGCCTCACGCACGAGGGCGAGGCCGTGTTGGACGCGGCGCACCGCATGCTGCACGAGAACGAGGTGCTGCAGCAGTTGCTCAAGAGCGAGGAGGCGCACCCGCGCGGCGGCCTGCGCATGGCCGCCGTGCCGACCGCCATCCCCGTGCTCGCGCGCTTCGCGGCACGGCTGCAGGCGCGGCATCCGGGCATCGCGCCGACCGTGCTGTCGATGAGCTCGCTCGAGCTCGAGACCGGGCTGGAGAATCTGTCGCTCGACATCGCGCTCGGCTACACCGAGCGCATGCACCTGCGCGAGGTCAAGCTCACGGCCTGGCCGCAGAGCATCGAGCACTACTTCCTGCTGCGCCGCAGCCCGGAGGCCGAGGCCGCGGCGCTGCGAATCGGCTCGCCCATGGGCTGGGCCGAGGCGGCGCGCCTGCCGCTGTGCCTGCTCACGCCCGAAATGCACAACCGCGCCATCATCGACCAGGCCTTTGCGGCAGCGGGCGCCAAGGTCTCTCCGGCCATCGAAACCAATTCGGTGCTGACGCTCGCGCTCAGCGTCATGTCGGGCGAGGTCTGCGCAGTGCTGCCCGGCGCCATGGTGGACGCGGTGCGAGGCCGGGGCACGCTCGAAGCGCTGCCGTTGGTGGCGCCGGAAGTGCGCACGCCGATCGGCTTCATGACGCAGACGGCCGTGCGGCCCTCGCGCGCGCTGGAGGCCGCGCTGGCCATGCTGCAGGAGCCGGCCTGGCGCGCCGAGGTCGCAGCACACAGCGGCTCGCTCGGCGCGTCCGTCGGCGCCCCTTCCCCGGCAGCCTGAAACCCGGCTAGACGAGCGATTTCGCGTTGTCGAGCACGTAGTCGCAGGCCCGCGTCTTCAGCTTTGCGCCCACGCTCTTGAGATTGAGCGAAGTACCGTCGCTGCCTTGCAGCAGCCCCTTGCTCCCGTTGGCGAATCCGGTCTGCTGCGCCTTGTTGCCCGTGACCATGCCGAGCAACTTGTCCTTGATGCCGCCGGCCGCGTCACTGCTCAGGTAGTTGTTCTTGATGCAGTACTGCAGCACACCGGCTGCATTGCCCATGCTGCTTGCGCCAATGGCGGGCATGGAAATGCCCAGGCTCTTGGCGAGCGCGGCTCCTGCGGCTCCGGTTCCGCCCGCATTGCCCGCGGCGCTCGCCTCCGACCCCGAGTTCGCTCCGCCCAGCTTGTCCTTGAGCGCGTCGAGCATCTGGTTCTGGGCAAAGCTCGACTGCGCGAGAGCCAGCAGCGCGGCAGCGGCCACTATCGATGGAAAGTGCATGACGTCTCCTGCGGAGCCTGGTGCCCCATCCGGGTCAGGATAACCCGGAAAGGCCGCTTGGGCCGCCCACCGCTGGTGGCCTTCATTTCCAAATTGAATCACCCGATGTGTGGATTCAATTTGCCAAGCGTCGCGGGGCGCTCCACAGTGCAGCCGCGGCATTCCGCCGTCGACGGCCGAGGCAATGAACCACCCAGGCACCCAGAACGAGATCCAGGCGATTCCTCTCGCCACCCCCGACCAGCTGCGCGAGCGCATCCGGCGCAAGAGCAAGCTCAAGGGGCGTCAGCCCGAGGCCGAGGCGCTGCGTGAAGTGCGTGAACTCATCGGCCCGAAGCCTGACGCAGGCTGGCGGCGCGACCTGCTGATCGAGCACCTGCACCGGCTCAACGATGCCTGCCTCGGCCTGCACGACCGGCATCTGGTGGCGCTGGCCTCGCTCACGAACATTCCGATGGCCGAGGTCTACGAGGTCGCGACCTTCTACCACCACTTCGAGATCCTGCGCGGCGACGAACAGGCACCCGGCCTCACGATTCGCGTGTGCGATGGCCTGGCTTGCGAGCTGGCCGGGGCGCAGGACCTGCTCGCCCGCCTGCCCGCCCTGCTGGGCTCGGCGGGCCGTGACGACGTGCGCGTGATCGCGGCGCCTTGCATCGGCCGCTGCGAGCAGGCGCCGGCCGCCGCGGTGCACCACCGCGCAGTGCCGATGGCGACCCCTGAAAAGATCCTCCAGGCACTGGAATCGGCGCCCCCGGCGCGCGAGACCGGGCATTTCGTGCCCTCCGCCTTTGCTGAAAAAAGCGTGACGCCGCCGCTCGATGCGGTGCAGACGCTGCCGCCCTTCACCGACTACGGCACCTACCGCGCCAACGGCGGCTACGCGCTGGCGGCGGCCCTGGTCAACGGCGAGCAGGACACCGAAGCCGTGATCCAGGCGATGGAAGACTCCGGCCTGCGCGGTCTCGGTGGTGCGGGCTTTCCGGCGGGGCGCAAGTGGCGCATCGTGCGCGAGCAGCCCGCGCCGCGGCTGATGGCCGTCAACATCGACGAGGGCGAGCCCGGCACCTTCAAGGACCGCGCCTACCTCGAGCGCGATCCGCACCGTTTCCTCGAGGGCCTGCTGATCGCGGCGCAGGTGGTGGGCACCGAAGCCTGCTACGTCTACCTGCGCGACGAATACCACGACTGCCGCGCGTTGCTGCAAGCCGAGCTGGCCAGGCTCCAGGCCGATCCGCCCTGCGAGCTGCCGCGCATCGAGCTCAGGCGCGGCGCCGGCGCCTACATCTGCGGCGAAGAGTCTGCAATGATCGAGAGCATCGAGGGCAAGCGCGGCGAGCCCCGCATGCGCCCGCCCTACATCGCGCAGGTTGGCCTGTTCGGCCGGCCCACGCTGGAGCACAACTTCGAGACCCTCTACTGGGTGCGCGACATCGTGCAGCGTGGCCCCCAATGGTTCAGCGGCTTCGGCCGCCACGGGCGCAAGGGGCTGCGCAGCTTCAGCGTGAGCGGGCGGGTGAAGCAGCCCGGCGTCAAGCTCGCGCCCGCGGGCATCACGGTGCAGGAACTGATCGACGAGTACTGCGGCGGCATGCTCGACGGCCACCAGCTCTACGCCTACCTGCCCGGCGGCGCCTCCGGCGGCATCCTGCCCGCGCGCATGAACGACATCCCGCTGGACTTCGACACCCTGCAGCCCTACGGCTGCTTCATCGGCTCTGCCGCGGTGATGGTGCTGAGCCAGCACGACAAGGCGCGCGACGCGGCCCGCAACGTGATGCGCTTCTTCGAGCATGAGAGCTGCGGCCAATGCACGCCGTGCCGTGTCGGCACGGCCAAGGCCGCGGCGCTGATGGAGGCCCCGGTGTGGGACCAGGCCCTGCTGGAGGATCTGGCGCAGGTCATGGGCGATGCGTCGATCTGCGGGCTCGGCCAGGCGGCGCCCAACCCGATCCGCTGCATCCAGAAGTACTTTCCGCAGGAGATCGAATGAACGCGCCCGCCAAGCTGAACGAACTGATGCCCCAGACGGTCGAGTTCACGCTCGACGGGCGGGCCGTCCAGGCCTTCGAGGGCGAGAGCATCCTCCAGGCTGCCGAGCGGCATGGGGTCGAGATCCCGCGGCTTTGCTACAAGGAAGGGATGCGGCCGGATGGAAATTGCCGCTCCTGCGTGGTGGAGTTGAAGGGCGAGCGCGTGCTGGCGCCGAGCTGCTGCCGCCATGTGACCGCCGGCATGGAGGTCCAGGCGACGAGCGAGCGGGCCTTGAAGAGCCAGCGAATGGTGGTCGAGATGCTGCTGTCCGACATGCCCGATGCGGGCTACAAGTGGATCGATGCGGGCGTGGCGGAGGCCCGCAGCCCTCTCCCGCTTGCGGGAGAGGGCGGGGGTGAGGGCCAATCGGTCGGCCAGCACGGCGAGCTCAGCGACTGGGCGCAGCGCCTCGGCGTCCAGGTCCGCCCGGCCCTCAAGGCCCTGCGGCGGGAACAGCCCGCCGCCGACAACTCCCACCCCGCCATGGCCGTCAATCTCGACGCCTGCATCCAGTGCAACCGCTGCGTGCGCGCCTGCCGGGAGGAGCAGGTCAACGACGTCATCGGCTACGCGCTGCGAGGGGCCAACTCGAAGATCGTCTTCGACTTCGACGACCCGATGGGCGACAGCACCTGCGTGGCCTGCGGCGAATGCGTGCAGGCCTGCCCCACGGGCGCCCTCATGCCCAAGAGCCATATCGGCTCGCAGCAGGTCGATCGCCAGGTCGATTCGGTCTGCCCCTTCTGCGGCGTGGGTTGCCTGATCACCTACAACATCAAGGACGAGAAGATCGTCAGCGTCGACGGCCGCGATGGCCCGGCCAACCATGGCCGGCTCTGCGTCAAGGGCCGCTTCGGCTTCGACTACGCGCACCATCCGCAGCGCCTCACCCAGCCCCTGATCCGCAAGCCCGGCGTGCCCAAGGGCTTCGACGACGCCCCGCGCCCCGGGGACTGGCACGACGTCTTCCGCGAGGCCAGCTGGGAAGAGGCCCTCGAACTCGCGGCCGGCAAGCTCAAGGACCTGCGGGACACGCATGGCAACAAGGCCCTGGCTGGCTTCGGCTCCGCCAAAGGCAGCAACGAGGAGGCCTACCTGTTCCAGAAGCTGGTGCGCACCGGCTTTCGCAGCAACAACGTCGACCACTGCACGCGCCTGTGCCATGCCTCCAGCGTCGCGGCCCTGCTCGAAGGCGTGGGCTCGGGCGCGGTGAGCAACCAGGTCAACGACGTGGAGCATGCGGACCTGATCTTCGTCATCGGCTCCAACCCGACCGCCAATCACCCGGTGGCCGCGACCTGGATGAAGAACGCAGCCAAGCGCGGCGCGAAGATCGTGCTGGCCGACCCGCGCGTCACCGACATCGGCAGGCATGCGTGGCGCACCCTGCAGTTCAAGGCCGACACCGACGTGGCCATGCTCAATGCGCTGATCCACGCCGTCATCGACGAGGGCCTGGTCGACGAGGCCTTCGTGCGCGATCGCGCCAGCAACTTCGAGGCGCTGCGCGAGAACGTGAAGGGCTACAGCCCCGAGGCCATGGCGCCGATCTGCGGCATTCCGGCCGAGACGCTGCGCGAGGTCGCGCGCGCCTTCGCCACAGCCAAGGGCGCGATGGTGCTGTGGGGCATGGGCATCAGCCAGCACGTGCACGGCACCGACAACGCGCGCTGCCTGATTGCGCTGGTCACCGTCACCGGCCAGATCGGCAAGCCCGGCTCGGGCCTGCACCCGCTGCGCGGCCAGAACAACGTGCAGGGCGCGAGCGATGCCGGGCTGATTCCGATGATGTTCCCCAACTACCAGCGCGTCGACGAGCCCGGTGCGCATGCATGGTTCGAGAACTTCTGGGGCATGCCGCTCGACGAGAAGCCCGGCTACACGGTCGTCGAGATCATGCACAAGGCACTGGCGCCCGATAGCGACCCGCACAAGATCCGCGGCATGTACATCATGGGCGAGAACCCCGCGATGAGCGACCCGGACCTCAACCACGCCCGCCATGCGCTCGCGAGCCTGGAGCACCTGGTGGTGCAGGACATCTTCATGACAGAGACCGCGTGGCTGGCCGACGTGGTGCTGCCCGCGAGCGCGTGGCCCGAGAAGACCGGCACGGTGAGCAATACCGACCGCATGGTGCAGTTGGGCAAGCGGGCGCTGAATCCGCCGGGCGATGCGAAGCCCGACCTCTGGATCATCCAGCAGATCGCGCAACGCATGGGCCTGTCGTGGAACTACGAGGGCGAAGAATCCGGCGTGGCCGCCGTCTACGAGGAAATGCGCCAGGCCATGCACGCTGCCATCAGCGGCATCAGCTGGGAGCGTCTGCAGCGCGAGTCCAGCGTGACCTACCCCTGCCTGAGCGCCGACGACCCGGGCCAGCCGACCGTCTTCATCGACACCTTCCCGACCGCGGACGGCCGCGTGAAGCTGGTCCCGGCCGACATCATCCCGGCCGACGAGCGGCCCGACGTGCAATACCCGTTCGTGCTGATCACGGGCCGCCAGCTGGAGCACTGGCACACCGGCAGCATGACGCGTCGCGCGACAGTGCTCGACGCGCTGGAACCCATGGCCACGGCCTCGATGAACCAGGGCGACCTCGACGCACTGGGCCTGCAGGCCGGCGACGTGATCACCATTCGCTCGCGCCGCGGCGAGGTCGCGATTCACGTGCGGCGCGACGACGGCACGCCGAAGGGGACGGTCTTCGTGCCTTTCGCGTACTACGAGGCCGCAGCCAACCTGATGACCAACGCGGCCCTCGATCCGCTGGGCAAGATCCCCGAGTTCAAGTACTGCGCCGTGCAAGTGCTGCCCGGCGGAATGCCGATGGCCGCGGCGGGATACGGGACAGGAGCGGTAAGCGCGCCTCGCTGAGGCCCGCCGCGCGCCGGCAGCCGGGTCGCAAAGCTGAAGACGATGTTCAGCTTGGCTTCACAACGCCCGCCTAGAGTTTCGGCCATGCGACAGATTGCGCGGCCTGGGTGCCTTCCGGTATGAAAGTCACTCGACCTTCTTCCATTTCGGGCATGGCTGCGGGCTTCCTCAAGCCCGCCCGCGGCTGGCGGCCGTTGGCAGCGCATTCGCATGGAGCGCAACCTCATGAACCGCTCTCAGGCCATACCGCGTGAATCTGTCGGCCTCGCAGGCCGCGCCCCTCTCGTCGCGGCATCCGCGCCAGCGCCCGCACCCGAGCTGACGCTTGATTCACACCCGAGCGCTCCCGCATCGGCACGGCGCGGCATCTCCTGCGTCATCCCCTGCTACAACGAGGGCCCGAACCTCAACGCACTGCTGTCGAGCCTGGAGGAGACCCTGTGGTCCACACAACTTCGTTGGGAGATCATCGTGGTCGACGACGGCAGTACCGACAACACCGTGGCCGCGGCCGAGCCCTGGTGTCAGCTCTCGGGCTTCCGCTGCATCAGCCTGTCGCGCAATTTCGGCAAGGAGGCCGCGCTCACCGCTGGCCTGCAGGCTGCCCGCGGTGATGCGGTCGTGCTTCTCGACGGCGACCTGCAGCATTCGCCCGCGCTGATCGCGGAAATGGTGCGGCATTGGCAGGAGGGCGCCGAGGTGGTCTACACGGTACGGCAAGAGCGGACCGACGAGCACGCGTTCAAGCGCCTGGGCACGCGCCTGTTCTACAAGCTGGTAAACGCCTCGCAGCGCTTCGAGCTGCCCGAGGACGCGGGCGACTTCCGCCTGATGGACCGCAGGGTGGTCGACGCCCTGATGAGCTTGCCGGAACGCACGCGCTTCATGAAGGGCCTGTACGCGTGGGTCGGCTTCAGGGCAGTGGCGCTGCCCTACACCCCGAGCCCGAGGGGCCAGGGCGAGAGCAGCTTCAACACCGCGCGCCTGCTCAGTCTCGCCATCGACGGGCTGACCTCTTTCACCACCTGGCCATTGCGCATCGTCAGCATCGTGGGGCTGCTGCTGGCGCTGCCGGCCCTGGTCTACGGGATCTACCTGATCCTGGAGCACATTCTGGTGGGCAACCCGGTGTCGGGCTGGACCACGATCGTGGTGAGCCTGATGTTCTTCATCGGCATCCAGATGATCTCCACCGGCATCGTCGGGGAGTACGTCGCGCGCATCTTCGTGGAGGTGAAGGGCCGTCCGCTCTACGTGGTGAGGAAGGTTCTCGGCCACGGCCTGGACGCGCCGCAGCCATGAAGGGTTTGCCCGGCATGTTCGGACCGGCACGGGCCGGCGTGGCGCTGGTGTGCCTGTTCGCCTGGCTCGCCGCGACTGCGTGGCTGCGTCCCTTGATGTCGCCGGACGAAGGCCGCTACGTCGGCGTGGCCCTGGCGATGCTGCGCTCCGGCGACTGGGTCGTGCCGCGCCTCGATGGGCTGCCCTTCTTTCACAAGCCGCCCCTGTTCTACTGGATCAGCGCGGCCGCGATGGGCGCGCTGGGTGTCTCCGAATGGCCGGCGCGGCTGCCCTCGATGATCGGGGCGACGCTGGCGGCGGGCGGCCTTTTCCTGTTCCTGCGCCGCTGGGCCGACCCGGGCCGCGCCGCCCTGGCCACGGTGGTGCTGGTCACCATGCCCTTTTTCTACGTCGGGGCGCAGTTCGCCAACCTGGACATGCTGGTGGCAGGCTGCATCGCGGCCACGCTGCTGTTCGCGTCCCATGCGGCGCTGTCGAAGATGAACGGCGGCGCATGGCGCGCAGCCTTGGCGGGGGCCTACGCTTTCGCCGCGCTGGGTGTGCTGGCCAAAGGCCTGATCGGCCTGGTGCTGCCCGGGCTCATTTTTCTCGGCTGGTGTGCACTGATCCGACGGCCCCGGCTCGCCGCGCTGATGGTGTGGCTGCCTGGCTGGGTGCTGCTGCTGGCGATCGCCGTTCCCTGGTTCGTGGCGGTAGAACTGCGCCATCCGGGGTTCCTCGACTACTTCATCGTGACGCAGCATTTCCGTCGCTTCACGAGCTCGGGCTTCAATGGAGCTCATCCCTTCTGGTTCTACCTGCCGGTGGTCGCGCTACTCACGCTGCCCTGGATCGTGTGGCTGGCCGCTGCCGTTCGGCCGGCGAGCGGCACGCAGGCGCCCCGCTCCGAACTTGATTGGCTCATGGTCATCTGGTGCCTGGGAGTTCTTTTCTTCTTCTCGGTGCCGAGTTCGAAGCTTGTCGGCTACGTCCTCCCGGCGCTGCCGCCCCTGGCATACCTGATTGCGCGGGCGGCACTGGGCTCTCCCCGCGGGCCCGTGGCACTGCGCCCGACCGCCATCGTGGCCGCCGCCCTGTGCATCGCTGGCCTCGTGTGGATGGCCGCGCAGCCCGCGCCTGCGGGCGACCGCCTGCGGCTTCCGCCTGGCGAAGCGGTAGGGCCCTCGGACCAGGTGCTGATGCTCGGTGCCTATTACTACGAGCTGCCCTTCTATTGGGAGCTGCAGCGGCCTGCGCTGGTGCTGGCCGAATGGCATTCGCAAGCCGTGGCGCAGCGCGATGACTGGCGTCGGGAGCTCTACGAGGCCGGCCGCTTCGACCCTGCGCGCAGCGCGGCCCTTCTGGTCGATCTGGGGAACGTGAGAGAAACCCTGTGTGTGCCGCAGGCGAGCTGGCTGATCGGCAGCTCGAGCGCGCCGGCAGTGCTGCCGTGGCTTGCCAAGGCCCACCTCGTCGCGGTCAACGGGGACACCGCCGTCTGGCGATTCGATGGCAGCGCGGCGGCGGGGGAGGATTGCCTGCAGCAGCCGGCGAGGCCCGCGTCTCCATGACGGTCGACGGGGACCGATTCCTCTGCATCTGCGCGGACGACTTCGGCATGAGCGAGGGCGTCAACGCCGCCGTGCTCGCGCTGCTGGGCCGCAGCCGGATCTGCGCGGCATCCTGCATGGTGCTGCGCGGCGCGTGGGCGGCGGGATCGCGAGCGCTGCGTGCCATCGACCCGTCACACGGCGCGGAGTTCGGCCTGCACCTCGAAGTGGGGCGGCCGCCTTCGGATTCGCCAGCCGAGCCGCCGCTTCGCAATCTCCTTGCTGCCAGCTACCTGGGCCTGCTGCGTCCCGGTGCGGTGCGGGACGATGTCCGCGAGCAGCTGGCCCGGTTCGAGGACGCGCTGGGGCGCCCGCCGGCCTTTGTCGACGGACACCGGCATGTGCACCAGCTCCCGGTGGTGAGAGAGGTTCTGGTGGAGGAGATCGCATCCAGATACGGTACGGCGGCCGCACCCTGGATCCGCAGCACGGCCCCGGCGACACACGGCGGCTGGACGCCGACCAAGGCCGACGCCATCTTCGCGCTCGGCGGCCGGCGGATGATCGCGCTCGCGGCCGAGCACCGCATTCCTGTCAGCCGCAGATTGCTCGGCGTCTACGGATTTGACGGCAGCTTGGAGGCCTACCGGGAACGCCTGGCCGACTGGATCGGCAACTGCCGCAGCGGCGATGTGCTGCTTTGCCACCCGGCGCTCGATCGCGTCCCCGGGGACCGCATCGCCGCGGCGCGGCAACGCGAGTACGCGGCGTTGGAGGCGCTCGACTTTCCGGTGCGAACCAAGCGCGGCAGCGTCTTCCTGCGACCCCTCTCGCTCCAGCCGCTCGCCGCTGCCGGTCCCGAGTGCAGCCCACTGCCATGAGCCAGGCGGCGCCTGTGCAATGCCCGATATCTCCACGTGCCGCATTCGGCTATCGTCGGGCGCATGAACCCGTCCTCCGATCCCAACATCGACCCCGGCGCGCGCCCCTCGCTGGAAGTCGCGGTCGTGATGCGGCGCGAGCGGCTGCACGGGCCCTCCAGCCACTGGCAGCCCTGGCGCTGGATGCTCGAGGGCGTGGTGCCCGACGAACCCGGCTTCGGCAGTGCGCCGCGCCTGCTGCAGCAGGACGACGAGGTGCAGCGCTGGCTGCACCCCGGCTTCAAGGTCGAATTGTTTCGCGATGACACCGAAGGATACGAACTCAACGCGACGACACCCGCGCCCGGATGGTTCGTGCTGTGGCGCCTCGAGGAAGAAGCCACCGTGGCGCCCGAGCCGATCGCCCGGCCGGTGGTGGTGACCCTGAGCTACAACGAAGCCGGCCGCTGGCTGGATGCGCAGGAGAACGTCGAGCAAGTGCCGGCGCCGCCCGAGGTGGTGGAATGGCTGCGCACCTGGGTCGACGAGCATCACGTGGCCGAGCCCAAGCGCCGCCAGCGGCCGCAGAGCTTCAGGCCGCTCGTGGACCGATTCGGCAACGCGGCCAGCGTGTCGACGGAGAAGAAGCGCGGGCGCGGAGCGGGCGATGTCTGAGGGATTTTTCGAGCGCTGGTCACGGCGCAAGCAGCAGGTGAGGGAAGGGGAGGTGCCGGAGGAAGTGGTGCTGCCTGCGGAGGCTGCGCCGGTTGCCGAGGCTGCGCCCCCCCAGCCCAACCCTTTGCCGGAACGGGAGGGAGAAATACCGCCTCCGACGCTGGCGGACACTGAAGCCCTGACCTCGGATTCCGACTTCAAGCCCTTCCTCGCCAGCAACGTCGCGCCCGAGGTCAAGAACGCCGCGCTCAAGAAGCTGTTCGCCGCTCCGCATTTCAATGTCATGGATGGCCTCGACACTTACATCGACGACTATTCCGTTTCGACCCCCGTGCCGGAGAACGTCCTGCGCCAGATGGCGAGCGCGAAGTTCATGAAGCTGTTCGACGAACAGCCCGACAAAAACCCTGAGGGCGACGCCCCGCCGGACGTGGCACAGTCGACCACCACCGACCCCGTTCCCAGCCAGCCGGTTGCCGCCGATGCGCAGCCGGCACGCCAAGAAGCCGATGACCACCACGCTGATCTGCGACTGCAACAAGACGATGCCGCTCGAGCCGAAGACCCTCGGCGCGGCGCTGGCTGAAACACTGCCCCTCCATTCCGCGCTGTGCCGCCGCGAGGCGCCGGCCTTCCAGCGCGCGATCCAGTCCGGCGATGACGTGGTCGTGGCCTGCACACAGGAAAAGCGGCTGTTCGGCGAGCTTGCGCAGCAAACGCCCGGCGCCGAATCGCCGATCCGGTTCGTCAACATCCGCGAGACCGGCGGCTGGAGCCGCGATGCGGCGGGTGCCAGCCCCAAGATTGCGGCGCTGCTCGCGCAGGCGCGCCTGCCGGAGCCTGAGCCGGTCGGCGTGGTCAGCTACAAGAGCCAGGGACGGGTGCTGGTGGTCGGTGCGCTCGACGAGGCGGAGCGCATTGCCGCGCTGCTGGCGGACACGCTGGAGATCACGATCTTCTCGCGCGGCCCCGGCAACGCAGGCGGTCTGCAGGAGCGCCGCTGGCCCGTCATTTCCGGCCGCCTCGATGCGCTCGTCGGGTGGCTCGGCGCCTTCCAGCTGCGCTGGACACGCGACAACGCGATCGACCTCGACCTGTGCACCCGCTGCAATGCCTGCCTCGTGGCCTGTCCCGAGCAGGCGATCGGGCTGGACTACCAGATCGACAACGAGAAGTGCCGGTCGCACCGCGATTGCGAGCGCGCCTGCACCGTGGCCGGCGCCATCGACTTCAGCCGCCCGGCCGAGGCCGTCGAAGTCGGCTTCGACCTGGTACTCGACCTGGGTGAGACGCCGCTCATCGACTGGCACGCGCCGCCTCAAGGCTACTTTCACCTGCGCGGCGGCCTGGCGAATGTGCAGACGCCTTCGACCTTGCTGCAACTGCGCGAACTCGTGGGCGAGTTCGAGAAGCCCAAGTTCTTCGACTACCGACAGAAGCTCTGCGCCCACAGCCGCAACGAGCAAGTGGGCTGCAACGCCTGCATCGACGTCTGCTCGGCCCATGCGGTGAGCAGCGACAAGGCGCGCCAGCGCATCGTCGTCAATCCGAACCTTTGCGTTGGCTGCGGCGCCTGTACCACCGTGTGCCCGACGGGCGCGCTGGCCTACGCCTATCCGCATGCGCCCGATCAGGGGACCCGGCTGCGCACGCTGCTGTCCACCTATGCGTTGGCGGGTGGGCGCGATGCGGTTCTGCTGCTGCACGGCCGCGAAGGCGGCCAGGTCCTGATCGAGCAGCTGGGCCGCGAGGCGCGGCTCGGCCGCGCGCAGGGCGTCCCGGCCCAGGTGATTCCGGTCGGGCTCTGGCACGCGGCGAGCACCGGCATCGACCTGTGGCTGAGCGCCGTCGCCTTCGGCGCCTCGCAGGTGGCGGTGCTGGCGACCGGCGAGGAGGCGCCTGCGTACATCGATGCGCTGCGCGCGCAAATGGACGTCGCGCAGGCCGTGCTCGCGGGCCTGGGCTATACCGGCACGCATTTCCGGCTGATCGAGGCGGGCCAGCCCGCGGCGCTGGACCAGGCGCTGGCGCAACTGTGCGAAGCGCATCCGCAACGCCCTGCGGCGCCTGCGCGCTTCGCGATCGGTGCCGAGAAGCGCAGCACCCTCGAACTCGCGCTCGACCACCTCGTCGATGCCGCGCCTGCGATGAAGACCGGCCGCGACGCGCCGCTCGCCATCGCGCTGCCCGCGGCCTCGCCCTACGGCGCCCTCGACATCGACAAGAACAAGTGCACGATGTGCCTGGCTTGCGTGAGCGCCTGCCCCGCGAGTGCACTGCAGGACAACCCCAACGCGCCGCAGCTTCGCTTTATCGAGAAAAACTGCGTGCAGTGCGGCCTGTGCGCAAGCACCTGCCCCGAGGACGCGATCTCGCTCGTGCCGCGGCTGCTCGTGGCGCCCGAGCGCAGCCACCCGGTGGTCCTCAACGAAGCGAAGCCATGGCGCTGCATCCGCTGCGACAAGCCCTTCGGCACGCAGAAGGCCATCGAGGCCATGCTCGGCAAGCTGGTCGGCCACGCGATGTTCCAGGGCGAGGCGCTGGAGCGCCTCAAGATGTGCAGCGACTGCCGGGTCATCGACCTGTACAGCGCCTCCAACGAACTCAGGATCACGCAGCTATGAGCCGCAGGGCCGCTCCCAAGGCGAATACCGCAGCGCTTTGCGCGGAGGTCTTTTGATGAGCGAGCGCTCCCCTGTCACTTCCGCGCTCGACGAGGAGCTCGCGCGCGCCGAGCTCTACGGGCTGCTCGCGCGGCTCTGGTATGCAGCGCCCGACGCCGAGCTGCTCGCCGCCTTCCAGGTCGCGCCCACCGAGGCACCGGCCGCCGGCGCCTTCCTCGAGGAGCCGTGGCGCCAGCTGGTGGGCGTCGCGCGCGGCCTCGACGCGGCGGCAGCGCACGACGAGTACGACGCGCTCTTCGGCGGCATCGGCAAGCCCGAGGTCTACCTGTTCGGCTCGCACTACCTCAGCGGCTTCCTCAACGACAAGCCGCTTGCGCGACTGCGCGGCGACCTGGACCGGCTGGGCCTGGCGCGCGAACAGGCGGTGTCCGAGACCGAGGACCACGTGGCCTGCCTGTTCGAGGTCATGCGCTACCTGATCGCGGGCGAGGACGCCGCGATCGCCAACCTGGCGCAGCAGCAGGCCTTCTTCGCCACCCATGTGCAGCCCTGGATGGCCGCCATGTGCGATGCGGTGGCGCAGCATCCGAAGGCGCATTTCTACGCCGCGCTGGCTGCGTTGACCCGTGCCTTTGCCGAGGTCGAGGCCCAGGGCTTCGACATGCTCGACTGAGAAGCCGCCGTGAGGGGGCTTTCATTGCCGACGTATTAGGGTCTGGACTAGTATCCAAACATATGTAACTGGTTTCATATCCAGTTTTGACAGAGCCACTCCTGGAGAAGACATGCAGGACAGCCATGCCGCCGGCACCAAGCCGGCGTCCCGCCGAAGTTTTTTTGTCGGCGCCGCCTCGGTCGGCGCAGCCGCAGCTGCCGTCACGGTGCTGCCCAAGATCGTCGAGGCGCCAGCCTCCGCCGCCACGCCCGCTCCCGGGCCGGCGCCCGAGAAGGGCGGTGGCTACAGCCTGAGCGAGCACGTCAAGCGCTACTACCGGTCGACATCGGCCTGAGGAACGACACACCATGCTGCTGACCCGCAAGTCGACCGTCACCGCGCGTGACGGCGAATCGATTCACGCCTCTTCGTCTTCGTCCTCCTCGCCCTTCGTCCACAGCCTGCGGCGCGGCCTCTCCAACGCCTTGCCGACCATGGACCGGCGCGCCTTCCTGCGGCGATCGGGCCTCGGGGTCGGGGTCGGCCTGGCTGCCGGCCAGCTCACGCTCATGCGCAAGTCGCAGGCGGCCGAGGGCAGGCCCGCGGCCGTCGGCGCCGGCAAGATCGAGGTCCGGCGCACCGTCTGCACCCATTGCTCGGTCGGCTGCGCCTCCGACGCCGTGGTCGAGAACGGCGTCTGGGTCCGGCAGGAGCCGGTCTTCGACTCGCCGCTCAATCTCGGCGCCCACTGCGCCAAGGGCGCCGCGCTGCGCGAGCACGGCCACGGCGAGTACCGGCTGCGCTACCCGATGAAGCTGGTCGACGGCAAGTACCAGCGCATCGGCTGGGACCAGGCGCTCGACGAGATCACCGCCAGGCTCAAGGAACTGCGCCAGGCCAGCGGGCCCGATTCGGTCTACTGGATCGGCTCCAGCAAGCACAGCAACGAGCAGTCGTACCTGATGCGCAAGTTCGTGAGCTTCTTCGGCAGCAACAACTGCGACCACCAGGCGCGCATCTGCCACTCGACCACCGTCGCGGGTGTCGCGAACACATGGGGCTACGGCGCCATGACCAATTCGTACAACGACATGCGCAACTCCAAGGTCGCGCTCTACATCGGTTCGAACGCCGCCGAGGCGCATCCCGTGAGCATGCTGCACATGCTGCATGCCAAGGAAAACGGCTGCAAGATGATCGTGGTCGATCCGCGGTTCACGCGCACCGCCGCCAAGGCCGACGAGTACGTGCGCATCCGGTCCGGGTCCGACATCCCCTTCCTGTTCGGCCTGCTGCACCACATCTTCAAGAACGGCTGGGAAGACAAGAAGTACATCAACGACCGCGTCTTCGGCATGGAGGAGGTGCGTGCCGACGTGCTGGCCAAGTGGACGCCCGACAAGGTCGAGGAGGCCTGCGGCGTCAAGGAAGCCCAGATGGTGAAGATCGCGACCTGGCTCAACGAGAACCGCCCCGGCACCATCGTCTGGTGCATGGGCCAGACCCAGCACAGCATCGGCAACGCCATGGTGCGCGCCTCCTGCATCCTGCAGCTGGCGCTGGGGAACGTGGGCAAGTCGGGCGGCGGTACCAACATCTTCCGCGGCCACGACAACGTGCAGGGCGCCACCGACGTGGGCCCCAACCCCGACTCGCTGCCCGGCTACTACGGCATCGCCGACGGCGCATGGAAGCACTTCGCCGCTGCGTGGGGCGTGGACTACGAGTGGATCAAGAAGCAGTTCGCCTCGCCCGCGATGATGACCAAGCCCGGCATCACGGTCTCGCGCTGGATCGACGGCGTGCTCGAGAAGAACGAGCTGATCGACCAGGACTCCAATCTGCGCGGCGTCTTCTACTGGGGCCATGCACCCAATTCGCAGACCCGCGGCCTCGAGATGAAGCGGGCGATGGACAAGCTCGACCTGCTGGTGGTGGTCGACCCGTACCCCTCGGCGACCGCGGCCATGGCCGCCATGCCGGGCCGGCCCGAGGACCTGAACCCCAAGCGCGCGGTCTACCTGTTGCCGGCCTGCACCCAGTTCGAGACCAGCGGCTCAGTCACCGCGTCGAACCGCTCGCTGCAATGGCGCGAGAAGGTCATCGAGCCGCTGTGGGAGAGCCGCAGCGACCAGATGATCATGCAGCAGTTCGCCGACCGGCTCGGCTTCGGCAAGGAGCTCAGCAAGAACTACCGCATGCAGAAGGTCAAGGGCCTTGACGAGCCCATCCCCGACGACATCCTGCGCGAGATCAACAAGAGCTGCTGGACCATCGGCTACACCGGCCAGAGTCCCGAGCGCCTGCAGGCCCACATGCGCAACATGGGCGCCTTCGATGTACGCACGCTGCGCGCCAAGACGGGCAAGGACAAGGTCAACGGCTACGACCTCACGGGCGACTACTTCGGCTTGCCCTGGCCTTGCTACGGCACGCCCGAGCTCAAGCACCCAGGCAGCGCCAACCTCTACGACACCACGCGGCACGTGATGGACGGCGGCGGCAACTTCCGCGCCAACTTCGGCGTGGAGCGCAACGGCAAGAACCTGCTGGCCGAGGACGGTTCGCACTCGCTGGGTGCCGAGATCACCACCGGCTATCCGGAGTTCGACCACCTGCTGCTGAAGAAGCTCGGCTGGTGGGACGAGCTCACCGATGCCGAGAAGGCCAAGGCCGAGGGCAAGAACTGGAAGACCGACTCCTCGGGCGGCATCATCCGCGTGACCATGAAGAACCACGGCTGCCACGTCTTCGGCAATGCCAAGGCGCGTGCGCTGGTGTGGAACTTCCCCGACGCCATCCCGCAGCACCGGGAGCCGCTGTACGGTACGCGGCCAGACCTGATGGCCAAGTACCCGACCCACGACGACAAGATGGCCTTCTGGCGGCTGCCCACTCTCTACAAGAGCGTGCAGCAGAAGAACATCGCGGACAAGTTGGCCGAGAAGTTCCCCTACATCATGACCTCCGGCCGCCTGGTCGAGTACGAGGGCGGCGGCGAGGAGACCCGCTCCAACCCCTGGCTCGCCGAGCTGCAGCAGGAGATGTTCATCGAGATCAACCCCAAGGTCGCAGCCGAGAAGAACATCCGCAACGGCGAGCGCGCCTGGGTCCACACGCCTACCGGTGCCAGGCTCAACGTGCAGGCGCTGGTCACCGAGCGAGTGGGGCCGGACACCGTCTTCATGCCCTTCCACTTCTCGGGCCACTGGCAGGGCGCGGACATGCTGGCCTACTACCCGGCCGGCGCGGCGCCGGTGGTGCGCGGCGAGGCGATCAACACCTCGACCACCTATGGCTACGACAGCGTGACCATGATGCAAGAGACCAAGACCACCATCTGCAACGTCGAGAAGGCGTAGAGGAAGCACCACGATGGCAAGAATGAAATTCGTCTGCGACGCCGAGCGCTGCATCGAGTGCAACGGCTGCGTGACTGCCTGCAAGAACGAGAACGAGGTGCCCTGGGGCGTGAACCGCCGCCGGGTCGTCACGCTCAACGACGGGGTACCGGGCGAGAAGTCGATCTCGGTGGCCTGCATGCATTGCTCCGACGCGCCCTGCATGGCGGTGTGCCCGGTGCAATGCTTCTACCGCACGGAAGAGGGCGTCGTGCTGCACGACAAGGACGTGTGCATCGGCTGCGGCTACTGCTCCTACGCCTGCCCCTTCGGTGCCCCGCAGTTCCCGGCCCAGGGTACCTTCGGCGCGCGCGGCAAGATGGACAAGTGCACCTTCTGCGCCGGCGGCCCCGAGGCCAACGGCTCGCAGGCCGAGTTCGAGAAGTACGGGCGCAACCGCCTGGCCGAGGGCAAGCTTCCGGCCTGCGCCGAGATGTGCTCGACGAAGGCGTTGCTGGCCGGCGACGGCGACGTGGTGGCCGACATCTTCCGCACGCGCGTTCTGCACCGCGGCAAGGGCGCCGAGGTCTGGGGCTGGGGCACGGCCTACGGCTCGCAGCAGGCCGGCACGCCGACCAACGGGGGCACGAAATGAGGCGCCTGGCGCTGATCGCAGCGGCTTCGGCGGCCGTGGCCTTGCTCGCCGCGTGCGGCGAGAAGCCGCAGACCAACGCCCAGGGCGTGAAGTACGACGCCCCGCCGTGGAGCGGCACCAGCACCGGCACCGGCTCGAATGCCGGCACGCAGGCGACCACCGGAACGGCGTTCACCGCCTCGGGCTGGAACGTGGGCGACAAGAACGCCTGGCAGCAGCACCTCAAGGTGCGCACGCAGAACGGCCAGAACGACTACACCCGCGACAACTGAAGAAGCGCAAGGAGGCTGCTGCATGAGCTGCATCAACAAGCTGCTGAACGCCCTGACGCTGAGCGTCGCGCTGACGTCTGCGCTGGCCTGCGGCCTGGCCATGGCGCAGACGTCGAATCCCGTTGCCGGCGGTGCCGTCAGCGGCGCACCCGCGCCGCAGGCGCCTTCGGTCGAAGCCCCCGCGGCGCAGCAGCCCGGCGGCATCCGCAGCCAGAACATCTTCGAGGTCAAGCCCGAGGCCAGCGCCGATCCGAACTACTTCCAGCAGAGCAACGGCGAGCGCATGAAGGTGCAGCCCGGCAACAACGCGCCGATGTGGCGGCAGGTGGGGCAGGGTGTGACCGGCTACAGCAGCCTGCCCGTGACGCAGGCGCCCGAGGCCGGCAACCTGATCCAGCCCTTCGTGAAGTACCCGGGCTCGCGCCTGACCAACGCCGGCGAGGCCTGGCGCCAGGTGCGCAACGAGTGGATCATTCCCTACGGTGCCGCGTTTCTCTTCGTCGTGCTGCTGGCGATCGCCATCTACTACTTCACGCATGGGCCGATCCGTGAGCACGGTGCACCCACGGGTCGCAAGATCGAGCGCTTCACGCCCTTCGAGCGCGCCACCCACTGGTCGAACGCGATCGCCTTCGTGGTGCTGGCCGTCTCGGGCCTGGTGATGGCTTTTGGCCAGTTCTTCCTGCTGCCGATCATCGGCGCGTCGCTCTTCGGCGGCTTGACCTACGCGCTCAAGACTCTCCACAACTTCGTCGGGCCGCTGTTCGTGGTTTCGCTGGTGCTGATGTTCTTCACCTTCGTGCGCGACAACCTGCCGAGCATGGCCGACCTGAAATGGATGGCCAAGCTGGGTGGCCTGTTCGGCAGCCACGAGCCGCCGTCGCATCGCTTCAACGCGGGAGAGAAACTGGTCTTCTGGGGCGGCGTGCTGGTGCTGGGCGCAATCATCGCCGGCTCGGGCCTGTTCCTCGACAAGCTGCTGCCGGGCTTCGTCTACACGCGCGGCGAGATGCAGGTTGCGCACATGATCCATGCCGTGTCGACCATCCTGATGATGGCGATGATCCTCGGCCACATCTACATCGGCACGATCGGCATGACGGGGGCCTACGATGCCATGCGCCACGGCTACGTGGACGAAACGTGGGCACGCGAGCACCACGCGTATTGGTACGACGACATCGTCGCCGGCAAGATACCGGCACAGCGCAGCGCCGAGCTTCCCCCCGCCATGCCGGTGACCACCGCCCGCATCGAAGGAAACCCCTCATGAAGAAGATCGTGATCGCATGCGGGCTGGCGCTGGCCGCCAGCGCATTCGCCAAGCTGCCCCCGCCGTCCGCCACGCCCGAAGCCAAGGCCAAGGCCGCAGAAGCCGCCGCCAAGACGGCATGGACCGGAAAGGTCGAGGCTTACCAGTTGTGCCAGTCTCAGGACAAGGTGGCGGCCAAGTACCGCGCGGACGCAGCGGCCGCCGGCAAGCAGTTGCCACCGCCGCCGCCTTCGCTTCCCGCCTGCGCCGACCCGGGCCCCTTTGCCTTCACGCCTGCGGAGCAGAAGCCGCTCGAAACATCGGGCGCGCACTCGCCGCCCGGCAACGCCTCGTCGCCCCCGAGCAATAACCAGCCCGCCGCGGTCCTCAATCCCACGCCGAAACAGTGACGCATGCCGCGCCGCTTCCGCGCCTGACCTCGGCCCATGCCGAGCTCACGCGCGAAGTGGAAGTCATCGACGAGCATGGCGAGCACGGTTCGGTCTCGATTCCGGCCGAACGCGACCTGACGGTCTACGTCGACCGGCGTGAGCTCGTGACGTTGATGACGCTCGGTGCCCAGCCCGAATTGCTCGTGCTCGGCTACCTGCTGAACCAGCGGCTCATCGAGTCCGCGGCGGACGTCGAATCGATCACGGTCGACTGGGAGGTGGGCGCCGCGGCCGTGAAGACCCATGCCGGCATCGACCGCATCGAGGAGCGCACCGCCAAGAAGGTGGTCACCACCGGCTGCGGCCAGGGCAGCGTGTTCGGCGAGCTGATGGCGGGCATCGATCGGCTGCAACTGCCTGCGACGCGCATGCGCCAGTCGCAGCTCTACGCGCTGGTCAACGCGATCCGGCTCCAGGAGAGCACCTACAAGTCGGCCGGTTCGGTGCACGGCTGTGCCCTGTTCACGCTCGGCGAGGGCGACGACGACGCCCACATGCAGTGCTTCGTCGAGGACGTGGGCCGCCACAACGCCATCGACACCATCGCCGGCTGGATCGCGATGCAGCCGCCCGGGCGGCTCGAAGGCGGGCGCGTGTTCTACACCACCGGTCGCCTGACCAGCGAAATGGTGATCAAGTCGGCGCAGATGGGCGTGGCCATCGTGGTCTCGCGCAGCGGCATCACGCAGATGGGCCACGAGGTTGCCCTGCGCGTGGGCCTCTGCGCCATCGGGCGTGCGACCAACAGGCGCTTCGTCTGCTACGCGGGCTTCGAGCGGCTGATCCTGCAGCCTGAACTGGCCGTGCGTTAGGCCGTCGAGAGAGGGGATGTTTCATGCATCCCATCCGGGCATCGGCTATCGTCCCTGCATGAATGCCTCCCTCCGCCTGGGCTGGCGCACGCTCTGGCGCGATCTGCGCGCCGGCGAGCTGCGCCTTCTGATCGTCGCCGTGCTGCTCGCGGTGGCTGCGCTGACCGCCGTCGGCTTCTTCGCCGACCGGCTCAAGGGCGGCCTGCAGCGCGATGCGCGCCAGCTGATCGGGGGGGACGCCGTGCTCGCGAGCGACAACCCGACCCCCGAAGTCTTCATCGAGCGCGCCCGCGCCCTCGGCCTGCAGACCGCCGGTACCTATGGCTTTCCGACGATGGCGCGTGCCAGCGATGAACAGGGCGGCGCGGCCAAGCTGGTCGCGCTCAAGGCGGTAGAGGCCGGCTATCCGCTGCGCGGCAGCCTGCAGGTCAGCACCGCGCCTGGCGCGCCAGGGCAGCCCACGCGCGAGGTGCCCGCGTCCGGCCAGGTCTGGGTCGACGCCTCGCTGCTGGAAGCGCTGGGTCTCAAGATGGGCGACACGCTGCTGCTGGGCGATGCCGGCTTGCGCATCGCACGCGTGATCACGCTCGAGCCCGACCGCGGCGCCGGCTTCATGAGCTTTGCGCCGCGCGTCATGCTCAACCAGGCGGATGTGCCGCGCACCGGGCTCGTGCAGCCGGCCAGCCGCGTCAGCTATCGCTTCGCGGTGGCCGGGGACACCGCCGCGGTCAAGCGATTCAGCGACTGGGCCGACGCGACCCTCAAGAAGGGCGAGCTGCGCGGCATCCGGCTCGACTCCTTCGAGAGCGGCCGCCCCGAAATGCGCCAGACGCTGGACCGCGCCGAAAAATTCCTCAACCTGGTTGCGCTGCTGGCTGCACTGCTGTCCGCCGTGGCGGTGGCACTGGCGGCGCGCGGCTTCGCGGCCAACCACCTCGACGACTGCGCCATGCTGCGGGTGCTGGGCCAGAGCCAGCGCACCATCGCGCAGGCTTACGCCTTCGAGTTCGCTGCCATCGGCCTCGCCGCCAGCGCACTGGGCGTTGCGATCGGTTTCGCCGTGCACTACGTCTTCGTGCTGCTGCTCGCCGGCCTGGTCGAGGCTTCGCTGCCCGCGCCCAGCTTGTGGCCGGTGGCGTTCGGGCTCGGCATGGGGCTCACGCTGCTCTTCGCCTTCGGGCTGCCGCCGGTGCTGCAGCTCGCACAGGTGCCGCCACTGCGCGTGATCCGGCGCGACGTGGGCGGCCTCAAGCCTGCCTCGATCGCGGTGCTGGGACTCGGCGTTGCCGGCTTCGCGGCCCTGCTGCTGGCAGCCAGCAGCGATCTCAAGCTGGGCCTGATCGCCGTCGGCGGCTTCGCGGCTGCGGTGGCGGTCTTCGCCGTGCTGAGCTGGCTGGCGGTGCTGCTGCTGCGCCGCAGCGTCAACGAGACGACCGCACCGCGCTGGCTGGTACTGGCCACGCGCCAGATCTCGGCGCGGCCGGCCTACGCGGTGGTGCAGGTCAGCGCGCTGGCCGTGGGCCTGCTCGCGCTGGTGCTGCTGGTGCTGCTGCGTACCGACCTGGTCGCGAGCTGGCGCCGTGCCTCGCCGCCCGATGCGCCCAACCGCTTCGTGATCAACGTGATGCCCGACCAGAGCGAGGCGTTTCGCCAGGCGCTGCAGGCCGGCGGGGTCAAGAAGTACGACTGGTATCCGATGATCCGAGGGCGCCTGGTCGCGGTCAACGACAAGCCGGTCTCGCCTGATGACTACGCGGACGACCGCGCCAAGCGCCTGGTCGACCGCGAGTTCAACCTGAGCAACGCTGCCGAGCGGCCGCCGCACAACGAAGTCGTGGCCGGCAGCTGGGAGCCCGAGAAGAAGGGCGACGTGAGCGTGGAGCAGGGCCTGATGGAGACGCTGGGCCTCAAGCTCGGCGACCGGCTGCGCTTCGACATCGGCGGCCAGCAGAACGAGGCGCGCATCGCATCCGTGCGCAAGGTCGACTGGGGCTCGATGCACGCCAACTTCTTCGTGATGTACACCGTCAGCTCGCTCGGCAACGATGTCCCCGTCACCTACATGAGCGCCTTCCGGGCGCCCGACCGTCCGGGCTTCGACAACGCCCTGGTGCGCACCTTCCCCAACGTCACCAACGTGGACATGAGCGCCACCATTGGCCAGGTGCAGCGCGTGCTCGACCAGGTGATCCGCGCGGTGGAGTTCCTGTTCGGCTTCACGCTCGCGGCGGGCCTGGTGGTGCTGTTCGCGGCCGTCACCGCCACGCGCGAGGAGCGGGCGCGCGAGTTCGCGGTGATGCGCGCGGTGGGTGCGCGCGGCAGCCTGCTGCGGCAGGTGCAGCGCGCGGAGCTCGTGGGCGTGGGCCTGCTGGCCGGCTTCCTGGCCAGCATCGTGGCCTCACTCATCGGCTGGGGTCTGGCGCGCTACGTGTTCGACTTCAGCTGGACCGCCTCGCCGCTGGTTCCGCTCGCCGGCTCGCTGGCTGGCGCCGTGCTCGCGCTGGCAGCCGGCTGGTGGGGCCTGCGCGAGGTGCTGCGCAGGCCGGTGGTCGATACGCTCAGGCGCGCAGCAGAATAGGCCCGGCGCGGCTACGATCGTGCGAGAGGTGATCCGCATGACGACCGAGACCCGCCCCGCCGTCCTCGACCTGATCGGCAACACGCCGCTGGTGCGCGTCACGCGCCTGGACACCGGCCCTTGCACCCTCTTTCTCAAGCTCGAATCGCAAAACCCCGGCGGCTCGATCAAGGACCGCGTCGGCGTCGCGATGATCGATGCGGCCGAACGCGACGGGCGCCTGCAGCCCGGCGGCACGGTGGTCGAGGCCACGGCCGGCAACACCGGCCTCGGCCTGGCGCTGGTGGCACGCGCCAAGGGCTACCGCGTGGTGCTGGTGGTGCCCGACAAGATGTCGACCGAGAAGGTGCTGCACCTCAAGGCACTGGGTGCGGAGGTCCACACCACGCGCTCGGACGTGGGCAAGGGCCATCCCGAGTACTACCAGGACTATGCGGCGCGGCTCGCGCGGGAGATTCCCGGCGCCTTCTTCGCCGACCAGTTCAACAACCCCGACAACCCGCTCGCGCATGCCGCGAGCACCGGGCCCGAGATCTGGCAGCAGTGCGGGCATGACGTGGACGCGATCGTCGTCGGCGTCGGGTCGGGCGGCACCGTCACCGGGCTCACGCGCTACTTCCGCGAGGTGCAGCCGGCGCTCTTCTTCGTGCTGGCCGATCCGGCGGGCTCGGTGGTTGCCGAGTACACGCGCAGCGGCTCGGTGGGCGAGGCCGGGTCGTGGGCGGTGGAGGGCATCGGCGAGGACTTCATCCCCGGCATCGCCGATCTCTCCGGCGTGAAGAAGGCCTACTCGATCAGCGACGAGGAAAGCTTCGGCGCCGCGCGCGAGCTGCTGCGGGCCGAGGGCATTCTCGGCGGCTCCTCCACCGGCACGCTGCTGGCTGCGGCGCTGCGCTTCTGCCGCGAGCAGACCAGGCCGCTGCGGGTCGTGAGCTTCGTCTGCGACACCGGGACCCGCTATCTCTCGAAGGTCTACAACGACCAGTGGATGCTCGACCAGGGCCTGCTCGCGCGCGAGCGCTTCGGCGACCTGCGCGACGTGGTGTCGCGCCGTTTCGAGGAGGGCAGCGTGATCAGCGTCGGCCCTGAAGACACGCTGCTGACCGCTTTCCAGCGCATGCGGCTGGCGGACGTGTCGCAGCTGCCGGTGCTGGAGGGCACGCAGCTCGTCGGCGTGATCGACGAGTCCGACCTGCTGATGAGCGTGCACACGGATGCCGGCCGCTTCCGCTCGAGCGTGAAGAGCGCCATGACCGACCTGCCAGAGACCTTGCCTGCCAGTGCCAGCCTGCCTGAGCTCGAAGCCGTGCTCGACCGCGGCTTGGTCGCGATGATCGCGGACGAGGCCGGCTTCCACGGGCTCATCACCCGCACCGACCTGCTCAACCATCTCCGGAGAAAGCTGAAGTGAACCAAGACAGGAACTCCCACGACGGACTTGCGTTCGCCACCCGCGTGATCCACGCGGGTCAGGCGCCCGACCCTTCGACGGGCGCGATCATGCCGCCCATCTACGCCACCTCGACCTATGTGCAGCAGAGCCCCGGCGTGCACAAGGGCCTGGACTACGGCCGCTCGCACAACCCCACGCGCTGGGCGCTGGAGCGCTGCGTGGCCGACCTCGAAGGCGGCTCCGCGGCCTTTGCCTTCGCCTCCGGCCTGGCCGCGATCTCGACCACGCTGGAGCTGCTGGACGCCAATGCCCACATCGTCTCGGGCGACGACGTCTATGGCGGCACCTTCCGCTTGTTCGAGCGCGTGCGCGCGCGCAGCGCGGGGCACCGCTTCAGCTTCGTCGACCTGACCGATCCGGCGCGGCTGCTGCAGGCGCTGACGCCCGAGACGCGCATGGTGTGGGTCGAGACGCCGACCAATCCGCTGCTGCGGCTGGCCGACCTGCGCGCCATTGCCGCGATCTGCCGCGAGCGCGGCATCCTCTGCGTGGCCGACAACACCTTCGCGAGCCCCTGGGTGCAGCGCCCGCTGGAACTGGGCTTCGACATCGTGGTGCACTCGACCACCAAGTACCTCAACGGCCATTCGGACGTGATCGGCGGCGTGGCCGTCGTCGGCCGGGAGGAGCGCCACGCACCCTTGCGCGAGCGGCTGGGCTTTCTGCAGAACTCGGTGGGTGCGATCGCCGGGCCCTTCGACAGCTTTCTCACCCTGCGCGGCGTGAAGACACTCGCGCTGCGCATGGAGCGGCATTGCAGCAGCGCGCTGGCGCTCGCGCAATGGCTGGAAGCGCAACCGAAGGTGGCGCGCGTGCACTACCCGGGACTTGCCTCGCACCCGCAGCACGAGCTGGCGCGGCAGCAGATGACGCAGGGCTTCGGCGGCATGATCTCGATCGACTTGAAGACCGATCTCGCCGGCACGCGGCGCTTCCTGGAGGCGGTGCGCATTTTCTCGCTGGCCGAGAGCCTGGGCGGCGTCGAGAGCCTGATCGAGCATCCGGCCATCATGACCCACGCCACCATCCCGGCCGAGACGCGTGCGCGCCTGGGCATTGGGGATGGTCTGGTGCGCTTGTCGGTGGGCGTGGAGGCGCTCGAAGACCTGCGTGCGGATCTGGCGCAGGCTTTAGAGAGAGTGAACGCCTCGCGTGATGCCGGCTAATTGAGAGGCAGAGCGGGTTCACCCCGCTGATAGGCCAATATCTCTCGTTCGAGCGAATTCCAGCCGCCCCCGATCGTCTGGTCAACAAGGCTCGCGGACGCGACGTTGCTTTCTATCCGCTGCTTGTCCCAGCTTCCGGTGTCCAGGAACTCATTCACTACGGCTCCCAGGGCTTTCTGAGCGTGATACTCTGGCTCGGCGTAGATGTTGTACAGCTTATCCAATTCGCTGAACGACTCATCGTCATTGACCTCGAGCCGGTACGCGGCCCCCCAATACAGCAGTTTCCTCAAGGCCGGCGAGAGCACTGATTGCGGATTATCGAGCTCGACGTGCCATTTTCTGAAGTTGTCGAGCCGCTTTTGAGCAGCTGCGTCACGACCGCTCTTCAGGCGGGTAATGACACCATCCAGGGTCTGTGTACTGCTCTGCTGATCCACGGGTGGATGGAGGTGTTCCTGAACGGGTGTGATCTGTCCGTCCCCGCGAGCTGGTCGCAGCGGGATTGCGGAAATACCGGATGAACTCGGCTCCGGCTTGATATGAAGGGGAGGTGCGTTGCGCTTGTCCGTGCTGACCGGAGTTGCAGCCGGTGAAATTCGATTGACTTGAGCAATGGGCTGTTTGGCTCGGTCCTGCCTGATGTATTGAAGAAGGCCTGCGTCGGTCTCACCGTGTCGACCGAGAAAATTGAGAGCCCATTTCAGGTTCGCGCCATTCTGCTGGGGATCCTCAGCCAGGATCTTGACTCTATCGTGTACGAACAAGAGTTGCGCCAACACAATCTCCACGCGAACCAGGGCTTTGAGCTGTTCCAGCTTGCTCGCTGTTGGTGGTAGTTGTGCGTGTTCAGCTTTGGAGCTCTCCAGAGCCTCCTCGAGGACCTTTGCCTTCTCTTCGAGACTGCCAAGGTTGGCGCTCTGCACTCGCTTCTTGTAATTCCCAAGCGGAGAAAACTCGGCTGCGTTTCGTGCAGCCGAGACGTCCATTGGCACATACGGGCGACCACCCCTTTGTTTCCTGATTTGAACCAGGAGTGCTGTGTCGGAATTGACCGGCTGCTCGGGCGGAGGGGGTTCCTCTGCTTGCTCTGCTGCCAGTCGATTGACCAGTTGCTGAACTTCTCTGTGATGTGTATGAAGCGGACTCATGCGTTATTTCATTTCGAATGATGTGGTGGAAAAATGCCGGTTGCGGCTGTCGAGGGGCATGTGGGGAAAATCCAAATCAGGTAGCTTGAAATTCATGTGAAATTTCTCTCTCCACATCATTGCGGACAGAGCCATTTGCCGCAGCGTTCCAGAAAGCGTTCTGTCGTCCTCAAGGTCCAGCGTGCCGAAATGGCTCGCAAACACGAGAGCCGCTTCCTGGTCGACATGCAATGTGATCTGCCCCTCGGCAGAACGAATGCGGTTCAGTTCGAGCACACGAAGCAAGACCGCTTCGGTATCCTGGCGCGGGATCGGCCCATACGAGCAGCAAATTTCGAATGTCTCCGACCCATCTTCCTTGCTGTGCAGCATTGCAATCGGTATGTCATGGACATCGAGCGCGAAGCTCAACGCCTCACCGTCCGTTGTCGGCACCGGAAAGTCCCAACCGCACCTGTTGCATGCCTTTTCCACCAAAGAAATGAACTTCGCACGATAGGCGTTGAACGATTCATCATGGATTTGCGGGCGGCAAGGGCTGTATTGCGGACGTTGCAGAAAGCCGGCTTCGCGCCACTCCGTGGCGAATTGCGAAGCGCTGATGAGGATCTCAGCGAGTGCGCCGGGCGCCATTCCCTGCAGTGGCAGGTGAAATCCGCAAGTTGCCACGTCCTCATCCGGGTCGAAGCCGATCGCCGCCAGGCGCGTTCCGTGGACGAGGTGCCTGACCGGAGTCAGTAAATTCCGCATGGTCCCTTCGACATCCTCCCGAGGCAGTGGGCCGAGGGGGATTTCAACGAAGATCTGGTCTGCGCGGCCATCGGGATCGGGATCGTGTCCGAGGACAAAGTCCGTTCCGTGGAGCCTCAAATCGAGAATCGCCGGCTCATGGATATCTTGAAGCAGGATGGGTGCGTCTTCGCCTGATTCCCGAAACAGGCCCTCTACGAGGGAGGTGAACTCGGAGCGCCATTGGCCTCGTGTCATGGGAGCATTCGTACGTGGTGGAATTCGTTCTGTAACGTCTTGGCTGCGCCGGTTCCGTGATGTTCGGTCCCGTGCTGCAACCAAGGCCTGAACGTGAACCGGGCGCCCCCACCCCGACCCTCCCCCGAACGGGGAGGGAGCAAGTCCGGCGCGATCACCGGACAGATCTGCCGCGCAGACCCCTAGGCGCCCAGGTCTCCCGCGAGGCTCGCCAGCGTCTCGGGCGGGATGACCGTCATCGCCGGGTAGTTCGTGTGGTCGCACCCGAGCTTGACCTGCGCACCCGCGCGGACCGCCGCACGCGCCGCATCGTCGAACTCGAAGCGCAGGAAATGCACCGCCGAAGTCTTCTCCTCGGTCTCGCGGTCCAGGTCCTCGTCGGCGATCGCGTAGACGCGGGCATGGCCTTCGACCTCGACGAACATGCGGTCCGCCACGCCGATGAGGCGCGCCAGTTCGCGCTTGCGCTCGTGCACGTCGGTGTACTCGATCAGCATGGTCGCCTTCCAGTTGCTGCCACCGGGCACGAGCGGAAGGTAGGCCTCGATTTCGCTGCGGATGCCGTCTTCCTCGAAGATCTTCTCGATGTGCAGCATCTCCTGGATCTGGCGGCGGATGGTGGTCTCGTCCTCGAACTGCACGCTCACGTGCTCGCCCAGGCGCACGGTGCGCAGCTTGCGGTGTGCGATGAACTCCGGCGCGCTCGACTTGCGGATCTTCGCGTAGGCCTCCAGCGTCATCAGGCTGTCGGGGGTGATCGTCGTCATCGTCGCTACTCCAGGCCGTAGGCCATGCGCACCAGGCTCAGCGGGTGCTGCAGCTTCGCCGCCGGCAACCCGTCCTGCGCCATGCCCTGCGCGATGTGGTGGCCGGCCAGCGCGCAGTCGGAGCTGATGTAGTCGGGCTCGTTCTTGGCCATGGCCTTGAACACCGGCTTGCCGATCTTCATCGCCACCGGGTGATAAGGCGTCTTCACGCCATAGGTGCCGGCATGGCCTGAGCAGCGTTCAACCGTGTTGAGCTGCACCGGGACCTTCTGGCCGATCAGCTTGAACATCTCCTCGGTCTTGCGGCCGATCTTCTGCACCCGGCCATGGCAGGGGATGTGGTAGCTGAGCTTGCCCAGCGCGGTCTTGAAGTCGGTCTTGAGCAGGCCGTCCTTGTGGCGGGCCACCAGGTACTCGAAAGGATCGAACATGGCCTGCTGCACCAGCTTCACGTCGGCATCGTCGGGGAACAGCAGCGGCAGCTCCTGCTTGAACATCAGCGTGCAGGAGGGGATGGCCGTGAGGATGGCGAAGCCGTCCTTGGCGTACTTCGCCAGCATGGGAATGTTGGCCTCCTTGTGCCTCGCCACGCCTTCCAGGTCGCCCAGCTCGAACTTGGGCATGCCGCAGCAGCTCTCCTTCGAGACGAGCGTGTAGGGAATGCCGTTGTGTCGCAGCAGCTTGATCAGGTCGAAGCCGATGCCGGGTTCGTTGTAGTTCACGTAGCAGGTCGAGAAGATCGCGACCTTGCCGGGCGTTCGCTCGCCATCGACCACCGGCTGCGTGTCATCGCACTTGGGCGCGCTCCAGCGGAAGCGCTTGGTTGCCAGGTCGGGCAGCCACGCATCGGGATGCACATGCAGCGCGCTGTCGAGCAGGCTGCGCATGGGCTTGGTCCTGTTCAGGGCGTTCACGGTCTGCACCACCACCGGTATGCCGGCGAGCTTGCCGTGCACGTCGGTGGAAGCGAGCAGCTTCTCGCCGCCTGCGACCCCGCCGTTCCTGAACTTGATGGCCTTCGCGCGCAGCATGGTGTGCGGGAAATCCACGTTCCACGGATGCGGCGGCACGTAGGGGCACTTGGTCATGTAGCAGAGGTCGCACAGGTAGCACTGGTCGACCACGCTGCCATAGTGCTTGGGGTCGACACCGTGGACCTCGCCGTCCTCCGTCGCGTCGACCAGATCGAAGAGATTCGGGAAGGCCTGGCACAGGCTCACGCAGCGACGGCATCCGTGGCAGATGTCGAAGATGCGCGTCATCTCGCGCTCGCAGGCGGTCTGGTCGTAGAACTCGGGGTTCTTCCAGTCCACCGGGTGGCGCGTCGGCGCCTCGAGATTGCCTTCTCGATTCGTCATGGATTTGCCCGTTGCCTGGCGCGCGGCGTCGGCGGGCGGGACCGTGCAAGAAGCCCCCGCCTGCGCAGCGCTCGCGCGAGGCCTCAGTCGACCAGCGCCTCGAGCGCCTTGGTGTAGCGGTTCGCGTGCGAGCGCTCGGCCTTGGCCAGCGTCTCGAACCAGTTCGCGATCTCGTCGAAACCGTCTTCGCGGGCCTGCTTGGCCATCCCCGGGTACATGTCGGTGTACTCGTGGGTCTCGCCGGCGACGGCTGCCTTGAGGTTCAGGCGGCTGTCTCCGATCGGCAGGCCGGTGGCCGGGTCGCCCGAGCCATTCTCGAGGAACTCCAGGTGGCCGTGCGCATGGCCGGTCTCGCCTTCGGCGGTGGAGCGGAACAGCGCTGCGACATCGTTCTGGCCTTCGATGTCGGCCTTGTTCGCGAAGTAGAGGTAGCGTCTGTTGGCCTGGGATTCGCCTGCAAAGGCGTCCTTCAGGTTCTGCTCGGTTCTCGATCCCTTCAAGTCCATGGCTGTCTCCTCGGATTGGCTAGGCAAGTGGAACCGTCGCTACCGGCGGCAGCGGCGCCATCGCAATCTACACCATGCAGCGGCGCGTGCCATATAAAGCCTCAATGGAGATCATTGAGGCAGGCAATGAGCTCAGCCCGGCAGCACGGCCCCACGCAGCTGCGGGAACACCTTGGACACCTTGGCGAGCAGGTAGTCGCCGTAGATGCCGTCGAAGGCATGCACGTTGGCCCGGTCCCAGCGCGTGGCGCTGTCGTCGACCACGGCAGGCCGGGGCAGGCCTTCGATGGGCTTCACGCGGGCGTGGAAGTTGGGGTCGAAGAAGAGCGGAAAGGACAGGCGGTCTCGCCCCGAGGTATTGCGGACCACGCGGTGCGGCGTCGAGCGATAGAGCCCGCCAGTCATGCGGTCCAGCATATCGCCGATGTTGATCACGAAGGCGTCGGGCACCGGCGCGGCGTCGATCCAGGCATCGCCGGTGCGCACCTGCAGGCCGCCGATATCGTCCTGGCGCAGGATCGTGAGCAGGCCGTAGTCGGTGTGCTCGCCCACGCCCCAGGCGACATCGAGTCCCTGCGGCACCGGCTGGGTCGGGTAGTTGAAGAGACGGAACAGGATCAGCGGATTGGCTGTGTAGCGCTCGGCAAAGTAGGACGCTTCGAGACCCAGGCTCAGGGCGATACCCTCCATCAGCTGGTGGCCGAGGCGCGTGGCGGCGGCCATGTAGTCGAGGATCGTTTGCCTGAAGCCGGGAATGTCCGGGAACAGGTTGTGCCCGTGCACCGGCGTGCGCGCCAGCACCAGGGGATCGTCCTCGGGCAGTTCGGTACCGAGGTAGAGACCTTCCTTCCAGTCGGGCCGGCCGGAGGTGAGCTCGCCGCCGGTCGGAAAGTAGCCGCGCCAGGCGCGCCCGCCCAGTTCCATGCGCCACTGCATCTTGGTGGCTTCGGGCAATGCAAAGAAGGCACGGCTCAGGTCTTCGAGGCGCCGGGTCAGCGCAGGGTCGACGCCATGACCGGTGACATAGAAGAAGCCGTGCGCGCGGCACGCCTCGCCAATCCGCGCAGCGACTTCGGCGCGCTCCGGGGCTCGCGTCACCAGCGGCGCGATCTCGATCACGGGCAGCGAAGGGGACGATGCGTTCATCTCGTGCAGCGTATCAAACGGCATGGGCGAAGGGTGTGCGGATGTCGGCAAGAAACTGCTGCGCGCGCGGGTGTTGCGGGCGGTTGAAGAAGTCGTCGGGCGTCGCACGCTCCAGCACGCGGCCGGCGTCCATGAAGAGCACGCGATCGGCCACGTCGCGCGCGAAGCCCATCTCATGCGTCACGACCACCATGGTCATTCCCTCGCGCGTGAGATCGCGCATGACCAGCAGCACCTCGCCCACCATCTCGGGGTCGAGCGCGCTGGTCGGCTCGTCGAAAAGCATCAGCGGCGGCTGCATGGCCAGTGCCCGTGCGATCGCCACGCGTTGCTGCTGGCCGCCCGACAGTTCGGACGGAAATGCATCGGCCTTGTTCGCCAGGCCGACGCGCTCGAGCAGTGCCATCGCGCGCTCCGTGGCTTCCGTGCGCGACAGGCCGCGCAACTGGATCGGCGCCAGCGTGCAGTTGCCCATGACCGTGAGATGCGGGAACAGGTTGAACTGCTGGAACACGAAGCCGATGTGCGATCGGAACTCGTTGATGTCGATGCCGCGTGCATGGATGTCCTTCCCATCGACCGTGATGCGGCCGGACTGGATGGGCTCGAGGCGATTGATGGTGCGGATCAGCGTGGACTTGCCCGAGCCCGAGGGCCCGCAGACCACCACCACCTCGCCGCGGGCGATCGTCTCGCTCACGTCGACCAGCGCGTGATAGTCGCCATACCATTTGTCGACCTTGTCGAATTCGATCATGCGGGTGCCTCGGGTGCTTTGCGGGCCGTGGTGCGCCGGCCGGTGCGCCGCTCCAGCCAGTAGGCGAAGCGCGAAAGCCCGAAGCACATCACGAAATAGCTGAGGCCGAGGACCAGGTACACCTGGACCGGCTTGGTGAAGACCTGCGTGTTGATCTGCGAGGCGATGAAGGACACCTCCGCCAACCCGATGATGTAGCCCAGCGAGGTCTCCTTGATGGTGGAGACGAACTGGTTCACCAGCGAGGGAAGCATGCTGCGCAGGGCCTGCGGCAGCACCACGAAGCGCATCGTGCGTCCCCAGCCCAGGCCGAGTGAGCGGGCGCTCTCGACCTGGCCGCGCGGCAGCCCGAGGATGCCGGCGCGCACGATCTCGCCGATGTAGATGCCATCGAAGACCACCAGTGCGATGAGCATGGTGGTGAACTGGTCGGTCTTGATGCCGGTCACGCTGGGCAGGAAGAAGTAGGCCCAGAAAACCACCATCAGCAGCGGCGTGCCGCGCACCACGAAGGCCACCGTGGTGACCGGCCACCGCAGCCAGCGCCAGGGGCTGACACGCGCCAGGCCCAGCAGCAGGCCGAACGGCAGGGCGAGCACCAGGCCCAGGGCAGCCAGCACGACGGTCAGCGCCAGGCCGCCGAGCGGGCCGTTGGGGTACTGGCCAATCAGGAAGTAGACCCAGTAGTCGCGGACGAGTTCGATCACGATGCGCCTTTTCGCCTCATAGCGCCCGCGGCGGAAAGCGGTACTGGTACCAGCTGGCTGCGCCCGTGATCAGCATCGAGACCGTGAGGTATGCGGCGGTGGCGAAGGCGAAGGACTCGGCACTGCGGAAGGTGGCGCTCTCCACCTGCCCGGCCTGGTACATCAGCTCGGCCACGCCGATCACGGTGGCAATGCTGGTGCCCTTCCAGAGGTTGAGGGTCTGCGAGATCAGCGGCGGGATAGTGACGCGCAACGCCTGCGGCAGGATGACCCGGCGCATGGTCGCCAGGAAGCCGAAGCCCAGCGCACGACCCGCTTCCATCTGTACCGCGGGAATGGCGCGGATGCCGCTGCGGATGTCCTCGGCCATGTACGCCGCGGTGTAGAGGCCCAGCGCCACCACAGCGCTCATCGCCTCGATGCGGCCGGCATAAAGGCGTTGCTTGATGTCCTCGGGCAGCAGCTCGGGCGCGCCGAAATACCAGAACAGCATGTGCGCGAGGAGCGGGATGTTGCGGATCGATTCGACGTAGGCGAAGCCCAGCCCGCGCAAGGCGGCCACGGGCGACAGGCGCAGCAGCGCCACCGCGAGCGCGATCGGCAGGGCCAGCATCAGCGAGGCGGCCAGCAGCTGCAGCGAGAGCAGGAAGCCCGCGACCAGCATGTCGTGGTACTTCCCGGTGAGAAGCAGGGAATAGTCGAAGAGCGGCATGGGCGATTGGATGCGACCGCGCCCCGGCGCGCGGCCGCGGGGCCCATGGTACGCATCCCTGAAGCGCCTGAAGCGCCTGAACCTGGGGCGCGGCGCTCCTGCCTTCTTCAGCTGTCGATCTTGTCGGTCTCGATCTTGAAGCTGCGGGTCTCGAAGCCCGACTTGGTCTTCGGTCCGTACCACTTGAAGAAGATCTTTTCGGCCTCGCCGGATTTCTCGAGCTCGCGCAGGGTGTCGTCCACCACCTTCTTGAGGCCGGTCTCGCCCTTCCTGATGCCGATGGCGAGTGCCTCGGTGCTGAGGTTCTGCTTGAGCAACACGTACTGCGCCTTCTGAGGGCCCAGCTTGGCATAGCTGTTGAGCAGCGCGGCCTCGTCGTCCACGTAGCCCACGCCCTTGCCCTGTTGCAGTGCCTGGAAGGCCTGCTGGCTGGTGTCGAAGGTCACGACCTCGGCGCCGGGCACGGCCTTCTTGATGTTGGGCTCCTGCGTGCCGCCGCGGATGGTCAGGACCTTCTTGCCCGAGAGCTGCGGCACTTCGGTGATGCCGCTGTCCTTCTTGACGATGGCCTTCTGGCCGGTCACGAAGGTGGTGAGCGAGAAATCGATCTGCGACTCGCGCTCCTTGTTGTGCGTAAGGCCCGCTGCGATCAGGTCCACATGGCCTTGCTGGAGCTCGGGAATGCGCGCGGCCACCGCGATCTGCTTCAGCACAGGCTTGACGCCGATCTTCTTTGCAATGGCGTTCACCAGGTCGACTTCGTAGCCGATGATCTCGCGCGTCTTCGGGTCGATGAAGGTGGCGGGCTCGTCGGTGCCGAGCACGCCGACGACCAGTTGGCCCTTCTTCCTGATGTCGTCCAGCTGGTCGGCATGGACCGCGGTGCCGGCCAGCAGGGCGGCTGCGGCGAAGACGGTGGCGGCGTAGCGAAAGCGCATCTTGTTCTCCTGGGGAAAGGGGTCCGCACCATAGCAACAAAAGCCTGCGCGGCGAAATAGCTCTTTCACATATGCATACTGCCGTCATGCAAATCCAGGAAAAGCCCCCCTTCGACACCCTCTACGAGTGGATCGGCGGCGAGGAGAAAGTCCATGCGCTGGTCGAGCGCTTCTACGACCTGATGGAGCTGGAGCCTGCCTACACGCAGCTGCGCGCGGTGCACGGCCCGTCGCTCGACAACGCGCGCCAGCGGCTGTTCTGGTTTCTTTGTGGCTGGCTGGGCGGGCCGCAGCACTACACCGATCGCTTCGGGCACCCGATGCTGCGGGCACGGCACCTGCCGCAGAGCATCGGCGGGCACTCCATCGGCATCAAGGAGCGCGACCAGTGGCTCGCGTGCATGGACCAGGCGATGGGTGAGGTGGGCGTCGACGAGAAACTGCGCGAGCGACTGCGCGCCTCGTTCTTCCAGACGGCGGACTGGATGAGGAATTCGGCTGGCTGATCTGGGCTTCGGGACTCTCTCCGGTGTGTGCCACGCTCAAGGCATGCCTGCAGCAACTCGCGCAGGCCGCAGCAAGACCACCACCGCGCCCGCTCCGCCTTCGTCGGCCCGCGCCTGCACGAAGGCAAGCACTTCGTCCTTCTGCATCAGCCAGCTCTGCACCTTGCCCTTGAGCACCGGCGTCTTGCCGGGCGAGCCCAACCCCTTGCCGTGCACCACGCGCACGCAGCGCCAGCCGCGCCGCGTCGCATCGCGCAGGAAGGCGGCAAGCGCTTCGCGCGCCTCGTCGCGGCGCAGCCCGTGCAGGTCGATCTCGCCCTGGAGGGTCCAGCCGCCCTTGCGCAACTTGCGGGTGACATCCACCCCGATGCCGGGCCTGCGGAAGCTCAGCGCGTCGTCGATGTCCAGCAGCGTCGTCGCGTCGAACTCGTCGCTGATTGCTTCGTGCAGCACGCGCTGCTCGTCGAGTTGTTGCTGCACCGCGATCGGTGGCGGCGGCTCGGGCGCCAGCGGCACGGTGGGCCGCGGGCGCAGCGGCCGCGTAGCGCCGATGGCGCGCGAGAACAGGTTCTGATCGGCGGCGCGCTTCTTCTCGGCGGCCGCGCGTGCGGCTGCTTCGGCGGCTTCGCGCTCGCGCTGCTCGGCCAGGGTCTTCTGCACGCCTTTGAGCTCGGCGAGGCTCTTGAGGGCTTTGGGTTTGCTTGGCATCGGCTGGTCGCCGGAGGATACGTTGTCTGTGCCCGACTCAGACCAAGCCGCGCGAGGCCATCGACAAGGCCTGCCCCGGGGCCACGATCACGTGGTCCAGCACCCGCACGTCGACCAGTGCCAGCGCGGCCCGAAGCGTGTGTGTCAGCGCCTCGTCGGCGCGCGAGGGCTCGACGCAGCCACTCGGATGGTTGTGCGCCAGGATCACGGCCGCGGCATGGTGGTGCAGGGCGCGCATCACCACCTCGCGCGGGTACACGCTGGTCTGCGTCAGGGTGCCGCGGAAAAGCTCTTCCAGGGCAATCAGGCGAAGCTGCGCGTCGAGGAAGAGCGCTGCGAAGACTTCGTGCGGCTTGGCCGCCAGGTGCAACTGCACATAGTGCTTGACGGCTTCTGGCGATTCGAACAGCTCCCGGTCTTTCAGGCGCTGCGCCATGGTGCGCCGCGCGAGCTCGAGCACGGCGGCCAGGTTGCCGCGCTTCGCGCTGCCGCCCAGGCCCTTGATGCGCTTCAGGTCGTCGAGCCCGGCATGGAGCAGGCCGCTCAGCCCGCCGAAGCTGTCGAGCAGCTCCTGCGCGAACTGCAGCACGTTCTTGCCGGGGATGCCGGTGCGCAGCAGCAGCGCGAGCAGCTCGGCGTCGGCGAGCGCGCCGGGCCCCTTGAGCATGAGCTTTTCGCGCGGACGCGCTTCGAGGGGAAGATCGGTGAAAGACATGGCTGACATGGGCTCTTGGCCCGCTCCCTAAAATGCAGGTCCCAGTCTAAAGCCATCCCGAACGTGTCTCCCACTCTCACAGGCCCCATCGTGGCGCCCGGCTCCTTCCTCACGCTGCACTACCGGCTGGCCGGCCCGGCGGGCGACATCATCAATACGTTCGGTGACAAGCCGGCCACGCTCTCGCTGGGTACCGGCGAGCTCTCGCCGGCCGTCGAGCAGCGGCTGATCGGCCTGCCCGAGGGCACGCACGCGACCTTCGAGCTCACTGCCGGCGAGGCTTTCGGCGAGCGCAATCCCGAGATGCAGCAGTGGGTGGCGCGCAAGCTGCTCGCGCAGATGGGCGACCCGGACGAGCAGTACGCCGTGGGTGACGTGGTGCAGTTCCCCACGCCCGACGGCAGCGGCAGCTATGCCGGCGCGGTGGTCGAAGCCAACGAAACGGCGGTGCGCTTCGACTTCAACCATCCGCTCGCTGGGCAGCCGGTGAGCTTCGAAGTGCAATTGATCGGCGTGCTCTGACCATGGCAGTGCAGGAAGTCATCCTTGCCGAGCCGCGCGGCTTCTGCGCCGGCGTCGACCGTGCTATCGAGATCGTCGAGCGCGCCCTCGCCAAGTTCGGCGCGCCGATCTATGTGCGCCACGAGATCGTGCACAACACCTATGTGGTCAACGAGCTCAAGGCCAAGGGCGCCATCTTCATCGAGGACCTGGCCGAGGTGCCACCCGGCGCGACGCTGGTGTTCAGCGCCCACGGCGTGAGCAAGGCGGTGCAGACCGAGGCGCGGGCACGCGGCTTCGAGATCTTCGACGCCACCTGCCCGCTGGTGACCAAAGTGCACGTGGAGGTCGCCAAGCTGGCGAAAGAAGGCTACGAGTTCATCATGATCGGCCACAAGGGGCATCCCGAGGTCGAGGGCACGATGGGGCAGCTGTCCGGCGGCATTCACCTGGTGGAGGACGTTGCGGACGTGGCGCGCGTCCAGCCGGCGCAGTCCGAGAAGCTGGCAGTGGTCACGCAGACCACGCTCTCGGTGGACGATGCAGCGGAAATTTCTGCAGCGGTGCGGGCGCGCTTCCCGAAGGTCCGCGAGCCCAAGCAGCAAGACATCTGCTATGCCACGCAGAATCGGCAGGACGCGGTCAAGCTCCTGAGCCCGCAGGTCGATATCGTGATCGTGGTCGGCAGCCCGACCAGCTCCAACAGCAACCGCCTGCGCGAGCTGGCACAGCGCCTGGGCACCGAGGCCTACATGGTCGATTCGGCCGACGAGTTGCAGCCCGCGTGGTTCGAGGGCAAGGTCCGCGTGGGCCTGACGGCCGGCGCCTCGGCGCCCGAGGTGCTGGTGCGCGAGGTGATCGAGCGCGTCAGGTCGCTCGGCGCAGTGTCGGTGCGCAAGATGAACGGCATCGAGGAGACCCTCAAGTTCCCGCTGCCCAAGGGCCTGAAGCTCGACGACATGCCCGCACCGGGGCATATCTCGTGACGAGCGCCCCCACCATCGACTGGCGTCGCGACATCGAGGCCGCCGCCGCCCGCATCCAGGAACACGCCCCGAGTTTCCTGCGCCGGACGCCGCTATGGAAGTTGCCGGGCAGCGCGCTCGGCATCGAGGTACCGGGCGTCGAGCTCTGGCTCAAGCTCGAGCATCTGCAGGCCGGGGGCAGCTTCAAGGCGCGCGGCATGATGAACCGGCTGCTCGCCAACGAGATTCCCGCCAGCGGCGCCATTGTGGCCTCCGGCGGCAACGCCGGCATCGCTACCGCCGCGGCTGCGCAGGCGCTGGGCGTGCATTGCGAGGTCTTCCTTCCCATCGTGTCGCCGGAAGCCAAGCGCGCAAAGCTGCGCGCGCTCGGTGCCACGGTGGTGGTGGGCGGCGAGGTGTATGCCGACGCCCTGGCCGCATGCCTGGAGCGTCAGCGCGAGAGCGGCGCGTTGCTGACGCATGCCTACGACCAGGCCGAAGTGGTGGCCGGCGCCGGCACGCTGGGCCGTGAGATCGAGGAAGAGGGCGGCCTTCCCGACGCGGTGCTGGTCAGCGTGGGCGGCGGCGGCCTGATCGGCGGGCTTGCAGCCTGGTTCGAGCAGCGCAGCCGCGTGGTGGCGCTCGAACCCGAGCGCGCGCCCACGCTGTTTCGTGCGCGCGAGGCGGGCGAGCCCGTGGATGTGGACGTGGGCGGCGTGGCGGCCGATTCGCTGGGGGCGCGCCGCATCGGCGCCTTCGCGTGGGACATCACGCAATGCCAGGTGCGCGACGCCCTGCTGCTGCCCGACGAGTCGATTCGCGCCGCGCAGCTGTGGCTGTGGAAGGAGCTCAAGCTGGCCGTCGAGCCGGCCGCGGCGCTGCCGCTGGCCGCGCTGCATACAGGCGCCTATGCGCCGCGCCAAGGCGAGAAGATCTGCCTGATCGTCTGCGGCGCGAACGTGGACCCGGCGAGCCTGGCCTGAAGCGCGGCCCTGAGGTCTGCTCGATCAGGTCTGCGGGTGCGCGACGTTGACCATCCACGGCACGCCGAACTTGTCTTCGAGCATGCCAAAGCCTGGCGACCAGAACGTTGCGGCGTAGGGCACGGTGACCTTGCCGCCCTCGGAAAGCGCCTTGAAGAGCTGTTCGCCTTCGTTGACGTCCGTGGCCTGCACCGAGAGCGAGAAGCCCTTGTAGCCGTTGAAGGGCATGCCGGGCGGCAGGTCGGACGCCATGAGCTGCTTGCCTCGCGCCTCGAGCGTGGCATGCATGACCTTGTTCTTGTGTGAATCCGGTGTGTCCTTGCCCATCGGGCTCTCGCCGAAGGTCATGCTGAAGAGGATCTTGCCGCCCAGGCTCTTGGCATAGAACGCCAGCGCCTCGGCCGCGTTTCCGTTGAATGACAGATAGGCTTCCATCGAATTTCCTTCGGTGTCGGTAGGGGAGAGCGATCCTACGCCCCCGCCTAAAATCGCTCGATGCTCGATATCACTCTGTTACGCAAGGACCTCTCGTCGGTCGTTGCCCGCCTCGAAACCCGCAAGAAAAACCAGACCTTCCTCGACGTGGACAGCTTCAGCGCACTGGAGGCCGAGCGCAAGACCCTGCAAACCCGCACCGAGGAGCTGCAGGCCCGCCGCAACGCGCTCAACAAGCAGATCGGGCCGTTGAAGGCGAAGGGCGAATCCGTCGATGCGCTGATGACCGAGGTCAATGCGCTCAAGGCCGAGCAGGAATCCTCGGCGACGCGACTCGAGGCCATCCAGCCCGAGCTGCAGGCCTTGCTGCTCGCGGTGCCGAACCTCCCGCACGCGAGCGTACCCGTGGGAGATGACGAGAAGGCGAACCATGAGGTGCGGCGCTGGAGCCCCAAGGGCGGCAACGGCGCCGATGCGCCGGCGCTCGGCTTCGAGGCGCGCGACCACGTGGACCTGGGCACCCCGCTCGGGCTCGACTTCGAGACTGGCGTCAAGCTGGCGGGGTCGCGCTTCACCGTGATGAGGGGGCCGATCGCGCGGCTGCATCGAGCGCTCTCGCAGTTCATGCTGGACATCCAGACCCAGCAGCACGGCTACACCGAGTGCTACGTGCCTTATGTGGTCAATGCCGACACGCTGCGCGGCACCGGCCAGCTGCCGAAGTTCGAAGGCGATCTGTTCGCGGCGAGGAAGGGCGGGCAGGAAGGCGAGCCCGCGCCGGACCACTCGGCGCTGTACCTCATCCCCACCAGCGAGGTGCCGCTCACGAACTTCGTGCGCGACGAGATCCTGGCCGAGTCCCAACTGCCGCTGCGACTGACTGCTCACACGCCTTGCTTCCGATCGGAGGCGGGCAGCGCCGGGCGCGACACGCGCGGCATGATCCGCCAGCACCAGTTCGACAAGGTCGAGATGGTCCAGGTCACGCATCCGGAGAAGAGCTACGAGGCGCTCGAGGCCATGACCACCCACGCCGAGGCGGTGCTCCAGGCGCTGGAGCTGCCTTACCGCGTTGTGCTGCTGTGCACTGGCGACATGGGCTTCGGCGCGGCCAAGACCTACGACCTCGAAGTCTGGCTGCCGGCGCAGAACACCTACCGCGAGATCAGCTCGGTGTCGAACTGCGAGGCCTTCCAGGCGCGGCGCCTGCAGGCCCGCTTCAAGAACGCGCAGGGCAAGAACGAGCTGGTGCATACGCTCAACGGCTCGGGCCTCGCGGTCGGCCGGACGCTGGTCGCTGTGCTGGAGAACCATCAGCGGCCGGACGGATCGATCGCAATTCCAGCGGCGCTGCGGCCCTACATGGGCGGTCTCGAAATGCTGCGGCCCTGAAAGGCCGCCGGAACTCTCTGCTAGAATCGCCGGCTCGACAAACACCAGACTCCGGAGAGGTGGCAGAGTGGTCGAATGTACCTGACTCGAAATCAGGCGTACGGTAACCCCGTACCGTGGGTTCGAATCCCACCCTCTCCGCCAGGAAGCCTTCCAACGGCTTCGACAAACGCAAGAAGCCCAAGAGATCAAACTCCTGGGCTTTTTTGTTGGCCCTCTAGTTCGACAAGTAGTCGAAGAAGGCTTCGAGCTCGGTGGACTTGTCGAACACGGCGCTAGCACCGGCTGTCGCGCACCGGCTTCGAATGTCCGGTGTCGCATAGTTTGTCAGCACGACAATCCTCTGGTCCGAACGTCGATCCTTGAAAGCCCTCAACACGGTCAAACCGGAGCCTTCCTTGAGAAACAGGTCCAGGATCATGAGGTTCCATCGCTCGGCGTAGCGCGCGGCCACGAGAATGGCTTCGGAAGCGGTCTCTGCCGTCGCGAGGACTTCGACGTCGGCAAATTCCAGTAACGCAGCAATCAGGTTGTCGCGAATGGTCTTGCTGTCTTCGACAAGAATGGTGGCCAACAACACGCCCGCGACCTTTCCTCTGATTCTTTGCTGGCACCGCGCCAGTGCGAGTGTTCTACGCGTCGGCGCGCTGCGGGACATGTAGGCGGACTACCCGAGAAGGGCGGCGTGTCGATGCGTCAGCCGGCGGCTCTGTACTCCTCGCGGGACGCATGCCTTCCCAGAGAATCATTGACCTCCTCCAGTTGCTCGACCGAGCCGTTCAGCCGCTTTTCGGCGTCGCTCGTCTTCTCGACCGCTTGTTCGACATCGTCGCTGCGACCTCGCCCGGAAATGCCTGCGTCGAGAACCTCATGGATGATCGCCAGCTCTTCGGCGACCTGCTTGACGGTTTCGGTGGCCTGCTTGTTCTTCTCCAGCGCCTGGTCGATGGCCGGCGCTGTGCTCTCGGCGCCGGGAGTGGGATGGGGCATCGAATCTCTCCTCTTGGTGGAACTGCATGGTAACGGCAGCTGCAAACGAGAGTGTTACTGCCCCACGATGGAGCCAAACATTACGTATGGGAACTTCTCACACAGTTCCACTTTTTGCTCTGTAGTAGAGGTCGAAAGTAGTACTTTACTGGTCAAAATGATGACCATGAAAGATACACCCGACACCAACCTGGGCTGGTGGACTGACAAGCCCGAACGGGAGCCGCGCGCTTCCTCATTCAACCCGATCTCGGGCCCTTTCCTTAGGCGACGGCCGGAAAGGGTGTGGCTCAAGGCGGCGCTGATCGTTGCACTCATGGCGGGCTTCGGCTGGTCGCTGCTGAACCTCGTCCGCGTTGTCTCCTGAGGCCTCGGCCTTGCGTGCTCGCAGTGCGCCCATCTCACGGCGAAAGGCAAACGCTCTCAAGGCCGTCCTTTAAGCGAGGATTAAGACTGGCCTTCCATCATGAAAGCAGACAGTCGCCTGGCGCTGGTAGAGGTTGCTTCGGCAGCGCCCGTGATGGGCGGTTTCCTCGATGCCGGCGACTGTCCCTATCTCGGCTCCACGCCGCTCGAAATAGAGGCCCGGCCCCGGTGACGCCGCACAGTGCGCCGGCTCGACTCGCGGCGCCGGCCTGGTCATTCACACCTTCTCAGACCACCAGCGGTGTCGCCGCTCCATCCATCGAGACGATGGCGCCCGAGATGTAGCCCGCGCGCGGCGAACTCAGGAACACGACCGCATTGGCGATGTCTTCCGGGCTCGCGATGCGCCCGAGCGGCATGCGGGCCTCGGCATCGCGCCGCACCTCCTCTTCGCTGCGTTGGCGCAGGCGGGCGTCGGCCGCCAGGCCCTCGGCCATGCGCTCGGTCAGCGTCATCGCGGGATTGACCGCGTTCACGCGAACCCCGAGGCGCCCGTAGGCGGCGGCGAGGCCCGCGGTGGCCAGCATCAGCGCCGCGTTGGCCGCGCCGCCGGCCAGGTGGGTCGGCGCGGCGACCTTGCCGCCCATGCCGATGATGTTGACGATCGCGCCCGCGCCGCGCTCGCCCATGCGCTTGATCGCCGGGTCCATCACATGGATGTAGGTGAAGAACTTGGCCTGCATCGCGTCGTGCCAGGCCTTCGGCTGCAGCTCGCCGAAGGGCGTGCGCCGCGCCGCTCCTGCGGAGTTGACCAGAACCTCCACGGGGCCGAGGCCGGCCTCGGCAGCATCCAGCATCGCGAGCGCCGCAGATGCGTCGGCCAGGTCCGCGCTGTAGCCCCGCACCGAGGCATGGCCTTCCGAGCGCAACTGCGCGAGCGCCGTGTCCAGGTGCGCCTGGCTGCGCCCGCCCAGGCTGACCTGCGCGCCCTCGCGCAGGAACTCACGGGCGCAGGCCAGGCCGATGCCGCGGCTGCCGCCTGTGATGAGGACGTGCTTGCCGCTCAGCTGAAGATCCATGAAGCCTCCGGGGTCGAGTTGCCGAACAGGCAGATCTTAGGAGGTCTTAAGGGGTACTTGCCGAGCCCGGCCTGCCTGTGTTGTCATGCGGGAATAAAGTCGTGTTCGGAGAAACAAGCGATGAAGAAGGTGGCAGAAATCCTCAAGGAAAAAGGCGACCAGGCCGTGCACAGCATCGGGCCCGACGCCTCGGTCTACGAGGCAGTCGCGCTGATGGCGAAGAAGAACATCGGCGCGCTGCTGGTCATGGACGGCGAGCGCATCGTCGGCATGCTGAGCGAGCGCGACTACGCCCGCAAGGTCGTGCTGATGGCGCGCTCGTCCAAGGACACCCGCCTGAGCGAGATCATGACCCCCACCGTCATTTATGTGCACCCCTCGCAGAGCAGCGAGGAGTGCATGGCGGTGATGACCGAGAACCGCGTGCGCCACCTGCCGGTGCTCGACGACGAGAGCCGGCTGGTCGGGCTGATCTCGATCGGCGACCTGGTCAAGGGCATCATCTCGGAGCAGAAGTTCATCATCGAACAGCTTCAGCACTACATTGCCGGTGAGCACGCCTGAGCGTTCGGCCTCTTTGCGCGAGCCGGCGCGAACACCCGCGACCCGGCGCTAGGTGGCGTCTTCCATCGACGCGCTGTAGTCACCGAGCGTTGCCGCGCTGTTCAGCCTGGCGCGCTGCAGCAGCGCCTTCTGCGCAAGCGCCGCATTGCCCGACTGTCCCCGCCACGCCTGCATTGCTGGGTCCTGCAGCGCACGTCCGTAGGAAAAGCTCAGTTGCCAGGGGTGAGGCCCGAGCCGGTTCAGCGCGTCCAGGTTGGCGGTCGCCTCGGCGGGCGACTGGCCGCCGGAGAGAAAGTTGATGCCGGGCACCGCTGCGGGCACCGCACGCCGCAGCACCCGCAAGGTCTGCTCGGCCACCTCGGCCGGTGTGGCTTGCTGCGTGTGGGCTTTGCCGGGCACCACCATGCTCGGCTTCAGCAGCATGTGCTCGAGCGCCACACTGTGTCGGTTCAGTGCAGCGAACACCTCATGAAGAACCGCCAGGGTGACCTCTGCGCAGCGGGCCTGCGCGTGGCCCCCATCGATCAGCACCTCGGGCTCGACGATCGGCACCACGTCCAGTGACTGGCAGACCGCCGCATAGCGCGCAAGCGCCTCTGCGTTGGCCTCGATCGCGGCCCGGCTCGGGAGCAGGCCTGAGACGTTGTAGACCGCGCGCCACTTCGCAAAGCGCGCGCCTTGCTGCTTGTAGCGCTCGAGCCGCTCGGCGAGCCCGTCCAGACCGTACGTGATCTCATCGCCCGGCGCCAGCGCCAGCGGTCCCTTGCCGCAATCGACCTTGATGCCCGGCACGAGGCCCTGCCGCGCGGCCAGCTCCGGCAGCGGCTCGCCGCCGTCGGCGCGCTGGCCGAGCGTCTCTTCGTACAGGATGACGCCGCTGACGTACTGGCCGAGGCCCGCCGTCGCCAGCACCAGGCCGCGCCAGGCGCGCCGGTTTTCTTCGGTCGACTCGACGCCGATCGCTTTGAAGCGGTTGGCGATGGTCGGGGCGCTTTCGTCGGCCGCCAGGATGCCCTTGCCCTTGTGCACGAGCTCGTGCACGGTCGCTCGAAGTTCGGTGGTCATGGCGGAGTCCCCCGTTGGAGCCTGCCAGTCTCCGCCGGCCGACCCGGCAACGCAAGTCATTTGTCCGACGCGATTGCGATGTAGATTAGCGGCCCAACCGGAGACAAGCATGCTGATGACCACGCAGACGACGGAAGCAGCGCGCAAGGACGAGCGCCTGGAGGAAGTGGAGCAGAGGGTGCGAGCCAAGGTGCCGGCCGGATCGGTGGAGGAAGTCTGCGGCTTCGTGCGCCGCTACTTCGCCCAGGTCGACCCGGAGGACCTGGGCGAGCGGCCGGCGGCCGACCTCTATGGCGCCGCGCTATCGCACTGGAGCTTCGCGCGCAGGCGCGAGGCAGGACGGGCCAAGCTGCGGGTCTTCAACCCCACGATCGCGGAACACGGGTGGCAGTCGACCCACACCGTCATCGAGATGGTGAACGACGACATGCCCTTCCTGGTCGATTCGATCACGATGGAGGTCAACCGTCACGGGCTCACGCTGCACCTGATCATTCATCCGCTCATGGCCGTCGAGCGCGGCGCCGACGGCGTGCTGCGCGGCCTGGCGAGCGAGGCAGGTGCATCGGCCGATGCGCGCCGCGAATCCTTCATCCATGTCGAGGTCGACCGCGTGCCGGAGCCGGCGCGGATGGAGGCGCTGGCGGTCGACCTCGAGCGCGTGCTCGACGACGTGCGACAGGCCGTGGCCGACTTCGAGCCGATGCGGGAGCGGGTGCTCGCGATCGTGCAGGGCCTCGACGATCGGCCCCCGCCGATCCCGGCGCAGGAGCTCGCCGAGGGACAGGCCTTCCTGCGTTGGCTGTCCGACGACCACTTCACCTTCCTCGGCTATCGCAGCCACGAGCTGGTCAAGGCCGATGGCCAGGACGCGCTGAAGATCGTGACTGGCTCGAGCCTGGGCATCCTGCGCGATGCAGAAGCACCGAGCGCCAACGCCGCGTTCGCCGCGCTGCCGCCCGAGATACGCGCCAATGCACGCCGGCCCGAGCTGCTGGTGGTGACCAAGTCGACGTCGCGTTCGACCGTTCACCGGCCTGGCCGCCTGGACTATGTGGCGGTCAAGCGTTTCGACGAGCGGGGAGAGGTGTGCGGCGAAGACCGGTTCCTCGGTCTCTTCACCTCCACCGCCTACAGCGCCAACCCGGCCGAGATCCCGCTGCTGCGCCGCAAGATCGCCAGCGTGGTGGAGCGTGCCGGTCTTCCAGCGGGCAGCCATTCGGGCAAGGCGCTGATCAACATCCTCGAGACCTACCCGCGCGACGAGCTGTTCCAGATCAGCAACGATGACCTGCTGCAGACGGCGATGGGCATCCTGCACCTGGGCGAACGACAGCGCTTCCGGCTGTTCGTGCGGCGCGATCCCTTCGAGCGCTTCCTGTCCTGCCTGATCTACGCGCCGCGCGAGAACTACACCACCGAGCTGCGCCAGAAGTGGCAGGACATCCTGCTGCGCGAGTTCAACGGCATTGCTTCCGAGTTCAACGTGCACCTTTCCGAATCGGTGCTGGCGCGCGTCCAGATCACGGTGCGCACCAAGCCCGGAAGCATTCCCGCCTTCGATGTGCGCGAGCTGGAGGAGAAGCTGGTGGCCGCCGCCCGCCGCTGGGACGACGACCTGAAGACCGCGCTGATCGAAGCCGCCGGCGAGGCGCAGGGCAACGCCTTGCTGCAGCGCTTCGGAGCGGCCTTTCCGGCCGGCTACCGCGACGAGTTCGCAGCGCGCGCCGCGGTGCACGACATCCAGCTGATGGCGCAGCTGAGCGACGAGCAGCGCCTGGGCATGAACCTTTACCGCCCGCTCGAAGCAGCTCCCGGCACGCTGCGCTTCAAGGTGCTGCGGCGCGGCGAGCCGATCACGTTGTCGGCGAGCCTGCCGATGCTCGAGCACCTGGGCATGAAGGTGCTCGACGAGCATCCGCACCGCGTCGCTCCACAGGGCGAGTCGCCGGTCTGGGTCCATGACTTCGGGCTCCTGGCCGCCTCGGGCGACACCGAGATCGAAGTGGATGCGCTGCGTCCGGTGTTCGAGGAAGCCTTCCACGCCGTGCTGAACGGCGACGTCGAGAACGACGATTTCAATCGCCTGGTGCCAGCGGTGCAGCTGCCGGTTCACGAGATCGTGATCCTGCGCGCCTACGCCAAGTACATTCGGCAGATCGGCTTCGCGCTCTCGCAGTCTTTCATCGAGGGCACGCTCGCCACCCATGCCGGCATTGCGCGGGCGCTGGTGGAGCTCTTCAAGCTGCGCTTCGACCCGCAGCCGGCGCTCGATGCGCAGGCGCGCGAGGAAGAGAAGGTGCGCGAGATCGAGGCCGCGCTGGACGGGGTGTCCAACCTGTCGGAAGACCGCGTGCTGCGGCAGTACCTGGCGCTGATCCAGGCGACCCTGCGCACCAATTACTGGCGCCGAGATGCTGCCGGACGGCGCCGCGGCTTCCTGTCCTTCAAGTTCGATGCGGCCAAGGTACCCGACCTGCCGGCGCCGAAGCCGCTGTTCGAGATCTTCGTGTATTCGACCCGCTTCGAAGGCGTGCACCTGCGCGGCGGGCGCGTTGCACGCGGCGGGCTGCGGTGGTCGGACCGGCCGGAGGATTTCCGCACCGAGGTGCTGGGCCTGGTCAAGGCGCAGATGGTGAAGAACACCGTCATCGTTCCCGTGGGTTCCAAGGGCGGCTTCGTCCTGAAGCGTGCGCCAGCAGCGAGCGACCGCGAGGCCTACCTGCGCGAGGGCGTGGCCTGCTACCAGAACTACCTGCGGGGCCTGCTCGACATTACCGACAACCTGGCCGGCACCGCCATCGTGCCGCCGGCGCAGGTACGCCGCCACGATGCGGACGACGCCTACCTGGTGGTTGCGGCCGACAAGGGCACCGCCACCTTCAGCGACTACGCCAACGGCATCAGCAAGGAGTACGGCTTCTGGCTGGGCGATGCCTTTGCCTCGGGCGGCTCGGTGGGTTACGACCACAAGGCCATGGGCATCACCGCCCGCGGCGCCTGGGAGTCGGTCAAGCGGCATTTTCGCGAGATGGGCATCGATACCCAGAGCACGGAGTTCACCGTCGCCGGCATCGGCGACATGTCGGGCGATGTGTTCGGCAATGGCATGCTGCTGTCACCGCACATCCTGCTGGTGGCGGCCTTCGACCACCGCCACATCTTCCTGGACCCGTCGCCCGATGCGGCAAAGAGCTTCGCGGAGCGCGATCGCCTGTTCAAGCTGCCGCGCTCCTCGTGGGCCGACTACGACGCGAGCGTGATCTCCGAAGGCGGCGGCGTGCATGCGCGCAGCGCCAAATCCATCTCGCTCACCGCGCAGGTGAAGCAGGCATTGGACATCCAGGCCGATGCGTTGACACCCACCGAGCTGGTCAACGCCATTCTCAAGGCACCCGTGGCGCTGATCTACAACGGCGGCATCGGCACCTACGTGAAGGCGGCCGGCGAGACCCACGCGCAGGTAGGCGACCGCGCGAACGACGCGCTGCGCGTCAATGGCCGCGAGCTGCGCTGCAAGGTCTTTGCCGAGGGCGGCAACCTGGGCTGCACGCAACTCGGGCGCATCGAGTACGCGCGTGCCGGCGGGCGCATCAACACCGATGCCATCGACAACTCGGCCGGTGTCGACACGTCCGACCACGAGGTCAACATCAAGATCCTGCTCGGCCTGCCGATCACCGAAGGCGAGCTCACCGAGAAGCAGCGCAACGCGGTCCTGCCGGAGATGACCGACGACGTGGCGGCATTGGTGCTGCGCGACAACGTCTTCCAGACCCAGGTGCTCTCGGTCACCGGACGCATCGCGCCGCAGTTGCTGGACGCGCAGACGCGCTTCATGCAATACCTGGAGAAGGCCGGGCGCCTGAACCGGGCCATCGAGTACCTGCCGTCCGACGAGGAACTGGCCGAGCGGCGGGCGCAGGGCCAGGGCCTCACCAGCCCGGAGCGCGCGGTAGTGCTGGCCTACAGCAAGATCTGGCTGTACGACGAGCTGCTCGAGTCGACGCTGCCCGACGACCCTTGGGTCGCGACGGCGCTGGAGCGCTACTTCCCGTCGCTGCTGCGCGAGCGCTTTGCGGCCTGGATGCCGCGCCATCCGCTCAAGCGCGAGATCATCGCCACGCACGTCACCAACAGCACGATCAACCGTGTCGGCAGCACCTTCATGCACCGGCTCGTCGAAGCCACCGGTGCGCGCGCCTTCGAGGTGGTGCGCGCCTACCTGCTGTCGCGCGAGATCTTCGGCATGGTGCCGCTGTGGCTCGCCATCGAGGCGCTGGACAACCGGGTCGACGACGAGGTGCAGTCCGGCATGCTGATCGCCACGAGCCGCCAGCTGGAGCGCGGCACCATGTGGTTCCTGCGTTCTCGCCGGCTGACCGAGGACATGGCCTCGACCATCGAGCACTTCAAGTCGAACGTCGAGGCGCTCTCGGCTCGGCTGCCGCAACTGCTCGACGCCGACGAGCGCGCCCGTGTCGATACTGCGGCGGCCCACTACACGACGCGTGGCGTGCCGCGCGAGCTGGCGGAGCGCGTGGTGAACTTCGGCACGCTCTACGCCACGCTCGACATCGCCGAGATCGCCGGCAGCGCACGCTGGCCGGTCGAGCTGGTGGCCGCGATCTACTTCGATCTTGCCAACCGGCTCGGAATGCCGTGGCTGCGGGATCGCATCTCCGCGTTGCCGGGCGATCAGCACTGGCAGGCGCTCGCCAAGAGCGCGATGCAGGACGACCTCTCCGGCCTGCAGCGTGCCATCACCCATGCGGTGCTCACCGGCGGGGGCGAGGGCGAATCGCCGGCTGCCCGCATCGAGGCGTGGCAGGCCAGCAACGGCCGCACGCTCGAACGCGCGGCGCAGCTGATGGGCGAACTTCGCGCGGTCGCGGTGCCCGATGCTGCGATGCTGGCCGTGGCGCTGCGCGAGCTGCGGGCGCTGGCCTGAAGTCGCCCAGGCGGCTGCCGCCTGCTTTGGCGGCGACATGCTCCACAATCGCTACAAGAACACAGACAAGAGCGAATGGAGGACTGGATGGCCTACGAGCTGCTGAGAATAATTGCCGGCGCTTCGTTGCCGATGACGCTGAGTTCAGAGGCGGACATCGAGAACCTGCGCGTCCTTCGCGACGCAGGCTATGTGAAAGTCGAGTTGCCGCCGCAAGGCAGGCCCGCCTCCGCAGTGGTGACCGCGTTGACACCGCTCGGCCGCACTGCCATGCGCTATTTCGGCGGTGGCTAGATGCCGGCCGTTGTGCCTGCGCGACGCAGGCGGCGGCGCATCGGCATCGCACCCAGTTAAGATCGCACCACGGTGGGCCGCCGGGTGCGGGCTTCCATGCAGCCTCGTGGGCTGCCGGAGCTTTCGCAGCGCGCCCGAGAGCCGCACACCAGGGGGCCCCTCGACAGGGGCTTTTTTTATGGCCGCTCTGACATCGGGAGGGACTGTGAGCCATGATGGGTAATTCGTCCTTCGCGGGGCTTGGCAACTCGTCCTTTGCCAGCCTTACGCCGGCGCCGGCTTCCGCCGACGAGGCCGAACCATGGGTGCGCGGCGAACTGATCCGCAGCCTCATGCGGGCCTCCCGCGGCTCCTACCTGCTGGCAGCGGCGCTGATGCCGGCCATGGTGGGCCTGAGCTGGGGTCATGTGCCCGCCTGGCAGCTCTTCGTCTGGTTGGCCATCGGCATCGCGGCAACCGCCTGCCGCATCTGGGGTGAACAGGTCTACGGCCGCCACTATGCCGACCGCGATTCGGCCGCGCAGCAGTACTTCGTCGAGCGCTACCGCTATCTGTGGAGCGCCAGCGCCTTCGCCTGGGGTTTGTCGATCCTGATCTTCTTCGAGCGCACGCCGCTGGTGAACCAGTTCATGAGCTGGCTCATCGTTGCGGGCGTGGCCACCTTTCCCCTCAACGGGCTGGCGCTGCATCCGCCGCTGCTCAAGCGCTACGTCAACACGCTCTTCGTCACCATGCTGGCGGCGATCGTCTTTCGCGTCATCGAGCTCAATTTCGAGCGCCCGCATTTCCACTACGGTTTCCTGCTGCTGCCGGGCCTGCACTGGTGGCTGCTCCTGCGCGCCGGGCGGCGCATCCATGAAACCGCGCGCAACAGCTTCGAGCTGCTCTTTCACAACCACATCCTGATCAACTCGCTGACCCAGCAGCGCCAGGCGGCGGTGTCGGCGGTGGCGATGAAGAACCGCTTTCTCGCGAGCGCCGCGCACGACATGCGCCAGCCGGTGCTGGCGCTCTCGCTCTACGCCGACTGGCTGCGCAACGAGCCGGAGCTCGTGGCCGAGATCGCGCCGAAGATCGTGCGCGCCACGCACGCGGTCAATGCCTTGTTCGATTCGCTGTTCGACCTCGCCCGCATCGACTCGGGGCAGGTGCGGCTGCACATCGAGCGTGTGGACGTGGCCCAGCTGCTGCACGACCTGGAGCTCCAGTACCGCCCGGTCGCGGAGGCCAAGGGCCTGAGCTTCCGGATGCACGTGAGCTCGGGCACCGTGCTGACCGACCCGATCCGCGTGCGCCGCATGATCGGCAACCTGCTGGCCAATGCGATCAAGTACACGGCTGAAGGTGGCGTGCTGCTGGCTTCGCGCCACACCCGCGACGGCCTTCGGGTGGAGGTGTGGGACACCGGCATCGGCATCGCGCGCGAGCACCTGCGCGACGTGTTCCTGGAGTTCTACAAGGTCGCCGACCATGCCGGCACCTCCGACGGCTTCGGCCTGGGCCTGGCGATCGTGGCGCGGCTGTCGCACGCCCTCGGCCACCCCGTCAGCGTGCGCTCCAGGCTGGGCCGTGGCAGCGTGTTCCGGGTGGCCCTCCACGACGCGGACGAGTCGCAGGCCCAGACCCGCATCTCAGGCGCCGTGGGTTGAAAAAAACGGCCGGAGGCCCGAAAGAAGGACCGGGCCGAAGGGCCCGGTTATCGTCTGCTTAAGGGTTGCTGGACAAAAGTCCGTTGGTGCGCGCGTGGTGCAGCGCCTGCGTCCGGCTCTTGACGCCGAGCCGCCTGAACAGGCGCCACAGGTGCACCTTGACCGTGTGCTCACTGATGTCGAGCTCGGTCGCGATGTCGCGGTTGCTCATGCCCTGGTCCAGCATGGCGATCAGCTGGGTCTGGCGCTTCGAGAGCTTGCTGCTGGCCGCGGCCACCGGTTCCTCGGCCTCCGTATCGGCCATCAGCAGGCCGCGCAGCGCGGCGGTGAGTTCGGCCGAACTGGCCGACTTCTCGATGTAGGTGTCCGCGCCGGCCTCGATGCAGGCCTCTTCCATGTCGCCGGCCGGCGAGGCCGAATAGACAGCCACCGGCACGTCGGGATAAATCTTCTTCACCGCGATCACGCCCGAAACACCCGTGACGTCGGGCAGTTTCAGGTCGAGGCAGAACAGCCCGGGCTCCCCATGCTGCTTGACGGCGCTGGCCAGCTTGTCGAGCCTTTCGAGCTCCACGATGGTTTCAGCCGGCCGCAGGCGCCGCAGCACCATCACGATGGCGTCGCGCATCAGGGGGTGGTCGTCGATGACATAAATACTCATAACATTTTTCTCACTGTATGCGGACCGGCTGGCCGGCCCTTGTGGGTCGCGAGGCGTTCTTCCCTAGTCGTTCGTGTCGCCCATCGCTTCGGCAGCGAGCGCTTCGAGTGCGTCCGTTGCCGCGCGCATGTTTGCATTGTCGACGGGTTCGAGCTGCGCGGCGAGCAAGGTCAGAGCCGCGCCGCGCTGTTCCTTCAGCGTGCCAATCGCCCGGCCCGCATCTTGCGGCGATGCAAAACCCAAGCTTTGTAACAGTTGTGAGCCGTGTTCGTCGAGAAGCTTGAAATAAAAGAGCCCATCCTTGTCGCGGTATTGCTTGAACGAAGCCCTGGCACCTTTGGCAGACTTGGCCGCCTTGGGCCGCGCCGCGCCCCTGTTGCCCGCGTCCGCGAGGTTGCGCAGGCCAACCGCATGGCGCAGCTCGGCCATGAAGGGGTGTGAGATCGCCCGCGCCTTCCCGGCCCCGGCCAGCAGGATTTTCTCGATCTGCGCCGGGTCGTTGACCAGGCTCTCGTACTGCGCCCGCATCGGTGCGATTTCGCGATCGATGCGCTCGAAAAGGCGCTGCTTTGCATCGCCCCAGGAAATTCCCTCGGCGAAGGCGCGCCGCAGCGCTTCGGTTTCTTCGGCGTCGGCGAAGGCCTGGTAGATCTGGAACAGCGCCGAGCCTTCGGTGTCCTTCGGCTCGCCGGGTGCGCGGGAGTCCGTCACGATGCCGGCGATCAGCTTCTGCAGCTGGGCGCGCGGGGCGAAGAGCGGGATGGTGTTGTCGTAGCTCTTGCTCATCTTGCGGCCATCGAGGCCCGGCAGCGTCGCCACTGCGTCGTCGATTTCGGCGTCGGGCAGGGTGAAGTGCTCGCCGTACAGGTGATTGAAGCGCTGTCCCATGTCGCGCGCCATCTCGATGTGCTGGATCTGGTCGCGGCCCACGGGCACCTTGTGGGCGTTGAACATCAGGATGTCGGCGCCCATCAGCACGGGGTACATGAAGAGGCCCGCGCTGACGTCCGCGTCCGGGTCCTCGCCGCGCGCGGCGTTCTTGTCCACCTGCGCCTTGTACGCATGGGCACGGTTCAGCAGGCCTTTGCCGGTGACGCAGGTCAGCAGCCAGGTCAGCTCCGGGATCTCGGGGATGTCGGACTGGCGATAGAAGGTGACGCGCTGCGGGTCGAGGCCGCAGGCCAGCCAGGTCGCCGCGATCTCCAGCGTGGAGCGCTGGATGCGCGCCGGCTCGTCGACCTTGATCAGCGCGTGGTAGTCGGCCAGGAAATAGAAGCTCTGAACGTGGGCCTCGCGGCTGAAGCGCACCGAGGGGCGCACCGAGCCGACGTAGTTGCCCAGGTGCGGTGTGCCGCTGGTGGTGATGCCGGTGAGAAAGCGAACGGGCTTGGGAGAGGAACTTGCCATTGCAGGAGCCTAGTCAGCGCAGCAGCGCCGTGATGGGCGAGATGAGCAGGCCGATGGCCTGGTAGCCGAAGCTCATCAGCGGGCGCAGCCACCAGGTGCTGACGATGCCGGCAATGACCAGGCCCATGACGATGAAGAAGCCATAAGGCTCGATGCGCGCCAGGAAGTCCTGCGCGGCGCCACGCGGCAGCAGGCCGGCGAGCACCCGCCCGCCGTCCAGCGGGGGCAGGGGGAACAGGTTGAAGGCCCACATCACCAGATTGACCAGAACGCCGCCGCGCGCCATCTCGAGAAAGAAGGTTTCCTCGACGCCGGCGGCCCGCATCAGCACGAAGGCCAGCGCCCACAGGATCGCCTGGATGAAGTTCGAGGCCGGGCCGGCCAGCGCCACCCAGATCATGTCGCGCTTCGGATGGCGCAGCCGGCCGAAGTTGACCGGCACCGGCTTGGCATAGCCGAACAGGAAGGCGCCCGAGGTGGCGAAATAGAGCAGCAGCGGCATCAGGATGGTGCCGATGGGGTCGATGTGCTTGATGGGATTGAGCGTCACGCGGCCCATCATCCAGGCCGTCTGGTCGCCCAGGTAGCGGGCCACGTAGCCATGGGCCGCCTCATGCACCGTGATCGCGAAGATCACGGGCAGTGCATAGATCAGCACTTTTTCGATCAGGTTGGAGATATCCACCGAACGATTGTCTCAGACGGCTCCGGCCGAGCCGGGCGGGCAGACGTTCACAGGCCGAGTGCCGCCAGCGGGCCGCGGCCCTCGCGCACCAGGACCGGCTCGCCGCCAGTGCCCATGGGCGTCAGGTCGACCACCGTGGTGGGCTCGGAAGGGCAAGCGCCGCAGGCGATCACCGCGCCGATCTGCTTTTCGAAGCGCTCGCGGATCGCCTGCGCATCATTGAGCGCCGCGGTTTCGCCGGGCGGGATCAGGGTGGTGGCCAACAACGGTTCGCCATGCAGCATGAGCAGCTCGCACAGCACCTTGTGGTCGGGCACGCGCAGGCCGATGGTCTTGCGCTGTGGATGGCTCACCCGCCGCGGCACCTCCTTGGTGGCTTCCAGCAGAAAGGTGTAGGGGCCTGGGGTCGCTGCCTTCAGGAGGCGGTACTGCTTGTTGTCCACCCTCGCGTAGCTCGAAAGCTCGCTCAGGTCGCGGCACAGCAGCGTGAGGTGGTGCTTCTCGTCGACCTGGCGGATGCGGCGCAACTGGTCGACAGCGTCCTTGTCATCCAGGTGGCAGGCCAGGGCGTAGCTCGAATCGGTGGGCACTGCCACGATCTCGCCGCGCGCCAGCAGGGCAGCTGCCTGCTTGAGCAGGCGCTGCTGCGGGTTCTCGGGATGGATTTCGAAGAACTGGGCCATGGAGTCAATGCATTCTGCCGACAAACGGACAACGTGAGCTCAGGACTCCGCAGGCTCGATCGGCACCTTCCGCTCGCGCACCGTGAGCCAGGCGCCGGCCGCGCCGCAGACGGCAATCATGGAGATGCCGATCAGCGAGACCCGGTCGGGCACCTGCGAGAAAACAAGCCAGCCGCCGAGCATGGCAAAGGCGATCTGGGCATAGAGGTAGGGCGTGAGGGTGGACGCCGGCGCGCGCTGGTAGGCGAGGATCAAGATGAAGTGGCCCACGGTGCCCATGAAGCCCATCAGGCAAAGCAGTGCCCACCACTGCCAGCCCGGCAGCGCTGTCCACACGAAGGGCAGGGCCAGCGAGGCCAGGAGCGCGCCCACCCAGCCGGTGTAGAAGTGCATGGTCATCGGGTTCTCGGTGCGGGCCAGCTTGCTGGTGAGCACCTGGAACCAGGCATTGGTCAGCACCAGGCCGATGGGGAGCAGCACGGCCCAGCTCAAGGCCTCTCCGCCCGGCCGCAGGATGACCAGGGTGCCGATGAAGCCGCCCGCCACCAGCACCCAGCGAAGCGGCGAGACCTGCTCATTGAGCGTCGTCGCGGCCAGCAGGGTGATCACCAGCGGGGCGATCAGCACGATCGAGGTGAACTCGGCCAGCGGCATGTAGCGCAGGCTGAAGAAGGCCAGCGTGCTCGAGGCCAGCAGCAGCGCGCCGCGCAGCAGCTGGTATCTCGGGTGCTTGGTGCGCAGCAGCGCCGTGCCCTTCAGCGGCAGCAGCACGGCGGTGGTCGCCAGGGCCTGGAAGGCATAGCGGAACCACACGCCCATGAGGATCGGCACGCCGGCGGTCGAGAGCTTGGTGGCGCTGTCCAGCGTGGCGAAGCAGGCCACGGCCACCATCACCAGGCCGATGCCCGCGAGGATGCGCTCGGATTCGAGGTCGCGCGTGCGCTTGCGTTCCGCCAGGCCGCCGGTCGTCGTGGTCGGGCTGCTCACTGGATACGGTCTTCGAGCAGTTCCCACACCGGGGTCAGCCGGCCGGGAAGCAGCGGCAGTTTGCCCAGGTCGCAATGGCTTTCGTCGGGGCTGTGGAAATCGCTGCCGCGCGAGGCGGCGAAGCCGAATTCCAGCGCCTTGTCGGCGTATTCGACGTACTCGGCTGGGGAGTGGCTGCCCGTCACGACCTCGATCGCCCTGCCGCCGTGTTCCTTGAACTCGAGGAACAGCGCGTATTCCTCATTGGCCGTGAACTTGTAGCGGCCCGGGTGCGCAATCACCGCGAGGCCCTTGGCCTGGGTGATCCAGCGCACCGCGTCCTTCAGCGTGGCCCAGCGGTGCGGCACATACCCCGGCTTGCCTTCGGTGAGGAACTTGCGAAACACCTCCGAGGTGTCTCGGCAATGGCCTTGCTCGACCAGGAAGCGGGCGAAATGGGTGCGCGAGATCAGCTCGGGATTGCCCACGAACTTGAGCGCACCTTCATAGGCGCCCTTGATGCCCACCTGGGCCAGGCCCTCGGCCATTTCCTCGGCCCGCCGGCCGCGGCCGCCGCGGGTGCCGTAGAGGCCTTCGCCGATGGCCGCGTCCTCAGGGTCGAAGCCCAGCCCGACGATGTGCACCGTCTCGTTGGCGAAGGTGACCGAAATTTCGGTGCCTGTGAGGTAGCGCATGCCCTGCGCGCGCGCCGCCGCAGCCGCGCGGTGCTGGCCGCCGATCTCGTCGTGGTCGGTCAGGGCCCAGAGCTCGACGCCGTTGGAAGCGGCGCGGGCCGCCAGTTGCTCGGGGGTCAGGGTGCCGTCGGACACCACGGAGTGGCAGTGCAGGTCGGCGTTCAGGATGGAAGACACCCGGTGGATCTTATTCTTTCTTGCATGGGCTTGCAGGGCCCATGGAGACTGTCGAGCCTGCTATCGAACGAATAGCAACCACAAAGCGCCGGTGCGCCCTTTCGAGCGCTTCTTGCGTGCCGCGACGACGGCGGCGGGCGGTCCCGTCTGTCACGAGTCGGTCATTCCGCAAGGGCAGCATGGTTGTCCTCTATTTGTTTCGGAAGCTTTATGACGCTGCCCAGCACCCTCGGCGACCAGGACGAACTGATGCAGCGCATGGCGCGCGACCTCATCGACAGCTACGACGAAGAACTGGAGCTCGAGATCGAGGACCGTGACCTGGACGAGCTCGAGTCGGGCCACCCGGGCGACAAGGCAGCCCGCCGCGCTTACTTCAAGGAGCTGTTCCGCCTGCAGGGCGAGCTCGTCAAGCTGCAGGACTGGGTGCAGCACAGCCGGCAGAAGGTGGTGATCCTGTTCGAGGGCCGCGACGCGGCGGGCAAGGGCGGGGTGATCAAGCGCATCACCCAACGGCTCAACCCGCGCGTGGCGCGCGTCGCGGCGCTGCCGGCGCCCAACGACCGCGAGCGCACCCAGTGGTACTTCCAGCGCTACGTGGCCCAACTGCCGGCCGCCGGCGAGATGGTGCTGTTCGACCGCAGCTGGTACAACCGCGCCGGCGTCGAGCGCGTGATGGGCTTCTGCACCGACGACGAATACGAGGAGTTCTTCCGCTCCGTGCCCGACTTCGAGCGCATGCTGGTGCGTTCGGGGATCAAGCTCATCAAATACTGGTTCTCGATCACCGACGAAGAGCAGCACATGCGCTTCCTGGGCCGCATCCACGACCCGCTCAAGCAGTGGAAGCTCAGCCCGATGGACCTGGAATCCCGCCGCCGCTGGGAGGAATACACCAAGGCGAAGGAAACCATGCTGGAGCGCACGCACATCGAGGAAGCGCCCTGGTGGGTGGTCCAGGCCGTCGACAAGAAGAAGGCGCGCCTGAATTGCATCACGCACCTGCTGGGCCAATTGCCCTACCAGGAGGTGCCGCATGCCCCGATCGAGCTGCCCGCGCGCGAGCGGCACGCAGACTACCTGCGGCAACCGGTGCCGGCTTCGATGTACGTGCCCGAGGTCTACTAGGAGCGTCGCAGCGCAGCTCGCGGCCCGGAAGCTGCTAAGGTGGGGAGCCGAACCCGGCCCACGCCCGCACCATGGCCCGTCGCTCTTCCTCGACCTCTGCCGCGAAGGCGTTCACGCGCGCCTACCAGCGCAGCATGAAGGCCCTCACCACCGCCACCCTGCGCAATGGAAAGCGCATCGCAGGGCAGGTGCAGCGCGCGGCGGCCGAGCACCTCAAGCCGCCTCGCGGCCCCGGCGACTGGCTGGCGGGGGCCGCGCTCGGCCCTGGCGGGGCGCGGCGCTATCACCTGTACCGGCCGCCGGACATGCAGCTGGGCGAGCGCCTGCCGCTCCTGGTCATGCTGCATGGCTGCGGCCAGACCGGGCGCGACTTTGCCGCCAGCACGCGCATGAACCTGCTGGCTGCACGCGAACGCTTCTTCGTGCTCTACCCGGAGCAGGACCGCATGGCCCATCCGCAGGGCTGCTGGAATTGGTACGACCGCCGCTTCGGCAAGGCCGACGCCGAGGCTGCGACGCTGATGGCCGCCATCGACCAGGTCTGCCTGCTGTACCCGGTGGACCGCGAGCGCGTCGCCGTGGCCGGGCTCTCCGCGGGCGCCGGCATGGCGGCGCTGATGGCCACGCGCTACGCCGTGCGCTTCAAGGCCCTGGCCATGCATTCGGGCGTGGCACCCGGCGCCGCCCGCTCGCCCGCGACCGCGCTGGGCGCCATGCGCGGGCGCCATGTGCCGCCGATGCCCGCCACTGCGGTCGGCAAGGCCATGGGGGCCGCCGCGGTCTTCGCCACGCTGCCGCCGCTGCTGGTCCTGCATGGCGATGCCGATCTGGTCGTGTCGGCCCGCAATGCGTTGAGCACCGCGGAGGTCTGGGCCACGGCCACCGGCGCGCGGCCCGGCATCCAGCGCACCGTGCAGCGTGGCAAGCGCCATGCAATGCGGGTCACGGAGTTCAAGCGCAAGGGCCGCACCCTTGTCATGCTGTGCGAGGTCGCGGGGCTGGGTCATGCCTGGAGCGGCGGCGCGCCACGCCTGCCTTTCAGCGACGCGGCCGGGCCCAATGCGTCGCGGCTGATCTGGGCCTTCGCCTCGAAGCAGTTCAAGGCGGCCGCGGTAGCCTGACATGTCCGGCATCGCCTGCGACCACTGATGCCGGTGCTGCGCGAATGGCTGGCAAGGCGAGGGCGCTGGCCGCATCGGCCTGATCCTCACCGGCCACAGCCTCGGTGCCGCACTCGCCACACTGCCCGCCACGGTGCTTGCCCCGAGCCTGCTGGAACCTTCGGCTCGCCGCGCGTCGGCAGCACGGCGTTCGTGGCCGCGCTCGCGGAAGTCCAGTTGCTTCGACTCGTCAATGGCTGCGACCTCGTCACGCACCTGCCGCCGGCCTTGTCGCTCTTCGCGAATGCCCGTTTCGGGTGAAGAGAACAGGCTGAGCTGTACGCCACCCGGCGTATTTCCGACGCGGGACCGATTCCGCAGACTCGCCTGTGTCATTCACACCCAGGAGAAGAGTCCCATGCAACAACGTCGATTCACCCTCAAGGCGCTCACGGCCGCGGTCGCGCTGGCCGGCCTTTCCGCCATTCCGGCCTTGGCTGCCGACACCATCAAGGTCGGCGTGCTGCACTCGCTGTCGGGCACCATGGCCATCTCCGAGACCGTGCTCAAGGACACCGTGCTGATGGCGATCGACGAGATCAATGCCAAGGGCGGGGTGCTCGGCAAGAAGCTCGAGCCCGTGGTGGTCGACCCGGCCTCCAACTGGCCGCTCTTCGCCGAGAAGACCAAGCAGCTGCTCGGCCAGGACAAGGTGTCGGTGATCTTCGGCTGCTGGACCTCCGTGTCGCGCAAGTCGGTGCTGCCGGTGGTCGAGGAAATGAACGGCCTGCTGTTCTACCCCGTCCAGTACGAAGGCGAGGAGCTCAGCAAGAACGTCTTCTACACCGGCGCCGCGCCCAACCAGCAGGCCATTCCCGCGGTCGACTACCTGATGAGCAAGGAAGGCGGCGGCGCCAAGCGCTGGGTGCTGCTGGGCACCGACTACGTCTATCCGCGCACCACCAACAAGATCCTGCGCGCCTACCTCAAGAGCAAGGGCGTGAAGGACACCGACATCGACGAGAAGTACACCCCCTTCGGCCACAGCGACTACCAGACCATCGTCGCCGACATCAAGAAGTTCTCCTCCGGCGGCAAGACGGCCGTGGTGTCGACCATCAACGGCGACTCCAACGTGCCCTTCTACAAGGAACTCGGCAACGCCGGCCTGAAGGCCAAGGACGTGCCGGTGGTCGCCTTCTCGGTGGGCGAGGAAGAGCTGCGCGGCGTCGACACCAAGCCGCTGGTGGGCCACCTGGCCGCATGGAACTACTTCATGTCGATCAAGAACCCGACCAACACCGCGTTCATCAAGCAGTGGAGCGACTACGCCAAGGCCAAGAACATCGCCGGCCACAAGGACAAGCCGCTCACCAACGACCCGATGGAAGCCACCTACATCGGCATCCACATGTGGAAGCAGGCGGTCGAGAAGGCCAAGAGCACCGACACCGACAAGGTGATCGCGGCGATGGCCGGTCAGACGTTTACCGCGCCCTCGGGCATCGTTTCGAAGATGGACGAGAAGAACCACCACCTGCACAAGAGCGTGTTCATCGGCGAGATCAAGGCCGACGGGCAGTTCAGCGTCGTGTGGAAGACGCCGGGTCCGGTCAAGGCCAAGCCGTGGAGTCCGTACATCGAGGGCAACGACAAGAAGCCGGACTATCCGGCTGGCAAGTCGATGTAAGGCAAAGAGCGCTGCCCCCTCTCCCCTTGGGGAGAGGGAGCAAAGCCCGAACCACGATGCTCCGACGAACACTTCACCGCCTGCTCTGCGCCTCGACGCTGCTGATGGCGCTGTCCATCCACGCACTCACCCTGGACGAGGCCCGTGCCATCGCCTCGGGCGAATCCGAGGCCCGCATCGCCGCCCTCAACAAGGCCGTCGCGACCGCGGACGAGAAGACCGCCGCCTTCATCGAGGCCATGGCCGGCGACGCGGTCAAGTACACCGAGGACAAGGTCTTCCTCATCAAGGGCGACAAGGCCTACGACCCGGTCACCGGTGCCGAGCTCAAGTTGCCCGACACGGCCGACGACGTGGTCAACAACAACCTGATGCGCGGCGCGCTCGACGCGGCGCAGGCCGCGCTCAAGCTCACGAGCAAGGACGAGGCGGTGCGCGCCGAGGCGGCGCAGGCCCTTTTCAAGGAGCCCGACGAATCGCGCCTGCCCCTGGTCGAGAAGGCGCTGGCCGCCGAAACCAACGACCGGATCAAGGCCCGGCTCGAACTGGTGCGCGCCGCCAGCATGCTGGGCAGCGTGGACAGGGCAAAGCGCCTCTCGGCCGCGAAGGCGCTGGGCGAGAGCCGCAGCCCCGACACCAAGCTGCTGCTCAACCAGCGCCTGGCCGACGAGACCGACGCCGATGTCAAGACGACCATCGAGGCGTCCATCCGCAGCATCGACGGTTCGCTGGTCTGGGGCGACCGCATCAATGCGATCTTCAGCGGCATCAGCCTGGGCTCGGTCCTGTTGCTGGCCGCACTGGGACTGGCCATCACCTACGGCCTGATGGGCGTGATCAACATGGCGCATGGCGAGCTGATGATGATCGGCGCCTACGCCACCTACGTGATGCAGGGCATCTTCCAGCGCTACATGCCCGAGCCGCTCTTCGGCTGGTACCTGGTCGCCGCGATTCCCGTCGCCTTTCTCGCCTCGGCGCTCGTGGGCGCGGTGTTGGAGCGCGGCGTGATCCGCTTCCTCTACGGACGGCCGCTCGAGACCCTGCTGGCCACCTGGGGCATCAGCCTGATGCTGCAGCAGCTGGTGCGCTCGCTCTTCGGCGCGCAGAACGTCGGCGTGGAGAACCCCGCCTGGATGAGCGGCGGCTTCACCATGCTGAGCAACGTCACGCTGCCGTGGAACCGCATCTGCATCATCGTCTTCGCAGTCCTGGTGCTGCTGGCGATGGGCTGGCTCATCGGCCGCACGCGGCTGGGGCTGTTCGTGCGGGGCGTCACGCAGAACCGTCCCATCGCGTCCTGCATGGGCGTGAACACCGCCCGCATCGACACCTACGCCTTCGCGCTGGGCTCGGGCATCGCCGGGCTGGCGGGCTGTGCGCTCTCGCAGATCGGCAACGTAGGCCCCGACCTCGGCCAGAGCTACATCGTCGATTCCTTCATGGTCGTCGTGATGGGCGGCGTCGGCCAGCTCGCCGGCACCGTGTACGCGGCAATGGGACTGGGCGTGCTCAACAAGTTCATCGAAGGGTGGGCCGGCGCGGTGCTCGCGAAGATCGCGGTGCTGGTCTTCATCATCATCTTCATCCAGAAGCGGCCCCAAGGCATCTTCGCTGTCAAAGGTCGGAGCGCCGAAGCATGAGCCGCACGGCCGCACTTCCTTCCAAAGGTCCGCTCCTCGGCGGCAAGGGCTGGACCTTCTTCTTCGTCGCGCTGATCGCCGTCTGCGCCGTGGCCCCCGTGCTCAACCTGCTGGTGCCCTCGGGCAGCGCGCTGCACATGAGCGACTACGCAGTGGCACTGGTCGGCAAGATCATGTGCTACGCCATCTGCGCCCTGGCCATGGACCTGATCTGGGGCTACACCGGCATCCTCTCGCTGGGCCACGGCCTGTTCTTTGCGCTGGGCGGCTACATGATGGGCATGTACCTCATGCGCCAGATCGGGCGCGACGGCAACTACAAGAGCGACCTGCCGGACTTCATGGTCTTCCTCGACTGGAAGACGCTGCCCTGGCACTGGACCTTCAGCGACAGCTTCATCGCGACGCTGCTGCTGATCGTCGCCGTGCCGGGCCTGATCGCCTTCGTGTTCGGCTTCTTCGCCTTCCGTTCGCGCATCAAGGGCGTGTACTTCTCGATCATCACGCAGGCCATGACCTTCGCGGCGATGCTGCTGTTCTTCCGCAACGAGACCGGCTTCGGCGGCAACAACGGCTTTACCGATTTCAAGCGCATCCTCGGCACGCCGATCGCGACGCAGGAGATGCGCATGACGCTGTTCGCGCTCACCGGGCTCACGCTGCTGGGCTTCTTCCTGTTCGCGCGGTGGCTCATCGGCAGCAAGTTCGGCCGCGTGCTCCAGGCCATCCGCGATGCCGAGTCGCGCGTGATGTTCTCGGGCTACAACCCGCTGCCCTACAAGCTCACGGTCTGGGTCATCTCGGCCGTGATGTGCGGCGTGGCCGGGGCGCTCTACGTGCCGCAGGTGGGCATCATCAATCCGGGCGAGATGAGCGCGGCCAACTCCATCGAGATCGCAATCTGGGCCGCGGTCGGCGGACGCGCCACGCTGGTCGGGCCGATCCTCGGCGCCTTCATCGTCAACGGCGCGAAGAGCTGGCTCACCGTGGCCTATCCGGAATACTGGCTCTACTTCCTCGGTGCGCTGTTCATTGCCGTCACGCTGTTCCTGCCGAACGGCATCGTGGGCCTGGTCAAGAAGTGGACGACCCGGGAGAGGAGGGCTGCGGCCGGCGAAGAACCGCGCCAGCTTGCCCAGCGTGCCGTGGCCGTGGAGCAGGGCGTCGATCCCGGCGCACTCGCGCCGCTGCCGGTGCGCACGGAAGGAGCGCGCGCATGACGCCCGACCTGATGGACGCCGGCGCGGAGCGCATCGCACGCCACAACCAGCACAGCGACTTCGGCAAGCTCACCGCCTCGGGCGGCCGCGCGGCCGGCTACGGCCGGCATGCCACGCCCGGCGAGGTCGACGTCACGCACGGCCGCATCCTCTACCTCGAGGACGTGAGCGTGAGCTTCGACGGCTTCAAGGCCATCAACAAGCTCTCGCTCGACATCGCGCCCGGCGAGTTGCGTTGCGTGATCGGCCCGAACGGCGCGGGCAAGACCACGATGATGGACATCATCACCGGCAAGACGCGGCCGGACGAGGGCACGGTCTTCTTCGGCAGCACCATCGACCTGCTGCGCCACAAGGAGGCCGACATCGCCCAGCTCGGCATCGGCCGCAAGTTCCAGAAGCCGACGGTGTTCGAGCAGTTGACCGTGTTCGAGAACCTCGAGCTCGCGCTCAAGACCGACAAGGGCGTGAAGGCCTCGATGCTGTTCCGGCTCGACTCCGCGCAATCCGACCGGCTGGCCGAGGTGCTGCACACCATCCACCTGGGGGAGAGCGTCTCGCGCCTCGCTGGCAACCTGAGCCATGGGCAGAAGCAGTGGCTGGAAATCGGCATGCTGCTGATGCAGGACCCGAAGCTGCTGCTGCTCGACGAGCCGGTGGCCGGCATGACCGACGAGGAGACGGCGCGCACCGCCGAGCTCTTCCTGAAGCTCAAGGGCAAGCATTCGCTGATGGTGGTCGAGCACGACATGAGCTTCGTGCGGACCATCTCGGAGATCGTGACCGTGCTTTGCGACGGGTCCGTGCTGGCGCAGGGCACGCTCGACGAGGTGCAGGCCGACGAGCGCGTGATCGAGGTCTATCTGGGACGCTGAGAAGGCAGGAACACCACGATGCTCAAGGTCAGGAACATCCATCAGTACTACGGCGGCTCCCACATCCTGCGTGACGTGAGCCTGGAGGCGCATGCGGGCAGGGTCACGGTGCTGCTCGGGCGCAACGGCGTGGGCAAGACCACCCTGCTCAAATGCTTGACGGGGCTGGTCCCCATCAAGAGCGGCAGCATCGAGTTCGACGGCGCGCCGATCCACCGGAAGACGCCCTACGAGCGCGCCCGAGCCGGCATGGGCTTCGTGCCGCAGGGGCGCGAGATCTTCGCGCGCCTCACGGTCGAAGAGAACCTGCGCATGGGCCTGGCCTATCGCCCGGCAGGCACGCCGATCCCGCCGGAGCTGTTCGATCTTTTTCCCGTGCTCAAGCAGATGCTCAACCGCCGCGGCGGCGATCTGTCGGGCGGCCAGCAGCAGCAGCTCGCCATCGCGCGGGCACTGGCGCCTGGCCCCAAGCTGCTGATCCTCGACGAGCCGACCGAAGGCATCCAGCCCAGCATCATCAAGGACATCGGCCGCGTGATCCGCATGCTCGCTGACCGCGGCGACATGGCCATCGTGCTGTGCGAGCAGTACTACGACTTCGCGCAGGAACTGGCCGACGACTACCTGGTCATGGAACGCGGCGAGGTGATTGCGCGCGGCGCAGGCAAGGACATGGAGGCGCAGGGAGTGCGCCAGCTGGTCGCAATCTGAACGCTGCCGGGGCGGCTCGCCCGTGCCCGAGCGCTCCGGGGGATTCGCGAGCCGCCACAGCCCGTGCCGAGCATTGGCGCTACGCTAGCGGTCGTCGCCTCTTGCGCCTGCCGCCGCTTCGCCATGTCCCTTGCCTGCCAGTGCCGCCTTCGTCCAGCCGGGGTTCGCGCATGGAAACGCTGATCGCCCTGATGGTCGACCATGCCGTGGCGGTCGTCTTCGTCATCACCTTCGCCGCGCGCGTCGGCCTGCCGTTGCCCGCCGCGCCCGTGCTGGTCGTGGCCGGCGGCATCGCCGCCATGGCCGAGCCGGTGCTGCTGCTCGCCCTGGTCGCCGCGGCGCTGCTGGCCAACGTGCTCGGCGACGCCGTGTGGTTCTATGCCGGCCGCACCTACGGCTATCGCTTCATGCGGCTGCTGTGCAAGATCTCCATCTCGCCCGACTCCTGCGTGCGCAGCAGCGAATCCCTGATCACCCGCTGGGGCGGGCTGTCGCTGGTCGCCGCCAAGTTCGTGCCCGGCGTCTCCGTGGTAGCACCGCCAATGGCCGGCGCACTCGGCATGTCCTCGTGGCGCTTCCTGGGCTTCGAAACCATGGCCGCCCTGCTGTGGGTCGGCGTCTTCCTCGGCCTGGGCTGGGTCTTCCGGGAGCAGATCGAGGCCGTGCTCGACACGCTGGCCAATGCCGGCGGCGTCGCGACCGTTGCGCTGGTCGTTGTGCTCGCAGCGATGCTGGCGCTGCGCTGGTGGCGCCGCCGCAGCGTCCTGCGTATCGCGAGCATGCCGCGCGCCGGCATCGACGAGCTGCTCGGGCTGATGGCGGGCGAGGCCCCGCCGATCGTGGTCGACGTGCGCGGAGAGGCCGGAGTGCAGGTCGATCCACGCCGCATTCCCGGGGCCGTGCCGATTCCCCTCAAGGCCCTGCAGCAGCGGCGCGCGGCGCTGCCCTTCGACGACAAGGGGCGCGAGATCATCCTCTACTGCAATTGCCCGAACGAGCTCTCGGCTGCGCTCGCCGCGCAGGCGCTGATGGCGCGCGGCTTCTTGCGCGCGCGGCCGCTGGCCGGCGGGCTGGAGGCCTGGGTGGACGCCGGCCACCCGACTGCCGAGGCCTGACCCGACCGGAGCGCGCCCGGCCGCTCAGTGCTGAAGGATCTTCGAGAGGAACTGCCGCGCGCGCTCCGAGCGCGCCGCGGGGTTGCCGAAGAACTCCTCCTTGCCGCAATCCTCGACGATGCGGCCCTGGTCCATGAAGATCACGCGGTGGGCGACCTTGCGCGCAAAGCCCATCTCGTGCGTGACGCACATCATGGTCATGCCCTCGCGCGCGAGCTGCACCATCACATCGAGCACCTCGTTCACCATCTCCGGGTCCAGCGCCGAGGTGGGCTCGTCGAACAGCATGGCGACGGGGTTCATCGCGAGCGCGCGGGCGATCGCCACGCGTTGCTGCTGGCCGCCCGAGAGCTGGCTGGGGTACTTGTGCGCATGGGCCCGCATGCCCACCCGCTGGAGCAGTGCCATGGAGGTGGTGTGCGCCTCCTCGACGGAGCGCTTGAGGACCTTGCGCTGTGCAATCGAGAGGTTCTCCTCGATCGACAGGTGCGGAAACAGCTCGAAGTGCTGGAACACCATGCCCACGCGCGAGCGCAGCCTGTTCATGTCCACCTTCGGGTCGCCCACGGAGACGCCGTCGACCGCGATGCTGCCCTGCTGGAAGGGCTCCAGCGCATTGACGCACTTGATGAGCGTGGACTTGCCCGAACCCGAAGGGCCGCAGACCACGACGACCTCGCCCTTGCGCACGCTGGTGCTGCAGTCGGCCAACACCTGGAAGGACCCATACCACTTGCTCAGTTGACGTATCTCGATCATGGAAGCTCAGCGTGTCAGGAGTTGCAGGAGGGTGTTGGCGACGACCACCGTCGCCTTGCGCAATTCGTCCAGCGGCACGCGCTCGTCTGCGCGGTGCCCGTTGGCTTCGAGCAGCGACTCCGGGCCGGCGCCGTACATCACGGTGGGAATGCCGGCTTCGCTGTAGAGACGCGCGTCGGTGTAGAGCGGCACGCCGATCGGCGTCACCGCCTTGCCCATCACCGCGCTCGCCTCGCGGCACATCAGCTCGGCCAGTTCCTTCGCGCCGGGCGCGGGGGCGAAGGGGCGCGCCAGCAGGATGCGGCGGATCTCGACCTCGATGCCGGGCAGCGCGCGGCAGGCCTGCTCGATCACGCCGCGCAACTCGGCCTCCACCGCCTCCGGCGATTCCTCGGGCACGATGCGACGGTCGATGCGCAGGCTGAGCCGGTCGGCCACCACGTTGGTGTTGATGCCTCCTTCGATCAGCCCGATCACCAGCGTCGGGTGACTGATGCCGGGCGTCTGCGAAGGCCTGCCGGCGAGCGCGTCGCGATGCCGATAGAGCGCCGGCAGCAGCGTGGCGGCGGCCTCGATGGCGTCATGGCCGGTGTCCGGCCGGGCTGCGTGGGCGGACTTGCCGCGCAGCGTCACCTCGAGGTGCAGGCAGCCGTTGTGGGCGACCACCACGTGGTGCGAGAAGGCGGCCGAGAGCACGTAGTCGGGCCGGCTCAGCCCTTGGGAAAGAATCCAGCCCGGGCCGGTCATGCCGCCCGTCTCCTCGTCGTAGGTGAGATGCAGCTCGACGGTGCCGCCCAGCGCCGCTCCTTCGGCCGCGAGCTGCTTGAGCGCGCGCAGTGCGCAGGCATAGGTGGTGAAGTCCGACTTGGACACGGCGGCGCCGCGACCGTACAGCCAGCCATCGCGCACTTCGCCGCCATAGGGGTCGACACTCCAGCCTTCGCCGGGCGGCACCACGTCGCCGTGCGCGTTGAGCGCCACCACGGGGCCGTCGCCGAAGCGTTCGCGCACGATCAGGTTGGTCGCGCTGCGCATGCCGTGCTCGGCCGCGAACCGGGCCGGCACCGGGTGGCGTTCGACTTCGAAGCCCATCGCCTCGAGCAGGCCTGCCGTGAGTTCGGCATGCGGCGCGCAGTCGCCCGGCGGATTGTCGGAAGGACACCGCACCAGCCGGGCCAGCGTGCCCACCTGCTCGTCGAAATGCGTGTCGATGAAGTGGCGCAGGCTCTCGCGCGCGGAGTCGTGGTCGGTCATGGTGGTCAGAGAAAGCGGTCGATGCGGAACGGGGTGATGTCGATGTCGGTGCGGCCGTGCGCGATCAGGTCGGCGACCAGCTTTGCCGTGATCGGCGCCAGCGTGTAGCCGTTGGAAGTGACGGCGTTGTAGAAGCCCGGCACACCCGGCACCTCGCCGATGATCGGCGCGCCGTCGATGTTCACGTTCATGCCGGCCCAGCAGCGCACCATGTGCAGCCCGCTCACGGCCGGCAGCACCCGGCGGGCCACCCAGAGGTTGCCCTCGATGCTGGCGCGCTCGGCGCGGTTGAGCCGCATGTCCGGGTGAAAGGCAGCAGTCCAGCCGCCGCCGATCAGCAGGCCGCCGCTGGCCGCCTGCTTGAGGCTCAGGTGACGGTCGGCATGCGCGATCAGGTGATCGACCAGCGGCGGCGCGGGCTCGGTCACGATCATCTGCAGCGGTGCGCCCTGGACCGGGATCTTCACGCCCAGCATTTCCCCGAGCGCACTGGACCAGGCGCCGCTCGCATTGACGATGCGGCCGGCCCGGATCGTGCCGCGCGAGGTGCGCACCTCGAAGCCCGCGCCCGCGCCGGGCAGCCGCTCGATGGCCTGCACGTCGCAGCCGCGCAGCAGGCGCGCGCCCTGTTGCTGCGCACGCCGCGCCACCGCGTAGGTGGCACGCAGCGGATTGATCTTGCCCTCCATCGGGCAGTGCTCCGCACCCAGCAGCTCGCCGGACAGGGCGGGCGACAGCCGGCGCAGAGCGGCGCCGTCGATCACCTCGGCGTCGATGCCATGGCGCCGCTCCAGCGCGGCCTTGGCCTCGAGGAAGCGCATGCCGGCCTCGCTGTCGGCCACCATCAGGCCGCCGGTGATCTTGATCTCGAGGTCCTCGCCGCAATCGGCCTCGATCTGCTGCCACAGCTTCACCGACATCGGCCCGAGCGGCAGCGTGGCCGCGGCCGGACCGCCGCCGGCCTGCGCCCGGGCCCCGAAGTCGAACGAGAGCAGCTGCACATGCAGGCTGCCCGCATTGGCGCCCGAGGCCTGGAGGTTGACGTCGTCGCGGTCGACCACCGTCACCTCCTGCCCCGCCCGCGAGAGGTAGTAGCCAAGGCAGGAGCCCAGCACGCCGGCACCGATGACCAGCACCTCGGTGCGCAGCGGCGCGAAGGCTTCGACCGCCATCGGCCGCGCAAGGTTGGGCGTGATCGCCGGCTTGTGGCCGCCCCATTCGGGCTTCTCGAAACCCAATGCACCGACCGGGACGGGCTTGGCGGGCGGCCTGGGCGCGAAGTACTGCTCCACATCGGGCGGCTTGCCCGTCGTCTCGCCGAGCAGGCGGGCGGCAGTCACGGCGCAGTAGCGGCCCTGGCAACGCCCCATGCCGAGCCGCGTGTTGCGCTTGAGGGCGGCCAGCGTGTCGCGGCCGGCCCGGATCTGCTCGCGGACGTCCCCGAACCGGATCTCCTCGCAGCGGCACAGCAGCGTGTCGTCGGTCACGTCCGCCAGCCGCACCGGCGGCGCGGCGTAGAGCGACCACAGCGCGCGCTGGAAGCGCTCCGCCTGCCGCAGATCGGCGAGCGCCGCCGCGGGCTCGGGCGCGTCCAGGCCCAGGTTGCGGGCCGCCGCGGCGCCGGCCAGCGTGCCGCGTGCCAGGGCCACGCGCGAGCCGCCCAGGTCCGCGCCGTCGCCGGCGACAAGAACGCCGGGCAGGTGGGTGGTGCCGTCTTCGCGGGTGACGGTCGCGGGGTAGCCGAGGTGCCGGTCCGCCACCCGGTGTTCGCAGCCCAGCATGCGCGCGAGCTCGGTGGAAGGTATGAAGCCGTAGCCCAGGCACAGCGTGTCGGCCTCGAAGCGCTGCACCGTGCCCGGCACTGCGCGGCCTTGCGCATCGAGGCGTGCGGCCTGCACGGCCTCGAGGCGGTCCGTGCCTTCGGCAGCAGTCACCGCCGTACCCCAGATCACCGGCACACCGTGCGTGCGCAGCTGCCGCAGGTAGCGCCAGCCGTCGCGCAGCAAGTCGGGCGCGGCTCGCGTCGCGGTCCACATGGATTGCCATTGGCCCAGCCCGGGTCGCGGCGCCGATTCCAGTACGGCGAGCACCTTCGCGCCGCCGGCCAGCAGCTCGGCGGCCAGTTGCAGGTTCAGCGGCCCGTTGCCCGCGATGAGCACCCGCTGTCCCGGGGCCACGCGGTAGGCGCGCGCCAGCGTCTGGCCGGCACCGGTGGTCATCACGCCCGGCAGCGTCCAGCCGGGGAAGGGCACGGGTCGCTCGTAGGCCCCCGGGGCAAGCACGAGTTGCCGGCACGCGATGACATGCGCCTGCCCACGAATGAGCGCGCCGACCTCGTTCGGCGAGAAGGCGGCCCAGACCTGCGCGTCCTGCTCGATCACGACCCCCGCCGCCAGCACCTCACGCTCCAGCGCGAGGCCGGCCGCGAACTGGCGGTCGGCGGGTGCGGCGGCGTGGTGGGAGGGCGCCAGCGGCTTGTAGAACTGGCCGCCTGCCTGGAGCCGTTCGTCCAATACCAGCACACCCGCCCCGGCGCGGCGCGCGGCCAGCGCCGCCGACAGGCCAGCCGGCCCGGCGCCGATCACCAGCAGGTCGACTTCGCGGCGCGCCGGCTCGGCTGCCGGCTCGGGCGCCAGCGGCCGCAGCGGATCCTCGGGCGTGCCGGCAGGCATCGCCGAGCGGACCTGCTGGCCTTCGGCCACCTTGGTGAGACAGGCGCGCTGGCTGGCGCGCCCGTCCACCGTCACCAGGCAATCGAAGCAGGCCCCCATCCCGCAGTACAGGCCGCGGCGTTCTCCGCCGCGGGTATGGCGCATCTCGCGGATGCCGCCTGCCGCCAGCGCCGCGGCGAGGGTCTCCCCCTCCAGGCCTTCCATCGGCTGCCCGTCGTACCAGAAGCGCACCGGCTTGCCGGCAGGGCTCATCGAAGGGTGGCTCAATCGAACAGGCATGGGCGAAGAAGAGGAGGAAAAGAACGTTGACGGCGATGAACGTATACGTATACTACACGTATACCTTGCAATCAGCCACCTCGAACCTCCCCCAGGACCGCCGATGACAGCATTTCGAGGCACCTACACGGTGCTCATCACCCCCATGACCGCCGATGGCCGGCAGGTCGACGTGCCGGCACTGAAGAAGCTGGTCGAGTGGCAGATCCAGGAGGGCATCCACGGGCTGATCCCGCTGGGCAGCACCGGCGAATTCCTGTCCTTGACGCCGCAGGAGCGCCAGCTCGTCATCGAAACCTGCGTGACCACCGCAGCAAAACGCGTGCCGGTTCTGATCGGCACCGGCGCCGAGTGGACGGACGAATGCGTGCGCCTGAGCCGGGAGGCCGAGGGCATGGGCGCCGACGGCGTGATGATCATCCCGCCCTTCTACAGCACGCCCACGGACGACGAGCTGTTCGAGCACTATCGCAAGGTGGGCGAGGCGATCGGCATTCCGATCATGGTCTACAACAACCCGGCCACGGCCAACGTGGACCTCAAGCCAGAGCTGGTGGCGCGCCTTTCGCGCATCGACAACTGCAGGTACATCAAGGAGTCGACGCTCGAAGTGACCCGCGTGCGCGACATCATCGAACTGTGCGGCGACCGCATGACGGTGTTCGCCGGCATCCTCGGCTACGAGTCCTTCTGGCTCGGTGCCCAGGGCTGGGTGGCGGTGTGCTCCAACCTGATCCCGAAGATGTCGGCCCGCCTCTTCGAACTGGTCGCCGACGAGCGCGACATGCCTGCGGCCCTGGCGCTCTACAAGAAGATGCTGCCGATCGTGCGCTGGGTCGGCGGCCATCGCTATGTCGCGGCCTCCAAGGACGGGCTCACGATGATGGGCCTGCCCGTCGGCAAGCCCCGCGCTCCGCGCCTGCCGCTCCCGGCCAACGAGGCGGCCGACCTGCGCCGCGAGCTCGACCGCCTGCAGCTCCTCGATTCGATCCGCGCCTGAGCCGCGCGCGCCCGTTTCTTCGCCTCCTTCACTTCCCCAAGGACATCACCATGAAACTGCTTCCCGCTCTCGTGTCGGCCTCGGCCCTGTTCCTTCTCGGCGCGGGCGCTGCGAACGCGCAGGCGTGCAAGTCGCCGGTGCCCGATTCGGCGCTCGTCAAGAAGGGCACCCTCGTGATGTCGGTGAATCCCACGCTGCCGCCCTTGCAGTTCGTCGACCAGACGGGCGCACTCAAGGGCATGCGCGTGGAACTGGGCGAGGCGATCGCCAAGCGGCTGTGCCTGACGCCGGAGTACGTGCGCATCGAGTTCTCGGCCATGATCCCGGGCCTGCAGGCGGGCCGCTGGGATGTCATCAACACCGGCATCTTCTATACCGAGGAGCGCGCCAAGCTGATGCAGATGCTGATCTACGAGGACCAGGCCATCAGCATCAGCACCGCCAAGGGCAACCCGCTGAAGATCGGCAAGCCGGAGGACCTCTCGGGCAAGAGCATCGGCGTGGAGATCGGCGGCTTCGAGGAGCGCAAGGCGCGCGAGCTCGACAAGCAGCTCACCGACAAGGGCATGAAGGGCATGACCATCCGCACCTTCGAGAACTTCGCCATGGCCTTCCAGGCCTTGCGCGCCGGCCAGGTCGAAGTGGCGTTGTCGATCGATTCCACGGGCGCCGAGTACCAGAAGCGCGGCGATTTCGACCGCGTGCTGCACGGCCTGTTCCCGACCCCCGTCGCGCTCGCTGCCCGCAACAAGGATGTGGCCGGCGCCATCGCCAAGGTGCTCAACGACATGAAGGCGGACGGCAGCTTCCAGAAGCTGTTCGACCAGTACGGCGTGAAGGCCTTCGAAGGCGCCGTGACCGTCAAGGGCCCTGCGGGCTGAGTGCCGCGCGGCCACCGAAGCCCCTCGAAGGAACTGCCATGGGACAAGGCTGGAGCTGGTCGGGATTCACCGACTACCTGTTGAACCCTTACCTGCTGAGCGGCGCCGTGACCACGCTGTGGCTCACGCTTGCCGCGATCGCCGGCGGACTGGTGGTGGGCTGCGCGCTGGCCCTGGCCCGGCTGTCGAGCCGCCGCTGGCTCAACGCGCCGGCGCACTTCTACATCTGGGTGTTCCGCGGCACGCCGCTGCTGGTGCAGCTGATCATCATCTACACCGGCCTGCCGCAGCTGGGGCTGAAGCTGTCGGTCATCGAGTCGGCCCTGCTCGGCCTGATCCTCAACGAGGCGGCGTACCTGGCCGAGATCGTGCGCGGCGGCATCCAGTCGGTGCCGGTGGGCCAGACCCATGCGGCGCGCGCCGTCGGCTTCAGCAACGCGCAGACCATGCGCTACATCGTCATGCCGCAGGCGATGCGGCTGATCGTGCCGACGCTGGGCAACAGCATCAACGGCCTGCTGAAGACCACCTCGATCACGTCGGTGATCTCGATGGAAGAGCTGCTGCGCCGCACGCAGGTGCTGATCCAGGAAAGATTCATGGTGCTCGAGCTGTTCCTCGTCGCAGCCCTCTACTACCTGCTGATGACCACCGCCTGGGACTTCGTGCAGCGCCGCATCGAACGCCACTACGGCCGCGCCTACGGACCGGCGAGCGCGCCGGCCGCGGCACCGCCGGAGGCCGCGCTCGAGCAGCGCTAGGACTGCCATGGCCCACTACGACCTGATTCTTCGCAACGCCGACATCGCCACCGTCGGCGACCGCTACCGTGCCGACATCGGCGTGCGCGAAGGCCGCATCGCCGCCATCGCGCAAGGCCTCGAAGGCCACGCCGCACGCGAGATCGATGCCGCGGGCCGGCTCGTCACGCCCGGCGGTGTCGACGGCCACTGCCACTTCGACCAGCCCACCAGCGACGGCTCGCGCTTTGCCGACGACTTCTTCACCGGCACCCGGTCGGCGGCCTGCGGCGGCACCACCACCGTGCTGCCCTTCGCCGCCCAGCAGAAAGGGCACAGCCTGCAGGCCGCGGTCGACGACTACCACCAGCGCGCAGAGGGCAAGGCGGTGATCGACTACGCCTTCCACCTGATCGTGTCCGACGCCACCCGCGACGTGACGCGGCGGGAGCTGCCCGCGCTGATCGAGAAGGGCTACACCTCCTTCAAGATCTACATGACCTACGACGACCTGAAGCTGGACGACCGGCAGGTCCTCGAAGTGCTCGCCGCCGCGCGCCGGCATGGTGCGATGACCATGGTCCATGCCGAGAACAGCGACTGCATCGCCTGGCTCACCGAGCAGCTGCTCGACGCCGGCCTCACCGCGCCGCGCTACCACGCGAGCTCCCGGCCGATGGCGGTGGAGCGCGAGGCCACGCACCGAGCCATCGCGCTGGCCGAACTGGTCGATACCCCGATCCTGATCGTGCACGTCTCTGGCCGCGAGGCCGTCGAGCAGATCCACTGGGCCCGCGGGCGCGGCCTGCCGATCCATGCAGAGACCTGCCCGCAGTACCTCTTCCTGAGCGCCGAGGACCTGGGGCTGCACGAAGACGACCCGATGCACGGAGCGCGCTGCATCTGCAGCCCGCCGCCGCGCGACAAGGCCAACCAGCCCTTCATCTGGAACGGGCTGGCCAGCGGTCTCTTCACCATCGTCTCCTCCGACCATGCGCCCTTCAACATGAACGGCCCGGACGGCAAGCGGGTGGCCGGCGAGAACGCCTCGTTCGACCGCATCCCCAACGGCATTCCGGGCGTGGAAACGCGGCTGCCGCTGCTGATGAGCGAGGGCGTGCTGGCCGGGCGCATCGACATCCATCGCTTCGTGGAGCTCACTGCCACGAATCCGGCGCGGCTCTACGGCCTGTACCCGCGCAAGGGCACGATCGCGGTCGGCAGTGATGCGGACTTCGTGGTGTGGGACGTCTTCGCCGCGGGCAAGGAGAAGACCATCGCCAACGACATGCTCCACCATGCCGCCGACTACACCCCCTACGAGGGCATGAAGCTGCGCGCCTGGCCCGGTATCACCGTGTCGCGCGGTCGCGTGGTGTGGCAGGACGGCGAGTTCCGGGCCGAGCCGGGATCGGGCGAGTTCCTGCCGTGCCTGCGCCCGCGCGCGCCCAACGCCGGCAACCCGCTGCAGAAGTGGCTGTGAGGCCGAGCCGTGCGCCGCCGCGGGCCTGATAAGCTTTTCCCGCTCCACGTGGAGTTCGCCTTCTCCTCCCGCATGCCAAGCCTTCCCAGTCCGGCGCAGCCCGCCACCATCACCATCGCGCCGCTGGAGGTGCGTTCCACCAGCCTGGCCGAGCAGGCTTACGAGCGGTTGCGCCAGCTCATCCTCGACCGCCAGATCTCGGCCGGCAGCCCCTTGCAGGAAGCTCGCCTGGCCGAGGACCTGCGCATCTCCCGCACGCCGATGCGCGAGGCGCTGGTGCGGCTGGCCGGCGAAGGCCTGCTGGTGCGGCGCGACGCGCGCTCCTATGCCGTGCGCGCGCTCGGCACCAAGGAATACTTCGACTGCATGCGCGCGCGCGAGGTGATCGAGTGCGAGGCCATCGCGCTCGCCGTGGCCAAGATCACCGATGCCGAGATCGACGCGCTCGAGGCCGAGGCACAGGCCCTGCACAACGGCGAACACAGCGAGATCGAGCACTTCCATTTCGACGACCGCTTCCATTCGCTGATCGCCAACGCGAGCGGCAACGTGGTGTTCCCGCGGCTGGTCGAGGAGCTGCGCGTCAATGCGCGGCTGTTCCGACTGCACAGCCCGCTGCACCGCCAGCGCGAGAACCACGACGAGCACGGCACCATCATCGATGCCTTGCGCGCCCGCGACCCGGAGCGCGCCCGCGAGGCCATGCGCGCGCATCTGCGCAGCCTGCAGGAAGACGTCAAGCGCGCCATCATCGAGTGAGCGGGCCTTCGCTCGAATCGCTGCCCAGCGGCGGCGCCACTTCCTCCAGCGGCTTGCGCTCCGCGTCGACCGCGAAGCGCAGCGCCAGCAGCCCGGCGATCACCACCAGCGCCGCTCCGATCGCATAGCCGACGGCCACCGCGGTGCGGCTGCCGGTTTCGATCAGCGCGCCGAAGAGCACCGGCGCGACGAAGCCGCCCGCGCCCGTGCCCACGGCGTAGAAGATCGCGATGGCGATCGCCCGGATCTCGAGCGGGAACACCTCGCTCACCGTCAGGTAGGCCGAGCTCGCTGCTGCCGAGGCCAGGAAGAACACGGCCGACCAGGCCAACGCCTGGCTGCGCGCATCGAGCCAGCCCTGCATGAAAGCCCATCCGGTCAGTGCGAGGCCGATGCCCGAGCACACATAGGTCAGCGCGATCATGCGGCGGCGCCCGACACGGTCGAACAACGGCCCGAGGATCAGCGGCCCCAGCACGTTGCCGAGCGCGAAGGGAAAGATGTAGAGCGCGACGCGCCCTTCCGGCACCCCGTGGAAGCGCGTCAGCACCAGCGCATAGGTGAAGAAAATGGCGTTGTAGAAGAAGGCCTGCGAGATCATCAGCGCGAGCGCGACGCCGCTGCGCTGCGGGTAGCGGCGCAGCAGCACCTGCGCGACCTCGCGCCAACCCGGGCTCGCGCGCCGGCCGTAGTGCACGCGGCCCACGGGCGTGGGTAGCGTGCCGTACTGCGCGGCGACCTCCGCCTCGATGCCTGCGACGATGCGCTCCGCTTCTTCGGTGCGGCCATGCGCCATCAACCAGCGTGGACTTTCCGGCACGTCGCGCCGCACCAGCAGGATCGCCACGGCCAGCACCGCGCCCAGGCCGAAGCCTGCGCGCCAACCCCACACGGGCCCGAGCACCCGCGGGTCCAGCAGCACAAGGCTCAGCCCCGCGCCGAGCGCAGCGCCGATCCAGAAGCTGCCATTGATCGCCAGGTTCACGCGGCCGCGCACCCGCGCAGGAATCAGCTCGTCGATCGCCGAGTTGATGGCCGCGTATTCCCCGCCGATGCCCAGCCCGGTGAGAAAGCGGCACAGCGCGAAGAAGGCGAAGTCGGGGGAAAAGGCGGTGGCAAGCGTGGCCAGTGCATAGACGGCCAGCGTGATCAGGAACAGCTTCTTGCGCCCCAGCCGGTCGGTCAGGCGGCCGAAGAGCAGGGCGCCGATCACCGCGCCACCGATGTAGAGCGAGCCCGACCAGCCGATCTGCGCCGCCGTCAGCGCCAGCGTGTCGGGCCGTTCGAGCACGCCGCCGATCGAGCCGACCAGCGTGACCTCCAGCCCGTCGAGCACCCAGGCGACGCCCAGCGCCACGACCACGCGCCAGTGCCAGCGCGACCAGGGAAGGCGGTCGAGGCGAGCCGGGATGTCGCTGTGGACATCCGTCATCGGGTCGGCTTCGCGAGGCGCGGCATGCCCCGAGCCTAATGCCGCCGACGGGCCGCGCCTGTAGTCGCATGCCCCATGCGCGCGGCGCGGACCCTCCGGCGAATCAGAAGACGCCGAATACCTTCAGCAAAATGATCACGCCGATCGGTACGCCGCACAGCCAGAGGATGATGCTTTTCATGGAGTTCTCCTGTTCTTTGGAGTGGCCACCTTAGCGAGCGCTTTGCCGGGGCCGAGCCGGAGAACGACGGGCGGCCGGGTAGGGCAAGGGCCCACCGCACGGCAAGCAGAGGGCCGGCGCGGGCTACATCGCCCAGATGCGCGGCGGCGCACCGCGCATCTGCCACAGCTCGGCACGCCATGCCTGCCACGCCTGCCGCAGCAACTGCATCGCCGGCTCGACCAGGGGCGCCAGCACGCGCAGCACGACCACGCCCGGCTGCGGGCTGGTTGCGCCAGCGCTGTCGCGCAGCGCATGGGCCTCGATCAGCGCACGCGCGGCGTCGAGCGCGGCTTCGCGCCGGGGCCGGGCGATCGCGGCGCCCGCGACAAAGAACAGGGTGGCCAGGCATCGATGGCCGGCCAGCCCCAACGGACCATCGAGCAGCCGCGGGTCCGCGGCATCGATGCGCCCGCGCTCCAGCCAGGCGCCCGGCATCTCGATGTGCTGCAGCAGCGTGCCTTTCTCGAAGGGCTTGCCGGCGCCGGGCAAGCCCAGCGCCGTCACGTCCCAGCCGATCAGCTCTGCGCCTTCGGCGAGCTGAAGCGAGAGCCGGTTCTCCGCGCGGCAGCCGCTGAAGCAGATCGCTTCGAGCGGCAGCCATTCGAGCCGCGCTCCGGGCTCGAGCTGCAGCGCCGTGCGCTGCAGCGCCGTGCGCTGCAGCGCCGGCTCGCCTTCCGAGCGATAGAAGCGACTGGCGCCCGGCGTCGTGATCAACCCATGGCTGCCGCCTGCGGCGCTCACCCGGATGTCGAGCGTGTCGCCACCCACCAGCCCGCCCGGCGGATGCACCAGCACGTTGTGGCAGACCGCGTCGCCCTCGGGGTACAGGCTCTGCAGGATCCGCAGTGGGCCTTCGTGGCGGAAGCGCGCGACGCTGCGCGGGCCTTCCAGTCGGTAGTCGAGCTCGAGTCGCGCGTTCCAGGGCATGGGGCGAGTGTAGGGAGCAGGATGGCGGCACCCCGGCGCGTACGGAGTTCATCCCCGGAAGACGTGGACAAGCTTGTGGAAAACCCCGGGTACAAGTCGCCAGAGCGTTGTCCGGCAAGGGCTTGCGCTGGGTTGCCCAAGGAAACGGCAGCGCCTGGACGCCGTGCTAAGGCTGCCAAGCGCCCACGTGCGCCGCGATGGCTTCGTCGAGCAGCGCCGGCCCGATGCATTCGACCGGATGCGCCGACGCTGCGAACACGTCGCGGCAGGACAGCTCCGCGTCGCGCTGCTCCGGGCGCTCGCCGCGGAATACGCGCAAGCGCTCGGCGTCGATGCCGAAGACCACGCGGCCGATGTTGGACCAGAAGATGGCGCCCGCGCACATCACGCAGGGTTCGCCCGAGGAATAGATCGTGGCAGCCGCCAGCGCCTCGCGCGAGAGGCCGCGCCCGGCCAGCATGCGCACCGCATTGGTTTCGGCGTGGCCTGTGACATCGCCGGTCTCGGCTGTGTTGCACCAGGCCTCGGCCAGCACCTCGCCGTCGGCCGAGACGATCACCGCGCCGAATGGCCGATTGCCGCGCCGCCGCGCGGCATGCGACCACACGATGGCCTTGCGCAGGTAGCGCCCGTCTCGCTCGTCGAGCGGGGTCTCCGGGGGAACGGTGGGAAGAAGGAGCGAATCCATGGGTTCATGCTACCCAAGGCGTGCAACTGATGCCCAGACGTGGCGATTGCCAAGCGCAGCGAAGTGCAGCCGAGGGTGCAGAAGAAGCCGCCGTTGCGCCTGCGCCGGCACAGACGCGCGGTGCGCACCCTACAGGCCGAGCTCGTGCTTGGCGATGATGTTGCGCTGGATCTCGTTGCTGCCGCCATAGATCGACATGGCACGACGCCAGAAGTAGTTGGGTGCCGCGCCGCGCACGCTGGCCTCGATGCCATCGAGATTTCCTTCGCCGCGCATCAGCGCAGGGTCGAGCACCTGCCCCTGGGGGCCGGCGGCCTCGAAGATCAGCTCCGTGATGCGCTGGCCTATCTCGGTGCCCCGGATCTTCAGCGCCGACGCCAGGCCGGCCCCCGGCGAGCTGCCCGAGCCCATGCTCGACAGCGCTCGCAGCGTCGTCACTTCGAGCGCCTTGAGCTGTGCCTCGACCGCAGACACCTTTGCGCGGAACACCGGGTCTTCGAGGAGCGGGCGGCCTCGATGCCGTACGCCCGATGCGATGCGGTGCAGCCGTCGCATCGCGAAAGTCGAAAACCCGATGTTCGAGTTCTCGACGCGCTCGTGCTCCAGCAAGAACTTGGCATAGCTCCAGCCGCGGCCCTCTTCGCCGACCAGGTTGGACTTGGGCACCTTCACATCCGTCAGGAACACCGCATTGAACGAATGCGTGCCCTCCAGCATCGGAATCGGCTGTATCACGATGCCCGGCGACTTCATGTCGATCAGCAGGAACGAGATCCCGCGCTGCGCCTTCGCCTCGCGGCTGGTGCGCACCAGGCAGAACATCCAGTCGGCATAGTGGGCGTACGAGGTCCAGATCTTCTGGCCGTTGACCAGGTAGTGATCGCCCCGGTCTTCCGCGCGCGTGGCGAGCGAGGCCAGGTCCGAGCCCGACGCCGGCTCCGAATAGCCCTGGCACCACCAGACGGTCGAGGCCCGGATGCCCGGCAGGTGCTGCTGCTTCTGCGCGTCGCTGCCGAAATTGAAGATCACCGGCCCCACCATGCGCGGACCGAAGGGCTGGATGGTCGGGCAGTTCAGCTCCGCACTGATGGTCTCGAAGATGTAGCGCTGCGTCGCGCTCCAGCCCGGGCCGCCTTGCGCGACCGGCCAGGTGTACGCATGCCAGCCGCGGCGCCCGAGGATCTGCTGCCAGCGCATGAAGTCCTCGCGATGCAGGTGCAGGTCGTGCTCGACGCGGCGCGAAATGTCGCGCGGCAGGTTCTCGGTGATGAAGGTGCGTACGTCATCTGCGAATGCCTGCTCTTCCTTCGAAAAGGCCAGTTCCATCTCTCGTCTCCTGGTGGATGCGGCGGATTGCCGCGTCAGTCTTTCGAACCGAGTGCAAAGTGGACGCCGCCGACGCGCACGCCCGCCGCATCCGCCTCGACCCCGCGGGCCTGCGCAGTCTTGCGGATGGCCGAGGCGTCGCGCACTGCCAGCTCGATGCCCGCCAGCCCTTCGCCGCGATCGTCGCGCGGCGCCACGAAGCGCAGCCTTGCGTTGTCGACCTGCAGTCGCCAGCTGTCGCCCTCGCGCTCGACCTGCCGTTGCAGAATGCGGCCCCAGCGCGCCGCCAGCGCGGCCGGGTCATCGGCCTGCAGCACGGCGCCCGTGATGCCCTGCACGCGCGCATCCGACACGGCCTCCTGCCAATGCGGGCCCGCCGGCCAGTAGGGACCGTTCAGGTCGGCGCCGTTGCGCGTGGTGTTGATCTCGAGCAGCGCGCCGCCCGTATCGCGCGGGTGCAGCTGCATGCCTTCGTAGTCGCCGAGCGCAAGCGGCGCGGCGATGCGCACGCCCACCTCATCCACATGCGTGCGCCAGCGCGGCAGCGATTCGCTGTCGAGGATCACCATGTAGCCCCCATCGCCCTTTCGCCGCTCCAGGTAGCGGCCCGCGGTGGTGCCTTCGCGCAGCGGTGCGACGACCTCGACGAAGCTGGTGCCGAAGGGCATGAGCGCGTTGTGCAAGCCGAACTGCCCCACTTCGGGATCGCGATGGCAGACCCGCACGCCGAATACCTCGCAGAGGTCCTCCTCTACCGGTTCCAGCTTGGCCGCCACCAGGCAGAGCTGGCGAAGTCTCAAATAGGTCGTTGTCAAGACGTCTGTCTCCTTGTGCTCGCCAACAATGGCAATTTTGAATATGATATAACAAATACACAAATCAACAGGTCACAAGCCACAAGAGACAAAGGCCACCCGACATGACATCGCTTGCTGGACTGCGTGTGCTCGACCTCTCGCGCTTCATTGCCGGCCCCTACTGCGCCATGATGCTGGGCGACATGGGCGCCGAGGTGGTGAAGATCGAGCCGCCGGGCGAGGGCGAGTACGCGCGGCGCGCCACGCCGGCTGTCGACGGGCAGAGCCTCTACACCTTCATCGTCAACCGCAACAAGAAAAGCCTGGCCATCGACCTGCGCAGCGCGGCCGGACTGCAGGTCCTGCGTGAGCTGATCGCGCATGCCGACGTGCTTGTCGAGAACTTCCGCCCGGGCACGATGGAGAAGATGGGGCTCGGCTGGGACGCGGTGCATGCGCTCAACCCGCGCCTCGTCATGGCGCGCATCTCCGGCTTCGGGCAGGACGGCCCGCTCGCCACCAAGCAATGCTTCGACGGCGTGGCGCAGGCCATGAGCGGCCTGATGGACATGACCGGCCAGGAGGACGGCCCGCCCACGATGATCGGCTCGTTCATGTGCGACTACACGACCGGCATGTACACCGCCCTCGGCATCCTCTCGGCGCTCCATGCCCGCCACGCCACCGGCGAAGGGCAGCTCGTCGACGTCTCGCTGCTGGAGAGCGCCACCTCGATGCTCATGACGGCGATCCCGCAGCAGAAGCTCTTCGGCACCACCATGACGCGCGTCGGCAGCCGCGACCGCTTCGTGGCGCCGTCGAACACCTTCCGCACGGGCGACGGCCGCCATGTGTTGATGGTGGGCGGCGACGACAACATGTTCCCGCGCGTCGTGCGCGCCATGCGGCAGCCGGCACTGCTGGACGACCCGCGCTTCGCCACGATGGCATCGCGGCTCGAACACCGCGACGCCGTCGAGGGTGCCGTGGCCGCGTGGATGCTGTCGCACGAGGCCGACGGGATCGTCGCGCTCCTCGAAGCCGAAGGCGTGCCCTGCGCCAAGGTCGCGACCATCGACGAGGTCGTGGAGAACCCGCAACTGCGCCACCGCGGCGCCATCGCTGACATTCCATTCGGCGGCGTGAACGTGCCCGTGCAGGGCGTGACCATCCACCTGTCGGCCACCCCGCTCGCCATCGAGCGCGCCATGCCGGCCGTGGGCGAGCACAACGCCGAGGTGCTGCAGCAGTGGCTCGGCATGGGCGCCGAGCAGGTCGCTGCGCTCGAGGCCGCAGGCGCCCTTTGACGAATCACCCACAACCATCCGCAGGAGACCGGCACTTGACCACCGAACTGATCGAGCATCTCGAACACGGCGTACTGACGCTCACCCTCAACAGGCCCGAACGGCTCAACGCACTGACGGTGCCCATGACCGAGGCCTTGCTCGACGCGCTGCGCCGCGCCGCCGTCGATGCGCGCGCGCGCGCCGTGGTGCTGACCGGCGCGGGGCGCGCCTTCTGTGCGGGCGGCGACGTCAAGGCCATGGCCGAGGACGACGCGGCGTCGCAGACGCTCGAGTCGCGCACGCTCCAGCTGCGCGAGCACATGGAATGTTCGCGCCTGCTCCACGAGATGCCCAAGCCGACCATCGCCGTCGCGCGCGGCGCCGTGGCGGGCGCGGGCCTGTCGCTGGCGCTGGCCTGCGACCTGCTGCTGGCGAGCGACACGCTCAAGCTCACCTCGGCGTTCGCCAAGGTCGGCCTTTCGGGCGATTTCGGCAGCACCTACTTCCTGACTCACCTCCTCGGCCCGCGGGCGCGGGCCTTTGCACTGCTGTCCCCCGTGCTGAAGGCCGACGAGGCGCTGGCCCAGGGCCTGGTCACCCGCGTGGTGCCCGATGCCGAGCTCGACGTCGAGGGCCGCGCGCTCGCGCAGCAGCTGGCCGACGGCCCGTCGATCACGCTGGGCCACATCAAGGCCAACCTCAATGCCGCCGAGCAGGGCGCCACGCTGGCGCAGGCGCTCGACCACGAGGCCATCCGGCACATCCGCTGCGGCATGACCGAAGACCACCAGGAAGCGGCCCGCGCCTTCGTCGAGAAGCGCGCGCCGAAGTTCGTCAATCGCTGAAGGAGCCCTTCATGGACCGCTTTTCTCTCAAGGGCAAGACTGCCATCGTCACCGGCTCGTCGCGCGGCATCGGCCGCGCCATCGCCATCGCCTACGCCCGCGCGGGGGCGCGTGTCGTCGTCACCAGCCGCAAGCTCGACGCCTGCAATGCGGTGGTCGAGCAGCTGCGCGGCGAAGGGCTGGAAGCGATGGCCATCGCCTGCAACATCTCCGGCAAGGAGCAGGTCGCGGCGCTGGTCGACCAGGCCGAAAAGGCGTACGGCCCGGTCGACGTGCTGGTCTGCAATGCGGCCGTCAATCCGTACTACGGACCGATGTCGGGCATCACCGACGAGGCCTTCTCCAAGGTGATGGACGTGAACATCCGCTCCAACCTCTGGCTCGTCAACCGGGTGGCGCCGGGCATGGCGGAGCGGGGCGGCGGCTCGATCGTCATCATCAGCTCCATCGCGGGCTTGACCGGATCGCGGGTGCTCGGCGCCTACGCGATCTCCAAGGCGGCCGACATGCAGCTCGCGCGCAACCTCGCGCTCGAATGGGGCAAGCAGGGCGTGCGGACCAACTGCATCGCACCCGGCCTCATCAAGACCGATTTCGCCAAGGCGTTGTGGGACAACCCGCAGACGCTGGCCGCCGCGCTGGCGTCCAGTCCGCTCAACGCCATCGGTGATCCGGAGGACATCGCCGGTGCGGCGTTGCTGCTGGGCTCCGATGCCGGACGCTTCATCACCGGCACCACCATCGTGATCGATGGCGGTGCCACCATCGGCGGCGAGGCCTGAGGCCGCGCGGGAGCATCCAATGACCTACCAGGACATCACCGCCGCGACCGAAGGCCGCATCCGCACGATCACGCTGAACCGGCCCGACCGGCTCAATGCGTGGACGCACCGCATGGAAACCGAGTTCCGCCAGGCCGTGCAAGCCGCCGAGGCCGACGACGCCGTGCGCGCCATCGTCGTGACCGGCGCGGGGCGGGGCTTCTGTGCCGGTGCCGACATGGACATCCTCGAGGCCGGCGCCGCGGGTGTGGCCGGCAGCGATGCAGCCGCCATGCCAGCGCCGACAGCCGCGGGCATCGACGCCAACTACGCCTGGCGCTTCAGCTACCTGCTGCGCGTGCGCAAGCCGGTGTTCGTGGCCATCAACGGGCCTATCGCGGGCATCGGCCTGTGCATGGCCGTGTTCTGCGACTTCCGCTACATGGCCGAGGGCCAGAAGCTCACCACCGCCTTTGCCAAGCGCGGGTTGATCGCCGAGCATGGCATCTCGTGGATGCTGCCTCGCCTGGTCGGCCCCACCCATGCGCTGGACCTGCTTCTCTCCGCCCGCACGCTGAACACGGCGGAGGCAGCCTCGATGGGCCTGGTGAAGGCGCTGCCCGCCGAAGGCTTCCTCGCGCGCGTCCAGGCCATCGCGAAGGACGTGACCGACAACGCCTCGCCGCGCTCCATCGGCGTGATCAAGCGGCAGGTGTACGACAGCCTGTTCCAGGACCTCGACACCGCCTGGCGCCGCGCGGACGAGGAGATGCAGGCCTCCTTCGGCAGCGAGGATTTCCGGGAAGGCGTGGCGCATTTCCTGGAAAAGCGGCCTCCCGCGTTCACCGGCCGCTGACAAGCGCCGACGTGAAATAACATATAAGCTATTTGACAAGGCGCGCCTACCCGCACGCTTCCATCCCATGGACGACATCCTCACCCGCGACAGCCTCAACGCACAGGCCTACAGCCGCCTCTGCCGCGACCTCAAGGCAGGCCGGTTCGCGCCCGGCGAGAAGCTCAAGCTGCGGGACCTCGCGGCCGAGATGGGCATCAGCCCGACGCCGGTGCGCGAGGCGCTGGCGCGGTTGATTTCCGAGCAGGCGCTCGAGCAGGTCGGCCACCACTCGGTGCGGGTGCCGGTGATGAGCGAGCAGCGCTTCGCCGAAGTGCGCGAGCTGCGGCTCATGCTCGAGGGCGAGGCGGCAGCGCGCGCTGCGCTGCATGCCGGCAGCGACGACGTGAAGAAGCTCGAGGCGCTGCACGAGCGCATGGCGGCCCTGCGCGAGGCCGGCGACACCGCGGGCGAGCTGCTCGAGTCGGAGCGCTTCCACATGGGCGTCTACGCGCTGGCCGACAGGCCGGTGCTGCAGCGCATGATCGAAAGCCTGTGGCTGCAGTGCGGACCCCTCATGAAGGCGCTGCAGACCCATGCGATCGGCCAGCCGCGCAAGCAGCACCCGCATCACATGGTGCTGCGCGGTCTTCGCAAGCGCGACGGCGAGGTGGCCCGGCGCGGCATCCACGACGAGATCGACCGCACCAGCGCGCCGATCCTCGCCTACCTGCGCGAGCGCGGCGAGGACGCGTCGGCGCAGCCCGCTCCGGCGGCACGCCGCGCGGCCCGCCAGATCGCCTGACGCGCCTGCCCGGCATGGGCGGCGCCCCGGCGTGGCGCTGGTCCATGCATCAGGACGATGCACCTCAATGCCCAATATTCATTGGGGTTCACTTGCCGCAGCCGGCGCGTGGCCGCATGATTGCGAAAAAAAAAGGCTTCCGCACCGCGGGCCAGCCCTGAAATGCGCAATCGACCGGAGACACGCCAGGATGATCGCCTACCGCCACGGCCAGAGGCCGCTGCACGAGTATTTGCGGGAGCATGCCCGCAGGACGCCCGACAAGCCTGCCCTGGTCTGGTACGGCCGGCGCATCAGCTACGCCGAGCTCGATGACCTGAGCGATCGCTTTGCCCAGAGCCTGCGCGAGCGAGGCATCGGCCAGGGCGACGTGGTCGCACTCTTCCTGCACAACTGCCCCGAATACCTGATCGCGCACTTCGGCGTGCAGAAGCTCGGCGCCATCGTGAGCCCCTGCAACCCGGACGCACGCGCCTACGAGCTCGAGCACCAGTTGACCGAGCTCGACGCCAGCGCCGTCGTCGCGGGCGAGGACCTCCTCAAGGTCGTGCTCGGCTCTCATGCGCTGCGCACGGTGGCCCATGTGTACGCGGTGCGCTATGGCGACATGCTGCCCGCCACGCTGGCCATGGACGTGCCGCCATGCATCCGGCTGCGGCACGAGCCGGCACCGCCGCTGCCCGGCTGCGTGATCGACTTCGCCAACGCGCTGGCCGAGGTGGGCCCCTTCACGCCGGTCGAGACCATCGCGATGGACGACGTCTGCCTCATGGCCTACACCTCCGGCAGCACCGGCCTGCCCAAGGGCGCGATGATCAGTTTCGAATGCGCGCTCTACAAGATCGCGGTGAGCGCGGACGGCTTCCGGCTGGGTGAAGGGGACGTGATGCTGGCCGACGTCGCGCTGCACCACATCTCCGGCATGATGACCGGCCTGGCGCTGCCGATCTACTGCGGCGCCACGGTCGTGCTGCTGCACCGCTTCGACGCCACGGCGGTGCTGCAGGCCATCGAGGCCTGCCGGGTGAGCTGGTGGTACACCATGGCGCCTTCGCTGCCTTCCGTCATGGCCTGCGACGATGCCGCCACCTTCGACCTCTCTTCGCTGCGTACCACCGTCGGCACGAGCTTTGGTGTGCAGCTGAGCGAATCGCTCGCGCGGCGCTGGAGCCGCTTCGCGAACGAGTGCCTCGTCTACGAGGCCGGCTATGGCCTGAGCGAAACCCACACCTGCGACACGCTGATGCCGCCGGACGCCATCAAGTGGGGCACCAACGGCAAGCCCGCACCCGGCGTGGAGCTGCGCATCGTCGACCCCGAGACCGGCCGCGAACTGCCGGCCGGCCAGCGCGGCGAGATCCTGCTGCGCAGCCCCATCCGCTACAAGGGCTACTGGCTGCATCCGGCCGCCACGCAGGCCATGCTGCTCGACGGCTGGCTTCGCACCGGGGACGTCGGCGTCGTCGACGAGGAAGGCTACCTGACCTTCCTCGGCCGCACCAAGGAAATGATCAAGGTCTGGAGCTACAGCGTGTTCCCGGAGGAGGTCGAGGCCATCCTCGCCCTGCATCCCGACGTGCGCCAGGCCGCGGTGGTCGGCCTGCCCGACCCCGACCGCGGCGAGGCCGTGCAGGCCTACGTGGTGCTGAAGGACGAGGCGGCGGCCCGCGTGCGCGCCGGCCAGCAGACCGACCGCGTCGACCAGAAGATCATCGAATGGTGCCTGCAGCACATGTCGCACTACAAGGTGCCGCGCACCGTGATCTTCCGCAGCGGCCTGCCATCATCTGAAAGCGGCAAGCTGCTGCGCCGGATGCTGCACGACCCGGCGGCATCGATGGCCATCAACTGAAAAGGGGCGCGCAGCCCCTTTTCGCGGTATTGCGTTCAGCGCACCGCGGCTGCGCGATATCCCGAGAGCTCGTGCTTGGCGATCGCGTTGCGGTGCACTTCGTCGGGGCCGTCGGCCACCCGCAGGTGGCGTGCGTAGGCGTAGAACGAAGTCAGCAACGTGTCCTGACTCAGGCCGGCCGCGCCGAAGGCCTGCATCGCGTCGTCGATCACCTGCACGCAGTTGTTGGGGGCGATGACCTTGATCATCGCGATCTCCTTGGCCGCCACCTTGTTGCCGACCGTGTCCATGCGCCACGCGGCGTGCAGCACCATCCAGCGCGTCTGGTCGATGAGCATCCGCGCCTTCGCGATGCGCTCGCGCCACACGCCCTGCTCCGACAGCGGCTTGCCGAAGGCGACGCGCGAGACCACGCGCTCGCACATCATCTCGAGCGCCGACTCGGCCATGCCGATCATGCGCATGCAATGGTGGATGCGGCCGGGGCCGAGGCGGCCCTGCGCGATCTCGAAGCCGCGGCCCTCGCCGAGCAGCAGGTTCGACGCCGGCACCCGCACGTTCTCGAACAGCACCTCGGGGTGCCCGAAGGGCGCGTCGTAGTGGCCCATGAGCGCCATGTCGCGCAGCACGGTCACGCCGGGCGTGTCGCGCGGCACGATGATCATCGACTGCTGCCGATGCCGGTCGGCGTTGTCGGGGTCGGTCTTGCCCATGAGGATGAAGAGCTTGCAACGCTCGTTCATCGCGCCGGTGATGTACCACTTGCGCCCGTTGATCACATAGTCGCTGCCGTCGCGGCGGATGCTGCACTCGATGTTGGTTGCGTCCGACGAGGCGACCGCCGGTTCCGTCATGGCGAAGGAGGAGCGGATCTCGCCATCGAGCATCGGGCGCAGCCAGCGCTCCTGCTGCTCGGGCGAGCCGTAGCGCGCGATGACCTCGGTGTTGCCGGTGTCCGGCGCGCTGCAGTTGAAGGCCTCGGCACACCAGTAGCGCCTGCCCATGATTTCGCACAGCGGCGCGTACTCGAGGTTCGTCAGGCCCGCTCCGTGGCCGGCCTCGGGCAGGAACATGTTCCACAGGCCGGCGGCGCGCGCCTTCGGCTTGAGCTCCTCCATCAGCGGCAGCGTGGTGTAGCTGCCGCCGTCGCGGGCGTTCAGCCAGGACTGCTGGGCTTCTTCCTCGCGCCGCTTTTCGTTGGGATAGATGTGCTCGTCCATGAAGGCGAGGAGGCGGGTGCGGAGGTCCTGGACCTTGGGCGTGTAGTCGAATTCCATGGTGTCGAAGGTGCGTGGGTGGGAAGAGCCCAGCGGAGTGGGGGATGACTCGATGGTGCCCCGACCCGGCCGCTTCGGGGGCCGTTCGGCATGAAGGCTTTTCATCCGGCGCATGCGTCTTGTTGATGCGGCTGCAGCGCCGGCTGAAGGAACATCGATGCGCATCCAATGGCGAAAGGAACCTACGTGACAGCCAGCTACGAAGTGCGCGACGGCATTGCCGTCGTCGCGATGGACAACCCCCCCGTCAACAGCCTGGGCCTGGGCAACCGCAGATTCATCGCGGAATCGATCGCGCGTGCGCAGGACGATGCCGAGGTCCTCGCCATCGTGCTGACCGGGAAAGGCCGCGCATTCTGCGGCGGCGCCGATATCCGCGAGTTCAACAAGCCCGAAGCCACGGCCTCGCCGGAACTCGTCGACGTGATCCGCCTGGTCGAGGGCAGCAGCAAACCCGTCGTGGCCGCGATCCATGGCGTCGTGATGGGAGGCGGCCTGGAGCTGGCGATGGGCTGCCACTACCGCATCGTGCAGAGCGGCACGCAGGTCGCACTGCCCGAGGTGCGCATCGGCATCCTGCCCGGCGCGACCGGCACCCAGCGGCTGCCGCGCCTGATCGGGCTCGAAGCCGCGCTCAACATGATCGTGACGGGCAACACGGTGATGAGCGACGTGCTGGCCGAGATGCCGTCGCAGAAGCTGTTCGACCGGCTCGTTCGGGACGACGTCGTGGCCGCCGCCATCGAGTTCGCGCGTGCCAAGGCGCAGCTTCGCCCGCTGCCGCGCTCCCGCGACCTGAAGGTCGAGCATCCGAACGCCGAGGCCTACCTGCAGTTCGCGCGCAACAGTGTCGCGGCGAGTTCGCGCAACTACCCCGCGCCGCTTCGCTGCCTCGACTGTGTGGCGCAGTCGGTGCGCCTGGACTTCGACGCGGCCGTGGACTACGAGCGCGCCGCCATCACCGAGCTCGTGTGGACGCCGGAGAGCGCTGCGTTGCGCCACGGCTTCTTCGCCGAACGCGCGGCCAGCAAGATTGCCGACGTCCCCGAAGACACGCCCCAGCGCGCCATCCAGTCGGTCGGCGTGATCGGTGCCGGCACCATGGGCGGCGGCATCACCATGAACTTCCTCAACGCCGGGGTCCCCGTCAAGATCCTCGAGATGAAGCAGGAGGCGCTCGACCGCGGCATCGCCACCATCCGCAAGAACTACGAGGCCCAGGTCAAGAAGGGCAAGCTCAAGGCCGACAAGTACGAGCAGCGCATGGCGCTGCTGTCCACCACCCTCGACTACAACGACCTCAAGGATGCCGACCTCGTCATCGAGGCCGTCTTCGAGGAACTGGGCGTCAAGGAGAAGGTCTTCAAGGAACTCGATCGCGTCGCCAAGCCCGGCGCCATCCTCGCCTCCAACACCTCGACGCTCGATGTCGACAAGATCGCCGCCTTCACGAAGCGCCCGCAGGATGTCGTCGGCATGCACTTCTTCAGCCCCGCCAACGTCATGAAGCTGCTGGAGGTCGTGCGCGGCAAGCACACTGCCAAGGACGTGCTCGCCACCGTCATGGCCCTCGCCAAGAAGATCAAGAAGACGGCCGTCGTCTCCGGCGTGTGCGATGGCTTCATCGGCAACCGCATGATCGAGCAGTACTCGCGCCAGGCCGGCTTCCTGCTCGACGAGGGTGCCACCCCGCAGCAGGTGGACAGGGCCATCGAGAAATTCGGCTTTGCCATGGGCCCCTTCCGGATGGGCGACCTTGCCGGCAACGACATCGGCTGGGCCATCCGCAAGCGCCGCGCCGTCGAGCATCCCGACATGAAGTACAGCCGCACGGCAGACAAGCTGTGCGAGCTCGGCCGCTTCGGCCAGAAGACCGGGGCAGGCTGGTACGACTACCAGGCCGGCAAGCGCGACGCCATCCCGTCGGCGCTCGTCAACAAGATGATCGAGGACCACCGCAAGGAGCTCGGCATCACCCCGCGCAAGATCTCCGACGACGAGATCGTGCAGCGACTGGTCTACGCACTGGTCAACGAGGGCGCCCATATCCTCGAAGACGGCATCGCCTCCAAGTCCGGCGACATCGACATGGTGTATCTCACCGGCTACGGCTTCCCGATCTACCGCGGCGGCCCGATGCACTACGCCAACCAGGTCGGTCTCTTCAACGTGGCCGAAGCGATGAAGCGCTTTGCGAAGAACCCGCGCGACGACGCGGCGTTCTGGCAGCCGGCCCCGCTGATCGAGAAGCTGGTGGCCGAAGGCAAGCAGTTCGGCTGAACCCCATCATCATCTCTCTGCAAAGGACTCCACCATGACCCGTGCCGTCATCGTCTCCACCGCCCGCACCCCGCTTGCCAAGAGCTGGAAAGGCGCCTTCAACATGACGCACGGCGCCACCCTCGGCGGCCATGCCGTGCAGCACGCCGTGGCGCGTGCCGGCATCGAGGCTGCCGAAGTCGACGACGTCATCATGGGCTGCGCCAACCCCGAAGGTGCCACCGGCGCCAACATCGCGCGCCAGATCGCCTTGCGTGCCGGCCTGCCCGTCACCACCTCGGGCATGACCATCAACCGCTTCTGCTCCTCGGGCCTGCAGACCATCGCCACCGCCGCGCAGCGCATCATTGCCGGCGAGGGCGAGGTCTACGTGGCCGGCGGCGTGGAGAGCATCTCGTGCGTGCAGAACGAGATGAACAAGCACATGCTGGCCGACCCCTGGCTGGTCAAGCACAAGCCCGAGACCTACTGGAACATGCTGCAGACCGCCGAGCAGGTCGCCAAGCGCTACGACATCGGCCGCGACGCCATGGACGAGTACGGCGCCGCCAGCCAGCAGAAGGCCGCCGCCGCGCTCGAGAAGGGCCTCTTCAAGGACGAGATCGCCCCCATCACCGTGCTGGCCGGCGTGGCCGACCCCGTGATGGGCCTGCGCACCAAGGAAGTGACGGTCGAGAACGACGAGGGCATCCGCCCCGGCACCACCAAGGAAGGCATCAGCGGCATCCGCCCGGCCATTCCTGGCGGCGTGATCTCGGCCGGCAATGCCAGCCAGTTCTCCGATGGCGGCGGCGCCTGCGTGGTGGTGGAGGAGGGCTACGCCGAGAAGAAGGGGCTGAAGCCCCTGGGCCGCTTCCTCGGCTTCGCGGTCGCGGGCTGCGAGCCCGACGAAATGGGCATCGGCCCGGTGTTCGCCATCCCCAAGGTGCTCAAGCGCCTGGGCCTGAAGGTCCAGGACATCGACCTGTGGGAGCTCAACGAGGCCTTCGCGGTGCAGGTGATCTACTGCCGCGACAAGCTGGGCATTCCGGGCGACCGGCTGAACGTGAACGGTGGCGCCATCGCGGTCGGGCACCCCTATGGCGTGAGCGGCCAGCGGCTGACCGGGCACGCGCTGATCGAAGGCAAGCGCCGCGGTGCGAAGAAGGTGGTCGTGACGATGTGCATCGGCGGCGGGATGGGGGCCGCGGGGGTGTTCGAGGTGCTCTGAACGCGTCGGGCCGCTCAGGCCCCGGACCGGAGGCGGAAAGCGATGCCCTGTGCGTTGAATGCAGCGCGCCGGGCGTCGCCGCACACATCGAAGCCTTGCGCCGATGCCTTGCGCACCAGCGGCGCGAGTTCGGCCGCGGCGAATTCCAGTGCGGTCACGCCGGTGCGCCCGTCCGCAGCCAGGGCGAAGCGGAGGTCGAAGGAGGCGAGGGTGACCCGTGGCAATCCGCCCTCGTCGCGCGAGGACCGCGCATGGAAGAGCTGCGCCCAGTGAAGGGCCACGCGCTCGGGCGCCCGGACCGCCAACTCCATCCCGCAGAGCCGATCGGCCCCATTGCCGCTTGCAGCGCGGCCGTCCTCGGCTGAACCCACCGGGGCTGCCTGCTCGCGCAGGTCGACCGTGCAGGCGCCGGTGTCCATCGCGTCGAGCCGAAGTCTTGGCGTGCAGCCCAGCGCCGAACCGTCGAGGGCCTCGATGCCGAGGCGCCGCAGGTGCGTGCGCTGCGTGCCGAGATCGTCGCAGCCCAGGTCCAGGGTGTTGCCCGGGGCGGCGCAAACCTCGAGCCATTGAGCGTCGAGCAGGAAGCGACCGCACGGTGAGTCCCCGGCTGTGCGCGGAGGCATTGCCGCCATACCGAGGACCTTGTCGAAGACCGATGCCACCGCGGCGGCATCGGCAGCCGCGAAGCGCAAGCCGCGAAAGCAGGGCGGATGCAACACTGGCGGCATCTCGCGATCAGGCCTGCGCGGCGCGCTGCCAGCCGAGTTCGGCCAGTTGCCGCGCCTGGCGGCCGGCATCGAGCGCGTGCGTGTTCGAGGCGTTCCCCGCCAGCGCACGGCCCATGATCCCTTGTGCAATCGCGGCGGCGCGGAACAGGTTGAAGGCGGTGTAGAAGCGCCACGCTTCCGGTGTTACGGCCGGAAGCTTGCGGCGCTCGCAGTAGCGTGCGAGATAGCCCTCTTCGGAAGGCAGCCCCAGTGCTTCCAACTGGCTGGCAGACAGGTCGCCGAGTCCGCGGAACGGCGGCGGCAGTTGCCAGGCCATGCAGTGGTAGGCGAAGTCCGCCATCGGGTCGCCCAGGGTCGAGAGTTCCCAGTCGAGCACGGCGATGATGCGCGGCGCATCGTGCGCGAACACCAGGTTGTCGAGGCGGAAGTCGCCGTGCACGATGCGCGTCGCCGTTTCCTGCGGCACGTGTTGCGGAAGCCATTCGATGAGCCGCTCGACCGCCTCGATGCGCTCGGTCTCGCTGGCCCGGTACTGTCGGCTCCAGCGCGCGATCTGGCGCTCGATGTAGTTGCCCGGGCGACCGTAGTCGCCGAGGCCCACCGCGTGGACATCGACCTCGTGCAGCGCGGCCATCACCCTGTTCATCTCGTCGCAGATCCGGCCTCGCTCGTCCGCGCTCGCATCGGGCAGGCGAGGGTCCCACAGGATGCGGCCATCCATGTAGTCCATCACGTAGAACGCGGTGCCGATGACCGCGTCGTCCTCGCACAGCGCATGCACGCGCGGGACCGGCACGTCCGTGTCGGCGAGCGCCTTCATGACCCGGAATTCGCGATCCACGGCATGGGCCGAGGGCAGCAGCGTGCCCGTCGGCTTGCGGCGCACGACATAGCGGTTGCTGGCGGTCTCGACCAGGAAGGTCGGGTTCGACTGGCCGCCCCTGAACTGCGAGACGCGAAAGCCCGCGCGTACGCCATCGTCGACGTGCGAGTCGAACCACCGCTGCAGCGAGCCCTCGTCGAAGCGGTGGCGCTCGTGGACCTCCGTCGTGCCGCTGAACGCCTCGCTCATGGGGCCGTGGGTCCGCAGGGCCGTCGTCGGATCAAAGGGATCATGGGGCTTGTCTCCTCGGTGAATGCAGGTGCAGAGCGTCTCGCGGCATGATGGTGCGCGTTCTCGGGAGACAGCCTAAGGGCACCGCCCCCCGGGAAGCCAATGAATGCTTGGAATAGACCTGGATACAGCGAATGCATATCTCGAGAGTCGACCTCAACCTGCTCGTGGTGCTCGACACCATCTACACGGAAGGCGGCATCACCAAGGCCGCCGAGAAGCTGCACCTGACGCAGCCGGCCATCAGCCATGCGCTGGCGCGCCTGCGCGACCTCTTCAACGATCCGCTGTTCGAGCGGCAGGGCCACCGGATGGTGCCGACGCCGCTGACCAAGCGGCTGATCGATCCGCTGCGCGGTTCGCTGCAGTCGATCGGTTCGCTGCTGAACGACACCCAGAGCTTCGAGCCCGCCGTTGCGAGGAAGCGCTTCGTGATCGGGCTGCGCGACTTCATGGAGTCGACGGTGATGTCGCCGCTGATGCGTGCCCTGGCGCTCGAGGCGCCGGAGGTCGAGGTCTCGAGCGTTCGCGCCAATCGCCGCAGCCTCGAGAGCGAGCTGGCCGCCGGCACGCTCGACCTGGCGGTGGACGTGCTTCTTCCGTTGTCGGACGCGGTCAAGTTCAAGCGGATCAGCGTCGACGGGATGGCCGTGGTGGCCCGCAAGGGGCATCCGGCGATCGATGGGTCGGTGGACCTGGACACCTATCTGGCGCAGCGCCACATCCTCGTGACCTCGCGACGCCAGGGGCCCGGCTTCGAGGACATCGAGCTGCGGCGCATGGGGGTGCAGCGGCAGGTGGCGCTGCGATGCCAGTTCTACTTTGCGGCGTGCCGCACGGTGTCGGAGACCGACCTCGTGCTCACGATGCCTGAGAGCTATGCGCACATGGCCAACCGGCAGTTCGGCAACCAGGTGCTGGCGTTTCCGGCGCCGCATTCGTCGATGGACGCCTACATGTATTGGCATGCGAGTGCGGACAACGATGCGGCGAATCGGTGGCTTCGCAATGTGCTGATGCGGTGCTGCGTGCGGTGAACGTGCGAATGAAGGGCTTTGACAGCGTGCGCGTGCGCAGGCATGCGGTATGCCCTGTGCCGGCCGACGTCGCCGGCCGCTTCGCGGCTGCCCTGCGCTGCTCGCGTCAGGCGGGGTCCGCGCAAACTCGCCTTCGGCTCAGACACGCGCGGCCCTGATCCGCCTGCCGCTGCGCTGCTCGGCGGCGCCTCAACGGCCGGCCCAGGGCATACCGCACGCCTGCGTGGATAAGCTCGGGGTGAGGCTCCAGACGTTCGAGGTCTGAGGTCCGAAGTGCACGCAACGCCCGAACACTCCCAAGCCCGGCATGCGGTGCGGGTTGGGCGACCCCTCTGCGGCGCCGAGGAGCGCAGCCTTTCGCGGATCAGGGCTCGCGACTGTTTGAGCCGCAGGCGAGTTTGAGCGAGACCCCGCGAAAGGCGAGCACCGCAGGGAAGCCCCGAAGGGGCCGCCGCAGTGGGGTCGACCGGCCCGTACCGCGTGCCGGGCGTGCATCCAACGACGGACCCCTTCTCCATTCAACGATGGACCCCTTCTCCATCCAGCCACGGCGCCCCTCCACGTCCACGCATGCGGGTTTTCGCCAGTACGCCTCCTGCCCCTCGACCTGTAAATTTCAATCTGTTATAACAAATTACGCGCCAGAGATTGTTCCGGCGCATCACCGCAGGAGACACCGATGTCCATGAAAAGGCGCCACTTCCTCCAGTCCACCGCAGCCGTCGGCGTGCTGGGCCTGCCCGCGATGCGAGCCGCCCGCGCCCAGGCCGGCCCGGTTCGCATCGGCGTGATGCTGCCGATGAGCGGCATCGGCGCGGAGGCCGGTGCAGCGTGGCTGGCAGGCGCGAAGGTCGCGGCCGAGCAGTGGAACGCAAAGGGCGGCGTGCTCAAGCGCAACGTGGAGCTGGTCGTGCGCGACGACAAGTTCACCAGTGCGGGCGCGGTCGCGGCAGCGCGCGAGCTGGCCGGCAGCGGGGTCAACCTGTTGATCGGCGGATCGCAGTCGCCCATGGCGCTGGCCACCGCACCGATCCTGCCCGAGCTCAAGGCCATGATGGTCGCGCCGTGCCCGACGGTGATGTCGCTCACGCACGAGAACTTCCAGCCGAACTTCTTTCGCCTGTCCTGGAACGCCTACATTGCCTTCGCCGGCATCGGCAACATGCTCACCGACCGCTTCAAGGACGTGCAGACCTGGTCGTGCATCGTGCCCGACAGCGAGAACGGCCGCGACATGGCGCGCTTCTTCACCATCGGCGTGCAGCGCGCCGCCGCCAAGGCCGGACGCCAGGTCAAGGTGCTGGAGCCGGTGTTCGCCAGCCTCAACAAGGCCGACTACAAGATCGAGATCAACAGCCTGATGAACGCGCCCTCGCAAGGGCTGTTCGTCGGACTCACCGCCGCGCCCTGCATCAGCCTGCTGCAGCAGGGCCGCGCCGTGGGCATGGACAAGAAGTTCAAGGTGATCGGCGACGCCGGCACCGAACTGATGATCGCCAAGGCGATGCAGAAGTCCACGCCCGCCAACCTGTGGAGCATCAGCTACTGGGTGCCGGGCACCGACGCCGGACGGCGCAACCCCCTGAGCACGCCGCTCTACGAAGCCTACGTGAAGCTCACCGGCGACAAGAACCCGCCGAGCATCGTGCAGTCGAGCCACCGTTGCGCCCTCGGGCTCTTCAACGCGATCCAGAAGGCGGGCAGCACCGAGACCGACGCCGTCATCGCCGCGCTCGAAGGCCTCACCTTCGACACCGCGGTGGGCAGCTACCACGTGCGCAAGGAAGACCACCAGGGCCTGGGCACCGCGTACATCGCCAAGGTGGGCGCGCGCGATGCAGACCCGGGCTACGGCATCGTCGATGCCATTGCCTACAACGAAGCCGACGTGGCCGAGCCGCCATCGCCGGGCAAGGCGATCTCGCTGTGAGCGCGAAGGAAACGACGATGACACTCAAGCGCAGAACCCTCGTGCAGGCCGCAGGCGCTGCGGCCTTGGTGGGCGCCGCCGGCAGCCGGCTTTCACCCTTGGCGCGTGCCCAGGGCGCGCCCATCCGGATCGGCGCCATGCTGCCGATGAGCGGCATCGGCGCAGAGGCCGGCGCGGCCTGGCTGAACGGCATCAAGGCCGCGCAGCTGCAATGGAACGACAACGGCGGACTCCTCGGCCGACAGATCGAGATCGTGGTGCGCGACGACAAGTTCACCAGCGCGGGCGCGGTCAGCGCGGTGCGCGAGCTGGCGGGCGAGGGCGTCAACGTGTCGATCGGCGCCGGCCAGTCGCCCATGGCCCTGGCCATTGCGCCTATCCTGGCCGAGCTCAAGAGCGTGGTGGTGGCGCCCGCGCCGAGCGTGATGTCGGTGACGCACGAGAACTTCAGCCGCAACTTCTTCCGCCTGTCGTCCAACGCGCTGATGCTCTACGGCGGCATCGGCAACCTGATGACGAGCAAGTTCAGCGACGTGGAAACGTGGGCCGTGATCGCGCCCGACAGCGAGAACGGCCGCGACGTCGCGCGCTACTTCAAGCACGGCGTGATGGGCGCGGCGGCCAAGGCCGGGCGCAAGGTCCAGGTGCTCGAGCCTGTGTTCGCCAGCCTCAACAAGGCCGACTACAAGATCGAGATCAACAACCTGATGAACTCGGGCGCGCAGGGCCTGTTCATCGGCCTCACGGCGGCGCCCTGCGTCAGCCTGCTGCAGCAGGGCCGCGCCGTGGGCATGGACAAGAAGTTCAAGGTGATCGGCGAGGCAGGCACCGAGCTGCTGATTGCCAAGGCCATGCAGAAGTCGACCCCGCAGAACCTGTGGGGCGTGACCTTCTGGGCGCCGGAGCTGGAGCCGTTCAAGAGCCAGTTCCCCGTCAGCAAGCAGCTCAGCGAGTACATCCTCAAGGTGGCCGGCACACCCTACGTGCCGGGCATCGTGCAGGCATCGCATCGCTCCGCGCTGGCCATCTTCAACGCGGTGAAGAAGGCCAATTCGACCGAGACGGAGCCGGTGATCCAGGCGCTCGAGGGCCTGCAGTTCGACACGGCCGCGGGCCCGTACCGCATCCGCAAGGAAGACCACCAGGGCGTCGGGTCGTTCTACTTCGCCAAGATCGGCGCCCGCGACACGCCGCCGGGCTACGGCCTGGAACAGGTGATCCGCCTGGACGAGACCGAGATCGTCGAGCCACCATCGCCGGGCAGGAAGTACGAGGGCTGAACGTGGTCAATGAACTGATGTTCGCGGTATTCAATGCCGCGGCGTTCGGCATGGCGATCTTCGTGGTCGCCGCCGGCCTCACGCTCATCTTCGGGCTGATGCGCCTGCTCAACATGGCGCAGGGCGGCTTCTTCATGATCGGTGCCTACACGGCCTATTCGGTGATGGGGCGCGACGTGCAGTCGCTCTGGCTGTTCCTGTTCGCCGCGCTGGTGGGCGGGATCGTGGTGGCGCTGCTGGGCCTCGTGACCGACCGGCTGGTGCTGCGCCGGCTGCGCAACGTCGATCCGCACTACGTGCTGATCGCGACCTTCGCGCTCATGATGGTCTGCTCCGGCGTGACCAAGCTGGTGTGGGGCGTCGACTTCTTCTCCGTCAATCCGCCGCCGGGCCTGGACCAGCCGCTCAACCCCTTCGGCATGTTCTTCTCGGCCTACCAGATCTTCGTGATCGCGGCCGGCGTGCTGGTCTACATCGTGCTGGAGGTGGCCATCCACCGCATGTGGTTCGGCAAGCTGATGCAGGCGCTCGCGGCCGACCCGTGGATGGCGGGCGTGCTGGGGCTCAACGTCTCTTTCGGCATCGCGCTGAGCGTGATGGCCAGCTTCTTCCTCGCGGGCCTCGCGGGCGGCCTGCTGCTGCCCAACCAGAGCCTGTCGACCGGGCTGGGCGACTCCTACCTGATGTTTGCCTTCTTCGCGGTGATCATCGGCGGGCTCGGCAACATCCGCGGCGCCTTCATCGGCTCGCTGGTACTGGGCCTGGTGCAGAGCCTCAACACCGTGCTCCTGCCTTCGTTGCCTGGCCTCGCGATCTACGTCGTGCTCGCCGCCTTCCTGCTCTGGAAGCCCAATGGCCTGTTCCCTGCCGTCGGCGCACAGGCCGACTCCGGCAGCGAGGCCCACGGCTCGGGCGCGCTGCATCGCCCGCGCATTCCGCGTGGCGTGTGGCAAGTGCTGGGCGTCGCCACGGTCGGCATCCTGGCGACGCTGCCGCTGTGGGTGAACGCAGGGCCGCTGTACGTGGTCGGGACGGTCCTGGTGCAGGTGATCTTCGCGCTCTCCTGGAACATCCTGTTCGGCTACACCGGGCTGGTGTCCTTCGGGCATGCGGGCTTCTTCGCCATCGGCGCCTACCTCGCTGCGCTGGCGCTGCGGCACATCGCGGGCGTGCCTTTTCTCGGCGTGCTGGCGACCGCGGCGCTGTTCGGCGCCTGCGCGGCGTGGGTCGTCGGCGTGCTGGCGCTGCGCCGCATGAGCGGCGTGTTCCTCGCGGTGCTGACGGTGGCGCTGGCCGAGGCACTGCGGCTCATCATCGGCTTCTCGACCTTGCTGGGGCGGGAGGACGGCATCACCGACATCCCGCGGCCGGTGCTCGACCTCGGCCTGCTGCGCATCGACCTCACCAGCTCCAGCGCCTACTACTGGTTCCTGCTGGTGGCCACGGTGCTGATCACCGCCTTCCTGTGGTGGCTGCTGCACAGCCGCTTCGGCCGCACGCTGCAGACGGTGCGCCAGGACGCGGAGCGCGCAGCCTTCATGGGGACGAACGTCGCACGCTACCGGCTCGCGGCCTTCGTGATCTCGGGCGCGGTCGCGGCGGTGGCTGGCGCGCTGTACGCGCCCTGGTCGCGCATCGTCACGGTGGAGGAGGTGCATTGGCTGGCCTCGGCCCAGCCGATGCTGAACACGCTGCTGGGCGGGGTGAGTTCGTTCTGGGGGCCGGTGGTGGGGGCAGGGCTGTTTGCCGCCATCACGTACGCCACGCGCACGCTGGTGGGCCTGTCGGAGCTGATCGTCGGCACCGGGCTGCTCGCCATCATCCTGCTGGCACCCAACGGCGCGGTCGGGTTGTGGCGCAGCGTGGAGGAGCGGCTCTGGGGCCGGAGGCCGGCCGTGCCGGCGGGCGACGCGGCGGGCGATGCGGCGGGTGAGCCGGTAGCGCGAGAGGCGCGCGTGCCGGCCATCGGCAAGCTCGAGGCAGGAGGCGCGCGATGACCGAAGAGCTGCTGCGCGTGGACGGCGTGCGCAAGAACTACGGCCCGATCGAGGTGCTGCACGGCGTGAGCCTGTCGGCCGCGCGCGGGGAGGTCTTCGCCATCATCGGCCCGAACGGCGCCGGCAAGACCACCATGTTCAAGGTCATGACCGGCGAAGTGCCCTGCGACGGCGGGACCATCCGCTTCGAGGGCAAGGACGTCACCCGCCTTCCCGCGCACGAACGCGTGCGCCAGGGCTTCGGCCGCACCTTCCAGGTCGCGCGCGTGTTCCACGACTTCACCGTGCTCGACAACGTGATCGCCGCCGTCGAGGCGCGCCGCCAGTACCGGCGCGAGCCGCTGGGGGCGCGCTGGCGCTGCGCGCCCTCGGCGGACGTGCGGGCCGAGGCCATGGCGCTGCTGGAAGACGTCAAGCTCCACGCGCTGGCGCAGGAGGCCGCGCGCTTTCTCTCGCACGGCGACAAGAAGCGGCTCGAGTTCGTGATCGCGCTGGCCGGCAGGCCGAGCATCCTGATGCTCGACGAGCCCACCGCCGGCATGTCGCCCAGCGACCGGGCCGACATCGCGCAGCTGGTCGCGCGCACGCAGAAGGAGCGCGGCATCACCGTCGTCATGACCGAGCACGACATGGACGTGGTGTTCGGCCTGGCCGACCGGATCATGGTGATGAACTACGGCGAGGTGGTGTCGACCGGCACCGTCGAGCAGGTGCGCAGCGATCCGAAAGTGCGCGAGGTCTACCTCGGCAAGGAGATGGTCGGTGCTTGAAGTCCGCGAACTCGACGCCTTCTACGGCGACAGCCACATCCTGCATGGCGCACAGGTGTCGGTGAAGGCCGGCCAGCGCGTCGCGCTGCTCGGGCGCAACGGCGCCGGCAAGTCGACGCTGCTGAAAAGCGTGATGAACGCCGGGCCGCGCGTGCGCGGCATCCTGCGCTTCGACGGCCGCGACCTGCATGGCGTGCCGACGCACCAGCGCACCCGCATGGGCCTGTCGCTGGTCCCGGAGGACCGGCGCATCTTCACGCACCTCACCGTCGCGGAGAACATCGCCATGGCGCGCTACGGCGCCTCGGCCGACCGGCCTGCGATCCGGGTGGCGGACATCATCGCCCGCTTTCCCATGCTGGCGCCGCTGCAGCAGCGCTACGGCGGCCAGCTCAGCGGCGGCCAGCAGCAGCTGCTGGCGGTGGCGCGCGCGATGGCCGCCAACCCCACGCTCCTGCTGCTCGACGAGCCGACCGAAGGGCTGGCACCGATCATCGTCGAGGAGATGGCGCGCGATGTCGTGCGCACCTGCACCGAGGGCAACGTGGCGCTCCTGCTGTGCGAGCAGAACATCTGGTTCGCGCGGCGCTGCACCCAGTACGTCTACGTGATCGACACGGGCCGCGTGGTCTTCGAGGGCGACTGGGACCGCTTCGACCAGCACCCCGAGGTGCAGCAGCGCTACCTCGCGCTCTGAACCCGGCCGGACTTTCCAAGCAACCTTTCCGGACATTCCATGGATCTCCAGTACACCCCCGAACAGAACCAGCTGCGCGAAAGCGTCGAGCGCTTCGTGCGCGAGGAATACGATTTCGCGCACCGCCGCAAGCTGGTCGCGAGCGAGCTCGGCCACGACGAGAACTGCTGGCGCAGCTACGCCGATTTCGGCTGGCTGGCCGTGCCCTTCAGCGAAGAGGACGGCGGCATCGGCGGCGACGCGACCGACACCGGCATCGTGATGGAAGGTATCGGCCGCGGCCTGCTGCTGGAGCCTTACCTTGCCAACGTGGTGCTCGCCGGCGGCGTGCTGGCCTCCCTCGGCAGCACCGCACAGAAGGCCAGCTGGCTGCAGCCGATGATGGCCGGCGAACACAAGCTGGCACTGGCCTATGCCGAACCCGAGTCGCGCTACGAGATCGCGCACTGCACGACCACGGCCCGGCGCGAGGGCCAGGGCTGGCGCATCGACGGGCGCAAGTCCCTGGTGCACGGCGGCGCTGCCGCGGACCACTACGTGGTGATCGCGCGCAGCGCCGGCCAGGCCTCGGAGCCGGCCGGACTGACGGCGCTGGTCGTCGATGCCAAGGCACCGGGACTCGAGGTGCGCCCCCATGCCATGCACGATGGCAGCCGCGCCGCGGACCTGGTGTTCGAAGGCGTGCGTGCCGATGCGTCGCAGCGGCTTGGGGAGGAGGGCGCGGCCCTGCCTGTGCTCGAGCTCGTGATCGACCAGGCCATCGCCGCCATCGCCTCGGAAGCCGTCGGTGCGATGAGCACGCTGGTGGACATGACGCTCGACTACCTCAAGACGCGCCAGCAGTTCGGCCGTCCCATCGGCACCAACCAGGCACTGCAGCATCGCATGGTCGACATGACCATCGCGCTGGACGAGGCTCGCTCGATGGCGTTGTACGGCGCGCTGATGCTGGGCGAGGCCGATGCCGCCGCACGCCGCAAGGCGCTCTCGGCCACCAAGATCGAGATCGACCGCGCGGCACGCCGGGTGGGACAGGAGGCGGTGCAACTGCACGGCGCCATGGGCGTGACCGAGGAGCTGGCGGTAGGCCACTACTTCAAGCGTCTCTCGATGATCGGCGTCAGCTTCGGCGACAGCAGCTGGCACCTGCAGCGCTATGCGCAAGCCTGACCGAGCCGCGCGAGAAGGAGGCGGCACGGCATGAATCTCGATCTTTCCCCGCAGGAGCGGGCATTCGAAGCGGAGGTGCGCGAGTTCATCGCGCGCGAGCTGCCGCAGGACATTCGCGAGAAGGTGCGTCTGGACCGGCACCTCGGGCGCGACGACTTCATGCGCTGGCAGCAGATCCTCGGGCGCAAGGGCTGGTTCACCGGCGCCTGGCCGCGCGAGTTCGGCGGCCATGCATGGAGCCCCATGCAGACCATCATCTTCAACCGGGTCGCGGGCGAGATGCACTGCCCCGAGCTGCAGGTCTTCGGGCCGGCGATGGTGGGGCCGGTCATCTACACCTTCGGCACGCCCGAGCAGAAGGCCGGGCACCTGCCGTCCATTCGCGATTCGTCGGTGTGGTGGTGCCAGGGGTACTCGGAGCCGGGCGCAGGCTCCGACCTCGCGGCGCTGCAGACGGCGGCCGAGGACGGCGGCGACCACTACATCGTGAACGGCCAGAAGATCTGGACCTCCTACGCGCATCATGCGGACTGGATGTTCTGCCTGGTCCGCACCGGCCGCGAGGGCAAGCGGCAGCAGGGCATCTCCTTCCTGCTCATCGACATGAAGACCCCGGGCATCGAGGTGCAGCCGATCCGCATGATGGACGGGCGGCACTATCTCAACGCCGTGTTCTTCAACGACGTGCGCGTGCCCAGGCGCAACCTGATCGGCGAGGAGGGGCGGGGCTGGACCTACGCGAAGTTCCTGCTGGAGCACGAGCGCGTGGAGAACGCCAACCTGCGCTTCATCACGCAGGAGCTTCAGAAGCTGCACCGCGTGGCAGCGGAAGTGGGCAGCAATGGCAAGCGTCTGGCAGACGACCCCTCCTTCATGGCGGAGGTTGCCGCAGTCGAGGTGCAGTTCAAGGCGCTCGAGATCGGGCTCTTGCGGATGCTGTCGGACATGGATGCCGGCACGCCGCCCGGGCCGGGCAAGTCCTCCTTCATCAAGATCCGCGGCACCGAGATCGCGCAGCGCATCACCGAGCTGCTGGTGCAGGCGAGCGGCCCCGATGCGCTGCGCTACCAGCCCGGGCCGCTCTTCGGCCAGGGAGAGGACGCGCCGATCGGCCCCGCGCACGCGCTCGGGCCGGTCGCGACCTACCTGTTCTGCCGCGCCATGACCATCTACGGCGGCAGTACCGAGATCCAGAAGAACATCATGGCCAAGCACGCGCTGGGCCTGTAGAGCATGAACGACGACGACATCGACTACCTCCAGGGCGAGCAGCCCCTGCACGACTACCTGCGCGGCCACGCCCGCCGCCAGCCCGGCAAGGCCGCGCTGCTGTGGTACGGCCGCGCCATCAGCTATGCCGAACTCGACCGCTGGAGCGATGCCTTCGCCCAGGCGCTGCACGAGCGCGGGGTGGCCAAGGGCGACCGGGTGGCGCTCTTCATGCAGAACTGCCCGCAGTACCTCATCGCACACTTCGGCATTCAGAAGATCGGTGCCATCGTGAGCCCCTGCAGCCCGATGTTCAAGGCGCACGAGTTCGCCTACCAGGTGGGCGACCTCGGTGCCAAGGCGATCGTGGCGGCCGACCACCTGGTGCCGATCGTCCAGTCGGTGGCCGATCGGGTCCGCGTGCCGCATGTGTTCTGCGTGCGCTACGCAGACTTGCTGCCGCAGGTGCCGAGCCTTCGCGTCCCCGGCGAAGTGGCGGCGCGCGAACCGCTGCCCGAAGGCACGCTGGACTTCCACGCGATCGTGACCCGCTCCGGCGACGTGAGCGCACCGGCGGTGCAGCCGTCGATGGACGACGTGTCGCTGATGACCTACACCTCTGGCACCACCGGCATGCCGAAGGGGGCCATGCTCAGCTACCGCAACGCGCTCTACAAGACGGCCGTCGGGCAGGAGATGTTCCGCATTCGCGAGGACGACGTGATGCTGGCCGTGGCACCGCTCTATCACATCGCCGGCATGATCTGCGGCGTGACGATGCTCGCCTACACCGGCGCAACCGTGGTGCTGCTCAACCGCATGGACCCGCTGGCCGTGCTCCAGGCCATCGAGCGGCATCGCGTGAGCTGGTGGTACGCCATGGCGCCGATGCTGGTGTCGACCATGAACGAGCCGGGTGCCGAGCGCTTCGACCTGTCGTCGCTGCACACCACCATGGCGACCAGCTTCGGCATCAAGCTCACCGAGGAGCTGGCCCGGCGCTGGAGCGCCTTCGCCAACGACTGCCTGGTGTACGAGGCCGGCTACGGGCTTTCGGAGACCCACACCAACGACGTGCTCATGCCGCGCGATGCGGTGCGCTGGGGCACCAACGGCGTGCCGGGCCGTGGCGTGGAGCTGAAAATCCTCGACCCCGAAGGCCGCGAGCTTCCGCCCGGCGAGAGCGGCGAGATCGTGGTGCGCAGCCGCGGCGTGTTCCACGGGTACTGGAACCGGCCCGACGCGACCGCCGAAGTCCTGCGCGACGGGTGGGTCCACACCGGCGACATCGGCAAGATGGACGACCAGGGCTACCTCACCTTCATCGGCCGCGTGAAGGAGATGATCAAGGTGTCGGGCTACAGCGTCTTCCCCGAGGAGGTCGAGTCCATCCTGATCCTGCACCCCGGCGTGCGGCAGGTCGCCGTGATCGGCGTGCCCGATGTCGACAAGGGCGAGGTGATCAAGGCCTTCGTCGTGCCGCAGCCGAAGGGCATCGACGCGGAGGAGCTGCTGCGTTGGGCGCGCGACAACATGTCGCACTACAAGGTGCCGCGCCAGCTGGAGTTCCGCGAGTCGCTGCCGGCGAGCGGAACGGGGAAGGTGCTGCGCCGGCTGCTGAAAGAATCGGTCCGCTGAGGTGGCGCCCGCTCCCGCGGGTTCAGGGCCGCAGGGTACGCGAGAACTTGAACGACCATCCCAGGTTGAGCCCCGCCGCGGCCACCAGGATCGCCGCGGCGCCAGCCAGCTGCTCGAGCTGCAGCCGATGATCGAAGGCCACCATGTCCACGCCGATCGCCACGACCGGATAGACGAAGGAAAGCGCGCCCACTGCGTGCGTCGGCAGCTTCTGGATCGCGCCGTAGAGCAGCACGAACACCAGCCCGGTGTAGATCACGCCCATGACGGCGAAGCTCCCCCAGGCCCTGGCGTCGGCAGGCAAGGCCGAGAGGTTGGCAAAGGGCGCAATCATCACGATGCCCACGCACACCTGCGCCAGCGCGATCATGTGCGGGGGCGTGCCGCTGAGCTTTTTCGTGATCATGGCGGCGACCGCATAGAAGAAGGCCGCGCCGAGCGCCATGAGCACGCCCGCGACATAGTCGGCGCCGGTGTAGCTGGCGCCGGGCTTCGCCTGCACGATCAGCACCACGCCGGCGAAGGCAATCCCCAGCCATCCGAGCTGGGTGCTGCTGACCCGCTCGGAAAACAGCAGTGCGCCGAGCGCAACCATCATGAAGGGCTGCGTGTTGTAGACCGTCGTCGCGATGGCGATCGACGCGCGCGAGAACGAGGCGAAGATGAGCAGCCAGTTGAGCACGATGGCGACTCCGCCCAGCGCCGCCCACCCGAGCAGGCGAAGCGAGAGCTTGCCGCGCAGCATGCCCAGGGCGGCGCAAACCGCCAGCAACGTGGCCGCGCCGAATGCGCAGCGCCAGAAGAGCAGGTCGATGACCGGCTGGCCCGAGCGGACGACGAACCAGCCGATGGTTCCTGAAATCACCATGGCGGCGGTCATCTCGAGCGTGCCGCGTGTCTTGTCGATCATCGTTGGGGATCTCTGGGGCTTGTTCGAGGTATCGATCGGGAGGGCCAGCCCTGCATTCTGAAGCCACGGCCGAATCCGATGGGGGCTGCGCGCCCAGAGGCGGCGGCATTGGTGATTCCCCTCAAAAGTAGGGACGCACACATGAGAACCAACGCACTACACTGAGCCGATGTCCACTTGGCTGACCTCGGCGCTTCAGAGAGAGCACTGGGCGATTGGCGACCAGACCTGGTCGCGCAATCCGGCAACGGGTGTCTTCGAGCTGGCCGACTACAAAGGATGGGGCGCGCCCCCGCAGGCGTGCGACCCTCTCGACCTGGCGCCCCTGGTGGGCGCCCGTGTGAGCGTCGACGGGGCAGATCGGGCAGGCAAGTCCGTCGCGCTCTATCCCGGGCCCTTCAAGTTCTCTCCCGTCACGGGCAAGGCGCTGCCCGCGCCATCCGCTGCCCATCGGGGCACCTGGTTGCCGCCCTTCGGCGGTGACAGCGCCACCGAAGATTCGCCGCAGGGTTTGCGCCTGACGGCCGCACCTCTCGCGCTGCGTTCGACGCTGTCCATCGAGTCCCTGCCCGACCGCCAGCTGGCGGCGCCTCCTGCGGGCCACTATCAATTTCTCGTCAGCGCGTGCCAGACCTGCGACGCCCGGTTGCTCGCCATGGAGTTTTCGCGTGGACGCATCTACCACTGGCTGCCGCACTCGGAACGATGGCTGGAGCTCCGTCCCGCCGGCGCGCAGGCACTCGGCAGGAGTTCTCTCGGCCAGGAGGCCTGGGGCATGGCGTTGCACGATCCGCAGGGCGCCAGCAGGATCTTCATGCCGACCGACGACGGACTGGCCATCGTCTCCATCAACCTGATCGCCGGAACCTTCCAGTCGCACGTCGTCGGCACCCGCTGCCTGGGCGCGCCCATCCTGTGGCAGGACAAGGTGTACGTGCCGATGCTGCAAGACGACGGCAAGCTGGGCGTTCATGGCCTGGATCCGGCGGGCACTGCGCTTTTCCGGGTCGAAGGGCCCGGGCTCGATGCCGCCCCGGCGGCGTGGGTCCGCCCGCTGGCCGATCGCCGGCAGATCGTCTGGATGTCGGCGGCGGGGCAGCTGCTCGTCAAAGCCGGCGACGGCGACAGGCTCGAAACATCCCTGCTGCCCTGGCCGCCCGGCGTCGTGCCGAGCTTCGAGCTCGGCAGTCCCTACCTGTCGCGCAGTGGGCATCTCTGGCAGCAGTGCGCGCTGCAGGAGGGGGGCACAGAAGGCGAAGGGGGGCAGCGCTTCGCCTTCGTTCAACTGGGCCTTCGCGAGCCGGAGATCAGGCCGGCCAGTTCGCCTCGACTGAGCACCGGCGCGGCGTGCTTCCAACGCGATGCGCGCCTGCGGATCGCACCGTGGTTCGATGCCGACATCTCCATGGATTCCGAGGCCGGCGAAGTGGTCATCCCCCTGCTGGAATCGACTTCGGCATCGACCGTGCTGTGCGCGCGCGTGGCGAGCACCGCCGCGACGGACACCCTCTTCGCATCGAACGAGGCGCATACCGCCACCTTCGAGCTGCATGGCGAGAACGACGTGCAGTTCTGGGTTGCCAGCCTGCCGCGGCCCTGGGCGACCCAGCCCTTCGTCTATGCGGGCCACCTGTATCTCTATCACCCCGACAAGCGTCGTTTGCCAGGGTGGCGGATCGACCCATGAGCGGTGCTTGACCTGTTTCTCGACATGGCGAACCTGGCGGAACTGAAACTGACGTTTTCGCAGCCGTGCAAGCGCTGTGCCCAACTGCTGTATGGGCGCGTCAAGTTCTGTCCGTACTGCGGCGGCGAGAGCGACGCACCCCGGTGGGGCGACGAGGCCGCGAACACGGCGTTCGGGCCCGGGCGTGCGGCCTCTGATACCGCCGAACCGGTGGCATCGCTGGCGGACGAGTTCCCCGCCATGCCGGAGGACGAAGCGGGAGAGACGACCGATGGTCCCATCGCCCCCGAGCTCCGCAACGAGGCCCGCGAGGAGCTGGGCCTGGACATCGCCCATATCGTCCCGGCCGCCTTCGAGTGGCCCGACGAGCTGCCGCTTGCGATCACGACGGCACAGCCGCGAGCCCCCGCGTTGCACCGGCGGCCGATTCTGAAGTACACCGCGATCGGGGTGGGGATGGCCGTGTCCGCGCTCGCGCTGGTCCTCGGCTATATCCGAACCAGCCAGGAGGGCGACGCCCGGAGATCGCAAGCGCCGATGGCGCAGCCGGTTCAGGCGCAGATCGCGCCGCGCCTCGCTGCCGCTGCATCTCCCGCCGAGTCGCGCACTGAGCCGCCGCAGGCCGTGCAAGCCCCGGCCGCCGCGCCGGTGCCGGTCGTGCCGGTCGCAGCGGCCACAGCCGTTCCCGCGTCGCCGATGCCTGCGCCGGAGACCGCGAAGGCTGCGTGCAACGAAGCTCTTGCGGCATTGGCCCTGTGCCCTGACGCGGGGGCCGCGCGATGAGCGGAGAGAGCCGCGCGCTGCCGGACCATCCCGATGCCGCGACCCGCGACGAAACCTCGAAGGAGCCAGCATGCGCATCCGATCACTGCTGACGGGACTGATAGGGATCGCCCTCCTGCCCGCCGCCCTCGCGGCGCCGGCCACGGCCGAGTACAAGATCGTCACCGCGTCGAAAAGCGGTACTTACATCCAGATCGGCCGCGACTTGGCCAAGTGGGTCGCCGAGCCCGCCGGCATTGATCTCGAGGTCCTGGAGTCGAAGGGCTCGGCGGAGAACGTGCATCGCATGCGCTTCGAGCAGGGGGTCAAGCTTGCGCTGGTGCAGTCCGACGTCTACCAGGCCTTCCTGGACCAGGCGAAGGCCGGCAGCGCCGATGCGGGCAACATCATCCGGCCGCTGCGGCTCATCTTGCCGTTGTACGACGAGGAGATCTATTTCGTCGCGCGCGCCGATTCGCCGCTCAACAGCATCCACGAGATCAGGAACAAGAAGCTTGGCGTCGGCGCGCTCGGCAGCGGCACGGCGCTCAGCGCGAGAACGCTCTACCAGCTGATGTTCGGCGAGCCGATACCTGCCGCCAACGCGCAGTACCTGAACAACGAGGAGGCGCTCGCCGCGCTGACGGTCGACAAGTCGATCGACGTCGCCATCATCGTGGCCGGACAGCCCGCCAAGCTCTTTACCGACATGAAGCCCGAGGCGCGCAACTTCATCAAGATCCTGAAGCTGGACGAAAAGGCGCCGGAAACAGCCAGGGTGACGAAGACCTACTTTCCCGCGACCATCCGCGCGACGAGCTATCCCAGCTGGCTCACGGCCGACATTCCGACCCTGACCATCAAGGCCTACCTGGTCACCTACGACTATGGCCTGCAGTCTACGGTCGGCAACCTGGGCCGCTTCGCCGAATCGCTCTGCACGAATTTCGACAAGCTCCAGGCCAACGGGCATCCCAAGTGGAAGCAGGTGAAGCTGGAGCTTCCGGCACTGAGCCAGGGGTGGCGCTACTACCCGCCGATGGAGAAGCGGCTGCGGGCCTGCATTTCGTCGCAAACGGCCTCGCGGGTCGGGGCCTTTGGCAAGGCGACCCCCCAAGCCCCGCCCCAACGTCCCTGCACGGAGCAGGAACTGGTGCTGGGCATCTGCAACAGGTGAGGCAGCAGGGCGCGACCCCTCACCAGCCCGCCGGCTCGCCCAGGAGCGCACGCCGGGCCAGCAGGAAGGTGGCGGCATTCCAGCTCTGGCCCGCCATCCCCCTCGGCGCCAGCGTCCGCCCGTGGAACCATTCGGTGAAGCGCCAGTCGTCAAGCGCGTTCACGTCCGCCAATCGCGCAAGCTCCGACCATGCCGGCTCGTGCAGCCCCAGGCGCGCCAGCATCATGACCCAGAAGCCGCCGACGAAGGGCCAGATGCCGCCGTTGTGGTACTGGTGCACGAGGTTCTGCTGGTGACGCCCCATGTAGAGCCGCCACAGCGGGTGCTGGGGCGTCAGCGGATACAGCACCACGCGCAACGGATAAGGCACGCTGGCATTCGCCGCGCTGAGGGTCTCGACGATGCGGTAGGCCATGGCGGTATCCGCCAGCCCGCTCTGAATGGCGAGCACGTTGCCGAACACGTCCCCTTCATGGCCGACCACCGAGAGGTTGACGAAGCTCAGGTAGAGGCGCGGGTCGCGCTGCCCGCGGCGCGCGTAGTGCCGCAGCAGCCGCGCGCGGTGATATTCGGGCAGCTCGGCCTGGAAGGGATTGAACAGGTGGTTGAAGTGGTAGTGCGTTGCCTCGGCGTGGTCCAGGCCGTAGCGGCGCTTCACCTCATACCACAGCGTGTTGGTGTAGAGCACGTAGCCCGAGCGCGGCATGATGTCGGCCCAGTCGCTGGCCTCGTTCTGCTGCAGCAAGCGGAAGTGCTGGTGTTCCTGCGCCAGCAGCCAGCCGATCGCGCGCCCCACTCCGTCGCTCCAGTGCGTGGGGCCGACCCGGCCATGGCGGCGCACGTGGTCCACCGCGATCAGCCACCACAGGGTGGCGTCGATGCAGCCCAGGTACCAGAAGTCGGCATCGCGGCCTTCGGGGTCCACGTACTTGGGGATCTGTCCGTTGGCCGCCTGCTGCGCCGCCAGTGCATCGAGGCTGTTCACCGCGCCTTGCTCGAGGGCGGGTACGCCGCTGCCGCACATGGCCATCACGCAGATGGCGGCGTCGCGCCCGAAGATGCGCGTGTAGCGCCGCGCCTCGGCGGCTTCGGTGCGGCTGGCGGCAAGGATGCCGTGAGGGGTCAGGTTGCGCTCGAGCAGGTCGAGCGAGGCCTGGGCGCAGGTGTCGATCAGTGCACGGGCGCTAGCGTCGAGATGATGGGTCATGGGTCTTGGTCGTGTCGTCGCCAGGGGAGTCTGCCAGCGGCAATTCTCGCGGCTTGCGATTCGATGCGACCTTGCGTGGCTAAGATGTCCGCCGATCGGGTCGATGGACCCGCAGGCGAAAGGACGCCCCGAACATGAGTGCAGACGATCCCGTTCGACAGAAACGCAGGCGTTCCCCTTGGGAACGCGCCCGCTCCCTCTCCCGCGCACGGGCGCGTGCGCGGGCGCGCAGGAGGGGATTGATGGTGTTCTTCGGCGTCGTGGCGATCGTCATCGCAGTCGTCGGCGCCGGGCTGTACCAACTCTCGGCCTCCGAGCGCGAACCGTCTTCCACGATGGCTGCGGCGCCGCCGAAGGCAGGCGGGAAGTCGATGGAGCGAACGGCCGCGCTCCCGCCCCTCAACCTGCCATCCGACGATGCGCCGCACGGGTCCGCCATGGAGTGGTGGTACTACAGCGGCATCCTGCGTGCAGAAGAGGGCCAGCGCTACGCGGTCCACATGGTCGTCTTCGTGGCCAACGGACTGGTCAAGCACACCGTCATGCATGCAGCGCTGACCGACCTCCAGTCCGGCAAGCGCTATGTCAGCCAGAGCCGCACCGCCGGCACACCCGCGAGGAGCGTCGCCTACGGCTTCGACTTCAGGCAGGCGGGATGGCAGCTCACGGCATCGCCGTCGTTCCACGTGCTTCAGGCTGGCTTCGATGGGGCGTCGATCGCCGTCGACCTCGGCATTTCCGGCCCTGTCGTCGCGCACCGCGCCCCGGGGTCGGAGACACCCGGCCTGCTCGACTTCGGCAAGAGCGGGATCAGCTACTACTACTCGCGCCCCCGGCTGCCCACGCGCGGCAGCATCGCCATCGCAGGGAAATCGGTCCCGGTGAGCGGCGAGCTCTGGTTCGATCACCAGTGGGGCGAGTTCGATGTCCTGACGCTGGGCTGGAACTGGTTCGCCTTGCATCTGGACGATGGATCCGACCTGATGGTCTACGAGCTCTTCGACACGGACGGCCGCAAGGTCATGACCGCAGGCACCCTGTCGAACGCCCAGGGCTCGCAAGCCATCGAGCCGGGCCAGGTCGAACTGGTGCCCGGCCGGACATGGACGAGCCCGAAGACCGGCATCGGCTACGTCGTCGAATGGGACGTCAAGCTGCCGACGGGCGTCCTGAACGTCAAGCCCTTCTTTGCCGACAGTGAATTCGATTCAGGCGCAACGACCGCGAACGTCTATTGGGAGGGGCCTGTCAAGGTGAGCGGCAGCCGCCAAGGGCAGGGCTTCCTCGAATTGAGCGGGTACGACCGCTTGAGCGCCAGGCAGTCCAAGAGCAAGTGATACTGCGCCGGCATCATCCCGCCCAGGACCGTACCGGAGAAGGAAAGCTTCATGTCAACGATCGCCCTGTTCGACACTGCCGTGGCCGCGTTGAATGCGTCGCTGGCCACGCCGTCCGGCATCGTTGCGCTGTGCTCCGCCGGCATCGCCGGCACGCTGGTCATCGTGAGCTCCTTTGTCAGGACCATGATCCCCCTGCGCTGCCTGGCGATCGGCGGCAACCTGGGCTTCCTGATCTACGGCGCGCTGCATCCGTCGCTGATCCTGGTGTTGCTGCATGGGGCGCTGCTGCCGATCAACATCTTTCGCGCAGCCCAGATGGTCAGGCTCACGCGCCGGGTGCAGCTTGCGGCAGCAGCCAGTGATTTTTCCGGGGTCTGGCTGCGGCCCTACATGCGCCGGCGCCGCTTGCGGAAGAATGCCGTGCTGTTCCGCAAGGGCGATGCCGCCAAGCGGCTGTATTTCCTGGCCGAGGGCCAGATCGAGTTCGTCGAGATCGGGCAGACCATGGAGCCGGGCCGGCTGTTCGGCGAAATCGGCTTCTTTGCGCCCGACAAGCGGCGCACGCTGACCGCGCGCTGCGCCACGAACTGCACTGTGCTGCAGATGGATGAAATGACGTTCAAGTCGCTCTATTTCCAGAATCCGGCCTTCGGCTTCGAGGTCGTGACGCTCGTGGCGGGCCGCCTGCTGGCGGACCGGAAGCGGCTGGAGGAGAGGCTCGCCGCCGAATTGCCGGCGGCATGAGACGAGCGATCAACGCGCGTCGCCCAAACGCACCGGCGCTTGCTCCTGAAACATCGGCTTGATCGAAGCCGCCAGGAACTGTTCCCTGGCGACCACCAGCGGGCTGCGGTGTGCATCGGTCTGGAGTCTGTCGATGGCGCATCGGGCAATCGCCTGGGCACTGAACCGATCGTTCGAAAGGCGGTGGAGCTCATCCGAGAAGGCGAGCAGCCAGGCCTCTTCGGGGGTCGGCGTGCGCGGGTCCCAGAGGGGGTCTTCGTGGCTCGGCGCCAATGCCCGCATGTCTTTCTTCGCGTCTCGCACGGCCGACGAGCGGAGCGCCGCGGTGAAGGCCCAGGCTTCGCGTTGATCCTTGTCGAGCGCTATCTCCGGTTCGGGTCGCTGTTCGCGCTGAGTCGCAGCGATGGCGTCCAGATCAGCCGCCGTCAAGGGCTCTGCCCCGTTCGCACGTGCCTTGAGAGCCACATCGAGGGCAAAGAACCAGTGGGAGGGGACCAGCGGGTCCTTGCACAACATTCGCGAGACAAGCTTCGCGGCCTTGGGACTCATTCGCTGAATCCAGTCGTAGCAATCGTTCCAGTGCATTCGCCGCCTCCATCATGTAGTCAGTGTGTCTCCATGTGGGCAATCGACGTGCCTGTGCACCGGCTGGCTCAGGCGACCGGCGACTGTCGATCTATATCGCTTTCGTGGCGCTTGCGCTGCAGACTGTGCCGACATGGAAATCCATGCTTGCCGAAGCAGGCAGCGAGCAGGATTCACTGCATTTCATGCAGGAGATCAGTCGCTGCTATCCCTTCTTCCCTGCGGTCGCCGAACAACCTATTGCAAATGCGACTAGCCACGGAACAGGCGCAGGAACACAATGCGCAACATCATGAAACGCCCGACAACCCTTTGCCGCCTGGCGCTGTGGTTCTGGTTGCTGATCCTGCCGGTCGCTGCACAGGCGCAGGCACAGCTCGGGAGCGCGGCTGCCCTGCGGGCCAAGTACGACGCCGTACAGGCGCAACTTGAGCGAAACGTCTTCGAAAGGCCGCTGGTGCTCGAGTCGACTGAAGCCTCCGGCCAGTTGAGCGGCGACATCTTCGCGGTGCTGAGTCACCCGTTCGCCCAGGTGAGCGGCTCCCTGAGCCAGCCGGCCGTCTGGTGCGACGTGCTCATGCTCCACCTCAACACCAAGCACTGCGCAGTGCGCGGAACAGCCGCCGCCAGGATGCTCGCCGTCTCGGTCGGGCGCAAGTTCGACCAGCCGCTTTCCGACGCCCAACGGGTCGAGTTCATCTGGCAGCCGCCGAACGTCGCCGACGACTACCTGAGCGTGCGGCTGAGCGCCGACAAGGGCCCGCTGTCGACCCGCGACTACCGCATCGAACTCGAGGCGACGCCGCTCGGCAACGGCAAGACCTTCATCCATCTCGGCTACGCCTACGCGTACGGCGTTGCCGCGCGCATCGCGATGCAGGGCTATCTTGCGACGCTCGGCGCGGACAAGGTGGGCTTCACCGCCACCGGCAAGGACTCGGCCGGCGAGCCGGCGTACGTCGGGGGCGTGCGCGGCGTGGTGGAGCGCAACACCATGCGCTACTACCTCGCCATCGACGCCTACATGGACGCCCCCAAGCAACTGCCGCAGCGCCTCGCGACCTGGTACGACAGCACGGAACGCTACGCGCGGCAACTGCACGAGGTCGAGCGGGAGGACTACCTCACCATGAAGCGCAACGAATACAAGCGTCTTGCAAGCAACGTGGCCGAATGAGCGCGGCGCTCAATCGAGCGAGATGTGCGCCCTGAGCCTGTCGTCCCTGAAGCTGATCGCGGCCATCGAACGCGAGGGCAGCCTGTCGCGCGCGGCGTCCACGCTGCACATCGTGCCCTCGGCCGCGAGCCGGCGCATCACGCAGCTCGAATCGGCGACCGGCACGGCGCTCCTGCACCGGACCACGCGCGGCGTCGAGCTGACGGCTGCCGGCCTTTCCGTGGCGCGCTATGCGCGCTCGATGATGGGTGAAGTCGCCGCGCTCGACGAGGAACTGCAGAACCTGCAGGCTGGCGTGACCGGGCGCATCAAGCTGGTGGCCTCCATCTCGGCCATCGTGCAGCACCTGCCGCAGGACCTGTCGGTGTTCCTGCGTGCGCATCCCGACATCAAGGTCGAGCTCGCCGAACACACCAGCGCGGACATCGTGGGGCTGCTGCTGCAGGAGCGCGCGGACATCGGCGTCCGTCTTCGTGTCGAACGGCGAGGTGCCGGGGCTCGAGCTGCGGCCTTATCGCTCGGAGCGGCTTGTGGTCATCCTGCCGGCCCGGCATCGCCTCGCGAAACGCAAGGCACTGCGCTTCGAACAGTTGCTTCGAGAGGAATGGGTGGAGCTGCCGCCCGGCACCGCGCTCGCGAGCCGTGTCGCCGAGGAGGCGCTGAAGTTCGGCGTACGGCTCAAGAGCCGCATCCAGGTGAAGGGCATGGATTCGGCCAGCCGGATGGTGCGGTGCGGCCTGGGCATCGGGCTGCTGCCGCAGGCAAGCGTGGGACAGCAGGCGCAGTTTCCCAACCTGGTGTGCGTGCCGCTGAAAGAGTCCTGGGCCGAGCGGACCAGCTACCTGGCCGCGGCGTCGCGCAGCCGGCTCTCGGCGGCCGGCCAGGCGCTCTGGTCGGCGCTCGGCAGCACGGCGCGTTGATGCGCACGCGGGAGGCGCTCAGTCGTCCTTGTCCTTGTGCCCTTGGCCATCGGTCAGGAAGTCGAATGTGGCCTGCCAGGTTTGCGGCGAGTTCAGGATGCCGAGGTGGCCGGTGCGCAGGATCGGGTCGTAGGCGCCTTGCCCTGTGAGCACGAGTTCGCGCGCACCACGCAGGCTGGCGCTCCTCGAAAAGTCGTTGGGCCTGCCGAACGAATCGACGGCGGGCACCGGCGCCACGGCGCCGTCCTGGACCGGGAAGTAGACGAAGCTGGCATCCCCGTTGCGGATGACCAGCACGCGCGTCGGCCCGTCGTTCTCGCGGCCGCCGTTGCGGCCGTTGAGCAGGCGCAGGAAGGGCGTGTCGGGTGAACCGAGCTCCTGGCACACGTCACTGGCCGGGGTAAAGCCGCCCGCCGCCGGCGCCTGGAAGTAGTTGGCGGGGTCGGGTGAGCAATTGATGATGCCGTGGTTGGGGCCGTCGATCGCCACGAAGCGGCGCACCAGGTGCTGTGCCTCGTCCTGCCGCATCCATTCGCGCGCCAGCGTCACGCCGAGGCTGTGGCCGACGATGTCCACGCGCTTCGCGCCCGTGAAGTCCATCACCGCCCGCACGAAACGGCGCAGGTCCGGCACGTTGGCCGCGTTGGTGTGGGCGATGCTCGAGCGGCGCGTCTGGTCCGAGGCAAGGTCGCATTGGTCGCCCTGGTAGCCGACGCCCCAGAGCTCGCTGGTGGCGTAGCCGTTGTCGGCCAGGAATTGCGCAAGCGCCTGGACGCGGCCGTAGGGGCTGCAGGCGGTGGCGAACGGCGTGTCGTTGTTGCCGTGGATGAGGATCACCGGCGTCCGCGTCACAGGGCCGGCAGCACCGAAGCCGATGAGCGGCTTGGCAAGCGAAGTGTCTTCCATCGAAGGAAAGCCGGGCGGCAGCGTGTTGCCTACGATGCCCCCTGCCTGCACGGCGGCCGTGGCGACGAAGGCTGCAAGGGCGGCGGCATGGCGAATCCACGTTTTCATCAGCGGTCTCCTTCTCTGCGGCGGGGATGATGCCGGTGAACGGCGGTGCTGGCAAGGCCGCCCATTCCCGGCTAGCGCGCAGCTTCAAGTCTGGTGACGGTGAACTTGCCGTCGATCTTCTCGGCCTGGAAGCGGACCTTTTCACCCGCTTGGACGTTGTCCAGCATGGCTTCCTCCTTTACTTGGAAAACCATCGTCATGGCGGGCATGTCGAGGTTCTTGAGCGGACCATGCTTGAGCGTTAGCTTCTTGCTGTCCTTGTCCACCTTGCGGACCTCGCCCTCGACAAGCTCGGCAGACGTTGTGCTGGTGGCTCCGCCGGCAAACGGCGCTGCGCCGTCGCTGGGCTGCGCAGCGGCGATGTTGGAGATAGCGAGAGCAGCAGCCGAAGCGAGGAGTGCGAATCGAATGTTGATCATGGGAATTCCCTGGCTGAGAAAGTATTGAGGAAGAAGGTCCTGTGGTTGGAGCACTGAGCCCCGATGCTGGACCAGCTGCGCCTACCTGGCAGACTTGGACACGTTCACAACACCTTTCATGCCGGCGTCGTAATGGCCTGGTTGCAGGCACGCGAAATCCTGCTTTCCGGCCTTGGTGAACTGCCAGACGATCTCGCCGGTCTTGCCGCCGGCGAGGGTCACCATGTTCGGATCGGCGTGTTCCATCTCTGGGTTTTTCTTCATGACTTCGTAGTGCTCCTTCAGCGCCTTCTCGGTGCCGAGCACCAGCTCATGCTTGAGCTTTCCGGAGTTGGTGACGACGAAGCGCACAGTCTCTCCTTGCTTCACGTCGATGCTGGAGGGAGTGAAGCGCATGGCGTCGGACATATCGACGTTGATCGTGCGCGTGACCTTCGAATCGATGCCGGGCTCGCCGATCGCGGCATCGTGGTCGCGCCCGTGGCCGCCGGCATGCTTGCCAGTGGCGAAGGCGCCAGTCGAGACGATGGCGATCATTGCTGAGAGCGTGGCGCCAGAGATGGATCTGTTCATGGATTGTTTCCGATGAGATGAGTGAAGCGTCAATGGCCTGAGTGGCCGCTGACGGGCTTGCGGACGTGAACGTCGATGTTCCTGGCCGGCATATTCCGCGTGGGCATGGCGGCTGCGCCTGCGCTGGGGGATCGAGGCGGATCAGGCAACTGCCCATCGAACTCGTAGGCAACGGTGCCTTTGGGATGCTTGAACCATCCCGGGTTCGAGTAGTCGCCCGGCTTCTGCCCTCGACGCACCTTGACGACGCTGAACATGCCGCCCATCTCGACCGAGCCGAAGGGGCCTTCGCCACCCATCATCGGCGCGGTGTTGTCGGGGATGGGCATCTCCATCTCGGTCATGTCGGCCATGCCACGCTCGCCCATCACCATGTAGTCGGGCACGAGCCTGGTGATCTTCCGGACCATGTCCTGGTGATCGACGCCGATCATGGTAGGCAAGTCGTGGCCCATCGCGTTCATCGTGTGATGGCTCTTGTGGCAGTGGAAGGCCCAGTCGCCTTCCTCATTCGCGAGGAACTCGACCTGGCGCATCTGGCCGACCGCGATGTCGGTCGTCACTTCCTGCCAGCGTGCGCTCTTCGGCGTCGGGCCGCCGTCGGTCCCCGTGACGACGAACTCGTGCCCGTGAAGATGCATCGGGTGGTTGGTCATCGTGAGGTTGCCGAAGCGTATGCGCACCTTGTCGTTCAGCCTGACGTTGAGCGAGTCGATGCCAGGAAAGACCCGGCTGTTCCACGACCAGAGGTTGAAGTCCAGCATGGTCATGATCTTCGGCGTCGCGCTGCCGGGTTCGATGTCGTAGGCGTTGAGCAGGAATACGAAGTCGCGGTCCACCTCCTCGATCAGCGGATGCTTGCCCTTCGGATGCGTGACCCAGAAGCCCATCATCCCCATGGCCATCTGCGTCATCTCGTCCGCATGCGGGTGGTACATGAAGGTGCCCGGCCTGCGCGCGACGAAGTCGTAGACGAAGGTCTTGCCGGGTTGAATGGGCGGTTGGGTCAGGCCGGCAACGCCGTCCATGCCGTTGGGCAGGCGCTGGCCGTGCCAATGGATGGTGGTGTGCTCGGGCAGCTTGTTGGTGACGAAGATGCGGACGCGGTCGCCTTCGACCACCTCGATGGTCGGACCTGGCGACTGGCCGTTGTAGCCCCACAGGTGAGCCTTGAAGCCGGGCGCCATCTCGCGAACCACGGGCTCGGCGACGAGGTGGAACTCCTTGACGCCGTTGTTCATGCGCCAGGGCAGCGTCCACCCGTTGAGCGTGACGACGGGGCTGTAGGGCCGTCCTGTCGACGGCGACAGCGGCGGCATGGTGTCCGGCTTGTCCTGGAGCACAGGCTCCGGGAGGGCGGCCATCGCCACCTTGCTGACCGAAGCGGCGGCGAACGCGGTCGTGATGGCACCGGCACCGCCGAGAAAGTTGCGTCTGTTTGTCATGTGGGTGTGTGTGTGTCGAAGCGCCACTCAGTGGCCGTCGCTGGAGCGTCCCCGCGGACTTGAGGAGGTCATCCGAATGGATGCAGCAAGGGGCTTGCCGATCACCGATGCAGCCAGGGCCGCATCGGCGAGCCAGAACTGCTGCTGGGCATGGATGGCGTTGTTCACGCCAGTGATCTGGTCCCGGGCCTCCGCGAGCAGCTCGAAGACGCCGATCAGCATTCCGTTGTAGCGCAGCACGTTCTCGTCCTGCATGGCTCGGCGCAGTGGCACGATCTCGTCCCGGTAGTGGCGCGCGATGTCGTAGGCCGTGCGATACGCCGAATAGTCCTCGCGCAGCTGAGAGCTCGCGCTTCGAACCGTGGCGTCATATCGGTTCGCGGCCGCAAGCGCCTGGGCATCGAGCGCATCGCGCTGGGCGGCTCCCCAGTCGAAGAGGGGCAGCCGAATGTCGAGCTCGAAGCCGCGGCGCGTGTCGCGGCTGCCGCCCTCGAAAACGGTATCCCGACGCATGCCGGCCTCGACATCGATGATGGACGACAACAGGTTCAGGCGCTGCGACCTGCCGGCAATGTCGAGCTCTGCGCGGGCCTGCTGCACGTCCAGGCGCTGCTCATTGGCAGTCTCCGCCACCTCGCGTGCTTCGCGGGGCGCCTTGGGGAGATCCGGCAGCCGCTCGGGCAGCGTCAGCCCGGGTGCTTGCGCGGCGTCGAGGCCCAGGGCGCGGACAAGTTCCTCGCGCGCCGAGGTGGCGGTGTGGCGCGCCGATGCGAGCTGCGTCGTTGCTTCGGCATAGAACACCTGCTGGCGCGCGCGCTGCAGCTTGCTGAAGTTGCCGATCAGCTGCATGCGCCGCGCCAGTTCCGCGCTCGCTTCGGCCGACTCCTTGACCTGCTCGGCGTACTGCAAGGACTGCCGTGCCGCGACAGCCCGAACCCATGCCTGCCGCACTTGGGTCACCTGGTCCACCGCCGTGCTGGTCAACTGGACCTGTGCCGAGGCGGCCTGGTCGCGGGAGATCGAGAGTCGCTGCGGCAGAAGAAGGAGATCCACGAGGCCGAACGACAACAAGCGCCCGATCTCGAGCTCGCCGCCCAGGCGCATGCGCTCGAACGTCAAGACCGGGTTGGGCAGCCGGCTCGTCTGGTTGGCCGATTCGATATCGGCCCAGCTTTGCGCAACCAGCGCCTGGACTGCAGCGCTGTTGGCAAGCGCCAGGCGCACGGCGTCGTCCTGCGACAAAGGCTTGCCGAGCAGCTCTTGCGAGAGGGCCGCGCGAGCGCTTCGCTGCTCCCTGGTGCGGCTGAGCTCGAGCTTTCCGCCCGTGAACTGCGATGCCGAGGAATTGGCCTCCTTCAGGGCGTCATCGATCCTGACGGAGGCACAGCCCGCCAGGACCGCGGCGGCCAGCACGACACCGGTGAGCCGCAGAGCGGCGGTGCGCCTCACGGTTCCTCCTTCGACAGCGCCGGCGCCGGCTTCGGCGTGGCATGACCCGCGTGCGGATCGGCCGCACTGGAAGGCTTTCCATCGGCGGCTCCGGCGCCTTCCCTGGCATAGGCTCGCCAGCCGCCCCGCTGACGGACCGTTCTGTTGGCCTCCTTCCAAGGGACTGGCTTCTTGTCGACGAAGGCTTTGTAGTCCTCCATGGCGGAGCGATAGGCAATTGATGGTGCGGGGTTGGCAGCTGCCGCGGTGTCGGGCGCAGGGGCGCCGGTCTGGGCGCCGGCTCCGCAGGCGGCCAGGGCCGGCAAGACAGCCAGCCATCGGGCTGGCAGGAAATTGAACATGAGGTCCTCGCGATGTTCATGAACGGCATGCCGTCAGCGAGCCCGCAAAGGGCGTGACGGCACGAACGGTGCATGCGCGTCCCGTCACCCGCAGCAGAACTGCCGGGCGCCGGACGCGGTTACGCGCGAGGTGGTTTGTCTGGGACGCGTGGCGACACAGTCGCGATGGCCCGCAGCGGCTCGACCAGATCGGCCTGGGGCAGGCCGTGGAGGAGCGGCGTGTCGAGCGTCGGCATCATGCCGACCGCGTGACACGGGGCGCAATTGCCGCATTTGTGAGCTGCATCTGCATCCGACGGCTCGTGATGTGCGTTTGCAGCGTCATGGCGCACCGCGTCGTGATCGCTGACCGCACTCGAGCTCACACCTGAAGGATGGTGCTCTGCGTGCAGCGTGCCGTGATCGTGTCGACCGTGGTCGTGGACCTTGCCCGAACTTGAACTCGCATGCGCCGAGACGGGCGAGCAAAACGCCATGGCCGCTGCCGCATAGCCCTGAAAGGGCACTGCAAGCATCATGAGCCACAGCAGGATTGCGCGGAAATCGACCATTGCCGAAATTGTATGAGTTTGCCGGGCCTTGTCTAACGCACCGAGCATCAGGCGCTGAGCAGTCTCGTCGGTGAGCATGATGCAGGGAAGCGCTGGCACCGCCCGATTAGAATTTGCGCTGGGTGGCATGCCGATTCGGGCATTCCAGGATTTGCGCAGGTCGGGCCGCCTCGCTGCTTCTCCATGCCCGGGAACTGCATGTCCGACATCTCGATCCATTGGATTGCTGCAGCCATTTTTGCCGTCGCATTGCTGCATACGTTCAGCGCGAAGCAGTTCGAACGTCTCTCGCATCGCTATCCGCGTCACGCCGGCCTGCTTCACCTGCTCGGGGAAGTCGAGGTTGTCTTCGGCTTCTGGGCCATCGTGTTGGTCGTGGTGATGGCGGTGGTCGCCGGCGGCAAAGAGGCGCTCGACTATGCCGAGTCGCGTAACTACACCGAACCACTTTTTGTCTTCGTGGTCATGGTGATCGCGGCCTCGCGCCCCGTGCTGCGCACCGTGATGTCATTGGTGAACACCATTGCCGGCATTGCGCCCATACGCACCGAACTCGCTACCGCATGGCTCGGCCTTGCAGCGGTGCCGCTGCTCGGCTCGCTTGTCACGGAGCCTGCCGCAATGACGATTGCGGCCCTCCTGCTCGCACCGCAGATCTTCCGGCCGCACGTGCCGGAAGGCGTGAAGTATCTGGCGCTCGGCGTGCTGTTCGTCAACGTTTCCATCGGCGGCACGCTGACCTCCTATGCCGCACCGCCCGTGCTGATGGTGGCGACCACGTGGCAATGGGACAGCGCCTTCATGCTCTCCACCTTTGGCTGGAAGGCGGCAGTCGCGGTGCTGTTGAACGCGAGCATTGCCACCTACGTGCTGCGCGGCCATTTGCATCGCCCCTCTACGAACCGACCGGACCTGCCGACCGAGGCACGCGTGCCGCTGTCAGTCGTTGCGGTGCATTTGGGACTGCTGGCTGGGGTGGTCCTGTTCGCCCATCATCCAGTGGTGTTTCTCAGCTTGTTCCTGATGTTCCTCGGGTTCACGCAAGCCTACGAGCGTCACCAGAGCCCGCTCATCCTGAGGGAGGCACTACTCGTCGCCTTCTTTCTTGCGGGACTCGTCGTGCTGGGGGGCATGCAGCAATGGTGGCTGCAGCCCATCGTCTCGGGTCTCGCGCCCATCGCCCTGTTCCTCGGTGCTATCGGTCTTACCGCCATCACGGACAACGCGGCATTGACTTACCTCGGTTCGCTGATTGTCGGCATCTCCGACCCGTCGAAGTACATGCTGGTGGCCGGCGCGGTGGCTGGAGGCGGTCTGACCGTGATTGCCAACGCGCCCAATCCTGCGGGGGTGGCGCTGCTGAAGCGAGGCTTTGCCGACGAGACGATTGGCGCGGGCGGCTTGCTGCTTGGCGCCCTGGGGCCGACCGTCGTTGCAGCTGCGGCGTTCTTGTTCCTGTAGTTGCGGATCCATGGGCCTGACTACAATGAGGAAGATGCAGCATTCAGGTCTTCACACCTACCGCAAACCGGCACTCTCGCCCGTGAGCACGCTGCCGCTCGGCTACTTCTGCTCGGTCACGCCTCCTTAGCGGACCTCCTCCGTCTCTTGAGGTAAGCAGCCGCGGCCTCCAGGTCGCCTTCTCAGTACATCCGCATCCACGCTCAGCCGAGCGTTGCTTCAGGGCCGCCTTTGCCGCGCGGCAAATCTCACGCATGAACTTCCAAAACCTCCGCCAGGACTGGCTTTCCAACATCCGTGGCGACCTTCTGGCCGGGACAGTCGTGGCCCTCGCCCTCATTCCTGAGGCCATCGCCTTTTCCATCATCGCTGGCGTCGACCCCAAGGTCGGCCTCTACGCTTCGTTCTGCATCGCCGTGGTCATCGCCTTCGCTGGCGGTCGTCAGGGCATGATTTCAGCGGCCACAGGTGCCATGGCGCTGGTCATGGTCACACTGGTCAAGGACCATGGCCTGCAGTACCTGCTGGCGGCATCCGCGCTCACCGGAGTGCTGCAGATCGGTGCCGGGCTGCTGAAGCTCGGATCGCTGATGCGGTTTGTCTCCCGCTCGGTCGTGACCGGGTTCGTCAATGCGCTCGCCATCCTCATCTTCATGGCGCAGCTGCCGGAACTGACCCATGTCCCATGGACGGTGTATGCGATGGTCGCGGTCGGGTTGGGCATCATCTACCTCTTCCCGCTGCTCACGAAAGCCGTGCCCTCGCCACTGGTCTGCATCGTCGTGCTGACAGGGGTTTCGATGGCCATGGGGCTGAACGTTCGCACCGTCGGGGACATGGGCCAGCTGCCAGACAGCCTGCCCGTCTTCCTGCTGCCGGACATCCCACTCACCTTCGAGACCCTGCGCATCATCTTCCCGTACGCGCTGACCATGGCAGTCGTCGGCCTGCTGGAGTCGATGATGACTGCAGCCATCGTCGACGATCTCACCGACACCGACAGCAACAAGAACCGCGAATGCATGGGCCAAGGGGTCGCCAACATCGCGTCGAGCCTGCTGGGCGGGATGGCCGGTTGCGCCATGATCGGGCAGTCGGTCATCAACGTGAAATCAGGTGGACGAGGCCGGCTGTCCACACTGGTTGCTGGCATGTTCCTGCTGGTGCTGGTGGTGTTCCTGGGGCAGTGGGTCAAGCAGATTCCCATGGCTGCGCTCGTGGCGGTGATGGTGATGGTCTCCATCGGCACCTTCAGTTGGGAGTCGATCAAGAACCTGCGCAGCCACCCGCCGAGTTCGAGCGTCGTGATGCTGGCGACGGTCGCCGTCGTGGTGGCCACGCATGACCTGGCCAAGGGCGTCTTCGTAGGCGTGCTGCTGAGCGGCATCTTCTTTGCGCAGAAGGTCGGTCGCGTGCTGCGGGTCGACAGCCAGAGCACCGACGAAGGCCAGGGCCGCGCCTACGAGGTGGTTGGCCAGGTGTTCTTCGCGTCCGCCGACTCGTTCACCCGAAGTTTCGACTTCAAGGAGGTGCTGCAGACCGTCCGCATCGACGTGAGCCGTGCGCACTTCTGGGACATCACGGCGGTCAATGCGTTGGACAAGGTCGTCACGAAGTTCCGGCGCGAGGGCACGACGGTCGAGGTCGACGGGATGAGCGAAGCCACGTCGACCATGGTCGACAAGTTCGGAGTGCATGACAAGCCGATGCCGTCGAGCGCTTGATGGGCCACTGAGGAGAGGCGACCATGAACAAGTTTGACAAGGCGTCGAACCGGACCCGCCGGGCGACACCTGCGGATGCCATAGCATCCGCACATGAAGCGCTGTCTCCTGCTGCTGGCCATGGTCTTCGTCGGCGCCCACGCTGCCGATGTCGAATACAACAGCCTGGGCATGCCATTCGTGAAACTGCCGGCCGGCGAGTTCCTGATGGGCAGCGACGAAGCGCCCGAATCCCTGGCTCGCGCCTATCCGCAGTTGCCGACGAGTCGATTCGCGCAACTGGACGACGAAGGACCGGTTCACCGCGTGCGCATCAGCCGCGCCTTCTGGATGGGCCAGCACGAGGTCACGGTCGGCCAGTTCCGGCGCTTCGTCGAAACCTCGGGCTACGTGCCCGAGTCGGTGGCTGACCGGACTGGCGGCTACGGCTGGCGTGCCGACTACGATCCCGCGACCACCAGGCGCGGCGACGCCTTCGAAGGCCGCGATCCCCGCTACTCGTGGCGCGATCCCGGCTTCGCGCAAGGCGATGACCATCCGGTCGTCAACGTGACCTGGAACGACGCCCAGGCACTGGCCGCCTGGCTGAGCAACACCGAAGGACGCCGCTACCGCCTGCCGACCGAAGCCGAGTGGGAATACGCCTGCCGCGCCGGCACCCGCAGCCGCTACAGCTCCGGCGAAGACCCGCGCTCGCTGCTGGGCGCGGCCAACGTGTTCGACGCGAGCAGCGCCCGGTACTGGCCGCGCTGGCAATCGATGGCGCTGGACGGCAGCGACGGCTACGCCTTCACCGCGCCGGTCGGCAGCTTTGCGCCGAACGCGTGGGGCCTCTACGACATGCACGGCAATGCATGGGAGTGGGTGGGCGATTGGCATGGCGACAACTACTACGCGCAATCGCCGCTCGACGACCCGCAAGGCCCCGCCCAGGGCGAGGTTCGGGTGCGCCGCGGCGGCTCCTGGCACACCTGGCCCTTCTACGCCCGTGCGGCCTATCGCAACTGGAACGCGCCGGGCACCCGCTACACGCTGGTGGGCATCCGGCTGGTGCGGGAGGACTGACACGCATTGAAGTGCGGCCCATCATGTCGTTGGCAGATCTGATCGTCCTGGTGGGACTTCGTCTTCTACTCCTTTTCGGCCTCGTGGTCACAAGACTGCTTTCGCGGCGGTGCTACTCGTCGCCTGCCTGTTGCGCGGTGTGCTTCGGGTACCGCTGCAACGGCGGCTTGCGAACCTGAAGAAGACTGGGCCGCTGCGCGGCAGCAGCTCGTCGGGTCAGGCGTCATGCGCGAGTTCTTGAGCGAGCCCGATGAGGATTCCTTCGGGGCCCCGGATGTAGCAGAGCCGATAGGTGTCTTCGTACTGGACCACTTTGCCGACGAGTTCCGCGCCGCGCTTCCCGAGACGGGCGAGCGTATCGTCGATATCCTCCACCGTGAACATGATCCGCAGGTACCCCAAGGCATTGACGGGGGTACGACGGTGATCGGCGACCACGGGTGGCGCAAGGAACCTCGATATCTCAAGCCGGCTGTGGCCGTCCGGCGTACGCATCATGGCAATCTCGACGCGCATGTTGCGCAATCCAGTGACGCCATCTGCCCAGTCTCCTTCGACAGGGGCGCGCCCGATGAGCTCTAGGCCGAGTTCGGAAAAGAACTCGATGGCGGCATCGATGTCCTCGACGACGATGCCCATGTTGTCCATGCGTTTCACGGTCATGATGTTCCCTCTTGGCGCCTGGCCCTGGCCAGCCGCTCGATGTTGTCGAGCGACACATTGCGTTCCGCGCGCTCGACAGATCCGACGTACGTAGGGTGCAAGCCTGCAAGGTCGGCAAGCTGTTCTTGCGAAATCCCACGTGTGGCGCGTTCGGCCCGCAGGCGAGCTGCGAGCCTGGTGCGCGCAGTTGTTGAGCCTTCCCTCGTCTTTCCATGTCGAGGAGGGTGCAATTCATGCCTGCTTTGAGTCTACAGACTTTGAGTAGCAAGATCGCTCCCTCCGGTCGAGCCATCTTGTTTCCCGAGTCACCAGATCCCGATCGAGCACGCGGCTTGCGTTGAGGCCTCGCCCCAAACCTCTCCGCGTCCGACAACTCCCGCTGACACGAGGGGATAGAAAGAGGCTCTTTCAAGGAGCCCCACATGCGTGCAAATGCCCTCCATTCTTCGCTCGCCGCGTTGGCCTGCGCGGCAAGCCTCATAGGGCCTGCCGGCTGGGCCCGGGCGCAGGGCGCCGCGTCGCAGACAGAGCGTGAGCGCGCCACCTGCGACGGCGTCCAGCAGGACCGCGAAGCCTGCCGCCGCGAGGCCGGTGCGGCGAAGCAGGAAGCGCAGCGCGGTGGCCTTGCCCCGGCCGGTCAGGCCGAGCAGAACGCGCTGGCGCGTTGCCAGCTGCTTCAGCCGGCGGGGGATCGCGCTGATTGCGAGGCGCGCGTCAAAGGCGCGGCCACCAGCAGCAGCGGCAGCGTGATGGGCGGCGGCGTGATCCGCGAGAGCGTCACGCCCGTGCCGGCTCCGCCGCCATCGCCGGCCCGCTGAGGTCGCGCGCCCCGTTTCAGACGTACTCCAGAGGGCCCAGCATGAAAATCGACACGCCTCACATCCATCCCGGCCCGCAACAGGCGGACCCCGGCACGGAGAACTTGCCCATGCCCGTGGCGGGCAACGACATCGGCCCCGCTCCCGCGCTCGGGGATGGCGCGATGCACATGGAGACGCCATCGAAGCTGCATCGGACGTGGGACAAGGTGCGCACGACAGTCACATCGCTGCCGGAGCGTGCCCGGCAAGCCAAGGTGCAGGGCGCGCACTACGTGGCCGACGAGCCGGTCAAGGCCGCGATGATGGCGGCCGCGGGCGGTGCTGCGCTCGCCATGGTGCTGCGGGCCGCAGTACGCCGCGGCAGGCGCTGATCCGCAGTCCGCCCGCGCGAGGCCGCCTCGGCATCTGAACCTACGCGAACAAGCGCCCAGCGCAACTGGCCGCTGCGTTGCCGTGCCGGGACGATGTGCGCATGTCCGACAGCGATGCGATGCCCTTTCCCGACGTGCAAACCCTCCCCGGCAGCGGGACTCCCATCTGGCGCCGCATCCGTCGCTGGGCCTTGCCGGTGCTGGGCCTCGTGGTGCTCGCACTGCTGCTGTCCCACGCGCACAAGGTCGACTGGGCCGGGGCCTGGCAGGCGCTCAGGCGCTACTCGCCCGGGGTGCTCCTGGCGGCGCTGGCGCTGTGCACCGCGAGCCACGCGCTGTACGGCTGCTATGACCTGATCGGCCGGCATCACACGCGGCATGGCCTGCCGCGGTGGCGCAGCTGGGCGATTGCCGTCACCAGCTACGCGTTCAATCTCAACCTGGGCTCGCTGGTGGGCGGCGTGGCGATGCGCGCGCGGCTCTATGCGCGGGCCGGCCTCGACGAGACCACGGTGGCGCAGATCGTGGGACTCAGCCTCGCGACCAACTGGCTGGGCTACGGGCTGGTGGCGGGATGCGTGTTTGCCTCCGGTGTCGTGAAGCTGCCTTCGGAGTCCACATTGGGGGAGGGTGCCTTCCGCGCGCTCGGCCTACTGATGCTGTTGCTGGCGGTTGCTTATGTGCTGGCCTGCGCAAAGATGCAGGGCAGGCAGTGGAAGGTGCGCGGGCGCCGGGTCCAGCTGCCGTCGCCGCGGCTGGCGCTGGTGCAGCTCGGCGTCGCTGCGGCGAACTGGGCGTTGATGGCCTCGGCCATGTACCTGCTGCTGGGCGGCCAGGTGCCTTATTCCGTCACGCTGGGGGTGCTGCTGGCGGCCTCGGTGGTCGGCGTGGTCACGCCGATCCCGGCCGGCCTCGGGGTGCTGGAGGCGGTGTACCTGGCGTTGCTCTCGGGCTCGGTGCGCCAGGGCGCGCTGATGGGTGCCCTGCTGGCCTATCGCGCGCTGTATTACCTGGTGCCGCTGGGCGGCGGCCTGGTGCTCTATGTGCTGCTGGAGCGGTACGCCTCAGCGCATCCGCCGCCGGCGGCCGATGGCAACCAGGAGCTCAGCCCACCACCACTTCGCTGATCTGCATCACGGGCTGGAGGTCCGTGTAGTTCGCGATGTCAGCCAGGATCGCCTTCGCGTGCGGGCCGAAAGCCGCCTGGAAGCTCTCCACCGAGTCGCAGTGGATGTGGCACATGCCGATGTACGGCGCCGGCGCACCGGGCGCACCGCCTGCCAGTCCCTTGTCGATGGTGTACGACTTGCACGCGTCGCCCATCTTCTCCTTGAGCATGGGCATGTGCTTGTCGCGATAGTAGTCGTGGTCGAACCGGGCGCCGGCGGTGTTGGGGTACATGACGCTGACCTTGATCATTTGCTTATCTCCGTGTGGCAAGGTCAGTGAGCATAGGAGATGGCGTGGCGCTGAACAAGCACTGCGTTGAGGCGCCTGCGAAGCCTCAGCCCTTTCTTGCGCGCATCGCCTTGGACATCGACGAGACCACGAGGGCCCATTCCTCACGCGTCAAGAGCAAGGCGGTGTGGGAGTGGAGCACGTTGTCCTCCTGGTCGAGATGGTCGAGCAACAAGGCGCGGTGCTCCTCCAGCAGGTCCTCGACAGCGTGGGCAGCAAGCGCGTCGCCGCCGTGTGCCCGTTCCAGCATGGCTTTTGCCTGCGACAGCAGCGCGTCGCAGCGCTCGCGCTGCCGATCGAGACGGTGAAGGAGGTCGTCCGCCTCGGCAGACCTTCCGCGCAGCACCCCCATGAGCGCCACTCCTTTGGGGCGATGTGTCGCTTCGTCGAAGGCCTGGAAGCGTTCGATCAGGCGGACGATGCGCATGGCTGCAACACCCGAGCGCTTCCAGTCGCCACCCTTCAACTCGTGTTCGAGCAGGCTCAGCAACTCACGCATGCGTGCATGCTCGGCACGTAGCACCGTCCACGCGCACTCGGCCGCCAACATGTCTGCCCCCTTTGCAAGAAGGCCTCGCCACGCTGTGCGCGGGAGGTTTTCAGCCGCATTAACGATTTGGTTCTACTGCGTTGCGGCCACTACCGCAAGAAGGAGTTTCCGCCTTACGCCTTGCACATGGCACATGGCGAAGGTGCCGATGGCCTGTCGCCTATTCATTCTGGGAGCCGCGGTGCGCCCAGCCCGTGGTGTGCTTCTCGACCACGCTGAAGAGCTCGTACATCAGCATCGCCATCGCGCCCACCACCACCAGTCCGGCAAAGGCGAGGCCCATCTGCATGGCCGAGCCGGCCGAGATCAGCAGGTAGCCGATGCCCTCGTTGGCCGCGGTCATCTCGCTCACCGTGGTGCCCACGAACGCCAGCGTGATCGCGACCTTGAGCGAGGCGAAGAAGTAGGGCATGGAACGCGGCAGGCCGATCTTCACCAGCACGTCCCAGCGCTTGGCGCCCAGCACGCGCAGCACGTCCTCCAGCTCAGGTTCGAGCGTCGCCAGCCCCGTTGCGATGTTGACCATGATCGGAAAGAAGCTGATCAGGAAGGCGGTGAGGATCGCCGGCCCGGCGCCGATGCCGAACCACACCACCAGGATCGGCACGAAGGCTGCCTTGGGCAGTGCGTTGAAGGCCGTCATCAGCGGGTACATCGCGGCATAAGCCAGCCGCGAGCTTCCGATCACGAAGCCCAGCAGCACGCCCACCACGATCGCCAGCCCGAAGCCCGCCATCGTGACCCAGAAGGTGCGCCAGGCATGGGCCCCGATGATGGCCTTGAACTCCCAGAACTGCGTCCAGATGCGCCAAGGGCTCGGAAAGATGAACTCCGAGACGCCAAAGGCCGAGCAGACGATCTGCCACAGAACGATCACCCCCACCAGCAGCAGCCAGGGTGACCAGCGTTCGAGTTGCTTGTTGTTCATGGAGTGCCTTCGCCTTCGGCTTCGGTATTCGCCTTGGGAGCGGCCCCGCGGCTCATGCCTTCAGCCCCGCCCCCGCGGATCGCGCCGATGTGCCCGCGCAGCTCCAGCACGATGTCGGTGAATTCCTTGGTGTAGGTGAGCTCGAGCTCGCGCGGACGCGGCAGCGCGATCTCGCGCCTGACCACGAAGCGGCCCGGACTCTTGCTCATCACGTAGACCGTGTCGGCCAGGAATACCGACTCGCGCAGGTCGTGCGTGACCAGAATCACGTTGAAGCGCTGCTCGGTCCAGAGGTCGCGCAAGATGCACCACAGCTCCTCGCGCGTGAAGGCATCGAGCGCGCCGAAGGGCTCGTCGAGCAGCAGCATCTTGGGCTCGTGGATCAGCGCGCGGCAAATGCTGGCGCGCTGCTGCATGCCGCCCGAGAGCTGCCAGGGGAACTTGTCCTCGTAGCCGCCCAGGCCGACCTTCTGCAGCAGGCGCCGGGCACGTTCCTCGTATTCCTTGCGCTTCGCCTTGAAGCTCGAGCGGTAAGGCTCGACGATCTCCAGCGGGAGCAGCACGTTGTCCACTGTCGTGCGCCAGGGCAGCAGCGAGGGCGCCTGGAAGGCCATGCCCGAGATCTTGACGGGGCCGGTCACCGGCTGGCCGTCGATGCGGATCTTGCCCATCGAGGGCATCTTCAACCCCGTGGTGAGCTTCATGAACGTGGACTTGCCGCAGCCCGAGGGCCCCACGATGGCGATGAACTCGCCGCGCCTGACCTGCAGGTCGATGGCCTCGACCGCGAAGTGGTTGGCGCGCAGCAGTTCCTCGTTGTAGGCGAGCCAGACGTCCTGGAAGTCGACGAAGGGTGAGGTCTCCGCGACCGCCATCACTTCTTGAGGATGCTGTTGAGCTCGGCCGCGGGCGGGAGCAGTGCGGCCGTCCATACCGCGTCCGGGCTCACGCGCGTCTTGGTGTTGAAGGCGTCCGACACTTGCGAGGCCATCAGCGAAAGGCGGCCTGCGTTGACCACCCCGAAGCCTTCTGCGCGCGCATCGGGGCTGTTGATCACGGTGTCGATGGCCAACTTGAGGCGCCGCGTTTCCAGCGCGCTGTCGATGATGCCGTCGCGCTTCTTGACGGACTCGATGGCCACGGCCGGATTGGCGATCACCTCCTTCGCGCCCTTGGCGAAGGCCGACAGGAAGGCCTTGACCGCGGCCGGGTTCTCCTTGATCAGCTTGGGCGAGGCAATGATCACGTTGCCATAGAGCTTCACGCCGTAGTCGGGGTAGGGCAGCACCACGATGTCGGCTGTCTTGGCGCCGCGCGCCTCCAGGTTGAGCAGCGAGGTGAAGGTGAAGCCGGTGATGGCGTCGATGTCGCCGCGGATCAGCATGGTCTCGCGCAGCGTCGGGTCCATCGCGGTCCAGTTCACGGCGCCGATGTTGTTGGCCTTCGCGAAGATCGGGAAGGCGCGGCGGCCGGCGTCGAAGACCGGGGCGCCGAGTTTCTTGCCCGCGAGGTCTGCGGGCTTGGTGATGCCGCTCTTCTTCATCGTCATCACCGAGGCCGGCGTGTTGTTGTAGACCATCATCACCGCGACCGGCTTGTTCGGGCTGTCGGGGTTGTTGGCGTGGAACTCCATCAGCGCCGCAAGGTCGGCGAAGCCCATCTCGTAGGCGCCGGACGCGACGCGTGTGACGGTACCGCCCGAGCCGTTGCCCGCGTCGATGGCGACATCGAGTCCGGCGTCCTTGAAGTAGCCCTTGGCGGCCGGATGCAGGAACAGCGCAGCCGGCCCCTCGAAGCGCCAGTCGAGCTGGAACTTGATGGGCGTGGGCGCCTGGGCGTGAACGTTGACGAGGCCGAAGCTGAGCGCCGAGGCGGCAAGAAAGGAGTGGAGGAGTTGGCGCTTGTTCATGCAGGACCCGTGAAAGATGAGTGCCGGCATTCAAGCAAATTCGGTGCCGGCACGCACTTGGTGCGAACCCTTCCGCCCGAGCCAAGGGAGTGCATGTGCGTCCCTCGTTCCCAATGAAAAACGCACTGCCGCTTGCACCGCGGCAGGGCGTTCATGGTGGTGCGCGGCTTACTTGGCGGAGCTCGCGTTGGCCACGGCCAACGCTGTCATGTTGAGCACCCGGCGCACGGTGGCCGAAGGCGTGAGGATGTGCGCCGAGCCGCTCGCGCCCATGAGGATCGGCCCGACCGTCACGCCGTTGCCGCCCGTCATCTTCAGCACGTTGAAGAGGATGTTCGCGGCGTCGAGGTTGGGGCAGATCAGCAGGTTGGCCGAGCCGCTGAGCGTGGTCTCGGGCAGGGCATTGTGGCGCACGGTCTCGGACAGCGCAGCATCGCCGTGCATCTCGCCGTCGCATTCGACGTCGGGGGCCATCTTCGCGAACAGGTCGCGCGCCAGCCGCATCTTGCGCGCCGAACTGCGCTCGGACGAGCCGAAGTTCGAATGCGAAAGAAAGGCCACCTTGGGCGGCAGGCCGAAGCGGCGCACCTCCTCGGCTGACATCAGTGCGATCTCGGCCAGCGTCTGGGCGTCCGGGTCCTCGTGCACGTTGGTGTCGGCGATGAAGAGGGTGTACTTCTCCAGCATGATCGCGTTGAGCGTGGCGAAGCCAGGGGCGCCCTGCTTCAGGCCGAGCACCTGGTTGAGGATCTTCAGGTGGCTGTCGAAGCGCCCGACCAGGCCGCAGAGCATCGCGTCGGCGTCGCCCAGCTGGACCATGAGCGAACCGATGGTGGTGTTGGAGCGCCGCACCATCGCCTTCGCTGCCTCGGGCGTGATGCCGCGGCGGCCCATGACCTTGTGGTAGGCCTCCCAGTAGGTGCGAAAGCGCGGGTCGTCCTCGGGGTCGACCACGTCGACATCCGTGCCGAGCCGGATGCGCAGCCCGGCCTTCTTGATGCGGCTCTCGATCACGGCCGGCCGGCCGATCAGGATCGGCTTGGCCAGGCCTTCGTCCACCGCAAGCTGCGCGGCACGCAGCACCCGGTCGTCCTCGCCTTCGCAGTAGGCCACGCGCTTGGCGCTCGCCAGCTTGGCGGCGCTGAACACCGGCCGCATGAACATGCCGGTCTGGTAGACGAAGCGCGCCAGGTTCTGGCGGTAGGCGTCCAGGTCCTCGATGGGGCGCGCGGCCACGCCGGAGTCCTGAGCGGCCTTGGCCACCGCGGGTGCGATGCGCAGGATCAGGCGCGAGTCGAAGGGCTTGGGAATGATGTAGTCGGGGCCGAAGGCCAGCTCCTGGCCCTGGTAGGCGGTGGCCACCTCTTCGCTGATGTCGGCCTTGGTCAGCTCGGCGATCTCGCGCACGCAGGCGAGCTTCATTTCCTCGGTGATCTTGCTCGCGCCGCAGTCCAGCGCGCCGCGGAAGATGTAGGGGAAGCACAGCACGTTGTTGACCTGGTTCGGGTAGTCCGAGCGGCCGGTGGCGATGATGCAGTCGGGCCGCACTTCCTTGGCCAGTTCGGGCCGGATCTCGGGCTCGGGATTGGCCAGCGCCAGGATGATGGGCTGGTCGGCCATGCTCTTGACCATGTCCTGCGAGACCACGCCGGGCGCGGAGCAGCCGAGGAACACGTCGGCCTTCTTCATCACGTCGGCCAGCGTGCGCGCGCCGGTGTCCGCCTGGGCATAGCGCGACTTCGAATCGTCGAAGCCGCCGGGGCGGCCGATGTAGATCAGTCCCTTGGAATCGACCGCGAAGATGTTGGCCGGCTTGGCGCCCATGCCCACCATGACGTCGAGGCAGGCGATGGCGGCGGCGCCGGCGCCGGAGACGGCAATCTTCACTTCCTCGATCTTCTTGCCGACCAGTTCCAGCCCGTTGATCAGCGCCGCGGCGGAGATGATGGCGGTGCCGTGCTGGTCGTCATGGAACACCGGGATGTTCATGCGCTCGCGCAGCTTGCGCTCGATGTAGAAGCACTCGGGAGCCTTGATGTCCTCGAGGTTGATGCCGCCCAGCGTGGGCTCCAGCGCGGCGATGATCTCGACCAGCTTGTCGGGATCGGATTCAGCGAGCTCGATGTCGAACACGTCGATGCCGGCGAACTTCTTGAAGAGGCACCCCTTGCCTTCCATCACCGGCTTGGCGGCCAGCGGGCCGATGTTGCCGAGGCCCAGCACCGCGGTGCCGTTGGTCACCACGCCCACCAGGTTGCCGCGCGAGGTGTACTCGGCGGCCTTGGAGGGGTCGGCCTCGATGTCGAGGCAGGGATAGGCCACGCCGGGAGAGTAGGCCAGCGACAGGTCGCGCTGGTTCAGCAGCGGCTTCGTCGGGGAAATCGAGATCTTGCCCTTGACGGGGGAGCGGTGGTATTCGCGGGCGGCATCGCGCAGTGCTTCTTCTGCCGGAGAGAGGGGGGCAGCCATGAAAGGTCTCCTTTGTTCTGATGAGCAGAGAGGCTACTCCAAAAGCGCGGGCTGCTCGTGCAGTGGAAGCACCAGAAAAAAAGCCCCCGCCGAAGCGGGGGCGTGCTGCCGCGATGACGCGGCAGAACACTGCAAGTTCGCAGCGCGCCTACGGCACGTTCGACGCGTGCACTGCGAACGGCTTGAACGGCAGCGCCAGCTTGCCCGCGTACTCGCCCTCGGATGCCAGCGTGGGGCAGACACCCGCCCTCGAACAGAAGTTGTTGTCGGGGTAGATCAGGTCGCCGAAGCGGTAGTTGTCGATGCTCTGGCCGCTGTAGTTCGCCACGCTGACGATGTTGCCTTGCGTGGAGTAGTTGTCGGACATCGTCACCATGATCGGGTCGACCCGCGAGTCCTCCATCGTGCGCAGGATGGTGCCGCTGTTGCCGTCATCGGCGAACTTCATCCAGCCCCACTTGCGATTGGCGCGGTCGGTGAAGATCAGCATGGTGTTGATGGTGTCGGCCTGGCCCGGATAGTCCTTGGCCGCGGCCAGGTGCGTGACGTTGCTGCCCAGGCCCGTCACGACGCCGACCTGCGCGATCTCGGCGGAGCTTCCGGCCGCCGGCTTCGGGCCCTGCACATAGCCGCCCAGCGAGTACATGTACACCTTGCCGTTCTCGGTGGCGACCCAGGCGCGTGCGTGGTGCGGGTTCGGCTCCCAGTACATGTCGTTCGGCGGCGCCATGCGGCGGCGGTCGTCCTTGCTCCAGTAGTTGTAGGTCGAGGTCGTCAGGACGCTGGTGGGCCTGTCGGCCAGCGTGATCGTCTTGACGACGGTCGGGGCCGCCTGCGGACGATCGGCCAGCAGGTAGGGCCACTGGTTGGCGGCGAGCCCGACGTTCTGCGTTTCCAGGTTGCTCGCGGCGCTGCCGAGGTACATGTCGTTCGTGTACTTGAACAGCGGCCCGAGATCCACGAAGGCCACGGTCTTTTCCGACTTGGACGCCACGACTGCGATGCCGCCCTTGGCGTATCGCTCGTAGTAGTCGCCGCCCGGCAGCAGCTTCGACCGGTTGCTGGCCATCGGGGAGGCTTCCTTCGCCATGCCCGACAAGCCGCCGCCACTGGTGTACACGACCGCCGCATACGGGTGCATGCCGGTCGTCACCTTGATCGAGGTCGGCGCCTTCATGTTCGCAGGCAGGTCGACGTAGCCGAGCACCTTCATGAAGATGTAGTTGCCCTGGTTGAAGAAGCCGGGGTGGACCATGTCCATCCAGTCGTGCCACCAGTCGTACTTCGGACCGTTCAGCGTGCAGCCCTGGCAGCTGCCGCCGAGCGAGACGACCGCGACCTGGCCCTTGTGGTTGATCGTGTCCCACACCGTGACCAGGGCGAACTCGCCGCCGCCGGTGACGGAGATGGCCGTCGGCACCTTGCCGAGGGCCAGCTTGACGCTGGCGCGGTTCTGCGCGGTGTACGTGCCCACGGTGAAGATCGTTGCCGGCTTCGTCGGGCTGCCCTGCGTCGCGATCAGCGACAGGCGTGTCGAGGGGCTGTCGGCCGCGTTCTCGCCGCGGTCTTCGACGATGGGCAGGTCTGCCGGGTCGTTCGGGGACAGCACGCCCGCGGCGTAGTAGCTGTCGATCGCGCTGGGCAGCATGCGCTTGTCTTGCCACAGCATCTGCGGCCGCTGCATGAACGTGACGCGGTCGGTCGCCTGCGACTGAAACCACGCCAACGAGCTCGACAACGAGCTTCCGCTGGCGGGCGTGCCGATCGCTGCAGCATGGATGCTCACGTACAGGTTGCTCGCTGAATTGTTTTCGGCACCCAGCTGGTAGAAGAGCTCATTGCCGACGCTGTGGTTGATTGCGCCCACGTCGCCCCGCAGGGGAAGCGTATTGACGCCGGTGCGGGTCGCCGCCGGCCCGAACCGGTACGCCACGCCCTCGGCCTGACCGAGCTTGTAGGCGAGGTTGACATAGGCGCTTGTCACGATGGCGCCCGAGCTGTCCACCACGTCGCCGGCGATGGGCGTGGGCGCCGGAGGAGCCGGCGGTGCGGGAGCTGGAGCCGGGGCCGGGGCAGGGGCCGGGGCAGGGGCTGCCGGAAGCGGAGCGGGTGCGGGTTTGCTGGGGAGGTCGAGCTCAGGCGCAGGACCGGCCGACACGCATGATTTCGCCGTCATGAATGCGGGATCGTCACCAAAGAAGGTGTTCGTGCATGCGGCCGTCCCGGTGACGGTTCTGGTGATCCATCGCGAGTCCGCACCGTACTTCACCAGCGTAGGGGCAGGCACGGTGAACGAGCCACCTTCCTGGGCGAGCACGGTTCCCGCGGCCGGCGCGGGCTGCACATAGCACGCCTTGGCCACGTACTCCAATGGATCGCGGCCGAAGGCGGCGTTGTCGCAGGTCACGGTGCCGGAGAGTTCCTTGGTCGTCCAGCCCGAGTCCGCGCCGTACTGCACGACCGTCGATGCCGACAGGCGGAATGTCTGGCCTTCCTCGGCGACCTTGACCCAGCTCGAGCCAAGCTTGCTGAGTGCCGTCTCCTTGCCTGCGGCGGGTGCGGCCGCCAGTGCAGGCGTCGGGTCGGTGGCCGACGCGGCCGACGGCACCGGCGTACCGGTCGCCCCATCCGTGCCCTGGGGGAGAGCGAAGCTGCCGCCTGAGCCGCTTCCGCCGCCCCCGCAACCCGCGAGTGCACCTGCTGCAACAACAAGCAGAAGCATGCGTTTGTCGATTCTGTTCACGCCGAATCTCCTGGTCAATTTGAAAATCGAGACAAAAGAATTCCCTGCGCCTTTAAAAGGCGCAAAAGAATTGCTGAATAAAAAAAGGAAGCGGCTAATTGCCGCCTGGGCTGGAGGGATGTGGCACGTCGTCGGTGCTCGACCTCTGCCGGAGTGGGCCTGGGCCCGCCGCAACCGACTTGCTCGCCGGTTTTATTGAGTACTTAAGTCATCTGCATTGACTAAGCTCGTCAACTGCAATGGGTCGGGAGAGAATTTCTCATGTTGTTGCCTTTGTTTGTGTCAATGGTTGTCCGATGAGTCGATTGTCAGCCAACCGCTCGCGACTGTGTAGGACAAATGCCCGTCGACCGGCAAAATTTCACGTCTTTCGCCGCGTCATCGGGCTATTCACAACAATGAAGTAGTTCGGCTTAATAACTATTTAGGGTACATTCGGGCGTTTTTTTGCGCCGTCGGAAATCACCGGCATTCAAATTAAGTTGAAAGAATTAGAGAGTCCCTAATTCCGCATCAAGCTGGTGAAGCCCGCAAGGGAGCCAACCGGGCGCGGCGTCCACCGGCACATCCAAATGACATTGATTCTCATTTGTGTGGATACAATGGGGCTTCGATGAGCGCTTCCGTCACTACCACCACCGCCGCTACTTCCTCTCGACGCCGTTCCTACTGGCTCAAGACCCTGCACGAGTGGCACTGGGTCAGTTCGGCGCTGTGCCTCGTCGGCATGCTGCTGTTCAGCATCACCGGCATCACCCTCAACCATGCTTCGCAGATCGAGGCGCGGCCTGCGGTGACGCACAAGGCCGCCTCCGTCGACCCTGCGCTGCGCGGGCAGTTGGCCGGCCTGTTTCCGAACATCGTGAAGACCGCGAAGGGCAAGGCCGAGCTGCCTGCCGAACTGCAACGCTGGGTGCAGGCGCAGTGGGGCGTCGCTACGGCCGGCAAGGAAGCGGAGTGGTCGCAGGACGAGATCTATCTCTCGCTGCCGCGACCAGGCGGCGACGCGTGGCTGCGCATCGGTCTGGAAGACGGCGAGGCCGAGTACGAGCTGACCGACCGCGGCTGGATCTCCTATCTGAACGACCTGCACAAGGGGCGCAACACCGGTGCAGCCTGGAGCTGGTTCATCGACATCTTCGCGGCGGCGGCGCTGCTGTTCTCCGTCACCGGGCTGCTCATCCTCAAGATGCATGCGGGCAACCGGCCCTTCACGTGGCCGATGGTCGCGATGGGGCTGCTGGTGCCTTTCCTCCTCGCGCTACTGCTTGTTCATTGATCCAAACCGGACGAAGAAAGGTCCTTTCGTGCATATCCGCTATTCACTCGCGCCCGTTGCCATGTCCGCGTTGTTCGGGGCGCCCGCATGGGCGGCGGGCCTGGCAGTCAGCATCGAGGTGCCGCGCCTCAATGCCGCGGAATACCACCGGCCCTACGTATCGGCGTGGATCGAGCGCCCCGACAACACGCTGGCGACCACGCTGGCGGTCTGGTACGACGTGCGCACCAAGACCAACAACCCCGAGGGCGAAGGCACCAAATGGCTCAAGGACCTGCGCCAGTGGTGGCGCCGCGGCGGCCGCGAGCTGGCGGTGCCGGTCGATGGCGTGACCAGCGCCACCAGGCCGGCGGGCAAGCACCAGCTGAGCTTCGTGGAAGGTACCGGCGCGCTTCCAAAGCTTGCGCCGGGCGCCTACAGGCTGGTCGTCGAGGCGGCCCGCGAAGTCGGTGGCCGCGAAGTGGTGAGCATCCCGTTCCAGTGGCCGCCCTCGAGTGCGGCGCAGCCGGTCGCCGCCGGCAAGGAAGAGCTCGGAGAGGTCCGGCTCGAGCTCAAGCCGTAGTGACCCGCAACAACGTACCCGGCCGTTTTTCTTCAACGAGAGGAGTCCTCATGATCCAGCCCGCCCTGCGCCTCGCCGCCCTCGCTTTTGCATTGTCGTGCACCGTCCCTGCCGTGGCTCACAACGCCTGGCTCCTGCCATCCACCACCGTGCTGTCGAAGGGCGACACCATCACCGTCGATGCGGCGGTGTCGAACGACCTGTTCGTCGCCAACCATGCACCGCTGCGGCTGGACGGCCTGCAGATCGTCGCGCCCGACGGCAGCCTGATCAAGCCCGAGAACGAAGCCAGGCTCAAGTACCGCAGCGTGTTCGACGTGCCCGTGGCGCAGGCGGGCACCTACCGCATCGCCGTGCTGAACAACGGCGTCTTCGCGAACTGGAAGGACAAGGCCACCGGCCAGGGCAAGCGCGCGCGCGGCACGCCCGAGACGATCGGCAAGGAGATCCCGGCCGATGCGGCCGACGTGAGCATCACCCAGTCGGCAGGGCGCATCGAAACTTTCGTCACCGTCGGCAAGCCCAGTGCGCTCAAGCCGATCGGCCAGGGCCTGGAACTCGTGAGCACGGGCAGCCCGACCGATCTGGTCAAGGGCGAGAAGTCGACCTTCGTGCTGCGCATCGACGGCCAACCCGCCAAGGACCTCGAAGTCACCGTGACCGCCGGCAACACGCAGTACCGCGACAAGCTGAGCGAAGTCAAGCTCAAGACCGACGACAAGGGCCAGTTCAGCGTGACATGGCCCAGCGCCGGGATGTTCTGGCTCGATGCCTCCACGCGCGACAACAAGACGACCGTGCCCCAGGCCAAGGAGCGCCGGCTGAGCTACGCGGCCACGCTCGAAGTGGCACCATGAGCCGCACCGCCGCTCCGAAGGGGAATAGCACCGCAGCCGCAGGCGAAGGTGATCTCAAATCGCACGCCCCTTGAACGCCGCCCCCGCCGCCGCGAGTGAAGCGGCTCCTTCCTTTGCGCGCCGTCTGGCCGATGGCTATGCCGCCGCTGCGCTGCCGCGCCGCGCCGACCCGTCCAGCCTGCAGCGCCTCGAAGGGCGCACCATGGGCACCACCTGGTCGCTGCGCTTCGACAACCCACGCATGCTCGCGCTGTCGCAGGTGCGCGCAGCCGTCGAGGATGCGCTCGACCGTGTCGTGGCACAGATGAGCCATTGGGAGCCCGACTCGGTCATCAGCCGCTTCAACCGCGCACCGCCTGGTTCGCGACATCGCCTGCCCCGCGAGTTCGCCAGCGTGCTGGCCTGCGCGCTCGACTGGGCGCATGCCAGCGGCGGCGCGCTCGACCCGACCGTCGCGCCGCTCGTGGCCTGCTGGGGCTTCGGTCCCCAGGCCGCCGCCGCTGCGCCCGATGCCCACGCGCTGGCCGATGCCGCCGCCCGCGTGGGCTGGCAGCGCCTGTGCTTCGAACTGGCCGATGCCAGCGTGCTGCAGCCCGGCGGTGTGGTACTCGACCTCTCGGGCATCGCCAAGGGCTTCGCGGTCGACCATGGCGTCGAGGCCCTTTGCGCGCTCGGCTTGCGCGATCTGTTGTTCGAGGTTGGCGGCGAGCTGCGCGGTGCGGGGCGCCGCCCCGGTGGCCTGCCGTGGCAGGTGCAGGTCGATGCGGGCGACGGTCCGGCCCTGCGCGTGCCGCTGGCCGACATGGCAGTCGCCACCTCCGGCGACCGTTGGCAGGTGCGCGAGCATGCGGGCCGGCGCTGGTCGCACAGCATCGATCCGCGCACCGGCCGGCCCGTGGGTCCCGCCGTGGCCGGCGTCACCGTGCTGCACGCGCAGTGCATGCAGGCCGACGCGCTGGCCACGGTGCTTACCGTGCTCGGGCCGGACGAAGGCCTGTGCTTTGCCGATGCCCACGGCATCGCCGCGCTGTTCAGCGTCCGCGCCGCCGAGGCGCTCGAGTGGCGCCCCAGCACTGCCTGGAAGGAACGCCGGGACTGATGGACGACGGTTGGCGTCAGCTCGCGGCGGCGGCATCGGTCCTCGCTTACGGTGGCCTGTGTGCCGCGATCTGGCAGCGCGAGCGCCGGCGTGCCCAGGCGCTGCTGCAAGACGCCGCTTCCCTCGCTGCCGCCGGCGAACCGATGCTGTTGCTGCACGCCACGCAGACGGGCCAGGCCGAGTCCATCGCCTGGCAGACCGCGCGCTGGCTGCATGCCCAGGGTGCGGCCGTGCGCGTGATGTCGCTCAACGAGCTAGACCTCGCGACCCTCCAGGCGGCCCCACGCGCGCTGTTCGTGGCCAGCACCTACGGCGAAGGCGATGCGCCCGATGGCGCCAGCGCCTTCGTCGAGCGGATCATGGAAGCGCGCGCGGAGTTGTCGAGCCTGCGCTACGCGCTGCTCGCACTGGGCGACCGCCAGTACGCGCATTTCTGCGGCTTCGGGCGCCGCCTCGATGCGTGGCTGCGCGACAGTGGCGCCGTGCCGGCGTTCGAGCGCATCGACGTCGACAACGGCGACGACACCGCGCTGGCCCGCTGGCGCGAACAGTGGCAGGGGGAGGGCGACGGTGGGGGCGTCGGCAACGAGAGCGACACGCCTGCCGACGATGACTTCCAGCCATGGCGTCTGGTGGCGCGCAGGCAGCTCAATGCGGGCAGCGCCGGCGCACCGGTCTTCCATCTCGCCTTTGCCCCGGCGAGCGGCGCGCTCCCGCACTGGGCCTCTGGCGACCTGGCGCAGATCCAGCTCGCCTCCGACCCGCAACGCCCGCGCGACTATTCGATCGCCTCGATCCCGGCTGACGGCGAACTGCAGCTGCTGGTTCGCCAGGAGCGGCACCCCGACGGCACGCTCGGCGCCGCGTCCGGCCTGCTCACTGCCGCGCTGGCGCCGGGCGGTGCCATGGCGCTGCGCCTGCGCCAGCACAACAACTTCCGCCTGAACGGCAATGCGGATCGACCGCTCATCCTGATCGGCAACGGCACCGGCCTCGCAGGCCTGCGCGGCCACCTGCGCGCGCGCATCGCCCACGGCGTGCACGACAGCTGGCTGGTGTTCGGCGAACGCAGTGCGCGGCACGACTTCCTGTACCGCGACGAACTCGAAGGCTGGCTGGCCGCCGGTGCACTCGCCCGACTCGACATGGTGTTCTCGCGCGACGAGGAGTCGCTTCACGGCGAGCGGCGCTATGTGCAGCACCGTCTCTTCCACGCCGCGGAGGAGGTGCGCGCCTGGGTCGAGCGCGGCGCAGCGCTCTATGTGTGCGGCAGCCTGCAGGGCATGGCTTCCGGTGTGGACACCGCGCTGCGCCAGATCATCGGCCGTGACCGCCTGCACCAGATGGCCGCGGCCGGGCGCTACCGGCGCGACGTCTACTGAGCCCCTGGCCAAGGCGCGCCGACGTTGCGGCCTGGCCACGTCCGCGAGGAAATTTGCCGAGGATGTGAAGATTCGCGAACCTTGTTGTTGAGAGTCGTTATCATTTGCATCGCTCGCCGGTACATCTCGGCGAATGAACTTAGCCAGCCAATCCCCCGCATCGCCCGGATGCGCTGCACGGACCCGCCAGTGAAGTTGTCACGCAATTTCAATCCTGGAGGATCCTTTCATGGCGTATATCAAGAGCCGCAAGCACGCAGTCGCGCGCGGCGTTCCCCCCTTCGGCACGGCTGCTGCCGCAGCGGCCACATTGATGGCGTTTGCCTTGCCTGCCGCCGCGCAGACCGCGGGCGGCGCCTCGGCTTCCACCCTGCGCGAGGTGAAGGTCGAAGCGACCGCCGACGGCTTCAAGGCCGAGCGCGTTTCATCGCCCAAGTTCAGCGAGCCATTGGTCGACACGCCGCAAACCGTGACCGTGATCAAGAAGGAAGTCCTGCAGGAGCAGGGCGCCACGACCTTGACGGAGGCGTTGCGCAATACGCCCGGCGTCACCTTCCAGATGGGCGAGAACGGCAACACGAGCACGGGCGATGCCGTCTTTCTGCGCGGCTTCGACACCTCCGGCAGTGTCTTCATCGACGGCGCGCGCGACATCGGCACCGTGACCCGCGACATGTTCAACGTGGAGTCGGTAGAAGTCGTCAAGGGCCCGGCCAGCGCCGACATCGGCCGGACCGCGCCCACCGGCTACATCAACCTCGTCAGCAAGGTGCCGCTGGCCGAGAACTTCTTCACCGGCAGCGTCGGCATCGGCAGCGGCGACTACAAGCGCGTCACGGGCGACTTCAACCGCGTGCTCAACGAGTCCGGCTCCATGGCCTTCCGCCTGAACGTCATGAAGCAGGACAGCGGCGTCGTCGGCCGCGACGACGTGGAGAACAAGGGCTGGGCCGTCGCGCCTTCCATCGCCTTCGGCCTGAACACACCCACGCGCGTGGTCCTGCAGTACCAGCACGTCGACCAGAAGAACCGCCCCGACGGCGGCCTGCCGACCATCGGCCTCGACGGCTTCTATCTCTCGCAGCTCTCGGCGCGGGGCGGCAACGGGCCGCAAGTCGACACGCGCAACTACTACGGCTACTTGTCGGACCACGACAACGTCAAGGCCGACATGTTCACAGCGCGCATCGACCATGACTTCGGCAACGGCCTCAGGCTGCGCAACCTCACGCGCTGGGGCAAGACCGACCAGGACCTCGTGCTCACCGGCGTCTTCAGCAGCGGTCCGCTCACGCCCGACATCCTCAACCCGCTGACCTGGTCCACCCGCGTGCTGCCGCAGGGCAAGCTCCAGAGGAACGAAATCCTCACCAACCAGACCAACCTCAGCGCCGAGCTGGCGACCGGGTCCGTCAAGCACACCCTCAACGCCGGCATCGAGCTCACGCGCGAAGAGCAGGACAACGGCACGATGGCCGCCCGTATCGATCGGACCAACGGCCAGCTGGTGAGCGGCACCTACCAGGCCTACAACAGCATGTACCTGCCGAACATCTACCGCCCGTTCGTGCCGGTGCTGCCGAGCGGTGCCTCGGTGGAGGGCAAGACCTCCACCGCCGCGGCCTACGTGTTCGACACCATGAAGTTCAACGAGCAATGGCTGCTCACCGGCGGCCTGCGCTTCGAGCACTACCGCACCAACTACTTCAGCCTCGCCGCGCCGGCCACCGTGGGTGGCGCGCAGGCTGCGACGACGCAGGAGAAGTCGGACAACCTCCTCACCGGCAAGATCGGCCTCGTCTACAAGCCGGCGCCCAACGGCAGCCTCTATGCCGCCTATGCCACCGGCGCGCAGCCGCCGGGCGGCAACTTCGCCTTCCAGACCACGGCCACTGCCAACATCAACAACCTGAACCTCGATCCGCAGAAGTCCAAGACCGCGGAGATCGGCACCAAGTGGGATGTGCTGGACGGCCGCCTGGCACTGGCGGGCGCGCTCTTCCGCACCACGAACGAAAACGAGCAGGTCCAGGCCGATAGCTTCGGCAACTTCGAGCAGTACGGCAAGACCCGCGTCCAGGGCGTCGAGCTGAGCGCGGTGGGCCAGATCACCCCGGCCTGGCAGTTGATCGCCGGCCTCGCCCACATCGACACCAAGATCCTCGAAGGCTCTCGCACCAGCACCACTCAGCAGGGAGCGCAGGTCCGCTACTCGCCCAAGCTCACGGCGACGCTGTGGACCAGCTACAGGTTCCGGAACGGCCTCACCCTCGGTGGCGGCGCGCGCTACGTTGCAACGCAACAGCGCGCGACCAGCAACGCGGCCGCTACGCCGACCTCGTTCTTTCCCGAGATCCCCAGCTATGCCGTGTTCGACGCCATGATCGGCTACGAGGTCAACAAGAACGTCTCGGTGCAGCTGAACCTGTACAACCTGACCGACAAGTTCTACCTGGCGCGCGTCAACAATGCCGGCAACCGCCTGGTGCTCGGAACGCCGCGCTCGGCATTGCTGTCGGCCAACTTCAGGTTCTGATCGCCGCATCACGCCGCATCACGCCGCACTGCTTCGCACTGCGTCGCACTGCGTCGCGCCGCCGCGCCACAATCGCGGTGCGACACTCGGAGCCCCGGCTGAAAGGCCCGGGTTCTTTCCTTTTTTGGAGGCCCTCCAGATGATGTTGCATGTTCCTGGCGTCCTCACTCCCGAGCAGGTGCGCGACATCCGCGCCGCGCTGGCTGCCGCGGAGTGGGTCGACGGCCGGGAGACGGTGGGTCCCCAGGGCGCACGCGTCAAGCAGAACCGCCAGTTGCCGGAGCTCTCGCCAGTCGGCCGCGAGCTCGGCCAGTCAATCCTTGCCGCGTTGGCGAAAAGCCCGCTCTTCTTTTCCGCCGCCTTGCCCTTGCGCTTCGTGCCGCCGCTCTTCAACCGCTACGAGGGCGGCGAGAACTACGGGCTGCACATCGACGGCGCCGTTCGCTCGGTGCCGGTCAGCAACATCCAGTTGCGAACCGATCTATCGTGCACGCTGTTCCTGTGCGAACCGGAGGACTACGATGGCGGCGACCTCGAGGTGGTCGATACCTACGGCACGCACGAGGTCAAGCTCCCCGCCGGCGACCTCATCCTCTATCCGTCCAGCAGCCTGCATCGCGTGCACCCCGTGACCCGCGGCGCCCGTGTCTGCTCCTTTTTCTGGGTGCAGAGCATGGTGCGGGACGACAGGCGGCGCGAGATGCTGTTCGAGCTGGACCAGTCGATCCAGAAGCTGCGCGCCCGCGTGGGGGACTGCGAAGAGACCGTGTCGCTGACGGGGCACTATCACAACCTGCTGAGGATGTGGACGGAGGTTTGACCACGCGGCGGCATGCCGCACGACGGCCGGGAAGGGGGCCGCGCATAATTTCCCGATCACAGGAGACTGCATGAATCAGCAGCCGGCGCAGAACGACATCGATTGGAACGTGGTGGACGAGACGCGTCGCTCATCCCTTGAATTTCCCGTGGTCGGAATTGGCGCCTCTGCGGGCGGCATGGCCGCAGCCTTGCAGTTGTTCGAGCGGATGCCCGACGAGCCCGGCATGGCGTTCGTCGTCGTGCTCCACCTGTCGCCTGAACACGAGAGCCATGCGGCCTCCATTCTTCAGCGGGCGACGCGCATGCCCGTGATGCAGGTGTCGCAGACCGGCCCGATCGAGATCAATCACGTCTACGTGATCGCCCCCGCCCTCCACCTGACGATGGACGATGGCAAGCTGGTCGTCGAGAAGCTGGACCGCCCGCGCGGCCGCCCGGTGGCCATCGACCTGTTCTTCCGGACGCTGGCGCAGGCGCATCGGGAGCGTGCCATTGCAGTGGTCCTTTCCGGCACGGGCAGCGATGGCGCGCTGGGCCTGGGGGAAGTGAAGGCGCAAGGGGGCATTTCGCTGGTGCAGGCGCCGACCGATGCCGAGTACGCAGGCATGCCGCGCGCTGCGATCGCCACCGGCCGGGTCGACTTCGTGCTGTCTGCGGCCGAGATACCGGCGAAGCTGATCGAGCTGTGGCAGAACGCCCGCGCCATCGAGCTGCCGCATGCGGCGGAGGCCGGCTTGCAGGCCAGAGAGCCCACCGAGGCCGCGGCAGCCCGTGCCGATGCGGCACTCGACGACGTCATTGCCATCCTCGCAAGTCGCACCGGCAATGACTTCCGGAACTACAAGCGGGGCACCGTCGTGCGGCGTCTGGAGCGCCGGATGCAGGTCACACGCCAGCAGAACCTGGCTGCCTACCGGCAGTATCTCGAGGCCCATCCGCAGGAAACCGCTCACCTGCTGCAGGACATGCTCATCAGCGTCACGAGCTTCTGCCGCGACGCGGATGCCTTCGAGGCGCTGGAGCGAGAGGTCTCGCACGGGCTGTTCCAGCAGCTGCCGGCGGGTGCGCCGCTGCGCGCATGGGTGGTCGGCTGCGCCACCGGCGAAGAGGCCTACTCGGTGGCCATGGTGCTCAACGAAAGCGCTCCGGAGATGGTGCCGCGCCCGTCGATCCAGATCTTCGCGTCCGACATCGACGATCGCGCCCTGGCGATGGCCCGCGCCGGTGTGTATCCGGAGGGCATCGCCGCCGATGTGTCCGGGGCGCGCCTGCGGCAGTTCTTCGACTACGACGGCGGCACCTACAAGGTCAAGAAGGCGTTGCGGGAGCAGATCCTCTTTGCCCGGCACAACGTGCTGCGCGACCCACCCTTCTCGCGCCTCCACCTGATCGCCTGTCGAAACCTGCTGATCTATCTCGAGCGGGACCTGCAGGCCGAAGTGCTCGAGATGTTCCATTTCGCACTGAACCCGGGGGGCCTGCTTTTCCTCGGCAGTGCCGAGTCTGCGGATTCGCTGCCCGAGCACTTCACCGTCGTCGACAAGAAGCGCCGGATCTACAGGGCCAACGCCGTTCGGCTGCGCCGCGGCGACGTGCTGCCCTTGCGCAGCGGGGCATTCCCTGCGCCGGGAGGCACCGCGGAGCGGCCATTGCCATCGGTGGCGGGTCTCACCGTGCTTCATCAAAGGCTGCTCGACGACTGCGACCGCGCCACCGTGGTCATCGATGCCAACCACAAGATCATGCACACGAATCCGGGGGCCGCGCGCTACCTCCGCCATGTGCCGGGCGTTCCCTCGCAGGACCTGCTCGTGGTCGTGCTGCCGGAACTCGCCCTGGCGCTTCGCCCCGCTGTATTGCTGGCGGCGCATTCCGGGCGGCGCGTCGCGGCCAAGCCGGTCACGATCGACGGGGAACAGGGGCGCATCACGCTGCAGATGACGGCGTACGGCAGTCACGATGCAAGCAGGAGCGGCTACATGCTCATTGCGTTCGACGAAGTGGACGCGACCCTTTACCCGAGTGCCGAGACAGGCCCCGGCGCACTCGATCCCGCCTACGCCGTGCTCGAAGCGGAGGTGCTGCGGCTGCAGCGCGAGCTGCAGGGCACCGTGGGCGAATCCGCGAGTTCCGGCGAAGCGCTGCGCGCTTCCAACGAAGAACTGCAGTCGATGAACGAGGAGCTTCGTTCGGCGACGGAAGAACTCGAGACCAGCAAGGAAGAGCTCCAGTCCGTCAACGAGGAACTGACGACCGTCAACTTCGAGCTCAAGCACAAGGTCGAGGAAACAGCCAAGGTCAACGACGACCTGAACAACCTCATCACCTCGATGAACATCGCCACCCTGTTCGTCGACAGGCGAATGCTCATCAAGGGCTTCACGCCGCAGAGCTCCAAGGTCTTCAACGTTCTGGCGACCGACATGGGGCGCCCGCTGAGCGACATCACCCATCACCTCGACTACGCAGACAGCTTTGCAACGGATGTCCGGCATGTGCTGGCGACGCTGCAGCCGGTGGAGCGGGAGGTTGCCTCCATCGATGGCCGCTGGTACCTCATGCGCGTATCGGCCTACCGCACCAACGAGGACCGCATCGACGGCGCCGTGCTCAACTTCATCGACGTGACCGAGCGCCGTGCGGCGCAGGAGCAGGTGCGCGCGCGCGACGAGCGCCTGCGCCTGGTCGCGGAAAGCACCAAGGATTTCGCCGTCATCACGCTCGATGCTGCCGGCCGCGTCACCGGCTGGAACAAGGGGGCCGAGCTGATGTTCGGCTACACCGTGGACGAAGTGGTGGGCGAGCACTTCCGCCGCCTCTTCGTTCCGGAGGATCGCGCCGCCGGCGCGCCCGAGCAGGAGCTGCAGGCTGCCCGCGAGAGCGGTCGAGCGCTCGACGAGCGCTGGCATCTGCGCAAGGACGGCAGCCGCTTCTACTGCAGCGGCATCACGACCCCGCTGGTCGAAGGCAACATCGAAGGGTTCGCCAAGATCGCTCGCGACCTGACCGAGCGCCGCCTGCTGGAGCGCCAGCGCGAGGACCTGCTAGATGCCGAGAAGGTGGTGCGCGCCCAGCTCGAGGCGGCGCATGCCCTGCGCAACGAGTTCCTGGCCGTGATGTCGCACGAGCTCAAGAATCCGCTGAACCTCATCATGATGAGCGCGGAGCTGATCGGGCGCTCGCCGGAAGTCCAGGCCGTGCCGAGGTTGTCGCGAACGGTCGACACCATCCGGCGCGCGATCCAGGGGCAGTCGCAGATCATCGATGACCTGCTCGACCTCTCGCGCCTGCAGACCGGCAAGCTCACGCTGAGCCGTTCGGCCGTGAAATGGCGGCCCATCATCGAGCGGATCGCCGATGCATTGCGCACGGATGCGCAGGCGAAGCAGCTGTCCCTCACCGTGGAAACCGAGGACCTCGCGATCTTCGCGGACGTGGTGCGTGTCGAGCAGATCTTCTGGAACCTGGCGAGCAATGCGCTGAAGTTCACGCCGCCCGGTGGCTCGGTCCACGTGCGCCTGACCCGCGACGGCCCCTGGGCTCTCCTGGAAGTGCAGGACACGGGGCGCGGCATCGAGCCCGGCTTTCTCGACCGCGTGTTCGACATGTTCCAGCAGGCGGACCACAACCCCTCCACCCGGCGCGAAGGCGGTCTCGGTATCGGCCTGGCGCTGGTCAAGAGCTTGGCGGAGCTGCATGGCGGCAGCGTCCAGGCCGAATCGAAAGGGCCGGGCCAAGGGGCTGTTTTCCGCGTGCGGCTTCCCTTGCTGGAAGGCGCGCTGAGCGACGACAGGCCCGACTTCCAGCTGGTGTCGCGCCAGGCCCTGAATGGGCGGCGCATCCTGCTGGTGGACGACGACGTCGCCACGCTGGAAACACTCGGCGAGCTGCTGACCGCCGAGGGCGCGAAAGTCACGACCGCCATGAGCGCCTACGCGGCGTGGGAGCAGGCGCAGAACGGCAACTTCGATCTCCTGGTCTCCGACATCGGCATGCCCGGCATGGACGGACTCGAGCTCATCACGCGGCTGCGCCAGCTGCCGAAGGCAGCACACTGGCCGGCGATCGCTGTCACCGGTTTCGGGCGGCCCGAGGATGCGCAGAAGTCCAGGGCCGCGGGCTTCGACCTGCACCTGACCAAGCCTGTATCGCTCGACACCTTGAGCGAGGCGCTGGTGAGGTTGGCGAAGCTGGGGCGGAGCTAGCAGGCCGTGGTCGCCGCCCTCATCGTGATTGACTGCCTCAGTCCGACCCCCTCGCCGACCAGATAGGCCAGTGGGCCAGGGCTACGCCAGCGCCTGCGGCCCGCGTATCAGCCCGCCCGGCAGCGCACCGGTAGCCTGTCCGTTTTCCATGATCGTCTCGCCGCGCTTCAGCGTGGCGCGATAACCCTCGGCGGTCTGCACGAGGCGCCGTCCGCCTGCCGGCAGGTCGAAGGCCACATACGGCGGCGGCAGCCGGAGGCGGTCGAAGTCGATGATGTTGATGTCCGCCAGGTACCCCGGGGCGAGCAGGCCTCGGTCTCGCAAGCCGTAGATGGCCGCCGTGTCGCGGGTCTGTCGCTGGACCATCAGTTCGAGCGGAAGCGTCGGCCCGCGGCGGCGGTCGCGCGCCCAGTGCGTCAGCATGTAGGTCGGCATGCTCACGTCGCAGATGTAGCCGCAGTGCGCACCGCCATCGGCGAGGCTCATCATCGTGCGCGGATGCTGCAGCTGCGTGTGCAGCTGGCTCAGGTCGTTGTAGGCGTAGTTGAAGCTCGGAAAGTAGATGATCCCGCGGCCCTCGTCGGCCATCAGCATGTCGTACGCCACCTCGAGCGGCACGCGGCGCTCGCGTTCGGCAATGGCGGCGATGCTGCACTCCGCCGGCGGTTCGTAGTCGGGCTCGCTGCCGAGCGCGTACATCTTCTGGAAGCTCTGGGTCAGGTAGGCGAGGCGCGTGTCGTACTTGGCGGCGCCCATCAGCGTGTCCATGTCGGTGAGCTGCGCACGCACCTGCGGGTCGCGCAGCCGGGCCAGCTTCTCGGGCCAGGGCAGCGGCGCGATCTGCTGCCACAGCGGATGCGACATGAACGGGTGCGTGGACCCCAGCCAGGCCATGAGGATGCCGGCCGGCCGCCCGGCCACCGCGCCATAAAGCGGGATGCCGGCCTTGTGCGTTTCGTCGAGCGTCGCCAGCAGTCGGGCCCAGGTGTCGGGCGTCTGGTCGGTCTGCACCAGCGCGAAGGCCACCGGCAGCCGGTTGTCGCGCGCCACTTCGGCGAGCCAGGGCACCTCCGTCTCCATCTGGTAATGGTTGGAGGTCATCTGGAACACGCCGTGGCCGACTTCGCCCAGCGTGCGCGCCAGGCCGAGGATCTCGTCCGGCGATGCGAAGGTGCCCGGCGGGTACTTGCGGCCGTCGTACTTGTGGATGATGGTGCGGCTGGTCGACAGGCCCAGCGCACCGGCGCGCAGGCCCTCGCGCGCAAGCGCCACCATCGCGCGGATGTCGTCCTGCGTTGCCTCGTCGTGCGTCACGCCGCGCTCGCCCATCACGTAGGCGCGCAGTGCCGAATGCGGGATCTGCGCGCCCACGTCGAGCGCGCGCGGCATGCGCTCCAGCGCATCGAGGTACTCGGGGAAGCTCTCCCAGTCCCAGCGGATGCCCTCGGCCAGCACGGTGCCGGGGATGTCCTCCACGCCTTCCATCACGCTGATCAGCCACTCGCGGCGATCGGGCTTGACCGGCGCGAAGCCGACGCCGCAGTTGCCCATGACCACGCTGGTCACGCCGTGATCGGTCGACGGGCTGAGGTAAGGGTCCCAGGTGGCCTGGCCGTCGTAGTGCGTGTGCACGTCGACCCAGCCTGGCGTGACGATGGCGCCGTCTGCATCGATGGTGCGCCGCGCCGGGCCCAGCTTGTCGCCGATCTCGGCAATGCGGCCGCCGGCGATGCCGATGTCGGCCTGCCGTTGCGGCGCGCCACTGCCGTCGACCAGGGTGCCGCCGCGGATGAGGGTATCGAACATGGATGTGGGTCTCTTTCTTTCAGTCGAGCTTGATGTTGGCGCTGCGGATGACCTCGCCCCATCGCTCGCTGTCGCTCTTCACGATGGACGCGAACTCGGGGCCGCTCACGCCCGAGGGCTCGTTGCCCTGCGCCTCGATGAGCTTGAGCATCTCGGGCATGCGCGCGACCTTGGCCAGGAGCGAGCTCACCTGCTTCGCGAGCGCCGGGTTCATCTGGCCCGGACCGAAGATCGCCTGCCAGCCCACGATGTCGAGCCCCTTCACGCCCTGCTCGGAGATGGTGGGCAGGTCCGGCAAGACCGAGACGCGCGTCGGCGTTGCAGCGCCAATGCCCTTGGCCTTGCCGGCCTTGATCAGTGCCACGGCGCTCGCGGTGCCGTCGAAGTACAGGTGCACGTCGCCCGCAACCAGGGCCCGCGAGGCATCGGCCGTTCCCTTGTAGGGCACGTGGACCATTCGCGTGCCGGTGCGCATCTGCAGCAGCTCGCCATTGAGGTGCGAGGTGGAACCGGCGGAGTAGGAGGCGTAGTTCAGCTTGCCCGGGTTGGCGCGCGCATAGGCCACCAGTTCCTGCACGTTGTTCACCGGTGCGGACGGGTTCGCGATCAGCACCGTCGCCGACTTCACCATCTGTGCCAGCGGCGTGAAATCGCGCACCGGGTCGTAGGGCAGCTTCGCGTACAGGTGCGGGTTCTGCGTGTGCGTGATGACGATGGTGTAGAGCAGCGTGTGGCCGTCGGCCGGCGCGCGTGCCACCTCTTGCGCGCCGATGAAGGTGCCGGCGCCGGGCTTGTTGTCCACGATCACCGGATGCCCGCCGAGTTCGTCCCCCATCAGCTTGGCGATCACGCGCGCGGTCGTGTCCGAGCCGGAGCCTGCCGGGAACGGCACGATGATGCGGATCGGCTTGCCGGCGATCGGCCAGGCCGGCTGGGCCAGGGCTGGCAATGCGAGCGCGGCCCCGGCGGCGAGCGCGCCTTGGAGCAGCAGGCGGCGTGAGGAAGAGGAACTGGTTTTCATCGAAAGTCTCCGGAAAGTAGGGCCCAAAAGGCAGGGCTCCAGCGCTAATGCAAGCGCTTGCACTAAGCTTACGACGATGCGGCGCCGAGTGTCCACTAGGGGATTTCCCTCATCCTGGCCAGCAAACGGGCGCGAGCTGCGTCACGCTGGCTGCAACCGCTTGCAACTTCGTATGATCGTCATCACCCCGCACCCATGCCGAACTCCTCCCGCTCTTCGCCCGGCCCTGTTGAATCAAGCGCCCGCTCGGCCTCGCTGGCCGATGTAGCGGCACTCGCGGGCGTGTCCACCGGCACCGTTTCCCGCGCGCTGTCGAAGCCCGAGATGATCAGCGAGGCCACCCGGGCGCGCGTGACGGCGGCGGCCGATCGGCTCGGGTACGTGGTGAATGGAGCCGCCCGCGCGCTCGCGATGCGGCGCACGAAGACCATCGGCGCGGTCGTGCCACGCTTCGGCAGTTCTTCTTTCCCGGCCATGATCCAGGCGCTCGAGGCCACGCTGGCAGAGCAGGGCTACACGCTGCTGCTGGCGGCACCGGAGGGCCGGCGCGAGCAGGAGCCGGCCATCCTGCGGGCGATGCTGGAGCGCGGCGTCGATGCGGTGGCGCTGCTGGGGGCCGACCAGCCGCCGGCCATCCTGTCGATGCTCGCCGCCAATCGAACTCCCTTCGTGCAGATGTGGGCGCCGCCCGGATCGGGCAGCGACGCCGTGGGCTTCGACGAGCACGCGGCCGGTGCGCACGTCGTCGCGCACCTGGCTGCCCTCGGACACAAGCGCATCGGCTTCGTCGGCGGCAACAGCAAAGACAGCGAGCGTGCCCGCCACCGCTTCGAGGGCGTGGCCCTGGCGTTGGCGCGGCATGACATGGCGCTCGACGAGCGCGCCATCATCGAGACGGAGTACGGCTTTGCGGAAGGCTTCGCCGCCATGCAGGCGATCCTCGCGCGACGCACGCCTGTCACGGCGATGGTCTTCGGTACCGACTACCTGGCGGCCGGCGCGCTCGCCGCACTCGACCAGGGCGGCATCGCGGTGCCGAAGAAGCTCTCGGTGGCCAGCTTCAACGACAACGACTTCGCGGCCTACCTGCATCCGCCGCTCACCACCGTGCGCCTGCCCATCCGCGAGATCGGCGAATCAGCGGGTCGGCTGCTGTTGTCGCGACTCGCGGGCCAGCACTTCGAGCCGCCGCCACTGCGCGTCGAGTTGATCGTGCGGGCCAGCACCGGGCCGGCCTGAACACGGCCCTGCGTGGAGGGCCCTGTCAATGGCGCGAACTTCCCCCAAACTGCCGCGTCAGGAAGTCCATTGCCGGGCGAGTGTCGAACTCGTGCTTTGCGACGAACTCGTGAGCCTCGAAACGATCGGCCGCGCCGACTGTCGCATAGCGAGACGCCGCTTCCGCTGCAGCCTTGCGCGCGCCTGCCACGGCGAAGAGCGGGTCCTGTGTGCCGAACTGGACAAAGAACGGCCTGGGCGCCACGAGCGCCGCGAGTTCCGGGTCGCGCCACAGCGCAACACTGCGGTCGAATCGCCAGTCGATGTAGCCGTAGGGCTCGGCTTGGCGGAGCACCGCTTCGCGATCGTTAAAGTAGCCCATCACAATCAAAGCACGGATGCGAGGTTCCAGGGCAGCGGTGTGCAAGGCATAGAAGCCGCCGTACGAAAAGCCCATCATGGCGATGCGTGCCGGATCGATGTCGTCACGCTGCTGCTCGATGGCATCCAGCGTGCGCACCAGCTTCGCAATCTCGATGGACAGCAGCGAGGTGCCGCTTTGGCGCGCACGCATCGTCAGCCGGTAGCGAAAGTCGTCGTCGTTGTCGGGGCCGTAGAACACGAAGGTTGGCAACCAGACCGCAAACCCCCGCGCGAGCGGCTCCCAAGCCAGATCGCGCGCCGAACGTGTCGCCATGCGCACATCGGCCGCCCCTGCAGCCGGCGCGCCGTGCCTGCCCGGAGCGGCAATGATCAAGGGCAGCCGTTCTTCCGCGCGGGCCGACTTCGGCCGCGCATAGATCCCGCTCGCATGCAGCCCGGGTAGCACGGGGATGCGCCACTCGCTGTATCTGGCGAGTTCGTCCTCGCCGAGCGGGTGCTCTTCTATCTTTCCAACCCGGCTGCCATCGAACCTCGGCGGTGGAAAGTCCAGACTGTGGCGCAGTTGCGCCCGAGCCGCCTCGAGGTCCGTCGCGGATGAATCAGAGGCCTGGGATCGGGCTGTCGCCTGGGAGCGCCGCGCCTGCTCGGCAAGTGTCGCCCGGTGCTGCGCCAGGTACTCGTCGATCTCGCGCCCTTGTTCAACCATGCGCTCGATCACCTGGTCGCGCGGGGCCGTGGTCGTGGCAGGTGCTGTGCGCAAGGACACCTGCTCGGCGATTCGCCGCATGACAACCCAGCACAACTCGTAGATCGGGCGCGCAAACCAGGACCATGCCAACAGTGCCAGCACCAGCACGGCCCAGTATTGCGTGCGCATGCGTGACCTCAGCCTATGACCCGCTTCAAGCGACAGCAACCTTGCGCTTGTGCGCCACGCACATCAGCGACAGCGCACTTTCTGCTGCTTTCGGATCTCGGCCCGACAAGAAATTGCCCACGCGGTACTTGAACTCGGCCCGGCCCCATTGTCCTTGCAGTGCTTCGGCACCGATCTCATGGTTGTGCCTGTAGACCTGGACGTCGAAACCCAAGGGCTCGAGGGTTTCGCGAAACAGGGCTTCCGTCACGCCGTCGCCGGGCCGGTGGTGGATCTCCGTCCTGAGCCCGCAAGCCTGCTGGAAGCCCGTCTTGTGGAAGCCGTGGCCGATCAGCCGGTAGATGACCAGCCTGGCGTCCCACATGAACTTGGCCAGGCCCTTGAAATCCCACGCGGAAAGCTGCGGATCATGGTCAGTCACCAGCGCGCCGCCGGGTTTCAAGATCCTGGCTCCCTCGCGAAGCACGGCGCGCATATCTTCGCAATGGTGAATGGACGCGTTGATCGCAACGATGTCGGCGAAGTCGGACTTGAGCGGAACCTGCGCGGCATCTGCGCGCAGTGCCACATAGCCGTTGCGTGCCGCAAGCTCGAGCGATCCCTCGGCCACGTCGACCCCGATCAGGAAAGCCGGCTTGCCGCCAAGGGTAGCGAAGACATTGCCGGGACCGCAGCCAAGGTCGACCACCACCTTGCCCGTCCAATCGCCTCCGGCGGCGAGCCATCGCTGTCGAAAATGCTCACTGCGATGGCAGTAGTCCAGATACTCCTGGGCCCATTGCGGGTTGCTGAAGTAGTGGGCGTTGGCCTTGATCGCTTCCGATGGTTCCGGCATGGGAAACTGGTAATGCGCCCCCTTGCGGGAGATCTGGGTCCCAGGCAGAAGCCAGTCGTCAAGACGATGTTCCATGCTGTTGTCCTCGGGCAGCTACGCCTCGGTTTTCGTCCGACTGTACGAGGATTCCGTTCGTTTGGGTAACTAAAGTACTATTGGCGACGGCCTTCCATCCATGGGCCCATGATCCAAAGCGCTAACGCGATCCGCGGCTGCAGCCTGCATGCCGCGGGCGAGCCGGACGCGGTAGGCATCCAGAATTACCTTGCATGTCAGCCGTGCGCTGCGCCTCTTGCAGGCACTGCGGCGGCTGTCGCTCCCGCTGCCGGCAGCAAGCTCTTCGCCGTGCACACTAGGCTCTCCATCTTCTGACCATTCCATGACAGAACAGACCTCCCCCATTCAGGAAGCCACTCTCTGGAGCGACGAGCGCTGGACGGCGCGCGTGATCAAGAACGAAGACGATGACGGCTGGGCCGTCTCGATGACGCGCCAAGGCGACCCTGAGCCGGCGCTGATCGGCCCCTGGACGATGGGCCGCGACAAGAAAAATCCCAAGCCGCTCGATGCGCCGGCCTTCCATACATTGGTCAAGACGGCCGCCGAGGTACTGCGACGGCACGAGCAGCAGCTGCATGCCCAGCTCAACAAGAGCGTGAGTGTCGGCGCCGGATCGGAGCGCATCCGCGTCTCGCTCCAGATCGTGCCGGACGAGGACAACCCGCATGCCCTGCTGCGCGCGAACGACGAGTTCGGCGCTCAACTGGGCGAGGTGCGCGTAGCGCCAGGCTTCAAGCTCAATGCAGAGAGCGCGGCGGCCTGGATCGAGGGCGGTTTCCAGAAGCCACGCTGAAGTGGAACTCGCTTCGAACCTCGGCAGCCGTACCCAGGTATCTGCGGATCAGGTCGTGCCGGCAAGCATCGCCAGTGTTGCCTTGATCGCTGCCCGGTATCCGCCAGGTCCGAGGCCAGCGATCACCGCGGTGGCCACCTTGGACATCAACGAGTGGTGGTACATCTCTTCGCGGCGATGAATGTTGGAGATGTGGACCTCGATGATCGGACCCGGAAACATCTTGAGGGCATCCATGATGGCCATCGAAGTGAACGAATAGGCCGCCGGGTTGATGATGATTGCGCTGCCCTCGTCGATGGCCTCGTGAATCCAGTCGATCAACTGCGTCTCGCTGTTGGACTGGCGGAACTCCAGGGCGACAGGTCCGGCTTCGTCGCGGCACATGGCTTCGATCTCGACGAGCGTGGTCTTGCCGTAGATCGCCGGCTCACGCTTGCCCAGACGATTGAGATTCGGGCCATTCAGGATGAAAAGTGGCTTGGTCATGGGGGGTACGCTTTCAACAGGGGACAGACTCAGCCCTTGTAGCCCATCACGCGTGGGAGCCACAGGACGGTTTCAGGCACGAGCGTGATGATCGCCAGCACGACGATGGCCATGCCGATGAAGGGCAAGCCCTCGCGCACCACGGTCATCAGCGGCTGCTTGGTCATGTTCGCGACCACGAACAGCAGCAAGCCGAAGGGCGGCGTGAGCAGGCCGATCATGATGTTGACCACCACGACCACGCCGAAGTGCACCGTATCGATGCCGAGCAGCTTCGCCGCCGGAATCAGGATCGGGACGATGATGAGCAGGATGGTGGAGCCTTCGAGCAGGCAGCCGAGGACCAGCAGGATCGCGTTCACGAGCAGCAGGTAGGCCAGCGGCGTCAGGTGAAAGCCGCTGATGAACTGCTGCACCGAGAGTGGAACCTGCTCGATCGTCACCACGTAGTTGAAGACCAGCGCGCCGGCGATCAGCATGCCGACCGATGTCGTTGAACGAGCGCTGCCGAGCAGCACGTTGTAGAGCTGCCGCCAGCTCATCGAGCGATAGATCAGCGCAGAAGCCAGCAGCGCGTAGGCTGCTGCGGCCGCGGCGCCTTCGGTTGGCGTCATGACGCCGCCGTAGATGCCGAACAACAGCACCACGGGCAGCATCAGGGCAGGCAACGCGTCGAGTGTGATGCGCGGAATCTCGCGCATCGGAACCGGAGGCTCGACGGGGTAGTTGCGACGCCGGGCGATGAATGCGTTGGTGACCATGAAGGCCAGGCCCAGCAGCAGGCCGGGCATGACCCCGCCGAGGAAGAGATAGCCGATCGACGTGTCCGACACCAGCGCGTAGATCACCATCGGGATCGACGGCGGAATGATCGGGCCGATGACGGCCGCCGAAGCGGTGATCGCGCCGGCATAGGCGACCGGGTAGCCGTTGCGCGTCATCATCCCGATGATCACCTTGCCGATGCCGACGGCATCGGCGATGGCCGAGCCGGACATCCCCGCGAAGATGATGTTGGCGACCACGTTGACGTGGCCCAGGCCGCCGCGGAACCGTCCGACCAGGAGCAGGCAGAACCTGAGCAGTCGATCGGTCAGGCTGCCGCTGTTCATGAGCTCGGCCGCGAGGATGAACAAGGGCACCGCCAGCAGCACGTAGCTGTTGAAGAGGCCGTTGAGGATCTGTTCGGCGGCAGTGCCCACGTCGAGCCCGGCGAGGAGCAGGTAGAAGATCGAGGCGCCGATCATCGACAGGCCGATCGGCAGGCCGAGGACCGCCAACCCGACCAGGACGACGATGCAGAGCGTGAAGTGGCTGGGCATGTTCAGGTCGCGTCGTCGGCCATGCTGCCGGCTTCGGGCGCTGCGCCTTTGATGGCGTCCCAGGCGAGGACGGCGTGCTTCACGACGATGGCCAGCGCGAAGATCACGTAGACCGAATAGAGGATGTCGAATCGCATGTGAAGGTAGGCAGTGCTCTCGCGCTTCATGAAAGTCACGTAGCTCCAGGAGGCGGGCAGCGAGATGAGAAACAGCACGACGATCGCGATGCTGGAGAGCGCGGTAAAGGCTCGCCGGGTGCCCGGAGAGACCGCAGTGCAGACGATGTCGAACCGGATCTCGTCGGCGTCCGACAGCACGAACGCGGCGCACCAGAGCACGGCCCACACCCAGCAGAGCACGGTCACCTCGTCGGTCCACCCCAGGGGCTGGTTGAGCAGGTAGCGAAACCCGATCTGCAGCAGGAACGAGACGAACATGAGCGCCATGAGCGCTACGGCCACGTCGTTCGCGCGCCTGCGCAACCACGAGCCCGCCGGGCGAAGTCGATTCATCATCGTCTGGGTTTCCTGCTGTTGCCGGCGTGCGCCACCGGTCATCGAGTCGAAAGTCGCGCCTTGCCGCTCAGCGCGCTGTCCCGAGCTTCAAAGCGCGTTGATGCGCTCGAGCGCGCCCTTTGGCCATTCGCTTCCGTACTTGTCCACGTACTTCTTCTGGGCGTAGGTGCGGAACGCGGCGAGGTCGGGCGTGTAGACCTTCTTGCCCTCCTTCTTGAACTCGTCGAGCACTTCCTTTTCTTGCGCCACGAACTTGGCCGTGTAGTCGTCGATGGCCTTTTCCGCCGCCGCCTGGAACTGGGCCTGCTGCGCGGGCGGCATCGCGTCCCACAGCTTGGTCGTTATCACCATCACGTCGTAACCGAGAACGTGCCCCGTGAGCACGAACTGCGTGGTGACTTCGTTGAACTTCATGAGGCGGCTTGCCACCAGGGGGTTGTCCTGGCCGTCGATCGCACCCGACTGCAGCGCCGTGTAGACCTCGGCGTAGGCCACCGGCGTGGGGTTGACGCCGATCGACTCTCCCAGGAACTGCCAGTACTCGCCGGGAGGCATGCGCAGCTTGATGCCCGCGAGATCGGCCGGCGTCTTGATCTCCTTGGTCGGCTTCAGGTTCACGTTGCGCGAACCGAAGTACACCGGCGTGATGATCTGGATGCCGAGCTGATCGCGCGCCATCTTGATGAACTCGCGGCCCACGTCGCTCTTGAAGGTCTTCTTCAGGTGATCCACGTCGCGGAACAGGTACGCCGAGGTCATGAGCGACCACGCCGGAATCTGCTTGCTGATGTCGGCCGGCGCAAGGTTGCACATCTCGAGGTTGCCGCGCTGCAGGGCGACCAGCTCCGTGCCCTGCTTGAAGAGCGTGTTGCCCCAGTAGGGTTCGAAGGTGAAGTTGTCCTTGATGGACGCGGCGAAGTTCTTGTAGGCCTCGGTACGCAGGTCCTGCTCGGTGAAGGCCGAACTGAAGCGCAGCTTGGTGCGGGCCTGCGCGAATGCCTTGGGCACGGCGGCCAGGGCAAGCGCCGAAGCACCAGCGGCGAGCGTCGCGCGACGGGAAAGAGTCGAACTCATGAAAGTCTCCTGTTTATGGCCGCGGACGCGGTTTCGGCATCGTATTGAATCATCAGATGATGTGCAATGTCTAAGATACTTGGGGTATTCTCTGATCCCGGAGACCGCTGCCCGATTGCATGCGCGCGGTCGATCCCGATCAGGCCAGGAGGGCCCACGTGCCAACCGATATCTCGCCCGAATCCGCGGACAGCGCCTCTGTTGGCGAGGCCGCCTATCGCCGCATTCGCTCGGACATCGTGCTGGGCCGTCTGACGCCGGGACGCCGCCTGCCGCTCGAGCGCATGAAAGAGGCCTATGGCGCCAGCGTCAGCACGCTGCGCGAACTCTTCAATCGCCTTGCCACCGAAGGCTTGCTCGTTGCCGAAGGTTCGCGCGGCTTCCAGGTCACTGCGGTCTCCTCGGCCAACCTTCGCGACGTGGCATCGATGCGGCTCCTGCTGGAGGGCCACGGACTCAAGGAGTCTTTTCTGCGCGGCGACCTCGAATGGGAAGGCCGCGTGGTCTCGGCCCACCACAAGCTGGCCACGATGGAGAAGAAGATGGCGGTGAACGATCCGTATCCTGCGGAAACTTGGCGCCAGTACGACTGGGCGTTTCACCTTGCGCTGATCTCCGCATGCGGGTCCGACCTGCTGCTGCAGACCTATACGTCGATCTGCGACAAGTACCTGCGCTACCAGATGATCGCCTCCATCTTTCGAGGTCAGGAAGCGGCCGACGAGCACCGGGTGCTGCTCGAGAGCGCACTTGCCCGCGACTGGCGGCGTGCGCAGCAGACGCTGACCACGCACGTCGATGAGTGCGTCACGCAGATGGCATCCGTGCTGGACGCGGCCTGAACCGGAATCTTCTCTTGAGGTACCTATGACATCGTCTTCCAGTGGCCCGCTGCGCATTGGCATTCTTGGCGCCGCACGCATCGCCCGTTTGTTCGTCGAAGCCGTGCGGCCATCGACAAAGGTCGTGGTGACCGCGGTTGCGAGCCGCGACGGTGATCGCGCGGCAGCCTTCGCGCGTGAGCTCGATATCGGCCGCGTCCATTCCAGCTATGACGCGCTCTTTGCCGATCCGGACATCGATGCGGTCTACGTGCCGCTGCCCAACAACCTGCACGCGGAATGGTCGATCCGGGCGGCCGCCGCCGGCAAGCACGTCCTCTGCGAGAAGCCGCTCGCGGCCAATGCAGCACAGGCGCGCTCCATGTTCGATGCCGCCAGGAAGAACGGCGTGTATCTCGTGGAAGCCTATCCTTATCGGGCGCAGCCGCAGACGCTGAAGGTTCGCGAGCTCGTCACGGCTGGCGCCATTGGCCGCATCCAGCTTATCCAGGCTTCATTCGGCTTTCCATTGACCGACGTCGCCAACATCCGCATGGACCCGACCCTTGCAGGGGGTGCGCTGATGGACGCGGGCTCCTATCCGGTGAGCTTCGTACGCATGGTGGCCGGCACTGCGCCCGTGCGTGTGTCGGCCCTGTCGTGCTGGGGTGCGACCGGCGTCGATCTGACCACCATGGCAACGCTCGAATATCCAGATGGTCTTCTCGCGCAGATCTCTTGCAGCTTCACCACTGCGAGGCACCGACATGCGTTCATATCGGGTGATGCAGGATCGATCAGCACCCCTTACTTCAACGATACGGGCGCCGCGTTTCCGCCGCTCGTGGATGTGCGCCGCGGCAGTGGATGGGATGCGGAACGCGAAGTGATCGAAACCGGATCCACGGCCGGGTTTCTGGCCGAAGCCGAATCATTTCACGACCTCGTGCGCTTCGGCTGGGAGAAATGGACGGGTGCCACGCCCGACGAGTCGATCGACATTGCGCTGACGCTCGATGCGATTGCGGCCAGCAGTCGCCGGGGCGTTCCGGTTGAAGTCGGGCGTTGAGTCGGGGCCGCAAAGATGTCGCTTCTAGGCAGTGCAGCACTGGCCATGTGGTGGGACATGGCGCCCGAAATGAAGTCCGAGTTCGAGGACTGGCATTCTCATGAACATTTCCCGGAGCGGCTCGGTGTCCCCGGATTCCGGCGGGCGTCACGCTGGACCAGTGCCACCGGAGACGAGGGCATCTTCGTCCTTTACGAGCTCGAGTCGTACGCAGTCCTTTCGTCGGATGCCTACGTCAGTCACTTGAACACCCCGACACCGTGGTCCGCCCGGATGATGCCGCACCACAGGAACATGGTCCGCAGCCAGTGCCACGTGCTGGAGTCATCGGGAAGCAGCGCTGCGCGGCATGCGTTGACCTTTCGTGTTTCGCCACTGCAAGACCGCGACAAGGACCTGCGCGAATTTTTCCGCACACTCTGCGTCGACCTGGTCCAGCGCCCCGGCATCGTGGGTGCACATCTCTTGCGGCACCAGACGCCACCCATCGCCGAAACGACCGAACAGCGCATCCGCAACTCCGCAGATCGCGTGGCCGACTGGGTCTTCGTGGCCCTGGGCTACGAGGCCCCTGTCCTCGAGTCGCTTGCCGATGCGGACCTTGCTGCAACAGCCTTGCAGGCGTCAGGCGCGGCCGAAGGCGCAATCAGCGGGTTGTACTCGCTCTCGCATTCGGCGACATCTGAGGAATTCGGGCAGCGTTGAGCCAGGTTCCGCAAGGCGTGGGTTCGTTCGCCTTGCTTCTGCGGCAGAAGTCACGAAAGCCAGCGCCTTCCCGGCGAATAGGCTCCGTCTTCGCCCAGCCCGCGGCTAGAGTCCGCCAGCCGCCCCTTGCGCCGCGGCACGAACAACAACGAGGAGCCCCCATGCCCAGACGCAGGAAGTCGAGTGCCCTGGACGACATGATCGAGCTGGTGTCGATGCTCCCGTGGTGGGCGGGCGCGGTGATGGCGCCCATCTGCTACCTGCTCCTCCATGCGTGGGCGGTGCGCGTCGCGGCCGAGATGATTGCCAAGCCGCAGCTCACGTCAGGCATCTACTACGCGCTGGGCTCCGTCGGCCAATACCTCCTTCCCTTCATCTGCCTCGCCGGTGCGGCCATGTCCGCATGGCGGCGGCACCAGAGAAAGACGCTGGCCGACAACGTGAGTGCCGCGAAAACCGCGGATGTGCTCGAAGGCATGAGCTGGCGCGAGTTCGAGCTGCTCGTGGGGGAGGGCTTCAGGCGCAAAGGCTTCCAGGTCGAGGAGCTGGGCGGCGCGGGCGCTGATGGCGGCGTCGACCTCGTGCTGCGAAAGGGCGGCGAGAAGTACCTGGTGCAATGCAAGCAATGGCGTGCGTACAAGGTCACCGTGCAAGTGGTGAGGGAGCTTTATGGCGTGATGGCTGCGAGCGGCGCTGCAGGTGGGTTCGTGGTGACCTCTGGGCGATTCACGGCTGATGCGCGGGAGTTTGCGCAGGGGCGGAATGTCCAGTTGATGGACGGGGATGCGCTCTTTGCATTGATCCGCTCGGTGCGGGAGAAGGTTCGTGATGTTCCCTCACGCGCGGCTGAAGGCAAGCCCAGGATTGAACCGGAGCTTGTCAGTAACGCGTCGGCGGCACCTGCTTGCCCGCGATGCGCAGGGCAGATGGTGCGAAGGACGGCGAAGAAGGGTGCGAATGCGGGCGAGGCTTTCTGGGGCTGTGGGGCGTTTCCCAAGTGCAGGGGCACCGCATGAATGCGGAGGAGGGCGGCGTATGACGAGGCTGATTGTTCTGGCGATCGTTTGCCTGATCGGATGGAAGGGGTACACGCACTTCGAGGAGAAGCAGCAGGCGAGCGTTGCTGCCACATCGGAGAAGGCGTGGAGCCCGACACCGAGCGTCCGGTCTGCAACCGTCAGCGCTTCGTTCAAGTGCGATGGCCGCACGCATTGCTCACAGATGACCTCGTGTGCAGAGGCGACTTACTTCTTGAGGAACTGTCCTGGGGTGAAGATGGATGGGAACAACGATGGGGTGCCTTGTGAGCAGCAGTGGTGTCGGTGAGCGGTGGAATGGCAGGTGTGCAGCGGTTTCCGTCTTTCGCTCAGCAACGGCCGAAGGCTCAGTTCGGCCAACAGCAGACCTACGAGCCGGCCCTCCAATACAGACGCAGATAGGCATGCTCGCCTTGGCCGTCGTGGGCGCGCTATGGCGCTACTTCACCCGACCATCCGCCGCGGACCTGGCCCGGGAGCGAAGCATGAGACGTCACTCCAGAGGGCAAGAAAATTGAAGGCCCTGACCGCAGCGGTGGCCGCTATGCTGCGGCAACAACCGGGCCAGAAGCGGACGCCGGAGGGTGATGGCCAAAGCATGATCAGCTCTGCCATCCACCACGCGAAACGCGGGGGATCTTGTGAATACGCTTCGGGCTATGGCTTGTGCCCCCTTCGCGCAGCGCGCAGAATCGTGCTCCCAATTTGGAGGAATGGAACATGACGATTCCGTACTTTGTCTTGACGCACGATCAGCGCGAGGTTCCTCTGAACGTGCTTGGCACGCAAGTCACGGTGTTGGCGTCGAATGCGGCAACACAGAGCTATGGGATCACTTTTCAACAGGGGGACGAGGGAACAGGTCCGCCTCCGCACAGCCACGACTGGGACGAATCCTTCTACGTCCTCGACGGTGAGATCGACTTTCTCTGCAACGGCCGCGCCCACGCGTGTCATCCTGGAACGCTCGTGCATGTGCCGCGCGGAACGGTGCACGGCTTTCAGTACGGCAAGGGTGGCGGCCGGATGCTTGAGATCACCGGGCAGAACGCTTTGGCCGCCCAAATGTTCACCGCCGTCGACCACGAGATTCCAGTGGGCCCACCCGATATTCCAAAGCTGCTGGCCGTTCTCGAGCGCCACGGTGTCACTGTGGCAGGCTGAACGGCCCACGAGGCTGTATCCAGCGTCGACAAGTGGCCTGGCCAGAACCGGACCTTCCGGCCTGCCATCCAAACCTATGCGCGAGTCGGGCGCCTGCCGACGAACGCATCATGCGCAAGGCCGATGGTTCGCTGTTCTGGCGCCGCGTCTCCGGTCGCGCGGTGGAGCGCGGCGATTCCTTCGCCGGCGCCGCCTGAGTTGTTCGAGGACATCTCGCAGGCACGGCCCGTCAGCATCGACTTCACGCCGCGCGAGCGCGAGATCGCGTAGTTCCTCCTGATGGCTAGGGCAGCAAGCAGATCGGCAAGGAACTGGGGCTGGGGCACCGCACCGTCGATGCCCACCGTGCGCGGCTCATGCGCGAGATGCAGGTGGGCACCGCCCACGGCGCGGTTGCTCGGGCGGGCCCGAGAACCAAGGGTTATCCCCTCGCATGCTCGCATCAAATGTGCATATTTTTTGCATACCAGCTTGCGTCTCAGGCGCCTGCGTATTGCCGCTCCCCCGCGTGCGGCGCCCTTCTACCTGACAACCAAGGAGCACATGCGATGGAAATCCGCAATCCTTCCCCCGGCCTCTACAACGAGGACCTGGCACCCGCCAAGGAGCGTAACTGGGGTGCCTTCAGCATCTTCAACGTCTGGACCTCGGACGTGCACAGCCTGTGGGGCTACTACCTCGCGGCCAGCCTGTTCCTGCTGTGCGGCAGCTTCACGAACTTCCTCATCGCGATCGGGCTCGGTTCGCTGGTGATCTTCTTCCTTATGAACCTGATCGGCTACGCGGGCGAAAAGACCGGCGTGCCGTACCCGGTGCTGGCGCGCGCGTCCTTCGGAGTCTGGGGCGCGAACCTTGCGGCGCTGGTGCGCGCGATCGTGGCGTGCTTCTGGTACGGCGCGCAGACCGCGGCCGCGTCCGGCGCGGTAGTTGCCCTGCTGATTCGCAGCGACAGCATGCTCGAGTTCCACAAGGGCACACAGTTCCTCGGCCACTCGGGGTTGGAGGTGATCTGCTACGTCGGGATCTGGGCGCTCCAACTGCTCATCATCCAGCGCGGCATGGAGACGGTACGCAAGTTCCAGGACTGGGCCGGTCCCGCCGTGTGGATCGCGATGCTGGTCCTGGCCATCGGCCTGTGCGTCAAGGCCGGCGGCTTCTCCTTTGACCACGGCATTCCGCAAGAAGTGCTGCTGGCAAAGACCAAGGACGCCGGCGTGAGCGGCGAGCCCGGCTCATTCTGGGCCCTGATGGCGGTGGCGGCGACCTGGATCACCTACTTCGCTGCGCTCTATCTCAATTTTTGCGACTTCTCGCGCTACGCCAGGAACAAGGACGCGGTGAAGAAGGGCAACATCTGGGGCCTGCCGATCAACCTGATTGCGTTTTCGCTGGTCGCCGGCATCACCACCATCGCGGCCTTTAAGGTGTATGGCGAGGTGCTGCTGCACCCCGAGCAGATCTCCGCCAAGTTCGACAGCTGGGTGCTGGCGCTGATCGCCGCGCTGACCTTCGCGGTGGCCACGCTGGGCATCAACGTGGTGGCCAACTTCGTATCGGCGGCCTTCGACATCTCCAACGCGTTCCCGAGGCAGATCAACTTTAAGACGGGCGGCTACATCGCGGCGGCCATCGCGTTGGCGCTCTATCCGTTCGCGCCGTGGGAAGGCAACGCCGCGCACTTCGTCAACGCCATCGGCGCCACCATGGGCCCGCTGCTGGGGATCATCCTGGTCGACTACTACCTGGTGGCCAAGTGCAACATCAACGTCGCTGCGCTCTACCAGGAGCACGGCGAGTACCGCTACGAAGGCGGCTGGAACGTCAATGCGCTGGTCGCTGCGGGCGTCGGCAGCGTGTTCTCCACCTTCCTGCCCAACTTCACGAGCCTTCTGCCCGCCTGGTGGAACACCTATGGTTGGTTCTTCGGCGTGGCCATCGGCGGCGGCGTGTACCTGGTCATGGCAACGCTGCGGCCGCGCAACGCCGTCGCACCCGCCCGCGTTTGACGGCCAAGCTCACGTGTTCAAGAGACTGTGGGAGATTTCATCGTCGAGCTTCAGCGCAAGCACAAGGTGGTCAGCGTCTACCTACATGCCGTCTGCAGGAATACTTCCCAGTCGATTGAAGGCTAGCGGGCGGAGAACGGCAGAAGCGGACATTGCGAATGGCCCTCGGGACTCAGCCCTTGAAAGGCGTCAGGTATGGTGCCGCGGCGATATCAGCGACTTTGCGGTAGCTCGGTATGTCCGTCTTGCTCGCGCTTGCCAATGCTTCTTCGAGTTGCGCGGCGTTCAGGTCTTTGCAGTACGCAGGGGTTCCGGGTTGCTGCCTCCACGATTCAGCGAGCGTTCCGCCATCAATGGCATCGAACCCCAACTCGCGGACTACGCCTTGTACAAGGTGCTTGGCTTCAGTGTTGTCACCGGCAACTGAAAGTGCAATCCGTTCAGCGCTTCCACCCGGCTGGCCGCGTGTCGCCAAGCTCTCAGCCAGGATGTTGTTGAAGGCTTTGACGACCGGCCTGCCCAGCACCGAAGAAATCCATTCGCTGTCCGTGGCCCCTCCCTCGACCTGTGCCATGACACCATCGCGGGTGGGGTAGTAGTTGCCTGCATCAACGACTACAGCAGGGTTCCTACGCAGCACTTCATGGGGAAGGTCGGCGACCGCCAATTGCGGGATGGCGATGATGACCAAGTCCGCAGCGCCTGATGCTTGCTCGACCGTCGCAGCGACCACTCCAGTCTCGGCCGCGAAAGCCGCGAGCGTTGCCGGTCCCCGCGAGTTCGCAATCAGCACTCGGTGGCCCAACGCCTTGAGGTTGCGCGCGAGCGTGCTGCCAATGTTGCCCGATCCAATGATTCCAATGTTCATCTTGAGATTCCTCATTCAAAAATGGCAATTATTCGAACGACGGCGTTCCCGACGGCTGACAGGGTCAAGATGGCCGACCATGCTTGCATAGCCGGAAGGGTGGCATGCCCTGCCAAACTGATGCGTAGCGCGATGTCCGCTTAGGGGCCCCCCGGCGACCTTGGCGCAAAGTTTCGATCCCTAAACTGCACAGGAGATCGACATGAACGCTTCCGCAATCTCTGGGCTGCGCGCACCCTGGAACAAGGACAAACTCGTCGGGCAGAAGCGGCCATTCAAGCTCAAAGAAATCTGGGCGGTCCGGACCCGGCTTCAACTGTCTTGCCGAACCCGCGACCTTGCACTCTTCAATCTCGGCATCGATAGCAAGCTTCGCGCCTGCGACTTGGTCAAGCTGCGGGTGCGCGACGTGGGGACGCGGCAGTACGCGCGCATCGTCGACAGCTGGGTGGAGGAGATCGGCTTGGACTCGGCGGATTACGGCACCCATTCGATGCGTCGGACCAAGGCTTCCTTGGTCCACCGCCGAACCAGGAACCTGCGCGCGGTGCAACTGTTGCTCGGGCACACGAAGCTGGAAAGCACCGTGCGCTATCTCGGGATCGAAGTTGAAGACGCTGTGGAAATAGCCGAACAGACGGAAGCCTGACCTGCCCTGGCGCCTCAAAATGGCGGGCGCCAGAGAAGGGCAAAATGCGGCCAGAAGCGGCCCGTCGGTTGCGGCGCAGAATTCGTGGAACAGCGGACCGACGCCTGTTCAGAAGGAATAGTCAATGTTGCCGGTCAACGTGGTTCAGCGCCAGTTCGAGGCTTACAACGCACATGACCTCAGTGCTTTCCTGAACGGCAGCATGCGGCAACACCCGACAGTCGACCTGAACCCCTAACGTGGCCATCATCCGTGAACCTGCCCTCTCAGCCTGAACTTGAGACACGACTCGTCACCCTGGTGCGCTCGTCGAACAGCTTGATGGCTGCTTTGAGGGCCGTCCGCTCTCTCGGATTGAGTTCTTGGTGCATTGGCGCGGGCGCCGTACGTTCGCTAGTTTGGGACGCGCTCCATGGCTATGAACGGGCATCAGCACTTGAGGACGTCGACGTCGTCTACTTCGACGACGTGGCCTGTGGTCCGGGTCAAGATGCAGACTTGGAAGGTCGCCTCGCCAAGGCTACCCCGGCGGTGCGTTGGGAGGTCACCAATCAAGCAACCGTCCATGACTGGTTCGCCAAGAATCTGGGTGAGGTGGTGCCACCAATTCGCTCCCTTGAAGAAGGCGTGGCCACTTGGCCGGAGTTCGCCACATGCGTGGGGGTCAACCTGGATGACGAGGAATCGATAGGGGTTATCGCTCCGCACGGACTCGACGACCTGTTCGCACTGGTCGTTCGACACAACCCGATGAGAGCGAGCGCTGCGACCTTCCGGCACCGAGTGCAATCAAAGCGGTTCGGCGAGCGATGGCCGTTGCTTTCCATAGAAACATGCTGAAGGCCGAGTTCCGGCTATGAAGTTGACGGGGCCGGGACCCGGTGGCCGCGCAGCGGACATTCAGCGCCCCCCTTGCAGCCGGCGGCAGCTGGCCCTGCGTCACCGGGCTCCATCGCCTTCGAAGTCAAACTAGTGCGGAGCCTAGCGAGGCGTTGCCGTCCTGCGCGAGACAGTGGCTTCAAGACCCCTCAAGCCTTGACCAAGATTGCCTCGGTAGGGTAAAAGGCGGACGTTGCCATTGGAATTGCGTTTCATTCTCGATACCTCTGTTCCCCCTCCTGTCTGCCGGCTCACGGTCGCGCAATTGCCTCTGTGTGCCCTAATATGGGTACAGGATGGAACCGACTAAAACCAACTTCCCCCTGGGTCTACCGGTCGAGGTCGCAAGCGACCCCTCCTTCTCCTTGCTTCAGGTTGTTGAAGCCGAGGACGGCCGGATATTTCGACGCCTCGTCGAAACGGTTCTGGACTACGCCATCTTCCTCCTGACGCCCGACGGGCGTGTCGCGTCATGGAACGCTGGCGCGGAGCGCATCAAGGGATACCAGGCCCACGAAATCGTCGGGAGGCACTTCTCGGTGTTTTATCCACCCGAAGCGCTCGCTCGAAACTGGCCGGCCGAAGAGCTGCACCGCGCCGTGCTGGATGGCAGGCTCGAGGACGAAGGCTGGCGAGTGCGCAAAGACGGCTCTCAGTTCTGGGCCAATGTGGTCATCACGCCGGTGCTTGGGCCCAACGGCGCACTGCTTGGCTTTTCCAAGGTCACGCGCGACCTGACGGAGCGCCGCCGCGCTGAGGAACGCGTACGCGACAGCGAACGCGCGCTTCGGCTTTTGGTGAATTCGGCTCAAGACTACGCCATCTTCATGCTTGACCCCCAAGGTCGAATCACCAGTTGGAATTTGGGCGCCGAACGCATCAACGGTTACACCGCGTCGGAGGCTATCGGACGTCACTTCTCAATGTTCTATGAGCCGGAGGCGCTGGCCGCAGGCTGGCCGCAGGAAGAACTCCGACGAGCGGCCGCTACCGGCAGCTTTGAAGATGAAGGCTGGCGGCTCAGAAAGGACGGCAAGCGCATCTGGGCGAACGTTGTCATCACTGCCTTGCGAGGGCAGGCCGGCGAATTGCTCGGCTTTTCGAAGGTTACGCGAGACTTGACGGAGCGCAAGGCGCACGAAGAGGCCTTGCGCGAAAGAGAGGAGAGCCTGCGTCTGTTGGTTGATGGTGTCAGAGACCATGCGATGTTCTTCTTGGATGCCGATGGCCGCATTCAGACTTGGAGTCTGGGAGCCCAGCGGGTATTTGGATATGCGGCCGAGCAGGTGACGGGCCGAGATGTTTCCATGTTCTATTCCGCTCAGGACCGCTTTGAAGGCAAGAGCGCAGCCGAGCTTTCGGCGGCACTTCTCGCTGGGACGACGACCATTGTTGGTACACGATGCAGAGCGGATGGCTCGCCGTTTTGGGCAGAGATAACCACGACGTCAATTCGCGACGGCAACAACAACTGCAAGGGCTTCATCCGAATCGTTCGCGATACGACCGCAACCAAGCGTGCGGAAGCCCTGGAGTTCGAAAGCAAGAGGATTTCGGAGTTCATTGCCGTTCTTTCTCATGAGCTTCGCAATCCGTTGGCCGCCATCAAGAACGCTCTTGAACTGCTGCGGCGGCCTGTGGCCAAACCAGATGCCGCACGGTACGTCGATATGGTCGGCCGCCAAGTTGCCCACATGGCGCGACTGATAGATGACCTTCTCGACGTCAACCGAGTCATGCGAGGAAAAGTGCGGCTTGAACTGGAAGTCCACGAACTCGATGAACTGGTAAGCACGGCTGTCGAGTCCGTCAAGGCAGCTGTCGCTGCGCATAACCACACTTTGCATGTGCGCAGTGCGGGTCACAGAAGACGCGTCCGTGCGGATGCCACCAGGATGACCCAGGTCATCGTCAATCTGTTGACCAACGCCGTCAAATACACACCCGATGGCGGGCACATCGAAGTGATAGTTACAGGTGACGGTGAAGTCGCCCATCTTGAGGTCAAGGACAACGGCTTGGGAATGACGGACGTTTTGCTTCAGAGAGCCTTTGAGCCTTTCGTCCAGGGAGCTTCAGATGCAAACGCAGAGGGTGGCCTGGGTATTGGCCTCGCACTGGTGAAAAGCATCGTCGAACAGCACGGCGGCCACGTGGCGGCAGTGAGCGCCGGCCTAGGCCAAGGCACCGCTTTTACTGTATCCCTGCCATTGTCCAAGGAGCCTGAGGTGGACAAGGGCTCCCATCCGGTCGTTCACGGAAAGCCCGCGCCCTGACTTTTAGGGCGAAGTCGACACCTGCGGAGTAGTCGGGCGTAGGCGACAGACCTCAAACAATGAGACTACCCGGCACATGTGCGTGAAGCAGCTCAGCGATGGGCAGGCCGTCATGCGGTAGGCGTTCGCCCCTGCCCACATCAGGGCAATCCATTGGTCATGTCCGCCTGTTTTTTGTCCAACAGGTCTTGAGGCGCGACGCCGCATGCTGCTTGAAGGCCCGCTTTCGCGAAACAGCTACTTCCGCTTTGGGCCCAAACCGGCTGTACGCTGCGCTCCTTAGCGGTCACTCACAGGCGTTGAATTCCGTGGCCGGCGCCTCATAGAGCCACACGCTGAGCGCAATGCCCAACGTTCCCAAGCCGGCAAGAACTACAGGTTCGATGCACAAAGAAAGAGAGCCTTTTTCCGCTCGGCAATCAAGATACGGCGAGTATCCAAGCTGGCGCAGACGGCCCATTCGCTCGCGCTTGGTGCCGAGTATCGTCAACCATCGCGCGAGTTGCTCCTCAACGGTTTCATCGGTTTGGGAGTCAGGAAGGCGCAACTTCCACATGCCCACCGAGGATGGTCGCTGGATGTCGCCAACTGCAACGACATCCCCCACCTTATAGCTATGCGTTGGCTGGAGGTCGAGTGTGTGAGTGACAAAGTCGGGTTCAACAGTGTCTCGGCAAAAGATGAGTTCGGTACAGTTCAACATTGTCTGGGCTTGGAAGTGCGCATTTCGTTGTGGGCTGTTGGCCGATTTCTGCCTTAAGGCGGGGCCACGATGCATCGGCCACGGTCGTAGTCCCAAGAGCCGCCGCGATCTAAACAACTGTCGATCGACAGCTCACGACCAAGCCACAGGCCGGCAGAGGTCAGGGTCACTACAGAGATTACAACCAAAGCAATCCAGAACCGCTTAGTCATCTTGAATGTCTGCTGCTGGCCGCATCCAGCCACAGCCTCGCTGACATTCGCTGCCCGGAAGTCACATGTCGCGCGAGCCGGTACGTCATGTTCAACAAAGCGGTAGCTGAATCGAACCGGAAAGCGGAACCGAATCCATTCGCGCGGCGCTTGCAACGACGATGGCACGGTCGGGCCACTCAGCGAGGTCGGCGAGTGCGCGCCACAAGTAGCAAATCGATGCGACATCGAGCCCGCCCGTGGGTTCATCGAGCAATGTAAGTGCGCGTCCTGATGCAAGCGCAGCCGCCAACCAGACCTTGCGCTTTGACCCGGTCGAAAGCATGTACATCGGCTTGCCGAGATGCGGGGTCAAGGAAAATCCATCGATGTGGGTTCGCCACCTGGCATCGCTGAAGCACGCATCACCAGCTTTGAGCGAGGCCGTGCACTCAACCGCGGTGACCTTATCAAACGCATCGGTCGTTGGGTCGCAGAAGAAGACGTTTCCTTGATAGGCCTCGGGCTCGCCATCAAGACGTGCACCTGCAAGGGTCAGCCGGCCGTCAGCCGGTAGTCTGCCCGCAATCAATCGAAGAACCGTCGACTTTCCGCTGCCGGTGTCGCCGTGCAACAGCGTGACCCCGGCGCCGATGGACGCGTTCCATCCGGTCGCCAGCGCCGGTTGCCCTGGGTACGCGAAGCACAAGTCCTCGACGTCGAGAATTGGGGCGAGTGTCGGAAGTTTCATGCCGCAACCCTACAGCAATGGCATGCAAGGGCCCCTCAGTCGACTGTAGCCGGACATGCTGTAAGCGCAAAGGGGCCCAAAGCGGGTGTCAATTCGGCGAGATTGAGCTCTTTGAAGCGGTCGTCCAAAGTACAGCCTCGGCCGCGGCACCAGCACGGCCAAGCACTGCATCAACTTTGGTAGCGACATCACAGTTTGCTCGGTGTAGTGGGGCGAAAGGCTCGCGCCGGCGCTCTTGCCGCCATTCTGGCAACATTGGTGGTGCACATCGGCCGTGCACCCACTGGGAAAGCGTGACAAGCCATGCGAATTCAACTATTGCCCTGTGCGCGCGGCCTTCTGGCCGTGGCGCTCCTCGCGAGCCTAATCGGCTGCGCGATAAGCGACAGATCATCGGCGGCGCCGACACTGTCGCGCGACCGCATTGCCCAGATCGTCGCCAGCCCGGATCGCAGCGCCGCGGACCGCACGAACGACATCCGCCGCCACCCCGTCGACATGTTGGCGTTCATCGGCATCAAATCCGGTTGGACTGCGCTTGACGTAAGCACCGGTGGTGGCTACACGACCGAATTGCTGGCCCGCGCGATCGGGCCGTCAGGGACGGTGTACGCACAGAGCCCGCCGCGCGATCCGAACAGGACGGCGCCGGCGCCGGCCGCGCCCGAGGGCGGCGGCATTCCCACGGCCGCCGCCCCACCACGGCCGCAGCGCAGCACGGTGGACGTGCTCGCCGATCGCGAGAAGAACATGCAGGCCGCGGGCGTCGCGGCCGCGCACATCGTTTACGTTGGCCAGCGCTTCGACGATCCGGTGCCCCCGGCGATGGCCGACGGCAAGCTCGACCTTGTGACGCTGATGTTCAACTATCACGACTTCGGCTTCCTGGGTGTCAAACGAGCGCAGCTGAACCGCGCCGTCTTCCGGGCCTTGAAGCCAGGCGGCCTTTATGTCATCGCCGACCACGCCGGTCGACCGGGCACGCTCATTTCCGAGTCCGGCACGCTGCACCGGATCGAGGAATCGTTCCTGCGCGGCGAAGTTGAAGCGGCCGGATTCAGGCTCGCCGAAGAAGGCGACTTCCTACGCAACCCGAACGACCCGCGCGACCGGAACACTCCCGAACCACCACAGCCGAAGGACGAGTTCGTGTTGAAGTTCGTCAAGCCCTGACCCGATCACGACTCGTCATGCGAATGCAGACACTTGGGCTGCCGCCGACTCGGCGGACAACTGGAAAGCTGCCGCTCGTGAACCGCCGGTCCTGGCCGCACTCGGACATCGGCCGACCATTTTTGCCATCATGGGAATGTCAAGTCCAAACCGAGCATCCTGCTCAGGCCGAAGGTAAGGAGCGAGAGGCCCAGGAGCGATAGCACGAAGACTGCGGCGACCTTGCCGCCCGGGCGTAGCACCGTGCTCTTCTCCTCCTTCCCCTTCTTCGCTCGCTCATAGTGCCACTTGATGGCGAAGAACATGCCCGTACCGAACACGAGAATCTTGAACGTGACGAAGACTATCGGGACCCAATCCATCATCTGAGTATTTTCAAGCTATTGCTTGACGAGATGGCTCACGGCATCGGATGTCCGGACTTGGCCGTCTGGGTCTGGTCACCGACCAGGTCGACTCCTGGCCAGCCGGAGCCGATGCGTGCGTGCGGCAACGCTCTTCAGGACAGGTGCTTCCCGACGAGACCCGACATTTCGAACATCGTCACCTCGGGCTTACCCATCACCGCTTGAAGCTTGGCATCACAAAGGATATTGCGCTTGTTCGCGGGGTTTTGGAGATTGTTCAGCTTGATGTAGCCCCACAGCAGTTTGGTGACCTCGGTTCGAGGCTGGGGTGCGGAACCTATGACAGCAGCGAGCTCGACGCTGGGTGTCAGGGGGCGCGTGAACGCCGTTTGCTTCTTGGCAGTGGTCATGTTTGTCTCGGCAAAGCGGCGAATTCTACGAGCGCCCTCCAAAAGGTTTCGTTGGGCGCGGCTCCAAACGGCGGGTATGGGGCACGCCCGTCGGTCAGTTCTTGGCAAGTTGGAAGGCTGGCATGAAGGTTCGCTGTTGGCCAGCTGTAGCCCGTCGGCTACCAGGCGCTTCAGGCCCGTTGCAGCCATTCGGCTTCCGGGGAAGCGAACGGCTTGAGGCGGTCACGGGTTTGCCGCTGTTTGTTCTCTCGATTGAAGGGGTCAGGTTTCACTGAGGTAGCCCCTCTCCACTTGCTGCTGCTGATTCTCAAAGATGGCCATAGCAGTCTTCATTCGCATGAAGCCGAACTTTCTGTAGAAAGGCTCTTTGCCCGGGACAGCATACAAGATGATTTTCTTGTGACCGCGTGACATCTCCACCAAGTCGCTGACAACCTGTTTGCCAAGGCCTGTGCCTTGATGGCTCGGCAAGACCGCAATGTCGCAGATGTACGAGCATTCCCCACCATCAGCGAGCGCACGCCCGGCCGCCACGAGCTTCGTGTTCTCGTAGACGAAGCACTTAAACATGCTGTTTGAGAAGACTCTCTGCAGATGAAGCGGCCTCTTCTCGCCAAGCGGGGCCGCCCGATACAGGGCAGAAAGTTCTTCCCAGTCGATTCCTTCTGCGGAGTGTTTCCATTCGAGTGTCACTTGTGGCTCCAATGTCCCGTTCTGGCCGAATTCTGCCCCACGTGCTACCGCGTCAGCCATCCGGTCCGCGTCAGGTGAAGACCTCAAAGAACTTGCCGATATCACCTGTTGCAGTCAGCGCTTGGAGCGGAAAGGTTTCCCAAGGTGCTTCCGCCTTCATCGTATCCAGGCGGTCCACGAGCGCGTCACGCATGTCCGGCTTTACCTCCTGACGCCAGTTCAACACCTGTCCCCAGGTGGAGCTGCCGTTCAGATGCAGCGGGGCCGCTACGGGTCGAATCGACATCGCATAGGAGCGCGGGAACAGCCGCCTGTACGCATCGCGGTTGTAGAGCCAGGAGACGCCACGAACCGATAGGAAGTTGCGCTCGGTGCGACGGACATGCGAAAACAGTGCGCATAGCTCTTGCACTCTGGCACCCATGTTTGCGGAGGCCAGAGGGCTCGTGCTCGTGTTTTCTGGAGGGACGAAGTGGATTCGGAGCGTACCGGTCCGCGAACGCGTGGAAGGTCTGCATCTGGTCGTCAGCTCTCGCTGACCTTCAGTGCTCCTTGCCTGCATATATCCACATCGGCTCAGTGTGGCCCGCTCGCTCGAAGCCGAGTTCCTTGTGGAACTCAACAGCACGCCCGTCGGCGGTCAGCATCAGCTGATGGAAGCTCGCGTACTTCCCAAGGAAGGCCTGCATCATCCTTCTGCCGATGCCATGTCCGTGAAGACGAGGAAGGACCAACATGTGGGGAAAGTAGGCAACGAGGTGGCCATCGGAAATTGCATTGCCGAGATCAACTAGCTCGCCTGCGACACGCGCCGTGACAAGGGCGTGCGAACCCCTCAGCGCCGCCAGAAGCTGAGCAGGCTTTTCAGCGGATGACCACTCGTTTGCTCGATAGAGCTCGAGGACCTCTTCTTCGTCGATGGTGTCGCCAAGGGAAATCTCAACATCCACATTCGTCTCCTTCGCGCACAGCTCGTCGTTGGTCGTACCTGCCATGGCGGTCGCCGTGAGCATATCGTTCCAACCTAGCTCGCATTGCTGCGGTCAAATTCTGCTGCGGTCCTGTAGGCCCGGTCCTGGCCGACTGTAGCCGCCGGCGGCCATATGCTGCGACGGTCCGAGCAAGCACCAGCTCCCGATTTTGAACTCCTATAGGCTGCTCGCGTTCAAAGGAGCACCCCTCTATTCTTGGCCAACCTTCCATGGACAGCTTGCAGACACTGCAGTCGCTCGGGATTTCGCTCCCGAGCCCGGCCTACATCATTGGCGCCGTTCTATTCGGCCTCATCGGAATCGCGGTCTACCGCTACGGCAAGCGCGCCGGTCGTCCGCGAAGCAAGTGGCTCGGCGTCGCCCTGATGCTCTATCCCTACGCGATTCCGCAGACCTGGTTGCTGTACGTCGTGGGCGTGGCACTCTGCGCAGGTGTGTTCGTTGACCGCGATTGAGCCGCCGGCTCTGGATAGCCCGGGACCTTCGCAAGCTCAGCGCCCCTCGGCGCCAAGTGGACGGCGCAGGTGAACGCCAGGGTTGCCCGGTCGGGGCCGCTGGGTCAAGGAATGAGGGTGTAGCCCGCCCCGGCAAGGGAGCCAATGCAGAGGATGACGAAGAGCCAAACAGCTTGGCTGACAGTCTCCTCGCGTCCCAGCGCGACCAAAGCGGGCAAGCCTCAGCGGGAGCTTCGGGCGGCGCCCCGGCGGCTTGGCCTTCCGCGGTGGAGAGGACCCGTGCCGAGGCGGCGCATGCTTCAAAGCGGCGGATGGTAACCAAGACGCCGGCCACCATGCCCAGGCGAGCAATCGCTCGCTTTGCGAACCACGAACATGAAGCTCCGCCCGTCCGCACTCGATGTGCGCAGCTGAAGCCCTTATAGGGTGAGATGAACCGCTGGTATCCGTGAATGGCAGCTATCGCGAAGGTCTTCATGTGCCTCGTTGGACGTCCGTGCTGAATGTCTGGTCCTGGCCGAAGGCGGCGGTTCCGAGCCCCTAGGCTCCGGCTGGAGTGGCCGGGACCAGGCCATAGCGCGTCATGACGGATATCAAAGCCGCTTTGTCCGGAGGTCCTCCGCCAGCGTTCACGACCGCGCCCACGTCTCGAAAGTATTGGGCACCAATATCCGGCGATTGAACGATGAGGGCTCGGACTTCTGCGTCGAACGGGTTCGAGAACTGGTGGACGCTCCCCCGGGGACTCAACATGCTCTCTCCAGCAGTGAGGTCTCGAACTTCAGCGTTGACGGAATACCGCAGGGTTCCTTCCAGAACGTAGACGCATTCGTCGTTCTTCGTATGACTATGCGGGGGCGGCACGTTGGAGCTCGGCGGAACCTTGAGTTCGAACATACCGACGCTGCCTGTCTGAGACCCGTCCACAAGATAGCGAACGGACAGCTGACCAACCTTGATGGGTGAGGAATCGGCCATTTCAATTCTCCGTTGAAGTTGAAGTTGACGATGACGCGGCATCATGCCGCAATTGTCCTGCGGCTGGAACGACTGGTTGTGGCCGGACGCCGCCATTGGCTATCCGGAAATCCTTGCCCAAATCGCCCGAAGGCGTCGGGCGCGGTCTTCGAAGAGGTATGAGCCAGCCAGCGTCAGTAGACCGGAAATCACACCCGTCACGATGGCCTCGGCAAAGGGGAAGTCGTAGTGATTCGGGTGCGAATAGGCGTCGCCCAACATTGTCAGGCAACCCACGACCAGCGAATTGCCGTATCGATTCGTGTAGAGCTTGGCCGCCGGCGTGAATGTCAAGAGCACGGCCAAAATCCCAGTAGCCAGACCTGTCTGTAGTGCAACCGTCCAGTGGACAAGGCTCAGCAGATTACCCCAGCTACCCGGCATACAAGTCATGCACGCGCTCGTCGGCTGCCAGAAGCGCTGGACAAACAACCTGACGCGGCGCTTCCATTCGCTTGACATCATTATTCCGAACGATGGTGCCGCCCGCAGAATACCGCACATCCAAAGCTCCTGTTGGGCAGCGACCGGAGCCCGCCGTTTCACGGCATGGCGTCGAAGGGCAACTCTTTAACCCGCAAAGGTTGTTGGGCGCGCGCCGCGAAGGTCGGCTGTCGGGCGAATTGAGCGACGCCGGCGAATGGCGGGTGCTGGCCGCATTTTGCCCTTCTCTGGCGCCCGCCAATTTGAGGCGCCAGGGCAGGTCAGGCTTCCGTCTGTTCGGCTATTTCCAGAGCGTCTTCAACTTCAATCCCGAGATAGCGCACGGTGCTGGCGGCTATCTCGCATGACCTGCGCACGCCACTGTCGGCGATGGTGGGGATGGCCGACGCGCTCGCGATGGTCGAGTATCGGCTGCTGATTCATCTGGCGGCTCACCCGCAATGCGTCCTCAGCCATCGGCAGTTGCTGCAAGCGGTCTGGGGGCCGAGTCACTCGCAAGACACGCACTACTTGCGCGTCTATATGGGGCAACTGCGCAAGAAGATCGAACACGACCCCGCTCAACCGCGTCATTTGGTGACCGAGACGGGAATCGGCTATCGCTTCGTGCCATAGGACCTCTCATCGCGTGCATTGACCTGAATTTCGGTCGTGCATTCTTCAGGGAGACGGAAGTATTCCGCCAGCGAAACGCACATGGCCGACAACATCGCGAAGAGCCATCGTTGCCACATTGGCATGCCCCTGACCGATCGTGCCGCGGCGCGGTCGTCGATGACGTAGTAGCGGAGCTTCGATGGGTCCAGATCGAGGCGATCGATGCAGCGCAGCGCCTGAGGGATGTCGGGATCGTCGGCGAATCCATAGCGGATGTCGACCAGGTGCATGCCGTTGCCCAACGCCGTCACTTCCGCTTGTTTTGAGAGAGGAAGGTGTGGCACGTACTCCACATGTGATCTGACGAGCAGGACTTGTTCCGGTAGCCCCCGGACAAGAAGCAGGAAGCGAATGAAGGCATTCGCGTCGACCTCGCCGAAGGGCCACACGAGGATGGCGGTGCCCGCCTTGCGGACGATGCCGTCGAGGTGGAGCGCGTGGAGGAATTCCAAAGTTTGAGGCAGCAGAGCGTCATTGCACCCGATTAGGTATCAATATGGCGTAAAGAATGGCCACTCCGGCCCCCGAATCGAGCCGCGCCTCGCCGCTCCTTCCTCTGCACGGGCAGCAGGATCTTTATGCTTTCTTTATACGCGGCGTGTTACACCCTCTCCCTTGCTGAGCACAGGCAGCTTAGGGCCGCCTGCGCGAGTCCTGCCCAAGTCCAAGAATATGACCAACCCGACCCGCAGCCCTGCAGTCCTTGCAGGACTCACCCTCGGCGCCCTTGGCGTCGTCTACGGTGATATCGGCACCAGCCCTCTCTACGCTGTGCGGGAGGTATTCCACGCCGGCCACGTCGATCCGACGCGCGACAACGTGTTGGGTGTCCTGTCGCTCATTTTTTGGAGCCTGGCGATCGTTGTATCGCTCAAATACGTCGCGCTGGTGCTGCGGGCCAACAACAATGGCGAAGGCGGCACGATGGCGCTGATGGCGCTGGCCAGCACGTCGACGCACGACAAGCCGCGGGTACACCGCGCGCTGATCATCATGGGCATCCTGGGCGCCGCGCTCTTCTATGGCGACGGCATCATCACGCCGTCGATCTCCGTGCTGTCAGCGGTTGAGGGCCTCGAGGTCGCGACGCCGGCATTCAAGCCGTACGTCGTGCCAATCACGCTGGCGGTTCTGACGGCTTTGTATCTGGTGCAGCGCCATGGCACGGGGACCATGGGTAAGTGGTTCGGCCCCATCACTCTTCTGTGGTTCGCAAGCATCGCGGCCACTGGGGTGTGGTGGATCGCGCGCAACCCCGAGGTTTTGCTGGCCTTGAACCCCTTTTACGCGCTGCGCTTCCTGCTGGTCGAAGGCTGGATCGCTCTGGCGGTCCTCGGCGCCGTGTTCCTCGCCGTCACCGGCGCCGAGGCACTTTATGCGGACATGGGACACTTCGGCAAGTCGCCCATCCGGATTGCCTGGTTCAGCCTCGTGTGGCCAGCGCTGTCGATCAACTACTTCGGGCAAGGCGCGCTGATCCTTCTCGATCCGAAGGCGATCCAGAACCCGTTCTTCATGATGGTGTCCGATGCGCTGCTTTACCCCATGGTGGCACTTGCGACCGCGGCCACGGTGATCGCGTCGCAGGCGACGATCTCCGGGACGTTCTCGGTCACGAAGCAAGCCATCCAGCTCGGGTACTTGCCGCGGCTGCGCATCCTGCATACCTCGGTGCGCGAGACGGGCCAGATCTATATCCCCTCGGTCAACTGGATCCAGTACGGCGCCGTCGTTCTGGCGGTGACGATGTTCGGATCTTCGAGCGCGCTGGCGACGGCCTACGGGATTGCAGTCACGGCCACGATGGTGCTGACGACACTGATGACTTTTGTCGTCCTGCGCTTCGGCTGGCGCTATCCGCTCGCGCTCGCCCTCGCTGCAACCGGATTCTTTCTCATCATTGAGCTGGTGTTCTTCGCGTCCAACGCGGTCAAGGTGCTGTCCGGCGGCTGGTTCACGCTGCTCATCGCTGGCGCAGTCTTCACGCTGATGCTGACCTGGAAGCAGGGGCGCAACCTGTTGTCGGAGCAGCTTCGCAAGACCAGCATCGACTTGCACAGTTTTCTCGATAGCGTGTTCGTGAGCCCGCCCAGCCGAGTGCCCGGAACTGCCGTGTTCCTGACAGCCGAACCGAACGTGACACCCACCGCGCTCTTGCACAACCTCAAGCACAACATGGTGCTGCACGAGCAGAATCTTTTTGTGACGGTCCAGCATCATGAGGTGCCATGGGTCCCAGTCGAAAAGAGCGTGGAAGTGGAGCCTCTCGGTCGCAATTGCTGGAAAATCCTGATCAATTTTGGGTTCAAGAACGATCCGGACGTACCGGAGGCACTTGAGCAGTTGAAGAGCCGTGGCATCGAACTCGAGGAAGCCCGCACCAGCTACTTCCTGTCGCGTGACATCGTGGTGCCGACGATCGGCGGGGGAATGGCTCCTTGGCGGGAGAAGCTTTTCGCAAATCTGCATCGCAACTCGAGCAATGCGGCAGAGTTCTTGAGCCTGCCACCAAATCGGGTGGTGGAGCTTGGCGCACAGGTTGCCATTTAGGCACTGCGCCTGCGGTTCTGCGCCCGCGAAGACGACATGATTCCATCCCCCGACCGTTCGTCGATCGCAAGAGCCTGCCGAAGGACAACCACGCTAAGGTGCTAGTTTTCTGCCCCACGAGCATGTATAGGCGGCGAGCATGGTAGTGGGATGAGCACCGTCCTGGCCGCCCTCGCAGCGGTGGTGCTGGCCATGGCCGCGCTGGGGCTGCGTAGCTGCCTTTGAAAATGATCATGTCCAGGCGCCGCCGCTTCCTTTCGATGGCGCCTTGCGGCGTCCGTAGTGGTCAGCGATGCTGCGTTGTCGTCGCGCCGGATTCGGCCTGAGCTGCTTTCAAAGTGCTGCGCACGCTCTTCAAATCGCGTATCTTGCCGATCCGAACTTTTCGAGCCACGCGAGCCCGGCCTGGCACCGAAGCTGCGCTGGCGTGAGCCGTGCGCGTCTTCGGCGCCGCGAGGCTGCACCTTGGTTAGTGCACACACGCCCATGTTGTCCGAAATCCAGTTCAACACCCCAAGATTGGGCGGAGCGACGAACGGCCGGTTGTGGCCGCATGCTGTCGAACTGCCGGTCGCCTATGTGCAACTCCGGCCCGGCGTTCACGCGACGGAGGACGAACTTCTGTCCTTCGCCAGGGAGCAGATCACCGAGCGCGCAGCGATGCCGAAGGCGATCAGGCTGGTCGCGACCATGCCCCTGACCGGCGTCGGGAAGATCTTCCACGGCGGCCGGCAGCGCGGGCGCCGGCATCGCGCGTGAGGTTCTGGGCCAGTTCCCATTCCGCTTCCACGTCTCGTGGGCAAGCAGCGATGAAGGATGTCACTGAAGATGCTGCCTGTGCTGGCCCACCGATTCGCAAGAAAAAGTACGACCAGCCCTCAAGGGCCAACGTCGGGATTACTTCGCGCTGACCCAAGCCAGCACATCGATGTTGCGGCACTTACGCTCATGCGCGCTCGAACACCGCTGCGATCCCCTGACCGCCGCCGATGCACATGGTTTCAAGGCCGTAGCGCCCGCCGCGTCGGCGCAACTCGTGCAGCAGCGTGCACATCATGCGAACGCCGGTGGCGCCGATCGGATGGCCGAGCGAGATGCCTGAGCCATTCACGTTGAGCCGTGCCTGGTCGTCCCAGTGCCAGCCCTTGAGCACGGCGAGCACCTGACACGCGAAGGCTTCGTTCAGTTCGACCAGGTCCATGTCATCGAGCGACATCCCGAGCCGCTCCATCAGCCGATTCACCGCCGGGACGGGACCGATGCCCATGCGTGAGGGCTCGCAGCCAGCGGCGGCCCATCCCACCAGGCGGCCGATCGGCGCGAGCCCCAAGCGGGCGAGCTGATCCTCGCCGACCACCAGGCACGCACAAGCCGCGTCGTTCTGTTGGCTGGCATTGCCTGCGGTGACCGTACCGCCCTTGATCAGCGGCCTGAGCCTGGCCAGGATTTCCATCGAGGTGTCGGCCCGAAAGCCCTCGTCGCGTGCGAAGGTGACGGGATCGCCTTTGCGCTGCGGCACCGACACTGGAACGATTTCGTCGGCGAAACGGCCCGCTTCCCAAGCAGCTGCTGCACGCTGATGGCTCTGTACGGCATAGGCATCGGCGCGCTCCCGCGTGATGTCATAGTCGCGAGCGAGATTTTCCGCGGTGTCGATCATTCCCGGGATCACACCGAATCTCTCGGCCGGTTGCGAGCGTTCCCTGCCACGCTCGAGCCGGTCGTGCATGCGCACCGAGCCCGCGCGTGCTCCCCACCGCATGTCGGTGGTGTAGTACTCGATGTTGCTCATGCTCTCCACGCCGCCGGCCAAAACCACATCCGCCGCGCCACTCTGGATCATCATCGCGGCGGTGGCGATCGCCTGCAGGCCCCCGCCGCAACGGCGATCGAGCTGCATGCCGGGCACCTCGAGCGGAAGACCGGCTTGCAGCGCCACCCAACGCCCGACGCAGGGGGTCTCGCTGTTGGCGTAGGACTGGGCGAATACGGCGTCGTCGATGCGCTGCGGATCGACGCCGCTGCGCCCGATCACCTCGCGCACCACGGTGGCGGCGAGTTCTTCCACCGGAACCGTGCGCAGGCTGCCGCCGAAGGTGCCGACGGGGGTACGCAAGGGATTGACGATAAAGGCTTGTCTCATGGTCCTTGTCCTGTCCAAAGAAGAGCGAAAGCTGGACGCGCTCAGCGCCAGCCGAGGCTTCGCGCGGCTTGATGGCCTTCTTGCTCTAGGCGCGCGCGGTGCGAGGGGTGCGCGATGTCGATCATTCGTCGCATGCGTGCAGCCAGCGGGGCGCCGCGCAGGTCGGCAACGCCGTACTCGGTGACGAAGACGCCTGCGTCGCAGCGAGGCGTGCTCACCGGCCCCGAAAGCCGGGCGACGATGCGACTGTGAGCACCGGCGGTCGAAGGCAATGCCACCACGGGTACGCCCCCGCGACTGCGCTGCGCGCCCCGCAGGAAATCCACTGCACCTCCAACGGCGCCCACGTAGGAGCCGGCGGCGACCTCCGAGTTGACCTGACCCGTCAGGTCGACCTCGACCGCGGAGTTGATCGCAGCGAGCCGGGAGAGAGACGCCAGCACCTCGGGGTGATGCGTGTACTCGGTGCCGCGCAACTGCAGTGCAGGGTTGTTGTGCGCATATCGATGCAGCCGTGTGCCGCCCAGCAGAACGCCGGCGATGCTGGTCCCGGTGTCACGTCCCTTGCGCGCGTTGGTCACCGCGCCGGCTTCGATCAATTCGACGACGGCGTCGCCCACCGCGCCGGAGTGGATGCCCAAATCGCGCCGGCCCCGCAGCGCGCCGAGCACTGCTTCGGGAATCGCTCCAAGTCCGCATTGCAGCGTCGCGCCATCCTCCACCAGCGCCGCGACGTGGGCAGCGATGGCCCGTTCCCGGTCACCGACCTGGGTCGCGGGCACGGGCGACGGCGGATACGACGCCTCGACCCGCAAATCGATTTCTTCAGGCTGCAGCAGGCGATCGCCGCAGGTCCACGGCATCTGCGCATTGACTTCGGCGATCACGACGCGGGCGATGTCCAATGCGGCGAGCAGGTACTCGTGCGCCAGGCCGAGGCTGTGGCGGCCCTGTTCGTCGGCGGGCGGCACCTGCAGCAGGAGGACGTCGATGCGCAGCGCGCCGCTGCGGATGAACGCCGGCAGGTCGGAATAGTGGCAGGGCAGGATCTCGAGCACTCCGGCGTCGGCGATACGCCGGTTGGTGCCGCTGCCACAGTAGCCGATGAAATCGATCGCATCGGCGTGCTGCGCGTCGAGCAGGCCCGTCAGCCCGATGCCAAGAAACGCCCGGGTGCGCGCAAAGTCGTGGCGCTGCTCCGCGTAGGCCCGCACCAGAGTTGCCGGCTCGGCGCTGGCCTGGCCCCACATCAGGGTGTCGCCGGCGCGAATCCACCGGGCAAGGTCTAGCGTTGCGGCGGCCGGGAGCGATGGCGCCGCGCCCGGTCGCGCGACGCCTTGGGTCAGATCGGATCCCATGTGAAGACGTCTGCCGAACGATCCATCGACACGAACGCCGATCGCAGTGCCGGAATACCGTGCTCGGCCAAGGTCTTGGCCGTCCAGCCTTCCTGGCGGTGGACGGATCGTAGCGGGCGCGGCTGGCTCATGAGGAACACCTCGTTGTTGCGAACGGTAAAGACCTGGGCATTCACTTCGGCGGCGGCGTCGCTGAGCAGATAGACAGTCAACGGGGCGATCTTGGCGGGAGTCATCTGCTTGAACTTCTCCACGCGGGCAACCTGGTCGGGGGTATCCGTGGGGATCGAACTCGTCATGGCCGTCCAGGCGAACGGCGCAATGCAGTTGGAACGCACGTGGAACTTCTGCATGTCGAGCGCAATGCTCTTCGAGAGGGCGGTGATCCCCATCTTCGCCGCGTTGTAGTTGGCCTGGCCGAGGTTGCCGATCAGGCCGGAGGTCGAGGTCATGTGCACGAACGCGCCGCTGCCCTGTTCCTTGAAATGGTTGGCTGCCGCACGGCTGACGTAGTAGGTGCCGTAGAGATGCACCCTGATGACGGCATCCCACTCGTCGGCACCCATCTTGTGGAAGAAGCGGTCCCGCAGGATGCCCGCGTTGTTGATCACGCCGTCGAGGCGGCCGAAGTGCTCGACCGCGCCGTCGACGATGCGCTGGGCCTCGGCCGGATCGGCCACGCTGCCGAGGCTTGCCAGCGCCTCTCCCCCTTCGTTGCGGATCTCCTCGACGACGCCGTGCGCCGCGTCGCCCGTGTCGTTGACCATCACCCGAGCGCCTTCACGTGCCAGTCCGAGCGCGAGATCCCGCCCGATGCCGGCACCGGCTCCGGTGACCAGCACCACCTTGTCTTGCACCATGTTGCTGCCTGTCGCATTTGTCATTTCTGTGTCCTGGATCGAGTGGAAGGGGGTTCTGCTCAGCACGAGCGCGGCATTCCGGGGACGTGCTCGGCCACGTCGCTCGGGATGAGGTCGGTGGAGAGGGGCGCGACCTGATAATCTAATTGATGTTTAGATTGTCACATGGATGTCTGCGGGTTTTCAATCGATAGAAACGTAGGGAAAACCTGAATTTGATCTCTCGAACTAAGTGCCGTTAAGATTAGAACGTCAGAAGCTTTGCTCTTAGGTACCTCTTTGACAGGAGACAGAATGTTCGCAAGAAAGCGCTTGAAGTTCGGCCCGGCGTGCACTCGAAGGCGCTGGTTCAAGGCCCTGGCCGCCGGCATTGCCTTGCCGCTTGTGCTGGGTGCTTCCGGCTCCGTGGGGGCGACCGCATTCCCGGACAAGCCGATCAGGCTGATCGTCCCGTACAACCCCGGCGGCATCACCGACAGCCTCGCACGCCGCCTGGCCGAATTGATGCGACAGGACTTGCAGCAGCCGGTCATCGTCGAGAACAAGCCGGGGGGCAATACTGCGCTGGGTGCGCGCGCCGTCGCTTCCGCCGCGCCCGACGGGTACACCGTGCTCTTCGCGACCGGCGCTACCGCTGTGCTGAACCCGCTGCTCTATCCCAAGCTTTCCTACAACCCCGATAAGGAACTGCTCCCCGTGGCGCGTGTAGCGATCACGCCAATGGTCATGGTGGTGGGCCCCAACTCGACGTACCGTGCCCTGCGGGAGTTTGTCGTCGATGCCAAGGCCAATCCCGGAAAGTTCAACTACGCATCCACGGGCACCGGCAGCTCGCTGCACCTGGCAGTTGAGCTGCTGCAGAGCGAGACTGGTATTTCCCTCGTGCACGTGCCTTTCAACGGCAGCGCGCCCGCGCAGTCGGCGCTGATGGGTGGGGACGTGCAGTTCTTCGCCGATGCGGCGGGCAGTTCGATGGCGCTGGTGCAGGGCGGCAGGCTGCGTGCCCTGGCAGTGACCAGCCGCGAGCGCCTTCCGGCCTTGCCCGAGGTTCCGACCGTGGCTGAAAGCGGCTATCCGAACGTCGAAGTCACGACCTGGTTCGGGCTGATGCTGCCGCGAAACGCACCCGCTGATGTAGCGAACCGGCTCAACGTCTCGGCGGCGCGTGCAATTGCCGACCCGAGCTTCCGTCAGCAATTCGAGGCGCTTGGTCTGGTCGTGCCTCCGGCCATGACACAGGCCGAGTTCGTTCGATACATCGGCAAGGAGCGCGAGCGCTGGGCGCCTCTGATCCGAGCCAAGAACATCGTCCTCGAATAGCCCTTTCCCCATCCACACTGGAAGTCATCGAATGTTCGAAGCCAATCTCTTGCGCGGCAAACGCATCCTTGTCACCGGCGGAGGCTCCGGCCTGGGCCGCGAAATCGCCGAACGCTACCTTCAGCTTGGCGCAGAGGTCCATATCTGCGGGCGCCGCCAGTCGATCATTGATACGGCCGCCGCGGAACTGACGGCGCGCCATGGCGGGCTGGTGCGCTCTCACGCGGTCGACATCCGGGAAGCCGATTCGGTCGACGCGATGATCGAGCGCATCTGGGCCGAACACGGCCCGCTTGACGGCCTGGTCAACAACGCCGCGGGCAACTTTGTGAGTCGCACGCAGGACGTATCGCCGCGTGGTTTTGACGCGGTAGCCAATACCGTGCTCCACGGCACCTACTACGTCACTCACCACGTGGGGCGGCGCTGGATCGCTGGCGGCCATAGGGGCTCGATTGTCTCCATCGTCGTGACTTGGGTGCGTACGGGCGCGCCTTTCGTCGTGCCCTCGGCCATGAGCAAGGCCGGCGTCGAAGTGATGACGAGATCGCTAGCGATCGAGTGGGGCCGCTACGGTATCCGGCTGAATGCCATCGCGCCTGGCATCTTTCCGACTGAAGGCGCCAACAGCCGCCTCAGCCCGAAGGCGGCCTGGGAGGACGGCGTCGTGCGGAATCCGATGAATCGGCTGGGACGCATGTCCGAGCTGCAGAACCTGGCAGTTTTCCTCATGGCCGATGGCGTCGAGTGGATCAATGGCGAGACCATCGCGATCGACGGTGCCGGCCATCGCCAGAACGGTGCCTCCTTCACCGAGTTGGCCGAGCTCGACGACAACGCCTGGCGCGAGATGCGCGAGGCGATCCGCAGCCAGGACCAGCGCGACAGGTCGCTGCGCGCCGCGCCCGACGCCGCACCTTTTTCTGGCACCGACTGGTGATGGCCCCGCCGCTCAAGCCGGCGGAGTTCGATGCCTTCATCGGCCGCGAGCGCGCACTGTGGGGCCCCCCTCTGATCAAGGCCAAGAACATTCACATCGAGTAGGAACTCATGAAAATCGATCGCATCGTGGAGGAGGTGGTTGCGCTTGGGCGGGGGGCCGAGGCGGCCCTGGCGCTGGAGGATGGGCGCACGCTTTCTTATGCCGAGCTGGCGGGGCGCATTGGCGCCGCGGCCCAAGAATTGACCGGCGCCGGCTTGGCGCCTGGCCAGCGAATGGTGCTGCTAGGCGAGAACAGTGAGGACATGGTCGTGGCCCTGATGGCAGCGATCCGTGCCGGCGCGTGGGCGGTACCGCTCAACGCCCGCATGTCGGCCGGGGAAGTAGACGCGATCTGCGCGCACTGCGAGCCGCGCCTGGTCTACTTCGCGGCGGAGGCCTCGGCCGATGCGCGCGCTCACGCCGAGCGGCGGGGGGCGCAGGGCACGCGGGAGGCCCTTCCCGGCGGCCGCCTGCAGACGTTCGAGGGTGCGGGCACGGCAGCCGAGGCCAGCGGTGACGGTGATCCGGACGATGTCGCCCTCATGATCTACACCTCGGGCAGCACCGGCATGCCCAAGGGGGTCATGCTGACGCATGCCAACCTCGACTTCGTGACGCGCGTGGCCAGGCAGCAGGAAGTGCTGATGCCCGGCGACGTCGTCTTTCACGCCCTGCCGATCTCGCACTCCTTCGGCCTGATCACCGTGCTGCTGTGCGGCCTGCGCGCGGGCGCTACGTTGCGCCTGGTCGATCGCTTTTCGGCCGAGAAGTTGGGCAATGCCATTGCCGACGGCACCGTCACAGTGTTCCCGGGCGTGCCGGCGATGTACGCACGGCTGCACGAGTGGGCCCAGCACAATGGCAGGACGCTCACGCCGAACCGGATGCGGATGGCTTACATCGGCGGTTCCCTGATCGATGCTTCTCGGAAGGCTCAGTCTGAGGCCTTGCTCGGACTGCGCCTGCACCATGGCTACGGCCTCACAGAATCGGCTCCCTCCGCGACGCGCACGTTCGGCCACCCGCCACCGAAGGACATCACGGCGGGCTGGCCGATCCCCGGCGTCGAGGTGGTACTGATGGACGCGGATGGAACGCCTGTCGCCGATGGCGAGCGCGGCGAAGTCTGCATCCGAGGCCCCAACGTGATGCGAGGCTATTTCCGGGATCCCGAGCAGACGCGCGCCGCGATCGATGCCGAGGGCTGGCTGCACACGGGCGACGTGGGTCTCTTCGGGTCCGAGGGCGATCTCTCCATCGTGGGCCGCAGCAAGGAGATGATCATCCGCGGCGGCTTCAATGTGTACCCGGCCGAGGTCGAGAAGGCGATCGCCGGATTTCCCCACGTGGCGCAGTGCGCGGTTGTCGGGCGCAGCGTACCGGGCGATGAAGAAATCGTCGCCTACGTTGAGCCGGAGCAGGGCCACATCGTCGACCTGGCGCGACTGCGCGCATTCCTGCGCGAAAGGCTCGCGCCCTACAAGGTGCCGGCCGAGGTGCACACGATGGCGCAGCTGCCGGCCACCGGTACCGGCAAGCTTCTGAAAGCGAAGCTGAAAGCACTGGCCAACGAAGCGCCGGCGCGAGCGCGACCATCGCTCGACGGTCTGTTGGCACCCCGTTCGGTCGCGGTCGTGGGCGCGTCCGACAACCCGAACAAGGTTGGCGGCCGACCGATCAAGTACCTGAAGGAGCAGGGCTTCGCCGGTCGGATCTATCCGGTCAATCCCCGCGCCGACAGGGTGCAGGGCCTGCCCGCCTATGCGGCGCTCGATCGGCTGCCGCAGGTGCCGGACGCGGTGATCCTGTGCATCGGTGCCGAGCAGGCGGAACAACAGTTGAATGAATGCGTGCGCCTGGGCGTGCGCCATGCGCTGCTGTTCGCATCGGGGTATGCCGAGGTCGGCGCCGAGGGCCGGGTACGTCAGGAGCGTCTGGCCGAGATCTGCCGCGCTGGCGGCCTCCGCTTGGTAGGGCCCAACAGCATCGGTGTCGCCAGTTTCGACACCGGCGCGGTGCTGTCTTTTGCCTCGATCTACACCGACCACGTCCCGCAGGATGGTCCGGTGGCGATCGTCTCCCAAAGCGGGGCTTTCGGTGTGGCCGCGTATGCCTTGCTGCGCGAAGCCGGCTGTGGCGTGCGCTGCGTGGCGGCCACCGGCAACGAGGCCGATGTCGACACGGCGGATCTGATCGAGGCGCTGGTGCAGCGGGCGGGGCTGCGCCTGATTCTGCTTTATCTGGAGAACGTGCCGGATCGCGCGCGCATGGCCGCGGCGCTCGACGCCGCCCGGCAGCGTGGCGTGGCGATGCTCGCGGTGCGTTCGGGGCGTTCCGATCACGGAAGCCGCTCTGCAGATCTCCACACCGGTTCGTTCGGGGCGGGCGGCGCTGAGCTCGATGCACTGTTCGACGCGCATGGCTGCCGCGCATTTCCCGGCTTGGTGGAATTGGTGGCGAGCGTTCCGCTCTATCTTGCACCGATGCCCTGCCGTGCTTCTGCAGGCCGTGCACCTCGGCTGGCACTTGTCAGCAATTCGGGCGCCTCCTGCGTGCTCGCAGCCGATGAGGCGGAGGCGAGCGACCTGCCGCTCGCACGTCTGTCGGCCGAATCCGAACGGCAGTTGGATGAGTTGTTGCCGGACTTCTCGCTGAACCGGAATCCCGTTGACCTGACGGCCATGCTTCTGACCAGCCCGGCGCTGCTGGGTGACGTGATGCAGGTCGTGCTGCGCGACGAGGCGGTGGACGCTGCCGCATTGGGCCTGCTGGCGGTGGGTGGGCCCAGCTACGACGTGCCACGCTTCGTGCGCGAGTGCCGGACCGCGATGGAAGCCACCGCCAAGCCGGTGATTGTCTACAGCCCGCATGCCCATGTGCGCGAAGCCTTCGCGCTGGGCGGCTTTGCCGTCTTCACCGGAGAGGCGCAGGCTATGCAAGCACTCCGGGGCTTCGCCGCACACTGTGTCGGCTCGGTGCCTCGAGCGCTCTCCACTGCCCCGTCGAGCACCTCTCCAGCCTCACGTTCAGTTGACCCGATGGAGGAGCCGACCCATGCGTGATGCAGCCATTGTTTCCTATGCCCGTACCCCCATCGGCAAAGCCTTCCGGGGAACCCTCAATCTCACGCACGGTGGAACACTCGGCGCGCACGTGGTGCGCCACGCCGTCGCGCGCGCCGGCGTGGCGCCGGACGAGATCGAGGATGTGATTCTCGGATGCGCCTTTCCGGAGGGTGCCAACGGCTTCAACATCGGCCGCATCGCTGCGCTCGCGGCCGGGCTGCCGGAAAGTGTCCCGGGCATGACCGTCAACCGCTACTGCTCGTCGGGGCTTCAGAGCATCGCAATTGCGGCCCAGGCCGTTCGCGCCGGCGGGCTGCAACTGGCGGTGGCCGGCGGGACCGAATCTGTCAGTTGCGTGCGCGAACACACCAACAAATTCATGCGTGAGGAGCCATGGCTCACGGCCCATGCGCCGCAGGTCTACATGCCGATGCTCGACACGGCAGAAGTCGTGCAACGACGCTATGGAATCTCGCGCGAGCGTCAGGACGAATACGCCGCCTTGAGTCAGCTGCGCTATGCCCAGGCGCAAGCGAACGGCTACTTCAACGAAGAGATCGTGCCTGTCGTGACGACCGCGCGCCGCCAGGATCGCGATGGCAGCACGCGGGATGAAGTCGCCGAACTCGGGAGGGACGAAGGTCCGCGTGCCGGCACGAGCGCCGCGACGCTGGCGGGACTGAAGTCGGTGCTCGAAGGTGGGACGGTGACGGCGGGCAATGCAAGCCAGCTGTCGGACGGCGCGGCCGCCTGCGTGGTGATGGACGCGGACCTGGCCGCCCGGCGCGGCCTGCCGACGCTGGGCTGGTTCCGCGGCTTCGCGGTCGCCGGCTGCGCGCCCGACGAAATGGGCATCGGTCCCGTCTTCGCTGTGCCGAAGCTGCTTCGGCAGGCGGGACTGACGGTGGACGACATCGGCCTCTGGGAACTCAATGAGGCCTTCGCGGTGCAGGTGCTCTATTGCGCGGATCGGCTCGGAATTCCACAGGATCGCTTGAATGTCAACGGCGGTGCCATCACGATCGGGCATCCTTTCGGCATGTCGGGCGCGCGCATGACCGGCCACGCGCTCCAGGAGGGGCGGCGCAGAGGGGTGAAGTACGTCGTGGTCACGATGTGCATCGGCGGCGGCATGGGCGCCGCGGGCTTGTTCGAGGTCGCGGGGGTTGGTGGGCCGTAACAGCCTATTCGGAAGTGCCTGCCTTCACTCCCGAATCGACTGTCACGGCCCACTATTGCAGAGGGAGGTACGTGGTGCCCGCGCCGGTAACATACCGCCACAATGACCGCCAAAGCCCAAAAAAGTGCATACCACCACGGCAATCTTCGCGAGGAATTGCTGGCTCAGGGCTTGGCGATCGTCGAGCGGGACGGACTTGGCAGCCTCACCATGCGCGAGCTCGCGAAACGCGTGGGGGTGACACAGACTGCGCCGCTTCACCATTTCGAGACCAAGGCAGCGCTCTTGGCAGCAATCGCTGCCCAGGGCTTTCGAATGCTTTTCGATCACCGCATCGCAGCGCTGAAGGACAAGCGCTCGCCTGGTGAGCGGTTGATGGCAGTGTTGATGGCCTACGTGGAATTCGCACTGGCGCATCCAGCGCTGTATCAACTGATGCATGGCCCGGAGATCCCTGACAAGACGCTGTTCCCGGAACTCAACGACGCTGCGACACGCTCGTACAGCCTGCTCGAATCCGCAGTCGCGGACTATCTTCTCGAGAGCCAGGGCTCGATGGAGAGCAGTCGCGACGCGACGCTCGCTGCTTGGACCGTGTGCCAGGGACTCGCGACCGTTCTCATCAACCCGCAAAACACCCCGCGCTACGTGCTTCGCAAGGATCCGTTGGGGGTCTCGCGGCGGGTTTTCGAGATGTTTGTGAGAGCTATTGATTGAAGCGAGGTCGGCTGGCGTGGCGAAGTAGCTCGACGAATACAGCTCGAACGCTTATGCGCTGGCCGCTGCGGCAGTCATGCGTTCATTCGGCCCTGATGCCGTTGCGCAGGATGCCTATGGCATCGACTTCGACCTCGATCATATCGCCCGGCTTCATCCACACAAGGCCTTCAGGTCGGCGGCGCGGCTTCCGAAGACCTGGCGCAGGTCGACCACGCGCTGGCCGAGCACGGCGCCGTAGCTGTCGGTGCCGTTGGCGCGTGCGGTCGCCGGGGTGAACCAAGCGGCTGTCAGAACTAGAGCGCTCAGAAGGACAATGAAGAAAGTACGTATTTTGCTCATCACGGCTGGCTCAGCACCTTTATCTTTTCTTGCCCGAACTCGGCTTGCGTCAGTGTTCCGCTATCGAGGAGCTTCTTCAAGTTGCTCAGCTTCGTGAACCTGACGTCCTCTGATTGAGGGTTCAAAAGCGGCGCAGCCTTGGCGACACACTCAAAGACAAGTTCGGCGCGAGGGAAATTGCCAAGAATGTGCGGGGGCGTGGAGGTGGTTTCCTGCAACACGTTTATCGATTGGCCCTTCCGCTCACATTACTGCACGGCTCGCAGTTCGTCTGGTCACACCCGGCCATGCCCGTCGCGATGGACGTAGCAATTGCGAACCTTGCTATCTTTGGCAGCACGCGCACCGCTTCCTGTTCGAATTGATTGGGCTCGGCCAGGAGCCAAGTAGGCGTTCGGGCCGAATATAGCTGCACGGGGATGGCGTTCAATGTTGCGGTATCAAGGATACCGGACGACCGTGACGAACGTCCGCTCCTGGCCGGCTGTCGCTGTTGACGACCCAACGCCGAACTGAGCAGAGGCTACACGCCCATCAGTTTCTGCGCGCTGAAAAGCGGTTCAGCCAAGAACCCTGCTGCCAGCACCTTGACCATGGTTGGCTGCTTCACGACTTCGACGTCCTGGTCGGGCGGGCTTCGCAGTCGCCGTCGCCCACGTCTGTGCCGTCAAGGCACTGCCATGGCGAGAGCTGTGGCCCCGACAAACAGCCAATGTTTCATGAATTGGAAGAAACACGGTATGTCCGATCTTGGCCCGACCGCAGTCGGCCGTTGGACCAGCGCATACCGAGGCGCCGCGCGCGACCGTACCTCGCGGTGAACGTCGCTGATGCAATCTTGTTCGCGTTGGTCATGAAGCCTGCGACTGCGGCTGTTGGCCAAGCCATGCGTCAGCGGAAATTCGCCCAGGCCCTCCGATTCAGGCTGTCGGCATCCGGCGCATACTTGACCGTGGCGCTTCCGGCGATGCTGACAGGGAGCCAAATAGGATGGGGAACTCAGGATGCGGAAAGTCTTCGCCTGGCTTTGCTTGACGGTTGCGGCCACCGCCTTTGCGCAGGAGGCGCCGCCCTGGCGAAGGCCCGTCTCTGAGGAGCAGCAGCTCGACATCGCCGCTTTCACGGAGGTCGACCGCATTGTGCAGGCGCTAGGCGATGTCCAAAGTGTTGTCGTTGTCCTCCAAGGTCGAGTGGCGTACGAGTACTACCGCGATGGCGACGTCAACGCATTGCGAAACATCCAGTCGGTCACCAAGAGTGGCCTGGCTCTCCTGGTGGGTACTGTATTGAAGCAAGGCCAACTTGCCACGCTCGAGGTGCCGGTCGTCGAACTCATGCCTGAATGGCGAACGCTCAATCTGGACCCCCGTGCGCGGACCATCACCCTCAAGCACCTGCTGGCCATGACCACTGGCTTTGAGGTAGACGACAGCACTGGAACTGCCGTATCCCTTGCGCCTGCGGCAGCTTGGGCCAGGGCGATTCAAGCGGAACCGGGGCGGCGCTTCGCCTACGACAACAGCGGACCCCCGATGGTGCAAGCCATTCTTGAACGAGTCACCGGGCGCCCCATCGCGGAACTGGTGCGCGACCAACTCGTGACGCCTCTTGCCATGCGAGAGCCTTCGTACTCTCGCGGAGGCATCGCGTCGATGAGAACGGTGGACATGGCGAAGTTGGGCTATCTGCTGCTTCGGGATGGCCGGTGGGAAGGCAAGGAGATGCTCCCGCCTGGATTCGCGGCGGAAATGGTCAAGCCTCAAAGTGCTGGTGGGCCGCCCGTTGGCTTGCCCTATGGGCTTTTCTGGTGGGCTCCTTCCCGTTCAACCTACTTCGCCAGCGGCTACTCGGGCCAGCTCATCTGGGTCCATGCCCCGCTGGGCCTGGTGGTCGCGGCGACTTCCACCCTGTCGCCGGACAGCGCGCAGCGCGGCCAGGCCCTCAAGCTTGCGCGAGGACCTGTCTTTCAGGCTGTCCAGCAGCGGGTGGGCTCGAATGGGAAGTAGCGCGGTCGGCCGGGCGAGTGAGGCGCTCAGATTGAGGCGGCATCCGGCCATGAGCAGTCCTTCGGCTCTCCCCCGTTTGCAACGGTTTCGTCGCTTCGAATGACGGTGACCTCCTTTTGCTCAGGAGGCATTGCGCGCCTTTTCGTCGTGGTGCGTACCTCGCATCGCACGCCACAATGCCAAGTCGTAGCTGATCTTGAGCAAGCCGCACGCGATGAGCGGCATCGAGATCCATCCCGCAGCGAATAGAGCGCCGCTCAGGGTCGGACTGAGCGCCGCCGCCAAGCTTCGTGGCACGGCCGTGAAACTTGCTGCGGCACTGCGTTCCGCAGGGGTGACGACGGTCATCACGTAGGCGTTGCGCGTCGGGACATCCATTGAGGATAAGGCGCTGCGAACCATGAGCAAAGCCAGCGCGACTGGGAGGTTGTGTGCCAGTGCGGCCAGCACCAGGCAGACGTTTGCGGGCAGGTGCGTGAAGACCATGGTGTTGAGCAGCCCGATGCGCTGCGCGACCAGCGGTGCTGCAAGCTGGGATGCAGCACTGAGCAACCCGGTCCAGAAGAAAAACACACCGGCCTGCGTCAGCGAGAGACCGAAGCGCTCGAGCAGCCACAGCGACATCAGCGCATTGACAGTCAGCCCGCCGGCGAAGGCGTCGACGCTGAAGAGCGCCGCCAATCGAACCACAACGCTACGCGAAGGCCCCAGCGGCGTCGGCGCGACACGCTCGCTTACCGCTTCAACGCCGACTGGTGCCTGCACATTTCGATAGAGCCAGAACACCGCCAGTCCGATGGCGGCGTACACCAGGAACATGCCGCGTAGCGCGTCGACGTGCGCCAAAGCGGTGTGGCGTACCAGCCAGTCCGGCACGGCCGCCGCAAGCGCCCCGAGAGCGGCGCACAGCGCGCCCATCAGGCTGTAGCGCGCAAACAGGGCGGTTCGCGCGTGGCCCCGAGCGGCGGCGGCAAGGCGCTCGTGTTCCAGCGGCAGAAAGACGCTGACGTCGCCCGAGCTGGGATTGAGCGTGCCGACGAGCGCCACGATCAGCAAAGGCCAGAACGACGACAGGCCCGCGAAGCCCAAGCCCGTCGCGGCCATCAGCAAGGCGGCGCCGCGCAGCAGCCGCCCACTCGCGAAGCGATAACCCCATGCTCCGACCGCCAAGGTGGCCAGCGCCGATCCCAGCATCGTTGCCGTGCTCACGATGCCGACCTCCAGCGTGCCAAGCCCCATCGATAGAAGGTAGGCCGGCAGCAACACCGCCATGTAGCCGTCGCCGAAAGCACGCAGGGCCCGGGCGGCGAGCATGGGCAACGCGCTGGGATCGACGCCCGATGGCAGCAGGCGCAATAGACCGAGACGCGGGCCAGGCAAAGGGTCGGTATTCATTGTTCATCCGGCAGCATGGCCAAATTATGTAGAGATCGGGCGCTTCAAGAAGCTGCCGGAACCTGTCGTCGTGATCGCCGCGGCGCTGATCGGGCTCGCAGTGCATCCGTGGTTGGCCCATGCGTGACGTCCGAAAGGAGCAATCAAGATGAAGCACAGATCGATGGTCCTCTTGGCCTCGCTCGCGTCCTCCCTGGCCGGCGCGCAGGCCATCAACTTCGACTCCGACCCGGTGGGGACAACACCGGCAGGATGGCGCTGTGGCGTTACCGGCAGCGGAAGCCCGCGCTGGGCGGTGGCGGCGGATGCCACCGCGCCCAGCAAGCCGAACGTGCTGATGCAAAGCGGCAGCGGCGCCTTCCCCTGGTGCGTGAAGAGCGGGACAGCGCTTGCCGACGGCTTCGCCGAAGTGAAGTTCAAGCCCATCTCCGGCCGTGAAGACCAGGCAGGTGGATTGGTATGGCGATGGAAGGATGGCGACCACTACTATGTCGCGCGGGCCAATGCACTGGAGAACAACGTCTCGCTGTACTACACCGAGCGGGGCAGTCGGCAGACGTTGAAGTACACCAGTGCCCCGCTCAAGGCCGGCATCTGGCACACGCTCAGGGTCGAATTTGCGGGCACGCGAATCGCCGTGTCCCTGGACGGCAAGCGCTACATCGAATTCGACGACAACCACATCGGCGGCGCGGGCGCGGTGGGTGTGTGGACCAAGGCCGACAGCGTGACCGCCTTCGATGATTTTGCATATGGCACCGCGCGCCCATGAGTAAGGGAATGGGGACATGGCCAACGGACCTTGCCTGCTGGGACGCGGTGGCGTCCGGGGTGGAGGCGTTGCCAGGGCCCGCGCCATGAGAAGCGCCGGCCTTTTCGGAAGTGGCGCCCTATAACGAGAGAGCGGCAGGAGGAAGGAACGCGCTGCAAGGCATTCCGGACGAACTACGCCGTCCTGGGGATGTGCGGGGGGCAGCAGCAGGCTCAAACTCTCTTCGCGCAACCCTGCGCGGACCACGGCGGGCAAGCTGCGCTTGCAGCGTCCATCGGTCGTCGCGGCCATTGAGAGGGACTCATCATGATCAACCGTCTGGTGGAAGCGACTCAGCCTGCAGATGTTCAGGAGACCACGTTCGCGATCGACGTCCTCGGGCGATACATCTGCAGCACTTGGGACGAGGCAACGGCGAATGGCGGCGTCGCCTTTGACGCGGTGGTGATCGGGGCGGGCATGTTCGGAGGCTATTGCGCGGAGAAGATCTATCGCGCCGGGCCCAACCTTCGTGTGCTCGTGCTTGACGCGGGCAGCCTGCTGGTGACGGAGCACGTTCAGAACCTCTCCCGAATCGGCTTGAACGCCGCCGGTCCGAAGAAGGATCCGACCAAGACGTTCGACGTCCCCGTCATCCTGAACGCCGACGACCCCGGCACGCGCGAGCGCGTCTGGGGCATCCCGATGCGCAGCATGGTCCCCATCGCCGGCCTGGCCTATTGCCTGGGTGGCCGGTCCCTTTATTGGGGCGGGTGGTCGCCGCGACTGACCGACGCGGATCTGAGCCAGTGGCCGCAGCCCATCGCCTCGTGGCTTCAGAGTCCTACGCAAGCCGGTGATGCCTATGAGCGCGTCGAGAAGGAGATCGGGGTGTTCGACACGACCGACTACATCTCCGGTCCGCTGTTTGACGAGCTATTTCAGAAGTTCGGAAGCCTGGTCGGTACTGTGCCCAGCGTGGATGCCGTCGAAGAGGCGCCGCTCGCGGTGCAAGCCGCCCCGCCGGCCTCTGGCCTGTTCAGCTTCGACAAGTGGAGCAGCATGCCGATACTGACCGACGCGGTGCGCGAAGCCGCCGGCCGGCCCGATTGGCAGCGGCGCCTTTTCATCGTACCGAGGGCACAGGTCACCCGGCTGCAGACGAGTAACGGCGCGGTGACAGGGATCGAGGCTCGCGTGAATGGAGAGCAAAAAGTTCTGGCGATCCAGCCTAGCTGCGCGGTGGTGCTCGCCTCGAGCACCATCGAGGCCACGCGGCTGGCACTCAACTCCTTTCCCACCCCGCTCATGGGGCGAAATCTCACGTCCCACCTGCGCACGAACACGGTCGTGCGCGTCCACCGCTCGGCACTCGATCCGGCCTTGCCGCAGCGCTTGGAAGCGGCTGCGCTGCTGGTGCGTGGCTCGACGCCAGCTGGCCGCTATCACCTGCAGGTGACCGCAGCGGCGGGCCCGGGCGGGTCGGAGGACGTGATGTGGCGCATGATTCCGGACATCGACTTGCTCGATCGGACGCTTGCCGCGCAAAAGGAAGACTGGATCGTCATCACCTTGCGCGGCATCGGCGAGATCGCGGGCGACCGCGACCCCAACGCCAACAAACTGACCGGCCAGCCGCCCAGCTGGATGGACCTGAGCGATCAGACGGACACGTTCGGCACGCCCCGGGCATGGGTCAATCTGGTCACGACGCAGGCGGACGATGCGCTGTGGGACACCATGGACAAGGCCGCCCTGGATCTCGCCAAGGCCCTGGCCAACAACGACCCGACGAAAATAAAAATCGTCTCGCACACACGCGACGGGCTCGGGACGACGCACCATGAGGCAGGGACTCTCTGGATGGGAGCGAGCGCGAGCGATTCGGTGACGAATCTCGATGGCCGCTTTCATCACGTCGCCAACGCCTACGTGGCGGGTCCCGCGCTCTTCCCTTCGCTCGGCTCAGCCAACCCTGCGCTCACGGGAATTGCGCTCGCGCGCCGCTGTGCTGAAGCCATCGCGCGGGAAAGTCTGCGGACTGAGCCAGGGTTTGCGCCGCTCGGCATGGGCGGCATCGATGGCTGGAAGATGGCGGGCCTGGGCGGGTTTGTCGAATTGGGCGGCAACATCATCGAATCTGCAGGCGGGACGGGCCTGCTTTGGTTCACGGGCAAGCAGTTCCAGAATTTCGTTCTTCGTGTCGACTGGCGTGCCTTCGCGCAGGCGGACAACTCCGGGGTCTTCATCCGCTTTCCCGACCCCGGAAACGACTGGACGATCCCGGTGACACAAGGCTACGAGATCCAGATCGACAACGCCGGCATGAACCCCGACGCGACCCCACCGGCCTTTGGAGATCCACTGCACAACACAGGCGCCATCTACCAGCTCGCCGGGTCGACGGCGGCGCCGGCAATCGGTCAGTGGCACAGCTTCGAGATCGAGGCGAGTGGATCAACGATCACGGTCCGCCTGAATGGCCAGCAGGTGAGCCAACTGCAGAACGCGAGCCGCTCGCCGAAAGGCTTCATCGGCTTGCAGAACCACAACCCGAATTCACGTGTGCAGTTCACCCGGCTGCGGATCAAAGAATTGCCTTGAACCCTCGCGCGCGGTGTGCCCGGGGTCAGTGCTCGTGCCGATGGTGCGCATCCGGCACATGCGCGTGGCTGTGATTCACCGGTTCGTGCGTATGCTGATGGCTGTGCTGTCCCGCGGGCATCACGTCGTGGACATGCGTATGGTGCCCATCGTCGTGCGAGTGGGCATGTTCGTGAACCAGCGGCTCATGATGGTGTTCGTGCCCGTGCGATTCGGCCAGGTGAATGACGACGCCAAGCATCATGAACACGCCGCCGGCCGCCATCACCCATGTCCCGCTTCGGTCCCCGAGCGCGATTGCAAGCGCCGCGCCGATGAAAGGGGCGAACGCAAAAACGGATCCTGTCCGCGCAGCGCCGAACGCGCGCTGCGCAAGCAGATAAAAGCGCAAACTCAGTCCGTATCCGCTGGCGCCGACCAAGAACAAGGCGACCGCGGCACCAAAGGTCGGCAGCGGGTCGCCGAAGACAAACGCGAGCACAGTCGTCGCCGCCGCGCCCATCACCGCCTTCCCCAAGACCACCTGGCCGGGATCACGCTCGGCAAGCCCGCGGGAGAGCGTGTTGTCCGCACCCCAGGCGGCGGTGGCCAGCAGCACAGCCAGCAAACCCCATAGCTGGGTGCCGCCACTGCGGCCCTGGTCGAGCACCAGCGTCACCCCGCCAATCAAGAGCAGAAGCATCGCCGCCCAGACCCGGCGGTCCATCGTCTCCTGATAGAGGTAGCGTGCCAACAGAGCGGTGAACAATGCCTCGAGCGTCAGCATCAGCGATGCGCTGGTGCCGCTGGTGTGCTGGAGGCCCCACGCCATTGCAACGGGTCCGATGACGGCACCGAACGCCGCCATGGACATGAGACGAGGCAAGTCGCCCCGCACCATTCGCGCCTCGCGCTCCACGCGCTGGCGCAACAGCGCTCCGACGGCAGCTGCCCCCGCGTACAGGAGGGCGGCCGTCGTGAAGGCACCCAGCCCGGTACCGAAGCGCTGCACGAGAGGGGTGCTCACCCCGAACAGCACAGCCGCCAGCAAGGCCAGGAGACCGCCGCGAAGCGCTGGAAGATGGTTCAGGCGGCTTGGGCTCATCACTTGAGGGCGAAGCGCAGTGTGATGGTCTTCTTGTCAGCGGTGGTCAGTACGGCAACCACCTTCGCGCCTTTGCCGAGTTTGACCCCCTTGGCTGACCCCGACCATCGGATAGGCTCGCCTTCAAGTTCCGATCGTCCTGGGCGCGCATCCGCCTTGGAGCCGTCTGACCTCGAGCTTGGCGCTGCGCTCGCGCTCTCACGTGAAGCCTCGCCAGCCCACTCCCCCCAGCCGCTCACCACCGCGGCCAATCATCAGCCCGCTTCCGCTCGACCCGCGCAGCGCCCCAGACCACGTGCAGTTTCCTGCCCTCCCGCGCCAGGCTGTCCGCCATCTTCTCGATCACGACCCGCCGTCGCAGGCTGTTGCCCGGCACGTCCAGCTCCCAAAGCTCGAGGGAGCCGTCCGGCCTTTCCTCCACCAGCATGGAGAAGCCGCCAAGGCCATCGCGGTATTTGAGGGTGCGGCAGTACATCGGGATTCGGGGAGGAGGGAAGCGCCAGTGCGTAACCCCCCAACCGCGAAAGTTCCCGTCGTCTGCCCGGGCTGCGTAGTGGTCCTGCATGGATCGCCACCAAAGCCTGGCGATCCGGACCGGAACGCAACTATGGGAGCTTGGCGAGGATCTCGTCCATCTCGCCGCTCGAATAGGCGCGAAGCGATTGAAATCGAATATTGCCCTGCATGGCGATGGCGAGTGTGAACGCCGCCATGGCCTTCTCATCTTCGCCCTCGACGATGGAAACAAGGTCGTACTCGCCCTGGGTCCATAAAATTTCCCGCATATTGACCCCGACCTTCTTCGCCGCTTCTTTCGCGGCTGCTGCGCGCTTGGTCGTGTCCTTGATCGATTGCAAACCCTTGTCGGTAAAGCTCATCAAGCCAACGTAGGTGATCATGTCATCTCCTCGGTTCGACATAGACGGCCGATGCCATCTGCCTCGAACCGCCGCAGCCGCCAAACGCCGATTCGAGCGCACTGGCAGTGAAATGGTCTGCGAGTCGTCGGCGAGGTGAAAACCGCAAAGGAAGTGCGTACCTCGCCCGGAGGCGGCAACATGACTTCACTGGGAGAGCGGTTGGGATGCTACGCGCTTCAGCGGCAATGGCAAGGTCCAGTGAATGGACACCGGCGATGCACTTCGTGCGCAACGCGGCCCTCGATTCATGGGCGGCAAGACCGCCGATGACCTGCGACGCTTCCATGGCCTTTCGCAATCACTCGCCGGACAAAGGATCGCCATCGACCGGCGCATCCAGCACGATCTGCCCCGCCGTCAGCGTGTTCACCGTCGCTCCGGCGATCTCCATCATCACGCTCGCACGGTCGGCGGCCATGTAGGCGGTGAGGTGCAGCACCGGGCGCTCCTTCATGTCATGCATCAGCCGCACCAGCTTCAATAGCGGCGCACCCACCTCCGTCTGGATCAGGCCGGCCCGTTGCGGATCGCTCACCGTCGCGCTGAACTCCTGCACGACGCGGCCGAACTTCACGCCCTGCATCATCAGGATCTCGTAGAGCGCCTTCTTCTTGAGTGCAGCCGCCGTCACGCGCCGGCCAACGGCGGCGGGCACCCACGCGTCGGTCAGCATCGCCGGCTGGCCGTTGCGGTTGGACCGGATGCGCAGCGCGTGCACGGCCTTCTCGCCGGACGGAATCTGCAGCAGCCTCGCCACGTCGGCCGGGGGCGCGGTCTGCTCGACCTCGAGGACGCGGACGATCGTCTCGATGGCCGTCTTGCGCAGGCTGTCGATCACGCTGAGGCTGGGCATGGGCCGCATCTGCCCGGGCTCGCCGCGCACGAAGGTGCCGCGGCCGTGCCGGCGCTCGACGAGACCCTGCGCCGCCAGGTCGGCCAGGGCGCGTCGCACGGTGATGCGCGAGACGCCGAATCGCTCGCAGAGCGCTTCCTCGTTCGGCAACGCGCCGCCCGGGAACAAGCCCCGCGAAATCTCGTCGCGCAGCACCAGGTAGATCTGCCGGTGCAAGGCGGTGCCGCGTGCGCCGTTCATCGGCGTGGTTCCAGTCGACAGGTTCATGGCGGGAGCATAACTTGTTGACTTGTTGTTATGTTGTGATAGTCTTAGGACAACAGAGACAGGCAAGCAACGATCAACTGCGCTGAAAGACCGCCGCCCAATGACCACCCACACCTCCCTTCGCGAGCTGCTCGCCGCGCCCGGCATGCTCATCGCCCCTGGCGCTTATGACGGCATCGGCGCGCGGCTGATCGAGCAGGCGGGCTTCAGCGCCGTGTACATGACCGGGGCCGGCACGTCGGCGGCGCGCGGCTATCCCGACTTCGGCCTGCTCGACATGGGCGAGATGGTGGCCAACGCGGCCACGATGGCGCGCGCCATCAGCGTGCCGTTGATCGCGGATGCCGATACGGGTTACGGCAATGAACTGAACGTGACGCGAACGGTGCGCGAGTACGAGTCGCGCGGCGTCGCCGCGATCCACATCGAGGACCAGGTCTCGCCCAAGCGCTGCGGCCACCTGGATGGCAAGGAAGTGGTCTCGCGCGCCGAGTTCGTCTCGAAGATTCGCGCCGCGGTCGAGGCGCGCCGCACGAAAGAGTTCGTGATCATCGCGCGCACCGATGCGCGCGCCATGCTGAGCCTGGACGAGGCCATCTGGCGCGGCAACGCGGCGCTCGACGCCGGTGCCGACCTGGTCTTCGTCGAGGCCACGCAGTCGATGGAAGAAGTGGCGGCGGTGCCCAAGGCAGTGAAGGGGCCGTGCCTGCTCAACGTGGTCGCCGGCGGCCGGACGCCGATCTTCGACCTTCGCGAAGCGGAGGCCATGGGCTACAAGCTGGCGATCTTGCCCGGCCTGATGCTTGCCGCCGCAATCCAGGCCGGCGATGCGGCGCTGGCCCAGCTGAAGGCCACGCACAAGGCGCCCGAGGTCACGCAGAACGTGGCGCAGACCTTCCGCCGCTTCGGCGCCGACGAATGGGATGCACTGCGCCAGCGCTTCAATGCCGGCGCCGTGATGGAAGCCAAGTGATGGCCGGCCGAACGCTCTTCGACAAGATCTGGGACGCCCACGTCGTGCGCGACCTGGGCGACGGCTGGGCGCTGCTGCACATCGATCGTCACCTGCTGCACGACCTCTCCGGGCCGCCTGCGCTCGCCGAGGTCACGGCGCGCGGCCTGCCGCTGCATGACCCGGCGCTGGTGTTCGCCACGCCCGACCACGCGATGTCGAGCCAGCCCGGGCGCAACGGGCTGACCTACCCGCCGGGCGGCAAGCTGTGGACGGCGCTGCGCGACCGCACCCGTGCTGCCGGCGTGCGCCTGTTCGACCTGGGCGAGCCGGGGCAGGGCATCGTGCATGTCATGGGGCCCGAGCTGGGCATCGTGCTGCCGGGCCTCACCGTGGTTTGCGGCGACAGCCACACCTGCACCAACGGCGCATTGGGTGCGATGGCCTTCGGCATCGGCTCGTCGGAGAGCACGCATGTCCTGGCCACCCAAACGCTGCGCCAGCAGAAGCCCCGGCGCATGCGCATTCGTTGCGATGGCGTCTTGCGGGCGGGCGTCACCGCCAAGGACCTCGCGCTGCACATCATCGGCAAGCTCGGTGCTGCGGCCGGCGTCGGCCATGCGATCGAGTACGCGGGCAGCGCCATCGAGTCGATGGAGGTCGAGGCCCGGCTCACGCTGTGCAACCTGACGGTGGAGCTCGGCGCGCGCTGCGGCATGGTGGCGCCGGACGAGCGCACCTTCGACTATTTGCGCGGGCGTCTCTTCGCGCCGCGGGGCGAGGCCTTCGACGCGGCGGTGGCGCAATGGCGAGTGTTGGCGAGCGATGCCGATGCGGTCTTCGATCGGGAGGAGTTCATTGATGTCGCGCTCATCCGCCCCACCATCACCTGGGGCACGAGTCCCGAGCACGTTATTGCCATCGACGGCCGCGTGCCCGATCCGCAAGCCGTCGCCGATGCCGCGCAGCGCGACACGCTGGCCGCCGCCCTCGACTACATGGGCTTGGCGGCGGGGCAGGCCATCGCCGGCACGCCGGTCGACTGGGTGTTCATCGGGTCGTGCGCCAATTCGCGCATTTCCGATTTGCGCGCTGCCGCCGACGTGGCGCGCGGCAGGCATGTGGCGCCGGGTGTCACGGCGTGGGTGGTACCGGGGTCCGAGAACGTCAAGCGTGCCGCGGAAGCAGAGGGCCTGCGCGAGGTGTTCGAGGCCGCCGGCTTTGCCTGGCGCGAGCCCGGCTGCAGCATGTGCGTGGCGGCCAACGGGGAGCAGGTGCCGCCGCGGAAGCGGTCGGTGTCGACCTCCAACCGCAACTTCGTGGGCCGGCAGGGGCCGGGTGCCCGCACGCACCTCGCGAGCCCAGCCATGGCGGCTGCAGCGGCCATTGCCGGCTGCATCGCCGATGTCGGGAGCATCGCATGAGCATCCCCCCATTCACTATCGTCAGCGGCGCCGCCCCATACCTGCCGCGCGCCAACATCGACACCGACGTCATCATCCGCATCGAGCGCCTGACCTCGCTGCCCAAGGACCAACTCGGCCCCTACGCAATGGAGGCTTTGCGTTACCGCGCCGACGGCAGTGACGACCCCGGTTTCATCCTGAACCGGCCAGTGTTCCGAGGCGCTCCGATCCTGCTGGCCGGCGACAACTTCGGCTGCGGCTCCTCGCGCGAGGGCGCTGTGTGGGCGTTGCAGGGCATCGGCGTGCGCTGCGTCGTCGCGCCGAGCTTCGGCGACATCTTCTACAGCAACTGCTTCCAGAACGGCGTGCTGCCGATCCGCCAGCCAGCAACCAAGGTCGAGGCATTGGCCGCGGCCTGTGCCGACGGAGCCCCGCTCACGGTCGACCTCGAACAGCGCATCCTGATAGCGCCCTCGGGCGCGCATACCCCGTTCACCATCGATCCGCTGCGCCGCGAAGCGCTGCTCCATGGCCTGGACGACATCGGCCTCACGCTGCGCGACGATGCCCTGATCCGCGCCTGGCAGCAGGCCGACCGTGTGCAGCGGCCGTGGGCCTGGCCACCGGCCCCGGTGGCGGCGGCGAACTGGAGATCACGAGCCCCGCCGAGTTCGGCCGCTTCCTGAAGGCCGAGCCGACGAAGTGGGGCAGGGCGGTGGTCGACCGCGGCATTCAGGTGGGATTGAGGCCTTTCGCAGCAAGCCCGCCGCGACGCGCAGGGCGCCGGCGCCTTGCCATCACAAAACGAAGGAGACATGAAGATGATGACGTGTGTGTTTCAACAGGCTTGGAGGCTCCTCGAGCGCGCCGTGCGGCGCCTGCGCCCTTGCGCCGCGGCGCTGGCCGCAGCCGCCGTAGCGGCCGCCGCTCTGCCGCTCGCCGCCGCGGCGGCCGATTGGAAGCCGGAGCACCCGGTGACGATGGTGGTGCCCTACGCAGCCGGCGGTGGGACCGATGCACAAGCGCGGGTCGTGGCGAAGGAGCTGTCGCAAATCTGGGGCCAGCCCGTGGTGGTCGAGAACCTCGGAGGCGCGGACGGCCTGATCGGCACCCGGCGCGTGATCGACGCCAAGCCCAATGGCCTCACGCTGCTGGTGCAGCTGCCCTCCATCACGCTGATCCGCCACCTGCCGGCCTTCAAGGGCACCGATCCCGTGTCGCAACTGGTGCCGGTGTCGGCGTTCTCGACACTGCCCGGCGTGGTGGCTGCCAATGCCTCGCTGCCGGTCGCTACCATGACCGAGATGGTGCGGTACTGCAAGACGGCCGCTCCCCCGTGCTCGCTCGGCACGACCGAGAACATGGCGCGGCTGCAGACGCGCATGCTGGGCGAGGAAAGCGCGCTGCCCAACCTCATCGTCGTCAACTACAAGGGCGGCGGGCAGCTCATCACCGACCTGGTCGCCAACAACGTCTCGTTCGCCATTTCCGGGAGCACGGCGGTGCTGCCCCATGTACGCTCCGGCGCGCTCAAGGTCATCATGACCATGGGCAGCAAGCGCTCGTCGATCTTGCCGGACGTGCCGACGGCCATCGAGCAGGGCTTTGCCAGCTTCGATGCGACCACCTGGTACGGCATCTTCGTGCCGAAGGGAACGCCGTCCGACATCCAGCAGGGCATCGCGACCGCGTTGCGCGAGACAGCGAAGAGCGAGGCAGTGCGCAAGTCCTTCGCGACCATCGGCGCCGAGCCGCTGGGCAATACGCCGGCCGAGTTCGCGGCAATGGTCCAGCGCGAGCGGGACCGTGCCGACGCACTGGCGAAGCGCTTTCCCCTCGAATGAAATCCCGATCGAATCCACCGCACCCACCGAAGGAGAAATCATGAGCAGACTCGACATTGCCGGCGATGCCCGGCGCACCATCGACGTGATCAGGGACGGCGGCATCGCCATCGTGCCCAACGACACGGGCTACGCCTGTTGCGGCTCCTCGATGGACCCGCTGAAGAAGATCTACGACACCAAGCGCCGCGGCAGCCACAAGCGAAACGCCATGGCGGCCGACCTCGAGACGCAGCGCGAACTGCATACGCTGCCGCCCCGCGCGCAGCAGATGGTGGAGGCGCTCGTCGTCGATCACGACCTGCCGCTGGGCGTGGTCGGCACCTTCCGGCACGACCACCCGTTGATCCGCAAGCTGGACGACGACGCCATCAAGGCGAGCACGGCGGCCGGCACGATCGGCACGCTGGTCAACGCGGGCGTGTTCCACGCGGAGCTCTGCCGCCTGAGCCGCGAGGAGGTGGTGCCGCTGTTCGGCTCGTCGGCCAACCTGTCGGGGACCGGCACTCGGTTCAGCGTCGAGGACATCCCCGATGAACTCAAGCAGATCGCCGACATCACCGTCGACTACGGCCTGCGCCGCTATCACATCTATCGCCGCGCCGGAACGCTGATCAACTTCGAGACCATGGAGGTGATCCGCATCGGCGCCTGCTATGAACTGATCTCGGGCGTTCTCAAGCGCTGGTTCGACGTCGATCTGCCGGCTGACCCGGGCGTCGATGCGCTGCCTTCCGGGCACCTCGACGAGTTCGCGTTGAAGAACGTCCAGTAGGTGGCCGCCATGCACGCAGCGCTCTTCGATCCGAGGCGCCGCTCGGCGCTTGCCGGCGGTGCAGCCGCGCTCGCGCTGGCCATGCTGGGTGGGCGCGCGCAGGCCCAAGCCTGGCCGAGCAAGCCCGTGCGCCTGCTGCTCGGCTACACCCCGGGCGGTTCTTCCGACATCCTGGCGCGCGAGCTCTCGGTGCCGCTGACAAAGCTGCTGGGCCAGCCGGTGGTGGTCGACTACAAGCCCGGCGCGAGCGGGACCATCGCCGCGTCGGAGGTCGCGCGGTCTGCGCCCGACGGCTACACGCTCGGGTTGCTCGACAACGCGCCCCTGACCATCGTGCCGTCGCTGCGCAACCCGGGCTACGACCCGGTCGCCGGCTTCACACCGCTCGCGATGGCGAGCCAGTTGCCGCAGGTGCTCGTCGTGCCGGCGGCCGGCGGCATTCGCAGCACGCGCGAGTTGATCGAGGCGATGCGCAAGGAGCCCGGCAAGCTGAGCTATGGGTCGGGCGGTGCCGGCAGCGTCAGCCACCTTGCCGGCGAGCTGCTCAAGCTGCGCACGGGCACCTTCGCCCTGCATGTGCCGTACCGGGGCGCCGTGCCCGCGATCACCGCGTTGATTGCAGGCGACGTGCAGTTCGCCTTCCTGACCTACACGGGCACCTCGTCCTTCATCGCGAGCGGCAGACTGCGGGCCATCGGTGTCAGCTCGCTGCAGCGGCTGCCTGCCATGCCGGATGTGCCGACCGTTGCGGAGAGCGGTGTTCCCAACTTCGATGCGCCGGGCTGGTTCGCGCTCATGGGGCCCGCGGGCCTGCCGCCGGCAGTGACCGCGACGATCCGCAAGGCGCTGGCCGAGGTGCTGGCGACTCCCGCGGTGGTCACGCGCATGCAGGAGCTCGGGCAGACCGTGGTCACCGGCCAGGCGGACGTCGGGCGGACCATCGCCAACGAACTGGCCATGTGGAAGCAGCTCGTCGCGCAGAGAAAGATCGTCATCGACGGATGAATCCGTCCTGCTCCGCTGCCGTGGGACGGAAGTCCACTGGGGATCTGTGTCTTCCAACGCGGGGGTGCAGGCGGAATGAACCGGGGGACCGGGGCATGGCCACGAGCGCTATCCCTCGTTGCGTGGAGTGAGTTCTTAACTATCATGTGACGAGAACGGCGTCCGTTTTGCAACCCCAGGCACAGGCTCGCAACTTGCTTGCATACTTGCCTTGCCCAAACTATTGGTGGAACCTTTGAGACCCTTTCATCGCCTCATCGCATCGCTCGTCGCAGCCGTGTCTTTCGGCGTCGCAGCCCAGACCGACAGCGCACCCATCGTCATCGGTTCCTCCATACCGCTCACCGGTGGGGTCTCCACCTTCGGGCAGCATTCGCGATGGGGCTCCGAGCTCGCCATCGCCGAGGCCAATGCGGCGGGCGGCGTGCTCGGCCGCAAGATCGAGATCGACTTTCAAGACAACCGCTGCAACCCTGCGGAGGCCGTCAAGAGCGTCACCAAGATGATCTCCGACAAGAAGTACGTCGCGATCCTCGACGGGCTGTGCAGCTCGGTGGCGCTCGCCATCATGCCGCTGGTCGAACGGGCGGAGATCCCGTTCGTGGTGGCCAACGCGTCGGCGACGTCCATCGCGGAGAAGTCAGGGGTGGGCGGCAACAAGTGGACCTTCAAGGTCAACCCCACCGACGCCAGCATGCTCGATGCACTGGTGGCCTGGCTCGCGAAGGACGGCAAGGCCGGCAACATCGCCTTCATGGGCGAGGACACCGACTTCGGCCGCGCCGGCTCGTCGGGTCTCGAAGGTGCGCTGAAGAAGCACAACCTCAAGCTGGCGAGCGTCGACTTCTTCCAGAAGGGCACGGCCGACTTCAGCACGCTGCTCGCCAAGATCAAGTCGAAGAAGCCGGCCATGGTCGCGATGTACGCCATCGATGCGGACTTCCAGAACGTGATGCGCCAGTGGTACGCCATGGGCGCCGGCATCCCGCTCACGGGCCGCGTGCTGGTCGACCAGGTGCCGAAGGAAATCCTGGCCACCGGCGCGCTCGACGGCACCGTGGCCGTGCAGCCCTACGACCTGAACGTGGACCTGCCGGCCAACAAGGCCTTCGTCGAGGCCTACCGCAAGAAGAATGGCGAGCCGCCCATCCTGGTGGGCTTCGAGTCCTATGAGACGACGCGGATCTTGATCGATGCGATCAAGCGGGCGGGCAGCACCGAGCCGGCGGCCGTGCGCGAGGCGCTGACGAAGACCAAGTACCCGTCGATCCTTGGCGCGACGCTCGAGTTCGACGCCAACAACCTGGTGCACAACAACGCCGTGATCCTTGGCATCCAGGGCGGCAAGGTCGTGGTGCTCGGATACAGCAAGACCTGAAGCTGGATTGATCGGGGCGCCGCGAGGCGAACAGGCAACGCGTGGAACTCAGCTTTCTCATTCAACTGCTCGTCAACGGTTTGGTCATCGGCGTGATCTACGCGCTGATCGCCATGGGCCTGTCGCTCATCTTCGGTGTGCTGGAAATCGTGAACTTCGCGCACGGCGAGTTCTACATGCTGGGAGCGATGCTCGCCTACTTCCTGGCAGGCCAGCTCGGTATCGGCTACTGGCCCACCATCATCGCCGTGGTGCTGGCGGCCTTCTGCGTGGGTTACGTGCTGTACGAAGCGCTGCTTCGCTCCGTCAGTGGCCAGAGCTTCGAGCGCAGCATCCTGCTGACCCTCGGCCTGTCGATGGTGCTGCAGAACGGGGCCGTCTATCTCTTCACCACCACGCCCAGGATGCTGCAGAGCAGCTACACCTACGCCAACGTCGTGCTCGGCGATGTCCGGGTGCCGGTGCTGCGGCTTTTCGCGCTGGGGCTGGGGCTCGCGGCCTTCGTGATGCTCTACCTGATTCTTCACCGCACGCAGGTCGGCAAGGCGATGCGCGGCGTGGCCCAGAACCGCGAAGCTGCGACCATGGTCGGCATCGACGCACGCGCCGTCTCGCGGCTGGCCGTCGCCATCGGGATCGGGCTGTCGGGGCTGGCCGGTGCGGCGCTCGCGCCGATCTACGCGGTGCATCCGCTGATGGGCTTCGCATTCGTGTTCAAGGCGTTCGCGATCATCATCATCGGTGGACTCGGGAACGTCTCGGGTGCAGCCATCGCGGCCGTTTCGCTCGGCGTTCTCGAAAGCCTGATCGGTGGCTTCCTGCCGCAGGTGATGGTCGACGGCTTCGCCTTCGGCGCGATGATCCTCATCCTGCTGATCAAGCCCGAGGGACTCTTCGGCCGCGGGGTGCGCGTATGACGCGGCCGCTTGCATGGCTGGCCGTCGTGGCCGGGCTGGTGGCGCTTTTCGCCCTGCCTTCCTTCACCGCCAATGAATACCTGCTGGCGCTCGGCGTCAGCTTCGCCGCCTTCTCGGTGCTCTCGGGCGGGCTCAACCTGGTGTATGGCTACACCGGCCTGCTTTCCTTCGCGCAGGTGGGCTTCTTCGGCCTCGGTGCCTACACGGCGGCGCTGACGGTCACGGAGCTCGGCTGGTCGCTCTGGTGGGGCGCGCTGGCAGGCGGCGCGCTGGCGGCGGCGGTGGGCCTGGGCATCGGCTATTCGTCGCTGCGGCTGTCGCGCCATGCGTTCGCGATCGTGACGTTGAGCTTCGCGCTGCTGTGCATGATCGTCTCTCGCGACTGGGTCTCGCTCACGCGCGGCGCCATGGGCATTCCCGGGCTTCCCGTGCCTTCGCTCGAGCTGCCCGGCGGCATCCACTGGCGGCTGAACAAGCCCTCGGATTTCTACTATCTGCTGATGGGCTTCGCAGTGCTGAGCCATGCGCTGATCTACCTGGTCGTGAGCTCGCGGCTGGGCCGTGCGCTGCGCGCGGTCAAGCTCAACGAACCGCTGGCGCAATCGCAGGGCATCAATCCGCTCGGCTACAAGCTGCTGGCGGTGACGCTGTCTGCCTTCCTGGCCGGTGTGCTCGGGGCCTTCTTCGTCTTCTACCTGACCATCGCCGACCCGTCGCTGTTCGACTTCTACTACACCGAAACCATGCTGATCATGGTCATCCTCGGCGGGCCGGGCAGCTTCTGGGGCGTGCTCTTCGCCACGGCCGTGCTGTCGGCATTGCCCGACCTGCTGCGCTTCACGACCGACCTGCGCATGGTGCTCTATGGCTTGATCCTCATTGTGGCGATGCTGGTGTTTCCAGGCGGCATCGGCGGTTGGTTCGAGCGGCGGCGCATCGCACGCTGGCGCAACCGGCCCTACGGTGATCCAGCCGACCGGACGGGCGTGGCCAAGAACCTCACGGAGGCGGGGCAATGAGCACCCATGCACCGCTGCTGGAAGTGCGCGGCCTCACCAAGCGCTACCTCGGCCTGACGGCGGTCGACCAGCTCGACTACCAGGTCGAGGCCGGCACCATCGTGGGCCTCATCGGTCCCAACGGATCGGGCAAGAGCACCAGCATCGACTGCATCAGCGGATTCCAGCGTGCCGACGAAGGCGCGTGGTTCCTCGACGGCGAGCCGCTCGCCGGCCTGTTGCCGCACAGGATTGCGCGTGCGGGGCTCACGCGCACCTTCCAGACAGTCCGGGCCTACGACGACATGAGCCTGCTCGACAACCTGCGCGTTGCCGCGCAGGAGAGCGATGGCTCCGGGTGGCTCGCTTCGCTGCGCCGCAGCCGCGCGGTGCGCGACAAGGAGGCCGCCGCCGCCCGACGGGGCCGCGAGTTGCTGGACACCGTGGGCCTGCTGGCCTATGCGGACGCGCCCGCCGCGATCCTCTCGTATGGCCAACGCAAGCTGCTCGCGATCGCCGCCAGCATGATGGCCCGGCCGCGCCTGGTGGTGCTCGACGAGCCCGTGGCCGGCGTCAACCCGACCATGGTGCGGCATATCGAAACCGTGGTGCGAAAACTCAACGCCGAGGGCGTGACGCTGGTGATCGTGGAACACAACGTCGACTTCATCATGAATCTCTGCCAGCGCGTCGTCGTCCTCGAATCCGGCCGCAAGATCGCGGACGGGGCGCCGGGCCTCATCCGCAGCGACCCGCGCGTACTCGCCGCCTATCTCGGCAAGCAAGCTGCCGAAGTCGAGGCCGCTCATGTCTGAGCCGCAGGTGCGCGAGCCCCTGCTCGAATTCGATGCGCTCTCCGCCGGATACGGAGACAACCCGATCGTGCGTGACTTCAGCGCCCGCATCGACACCGGCAGCATCACGACCATCATCGGCCCCAACGGTGCCGGCAAGTCGACCTTGCTCAAGGCGGTGTACGGGCTCAACCGCCACTTCGGCGGAAGCCTGCGCTTCGCAGGCGAAGCCATCGAGCAGCTGTCGCCGCAAGAGCGGCTCCGGCGCGGCATCGGCTTCGTGCCGCAGGGGCGCTGCAACTTCCCGCTCATGACGGTGCGTGAAAACCTGGAGCTTGGCGCCTACACGCTGAAGGGAGCCGCCGTCGCCCAGGCGATGGAGCGTGTGATCGAACAGTTTCCGATGCTCGGTGCCAAGCTCAAGGTGCTGGCCGGCAATCTCAGCGGCGGCGAGCAGCAGATGCTCGAAACCGCGATGGTGCTGGAGGCGCAACCCCGTCTGCTGCTGCTGGACGAGCCCTCGCTCGGCCTGTCCCCGGGCAACCAGGACCAGATCTTCGATTCCATTGCCACCCTGCGCAGCAAGGGCCTCACGGTGTTGGTCGTGGAGCAGAACGCGCATGGCGCGCTGCAGATTTCCGACACCGGCATCGTCATGGAGCTGGGGCGGCTCTTCCTGATGAAGAGCGCGGCCGAGGTGATCTCGGACCCGCGCATCAAGGTGGCCTATCTGGGCGGCTCGGCGGCCTGAGCCGCCTGCCCCCGCTTTTCAGTCCTCGGCCGGCACCGACTCGATGGTCGGCGTCACCCGGCCGGTCTTCTTCGGTGTCGCCGCCAGCATCGCGACCCGCGCCTTTTCTGCGCGCTCGGCGGGCAGCCGCGTGATACGGATGGTGCGCTCGACAAAGTCGTTCTCGTCGCCCTGGATCATCAGGTCGAGGAAGGTCGTGATGCCCTCGAGCTTGGTGCGCAGCGTCGCCTTCTCGGCATCCTTGCGGGTCTTGCTGTTGCTCAGCTGGGCCTGGATGGTGCGCACGATGCGTGGCGCGAAGTAGCGCGCGGGCTCGTCGTCGACCTGCACCCGGTAGGCGCCCAGCGGGTCCACGCCCTCGACGCACAGCGGTTGCGCACGGCACACGCTGACGGTGATCCGGGTCTCGCCCTCGGCCGCGATGCGCCGGGCATCGAGGACCACGATGCCCTTGTTGCTCGGCTGGCGCAGCAACGGCTCGTCCTGGTCCCGGTCGCTGAACTTCAGCGACACCTCGGCACCCGGCGCCAGTGGCGGCAGCGTGACGAATCCGCCAGCGGCCACGTGCACGAGCTCGTCCTCGTCCTGCCACACGCTCGCGAAGGGCCGCTTCTGCTCCAGCACCATGCCGGCGATGCGTCGCGCGGAGGGGTTGCGCACCGTCACCGACATGCCGTCCTCGCTCGTGAGCACGACGAGGTCCTCGTAGTCGGCCATGCGTTGGTAGAGGTCCCGTTGCGTGGCGATCCAGTAGTTGCTGCGCTCGGCCAGGTTGATGCAGTAGCGCACGTAGTCGAGCGAGCCCTTGCCGTCGTTGACCGACGGGTCGCGCGCCAGCTCAGGGTGGTACTGGAAGCTGTAGACGCCGTTCTCCAGCACGTCCTCGACGCCGCGCTGTCGCGCGCTGTGGCCGCCGAAGATGGTCTCGACGAGCTCGTACGCGGCGTCGTACTCGTGCGTGCGGTCCCACCCGCGCAGCGGTCGCCATTCGGCATCCGTGGTAACCACGGGGTGGAAGGGGTACCAGATGCCCGGCGTGGCGATGGTGCGCCGCAGGTCGGTGATGTAGGTCAGCTCCTTGCCGCCGATCGCGCCTTCGACCATCGCATTGGGGTCGCGCACCCCGTACTCGATCATGTGGTAGTAGCAGAAGGTGCACATGCCCAGCACGCTCTCGTGGTTCGCGTACAGGTAGTCCATCGCGTCGAGCGTTTCCGGATGCATGTGGCCGCCGGCATGGCGCCCGCAGGTGCAGACCGTGAAGCCGAGGCTTTTCTCGGCGTTGATCAGGTGCGTGAAGAGACCGGTCCCGTGGATGGCCGTGGGGGGGTCGCCAATCGAGCTGTCGTTGTGCAGCGCCGGCTCGATGAAGTTGTTGCGGGTCGTGCGGGCGACCCAATCCTTCGCCATGGGCTCGGTGATGTTGGTCGAGAAGCCCGGGTCCTCGATGTCGTAGCTGCCCGGGATCAGGTTCTGCAGCTGGTAGTCGAGCATCGTGTAGTCGCGCATGCCGTGGACGTCGTGCCGGAACGAGAGCACGCCGTCGTAGGTCCCGAAGGCGCGCAGTCGCGTCGACCAGAGGTCGGCCAACCCGACGTCGCGTAGCAAGCGGCGGATGAAGAAGAGCAGCGTGTCGCCCCAATGCGTCGGATTGGCCCAGTGCCGAACCGGCTCGACGTTGAGGTGAGCCTGCATCATTCCGCCGATCAGTTCGAACACCTGGTTGGCGATGAAGACCGTCCGGTCGGTGGTCACGATGCCGGGGCCGATCCGGCGCGAAACGACGGTCTCCGCATTGCTCAGGTCGCCCGCGAACGCCATCAGGTCCGCCAGCACCCGGCTGCCGGGGGACGGCGCGACGCGCTGCACGCGATGGCCTGCATAGCCGCTCACGTAGAGCGGCTCCCAGGCCGGACCCGAAAAAGGCGAGCCCTCGAGCCATTGCCAGCCGGTGTAGCCCTCGGCCTGGACCGACTCGATGGAGTGAAGCCCAAGCAGCGCCGGCGGCAGGTTGGTCTTGCCCGAGACGATCAGGCGGCCCTGCGTGCGGCTCAGCCATTGGGTGATGCGCGCGATGGTGGTGTCTGCCAGATGCGCCGCATTGGGGATCAGCAGTGCCCGGCAATCCGCCAACACGGATTCCTCAAGCGAGGCTTCTTCCACCAGGTCGTGCTTGAGGTTGCAGCGCGCCAGCAACAGGCCCGCTGCGTTGGGAGCGAGGTAAGCGTACTCGCCCTTGAGCCAGGTGCGCTCCTCGCCAAAGGCGCTGTCGAAGCGGTAGGTTTGGTTGCGCTCCGCGGCTTCACGCGCGTACGCGGCGCGGCTGGCTTCGCTGAATAGAACCACAATCCGGTGTCCGCGCGGACCGCGCCATGCATTCATTTGCTGCCTTCTCGAGGGATATGCGGACCAGGCTCTCGGACGATCCCGAGGGCATGCCGTTGGCAGTAAATACTAGCGCAGAGGCCATCGCGCAGCAGTCGTACCCGGCGCGCTGCGCCGATGCCGCCTCAAGATTGTGCGATGCGGAGGATGGCGATCCTCATCTCATCTCATCTCATCACCAGCACGGCCAGAACGGCGGCGACAACGGCCAAGGCGATGAATGTCAGGTTTCGACGCCAGCCCGCGGCAATCCTCTCGCGCTCCTGTTGACGTGCGTCCCAGAGCGCTTCCTGAAGCTGCGACGGACTGGTGTCGAGTTCTGCCTCGAAGCGGTTGTGATTGCTGATCTTGTTTGCCATGCCTTCAAACCTGCGAAAAGTTGCCAATGTCGCAAATTGTATCAATTAGTAGTACTTGATTTGGCAAAAAGGCGTGATGGATGTGTACTTTTTAACTATTTGCATGGACTGTCGGCGCGTGCAAATGCTGAGTACGCTGGCGTGCAACGCCATGGCCCACAGCTCGACTCTTACTCCGAGAGGAGCCTGACAACCCGACGGACTTCCATCAAGTAGTCCGGGGTGGTTGGCTCGAGCTTCAGTTCGGGAACCGGGCAGGCACGCTGTTCGGCTTGTGCGAGTCGCTGCAGATGATCGATCCATTGCCCGCGCGTGAGCGCATCGCGCCGCGCCCCGGCGGGTGTGACGTAGCCGCCCATGTCCGCTTCCGACTCAGAATCGGACGGAAGAGACGACGAGCGCCATCACGAGGGCCACGGCGCCGATGGATACGGCTTCAACCAGGCGTTCTCGAAAGGAGGCGGCGGGAGCTTGGGTTCTGAGGGGCTCCGGCGGAAGGCCGCCCGGGACTGTGACTTGGCTGGGGATCATCACCTGCACGCTTGTTGCTCCATGTCCTACGGTTGTGTCAGACAGGCACTATAGAGCAAAAGTGCTCGGTATGGGAAAATTTCACACGCCTTGAAGCCTGGATGTAACCCGAAGTAGTGCACCGCGGGAGAATCCTCGCGTCCGGGCCGAACCCGACCATGCGCTGGGCCATGGACCGACCCAGTCCGGCAGAAACGACGAGGGCACGAATGAACTCAAGAAGACGCGCCAGGCAGCCACGGCTGTTAGGCAAGGTCGCCGCAATCTCATCGATTCTGGCGCTCGGGTTGCTCGGCATGGATCTCATGTTTCCAACCGTGCCCGGGGCACCTTTCTCATCATCTCCGAGCGGGGAATTCCAGCGGCTGCTCCTGGTCGTCGCGCTGTTCGTTGCCCTGGCGTCGTTCGCCGGCGCGGTCGTCACGACCGTGCTGGCATGGCTGACGAAGTGGAGAGAACGGGAACAAGATGCGCCCTTTGCGCGCAATGCTCGCTTCGGACTGACTGCCGAACCTGCGAATGAGCGTTTGCGTGCGCTCAGGGCGGTGACGTTGGAAGAGATCCCGGTTCAAGAGCCCGGACACCCGTCCTGACGGCCTTCCGCCGCCGCAGCGAGGGCTAGTCCGGAACGAATCTGGACTTGAACTTCGCAACGTCGTCCAGCTGTTCCAGCGTCACGAGTTGGCCCATCTTGCCGTCGGAGAGCCGGCAGGCGGCGAAGAGGCTGTAGCGGCCCTTCAGGTCATAGCTCGGGAGGTCGATCAGCGCGTAGGGCTGCGGCACGAACACCTGGTGTTCGAACACGACCCGGTGCACGTTGCGTGGCGAAGGGAAGAGCTTGTAGTCGGCGGTCTCGAAGGACCTTGCAGTAGCCATTCGCAATTCTCGCTCCATCGCAGCCTCGCCGGAGTTGTTCGGCCGCTGTGCAAATTCAGGTGAACATTCGATCCGGCTCGAAGCCCCATCGGCATGGCCCACGGCGACCAGATGCACCACGACATGCAGCGGACGCGCGAGAGTGCCGGCGTCTCATGGGCTCACCTGTGGGATGCGGGCGCTTCGAGCTGCCCCGGTGCCTGGTAGGCGGCCGGCTCGTCGGGCCGGGTCGCGTAGTCCACGCCGCTCAAGGCGGCCAGCAGCAGCAAGGTGCAAAGCGCGGTGGCTGCGACGATGCGCACCGTCACGCCGGCGCTCGCCAGGCCCATGAACAGCAGCACCACGATCGCCGACTTGAGCAGCGCGATCGCAAGCGCCGCGATGGGGTTGCCGACGCCCAGCGACAGGTATGCACTGCCGAGACTGGCGAACATGAGCGCCAGGAGCGCCAGCCATGCCAGCAGCAGCTTGAGTGCATGCCGCCTGAATTGCGTGTCGTTCATGAGTGCCGCTCCACCAGATAGAGAATCGGGTACAAGAAAATCCACACCACGTCGACGAAGTGCCAGTACAGCGCCATCGCGTCCACGTGGCGGGCTGCGGCCCACGGCCGACCTCGTGCGCTGCCCCAGGCCAATGCGGCGATGCCCGCGATGCCGATGACCAGGTGAACCGCATGCAGGCCGGTGGTGAGGAAATACAGCATGAAGAACAGCTGGGCGCCGGCCACTTGCAGGTGGAAGCGCGCACCGGGAAACAGCCCCTCCTGCCCTTCGTGGCGGTACTCGATGCCCTTGATCAGCAGGAAGGCCGCGCCGAGGCCGGCGGTGGCCCAGAGCAGGCGCGCCGTCAAGCGCCGGTGCGCCTGGTTGTCGGCGCAGGCGACGGCCAGCGCGACTGCCGCGCTGCTGGTCAGCAGCAGGCCGGTGTTGAGGGTTCCGAGCAGCACGTCGGTGTGGCGACTGGCGGCGCCGAAGCCTTGCGGCCAGTGCGTGCGGCCGTACAGGTACGCGACGAACAGCACGCCGAAGAACAGCAGTTCGGTCGCAAGAAAAACCCACATGCCCAGCACGCCGATCTCGCGTGGCGGTGCCGCTTCCCGCTCTGCTTCGTGCGGGTGTTGTGCGGGCCAGGCACCGATGCTCATGTGGGCCTCACCGGAGCGTTCGGGTCATAGCCGTAGACCGTCTCCGGCGGCGGCGGCGGATGCTCGAAGTTGTGCGTGGGGGGTGGCGAAGATGTCTGCCATTCCAGCCCCGTGGCATCGAACGGGTTGCTTCCGGCGGGGCGGCCGGCGCGCAACGACCAGGCGAGATAGACCAGCGGCAGCAGGTAGCCCAGCGCCAGCACCACCGCCCCGGCTGATGACAAGAGGTGCAGCACCTGGAACTCGGGTGGATACGCGTGATAGCGGCGCGGCATCCCCTGCACGCCGAGGATGTACTGCGGAAAGAACGTGAAGTTGAAGCCCAGGAAGATCAGGACTGCGGCGATCCGGGCCCAGGTATCCGAATACATGCGCCCCGTCGCCTTGGGCCACCAGAAGTGCAGGGCGCCGAAGTAGGCCATCACCGAGCCGCCGACCATGATGTAGTGGAAATGGGAAACCACGAAGTACGTGTCGGTCAGGTGCACGTCCAGCGACAGTGAGGCCAGGAACAGGCCTGTGAGGCCGCCGATGGTGAACAGGCCGACGAAGCCCAGCGCGTAGAGCATGGGCGCGTCGAATCTGATCGAGCCCTTGTACAGCGTCGCGGTCCAGTTGAAGACCTTGATCGCCGACGGGATCGCCACCAGGAAGCTGAGCAGCGAGAACACCATGCTGGCCGCAAGCGACTGGCCGCTGACGAACATGTGGTGGCCCCACACCAGGAAGCCGATGGTCGCAATGCCCAGGATCGCATAGGCCATGAAGCGATAGCCGAAGATCCGCTGGCGCGCGAAGCACGGGATGATTTCGCTCACCACGCCCATGGCCGGCAGGATCATGATGTACACCGCCGGGTGCGAATAGAACCAGAACAGGTGCTGGAACAGCAGCGGATCGCCACCGTGTGCAGGGTCGAACACACCGATCTGCCATATCCGCTCGGCCACCACCAGCAAGGCGGTGATGGCGAGGACCGGCGTCGCCAGCACCAGGATGATGCTGGTGGCGTAATTGGCCCACACGAACAGAGGCAGCTTGAACCACCCCATGCCGGGCGTGCGCTGGGTGTGGACCGTGACGATGAGGTTCAACCCGGTCAGGATCGACGAGAAGCCGGTCACGAACACGCCCATCAGCGTCACCGCGACCCACGTGTTGGAGAACATCGTGGAGTAGGGCGTGTAGAAGGTCCAGCCGGTGTCCACGCCGCCCAGGAACAGCGACGCGAGGATGATGAGGCCGCCGGCGATATAGACGTACCAGCTGAGAAGGTTGAGCCGGGGGAAGGCCAGGTCGCGCGCGCCGATCATCAGCGGGACGAGGAAGTTGCCGAACACCGACGGGATCGACGGAATCAGGAACAGCCACACCATGATCACGCCATGCGCGGTGAACAGCTTGTTGTAGGTGTCGTGCGAAACCAGGTCGCCGGCGGGTGTGGCGAGCTCGAGCCGGATCAGCGTCGCCGCCGCCCCGCCGACGAAGAAGAAGGCGGTGATGGCGATCGCATAGAGGATCGCGATGCGCTTGTGGTCGGTCGTGGCCAGCCACGAGCGCAGGGTCATGCCGTCTTCGAGATAGCTCATGGCACGTCTGCCGACCGCAGGAACGCGATCAGCGCCTGGATATCTTCTTCGCTCACCTGGCCGGCGAACGAGGGCATCACGGGGGCGAAGCCCGCGACCACGTCCTTCCTGGGCAGCAGGATGGAATCGCGCACATAGTTCTCGTCGGCCGTCAGGCTGCGGCCATCCTGCAGGTGCACGGTGCGCCCGAGCAGGCCGCGCAGCGACGGGGCGTGCACGGTGGAGCCCGCTGCGTGGCAGCCGCTGCAACCCAGTTCGCGAAAACGCGCGAAGCCATACTGCGCGAGGCTGGGTTCCTCGGTCCCGCTGCCCAGCCATTGCGCGTAGTCGGCCGGCTGCATCACCACGATGCGGCCTGTCATCTGCGAATGCTCGGAGCCGCAGTACTCGGCGCAGAACAGGTGGAATTCGCCCAGCTGCGTTGCCGTGAACCAGAGGCCGGTATAGCGTCCGGGCACGACATCCTGCTTGAGGCGAAAGGCCGGGACATAGAAGCTGTGGATCGCGTCCTGCGAGGTCATGAGAAGCCGCACCGGCTGGCCCAGCGGCACATGCAGCTCGTTGATCTCGCGGCGGCCGTTGCGGTGCTGCAGCTTCCACATCCATTGCTTGGCGACCACGTAGACGGGCAAGGCATCGGCCGGCGTGCGATACAGGCGCGAGAAGTCGTGCGCGGCCCAGGTGAACAGGGCGAGGAACAACAGCAGCGGGACGAGGGTCCAGGCCAGCTCCAGGCCGCGCCGTCCCCCCACCGTGCCGCGAACGACGTCGGCGCCGTGCCGATAGCGCACCGCGAAGACGAGGATCGCGATGCACACGCCCGCAGCGATCACGCCGCAGAGGATCAGCATCGCCGTGAACAGCAGGTCGGTGCGCTCGGCAACGGTCGAAGCACTTTGCGCGAGCAGGCGGAAGTTGGAGGCCAGGCGTGCGTCGGTGTCGCCGTTCATTGCCGTGTCTCCGTTCTGCGCCGGCGCCAGCACCAGGCGGCCAGTGCGGCCACCATCAGCAGGCCCAGCACGCGCGTCGCATTCATCACGGCGGTGCTGTGCGCGCCCACGCGGGGATCGAAGTGGGCGCACAGCAAGGCGATGCCTTGGCTGAGGATGCCGATGCGTTCGCCTTTCGCTTCGGCCAGCGCCACGCGCAGCTCGGCAGCGTCGAACTGCATGCCCGTCAAGTAGCGCGAGATCTTGCCCCGCGTCGTGGCGACCATCACCGCCGCAGGATGCGCAAAGCGGGCATCCGTGCCCGGTGTTTGCGTGTAGCCGAAACCGATGTCGCGCGCCAGGCGCTGCAATCGAGCGGGTGTCGCCACGAGCAAGTGCAGGTCCAGCGTGCCGGCCGGCGTGGGCGCGTCCATCAGGAACTCGGCATACGCGATGTCCTGTTCTCGCCGCTGCCGCGCCGTTTCCGGCGTGTCTTCCGGATCGATGCTGACGCCCACGATCCGCCAGCCATGCCGTGAAAGGCCGCTGTCGCGCAATCCCTCCAGCAGGCGGTGCATCAGCAACCCGCACAGCTGCGGACAACGGTAGTAGCCCAGCACCAGCAGCACCGGGCGGCCGTCCTCGAAATAGTCGCCCAGCCGCACCGGCCTGCCCTGCTCGTCCCACAGGTCCATCTGCAACGGCAGCTGGGCACCGGGCTTCTGCTCCAGGGCCGCGGCCGGTGGCGCAGGAATGGCCAGCGGTTGCGCCGAGGCGGCGAACCACGCCATGGCCATCAGGGCGGCGCAGAGCAGTCGCGGCGGCCTCATCGCTGCTCCCGCGTTTCGCTGGGCATGGGCTGGGGGGCCGGGTCCGCCAGGATGTCGATGGCACTGTCGATCGGGATGCGCACGATGCCGCGTGACGCATCGACCCAGCCGCTGGTTTCCAGCAGTTTGCGTTTCTCGGCACGGTATCGGGCCAGGTCCAGTTGCGGCGCGCTCTGCAGCGTGGCCCCGCCGATCGACACGTCATAGCTCAGCCGGGCCCGTTCGGCATCGAACGGCAGGTCCCAGTGGCGCAGCAGCAGGAACACCGCGGCGACGACGGCGAGAACCGTCAGCGCGATGGCGGCGCCGGTCCAGGCGATCGGGCGGGCGCTGACTTCAGGGGCCGGCATGCTCCATCCTTGGTGAGTCGGCTTCGGGAGCGCCGCGGCGCAAGCGTTCCGGCATGCCCGCGAACAGCAGCAGGCTCATGCCCGCGAACGCGAGGGGTGCCAGCCACCAGCCGTGCAGGCTGTGGGCATCGACCGAAGGCAGCACGGTCCACGCTGCATCGAGCGCCGAAGCGGCGAGCATCAACGCGGCAACGCCGGCCAGCCGCCGCGGCCGGTCCTTGATGGAACGGAACAGCAGCACCAGGAACGGCAGCACCAGTTGCAGCAGCACGAGCGCCACGGCAACGCAGACCCAGCCGGTCTGCAGTCTCGGCACATACCAGGCGATCTCCCGCGGCAGGTTCTCGGCCCAGATGATGAGGAACTGCATGAAGGCCACATAGGCCCAGGTCATGACCCACATCAGCAGCAGATTGCCCAGGTCGCGCCAGAGCGGGACGCCGGCCGCGGCACGCGATGGCCATCGACCGGGCGCGCCCAGTGCCGTCAGCAGCACCGCCAGGGCGGCACCGGACAACGCCTGCGCGGTCAACGCAATCAATCCGAATGCCGTGCTGTACCAGCGCGGCTGCAGCGACATCAGCAGATCCACCGCTGCGAGCGAAGTCACCAGTGCATAGGCCACCAGGGCGGCGGCCGCACGACCCTTGCTCGCCAGCGAGCCCGCACGCGCCAAACACCACCACACCAGCGCGTAGACGACGAGCCGAGCCAGAAAGAAAGGCGCCGAGAGCCAGGCCTTCAGGAATGCCGGCCTCGAGATTTCATCGAGCCAGGCACCCCGGGGATCGGCCGCCCAGGGATAGAGCACGGCCAGGCCGGCGGCCACCGGCACCAGCCCCAGCAGCAGCCAAGGCATGCGCCGGGCCAGCAGCACTGCGGCGGCGCGAATCGGATGGCCCCATGCGCCCCCGGTCAAGGCATGCATCCAGGCATTGATGAAACAGCCCAGCACCAGTCCGAGACACCACCACCAGGCCGCCAGCCAGGACGCAAGGAACATCCGCGGCTCGATCCAGAGGCCGGCCAGCGACAGCGCCAGCAGGACCGCGCCGGCCATCTCGAGCCGGCTCATCGCGCTGCTCCTGCCGAACCCGAAGCGGGGACCGCCGGCGAGGCCGGCAGGCTCTCGCGCAAGGCGGGCGGCAACGCGGAGAGCTGCACATGCTGGCTCAGTTGCAGCGCGCGGATATACGCCACGATCGCCCAGCGGTCCTCGGGAGTGATGCGGTCCGCATACGAGTACATGATGCCGTGCCCGTGCGTCATCACATCGAAGAAATGGCGGTCCGGCGCTTCCCGAAGACGCTGCTGATGGTACGTGGGCGGGCGCGGGAAGCCGCGCCGCACCACCGGCCCGTCGCCGTCTCCGACCGGGCTATGACAAGGCATGCAGAAGATCTCGTAGCGCTCCCGCCCGTGCAACAGCAGCGCGCGGGTGATGGGCGCAGGGGAGCCGGCGGCATCGGCGGCCTGCCATTGCGCGGGCACTTCGCGGCCGCGGCGGCCGCTGCTGGTCGCAGCCAGCTGGCCGGCCGCCGCTGGCACGCTGCCGGGCGCCGGAGGCCGCGCGGCCTTGCCGTCCGGAAAGAGCGAACTGCCTTCGCCAGGGTCATAGCGCGGCTGCTGGTACATGCCGCGCATCTGGCGCTCGCAGCCGGCCACGCCGCCCAGCAGAACGGCCGCCAGTGCCAGCGCGAAGCACTTCATCCTGGCACCTCCACCCGCCGCAGCGGCTTCAGCGAATCGAGCAGCTCGGCCGCCTCCTGCGCGTCGAACACGGCCTCGTCCCTGCGCAGCAACAGGAAGAAGCGGTTGCGCGAGGCCAGGTCGAAATCGGGTGCGGCGAACACCGGATGCCGCAGCCGCGGCAGGCCGCTGCCCAGCAGCATCGCCAGCACCGCGGCCAGCGCGCCGCCGAGCACCGCCAGCTCGAACGCGACCGGGACGAACATGGGCCAACTGTGCAAGGGCCGCCCGCCTATGTTCAGCGGGTAGTCGATCACTGCCGAATACCATTGCATGAAATAGCCCGCTGCTGCGCCGGCCAGTGCGCCGATGAAGGTGAAGAAGGGCACGCGGCTGCGCTCGAAGCCCAGGGCTTCGGCCAGGCCGTCGATCGGAAACGGCGAATACGCCTCGGCATGGCGGTAGCCCGCTTCGCGCGCGCGCCGGGCGGCGGCGAGCAGCTCGTCGGCGGTGGCGAATTCGGCCATCAGTCCCCAGGGCACGGCTTCGCTCACGTCCCGGCTCCTTTCGAAGCCTCGTTCGCGCTCTCGCGCGCCAGCAGGCGCATCTCGGAAATCGAGATCGCAGGCAGCAGCCGGATGAACACCAGGAACAGCCAGGCGAAGGTGCTGATCGAGCCGAGCAGGAACACCCAGTCCCAGAACGTCGGCACGAACAGGCCCCAGGAAGAGGGGAGGAAGTCCTGGTGCAGGCTTTGCACGACGATCAGCACGCGCTCCATCCACATGCCTGCATTGATCACCAGGCTCAGGCCGAACAGCAACAGCGCATGCCGCCGCGCCCGTCGCCACCACAGGATCTGCGGCGCCAGCACATTGCAGGCGAGCATGGCCCAGTACACCGGGGCGTAGGCACCGGTCCAGCGGTCGATGGTCATCGCAATCTCGTATTCGTCGCCGCTGTAGAACGCGATGAAGGTTTCGCTGGCATAGCCGTATGCCAAGAGCGCCCCGGTAGCCAGCAGCACCTTGGCGGCGTGGTCCAGATGCACGTCGGTGATGAAATCGTGCAGGCCGAAGGCGCGGCGCAGCGGGATCGCCAGCGTGAGCACCATGGCGAAGCCGGAGAACAGTGCACCCGCCACGAAGTAGGGCGGGAAGATGGTGGAGTGATAGCCGGGCGTGTTGCCGATGGCGAAATCCAGCGACACCACCGAGTGCACCGACACCACGAGCGGCGTCGCCAGGCCGGCCAGCAGCAGGTAGGCGGTCTGGTGCCGCGCCCAGTGCCGTGCCTCGCCGCGCCAGCCGAGAGCGAGCAGCCCGAACGTGAGCTGCTTGAAGCGGCTGTGGGCGCGGTCGCGCAGCGTGGCCAGGTCCGGGATCAACCCCAGGTACCAGAACAGGAAGGACACCGCCAGGTAGGTCGCGATCGCGAAGAAGTCCCAGACCAGCGGGCTGCGCCATTGCGGCCACAGGTTCATGCGGTCGGGATAGGGGGTGATCCAGTAGAAGAACCACGGCCGGCCGAGGTGCAGGATGGGAAACAGCCCGGCCATGCCCGCGGCGAACAGCGTCATCGCCTCGGCAAAGCGGTTGATCGAAGTGCGCCAGCGCTGGCGCAACAGCAGCAGCACGGCCGAGATGAAGGTTCCGGCGTGGCCGATGCCGATCCACCACACGCAATTGGCGATGGCGAAGCCCCAGGCCACCGGGATGTTGACGCCCCAGATGCCCACGCCTTCGGTGAACAGGTAGGCCATGGCCGCCAGGAAGGCGACCGTGCCGGCCAACGTGCCGAAGAACCCGAGCAGCCAGGGCCAGCGCACCGGCCGCGTCAGCACCAGGTCGGCGATCTTGTCGCCGATGCTGGCGTAGCCCCAGCCGGCGCCCAGCACCCCGATGTCGCGCGACACGGGCGGCTGCGTGCGAAGGGCAGGGGGCGTCATGGCTCGTCCTTCGGCCGCACCCGCGCCAGGTAAGTCGTGCGCGGCCGGGTGTTGAGATGGCCCAGCAGCGCGTAGTGCCGCGGCGAGCCGCGCAGCCGCACCACTGCGCTCGCGGGATCATTCAGGTCACCGAACTGAATCGCACTGGTCGGGCACACCGACTGGCAGGCGGTCACCACGTCGCCGTCGGCCAGCGCAACGCCGGTGCGCTCGGAATGCTGGCGGGCCCGCGCCACGCGCTGCAGGCAGTAGGTGCATTTCTCCATCACCCCGCGCTGGCGCACCGTGACGTTCGGGTTGCGCTGGCCCTTGAGCGACTCGGTTTCCTCGTCGCTGTACTGGCGGAAGTTGAAGCGCCGTACCTTGTAGGGGCAGTTGTTGGAGCAAAAGCGCGTGCCGATGCAGCGGTTGTAGACCTGCACGTTCAGGCCCTCGCTGTCGTGCACGGTGGCGCCCACCGGGCAAACCAGCTCGCATGGCGCGTTCTCGCAATGCATGCAGGGAACGGGCTGGAAAATGCTGCCTTCCAGCTCGGCGCTGTCGTAGCGGTCCACGCGGATCCAGTGCATCTCGCGGCCGTTGGCCACTTCCTCCTTGCCCACCACCGGGATGTTGTTCTCCGCCTGGCAGGCGATGGTGCAGGCGTTGCAGCCGATGCAGCTGTCCAGGTCGATGGCCATCGCCCAGGCGTGCCCGGGGCTGCGGTGTTCGGGGTAGAGCGTGGGCCGCGGCGCTTCCTGCGCGATCCGTTCGCCGGTGGCGATCGTGCGCGCCGGCTCGCGGTCCGATGGGTCGAGCGTGTGCTGCGTCACGGCGAACGAATGCTGCCGGCCCAGCACCTGCAACTGCACGGCCAGCGTGGTGCCGTCGCTCGGCATCAGGCGATAGGCATCGAAGCCGACGCCGTTGCCGACGCGGCCCGCCTGTGCACGGCCGTAGCCGAGCGGCAGGACCACCGCGTCCTCGGCGTGCGCAGCCAGCACCCAGGCCGGCGCATCGACATGGCGCTGGTCCGCCGTCACGCGTACCAGGTCGCCGGTGCGGATGCCGATGGAGCGGGCCGTGCCGGGGCCGATCAGCAGGGCGTTGTCCCAGGTGAGCTTGGTGAAAGGCCGCGGCAGCTCCTGCAGCCAGCCGTTGTTGGCGAAGCGGCCGTCGTGGGTCGAAGGATCCGGCGCGAACACCGCGACAAGTGCCGGTGCCGGTGGAGAAGGCGGTGCTCGCAGGTCGGGCGGCGCCGCGCTCAGCTTCAGCGGGGCGGGAGCGCTGCCGGGCACCACGCCGCGTCGCAGGCTGTCGCGCCAGAACGCGTCGAAATCCGCGCCGGCCCGACCGCGCCATTGCCGCTGCACCAGCGCATGGCCGTCGCGTTCGGTGTCAGCGGAAATCATCGCCAGCAGTTCGTGCAGGGAGCGGCTGTCGTACAGCGGCGCGATTGCCGGCTGGATCAGGGTTGCGGTGCCGTCGTGCGCCAGCGCGTCGCTCCATTGCTCGTACGTGTGCGACAGGGGCAGGTGCCAGGTGCAGGCCTGCCCCGTTTCGTCGCTGTACAGCCCGCTGTGCACGCTGAAGCGGACCTTGCCCAGGGCGGCGGCGAAGCCAAGCGCGCCGCTCGATTCATAGACCGGATTGGCATCGAGGACCAGGAGCGTGTCGACCGCGCCTGTGTTCATGTCGCGCACCAGTTCAGCCAGTGTCCCGGCCTCGGGCGCGGCGGCAGGTGGCGCGATCAGGTCGATGGTGCGGCCGACGGCGCCGAGCTTCTGATGCAGCGCGTGCACCAGCGCATGACTGGCCGACGAGAGGGAAGGGCCGGGAACGATCAGGGCGCCCGGACCGGCGGCCTGCACGGCCGCGAGCAGCCGCGACTCGAAATCGGCCGTCGCCGGATTCGCACGGACTTCCGCCGCCGGGTCGAGGAGCCGCGTCGCGACGCGCAGCAGCAGCGAATCGATCGCGGTTGGCGCCAGCGCGATGCGCCGGTCGGCCCGCGCGCCGAACAGGCCCGACGTCACCTCCGCCGCAAACGTGGCGCAGGGCTCGTCCTTCCGGCGCCGTGCCGCCCAGTCGGCCGCCTGGCGTACCGCGCCGGGGCCGTCGCTGAACGGGTCGGCGGCGAGCGACACCACGCACTGCGCGTGCTCCAGCTTCAGCACGCATTGCACGGGTCGGCCGAACGCGGCGAGCGCGCCCGCCTGCGCCGCCGTGTCTGCCGGCGGCATGTGCTGGTGCCAGCGCGCCTTGGGAAAGCGCTGGAGCAGCGCGTCCATCTGCCCGCGCAAGGTCGGCGAACTCACCGGCCCGCTCAGGATGCGCAAGCCGTCGCCCTGCCGCGCCTGCAACGGCCCGGCGGCGGCGCGCCATGCCGACTCGAATGCGCTCCAGCTCGAAGCGGCAAGCGGCCCGGTGCGATCCTGCGCGGCGGATGCGCCCAGGCGTTGCATCACGGCCGCCGAACGGTCGGGGTCCCACAGCTGCAGCACCGAGGCCTGCGCGAACACGTCGGTGGCGCCCACGCTGGACGGGTGCAGCGGATTGCCCTCGATCTTGATCGGCCGCCCTTCCTGGGTGCCGATCAGCACGCCCTGCGCATGACCGTCGCGCACCATGGCGCTCGCGTAGTAAAGCGGCTGCCCATCGCCACGCGCCTCGGGCATCTGCACCCAGGGGTGGATGCGTTCGCGCGGCGGCCGGCTGCAGGCACCGCTGGCGAGCGCCAGCGAAGCAGCCATCAACGCCAGCACGCGGCGGCGGTCGAGCGCCGGGGCGGTCGGATGGAAGGTGAGCGGTTCGCCGTGATCGTGTGTCATTGCGCTCATCGGTGGCAGGTCGAGCAGTCGGTCATGCGCCGCCGGTCTTCCAGCTGCATCATGCGGGCCAGGGTTGTCGCGTCTTCGCCGTCCAGGCGCGGCGCGCTCATGTCGAACACCTGCTCGCGCGGGCGCAAGTGCGGCGCCGGATCGCGATGGCAGGCCACGCACCACTGCATCTGCAACGGCTGGGCCCGCCAGGTCAGCGGCATCTGGTCGACCCGGCCATGGCATTCGACGCAGCCGACCCCCTTGGCCAGGTGAACGCTGTGATCGAAGTAGACGAAGTCCGGCAGGTCGTGCACGCGGCGCCAGGCGATCGGTGTTCCGGTGCGCGCGCTTTCACGCAGTGGCTCCAGCACCGCGGCCTGCGTGTACAACTGCGAATGGCACGTCAGGCAGATCTGCGTGGACGGCAAGCCGGCATGACGGCCGGTCTCCACAGCGGTGTGGCAGTAGCGGCAGTCGATGCCGTCGTCGCCGACGTGGTGCTTGTGGCTGAAAGGAATGGGCTGGGCCACCGGTTCGCCCAGTTGCTGGTAGGCGCTCTCGCGCCAGATCCCGAGACCCACCAGCGCCGGGACCAGCATGAACAGCGCGAGGATGACCAGCAGGATGGCCAGTTCGCCGCGCCGGCTGAAGACCTGCTTCGGCCTCATGCGCTGCGTCCCTCGATATAGATGCGGCGGATCTTCGGGAAGCGTTCCCCGATGCTCTTTTCGATGCGCTCTATCGCCGATGCGGTATCGCTCGCCGGCGTTTCGGGTTCGAACACCACATCCAGCGTCATCAGCACTTCGTCGGCGCCGATGTACATCGAGCGCACCGGCCCCGTGTCGCGGACGCCGGCTTCCTCGCGCACGATTGCGCGTATCGCGGCGGCGGTCTCCGGCGCGACGCCTTCGCCGACCAGGAGCCCGCGGGACTCGCTGATCAGCAGCACCGCCACGCCGGCCAGCAGCAGGCCGATCAGGACCGACGCGGCGCCGTCCAGCGCCGGCATTTGCAGGTGGTGACTGAGGAAGATGCCGGCCGCCGCGATGGCCAGGCCGGCCAGCGCGGCCGAGTCTTCCGCGAGCACCGTGTAGTTGGCCGGGTCCTTGCTGGCATGCAGCGCCTTCCAGAACGGCGTGTCGCCGCGCTGCCGCGAGAACTGGCGCCAGGCAATGGTGAAGCTGATGCCTTCGAACACGGCGGCGCAGCCGAGCACGACGTAGTTCCAGAAAGGGTCCTGCAGCGCAGTCGGCTCGCGCATGTGCAGGATGCCCTCGTACATCGACACGCCACCCCCCAGCCCGAAGATCAGCACCGCGACGATCAAGCTCCAGAAGTAGAGCTCCTTGCCGTACCCGAACGGATGTTGCGCCGTGGCCGCGCGTTGGCTGCGGCTCAGGCCGACCAGCAACAAGCCGCCATTGCCGGAGTCCACCAGCGAGTGGACGCCTTCGGACACCATGGCTGAGCTGCCCGTGAAGGCTGCGACCGTGAACTTGGTCGCCGCGATGGCGACGTTGGCGGCGATCGCGCCGTAGACGGCGATCCTGGATTCGGCCATGGTTTCAATCGCTGCTCGCGGTCCGGGCCGCGCTGAGCGCCAGCGCCGCCGTGATGGTCAGCAGCAAACTCGAATCGGCCGCCTGGCTTCCGTCATGGCCGACGTCGCTGCCGATGGCGTTCGTGCCTGCCTCGAAGCCGGGCAGACAACACCAGTCGATCGAGCCGAAGCGCGAAACCAGCGCCAGAGTGCGGCCATCGCCAATGGCGGCGTACTCTTCGATGGAGGGATCGTCCCGTGCTTGCATTTTTGTTTGACGTGACCCAACAAATACTACTGCGGGAGCCGCCTTCCGTGGTGCGATGTGCTGCCGCGCACAGAAGGTGGCGCGGACCAGTCTGGGGAACGGTACGGACGCGCCCGTAGGAATGGCTGTACGTTGCTCGTAAGCCGTTGTGAAGGGGCAGGCAGATGGGGCCAGCTCAGCAATCCCGCTGCTCAGCGCCTCTTCACGGCAGGGAAAGCCCTGGGTGTGTGGAGCAGCAATGGGTATTGCCGTCGCGGTCTCACCCATTCATCATGATGTGATGTATGTACAAAGGCTTGCACGTGCGGAGCTCTTGTACAAGCATCCGAGCCGGGCTGTCGACCCTGCCGGTTCCGGCCGCCTGCGGAACAGCTGTTCGAGAAAGCGAAGGAGACATCATGCTGAAGACTTTTCTTGCGTCGATGGTCATTGCCGCATCGGCCTTCGTCCCGGCGCACGCGCAGCAGCCCATCGTCATCAAGTTCAGCCACGTTGTTGCCGAGAACACCCCCAAGGGACAAGCGGCCCTCAAGTTCAAGGAACTTGCCGAGAAGAAGCTGCCGGGCAAGGTGCAAGTCCAGGTGTTCCCGAGCTCACAGCTCTTCGGTGATGCGAAGGAGTTGGAGGCGCTGCTCCTCGGCGACGTGCAACTGATCGCTCCGTCGCTCTCGAAATTCGACCGATATACGAAGAAGATCCAGGTTTTCGACCTCCCCTTCCTGTTCGACGATGTCGAGGCGGTGGATCGCTTCCAGGCCAGCCCGCAAGGCCAGTCGCTGCTCGCGACCATGAAGGGCAAGGGCCTGCTGGGCCTGGCCTACTGGCACAACGGCATGAAGGAGCTGTCGACCAACAAGGACAAGCTGCAGCGTCCCGAGGACGTGAAGGGGCTGAAGTTCAGGATCCAGTCGTCCGACGTCCTCGAGGCGCAGTTCCGGGCCGTGGGTGCAAACCCGCAGAAGATGGCGTTCAGCGAGGTGTACCAGGCGCTGCAGACCGGCGTGGTGGACGGGCAGGAAAACACCTGGTCCAACATCTACTCGCAGAAGTACCACGAGGTGCAGAAGACGATCGCGGCAACCAACCACGGCGTCATCGACTACATGGTCGTCACCAACGCGAAGTGGTGGGAAGGGTTGCCGGCCGATGTCCGCAAGGGACTGTCGGAGGCGATGGCCGAGGCGACCAGGTTCGGCAACGATGTGGCCAATGACCTGAACGAGCGCGATCGCAAGCGGATCATCGAAGCCGGAAAGGCGAAGGTCGTCGTGTTGTCCAAGGACGATATCGCCGCATGGCGCAAGGCAATGGAGCCAGTCTGGAAGAAGTTCGAGGGCGAGATCGGCAAGGAGCTGATTCAGGCAGCGCAGAAGTCCAACCTGTAGCCGCGCCCACCGCCCTCAAGGCCGTTTCAACGATGGCGTGGCTCGAGAAGCTGGAGGAGGGCCTGATCGCCCTGCTCCTGGCGTCGATGACGGCGATCACCTTTGGGCAGGTGGTCGCACGGTATCTCTTCAACTACAGCTTCGTCTGGGCACTCGAGCTCACGACGGTGCTGTTCGCCTGGCTGATCTTCCTGGGCATGTCCTATGGCGTCCGCGTTGGCGCGCACATCGGCGTCGATGCCGCGGTCAAGTTGCTCGGCCCGCGCGCCGCGCGAGCGGTCGCCTGTGTCGCCGCCGTGCTCTGTCTGCTCTATGCGGTCATCTTCGTCGTCGGTGGCGCTATCTACCTGCAGAAGATGTACTCGATCGGCATCGAGATGCAGGACATCCCACTTCCTCAGTGGGTGCCACGGCTGGTGTTGCCCTTCGGGTTCTCGCTCCTGGCCTTGCGCTTCTGCCAGGCGTTGTACCGCGCGATCCGGGGCAGGGATGTGCGCCTGATCGGCGACGAAGCCGAGGATGCGCTGAAGCTGCGAGCGGATGCGCCGACGCGCTCGGAACAGGAATGACCACCGCCTCCCTCTTCGCCATGCTGTTCGTGTTCATGGCGCTCGGCATGCCGGTGGCGGTGGCGCTGGGACTGTCATCCGCACTGACGATTCTCTTGTTCGGTCAGGATTCGATTGCGTCCTTGTCGCTGAAACTGTTCGAGACTTCCGAGCACTACACCTTGCTGGCGATCCCTTTCTTCCTGCTGTCCGGCGCCTTCATGACGACCGGAGGTGTGGCGAAGCGCATGATCGTCTTCGCGAACGCCTGCATCGGCCATCTGCGCGGTGGACTGGCGATGGCCTCGGTCTTGGCCTGCATGCTGTTCGCCGCTGTGTCCGGTTCGTCGCCGGCCACCGTGGTCGCGGTGGGCTCGATCGTGATCGCGGGCATGGTCAAGGCCGGCTACTCGCAACCCTTCGCTGCCGGCGTGATCTGCAACGCCGGCACGCTGGGAATCCTCATTCCGCCCTCCATCGTCATGGTCGTCTATGGCGCGGCGACCGAAACGTCGGTTGGAAAACTCTTCATGGCCGGCGTGATTCCCGGCCTCGTGCTGGGCCTGATGCTGATGGGGGCCATTTATGTCCGCGCCCGGATGATCAACCTGCCGCGTCAGCCGCGCGCCAGCTGGCGCGAGGTACTCGCCGCGGGTCGCAAGTCGCTTTGGGGGCTCATGCTGCTGGTCATCATTCTGGGCGGCATCTATGGCGGCGTGTTCACGCCGACCGAAGCCGCTGCTGCGGCGGCGGTGTACTCGTTCGTCGTTGCGGTCTTCGTCTATGGCGACATCGGCCTCAAGGACGTGCCGCGCGTGCTCGTCGATGCGGCAAAGGTCACGGTGATGTTGATGTTCATCGTCGCCAACGCGTTGCTGTTCGCGCATGTGCTGACCACCGAGAGAATTCCGCAGACGATTGCCGGGCAGATCGTCGGCATGGGCCTGGCGCCCTGGCAGTTCCTGATCGTCGTCAATGTGCTGCTGCTGATTGCCGGCGCCTTCATGGAGCCGACCGGCATCATCCTGATCCTGGCGCCGATCCTGTTTCCGATTGCCACCACGCTGGGTATCGATCCGGTGCATCTCGGCATCATCATGGTCGTGAACCTGGAGATAGGCATGGTGACCCCCCCTGTCGGGCTCAACCTGTTCGTCACTTCCGGCATCACCGGCATGTCCGTGATGCAGGTCGTTCGCGCGGCCCTGCCTTGGCTCGTGATCCTGCTGGTCTTCCTGGTCCTCGTTACCTACGTTGCGCCCTTGGCCTTGTTCCTGCCGGGGCTGCTGTTCTGAAGGGGCCGGTCCGCTCCCGTCTCGTTCCCGGTCCGCGCTGGCAGCTCCTGGCGACGCTTTTTCGTGCACCGCCGAAAATGCCATCGACCATCGACCATCGACCATCGACTAACGACCAACGGACCTCCCGGAATGCTCGACATCACGGCCATCTGTCTCGTCACCACTGCGCTCCTTGCCTACCTGAACCATCGCTTCGTCCGGCTGCCGACGACGATCGGCGTGATGGTGATCGCACTGGGCCTGTCGCTGGCGATCGTCCTGCTCGATGTACTGGGGCTCGACTATGGCCTTCGGCAGTACGAGGAATCCTTCGTGCGCTCGATCGACTTCTCGGACGTGCTGATGCGGGGCATGCTGTCCTTGCTGCTCTTCGCGGGCGCGCTCCATGTCGACCTGAGGGAACTGAAGTCCTACCGCTGGCAGGTCGGTGCCCTGGCGCTGGTGGGCACGCTCGCGTCGACGCTGGTCGTGGGCTTCGGCATGTGGTTGGTGCTGCCCTGGATCGGCGTTGCGTTGCCGCTGCTGCATTGCCTCTTGTTCGGCGCTTTGATCTCACCCACCGATCCGATTGCGGTGATGGGCATCCTCAAGTCGGCCGATGCGCCGAAGAACCTGGAACTCGTGGTGGCGGGCGAGTCGCTCTTCAATGACGGCATCGGCGTCGTGCTGTTCGCGCTCGTCCTGGGCATGGTGGCCAGCGGCAACACGCCCACGGCGGGGGCTGCGCTCCAACTGCTGGCGCTCGAGGCCGGCGGCGGGATCGTCTTCGGCCTGGGGCTGGGCTTCGTCACCTACCGTCTGCTCAAGAGCGTGGACCAGTACCAGGTCGAGGTCCTGCTGACGCTGGCAGCAGTGCTCGGCGGCTATGCGCTCGCGACCCATCTCCACATCTCGGGGCCGCTGGCCATGGTGGTCGCAGGCCTGATGATCGGCAACCAGGGGCGGGCGTATGCCATGTCAGACACCACGCAGCGCTACATCGACATGTTCTGGGAGCTGATCGACGAGATCCTGAACGCGGTGCTGTTCGTGCTGATCGGGATGGAAGTGCTCCGGATCGAATTCACCGCGTCCCTGCTCCTTGGCGGTGCGACGGCGATCGTGATGACGCTCCTGGCGCGCTGGCTCACGGTCGGCGTGCCAGTCAGGGCGCTGTGCGGCTTCTTCCGCCTGCCGCCCGGCTCCTGGCGCGTGCTGACCTGGGGCGGCCTGCGCGGGGGGATCTCGGTGGCGCTCGCGCTCTCGCTGTCTTCCGGCGAGGAACGGGAGGCGATCCTGGCCTTCACCTACTGCACCGTGGTTTTCTCCATCCTGGTACAGGGGTTGACGATTGGGCGCGTCATCCGGCGGGCGGTCTCCTCCGGCGCTGGCAACTGAGCGACAAGAGGCGCTCGGCGAGCGAGCGTGCAGTCTCGAAAGATCCTGCGCGCCGCGCTCGATCTCGATCTCACTTGAGGGAACGGTCCACCGAAACGTCGGGATGGCAACAGACTTCGATCACCGCGGGCCCCCTCACGGACATGGCCTGCTCGACCACGCTGGAAGCGTCCTCGGCGTGCTCGATCCTGAAGCCGCGGGCTCCGAATGCGTCGGCGAGCCGGCAGAAATCAGGGTTCGCCAGGTCGGTGCCACTGACCCGGTTCGGAAAGTGGCGCTGCTGGTGTGTGCGGATCGTGCCGTACGAGCCATTGTTGGAAACCACCACCCGAAGATTCAGTCTTCGGTCGACCGCGGTAATCAGCTCGTTGCCGTTCATGAGGAAGCCTCCATCGCCGACAAATGCGATGACCTCCCGCCCCGGGTGGCGAAGTCCGGCCGCCACGGCAGACGGCACACCCGTGCCCATCGCGCCGCAAGCGGATCCCAGCAGGCGGTTCTCCGGCGTCATCTTGAAGATGCGATGGACCCAGGAAGCGAAGTTTCCGGAGTCCGTCGTCAGGATGGCGTCACGCTTGGCCAGGCGGCTCAACGCCGTGACCGCATGCCCCATTACATCGTCGGCGGCCAGGTGGTCGGGCTGCCAGCCGCTCGAGCGATTCGCCGCTTCGGCGACACGATGCATCCAGGTCGCCGACGTCGCGGCCGGCTTGCCATGGCGCAGTGCCGCGCGCACGAACGCATGCGAAGAAGAGACGATGGGCAGCTCCGTCTGGAAATGCCTGCCGATCATCCCGGCGTCGGGATACACATGGACCAGCCGCTGAGGCTGCGGATCCTGCCGGGGAAAGGCGAAGCCGAGAGACGACACGTCGCCCAGCCGGCTGCCGATGGCGATCAGCAGGTCCGCTTCGCTGAAGAGCGCCGCGTGGGCCGGTGACGCGAAGAAGCCCAGCTGGCCGATCCAATGAGGATCCAGGTTGGAGAACTGATCCTGGTTCTTGTTGGTCAGCGCCACCGGCACGTCCCAGAGACCGACCAGCTCCTGCAGGTCCCGGCGGAACTCGGGCGTGCGGCATTCGCCCCCCACCAGGACGATAGGTCGGCGCGCACTGGCGAGCAGCTCATGAACGCGTCCGGCCTCTTCCAGGCTGGCGGCGGGAACGGCAAGACCGTGCACCCGCACGGGCTGTTTCTCCATCACCTCCGTCAGGATGTCCTCCGGCATCTCGACGGCCACCGGACCTGGCGTGCCCGACGAGGCAGCGACAAAGGCCCGGCCCATGATCTCGCCCACCGACCCGGCCCGATCGATGCGGGCGGACCACTTGAGCAACCCGGAGAACGCCTTGGAAGTGTCGATCTCCTGCACGGCGCCCCTGCCCAGATTCGGACGATCCACCTGCCCGATCAGGAGGATGAGAGGGATCGCTTCTTCGGACGCCACATGCACGCCGATCGCGGCGTTGAACGCACCTGGGCCACGGCTCGCCATGACGATCCCGGGTCGGCCGGTCAGCTTGGCGTCGGCGATCGCAGCCAGTGCTGCCGAACCTTCGTGGCGGCAGGTGACCAGATCGAAGTCACGCCGCTCGTGCAGCGCGTCCAGGAGCGCCAGGAAGCTCTCGCCGGGAACGCTGAAACCACGGTCCACGCCGTGCGCCACCAGGCAATCGACAACGGCGTCGGCAACTCGATACCCCATTGCGGTCGTCCTGGCTAGGCGTTGGGATTGACGATCAATCGGCCGCGGACTTCTCCACGCATCAGCCGCCCTGCAGCATGGATGGCCTGGCCCAACGAGATCTCGTCGGCGATGTCTTCGAGGATCGGGCCACCCAGGTCCTGGGCCAGGCGATCCCATGCGGCCAGTCGATCGGCCTTTGGACGCATCACGCTGTCGACGCCGAGCAGGCTCACGCCACGCAGGATGAAGGGCGCGACCGAAGCCGGAAGATCGAGTCCCTGCGCCATGCCGCATGCCGCCACCGCCCCGCCGTAGCGGATCTGCGCGCATACATTTGCCAAGGTGTGGCTGCCCACCGCGTCCACGGCCGCACGCCAGCGCTCCTTTTGCAATGGCTTGCCGGGCTCGCCCAGCTCCTTGCGGTCGATCACCTCGGCCGCTCCGAGGCGGCGCAGGTAGTCCGATTCCTGGGACCGGCCGGTCGAGGCCACGACGTGGTGACCGAGGCCGGCCAGGAGCGCGACGGCGAAGCTGCCCACGCCGCCATTGGCCCCGGTGACCAGCACCGGCCCCTGCCCGGGTTTCAGGCCATGCCGTTCGAGCGACATCACGCAGAGCATGGCGGTGTAACCGGCCGTCCCGATGGCCATGGCTTCTTTCGAACTGAAGCGTTGCGGCAGCGGGATGAGCCAGTCGCCCTTCACGCGTGCGCGCTGGGCCAGTCCGCCCCAGTGGGTCTCGCCCACGCCCCAGCCATTGAGAACCACCCGGTCGCCAGACTTGAATTCGGGATGCTCGCTCTGCTCGACGACACCCGCGAAATCGATGCCCGGCACCATCGGAAAGCTTCGCACGACCGGACCCTTGCCGGTGATGGCCAGGCCATCCTTGTAGTTGAGGGTGCTGTACTCGACCCGGATCGTGACGTCACCCGCAGGAAGACGGCCCTCATCCAACTCGCTCACCGACGCGCGATAGCCCTCGGCGTCCTTCTCGATAACGATGCCTTTGAACATGCTCTCTGGTTCCATGTGAAGTTGCTAACGGTCCGGCCCGTGCGTGGGGAGCGCCCTGGGTTCCGCGCCAAGGCCGGCAAGAAATGCGGAGATGAAAGTGGCCAGGGGGCGGTCGCTCTGAACCAGCCTGGCGCGGAGGACCGCGCCTTCCCAGGCGATCCAGAAGAACTCGGCCATCTGCTGCGTGTCCAGCGCGGCCGGGATGCTTCCCTCCGCCTGGGCCGCCTCGAGGCAATGCGCGACGCGCGCCTGCCAACCCAGAAGAATGCCGTCGAGGCGCTCGCGGAATCCGGACGGCAGCGCGCCCAGTTCCTGGCCCAGATTGCCCACGAGGCACCCGCGCGTGAAGCTGTGCTTGCGCATGCCCCTCGAAGCGTCTGCGATGAAATCCGCAAGGCGGTCCAGCGGCGCCCGCGTTTCGTCCAGCAACCACTTGTCCAGCTTGCGCTTGAAGTAGTCGTCATAGGCATCCATGACGGCGGCGCCGAACGCGTCCTTGCTCTCGAAGTAGTAATAGAAGGATCCTTTGGGCACCGTCGCCCGCTTCAGCACTGCATCGAGCCCGGTCGCGCTGAAACCCTGTTCGGTGAGCAGTTCCATGCCACACCGGATCAATACGTCTCGCGTAGCCGAATAGGCTGGGGAGGAGCCGCGGCCACGCGACGCGGCGACCTTCTGTTTGCTTGTCATGTCGGCGAGTCTAGACCGATCAACTACAAAACATCAAGCTCTTTTATGTACCTCTATCGTTCGACTTTCATAGAGATAAAGCGCTTGAGTACTGCCTTCCCGCGGAATCCATGGAAAACCCTCATAAGATTCCTTCTTGACACAAAGTGTCCTCAAATTCCATACTTGCCGAACTTGCCCCGACCTCCACGAAGGAAGCCTTATGAGACTCGACACGATCAAAAGATGGCTCGCTGCCATCGGCATCGCCTGCATGGCCAACGCCCCCGCACTGGCCGATGAAGCCTATCCGGCCCAGCCCATCAAGCTCGTGGTGGGCTTTCCTCCCGGCGGCCCCACGGACATCATTGGCCGCGTGATCGCCCAGTCGCTGGGCAAGGAGCTCAAGGGCTCGGTCATCGTCGACAACCGGGGCGGAGCCGGCGGGATCATCGGCGCCGATGCGGTCGCGAAGGCCAAGCCCGATGGGTACACGCTGCTTGTCGCGGTCGAGTCTTCACAGACCCGTGGGCAGGCACTCAACCCCACCCTGCCATACGACCAGGCCAAGGACTTCACTTACATCCGCAACCTTGCCAAACAGCGCAACCTGGTGGTGGTGAATCCGCAGGTCCCCGTCAACAGCATTCAGGAACTCATCGCCTACGCCAAGGCCAACCCCGGCAAGCTGAATTCGGGAGGCACCTTCGGCGCCACCTCGCACATCGGCGGCACTCTGTTCGATTCGTTGAACGGCACCGAGCTGACCTTCGTGAACTACAAGGGCGGCGCGCAGCCCATCAGCGACCTGATCGCCGGCGTGGTGCAGGTGGGCTTCTTCACGGAAGCCACGATCGCGCAGCACGTCAAGGCCGGCAAGATCAAGGCCCTCGCAGTGGCCGCACCGGAGCGCTCGCCGGCATTCCCGAATCTTCCGACCGTTCAGGAGGCCGGCGGCAAGCCCATGGACCTCTCGCCCTGGTTCGGCATTGCCGCACCCGCCGGCACCCCGAGCGCGGTGACCCGCAAGATCGCCGCCGCCCTCGACAAGGTGGTCGCAAGCCCGGAATTTCTCGCTCAGCTGGAGACGCTCGGCGCCGTGCCCATCAAGGATTCGTCGCCAGAAACCTACACCCGGCAGGTGGCGCGCGAGATCGACTTCTGGAACGACTGGGCGAAGACGCTCAAGACGCCGCTGGCGCGCTGAACGCCTGACGAGCACAGTCTGCCCATGGCCTTCTACGATTCATACGATGCCATGCTCTCGCGTGAGGAGCAGGACCTCGTCGCCGTCGCCGGCGACTTCTGCGAGGGTGAGTTCAGCGCCCATTTGCTGGCGTCGCACAACAAGGGCCAGCCCTACGATGCGGCCTGGATCCACAAGTGGGCCCTGGCAGGCTTCCTGGGTCTGCAGGCACCTCGGGAGTTGGGCGGCCATGACGCCTCCTTCCTGTGCAAGATCCGCGTCGCACAGACCATGGCGGAGCATGGCTTCGCGGCTGCCTTCGCAATCAACAACCTCCAGGGAGCGGTGACCCGGGTTGCCCGATCGGGCTCCGATCCCCAACGCGACGCGCTTCTTCAGGGGATGCTCAGCGGCGACATCCTGTGTGCGCCCGCGATGTCCGAGCCCGGCGGTGGCAGCGACCTGGGCGCGTTGACGACATCTGCGCGGCGCGTGGACGGCGGCTGGCTGATCAGCGGCACCAAATCATGGATCACGAATGGCCAGATCATCCGCTGTGCCAACGTCCTGTCGCGCGTCGCCGGCGGCGGGGTAGGGGGCCAGGACATCGCATCCTTCCTCGTTCCGCTGGAGGACAAAGCCACCTTCCGCCGCGAAGAGATCCACATGCCAGGCGCGCGATCGTTCCGCTTGTCGCACCTGATCTTCCAGGATCACTTCGTGCCCGAGTGGAGCCTCTTCAATCAGCCCGGGCAGGCCCTCAAGGCCGCCATGGCGTCGGTCAATGCCGCGCGGGTGCACGTCGCGGCGATGTGTGTCGCATCGACGCGGGCAGCATTGAGAGAGGCCGTCGACCATGCGCAGAGCCGGCATGCGTTCGGCAAGCCACTGATCCGGCATCAGGGCATGGCCTGGGAGCTGGCGGAAGTGTCCCTTCGGCTCGAGGCTGCGAACGCGCTCGTCTGGCGCGCGGCGACGGCCGTGCAGGCTGGCGCACCTGCGCTGACGCTGGCGGCGCAAGCCAAGAAGTTCGCGGTCGATGTCGCACTGTGGGGCATCGACCAATGCCTTCGCGCCATGGGGGCGACCGGCGCCAGTGCGGCACACCGGCTTGCCATGCAGTCCGCTGAAACCCGCTTGGCAGCGTTCGGCGACGGGACCAGCGAGATGCTGCTCGAGCGCATCGGAAAGGAGCTTGCCAAGGAATATGGAATGGCGCCAATCCAGCAAGGAAAGGCTCCGGCATGAGAAACGCAGTGGTCCACGACGCGCATGCCGCGATCGCCGGATTGCGTGACGGTCACACCGTGATGGTGGGCGGCTTCGGCGGCGCAGGCGTGCCGCGCAACATGATCCGGGCCGTGCTGGATCTGGGTGTTCGCGACCTGACCGTCATCTCCAACAACGCCGGCTCGGGCGGCGAGGACCTGACGCTGTGGTTCAGCGCGCGCATCGTTCGCCGGATCGTCTGCTCGTATCCGCGCAGTGCCGACGTGTTTGCCGAGCAGTACCGGGCCGGGTCCGTCGAGCTCGAGCTCGTCCCCCAAGGCACGCTGGTGGAGCGCATTCGCGCCGGCGGTGCAGGCCTGGGAGGATTCCTCACCCCGACCGGCGTCGGCACCGTCTTCGAGAAGGGCAAGCAAAAGATCGTCGTCGACGGATGCGAGTACCTCCTGGAGAAACCCCTGAGCGCCGACTTCTCCCTGCTCAAGGGGCGGCAGGCCGACGTCCTGGGCAACATCAACTACAACAAGACCGCGCGAAACCATTCGGTCGTGATGGCGACGGCCGGAAAGGTGGTGGCGTTCGAGGTCGACGAGATTCGCGAGGCCGGCGAGCTCGATCCGGAAGGGATCGTGACGCCCTGCATCTTCGTGGACCGGGTATTCGTTTCGAGGAAAGCATGAACTCGCTGACAAGAGTCGAACTCGCGCGCCTGGTCGCACACCAGCTTCCCAAGGAGGGGTTCGTCAACCTGGGCATCGGGGCGCCGACCGGCATCGCCGACCATCTCCCCGAAGACTCGAACGTGATGCTCCACAGCGAGAATGGAATTCTCAACGTCGGTCCGAAGCCCGACGAAGGTCACGAAGACTGGGACCTGATCAATGCCGGGAAGATGCCGGTCACGCTGGCGCGCGGAGGTTCCTACTTCGACTCCAGCCTGTCTTTTTCGATGATGCGCGGAGGTCACCTGGACATTGCCGTTCTGGGAGCCTTCCAGGTTTCCCAAGGCGGTGACCTGGCCAACTGGACCACCGGCGATCTCAACGGCGCACCCCCTGCCATCGGCGGAGCCATTGACCTGGCGGTCGGAGCCCGGGAGATCTGGGTGATGATGGAGCACACGACGCGCGATGGGCAGGCACGCCTGGTGGAGCGCTGCACCCTGCCGCTCACGGCCGTGGGCGTGGTGGCCAAGGTGTTCACCAACCTCGCCATCCTCGAAATCTCGGCCGAAGGACTCGTCGTGCAAGCGCTCTTCGAGGACACGTCCATGGACAGCGTTCAACAGCGCACGCAGGCGCCTCTGAAAGCCTCCCCCCATCTCGGTCGCTTCGGCAGAGATGGCGTGTTGATACCAAGTTGAAGCGACCCTGGTGCTTCGCCAAAGCGCGAGACCGCGCTTCTGACCGGGCAACTACTCGGTTGCGGCGATCACCACGAGCGCCGAAGCAGGCTTGTCGGTCATGGCAATCAGCTTGTGCGGAATGGTCGAGTCGAACTGCACGCAATCACCGGGCTTCAAGCGCTCCCTGCGCGCACCGATGTGCATCTCGATATCGCCCGTGAGCACGAACAGGAGTTCCTCTCCCTCGTGATGGCTCATGATGCGCCCGCGACGCTGCGTCTTTCCCGGGTGGACCACGAAAGCGCGCATCACCCGGTCCTTGCGAAGGCCTGCGACCAGCGACAGATGCGTCGTGGCATCTCCCCCCATCGACCCATTGCCTCGGACGATGGTGATGGGGTCTTCGTCGGACTGCTGGCCGAAGAGACGGTCCACCGTCACGCCGAGCGCCTTCGCGATGTTGAGGGCCGACTCGATTGACGGGGTGGAGACGCCACGCTCGACCTTCGACAGGTAGCTGCGCGTGAGCCCGGAATCTCGGGCAAGGTCCTCCAACGTCATTCCGCTCTGGACGCGTAGGTACTTGAGGTGTAGTGCCAAGGCTTTGAACGAGGTCCGCAAGCGATTGATCAGCCGCTGGAGACCTTCCGAAGAGTTGCTGCTGGCCTGGATTCTGTCATGCCCACCCGCACCAGCTGCACGCCCGCTGGCCGCACTGGGACCTCTCTGTCGAAAGTCCGCTTCGCAGGACTTGCCATGTCGTGCACATCGCCATTATCATTGATTCCTAAATGACACAAAGTGTCCTAGCGGCTGACGAATCCGATCAGCCGAGTTCTCAGATCCCAATCAGGAGCGCCTCGATGTCGACTGCAACAGCACAGAATGCCTCGGAGAGCCACAGCACGGACGCCACTCTCAGGGAGAAGGCCTACTTCGACCAGCGTGCGACGCAAGACATGGCGAAGCACCTCCACACCGTCACCAGAAGCAGGCAAGAAGCCATGGCCCATGCCTGTCGCATCCTCGCCATGACGGAGCAGGAAGCCGGGCTCGCCGGCCAGATCAGCACGCGCTCGGAGCGGCCCGGTGCCTATTGGACGCTGCGTTTCGGCCTGGGATTCGACGAGGCCAGGCCGGAGGACTTCATCGAGGTCGACCGCGACCTCAACACCCTGACGGGCGAAGGCATGGCCAACCCCGCCACGCGCTTCCATCTCTGGGTCTACGACGCCCGGCCTGACGTCCATTCGATCATCCACACGCACTCGCCCTGGGCCTCTGCGCTCGCCGCGGCGCGCCAGCCCCTGGTCATTGCCCAAATGGACATGACTCCGCTGCACAACGACTGCGCGTTCCTGGGCGATTGGCCCGGTGTGCCCATTGCCGACCAGGAAGGCGTGATCATCTCGAAGGCCCTCGGGAACAAGCGCGCCATCATCCTCGCGCACCACGGCTACCTGACGGCAGGGGCGAGCTGCGAAGAGGCGACGTACCTCTCGGTATATCTCGAACGCGCCGCGCGCATGCAGATACGCGCCCAGGCCTTCGGACCGCTGACGCCTGTGGACGATGCGCTCGCCGCCGAAGCGCATGATTACCTGCTCAAGCCATCGATCGTCAAGGCGACCTTCGACTACTGGACACGCCAGACGCAGGGCGTGCCCCCGCTGCCGATCAAGTCACACGCATGAACCGGCAGCGCCTGCTGCCCGTGCCTTCACCTTGCCGCCGAGCCATCCCGACACGCACCACGGACATCACCCCGCCCCCATGAAGCCTGCTCAGAACACCTTTGAACTGGACAAGGCCACGCTTGTCTCCGAGTCCACCAGCCGCATGGACAGCCATTTCAAGGACAGCGGCTACTCGCTGCGGCAGAAGCTCGCGCTGACCTGCAGGATCCTTTACGACAATGGGCATGACTCGGGCCTGGCCGGACAGATCACCGGCCGCACCGGCACGCCGGGCCAGTTCCTCACCCAGCGGCTTGGCCTGGGATTCGACGAGATCAGCGAGGACAACCTGCTGCTGGTCGACGAGGATCTGAACGTCCTCGAGGGCGACGGCATGCCGAATCCCGCCAATCGATTCCATTCATGGGTGTATCGGGCGCGGCCGGACGTCGCCTGCATCATCCACACGCACGCCGTCCATGCCGCGGCGCTGGGAATGCTGGAGCAGCCGTTGCAGGTCTCGCACATGGACAACTGTGTGCTCTACGACGATGTCGCGTTCGTCGCGCAGTGGCCAGGCGTTCCGGTGGGCAACGAGGAGGGCGAGTTCATTGCCGCAGCCTTGGGGAGCAAGCGCGCGCTCATGCTCTCTCACCATGGCCTGCTGATCGCTGGCGAGACCGTGGAGCAGGCCTGCGTACTGGCCATCGCCTTCGAGCGCGCCGCGCGCATGCAACTGCTGGCCAGTGCCGCAGGCAGCATCAAGCCCATCGATCCCGCGCTCGGCGCCGAAGCGCATGACTGGATCCTGCGGCCGACGCGGAACTCGGTCGCCTTCGGCTACTACGCGCGCCGATCGCTCAAGAATCCCTGCAACTCGGATTGCCTGCGGTCCTCAGTTTGACCCTGCGGCAAAAGCCGCCTCGAGCGCCGCAACCGGCAAGCGCCCCCGCAAGCCGATCGCCACCACGGCCGCGCCATCCGACGGCGCGTCGGCCTTGCGCAGCGTGCCGTGCCGGCCCGCGAACTGGATCTCCGACCACCCGGCCTCGCCGGTGCGCAGCACGCCCTTGAGGCGCAGCAACCCGGGCGGCGTGTCGCGCAGCCAGGCGCGCAGCGCATCCGCATCGAAGATCTGCGCCGGCCGGCAGGACCAGGTGTCGAATAGTTCCCCGTGGTCGTGCGCTGCGTGATCGTGGTCCGCATGATTCTCGTCAAGACAGCTCGCATCCGCGCAACCTCCGGACGTGCGCGTCGCGGGTAGCGACAAGCCTTCGCGCAACACCCTCGGAAGACTCGACTGCGAAGTCTCGTACTGCGGCGTGCGGCCGGCGACGGACGTCACCCATTCGCGCACCCGCGCCAGCTCGTCTTCCGTCACGCTGTCGACCTTGTTGATCACCACCAGGTCGGCCGCCTTGAGCTGGCGTTCCAGCGTATCGGCGAGCAGCGGATCGCGCGCCTGCGCCGTCGCGGCGGCCGCATCGACCAGCACGATCACGCCCTCCAGCGCGAGTTCCGGTGCCGCCATCCCCAGCTGCGCAATGCGCCAGGGGTCGGACACGCCGCTCGCCTCGATCACCACTGCATCGAAGCGCGTGCCCGATTCAAGCACCTCGATCAGCGCACGCGAGAGATCGTCCCCGATCTGGCAGCACACGCAGCCGTTGGTGAGCGCGATGGTGTCTCCGCGCGCGCCGGCGATCAGCGCGGCGTCGATGTTGAGCGCGCCGAAGTCGTTGACCAGCACCGCGATGCGCTGGCCCTCGGCCTCGCGCAGCCAGCGGTTGACAAGCGTCGTCTTGCCGGCGCCAAGAAAGCCACCGATGACGGTGAGCGGCAGGCGCGGCTTCACACTAGCTCCGGCGTGCCTCGAACACGCGGCCCGACAGCACCGTGCCCCATACACGCACGTCCTTGAGCTTCATGGGATCGACCGCCAGCGGGTCTTCTTCCAGCACGCAGAAGTCCGCGCGCTTGCCGCATTCGATGCTGCCGATCTCGTCGTCGAGCTTCAGCGTCCAGGCAGCGCCGAGGGTGATGGCGCGCAGCGCCTGCGGCACGCCGATACGCTCGGCTTCGCCGAGCACGCGGCCCTTGGGTGTGACGCGGTTGACGGCGCACCAGGCGGTGAAGAGCGGCCCGAGCGGCGTCACCGGTGCGTCGGAATGGATGGCCAGCGGCACGCCGGCGGCGAGCGCGCTGCCGCAGGCGTCGAGCCGGTTGGCGCGATCCGGGCCCATGGTCATCTCGTAGTGCTGGTCGCCCCAGTACCAGATGTGGTTGGTGAAGAGGTTGGCGCACAGGCCGAGCGCGGCCATGCGGCGGAACAGCGGCGCGTCGATCATCTGGCCGTGCTGCAGCGTGTGGCGGTGATCGGGCCGCTGCGCACGGGCGAGCACGCGCTCGATGGCGTCGATGGCCACCTCGCTGGCCTCGTCGCCGTTGGTGTGCGTGTGGATGGTGAGGCCGGCGCGATGGTAGGCCTCGAAGTCGGCCTCGTACTGCGCCGGCGCCGTGACCCAGATGCCATTCGGCGCGCCGTTGAAGTGGCCGGGCCAGCGCAGCCGCGCCGAGAAGCCCTGGATGGAGCCGTCCAGCATCATCTTCACGAGGCCGTAGCGCAGGCGGTCGGTGTTGCGCGGCACCAGGCCCTTCACGTGTTCGGCGCCCAGGGCCGCGCCGTGCGTGCCGTGAAAGGCCTGGAAGGCGGGCAGGATGCGCACGCCGAAGCCGTCGTCTCCCGTCACCGCTTCGAGCACACCGCAGTCTTCCTCGGTCAGCTTGTTGACCAGGTCGGTGGCGGTGGTCACGCCCTGCATGCAGGCCAGCCGCGCGAAGGAGCGAACGCCCTCCGCCGTCATCGGCGCCAGCAGGCCGGCGTTGCCGATCTTGCGCAGCACCAGGAACATCGCTGCGGGTTCCTGCAGCTCTCCGGTAGGCTCGCCGGCCATTTCGCCGCCCGCGAACTTGACCACGCCTTCGACCTCGTTGTCGCGCGTGATCTCGGCCAGCCGCAGCATGGCCGTGTTGACGTTCATCAGATGGCCATTGGCATGGCCGATGACGATCGGACGCGTGCTGCTCGCGCGGTCCACGTGTTCGACCGTCATGCGCTCGCCGCCGAAATAGATGGGGTCGAAGCCCCAGGCGATCAGCGGTTCGGTGGCGGGCCGGCCGGCCGCGTTCATCTGCGCCTCGACCTCGGCGAGCCGCTGGACCACGGCGTCCATCGAGCGCAGGCCGCTCCAGGTCTTGCCTTCCGGGTCGCGGCGGTCGAACCAGCCGAGGTACGTCCAGTCCCACATGCTGCCTTCCTTCAGGTGGCAGTGGCCCTCGACCAGGCCGGGCATCAGCACCTTGTCGGCGAAGCGTTCGTCCAGCGTGAATGTGCCCCACGCCTGCATGTCCGCGAGCGTGCCGACCGCGAGCACCCGGCCGTCGCGCACCGCGACGTGCGTGGCGACGGGCTGCATCGGGTTCATCGTGATGATCTTGCGGGCGGGGTAGACGGTGGTGGCGCTCATGAAGAAGTACCTGGCGAGAAATGGGAAGAGAAGCGTGTCATGCCGGTGTTCAGGCGGGCTGCATTCGAAGCGGTGGCTGCGGCTGGCCCTGCAGGATCTCGACGCGCCGGCAGCGCACCCAGTGGTCCGGCGCGACTTCGCGCAGCGGCGGCAGTTCGGCCGTGCAGGCCGGCTCCGCCACCGGGCAGCGGCCGGCGAAGCGGCAGCCCGCTGGCGGGTCGATCGGGCTGGGCGGATCGCCGGTGAGCTTGATGCGCTGCGCTGCGCGCCGGCGCCCGCCGCTGACCGTCGGCACCGCCGACATCAGCGCCACGCTGTAGGGATGCAGCGGACGCGTGAAGAAGGCGCGGCGCGGCGCGCGTTCCACGATCTGGCCCAGGTACATCACCGCGATGTCGTCGCAGATGTGCTCCACCACGGCCATGTCGTGCGAGATGAAGAGGTAGGTCAGGCCCAGCTCGCGCTGCAGCCGGGCCAGCAGGTTGAGGATCTGCGCGCGGATGGCGATGTCGAGCGCCGACACCGGTTCGTCGCACACCACCAACTCAGGGTTGGTGGCCAGGGCGCGCGCGATGTTGATGCGTTGGCGCTGCCCGCCCGAGAACTGGTGCGGGAAGAGCTGCTGCTGCTCGGGCCTCAGGCCCACCGCCTCGAAGAGCTCGGCGACGCGCTGCGTGCGCTCGGCTGGCGTGCCGATCTTCATCAGGTCCAGGGGCGCGCGCACCGCGGCACCTGCGCGCTCGCGTGGATTCAGGGAGGAGAAGGGGTCCTGGAAGATGATCTGCATGCGCGAGCGTGCCCTGCGCAACGCTGCGCCCTCGAGTGCGCCGAGCTGGGTGTCGCCCAGCTGCACATGGCCGCCGGTGATCGGGGCGAGCCGCATGACCGCGAGCGCGGTGGTGGTCTTGCCGGAGCCGGATTCGCCCACCACGGCGAGGGTGCTGCCGCGGCGGACCTGGAAGGACACGCCGTCCACGGCCTTGACGACTTCGGCGGGGCGGCCCCAGGCGGGCTTGCCGCGCGGGAAGTGGACCTTGAGGTCGTTGACTGACAGCAGGGTGTCGGTGTCCATGAAGGTCATTGGGTAGTCTCCCTGGCGCTTGTCATTGCGACTGGTGTGCTTGTTTTGCTCCCTCTCCCTCTCCCTCCGGGAGAGGGCTGGGGTGAGGGCACTGGGCGGTCGATTCGTACATTGCTGTTGTGTTGAGGCTGGAGCCGGGGCATCGTCCCGGCTCCAGCCTCAACCCAAGCCCAAAGCAACAACGAAACAAGATGCCTCAAGCCGCCTCCCTCAGCTTGTGCGGCTGCGGCGCCGCATGCAGCCAGCACGCCGCGCCATGCGGCATCGCCGCATGCAGCGGAACGAACGCGCTCGGCAGCTCGAACATCGGCGGCACCTCGGTCGCGCAGCGTTCCATCGCATGCGGACAGCGCTCCCGAAAGGCGCATCCGCTCCCGAGCTCCCAGATCGATGGCACCATGCCGGCGATCTCGGGAAGCGCCTCGCGGTCCTCGCCGATGGTGCTGCTGCCGAGCTCGGGCAGGCATTCGATCAAGCCGCGGGTGTAGGGATGGCCCGGCTCGCCGAGCACCTGCGCAGCGGTGCCTTGCTCGATGACACGGCCGGCATACATCACCATCACACGATCAGCCATCTCGGCCACCGCGCCCATGTCGTGGGTGATGAGCAGGATGGCCGTGCCCTTCTCGCGCTGCAGCTCGCGCAGCAGGTCGAAGATCTGCGCCTGCACCGTCACATCGAGCGCGGTGGTGGGCTCGTCGGCGATCAGGATATCGGGCCGGCAGGCCAGGGCCATCGCGATCATCACGCGCTGGCGCATGCCGCCTGAAAGCTGGTGCGGATACTCGTCGACGCGCCGCTCGGGCGCAGGAATGCCAACCTGCCGCAGCATCTCGATGGCGCGCAGCCGCGCCGCCTGGGCGTTCATTCCGGCATGCAGCTGCAGCGACTCGGCGATCTGGTCGCCCACGGTGAACACCGGGTTCAGCGAGGTCATGGGCTCCTGGAAGATCATCGAGATGCGGTTGCCGCGCACCTCGCGCATGCGCGCCTCGCCGGCCTTGAGCAGGTCCTCGTCCTGGAACAGGACGCGTCCAGCGCTGATGCGGCCGGGCGGGGAGGGGATGAGGCGCAGCAGGGCGAGCGCCGTCATGCTCTTGCCGCAGCCGGACTCGCCGACCACGCAAAGCGTCTCGCCGCCGCGGATCTCGAAGTCCACGCCGTTGAGCACCTGGGCCTGGCCGCGGCGGGTCCGGAACTCGACGTGCAGGTCCTGCACGCGCAGCAGGGGCTGATTGGAAGAAGGCGCAGGCATGGTCAACGCTCTCTCAGCTTGGGGTTGAGTGCATCGTTGAGGCCGTCGCCGATCAGGCTGACGGCGAGCACGGTGAGGAAGATGGCGGCGCCGGGAAAGGCCACCGCCCACCAGCAGGACAGCACGTACTGCCGGCTCGATCCGATCATCAGGCCCCAGCTCATCTGGTTGGGATCGCCCAGGCCCAGGAAGGACAGCCCGGCCTCGAACAGGATGGCCGCGCCCACCGCGAGCGTGGCCGACACCACCAGCGGCGGCAGCGCGTTGGGCAGGATCACCTTCCAGATGATGCGGGCGTTGCCGGCGCCGATGGCGCGCTCCGCGCGCACGAACTCCAGGCTCCGGAACTTGAGGAACTCGGCGCGCGTGAGCCGCGCAGTGCCGGTCCAGCTCACGATGCCGATGGCCAGCGTGACCGTGACCAGCGAAGGCGAGAACAGCGTCACCACCACCATCGCGAAGAGCAGGGCGGGCAGCACCTGGAAGAACTCGGTCACCCGCATCAGCGCGGCATCGACCTTGCCGCCGTAGTAGCCCGCGAAGGCGCCCAGCGTGATGCCGATGGCGACCGACAGCAGCGCCGCCACCGCGCCCACCAGCAGGGTGGCCCGGCCGCCGTAGACCAGCGTGGTCAGGACGTCGCGGCCGAGGTAGTCGCTGCCCAGCCAGGCGTCTTCGCTGAAGGGCGGGGTGAGCGGGGCGGAGCGGATCTCGAAGGGATCGGCGGGGTAGATCCACGGGCCGGCGATCGCGACCAGCAGGATCAGCAGCAGCATCGCCATGCCGGCGATGGCCGAGGGGTTGCGCAGGAACATGCGCAGCGCCTCGGCACCGGGATGCTCGACCTTGGGCGCAGGGCGGGCAACCGGCATTGCCGCAGTTGCAGAAGGCAGGGTAGCGCTCTTGTTCATGAGGATTTGATCCGCGGATCGATGAGCCGATAGCACAGGTCGGTGAGCTGGTTCATCACGATGACCACGATCGAAGAGAACAGCAGCACGCCAAGGATGGTCGGGTAGTCGCGGCGCAGCACCGAGTCGAAGGCGAGGCGGCCGAGGCCCGGCCAGTTGAACACCGTCTCGACCAGGATCGCGCCGGCCAGCACGTTGCCGAACTGCAGGCCCAGCACCGTCACCACCGGGAGCAGCGCGTTGCGCAGGGCATGCTTGTAGAGCACCACGCGCTCGGCCAGGCCCTTGGCGCGCGCGGTGCGGATGAAGTCCGCGCCCAGCACGTCCAACATCGAGGAGCGTGCGAGCCGGCTGTACTGCGCGAGGTAGACCAGGCCGAGCGTGACCGTCGGCAGCACCAGGTGATGCAGCACGTCGAGCACGTCGGCGATCCCGCCGCCCGAGCTGTCGGCCGAGCGCATGCCCGCCACCGGCAGGATGGGCACGATGGAAGCGAACAGGATCACCAGCATGATCCCGACCCAGAACACCGGCGCCGCGAAGCCCACCATCGACAGCACGGTGATGAACTGCGAGAGCACGCCGTTGGGCTTGCGCGAAGAGAGCACGCCCAGCGCCGTGCCGACCACGAAGGCCAGCAGCACCGAGCTGAGCACCAGCAGCAGCGTGGCCGGCACCCGCTCGGCGATCAGCTCGATGACGGGGAGGTTGAAGAAGTAGGAATAGCCGAGGTCGCCCTGCAGCACCTTGCCGAGGTAGACGCCCAGCTGCACCGGCAGCGGGCGATCGAGCCCGTACTGCGTGCGCAGCTGCGCCATCATCTCGGGCGACATGCCGCCGCTGGCGCCGGCGATGGTCTCCACCGGATCGCCGGGCGCTGCGTGCACCAGCACGAAGTTGAGGATCACGACCGCCAGCACCAGGGCGAGGCCCTGCAGCAGGCGCGATGCGATATAGCGCGGCATGGTCGTCGCTCCCGCCTACTTGAAGTAAACCTCGTCGTAGGGCGACATCGGGCCCCAGATGGTGGCCGGCACGTTCCCCAGCTTCTTGCTCGCCACCGTGTGATACGGCACCTGGTTGATGAAGACGATGGGCAGCTCGTCGGTCACGATCTTCTCGAAGGTGGCGTAGTAGGCCTTGCGCTTGGTCGGGTCGATGATGCCGCCGGCCGTTTCGAGCAGCTCGTCCACCTTCGGGTTGCTGTAGGACTGCGTGTTGGTCCAGACCACCGGCTTGATGTTGGTCGAGAGATAGGTGCGGTGCACGCCGATGATCGGGTCGCCCCAGTTGAAGACGAGGTCCATCGACATGTCGAAGTCGTGCGACGCCATGCGCTTGGCCCAGGCCGGGAAGTCGGCCGAGGCGCGCACCTCGACCGCGATGCCGATCTTCTTGAGCTGGCCGCGGATGTACTCGGCCACCGTCTTCTGCTGGTCGTCGGCCCCGGGCAGGTAGTCGATGGTGAGCTTGAAGCGCTCGCCGTTGGCGCCGGCCTTGTAGCCTGCGGCGTCCAGCATCTCGGCGGCCTTCTTCAGGTCGACCGGGTAGCGCACCAGGTCCGGCACGGCGAAGGGGCTGCTTGCCACGATCGGGCCGTCGGCCGGCGTCGCGAAGCCGCCCATCAGGGCCTTGGTGATGAAGTTCTTGTCGATGGCGCTGGCAATGGCCTTGCGCACCTGCACGTCCGACAGCGGCTTCCTCGTGAGGTTGAAGGCCAGCCAGTTGAGCGCGCCGATGCCCTCGTAGCCCTTGGGCGTGAGCGTGACCTGCGGGTTGTTCGCCAGGCGCTTGAGGTCGGTGGGCACGCTCGCGAAGGGCAGCATCTGCATGTCGCCGCGCTCCAGGCCCAGCATGAGGCTCGACATGTCGGGCGTGATGTTGACGATGACCTTGTCGAGGTAAGGCTTGCCCGGCAGGAAGAACTTGTCGAAGCGCTCCATTACGATGCGCTGGCCCGTCTTGAACTCGGCCAGCTTGAAGGGCCCCGAGCCGACCACGTCGGTGCTGTTGCGTGGGTGGCTCTTGAGGTCCTGCCCGTCGCCGTAGATGTGCTTGGGCAGGATGGGGCACAGGGCAGGCGACATCGCCAGGACGATCGCCGGGTGCGGCGCGCTCATGCGGATGATGGCGGTGTGCGGGTCGGGGGTGTCCACCTTTTCCACCGGGCCCATCATGGTGGTGAAGGGGTGGTTGGCCTTGATCGCCATGACCGAAAAGGCCACGTCGGCCGAAGTCACGGGCTTGCCGTCGTGGAACACCGCATTCTTGCGCAGGTTGAGCGTGAGCGACTTGCCGTCCTCGGCCAGCTTCCACGACTCGGCCAGGTAGGGCTGCGGATTCCATTTGTCGTCGAAGCGCAGCGGGCTGGCGAAGATCTGGGTCGAAGGCATGGCGGTCGCGATGCCCGACTGCACCGCGCCGTTCAGGTGCCGGGGGATCTGGGTGCTGCCCAGCACCAGCGTACCGCCACGCTTGGGGGCTTCGTCGGCGATGGCAGGCAGCGCGACGAGGGCGCTGGTGGCGGCCAGGGCAGAGCTCAGCAGGACGGCGCGGCGAGTGAACGGAAAGGGGGGCATGCGTGACCTCGTGGTGTTCGGCGGGAAGGTGCGATCGGCCGTTGCTGGCCAAGGGTCGACCATAGGCAAATGAAGCCCCGCAGCGAAGAGCCACGGCGCTGCGAAATGCAGAGCCAGAATTTGCGGGTTTGCCCGGGGTTGCACCAGCGGGAGGCACGCGCCCCAAGCTGGCACGCCGACCGGGGCCGAAGCGTGTCGCTGTAGGCGCTCGGCGCCAGCGAAGCCAGCAGATCACCTACGCACCCGGCGCGGGACGCGGCCAACCTGTCGATCCGCAGGCCTCGAACGCGAGCGCGGCGGCCCCCTCATCCACCTTGCAGCACATCATGGATCGAAAGGACAAAAGCAATGCTAGCCATGGACTACCGAGGCCCCTACCGCATCCGGGCCGTCCACAAACCCGACCCGGTGATCGAGCATCCCAACGACGCCATCGTGCAGGTGACGCGCTCCTGCATCTGCGGTTCGGACCTGCACCTCTACCACGGGCTCGTGCCCGACACGCGCGTGGGCACCACCTTCGGACATGAATTCATCGGCACTGTCGCCGACGTCGGCAGTTCGGTGCGCAACCTGAAGGTGGGCGACCGGGTGCTCGTGCCCTTCAACATCTTCTGCGGCACTTGCTACTTCTGCCAGCGCGAGCTCTACAGCAACTGCCACGACACGAACCCCGAGGCGACTGCTGTCGGCGGCATCTACGGCTATTCGCACACGACCGGGGGCTACGACGGAGGGCAGGCCGAGTACGTGCGCGTGCCCATGGCCGACGTGGGCCCGACGCGCATTCCGGACGACATGCTGCTGGAGGACGCCGTCATGCTCACCGACGCCTTCCCTACCGGCTACCAGGCGGCGGAGATGGGCGAGATCGAGGAGGGCGACACGGTGGTCGTGTTCGGTGCGGGGCCGGTCGGCATCTTTGCGGCCAAGTCCGCATGGCTTCTGGGGGCGGGCCGGGTGATCGTGGTCGACTGCCTCGACTATCGGCTGGACTTCGTCAAGAACTTTGCCCAGTGCGAGACCTTGAACTTCCTCAGTGTGGGCGACATGGCGATCCACATCAAGAAAATGACCGATGGGCTGGGCGCGGACGTCTGCATCGATTGCGTGGGTTGCGAGGCCGCAGGCAACTTCCTTCAGCGGCTCACCGGCGTGAAGCTGAAGCTCCAGGCCGGCGCGGCCACCGTGCTGCACTGGGCCATCAACTCGGTGCGCAAGGGCGGCGTCGTGTCGATCGTCGGCGTGTACGGCCCCACCTTCAACTTCGTGCCGATCGGCAATGCGGTCAACAAGGGGCTGACGCTGCGCATGAACCAGGCGAGCGTCAAGCGCCACCTGCCGCGGCTCATCGAGCACATCCAGGCAGGCCGCATCCAGCCGCACAAGATCATCACCCACCGAATGCCGCTGGAGGAGGTGGCGGATGCCTATCACCTCTTCTCCAGCAAGCTCGATGGCTGCATCAAGACGGTGCTGATCCCGCCAGGCGCGCCGCAATGAGCCGGCGAAGAAAGGAGCCCACATGACAACGCCCGAAAAGTACGCGCATATCCAGGGATGGGGCGCCGACCTGGACCACGCCAACCGCCCCGCCTACCCGCGCGAGCGCAAGCCGCCCCGGCTGGAAGGCGTGCACTGGGACCACCCCGAGCAGCAGCAGCGCCATGTCGAGGTGCTGCATTCGACCGAGCGGCCGGGCATCACGTCCGTCTTCGGCACCACGCTGCCGCCGAAGGGCCTGAGCGGCCATTTGCGCCGGCTGGCCTTCAAGCACAGCGAGAACGACTTGCGCCATTGGCTGCTGCTGCTCTTCGCCGACCGGGTCGATGTCGGAGAAGGCCTGGTCGACGACTTGTCGCGCGGCCACGTGCCGCGGCTCTATGCCGAGATGGGCGGGCGCGCCGAGCTGCGGCACAACCCCGCGGGCGCGGCACGCAAGGTGTTGATCCTTGCCGGCACGATCGGGCTGTGCTGGCTTGCGCTCAGGCGGCGCAACAGGCGCTACGAGTACTGAACAGGCGCCGCTACTTCTCGTCCTGCAGCCAGTACCACTTGTAGAGCACCCGCTGGCCCATCCGCCTGAAGGGCGCGAACACCGGCGACTCCACCAGCCCCAGCACGTTGGGAAAAGGCAGGGGCGAGCGGTAGATCGGCAGCTCGAACACGTCGCGACCCGCGTCCTGCCCGGCCACGCGCTCGGCCAGGCGCTTGCCGGCCCAGGTCGAGAACGAGACGCCGTTGCCGCCGTAGCCCACGGCGTACCAGACCTTCTTGTCGGCCTCCGGCTGCGTGATGCGCGGCATCATGTCGTGGCTCACGTCCACCCAGCCCCACCACGAATAGTCGATCTGGATGCCGGCCAGCGGCGGGAACTTGCGCGCGATCGCGTCGGTGAGCAGCTTCAGGTGCACCGGGTCCTCGGCGTCGGCGCCGCTCACCGAACTGCGGCTGCCCAGTTGCAGCCGGTTGCCCTTGAGCAGCCGGTAGTAGAAGCGCAGCGTGCGCGTGTCGGTCAGGAAGGTGAGCGACTTGAAGTTGGTGGCCTGGAGCTCGGCGTCCGTCAGCGGACGGGTGACCACCGAGTTCGACAGGATCGGCATGATCTTGTTCTTCAGCAGCGGCGAGAGCGCCTGCCCGGTGTAGCCGCCGGTGCACACCGCCACGCGCCGCGCGCGCACGATGCCGCCGGGGGTGCGCAGGTGGTGCACGCCGTCGATGGTCTGCCAGCCCTGCACCGGGCTCGAGGTGTGGACCTTCACGCCCAGCGCGCGCGCCTTGCGCATCAGCCCGAACGTGAACTTGAGCGGATGGATGCCGACGCCCTCGGATTCGAAGAGCGCGCCCACGGCCTCGCGCTCGTCGCAGAAGTCGCGCCGCACTTCCTCGGCGCTGATCATGCGCGTGTCGTAGCCGAACTGCTCGCGCATCAGGCGCGCCTCGGCCTCCAGGCCGGCGAGCTTCTCCGGCCTGTGGGCCAGGTAGAGATGGCCTCCGTCGTAGGCATCGCAGTCGATCTGCGTCGTGAGGTGCCTGAAGTTCTCGAAGCCGGCGCGGATCTCGGCGTCGAGGCGCCGCGCCGTGTCCAGGCCCCAGCGCTGGATCCACTGCGAGCGCTTGAGCCGGCCGCTCGCGTTCTGCCCCTGGCCGCCGCTGCGGCTGGAGCAGCCCCAGGAGGCCTGGTTGGCTTCCAGCACCGTGGCCTTGATGCCGTGCTCCTGTGCCAGGTAGAGCGCGGTGGACATGCCGGTGGCGCCGGAGCCGATGATGGCCACGTCCACGTCGATGTCGCGCAGCACCGGCCCGTCGTCCTCGGGCGGCGTGCCTGCGCTGGCCACCCACCAGGTGGGCGCGTAGGCGCGGCCTGCCCCGGGGTCGGGCGCGACCAGCGGGTCGTAGCGCGGGTCGTAGGGCTTGGGCGCGGGCGCTGCCCGGCCGCCCGTGGAGAAGTGCGCGGTGCCTGCGGTGATCGTCATGGCGTTTCCCGGAACAAGGAACTACTTGGCCGCAGGCAGGTTCGGCCGCGTCTTGCGGAACACGTTCTTGAGCGCGATCTTGCCGTCCTTGAAGCCGAAGACATCGATGCCGTCGGTCTCGATGCGGCTGCCGTCGGCCGCGGTGCCGGTGAACGTCCACAGCGAGGTGCCGAAGTCGCCGGCCACGAAATGCCGGCCGTTGCGCCACTGCGCATCGGGCACCGCCTCCCAGGCCGCGGCAAAGGCCTTGCGCACTGCCGCCGTGCCGCTGTGGCGGGTGCCGCAGGCGTCGGGGCCGGCGGCAGTCTGGAACACGCAGTCTTCATGCATGAAGCTCATCAGGGCCTCGATGTCGTGGCGGTTCCAGGCCTCGCTGAAGGCCTCCAGGGTGGCGATGGTCACGGGGGCGGGCGATGCTGCTGCGGTCACGCGGGACTCCTGTCTTGTCGATGTGCGCAAGCGTAGAGAGCCGGCGCGCCGCGCGATAGGGCCAGATGCGGGGATTCGACCGAGCCAGTGGGCGCGGACGGCCTAAACTTTGCGCACCATGTCCAACCCCCGATCGATCCAGTGGGCGCAGCTGTTCGTGCTGCCCGAGCAACCCGGCCTTCCGCTGCAGGGCCGCCTTCGCGCGGCCGTGGTGCAGGCCATCCTCGAGGACCGGCTGAGTCCCGGTGCACCGTTGCCCTCCTCGCGCGAGCTGGCGGCCCTGCTGGGCCTGAGCCGCAACACCGTGACCTCGGCCTACCTCCAGTTGATGGACGAGGGCTTCCTCGAAGCGCGTCCGCGCAGCGGTGTCTTCGTGGCGCACAACGCGCGGCCGCTCACCGCAGCGCTGGCCGAGCCGCTGGTGGGCCGCAATGGCCAGTCGGGCCAGCCGCCGGAGTGGGCGGCGCGGGTGCTGCGCTCGCAGGTCGACCGGCCCACGCTCTCCAAGCCCGACCGCTGGCGCGACTACCCGTACCCCTTTGTCTACGGCACCTACGATCCGCAGCTCTTTCCCACCGAGGACTTCCGGGAATGCTGCGCGCGCAGCCTGGCGCGCTCTCAGCTGCCGAACTGGACGCCGGACTTCGAGACCGACGACGTGCCCGACCTGATCGAGCAGATCCGCACGCGCCTGCTGCCCCGGCGCGGCGTGTTCGCGCTGAAGGAGGAGATCCTCGTCACCCTCGGCGCCCAGCACGCCTGCTACCTGCTGGCCGAGGCGCTGTTCGACGAGCACACCCGCGTCGGCCTGGAGGAGCCCGGCCATCCGCATGCGCGCAACAGCTTCGCGATGCGCAACCCGAAGTGGGTCGAGATCGATGTCGATGAAGAGGGCCTGGTCGTCGATGCGCTGCCGGCCGCCGACTACCTGTTCTGCACGCCCTCGCACCAGAGCCCCACCACCGCCACGCTGAGCCTGGAGCGTCGCCAGTGGCTGCTGCGCAAGGCCGAGCTGCAGGACTTCGTGATCATCGAGGACGACTACGAGGCGGAAAACCTGTACGAGGGCACGCCGATGCCCGCGCTCAAGAGCCTGGACAAGACGGGGCGGGTGATCTACGTGGGCTCGGTGTCCAAGAGCCTGTCGCCGGCGCTGCGGCTGGGCTTCATCGTGGCGCCGCGCGCGCTGATCAAGGAGCTGCGGGTGATCCGGCATGCAATGGTGCGGCATCCGAGTGCGTTCCTGCAGCATGCCTATGCGTTGTTCCTCTCGCTCGGGCATCACGAGTCGCATGCGCGGCGCGTCAACCATGCGATGCAGGAGCGGCTTGCGCTGGCGGCGCAGGCGCTGCGCGAGCATCTGCCGGACTTCGAGTTCACGCTGCCCTCGGGGGGCGCCTCCATCTGGGTGCAGGCGCCGTCGTGGGTCGATTCGGCCGAGCTGGCGCTGATGGCGCGCAGCCACGGGGTGTTGATCGAGGCGGGGGATGTGTTCTTTGCGAAGCCGCCTTATCCGTGTCCGTTCTTCCGGCTGCGGCTGTCGTCGATCGCGGCGTCGCAGATTGCAGCGGGCATCAGGGCGCTGGGGATGGCGGTGCAGGAACTGGCGCAGGCGCGTGGGGAGAGCCTGAGCGGTGCGCCTCGCACCCACTGACGCGCCGTGAGCGCGCGGCCGTCAGCCTGCGGCTACTCTCCCGCGACGCTCACGGCAGCGTTCCAGAAGTCCTCCGCAGCCTTCCCGATGGCACCCGGCGATCGAAACAGGCGTATCTGCGCCGGAACACTCCAGTTGCTGTCGACCGTTGCTGCGACGAGGCGCCTGGTGGCGAGGTCTTCCTCGATGAGCGTCCGCGGCAACCAGGCGATCCCCCTCCCGTCGAGCGCCATGGTCCTCAGGACCGAGGCCAGGTGCGCCGTGAACACAGCGTGGGTCTTCATCGAGGCCAGCCTGCCGCCCACCACTGCCCGCGTGATTCTTCCGATCCCGGAGTCGGTGCTGTACTGAAGGACAGGAATGGGGTGTGCACCCGGGACATCCAGGGAGTACATCGGATCTCCGCGTTGATCGGCCGCGCTGACAGGCACCAGCACGTCGCTTCCGACGATCGCAGACAAGAGCCCGTCGGCTTCGAGAGCGCCCTGGGTCATCGGGTGCGTATGGCTCAGGACGAACTGGACCTTGCTCTGGTGCATCAGGGCTTCGCATTGCCGAAGAACATCCGACATCAATTGCACCGGGCCGAGTGTGGTGCGTGTCTCCAATGTACGGAGCCAGCGCGGCAGGAAGGTGAAGGACAACGCATGCGTGGCGGCCAACCGCAAGGTCGTGGAATGTGCCTCTGCAACACTCCGGGCCTCCCCTGGAATGCGCGAGACGCGCTCCATCAGTTCTTCAGCCTCGCCTCGAAACCATTCCCCCACCTCCGTGAGCCTTGCAGGTTGGGACGTGCGATCGAGCAGTGTCGTTCCCAGCCAGTCTTCGAGCGCGCGGATCCGCCTGCTGAATGCCGGTTGCGTGACATGGCGCTCCTCGGCGGCGCGCGAGAAGTTTCCGGTTTCTGCGAGCACCAGGAAATCTTCGAACCAGAGAAAGTTCATGCCAGTGCTTTCAGAACATCAAAGCCAAGGAAAACAGCATTGGCCCGTGCGGCCGAGGCGCGCCAAGATGACGCTCTACACACCGCTGGAACAAAGTATGAAGATCGTCGAAATCCGGGAAAAAACCATTCCGATCAGCTCGCCCATCCGCAACGCCTACATCGACTTTAGCAAGATGACCCTGAGCCTCGTGGCCGTCGTCACCGACGTGATCCGCGACGGCAAGCCGGTGGTCGGCTATGGATTCAACTCGAACGGCCGCTACGGCCAGGGCACGCTGATGCGCGAGCGCTTCATCCCGCGCATCCTGGAAGCCGCACCGGCCTCCCTTGTCGATGCCACGGGCGGCAACCTCGACCCGCACAAGATCTGGAACACGATGTTCACCAACGAAAAGCCGGGCGGCCACGGCGAGCGCTCGGTGGCAATCGGCACGATCGACATGGCCGTCTGGGACGCCGTGGCGAAGATCGAAGGCAAGCCGCTCTTCCAGGTGCTGGCCGACCGCTACGGCGACGGGAAGCCGAACCGCAAGATCTTCGTCTACGCGGCGGGGGGTTACTACTACCCCGGGCAGGACCACGAGAAGCTCAAGGACGAGATGCGCAGCTATATCGACCGCGGCTACACGGTCGTCAAGAAGAAGATCGGTGGCGCCTCGCTGGACGAAGACCTGCGGCGCATCGACTCGATCATGGAGGTGCTGCAGGACGGCCAGAAGCTCTGCGTCGATGCCAATGGCCGCTTCGATCTCGAGACGGCGATCGCCTATGCCAAGGCGCTCTCGCAATACGACCTGTTCTGGTACGAGGAGCCGGGCGATCCGCTGGATTTCGAGCTCCAGGCGGCGCTTCGCAACTTCTACAAGAACCCGATGGCCACGGGCGAGGACCTGTTCTCGATGCAGGATGCGCGCAACCTCATCCGTTACGGCGGCATGCGCCCGGATCGGGACTGGCTGCAGTTCGATTGCGCGCTCAGTTATGGCCTGGTCGAATACCTGCGAACGCTCGACATGCTCAAGGAACACGGCTGGTCGGCGAGCCGCTGCATCCCTCATGGCGGGCACCAGATGTCGCTCAACATCGCTGCGGGGCTCGGCCTCGGCGGCAACGAGTCGTACCCGGACCTGTTCCAGCCCTTCGGCGGCTTTCCGGACGGGGTGAAGGTCGAGAACAGCTTCGTGACGCTGCCCGACCTGCCGGGCATCGGCTTCGAGGGCAAGGCCGACCTGTATCGCGAGATGCAGGCGCTGTCGGCGTGATCCGCTGATTTCAACAAAGAAGGAGACATGAACATGAGCCAAATCGCGAGAGTCGTTGCCGCAGTCGCGTTGGCCGGCGTTGCTGCGCTGGCCTGGGCGGACTACCCGGAAAAGCCCGTGACCCTGGTCGTTCCCTTTGCCGCCGGCGGACCCAGCGACAAGATCGCCCGCGACCTGGCCGAGGCGCTGCGCAAGCCGCTGGGGCAAACCGTCGTCATCGAGAATGCCGTAGGTGCCGGCGGCACCATCGGTTCAGCCAAAGTGGCGCGAGCCGCGCCTGATGGCTACACCTTGCTCGTGCACCATATCGGCATGGCGACCGCCCCGGCGCTCTACCGCAAGCTGGCTTACAAGGTGCCCGAGGACTTCGAGACGCTGGGCCTGATCAACGAGGCGCCATCGGTCGTGATCGGGAAGCCCACGCTGGCGGCCTCGAACTTCAAGGAGTTGCGCCAGTGGATCTCGTCCAGCGGCGGCAAGGTGAACCTGGCGAACGCGGGGCTGGGCTCGGCTTCGCACCTCTGCGGACTCATGCTCCAAAGCGCGCTGAAGACCAACATGACGCCGGTGCCCTACAAGGGGACTGCCCCGGCAATGACCGACCTCATCGGCGGCCAGGTCGATCTGATGTGCGAGCAGGCGACCAACGCCGTGCCGCAGATCGAAGGCAAGAAGGTGAAGGTTTACGGCATCACCAGCCTGGAGCGCCTGGCGCTGCCTGCCCTGAAGGACACACCCACCCTCGCCGAAGCAGGCCTGGACGAGTTCAACGTGCAGGTCTGGCATGGTCTCTATGCGCCTCGCGGCACGCCAGCTGCAGTCCTGGCGAAGTTGAATGCCGCCTTGCGCGCCGCTCTGAAGGATCCCGAACTCATCAAGCGGGAAGAGGCGTTGGGGCTTGCCGTGGTGACGGATGGCAGGCTGGACCCCGCGGGTCATCGGAAGTTTGTCGAAGCCGAGAAGAACCGATGGGCGAAGGTCATCAAGGACGCAGGCGAGTACGCCGACTGATGGCGAGCTTCCGCACCGCACTCGTGCGCGCCGCACCAGAACAAGGGTAAGTCCCCATCCCCTGGCTCCATGCCCTTTTCGCGGCTGGCACTTCCGGCTTGGCGCCGATAGGTGCAAAGTCCGATTCGATTCACCACCAGGAGAAACGAATGAACATGTCCCGGCGCTTCACCCTTTCAGCCGCGGCCTTGACCGCCGCATTGGCCCTCGGCGGCGTTGCCGCCCAAGCCCAGACCAAGGAGCTGACTTTCGCCCACCAGGACATGCTGGTGCCGCTGCGGCTGGTGATGGAGTCGGGCGAGGTCGAGAAGGCCACCGGCTACAAGATCAACTGGCGCATGTTCTCGGGCGGCGGCGACGTGATCCGCGCCATGGCCTCGGGCGACGTGCAGATGGGCGAGACGGGCTCCAGCCCGCTGACCGCCGCTGCCAGCCAGGGCCAGGACATCAAGCTGTTCTGGATCTCCGCCGACATCGCCGACGCCGAGGCCCTGGTTGCGCGCAACGCATCCGGCATCACGAGCCTCAAGGACCTGAAGGGCAAGAAGGTCGCGACGCCCTTCGTGTCCACCGCCCACTACCAGTTGATGGCCGGCATGAAGATGGACGGCGTCGACCCGAAGACCGTCAACGTGATGAACATGCGCCCGCCCGAGATCGCCGCGGCCTGGGAGCGTGGCGACATCGACGCCACCTTCATCTGGGACCCGGTGCTCTCGAAGATCCGCTCCTCGGGCAAGACCATTGCCACGTCCGGCAGCATCGGCAAGCGTGGCGCGCCCACCTTCGAGGGCATCGTGGTGAACGCCAAGTGGGCCGCCGCCAACGAGCCCTTCATGGTCGCCTTCGTGAAGGCGCTCAACCGCGCGAACGAGGAGTACAAGGCGTCCGGCAAGGGCTGGACGCCCGACTCGCCGCAGACCAAGGCCATGGCCAAGTGGACCAAGGCCGACCCCAAGGACGTGGGGGCGGCGATGGCGCTCTACAGCTTCCCGACCCTGGCCGAGCAGGTCTCGCCCACCTGGCTGGGCGGCGGCGCGGCCAAGGCGATGGCCAACACGGCCCTGTTCCTCAAGGAGCAGGGTCGGGTGCAGGAGGTCAAGGCCGACTACGGCGGCTTCGTGACGACGGCCTATGTCGAGAAGGCCATGGCGGCGGCGAAGTAGCAGGAGAGGCATCGATGCCCACGCTCGACATCCGCGACCTCACGGTCAACTACGCCGTCAAGGACGGGACGCTGCAGGCGCTCGCCCCGGTCAACCTGCAGATGCACGACGGCGACTTCGTCGTCGCACTCGGCGCCTCCGGCTGCGGCAAGACCACGCTGCTCAATTGCATCGCCGGCTTCCTGCCGCCCTCCACCGGCGAGATCCTGCTGGACGGCAAGCCGGTCGCCGGCCCCGGCGCGGACCGCGGCGTGGTGTTCCAGAAGCACGCGCTGATGCCCTGGCTCAACGTGCGCGACAACGTCGCACTGGGCCTGCGACTGGCCGGCGTCGGCAAGGCCAAGCGCGACCGGATCGCCGAGGACAAGCTGGCCCTGGTCGGCCTGCAGCAGTACGCCAGCCGTGCCGTTTATGAGCTCTCCGGCGGCATGCAGCAGCGCGTGGGCATCGCGCGCGCGCTGGCCAGCGACCCGGCCGTGCTGCTGATGGACGAGCCCATGGGCGCGCTCGACGCCTTCACGCGCGAGCAGGTGCAGGAGATCCTGCTGAAGGCCTGGTCGAAGTCGAACAAGATGGTGTTCTTCATCACCCACTCGGTGGAGGAGGCGCTGTTCCTCGCCACCCGGCTGATCGTGATGAGCCCGAGCCCGGGCCGCATCTCGCACGTCTACGACCAGGTGCCGTTCTCGCGCCAGTACCTCTCGCATGGCGACTCGCGCAAGGTGAAGTCGGAACCGGAGTTCATCCGCATGCGAGAAGAGGTCCTGTCGATCATCCATCATCGGGAGGCCGTCCATGCCTGACGCCATCATCGCTTCGCCGGTGGCCATGACGCCACCCGCCAACAGCCCCGCGCAGCCGGCCGTCGTGGCCGCGCCGGCCAAGTCCGGCACCAAGCTCAAGACCAGCGCCTTCAAGGTGCCCGGCGCGGGCTCCAGCGTCACCATCAGCGTGGTCACCGTGACCGTGCTGGTGGCGCTGTGGTTCGTCATCACCAACATGGGCTGGGTCAAGCCGCTGTTCCTGCCGTCGCCGCAGGCGGTGGCGCAGCAGTTCTACGAGTACGCGACCGGCCAGGCCAACGACAAGCCGCTGTGGCAGCACTTCCTGGCCAGCATGTTCCGCGTGTTCTCGGCCTTCCTGCTGGCGTGCATCACCGCCATTCCCATCGGCATTGCCATGGGCATGAGCCGGGTGGCGCGCGGCATCTTCGACCCGCCGCTGGAGTTCTACCGGCCGCTGCCGCCGCTGGCGTACCTGCCGCTGATCATCATCTGGTTCGGCATCGACGAGCTGCCCAAGGTGCTGCTGATCTTCCTGTCCTGCTTCGCGCCGCTGGCCCTGGCCGCGCGCTCGGGCATGCGCAGCGCCTCGCAGGAGCAGATCAACGCTGCCTACTCGATGGGCGCCAGCTACATGCAGGTGATCCGCCACGTGATCCTGCCCTCGGCCCTGCCCGACATCCTGGTGGGCATGCGCATCGCGATCGGCTTCGGCTGGACCACGCTGGTGGCGGCGGAGATGGTGGCGGCCAACATGGGCCTGGGGCAGATGGTGCTCAACGCGTCCAACTTCCTGCGCACCGACATCGTGATCATGGGGATCATCGTGATCGGCGTGGTGGCCTACCTGTTCGACCTGCTGATGCGCTGGCTGGAACGCCGGCTGGTCCCCTGGAAGGGACGCATGTAGCGGGCGTTCAGGGCGCGGCGCGGCTGGGAATGCCCAGGCCGCGCGCGACCGCGGGCCGGGCGACGAAGGCCTCGAGCACGCGCTTCACATGCGGGAAGGCCTGGAACTCGACCAGTTCGCCCGCCTCGTAGAAGCCGACCAGGTTGCGCACCCAGGGGAAGGTGGCGATGTCGGCGATGGTGTAGTCGTCACCCATGATCCAGTCGCGCCCCGCGAGCCGCATCTCCAGCACGTGGAGCAGCCGCCGGGCTTCCGCCACGTACCGGTCGCGCGGGCGCTTGTCGTCGTAGTGCTTGCCGGCGAATTTGTGGAAGAAGCCGACCTGGCCGAACATCGGGCCGATGCCGCCCATCTGGAACATCAGCCACTGGATGGTTTCGTAGCGCGCGGCCGGGTCAGCTGGCAACAGCTGGCCGGTCTTGTCCGCGAGGTAGATCAGGATCGCGCCGGATTCGAAGAGCGGCAGCGGCTTGCCGGCGGGGCCGTCGGGGTCGAGGATGGCGGGGATCTTGTTGTTGGGGCTGATCGAGAGGAATTCGGGCGACATCTGGTCGTGCGTCTCGAAGTTGACCAGGTGGGGTTCGTAGGGAAGGCCGGTCTCCTCGAGCATGATCGAGACCTTGACGCCGTTGGGCGTCGGCAGGGAATAGAGCTGCAGGCGGTCGGGGTGGGCGGCGGGCCACTTCCTGGTGATGGGGAAGGAGGAGAGGTCGGTCATTGGGGGGTTCCTTGTTCTCTTTGGAGAGGAGCGAGGATGGATTCTGCCCCTTGCTTCGGACTTGCTCGCTGTCCTCTGCGTCTTGCTCCGTCGGGAGAGGGCTGGGGTGAGGGCACACGGCCTTCTGTTTGTAAGGTGCGCTTTGTTCGAGGCTGGAGCCGGGGCGTCGTCCCGGCAGCCGTGTCACTTTCTTTTGCTTCGCCAAAAGAAAGTAACCAAAGAAAAGGCGACCCCACTGCGCGCGTCCCTCCGCTTCGCTACGGGCAACCTGCGGTGCTCGCTTTTCGCGGGGTCCGCGCAAACTCGCTACGCTCAAACACGCGCGGCCCTGATCCGCGAAAAGCTCCGCTCCTCGGCACGCGCAGAGGGGATGGGGAACCGGTCGGGCCATCGCTTCGCTCGGCCACCAACGGCCTCGCTGCGCAAGGCCTGGAACAAGTGCTCGCGGTTGTGCTCAACCACATCGACCACATCGACCACATCGACCACATCGACCACATCGACCACATCGACCACATCGACCACATCGACCACGGCCACAACTTCGAGCACGAGCACGGCACGAGCATGTGCAGCGTGTGCATGTGCATGTGCAGCGTGTGTGCGTGTGCGTGTGCGTGTGCGTGTGCGTGTGCGCGAGAGTCAGCGTAAGCGAAGATTAAGAGCTCACCTCAATCTGCACACCACACAAGTACGCGCCATGGCGCGTTGAATTCCAAGTCCCCTCTGGCCGCGCCGAGGAGCGGAGCTTTTCGCGGATCAGGGCCGCGCGTGTTTGAGCGCAGCGAGTTTGCGCGGACCCCGCGAAAAGCGAGCACCGCAGGTTGCCCGTAGCGAAGCGGAGGGTCGCGGCCAGTGGGGTCGCCTTTTCTTTGGTTACTTTCCTTTGGCGAAGCAAAAGAAAGTGACACGGCTGCCGGGACGATGCCCCGGCTCCGGCCTCAGCCCAAGTGCAACCTTCGAATCAACGAACGATGCCCTCACTCCGACCCTCTCCCAACGTGAGAGGAGAGGGAGAGGGAGCAAGACCTCAGCGCCCCGCCCCACCCGCCGGCAGCGGTCGAACACGCGCCTCACCCGCCGGCGCCGACCTCCCGATCAGCCACGCACACCCAGCCGACACCACCCCCGCAAACAGCACATACATGCAGATCTGCCAAGGCTCCCCCCCACCCGACTTCAGCAGCGCCGTCGCAATGATCGGCGTGATGCCCGAAGCAAAAATCCCGGAGAACTGGTAGACGAAGGAGATCCCCGTGTACCGCACCTTCGCATCGAAGAGATCGCAGAAGAGCGCCGCCTCGGGCCCGTACACCGAGGCATAAAGAATGCCGAAGGGCACGATGATCGCGAGCCAGATCAGCAGCACGTTGCCGCCGCTGTGCGTCATCAGCCAGAACCCCGGAAACGCAGCGACGGCGGTGATCAGCGAGCCCCACATGTAGACCTTGGGCCTGCCCAGCCGGTCGGACATGCGCCCGAAGAAGGGAATGGTGAAGATCATCACCACCGCCGCCGCCATCACGCCGAGCAACGCCTCGGTGCGGCTGATCTTGAGCGTGCTGGTCAGGTAGTTGATCGAGAACACGCCGAAGACGTTGAAGAACACGCCGTCGATGTAACGCGCGCCCATGCCCTTGAGCACGTTGCCCGGATAGCGCCTGATCATGTCCATGAAGGGGATGCGCAGCTCGGCATTGCGCGCCTTCACCGCAGCGAACTCCGGCGTCTCCTGCACATGCAGACGGATGTACAGGCCCACCGCCACCATCACGCCCGAGATCAGGAAGGCGACGCGCCAGCCCCACGCCAGGAACTGTTCGTCGGTCAGCAGGAAGGACAGCAGCGCCACCACGCCCGAGGCCAGGCACAGCCCGATCGCCAGTCCGATCTGCGGCAGCGAGGCGTAGAAGCCGCGCTTCTCCTTGGGCGCGTACTCGTAGGCCATCAGGACCGCGCCGCCCCATTCACCGCCGAGCCCGATGCCCTGCGCCACGCGCAGCAGGAGCAGCAGGATGGGCGCGGCGATGCCGATCTGCGCATAGGTGGGCACCAGTCCGATGAGGAAAGTGGCGATGCCCATGATCATCAGCGTGAGGATCAGCATGCTCTTGCGGCCGATCTTGTCGCCGAAATGCCCGAAGATCACGCCGCCCAGCGGCCGGGTCACGAAGCCCACGGCGAAAGTGGTGTAGGCCAGCAGCGTCGACACCACCGGATCGCTGCCCGGGAAGTAGAGCTTGTTGAACACGATGCCGGCCACCACGCCGTAGAGGAAGAAGTCGTACCACTCGATGCTGGCGCCCACCAGCGCCGATAGCACTACGCGTCGAATCGCCTTCTCGTCGGTTGCACTCATGTGTTGTCTCCAGTGAAGTGTCGTTGTGGAGCCCTTCTTCGAGGGCTGGGAGGGGAACTCAGCGGGCGAGGGCGGTGGCGTCCTCGCGGATCAGGTCGACGGCCTTCTCGGCCATCATCACGGCGGGCGCGTTGGTGTTGCCCGAGACGAGCGTGGGCATGACCGAGCAGTCGACCACCCGCAGGCCGCCCACGCCGTGCACGCGCAGGCGCGCATCGACCACGGCCATCCGGTCGGCGCCCATGCGGCAGGTGCCGCTCGGATGGAAGATGGTGGCGCCGTTGTCGCGGCAGAACTCGAGCAGGTCGGCATCGCTCGTGGCGTCCGGCCCCGGCTTGACCTCGCGCTTGACGTAGGGCCGCATGGCCGGCGAGGCGGCGATGGCGCGCGCCGCCCTCACGCCGGCCACCGCGGTCGCGCGATCGCGCTCGGTGGCGAGATAGTTGGGCTGCATCTCCGGCGGCTCGGCCGGGTCGCGCGAGCGGATGCGGATGTGGCCGCGCGACTCGGGCCGCAGCTGGCAGACCGACATCGTGAAGCCCGACCACGGATGCACCTTGCCGCCCGCCATGTCGGCCGACAGCGTGGCGACGTGGAACTGGATGTCGGGCGTATCGGCCACCGGCTGCCCGTTTGCATCGCCCAGCGCGCGCATGAAGCAGCCGCCCTGGTTGATGCCTACGGCCAGCGGCCCGGTGCGGTGCATCAGCCATTCCAGGCCCATCCTGGCCTGGCCCATCCAGGAGTTGAGCTGGTCGTTGGTGGTGATGGGCTTGGTGCACTCGTAGCCGAGGCGGATCTGCAGATGGTCCTGCAGGTTCTCGCCCACGCCCGGCAGCTCGTGCACCGGCGAGACGCCGCGCTGCTCGAGCAGCGCGCGCGGGCCGATGCCCGAGAGCTGCAGCAGCTGCGGAGACTGGATGGCGCCGGCGGACAGCAGCACCTCGGCGCGGCACCGCGCGGTCTTCGCCGCACCGCCTTGCGTGTAGCGCACGCCGACCGCGCGGCGGCCCTCGAACACCAGGCCGGTGGCCAGGGCCTCGGTGGCGATGCGCAGGTTGCTGCGGCCTTTCGCCGGACCGAGATAGGCCTTGGCGGTGCTGCAGCGCCAGCCCTGGTAAGTCGTGAGCTGGTAGTAGCCGGCGCCTGCCTGGTCGGCGCCGTTGAAGTCGTCGGTCCGCTTCACGGCGAGCGGGCCGATTTGCTGAGCGCCTTCGATGAAGGCCTCGATCAGCTCGTGCTTCGCGCCGATGTCCGAGACCTTGAGCGGGCCGTCCGCGCCATGGAAGGCATCCGCCCCGCGCTGGTTGCCTTCCGACTTGATGAAGTAGGGCAGCACGTCGTCATAGCCCCAGCCCGCATTGCCCAGGGCGGCCCAGTGGTCGTAGTCCTCGCGCTGGCCCCGGATGTAGATCAGGCCGTTGATCGCGCTGGAGCCGCCCAGCGTCTTGCCGCGCGGCCAGTAGATGCGCCGGCCGTTCATGTTCGGGTCGGGGTCGGTCTCGAAGCGCCAGTTGTAGGTGGGACTCCACATCGTCTTGCCGTAGCCGATGGGGAGGTGGATCCAGAGCGAGTTGTCGGCCGGCCCCGCCTCCAGCAGCAGCACGCGGGTGGCCGGGTCTTCGCTGAGCCGCCCGGCCAGCACGCAGCCGGCCGAACCGGCACCCACGACGATGTAGTCGAACTCTTCTTCAACGGGCACAACGGGCATGCAGGGCTTCCGGGCAGTGGAACAATCGCTCAGGCTGCCGATGCTAGGCTATGAATTTTCGGAACGCAATGTTCCACTTTAGAGGTTTACCCGCATGACGCGTTCTGCGCGCAGCGTTGTTGCTGCACCTGCTGTCGTTCCGAAGAAGCGCTCCGCGGCGCGCGTGGCTGCGCCCGCGCCCCACGTCGAAGAGCCGTCGACGGGCTCATCGGCCGAGCGCAATCTGCGTCTGCTGGCGCTGCTGGCCAACGAAGGCCGCGCGTTGTCGCTGGCCGACCTGGCGGCACAGCTGTCGCTGCCCAAGGGCACCGCGCATCGCATCTGCACGCAGCTGCTGGCGACGGGTTTCCTGGCGCGCGATGTCGACGAGCGCATGTTCAGCGTCGGGCCTGCACTGCGGCAGCTGGCCTTCGACACGCTCAACCACGGCGTCGTGCGCGGGCTGCGGCACGAGGTGCTTTCGGACCTGGTGCGGCAAGTGGGCGAGACCTGCAATTTCACGACGCTGGATGGCGCGCAGGTGCTCTACCTCGACCGCGTCGAGGCGCAATGGCCGCTGCGCCTCACGCTGGACGTCGGCTCGCATGTGCCTCTGCATTGCACCGCGAGCGGCAAGCTGTTCCTGGCACAGATGGAGAAGAAGGAGCGCGACGCAGTCATCGGGCAGATCACGCTGGCGCGGATGACGGCCAACACCATCACCGATGCCGGCGCGCTGCGCGCCGAGTGCAACGCAATTGCCAGGCAGGGTTATTCGACCGACCGCGAGGAGTTCATCGCCGGGCTGGTCGCCGTGGCCGTGCCGGTGTTCGATGCCACGGGAAAGCAGCGCGCCGCCATTGCCGTGCACGCCCCCACTGCGCGGATGACGATGGAGGATGCGATCGAGAGGATCAGTGCACTGAAGGCGGCGGCGGCGAGGATGGCGAGTCTGCTCTGAGGCTGGGGACTGCAGAGCCTCACAGCCGCTCGCAGAATTCCGTCAGGTGGTTGCGGAACCACTGGTGGCTTGCATCGTGCTCGGCCGCCTCGTGCCAGATGAGGTAGACGGGAAAGCTGGGCATGCGCAGCGGCACCGTGTGCGACTTGAGCCGGAAGTGATCGGCGTACAGGTGCGCCATGCGTCGCGGCAGCGTGCAGATCATGTCGGAGGTCTGCACCATCACCGGCATCGACAGGAAGTGCGGGACGGTCACCGCGATCTTCCGCGCAAGGCCGCGCTTGGAAAGGGCCAGGTCGATCATGGGCATGGCGTTGGTGCGCGGCGCGAGAACGACGTGGCGCAGCCCGAGAAAGGTCTCGAGGCCGAGCTTGTCGCCGATTTCGGGATGGTCTCGACGCGACAGGGTCAGCAGCGTCTCCGTCAGCACGCACTTGTTCCGGAAGGCCGGCTCCCGCGGCACGAAGTAGTCGAGGGCCAGGTCGACGGCGCCGTCGCGCAACTCGGCCTTGAGCTGTGAACTGGGCTCGGGGCGGATCCTGATGCGGATGCGCGGTGCCACCTTGGCGAGCCAGTCCACGAAGCGCGGCAGGATGATGGTTTCGCCGTAGTCCTCCACCGCGACCACGAACTCCCGGTCCGACTGCGCAAAGTCGAAGTCGCCTTCCCCGCGAAGGCCGCGCTCCAGCGCGTCCAGCGCCTGGCGGATCGGCTCGGCCAGCATCTTGGCGCGCGAGGTCGGCACCATGCCCTGGCCACTGCGCTCGAACAGCGGATCGCCGAGCCGGTCGCGCAGCCGGCCCAGCGCGTTGCTCACCGTCGGCTGCGAAAGGTGCAGGGTGTGTGCCGCCTTGGAGATGCTGCGCTCCTTGTAGACGGCATCGAAGATCAGCAGCAGATTGAGGTCCAGCGAACGCAGGTTCATGCACTCGATGGTATTGGAAATATGAATATTCATCATTCGGCAATGAAAGTGGCCGAATGACCTGACCCTTCGCACAATGCACTTCATACCGAAGGAGACAAGCGCATGACAGAGGCCGCAGCCACCGTGCTGATGGACCGCCCGCTCGACGGCGTGGCGCGCCTGAGACTGAACCGCCCCGAGGCACGCAACGCGTTGAACCAGGCGCTGCGCCGGGCGCTGGCCGAGGCCTTCACAGAGCTGGACCAGGACGAGAGCGTGCGCTGCGTGCTGCTGTGCGGCGGCAGCCAGTGCTTCGCTGCCGGTGCAGACATCAAGGAAATCGCAGCGCTCGGTGCGAGCGAGGTCTGGCGCCTCGCAGTGCCGCGTTATTGGAAGCCCATCGCCGAGTTCTCCAAGCCGCTGGTCGCCGCCGTGGCCGGCCCTGCGCTGGGCGGCGGCTGCGAGCTCGCACTGCATGCCGACGTGATCGTGGCCGCCCGCAGCGCCCGCTTCGGCCAGCCCGAGGTGACGGTCGGCATCATGCCCGGCGGCGGTGCGACCCAGCGCCTCATGAAGGCAGTCGGCAAGTACCGCGCGATGAAGCTCATGCTCACCGGCGAAGCCGTGGGTGCCGACGAGGCGCTGGCCATGGGCATGGTCAGCGAAGTCGTCGACGACGAGGCGCTCGAAGCGCGCGCGCTCGAGCTCGCCGCGCTCATCGCCGCGCGTCCGCCGATGGCGCTGCGATTGCTCAAGGAGGTCGCCCTGGCCGGCGCGGACGCGCCGCTCTCGACCGGCCTGCTGCTGGAGCGCCGCGCCTTCGAGCTGCTGTTCGACAGCAGCGACCAGAAGGAAGGCATGCAGGCTTTCGCAGAGCGGCGCGCGCCGCGGTTCGCCGGGCGCTGAGCCGCGGCTCCCCATCGTTTTTCACTGACCGACAAAGGAAAAGACTTCATGCGTGCAGACGTTGCCATCGTCGGCTATGGGCGAACGCCCTATAGCCGCGCCAAGCCGGGCGAGCCGGTGCTTACCGTGGACGAATACATCGCGTGGGCGGCCGACCTCGCCCTTCAGAAGGCCGGCATGTCCAAGAACGACTTCGACGGCCAGGGCCTGGGGGTCTCGCATGCCGAGGTTGCCCACACCGTCAACTGGTCGGCTGCGGTGGCCGAGAACCTGGGCATCAGCCCGCAGGTGCTGCTGCGCGGGGACCAGGGTGGTGCGTCGGCGGCGTCGCTGCTGATCCGCGCGGCCGCGATGATCCGCGCCGGCATCGTCGACCGGGTGATGGTGGTCGGCGCCGACACGCCGCTCAACATTCCCTCGCTGGCACCGGGCCTTCCGCTGTCGCCGGAGCGCACGCGCGGCGTGTACTGGGACTTCCAGGGGCCCTTCGGCGTGATGGGGGCGAGTGCGCAGTTCGCGCTGGTGCAGACGCGCTACCAGCACCAGTACGCGCTGAAGGCAGAGCAGCTCGGCAAGATCGCGGTGAACAACCGCTTCCACGCGTCGCTGCATCCCGGCGCCATCTATCGCCAGCCCTTCACGCTCGACGACTACATGAAGTCGCGCGTGCTGTCCGATCCGATTCGCCTGCTGGACTGCGTGCCCATCGTCAACGGCGGCCTGGCCTACATCGTGACCTCGGCCGAGACCGCCCGCACGCTCACCGACCGGCCGGTCTATCTGCTGGGCGCGGGCGAGGCGAACAACTACTACCATGGCTCGCGCACGCTGCCGGACATCACCACCACCGGCTATGCGGTGGCCGCGCCGCTCGCCATGCAGCGTGCAGGCGTGACGCACAAGGACATCGACTTCCTCCAGCCCTACGACGACTATCCCTTCATCTCGATGATGACCATCGAGGACCACGGTTTCTGCCGGAAGGGCGAGGGCGGCCGCTTCGTCGAGGAGCACGACCTGCGCTTCGACGGCGACTTCCCGATGTCCACCGATGGCGGGCAGCTCTCGGGCGGCCAGCCCGGCGGTGCCATCGGCGGCTTCATGCCGCTGGTCGAGGCGGTCACGCAGCTGCGCGGCGAGGCCGGCGACCGGCAGGTGCGCGATGCGCACATCGGCATCGCCTGCGGCTTCGGCGGCATTCCCTACGGGCGGCCCGGCCGCAGCTGCATTTCCCTCATTCTCGGAACGGAGCCCTGAACATGGCAGACCTCTACGCGGACAAGCCGCAGCCGACCATCACCGACCTCACGCGGCCGTTCTGGGCCGGCGCCAAGGAGGGCCGGCTCATGCTGCAGAAGTGCCGCCGCTGTGCGACCTTCAACTTCCATCCCAAGCCCTGGTGCATCGAATGCGGCAGCCGCGAGCTGGACTGGACCGAGGCGCGGCCTTTCGGCACCGTGTACTCGCACACCGTGTCGCGCTCGGTCGCGATGAACTATCCCGGCTGGGAAGCCGAGCTGCCGGTCGTGATGTGCCTGATCGACCTGGACGACGGCGCCCGCATGTACGGCCAGCTCACCGACTGCGCGCCCGGCGAGGTGAGCATCGGCATGCGCGTCGAGGCGCATTTCCAGGCCATCGGCGAGGAGGCCGGCATCCCGCGCTTCCGGCCGCTGCCCGAAGGCACGGTGGGGGAGCGCTGAACATGGCGCACGACGTTCCCGACGCGCAGACCTTGCGCAAGGCCGCGATGCGCGACGTGCCCTTCGACTGGAAGGATGCGCTGCGCCTCGACGACCTGCTGACGCCCGAGGAGATCATGATCCGCGACGCCGCCCGCGACTATGCGCAGGGGCAGCTCATGCCGCGCATCCGCGATGCGCACCGGCACGAGACCTTCGACGTCGGCGTGATGCGCGAGATGGCCGAGCTCGGCTTCCTCGGCGCGACCATCGAGGGCTTCGGCTGTGCCGGCATCAGCTACGTGGGCTACGGGCTGATTGCGCGCGAGTTCGAGCGGGTCGACACCTGCTTCCGTTCCGCGCTCGGCGTGCAGACCACGCTCAGCATGACACCCATCTACCTGTTCGGCAGCCAGGAGCAGCGCGAGCGCTACCTGCCGGCCATGGCCCGTGCCGACAAGCTGGGCTGCTTCGGCCTCACCGAGCCGGACCACGGCTCCGACCCCGGGAGCATGAACAGCCGGGCGCGCAAGGTCGACGGCGGCTATCTCCTGTCGGGCACCAAGACGTGGATCACGCATGCGCCGATCGCGGACCTGATGGTCGTCTGGGCCAAGGACGACAGCGGGCGCGTGGGCGGCTTCATCCTCGAGCGCGGCATGAAGGGCCTCGCCACGAGCAAGATCGAGGGCAAGTTCTCGGTGCGCGCTTCGCCCACGGGCCAGATCATGATGGACGATGTCTTCGTGCCCGAGTCGCAGCGCCTGCCCGGCGCCACCGGCATCGGCGCGCCCTTCGCCTGCCTGAACAACGCCCGCTTCGGCATCTGCTGGGGTGCGCTGGGCGCGGCCGAGTTCTGCTGGCATGCGGCCCGGCAGTACGCGCTGGACCGCAAGCAGTTCGGCCGGCCGCTGGCGGCCAACCAGCTGGTGCAGAAGAAGCTGGCCGACATGCAGACCGAGATCGTGCTCGGCCTGCACGCCTGCCTGCACCTGAGCCGGCTGCGCGACCAGGGCCGTGCCAGCCCGGAGATGGTGTCGCTGCTCAAGCGCAATTGCGCGGGCAAGGCGCTGGACATCGCGCGCGCCGCGCGCGACGTGCACGGCGGCAACGGCATTTCCGACGAATATCACGTGATCCGCCACGTGCTCAACCTCGAGACCGTCAACACGCTCGAGGGCACCCACGACATCCACGCGCTGGTGCTGGGCCGCGCCCAGACGGGCATCTCGGCCTTCGCCAACTGAACCCAACCGACCGATCCTTCAGCCCATGACTCCTTCGAACCTGGACCGCGCCGAGGTCGTGAAACGCCTGATCAACCCGCGATCGATCGCCGTGATCGGCGCCTCGGCAGACTTCGGCAAGATCAATGGCCGCCCGCTCAAGCACCTGCTCGAGAAGGGCTATGCCGGCCGCATCCTGCCCGTCAACCCCAAGTACCGCGAGATCGGGGGCGTGCCCTGCTACGCGGACATCGACAGCCTGCCCGAGGCCGCGGACCTGGCCATCGTCGCCGTACCGGCCGCCGAGGTGCTCGCCTCCGTCGAGGCGCTGGGGCGCCGCGGCATCCGCGCCGCGGTGATCTTCAGCTCCGGCTTCGGCGAGATGGGCGCCGAGGGCCGCGCCATGGAAGAGGCGCTGGCGCAGCGCGCGCGCGAATGCGGCGTGGTGCTGTGCGGGCCCAACTGCCTGGGCTTCATCAACGCCTTCGACAAGGTCTACGCCACCTTCAGCCAGTACGCCGACGGCGAGACCGGCCCGGGGCCGATCGCCTTCGTCACCCAGTCGGGCGCCTTCGGCACCGCCATCGCCGCGCTGGTGCGCCAGCGCGGCCTGGGGCTGGGCTACTTCATCAACACCGGCAACGAGGCCGACCTCGGCTTCAGCGAGCTGATGGCGAGCGTCATCGAGGACCCGCGCATCCGCGTCGCCGCCGGCTACCTCGAGGGCCTGGAGGATGGCGCCTCGCTCGTGCGCCTGGCGCAGCGCTGCCATGAGCTGGGCAAGCCGCTGGTGCTGACCAAGGTCGGGAGGATGGCCTCTGGCGCGCGCGCCGCCGCTTCGCACACCGGCGCGCTGGCAGTGGAAGATGCGGTGTTCGACGCCGTGATCCGCCAGTACGGCGTGCTGCGCGCGCGCAACGAGGAGCAGATGCTCGACATGCTCGAGGCGCTGAGCCAGCCGCGCATGGCCGCCGGCAACGGCCTCGGCATTGCTACCCAATCGGGCGGCGCCGGCGTGATGATGGCGGACCGCGCCGAGGAAATGGGGCTTGCCGTCCCCGAGCTCGCTGCGGCGACGCGGTCGCGGCTGGCCGAGGTGATGCCGGCCTTCGGCGCGATGGGCAATCCGGTCGACGTGACCGGCCAGTTCGTGGCCCGCCCGGCGCTGCTGCGCGAATCGGTGGTGGCGCTGATGGACGACCCGGGCGTGCACGTCGGCATCGTCTGGCTGCAGCTGATGACCGCCCACGTCGACACGCTGGTGCGCATCTTCGGCGAGATCCAGGCCCGTACCGACAAGCCCTTCTTCGTCTGCTGGGTGGCGGCGCCCACGGAGGCGCTGCAGCGGTTGCGCGCGCTGGGCATCGTGGTCTATACCGCCGGCGAACGCGCGGTCGAGGCGGCCGCTGCGCTCGCGCGCTGGAACGCCTTCCGGCAGCGCGCCGCCCGAAGGCAGGCCCTTCAGCCGGCTGCGATGCCGGCGTTGCCCGCGGACGTGCGCGACGGCGTGCAGCCGACCGTGCAGGCCACCGAATGGCTGCATGCGGCCGGCGTGCCCATGGCACCGGTCGCGCTGGCGCATGACGAGGAGCAGGCTGTAGCGCTGTGGCGCGCGGCGGGCGGCCCCGTGGCGCTGAAGATCGAATCGCCGGACATCACCCACAAGACCGAGGTCGGCGGCGTGCTGCTCAAGCTCGACGACGACGCGGCCGTGCGCAACGGCTTCGCCACCTTGATGCAGCGTGCAGCGTCGGCCGAGCCGGCCGCGCGGCTGCACGGCGTGGTGGTGCAGGGCATGGCGCAGGGCCATGTCGAGCTGGTGGTCGGCGTGCAGCGCGATCCCGTGTTCGGCATGGTGGTGATGGTCGGCACCGGCGGCGTGCTGGTTGAAGTGCTCAAGGACGTCGCCTTCCGCCGTGCACCCTTCGATGCGTGCGAGGCGCAGCAGATGCTGGGCGAGCTGCGCATGGGCGCGTTGCTCGACGGCGTGCGTGGCCAGAAGGCAGTCGACCGCGGCGCCATCGCGCAGATGCTGGCGGGCCTGTCGCGCTGGGCCGCGGCGATGCAGCCGCGGCTGGCCGAGCTCGACCTCAACCCGGTGCTGGTCGGCCCCGACGGACCCGTGGCCGTGGACTGCGTGATGGTCCTGCGCGAGCAGCGCACGGGCAGCGAGGCCGGGGGCTGAACCCGCCACCGGCCGTCATTGGATTTCTAACGACAAGGAGACTCAGGCATGCGCATCACTTCACGACTCATCCAGGGCGCCGGCACCGCTGCCGCGGCGGCGGCGCTGCTGCTCGGGGGCAGCCAGGCCCTCGCGCAGGACCCCTATCCGAACCGCCCAGTCACCGTCATCGCGCCCTACAGCGCAGGCGGCGATGCCGATCTCGCGGCGCGCAACTTCGCGGCCGCCGCGCAGCGCGCGCTGGGCCAGGCCGTGGTCGTCATGAACAAGACCGGCGCCAGCGGCGTGATCGGGTCGGCCCAGGTCATCGCCGCGCCGCCCGACGGCTACACCCTGCTGCTGGCACGCACCGGCTCGCAGGCCATCCTGCCGGCCATCATGCCGTCGACGACCAAGTACAAGTGGGACGACTACACCTTCATCGGCACGCTGGAGCTCAATCCCTACGGCTGCATCGTCAACGCCAAGTCGCCCTACAAGACCTTCGACGACCTGGTCGGGGCGATGCGCACCAAGGGCAAGGGCATGAACTACGGCACGGCCGGCGTGCTCACCACGAACGACATGGGGCCGCGGCAGCTGTTCAGGATTCTCAAGCTGACGGATCAGACGCCGACCCAGATCCCGTACAAGGGCACGGGCGAGGCCTCGATGTCGCTGGTCGCCGGCCAGACCGAATTCGCCTGCGGCAGCCTGGGGTCCTTCATCGCGCTGATCAAGAGCGGCGCGCTGCGGGCGCTGATGGTCACCAGCCCGGAGCGCATGGCCTCCATGCCCGAGGTGCCGACCGCGCGCGAGCTGGGCTATGCCGAGATGGAGGGCATCGTGGGATGGAGCGCGGTCTACGGCCCGCCGAAGCTGCCGGCCGATGTGCGCGACCGGCTCGCCGGTGCGCTCAAGACCATCGCCGCGGACCCGGCCTGGATCGCCGCGACCGAGCAGACCGGCTCGATTCCCTTCGTTCGCCCGCCGGAGGAGACGCGCGACTTCGTGCGCAAGCACTACCAGCTCTACCGGTCGCTGGGCGAGCAGCTCAACATCATCGATTCGAAGATGTAGGCCGGCGCCGGGCTCTTTCGTGGGGCCGGCTGTCGCGGATCGGCAGCCGCGCGCGTGCTCGATCGCTCAGGGCATGAACATGGTCCAGGGCGTCTCGCCCTCGCGCAGCGGGCGCCGTGCCGTGATCACGGACAGGGGCTCACCGGCCTCGAAGCGGGCAATCATCTCCTCGGGATCGAACACGATCCCCATGAAGTTCCGTGCGTAGGCGCCGCCCGCGAAGAAGGCCTCCAGTTCCTCGGCGCGCTCGAACACGTCGTACTGCAGCTCCAGGCGGTGGCCGTCGGGGTCCTTGTAATAGAGCGAGACCGTGGGCCCGTGGTTGATGGTCCAGTAGGGCTGGATATCGTGCGCGCGCAGCCGTCGGTAGGTGGCGAGCAGTTCGCCCAGTGAGGCGTACGTGAAGGCCACGTGCTCCAGCCCCGTGTGCGCGTCCCCGCCATGCCCGAGCTCGGGTCGGGCGATCAGCCCGATGCGATGGTGCTCGTCGTCATAGGTGAGGAAGCACAACCCCTCGTTCTCGAAGGCCGGCGTGGCTTCCAGCACCTTCAGGTACCAGGCCCGCGAGCGTTCGAGCTGCGACACACGCAGCACCACGTGGGCCAGCTTCACGGGGCGAATGGGTGCGGCTTGCGCGTCGGGCAGTCGTCTCGGTGCATTCATGTCTTGTCTCCATCAGGTTCGGGAATGACGCGGTTCTCGATCGCGCCGATCGATTCGATCTCCACGCGCACCAAGTCGCCGATGCGCAGGTACCGCGGCGGAGACATCAGTCCGCCGCAGCCAGCCGGACTGCCGGTGGACAGGACGTCGCCGGGTTCCAGCGTGAAGGCGGTCGTGAGCTCTGCGATCATTTCGCCGATGCGGTGGAGCATCTCGCCGGTGCTGCCGTCCTGCCGCAATTCGCCGTTGACCCAGGTACGCAGGCGAAGCGCATGCGGATCGGCGATCTCGTCGCGCGTCACCAGCCAGGGGCCGAAGGGGCCGTGGGTGTCGAAGGACTTGCCCAGCGTGTGGGTGGGTGCGCGCAACTGCCAGTCGCGCACGCTCAGGTCGTTGACCACCACGTAGCCGGCGATCACCGCGTCGGCTTCTTCGGCGCGCACATGGCGGCAGCGCTGCCCGATCACGACCCCCAACTCGCCTTCGTAGTCGAGCTGATCGGAGACCCGGGGCTTGTGCACCGGGTCGTACGGACCGGCGACGCACGAGACCTGCTTGTTGAACCAGACCTGGCCCGCAGGACGCGTGAGCCCGAGCCGGGCCGCTTCCTCCAGATGCGAGGCGTAGTTGCCGCCGAGACCCAGGAACTTGCGCGGCGCCGGCACGGGCGCGCACAGCTGCACTTCCGCCAGCGGCAGCCGCCGGCCCAGCCGCGCTGCCTGTCGAACCCAGGCGAGGCCTGGGGCGCTCCGCTCCAGCAGTTCGCGCAAGTCCGCCGGCGCGCCGGGCAGGGCCGAGAGGTCGACGACATCGTCCCCCTCGACCGCGCCGTACTTCAGCGCGCCCTGATGGCGAAAGGTGGCCAGCTTCATTCATTGTCTCCATCGAATCCGATGCTTCGATGATGTGGATGGAACGATCCGCAGACAATCGGGCCGCAGTGAACGCAACGTTCCACTGGGAGAACGCGGGGCCGGCGATCATCGCGGGCACAAGGAGACACCGAAGACATGGAAGACCTCAATGACCTGGTGTTCTTCGCCAAGGTGGTCGAGCACCAGGGCTTCTCGGCTGCGAGCCGGCAGCTGGGGGTGCCCAAGTCGCGCCTGAGCCGGCGCATCACGCTGCTCGAAGAGCGGCTGGGCGTTCGGCTGCTGCAGCGCAGTTCACGTCGGCTGGTGCTGACCTCGGTGGGCGAGCGCTTCTACGAACGCTGCCAGGCGATCCTGGCTCTGAGCGAGTCGGCGCATGAATTGATCCAGGAGGCGGTGGCGCAGCCACAGGGCGTGCTGCGCGTGAGCTGCCCCCTCACGCTCGCGCAGTTCTGGCTGACGCCTCTGCTGCCCGCCTTCATGAAGGCGCATCCCCGGGTGCGGCTCCTGCTCACGGTGAGCAACCGCCGCGTCGACCCGCTGGAGGAGCCGATGGATGTGGTGCTGCGCGTGCGCCGCCCGCCCTTCGACGATTCGAGCCTGGTGGTGCGTCCGCTGGGCCGCACGCACGACGTGCTGCTGGCCAGCCCCGCGCTGCTGCGGGAGCGGGGCATGCCGTCGGACGTGCCCGGACTCGAGGCCTGGCCGACGCTCTCGCTTCCGGCCGAAGGCGAGCGCCATGCGTGGCTGCTGCGGCGCGATGCCGAAGCGGCCGAGCTGGTGCATGCGCCGCGCCTGGTCTGCGGCGACATGTTCGCGCTCAAGCGTGCAGCGCTCGAGGGCTTGGGGGTGGTGCTGCTCCCCGAGATCCTGTGCCGCGAAGAGCTGGGCGACGGGCGGCTCGTCCGCGTGCTGCCTGAATGGGGCTGCGCCGAGAGCGAGGTCCAGGCGGTCTTCCCGTCGAGGCGCGGCATGCTGCCGGCGGTGCGGGCGCTGGTGGATTTCCTGGCCGCACATCCGGCGGGCTGAGCAGCCCTACAGCGGCAACCGCTCGCCGCGGGCAGCGCTGCGCGCCTCGGCGCGGACCATGGCGCGCTCGACGCTGCGGCCCGACCGCTGCGCCACGCCGTGGCCATAGCCTTCGGCATAGGGGTTGGCGCTGTGTGCGGCGGCGATGGCCTCGCTGCGCACGCTGCCGCGCTCCATCGAGGCCGTCATGAGGGGCATGACGCGCGACGAGACGGCTTCCGCGTAGGGGTTCTCGCTGCGTGCCGCGATCACGGCCTGGGCGCGCACGTCGGCGCGGCTGCTGGCCGAGACCGGCGCATGCACGCCATGGTAGGTCTCGGCCTGTGCGCCTGCGGCGGCGAAAAGCGAGAGAGCGGCTGCGGCGATGATCTTCGAGGTGTTCATGTCAGTTCCTTCAAATGGCTTGGATGGATGTCGAATCGGTCGGTGGATCGTCATTCCCGCCCTTGAAGCGGGTGCCGCTATTGCAGCGCGCGCGTGTATCGACGATGTGTCGACCGGATCGGACTTTTGAACTGACGTGTAATCGCCAAGGCGGCGAACACACTGGAATACAACTGCCCGCGCGCTCTAGTCGAAGAGCGGCAGCAGCTTGAGCCGCTGCACCTTGCCCGAAGGCCCGCGCGGCAGTTCCTCGACGAAGCGATAGTGCCCCGGCGCCTTGTAGCGCCCGAGCGCGCCCACGCAGTACGCGCGCAGATCCTCCTCGGTGCAGGTGCTGCCCTCGCGCAGGATCACGCAGGCGCCGATCTCCTGCCCGTAGTGGCGGTCGGGCACGCCCACAGCGGCGGCGTCGCGCACGGCAGGATGGGCGAGCAGCGCCTCGTCGATCTCGCGCGGCGCGATGTTCTCGCCCCCCTTGATGATCAGTTCCTTGATGCGCCCCGTGACGAAGAAGAAGCCGTCGGCATCGCGGTGCCCGAGGTCGCCGGTGCGCAGCCATCCGTCCGGCGTGAAGCTGGCGCGCGTGGCCTCGTCGTTCTTGTAGTAGCCGAGCATCACGTTGGGGCCCCGGATCGCGAGTTCGCCGGTGGCGCCGTCGGGCACCTCAGCGAGCTGCTGATCGATGACCCGCGCCTCGCACCCGGAGGCGCGGCCGACCGAGCCCAGCTTGCGCTTCGCAGGCTCCATGGGGTTGGAAAAGGAGGGTGCTGCAGTCTCGGTCAGGCCCATGGTCTCGACGATGCCGATGCCGAACATCTGCTCGAAGGCGCGATGGTGTTCAGGCGGCAGCGCGGCGGAGGCCGAGCGGCAGAAGCGGATGCCTGCAGTCTGCGTTGCAGGCGGCTGCGCGCCTTCGAGCAGGTAGGAGATCATCGTCGGCACCACGTTGATCCAGCTGCACCCGGCCTGCGCGGCCTGCTCCCAGAAGCGGCCGGCCGAGAACTTCGGCGGCATCGCCAGGCTGCCGCCATGCGCGAGCGGTGCCAGCATGGTCACGGCAAAGGCGTTGATGTGATAAAGCGGCAGCACCGCGAGCACGCGATCGGCCGGGCCCAGCCCATGTTCGGCGCTGATGGCCTGCGCATTGGCCGCGAGGTTGCGCTGGCTCAGCATCACGCCCTTGGGCATGCCGGTGGTGCCCGAGGTGTACATCAGCAGGGCCAGGTCCTCGGGCGCCGGTGCGGGGTCGTCGCCGCTGGCAGGGGCTTCGGCCTCGCCCGGCAGGGCCGCGGCCTCGGGTTCGACCACCATCAGCGACACCGGCCGCTCGATGTCCTGCAGCATGGCGCGCACACGTTCTTCCCACTCGGGCGACACGCACACCAGCCGACAGTCGGAATGGGCGAGCACGTAGCGCATCTGCTCCGGCTGCGACAGCAGGTTGACCGGATTCACGCACACCCCCGCATGCATCGCACCCAGCAACATGCGCAGAGTCTGCAGGCCATTGGGCATGACGAGCGAGACGGTGTCGCCCGGCTTCACGCCATGCTGGCGCAGCACCGCCGCGACCTTGCGGCATCCTCGCGCAAGCTCGGCGTAGTGCAGTGGCGAGCCGCCCTCGGTCGACAACGCATAGACGGCCTCGGGCCGGCGCGCCGCCTGCGCCTCGATCAGGGCACGAACGGTCGTGGCTGTCACTCGGCACCGTGCCTGGCGAAGAATTCGCCGAAGATTTCCTCCTGGCTCGGCACGCGCTCGGGGATGGGCCGCGACACGCGCGTGATGTTGAGGAAATGCCGGTAGTTCATGTTGTCGGAGAAGTTGTTCTTGCCCCACGTGCCGCAGCCCATCGACAACGAAAAGGGCAGCCCGTTGTTGAAGCTGCCGCCGGTGGCGATGCAATGCGCCTGGTCGACGATCACGCGCGACACCTTCAGCGTCAGGCCCAGGCGCATTGCGCGCTCCGGCTCCGCGCTGTGCAGCCCCACCGAGTGGCCCGCGCCCTCGTAGGCGTAGATGCGTTCGACGATGGCAGCGGCCTCGTCGAAGTCCTTTGCCGCGTAGACGGCGAGCACGGGGCTCAGCTTCTCGCCCGAGTACGGATGGTCGTGGCCCACGCCGTCCTCGGCCACCATGAGGATGCGCGGTTGGCGCTCGGCAATGGCGAGCCAGCCGGCGCGGCCCGCCGCGTCCTGCGCTGCGGCGCGCTGGGCGATCTCGCGTGCCGACTTGCCGATCACTGCGGCCGAGAGCTTGCCCTCCGGCCACATCAGCGATTGCAGCGTGTTCTTCTGCGCCGCGTCGAGCATCACCGCACCGCGCGCCTCGAGGGCCGCAATCATGGGCGCGCGCACGGCATCGACGACGATCAGGCTGTTCTCGGACGAGCAGCTGGTCGCGTTGTCGAAGGTCTTCGACAGCACGATGCGATCGGCCGCCAGCGCGGTGTCCGCCGTCTCGTCGACGATGCTGGCCACGTTGCCGGCGCCCACGCCGAAAGCCGGCGTGCCGCTTGCGTACGCCGCGCGCACGTTGGCCTGGGAGCCGGTGGCCACCACCAGGTCGCACAGGCGCATCAGCTCGCTCGTGGCCTGCTTGGTGACGGGAGAGGGCAGCAGTTGAACCAGGTCGCGTGGCGCGCCGATGCGGTCGAACTGCGCGTGGATGAATTCGATGAGCCGCTCGGCCGTCGACCAGCCCTTGGGAGAGGGCGCGACGATCACGGCGTTGCGCCCCTTCAGGGCGTTGATGATCTTGTTGGCCGGCGTGGCGCCGGGATTGGTCGAGGGCGTGACGGCGCACACCACGCCCACCGGCCGTGCGATCTCGACGATGCCGCGTGCCGGGTCTTCGGAGATCACGCCCACGGAGCGCGCGCCGCGCAGGTCGCGCAACAGGCCGAAGGTCTTGCGATGGTTCTTGCCGACCTTGTCTTCCACGTTGCCGATGCCGGTGTCGGCCACCGCCAGCTCCGCGAGCTCGCGGTTGCGTTTCGGCTCGATGATGGCCCAGCCCGCAGCGGCGACCGCCATGTCCACCTGTTCCTGCGACCAGGTCTCGTAGATGCGCTGGGCCGCGCGCGCGCGGGCCACGAGTTCGGCGATCGGGCCGGTGGCTTCGGGTGATGCTGAATGTTCCATGGTCGTCATTGAGGTAGTTAGCTTTCTCATCCGGGGAACACCGCGGAACCGGCTTTGCCGGGCCGCTGTGTTCCCCCTTGATCAATCGACTTTGATGCTGGCTTCCTTGGCGAGCTTGCTCCAGCGCACCATCTCGGTCGACACCACCTTGCCGAGCTGCTCCGGCGTGCCGCCCACGCCTTCGCTGCCCTGGGCCAGCAGCTTGTCGCGAATGTCGGGCTCGCGCACCACCGCATTGACCACGCGGTTGAGCTTCTCGATCGCAGCCTTGGGCGTCTTCGACGGCACGAACATGGCGTACCAGGAGTCGACGTCGAAGTCGGCGATGCCCGCTTCCTGCATGGTCGGCACATCGGGGAAGGCGGCGCTGCGCTTGGTGGTCGAGACGGCGAGCGCCTTGAGCTTGCCCGCCTTCACGAACTGTGCCGCCGCGGGAATGGACACCCAGAGCAGCGGAACCTGCCCGCCCATCACGTCCGTCACGGCCGGCCCGCCTCCGCGGTAGGGCACGTGCGTCATCTCGGTACCGGTGCGCAGCTTGAACAGCTCGCCGGCCAGGTGCCCCGGCGAGCCGTTGCCCACCGTCGCGAAGGAGAGCGAGCCCGGCTTGGCCTTGGCCACCTTCACCAGCTCGGCCACGTTGTTGGCCGGGAAGCTGTTGTTGGCCACCAGGATCTGCGGCAGCGAGGCCACCATCGCGACCGGCTCGAAGTCCTTCAGCGTGTCGAAGGGCAGCTTGGTGTAGATCGCGGGATTGATGGTGTGCGAGGAGAGCGTGAACAGCACCGTATAGCCGTCGGGCGCGGACTTGGCCGCAATGTCGGTCCCGATCGAGCCCGCCGCGCCGCCGCGGTTGTCGATGAGCACCGGCTGGCCGAGCTGGGCCTGGAAGCGCTCCTGCACGATGCGCGCGATCACGTCGGTGCCGCCGCCGGGCGGGTAGGGGACGATGAACTTGATGGGCTTGTTCGGGTAGTCGGTGCCGTTGCTGCCGTTGCTGCCGTTGCTGCCTTGTGCGTGCGCGGCGAAGGGCGCTGCGAGCGCGGCCGCCGTGAGGGCGGCAGTGCGCAACCAGGGTGCGAAGCGATTCATTCCAGTCTCCTTTTCTTTGGGGTGGTCGTCGTCATCGGCCCCGGGTTGACCCGGTAGCCCAGCGTGGTGCTGGCATCGCGCGCGCAGGCCATGACCTGCTCCGCGAGCCCGCGTGCCTGGGTGCGCGCGAAGCGGATCGAGGGCACGCTCATGCCCAGTGCGGCGATCGCTTCGCCCCGCGCGTTGAAGACCGGCGCGCCGAGCCCGCAGACGCCGAGCCGCCATTCCTCGTGGTTCTCGGCGTAGCCGCGAATGCGGATCCGCTCGAGCTCGGCGTCGAGCATGTCGAAGTCGGTGATGCTGTTGGGCGTGTGCGCCGCCAGCGGGCCGAGACGCGCGCGCAGCGCGGCCGTGTCGAGCTGCGCGGCGGCCAGCAATGCCTTGCCGGAAGCCACGCAATAGGCCGCCGCCCGGCCGCCGACGCGCGAGTAGGCGGCCACCGGCAGCGGGCTGTCGAACTTGTCGAGGTAGACGATCTCGGCGCCGTCGAGCGCCGCGAGGTGGATGGTCTCGCCCGTGGCCTGCGCCAACGCCGCGAGGTGCGGGCGCAGCAGCACGCCGATGTCCGCCACCTCGGCCACCAGCGAGCCGAGCTCGAACAGGCGCAGGCTCGGGCGGTAGGCGCTGGTCGCCGGGTCCTGCACCGCCCAGCCGCACTCCACCAGTGTCTGCAGCGTGCGATGCGCATTGCTGCGCGCCATGCCGAAGGCCTGGGCCAGGTCGGTCACGCGGCAGTCGCGCTGCTGGCGCACCATCCATTCGAGGGCGGCGAGGCCCTTGGCGAGCGTGGAGTCCAATGGGGTACCCTGGGTCTGACGTTCTAAATAGTGAGACGGTGTTCGCACATTTGGAACAACTGTAGGGGTCGCGCTGGGGTGTGTCAACCGGGCTCGCCCCAGAACTCCAGGTGCTGCGAGGGTTAACCACTGTGCAAAGTTTCTCGAAATCTGCGGCTTTGTAAGCCGAAAGACCCCGGCCTACGACCAAAGTCTTCGTCCGACCGGCCTGAAAGCGGCACACTCGCGCGCTCGTCTGGCGACATCCGGGCGGGAAGAACGAACTGGAGGGATCGCGCAATGGAACTGACGCACTGGGAATACATCGGCGCACTGGGTGGCGTGATCGGTATCGGCTGGCTGGTCGTGGTGCCGATGTACCGTGGCTGGAAGCCCTTGAACGAGCGCATGAGCGAGCGGGTGCGGGAGTCCACCACCTTGCTCGCCACGCTGGAAGAGTCCGACGGCGGTCTTGCCGGATCGCATCCGTCTCGAAAATTCCGCGTCAGCATCCGCTGAATCCGCTCACGCTGCGGCTGCGCCCTGACCGGGCTGCGGGCGTCGCTCACGGGCGCCGCTCTCGCCCTCTTGCTCCCCCGCCTTCTTCCCATCACGCGCCCCCGGCTCGCGCGGCCGCGTGATGCCCCGCCGCGGTGAGCTGCGCATTGCTCGACTGCTCAGGGCTGAATACTTAAGTAGGCTTTTTGTCATGCCGACGGCCCTGCCGCTGCGGGCGGTCTGTCCTGCGCAAGTCAGGACGTAGGTCTCATGTAGACCTTTGTTTGCATCTCTAGAGTCATTCCCAAGGCAAGACATCAGCCGGCCAGTCCGGCGGATGGGGTGCCGAGGAATGGCTTGGAGAGATGCATGCGAATCGGCGAATCACTGTCGTCCATCGGGCTCGCGCTGCTGACAAGCGAGGCAGGCGCCTCCTTCATGGAATGCGCCCTGGTCGGCTCGCTGGTGCTGGTCTTCTGCATGTTGCTGCTCTTGGCCTGGAACAAATACACATGAGGCCCGGTCGCCGGGGCTCCTGAAACGCCGTCAATCGGACGAGAGAGAAGTCGCAAATGCAGGAATTTCACGCGCTGCTCGAGCTCCTTGCGATGCTGGTCTTGGATCCGCGCACCGCGGTCCTCATCGCATTGCTGGTCGTTGCAGGCATCACCGACTACCGCACCTACCGCATTCCCAACTGGCTGACCTTCGGCGGCGCCGCTTTCGCGCTGATCTACAAGACCGTCATCGCCGCGTCGCCTGGCTCGGCTTGCCTCATGGCGTCGGGAGGACTGTTGCTCGGCTTCGTGATCATGCTGCCGCCCTATGTTCTGGGAGTGATGGGCGCCGGCGATGTGAAGCTGATGGCGATGGTCGGCGCATTCCTGGGGGCCGACGAAACACTGGAGGCGGTCCTGTTCACTTTCATCGCCGGCGGAATGGCGGCACTCGCATTTGGACTTTTCAGGGGAAAGCTGCGACGGATGCTGCGAAACACAAAGGACGTGGTGCACGGCATGGTGCTGTCGGCCATGGTCGGCGTTCGGCCGGACGTTGAAGTCGAGGCAGTCCGGTCGGTGGGAAAGCTTCCTTATGGCGTTTGCATCAGCGTCGGAACGATTGCTTATGTGCTCGGACGGCAATTGGGTTACGCCTAGGCCGATGCGTCAACTTCCGCGGTCAATTCATTGGGGAACGAAATGAGAAATATCAAGGCAATGGGTCTTTTGGTTCTGGCGCTGCTGACCGGCCTGGCCGCCGCGGTGTATGCGACCGGGTGGGTTTCGCGGCAAGGAAGCATCGCTTCCAACAAGGTCGTCGTGGCGCTGGTCGATATCGAGCTGGGCAGCCGGATCAATGCGCAGATGCTGTCGACAGTCGATTGGCCGAGTGGGTCGGTGCCAGACGGCGCCTTCCAGGAAACGAAGGATCTCCAGGACCGCGTCGCCAAGGTGGGCTTGCTGCGCGGCGAGGCCGTTCTCGAAGGCAAGCTGGCGCCCGTCGGCATGCTGGGTGGGCTGTCTGCAGTGATCGCCGCTGGCAAACGGGCAATGACGGTGCGCGTCAACGACGTGGTCGGCGTAGCAGGCTTCGCACTGCCCGGCAACTACGTCGACGTGATGGTCAACGCGCAGCAGGACAGGGCGAGGGGCGACGAGGGCAAGCAGATCAGCAAGACCGTACTCGAACACGTGCTGGTGCTCGCCGTGGCGCAGGAAGCGGGTCGCGATGACACCAAGCCGAAGGTAGTCAGCGCGGTGACGCTCGAGCTCTCGCTCGAGGACTCCGAAAAGCTCGACCTGGCACGCAGCGTCGGAACCCTTTCGCTGGTGCTGCGCAACCAGATCGACAAGGAGAAGGTGGCGACCGCCGGTATCACCAAGAGCCAACTCTTCGGTGAGAAGGAACTGGTCCCGGTGTCGATGCCTGCCGCCACGCCGGCCAAGCCCAAGGTCTTCGGCCGGCCGGCCACCGTCCCTGTCGTGCAGTGCGTCGAGATCATCCAGAACTCGGCCCGGTCGCTCAACTGCTTCTGAGCAACTCAACATCATCCGAGTAGGAGTTCACGTGCACTCGAACAAACAAAAATGCTGTCTCGCAGGCCTCGCGTCACTGATGGCGGCCGGCGCAGCCTTCGCAGTCGAATCGCCCGTCGTTGCGCCCATGGCGACCCAGGTCCAGGCCCAGCAAGCACCGGCCTCGAGTGCATCCAAGCGCTGCACGTCGGTCAGCACCGACAGCGTTCCGACCCGTGTGACGCTTGGCAAGTCGGTGGTTATTCCGCTCCAGGCCCGTGTCGCTCGCATCCTCCTGAGCGGCCAGCCTGCCGGCCGGATGCCCGCACCCGCTGCTTCGCCCGGCGCGGGCGCACCGCCCGGTGCGCTGCCCGCCCCGGCCCCCACGGGCGCGAACGATGGGGTCGGGGACATCGAAGTCATGCTGCTCAGCCCGACGGATCTGTTCTTCAGGGGAAGGTCGGCCGGCGCGATGAACGTGGTGCTGCAGAACGCGGAAGGGGCTTGTTTCATCAAGGACATCATCGTCACGATCGATTCGGGCGCACTGCAGACAGCACTGAGCGACTTGATGCCCGAAGAAACGCGGATCAAGGTCAGGGGCGCCGAGAAGGCCATCGTCCTCACGGGTGAAGTCAGCAATGCGGTCAAGCTCGACGAGGTGATGAGCCTGGCGACCTCTTTCGGAGACGGCAAGAAGGTCGTCAACATGCTTCGCGTCGCCTCGCCCCAACAGGTGATGCTCGAGGTCAAGATTGCCGAGGTCAGCAAGACCCTGCTCGACAAGCTGGGCTCCAACCTCAACATTGCACGCTCGAGCAGCGGGGGCATCAACCAGTACACGGTGCTCTCCAACTTCCTGAGCAATGGCGGTGGTCTGCTGGACGTGCTGCGCGTCGGGCGAACCCGCGTCACGCTCGACGGGCAAAAGGACGACGGCCTGGTGCGCGTGCTGGCCGAGCCGAACATCATGGCCATTAGTGGCCAGCAAGCCAGCTTTCTTTCGGGCGGGAAGATCTTCATTCCGGTTGCGCAGACCAATCTCGGCGGCACACCGACGATCACGCTGGAAGAGAAGGAGTTCGGCATCGGCGTGAAGTTCACGCCCACGGTGCTGGACGGCAGCCGCGTCAATCTGAAGATGGTTTCGGAAGTGTCGGACCTGTCGCAGGTCGGCTCGCCCTTCACCACGCTCAATGGCGTCACCTCGGTACTGCCTTCGCTGACGGTGCGCCGCGCGGACACCACGGTGCAGCTCAACGACGGACAGAGCTTCGTGATCGCCGGGCTGATCAAGAACAACGTGACGGAGACGATCAAGCGCTTTCCGGGACTCGGCGAGGTGCCGGTGGTCGGCGCCCTTGCGCGCAGCTCGGAATTCCAGACCGATCAGACCGAACTGCTGTTTGTCATCACGCCCCGGTTGGTCAAGCCCTTGTCCGAGTCGCCGCGCCTGCCGACAGACAACCACGTTCCCCCGAGCCGCGCCGAGCTGATCCTCAACGGTGCCCTGGAGAGCTCCACCCCGCCGGCCGATGCGCCGCCGCCCCAACCCAAGTAAGGACAGACCATGAACAAGCTTGCCCCAACCCTGCTGCTCTGCCTTGTCGCGGGGTGCTCGAGCACCACCCCGAACTACGACGCACGCTTCGGCGATGCCGTCCGCGATGCCAAGCGGAATATGACCATCAATCCTGCTGCGGGAAAGACCGCGGATCCCGTGACGGGGATGGACGGCGTCTCGGCGCGCGAATCGATGCTGCTCTACCAGGGCACCTACAGGGCCCCGCCGCCGGCGGTCAACGTGATCAACATCGGTGGCGCCATCGGCGGATCGAAGTAGGCCTCACGGCCTGCGCGACCCCGACGCCTCCGTCAGCCATGAGAAAGGGATTGCCCATGTGAAATCCAAATCCACCAACGTGCATCTCCGACCTGTATCAACACTCCTTGAAAGGAAAACCCATGAATGGCTCTCTTAACGCGTTCAGAACCTGGGCGAAGTCTCTGCTGAAAGACGATGACGGTGCCCAAGTCGTCGAATACGCCTTGATCATCGCGGTCGTCTCCATTGCCCTGGTGCTTGCGCTGCAGGCACTGACGACCGGCACCAGCTTCTCGGATTTCATCACCCGCGTGGGCAATTGCTTGAAGACCGGTGGGACCTGCGCCTGAGGCCCACGGCTCGCTGAAAACTCAATTCATTCAACTCAACTCTCAGATTGGATACTCAAATGAACAAGCTCTTCAACGCCATCTGCACCTCGTTCGGCTCCTTCGCAAAGGATGAAGAGGGCGCGCAAGTCGTCGAGTACGCGCTCATCATCGCGGTGGTTTCGATCGCCCTGGTGCTCGCGCTCAAGGGCCTCACGGGGCCAGGCAATCCGTTTACCGACTTCATCACTCGCGTCGGCAACTGCCTGAAGACAGGCGGGACCTGCGCCTAGCACGAGAGCCGAGTGCACAGCAGCGGGCCCCTTGGACTCCGTGTCGACGGCTCGCTTGCTGCGCCTCTCTGCAGATCGATTTTTCCCTCCACTCTGAAGGAAACGGCACCATGAACAGCCCGGTTTCACGCCATCGCCAACGCGGCGCTGTCATCGTGACGGTGGCATTCCTGCTCCTGTTTCTCCTCGGCTTCATGGGCATCGCCCTGGACTTCGGCCACCTCTTCGTGGTGAAGACGGAGCTACAGACCGCCTTGGACAGTTGCGCGCTGGCAGCCGCCCAGGAGCTCGACGGGCAAGGCACCGCCATCACGCGCGCCAGGAGTGCCGGCAAATCGGCAGGCAACCTCAACCGCGTCAACATGCAATCGGCGACCTGGAGTGGTCAGGGCCAGATCGTCGACGCGGACATCAGCTTTCGAGATGCGGCCTACGCGCCGACCATCGTGCCTGCCAGCGCGAAGTACGCGCAATGCGAGCACGCGCAGAAGAACATCAGCCTGTGGCTGATGCAAGCGATGGGCGCATTCTCCGGAGACACGGCAGGCAACCCGGCGCTGCGGGATGTGCTGGCAATCGCCGTTGCGACCCGGTCGAGCGCGCAGAGCACCTGCCCGATCCCGATCGGGCTGAAGCCAAAAGCCGGCGGAACGGCCCCCAACTACGGCTTCCAGGTCGGCGAATGGGTAACGGTGTATGGCGACAGAACCCCCGGCTCTGGCGAGCTCGGCTGGTACAACCTCAACGGCAGCACAAGTGCGAGCGATACCCGCGACGAGCTGTCCGAGGGTGGATCGTGCGGTACCCGGATTGGCGACGTCCTGGGTACGCCCGGCGCACAGACGACGGTCGACACCCCGTGGAACTATCGGTTCGGCATCTACAAGAACGCCGACTACAACCCGAGCGTCAACCACCCCGACATGACTGGCTACTCCTACACCAGCACGAACTGGAAGAATGCCGTGCCGCAGAACGCTTACGCGGGAACGCCCGCAGCCGGCTCCCACCCGACGGCCGCGAACTACATCACCAAGCGCGCCGCATTCGCCTCGTTCGACGACACGGGCACCGACCTGAAGGCCGGCAGCTCGATCGTCTTCGGCAACGCGAATCAGCTCAACAGCTTCAAGTCACTCGCCACGCCGGGCAGTGGTGGGCAGCACGCGCTCTATGGATACAGCCGCCGGCTGGTCACCGTTCCAGTGATCAACGCGGCATCGAAGGTCGTCGACTATGCCTGCATGTTCATGCTGCATCCGCTGAGCGGCCCCAAGGACGACGGCCACCTCGAGTTCCGCGGCAATTCTGCGAGCGCCGCCGTGCCCTGTACCACCAATGGTCTGGCCGGCGGCACGGCGGGCCCGCTCGTACCGGTGCTGGTGCGATGAGATGCCACATGAAAAACGGGCAATATGGCGCCGCACTGGTGGAGTTCGCACTCATCCTGCCCTTCCTGCTGGTGCTGACTTTGACGGTCACCGAGTTCGGGCGAGCGATGCACGAGTACAACCTCGTCACGAAGTCGGTGCGCGACGGCGTGCGCTATCTCTCCATTCAGACCCAGAACACGCACACGGCGGAAGCCGCCAATCTGATCGTGTACGGCAATCTGGCAGGGACCGGAACGCCGCTCGCCCGAGGACTGACCTTGGCAAAAGTGCAGGCGCCGGTATGGCAGACCACAGGCACCAACCCCTTGATCAACACGGTCACGGTGAAGGTTTCCAACTACCAGTTCCAGCCGCTGGTCAACACCGTGTTCGGCGTGCCGCTCGGGCCCTTCACCTACAGCGACATCACCGCCACCATGAGGGCACCGCTATGAGCCGCAGACACCAGGGCGCGAGCACCGTCGAGTTCGCGCTCGTCCTGATCCTGTTTCTCACCTTCTTGCTCGGCATCACGGACTTCGCGCGAATGCTCTTCACTTGGAACGCCGCGAGCGAGGCAACCCGGGCGGGCGCGCGCTATGCCGTCGTGTGCGACGACACCGCCAGCCAGGCGCTGGTGCTCGCCAAGATGCGGTCGCTCCTGCCGCAGATCACCACGATCGATGTCGCCTGGGCGCCGGCGGGTTGCAACTCCGCGACCTGCGAAGGGGTCACGGTGACGATCACGGGCCTCAACTATCAATGGATCTCGCCGATTGCAGGCGCTGCCGCGCTTGCACCCATTGCCATGCCGACTTTTTCGACCTTCCTGCCCCGCGAGATCATGCGGCAGGACCCCAACAGCGCGGCCATTTGCTCGTAAACATTGCCTGGAAGAAAGCCATGAAGATTTCGATCATCTCGCCCAACAAGAACCATCTCTCGGAAATGAGCAAGGTGCTCACGGCGCAGGCGCATACCGTGACCGTTGTCGATGGCGGCAAGAGCAAGATGCACGTGGTCGCCGAGCAAGAGCGCCCGGACCTCATGCTCGTGGACGGCATGTGCTGCGACCCGAACGAGCTGACGCTGGTCGAGTACGTCACGACGCACCACCCTGGCGTGGCGGTCATCCTGCTGTGCGCTACGCAGTCGCCGGAGTTCCTCATCAACTCGATGCGAGCCGGCGTGCGCGAGGTGCTCCCCTCACCGGTGAGCGCGCCCGCGCTGGAAGCGGCGGTAGGGCGCGTCGCAGCCAAACTGCAAAGGGTGCAGCGGCCCGAGGTCGGCAAGATCCTGGCCTTCATTCCTTGCAAGGGCGGCAGCGGTGCGACCTTCGTGGCGACCAACCTGGGCTACCAGCTGGCCCAGACCAGTTCGGTGCTGCTCATCGATCTGAACCTGCAGTTCGGCGATGCGCTGTCTTTCGTCAGCGACGGCAAGCCGATCTCCACCGTCGCGGACGTCGCGCACGACATCAGCAGGCTGGATGCGTCTTTTCTCGTGGCCAGCACCGTCAAGGTGGCGCCGAACTTCAGCGTCCTGGCAGCGCCGGAGGACATTTCCAAGGCCATGGAGGTCAAGGCGGAACACATCGATGCGATCCTCGGCTTGGCCGTCACGCTGTACGACTTTGTTCTGCTCGACGTCGGCCGCAACCTGAACACCCTGGTGATCCGCGCCCTCGATCGGGCCCATCGCGTCTACCCCGTGCTGCAGCCGGGACTGCCCTCCATACGCAACGCCAACAAGCTGCTGGCGGTGTTCAAGTCACTGGGCTACCCGGCAGCCAAGGTGGACCTGATCGTCAATCGCTTCGAGAAGACGGGCGAAATCGGCATCAGCGAAATACAGCGCTCGCTGGGCGTGGCCCCGGTGCTCACGCTTGTGGAGTCCTGCAAGGAGGTCAATGCCTCCGTCAACCGCGGCGTTCCCCTGGTGGAGATCTCTCGCGCCAATCCGGTCAGCAGGAGCCTGGCGGACTTCGCGTTGGCACTGAGTCCCCGGCAAGAGCAGAACACCAGTTTCTTTGCGCGGCTCTTCCGAAGAGCATAGAGCGCGCTCGTCCAATCACCACAAGGCAGCCCACCATGTCATTTCGAGAAAAACTTGACGCCGCCGCGATGGAACCCGTCGCGCGCCAACCGCTTCAGCTTGCCTCCGACTCGTTGGGCAACCAGATCGAGGCGGACTCCTACAAGTTGCTCAAGGGCAGGATGCATCTGAAGCTACTCGAGAAATTCGATCTCGCCGCGCTCGAAACACTTTCGCCCGAAGACCTGCGGCACGAAATCTCCGGCATGGTTGGCCGGCTGCTTCTCGAGGAGCGCGAAGCCCTCAACGACATCGAGAAGCGCACCCTGATACGAGATATCCAGCACGAGATGCTGGGCTTCGGCCCGATCGAGTTGCTGATGGCGGACCCGACGGTATCGGACATCCTGGTCAACTCCTACGACCAGATCTACGTCGAGCGCAAGGGACGGCTGGAGCACACCAACGTGAGCTTCACCGACGAGAAGCATCTGCTGCGGATCATCGACAAGATCGTTTCGCTGGTGGGGCGTCGGATCGACGAGTCGAGCCCGATGGTCGACGCCCGGCTGCCCGATGGCTCACGCGTCAATGCGGTGATCCCGCCTGTGGCGCTGGATGGGCCGATGATGTCCATCCGCCGGTTCGCCCACATTCCATTGAAGATGGAGAACCTGGTCCAGGACCTGAAGAGCCTGACGCCGCAGATGGCGTTCATGCTGGAAGGCCTGAGCAAGGCCAAGGTCAACATGCTCATCTCCGGGGGAACCGGTGCGGGCAAGACCACCTTGCTGAACATCCTCTCAGGCTACATCCCGGAGTCCGAGCGGATCGTGACCATCGAGGACGCGGCTGAACTCCAGATGCAGCAGCCCCACGTCATCCGCATGGAAACGCGGCCGGCGAACATCGAGGGCAAAGGGGAGATCACGCAGCGCGCGTTGGTGCGCAACGCCTTGCGCATGCGGCCCGATCGCATCGTGATCGGCGAGGTGCGTGGGGCCGAGGCTTTCGACATGTTGCAGGCGATGAATACCGGCCATGAAGGCTCGCTCACCACCATCCACGCGAACACGCCGCGCGATGCGGTGTCGCGCCTCGAGAACATGATCGGAATGGCCAACCTCAACCTTCCGCACAAGGCCGCCCGCTCGCAGATCGCCTCGGCCATCACGGTGGTGATTCAGGCGCTGAGGTTGATCGACGGCAGGCGCAAGATCACCAGCATCCAGGAGATCACGGGCATGGAGGGCGAGGTCATCACCATGCAGGAGATCTTCGCCTTCAAGCAAACCGGCGTCGGCGCCGAGGGTCAGGTCGAGGGCTACTTCCATGCGACCGGCGTGCGGCCGAAGTTCGCCGAGCGGCTGCGCGCTTTCGGCATCGCCCTGCCCGATGCCATGTTCGATCCCACCAAGCGACTTCAATAGACGAAGAAGGAGTCACTGCCATGCTGCAGACCTTGGAGGCCAACGTCTTCCTGATCATTTCGGTGCTGGTCTTCGTGACCGTGCTGCTGGTGCTGGAAGGCCTGTATCTCATCTGGAAGTCCTACAAGGGACCCGAGGCCAAGAAGATCGAGAAGCGGCTGCGGGCGCTGTCGGCTTCGAACGACACGACCAGCCAGGCGCACTTGGCGAGGGAACGCCTGTTGAGCGACGTCCCGGCGCTCCAGCGGCTCTTGCTCAGGGTGCCGCGGATGCATGCCCTGGACCGGTTCATCCTGCAGGCCGACCTCGACACGACGGTCTCGATGCTCCTCCTCTGGTGCGCAGCCACGGGTGCCATGGGCTTCGTCCTGGTGGTGGGCGTTCTCCATCAGCCCTTCCTGTCCGGAGCCGCGTGCGGTGGCCTGCTGACGATACTGCCGCTGCTCGTGGTGCAGCACGTGCGCAGGCGCCGACTGAGCAAACTGGAACGGCAGTTGCCAGAGGCACTGGATCTGGTGGTCCGGGCCTTGCGCTCCGGCCATTCCTTTGCGTCCGGCCTGCAGATGATCGGCGAGGAAATGACGGAGCCGATTGCCAACGAGTTCCGCATCGTCAGCGACGAAGTCAATTTCGGCGTATCGCTGCCCCAGGCTCTGGCGAACCTGAGCGAACGAATTCCGCTGACCGACCTGCGCTACTTTGTCGTGGCCGTCATGATCCAACGCGACTCGGGCGGCAACTTGACCGAGGTGCTTGGCAACCTGAGCCGGTTGATCCGGGAGCGACTCAAGCTCCTTTCGCGGGTGAAGGTGCTGTCGTCCGAAGGGCGGTTGTCGGCTTGGATTCTGGGTCTCATGCCCTTTGCACTGGCCGCATTGCTGAACGCCTTCAATCCGGCCTTCATGTCGCCGCTCTGGAAGGATCCCCTCGGCATCGCGATCGTGAAGTACATGCTCGTGCTCATGGCATTCGGTGTTTTGATCCTCATCAGGATCATCAAGATCCGCGTCTAGAAGGAGAGTGCAAATGCTGCTGTTCCCCGTCCTCATCTTCCTGGCCGTGACGCTGACGCTTGTCGGCCTGCTGGTGTGGCTGACTCCCAGCCATGCAGAGCAACGGCTGCAGGCGTTCGCCGGCGACGATGGCAAATCGCAATGGACCGAGACCGCGGTGAAGATCGTGGGCTCCTTCGCCCAGCTCTCGACACCGGCAGACATGGACAAGGCGTCGCCCCTGCGCATCAAGTTTCTCAACGCGGGAATCCGGCATCCGGACGCGTACATCGTCTTCTTCGGGACCAAGACCTTGCTGCCGTTCGCCCTGGCGGGACTGGCATTTCTTTTCCTGAGAACGTCGACGCAGTTGGCGGGAGTCTCTTTGATGCTTTGGCTCGCCGTGGCCGCTCTGCTGGGGTGCTATCTCCCGAACCTGATCCTGTCCTGGGTCGTCAGGTCTAGAAAGCGCGAGATCTTCGAGAACTTCCCGGACGCCGCCGATCTGATGCTGGTATGCGTGGAAGCCGGCCTCGGCCTCGACGCCGGGCTGGCCAAGGTGACGGACGAGATGAAGGTCAAGAGCATCGCGCTGGCCGAAGAACTCCACTGGACCAATCTGGAGATGCGTGCCGGTGGCACGCGCGAGAAGTCGCTGCGCAACCTGGCCATCCGCACGGGCGTGGAGGAGATCCAGACCTTCGCCACGATGCTGGCGCAGGCCGACCGTTTCGGGACCAGCATCGGCGAATCGTTGAGGGTCTTCTCGGAGGACCTGCGTCACAAGCGGCAGGTTCGCGCGGAAATGTTGGCCGCCAAGGTGCCGACCAAGATGCTCATCCCGCTGGTCCTGTGCATCTTCCCGTCCATCCTCATGGTGATCCTCGGGCCAGCCGCGATCCAGATCGTTCGCAACGTCCTCCCGATGATCGGCGGAGGAACGTGACGATCGAGCCGCGTCAGCTCGGCAGTTTGTCCATCTGGTGCTTCATCGCATACACATACAGCTCCAGCCGATTCGCCACATCGAGCTTCTGGTAGATCGAAGTCAGGTGATTGCGCAGCGTGTGCTCGGTGATGAAGAGCTGCTTCGCCAGTGACTTGTTGCAGGCGCCGCCGCCCTGGACCACGGCACCGATGATCTGGTGCTCCTTGGTGGTCAGGGTGGCCTGCTTCTCGGCCTCGGGGTCGGCCTGGGGGCTCTGCCGCGCGGCCATGAATTTCGAGAAGACGCGGCTCATCGTCTCGGCGTCCATGCAGAGCTCGCCGCGGTGCACCCGCTCGATCGCCCGCAGCACCTGCTCGGCCGAGGCGTCCTTGCGCAGGACGCCGCGGGCGCCTTGCAGGACGGCCCTGTCCAGCGTCTTCTGCTCGCGTTCGCCGGTCAGGATCAGGGCGCGTGAGGCAGGGTTCGACAGCAGGCCGGGCAGGATGTCCAGCGCGCTCCTGCCGTCGAGGTCGAGGTCCAGGAGGATGACGTCGGGGCTGAGCTGGCCGACCTGCTCCAGTGCCTCCTCGCAGTTCCTGGCCGTGCCGACCACCTGCATGCGCGGCTTCTCGCCGTCGATCAGCCTGGACAGGCCCCATAGCATCGTCTGGTGATCGTCGACCACCATGACCCCGATCGGCTTCGTCGCTGGTTGCATCTTCTTCCGCCTCCTACATGGGTATCTCGACGTGCACCGATGTGCCCCCGCCAGTGCCGCGCCTCACGCTGGCCATGCCGCCAAGGGCATTGGCCCGTTCGGAGATCGAGCGCGGCAGGAATTCGATCGACTGCGTGCCGTCGGCCTCGTTCTCGATCTCCACGCTGAGCAGGCCGTCCGCGCAGGCCAGCTTGACCGCGCCGCAGTGCGCGAGCGTGTGCTTGCAGATGTTGTTCAGGCCCTCGCGGACGATCTGCAGAATCTCCGCCGCCATGCGGTCGTTCACCTTGAGATCGCCGTCCACGGAGACCGCGATGTCGATGCCGTAGAAGTCGCGCACCTGTGCCACCTGCTGCCGCAGCAGCGTCGGCACCGACAGCTCCGACCGGTCCAGCCCGTTGCGCACCGCCCCCGCATACCGGCGCAGGTCGCCGATGACGTGGGCCGCCATGTCCTGCAGCTTGTCGAGGTCCTCCAGCAGCGGGTTGTCCGCGGCGGCCTTGTTGCGCAGCGCACTGAGGCCCATCTTCAGGCCGATGTAGGGCTGGACGGCCGTGTCGTGCAGGTCCAGCGCGATCTTCTGCCGCTCCTGCATTGCCGCGTCGGAGGCCATGCGGTCGAGCAGCTCGATGTTCTCGACCACGGGGAACGCCTGCGCGACCACGTGCCCGAGGAACAGCGCATCGGGCCGGTGGAACACACCGTGCCGGGACAGGACGTACAGGCGGCCCTCGCTCTTGCGCAGCCTGACCGGTACGCTGATGAAGGACTTGGCATCGAGCAGCTCGGCCAGCCCCTCGAATGCGGGATGGGTTTCGGTCGTCCATCGCCCCTTCTCGCCGTCGTAGGTGGATGCGCCAGCGACGCCGGGCATGCGGAACCAACGCGCGCGGTGATAGATCGCTGCGCGGCAAGGCGCGAGCGCCATCAGCAATGCGGCCAGTTCCGGCGCGACCCGTTCGGCCTGGGGCGAGCGATGGACATCGCCCTGCCGGATGGTGCGCAATGAGCAGGCGCCGGACTCCTTGTCGCGCACGACCAGCAGGCAGCCGCTGCTCTCCAGGAAGAAGCGCTGGATCTTTTCGAGAATGCCGGTGACGGTGTGGTCGACGCCGAAGCGCGGGTTCGACAGGCGGGTGACGGCGCGCAGCAATGCCAGCCGCCGCTTGAGCTCCACCTTGGAGCGGCCCCAATAGATGATCATGTAGCCGAGCGCCAGGATGAAGGTCGAGCGCAGCAGCAGCCGCGGAAGATCCTGCTCGGTGGCCGAAGGCATGACGCAGACCGCGAAAAGGGCGATCGAAGCCAGCGTCACCCGGGCGCCTTCCTCGAAACCCCAGCGGAAGGAGGAGGTCAGGATGCCGAAGAAGAAGAACAGGAAGAAGGCGCTGTGGACGCCGCCCGTCATGTGCACGATCAGGGCGCACCAGCCGATGTCCAGCCAATGGATCACCCGGCTTTGCGACAGCGGCGCCTCCAGCTCCGAATAGACATACACCACCAGGCTGTGCAGGATGTAGCCGCAGAAGAGCAGCCAGGTCGAGCCTCCTACGCCTCCCAGGCTGCTTGGGTCGACGAACACCGCGAGCAGCGCGGAAACGGAGAGCACGAGCCGCATCCGCGCCACCATGCGGGCGTCGCCGGGCTCCGCCGCGAGGCTCGCATCGATCTCCGGCTTTCGCTCCAGCCCCCAAGCTTGCATCTGTTGTCCTCCTGGCGTCCGCCCACTTTGCATGTGGCATGTGAATTGTTCACAGGTTACTACTTTGGTAAGCAGATGTAGGTGGTGTTGCCCCGGGGGTGGTGAGCCTTTTGTGTGAAAAAAATCACGAAGCGAGCCCGGGGGGCTCAGCGTCGATGAAACCCGCCGATCAGCGTGACGAGCTCGCGGAACATCGCCGAGCCCCGGGAGCCTGCGAGGTCCAGTACATGGCTGCGGCTGTAGTACGGACTCAGGTCCAGCCCCACGCCGACGCCTGCGATGCCGATGCGGCCGGCCTGCTCGTGTCGCGCCACCACGTCCTGCAGGTGGTGGTCGAGGTAGTGGACGTCGTTGGCCAGCTGGGTGGCGCTGTCCATCGGCGAGCCATCGGTCAGGACGAGCAGCAGCTTGCGCTCCTCGACGCGCGCGTGGAGGCGCTCGCAGGCCCAGTCCACCGCCTCGCCATCGCAGCCTTCGCGGAACAGGTCGGGCTTGAGCAGGGCGGCGATCGCCGGGCGCGCGCGGCGCCAGGGCGTGGCGGCGTCCTTGAAGACGAGGTGGCAGCGCTCGTTGAGGCGGCCCGGGTGCGTCGGCCGGCCGGCTCGCAGCCAGTCGCGCCGGGCTCGCCCGCCGTTCCACGCGCCGGTGGTGAAGCCGAGGACCTCGCTGGCCACGCCCGCCTGCTCCAGCGCGCGGGCCATCACGTCGACCAGCATTGCCACCGACTCGGCATGGGCCTTCATCGAGCCCGAGCAGTCGATCAGGAAACCGACCACGCAATCGGCTGCAGGCTCCAGGCGCTCGGTGCGGAACAGCCGCCGCTCGGTGGGCGAGGCCACCAGCTGTGCCAGGCGGCGTCCGTCGATGCGGCCTTCCTCCTGCGCGCCGTCCCAGCCTTCGCGCTGGGGCTCGGCCAGCAGGGCGCGCAGTTCGCGTGCAAGGCGGGCGATGTTGATCCCTTGCGCGGCGATGCGGCGATCCAGCGCATCGCGCAGCTGAACGAGCAGTTCCCGGCGCACCAGCGAGGCAGCCTCGTGCTCGCGGTCGTAGTCCGTGGTGAAGACGCGGTAGGCAACGCCTTCGCCCTCCAGCAGCGTGCTGCGGCCCGAATCGGCGGTGGTGAATGCATCGACGATCTCGCGGTCCATGTCGGCAATCAGGCTGAAGACATTGCGCTTGTCGTCGGGCTCGGCGTCGCTGTCTTCCTCTTCTTGCTCGCCTTCGCCCGCGGCATGCAGCATCGTCGCCACCGTGCGTGCGATCGCGCGGGCGTGTACCGCATAGCCAGCCTGGTCGGCGCGCTCGCGTCGCAGGCCTGCGAGTGCATGGCCGATCAGCGGCGAGAGTGCGAAGCGGGTCGCCTCGAGCATGTCCTCGGTTTCCTCCACCACCTGCTGGCCGCTGACGCGCGCGCGGCAGATCTGCGCGACCGCATACAGCAGCAGGCCGCGCGCGGTATCGGTCAGGCCGGAGTGGTGAAAGGACAGGGACCACTGTTCATGGCGATGCCGCAGGTTGCGCCGCATGCCGGGCATGGCCTCGGGCGCCAGCGATTCCACGCGGAACTGCTCCAGCATCTCGAACAGCATGCGCTCGACAGGTTCCTCGGGGCGCAAGCGTTCGTGCAGGGCGGCGTCCGATGCGCTGAGACGCAGCGCCAGGCCATCCGCCGTGCCGCGGAAGGAAGCGAAGTCGTCGTGGTCGGGGGAAGGGTGCAGGTGCGGTGCGTACCAGGGCAGGGGCTGGCGGCCGCGGTGCAGGCGCTGGCCGCGGAAATGCAGGTCGGGCTCGCCGCTGTAGGCGCGGATGAAGGCGGCGCAGAGCTCGTCGATCTGCTGCGCATGCCGCAACTGTTTCTGTGTATCGCTCACGGCACTCTCTCATTTCTTCAGCATGCCAAATGCAGCATGCGGCGCAGTTCGGGGAACACCGCGGAACCGGCTTTGCCGGGCCGCTGGTGTTGTCCCCGGCGAGGGGGTGGGCGGCTACACGAAGTGAGCCAACCTGGGGGAGAGCGTCATTCCTCTTTCAGCTCCAGATCGAAACACCGCTGAAAATACTCCGCCACCAGCGCCCGCTCAGCCTCGTCGCACTTGTTCACGAAGGAGAGCCGAAAAGCCAGCGCCGGGTCCCGAAAGATCTCCACGTTCTCGGCCCAGGTGATCACGGTGCGCGGCGACATCAGCGTCGACAGGTCGCCCGCCGCGAAGCCCTTGCGCGTGAGATCGGCGACCGCGACCATCGCGCGCACCATCGCGTGCCCGGCCTCGTTCTTCATCGAGGGCACGCGCGCCTGCACGATCGCGATCTCTTCTTCCGCAGGCAGGTAGTCCAGCGATGCCACGATGTTCCAGCGATCGATCTGCGCATGGTTGAGCCGCTGCGCGCCGTGGTAAAGCCCGTTGAGGTTGCCGAGGCCCACCGTGTTGGCCGTAGCGAACAGGCGAAAGGAGGGATGCGGCTGCAGCACCCGGTTCTGGTCCATCAGCGTGAACTTGCCGCCCTGCTCCAGGATGCGCTGGATCACGAACATCACGTCAGGCCGGCCCGCGTCGTACTCGTCGAAGATCAACGCAACGGGCCGCTGCAGCGCCCAGGGCACGATGCCTTCCTGGAACTCCGTCACCTGCTGCCCGTCGCGCAGCACGACCGCGTCCTTGCCCACCAGGTCGAGACGACTGATATGGCCGTCGAGGTTGAGCCGCACGCACGGCCAGTTCAGCCGCGCCGCCACCTGCTCGATGTGGGTGGACTTGCCGGTGCCGTGCAGGCCCTGCACCATCACGCGCCGGTCGCGCATGAAGCCGGCCAGGATGGCGAGCGTCACGTCGGGGTTGAAGCGGTAGACGGCGTCGACTTCGGGCACGTGGTCGTCGCGCTCCGCGAAGGCCGGAGCCATCAGGTCGCTGTCGATGCCGAAGACTTCGCGCACGCTCAGCAGGCGCTCGGGCTTGAGGGAGGCGATGTCGGTCATTTCACTTCTCCAATTCCGGGAACACCATGGAACCGGCCTCGCCAAGCCGTCGGTGGTGCGCCCGGTGAGGGGGTTGGCGGCCCCGCAAAGTGGGCAAGCCGAAGGGTGAGCTCATGCCTGGGCGCGCGCGTCGGCCTCGGTGTCTGCGTCGATGCGCGACAGGGCAAGAGCCGCTCGCTGCAATGCGGGCAGCAGCTTCTTCGCCTTTTCCATGTCCATGCGCATCACCGGTGCCTGCACCGCGATGCACAGGTTCGAAGGCCCGTTCTCGCTCGGCACCAGCGCCGCGATGCACAGCAGGCCGGGCAGGAACTCCTCGTTGTCGAAGGCGCACCCGTCCTTGCGCACCCGCTGGACCTCGCGCTCCAGCGCGTCCAGGTCGGTCAGCGTCCTGGGCGTGTAGGCCTCCAGCGGCGCGTGAGCCAGCAGGCGCCGGCGCTGTGCCGGGCTCATCTGTGCGAGGAAGACCTTGCCGCTGGCCGAACAGTGCACCGGCACCCGCGAGCCCGGGTGCAGGTAGAAGCGCAGCGGCGCCGCGGTTTCGACCCGGTCGAGGTAGACCACTTCGCTGCCGGAAAGCGCTGTGAGGTTGCAGCTCTCGCCGATCTCCTCCACCAGCTGGCGCAGCACGGTGTGGCGCGCGCCGTGGTGGCTGTCGTTCAACAGCAGGTTCTCGGCCAGCCGCCGCAGCCGCGTGCCGATGCCATAGAGGCGGCTGTCGCCCTCGCGCTGCAGCAGCCCCGCGCTCTCCATCTGCTGGAGCATGCGGTGCAGCGTGGGCTTGGGCAGGCCGGTGGCTTCGACCAGATCCTGGAGCGCGTAGCGCTGGTCCTTCGCGGCGATCACCTCCAGCAATGCGAACAGGCGCATGGTGGGCGTGTCGCCGTTGAGCTCGGCGGGCTCGGGTTTCAAACCATTGACGACTTTCATGGGCCGGATCATAGTCGTTTCAACAAAAAACGGGACAACGAGTACCGATTTTTGGAATTTTGTTTGACGCAAGCCGGGCAGCGTCCTATATTCCGCCAACACGATTTCCGGAACCATCGGTTCCAACTTTCGAGAAACCCTGCGCTCTTCCCCGACCCCCAAGGAGACCTTCCATGACCAAGCAACCCCCCGCCACGCCCGCCCGCGCCGCTGTCACAGGCGTGCAGAAGATGACGCCTTCCGAGGCCTTCGTCGAAACCATGGTCGCCAACGGCGTGACTGACATGTTCGGCATCATGGGCTCGGCCTTCATGGATGCAATGGACATCTTTGCACCCGCGGGCATCCGCCTGATTCCGGTGGTGCACGAGCAGGGTGCCGGCCACATGGCTGACGGCTACGCGCGCGTCTCCGGCCGGCATGGCGTGGTGATCGGCCAGAACGGCCCCGGCATCAGCAACTGCGTGACTGCCGTCGCGGCGGCCTACTGGGCGCACAGCCCGGTGGTGATCGTCACGCCCGAAACCGGCACCATGGGCATGGGCCTGGGTGGCTTCCAGGAAGCCAATCAGTTGCCGATGTTCCAGGAATTCACCAAGTACCAGGGCCATGTGAACAACCCCAAGCGCATGGCCGAGTACACGGCGCGCTGCTTCGATCGCGCGATCTCCGAGATGGGCCCGACCCAGCTCAACATCCCGCGCGACTACTTCTACGGCGAGGTCGAGTGCGAGATTCCCAAGCCCATGCGCGTGGAACGCGGCTCGGGCGGCGAGAACAGCCTGGCCGCCGCGGTCGAGCTGCTGGCGACCGCCAAGTTCCCGGTCATCCTCTCGGGTGGCGGCGTCGTGATGGGCGACGCGGTCGAGGAATGCAAGGCACTGGCCGAGCGCCTGGGCGCGCCGGTGGCCAACGGCTACCTGCGCAACGACTCCTTCCCCGCCAGCCATCCGCTGTGGGCCGGCCCGCTCGGCTACCAGGGCAGCAAGGCCGCGATGAAGCTGATCGCGCAGGCCGACGTGGTGCTCGCGCTCGGCTCGCGCATGGGCCCTTTCGGCACGCTGCCGCAGCATGGGATGGACTACTGGCCCAAGCAGGCCAAGATCATCCAGGTCGAAGCCGACCACACCAACCTGGGCCTCGTGAAGAAGATCACCGTCGGCATCCACGGCGATGCCAAGGCCGTCGCCAAGGCGCTGCTCGGGCGACTGGCAGACCGCACGCTTGCCTGCGATGCCACCAAGGCCGAGCGCGCCGCCAAGATCAAGGAAGAGAAGGCCGCGTGGGAGAAAGAGCTCGACGGCTGGACCCATGAGCGCGACCCCTACAGCCTCGACATGATCCAGGAGGCCGAGAAGGAAGGCGGCAACTGGCTGCATCCGCGCCAGGTGCTGCGCGAGCTCGAGAAGGCCATGCCGCCGCGCGCCATGGTCTCCACGGACATCGGCAACATCAACGCCGTGGCCAACAGCTACCTGCGCTTCGAGGAGCCACGCAGTTTCTTCGCGCCGATGAGCTTCGGCAACTGCGGCTACTCGCTGCCCACCATGATCGGCGCCAAGCTGGCGGCGCCCGACCGCCCGGCCATCGCCTACGCGGGCGACGGCGCCTGGGGCATGAGCATGGTCGAGATCATGACTTCCGTGCGCCACGACATCCCGGTGACGGCGGTGGTCTTCCACAACCGCCAGTGGGGCGCGGAGAAGAAGAACCAGGTCGACTTCTACAACCGCCGCTTCGTCGCCGGCGAGCTGGAGAGCGAGAGCTTCGCGGGCATCGCCAAGGCGATGGGCGCCGAGGGCATCGTGGTCGACAAGCTGGAGGACGTGGGCCCCGCGCTCAAGAAGGCGGTCGACATGCAGATGAACCAGGGCAAGACCACGGTGATCGAGGTGATGTGCACGCGCGAGCTGGGCGACCCGTTCCGTCGCGACGCGCTCGCCAAGCCGATCCGCCTGCTCGACAAGTACAAGGACTTCACCTGACTCTGTCTGGAACCTCATGAATCAAGCGCTTCTGCGGGCAGTGAGCGAGACCACGATGCATCCGCGGCTCGACGCCCTGGTCAACCAGGCGCGCGAGCGGGCGAGGGCGGGGCGGGTGCGCGTCGGGCTGGTTTACCCCTGCGACGCTGCGGCGCTCGATGCGGCCGCGCGCATGCGCGACGCGGAGCTCGCGCATCCCGTATTGATAGGTCCTCGCGAGGACATCCTGCGCGCGGCGGGCGCGGCCGCGATCGACGCCGACGATTTCGAGATCATCGACTGCAGCGACACCGCTGCCGAGAGCGCGCGCCGCGCTGTCGCCATGGCGCGCCGGGGGGAGGTGGCCGCGCTCATGAAAGGCTCGCTGCACACCGACGAGCTGATGTCCGCCGTGGTCGACAAGACCACCGGCCTGCGCGGCGAGACGCGCATCAGCCATCTCTTCCTGTTCGACCTGCCGCGCTACCCCAAGTTGCTGGGCCTGGCCGATTGCGTGGTCAACATCGCGCCTTCGCTGGACGCCAAGCGCGACATCCTCGGCAACGCCATTGCGCTGCTGCACAAGCTTGGCATCGCCGAGCCCAAGGTCGGCATCGTGGCCGCGGTGGAGACGGTGAACCCGGCCATCCCGGCCACCGTCGATGCGCAGGCGCTGGTCGCGATGGCGCGCGCCGGCGCCTGGCCCGGCGCGATCGTCGAAGGGCCGTTCGGCTTCGACAACGCGATCTCGGCAGAGGCCGCACGCATCAAGAAGATCGACTCGCGCGTGGCCGGCGATGCAGACCTGCTGCTGGTGCCCGACCTCAATGCCGGCAACATGCTCTACAAGAGCTTCATCTATATCGGCGGCGGCGAATGCGCAGGGCTGGTGCTGGGAGCGCGCGTGCCGATCGTGCTGACCTCGCGTGCGGACTCGCTGTCTTCGCGCATTGCGTCGGTGGCGCTGGCGGTGCTGGGGGCTGCGCAAGATCCAGGCTGACGAGAGCATCCGAGTGCGATGTCCGATCCCTATCCCGCCGCGCCCTTGCAGAAGTCGATGAAGCCCTGCATCGTGCGCCCCGGCCGCCTCTCGCGGTGCAGCACGATCGACAGCGCACGCGAGTTCTTCGGCAGGGTGGTCTTCAGCTCCACCAGCGACCCATCGGCCAGCGCATCGGCCACCGCATAACGTGACATGCAGCCCACGCCCACGCCCGAGGCCACCACGCGCTTGATGGCGTGGCTGCTGCCCAGCTCGAACTCGATGTGCAGCGCGCCGACGCGCCGGCCCAGCCAGTCGTTGGTGGCCTCGCGCGTGCCGGAGCCTTCCTCGCGCAGCACCCATCCTGCCTCTGCCAGCTCGCGCACACCGGCCGTGCGTCCCGCCAGCGGGTGCGTCGGCGCGGCCACGATGACCATCTCGTCCCTGAGCCATCGGTGCACCGCAAGGTCGGGATGCGTCTGCCGGCCCTCGATGAAGCCCACGTCGGCGTCGAAGCCGACCACCGCAGAGATCACGTCGGTGCTGTTCCCGATGATCAGCCGCGCGCGCGCCTGCGGGTTCTCCTCTTTCCACCGCAGCACGATGCCGGGCAGCAGGTACTCGCCCGTGGTGAAGCTGGCCGCAACGCGCAGCGGCGTCTGCTGGTCGGTGAAGAACAGGGCCTGCAGCTCGGCTGCCTGGTCCACCAGCGAGACCGAGCGCGCCAGCAGCGCGCGGCCGTTCTCGTTGAGCACCAGGCGGCGACCGATGCGGTCGAACAGCTGGGTGCCGAGCGCGGCCTCCAGGTCGGCGAGCGCGGCGCTGGCAGCCGACTGCGAGCGCGCGACGCGGCCGGCCGCGGCGCGCGTCGAGCCTTCGCGCGCAGTGGCCGCGAAGACCTCGAGCTGGCGCAGGGTGAAGCGCAGGCGATGATCGGTTTTTTCGGTCATGGTGAACTGAATTACCTGCTTTCTTGTTCAGACGCCGAACCCTATCATGGGTAGAGAGAACCCCCACGACCAACAGACAACCGGAGCCGGCGCCTTGCTCAACTTTCTTTCGCGCGAGCCCATTCACGATCCGCTGGCGTCGCCGACGCCCACGGCCGACACCGAGGTCAAGACCACCACCTGCTACATGTGCGCTTGCCGCTGCGGCATTCGCGTGCACCTGCGCGACGGCGAGGTGCGCTATATCGACGGCAACCCCGACCATCCGCTGAACCAGGGCGTGATCTGCGCCAAGGGCGCCTCCGGGATCATGAAGCAGGTGTCGCCGGCGCGGCTCACGCAGCCGCTGCTGCGCAAGCCCGGCAGCGATCGCGGGGCAGGGGAGTTCGAGCCGATCAGCTGGGAGCGCGCCTTCGAGCTGCTGACCGAGCGCCTCTCGAAGATCCGCGCCACCGACCCGAAGAAGTTCGCGCTCTTCACCGGACGCGACCAGATGCAGGCGCTGACCGGCCTGTTCGCGCGCCAGTTCGGCACGCCCAATTACGCGGCGCACGGCGGCTTCTGCTCGGTCAACATGGCCGCCGGCATGATCTACACGGTGGGCGGCAGCTTCTGGGAATTCGGCGGCCCCGACCTCGATCGCGCCAAGCTCTTCGTGATGATCGGCACCGCGGAGGACCACCACAGCAACCCGATGAAGATCGCCATCGCCAAGTTCAAACGCAATGGCGGGCGCTTCATCTCGATCAACCCGGTGCGCACCGGCTACTCCGCCATTGCCGACGAATGGATTCCGATCAAGCCCGGCACCGACGGCGCGCTCTTCATGGCGCTGCTGCACGAGCTGATCGCGAACGATCTCGTGGACCACGCCTCGCTCAAGCGCTTTACCAACGCCCCGCAGCTGGTGGTGCTGGACGACTGCGAGCGCCAGGGCCTGTTCGCGTTCGACCCCGAACGCGGTCCGCCGGGCGACGGCCGCCACCCGCACAACAAGCTGGTGTGGGACAAGGCTTCGGGCAGCGTGAAGCCGGCATATCCGGAAGGTATCGCCGACGGCTGCGACCCGGCGCTCGAAGGCCACTACACCTTGGCTGACGGCACCCGCGTCGCGCCCTCGTTCCAGCTGCTGCGCGAGCGCGTGGCGAGCTGCACGCCCGAGTGGGCATCGGCCATCACCGGCATCGACCCCGAGCGCATCCGCAAGCTGGCGCGCGAGATGGGCGAGACGGCGCTGCAGCAGGCCTTCGAGCTGCCCATCCCCTGGACCGATGCCTGGGGCAAGAAGCATCCGACGACCCAGGCACGCCCCGTGGCCTTCCACGCAATGCGCGGGCTGGCCGCACATTCGAACGGCTTTCAGACCGTGCGTGCGCTCGCGGTGCTGATGAGCGTGCTGGGCACCATCGATGCCCCCGGCGGCTTCAGGCACAAGGCACCGTACCCGCGCCACATCGTCCCCAACTACCGCGCCTTCAATGCGCCGGAGATGATCCAGCCGAACACGCCCCTCAACGCGGCGCCGCTGGGCTTCCCCGCCAATCCTGACGAGCTGGCCATCAACCCGGACGGCTCGCCGATCCGCATCGACCACGCCTTCTCGTGGGAGCACCCGCTCTCGGCCCACGGGCTCATGCACAACGTGATCACCAACGCGGTGAAGGGCGACCCCTACCGCATCGACACGCTGCTGATCTTCATGGCCAACATGGCCTGGAACTCCAGCATGAACACGATGGCGGTGCGCGAGATGCTCAACCGCAAGGACGAGCAGGGCGAATACATGATCCCGTTCCTCGTCGTCTGCGATGCCTTCCAGAGCGAGACCGTGGCCTTTGCCGACCTGGTGCTGCCCGACACCACCTACCTCGAGCGGCACGACGTGATGAGCATGCTCGACCGGCCGATCTCCGAGTTCGATGGGCCGGTGGATTCGGTGCGCATTCCTGTCGTGCCGCCCACCGGCGAGTGCAAGCCCTTCCAGGAGGTGCTGATCGAACTGGCGTCGCGCATGAAGTTTCCGGCCTTCACCACGCCGGAAGGCGAGCGCAAGTTCACCGGCTACCCGGATTTCGTCGTCAACTTCCAGCCGCAGCCGGGCATCGGCTTCCTGATGGGTTGGCGCGGCAAGGACGGCGACCAGCACCTGCGCGGCGACCCGAATCCGAAGCAGTGGGAGGCCTACGCCCAGAACAACTGCGTGTTCCAGTACCACATGCCCGAGACGATGCATTACATGCGCAACTGGAACCGCGAGTACCTGGACTTCGCCAAGGACAAGGGCTGGCGCCAGAAGAACGACGTGGTGCAGCTCGCGCTGTATTCCGACACGCTGCAGAGCTTCCGCCTCGCGGCCCAGGGCAAGAGCGGGGGCCGCCAGCCGCCCGAGGCGCTGCGCGAGCGCATCGACACCTACTTCGATCCGTTGCCTTTCTGGTATCCGCCGCTCGAAGAGGCCGCCACCGAGCTGGAGGCCTATCCGCTCAATGCCATCACGCAGCGGCCGATGGCGATGTACCACTCCTGGGATTCGCAGAATGCGTGGCTTCGTCAGATCCACAGCCACAACTACCTGCATGTGAATCCGATGACCGCGAAAGCGGCCGGCATTGCCGACGGCGGCTGGTGCTGGGTCGAGAGCCAGTGGGGCAAGGTGCGTTGCATGCTGCGCTACAGCGAGGCCGTGGAGCCCGGCACCGTGTGGACCTGGAATGCCATCGGCAAGGCCGACGGCGCATGGCAGCTTGCACCCGGCGCCGACGAGGCACGCAAGGGCTTCCTGCTGAACCACCTGATCTCCGAGGAGCTGCCTTTCGCCGGGAAGACCATCAGCAACTCCGATCCGATCACCGGCCAAGCCGGCTGGTACGACGTGCGCGTGCGCATCCGGCCCGCTGAGCCGGAGGAACCGCACGAGAGCTTCCCGCAGATCGCCAGCGTCCCGGCGGCGCCGGGCGTCCTGGGGAAAGCCGCCAACGTGCTCACCTACTTTGCGGGAAGGAAAAGAAAATGATGCTGTGGCTGAAAGACCTGATTGCGTCCGCTGGGCAGCCGGCGCGCGAGCCCGCGCTTGCGGCGGCTGGCGGCGCTTGCGGCGAGGGCTGCGGTTGCGGCTCGACGGCAGCCTCCGCGGCTGTTCGGGAAGCGGAATCGGAGCCGCCCGTCGCGCAGCGCAGCGCTGCGCGACGCAGCGGGAACGACAGTGTGCGTGCCGAGCCCGGCGAGACGCTGGCCAAGCAGCTTGCGCTCGTCATCGACCTCAACGTCTGCGTCGGCTGCCACGCCTGCGTCACGTCCTGCAAGCAGTGGAACACCTCCGGCAGCGCCGGCCCCTTGGCCGACGAGAAGCCCTATGGCGCCGACCCCACCGGCACCTTCTTCAACCGCGTGCAGACCTACGAGGCCAACACTTTCCCGGGGACCGAGACCATCCACTTCCCCAAGAGCTGCCTGCATTGCGAGGACCCGCCGTGCGTGCCGGTGTGTCCCACCGGCGCCAGCTACAAGCGCAAGGAAGACGGCATCGTGCTGGTCGACTACGACAAGTGCATCGGCTGCAAGTACTGCGCGTGGGCCTGCCCCTACGGCGCGCGCGAGCTCGACGAGGAGCGCCAGGTCATGACCAAGTGCACGCTCTGCGTCGATCGCATCTATGACGAAAAGCTGCCGAAGGAAGACCGCAAGCCCGCCTGCGTGAAGGCCTGCCCCACCGGTGCGCGTCTCTTCGGCGACGTGAAGGACCCTGACTCCGAGGTCTCGAAAGCCATTCGCGAGCGCGGCGGCTATTCGCTGATGCCAGAGTGGGAGACCAACCCGGCCAACCAGTACCTGCCGCGGCGCGTGACCGACGAAGCGGGCGGCCCGACCAAGGTCCAGGCGAAACTGGGAGGCATGTCGTGAACCCGGCGTTCTCCGTCGTCGTCTTCACCACCATCGCCGGCGCCGCGCAGGGCCTGGTCGTCACGCTGGCGCTGGCCGTGTTGGCTGGCATGCAACTCGCGCCCGGCTTCCTCGGCCTGTCGCTGATCGTGGCCGAGGCGATGCTGCTGGTCGGGCTCGGCGCCTCCTTCGGCCATCTGGGCCGGCCCGAGCGTGCCTGGCGCGCCGTGCTGATGTGGCGCACCTCGTGGCTCTCGCGTGAGGTGATCGTGCTGCCCGCTTTCATCGCGGTGGTGGCGCTGTGGTGGCTGGCGCTGCGCAACGGCATCCATGCGCCATGGCTGCTGGTGGCCGCAATCGCCATTGCGGCCTTGCTCTGGTACTGCACCGCGATGATCTACGCCTGCCTGCGCTTCATCCAGGAATGGGCGCAGCCGCTGACGCTGGTCAACTTCACGCTGATCGGGCTGTCCTCGGGCCTCATCCTCGCCAGCGCACTGGCGGCATTGATGGGAGAGGCCGCGCTGCTGCGCGTGAGCGGACCCTGCGCGCTCGCCGTCACGCTTGCTGCGTGGGGCACGCGGACGATGTCGCTGCGCCGCAATGCCGCGCTGGTGCCGCGCTCGACGCTGCAGACGGCGACCGGCATCCGCGCGCCGAAGCTGGTGCAGAAGTCGATGGGAATGTCGGCCGGCTCCTTCAATACGCGCGAGTTCTTCCATGGCGCGAGCCGCGCTGCGTTGAAGCAGGTCAAGCTGGGCTTTCTGGTGCTGGGCTTCGCGTTGCCGGCGCTGCTGCTGCTGTGGGGCATCGCTTCGCACTCGACGCTCGCGTTCGTGCTGGCGTTGCTGGTGCAGGTGCCTGGGCTGGTGGCGGAGCGGTGGTTCTTTTTTGCGCAGGCGCGGCATCCGCAGAACTTGTATTACCAAGTCGTGTCCTGAGTGGGTGCGAAGAGACTGCCGGGCCGTTGCAAGTTGCTCACGCTCTAGCCCATCTTTGGCCTGGGCGGTGGCGTCGTAGCCCAGGGTATATCTCGCATTTGCTGAGAGAGCCTGCGTTCGATTTGCCGATGTCGGCCTGCAGTTGCTGGGTTCGCCTGATCTGCTCGTCCAGGCTGTCCATGAGCATGGAGCGCAGTCGGATCTTCGCGTCGGCGATTGCGTCGGGCAGAGCCTCGAGCAACGCGACGCGGCCTTCCGGCAGCACGATGCCGCAAGCGCTCGATGCCTCCGTACTCCAAGCCGATCCAGTGTGCACCAGGCCAGACGCGGGCAAGGGCGGATGGTGATGCCGATGGAGGGAAAAAAGCCCCAGCATAATTGCCTCCCCCACCTGAGCCTCGAGCAGCTCCCCACCGAATGAAGTTCCATTTGCCATACAGCGTCGGAAGTCGCGATCTTCCCTCCCTGTACAGCTTGTGCGCCGAAGTGCGCCGATGCACAGACCGAGAGATCGAACTCGATGGTTCGCGCGTCCAATTTGTCGACCCACTCGGGTTAACCGTTCTGGGTGCCCTGCTTTCCAGCAAGCATGACCAGCGAATTTCGATGCCCTGGTTACCGGTGAATATTGCTGGGTATCTAGACCGAATGAATTTCTTCAAGCATTGCGAAATCCACGATGTCGAAAAGCCTGCTTGGGGTAGGAATGATCTTCGCAATAAATTGGTCGAGCTTACCTGCATTGAAAGTCATGCAGATAGCGATAGGGTTGCGAACGCGCTGGCGGACGCAATCACGGGAACCTTGACAGACGCGAATCCAAACGCAGCATTCGATCCGAGTACTGGCAAAAATCAATATGACCGCTTTCGTCATCCAATTTTCTACGCGCTGTCTGAATTGATCGAAAATTCTTTGACGCACGCACGGCAACAAGGCAACCTTAGGGCAAAAGTCTGGGTCGCGTCGCAGTACTACGATACCGCAGGTATCGTCCGTATGGCAGTTGTCGATGACGGCTGCGGCATGTTAACGACGCTCGCAAATCATCCGAGGCTTCCCGAAAAATCGCACCTTGCCGCTATTGCTACCGCGCTACTTCCCAAGGTGAGCTGCAATAGAGACGGCCGTCTTTACAATACCCAAGGCAATCAGGGAGTAGGCTTGACGACTACTGCAAAAATCGCAAAATCTGCGCGCGGATCTCTTGCGATTGCTTCGGGTGATTCTTGCGTTTTTTCAAGCACTGGAACGGGCGCCGTGCTAGCTCACGGTGGCCACTGGCAGGGCGTCGCCATCGGATTTCATTGCCGGCGTAGCAAGCTGGCAGCTGTCCGCCTCGGGGAGCTCCTGCCGAGAGAAACCGCACCGTTTGAGGTTTCGTTCGAAGAGTGACGCTTACCCGATGAAGAACGATGCTAAATTCGACCCACGCGTGAGCGCTTCCACCTGCCTGGAGCAGACATGATGTCTTTGACGCAACTGTCGCTGCACCAACTAGCCCTTGGCCCCTCGGGCCAAGGCTCAGCACTGGGTAGCCGCGCCCGGGCCGTTGGGCTTCGCCGACAGGTCGAAGCAGCCCTTGAAGAAGGTAGCAAGGTAGTCCTCGATTTTGACGGGGTGCAAGCTACGCAGTCTTTCGTCGACGAACTGATTGGCGTTGTGGTGCTGGAACGCGGTCCTGATGTTCTGCGGCAGGTTTCGTTCAAGAGATGCTCCACTGACATGAAGGCAATCGTCAGCTTCGTCGTGTCTGATCGAGCAAAGCAGCATCTTGCCTCTCTGGCCTGACCATTTGGAACCGTTCGGCTGGCACCTTACGAGAGTTCACCGCTTCATCGATTCCTCGCTGTTCTATCAGAGATTTTGGCGCGGCGGGCACTTGCTCTGCCCCTCAGCGCGTCGACCACAACCCTGGCAGCAGAGACATGCGTGAGCTCGCGCAGATCATCGAGGCGCGCATGAAGCATCCACCGCGCGCTGCTCCCAAGCCCGTATTCCAGATGCCCTCCGGTCCTGCCGTGCCCGCGGTGCCGGAGCATCCTTGAACGGAAGCGACTCCTATACTGCCAAGCCCTCAACCAGGAGACACGCGCATGACCCATCCCCGCACCACCCTCCAACTCCGCTCGCTGATCAAGCGCAGCGGCGAACTCGAGCTCTCCCTGGTCGAGGAGCCGATTCCCGAGCCCAAGCCCCACGAAGTGATCGTGCGCGTCGAGGCCTCGCCGATGAACCCCTCCGACCTCGGCCTCTTGTTCGGCGCCGCCGACATGAAGACCGCGAACGCGAGCGGCACGCCCGAGCGCCCGGTGATCACTGCCACCGTTCCCGAAGCCGCAATGAAAGCCATGACTGGCCGGCTCGACCAGTCCATGCAGATCGGCAACGAAGGCGCCGGCGTGGTGGTGGCGGCCGGCGCCTCGCCCGAGGCGCAGGCGCTGCTGGGGAAGACGGTCGCGGTGCTCGGCGGCGCGATGTACACGCAGTACCGCTGTCTGCCGGCGCCTCAATGTATGGCGCTGCCCGAGAGAACGACGCCCGCCGAGGGCGCCTCGGCCTTCGTCAACCCGCTCACCGCGCTGGGCATGGTCGAGACCATGAAGCGCGAAGGCCACAAGGCGCTGGTGCACACGGCCGCAGCCTCCAGCCTTGGCCAGATGCTCAACCGGATCTGCCTCGCGGACGGCGTCGAACTCGTGAACATCGTGCGCAGGAAGGAACAGGCTGAGATCCTGCGCACCATCGGCGCCCGCCATGTGTGCGACGCCAGCGCCCCGACTTTCATGGACGACCTCACCGAGGCACTGGCAGCTACCGGCGCCACGCTGGCCTTCGATGCCATCGGCGGCGGCAAGCTGGCCGGGCAGATCCTCAACGCCATGGAGGCCGCGCTGCTGCGCAAGGCGACCGAGTACAGCCGCTACGGGACGCCGATCCACAAGCAGGTGTACATCTACGGTGGCCTCGACCGCAGCCCGACCGAGTTCACGCGCGGCTTCGGCATGACCTGGGGCATGGGCGGCTGGCTGCTGTTCAACTTCCTGCAGAAGGTCGGCCCCGAGGACGGGGCGCGGCTCAAGGCGCGCGTGGCGGCGGAGCTCAAGACCACCTTCGCGAGCCGCTACACCAAGGAAGTGTCCCTGCGCGAGGCCCTGCGGCCGGAAGAAATCGCGGTCTACGCGAAGCAGGCGACCGGCGAGAAGTACCTGCTCAACCCGAATCGCGCCTGAACAAGGTGCCTGATGCAGGCACCCGAGGAGTGCGACTGACCTCCTGGTGATCGGCACGGGGCATACGGTGCCCGCGCTGCATCGCCGCCGTCGCGATCAGGCGTCGGGCACGTACATGTACCCCGCGTTGCGCACCGTCCTGATGCAGCGCGGCTCGCCGGCAGGGTCGGGCTCCACCTTGCGTCGGAGCCGGCCGATTCGAATATCGATCGAGCGGTCGAAGGGCTCCCATTCGCGGTTGCGGGTGTGCACCAGCAGCTGGTCGCGCGAGAGCACGCGGTTGGGGTTGGCCAGGAACACGCGCAGCAATTCGAATTCCATTGCCGTCAGCGCCACCTCGGCGCCGCCCTGCTCGAACAGGCGGCGCGCTTCCATGTCGACCTCGCAGCGGCCGAAGCGCTGGCGTCCGCCGCCGAGGGGCGCGGGCGCGGAGGCCGGCGGCTCGGGCGCGCCGGTCCGCGCGCGGGTGCGGCGAAGCACGCTCTTCAGGCGCGCCAGCAGCTCGCGCGGATCGAAGGGCTTGGCGATGTAGTCGTCGGCGCCGATCTCCAGGCCGACCACGCGATCGATCACGTCGCCCGAGGCGGTCACCATGATGATCGCCACGTCGTGGTGCTCGCGCAGGTACTTGGCCAGGCTCAGCCCGTCCTCGCCAGGCAGCCGTATGTCGAGCAGCACCACGTGCGGCGGCTCGCGCTCGAGGCAGTCGCGCATCTGCGCGCCGCTGGATGCTTCACCCATCGCGAAGCCGTGCCCGCTGAGGTACTCGCGCAGCATGGCGCGCACCGACGCGTCGTCGTCGACGATCAGGACGCGGGCGGGCTCTTCCATCCGCCGGATTCTGCGCGACACCCGGGCGCTACACAACCACAACACAGGCGATGACGGCTGAAGCGCGCTGGTTACCTGCGGCTTCCAGACTGCAGGACAGGGTCGGGCATACCCGCCGAGATGGCGCCGGCCCTGTGTTTTCATCCAACCTGAGGAACCGAGCCATGAACAGCAACAGCACCGAGCGTTACGCCAAGGTCATCGAGGTCTCCAAGCGCGTGCGCTGGGAAATCGATCGCGACATCATCCGCGGCCGCGGATTCGACTACGGCCGCCACTTCCTGCCCGACGGGCTGTCCCTCGCGGACGAGCTGCCGTTCCTGAGCCGGGAGGAGCACCGGCTGCTCAGCCAGCTCCAGGGGCGCACCTACGCCAACATGTTTGCGCTGGTCGAACGCTTCATCACTGCGAAGGTCCTGGAACTCGGCCGCGCGCAGGCCCTGGGCGACCAGGTCGCCATGGAGGCGCTGGTGCGCATGAGCGACGAGGAGCTCAAGCACCAGAAGCTGTTCCGCCGGCTGGAGTCGATGATGGAGCAGGACATGCCGCCCGGCTACGTCATGAGCGCCGATCCCGATGCCATCGCGCAGGAGGTGCTCGGCAGCGGCAACTGGGCCGTGCTGGCGCTGACGCTCTACATCGAGCTTTTCTCGCAGGCGCACTACCGTGCCAGCATCGCGTCGGACGAGCACATCTGCCCGCTGTGGAAGGACGTCTTCCTGTACCACTGGCGCGAGGAGTCCCAGCACGCGATCCTCGACGAGATGGAATTCCTGAAGGAGAACGCGCGCCTCGACGCCGCCGGGCGCGACGTGGCGGTCGGCGAGCTGATCGCGCTGGTCGGCGCGGTCGACGGTACCGTGCAGGTGCAGGCTGCAGCCGATGCCGGCTATTTCTGCGCGATCACCGGGCTCTCCGGGCATGCCGTGCGCGCAGCGGCCATCCATACGCTCGTGCTGAAGGCCTACCGGTGGCAGTACATCGTCTCCGGCCTGCTGGAGCCGCGCTTCAACAAGGTCCTGTTCTCCTGCCTCGATGCGGCGCAAGCCACGCGCATCCGCAATGCCACCGCGCCGCTCGGCTATGCGATGCCGAGGCAGCCGGGCGTTGCGGAAGCAATGGCGGCTTGAGTCAGGCCGTCTCTCGCAAGAGTGCCTGCAGGTGCGGGGCGGCGTGCCTCTGTGGCGGACTCGTCGCGGAATGTCCGAGCTTCAATCCGTCGACGCAAGTAACTCGCACAGCACCGTCCGCAGGCGCTCTGCGTCGATCGGCTTTCGCAGGAGCGCATGCACGCCGCAGCGTGCCAGCTCCTGCGGATCGAAGCCGCCTGCATTGCCGCTGATCAGCACCACCGGCAGGTTGGGGCGCAGCGCGCGGGCGTGGGCGGCCAGCTGCAAGCCAGTCATGTGCGGCATGGTCTGGTCGGTGATCAGCAAATCGGTCTCGTGCGCCGGCTCCGCCAGCCATGCAGCCGCGGTCTGCGGCTCGCGCTGCAACCGCACGCGCAGCCCCCAGCTGGCCAGTCGTTCGACCAGGAAATCGCCGACCATCGGGTCGTCCTCCACCACGAGCACGCTGCCGCGCAAGGCCGGCGCGCCGGCCGCGCGGCGCGGCGCCGGGTCGGAGGCGGCGGCGGGCGCGGTCGTCGCCCGAGGCAGCATCACCGAAAACACCGAGCCGGCACCCCGCGAGGTGCGCAAGCGCAGATGCCCGCCATGGCCATGCACGATGCCATGCACCATCGCCAGGCCCATGCCCGAGCCGCTGCCCGGCGCCTTGGTGGAGAAGAAGGGGTCGAAGATGCGCTCCTGCAGCTCTGGTGCGATGCCGCTGCCGCTGTCGGCCACGCTCAGCTCGATCCAGGGGCCGCCATCCACTGGCGCGCGGCAGGAGGCACACTGCCAGCGCTCCTGTGCATGCGACAGCAGGTGCACGCTGATGCGGCCGGCGCCATCCAGCGCATCGCGCGCGTTGATGCACAGGTTGAAGAGCACCTGCTCGAGCTGCACCGGATCGATGGCGACGCACAGCGGCGAGGCAGCCAGGTCATCGACGCCCGCGTTGCCGTCCAGCGTGACCGAGGAGGGCAGGGTGGCGCGCAGCAGGCGCAGGGTCTGGCGCACCAGCGGTGCCATGTCGAGCACGCGCGCTTCGCCGCGCTGGCGCCGCGCGAAGGCCAACATCTGCCCGACCAGGTCGCGCGCGCGCTGGGCCGCCAGGTGCGCCTGGCCCAGCTGGCGCAGCAGCACCGCGTCGCCGCTGGTTTCGGCGCGCTCCTCGCCCAGCACCAGGTAGCCGATCACGCTGGTCAGGATGTTGTTGAAGTCGTGCGCGATGCCGCCGGTGAGCTGGCCGATGGCCTCCATCTTCTGCGCCTGCCGCAGCTGCGCCTCGAGGGCCAGGCGGGCCGCTTCGGCCTCGCGCCGCGCACTGATGTCGCGCACGTGGCCCACGAAGATATTTCCTTCGGGCGCCTCCGCCACGCTCACCGCGAGCTCGACCGGGATTTCTTCGCCGCTGGCAGTCAGCGCCGTCGATTCGACCAGCCGGCCCAGCATCGGGCTGCTGCCGGTGATCGGGAACTCGCGCAGCCAGCGCCGGTGCGCCTCGCGCCGCCGCTCGGGCACGATCACTTCGGCCACCGGCCGGCCCATCACCGCCTCGCGGCGATAGCCGAACACGCGCTCGGCGGCCGCATTGAACTCGACGACGCGGCCCTCCGCGTCCATGCCGATCACGCAGTCGAAAGCCGCTTCCACCGTCGCGCGCAGCCGGGCCTCGCTGCGCTGCAGGGCACGCTCGCGCTCGCGGCGCTCGGTGATGTCGCGCGTGAAGGCGAGGATGTGGCGTCGGCCGTTGAAGGTCGCCGGCTTCAGCCGCACCTCGTCCCAGTGCAGGCTGCCGTCCTTGTTGCGGCGTTGCCATTCGAAGGAAGGGCAGTGGCCCTGCTTGGCCAGCTCGATCCAGCGCAACGCGTCTTGGGCGGTGTAGGGCGGCACGCCGGAACTGACGTCGGCCACCGACAGGCGGATCAGTTCGTCATGGGTGTAGCCGTAGGTCTCGCAGGCCCGGCTGTTGACGTCGATGAAGCGGTCCGAGTCCCAGTCGTGGACGAAGATCGCGTCCTCCGCGGTCTCGAAGATCGTGCGGTAGCTCGCTTCGGAATGCTGCAGGGCCTCGCTGGCGGCCAGCCGCTCGACTTCGGCCGCGGCGCGCATGGCGAAGATCTTGAGCATGGACTCCACCCGGTCTACCTGGATCAGCGGGCGGCGGGAGGCGATCGACACCACCCCTAGCGGCGTACCGTCGAGCGCGGTGAGCGGATAGCCGGCGTAGCTGACGGTACCTTGCGTTTTCGCATCCTCGTCGTCGGGAAAGAGCGTCTGCAGCTCGCTGGGGTACGCGCGGAACTGCTGCCCCAGAACGGTGGCGCAAGGCGTGCCCGCAATGGCGTAGCGGATGTCGTGCAGCACCTGGCCGTCGCACTGCATGGCGAGCATGGTCAGCTGCTTCGGCTCGTCTTCGGCCCGCCGGGCGATGAAGGCCACCTCGACGTGCAGGATGGTCGCCAGCAGCCGCACCAGCTCGTCGAACACGGTGCCGCTGCGCGCGCCCGAGACCGCGAGCGCCGCCGAGCGCAGCGCCTCGTCGGTCCGGGTGCGCTCGATCTCCGCGGCCGCGCGGCCGGCGACGATCTTCAGCATCGCCTCGGCATGGTCGGCGTGGCCGCCGGCGATCGGCACGCGGTCCATGGCCACCAGCAGGCCCAGCGCTTCGCCCTGGCTGTTGCGCATGGGGAAGGCGGCATACGAGTCCATGCCCTTGGCCGCGAACAGCGAGCCCCGCGGGAACTCCGCCGCCACGCCGCTCGCCACATAGCGGAACTCGCGCCCGACCACGTGCGCGCAGGGCGTGCCCTGGAGGACATAGTCGAAGTTCTTCAGGGCTTTGCCGTCCAGCCGCACGGCCACGGTCTGCATCAGGCTGCAGACATCGTCGGAAAACACCGCGATGAAGACGGTCGGCACGGCCAGCGCCTCTGCCAGTTCGCGCACCAGCACATCGAACAGCCCCGGCCCGCCGGGATGCGCGACCGCCAGAGCCACGCGCCGCAGCGACTGGAGCTGCGCCGAGAGGCCGGCGAGCGTGGCGCCGTCGCTGGTGGTCGGTGCGATGGCTTGCATGGCGCCAGTCTAGGGCTGCTTGGGCGGGCCGTGGTCCTCATTGCCTGCTCGATACACGCCGGATACATGGCGATTGCAGTGGGCCGCCCGCGCAGCGAAACGGCTACGGATGCACCGGTGTGGGATATCAGGCGAATACCCGCGGCAGACATCCTTGCGGCATCGGCCCACTCAAAGGCCGCTTGTTCGAGTACCGAGGAGTTGTGATGTCCGACCCCCCACTTTCCCTGTCTGTTGCCTCCTGCATCGCTTGCCTGGTCCACCTCCACGAACGGCTGCAGGCGCTGCTGGTGCTGCTGCACTGGCAGATGCGCGGGTCCATCGCACGCGAGCTGCGGCGTATCCGGCCCGGCCCGGCCTCCCTGCTGGGCCATGCCCTGGCGGCGCTGCTGAGCACCGGGTGCGCCAGCCTGCCGCCCCCCGACGCCGCGCGTGCGCGCTCGACGGTGCTGGGCGACGTGGCGCACACGCGACTGGCCCAGGTGGCACGCGCCTCGGCGGCGGGCGTCGACCCGGCGCTGTCAGGCTTTCGCCTGCTTGCGGACGGCGACCAGGCGCTGGATGCGCGCATCGCGCTGGTCCGCCGCGCCCAGGTCTCGCTGGACATCCAGTACTACCTGGTGGCGGCCGACGCGACCGGGCGGCGCTTCCTGCGCGAGCTCGGCGAGGCTGCTGGGCGCGGTGTGCGGGTGCGCCTGCTGGTCGACGACCTCTACGCGAACGACAGCCGCCTGCTGCTGGCCGGTCTGGCGGCCCAGGCGAACGTGGAAGTGCGGCTCTTCAACCCGCTGCCCCAGCGCGGCGGCAAGGTGGGCACCCGCGTGGCGCTGTCGCTGCACGAGTTCGAGCGCATCAACCGGCGCATGCACAACAAGCTCTTCATCGCAGACGGTTCGCTTGCCGTGATCGGCGGGCGCAACATCGCTGATGACTACTTCAAGCGCGGCGAGCCTTCGAACTTCATCGACATGGACGTGCTGTGCTCCGGGCCCGTGGTGAATGGCCTGGGGGCGGTGTTCGACCGCTTCTGGAACAGCGAGCAGGCCTGGCCCGTGCAGGCGCTGCTGCCCGACACGGACGATGGCGCGCGAGCCTACGCGCAAGTGCTGCAGAGCGTGCGCGGTGACCCGCCCGTGGCGCCGCTCGACCGCCTCGGCTACCGGCCGGTGACGGCCGAGCTGGACGAGGGGCGGCTCACCCAGCATTTCGCGCCGGCGCGGCTCTATGCCGACGGCCCGGAAAAGGCCGCCACCGAAGGCCGGCCCGCACCGGAGGCTTTCGCGCTCGAAGGCGCGCTGCAGGCGATGCGCGAGGCACGCTCGCAGGTGCTGGTCGCCACTCCCTACCTCGTGCCGGGCGAGCGCGGCCTGGCGCTGATGCGGCGCGCGCGCGACAAGGGCCTGCGCGTGATCGTCATGACCAACGCGCAGGCCGCCACCGACGAGCCGCTGGTGCACTGGGGCTATGCCCGCTACCGGGCCGAGATGGTGGCCATGGGCGTGGAGCTCCACGAGCTCAGCCCGGCGCTGGGCCGGCGGGCCGACGCGGCGGCCGGCGAATCCGCCTCTTCTCTCGGCCGGCTGCACGCCAAGCTGGCGGTCATCGACGGCCGGCGACTGCTGATCGGCTCGATGAACATGGACCGGCGCTCGATGCGCGCCAACACCGAGCTGGGCGTGCTCATAGACAGCCCGGCGCTGGCTGTCGAGGTGACGCAGACCCTGCAGCGCGACCGCGACGTCGGCAGTTACCGCCTGCGGTCGGCCGCACGACGCCCCGGCAGCCTCGAGTGGGTGGCGCAGGAGGCCGGACGCGAGGTGGTACATCCGCGAGAACCCGGCGTGAGCTGGGCCGAGCGGCTGCGGCTCGGGCTGATGTCGCTGTTCGTGGCAGAGGAGCTGCTCTAGGTCGAGGGCGAGGGCCGGGAGGCCGGGGCGCTCATTGCAGTTGGAGCCGCCTGATCATTTCGCGCACCCTGCCCACGAGCTCCGCGTTCTGCGCGACATTCACGATGGCTCGCAGGCATGACAGCCGCTCCTCGCGGTCGATGTCTTCGTCAATCGCGAAGATAGTGACTAACTCAATGTGCGCGTCGTCCTCGGAATAGTTCCTGACCAACACGAGGCGCTGCTCCCGGGGTGTCGACTGGACGAGTGAGACTCCTCTGTCGAAATTGAATGTGGATTCCCGGGTGGCTTCTTCGCAATTGAACTTGACCGCATGATGCCTCTTTTCGTGACGTTCAATGAACTGCGCGCTGGACAGTGGTGGTGTCATCCCGGCGCCGACCTGCTGCGCGGCCGCACGTCTCGCCGGGGCAGTTGCCTCACCAGTGCGTGCGCGAACTTCTTGACCTCTGGGTGCTGTGCTGAGATCGCCCGAATCAAGACCAGGACGCGCTTTCGATGCGCTTGATCGATGCTCTCGTTCTTCGCGAACATTTCGATGAGTTGCGTGTGATCCGACCACTCGGACAGGGGATGCGAGGTGTAGACCCTGACCAGGATCAGGCCTTGTTCGTAGGCTGTGAGCCGGATAAACGCGGAGCGAAGGATGTCTGCCGGAAATGCACTCATGAACGACGAGGCGACGAACTCGTAGGTCATGGCAGACACCGAGCAGAACTGGCGCAGCATGTCCACGAGACAATCCACCAGCGGCTGCCGCTTCCAGCCATCAGATAGCGCCGAACGTTCGCACAGAGCACCCAGCAGGCGAACATCGGCAATGGTCCACAGGACATGGCTCTCGCGGAACGGATCGTCGATAAACAGGGGGGGGTGGTCGCCCACGCCATGGTGCTGCTGCAGGCCTGCAAGAAGCCCGTCCGGCACCGAGGCCGCATTGCCCGTGAGGTCCGTGCCGGGGTTCTCGAGCAGCGAAAGCATGCTGTCCACGTGGTGCCACTGATAGAGCATCCATGCAGGAAGCACAGCGCCAGTCTGCGAGTTCGACCCCTGCATGAGCTTCTTGAGATGGGTCAGCGCCCTGGCCGAAGTCACTTCGTCCGGGAGAAGGGACAAGACGCTGATCAGCGTCGTCACCTGGACGTCCTTCGGGTATGCAGCCAGACGAGTGAGCACGACAAAGGCGAGTTCTGCCAGGCTGGCATCCCCGAAGCCGAACATGCGGTCTGCCATCGCCAGCATGTGCAGGGGCAGTACCGACAGATCGACGTGCTGGGCAAAACAGGGAGACATGGCCTGTCTTTGGCTCGCCGACTGGAGTACTGCCAGATCGTGCAGGACGAGATACGCGCCCTTCAGCCATTCGTCCTCTCTTCCAGGCACGACGCGGGGCAGGGCGAGCATCAAGGCCCGCAGCATCAGGTCGAGACGCCGCCGCGCCACGCCTGGCGCGCAGGGCAGCATCGAAGCAACCCTTTGAGCCGGCACATCCACCAGCTCATGGATCAGACTCTTGATCACGGCATCGAGCTCGCCTGGGTCTTCTACAAACTGAAGAGCGAGCCTGAAGGTGGCTTCTGTTTTCATCCAGGGATAGTTCGCAAGCATCGGGCCGAAGCGCGTGGAGGCCCATGACAGGTCCCGCAGGAAATCCTGGTCTTTCTGCTTGGGCCCAAAAACCTCGGGCCGCGTCCAGTCGATGCCCACGTTCTTGAGCAGATGAGCCATCACCAACATCAGTGCATCGCGGCTCAGGATTGTTCTGTCCGGAGCATCGACGGGCGCGGCTCGTATGCCGGCGTCGCCAAAACCCAGCGTCGGCAACTTCTTCCTCATGCCGAGCTCGATGGAAACGACGTGTCTGATCAGCAAGGCACCGTTTCCTGGCAGCTGCCCTCGAATACGCTGGTCACGCAAGCAGACAAGCAGCCTTTGTACGGCCGCCAGCTGCAGCAGCTGGATTCCCGCACAAAGATCAGCCCAGACCGATCCCGACTGGCCGGCCGCCGATGCCATGTCGAGCAAGCGCGTCACGCAGCGATGGATTTCTTCGGGGGCAAAGTGGGGCAGCAAGTCACACAAGCGCTCCGACAGGCCCGACAGCAAGTCCGGACAGCCTACGCAATGAGCCGGGCTCAGTGCATCAAGCCAGTCATGGACTTCCTGCACTGTTTCGACGCCTTGCAGCACATTGAGCAGATGCGTGGTCCAGGTGGCCTGATTCGCTGCCAGGTCGGGGAGCTGGTCGCGAAAGGCCGCGATGCGCAGGGCAACAATGGAGGGACCTTCCGACGGGTGGACGCAAGGGGTTGCCGGAGGCTCGGGCGTGTCGTGTTCGACTTGCCCTGCGTTCGGGCCCTTTCGCTCTTCGACCGTGTGCGAGCCTGTGGGCGAGTTGATTCGGATGGGTCGCATGCGTGAGCCTCTCTGGGCATTTGGATTTGGTAAGGGCGCATCGAGTTGATTGCATGCCGTGGGAGTGCTCGATTCCGATGCACCCGTGAGTAACTGGGTTTGGGCCCAGGTTCCACCTCCGGTCGCACGCTCTTTGACCAGTCCTGTCACCGGCGCTGTCACATAGCCGCTCAAAGTGTGGCCTTTTCCCCGCATCCAGCGCTCCGCGTGGTCTCGAGGTATTTGGATTGAGTACCTTCGGTTTAGCATTTGTCTCAAAGAGGGGACTTCATGAATACCTACCGCACGCTCAGCCAGGCCATCGGCGTCGCCCGCACACTCAGCGCGCAGAACCGCACCGTCGTCGTGTACCGGACCTCGGACGAGAAGTACGTGACGGCCTCGCCCAAGGACCCTGTCGCGGGGACGATCGAGGGCGTGTATCGCAACGGCTATGCGGTGCGGACGGTGCTGACGCGGGCGTGAGGCCGCTGGCAGCGGCGGGCTATCCCGTCGGACGCCGGATCATGGCGCTCTGGTGGCGCTCTGCTGGACTTCCTGGGTTCGTTGCCCCTGAAAGACTGACCCGAGGTCACAGCAAGGTGATGAACGTCAGTACTCTCCTACAGGGCCTGTCCGCGCACTCCGATCGGCCGCTTGCCGGCGAGATCCTCTGATCTCCCTTCGATCCAGGCTTCGAAAGGGAGTCCCCCATGGCGCTGACCTGCGGCGCATGCCACACCCTCAACAGGGATGCAGCGATTTACTGCCGCGGCTGTGCCAGCAAGCTCTCGGCCGCTTCGTGCGATCCGGGCGCGCGCGATGCGCTGACGCGGCGGCGCCAGTTGCCGCAGGCGCCGCAACGCCCCCGGCCTGAAGGCCTGGGCCTCGTCATGGTGGCGAAGCGGCTGGACCCACCGGCCTTGTGGGTCTCGCTCCTGCTGCTCCTCTGGTCCGCCGCTTTCGTGCTCTGGCATGTGAGCCGGACACACGCGCAACACGCTGTCCCGGCACGGCCCATTGCGCTCGCCGTCGTGCAAGCGCAGGCCGAGCCCTTGATTCCGGCTGCAGGGATGCAGGCACCGCCCCGCCGCGATGCGGTCGGCATCACCATTGCCGCTGAGCCTGCGAAGCGCACGAACGATGTTCCCTTGGAGACTGTCGAGAAGTTCTATCGCGCGCTCTCCGTCGCTGACGGCCATGCTGCCGCGGCCCTGGTAACGCCCGCCAAGCGAGGTGCGGGCGCGTTCGACCCCGCCAGGATGTCGAGCTTCTACGGTTCGCTGCGACAGCCGCTCGTGTTGCGTTCCGTCCGCCGCCTCGACGGCGGCCGCATCGAGGCCCGCTACAGCTACAAGGCCACGGTCGCGCGCTGCGAGGCGACTGCCATCGTCGAAACGGAGCGGGTCCGCGGTGCGGCGGTGATCCGCAGCATCCACGCCAATTGCTAGCGGCTTACTGCGCCGGGTTCCAGGCACGCCGCGTGCCGTGCCGAGGGGCATCCCTCGTCACCTTCCAGGAGCTCCGATGGCTACGCCGAAGTCCCCGCCTGCGCTCGACGCCGCGATCATCGGCGGCGGCCCCGCCGGCCTTGTTGCCGCCGTATATCTCGCCCGGCTGCGGCGATCCGTCGCGATCGTGGATGCGAGCCAGAGCCGGTTGGCCACCATTCCGCGCACCCGCAACTACCCCGGCTTTCCGGACGGCATCTCCGGCCCGGCATTGCTGTCAGCATTGCGCGAGCAGGCCCATCGCTACCCGATCGAACACCGCGCCGGCCAGGTCGACGCGCTGGAGCGTACAGAAGAGGGTTTCCGGCTCTCCTGGCAGGGCGGCGATCTGACGGCCCGCGTGGTGCTGCTCGCCTCCGGTACCAGCGATGTCGTGCCTGCGATGCCGCACCTGTCGCAGGCGCTGCGCAGCGGCCTGCTGCGCTACTGCCCCGTGTGCGACGGCTACGAGGTCATCGACCGCAAGGTCGGCGTCATCGCAAACGGTCCGGCGGGGGTGCAGGAAGCCCGCTACCTGCGGCATTTCACGCCGGACCTCACGCTCTTCATGACGCCGGATGCGCAGTCGCTTGCGCCCGCCGAGCGCGAGCGACTGGCTCAGGCCGGCATCCGGCTTGCCGAAGGGGCCGTCGAAAGCATCCGGGAGTGGGACGGGCGAATCAGCGTGCGCCATGGCGGCTTTGAGACGGCCTGCGAGTCGCTGTACAGCGCGCTGGGCCTCGAGGTTCATTCGACGCTTGCCGAGCGCATCGGAGCCCGGACGGACGAGAGCGGCTACCTGCTGACGGACCGGCACCAGGAGACCGACGCTCCCGGTCTGTATGCCGCGGGCGACGTGGTGCTCGGGCTCAACCAGATCGCGGTCGCGGCGGGCACGGCGGCAATCGCCAGTGCGGCCATGCACCTCGCCTTGACTCGGCGCGAGCCGCGCTGAGCGCATCTGCTCGAGAGGCTGCTTACTGGCGCGGCATCCGCTCGAATGCCTGCAGCGAAGGATCGATGGCGTCCCACGCCAATCCGCGCACGCTGTAGGTGAGCGCCTGCGGCACGAAGCGATCGGGCTCGTCCAGGCTGCCTGCGTGAACCGCGATCAGCTCCGGCGCCTCGGAGAAGCTCAGGTAGACCGGCGTTCCGCAGACCGGGCAGAAGGCGTGATTCTTCACGTTGCCGCTGTCGGCCGTGACCTCCCAATGCGCCGCCTCGCCAGTGATCGTCATCTCGGCCCGCGCGGGAAAGGTCAGGTAGGAGCCGTGCCCGGTGCCGCTGCGTCGCCGGCAGTCGACGCACTGGCAGTGGTTCTGGAAGAGGGGCGCGTGCCTCGTTGCGTAGCGGATCGCGCCGCACGCACATCCGCCGGTGTAGGGCTGGGTCATAGGAACAACTCCCGGTTGAAGCCGACGAATCAGCCCGCCTTGGGCTTGGCGAAGACATCGATGCCCTGGCCCGTTTCGAGCAGGGACTTGAGGCTGGACAGAACGATCGGCCAGCCCTGCTGGATGCCCTTGGCCATGCCGCTGCCAGCCTCGAGCTCGTCGTGGGTGACGGTCAGGCGCACCATGTCCTCGTACGGCGCAATGTCGAAGCTCACGCGGCTGTAGCTGGCCGGATCGGCCGCCTGCGAGGGGCTTGCCCACGTGATGACCAGGCGCGCAGGCGGCTGGACCTCGACCACTTTGCCGACCACCTGGACTGTGCGCTGCTCGTCGGCACGCACGTGCTCCCAGGCTGCTCCGGGTGTCCACTCGGAGACATTCTCGTGGCCCCAGTAGCGCCGCGCGATCTCCGGCCTGGTGATGGCCTCGAACACCTTTTCCGGTGTCGAGCGGATGTAGGTCACGTAAACGAAGCTCGTCTTGCTCATCGTCACTCTCCTTCGAGTTGTTTCTTCAGGTCGTGCAGCAGGCTGAGCCGCTGGCGTTCGAATTTCCGCACCCACCGCTCGTAGACCTCGTGCAGCGGCACCGGGTTGATGAAGTGCAGCTTTTCCCGGCCACGCCAGACCGTGCTCACCAGGCTTGCCGACTCGAGAAGCCCGATGTGCTGCGTGACCGATTGCCGCGCCATGTCCAGGTGCTCGCAGAGCTCGCCCAGCGTCTGCCCGTTCCGCTCGCAGAGCAGGTCGAGCAGCTTTCTGCGGGTCGGGTCGGCCAGTGCCTTGAAAACCTTGTCAGCGTCCATCTGTCGTGTCAGTGCGTGAGCGGATGATATGCAGGTATATGCCTGCATGTCAAGCACTGCATGGGCTCGGGGCCCTGCTGGAAAGCGCCAGAATCAGTCGCCGCTCTACACGATCGCGCCGGACCGCGGACTCGCGCGGGTGTGCGGCGATTGAGATGGCGGATCGGACTACCTGAATCGGTAAAGAAGGTGCGGATGACGCCGCCCCATTCCTCCACCTTGCACAGGACGGATTCCCCGATCGCTTCCCGCTGAACGGCGGGCTCGTCAGGACGGATGTCACTCATCCGCCGTCAGATCGATCGAGGCGCGTTGCAGGGTGGGGGCGTTGTGACGTGCGGGCGGCGCGGGGGCATACTCGAAAAGTTCGCAACTCCCCTGAATCACTTCGAATGGACAAGGAAGTCGACCCCGACGTACTCGCGGTCATCAACGAAAAGCGCCTGACCGGGGAGAAGCGCACTCCCGTCGACATCATCGCCAGGATGGGCGTGCCTGATGCGCGCCAGAAGGCGGCCGACCAGGCCTGGCTGGGCACCGGCGACAAGGTCATCGCCACGATCTGGGCAGAGCTCGTGAGCATCGGCGCGGGCGGGCGATGGTTCTGCCTCGAGTCCCTCGATGCGGAGCGCCGGATCGGGGGTGGCGAGCGAAGCGCCACGCAGGCCCAGCGCGCCAGCAACCGCCTGGACTTGCTCAAGCGCTCGCTGGACGAGGGCCAGGGGTTCAGGGCCGTGCTGCAGACGAACCGCGTCCCCATTCGCGAAACCGAGACCGACAGGTCGGCCAAGGTGTCGATACGCGTGCCGGACGAACAGGAGTGGCACGTTGCAACGTGGGATGCCGACCGGAAACTCGCGGTGCTGGTCCGCGGTCCAGGCGAGTGGGTGCCGAGCGAGGAAGACATGCAGGCCGCGCGCGCGCGGGGCGGCGTCCCGGCGGCGCCGGCGCCGTCCGGCCCGGTATCCCGGGACGAGCTACAGGCGGCCGCCATGGACCACCTGACGCGGCACTTCTCCGGCTACGGGTACAAGACCGAGAACGTGGCTGGCCAGGCGCTCGGTTACGACATCGAGGTGACGGACAAGAAGGGCGCCACGCTGCTCAAGCTCGCGGTGAAGGGCACCGCCGTCGGATCGACCGCTTTCCAGTTGACGTCGCAGGAGCGCGCGTGCGCGAAGCAGGGCGATCCCTGGCGCCTTGCGGTGGTCACCGATGCGCTCGGTCCCGCGGTGCAGCACAAGCTCTACAAGCCCGCAGAGATCGACCAGGCACCGGGCCTCGAGCCCGCTGGCTGAAAGGCGTGCGCTCAGGCGATTCGCCCGAACCAGAGCAGGGAGAGCGTCGCCGCAGTCATCGCCACCAAGGCAGAAATCAGCGCCAGCACGCCGGCCAGCTCGGTTTCCCGCGTCAGCACCTGCACGCGGGAACCGAGGTTTTCATAGACGCTGCGCAGCTTCTCGGCCGTGCCGGCGTGGTGGTACTCGCCGCCGGTCATCCGCGCCACCTCGCGAAGGGTCGGCTCGTCCAGCCTCATGTAGATGGCTGTGCCATCCATCGTCGAGGTGTCGCCTTCCACCGTTCCCAGCCCCACCACGTGGATGCGGACACCGCGGTCCGCGGCCATCTTCGCGGCGGCCAGCGTGTCGACACCGGTGGTGCGGCGGCCATCGCTCAGCAGGATGATCGCGGCCGACTTGTACGAGCCCGGTGCGACCGGCGTGAAAGGCCGGGGCGGCGGCTTCGCCTTGTCGTCCAGGCTGCGACCCTGCGGCCTGCTGCCGAAGTTCATGTCGCCGAGTTCGATGCCCTGCTCGGGAAACAGCTCCGCCAGGCACAGCACGATGGCGTTTCCCACCGCCGTGCCCATCTGCATCTGGAAGCCGTCGATGCCCGCGATCACGGAGGCGCGGTCGAGCGTGGCGCGCTGGGCGACCTGGCTGCTGCCGGCAAAGGTGACGAGCCCGACCTCGATCTCCTTGGGCAGGTCTCGCAGGAACAGCTTGGCCGCTTCCTGCGCGGCCACCAGCCGGTTGGGCTTGACGTCGGTGACCCGCATGCTCAGCGAGACGTCCATGGCCAGCATGATCGACGACCGCGCCCAGGGCAGCGGCACCCGCGCCACCGGGCGCGCCGCCGCGATCAGCAACCCCGAGCAGGCCAGCAGGAACAGTGCAGGCGGAAGATGGCGCCGCCACTGGCGGCCGGCTGCCGCCTCGCGCACGATGCCCACGCTGCTGTAGTGCAGGGCCGCACGGGCGCGGCGCTTCAGGAGCCACACGTACACCGCAGGCAGCAATGCAAGCGCCAGCAGGAACCAGAGGTACTCGGGCCAGAGAAAGAACATGGTGCCGACGGAATCCAGCGCCGCGTGCGGATGCGCAGGAAATCTCCGCAGTACAGCAGCATCGTGCCTGCGCCGGGTCGATTCCGCAACCGCGGCGCTGCCGCGGTCATTGCAGCCAAAGGGCCAAGTCCGAACCTGGCGGAAAAGTTCATCGAACTTCGCCGCGGCCTTACAAGCGCTTCACCTTGCGCCTGCAGTATTGGGGCTCCTGAACAACTCCTCGAAGGAGCCGCCATGAAGAAGATGTTTTTCGCACTGGGTACCGTAGCCGTGGTCGCACTGGCTGCATTGAGCGCTCCCGCACAGGCTCAACCTCACCACGGGGACCGCGGCTATCGCCCTCAGGTGATCGTCGTTCCGCCGGCGCCGCCGCGTCCCATCGTCCGGCATGGCTATCAACCGCGTCATGACCATCGTGCCGACTACTACCGGCATGACCGCCGTGCCGCCTATCGCCATGCGCGCCGGGACAGCGACGGTGATGGCGTGCCCAATCGCTACGACCGCAACCCGCACAATCCCTATCGCCGCTGAGTGAGAGGGGCGAGCAGCCCCTGGAGGTGAAATCCGGCCTGTACGGGCGAGAGCGGGGAAGTTGCTGGCAAACTCGACCCTCCCTCTCCAACACCGGTAACGGCATGCGCGTGAAATCCTCTTTCCTGGCCATCGCGCTCGCGCTGGCGGCGCCCGCGATCGCCATGGCGCAGCCGGCAAGCCAGGTCGACGCCGCTGCCTGCAAGGCCGAGGAGGAGGCACTCGAGCAGGACATGGCCGTGGCCCGCTCGAGGGGCCAGATGCTGCGCCGGCGCGAACTTGCCGAGGCATTGACCGCACTGCAAGGCCGCTGCAAGACGCTGGCCCCGGCGCAGAGCCGCGCGGCGCGCATCGACAAGCTGGAGCAGGAAATCAGGGAACTGCGGCTCGAGCTCGACCGGGCCGAGGCGCAGCTTCGCGAGCTGACGCACGGCGGGTGAAGAATTCGTGCGGGGGTCTGCCTGGGTGCTAGCCCAGGGCCAGCCGCGTCCCCGTCCCGCCGACAGCCTTCCGGATCCCGTCCGGCCCGTAGAAGGGCAGGGCCGCAGCCTGCAGGTAGTGCAGCGCGTTGCGCGTGAAGTCGAGATGGCCGTGGACCATGGCGCCATTGCGCCGGTTCCCGGCCTTGGCATGTTCGGCGAGCTGCAGCAGTGCGGCCCATGCCTCGAGCGCGGTGGTCCCGGCCGCCGCTGCTGCGGCATCGGCACCCGCACGCCCGGGTTCGAAGCCCATCGCCACTTGCACCGATTCGCGGGCCTGGTCCAGCGCCGTCATGCGGTCGAGCAGGGCGGCCTTGCGTCCGGTCAGCGGCGCCAGGTCGGTGAAGAGGCCGTCCTGCATGCTCCGCTCCTCCTGCGCCAGCACGCCGAGGAACTCTTCGACGCAGGCCTTCTCGGCCAGCAGATGGGGCAGCAGCATGGCGGTCATCTTTCTCAGCCCTCGTTCTTTCCGCTGAGCAGGTCGCGCACGTTCTTCAGGAGGCCGTCGGCGATGCGCTCGGGATGCACGGTGTACTCGCCGGCGAGGATGGCCTTGCGGATGTCCGCGACGCGCGCCGCATCGAAGTCGGCGTTAGGCCCGCTCGGCAGGGAATGAACCTGGGCCGAGGACAGCTGTACGGCGTCCTTGGCCTGTTCGGCGGCATCGGCGCCAGCGGCCGGTTGGGCCTTGGCGCCCTTGGCCGTGCGGGAGATGGAAGTGGCCGAGGAGGCGGGTTGGTCGATTTTCAAGATGGTTCCTCAAAGGGCTGATCGCTTTATCGGCAGGCCGTCCCTTAACTTTAGGGTCGATGCACGGGATGGCTTGTAACAGCCCTCATTGCGCAAGCCGGATCTGGCCTTCTTCGTCGGCCACCCCGCTGACCAGGCGGCCGTCGCGCGTCTTGGCCCGGACGAGGGCGCCGATCTCGGCGCGGCTCAGCGCGCGCGCTGCGGTGCTGACGGTGAAGCCGGCCCCCTCTGCGACCACCTGCACCGTCTGCCCCTGCTGGATCACGACCGTGCCGCGCAGCTGCTCGCGCCGCAGCGGCGCGCCGGGGGCGATGCGGTTGGCAGCCACCATGCCCTGGAGGTCGGCAGGGTCGACCAGGATCGACTTCGGAAGTGCCGTGAGGTCGCCGGTGCGCGCCGCCACGTCGGCGGCACCCAGCGGCCGGCCAGCCTCGATGGCGCGGGCGGCAACCAGGTAGCGGCCTTCGAGCGCGACGTGCGCCTGCACGTAGCGTGTCCACGGCCGCTCGCCCGGGCAGCGCAGGCCGACCGAGACGCGGCCCCAGGCGGAGGCGCCGTTCGGCAGGAAGGCTTCGAGCGCCTCGCAGGGCGGCAGGGGCGAGCCCGGCAGCCTCACGCGGATGCGGGCCTGGCCCGGCAGGCCTGCGGTCTGTGTCTTGAGCAATTGCTCCACCACGCGGCGCGCGTCGTTGTCTTCCTGCGGCGCAGCCAGGCTGGCGCCAGCGCCCAGCGCGGCGGCCAGAGCGACCGGCAGAAAGCAAAGGAAGAAGCGGGTCTTGTCCATCATCGGTGGGTCAGATTCTAGGAACCGGGCGGCCAGGGCCAAGGAGCGAAGTGCACGCCAAATGCCCCTTTGTTCGGCCCATTGCAAACGCGGGTCGTGCCTAGACTCGCTTTCCATCTGTCGCCACGCCTTCCCCTGGCCGCGACGCCAACGATGGAGCTCCCATGATCGACAAGCTGGATGCAGCGCTTCGGTTCAGCCGCGAGGCCCTGAACCTCCGGGCCCAGCGCCAGGAGGTGCTGGCCGCCAACATCGCCCACGCCGACACCCCCAACTACAAGGCGCGCGACTTCGACTTCGCGAGCCGGCTCAGCCAGGCGGTGGAGCAGGGCCGCGGCGGCGCTTCGGTGAGCATGGCCACCACCTCGGCGCGCCACCTGCAGGGCGAAGCTTCTGCGATGCCCGAAGCCGACCTGCTCTACCGCGTGCCGGCGCAGTCCAGCATCGACGGCAACACCGTCGAGATGGATGCCGAGCGCATCGCCTTCGCCGACAACGCGCTGCGCTACGAGGCCAACCTCACGGTGACGAGCGCAAAGATCAAGTCGCTGCTGGCGGCGGCGCAGCAGTAAGGAGCCCGCGATGCCATATCCGAGCGCCTCCATGAACATCTTCGACGTCGCGGGCTCCGCGATGGCCGCGCAGTCGCAGCGCATGAACGTGACCGCGAGCAACCTGGCCAACGCCGAAAGCGTGGCCGGCCCCGATGGCCAGCCCTACCGTGCCAAGCAGGTCATGTTCGAAGTCGCGGCCTCCGGCCAGCAGGACATCGGCGGCGTGAAGGTCTCCGGCGTGGTCGAGGACAGCGCGCCCCCGAAGATGGTCTACGACCCCAAGAGCCCGCATGCCAATGCCCAGGGCTACGTGAGCATGCCCAACGTGAACGTGGTCGAGGAGATGACCAACATGATCTCCGCCTCGCGCAGCTACCAGGCCAACGTCGAGGTGCTCAACACCGCCAAGACGCTGATGCTGAAGACGCTGACGGTCGGCCAGTAACCCTTCGACAACAAGCAAGCCCCCATGGCCATCAACGACGCCCTCTCTTCCCTCAACGCAGCCAGTGCCAGCACCCAGAGCAGCAGCACGGTGGGCGGCTCCGACAGCGAACAGCGCTTCCTCAAGCTGCTGGTGACGCAGCTCAACAACCAGGACCCGCTCAACCCCATGGAGAACGCGGAGCTCACCTCGCAGCTCGCGCAGATGAGCACGGTCAGCGGCATCGAGAAGCTCAACAGCACGCTGTCGGGCCTGGTCAACCAGACCGGCTCCAACCAGGTGCTGCAGGCCGCCTCGCTAATTGGCTACAACGTGCTGTCGCCCGGCAACCAGATCGGGACCTCCGCGCCCAAGGACGGCGAAGAGCCTGCGCCCGTGCCCTTCGCGGTGCAGCTGCCCGGCACGGCCGGCGACGTGCAGGTCAAGATCGTCGACGCTGCGGGCCACACGGTGCGCACCCTCGAGCTGGGCTCCCTGACGGAGGGCGTCAACGCCGTCACCTGGGACGGCAAGGCCGACGACGGCTCCGCGGTGCCGGGCGGCAACTACAGCTTCTCGGTGGTCGCCACGAACGACGGCACCAACGTCGAAGCCACCGCGCTCACCTTCGCGCAGGTCGCGGCCGTCAAGCAGGGCACGAACGGGGTCACGCTGGAGCTGGCCAACGGCCGCAGCATCAGCCTCGACGACGTCCGCATGTACCTCTGAACTCTTCTCTCCCGGGCCTCTCGCGTGGACGCAGGGGCCGCTTCATCCACGCATAGCAACAAGGATCGATCATGAGTTTCTCCCAGGGCATCAGCGGCCTGAACGTCGCCGCCGCCAACCTCGACGTCATCGGCAACAACATCGCCAACTCGGGCACCGTGGGCTACAAGTCGGCGGCCGCCACCTTCCAGGACATCTACGCCGGTTCGCGCATCGGGCTCGGCGCCTCGGTCTCGGGCGTGGTGCAGAACTTCACGCAGGGCGTCACGCAGACCAGCAGCCGCCCGCTCGATGTGGCCATCCTCAACGGCGACGGCTTCTTCCGCCTCTCCAGCCCCAGCGGCGAGGTGATGTACTCGCGCAACGGCCAGTTCACCCGCGACAAGGAAGGCTACATCGTCAACAGCCAGGGCCTGCGCCTGACCGGCTATGGCGTGACGGCAGCCGGCGGCCTCTCCGGCGGCACGCCCACCGCGCTGCAGGTGCAGACCACCTCGATGAACCCGAACGCGACCACCGGCGTGCAAGCCGAGTTCAATCTCGACTCGCGCCTCCCTGTGCCCGCGAAGACGCCTTTCGATGCCACCGACTCAGGCACCTTCAACTACTCCAACTCCATCGGCCCGGTCTATGACTCGCTGGGCAACCCGCACGAGCTCACCGCCTATTTCGTGAAGACCGGCGCCAACGCCTGGGCTGTCCACGCGCAGGCCGACGGCGCGCCGATCGGCGCCGGCGCCATCACCAACCTGACCTTCGACACCAACGGCAACCTCACGGCTCCGGCCGGCGGCACCTTCAACATCGCGGGCCTGAACTTCGGCAACGGCTCGGCCGCGGTGAACATGGCGGTGGACCTCTCGGGCACCACGCAGTTCGGCAATGCCAACGGCATGACCAAGCTCAGCCAGGACGGCTACACCTCCGGCACGCTGACTGCCTTCTCGATCAATCCCGACGGCACTATCACCGGCAAGTTCTCGAACGAGCAGACCAAGCTGATGGGCCAGGTGGTGCTGTCCAGCTTCGCCAACCCCAATGGCCTGGAGCCCAAGGGCGGCAACGCCTGGGCCGAGACGCAGGCCTCGGGCCCCGCGCTCACCGGCACGCCGGGCGAGGGCACCAAGCAGGGCTCGCTCGAATCGGGCGCGCTCGAGGCCTCCAACGTGGACCTCACCTCCGAGCTGGTGAACCTGATCGTCGCGCAGCGCAGCTACCAGGCCAATGCGCAGACGGTGAAGACGCAGGACCAGGTGGTCCAGACGCTCATCAACATCCGCTGAGCGGCCACAGGAGTAGCACTCAGTGGACCGCATGCTCTATGTCGCCATGAGCGGCGCCAAGCAGGCCATGGAACAGCAGGCCTCGGTCGCCAACAACATGGCGAACGTCTCGACGCCGGGCTTTCGCGCGCAGGTGAACAGCTTCCGGGCAGTGCCGGTGGTGGGCCAGGAGCCGACCACGCGCGCCTTCGTGGTCGCCACCACGCCGGGCGCCGACTTCAGCCCCGGCCCGCTGACGCAGACCGGCCGCGACCTCGACGTCGCGGTGCACGGCGGCGGTTGGCTGGTCGTGCAGACGCCCGACGGCGGCGAGGCCTACACCCGCGTGGGCAACCTGCAGGTCGGTGCCGACGGCCAGCTGCTGACCATGGGCGCACGCCCGGTGGTGGGCGAGGGCGGCGCGCTGGTGGTGCCGCCGGGCTCCACAGTGCAGATCGCCGCCAACGGCGCGATCACCGCGCGCGGCGCCGGCGATCCGCTGGTGGGCGTGGCCGAGGTCGGCCGCCTCAAGCTGGTCAACCCGCCGACCGCCGACCTGGTGCGCGGCGACGACGGCCTCTTCCGCATGCGCGAGGGCCTGCCGCCGGCCGAGGCCGACGCGGCCGTGACCGTTGCCAGCGGCGCGGTCGAGGGCAGCAACGTCAACCCGGTCGAGGCCATGGTTTCCATGATCGCCCAGGCCCGCAGCTTCGAGATGCAGATGAAGTCGATGCAGACCGCGAACGAGAACGCGCAGTCGGCCAACAAGCTGCTCGCGTACGGCTGATCCCCATTCAAAGCAAAAGCACGAAGGACCCATCGCCATGATGCGCTCGCTCTATATCGCCAAGACCGGCCTCGATGCCCAGCAGACCCAGCTGGACGTGGTCTCCAACAACCTGGCCAACGTCGGCACCTCCGGCTTCAAGCGCAGCCGCGCGGTGTTCGAGGACCTGATGTACCAGAACCTGCGACAGGTCGGCGGCCAGACCTCCGACCAGACGCGCCTGCCCTCGGGCCTGCAGGTGGGCACCGGCGTGCACGTGGTCGCGACCGAGCGCATCCACGCGCAGGGCAACATGACCAAGACCGACAACCCGAAGGACGTGGCGATCAACGGCGCCGGCTTCTTCCAGGTGCTGATGCCCGACGGCACCACGTCGTACACGCGCGACGGCTCCTTCCAGACCGACCGCGACGGCCAGCTGGTGACCGCCAGCGGCTTCCCGGTGCAGCCGGCCATCACCATTCCCCAGAACGCCACCAGCCTCACCATCGGCCGCGACGGCATGGTCTCGGTCACGCAAGCCGGCAGCACCGCGACCGTGCAGGTCGGGCAGCTGCAGCTCGCCACCTTCCTCAACCCCGCCGGCCTGCAGAGCCAGGGCGAGAACCTCTATGCCGAGACGGATTCGTCCGGCGCGCCCAACCAGCTGAACCCGGGCCTCGAGGGCGCCGGCATCCTGAGCCAGGGCTACGTCGAGGCTTCCAACGTCAACGTGGTGGAAGAGCTGGTCAACATGATCGCGACCCAGCGCGCCTACGAGATCAACAGCAAGGCGGTGCAGACCTCCGACCAGATGCTGCAAAGGCTCGCCCAGCTGTGATCGACCGCGCACGCCTTCATCGTTTCGGCGCCGGCGCGCTGGCGGCCCTGCTGGCCGCCGGCTGCGCGCAGGTTCCGCGCGAGCCGCTGGTGCACCAGCCGATGACGGCGCGCGCCAACACGTACGCGCCGCTGCCGGCGCCGCGCGCCACCGGCGCCATCTTCCGCGACGGGCCAAGGGCCAATGCACTGTTCGAGGACCGCCGGCCGCGCAATGTCGGCGACATCCTGACGATCGTCATCAGCGAGAAGGTCAACGCCAGCAAGAACTCGGGCGCCAATGCCAGCCGCAACGGCAGCCTCAGCGCCGCGTTCCCGACCATCCCCAAGCTGCTGGGCGGGCTGCTGGACAACCAGGACGCCAAGCTCTCGGGCAACAACGTCCTCACGGCCAAGGGCGGCGCCAACGCCAACAACACCTTCAACGGCGTGATCACCGTCACCGTCGTGGACGTGATGCCCAACGGCAACCTGCTGGTGTCCGGCGAGAAGCAGATGGGCATCAACCAGGGCACCGAGTTCATCCGCTTCTCGGGCGTGGTGAATCCGCGCACCGTCTCGGGCAGCAACACCGTGCCTTCCACGCTGGTGGCCGATGCGCGCATCGAGTACACGGCCAAGGGCTACATCGACGAGGCACAGCACATGGGCTGGATGCAGCGCTTCTTCCTGAATGTCATGCCGTTCTGATGGCTCACCAGGGGCGACACCCGCGGCCCGGCAAAGCCGGTTGCGCGGTGTCCCCCGAACGCGGCCGTTCCGGTGCCGCACTGAAAGAGAGAGTTTGTTTATGAGCTTGTTGCGATATTTGATGACCGGGATTGCAGCGCTGTGCGTGTCGACGTTTCCCGCCCATGCCGAGCGCATCAAGGAACTGGCCAGCATCCAGGGCGTGCGTGACAACCCGCTGATCGGCTACGGCCTGATGGTGGGCCTCGACGGCACGGGCGACCAGACCATGCAGACGCCCTTCACCACGCAGAGCCTGAACAACATGCTGCAGCAGCTGGGCATCAGCATCCCGGCCGGCGTGAACATGCAGCTCAAGAACGTGGCGGCGGTGATGGTCACGGCCACGCTGCCGTCCTTCGCCCGGCCGGGCCAGACCATCGACGTCACCGTGTCCTCCATGGGCAACGCCAAGAGCCTGCGCGGCGGCACGCTGCTGATGACACCGCTCAAGGGCGTGGATGGCGCCACCTACGCGATCGCGCAGGGCAACATGGTGGTCGGCGGCGCCGGTGCCTCGGCCAACGGCAGCAAGGTGCAGATCAACCAGCTGAGCTCGGGCCGCATCCCCGGCGGCGCGCTGGTCGAGCGCACGGTAGAAGCGCCGGTAGGCGGGGAGGGCACCTTCTCGCTCGAGCTCAACCGCTCCGACTTCGGCACCGCGCAGCGCGTGGTCGAAGCCATCAACCGCCAGCTCGGCCCCGGCATCGCCGATGCGGCAGACGCCCGCATGATCCGCGTGCGTGCGCCAGAAGCGCAGGAGCGCGTCGCCTTTCTCGCCCGCCTGGAGAACATCGAGGTCACGCCGATGCAGGCGGTCGCGCGCGTGGTGATCAACGCGCGCACGGGCTCGGTGGTGATGAACCAGGCGGTGCGCGTCAATGACTGCGCAGTGGCGCACGGCAACCTCTCGGTGGTCATCAACACCGAGCCGGTGATCAGCCAGCCCGGGCCCCTCTCGGGCGGCTCCACCGTCGTTGCGCAGACCTCGCAGATCTCGGTCTCGCAGGGCGGCGGCGCGCTGCAGATGGTGCGTGGCGGAGCCTCGCTCTCGGACGTGATCAAGGGCCTGAACAGCCTGGGCGCCAATCCGCAGGACCTGGTCTCCATCCTGCAGGCGATGAAGAGCGCAGGCGCGCTGCGCGCCGAGCTCGAGGTCATCTAAGTAGCATGGCGATGACCACCGACAACCGCAGCGCCGCGCTCGACCAGCGCTTCGCGCTCGACGTGCAGGGCGTCGACGCGCTGCGGCGCACCGTGCGCAGTTCGCCCGAGGAGGGGCTGAAGCAGGTGTCGCGGCAGTTCGAGGCGCTGTTCATGAACATGGTGCTCAAGAGCATGCGCCAGGCGGTGCCGCAGAGCGGCCTGCTCGACAGCCAGAACGAGAAGCTCTACCTCTCGATGTTCGACCAGCAGCTCACGCAGAACCTCTCGGGGCGCGGCGTGGGGTTGGCCGAGGCGATGCTCGCGCAGCTGAGCCGCGGGCTTCCATCGGCCGTGCCGGAGGGCGATGGCGATGCGCAGGGCATGTCGCTTGCGCCGCCGGGCGGCTTCGCGATCAAGCCCCAGGCGGGCATTCCGCTGGGCTCTTCGCCGACGCCGGCCACGACGCCGGCCACGGTGCCGACGCCGCGGCGTTCCGCGGACCTGAGCCTGTACCAGAGCAACGTCGAGCGCCCGCCCGCCACGGTGGATTCGCTGCAGGGCAAGGTCGATGCCTTCGTCGACCGCATGGGCGCGTCGGCGCAGGCTGCGAGCGAAGCCAGCGGTGTGCCCGCCCCGCTGATCCTGGCTCAGGCTGCGCTCGAATCAGGCTGGGGCAAGCGCGAGATCCGCGCCGACGACGGTACGCAGAGCTACAACCTGTTCGGCATCAAGGCCGATCGCGGCTGGAAGGGCCCGACGGTCGAGACCACCACCACCGAGTACGTCGATGGCGAGCCGCAGAAGGTGCGCGCGAAGTTCCGCGCTTACGGCTCCTACGAGGAAGCCTTCACCGACTATGCGAAGTTCATCACGCGCAATCCGCGCTACGCCAACGTGCTGGCCACCGACGACCCGGCCGCGGCCGCGCACGGGCTGCAGAAGGCGGGCTACGCGACCGATCCGCAGTACGGGAACAAGCTCGTTCGCATCATGCAGAAGTTCACCTAAGGATGTTGCTCTCCCCCAGGTTGGCTCACTTCGTGTAGCCGCCCACCCCCTCACCGGGGCCAACACCAGCGGGCCTGGCTTTGCCGGCCGAGTTTTTTGCAGGACAAGGAGGATAGTGAGATGAAGAACTGGAAGATCGGCGTGCGCCTGGGCATCGGCTTCGCGATGGTGCTGGCATTGCTGGCCATCGTCGCGGGCATCGGCGTGTTGCGCCTGCAGGGCGTGGGCGAGGCCATGCAGGAGATGGTGCAGCGATCGCTGGTGAAGGAGCGCCTGGCCGCTACCTGGCTGCAGAACACCAGCAACAACAGCATTCGTACCTTCTCGCTGCTCAAGAGCAACGACGCGGAGGTGCAGGAGTTCCTGCAGAAGAACATCACCAAGACCAGCGCGCTCATCTCCGAGACCCAGAAAAAGCTGGAGACGCTGCTGGACACGCCCGAGGAGCAGGCGATCAGCGCCGACATCAAGAAACGGCGCGGTGAATACGTGGGCCTTCGCAACGACATCCTGAAGCTCAAGGCCGAAGGCCGGCAGGACGAGGCGGCCCGGATCACCAACGAGAAGCTGATCCCGATGCTCGACGCCTACGACGCCAGCATCCGCAGCATGCTGACGCACCAGGCCGCCCGCATCGACCTCGCCGCCGGTTCCGTCGACGCGCTCTATCGCTCGGGGCGCATGAACGTGATCGTGCTGGCCCTGGTCGCGCTGGCGCTGGGCGCGGTGCTGGCCTGGCTGCTGACGCGCAGCATCACAGGCCCGCTCAACGAGGCGGTGCAGGTGGCGCAGACCGTGGCCGCCGGCGACCTGCGCAGCGAGGTGGTGGTGAAGTCGAGCGACGAGACCGGCCTGCTCATGCAGGCGCTCCAGGGCATGAATGCCAACCTGGCCCGCGTGGTGGGCGAGGTGCGCAACGGCACCGACACCATTGCCACCGCCTCGGGGCAGATCGCCTCGGGCAACCAGGACCTCTCGTCGCGCACCGAGGAGCAGGCCAGTTCGCTGCAGCAGACGGCCGCTTCGATGGAAGAGCTGACCTCCACGGTCAAGCAGAACGCCGACAACGCGCGGCAGGCGAATCAGCTCGCGCTGTCGGCCTCCGAAGTGGCGGTCAAGGGCGGCAGCGTGGTCGGGCAGGTGGTGGACACCATGGCCTCGATCCATGCGTCGTCCAAGAAGATCGTGGACATCATCGGCGTCATCGACGGCATCGCGTTCCAGACCAACATCCTGGCGCTCAACGCTGCGGTGGAAGCCGCACGCGCCGGCGAGCAGGGCAGGGGCTTTGCAGTGGTCGCTTCCGAGGTCCGCAACCTGGCCCAGCGCTCGGCGGCAGCGGCCAAGGAGATCAAGGGCCTGATCGACGACTCGGTGGGCAAGGTCGATGCAGGCACTGCGCTGGTGGGCGAGGCCGGCAAGACGATGGAAGAGATCGTGGGCAGCATCCGCCGCGTGACCGACATCGTGGGCGAGATCAGCGCGGCGAGCCATGAGCAGACGCAAGGCATCGAGCAGATCAACCAGGCGATCACGCAGATGGACCAGGTGACGCAGCAGAACGCGGCGCTGGTGGAAGAAGCCGCTGCCGCGGCGCAGTCGATGCAGGAACAGGCCGGCAGCCTGGTCGAGGCGGTGAGCGTTTTCAAGCTCGAAGAGCGCGCGTGCGCACTTGTTTTTGAGCGTGAGCCTCAAGACTGGCGCGCAACTGCCGATAACTGATCGAGCACCGCGCCGCCGGCCGGCAAGCCACCGAACCCGCGAATTTCTTCAGAGAGACCAGAACATGCTGAACATGACCCATGAATCCGCCCACCAGGCCGCGCACGGCTCGGTGGCTTCCCTCGCCTCCGGCGGCCGCCCGCTGGAGTTCCTGGCCTTCACGCTGGGCGAAGAGGAATACGGCATCGATATCCAGAAGGTGCAGGAGCTGCGCGGCTACGACGCGGTCACGCGCATCGCGAACGCGCCGGAGTTCATCAAGGGGGTGGTGAACCTGCGCGGGATCATCGTTCCGATCATCGACATGCGCATCAAGTTCGCACTGGGCACGCCGACCTACGACCAGTTCACGGTGGTGATCGTGCTGAACATCGGCGGTCGCGTGGTGGGGATGGTGGTGGACAGCGTGTCGGACGTGATCACGCTGAGCCCGGAGCAGATCAAGCCGGCGCCGGAGATGGGCGCTGCGCTGGACACGGACTACCTGATCGGCCTTGGAACGCTCGAAGAGCGGATGCTGATCCTGGTGGACATCGACCGCTTGATGTCGAGCGATGAAATGGGCCTGGTGGAAAGGATCGCCGCCTGAGCTGCCTGAGCTGCTGGAAGCCCACAGAGGCCCACGGCTCCGCGAGAAAATCATGAAAGCGTTCTACAACCTCAAGCTTGCGAGCAAGCTCCTCATTTCCTTTGCCGCCGTTCTTGCACTGACGGCTTTCCTCGGCATCTTCGCCGTCGTTCAGCTGGCGAAGGTGAACCGGATGTCGACCGAGATCTCGACCAACTGGATGCCTTCGGCGCAAGCGCTCCTGGACCTCAAGGCCCTCTCGGCTCGCTACCGCTCCGTGGAGATGCAGCACATCATGTCCACCACTGCGGACGACATGGCACGTTACGAGAAGACGATGACCTCGGTGTGGGACGGCATGCGAACGACACGCGAGCGTTATTCGCAGCTCATCAGCGAGCCTGCCGAGAAGGCGCTGTACCAGAAGCTCGCCGATACCACCGGCCAATACGCACAGGAGCACGAGAAGCTGGTCGCGCTGTCGCGCGCGCAGAGGAACGACGAGGCCGTGGCCCTGCTGCGAGGCGATTCGCTGCGTGTGAGCACGGAACTGAACACGACCATCGACCAGCTGGTGGCGCTCAACGTCGAGGGTGGCAACCAGGCCAGCGCCACGGCGGATGCGATCTACGCGCAAGGACGGATGTGGATCCTCGCCGTTCTGGCGGGCTGCATCGTGCTGGGCCTGGGCTTCGCGCTGTGGATTGCCCGCATCGTCTCCCGCCCGCTGGGTGAGGCAGTCCAGGTCGCGCAGTCGGTTGCAGCCGGCGACCTGACGAGCCGCATCGAGCCACGCAGCACGGACGAGACGGGTCAGCTGATGCAGGCCCTGAAGAACATGAACGAGAGCCTGGTGAAGATCGTCGGCCAGGTGCGCACGGGCACCGACACCATCGCCACGGCTTCGGGCCAGATCGCGGTGGGCAACCAGGACCTGTCCTCCCGCACGGAGGAGCAGGCCAGCTCCCTGGAGCAGACGGCCGCCTCGATGGAGGAGCTGACCACCACCGTCAAGCAGAACGCCGACAACGCGCGTCAGGCGAATCAACTGGCGTTGTCGGCCTCGGCGGTGGCGGTCAGGGGTGGCGACGTGGTCGGCCAGGTGGTGGACACGATGGGTTCCATCAATGCCTCTTCCAGGAAGATCGTGGACATCATCGCGGTGATCGATGGCATTGCCTTCCAGACCAACATCCTGGCGCTCAACGCGGCGGTGGAGGCGGCCCGCGCTGGCGAGCAGGGCAGGGGCTTCGCGGTGGTGGCCTCTGAAGTGCGCAACCTCGCGCAGCGCTCGGCGGCAGCAGCCAAGGAGATCAAGGGCCTCATCGACGACTCGGTGGGCAAGGTGGATGCGGGCACTGCGCTGGTCGGCGAGGCCGGCAAGACCATGGACGAGATCGTTGCCAGCGTCAAGCGCGTGACCGACATCATGGGCGAGATCACCTCGGCCAGCCACGAGCAGACGCAGGGCATCGAGCAGATCAACCAGGCGATCACGCAGATGGACCAGGTGACGCAGCAGAACGCGGCGCTGGTCGAGGAAGCGTCCGCCGCCGCGCAGGCCATGCAGGAGCAGGCCGCGGGCCTGGTCGAGTCGGTGCGCGTGTTCCGGCTGGACGCCCGGGGGCAAGAGCCCGCAGTGGTGGCCGCTGCAGCCCAGAGGGCAACAAAGGTGATGGCGCAGAAGCCATCCGCGCCGGTGCTCAAGGCGGCACCGCGGGCGATGGCGGCCAAGGCCCTCTCGAAGCCGGTCGGGAAGAGCGAGCCCGTGCTGCAGCTGGGCAAGGCGGGCGCTGCAGCGGGCGGCGACTGGACCGAATTCTGAATCGAGGAGACGTACCGTGAGTCTCAAGGATCTGAAAATCGGCACGCGCCTGGGCTTCGGCTTCGCGACAGTGCTGCTGTTGCTGGCCGCCATATCGGCTGTCGGAGTGCTGCGCCTGCAGAGCGTGGGCAACGCGACGGACCGCATGGTGCAAGGCGCCATGGTCAAGGAGCGGCTGGCGAGCGAATGGGCCAAGCTGCTGGGCACGGCCATCGTGCAGACCTTCGCGATGGCGAAGGCCACCGAGCCCGCGACCGAAGCGCATTTCGCCAAGGCGCGGCTCGAGACCTCGCAACGCATCAACCCGGTGCAGAAGAAGCTGGAGGAACTGCTGAGCGCGCCGGAGGAGAAGAAGCTCTACGGCCAGGTGGCGGATGCGCGCAAGATCGTCCTGGAGGTCCTGGCCGAGATCGTCAAGCTCAAGGCCGCCGGCGATGCAGCGGGTGCCAACCAGCTCGCGGACACCCGCTTCGCCGCGGCGCTCAGTGTCTATGAAGAGGCCGTGGCCCGGATTGCGGCCCACGAGCGCGAGCAGATCGATGCGACCACGGCCGGCATCACGAAGGACCACCAGAGCGGTCGCATGCTGATGATCGTGCTGTCGGCGGTGGCGCTGGTGCTCGGCGTGCTGTGCGCATGGCTGACTGCGCGCAGCATCACCCGGCCGCTCGGCGAAGCCGTCAAGGTCGCGGAGACAGTGGCGAGCGGCGATCTCAGCGCCCGCATCGAAGTGGACTCTCGCGACGAGACTGGCCAGCTCATGAACGCACTGCGCAACATGAACGCGAGCCTGGCGCAGGTGGTGGGCGAGGTGCGCATCGGCACCGACACCATCGCCACCGCCTCGGGGCAGATCGCCTCGGGCAACCAGGACCTCTCGTCGCGCACCGAGGAGCAGGCCAGTTCACTGCAGCAGACGGCCGCTTCGATGGAAGAGCTGACCTCCACCGTCAAGCAGAACGCCGACAACGCGCGGCAGGCGAATCAACTTGCGCTGTCGGCCTCCGAAGTGGCGGTCAAGGGCGGCAGCGTGGTCGGGCAGGTGGTGGACACCATGGCCTCGATCCATGCGTCGTCCAAGAAGATCGTGGACATCATCGGCGTCATCGACGGCATCGCCTTCCAGACCAACATCCTCGCGCTCAACGCGGCAGTAGAGGCGGCACGCGCCGGTGAACAGGGCCGCGGCTTCGCGGTGGTCGCATCCGAAGTGCGCAACCTCGCGCAGCGCTCTGCCGCAGCGGCCAAGGAAATCAAGGGCCTGATCGACGACTCGGTGGGCAAGGTCGATGCGGGCACTGCGCTGGTGGGCGAGGCCGGCAAGACGATGGAAGAGATCGTGGGCAGCATCCGCCGCGTGACCGACATCGTGGGCGAGATCAGCGCGGCGAGCCATGAGCAGACGCAAGGCATCGAGCAGATCAACCAGGCGATCACGCAGATGGACCAGGTGACGCAGCAGAACGCGGCGCTGGTGGAAGAAGCCGCTGCCGCCGCCCAGTCGATGCAGGAACAGGCCGGCAGCCTGGTACAGGCCGTCAGCGTGTTCAGGCTGAAGACCACGGAGCCGAGCCTCGGCTGAATCTATCCCCCAACAGGAATCTCATCATGAAGTCTCTATCGAATCTCCGTATCGGAACGCGCCTGGCGCTGGGCTTCGGCCTGGTGTTGGCCCTGACCCTGGCTTCCGCCGTCTTTGCGCTGATCAGCGCCAACAAGAACGCCGAGGCCATGCGCCAGATGATGGCGAGCCCGCTGGCCAAGGAGCGGTTGATCTCCGATTGGTACGTGCTGACGTACTCGGCCATCGCGCGCACCGCCATGATTGCCAAGACGACCGACGCGACGCTGCCGGTCACCTTCGCAGACGTCATCTCCGACAGTGTGAAGAAGGGCGCCGAGACGATGGCCAAGGTCGAGGCGCTGCTGGTGACCGACGGCGAGAAGGCCACCTTCAAGTCCATCGTCGACCTGCGGGCCAAGTACCAGTTGGCCAAGGATGCCGTGCAGAAGGCCAAGGCCGGCGGCGACGCGGCCGAGACCGAGCGCGTGTTCAAGGAAGTCTTCCAGCCCGCCGCCCAGGCCTACGAGAGCCAGGTGCTGGGACTGCTGGGGATGGAGCGCAAGGCCATCGACGACATGAGCCGCGCGATCGACGCGGCGAATGCGAGCAGCTTCAACCTGCGCATCGCGATGAACGTGCTGACGCTGCTGGCGGGCGGGCTCTGCGCCTTCCTGATCGCACGCAGCATCACGCGGCCGCTGAGCAAGGCGGTGAAGGTCGCCGAGACGGTGGCGAGCGGCGATCTCGGCGCGCGCATCGAGGTGCAGTCGCGCGACGAGACCGGGCAGCTCATGCACGCGCTCAAGAACATGAACGAAAGCCTGGCGCGCGTGGTGGGCCAGGTGCGCGCCGGCACCGACACCATCGCCACTGCATCGGGCCAGATCGCGGCGGGCAACCACGACCTCTCCGCGCGAACCGAGGAGCAGGCCAGCTCGCTGGAAGAGACCGCGGCCTCGATGGAAGAGTTGACCTCCACCGTCAAGCAGAACGCGGACAACGCGCGGCAGGCGAATCAGCTCGCGCTCTCGGCCTCCGAGGTGGCGGTGAAGGGCGGCAGCGTGGTCTCGCAGGTGGTGGGCACCATGGGCTCGATCAATGCCTCGTCCAGGAAGATCGTCGACATCATCGGCGTGATCGACGGCATCGCCTTCCAGACCAACATCCTTGCGCTCAATGCCGCGGTGGAAGCCGCGCGTGCCGGCGAGCAGGGCCGCGGCTTCGCGGTGGTCGCTTCCGAAGTGCGCAACCTCGCACAGCGCTCGGCGGCTGCCGCGAAGGAGATCAAGGCCCTGATCGACGACTCGGTGGACAAGGTCGAGGAGGGCAGCAGGCAGGTGGCCGAGGCGGGCCGCACCATGGAAGAGATCGTCGACAGCGTCAAGCGCGTGACCGACATCATGGGCGAGATCACCTCCGCCAGCCAGGAGCAGACCCAGGGCATCGAGCAGGTCAACCAGGCCATCAGCCAGATGGACCAGGTGACGCAGCAGAACGCGGCGCTGGTGGAAGAGGCCTCGGCCGCGGCGCAATCCATGCAGGAGCAGGCCTCCAGCCTGGTCGAGGCAGTGAGTGTGTTCAAGCTGGGCCATGACGAGGCGGCGGCCGTGGTGCTGGCACAGGTGCAGAGCAAGAGCCGTGCACCCTTGCCGGCGAAACGCGTCGCGCCGGCCATCAAGGGCCCGGCACCCGCGCCAGCCAAGGCGGCGCCCAAGGCGCTCCCACAGGCTGCAAGCGCGGCACCGGCTGGGGACTGGACAGAGTTCTAGCCCGATGAACCGGCAGCGCTCAACTTCCTGCGCTGCCCGCCGATAAACCATGGGTCCGGCCCGAGTTCATGGGCCCGCATGAAGGAAAAGAAAAATGCAGTGGTTCCAAAAGCTTCGTGTCGGCGTCAAGCTGATCCTCGCCTTCCTGGTGGTCGCGGCGCTCGGCGCAGCGGTCAGCGCACTCGGCATCTTTCAGATGAGCCGGATCAGCGCATCGACCGGAAGCCTCTACAACCATGAGATGCGCACGCTCGAGGCGGCGCAGTCGGCCAACATCCACCTGCTGTATGCCAGCCGCGCGCAGATGAGCCTGCTGTCGGCCTCCACGAAGGGCGAGCGCAATGCAGGCATTGCCGAGCTCAAGAAGGCCGGCACCGCGTTGGGCGAGCGCATGGCCCAGATCAAGCCGGTGCTGCTCGAGAGCGATGCGGGCACCAAGCTCAACGAGCGCTACGAGGCACTGGTGCAGCCGTTGCGCAAGCGCATGGGCGAGTTCATCGAGCTGATCTCGAAGCAGTCGCTCGACAGCTCGCAGTTCGACGGCCGCGTGGCCGAGGAAAGCACCCAGCTGCTGAAGGATTCACGTGCCGTCGAGGACGTGCTCGAACAGATGGTGAAGCATGCCGATGGCATGGCCAAGGCGAGCATGGAGGGTGCCGAGGGCACCTTCAAGACCTCGCGTCTGCTGTTGTTGGCCATGGCCCTGATGGGCCTGGTTGCCAGCGTGGGCCTGGGCGTGGTGGTGGCCCGCCTGCTGTCGCGCCAGCTCGGCGGCGAGCCGGCCTATGCGGCCGACGTGGTGGGCCGCATCGCGGATGGCGATCTCACGGTGGGCGTGGCGGCGCACGCGGCCGGCCAAGGCAGCGTGCTGCACTCGATCAAGCAGATGCAGGACCAGCTGACCGACGTGGTGGTCAGGATCAAGCATTCGAGCGACGCCATCGCCACGGCATCGGGCGAGATCGCCTCCGGCAACCAGGACCTCTCGTCGCGCACCGAGGAGCAGGCCAGTTCGCTGCAGCAGACGGCCGCTTCGATGGAAGAGCTGACCTCCACCGTCAAGCAGAACGCGGACAACGCGCGGCAGGCGAATCAGCTCGCGCTGTCGGCTTCCGAAGTGGCGGTCAAGGGCGGCAGCGTGGTCGGGCAGGTGGTGGACACCATGGCCTCGATCCACGCATCGTCCAAGAAGATCGTGGACATCATCGGCGTCATCGACGGCATCGCGTTCCAGACCAACATCCTGGCGCTCAACGCGGCGGTGGAGGCGGCACGCGCCGGTGAACAGGGCCGCGGCTTCGCGGTGGTCGCATCCGAAGTGCGCAACCTCGCGCAGCGCTCTGCCGCAGCGGCCAAGGAAATCAAGGGCCTGATCGACGACTCGGTAGGCAAGGTCGATGCGGGCACTGCGCTGGTGGGCGAGGCCGGCAAGACGATGGAAGAGATCGTGGGCAGCATCCGCCGCGTGACCGACATCGTGGGCGAGATCAGCGCGGCGAGCCATGAGCAGACGCAAGGCATCGAGCAGATCAACCAGGCGATCACGCAGATGGACCAAGTGACGCAGCAGAACGCGGCGCTGGTGGAAGAAGCCGCTGCCGCCGCCCAGTCGATGCAGGAACAGGCCGGCAGCCTGGTGCAGGCCGTCAGCGTGTTCAGGCTCGCTGAATGAGCTGAGGCCGCCAGGGCGCGCCTTCAACTTCGCCCGCCGCTGCCGATAAACAGGAAACGGGCCGGCCGCCGCGCCGCGCCCTCGGAACAGATCTCCCTACAGGTAAAGCAATGTCGATGTTCTATACCGGCCTGACCGGCCTGAGCGTGGCCCGCAGCGCGCTCATGACCACGGCCCACAACACCGCCAACGTCTACACGGCCGGCTACAGCCGCCAGACCTCGATGATCGCCAGCAACGGCGCCGTCGGCCTGGCGTCGGGCTTCGTCGGCACGGGCGCCCGCGTCAGCACGGTGGCACGCAGCTACGACACCTACCTCAACTCGCAGCTGAACGGCGCCGAGGCCTCGGGTGCCGCGCTTGCCAGCTACAACGCGCAGATCAGCCGCATCGACTCGCTGCTGGCCGACAAGACCTCCGGCCTGTCGCCGCTGATGCAGGGCTTCTTCGCCGGCGTGCAGGGCGTGGCCAACACGCCGGCCGACCCGGCGGCGCGACAGCAGCTCATCAGCGCCGCGCAAGCGCTGGCGAACAAGTTTCGCGCGACCGACCAGTACCTCAGCGACCTCAACACCTCGGTCAACGAGCAGATCCAGGGCAGCGTGGGCGAGATCAACACCTACGCCAAGCAGATCGCCACCCTCAACCACCAGATCGGCCAGATGAGCGCCGTGGCCGGCGGCCAGCCGCCCAACGACCTGCTGGACCAGCGCGACCAGCTGGTCAACCAACTGGGCAAGCTGGTGGACGTGAAGGTGCTGGAGCAGGACGGCGGCAAGTACAACGTCTTCATCGGCAACGGCCAGTCGCTGGTGCTGGGCGACCAGGCGATGTCGCTCAAGGCCGGCCCCTCGGCGGCGGACCCGACCCGCACGGCACTGTCGCTGGTGGGCATCAACGGCACGGCCACGGAGCTCGCCGACAGCGTGTTCAGCGGTGGCTCCGTCGGCGGGCTGATGGCCTTTCGAAACGAGACCCTCAGCACCTCGCAGAACGCCATCGGCCGCCTGGCCATGGCCCTCACCGGCACCTTCAACGACCAGCACAAGCTGGGAGTCGACCTCAACGGCGTGCTGGGCACCGACTTCTTCTCGCAGGCCGCGCCCGGCGTGTTCACCAACGCGCACAACAACGGCGACATGGTGCTCGGTGCCAGCATCACCGACGCCTCGCAGCTCAGCATCAGCGACTACTCGGTGGAGGTGAAGGACGTCGCGGGCGTGCTCAACTACTCGGTCACCCGCCTCACCGACAAGCAGGTGATCGGCACCTTCACCGGGTTCCCGATCAGCTTCGACGGAGTGAGCCTCAGCGTCGACAGCGGCACGGCCCAGGCCGGCGACCGCTTCCTGGTGCAGCCCACGCGCACCGGCGCACGCGATGTCGACGTGCTGGTGCTCGACCCCGCCAAGGTTGCCGCGGCGTCGCCGCTGATCGCAGGCAACACCGCCGGCAACCAGGGCACCGGCGCGCTGGGCGCTCCCACGGTCGACGCCGGCTACCTGGCCGCGCCGCTGGCAGCGCCGGTCACGCTGAACTTCGACGCCGCCACCGGCGAGCTGACGGGCTTTCCGGCGGGTTCGGCGGTGACCGTGACCTTGGCCGACGGGACGTCGAACGTCTATGCCGCCGGCGACCCTGTGCCCTACACGGCCGGCGCGTCGATGAGCTTCGGCGGGATCACCGTCAAGATGACGGGCGCGCCCGCCAACGGCGATACCTTCACCATCAAGAACAACAGCGGTGGCGTCTCCGATGGCAGCAATGCGCTGCTGCTTGGCGCGCTGCAGAAGAAGACTGTCATGGATGGCGGCACTTCCACCTTCGGCAGCGCCTTCGCGCAGCTGGTGAGCGCGGTGGGTAACCGGACCATGGAGATTCGCACGGCCGAGAAGACGCAGACCAGCGTGACGGAGCAGATCCGCGCCAGCCGCGATTCGATATCGGGCGTGAACCAGGACGAGGAAACCGCCAACCTGTTGATGTACCAGCAGATGTACCAGGCGAATGCCAAGGTGATCCAGACCGCCTCGACCATGTTCGACGCCATCCTCGGCATCAGCCACTAACCAGGCCGCAGGCCCAGCCCTTTTCAGGAGTCGCGATGCGCATCAGCACCCAATCCTTCTACGCTCGGAGCATGAACGACATCGGTTCGCAGCAGCAGCAGCTGTTCCGGATCCAGCAGCAACTCGCCGCCGAGAGCAAGTTCCTGACGCCGGCCGACGACCCGGTGGCAGCGGCGCGCGCGCTGGGCGTCTCCGACACGCTCGCGCAGTCTTCGCAGTACGCAGCCAGCCGCGGCCGCGCGACCTTGTCGCTGTCGCGCGAAGAAGACGCGCTGAAGTCCGCCACCGAGATCCTGCAGAACGTCAAGACCATGGTGGTGCAGGCGGGCAACGGCACCCTGTCCGATGCCGACCGCGCCTCGCTGGCCACCGCGATGCAGAGCAATCTCGACCAGTTGGTGAACGTGGCCAATGCCGACGACGGCAACGGACAGTTCCTCTTCGCCGGCTACAAGAGCGCCAACCCGCCTTTCGTTGCGCAGGCCGGAGGTGGCGTGCAGTACATGGGCGACCAGGGACAGCGATTGGTCCAGGTCGATGTCGCACGGCAGATGTCCGCCGCCGACGATGGCCGCAGCGTCTTCCAGTCGGTGCAGGGCAGTGCGGGCTACGTCGCAAGCGCGAGCGCGGCCAACACCGGCTCGGGCGTGTTCGGGGGTATCGGCGTGACCGATGCCTCGTCCCCGCTCTACGGCAAGGACTTCAACATCAGCTTCGCCGGCGGCAACTACACGGTGACGACCAGCGACACCCCGCCCGTGGTGGCGGCCACCGGCCCCTACACGCCCGGGACGCCGATCGCCTTCGGCGGCGTTCAGCTGAGCATGAGCGGCACGCCGGCGGACGGCGACAGCTTCCGGGTCGCCACCGCGAAGAACGCGGGTACGGACGTCTTCGCCGCCATCGGCGATGTGATCAGCGCCTTGCGCCAGCCGCTGGCGGCCGGCGGCGCGGCGGCGCAGGCCAAGCTGCAGAACGCGCTCTCCACTGCCAACGTGAAGATCACCAACGCGCATGACAACGTGCTGACCATCCGATCTTCGGTTGGCTCGCGCATGAACGAGATCGATGCCCTCGACGACGCGGGCGCCTCGCGCGACCTGATCGACAAGAGCTATCTGTCCGACCTGCAGGACCTCGACCCGGCTGCGGCCATTTCGGAGTTTCTGCAGCGGCAGACCTCGCTGCAGGCGACGCAGCAGACCTTTGCGCGGCTGCATGGGATCTCGCTGTTCAACTATCTCTGAAGGAGCGCCGCAGGCTCACCCGATGACTGACAACACAGCAAGTGCCGACGCCGCCGCTCCTGCGATGGCACACGCGCTCAAGACCCTGCCGCCGCTGGCTGACCAGATCGTCGACAAGGCGATCGACAACATGACGCGCAAGCTGGTCGCGGGCTTTCGCAACAAGAACAATGCCAAGCCGAACGCGAAGAGCACCGACTATGCCGCGGAAGGCAAGGAGGCCTTCAAAGCGGCGTCGGCGGAGTCCGTGATGCAGGTGGCCAATCGCGGCCAGGCCTGGAAAGAGCTGGTTCAGAAGAGCCTGAGTGCGGGCATTTCCTCGATCGCCACCCTCCGGTTCGACGGCGAGTTCAAGATCACGGGCGGACAACGGCCCGATGGCTTCGACAACATCATGCCGAGCACGCCCGGTGTCTATGTCGTTCATGACGACCGCACGGGCAAGCCGGTCTACATCGGCGACAGCGAGAACATGCGCCAGCGGTGGCATGCCGGCCATTTCAACGAGTACCGGCAAGGGCAGCGCCCCAGTGGCGAGCGCTACAAGCTGGCAGACGAGTTCGAGAACGGCTGCACCGTCAAATTCATCAAGATGGATTCGAAGGAGTCAGCTGCGGCACTGGAGGCCCATCTGATCCGCGAGAGCAATGCGCTCGACGCGGGCATGCTCAAGAATAAAAGGGAAGAGCTGCTGACGGAGCAGGGCTCGCGAAGCAACCAGGAGGCCAAGAAGCTCAAGGACGCCTCCGGCACCACGGCATCGCTGGTGAAGGGCGCAGCCGGCGAGGCGCTCAAGAACGTTGGCCATGACGTGTTCCAGCAACTGACGACCGCCGCCATCAAGGCGGTGAAGGACGAGCTCATCGACATCTTCGCAGGAGGCAAGGCCAAGATCGCTGCTCGGGTCAAGCGGCTTCTCACCAAGGTGTTTGCCGTCTTGCAGGGGGTGCTCGACGATCCGCTGAAGCTGCTGCGGGGACTGGTGGAGTTCATCGTCAACGCGCTCTCCAAGGCGATCGGACAGGTCTACAACCTGGCGCGCAACCTCTTCGACATCGGGAACGGTGCGTGGAATCTCTACCGCGGCGCCAACACCATGTCGCGCGAGGAACTGGTGCGCAAGATCAGCGAGACGGTCATCGTCAGTGGATCGCTCGTGGTGTGGGATGCGCTGGAGCCGGTGATCGAGAGCCATCTCGGGATGCTCGGCCCGTTCGCGCCTTACGTTTCGTGCGCCGTCGTGGCGATAGGCTTTGGCTTGTCCAGCTATGCATTGCAGAAAATCGTCACCAGGATCATCGATGCGATCGTGGCATTCAAGCAGGGCTTTCTGGACTCCATGGAGGCCGCGCGCGCTGCGTGCGAGCAGCTCGTCCGAAACGCGGAAAAGGAGCTGGAAATGATGGCCGACCTGCGCGACTATGTTGCGTCCACGATGGAGGTCATGGACCAGATGCGTGCGCATACCGCCACGCTGTCGCTGCACCGGAGCATCCAGCCGCTGGACGTCCACACCCTTCTTTCCAAACGCTCGCAGGCATGACGACCTTTGCCGTGAATGCGGTTGAATCCGCTCTTGTGCCTGTGCCTGTGCCCGCACATCAACTGGTGCTTCTGGATTCCGAGAAACAGGAAGTCTCGGATTTCAAGGCCGATCTGGAAGCAGCGCTGCACGACGTCAACGAAGCTTTGAAGAAGAGTCAGGAAACGAGCGAGAAGGTCGGAAAACTCGAGAAGAAGTTGCAGGACCGTGGATGGTGGGAGGCAGTCAAGGACACTTTCGACGGCTCGACTGACAAGGAACTGACCTTGCAGGTGATGGCATTGAGCCAGGGCATCGCCCTCACGCAACGGGTGGTGCGCGTCGTGCTCAAGGTTCAAACACAAAAGAACCGGCTGCTCCAGGCCTTCAACGGCGCGCTGGTCGACAAGATCGCCAACATCGAGGGAGACACCCGCACCCTGGACAGCAACCAGAAGGTTGCAGCGCTTGAATTCCTGGGCGAACTGCGGCAGCAGATCGAAGAACAGATCCGTCAGCAAGAGCTGGTGGAAAGCCACGAACATCGCCTGCGGGCGCACGAGCAATGGCTGTTCGAAGTGGACAACAGCCGCGCGGAATCGGTCCGGGAACTTGCCCGTGTGGAGGCGGGTTCCACGGCGCTGAAGCAGCGTGTCGACGAAATCGGTCAGTGGCAGCTGGACAAGGACGACCACGATGCCGCGCTGCGCGAGCAATTCGCTCGATCGGAGTCCGATGCCGCAAACCTGAAAGAGCAGGTTCGCGAACTTGAAGGCAGGCTGGCCAGGCTTGAAGAATCCGCTCGACAGATGCGGTCGATGAAAGCCATGCTCATCCGGCAGGTCTTGCCGCTCCTCGCGCTTGGATTTGCCGTGGCTGCGCTGTTGAACCACCTCGGCCAGGGCTGAGCGTCAATAGAGCAGGCCGATCGATGGCCCGATCTGTCGTGCCCGCCACATGAAATTCGATCACTGCGCCGTCATGGACGCAGTACGGCTCATGCGCCGAACATGTTTTTCTTGATCTCGTCGAGATGGTGCTGCATTTCGCGGCGAGCGCCAGCCGCGTCACGGTTGCGCACGGCCTCGACGATTCTTATGTGCTCGTCGAACACCTTGGCCTTGGCCTCGTCGGTCAACGTGCGGCGCTTCATCTCGCCCCACTGCGACTCGAGCCGGACCGTGCCGATCATGGCGTAGACCCCGAGCGGGTGGCGCGGTGAACCCGAAGGTGCTGCTCACCTCCCAGGGCCGCCGCCACCGCCAGGGCCGCCACCACCGCCGGGCCCGCCGCCGCCAGGACCGCCACCGCCGCCGGGCCCGCCGCCGCCAGGGCCGCCACCACCGCCGGGCCCGCCGCCGCCAGGACCGCCACCGCCGCCAGGCCCGCCACCGCCGCCGGGCCCGCCACCGCCAGGGCCGCCACCGCCAGGGCCGCCGCCGCCGCCAGGGCCGCCACCACCGCCGGGGCCGCCACCGCCAGGGCCGCCACCACCGCCGGGGCCGCCACCAGGGCCACCACCGCCCGGGCCACCGCCACCGCCGCCACCAGCGCCCCCGCCAGCGCCTCCACCAGAACCGCCGCCGCCGGCGCCAGCGCCCGCGCCGCCACCAGGGCCCCCGCCACCGCCGGCGCCAGCACCGCCGCCGCCAGCGCCAGCGCCACCACCAGCACCGCCAGCACCACCGCCGGCGCCCCCACCACCGGACCCACCACCTGCGCCGCCACCAGGACCTCCGCCGCCGGCACCACCACCTGCGCCGCCACCAGGACCTCCGCCGCCAGCACCACCAGCGCCAGCGCCAGCGCCGCCGCCGCCGGCGCCACCACCAGCACCCCCGGCGCCACCACCAGCACCTCCGGCGCCAGCACCAGCACCTCCGGCGCCAGCACCAGCACCGCCGGCGCCACCACCAGCACCAGCACCAGCACCAGCACCAGCACCAGCACCGCCGGCGCCGGCGCCTCCGCCGGCAGCACCACCACCAGGACCGCCGCCGCCAGACCCGTCGCCACCGGCAAAGAGCCAACTGAGGCCGCGATTCCCAGCGCCTTTGGACGGCGCACCAGTACCCGTCGAACGTGGGTCAGTCACCGGCCCGCGTGGTTGTGCCACCCGGGTCGCTGGCGCAGGGTTCACGCATGGTGCTTCGCCGAACGGGTTGTACCTGTCACAAGGCAAAGGAGCCACCGGCGGCCTGCGTGCAGCGGTCTGGTAGGGGGTGCTCTGCATCGGAATGGAACGCGGCTCGCTCGCGCGGGGGGGCGTCCCGGGGGGAACCAGCGACGGCTGGGCCGAAGCCGGTGAAGCATTGCCCTTGGGAGCTTCGTTCGCCTTGACTTCGTCCGTTCTTGCAGGCGCAGCGACCTTCCGTGCTTCGGTCGCTCTGGGTTCCTCGGCGACCCTGGAGCGCTCGGAGAATTTTGCAAGCCTGTCGGTCCGCGCAAGGCCGCCTGCAGCGCCGGATCGGGTGAAATTGCGCGCGGGTGCCGCACGCATCGGTTCTGTCACGGCAGCAGTGGCGTGCTCAGGCGGGCTGACTTCGTCCTGTGCAGCAGGCGCTGTCGGTGCTGGCGCCAGCTGGGCTTCTTGAGTCGGCAAAGGCGCGGGTTCTACCCTGGCTTCATTCGTCGTCGGCGCGGGTTCTATCCTGGCTTCGTTGGTCGTCGGCGCGGGTTCGCTCTGGGCTTGCGTCGTCGAAGGCGCAGGCTCGGCCGGCGGCGGCACCGCCGCTGCGTCCATTCGCTCCGGTGGCGCACTCGGGCTCGTGGCGATCGAGGCCGGACCGGTGAGTGGAGGGCCCTGCCTGGCTGGACGGCCGAGATACCAGATCACGAAGGCGACATGCAGCAGCGCCAGGATGATCAACAGCCACACGATCGACACATCGACGCCCGTGGGCACCGGAACTCCCAACACGCGCCGCGGCGTCTTGCTCCCGCGCTGGGCGCGCACCGGGGGCCATGAATCCAGCGACCCGGCCGATCCCTGGTGCACAGGCGTGTCATGCGTGCGCGCCTCGGTCGATTCGCCGCCGGTCGGCAGAAGCTTCGCGGCGCAATGCCGGCAATACCGAGCCGTGTCCCTGTTGAGGGTCTGGCACTGGCTGCAGACGCGGGTCAGGTGCTGCGGCTGAATCGCCGGTCCTGGTGCCTCCCAGTCTGTCCAATTGGGCTGGGCCGGGGCTGTGGCTGCCCCTGGTTTCAACGCTTCCCGCGGCTCGTTCGCTGCGACTTCGGCCACCCGAGCCAAGGTCGGCGCGCCCTTCACGGGCTCGCTCATGTCCGACCGAGGTTGGCGGGCCGCCTCGGTCATGGCTTGCAGCTAGAGTTCACGGCGGCTCTCCTTGTCAACCGACTTGTTCACGGAGAGCCGGCGCCTAAGCCGCTGCTCTGCAACCGCCAGCTTGGCAAACGCCTGGAGATCCTCGTCCGTGGGGCCGGCTCCGGCGCCGTGCACATGGCTTCGGAACGCATCGACGATGCGCGACTGAACCGCTCGCCTCGCGCGAGCCGCCGTGGCGAGATCGATGCGCTCTCGTTCTTTCCTGGCGCAGGCGTCCTCGCTGGATGCGCTCGCGTGCCGAGGCGCGGGTGTTGACCGGCACTTGCGCCATGCGGCTGATCTCTTCAGGCGATTGGCTAACCGTGACATTCTTCTTCTCCGATCAAGGCCGCTGCGTGGGAAACATTCACACAAGTAGTGCTCTTGTCGTATAGCCAAGCCCGGTTTCTTGTCAGACAGGGTCTGAAGTTGATGTCCCGCGCGGGCGTCCTGCCTTCTTGAAGGTCGTGCCCCTGGACGAGACTGCCGGCAGAAATTGCCGCATCGTTTGCGTCAGAACTGGGTCTGGCCAGTGCCGGTGCGGTCGTGCACCCATCGCATCGCCTGCTGTTCTGCATGCCGAAGTGCCTCCTGCTTCGTTGCATAGCCCACTTCATCCGTGTCTGCCGGCAGTGTCGAGTCCGGCACGCCGTAGGGGCCGCTGCGCAGAACCACGACCGGCCGAAAAATACCGCTTTCCATCGGCTCCACGCTGCAGAAGAACTCGAAACCGCGATAGGTGAACGAGAAGGGCAGGTCCGACTTCGGATCCCTGAGTGTCGGGCTATTGCTCATGTGATTCATCTCCATTGACCGGCTTTTGGGTTGCGCCCTTTTCGGGGGCTGATCCAAGTTGCGCAGGGGAAGCTCACCAGCACGAAACAGACCACCTCCGGGCAGGCCCCATCCGGGAGGCGAAATGGGTCTGGGACAGGTCGCCGGGCAGGGCTCCTTGGCCGCCCCGGCACCCGGATTGCCCCATTTAGCCCATTTGCCCATAGCACAGGGAGATCCCAGATGACTGGATTGAGCAGCGAAGAGCTCGACATCCTTCGAGCCAGGTTGGACGCCCGCGAGGCTGAACTCGGCGCGCAGGTGAGAGGCATGAACGAAGAAGCCGAGGAAGCGCCCAGCCGCGCCGCACCTCATAACGTCGGAGACCTCGGCGAGCAGGGCGAGGAGCTGATCCGCGGCGCAGTGCGCCATGCGGAGAAGGAGCGTGACCAGATGGAACTGCGCCAGATCGCGGATGCGCGCGAGCGAATGGACCTCGGCACCTACGGTAGCTGCGTCGACTGCGGGGCGGACATTCCCGTTGAGCGCCTGGAAGTCCTGCCCTTCAGCGACCGCTGCGTGAGCTGCCAGGAGGCGTACGAAGCGGCGAATCCGATCGGGGTGCGAATCCCGCCCGCCCTCTAGACGCAGGCAAGACGCACGGCAAGCGCGCTGCAGAGGCAGGCGCCAGGCACAACGCTGCGCTGACCGCCACTGCGCGCACACCCGGTCAAGGCTGGCCGGGGCTCTTGCGGCCGCGCGCGCCGAACCGGGGCAACAACATGCCGACCTGCTGCCGGTACGCCTGGTAGCGCTGGCCGAACTGTTCGACGAAGTCGCGCTCCTCGAACCAGATGCCGATCAGGATGTAGCCGGTAGAAGCCGCGGCAAACAGCAGGTGGCCCGCCGTCAGGGTCGGCGCCGCCCAGAAGGCCAGGATGAAGCCGACATAGATCGGGTGCCGCACATGGCGGTAGAACAGCGGCGTGCGAAAGTCCGCCGCCGGCAGCGCGTGTCCACGCAGGTTCGCCCACACCTGCCGCAAGCCGAAGAGCTCGAAGTGGTTGATGAGGAAGGTGCTGATGAGGAGCACGCCCCAGCCCATCCAGAACACGCCTTGCAAGGCGATGCGCGCAACGGGATCGTCGACCCTCCAGATGACAGGTTCGGCAATGGGCCGCCACTGCCACAGCAGCAGGGCCAGCGCCGCGCTCGCTGCCAGCACGAAGGTGCTGCGCTCCATCGAAAGAATTGGCCCGCTGTGGGTCCGCCGCCGCGGGCGCTACGGCACTTCGCAGCCGTGCGGCTTGCGCGGCTTCATCGTGCCCACCCGCGGTTCTCGAGCACTTGGGCAATGCGCACGGCGGCCCGCGTGGCTCCGTCGGTTTCTACCGGGCGGTAGCGCACAGGCTCATGCATCGCGGCAAGCGCACGCCGGGCGAGGGCGTCCGGGTCCAGCGTTGCCGCGTAGTCCATCGATCGGTCGGCGGCGTAGTTGGCCAGGCGCTGGCGCACGTGCACGCACTGTTCGAAATGGCGCTGGAGCGGAAAGCTCAGGAAGGGGCGGCGCGTGGCCACCAGTTCCATCGTGGTCGACAGCCCGCCCTGCACCAGAGCCAGGTCGCAGCAAGCCAGGTGCTCGAAAAGGTTGTGCACATCGACCGCAGCTCCAGCCCGGGCTGGGCTTCGAACTCGTCGGTGGACAGCCGGGGGCCCGTGACCAGGATCAGGCGCAGTTCGGGCAGTTCGCGCTTCATGCGCGGGAACGCTTGCGCGATGCGCTGCAGCAGGTGCCGGCCGGTGGACGTGCCGCCCACCGCTGCAATGGCGATCTTCTCGTCGCTGCGGTAGCCATGCTGCGCGCGCAAGCGTTCGATATCGGCCAGTGCACGCGGATCGAAAGGCAGGCAATAGCCGCAGTAGCAGAAGTTGCGATCGGTCCAGTCGCGGATGGCCGGCATGCCGGGCCCGAAGGGCTGCTCGGTCACGTCTTCACGGTTGCCGACGAAGATGGCCGCGTCGCGCAGGTATGGATAGCGCGCCACGTGTTCGATGTCGTCTGCGTTGCGATCGGCGCACAGCAAGGCTTCGCGCTCGTTGCCTTCCTCCATGGGCAGGCAGCCGACGAAGTCGGTGAGAAAGACATACGGTTGGCGCTTGAGCTCCGGGTTCTCGTGGTAGTGGTAGTCCACCTCCCACGCCTCGTCGCCGATGACGATGTCGTAGTGCTCGGCCTCCACCAGGTCCACGAAGGTCATGAAGTTGTGGCTCATGACCTCGTCCATGGTGCGCAGCGCAAAGAAGGCCGACAGGTCATGCTCGCCGGCCACGCGTTCGAAGTGGCGGCTCTCGTTGGCCAGGCGCCGGGTGATCGGGTGCAGGTGTTCGCCCTCGCGCTCGAGGTAGCTCGCAGCGGGGTCGGTGGTAAACCAGTCGATCGACAGGTCCGGCTGCAGCTTGCGCAGCTCGCGCGCGATGGCCAGGTCGCGCTGCACGTGGCCCAGGCCGATGGGGCTGGAGATGAACAGCGCGCGGCGAGGGCGCTTCATGGCGCGCGTCCAGGTGCGCTCGCGCCGCCTGCCGCCCATGAACTCTCGCAAGGTGCGGTTGAAGACCACGGGGTCGCGTGCCGCCGTCACATGGCCGCCGCCCGCAATGGTGAGGAACTCGGAGCCTGCCACCAGCGCATGGATCTCCCGGCCTTTGGCGTACGGAACGCGCCCATCCTCGTCGCCATGGATCACCAGCATGGGGCAGGCCACGCGTCGCGCCAGGTCCCGCACATCGTTGTCCAGCCAGGCGTTTCGGCACCAGGCCAGCCAATCGGTGCGCGTGGCCCAGGCGTAGTGCGCGCCGTCTTCGTACGGCTTGGTCGAGTGCGCTTCGCTGAAGATGGTGGCCATGAACCAGTCGACGTAGGCGGGCCAGTCGCCGCGCAGCAACTCGCTTTCCATGGCCACACGTTGCACAAGCCTGGGGTCTTGCAGCAGCGACTCGGCAAATCCGCCGGCCGTGACCAGGTGCGTCACGCGCTGCGGCTGTTCGGCCGCCAGCCGCAGCACCGTCATGGCCGCGGCCGAGATGCCGACCAGCGCCACGCGTTCGGCGCCCACCGCATCGAGGACGGCGACGAAATCGCCATAGAAGTGATCGAAGCTGTAGGCCTCCTGCCCGACCGGCCGGTCGGAGCGCCCGTTGCCGCGGCCGTCGATCGTGATGACGCGGAAGTGCCGCGACAGGTAAGGCACCGTGCCCTTGAGCATCTGGCTGTGCACGATCTGGAACGGTGGTGCAAATGCGATCCACGGGCCGCTCTCGCCCCAGGTTGCATACCAGACCTTGACGCCATCGCGCTCGATGAACCCCTCTTGTACCGGCTGCACGGTTTCGTAAGGCGAAGAAGCGGCATCCGGCAGCGCACCCGGCTCGGGCAGCGCGCCTGCGATGCGCGCCAGGCGCTCCGGCAGCTTGCCGCCCTTGCGGTCGGCCGTGCTCATTGCGGGCTCCGGTCGCGCGCCGCGGGCACTTGGGCGTTGCGGGCCGCGGCCTTGGCGTCCAGCGATTCGAGCAGCCACTGCACGGCATCCAGCGCCGCGCGGTGCTGGGCCTGCTCTTCCTTCACGCCCAGCAGGTCGGCGAATTCCATGCCGAGCCAGAACTCCGAGATCCAGCAGGCAATGACTTCGGGCGTGAACGGGGGCGGCAGCTTCGTGCCGTCGGCCTCCAGGCCTGCAAGCGCCTCGCGCACTGCGCCCAGCACGAGCTCCTTCCAGGCCAGCAGCCGCGGCAGGAACTTCTCGCGCAGACCGGCGTTCGACAGGCTGGCCGCCCACAGCTCCGCTTGCAAGCGCACGAATCCCGATTTCAGGTCGTCCTGGTAGAAGCGCCGCGCGCTGGCCCATTTCTGCGCAAAGCCGGCGTCGCCCGCGTACATCGATGCTTGTCGTGCCAGCAGCCGCTGGTTGGCGGCATCGAGCACATCGATGACCAACTGGTCCTTGCTGCGGAAGTGGTAGTTGATCAACGCGTGGTTGACGCCGGCGTCCTTCGCGATCTCGCGCACGCTCAACGCTGCGTAGCCTTCGGACACCAGACGCCTGAACGCCGCATCGAGGATGCGCTCCCGTGTGTGCGTCGCGTCACCGTCGTGAAGCTTCGAGGCGACAGATCGAGACCGGCGGGCGGCAGCATCAGGCATCATCGATTCACCAACTGGTTTAAACAGTCGTTCAACTGTAGGTGGTCGATGCGTGCGTGTCAAACGGGAGTTCGGCTCTCCTGGATCTCGAGACGTGTCTGGGCGACGGCGGTGCGCCCTATGCCGCCAGCCCTTGAAACTGCGCAGACCTTCGCGTGTGCTGCTGCACGCGCGTTCAGCCTTGCGCTTCCGCTTCGGGCTTGTCGCCGCTTTCCGGCGCGCGCGATGGGTCGTCCGGAGCCTTTCGCTCCGTCGACGCGGTGCCGGATTTGCCCTGCGACTTGTCTTGCATCCCGAGGTCGGATGCCTCGCTCGTCGTGCCTGCGTGGCGGCGCTGGTCCTTCTCGCTGCCTTGCCGCTGGGGGTCTGGGTGTGCCATGGCGTTCACTCCCGATGAAAGTGGTGAGATGACGAAAGTACGGAAGGGGGGGCAAACCGCATGCCCGGGAGGCTTGCGGCACATCATTTCCGGTGGCTAGATGATTTCGGGGTCGTTGCGGATCGTGGTGCGGTCGCGATGCTTCTTCGCTTTGCCGAGCACGCTCTCGAGGGCCCGCAGCGCCTTTGGCTCGGCTCCTCGGAACGCCGCATCCAGTGAAGGGGCCTGATGCGACACGGCGATGGGCGGGTGCTGTGGCAGGTGCACCTCGATCAGGCAACGCTTGTCATCCGCTCCGCCCTTGTCGCTGTTGACATCGGACAGGTGCACCTCCGCGCGCCTGATGTCTTGCGCGTACCGCGAGAGGCTCTCGCGAATCTCCTGGTCCGCCCACCGCTCGAGCGATTCGCGGTTTTCCATGCCGTTGCCTGTGTTGATGTGGATTTCCACGTATACCTCCGGAAGAAAGTCAAACCCAGAAGCTGCGCACGGCGGCCCGGCTCGGGTGTAGGCGAACAGAGCAAAGACGGGTATGCAAACTGTCAGCTCTTCGGCACCCCGGCCGAAGGAGGTCTCTTCACGCATTCGACCTGCCGGGCAACCCCTGTCTGCTGGTTGCCCCCGGTAATCCTTGTCACCTCGCCCGCCGGGCAGCGGCCATCGTCGACGTAGACCACGTCTCCCTGGCGCACGCTACCCTTGGGCGGCATTTGCTTGAGCACTTCCACGGATGCTGGCGCTGCGCATGCAGTGCCGGCCATGAGCACGTAAAGGGCTGATTGAACGCCCAATGAAATTGACTGTAGCCTCATCAGCCCCCCAGAAGATGGAGTACCACGTTGCGATTGTGTGGGGGTTCATGGCGGCGAGCATAGGCCGGTATGTGAATGAGTGTGTAGGCGGCGCCGAGCCTTCGCGCGATAGTCACCCCATGATGGGAAAGCACGGCTTGGCGGTTCGGATGTTGGCTCTTGGTGAAGAGCCGAATGCGTGCGGCCTCGTTGCTGTGCCCCAACTGCAGCACGAGACTTTCCTCACGCCTTCACATAGTTTTCACGACCAGCAATCGTTCTTTACGCAAGCTTCAGCGACCCTTAAGGATCGGCCCAGAGACTGATTCCACAGCAAAGGAAGAAGTCCCGAGCTCCACCGAAAGGATCCCACGTCATGAAGCGTTCTGCCGCCCCCCAGCCCCTGACCCCGTCGCAGATCGAGCTGGTGCTCGAGTTGCTCGAGCTGCGCCAGCTGGCACCGAAGGAGACCGCCGCGAAGTTCAACGAGCTGGTCCGCGCCGGCACATTCTCGGAAGCCCAGCAGGATGCCATCGAGATCCTCTTCGGGCTCGAGGAAGACGAGATTTCCGATGCGCTCTTCGACTTCGTCGACGACGATGCCCGGCCCATCGTCCGCGATGCGCTCGCGCACGAGGCGCGGCTCAGCTTCGTCGCCGCCTGAGAAGCTCAGGCACACAGGCCGGCTCGACGCCGGCTTGCCCTGGTCATGAGGCCGCAGCCTTGCGATAGCGCTGCCGGGCCTCGGCCATCATGGCTTCCTTGGGCAACAGCTGGGTGCCACCCACCCACAGCCCGGCCGGATTGCCCTTGCGATCGCGCACCAGTCGGATCGATTGGCCAGGGCTGTTGTACCCGGAGGTCCTGGCAATGACGCCGCTGTCCTTGCCCGAGACGTCGAACTCCGTCGTCGCGCCATCGAAGGGCACGCTCATCGCCGGCGCGACATGGCAGACCACCTGGCCCATGGCGACCAGATCGCTGGCACCCCACATGCTCCACCAGCGGCCATTCCAGGCCGCCTGCTTGCGGCCCGGCGCGCCGTGCCGCTTGAATGCCGAAAGAATGCTCTGGATGCCGTCGACCCACGCGTAGGACCAACCATCCTGCGCGTTGCACAGCACGGTGATCGTGAAGCCCGACTCCGGGAAACGTGCCGTGCGCGAAACGAAGCCCTGCAGGCCGCCGGTGTGTCCATACCACTCCTTTGGCCCGGGGCCGCTCATCATGGTCCCGTAGCCGTAGTGCGATTCCTGCATGCTGCAGGGGTCGCGCCAGCGGCGATGCATCATCTCGCGCCGGCTGGCGGGCGAGAGGATGCTCTTCCTGCTCTCGGGCGCGAGCTGCGCGAAGAAGCGGGCCACGTCCGCCGCGGTCGAGACGAAACCCCCGGCCGGCCCGATGGCGTCGCACACGTTGTCGCCCGGAACAATCAGGCGCTGCCCGAACGGGAACTCGGTGCTGTGGCCCTTCGCCAGCGGGGCCGATCGAGGCAGCTGCGGCATGTCGGGCACCGTCTCGCGCAGGCCGGCTGCCTTGACGACGTGGCGGGCGATCCAGGCCGTGTACTCGGTACTGGTGATCTCCTCGATCATCAGCCCCAGCAGCCCGTAGCCATGGTTGGAGTACTTGAGCTGAAGGCCGGGCGCGAGCGGCTGCTTCTTCGCCAGTTCCGCTCGCAACTCGGCGCGCGACAGGAAGGGCCGCCGGTCGAGGAACTGCCCGCTGTCGGCGCCGTCGCGCACGACGCCGGCACCATGGGACAGGAGCTCGCCGATGCGCGCCTTGGCGAGTTCCTTGTGCAGGCCGCCCACATGGCGGCCGATCGGATCGTCGAGGCCGAGCTTGCCCTGCTCGCGCAGCAGCATGACACCACTGGCGGTGAAGGTCTTGGAGTGCGAGGCGATGCGGAAGCGATGCCGCGGCGTGAGCGACTCGCCGGTACCCAGGTCGGCCGCGCCTAGCGCGAACTCCGCGACGAGTTCCTGGCCCTGCGCAATCGCCACGCTGCAGCCGACCTGCTGGTGCCGTTCGAGCTGGAAGGCGAGCCAGGCCGGAATGTAGTCGAGGGCCGGCCGGAGCCAGGCGGAGGCGGCGTTCTTCTTCATGGCGGGGTGGCTGCGGCAAAAAGGGGTAGGGAGTGTAGTGGCTCACCCGAAAGTGAACGCGTAGGCCTGCACTCCCGGGTCCATGAACTCGATCTCGAACAAGCGCTCCTTCCCGTCCGCTTGTCGAACCAGCTGGTAAAGCCGTTGCCCGTCGATGACCCCGTTGCCCTGTGCGTCGACGTCGAAGCCATGGTCCGCCAGCGGCGCCTTGCCGTCCAGCAGCACCTTGAATCGCACCGGCGTGCCGTCAGCCGAGGGGCCGAGCACCAGGTGCAGGTCGCGCGCATGAAAGCGATAGGCGATGCGTCCATCGACGCGGTTCAGCACCGCGCGCTCGCGCTCGACCGTCCAGTCGCCTGCCAGCGCCCATTGGTTCGTCGGCAAGGAAGCGGGGCCTTGGTACTCGTTTGCGCGATCGCGCGCCACGCCGCCCGGCGACGCAAAGTTGTGGCCGCGCTCGTAGCCCAGGTAGGTCTCCTCCGATGCTGCAGCGATGGACGCCGCCGCGGCCTGGACGCCCAGGCCCTGCGGCGCGACCCGCCCGGATGGCACCTGGGCCCGCCCCGCCTCCTGCAGCAATTGCTGGATGACCTGCTCCGCCTCCTCGTACTGGTTTTCCCCGAACTGGTGGTGACGTATGCGCCCCAGCGCATCGATGAAGTAGAAGGCCGGCCAGGCCCGGTTGCCGAATCCGCGCCAGATGGCAAAGTCGTTGTCGACGGCAACCGGGAACCCGATGCCGAGGTCCTTCGTGGCCTTGCGCACGTTGGAAGAGCGCTTCTCGAAGGCGAACTCGGGCGCATGCACGCCGAGCACCACCAGTCCTGCGTCCTTGTACTTGTCGGCCCATGCGCGGAGGTAGGGCAGCGTGCGCAGGCAGTTGATGCACGAGTAGGTCCAGAAGTCCACCAGCACGACCTTGCCGCGCAGGCCTTCGGGTGTGAGCGGATCGGAGTTGATCCATTCGGTTGCGCCCGCCAGGGGAGGGAAGTGGCCTTCCGTTCCAAGCACGCGTGCCGGGGCCGGTTCGCGCGCCGCGGTCGGCAGCATGGCGGGCTCGTCGATGCCGGCGCCCGGGCGTGGGAGGGACGGCGGCGCTGGCCGATGCTCGATCTTCTCCAGCAGCGTCTTTTCCAGCTCCGAGGTGGTCGCGAACGAGAGCTGGCTGAGCAGGCCCGTGTCGAGGCCGAGCGCGATCGCGCCGACGCCGACCAGGACTGCCGCACCGGCGGCATGCCGGACCCATTCGCCGGTCCGCAGCGATCCCTTGAGTGCCGAGAACACGCGCCCGCCGAACAACAGCGCGGCGGCAAGCGAGGTGCACGCGCCCGCGGCGTACGCCAGCAGCAGCAACGAGGTGCCGGCGCTGGCGCCGTTGAGCGCGGCCCCCGTCAGGATCAGCCCGAGGATCGGTCCTGCGCAGGGCGCCCACAGCAGACCTGTGCCGATGCCGAGCAGGAGCGGCGACAGGACCGGCGGGCGCGCGGATGGAGACCCCGCTTCGGTCTGGGACAGCCGCATGCCGAGCGCAACGAGGGGCCTGCTCATGCGGTCGGCCCACGCGGGCAACAGCAGTGTCAGGCCGAACACGGCGAGCAGGGCCATGGCCGCGTAGCGTCCGTATTCGTTGAGCTCGACAACCCAGCTGCCACCCACTGCGGCCAGTGTGGCAATGCCGGTGAAGGCAAGCGCCATCCCCGACAGCATCGGCAGTCCGTGCGAACGGAACGGGCGGTCGGCGCGTGCGAACACGAAGGGAAGCACCGGCAGGATGCACGGGCTCAGGATGGTGAGGACGCCCCCGAGAAAGGCAATCGCAAGAATGATCATGATGCGGGGTCCCGTTGGAGTGGCATGGCAACGCGGGCCTCCAGCCCGCCCCCGTCGCGGTTGTGCAAGCTCAGCTCCGCGCCCATCGCGATGGCAAGCTGGTGTGCGATGGCCAGGCCAAGTCCTGTTCCCCCGGTGCTCCGGTTGCGAGAGCCTTCGACCCGGTAGAAGGGCTTGAGCACGGCCTCGAGCTGATCGTGGGGAATGCCCGGCCCGTTGTCGGTGATGGCGATGACGAGCCGGTCCGCACCGACGCGCACCTCCATGCGCACGTCGCTCGCGAACTTCAGCGCGTTGTCGACCAGGTTCGCCAAGATGCGGCGCAACGCATTCGGACGCGTCACGACGGGGCCGCCGATCCGACCTTCAAGATGCACTGGCTGGCCCGAGTCCTGGTAGTCGGCGACCATGCTCTCGAGCAGCGCGTCGGCGTCGACGCGGCACGGCGGCTCCGTGGCGCCGTGCAAGGTCTTCGCATAGGTGACACCTTCCGTGACCAGCGCGTTCATGGCGTCGAGGTCCTGGCGGAACTTCAGCTGATCCTTCTCGTTGTCCATCATCTCGGTGCGCAGCCGCATCCGGGTAATGGGCGTCTGCAGATCGTGGGAGATGGCAGCCAGGATTTCCACGCGCTCGGCCATGTAGCCGGCGATGCGGCGCTGCATGGCGTTGAACGCGCGCGCCGCATGCGCCACTTCGGATGGGCCTTCCTCCGCGAGCATCCGGCCCTTCAGGTCGGGCCCGAGCTCGTCCGCGGCCTGCGCCAGGCGGGCCAGCGGCCGCGTGACCAGGCGCACCGCGAACCACGCGCAAGTGCCGAGCACCGCGAGCTGCAGCAGCAGCACCCACACGACCCAGTTCGACACCGGCATGCCGACCCGGCGCGCATCGACGACCACCGGGCTGCCATCCGTCAGCCTGACCTCGATGCGGACGTCGTCCCCGGTGGACTGCGCCACCTTCACCACTTCGAAGGGCCGCAGCGCCGTGACGATGGCCGCGGCGAATTCCTGCGACTGCTGCGAAGCAGGCTGCGGGCCGGTGACGCCGCCGCCCAGCATGAAGCGGTAGTTGCGCCGCTCCAGCCGTCCCAGCCAGGCCTCGCGCTCGGCTGCGGGCAGGTGGTCCAGCATGGCGATCGAGCTCGCAATGTCGCGCTCGATGCCGGTCATCATCAGCTCGCGAAGCGCCATGCCGCGCTCGTAGCGGATGGCCGCGAAGGTCAGCAGCTGCGCGATCGCGAGACCCACCACGATGATGAGCGTCACCCGCGCGAACAGGGAGCGAGGCGTCATGGTCCCTCTGCCAGAAGGGCCTGGATCTTCTTTTCGGTAGCTGCGTAGCTGCCCTCGCCGAAATGCGAGTAGACGATGCGGCCCTGCTTGTCGATCAGGTAGACGGCAGGCCAGTACTGGTTGCCGAAGGCCTTCCAGGTTGCATAGTTGTTGTCCTGCGCGACTGCATGGGTGATCTCCAGCCGCTCGATGGCCTTCTGCACGTTCTTCGTGGACTTCTCGTACGCAAACTCGGGCGTATGCACGCCGACCACGACCAGGCCGCTGTCCTTGTACCTCGCATGCCAGTCCTTCACGTAGGGAAGATGGTTCAGGCAGTTGATGCAGGTGTAGGTCCAGAAGTCGACCAGGACCACCTTGCCGCGCAGCGCTTCCATCTTCAAGGGCTGGGAGTTGAGCCACTTCTCGATGTCCCGGAACTCGGGTGCCGGCTGCCGGGCAGCAACGGTCATGCTGCCGCCCTGTGGGGGGCCGGCAAAGGTCAGGGCTGCCAACGAGGCCACGAGGGCCACGGCGAAGAGGGAGGCACTGAAGCGGATGTTCATGATGACCCGGCGTTGTTGAAGGAACGCCCGGATCTTCAACCCTGTCGCCCTCGATCGGGGCGAAACCGGTACACCTCTGTATCGCCGCGAGAACTCGACACACTACGTTTCACAACGCAGCGGACGAAGGTCGCTCGCGGTCCTGGCTCTACAACTCAGTCCACTGGGTCGTGTCGTCAGGCGTGGGAGCCCGGCCCGCTGACAACACGAGGGCGGCCACAGCGAGTGCGCCGGCCGCGACGAGCATCCCGAAACCGAAGGCATGGACGAGCCATGACGTGCCGAGGGCAAAAAGTAATAGAGACAATGCTTTGGGCATGCAAGTAGTTTGACCCGAGTGTTCCGATCCCCGGTGTGATCAAACTGGCGAAATCGGCGGATACCAACGGCTCAGTCCAAACAGACTGGCTCAGGCCTGGTACCCGCTTCCTGGTTGGAATGCGGCCTCTCCAGCGTCCGACACACCGGATGGCGCCACCCGGAAGTCTTCGCGCCCACGGCTTCAACCTGTCTCGCGGCTCACCAGGAAGTCCACGAAGGTGCGCACGCGCAACGGCACGAAGCGCAGCTGCGGATAGAGGAGGTTGTAGGGGCGGCTTCGCCCGCCAAAACGCGCGAGCACCTCGACCAACCGTCCCTGGCGCAGGTCTTCCTCGACGACGAATCGATAGGCCTGGAAGATGCCCGCGCCGTGGCGGGCCAGCGTGACGCCACCAAGAACATCGTCGGAGCAGGCGTAGCCGCCGGACGTGGACATCTCCACGTCCTGCCCGTCCCGGCGAAACAGCCATGGGATGGTCCGGCCGCTGCTCGGCAGTTCGAACTGGATGCATTCGTGAGCGGCCAGGTCGTCGAGGGTTCGAGGTTCTCCGCGGCGGGTCAGGTACTCCGGTGCAGCGACCAGCACGAGCTCGGCGTCTTCGAGCCGGCGTGCGATCAGGCTCGAGTCGCCGGGCGCACGGACCCGCACCGCCAGGTCATAGCCCTCCGCAGCGAAGTCGATGTTGCGGTTGCTGACGTGAACCTCGACGCGGATGTCGGGATAGCGCGCCCTGAACGCCGGCAGCAGCGGCAGCAATCGGAAGTGCCCATACGTGGTCGGCGCGCTGATGCGCAACAGCCCGCTCGGCGTGACTTGCTGGCCGCTGGCCTCGCGCTCGGCCTCCACCAGCTGGTGAAGCGCCTGGCGGCATTGCTCGTAGTAGGCCTGGCCCGCATCGCTCAGGCGGATCTGCCGCGTGGTGCGTAGAAAAAGGCGAACGCCGAGTCGTTCCTCGAGCCGGGCGACTGTCCTGCTGACGGCGGCAGGCGTCAGGCCCGCGATGTTGGCGGCGGCGGTGAACCCGCCATGCTCCGCGGCCAGGCAGAACAGCTCCAGGCTTCCCAGCATCAAGTCATCGAACTGGCGTTTCATGGCTTACATGATGTAAGTACTGAATTGGTATGGGCTGTCTTTATTAACGTCATGGCGAGAAATAGAGTACCTCTCAGGGGCTGGCGACACAAGCCCCGCTCACCTCCACCACCGAAAGGAAGTCAACATGAAGACCCAACCCAAGACCGTCGTCATCACCGGCGCCTCGAGCGGCATCGGCCTGGCGCTGGCCGCCGCTTTCCTCGAGCGCGGCGACAACGTCGTCGGCAACGCCCGGACCGCCGAACGCCTGCGAGAGGCCGCCGCATCGCTCGGTTCGCCCGACAAGTTCCTGGGCGTCCCCGGCGACATCGCCGATGCGGCTGTCGGCGCCATGCTGGTCCGGCAGGCCGTCGAGCGCTTCGGGCAGGTGGATGTGCTCGTCAACAACGCCGGCATCTTCAACGCCAAGCCCTTCGTCGACTACACGCAGGAGGACCTCGAAGCCCTGGTCAACACCAACCTGAAGGGCTTCGTCTACGCATCGCAGGCCGCAGCCCGTCACATGGTCGAGCGCAAGGCCGGCCACATCATCAGCATCACCGCGAGCATCGCGCTCGCGCCCAACCAGGGCGTGCCGGCATTGCTGCCCGTGCTGATCAAGGGCGGCATCAACCAGGCCACCAAGGCGCTCGCCCTGGAACTCGCGCCGCACAACGTCCAGGTGACCGCCGTCGCGCCGGGGATCATCGACACGCCGCTCTACACGAAGGACATGCATGGTTTCCTCAATACGCTGCAGCCGGCGGGCCGCATCGGCACCATGCAGGAGATCGTCGACGCGGTGCTGTACCTCAGCGGTGCCGCCTTCACGACCGGAATCGTGCTGCCGGTGGATGGCGGGATGAGCGCCGGCAAGTGGTGAGTGCGCGCCGCCCGCTCAGTCCTGCGCTTCGACTGCCGATGCGAAGACGTAGCCCTCGCTGCGCACGGTCTTGATGTAGCGGGGCTCGCGCGCATCGTCGCGCAGGCGCTGGCGCAGCCTGCTGACGAGCAGGTCGATCGAACGCTCGAAGAGCTCCGCTTCCCGGCCCTGCGTCAGGCTCAGCAACTGGTCGCGGCTCAGCACTTTCTGGGAATGGTCGAGGAAGACCCGCAGAAGCCGGTACTCGGCGCCGCTCAGGGCCACCATCACGCCGCTGTCGTCGATCAGGTGGCGCGCGGTGGTGTCGACCTGCCATTGGCCGAAGGCCAGCCGGGCGGCCCCATCGGCCGACCGCATGTTCGGCGGCAGCATTCGCGTGCGGCGCAGCACGGCACGTATGCGCGCAAGCAGTTCTCGTGCGGCGAACGGCTTGGCCAGGTAGTCGTCGGCTCCCATTTCGAGGCCGAGGATCCGGTCGGCTTCTTCGTTGCGCGCCGTCAGCATCAGGATGGGCGTGGCCTTGTACTTGCCCGAGCGCAGGTCGCGGCACAGCGACAGGCCGTCTTCGCCCGGCAACATCAGGTCCAGGATGATCAGGTCGAAAGGGCCTGATTCTTCCAGCGCCGCCCGCATGTGGCGGCCGGTCGGCACCGCGGCGACGCGCAGGCCGTTCTTGACCAGGTAGGTGGTCAGCAGTTCGCGGATCTCCCGGTCGTCGTCGACGATGAGGATGTGGTCGGTGCTGTTCGGAATCATGGCGGCGCGGCTCTTCCGGGGGGGCGAGGTGCTGGCGCAAATGTAGCGTCCCGTGCAGGTCTCCGGTTGCACGCTTGCCCGATGCGCTGTGCTGGCGCTCCCGTTTCGCCGGCCGCCGAGGGCCGCCGCCCCTCAGGCAAGAGGTGCAGGCCGGTCGCCGGCTTGCCGGGCGAGTGCGCTTGCCGTGGCTTGCAATTCCGGCACCAGGGTAATCAGCCGCCGGGTGAGCCAGTAGAGGTGGGACGCATCGATCGGGTCCGGCAGCCTCAGCGTCTTGATCAGCCTTTGCGCCCGCTCTCCCATGCCAAGCGCGGTCAGCGGTTCGAGGATCTCCGCCAGATCGCGCCGCGCCTGCTCTTCCACCAGGTCATGCTCGTCCAGGCTGAGCCAGATGGCCTGGACCGCGCGTTCGCAGAGCTCCGCATCCGAGGGTGGCGCCATCGCTTCGGCATAGCTCAACAAGCCCGGAGGCATCGGGTGCATGCCGCGTGCGTGATGAGACGCAAGGCTTTTTCGTGAAGGCATCGGCTGCTCCTTCCTGCAGGAGACGATACGCCGTGCCGGGGTGGACGGCAATGCTGCCTACCCGGTAGCGGCCGCAGGATGCTGGCATTCCAAGGTTGAGCCTGACCACCTTCACGTCCAGAGAAGGGTTTGCTCTTCTTCAACTGACCCCTCCAGATCCATCGTGCGGGGGATTCCTCCGCGCCTGTGGCGCCCTACAGTCGAATTGCACGTGCTGGTGCGTGCACCCGAAGGGAGTGACGATGAAAACATCGCAACTGATGCTCGGCGCCGCCGCGGCGGCGCTGGCCCTGATGGCGGCTTTGCCATCGCCCGCGCCCGCGCACGCGCAAGCCCCTGACCGGCGGCACCTGGCCTCGGTCAGCGTCGAGGCGCTGCAGCGCACCTATCTGGAATGCGACCGCGTCGCGACCCACACCCTGCTCGACCTCGGCAGCGCCGCGCATTGCTCGATGGTCGGCGAGGAGCTCAAGCATCGCGTCTTCGACGGCGACTTCGATCGGCTGATCGCATGGTGGCGTGCGAACAAGGGGGACAGCGTGGAGGCGGTCGCGGAGTCGCCATCGCTGAACCAGATGGCGGACGGTCGCTAGCACATCGGCCCTGCGCCGCGCAGCGCCGCAAGCCCTGGGGCTCTCAATGGATCAGGAGAGCAGTCGTCCGCGACCTCACCGTGGCAGGGCTCGCGCGCCCGGCATCAAGGCCGCAGCGCTTGCATCAGCTCCATCACCGAACCGAGTCCCGCCGCAAAGCGCGGCGCCAGGAACGCACCCATCTGCGGCATCAGCAGCTGCAGCATCCCGATCCCCGCCAGCAGCGTCAGCGGAAAGCCCACGGCGAAGATGCTGAACTGCGGCGAGGCGCGGTTCAGGATGCCCATCGCCAGGTTCAGTGTCAGCAGCGCGGTGATCAGCGGCAGCGCCAGCATGAAGCCCGTCGCGAAGATCTGCGCGCCGCCATGCACCAGCAGCAGCCAGCCTTGCGCGGCGAGCGGTGCGTCTGCGATCGGCAGGACCTGGAAGCTGTCGGCCAGTGCCGCCACCAGCAGCAGGTGCCCGTCGAGCGCAAGGAAGATCAGCATCGCCAGCATGTGCAGCAGGCGCGCCACCACCATCGTGGCGCCGCCGCTCATCGGGTCGAAGAACGACGCGAAGGACAGACCCATCTGCAGGCCCACGTACTCGCCGGCCGCAAGCACGGCGGCGAACAGCAGGCGCATCGTGAAGCCGATGGCCGCGCCGATCAGCACCTGCTGCATCACGATCCACACCCCGCCGATGGAGACCACCGGCACCTGGGGCATCGCCGGCAGCGCGGGCGCCAGCGCAATCGCCAGCAGCGCCGCGATGGCGACCTTGAGCTGCCGCGGCACATTGGGCTCGCCGAAGATCGGCGCCGTGCCGACCAGCGCCAGCATGCGCACGAAGGGCCAGAGGAAGGCCACCATCCAGCCGTTCAGCTCCGCCGAGGTGACGGAAAGGATGCTGCCGCCCATGCCTCGACAGCGCTAGGCGACCAGTTGGGGGATGCTCGAGAACAGCGTGCGGATGTAGTCCAGCATCTGGCCCAGCATCCACGGCCCGGCGATCACCAGCACCGCGAACACGGCCAGCAGCTTCGGAATGAAGGACAGCGTGGCCTCGTTGATCTGCGTGGCGGCCTGGAAGATGCTGATGACCAGGCCCACGACCAGCGCCACCAGCAGCAGCGGCGCGCCGAGCAGCAGCGAGACGTGGATGGCCTGGCTGCCGATGGACATGACCGATTCGGGTGTCATTCCGGTATTCCTAGACGAAGAAGCTTTGGGCCAGCGCGCCGATGAGCAGCTGCCAGCCGTCAGCCATGACGAAGAGCATGAGCTTGAAGGGCAGGGCGATGGAGGCGGGCGGCACCATCATCATCCCCATCGACATCAGCACGCTGGCCACCACCAGGTCGATGATCAGGAAGGGGATGAAGATGGTGAAGCCGATCTGGAAGGCGGTCTTCAGCTCGCTGATGACGAAGGAGGGCAGCAGGATGCGCAGCGGCACGTCCTCCGGCCCTTCCATCGCCGGCACCTTGGCCAGCTTGGCGAAGAGCGCGAGATCGTTCTCGCGCGTCTGCTTGAGCATGAAGGTCTTGAAGGGAGCGATGCCGCGCTCGAGCGCGCGCTCGGTGCTGATCTTGTTCTCGGACAGCGGCTTGTAGGCCTCGTCGTAGACCTTGTCGAACACCGGCGCCATCACGAAGAAGGTCAGGAAGAGCGACAGGCCCACGAGGATCTGGTTGGGTGGCGAAGACTGCGTGCCCAGTGCCGTGCGCAGCAGGCCCAGCACGATCAGGATGCGCGTGAAGCTGGTCATCGACAGCAGCAGCGCCGGCAGGAAGCTCAGCGAGGTCAGCAGCACCAGCGTCTGCACGCTGAGCGACCAGGTCTGGCTGCCGCCCGGGCCGGGCGTGCTGGTGAGCCCGGGAAGGCCTTGTGCGAATGCCAGCGCGGGCAGGGCCAGCACGAGCAGCAGGCCCGCATGCCGCAGGCGGAGCAGGTGGCGAAGAGGAAGGCGTGGCATCAGGCGCCCGGCTTCGGCTGGATGCCCAGCGATTCGCGCAGCCTTTGCGCGAACAGGTCCATCGCCTTCGGACTGCCGCCCAGGGCCGCAGGCGGCGCAGAGGACGCGGGCAGGGCCTGCGCCGGCAGCGAATGCAGCGCGTTGACCTGGCTCGCGGTAACGCCCAGCACGAGCCAGGTCTCGCCGACCTCGACCACCACCACGCGTTCGCGCTGGCCGACCATCGCGCTGCCCACCACCTTGACGAGTGCGCTGCCGCCGAAGCGCGGCAGGCCGAAGCGGCGCGCCAGCCAGGCGCACAGGAAGATCAGGCCCAGCACCAGCACCATGCCGAGGCCGGCCTGCAGCAGGCCGGAGGCGCCAACGGCCGGCGCCGTCTCGGCCACGGGCGCGGGCACCGTGGGCAGGGCCGCATGTGCGCAGAACGTGGACGCGCAGCCTGCCAGCACGGCCGCGCCGCGCGCGAAAGAACCGGGAAGCTTCATGAACGGCTGAGCTTCTGCATGCGCTCGGAGGGCGTGACGATGTCGGTCAGGCGGATGCCGTACTTGTCGTTCACCACCACCACTTCGCCCTGCGCGATCAGGTAGCCGTTGATCAGCACGTCCAGCGGCTGGCCGGCCAGGCCGTCGAGCTCCACCACCGAGCCTTGCGACAGCTGCAGCAGGTTCTTGATGGTGATGCGCGTGCGGCCGATCTCGGCCATCAGCTGCACCGGCACGTCCAGGATGCGCTCGATGTCCACCGTGCCGGCGGCGCTGGCCGCCGTGTTCTGCAGCGGCTGGAAGACCTGGGCCCCGGCCGGGGCCGCGGCCGGGGCGGGGGCGCTTGCGGGCTGCGGCGTCGGCGCGGAGGCTGCGGTCTGCTCGGCCAGGGCGCTGGCCCAGTCGTCCATGTCGCTGCCGGAAGAAGTGTTGTCAGTCATGGTCGCTCTTCGGATCGCTGTCTTGGTGGGAGATCATCTGTTGCACGCGCAGCGCGTAGCGTTCGTTGGAGACGCCGTAGCCGCACTCCATCACGGGAACGCCGTCGACGCGCGCGAGCACGGTTTCGGGCAGCTCGATCGGCAGCACGTCGCCGACCTGCAGGCGCATCAGCTCGCCGATGGTGGTGTCGATGGTCACGAAGTCGGCGGTAAGCGCCACGTCGGCGCTCTGCATCTGCTGGCTCATCTGCTTGACCCAGCGCTTGTCGACCTCGATCTCGTCCTGCACCGGGTTGGACAGCAGGTCGCGGATCGGCTCGATCATCGAATAGGGAATGCACACGTGCAGGAAGCCGCCCACCGGGCCGAACTCGATCTGCAGCGTGGTGGTGACCACCACCTCGTTGGGCGCCACGATGTTGGCGAGCTTGCCGTGCATCTCGGCGCGGATGTAGTCGAATGCCAGCGGGAACACCGGCTGCCAGGCATCGCCGTAGCACTGGAGGCTGAGGTTGAGCAGGCGCTTGATGATGCGCTGCTCGGTGCGCGTGAAGTCGCGGCCTTCCACGCGCACGTGGTAGCGCCCGTCGCTGCCGAACAGGTTGTCGACCACCAGGAACACCAGCTTCGGATCGAACACGAACAGCGCCGTGCCGCGCAGCGGCTTCAGGTGCAGCATGTTGATGTTGGTCGGCACCGGCAGGTGGCGCACGAACTCGCCGTACTGCTGGATCTGCACCGGGCCGACCGAGACGTCGGGGCTGCGCCGCATGAAGTTCAGCAATGCGCTGCGCAGGTTGCGGGCGAAGCGATCGTTGATGACCTCCAGCGTGTGCATGCGGCCGCGCACCACGCGGTCGGGCGCGCCGAGGTCGTACAGCGGCAGGCCGTCGGCCTCGGGCTCGGGCGCGCGGCGCTGGTCGACGGCGCCGCCGGTGACGCCCGACAGCAGCGCATCGACTTCGTCTTGCGAAAGCACCTGTTCATAGGCCATGGGTCGTGCGTCCGAATCTGGGGCTGGTCACTGCACCACGAAGGTGTTGAAGGAGACGCCGGCGATCGCCTGCGGCTGGGCTTCGGGGGAGAGCGGCCGGTTGAGCTCGGTGCGGATCTCCTCGGCCAGCCTGGCCTTGTCCTGCGTGGACAGCAGCGTGTCGGGCTGGCGGTTCGACAGCAGCAGCAGCAGGCGGCTGCGCAGTTCGGGCATGAACTCGACCAGTTGCGCCTTGGCCTGCTCGTCGTTCACCTTGAGCGCCATGCCGATGTGCAGGAATCGGCTGCGGCCCTCGGACTGCACGTTGACGGTGAGCGGCTCGAGGGTCACGAAGATCGGCTTGGGGATCGGCTTCGGAGCCTGGGCGGCCGGCGCCTCGTGCGCGAACAGGCTGCTGCGGCTCAGGGCATAGCCGCCGCCGGCCACGGCGGCCAGGCTGGTGAAGGCGAGCAGCCCGATCAAAAGCTTCGAGGATCGGGGCGCCGCGGCGGTGGGGAGAGAGGGACTGGTGGCCATGGAAAGCAACGTTGGGAGGGTCTTATTCTTGGTGGAGACGCGGCGAAGCGAAGCCCCGATCAAGCGGGGAAAGGGGCCTCAAATTGCGCATTCGTCGGGTCTCGACAGGGCAGCGCCTGGCCTGGAACGCATGAAACCGAAGACCCCATTCCAGGAACACCACGGAAGCGGCTTTGCCGGGCCGTCGGTGTTGCCCCCGGAGACCGGGTTGGCGGCCACACGAAGTGGGCAAGCATGGGGGAACGTCATTTCAGGCGAAGGTGTCGATGGCGCTGGTGCGCGACGGCGCGCTCGCGCGTGCGGGCAGCGGCGTGGCTGCCGCTTCGCTGCGTCCGGTGCCCGGGTAGTTCGTACCGTTCGAGGACGCGTTCTGTCGCTGGTCCTGCTGCTGGGCAAAACCGCCCGCACCGGACCAGGGGCGCGACTCGGCGCCGACCGAGGTCTGGCCCAGGCTGATGCCCTGCTCGGCCAGCGTGCTGCGCAGGTGCGGCAGCGCGGCTTCGACCGCCTTGCGCACCGACTCGTGCGCGGAGACGAACATGGCCTGTGCCTGGTTGTCGCCGACGCTGAGTGTGATCTTCAACGGACCGAGACCGGCCGGGTTGAGGTTGAGCTCGGCCACCTGCTGGCCACCGGCCGTCATGCGCAGCACCTGGTGGCCCAGCGCCGGGGCCCACTCGGCGCTGCCCACGGGCGGCGCGAGGGCCTGCGCGGGCGCAGGGCTGGCGGCCGGCTGCGCGCGGTCCAGCGCAGGCTGCATCGGCGGGGCCGATGCGAGCACGGCCGCAGGCGCAGCGGGCGGGGCGGCGCTTTCGGCGTCTGTGGTCGCTGCGAGGATGGCGGGTTGCGCTTCGACGGAGGGGACACTGCTGTCGGCGGGCGAAGGCGTGGTCACGGCCTTGGCGTCGCTGGCGGCTGAAGCCGTGGCGGTGCCGCCGGCTGCCGTCGACCTTGCGGGCAGCAGGGCGCTGGTCAGCGGCATCGTCGATTCAGCGGCCGTGGTCTGCGCGGTGGGATCGCCGCTCGCGGCCGGCGTAGCCGGCGCGCCCGGCAGTGTGAAGCCCTTGTCGGAAGGTGCGGTGGAAGCGCCGCGGGTCGTGGTCGTGTCCACGGCGGGACCGGTCGCCGGTGCCTTGGCGTCCTGGTGCGCGCCTTCGTCCGTGCCGGGCGATGCATCGGCGGTGTGCGTCGATGCGGCCGCGGCCGTTGCGGCGAGCGATCCATCCTGCGGCACGGCCGCGCCGGCCGAGGCCAGCGCAGTGCCGCTGGTGCCCTTGCCCGTGCCGACCGCCGTGGCGGGCGCTGATGCGGCGGCCAGGACCTGCGGCGCGAACAGCGCGATGGTCAGCAGTTCGGAGCGCGGCTCGTCCTTCCGTCCCGTGGAGCGGTTCGGCTTCTGCGGCGTGGCCGTGGCTTCGGCACTGGCCGCTTCCGCGCCGTCCTGCGAGCGGCGGGCGCCGGCGCGCGAGCGCTCCAGCACGGCGCCGAAGCTGCCGCGTGCGTCCTCGTCCGCGACAGGGCGACCGCGCGAGCCGGGCTGGGCGGCCCCTTGCGCCGGGCTCGCCGGGAGGGCGGCGGAGGGAATGAAGGTGGGCATGGCGGTTCCTCTAGAAATTCGGTTGGGCGGCGGCGCGGTCGATGAACTTGCGCGCTGCGCGCTCGTCGCTGTCGCGCTGCTCGCGCTTGGCCTGCACGGCGAGCTCCTGGCGGCGCAGGCGGTCAGCCAGCGTGTCGAAGGAGTTGAGGCGCCGCGCCTGGTGCTGCCAGTCGCCGCGTCCGCTTTCCAGCCGCATCCCGGCCTGCTTGACGATGGCGCGCTGCTGCTCGATGGCGCCGTCCAGCGTGCCCAAAAAGTTGTTGAAGTTGCGCCACTGCGAGGCGGGCAGGCCACTCGCCATCAGCAACTGCAGCTGGCCGGCATAGTCCTGTCGATACTGCAGCAGCAGGTCCAGCTTCTGGTGCGCGCTGACCTGGGCGCTTTGCAGCGCGCCCAGGCGGCGCGCCGCTTCTTCCTTCTGCTTGCGGGCCAGTTCCTGCAGCGTGTCGAGAGGGAGCTTCTTGGACATGGTGATGCCAATCCGTCGGTGCGGTCTAGTCGAACAAGCCGGCCATGCGCGCCACCGACGCCGCGTAGTCGGTGCGCTCGTCCATGCCCTGCTGGAGAAAGGCCTCCAGCTTGGGATACAGGGCGATGGCCTGGTCCAGCTGCAGGTCGTGGCCGGCGGCATAGGCGCCGACGCTGATCAGGTCGCGGTTGCGCTGGTAGCGCGACAGCATCTGCTTGAAGCGGCGCACCGCGTCGAATTGCGAAGGCGGGATCAGCGCCGTCATGGCGCGGCTGATCGAGGCCTCGATGTCGATGGCCGGGTAGTGCCCGGCCTCGGCCAGCGTGCGCGAGAGCACCACGTGGCCGTCGAGAATGGCGCGGGCCGAGTCGGCGATCGGGTCCTGCTGGTCGTCGCCTTCCGAGAGCACGGTGTAGAAGGCGGTGATCGAGCCGCCGCGGCCCTGCGCGTCGCGCGCGCCGTTGCCCGCGCGCTCCACCAGCGCCGGCAGCTTGGCAAAGACCGAAGGCGGGTAGCCCTTGGTCGCGGGGGGCTCGCCCACTGCCAGTGCGATCTCGCGCTGCGCCATGGCATAGCGGGTGAGCGAATCCATGATCAGCAGCACGTCCTTGCCCAGGTCGCGGAAGTACTCGGCCAGGCAGGTCGCATAGGCCGCGCCCTGCAGGCGCAGCAGCGGCGAGTTGTCGGCCGGGGCGGCGACCACCACGGCGCGCGCCAGGCCTTCCTCGCCCAAGGTGTTCTCGATGAAGTCCTTGACCTCGCGGCCGCGCTCGCCGATCAGGCCGACCACGATCACCTCGGCGCTGGTGTAGCGCGCCATCATGCCGAGCAGCACGCTCTTGCCCACGCCGGAGCCGGCGAACAGGCCCATGCGCTGGCCGCGCCCGACGGTCAGCATGGCGTTGATCGCGCGCACGCCGGTGTCGAGCACCGAGTCGATGGGCGCGCGGGTGAGGGGGTTGATGGGCGGCGTCGACAGCGGCACCTTGCGCGCGATCTCCAGTGGGCCCAGGCCGTCGAGTGGGCGACCGACCGCATCGACCACGCGCCCGAGCATGCCTTCGCCGACCGGGAGGCGCTTGCCATGGGCCTCGTCGCCGGCCGTGGCCGAGCCCGGGCGCGCGAACACGCGTGCGCCGGGGATGAGACCGGCCACCTCGCTCTGCGGCATCAGGAACAGGCGATCCCCTGCGAAGCCGACCACTTCGGCCTCGGCATGGCGCTGCGGATAGCCGGGCGGCAGCTCGATCAGGCAGTCGCTGCCCACGGGCAGCTGCAGGCCCACGGCCTCCAGCACGAGGCCGACGGCCCGCGTGAGGCGGCCAGAGTGGGTGACCGTGGCGGCGGTGCGGTTGACGTCGACGCGCGCCTGCGTCAGCGCGGCCAGCCACGATTGCAGATGCGGGTTGGCGGTGGTGGACGGCATCAGAGCTCCGCGGCGTCGATGTCGCGGGTGAGCGCCGCGGTGACGCTCTTCCAGCGGGTTTCCAGGCTGGCATCCATCTCGCCGCTGGCGGACTGCACGCGGCAGCCGCCGCGCGCCAGCGTGTCGTCGGGGCGCACCTGCCAGCCGGCGATCTGCAGCTCGTTGCCGAGGCTGTTCTTCACCAGCGCCACGTCGTCGGGATGCAGCAGCAGGCGCGGCTCGCCTTGCAGCGCGGGCTCGGCATGCAGCAGGTCCTGCACCAGCGGCAGCACCCATTCGGGCTCTGCGCGCAGCGTGCGGTGCACCACCTGGCGCGCCACGTCGAGCGCCAGCGTGAGGATGGCGTCGGCCAGTTCGCTCTCCGCGCGGCGCAGCGCGGCCGGCAGCGTGGCGGCGAGGGCAAGCAGTCGTTCGGCGTGGGCGCTCGCGGCGGCGAGGCCTGCGGCCACTCCTTCCGCATGGCCGTCGGCGCGGCCCTTCGCCAGGCCTTCGCGGTGGCCTTCGGCGCGGCCTTCGGCACGTGCCTGCAGGCGCAGGCGAGAGAGCTCGTTGTCGCGCGCCAGGGCTTCAGGGTCCACGCGCGGAACGACGGGGGAATGCACGTTGTCGTGCGCGGAGTGCTCGCTGTCCAGCGTGCCCATCTCCCAGCGTTGCCAGGCGGACAGCACCGGCTTGGCCGTGGGCCTGGGCGCGGCGGGAGCTCGTGCGGGCGCATAGGTCGTCGCCAAGCGCGCGCCGGGACCGAGGGAAGCATTCCTGGACAGGGTCACGTCAACAACTCCATGGCGCCATCTGACGCGGTGCGCGAAGCCTGGGGGAGAGCGTCATGTCAGACGAAGTCATCGGTTCCCGGCGCCGCGATCACGACCTCGCCGGCATCGGCCAGGCGGCGCACCACTTGCAGGATGGCCTTCTGCTCGGCTTCGACCTGCGACACCCGCACCGGGCCGCGCAGCTCGATGTCCTCGCGCAGCGTCTCGGCGGCGCGCTGCGACATGTTCTTGAGGAACTTGTCGCGCAGCTCCTGCGTGGAGCCCTTGAGGGCGATGATGAGCGACTCGGATTCGATGTCCTTGAGCAGGCGCTGCACGAAGCGGTCCTCCAGGTCGAGCAGGTTCTCGAACACGAACATCTCGTCGACGATGCGCTGTGCGAGGCTCTCGTCGTGTTCGCGCACGTGGGCGATCGCCTCTTCCTCCTGCGCGGTGCTCATGAGGTTGACGATCTCGGCCGCCGTGCGAACGCCGCCCAGGCGGCTGCGCTTCAGGCCTTCGCCCGAGAGCATCTCGGTCAGCACGTCGGTCAGTTCGGCCAGGGCGGCGGGCTGCACGCCACCGAAGGTGGCCACGCGCATGATCACGTCGTGCCGCAGTCGCACCGGCAGCTTCTCCAGCACCTCGGAGGCCTTCTTGCGGTCCAGGTGGACCAGCAGCGTGGCGAGGATCTGCGGGTGCTCGTCGCGGATCAGCTCCACCACCTCGCCGGCCTCCAGGTCATTGAGCCGCTCGATGCCGCCGTGCGGCTCGTCGGGCTGCAGGATGTCCTCGAGCAGATTGCTGGCGCGGTCGTCGCCCAGCGCCTTGCGCAGGACGGCGCGGATGTAGCTGCCCGAGCCCAGGTGCAGGGCGGAGAGCTGCTCGGTCTCGAGCCGGAACTCGGAGAGAACGGCCGCCAGCTCTTCCTTGGACACCTGGCTCAGCTTGGCCATTGCGGCACCCAGCGCCTGCACCTCGGTGGTGGGCAGGTGGTGCAGCGTGGCGGCGGCGCGGTCCTCGCCGAGGGACATCAGGAGGATGGCGGCCTTGCGTGTTCCAGCGTCGCTCATGGGTTCATCCAGTGCTTGATCAGTGTCGCGACCAGCCGCGGATCCTGCTCGGCGGTCTGCTGTACGTAGTCGAGGTCGGCCTGGCGGCGTTCGGCTTCGCGCTGGAGTGCGCTCAGCTGGGCGGCACCGGCTTCGTCCTCGGGATCGATGGTGGCGGACGCCGGTGGCGGTTCGGGCGCCGCCGCGGCAGGCGGCGCCAGGTGCTTGCGCAGCAGCGGCCGGAACACGGCGAACCAGGCGAACAGGGCGAGTACGCCGAGCAGCAGGTAGAGGCCGATGCTCTTGGCGAGCTCGATGTTGGCGGGGTCCTTCCACAGGGGCAGCTCGGCCTGCTGCTCGTCCTGTCCGTCGCGGGCGAAGGCGCTGTTGAGCACGTTGAGCGAATCGCCGCGCTCCTGGCTGTAGCCCATGGCTTCCTTCACCAGGTTGCGGATCTGGTCGACCTCGGCCGGCGTCAGCGCGCGTGCCTTGCCGTCGGTGCCGGCCACGTGGTTCACCACCACCGCCACGGACAGCCGCTTGATCCCGCCGGCGCCCTGCTGCACATGGCGGATGGAGCGGTCGAGCTCGTAGTTGGTGGTCGTGTCCTTGCGCGAGCTGCTGGGGCCCGCCGGGGCCGTGCTGGCGCTCGCCGTCGTCGTGGTGGCGGCGCTCGGCGCCGCGGCGCCGTTCGCGGGTGCGTTGGCCGGGCGCGGTGCATTGATCGGTGCGCTGGGCGTCGTCGGCGGCTGGTTCGACAGCGCGCCCGGCACGCCGCCGGGGGGCGTGGCGCCGAGCTGGGTCGATTCGCTGGACTGCTGGCTGCGCACCGCGGCGTTGCGCGGGTCCTGGTTGGGCGCGAACTTTTCCTCGGTGCGCTCGACCACCGAGAAGTCGATGTCGGCCGCGACCTGGGCGCGCACATTGCTCGCGCCGAGGAGGGGCTGCAGGATCGCCTCGATGCGGCGGATATAGCCCTGCTCGATCTCCTGCGCGTACTTCAGCTGGCTCACGTCGAGCCCGCGCGCGCCGGCGTTGGCGGCCGACAGCAGGTTGCCGCGCTGGTCCACCACCGTCACGCTCTTGGGGTCGAGCTCCGGCACGCTGCTGGAGATCATGTGGACGATGGCGCTGACCTGGCCCTCGTCGATGCCGCGGCCGCGGTGCAGGCTCAGTATCACGGAAGCGGAAGGCTTCTTCTGCTCGCGCACGAAGAGCGACGGCTTCGGCAGCGCGAGATGCACGCGGGCCGACTCGACCGTGCCGATCGACTCGATCGAGCGGGCCAGCTCGCCCTCCAGCCCGCGCTGGTAGTTGACCTGCTCGGCGAACTGGCTGGTGCCGAACTTCTGGTTGTCCATCAGCTCGAAGCCGACCCCGCCCCCCTTGGGGAGGCCCTGCGCCGCGAGCTTGAGGCGCACTTCGGGCACCTTGTCGCCGGCGATGAGGATCGCGCCGCCACCTTCGGCGAACTTGTAGGGCACGTTCATCTGCGCCAGCGAGGCGATGATCGCGCCGCCGTCGCGGTCCGAGACGTTGGTGTAGAGCACCTTGTAGTCGGGTGCGCGGCTCCACAACATGAAGGCGGCGGCGGCCGCGACCAGGGCTGCCGCGCCGATGATCAGAGGCAGCTTGGGCTGGCCGCGCAGGCGTTCCAGCAGCGGCGCGCCGGCCGCCGCCGGCATCGTGCCCGCGGGCGCTGCCGTGCTGCTCATGCGGGGGCTCCAGCCGTGGCGCAAGCCAGGAGGAGCGGGGAGAGTCGTCGAGGTGGAGTCATGCCGTTGAAGTCGCGAGCAGCCTTTTTGTTTCGCGGTCGATTCTCGGCAGCAGACGGGAAATCGATTGGTCGAACAGCCGGGGTTTTCGCCGTCAGTTGCGGGCATCTGTTCCAGGTTGCCGCGGTTACGCTGAAAACACGCGGGAGAGCCTCGGCCCTCCTGTAGGAACGCAAGCGTCTTCCAGATTCAACAAAAGGTTCTACATGTCCATCTCCGCCATCGAATCCGTCCTGCAGCAGATGCGGGCGACCGCGCTCCAGAGCGGCATCGCGCCGCGCCCAGCCGCCGAGTCGGCGCCGCAGGCTGGCTTCGCCGCCGAACTGAGGCGCTCGCTCGAGGGCATCAGCACGGCACAGAACAAGGCCTACGGCCAGGCCGAGGCCTTCGAGCTCGGGCGTCCCGGCGTCGCGCTGAACGACGTGATGGTCGACCTGCAGAAGGCCAACGTGGCCTTCCAGACCGGCCTGCAAGTGCGCAACCGGCTCGTGGCCGCCTATCAGGAAGTGATGAGCCTGCCTGCATAAGCTCCCCCCCAGGTTGGCTCACTGCGTGTAGCCGCCCACCCCCTCACCGGGGGCAACACCAGCGGCCCGGCAAAGCCGGTTCCGCGGTGTTCCTGGAATCAGGGGCGTGAAACGAGCTCTCGGATGCCCCTAAAGATTTGGAAAGCCCTGCCGATAACTGAACCAACGATGGCTTGAATCTCACAGCGGGAAGCGGGTCCAGCGTTGCGGCCGGTTTGGCCGAAGTCCACAACCTTTGTTTATCAGGAGTCGAACATGGCGCAAGTCATCAACACCAACAGCCTCTCGCTGGTGGCGCAGAACAACCTCAACAAGTCCCAGAGCTCGTTGAACACGGCCATCGAGCGCCTGTCCTCGGGCATGCGCATCAACAGCGCCAAGGACGACGCTGCCGGCCAGGCCATCGCCAACCGCTTCACCGCGAACGTCAAGGGCCTGACCCAGGCCGCGCGCAATGCCAACGACGGCATCTCGCTCGCTCAGACGACGGAAGGCGCGTTGAACGAAATCAACAACAACCTGCAGCGCGTTCGCGAACTGTCGGTGCAGGCCGCCAACGGCACGAACTCGGGCAGCGACCTCTCGTCGATCCAGGCTGAAATCAAGCAGCGCCTCGACGAAATCGATCGCGTGTCGGCCCAGACCCAGTTCAACGGCGTGAACGTGCTCGCCAAGGACGCCAAGCTGAGCATCCAGGTCGGCGCCAACGACGGCGAGACGATCAACATCGACCTGAAGGAAGTCACGTCCAAGACGCTCGGCCTCGGCAACATGGACATCACGAAGAAGTCGCTCGACCTGTCGACTGTCAGCTCCGCCGCCACGACCGTCGTCACCCCGGGCTCGACCGGCGCGACCTCCTCGGTGAACCTGACGGCCGTCGACAGCGCAACGGCCAGCTCGTACACCGTGTACGTCGACGACGCAGACGCCGACACGCTCTATGTGTCCGACGACGCCGGCACGACCTTCTACGCCGCCACCTACGACAGCGCTTCCGGCACCCTGGAATTCGACGGCTCGACCCCGCTGGGCGCTGCCCCGACGGCCACGCTCGCCGCCGCCGGCCAGGAAATCTCCACCGGCACCGGCGCGACCGTCAATGTCGACAACGTGAAGGCGGTGAACAGCGACGCGGCCGCGTCGATCGACATGTATGTCGACCAGAACGGCGACTGGTTCGTGTCCAACGACGGCGGCACGAGCGTCATCTCGGCCACCTTCGACGCCACGACCGGCCAGGTCGAATACGACAGCGCTGACTTCGCCACGGCAGCGGCTCCGACCACCGGCATCTCCGACGCGATCACCAGCTACGAAGTGCCCCCGGTTGCGGTTCCTGACGTCACGGCCAACCTGTCCGGCCTGCCCTCCGCTTCGGTGGGCGCGTCCCCGACCCTGCACAAGGTCACGAACGCCGACGGCACTGCCGGCGGCTACGTGGTCAAGGGCCAGGCGAACGGCGCCGACGTGTACTACAAGGCGAACGTGGCCAACGACGGCACCGTGACCCTGGGCGAGCAGTACAACCAGGACCCCCTGGCTTCGATCGACAAGGCCCTGGCCGGCGTCGACGAACTGCGCAGCCAGCTCGGTGCGGTCCAGAACCGTTTCGAGTCGACCATCACGAACCTGAACAACACGACCAACAACCTGTCGGCCGCCCGTTCGCGTATCGAGGATGCCGACTACGCGGTGGAAGTGTCGAACATGACGCGCGCCCAGATCCTGCAGCAGGCCGGCACCTCCGTCCTGGCGCAGGCCAACCAGACCACGCAAGGCGTTCTCTCGCTCCTGCGCTGATCGGCAAATCGCGCCCATGCACTTGCCGGAAGGCAGGTGCGCGCGGCGCAGACGCGGGCCTTCCCAGGCCGCGCGCCTGCGCTTTTCCCTGCGGCTTCCGAGTGGAGGCTGCAGGGGAAAGCGAACCACCGGAACGCTTCAACTGAAGAGGAACAACAACCATGGCAGTCAGCAGCATCGGCGTCGGCTCCGGGCTCGATCTGGGAACCTTGCTCAAGCAGCTCGAGACCGCCGAGAGCCAGCCACTGGTGGCCATCCAGAGCCGGGCGACCAGCTACACCACGAAGCTGTCGGCCTACTCGCAGGTGCAGAGCGCGCTCAATTCGCTGAAGTCTGCCGGCGACAAGCTCGCCGATACGGCGTTCTTCAAGACGGTGAAGGCTTCGGTCGGCGATGCCGACGTGCTGAGCGCGACCACGAGCGGTACCTCGGTGGCCGGCAGCTACGCCATCGACGTCACGCAGCTCGCGCAGTCGCAGTCGCTGGTGTCGACCGGGCAGGCCAGCGCCAAGACCGCGATCGGCAAGGGCACCATCACGATCAACTTCGGCACCATCGACGGCGGCACGCTGAATCCTTCCACCGGTCAGTACACCGGCGCGAACTTCGATGCCGATTCGGAGCGCAAGCCGGCGCAGATCACGATCGGCAACGCGAATACGCTCGAAGGCATCCGCGACGCGATCAACAAGGCGAACGCCGGCGTCACCGCCAGCGTGGTGAACGACGGCAGCGGCACGCCCTACCGCCTGGTGCTGGTGTCGGCCCAGTCGGGCGAGGCCTCGACCATGCAGATTTCGGTCGCCGGAGACGCCGCGCTGCAGAACCTGCTGGCCTACGACCCTGCCGGCACGCAGACGATGAAGCAGACGACCGTCGGCCAGGACGCGAAGCTCAACGTCAACGGCATCGACATCGTCAGCGCCAGCAACACCGTGCAGGAAGGCATTCAGGGCACCACGCTGACACTCGCGAAGATCGGCACGAGCAGCCTCAAGCTGACGAGCGACCCCTCCGCGGTCTCGGCGGCCATCACGACCTTCGTCAACGCCTACAACAGCCTGCAGAGCACCGCGTCCAAGCTCACGGCCTACAACGCCGACACCAAGACCGGTGCCGTGCTGATGGGGGACCAGACGCTGCGCAACGTGCTGACGCGGGTCCGCCAGACCCTCACGGGCGCGCAGGAGGCAGGCCCCAACGACATGAAGGTGCTGTCCGAGATCGGCGTGAGCTTCCAGAAGGACGGCACGCTGGCGATCGACTCGGCCAAGCTGGCCGACGCGCTGGGCAAGAACCTGGAGGGCGTTGCCGGCCTGTTCTCCAGTGCCACCGGCAGCACCGGCGGCTACGGCAAGCAGGTGAGTGCGCTGGTCACGGAGGTGACGTCCAGCGCTGGTGCGCTGACGATCGCCACCAACGGCGTGAATGCGACGCTGGAAGACCTGAGCGACCAGTACAACGCGGTGCAGGCCCGCGTCGAAACCACTGTGGAGCGCTACCGCGCCCAGTTCACGCAGCTCGACGTGCTGGTCAACAGCCTCAACAACACCATGACCTATCTCACGCAGCAGTTCGACGCCATGAACGGCGTCAGCAAGAAGTAAACAGCCGAACGAAAGCCGTCGATGTACACCTCCCACAACTTCAGGACCGGCGCCGGCGCCTATGCGCGCCTGGGCGTCGAAACGCAGGCGATGAGCGCATCGCCGCACCAGCTCATCTGCATGCTGTTCGACGGCGCCATCACGGCCATCGGCATGGCGCGGCACCACATCGCGGAAGGCGACGTCGCGGCCAAGGGGCGTGCCATCTCGAAGGCGGTCGGCATCGTTGCCAACGGCCTGAAGGCCAGCCTCGACGCCAAGGCGGGCGGCGCCGCCGGCGCGGAGCTGGTGGCCAACCTGTCGGCGCTGTATGACTACGTGATCCGGCGCCTGCTGCAGGCCAACCTGCGTGACGACCCGCTCGCGCTGGACGAGGCCCAGTCGCTGCTTGAAAACGTCGGGTCCGCATGGCGCGAGGTTGGCGGCGGCGAGCGCTGAACCGAAGATGAAGGAAAGGGAAAAGGACATGGCCGCCACGAGTGAAGTCGTCCACTGCTATGCCCAGCTGGCTTCGAACCTGTCGTTGATGGTGTCGCTGGCGCGTGCGAAGGAATGGGATCGTTTGCCCGAACTCGAGGCGCAGTGCGCGTCGGTGCTCGAGCGGCTGAGCGTCGTCTCGCCGCAGGAAACGCTGGGCGTGGCGCAGATCGCCGAGGCACGTCGCCTGCTGGAGCGCATCCGCGCCGACCAGCAGGCGGTGAGTGAGCTGGTCAAGCCGCAGCTCGCGCACCTCGTCGCTGCGATGGCCGACCTGCAGAAACGCAGCGAGCTCGACCGGGCGTACGGCTTGTCGCGCTGAGCGCCAAGGCACACCTTTCGGAATGAGCAGGCTCGGCGTACCGCCCGACCATGCGCTGCTGGCTGCCAAGCTCGCGCCGCGGCTGGAACTGGTCGCGCTGCAGCAGGGCCAGGTGGCGAGCGATGCCGAGCCCGGCGCTGTGGTCCAGGTCCAGAAGGTTGCGAATGATGTGCGCCTGCCCTCCCATATCGCACTGGAGCGCCAGCTGCCGGCCGGCTTGCCCGCTGCGGCGGCTGCGCCCGATGCGTCGGCGCCCCCTGCCGCGCGCCTGTCCCCGGCGGCCCGCCTGATCGGCGCCCTGCTGGCGGAGTGGCCGGACGCAGGGCCACTGCGCGCAACCGCGCCGCTGTGGCCTTCGGCACGGCAGCCGGCGAATGCCGCGAGCCTTGCCGCGGCGCTGACGCAGGCGGTAGACGGCAGCGGCCTGTTCTACGAATCGCATCTGCGCGAGTTCGTGTCTGGCACGCGCACGCTGGCGCAGTTGGCGCAAGAGCCGCAGGCGCGATGGGCCACGGGGGGTTCCCCGGCTGATCCACTGCAGCATGTCGCAAGGGCGGCGCAGGCAGCCGCCGCGGCGGTGCAGGTGCGGTCCGAGGCGATGCAAGCCGCCGTGCCCGCCGCAGCCCCGGTGTCCGCCGTGCCGATGCCCCTCACCGATGCGCTGCCAGCGGTCACCACTGCAGTGCCGGCGTCCAGGCCGGGCACTGCGGTGCCCACTGCCCCGATGTCGGCGCAGGGCGAGCCGGGTGCGCTCGGCCCGCAAGTGCCGGCGCCCCCGGTCACTCCGGGCTCCACCGATGCGGGCCCCTTGGCCGACGCTCAGCGCATGCGGGCGGCGTACCGGGCAGGCGAGGGCGCTTCGGCTGCCGCTGTCGAGCCCGACGCCGACGCACAGCGCGCGGAAGCGGCGGCTGTCCGCCAGGGCCCCGCGCCGGCCGTCCCGAGTGCGCTGCCCCAGGCTGCCGAGCTGATCCATCCGCAGGCCGCGATCGTGGTGCATCAGCAACTGGACCTGTTGGCGACCGCCGTGTTCCGCTGGAGCGGCCAGGCTTGGCCGGAGGTTCCGATGGACTGGTCGATCCAGCAGGAGGAAGGCCGGGCGCGCGACGACACCGCGCAGCAGCACGAAGCGCGGCGCTGGAGCACGACGGTCTCGCTGGACCTGCCGCGCCTCGGTCCGGTGGAACTGCGCCTGACGCTCGCCGGCGCCGCGGTGCAGGCGCAAGTGGTGGCAGGCCATGCCGCCACCGCCGGACGTCTGCGGGCCCATGGCGCGGCGCTCCAGGAGCGCTTCGACTCCGCAGGCCTGTGGCTCGAGCAGCTGCGCATCAGCGACAAGGAGGACCGATGAACGAGGTTCCGGACGATCGCCCGAGCGCGGTGGCCCTGTCCTACCTGGACAAGAAGCAGGCGCCGATCGTGGTGGCAAAGGGGTACGGCGTGGCGGCCGAATCGATCATGCGCGAGGCCCGCGAGAACGGGCTGTACGTCCATGCCTCGCCCGAACTGATCCGCCTGCTGATGCAGGTCGACCTGGACCGGCAGATCCCGCCGGAGCTCTACCTGGCGGTGGCCGAAGTCATGGCCTGGATCCATGGCCTGGAGCGGGCCGAGGCAGAAAACCGTATTGCACCGAGTTGAAGCGCCAACGTAATACTTTGGTGATCGAATTGATGTTCAGCCTTTGTTCATTTAAACCAACGTCGGGCTATTACTACTTTTTTCTAATCCGATTCGGCGAAGCAGTACTTATGAAAATGCATGAGTTCTTCTTAAAGCGCTTTCCTCCTCTCGGTGCCTCTGTAGGACTATTCGCACAGACTCTGTAATTTATTCCTCACTTCCACGCCCCAAAAGCTACAAAAGTTACATATCTGAAGCGTCCTGAATACACTTGAGGCTTGAATGAACGGAGTGCAAAAGTGGAAACGGACAAGGTGATAAACGGGGCAAGCGGCGAGATTTCGAAAGAAATTGGGGACATCAATCTCGCCTACATGCTCCTGGCCCAGAAACTCGTAAAACAGGACCGTGCGGCCGCGATGTTCAAGCTTGGCGTGAGCCGCGAACTCGCCGACATGCTGGCCGGCATGTCGCTGGCGCAGATCCTGAAGCTCGCAGCCTCCAACTTCCTGCTGTGCAGTTTCCGCATCGACGACCATCCGTCGATGTCGGCGGTGGTCGGCGACCAGAAGGACACCACGCTGCAGCAGGCGCACATGTCGATCCTGATGTCGGCCCGGCGCTTGCAGGTGCGTGAAGCCGGCATCGCGGCGTGAGCGCGACGGGCACCGGGCACATGACCCGCAAGAGCGTGCTGCGCGAGGTGCGCGAAGTACAACTTGCAATCGAACTGATCGAGCTCGGCGCCCGCCTCCAGTTCCTGGAGGCCGAGGTCGACCTGAGCCGCGAACGCCTGATCCGCCTCTACAAGGAACTCAAGGGCGTCTCGCCGCCCAAGGGATTGCTGCCTTTTTCCACGGATTGGTACATGACGTGGCTGGCCAATATTCATTCGTCGATGTTTTACAACATGCATCAATTCATGTTGACGCACGCGGACGAGAGCGGTTTGCAGGCACTCATCAAGAGCTATCGGCTCTACGTGGAGCAGATCGAATTGCAAGGCGGCGAAATCGTGCTGGATTTCACGCGCGCCTACACCATGGTGCGGTTTTTCGACAGCGACATGCTGCAGCTGAGTGCCTGCTGCCGGTGCGGCGGCAAGTTCGTCGCGCACGCCCACGACAGCAAGCATGGCTACGTGTGCGTGCTGTGCCGCCCGCCTTCACGCGCTGGCAAGCCGCGAGGCGCCAAGCGCGCTGCAGCGGGTGCTTCGAGCGAATCGGCACTTCAGAAACCGGCTTCCCCTGCCGATAGACCGGAAGCAGCGCCTGCAGCGAGGGCTCTGCAGGCGGCCCTGCCCTGACGGCAGGCACTGGATCGATGCCTTTGGCGGGCAAAAGGGGAAGCGCGTGCTGGTTCTGGTCGGGTATCTGGTAGTGGTGGGGGCCGTCTTCGGCGGCTATGCCTTGATGGGCGGCCACTTCGGCGTACTGTTCCAGCCGGTGGAGCTGCTGATGATCGGCGGTGCCGCCCTCGGCGCCTTCATCGCCGGCAACAACGGCAAGACCATCAAGGCCACCATCAAGGAGCTGCCGCTGCTCCTGCGTTCCTCCAAGCACAACCGGCAGCTCTACATGGACCTGCTCGCGCTGCTCTACGAGCTGCTGGCCAAGGCTCGCAAGGAAGGAATGATGAAGCTCGAATCCGATGTCGAGGCGCCCGCCTCGAGCGAGATCTTCGCGCGCTATCCGGACATCCTGGGCGACCCCAACATGATGGAGTTCCTCTGCGACTACCTGCGTCTGGTGATCAGCGGCAACACCGACGCCTTCGAGATCGAGGCGTTGATGGACCACGAAATCGAGACCATCAAGCATGAGGCCGAGGTCCCCAGCCACAGCCTCTCGCGCATCGCCGACGCGCTGCCCGCGCTGGGCATCGTGGCCGCGGTCATGGGCGTGGTCCATGCGCTGGGCTCGGCCGACCTGCCGCCTGCGGAAATGGGCGCGCTGATCGCCCATGCGATGGTCGGCACTTTTCTCGGCGTGCTGCTGGCCTACGGCTTCGTGTCGCCGCTGGCTTCGCTGATCGAACAGAAGGTGGCCGAGGCCATGAAGATGTACCAGTGCGCCAAGGTCACGCTGCTGGCCAGCCTCAACGGCTACGCGCCGCAGCTGGCGGTGGAGTTCGGCCGCAAGGTGCTGTTCTCGACCGAGCGGCCGACGTTCACCGAGCTCGACAGCCATGTGCGCGAAGTCAAGGCGCAGAAATGAAGCTCTCCCCCAGGTTGGCCCACTTCGTGTGGCCGCCCACCCCCTCACCGGGGGCAACACCAGCGGCCCGGCAAAGCCGGTTCCGCGGTGTTTCCCGAATCGCGGGCGCGGGTTCGTGCGTTGCGGGCGTTGCGGGCGGTGCGAAGCATGGTGGAGCACTGATATGGCAAGGGTAGGAGCATGAGCGCAGACAAGGGCCGCATCATCGTCAAGCGCGTCGCGGGTGACGGCGGCGGCGGGCATCATGGCGGCGGCTGGAAGATCGCCTATGCCGATTTCATGACGGCGATGATGGCCTTCTTCCTCGTGATGTGGCTGCTCTCCAATGCCTCGCCCAAGCAGCGAGAGGGCATCGCCGAGCATTTCCGCATGCCGCTGAAGGTGGCGATGAACGGTGGCGACAAGAGCGGCACCAGCAGCAGCGTCATTCCCGGCGGCGGCATGGATCCGACCACCCAGGTCGACGGCGAGGTCCGCCTGGCCCAGGCCGACATGGAAGACGAAGCCGATGCGGACCGCCTGACCAGCATGAAGAAGCGGCTGGACGACCTGATCGAGAACAGCCCCGTCTTCAAGCAGTTCCGCTCGCAGATCCTGATCGACATCACCACCGAAGGCCTGCGCCTGCAGATCGTGGACAACGAGAACCGCCCGATGTTCGACCTGGCCAGTGCCCGGCTGCTGCCGCACGTGCGCGGCATCCTTCGCGAAATCGGGCCCGTGCTCATGGAGCTGCCCAACAAGATCACGCTGTCCGGCCATACCGACGCCATCGTCTACACCAACGGCGACCGTTCCTACGGCAATTGGGAGCTGTCGGCCGATCGCGCCAACGCCTCGCGCCGCGAGCTGGTGATGGGCGGCATGGCGGAGGACAAGGTGATGCGCGTGGTCGGCCTGGCCGACAGCATGCACCTCGACAAGGCCGAGCCGCGCAACCCGATCAACCGCCGCATCAGCATCATCGTGCTCAACCACCGCACGCAGCAGCAGATCGAGCGCGAGAACGGCGGCGACGTGGCCGGCGGTGCCACGCGCGCCAGCCGGCTGCAAGGGCCTGCGCCCCTGCGCGTCGAGAACGTCAAGCTGACGGCGTACAAGGCGCCGCCGCAGCAGAACTAGCCCGGCCCGCAGAAGCCGGATCAAGGAGCACCCACATGGACCTCAGTCAATTCACACAAGCATTTTTCGTCGAGGCCGTCGAGCTGCTGGCGGAGATGGAGCAGCTGCTGCTCGAACTCGATGTCGCCACGCCCGATGCCGAGCAGCTCAATGCCATCTTCCGCGCGGCGCACTCCATCAAGGGCGGCGCGGCCACGTTCGGCTTCACTGCCCTGACCGACACCACGCACCTGCTGGAAACACTCCTGGACCGCGCGCGCCACGGCCAACTGAGCCTCAGCGCTCCCATGATCGATGCTTTTTTGGAAACGAAGGACGCCTTGCAAGAACAACTGACGGCCTACCAGGCGGGCAAAGAACCGGAGCCTGAGAGGGTGGCGCAGATCTGCGCCGTGCTGCAACAACTGGCGCTGGAGAACGGCGCCGCCGAGGCGGCGGTGCCGGCCCCGACCATTGCGCCCGCGCCGGCCCCGGTGGCCGCCGCGACCGCCGAGCCCGTGCCGCAAGGCGCACTGCGCGTCCGCTTCTCGGGCTTGTCCGACAGCGAGTGCGAGCTGCTCGCGGGCGAACTCGGCAACCTGGGCAAGCTGCTGTCGCGCACGCGCAGCGGCGACCAGTTGACGACGCTGCTCGAGACCACCTGCAGCCCCGACGACATCATTGCCGTGTGCTGCTTCGTCATCGACGAATCGCAGATCGACATCACGCGCGAGGCGGCCGCACCCGAACCCGCTGCGGCTCCCATCGCGCAGGCACCGGCCGCGACGCCGAAGGCAGCGCCGGTTGCCGGCGTGTCGGGCGCTCAGGCTGCCCCGGCCGCGCCCACCGTTCAGGCCGCCGCCGCGGCGAACGCCAAGGAGTCGAGCTCGATCCGCGTCGATGTGGAGAAGGTCGACCAGCTCATCAACCTGGTGGGCGAGCTCGTGATCACGCAATCGATGCTGACCCAGGCCGCGACCATGCTCGACCCCGTGGCCTACGAGCGCTTCCTGAGCGGCCTCGGCCACCTGGAGCGGAATGCGCGCGACCTGCAGGAGTCGGTGATGTCCATCCGCATGATGCCGATGGACTACGTGTTCAGCCGCTTCCCGCGCTTGATCCGCGACGTCAGCGCCAAGCTGGGCAAGCAGGTCCGGCTCGACACCTACGGCAAGGAGACCGAGCTCGACAAGGGCCTGATCGAGCGCATCGTGGATCCGCTCACCCACCTGGTGCGCAACAGCCTGGACCACGGCATCGAGACGCCCGAGCAGCGCCTGGCCAAGGGCAAGGACGCCACCGGGCAGCTGCTGCTGTCGGCCCAGCACCACGGCGGCAACATCGTGATCGAGGTCAGCGACGACGGAGCCGGACTCAACCGCGGCAAGATCCTGGCCAAGGCGCAGCAGCAGGGCATTGCGGTCAGCGACGGCATGCCCGACGACGAGGTGTGGCAGCTGATCTTCGCGCCGGGCTTTTCCACTGCCGAGCAGATCACCGACATCTCGGGCCGCGGCGTCGGCATGGACGTGGTCAAGCGCAACATCCAGGAGATGGGTGGCCACGTCGAGATCAGCTCTCGCGAAGGCCGCGGCACCACGACCCGCATCGTGCTGCCGCTGACGCTCGCCATCCTCAACGGCATGTCGGTCAAGGTCGGCGAAGAGGCCTACATCCTGCCGCTGAGCTATGTCATCGAGTCGCTGCAGCCCCTGGGGGAGCACCTGCATTCGATCACCGCCGACGGCCACGTGATCAAGGTGCGCGGCGAATACCTGCCGCTCATCGAGCTGCACCGCGTGTTCGACGTGGCCGGCGCGCAGACCCAGCCCACGCAGGGCATCCTGGTGATCGTGCAAGCAGACGACACGCGCTTCGCGCTGCTGGTCGACGAGCTGCTCGGCCAGCACCAGGTGGTGGTGAAGAACCTCGAGACCAACTACCGCAAGGTGCCCGGCATCTCCGCGGCAACCATCCTGGGCGACGGCAGCGTGGCTTTCATCATCGACGTCGGCGCCATGCCGCGCATCCAGCGGGCCCAGGCAGCCAGTGCCGCTGCGTTGGCGGGTGCCTCGAGGATGGACGCAATCGCAGCCTGAGAGCACCAGAGACCCACGCCATGCGCTTCGACCTATTCCGGCGGCATAAATCCGGCAACGTCCCCGCGTCCGGCCAGGCGCTTGCCGCTGCCGAACGCGACGCCAGCGGCTATGTGACCTACGCCCAACTGCTCGACGCGGGCAAGCGCGTCGTGGGCTATCGGCTCGCATGGCGCGCGGCCTCGCCGGACAACGCTGCGGATGCCCTCGCGCAGTTCAGGGCGCTGATGACCTGCGCCGGGACGCATCTCAACAGCCCCAGGACCGGATGGGCCCTCGGACGCACCTTGCTGTTCATCGACGTTTCCGCCGAGTCGATCGTGGCCGGCGAACTGCAGCTCCTGCCGCCCGAGAACGTCGTGCTGTGTGTCGAGCCCGATCTGCTGATGAACGAGGAGCTGCGTGCCATCGTGTTGTTCCTGCGGGAGCAGGGCTTCGGCTTCATGCTGTGCGGCGCCGACGCGTTGCCGCAGGAAGAGGAACTGTGCAGCCTCGTGACCCACTTCGACGTGGGTGCAGGCGACCGTGCGCTGGTGAGGCGGCTGCGCAGCGAGGCGCTTCCGGGCCGGCCGCCGTTGCAGCTGATCGTCACGCGCATGGACGAATGGAACGACTTCGAGGCGGCCGCGGCGCAGCGCCTGGAGGTGTTCGTCGATGGGCGGCACCTGCGGACCGACGCGCTCGCCGTGCCCGGCGAAGGCGCCATGCAGCCGGAGGCGATGCTGATCGTGCAGCTGATGCAGATGATCCAGCGCAACCAGGACGTGCGCGAGATCGAGGCCGTGCTCAAGCGCGACGCCGCGCTGACCTATCGGCTGCTGCGCTACATCAACTCGCCGGCCATCGGCGCAGGTGTCGAGATCCACTCGCTGCGGCATGCCGTGACCATGCTCGGCTACGCGCCGCTGTTCCGCTGGCTCTCGGTGCTGCTGGCCATGAGCAATGTCAAGGCCAGCCCGCCCTTCCTGATGAAGAAGGCCGTGCTGCGGGGCCGCTTCGTCGAGCTGATGGGCAGGGGCATGCTGCCGGCATCGGACGCCGACAACCTCTTCGTGGTGGGCATGTTCTCGCTCATCGACAGGCTGCTCGGCGTGCCTGTGCGGGAGGTGCTCGGCAAGGTTCAGCTCAGCGAGGCCGTCGAGCAGGCGATCCTGACACGCGAAGGTGCCTACGGGCCCTTTCTGGCGCTGGCCGAGAGCTGCGAGGAAGACGGCGCGCGCGCCGCAAGCATGGCAGAGGCGCTCTTCATGAGCGCGGAACAGGTCAACGCCGCGCACCTGTCGGCGCTCGCCTGGGCCCAGGACCTCGGCCCCGCCGAGGCGGCCTGAGCTGAAGCGAGTAGCAGGGCTTTCGGGCGCTTGATCGCCACATTGAAAAAGACATCCGCTATGTACATTGAAAGCCCAACCCCGGCGTCGCTCGTGAACTCCGAATTCCTCTTCACCGACCACGATTTTGCGAAGGTCCGCACGCTGATCCATCGCCGTGCGGGCATCGCCCTGGGCGAGCAGAAGCGCCAGATGGTCTACAGCCGGCTGTCGCGCCGTCTGCGCGAACTGCGGCTGCCCGAGTTCTCGCGCTACCTCGAGATGCTGGAGTCCAGCCATGACGGCGAGGAGTGGCAGGCCTTCATCAATTCGCTGACCACCAACCTGACCTCTTTCTTCCGAGAGCCGCACCATTTCCCGGTGCTGGCGGAGCATGCCAGGCGCTGCAAGCAGCCGGTCACCGTCTGGTGCGCAGCGGCATCGACGGGCGAGGAGCCGTACTCGATCGCCATCACGCTGGTCGAGGCCCTGGGCGAGCGCGCCGGCACGGCCCGCGTGATCGCCACGGACATCGACACGGCGGTGCTGGCCAAGGCCTCGACCGGCGTCTTCACGCTGGAGCAGATCAAGAGCCTGCCGGCCGAGCGGCTGCGCCGCTTCTTCAACAAAGGCACGGGCGCCAATGCGGGCAAGGTGCGGGTGCGGCCTGAGCTCGCGGCGATGGTGCGGTTCGAGCGGCTCAACCTGCTGGACCCGGTGTGGCCGGTGAAGGAGGCGGTGGACGCGATCTTCTGCCGCAACGTGATGATCTATTTCGACAAGCCGACGCAAAGGCGCATCCTCGATCGCTTCGAGCCGCTGCTCAAGGCGCAGGGGCTGCTGTTTGCGGGGCACTCGGAGAATGCCTCGCTGGTGAGTCCGAGCTTCAAGGCCATTGGGCAGACGGTCTATGAGGTGAATCGGAAGGTGAGGCCATGAGTGATTCGTGGCGGTTCGAAGGCGCTTCTGTCTTGCTTCCTCTCCGTTTGGGAGAGGGGTGGGGTGAGGGCACTTTGCTTTCTGTTTGTACGTTGCGCTTGGTTGGAGGCCGGAGCCGGGGGTTCGTCCCGGCGGCCGAGTCACTTTCTTTTGCTTCGCCAAAAGAAAGTAACCAAAGAAAAGGCGACCCCACTGCGCGTGTCCCTCCGCTTCGCTGCGGGCAACCTGCGGTGCTCGCTTTTCGCGGGGTCCGCGCAAACTCGCTTCGCTCAAACACGCGCGGCCCTTATCCGCGAAAAGCTCCGCTCCTCGGCACGCGCAGAGGGGAGGGGGGACCGCTCGGGCCATTGCTTCGCTCGGCCAACAACAGCCTCGCTGCGCGAGGCCTGGAAGAAGTGCAAGAGCGTGCGCGTGTGGCAGTACATGCGCACGAGCACGAGCACGAGCACGAGCACGAGCACGAGCACGAGCACGAGCACGAGCATGGGCGTGTGCGCGTGTGTGACTATGAGCGTATGCGCGAGCATGAGCGCGAGCGAGGACCAGGAGCTCACGCCCAACTGCATTCCACACAAGGACGCGCCATGGCGCGTTGGAGTTCAAATCCCCTCTGGCCGCGCCGAGGAGCGGAGCTTTTCGCGGATCAGGGCCGCGCGTGTTTGAGCGAAGCGAGTTTGCGCGGACCCCGCGAAAAGCGAGCACCGCAGGTTGCCCGTAGCGAAGCGGAGGGTCGCGGCCAGTGGGGTCGCCTTTTCTTTGGTTACTTTCTTTTGGCGAAGCAAAAGAAAGTGACTCGGCTGCCGGGACGACGCCCCGGCTCCGGCCTCAACACAAGCGCAAGGTACGAATTAAGCGCCCGGTGCCCTCACCCCAACCCCCTCCCGGAGGGAGATGGAGCAAGGCCCAACCCTCCCCGAGAGGTAGAGGAAGCAAGACCGGAGCCTTCGCCATGAGCGCAGCAGTTCCCGGCGCGATCGCCAGCCACCACTACTTCGACCGAGACTTCGACCGCATGGCTGTCAAGCTCCTGCCCTCGGAGTACTACGTCACCGCCGTCGACACGGTAATGACCACGGTCCTGGGCTCCTGCGTGGCTGCCTGCCTCATCGACCGCGACGCCGGCGTGGCCGGCATGAACCACTTCATGCTGCCGGAAGACGGCGAGCCGGGCACCCGCGGCCAGGCCGAGTCGATGCGCTACGGCGCCTACGCCATGGACGTGCTGATCCGGGAGCTGCTTCGCGCCGGCGCACGGCGCGACCGCCTGCAGGCCAAGGTCTTCGGCGGCGCCGCGGTACTCGCCAACATGACCACCCTGAACATCGGCGATCGCAACGCCGACTTCGTGCTGCGCTACCTGGAAACCGAGCGGATCACCGTCGCGGCCCAGGACCTTCGCGGCCCGCATGCCCGCCGCGTGTGCCTGTTGCCGCACAGCGGCAAGGCGGTGGTGCGCAAGCTGCGGGCCCAGGTCGACGTGCAATCCGTGCAGCGCGAGGAGGGCGAGCTGCTGCGCAAGCTCGCCGCCGTCAACAAGAGCAAGGGGAGTTGCCTGTCGTGAAGAAAATCAAGGTCCTGTGCGTCGACGATTCCGCGCTGATCCGCAGCGTGATGACCGAGCTCATCAACAGCCAGAACGACATGACGGTCGTCGGCACCGCCGCCGACCCGCTGGTGGCGCGCGACCTCATCAAGCAGACCAACCCCGACGTGCTGACGCTGGACGTCGAGATGCCGCGCATGGACGGCCTCGAGTTCCTCGAGAAGCTGATGCGCCTGCGGCCGATGCCGGTCGTGATGGTGTCGTCGCTGACCGAGCGCGGCTCCGAGATCGCGCTGCGCGCGCTGGAGCTGGGCGCGATTGACTTCGTCACCAAGCCGCGGCTGGGGGTGCGCGACGGCCTGATCCAGTACACCGAGCACATTGCCGGCAAGATCCGCGCCGCCGCGCAGGCGCGGCTGCTGCCGAGCCGCCCGGCTGCGGCGCGGCTGGCCGCCGAGACCCCCCACGAGCCGCTGCTGCGAAGTCCGCTGCTCTCGACCGAAAAGCTGATCATCATCGGCGCCTCCACCGGCGGGACCGAGGCCATCCGCGAGGTGCTGCAGCCGCTGCCGCCCGACGCACCGGCGGTGCTGATCGCGCAGCACATGCCGCCCGGATTCACGCGCTCCTTCGCGCAGCGGCTGGACGGGCTGTGCCGCATCCACGTGAAAGAGGCCGAGCAGGGCGAGCGCGTGCTGCCGGGCTATGCCTACATCGCGCCGGGCGGCTGGCACCTCGCGCTGGGCCGCAGCGGCGCCAACTACGTGGCCCAGCTCAACCAGGAGCCGCCGGTGAACCGGCACCGGCCCTCGATCGACGTGCTCTTCGACTCGGCGGCCCGGCACGCGGGCAAGAACGCGATCGGGATGATCCTCACCGGCATGGGCCGCGACGGCGCCGAGGGCCTGCTGCGCATGAAGCAGGCCGGCGCCCACACGCTGTCGCAGGACGAGGCGAGCTGCGTGGTCTACGGCATGCCCCGCGAGGCCGTGCTGCTGGGTGCTGTCGACGAGGTGGCGCCCCTGAACGAGATGAGCCGCCGGGTGCTCGCGCACCTGCGCACCTTCGGCGAACGCACCAACCGTGTGTGACGCCGGTTTGAATCTGAACCATCGAAGCTGGAGAAATCGTGATCGACAAGAGCATCAAAATTTTGGTTGTGGATGACTTCCCGACCATGCGCCGCATCGTGCGCAACCTGTTGAAGGAGCTGGAGTTCCTCAACGTCGACGAGGCCGAGGACGGTGCCGCCGGCATCGAGAAGCTGCGCGGCGGCGACTTCGGCTTTGTCGTGTCGGACTGGAACATGCCCAACATGGACGGCCTGACCATGTTGAAGGCCATTCGCGCCGACCCGGACCTGGCCAAGCTGCCGGTGCTGATGGTCACGGCCGAGGCGAAGAAGGAGAACATCATTGCCGCGGCGCAGGCCGGGGCGAACGGCTATGTGGTCAAGCCCTTCACCGCTGCCACGCTCGAGGAAAAGCTCAACAAGATCTTCGAGAAGATCCAGAAAGAGAGCGTTTGAGATGAGCGCCAGCACGCCGGAAGCCGCGGAAAAAGGCAACACGCACGAAGAGCTCCTCGGCCGCATCGGCCAGCTGACGCGGCAACTGCGCGAAGGCCTGCGCGAGCTGGGTCTCGACAAGCAGGTCGAGCGCGCGGCGCAGGCCATTCCCGATGCGCGCGACCGCCTCAACTACGTGGCCACCATGACGGAACGTGCCGCGCACCGCGCGCTGAACGCGATCGATGCCGCGCAGCCGATGCAGGAGGCGTTGTCGAGCGGAGCGAAGGAACTGAGCGGGCGCTGGGACCAGTGGTTCGCCAACCCGATCGAGCTGGACCAGGCGCGCGGCCTGGTGATGGACACGCGCGGCTACCTGCAGCAGGTGCCGGAGCGCGCCAGCGCCATCAACACCCAGTTGATGGAAATCATGATGGCGCAGGACTTCCAGGACCTGACGGGCCAGGTCATCAAGAAGATGATGGAAGTGGTCAACGACGTCGAGACCCAGCTGCTGCAGGTGCTGATCGACAACTCGCCGATGGAGAAGCGGCCGGAGCTCGCCCTGGTCCAGGCCAACGGCCTGATGAATGGGCCGCAGATCAAGGCCGACAACCCAGAGGCGGTGACGGACCAGGCACAAGTCGACGATCTGCTCGAAAGCCTGGGGTTCTAAGGCCCGAGTTGGAGGGCAATCCGGGCCCTGATCGAAGGATTGTTTCGAGGGTCCGAATCCAATAATCAGCCACGACTCGGCGATGTTCGCCGATGCTCTCCCGGAGCATGAATGGCTGAAGAAAGCGATCTCGAAAAGACAGAACCCGCCTCGCCGCGGCGCCTCGAGAAGGCGCGCGAAGAAGGCAACGTGGCCCGCTCCCGCGAGCTGGTCACCTTTGTTCTGCTCGGTACGGCGGTCGCCGGCCTGTGGGCGCTGTCCGGGCCGCTGGGCCGGCATTTCCAGGCGACGTTCAGCCACGGCCTGCGCTTCGAGCGTGCGGCGGCCTTCGACACTTCCTTCATGCTGACGCAGGCCGGGCTGCTCGCGATGCAGGCGTTGATCGCCACCGCGCCGCTGATGGGCATGCTCGTCCTGGCCGCGCTGGTGGCGCCGCTGATGCTCGGCGGCTGGCTGTTCTCGACCCAGGCGCTGGGCCCCAAGTTCGGCAAGCTCGATCCCATCGCGGGCGTCAAGCGCCTGTTCTCGACCCAGTCGCTGGCCGAGCTGTTCAAGGCACTGGCCAAGTCGCTGCTGATCGGCGGCGTGGCCTGGATGGTGATCATGGGCGACATGGACGAGGTCAACGCGCTGATGGCCCAGTCCGAGCGCGCCGCGCTGCCGCAGATGATCATGCTGGTGGCGCACAACTGCGCGCTCATCACCGCCGCGCTGCTGCTGATCGCGCTGGTCGACGTGCCCTGGCAGCTGTGGAGCTACTACCGCAAGCTGCGCATGTCGCGCGAGGACCTGCGCCAGGAGCACAAGGAGAGCGAAGGCGATCCGCACATCAAGGCGCAGATCCGCCGCCAGCAACAGCAGATGGCCAGGCGCCGCATGATGTCCGAGGTGCCCAAGGCCGACATCGTGGTCACCAATCCCACCCATTTCGCGGTCGCGCTCAGGTACGTCGACGGCGACATGCGCGCGCCGCGCGTCGTGGCCAAGGGCACGGATGCCGTGGCCGAGCGCATCCGCGATCTCGCCCGTGAGAACAAGGTCGCGATCCTCGAGGCGCCGCCGCTCACGCGCGCGCTCTACAAGAACACCCGCCTGGGCGACGAGATTCCCGCCGGCCTCTACACCGCGGTGGCCGAGGTGCTGGCCTGGGTCTACAGGCTCAAGCGCTGGCAGGCCGAGGGCGGCGAGGCGCCACGCACGCCGGGCGATCTGCCCATTCCGCAGGAACTCGAATACAACTTGCAAGCCGCATGAACGCGATAGCCACCTTCCTGCGGCTGCCGCCGCAGAGCCTCTCGGGCGCTCACATGAAGGGCCTGGCCGGCCCCATTCTCATCATCATGATCCTGAGCATGATGGTGCTGCCGCTGCCGGCCTTCCTGCTGGACCTGCTGTTCACCTTCAACATCGCGATGTCGGTGATGGTGCTGCTGGTGAGCATGTACACCATGAAGGCGCTGGACTTCGCAGCCTTCCCGGCGGTGCTGCTGTTCTCCACGCTGCTGCGCCTGTCGCTGAACGTGGCCTCCACCCGCGTGGTGCTGATGCACGGCCACACCGGCCCGGACGCGGCCGGCAAGGTGATCGAGGCCTTCGGGCATTTCCTGGTGGGCGGCAACTTTGCGGTTGGCGTGATGGTCTTCATCATCCTGGTGCTGATCAACTTCATGGTCATCACCAAGGGCGCGGGCCGCATTGCCGAGGTCGGCGCGCGCTTCATGCTCGACGCGATGCCCGGCAAGCAGATGGCAATCGACGCCGATCTGAACGCCGGGCTGATCGGCGAGGACGTGGCGCGCAAGCGGCGCACCGAGGTCGCGCAGGAAGCCGACTTCTACGGCTCCATGGACGGTGCCAGCAAGTTCGTGCGCGGCGACGCCATCGCGGGGCTGCTGATCATGGTCATCAACATCATCGGCGGCCTGGTGGTGGGCGTGGTGCAGCACGGGCTCGACTTCTCGACCGCCGGCACGACCTACACGCTGCTGGCCATCGGCGACGGCCTGGTGGCGCAGATTCCGGCGCTGGTGATCTCGACCGCGGCCGGCGTGATCGTCTCGCGCGTGACCACTGACGAAGACGTGGGGCGACAGCTCACCGGCCAGCTCTTCTCCAATCCGCAGGTGCTGTTCCTCACGGCCGCGATCATCGGCCTGATGGGCATGATCCCCGGCATGCCGAACCTGGCCTTCCTGCTGATCGCGGGCGGGCTGGCCTGGTTGGGCCGCCGGCTGCTGCTGCGCGCGCCGCAGAAGGCGGCCGAGCAGGCAGCGGCTTCCAATGCCGCTGCCTCCGCGCCGGCACCCGAGGGGGCCGAAGCCACCTGGGACGACGTGGCGCTGGTCGACCCGCTGGGCATGGAAGTCGGCTACCGGTTGATCCCGCTGGTGGACCAGTCGCAGCAGGGTGAACTGCTGGGCCGCATCAAGAGCATCCGCAAGAAGATCGCGCAGGAGCTGGGCTTCCTCGTGCCGGTGGTGCACATTCGCGACAACCTCGAGATCCAGCCCAACAGCTACGTCATCCGCCTCAAGGGCGTGGAGATCGGGCGCGGCGAGGCCTACCCGAACCAATGGATGGCGATCAATCCCGGCCAGGTCACGGGCACGCTGCCGGGCACGCCGACGCAGGACCCGGCCTTCGGCCTGCCCGCGGTGTGGATCGACGCCGCCCAGCGCCAGCAGGCGCAGGTCCTCGGCTACACGGTCGTCGATGCCTGCACGGTGATGGCCACGCACCTCAACCACCTGATCCAGATGCATGCCGCCGAGCTGCTGGGCCGCCAGGAAGTGCAGCAGCTGCTGGACCAGGTCGGCAAGACCGCGCCCAAGTTGACGGAGGACCTGGTGCCCAAGGTGCTCTCGCTGAGCACGCTGCACAAGGTGCTGCAGAACCTGCTCGAGGAAGAAGTGCCGATCCGCGATATGCGCACCATCCTCGACGTGATGGCCGAGCATGCGCCGGCCGTCAAGGACGCCACCGAGCTGACCTCGCTCACGCGCCTGGCGCTGGGCCGCGCCATCGTGCAGCAGCTGTTCCCGGGCGACGCCGAGCTGCAGATCGTCGGACTCGACGCCACGCTCGATGGCGTGCTGCAGCAGGCCATGACCAACAACAGCGGCATCGAGCCGGGCCTGGCCGACAACCTGCTCACGCAGACGCAGGCGGCCATCGCGCGCCAGGAGCAGATGGGGCTTGTGCCGGTCCTGGTCGTGCAGCACTCGCTGCGCGTGCTGCTTTCTCGCTTCCTGCGGCGCAGCCTGCCGCAGCTCAAGGTGCTCTCGCATGCCGAGATCCCTGATTCCCGCCGCATCAAGATCACCGCCACCATCGGAGGAAGAGTTTGAACATCATCACGGACGTGCGCAGTGCCGCACGCAAGTTCGTCGCGGCCACCAGCCGCGAAGCCCTGCGGCTCGCCCGCGAAGCCCTGGGTTCGGAGGCGATGGTGCTGACCAATCGCGTCGTCGCCGACGGCGTCGAGATCGTCGCCATGGCGCCGGAGGAAATGGAACAGGTCGCGGAGCATGCGGTGCCTGCCGCGACGCCGGCGTCGTCCGCCGCGGTCGATGTGCGGGCGTCGTCCGCCGAGAAGCCCGCGCCCGCGTCGTTGGTTGCGGCGTCTGCACCAATGGCCACCGCCGCAATGCCTGCGCCGATGCCGGTGCCGTCGATGCCGTCGATGCCGCCGATGCCCTTCATGCCTTCATTGCCCTCGCGTCCGGCGGTGCCCGTCACCCCGCTGCTGCAGCAGGCCCTGCCCGCTGCGCCCGCCACGGCCTTCGCACCGGCGAGTGAAGCCCCGGCTGCCGCCAAGCTGCACGCCGACCCGGTGCTCAGCGAGCTGCACTCCATGCGCGGGATGATCGAGGAACAACTGGCCACCGTCGTGTGGAACGACCGCCAGCGCCGGGACCCGATGCGCGGACGCCTGCTGCACACGCTGCTGGGCGCCGGCTTCAGTGCCCGCCTGGCCAAGGCCATGCTGGAGCACCTGCCGGCCAACCAGAGCTACGCCCAGGGCATGGCCTTCGTGCGCTCGGAGCTGGTTCGTACCGTGCCGGTCATGGAAGACGAGGATGCGCTGCTGGCCCAGGGTGGCGTCTATGCGCTGATGGGCCCCACGGGCGTCGGCAAGACCACCACCACCGCCAAGCTCGCGGCACGCTGCGTGATGCGCTTCGGCGCGGACAAGCTGGCACTCGTGACCACCGACAGCTATCGCATCGGCGCCTACGAGCAGTTGCGCATCTACGGTCAGATCCTCAACGTGCCGGTCTACGCGGTGAAGGACGCGACCGACCTGCAACTGGTGCTCAACGACCTGCGCAACAAGCACATGGTGCTCATCGACACCGTCGGCATGAGCCAGCGCGACCGCGCCGTCTCGGAGCAGATCGCCATGCTCGGCAGCAGCCCGCGGCCGGTGAAGCGGCTGCTGCTGCTCAACGCGGCCAGCCATGGCGACACGCTCAACGAGGTGGTGCATGCCTATCGGCACGGTGATGCGAGCAACGGCAACGCGCTGGCAGGCTGCATCTTCACCAAGGTGGACGAGGCCACGCACCCCGGTGCGCTGATCGACACCGTGATCCGCCATCGGTTGCCGGTGCATTACGTTTCCAGCGGCCAGAAGGTGCCGGAAAACCTCGCGCCGGCCGACCGCTTCGCCCTGGTCGACAGCGTGTTCCAGGCCAAGGCGCCGAGCGCGCTCTTCGTGCCCGGCGAAAGCGACCTGCAGGACAGGCCTGCCGACGCGGAGGACGCGTCGGAAGTGGCGCAGGCGCAGGCCGAGACCGAGCGCCTGCGTTTGAAGTACCAGCAGCTGATCCATGCCATGGCCCATGACGCGCAGGAGGTGGCCTGGGCCGCCAAGGCGCTGGCCGATGCCGACCTGGGCTTCGACGCGGCGCGCGAGCTGTGGCGCATGGCGTCCGACGAGAACGTGCTGCACAAGACCGTGCTGCAGTCGCTCAAGGCCCATGCGTGGAGCGAGGTCGCCACCGGCTGCGATCGCCATGTGCTGGCGCTCGGCGGGCAGCTCGGCCTGAAGTCGAACGAGGGCGGCGATGCTTACGGATGCGAGAGCAGCTTGCTGCTGTCGGATCGTGACGGCGGGCCGCTGGCCGCGCCGAACCAGTGGCTCTCCACCGCCGGTGCAGGCGCCGCGCCTGCCGCTGCGGCGCGCAGGGCCGGGCTGCGCCCGCTGCAGTGGGTGGCGCAGCAGGACTTCGGCAAGCCGGTGGTGCATGTGTTGCCGCGCCTGCCCGCCATCGAATTCATGGGCGAGCTCCAAACCCGCGGACTCGCGTGGCTGGCGCGTGCGCCGGGCTCGACCGCCATCGTCGACGCGGCGGGCGGCCGCGGCACGCTGGCCCGCCTGGCACTGTCGTTCGGCGAGGCGCACCCCGTGCGCTTCAAGGGCAAGCCCGCGCTGCAGGCCGAAGCCCACGCCGAGGTGCTGCTGCGCGGCGAGCACGGGCTGCCTGCGCTGCGCTGTGTCGTGACGCGCGTGATGGAGCCGAAGAGCCGCAAGATCCTGGCGCAGGGCTATCTGCTGTCGAACATCGGCAGCGAGGTCGATGCGGCACAGCTTGCGCAGTGGCAGACCTGGGCCGCGGAAGCCGAGCCTTGCTTCCGGCTGATCCGCCAGGGCCTGCAACTGGTGGGCGGCATGGGCGAGTTGGGCGATCCGCACATGATGAAGCGCGTGCTGATTGCCGGGCAGGCGAGCACCACCGTGTGGCGCCTGCTGCACGCGCAAGGCGAATGGGCGGGCCGCACCCGTTCGCTGCTGAGCCAGCTGACCGGCCGGCGCCTGCGGCCCGACCGCGCGCCCTCGGGCAACGTGCTCTACGAGGGCGTGGCCAAGATGTTCCTGTTGCTGGAGGCGCTGGGTACATGAGCCGAACGGCCGCTCCGAAGGCGAACAGCACTGCAGCGCGCAGCGCGGAGGTCGCGCTGTGAGCAAATTGGTACTGGACCAGGCGGATGGACTGCGGCGCCTGCTGGCACAGACGCGCACCCGGGTGTTCGCCTTTGCCAGCATGGGGCGCGGGCTGGGCGTCACCACTGTGGCGATGAACCTGGCCGCTGCCCTGGCGTACCAGGGCAGGGAGGTGCTGCTGCTTGACGAGCATGGCACCGAGCCGGGCTCCGTCTCGGCGCACTGGGCCGTCGATCCGCTGGGCACGCTGGCCGACGTGGCCAGCCGCCGCCTCACCCTGCAGGGGGCCGCCTCGCGCGTGGCTTGCGGCGTCTACGTGCTGCCAGCCGTGCCGCGCACGCCGGCCGGCAGTCCCGACCCGCGCACGCTGTGGGAAGGCGACGTGATCCTGGTCGATGCCGCGCTCGACGGCGAAGGCCGCCTCTCCGCCCTGGCGCAGGCGGCTGATGAGCTGGTGCTGGTGATGCAGCCGCACGCGGCCTCCATCACCGCCACCTACGCGGGCATCAAGCGGCTGCACTACGCGCATGCGCTGCGCCAGCTGCGCTTCCTGGTCAACGGCGTGGCCGAGCCTGGGGCGGCGCAGCAGGTGGCGCACAACCTGGCCCAGGCCGGCAGCCGCTACCTCGCCGTCTCGCTGCAGCCGGCCGGGTGCGTGCGAGCCGAGACCCATGCGTGCGCCGCCGTGCGGCTCGGCCGCACCGTGGTCGAGGCTTATCCCGCCAGCCCGGCGGCGGCTGACTTCCGCCGCATCGCCGATGAGATGGGCCAGTGGCCCTGGCGCCCGGGCACGAGCCTGGCGCCGCTGCCTGCGCCCGGGGTGCAGGGCATGAACACCGCCGAGGCCTGCTGAGGCCGCGGCACCAGGAGAAGGAAAAAGGACCACCGTGTACACCGCACAGGGAACCATTGAAAAGACCCATCTGCTCAAGCAGCACCAGCCCATGGTGCGGCGCATGGCGCTGCAGATGCTGGCCAAGCTGCCCGCCTGCGTGGAGCTCGACGACCTCATCCAGGCCGGCATGATCGGCCTGCTCGATGCGTCGACGCGCTACCAGGACAACCGCGGCGCGCAGTTCGAGACCTTTGCCAGCCAGCGCATCCGCGGCGCCATGCTCGACGAACTGCGCGCCAACGACTGGGGATCGCGCGGCCTGCGGCAGTCGGCGCGCAAGGTCGAGGGCGCCATGCAGGTCCTGGAGCACCGGCTGGGACGCGCGCCCACCGAAGGCGAAATCGCCAAGGAGCTGAAGATGACCCTGGACGCCTACCAGGGACTGCTGCAGGAGATCCAGGGCTGCCAGTTGCTCTACGTCGAGGACTTCTCGCAGGACGGGGAGGGCGACAGCCCTTTCCTGGACCGCCATGCGAGCGACGCGCGCGGCGAGCGTGGCGGCGCCAGCGACGATCCGCTGGCGCAGCTGATGGAGAGCGGCTTTCGCCACCAGCTGGTGGCGGCCATCGCCGAGCTCCCCGAACGCGACCGGCTGCTGCTCAACCTGTATTACGAGGAAGAGCTCAACCTGCGCGAGATCGGCGCCATCCTCGAGGTCAGCCAGTCGCGCGTCTGCCAGCTCCACAGCCAGGCCATCGGCCGGTTGCGGGCAAAGCTCAAGGATCTTCTGTAGCCGCCGTGTAGGAAAACGCCGCCACCGGTGCGGCAATGTTTGATTTCTGCCGCGCAATCGCCCAGCATGGTCGCCATGGACACACCCATTTTCAGCGCGCTGCCCGGTGGAGCCCAGACACTCGCCGGTGAAGGAACCGAGCTCGCGGAGCCCGGCCTCGAAGGAACGGTGGTCGCGCTGACGGCGGACCACCACGCATACGCCAGCGAGCACGAGCGCGCAACCCGCGCCCAGCTCGCCTGGCGGTTGGCCCGGCTCAAGAAGTCCCGCTTCGAGGGCGAGTACGACAACGCGCGGACCTATCCGGCGCCGGTGTACTTCGTGCCCAGCGACACGCTGGTCGGCGACACGCTGCCCAGTTCACTCGGGATCGCGAGCCATCACGCCCTGTTCGGCGGCGTGGTGCCCTATCCCTTCGTGCTCACGAAGGCGCTGGTGCACCCGCTGATCGATCCGGCCGCGGCGGCACCGCCCGGATGGAGCCACGGCTTCGCCAGCCAGGTTGCCCATGCGGTGCTGCAGGGCTTCTCCGTTTTTGCGCACGACGATGCGAGCCGCGCCGGCATGCGTCTGCTGGAGCATGGCGCCGTGCGGGTCAAGCCCGTGCGTGCGACCGGTGGCCGCGGCCAGCAGGTCGTGCGCGACCGTCAGTCGCTGGAGGCATGCATCGCGGCCATGGACGCGGCGGAAATCGCCGAGCACGGGCTGGTGCTGGAAGAGAACCTGGAGCAGCCCGTGACCTTCAGTGTCGGCCAGGTGCATGTGGGGCGTGCCATCGCGAGCTACTACGGCTGCCAGCGCCTGACCAGCGACAACCAGGGCGAGAAGGTCTATGGCGGCTCGGATCTCACGGTCGCGCGCGGCGACTTCGATGCGCTGCTCGAACTGAGCTTTCCCGAGGAGATCCGCCTCGCCGTGGAGCAGGCGCGCAGCCTGCACCGTGCGGTGGGCGCTGCGTTCCCGGGGTTCTTCGCCTCGCGCATCAACTACGACGTGGCGCAGGGCGAGAGCAGCGGGGGTCGCTGGTGCTCCGGTGTGCTGGAGCAGTCCTGGCGCGTGGGCGGCGCGAGTGGCGCGGAAATCGCGGCGCTCGAGGTGTTCGAAGAGCAGCCGGAGCGCCGTGCGGTCAATGCCTCCTGCTTCGAGGTCTACGGCGACGGCGTCATGCCGCCGCCCAATGCGTGCGTGTACTTCAGCGGCGTGGATGCGAGTGTCGGCCCGATCACGAAGTACACCGTGGTCGAGCCCTGACACCTGATGCCCACTCGCCATGCATTGATCGACATCCCCGTCGACGGCGTGCGCATCGCCGGCACGCTGGTCGCCGCCTCCACCATGGTGCCTGGCGTGCTGCTGGTGCACGGCTGGGACGGCAGCCAGCAGCAGGACATCGCACTGGCCCACGAGCTCGCGGCCCTGGGCTGCATCTGCCTGACATTCGACCTGCGCGGCCACGCCCGCCACGTCGCACAGCGTGAGGCTGTCACGCGCGAGGACAACCTGCGCGATGTACTGGCCGCCTACGACACGCTGGTCGGCCATCCCGCGGTGGACCCACAGGCGGTCGCCGTCATCGGCAGCAGCTACGGCGGCTACCTTGCGGCGGTGCTGAGCTCGCTGCGCCCGGTACGCTGGCTGGGCCTGCGTGTGCCCGCCATCTACCGCGACGAGAACTGGGAGCAGCCGAAACGGCGGCTCAACGGCGATGACTTGACGCTGTACCGCCAGACCACCATCGAGCCCGAGAAGAACCGCGCGCTGGCCGCCTGCGAAGACTTCTTCGGCGACGTGCTCATCGTCGAATCGGAGAACGACATCATCGTTCCGCACCCGGTCATCGAGAACTACCTCGCCGCCTTCAAGTACGCGCGTTCCGTGACCCACCGGGTCATGGCCGGTGTCGATCATGCAATGTCGAAAAAGGTCTGGCGGCAGGCCTATGTCCAGATCGTGGTCGCCTGGATGACCGAGAGGCGCCTGGCCGCGAAGGCCGAGGACAAGGAACGTCCGCCGCAGCAGGCGCAGCGCTACGAGACCTGGCCAAGCGCCAACGCATGAGCGCGACCGCGCAAGCCGTCGCAATAAGCGAGAAATATTAATACGCATGTTTGCTCCGCGCCCTTCAAGAAGCGCAGGACTGAGCCGAAAAGCACTCAGATTCAATCAAACAAGAGCATCAAGAACACCATGTCCAGACTCATCATCCTCGCCAGGCACGGCAGTGTCAGGCAAGTCAACATCGAGGGCCAGGTCACCCTCATCGGGCGCGATCCTGAATGCGGCGTGCAGATCGACAGCCTGGGCGTGAGCCGGCGCCACGCCTCGATCCACTGGAGCGGCGACCGCTTCGTGCTGACCGATCTGGAGAGCTTCAACGGCACTTTCGTCAATAACGAGCGCGTCTGGGAGCATTCGCTACAGAACGGCGACGCGATCGCCATGGGCGAGTGCCAGCTGCGCTTTCTCTACAGCTCGAAGGCGCTGCCCAGCGCCGATGCCTTGCGGCTGGTGACGCAGGCCGACGACCTGCCTGGGTGGGATGCCGCGCGGGCGCGCAGCGACTGGGTTGCGTTCTTCCGGCGCGGCGGGGCGAAGCGCAGCCGTGGTGGGGCGGTGGCGCACCATCGGTGATTCGGGAGGGAGAACCGACACTCGCCAGCGACTGACGGTCTCCGATCAAGACCGCATTCACCAGGTCGTGCGTACGACCAAGGCCTACGATGCAGCGATAGGAAAGGACATGCTTTCAGTGCGGATCGGCCGCTAATCGAAACCTGCAGCGGGGCTTCGGTCCGCGATGGTGAAGTAGTCCAGAGGGGGCGCTTCGGCTCCCGAAATCGCGCCTCCGTCAGCGGGGCACGCGCTATTGTTGAATGAAAACGGGGCATCGGCGCTTCGGATTACCATTCGCGGCCCCGATCGCGTGTCGGGGCAATCAAGACATCAAATTCCCGGGGGATCACATGACACCAGACGAAAGGCTTGAGCGCTGGATTGCCGACGAAAACAATGCGCATCGGATGCTCCGGGCGGGGCCGGGGACGGGCGTTCCGCGACTTGAGCAGCTTGAGGGCAAATCCGGGCTGGAGATCATGACGGAAATGATGAACGGAACGCTGCCCTATGCCGAATGCGCGGAATCGCTGAACTACTGCGCGATAAAGGTGGAGCATGGCTACGCCCTCTTTCAGGGGGCGACTGCGCGCAGCCAGCTGAATCCAATGGGCACCATTCACGGTGGATGGATGAGTTCGATCCTGGATTCAGCGATCGGATGTGCCGTCTTGTCCTCGTTGCCAGCCGGTCATGTGTATTCGACCACGGTGTTGGAAGTTCGCTATCTGAAGTTTCTAACCCTCAAGATCCCTCGCATTCGTGTCGAAGCCAAGCTCACGCGTACTGACGAACAAGACGTCTTTGCCGAGGCTAGCATGTACGGTCCCGACGACGCCATCTACGCACAGGCGACGGGAACATGTCGACTCGCTATCAAGCCCGGTGGTCAGTGACAACGATGGGCTCGGCATAGTCGATCGGAATCAGCAGAGTGAAGCAGGCTCCTTTCCCAAGTTCAGAGCTGACTTCCACTGCGTAGCCTAGACGATCGGCGAACCGCTTGACGATGGCGAGACCCAGCCCCGAGCCTTTGTGGCTTCTTTTGTCATCAGGCTCATCCTCTCGATGGAAGGCTTCGAAGATCCGTTGGCGCGCACCGGGCTTGATCCCGGGCCCCTGGTCCCAAACCTGCAATGCCAAGCAGGCACGTCGTCGCCGTGCGCAGACCAGGACGCCCCCGCGCGTGTATTTGAGAGCGTTCGACACCAGGTTCTCGAGGATGCGCAGGAGCATGGAGGCGTCCGTGCGGACAACAAAGGATGCCCTGCGGAAACGCAAAGTCCTCTCTCCCCGTGCCAAGGCATCCTCGAAGCTCAAGCCCAACTTCTGGAACAACGACTGGATGCTCGTCCGTTCGAGCTGCACGCCCACATCCAATGCTTCGATGCGAGCGAAGTCGAGCACCCGGTCAATGTAGATCTGCAAGGCGTTGAGCTCCTGCCCCAGACGTTCCAGCGGGCGCGCCGCGTCGGCTCCGTCTCTTGTCGCCGCCATGGCCGATGAAACCCACAGCTTCGCCGCGTGTAGTTGTTGTCGAAGATCGTGACTGGCCTCCGAGAAAAACACGGATCGGGTTTCGAGCGTTCTCCAGGCCGTGTTCTTCAACGCTTCGAGTTGCGCATTGGATCTTTGCAGTTCGCACAAGGCCCGATCGAGCTCGGCACCGCGCGCGAGCTGAGCATTCACTTGCCTTATCGACACGAACACATTGAGCCAGATCACTGACGCCACGCAGACGTTCAGCACGGCAATCGCGGGCAAGGATGCCGTCGCGTTCGTCCAGAGCGCACATGAAAAGCCCGACCACAGAAGCAGGTAGTAGACCAGCGAGGTAACTGGCGTCACCGGCCACATGCCCGTCATCGAGATCGAGATCGCCAGGAATCCGACGAACAGCATCAACTCCCGCATCGACAGTTCGGGTCCGATGAACAGTTGCGTGGTCCAGACCCAGAAGGTGCTGCCGATCAGGCCGCTAGCCAGCGGCAGGCTCTTGAGGAGCGCCGACCGCTCGACCGCGGAGGGCGCAAGCCGTCGGAGCGGGGCGATCATCAGTATCCGCAGCAGCCAGGTAGCGAGAAAGATGCAAGCCCAACGCCAAAGAGCGTCGGGCGACATGATCGGGTAGGAATAGTGGATCGCGAGCAACCCGATGACCGTCGTCCAGTTGACGACCTGTTGCATCGCGAACGCTCGCATTGCGAGGTGCTTGTGAGCGGGGCTCACCGTGAGGAGCAGGCGCGTCCGTTGCTGCTCTGCTGGTTCTGCCGTGTTCGCGGACGACCCCTGTGCCGTCGCGGCCGCATCTGCGATCGCGCTCATGGATGCACTCTGCTCAGGGTTACCAATCCGAACTGGAGCGCGCGCTGCACCGCATGCGCACGGGCGTTCACGCCCAAAGCGTCCATGGCGGATTCGAGGTGATAGTTGACCGTCCCGGCGTGCAGGCTCAGGATCTGTGCGATCTGCTTGCTGGACTTGCCTTCGCTGACGAGTTGCAGACATTGCGTCTGCCGGACCGTCAGGCGTGGCACGTCCGCGCTGGGGCTCGACGTGGCAGGGAACACCCTGTTGCCCGCGAGGGCTGCGTCCAGCGCGCGGACCAGCGCGTCCACTTCCATCGCCTTCAGGATGTAGCCCAGGAAGCCCTCGGCGTCGATCTGGGCGATGTAGTCGGGGCGCTGCGAGCCAGTGAGGATGCAGGTGATCGGGGCCTTGCCGCGCCGCTTGATCTCCATGGCAAGCGACAGGCCGACAGCGCCGGGCACGTCCAGATCCAGGAAGATCAAGCCCCAGCGCTCCGGTTGCCATCGCAACGCTTTCAGCGCCTGGTCCGCCGTATTGCAGGTCTCGATAGCGCCTACACGGGCATCGCGAGAAATCTTGTCTGCGGTTGCCTCCGAAACGACCGGTTGGTCCTCGATCAATAAAACGTCCATGTGCGTCTGCCCCCTGACTGATATTTTGTACGGAGCCGGCGCCCAGCGGCGCAACGGCTCCCGGCCGCATCATCTCCGCACTTTCGCTTCTTGTCCCCGGTAATCCTCACTAGTTGTCGCAAATCCTGCGATCCGTAGATTCGGCGCATCACCACTTCAGGAACAGGGAGCTTTCGATGCACACGACCGACGCCGATGATGGCAGCCACGCCGAAATCATTCACAGCTACAGCCGCGAACAGATGATCGCCGATGCCGAACTGATGGACGTGAGCAAGCCGGCGAGCCTGGCAGGTTTCCTCGTGCCGGTTGCCATGACGCGAGCAGCGTGGATCGACTGCGTCGAATGGGCCGACGAGGCAGCGAAGGCCAAGGCCCCGGGGCAGGGCGAGGCAGGGAGGCTGTGGGACGTGCTTTGGCTCGCAGGATTGGCGGCCGCCGCTGGCCGGGGCGCGCGCCGCCTCTTTGCGGTGCAACGCGTGCCGCAGGAGGGGAGCGACACACGGTCCCGGCGCGTTCGCCTGGTGATGCAGATGCATGCGGGGGATCGGGGTGAGCCGGTCGTGACGATCATGCTGCCGTGGGAGGACTGAGATCGAACTCCTTTGCCTGCGCCGGACAGAAGGCCCCCGCGTCGCAGGAGTGCGGGCAATCCCTTAGTGGGAAATCGGAACTGTAAGTCTGCGAGGGGTACTCACAACAAACAACAACCCAGAGGACGATGACCGCGTTGCGGAGTCGCTCCGCCGCCTCATGTCCGCTATCGAATCCTTGTTGGGCCGCCTTCCCGATGCGCAGGCTGGCCCCTTGGTCCATACACCTCGCACGCTGCTCGTCGGCAGCGATGTCCTGATCCATCTTCAGGAAGACGAAAGCCGCGAGGAGGTCACTCTCTACAGCGTGCCGGGATCGATGCAGGAAGTCGCCTGGCTTTCCGAGTGCACGGAGGCGTGGTCGCACGTGCTGCCCCATCCCGTGCAGAAGCAAGCTGTGTGCGCGCTCACCGTGAGTCCGGAGTCACGCGAGGTCTTCCTGTCGGAGACCTGGCCCCGTGCGGCGCTCGATCAGGTCACGCTGGGCCTGGAGCTGAACGCCCATGCCGAGCGGCATCGCCTGTGGCGGCGCATGCTGGTGCCGCAGGATGGCGGCGTCGAGTCTCCGGTCTCTTCCTGATCGAAAGAGCATCCATGAGCAGTCCAAAGAATGATAGAGCGCAGCGCGCTTTCAGCATGGGTCACCAGCCACTGCCCGTCCCGGGCATCTCGGGCATTCCAGCCGCGGGTGAGCCTGTGGAAATTTCCCATCACGGTGGACCCGTTCTGGCACGTCTCCAACCGACCCCTCTGCCCCATATCCAGCATGTCGTGCCAGTGCACGGGCAGTGCCCTTCTGGATTTCCATCAGAATTGCCCATGCACAACACGGTGCGTTCGCAAGTGCATGTGCCGACTGCGTTGCATCATCAGATGCGGCAGCGGCAATTCGCATCTCAACCAGCCCCGGATGAGGAATGTGATGTGTACCATGCCGTCGATCCCTACGGACCTGGCGTCATCGACAATGACCAAGCCGGGTTCGAGTCCCAGCCGGCGCTTCCATCATTCATGAACAAATGGTTGAAGACGTCTGAGCGAAATGATCGGTATGAGCCGCTCGAGATTGGTTCTCTGTCTTCAAACAAGCCCCCGGAAGTTGGCACTCGGCCTGGCAAGCGCCAGTGGCCATTCGCCGGCAACATGTCGCCAGCGGATCTGACCCGCCTGCACTACTCGACGTTCCCGAAGTCGCAACTGCGGCAGCTGCCGCAGCCGCAGCCATCTCCGCAGATCCAGACCTTTGATCTTGACGCGGTCAGGGCACGCTTGGTGGGGTCTTCGATCCAACAGAAATTGGCGCGCGAGATTCCAGAAATTCCAGAAGGTGGTCGCCATTTCGTCGACGAACTCGCGATGACTCGCGCCTTGTCGTCGGAGGAGCCCTTGGATCTGGACCCGGTTGCATTTGTGGCCGCAGTGAAGACGCTCGTGCTGATCCCGCAACAGCTTACGATGCGCGCGTTGGCGGAAAGAGATTCCTATGAAGAGATGGCCGAATTCGCCACGAATTTGAAGATCGACTACGGTGTCAACCTGTTTAGCCAAGCGCGGAATTGGATCGCGGCATCGCACGGGTCTGAGAGAAACCCAGAGGCTTCACAGCTGATGGCCCTGCTGCTCCTGTTCTCGCCCTATACCCCTGCTGTGAAGGACCTGCCTGAACTCATGAATCTTCTTCCACTCACTTGGCCGTCCGCACTGGCGCACTTGCGTGAGGCGTGCCTGGACTGGCGTGCCGCCCTGGTCCAAAGGAAGTCGAGTGCTTCGAGAAGAGACTTGCTTGCGCTGCTGAATGAGCGCTATGGGGGCTGACGGCTTCCAAGCGTTGGGATGGCGAGGACAGTCGAGCCCGCCCGGACCAGGTCGAGCTCGCGACGGCGAACTGAGTCTGCGCGCCTACGCGGCGGTCTTGGGAAGGTGGACGCTGAAGGTCGTGCCGTGTCCAGGAGCGGACTCGACCGCGATCCGGCCACCGTGCCTCTCGACCACCTTCTTGCAGATGGTCAAGCCGATTCCAGTGCCTTCGTAGAGGTCCTGCGCGTGGAGCCTCTGAAAGATGACGAAGATGCGCCCGAAATACTCGGGCGCGATGCCGATCCCGTTGTCGTTGACGGACACGATCCAGTTCAGCTCGTCCTCGGATGCAGACACGCGAACGCGGGGGGCAACGCCCGGGGCGGTGAACTTGATGGCGTTGCCGATGAGGTTCTGGAAAACCTGCGTCAGGCTGGAGGGCTCGCCGGTCACCTCCGGCAGAGGCCCGCGTTCGACCACAGCGCCCGATCGCTCGACCGCGTTCGCAAGATTGGCCAGCGCATCGTCGAGAACGTGATCCAGGCGAATCTGCTCCATGGGAATGGTGGAACGATCCACCCTCGAGTACAGCAGCAAGTCGTCGATCAAGCGCTTCATGCGATCGGCACCGCCGACGATGTACCCGATGAAATCCCGGGCGTCGCTGTCGAGCTGGTCGCCATAGCGGCGCCGCAGCAGTTCCGAATAGCTGCTCATCATGCGCAGCGGCTCGAAGAGGTCGTGCGAGGTCACATACGCAAACTGCCTGAGTTCATCGTTCGACCGCGTGAGCTCGGCGACTTGCCGCCCAACGGCATCTTCGCGGACCTCCCGGGTGGTGATGACCAGCATCCACCGGCCGTCCACAAGGATGGCCTGCTGCTGCTCTTCCATCACGCCCTGGCTACCCGCGCGCGATCTGGCGGTGGGTGCTATGCGCCGGCGTGGAAGCGGTGACACGGAGATCGCGTCGTCATACTCGCGCTCCAGGTCGTCGCGCGTGCGGCCGTCCGACCAGAGCGTCCATGGCGGAACCTGCAGAAGGTCATGGCGCGTCATGCCGTGATAGCGGCAGACCGACTCGTTGCACTCGACATGGCGCATGCTCTCGCGATCCACGACGAGCATGCAATCGTGGCTCGCGTCGAATGCCCGGGAAAGCAATGTCGAGCGGGCCTGCTGCATCTTCCGAGCAGTGATGTCGCGCGTCGCGACGACCATCAGCCACCTGTCGCGAATTCGCAAGGCAGTGTGGGTGACTTCCGCATCCATGAACGAGCCATCGGACAGCCGATAGCGCTGCTCGCTTGGCAGCGACCGCGGGAATGCCTTGATGACCTCGTCGAAGAGGGCTTCGTAGGAGGATTGCGTGCCGCCTTCCATATGGGACCACGGCGGTGTTCCAAGGAGTGCGTCCCGCGCGCGCCCCATGCGCTTCGCGGCAGCAGCGTTGAGATCGACCAGGCGCAGCGAGAGGCGATCCACGACCTCGATGCCTTCGCTGCTATGTTCCAGCGAAGCCCTTGCCCAATCGAGCAATTCGACTCTGGAGCCTGGAGGCGTTTCTGCGATCTCGGTAGGGTCGTCCATGGGTTGGCCGGGTGCGTGCCGTGGCGGAGGACACGGCCATCATACAGGCGCGAGTTGCTCGCGCACTCCGGCTTCGGGACTAGGCCAGAGGTCGAGCGCTATGCTAAGGCTCTGCCATGAATCCCGACCCCCATCAGCGTTCCGCGCCCGCCGCCGGCCCCGATGTCTTGCACGACCCTGCCGCCCGGTTGCAGGAACAGGCGCGCATGGAGCGTCTCGCTTCCGCACTCGACCTGAGCGACGATGCCGTCTTCCTGATCGATCGAGCCTCGATGACGTACCTCGAGGTCAACCAGGGCGCATCCACGCTGCTCGGGGTGACGCGGGAGGCGCTCCTGAAGCAGCGGCCCAACGAGACGAGCCCGTCGCTCGGAAGCCTGGACGATCTCGGCAGGCTGTACGACCAGGTCATCGCCCAGGCGCCGCTGACGCAGACCTCCGAGCTGTTGGTGCAACAGTCGGACGGCCGCACCTGCATCTGCGAAGCCAGGCGCAAGGCGATCCAGCAGGCCGGCCGGTGGGTGATCGTGGCCACGCTGCGCGACATCAGCGAACAGAAGAGGGCGATGGCGAGAATGCTGGAAGCCGAGGCTGAAATCCGGTCGAAGGTCGAGGCGCTGACGCGGTCCAATCAGGAGCTGGAGCAGTTCGCCTACATCACGTCCCACGATCTTTCAGAACCCCTGCGGACGGTGGCGAGCTACATCCAGTTGCTCGAACGGCGTTTTGCGCACCAGTTCGACGGCGACGCCCGAGACTTCATGGCGTACATCGTGGGAGGGGTGCAGCGCATGAAAGCGTTGATGGATGCGCTGCTGCTCTATTCGAGGATTGGGCGGCGCGAGCTGGTCAGGCAACCTGTCCCGCTGGACCGCGCGCTCGACGATGCGCTCGCGAACCTGGCGCCGGCCCTGCGGAGTTCAAACGCCACGGTCCATCGCGAGCCGCTTCCCACGGTACCGGGCGACAAGGCGGAGATGACCCAGGTGTTCCAGAACCTGGTCGGTAATGCGCTGAGATACCGGACGGAAGGCGTGGCGCCGCTGGTGAGTGTTTCGGCAAGAGACGAAGGCGCGGAGTGGATTGTCGAGGTCCGCGACAACGGCATCGGCATCGAGCCGCAGTATTTTCAGAGGATCTTCATGATCTTCCAGAAGCTTCATCCGCGGGACCATTCGGAGGGAACGGGGATCGGCCTGGCGATCTGCAAGAAGGTGGTGGAGCGGCACGGAGGGCGCATCTCCGTGGCCTCGGGGCCGGGGCAGGGGGCGACATTTGCCATTCATCTGCCGAAGCCCCAGCCCCGAACCAACTCATGAGCTCATCCAGTGCGCAAGGACTCCCAGCGGCAAGGCTAGATAGCTAGCCGGTCCAGCCCTGCCACCAGGTGAGCGTATGCACCGCCCAAGCGTTCAATCGCTTTGCGGTTGGCCGCCACCGACCTGGCAATTTTTTCCGTAGGCCAACCTTCGAAATAGGCGTCCCAGAGCAGATACGAGTTCTCCTCCTCGAGCATCTTGCATGCTTGCTCAATATCTCCCTTGGCCTTGAAAGCATTTCCGTCGTGGTGTGCGATCCAGGTCCATGCCAGGGCCTCCGCGTCGCCTTCTTCATCGTTGACTCTCTGTCGAACCTCCTTGTTATCTTCTCCGTGGTGTTCGGGCGGCACGTGATAGAGAACCGTGAAACTCGTATCCTGCAGATTGTGGCGCGCTGTTCCGAGCATTTCCATGAAGTCTTGAAGTGCGCCCATCGGCTCCCTGGCCTTCGTGGCGATGGGCTCTCTCGAGGTCGGGGCAATGATCGAATAGAAGCCAGTCCGCTGGTCGTACGACAGGAGCACCGAACTTTGAACCGGGTTGCCGAGAAAGTCCGGACTGTCGTATGACAACCCGAAGGACTGTCCGGCCCGCAGCGCAGGCGGAGGGGCCTTGTCAGACCTGATGGGCGGATCGGCATCGGGAATGTAACGGACCGTCGTGGTCGTCATCGGGTACCAATGGGCTTCCGGGTTTTCCAGCGCCATCTGCTGAGTAAAGGTGGCCAGATCCTGCATCCGCATCTCTGCGAGACGCAGCTCTGGTTGGGGTTGGTTGTGCAGATGCTGGTGAAAGAATCGCGCAAACTCGCCATCAGTGGCCAATGTGCTCCAGTTCTTGTTGCGACCGAGATCCAGTTGCAGCATAGAGCTGACTGCCAAGGAGGGGTGCTCGCGGTCGGAGAGGTGCACCAAGCCTTCGCCATTCTCGTCAGGAATGCTGAAAGCCTGGATCGGGCTTGCGTGCATGTTTGGATCGGGAGAGAGGTAGAAGCCATTCTCCGTCCTTGCGACATAAGGCCCCAGCCGAGACTTCTCCCAAGGGAGCTCTTTCATCAGCTTCGAGGGCTTTTTGATCCGCGTCTCCTGATTCGAAAGCCCGCCGACGAAATCGATCCTCGCATCGTCTTCGCGTTGATCGTCATCGTCGATGCGCGCGAGATGGTCTGGGTCACGGACGATGTGACGCTCGATCCTGCTTTCTCCAGTGCGACCCCAGTCGGGGCGCGGCTTCGCCAGAATACCTTCCTTCCGTGCGGCCGTTGTCTTGAGCTCGTCGATCCTCTTCGCCCTGAAGCTCCTCGGTGAGAGCGGCTTTCGCTGTTCATCCTCTGAAGGTGGTCCTGCGTTCCCACCGCCCTCCACCGGATTCAGGTTGAGTATCGGAATGGCAATCTTCGGTCTTGGCTCGAGAACCTCGATAACCACGTCATCGCTGCTCGACCCGGTGCCGTCCGAATCGGCGCGCAACTTCTTGATTGCGGCGAGGTTTTCGCGGATGGCCTCCTCGAGCTCTTCGCCGGTCTTGCCCTCCAGCGTCCCGTGCTCCTCGAAGAAGTTCTTGACCCAGGACGACTTCACGTCAACGGCGAACATCTGGTCCCACATCGCCTCCGTCAGCTTTGCCCTGCGCAAGAATTTAAGCTTGGGCGGCCAGTCCTCCTTGGGGATCGGCTTGCCGACCAATGTTTCATAGCCCGTGATCTCCTCAACCCTTGCGTCTTCGAACCCAACGGAGACCATGAACTCCTGCAGTAGCGAGCCACGGAGGCTGGGCGGAGGGGCGTTGACGATGGATACCCCTCCGCCGGCATTCTGGCGCAGCAAGGCCTTCCTCGCGATGTAGTCCTGGTACCCATGGTTGAAGCCGAGCTGGAACACCAGCCCGGCCAGCGCAACAGTGTTGCCAGCGATCTTGCCGCCGAGAATCCAGCCTGCAAGTTCTTCGGCGCCTCCCTCAGTCAGCTCCCCCGCAGAAATAAGCGCCTGCACGCCCAGGCTGAAGATCGACTTGAGCACGAGAAAGCCGCTCGTTCCCGCAACAAACCACGCGAATGCCTGGCCGAGCTTCTGTGATGCCTGGCTCGGCAGTTCGCCGAGCTGCTCGACCTTGCCCGCGCGCTTGAAGAGCTCGCGGTCGAGCTTGTCGTTTCCACTCGTGGCATTGCCCGAATCGGCAACCTGCTCGAGCGAGCCGCGGAGCACATCCTGAGATGTCGGGGGCAAGGTGCTGTCATCGCCCAGCAGCTTCGACGCATCGCCCTTGTTTTCCACGTTGGCCGCGTTCTCTTCGTAGAGCTGAAGATTGCGGTCGATTTTTTCCTTGACCCCCGGGGCCAGCGGCCGCTGCGCCGCGATTGCGTCGATAAAGGCTGTCCGCTCGGCAGGCGGCTTCAGCTTGCCAAATCTGTCTGCGAGGGCTGCATACGTGCAGGGTATTTTCTTGCCTCCAACCTCGACCTTCTCCGCCTCATCGTCGTCCACTGTCCTCGGATCCACCAGCCAGCCTAGAACTGCTTGCCCGTAAACCGTTTGATCGGACCCGAGCAGGGAACCGAAAGCACCCAGCCGTGTATTCAACTTGCCGGTGACCATCTTGTCCAATTTCGCCGCGTCGAACTCGCCGTCTTTCCCGATGAGGTTGCCGGTGCCGGTCATCGCGATGATCTGCCATTGCGTCGCGAACTTGTTCAGGGCGTCCTTGCCGGTGGCATCCGGATACTTCCAGACATAGTAGAGTGTCTGGACGAGGCTCGTGATCACCTGCATGGCGTCGCCCGCCACTGTGCCCTCGTACCCGGTTAAATACTCCGCGAGCTGAAGGCTTACCTGGGTAACGGTTGCCCCGGCATAGAAGGCCGTTCTGATGTCGCGCACGATGGCCTGGTGGCTCAGGACATTCAGCATGACATAGCGGGTGACTTTCGCGCGTTCGAAATCCGTGTCTACCACGGCCTTGCGCACCCTGATGCTTTCGTATGGAGCGCCTGCCTTCACCGACTCGATCGCGGTGTCGAGTTCCTCATGCAGCATATTCCAGCCCGCGAGCTGGCGCAGCAGGCGTTTGGCTTCCAGCCTCGCCAGGCCAGGAAGCGCAGCGCGGCCAGTCGTGACTCGCGAAAGCTCTGCTATCCTCTGTTCCAGAGTCAAGTCCTCGTTGAGGATCTTCTTCTCGATATCGTTGAGAGGAGGCGAAGTGCCCGATTCCTGGGATTTGCCCAGAGCCTTGGTTACGTGTGTGAGCTGCTCCAGCAGCGTGGCTCGGGCCCGCAGCGTCTGCCCAACGAGATGACTTCTCTTCTGTTCGAGCTTGATCGGATTCCTCTCTTTGATGAGAGCGTCCACCTCTCTCAGTTGCCCCAGATCCTCAAGGACGTGGCGCATGGCTCGCAGTTCGCCAAGTGTGCCGTCTTCATTCAGAATCTTGGAAGACTCCACGTTCGGAGACCATTCCGGATTCTCGCGCTTCTGAAGCTGAACGGCCTCGCTTTGCTCGTACCCGTTGTTCTGCGCTGCCCAGATAGAAATCGGCGCCTGCACAAAGGGATAGGCGAAGTTCATGACTCGCTTGACGGTCGATGCAGTCTGCTCTCCACAAAAGATTCGCGTGTACAGATTGATCGTCGACTTGGCGATGGTCGGCAACTGCGTCCACATGAACGACTTGACAGAAGGTCTCGCGTACTCCGCTCCTCCTTTGCTGGCGGCGTCTTTGACCTCCTGCGTCCAGTCTTTCGTCTCGGGGTCCACCATGCCGAACGCCTCCGCGAGCATCGTCCCCAGCTTCTGGTAGAGCGGCTCCAGCGGGTCTTCGTCCGGATTCTCGGAACTCACGCCTTGGCCCTTGAGTTCCATCACTTGCGCCCGGAACTCGACGTATTGGTCGATCTTCTTCTTGAAAGCTGTGTCGTTGCTGTATTTTGTCGACCAATGGCACAGTTCGGTGTTCAAGTCGGTCTGAAGAGACGCAGGCGTGGCAGGTGCGCGTGGAACGGTGATACCGGGAGGGGGCAGAGGGATATGCGAAGTGGGCGCAACTTCTTCTTCATCTTCAATGCGGACAGTGCTGAGCTCGAAGTCGATATCGAGTGGCAAGTCATCGTCAGACTCTGATGCGTGAGATGCAGTTAAGAATCCGATGCGAACGGGGTTGCCGAGTGGGTTCATTGTTGTCGTCTCCTTAGATATGTGGAACTAGTGCGTATTCATTCAAAGGGGGGCGCGAATCGGAGGTGAGAGAGAAATCTTCCCACCACGGCATCATTTGCTGAGCCGTCTCGGCCATCGCCGCGACCAGGTTGTCGACATCGAGCGCATCGAGCCGATACGCCGAACTGTGGATGACAGTCTTCGTCGAAGCGTCGAGCGCGCAGACACCGCCGGACTTGGTGACGTTCCTGTAGTTCATCGCCAGCAGCTTGCGATAGCACTCCGTCTTCGATGCCGCCGGAACCATCTCGCAGCGCGATTCGACAACCAGCATCGCGCTGCGCTCGGGCTCCAGCGAGTGCACGAAGGTGAATTCGCGCTCGCCGACGCGCAGGGTCACTGCGAGGTTCTCCGCTGCGCGCCAGGCGGGCCCGTCGGGCCAGTTGGTGCCCTCTGGAGGCCAGCGAACGCCAAGACGGCCTGGCAGAAAAGTCAGCATCGCGATCAGATGATCGCGCGCAGCGCGAGCAAGTTCGGGGTCAGGGTTCACGCGGTCTCCGCTTTGTTATGGTGTTGCTGTTGGATGTACAGGCAGATCAATGGAGCATGACGGCATGCGCCGCACGCCATTCATGCGCGAGCAGGGCCAATTCCCCAAGTGTTTCCGAGATGCTTTCGTGTGTCGCACCGCGCAATGAGACGAAGCAGCTGTAGACCAGATGATCGACGGATTCGTCGATGCCCAGCACCCCGGACCTGGAACGTGCCATCCCCAGGTTCAGCGAAAGCGCCTTCTCGAGCGCATCGTCGACCTGGTCCATCACGAGAGGGCCGAAGTGGCACCGCAACAGGAAGCGGTCGCCTGCAGTGCCGGTTCCGTCCAGGTGCGTCACGTGGAACAGCACGCCGTCGAGGTGGAACTTCATCCCGATGGGCGCGTCGGGTGCATCCTGAAAGCTAGCGGCAGGTTTGCCGGCCTGCCGCCGCAGTTCGAGTGCGAGGTCGATGAACTGTGCGCGCCAGGCGCTTCTTGCTTGGGACATACGGGGACTCCTTGTGAGAGATGCTGTGTCGATGGATGGAGCAGATAGCTCCGCCTCCGCAAGGCGCCCCGGATCCCGAGGTTCAAATCTTGCGCAATCTTGTGTAACGCGAGCCATTGCACGGTTCCCGCGCTTTTGCACGTTGCTGGTGCGGGGTGGCGCCTGGGTCAGGAAGATGGCGCCAGCGCCTTCAGCCGCTTCAGCATCTCGCCGAAGTCGGTGTGCTCGTCCGTCGGTTGGCGCAGGAAGTCCCGGATTGCATCGTGCCGTTCGATGGCCAGGTCTGCGACGCGGTCCGCGCCCTTCTTGTATTCCCCCACTTTCAGCAGCAGCTCGATGTCCTGGTACTTGGCCATGAGTTCGCGCACCTTGCCGGCGGCGGCCTTGTGCTCGGGTGTGATCAGGGCATTCATCACCCGCGACGCGGAAGCCAGCACGTCGATTGCCGGGTAGTGGTTGGCTGAGCCCAACTTGCGCGAGAGGATGATGTGGCCGTCGAGGATCGAGCGCGTTTCGTCGGCCACGGGCTCGGTCATGTCGTCGCCTTCCACGAGCACCGTATACATCGCGGTGATCGAGCCCTTGTCGTTGGTGCCCGCGCGCTCCATCAGCTGCGGCAGCGTCGCGAATACGCTGGGCGGGAAGCCGCGGCGGGTGGGCGGCTCGCCGGCCGCCAGCCCGATCTCGCGCTGTGCGCGCGCGAAGCGCGTGACTGAATCCATCAGCAGCAAGACCCGCAGGCCCTGGTCGCGGAAGTACTCCGCGACGGCGGTGGCCACGTAAGCCGCGCGGGCGCGCTCCATCGAAGACTTGTCGGAGGTGGCGCAGACGATCACGGCACGCGCCATGCCCTCGGGCCCGAGCTCGCGCTCCAGGAATTCGCGCACCTCGCGACCCCGTTCGCCGATCAGCGCGACGACCGTGACATCCACGTCCGCGCCCTTGACCAGCATGCCCATCAGCGTGGACTTGCCCCCGCCCGCCGCCGCGAAGATGCCCATGCGCTGGCCTTCGCCGCAGGTCAGCAGGCCGTCCAGCGCACGCACGCCCAGCGGAAGCGCCTCGGTGATCATGCGGCGTTTCAGCGGGTCCGGGGCAGGGCCGTAGACCGGGTATTGCTTGCTGACGAGCAGCGGCCCTTTCTGCGCGGCGTCGAGCGGCTGGCCCAGCCCGTCCAGCACCCGGCCGAGAAGCCCGTTGCCGACGGGGACCATCTGTTCGCGCCCGGTCGGGAAGACTTCTGTGTCCCCGGAGATGCCTTGCGTGCCGGTGGACGGCACGAGCAGCGCAATTCCCTTGGAGAAGCCCACCACTTCGGCCTGCACCTCCAGGTCGTCGCCCGGATTGCGCAGCAGGCAGACTTCGCCCATCCGAACGGTCGGCACCACCGCCTTGATGATGGTGCCCACCACCTGCACGACGCGACCGCGGATCTTGACCGTGGCGGTCTGGGCGACCGCGCCGCGCAGTGTTCGCGCGATGTAGTCCAGCTGCCCGGGCGTGCGAGCCGCGGGCAGGCGGAACAAAGGGCCAGGGCGGTCGGCGCTCACGGAGCCCCCGATGCGTCGGGGGCGGGCTCGGTGGGCATGAGGTCGGTTTCGGCTTCGAGTTCGGGCTTGGGCGCGAACACGCCCACAAGCGTTTCGCGCAATGTCTCCATCTGGCCGGCAAGGCTCGCTTCGACAATGCCGATGTCGGATTCGACAATGCATGCGTCCATGGCGATCTTCGTGTCCGGGTGCACATCGATCTGTGCGACCGAGGGGAATTGGCGCCGCAGTGCTTCGAGCTCGCCGCGCACGTGGTCGACTTGCGAGGGATGCACGCTCAGGCTCAAGTTCTTCTGGGTGCGCACCAGGTCGATGCAGTTGCGCACGACGGTCGAGACACGGTCGCGGTCGCTGAAGTCGCTCACGACCTTGCGGACTGCGTCCAGCACGAGGTCGACCATCTCGGTCTCGACGCGGCCGTAGTACTGTGCCGTCTGCGACACGATCTCGACGATGTTGCCGCTCTGCTCCAGGCGGGCCGATTCGTTGCCTTCCCGATAGCCGCGCTCGCGCTCGGCGCGGTAGGCTTCCTGCGCCGAAAGGAGGATCTCCTCCTTGCGGCGCAGCGCTTCGTCGACAGCCTCCCTGGCTTCCTTGTAAGCCCAGAAGTCCTTGGCCTTGACGACCTTGCCGGCGGCGTCGAGCCGGCTCAGTGGAGATTCTTCGCGAGCAATGAACACCAGCGGGGCTCCACGATGGACAGGACGGACGACGCGAGGCGCATCGCAGCATTCGGTTCGGCGCCGCACGGGCTGTCGGCATCACCGGGCGGCATCTTCAGTAGAAAGCGCTGTGCCACAGGGTCGGGCCAGGTCTGCGCGGCACGCGCCAGCCAGCGCAACCCCACCGACTCTGCCGAGAGGGTGCGGTCGATCTCCTGTGCCGCACCCGGCCTCAGCGGCAGCAGGCTCGCCGTGCGCTGTGCGAACTCGAAGGGTGCGGGGGTGAGCCATTCGCGCCAAGCCACCACGTCCTCGCGCAGCAGGCTGCGCCGTACTTGCACGGATGAGGCGACCGCGGCGACATGCAGGGCCAACTGGCGCAGTGCGTCTGCCTTGAGCAAGGCGACAGGCCACTCGGGGCCCGGACGCTTCGCAATGCATGGCCGCAGATCCAGCGTGCGCGTGATGTGATGCGACAGGTGCCGCCGCGCGCGCGGGTTGTTCCAAAGCGTGGCAGGCACCGGTGACGGGGTGAACGGGTCGCGGCGCGACGGGTCCATGTACTCGGCCGGCCAATGGTCGAACTCGTGCATCAACAGTCGCATCTCGGCAAACTCCCTGCCCGGCCGCCCTCGGAGCTGGGAAGCGTCAGGCGTCGTCATTTCGGATCCGCTCCGGGGGACTCGGTCGGTGCTTCTTCCGCGGGAGTGCTCCCCGCGCGCCGGCCGCGCCGTGCCAGAACTGCAGCCGCCGCAAGAACAGACGCAGCCAGGGCTCCAGCGCCGGCCAGAGAAAACCACCAGTTCGAGAAAATGCCATGGCTGCCGTTGACCGCGGCCGCTTTGATGCCGCTGCCGCTCGAGGCGGCGGGTGCGGCCGCTCGCTGTGGAGCGCCATTGCCGCTTCCAATGGCGTTGCCGTTGACTGCCCGCGGCCCCGTCGCGACGAGCACCACCGTCACCTTGTCGGCTTGCAGGCCCGGGATGCTGCTGGCAACCAGGCGGCGGATCTGAGGCGTGGCATCGTCCAGGTTGAAGCCGCGGCGGTACTTCACGAACACCGCGGCCGACGAAGGCATGGCCGGGTCGCTGCCGGCGCTGCGTTCGGGCAGGACGACATGGACCCGTGCGCGAACAATGCCGTCGATCTGCGAGATCGTCTCCGACAGCTCCTGCGAGAGCGCCCACAGATAGCGCGCCCGTTCCTCCAGCGGCGAAGAGATGAGCCCCTCCTTTCGGAAGACGTCCCCCATGTTGCTGCGACGCTCGCGCGGCAGGCCTTCGGCATTCAGGTACGCGATGGCGCGCGCCACGGATGGCTGGTCGACCTCGAGGTTGACGCCTTCCTTCCCCGGGAGCTTGCGGGCGTCGATGCCCACTTCCTTCAGCGAAGCGAGCACCTCGTTCGCATCGCGCTCGCTCATGTTGGCAAAGAGCTGGACAGTGCCTTCGCATCCGGCCAGAACCAAGGCCAGACAGGTGCACGTCAGCGTGCGCAGGATCGGGTGCATGCCGGCCCTATTGCAGCTTCGTCAACTGGTCGACGTGCTGTGTGGCCTTCTGGACGGTCCTGCTGACCAGGTCTACCAGCAGCGAGGTATCGATCATCTGGAGCTGCAGCTTGATCAGATCGAACGAATCGACGTGCGCCGCCCCTTTGCCGAGGACACTCTTCATTTCGGCCGACATCTGCGTGTAGTTCTGCCCGACGAGCCGTATCGAATCGAAGAAGGAGCCCGGTTCGACGCCGGCCACGCCCGAGAGCATGGGCTCGGGCGCCGTGCGCGAACCCATCGCGTCGGCAAAGCGCGCGACATCCGCGGCGGGCGCGGCCCCCAACACGGGCTCGTCGAGCCGCGCGGCTGGAAGTGCGCCTTGCGCCATCATGGAGATGATCTCACCGTTCATGCTGCATTCCTCGCGTTCTGGGCTTCGTGACGATGGGCCCGCACCGCGGTCGGTGCCGGCACGGAGTTGTCGGGGTGCAGCAGCCCGAGTGCCATGCGCACGTAGGGCTGGTCGCCGTTGCCCGCGCCGCGCTCGCGATCGACCATCGGCAGCAGCACGCTGCGGGCCTCGGTTCCACGACCGGCTTGGATCAGGGCCAAGCCCAGGAAGGCGCAGAGCTCCGGGTCGCCAGGGTGCTTGCGCAGCGCTTCGTCCCGCAGGAATTTCGCCGCCTGCGCGGGACGGCCGGCCCCCATGTCGGCCAGTGCGAGTCCGATCAGGGGCAGCACCGCGTCGGACCGCACCACGCGCAGAGCCGAAAAGAGGGCGGCCGCCGCGCCCTGCTGGTTCGATTGCGCCGCGAAGAAGCCGATCTGCGCGAGCAACTGCAGATCCTCGCGGTTCAGCGGAAAGGCGGCGGCAGCAGTCATGCCTTGGGGCCCTTGATCAGTTCCCGCAGGCCTTCGGCACGCGCCATCGCGGGCCCGTTGCCTTGTTCCCGCGCCATGGCCTCGACCCGGTCCAGCACTTGCGCAGCCTCGGCCCTGCGTTGCATGAGCAGCATCGACTCGGCCTGCATGAGGCCGCAGTCGAGGAAGGCGGGATCGAGCTCGAAGGCCCGGCCGAAGGCCTCGACGGCAATCGCAAACTCCTCCTGGCGCCGGCGGCAGATGCCGGCGGCATGCCAGTACCGAGCCCGGTCGGGCCGCAGACCGATGAGCATGTCGAACATGCGGGCGGCGCGATCGGGAGCCCCTTGCTGCAGCAGGTTGTACGCGGCGGAATAGATGCTGTTGAGCTGTGGCTCCGAGAGGCGCTGCGTCACAGTTCGGACGCGCTCCTGCAGGTCGCGCAGGAGCGTATCCAGGTTGCCCGGTGCATCGGGCGCGGCGGGCACGTTTGGCGCGCGTTCGGCGCCTGAATGAAGAGAGGTCATCTGCAATTCACATTCGCCTGGGTTGCTTCGATCAGCATCTCTGCGCGATGGCCTGGTTCGCCTTGGCTGCTTCGTTCAGCATCCCGAAGAAGGTCTGCCTCGTCTCGTCGATGGAGGACTTCATGTTGTCGGCGAACGAGCTGTAGATGCCTTGCCCGACCTGCAGGATCTCGAATTGCCTGGCGAGGTACTGCCCGAGTGTGCGCAGGTCGTCGGCCTGCAGCGTGAGCACGCTTTGACCCAGGTTTGTGAAACCCGCCAATACCTTGCCGATGGCATCCAGGCCCGTGCGCCAGGCTGCTGCTTCCTCCGTCTTGGACCTCGCGGCGTTGAGCTTGTCCTCTGCCGCCCTCATCCCGTCCTCGATCCGCTTGTCTTCCGCGTCAAATGCGGCGTTTTCCTTCTGCTGGGTGGCCGTGAGCTCGGCTTCCTGCTTGTTGACCTCGTACCTGCCGGCCTCGATCTCGGAATCCTGCTCCTTCAGGCGGGTCTCGGCGGCCTCTAGCTTCTGGAGGTCGTTGGAATCGAGTTCGATGCGCTTTGCCTGCAGGGCAGCGTTCTCCTGCTTGAGGTTGAGTTCCGTCTCCGGCAGCGCTTCGTCCAACTCCTTCTTTTGCTGCTTTAGCGATGTCAGCTTGGCTGTTGCGGCGGCGAGATGCGGCCCGGGTAGTCCATCTGCGATTTGCCTTTCGGTGGCGATGATTTCCAGCCTGTTGCTTTCGATCTCGCGCTCCAGGTCGGCCTTCTTGTCCTTGAGCGACTCGACCTTTGCGGTGCGCAGGTCCACGTCGTCAAGGAGTTCTTGCCGCTCGGCCTTTGCCGCCGGAGGTATGAGTCCGTCCAACTTGCCTTCTATACCAGCTTGCTTGACCTTCAGTGACGCGATCTCCGCGTTCTTGGCAACCAGCTCTCGCCTGGCCTTCGTCTCCCGGGCGTCAAGAGTGCTCGCTTCGGTGTCGAGGCGATCGTATTCGCTCTGCCTGACCTTCTCGCCGTTGCTGCCCCGCAGGTTGAGTTCGTCTCTTTGCTCGATCAGGCGCTCCTTGCTGGCGCTGACATCGGCCAAGGTCTCCTCGAGTGCGGTCTTCTCCCGCTCCTTCGATGCGAGATCGGCTCGAGCCGCGTCGCGGTCGCGCTGCAGAAACGGCGCTGCGGCGGCAGGATTGTCCCTTGCCGCTGTGCCGAGCATCGTGTCGCGCTCGACCTGCAGATCGTCGACTTCATCCTTCTGAAGCGCATGTTGGTTTTGAAGGTGTGACCGGTAGAAGTCCACATCGACGCCATCCGGGGCCGTCGCGCCATCTGAGTCATCCAGCTCCTTCAACGCCTTCGCGGTTTCCTTCTCTTCCTGCTTGGCGGCGTCCAGTTCCTCTTCCTTGCGCTGTAGCCGCGTCTTGACGGCATCGTCCGCGGCGCACTTCGTCTGGTCGTTCTTGTCGCTCAGGATCTTGTCGCGGAGCTCGGTGATTTCTTCCTTGGTCTGCTTGTTTTCGCTCTCCAGGTGCTCGAGATTCGTCTTCCGGGTCTCGATCTCCTTCGACGTGTTGTCGAAGGTCTTGTCGCTGTCGCCGCGGCGCTTCGCCAAATCGGCCGCATCTTGCTTCAGCTTGTCCTGGTCCCGCCTGGCGCTGGCGGTAAGCTTTTCGCCTTGCCCCATCTTGACAAAGCTCGCAATACCTGCGGCCCCGCCGGCTGCACCTGTCACGATCGAGGCGATGGCGCCCGCGAGGGCGGCGTTGAACTGCGCCTTGTTCGTCTGCTCTCCGTTCAATTTCTCTTCAAGGGCCTTGGCCACCATCTGCTCCACCTGGCTCTGGCTCAACTCCAGGCCCATCTGGCGCATCTCGCGTTCCACTTCCATGCAGATCAACATGGCCATCTGAATGAGGCCAGCGATGTCGATGCCGAGCGCGTCAAGGATGTCCGGGTTCAGCGCGCCGAACGGGCCCTCGGGCTTCAAGGGGGTGGGCGGCAGGACCTGGTATGCCGTGGCCGGATAGCGCGACAGGATGCTGACGAAGTCCTCGAGGTCGGCCATGGTGCCGCTCGCGGCAAGCTTGGCCATCTTCAGCTGGTCGGCGTCCGAGATCGTGGCGGGGTCGACCGCGTAGTTCCTGCCGGGGAGGGAGTAGATAAGGGCGTAGGTCATTGTTGCTTCTCCTTGTCAAGCTGCCGCTGCGGTCTTGTTGATATTTCGCGAGATCGAGACGCGCAGGTCGTCGAGATCCTTCACCTGCTGACTCATGGCTTCGTAGGTATCGTTGAAGCTGTGCATCTGGTTCTTGCAAATCTCTTGCAGGTCGTGCATCACCGTCATGGCGACCTTCATCTTCTTCTCGTAGAAGAATTGCTCCGTGCTGGCATTCGAGCTTTCGAGTTGCAGTTCCGCAACGCGGATGTCGATGCCACCTTTGGCGGCATCGCTAATGCCACCCACAACCTCGGTGGCGGCCGAGAGGCCCTCTGACCAGCGGCCGAATCGCTCCCAAGTCTTCTGGCTGGCCTCGATTCCCAGGCGGACAGACTTCGTGCTCTTCTCGACCGCTTCAGCGGCATTCTTTCCGGCCGTCACCATCGACCTGACGCCGCAGCCGATCATGGCGACAGCGATCCCGATCTCGATGAACAGCGTGATACCCAGTCTTTCTTTCCCCAATTCCTCCTCCGTCCTGATCCTGAGGAAGGGGTTCTTGTCGGCCGCGTCCGCCAATTGTTCCTTGGTCATGATCTTGCCGTTGGCATCGATGACGTGGCCCTTGCCGTCGTTGCGCAGGATGTTGCCGTCCTTGATGTCTTTCGCTTGTGCCATGTCGACGGCGAGCCCCCAGGAGAGACTGAGGTTGTGCTCCTTGCCCAATGCATCCGTCGTGGTGATCTTGTGCCCGTCCATCTGCGCCTGCTTGATGGCCGTGTTGGTCAGGGTCTGCACGGCCATCATGACCCCGACAATGGCAATGCCGGCCGCGAGACCGCCGGTGATCACCGAGGCGCCTATTGCGGCCAGAACGGAGCCGATGACTGCCGCGACCGCGGACAGCCACTCGAGAACCATCGCCTTCTTGGCCACCTCCGCCGCATCCTTGGCCTTCTGGTCAGCCACTTTCTGCTGATCCTCCGCCTTTTGGAAGTCGGCCTTCTTCTGCTGCTTGTTGTTCTCGATCGTCTCGAGAGAGACCTCGGTTTGGAGCGCTGTGATGGTCGTTCGCAATGCCGTTACATAGGACGCGAGGCTGTCGAAATCGAAGTCCGGCGCATCCAGCCTGGGTGGCGTCACGCACCGCATCCACGCAGCGCCCTTTGCCGGTACATCCGACCGGGCCAGCAGCGGCGGCTTGATGCTGGCGGATGGCAGGCCGAACTCTCCCCACAGGCCGGTGAGGTTTGCGAGAGGGGGAGGAGAAGTGTCAGCTTTGACTTTGCCCATGGCTCAGTTCCTTGGAGAAGTATTGGCGGTCGGTTCGGGAGCACGTGCGTCCAGCAGAGCCAGCATGGCATCGAGCCGGGGGACGTGGTGGTTGTGGTGGGCATGCCCGCGCGCCTGGACGATGGCGTATTCCAGGGCCTTGCGCGCCTGTGGCCGCTCGCCGCGCGCCAGGTGGCACTCGGCGATATGCATCACCGGCGCGGGGTCGGTGAGGTCCAGCATCGAAGCGATGCCGTAGTACTTGAGGGCCTCCGCATGCTGCTGCTGCATTTGCAGGCAGGCCGCCATGCCCATGTGGTAGCGGCGGTCCCAGTGGTCGCAGATCACCAGAAAGCCAAAGAAGCGCATGGCCTCGGTGTACTTTCCCTGCGTGTAGCTGGTGTAGCCGAGGTGATACATGGCCTTCTGGGCCTCGGGCGAATGATCGAGCAGCGCACCGAGCGTCTGGCCGGAGGCCAGGTGCTCCAGCAGCGGCTCGATCATCTCCGGATCGAATCGTTCGGGATCGAATCGCATCATCAGGCAAACGAACGGTTCGCAGACTGCGCCTGGGTGCCCGCCTTCTGCGTCCCCGCGGTGGCCGCCTCCACGCAGTTGTTGAGATTGGTCATCAGCGTATTGAGCGCCATCTGCTCCTGCTGCGACAAGCTGTTGAGGTCGTCCACGTCGAACTGCAGGTTCTTGAGTGCCGTGCCGCATTCTTCGACAGTCATGCGCCACTCGTACTTGCCAGGAGCCGTATTGCTGTAGTTCGAGTAGTTCGGAGGCGTGCCGTCCATCTTCGCGGCCAGGAGAAAAGCGGCTCTGAAGTCTTCTCTTTCCTTTTCCGTGCTACCGGTGAACACTACGTACTGATTGCCAGTCCCGGCAGCAGCAGGGCCCGCAAGCTGGACCACCTCGTTCAACGTGGACATGTAGTCGTGATCCCTGGTCATGTCGTCCGCGACTGCCTTGACCCTGAGTGTTTGCGAGGACAAGACCTTGCCCAGCGCGACTGCCAACAGCACGTAGGATCGCGCCGCTTTACGCATGGAGTCCACCACCGGTTCCGTGCCGTTGAGGTATGCCTCGTATCTAAGCTGAGCCTCGGTCTTCATGGCGCCTTATCCTTTTCGTGCATCGGATGGACTGGATGGCGTGTCTTGCAACCGATCCAGAAACGCTTCGACATGGCGGTCGTCATGGTGCTCTTGCTGATCCCTCGCCAACTTCATCAGCGGGCGGTCCTGCTGGATGTCGCGCATCAGCTCGCCGGAGAGTCCGCTCAGCCGCGCGGACTGCGTGGTCAACAGCACGGTTGCGTCGTCGAGTCGGGTTTCGAGGTCGGAGCTCAGGTCCGAGATGTCCGAGTCCTTGGCGCAATAAGCCCCTTCACTCTGGTAGACGGCAAGGTAGGTCGTCTTCTCATCCTTGCCCTCACCGGTCTTTCGCGCGTAGTAGTCGATACCGTCCTGGGTGTAGGCGAGCGGGCAGTCGGTCCGGATCTTCGCAATGTCCTGCGGCGACGTGAGGACGGGAGACGAACCTTTGCCAGCGGCCGTCGATGTTTCGTAGGTGTACAGCCAGGTCTCCTTCGGCAGCGTCAAGCCGAAGTCTTCGAGCGCATCCAGGTCGGCGATGACGGTGCCGTCCGGCATCTGCTGGGAGGGCGCCCCCGCTGCGCCGGCGGAGAAGGAAGCGAGTACCTTGCTCTTTCCGCCTGGCGTGTCGGGCAGTGCCTGGAGGCGCGACGCCAGGTCGTCGAACTGGCGGACCCGCATCGCGCGCCGCATGTCGGCGGCGGTCGCTTCGACGGTGCTGCTCAATGCCTTGGACATGATTCCGCAGCGAAGCGCCTGCAGGGCCTGGTAGATGACCAACGGATCGTCGCCGTTGGCGATGTCGGCTTTGCCGATGGCTGCACTGAGTGCGTTGATCGTCATGAGAGTTTCATCCTTCCTGCTGTTGTGTGGGTGGGGTCAGATCCGGTCGCCCCGAAGAGCAACGCGCCTGACAATGGGTTTGGCCTTGCCGGGCGCCTTGTTTCGCTGGACTTCGTCTTCGATCGCGCGGAGCTTCTCCTCGACTTCCGCCTGGGCCTTCTTGACTGCGTCTTCGCCGCCGAGCCGGCGCAGCTCCTGCCGGCACTTCTCTTCGTCGAAGCCCTGATCGGCGAAAAATCGATTGGCATTGCCGAGAGTCTCGCGAGCCTTTTCGACCAGGTTTCGCGCCTGGGCGATGGCTGCCTTGATATCGGGAAGGTCGGATTTGCTCATGGCGGTGAATTGCGATGGACTGTGTGGACTGAGAACAGGAAAGAAGGCAGACGGATGGCACGTCTACTGCTTGCTGAGAAGGGTTTCCAGGACCTTCTTCATCGAGTCGATCAAGCCTTGCAGGAGCCCGAACATGCGGTCGTACTGCTCCGTGATGTCCTGTAGATATCCCACCTGTGTTTGAGACTGCGTGGTGAGATCCTTCTTGACTGCGCTGAGTGAGTCGATCCAGGTGGGAAGCAGCGTCTTGAAGTTACTCGCCCAGGTGATGTTCGTCTGCTTGAAGTCGATGTCCCACTCTTGCCACGTGTATTTCATGTCCCAGTTCGGATCCGGCTTCAGAGCCGGCGGCGGATTCGAAGGGGCATAGCACAAGCTGAAATACGTGCCGTCCGGCCGCGCATAGATGCCTGCGCCGCTTTCCGATGGATTCCAGTTGGGATACTCGGGGGGAACGCGCTTGATGTCTTCCATGTCGACCTTCACGACGCTGTAGTTGGTCGTGGTGTACCCCTGGGTGACATACGCCTCGGGCAGGACGGTTCCGAAGGTCATCTTGATCTGGTCTGGCGTGCCCTGGATGAGGGTAGAGCCGTACAGCATCAGAAGATCCTGCGCGTTGGGGGGCGTCGTGGCCCAGTCCTGGATCTTGCTCGACAGCGTTTCGATGGTCGTCAGTGCGTGGGCATCCCATTCGACCTCCGCCGAATAGCCGTTGAGCTCCTTCTGGGCACCGACCATGCGCTTGGCAACTTCGTAGATGCCGACGCGCATCGAGTAGGCGCCTTCGTAGCTGCCATCGTCATCGGGTCCCGCCTTTTCCATGCCCCAGACCGTACTGGTGTTGGGGAGCGTGACTTCGCGGTAGTTTGGGTCCATTGATATCTCCGATTCGGGGCAGGTCGGCCGAATGTGGTCCGTCACAGATACGTACCCGCAGACGCGATCCGGTTCCCGGTCTGTTTAGATGGATTCGAGCAAGTGCAGAGGGAGGGACTCGGGCATGTTCCGCTGTGCGAGGATCTGCTGTTGCACGACCTGGGCGGCGCCTGCTTCCGCAGCCACGATCTCCTGTCGTTGCGACTGGTGATGCCGGTGCTGCTGCGTGCTTTCGTCTTGCTCGGGCGCCGGGGAAAGCGCATCTATCTCCGTGAGCTCTGTCATCTCCGGCATCTCCTGCGAGGGCGAAGGCGAAGGTGATGGCAATGGCGATGCGGGCGCGGTCGGCGCTGCCAGGTCCGCCTTGCGGACGGCGCCGATTTCATCGGCACGCAGGGCCGAGGATGCCTTGCCGTCGGGGACGGTGCCCGACGGCGGCGGCAGCTGCTGCGCCGGCGCTGCGGGCGCCTGCGCTTGTGCCAGGGTCCTGGCGGCGTCCTCGTGCATCTTCATTTGCATCTGCAGCTTGCGCTTGCGCTGCACGTCGAGAACGCGAGGGTCGAGCGATGTCAGCGTCGCCTGAGCGCCCGGCGCCGCCTGCATCCTGTTGAGCTCATGCTCTTCCTCCGCCTCTTCGGTCGGGCCGTCGGACACGGCTTTGGGGGAGCCGCTGGGATGGTCCTCCGGCGACGGCAACGCCACTGCGTCGGCCGTCGGCCGCGCCGTGCTCGCCGTCGCTTCGTCCTGCGGCTCCGCCTGAGGATCGTCCGCTGGCACTGCATTGGGGCGCGGTGTCAAGGGTGAACGGGCGAGCGCGGTTGGTTCCGGCATCGTGTCGGTCATGTCGCCTGCACCTTGCAACAGGGCCTCGAAGCGATTTCTGTCGAACGCCTCGAAGTCATGCGCCATCGCATTGGGGCGCGCCTTGATCAGGGCAGGCGGTTGATGCTTGTCCTTTTTGTCGATCCTGTCGGTCATCGAACTTCCTTCATGCTTCTTGTTGCAGCTGGATTGCAGGCGCGGCGCTCTCGTCGTTGGATGCGGGCACCGGGAATATCAAGCCCGTCTCGGCGTTGACCGAGAATCGGATGAGGCGGCGCGCGATCTCGTCCTGGTCGAACGGGTGCGCGGTCAGGTAGAGGAAGGTGCGATCGTGGTCCGGCGGCTCAGCCCGGATGTTCACGTCGGCGAAGCCGCAGCCGCGCAAGGTGCGCAGCGAGGCCGCATTGCTGTCGTAGGCGGCAGTGAGCATGGTCTTGATGCCGCACCGGAACGCGTGCTCGCAGGCCATGGCGACCATCCGGCGTCCGAATCCTTGCCTTTGCCAGTCCGTGCCTATCCAGATGCAGAGAAACGCCTCGGTGCCGCTGATGGTGATTTCCACGGAGCCGATGAAGCCGTGCTCGCGATGCAGCAGCGCGTAGGGGACCACATGGCGATCGGACAGCCTGTGCTCAATCCAGTCCCTTGCCGCGCTCGGCTCCTCCAGCGGGGGCAGCATGGTCTTGGCGGCAATGGCCGGGTCGCGATATTGCCAGGCCAGCGCCGGCGCATGCTCCGCATGCAAGGGTTCCAGATGCAGGCCATCCTGGCCGGCGATGGGTGCCTGCCAAGGCCCGCGCCAGCCCTGCAGGCGCTGTGTCCATCCCTTGTGCAGGCCGAGCGCCACCATGTTGTTGGGAGCGCGTGCCAGCACTGTCTTCGACAGGGAAAGTGCCTGTTCCAGGTCCCCGCACGCAGCGCGGCAACTGGCTTCCAGAAGGAGGTCGAACATCGCCGGTCCATTCAGTTCGCGCAAGGCGTGGAGCGCCCTCATGGCGAGGCTGACATCGAAGCAGGCGTGGGCAACGCGGGCGACGCCGCGCAGGCTGTCGGCGTCCCAGGCCACGGTTGATTCCGCCCACAGGCGCGAGAGGGCCTGCGTGATTCGCTTGCGGTCGAGCCGGCGGTTCCTTCGCAGTGCGAGGATCAGGTAGGGCCAGACATTTCCGAACTGGGTGGCGGATTGCAATGCCATCGCGATCCCGGTCTCGGATTCCGACGCCGACGTGGTTTCAGTCACCGACATCAGTGCACGGGCGATGTGTGCGTCCGAGTCCGTGCCGCGCGCGTTGCCGATGGCTGCTTGCAAGGCGCTCATGTCGACCTCCAGGCTTTGTCGTTCGTGTCATCGCTGCCCCTTGAGGGGACGCGAGCTTGCTTGGGGCGGCTCGGCGCTGCGCTCATTGCATCTCCTGTGTGGAAGGCTCGCCGGCGGGCGAGGTCTCTTTGCGTGGCACGGCGGGACGCGTATCCCCGATGGCTACCACGCGGGGCGTGATCAGGAACAGCCGCTCCTGCTTGCGGTGGGTTGCCTTGGAGTGGCTGAACAGGGTGCCCAGGACGGGCACGTCGCCAAGCACCGGCACGGAATCGCGGTCCTGACTTTTGAATTCGGTGTTCAAGCCGCCGATGACGAGACTTTGCGATTCGCCCACCAAGGCCTGCGTGCTGATGGTGCTGCGCCGGACGGTGGGGAGGTTTCCGACGCGGAGATCCTGGATTCCGCCATCTTCGATGTCGACGACCAGCTGGACCGTGCGCTTGTCGGCGACCCCCACGACCCGGGGCGTGACGCGCAGCGTCACGCCGACGGTCACCGGGGTGACCTGCGCCACACGCTCGCCGGTGGTCTGGATGTAGAACGTGTCCGCCAGGTCGATGAGCGCGCCCATGTTGTCCTGCGTCAGGATGGAGGGGCGCGACACGACCCTGGCCGTGCCCTTGCCTTCCATCGCGCGGATGCTGGCGAGGATGAAATTGGCAGTGTTCGTGACCGCCGTCGCGCCGCTCGGGGCACTGCCGCCGGACAAGGTGATCAGTCCTCCCTGCGAGGCCGCAGCCAGCTTGCCGATCCCCGCGCTCCAGTCGATCCCCAGTTCCGACATGTTCTCGGAATTCACGTCCACGATCATGGCCTCGATCTCGATCAGGCTGCTGGGAACGTCCAGGAAGTCGATCAGGGCCTGGTAGATGGGTGCGTTCTGCGGCCTGTCCTTCACGATGATGGCGTTCAGCCTCGGATCTGCCTGGATGACAGGTCCCACGCGGGGGGCGCCGGCTCCCGCAAATGCGGTCGCCCGCCGGGGCTCGGGACGGTTCGATTCGCCCGCGGTGTCGGTGGCGGCCTTGGTCTCGGTGCGCAGCGGCGCGGCCAGGTCGACGATCTCGGTGCTCGCGCCGATGCTTGCGCCCCCGGCGATGAGGTTGCGCAGCACGGTCGCCACGCCAGGGGTCGAGATCTGCTTGTCCCGGTACGAGATCACCCGGTCGTCAACGGCAGCGTAACGCAGCCGGTACACCTGGATCTGCTGCTCCGGACGCTGTTCGGGCAGCGCATTGATCGCCGCTTCGATGCGCTCGACGTACGACTTCGGGCCGGAGACCATGATGAACCCGGTCTCCTCGATCTCGCTCCAGCCGAACTTGGATTCGAGGAGGCCCATCTCGGCCATCACCCGGCGAAGGGTCTGCGCGCTCAATCCCTTGTTGGAGAGCACGCGCGCCTGCCGCGATGCGGCGCGTGCCACGTAGAGGGTGCCGCTGTAGTGGTACCACATCAAGCCATAGGTGGCCGCCAGCTGGTTGAGGAACTCGGTCGGATTGGCTGCGCTCATGCGCCCGACCACCGTCGCTGCTTCGTCGGGCAGCGGCTCATCCAGCTGGAGCCGCAGGCCGAAAGCCTGTGTGAAGCTCGTCAGCATCTTGTCGGGGCGCTGGCCACTGTTGATCAAGGTGAAGGGGCTGTCCGGCCAAGGGATCGACGTGAGGGCTTGCGGCGCCACGGCACCGAAGGACTCGGCCGCGGCGCACAGAAGCGCCACGGCGATGACGCAGCGGCACACGAGCTTGCACAGGCGTGGGTGAGAAGGCGCTCTCATTTCCTGGACCTCAGAGCGTTCCGAATCGCGCGCGCCAGTCATTGACTGCGTCGAGGAAGTGCGCCAAGGTCAGCTCGAACTGGTCGGCGGATGCGTCGGCGGGCACGCAGACCTGCAGCACGAGCCGGTCCTGATCGGGCGTGAGGACCAGCCGGGCCGCCTCCTCCAATGGCCGTGTCGCTGCAGCCTGCAGCGCGGACAGCATCCGCTCGTCGTCGTTGGCTGCGTTGGAGGAGAGCAGGCAGAGCTGGGTCTCCACGACGATGTCGCCACGCGCGCCCGGATGCAGCAACACGCGGGCATTGCCGTCGAACAACAACGCCACTGCTCCGTCGGAGCGGGCCGGCCCCGGATCGATCCGGTTGCGCAGGAGATAGCCGGCGAGGCCGGCGTGCGAACGGCTAGAAATCATTGCGCAGCTCCTGCGTCTCCCAGGCGAGTTCCTCCTTGAGCCTGCGCACGGCCAGAAGGACCTGCGCAACCGGCTCGATGAACTCCGACGGGATGTACTGGTAAAGGTCCGCGCGGCGCATCAGGCCTCGCGCGAGTGGAACGTTCTGCATGATCGGAACGCCCACCTCGGCGGCGGCGCGCTTCATCGCTTCGGCGACCACGCCCCGGCCCTTGGCCACCACGACCGGCAAGGGCGTTTCCCCGCTCTCGTAGTACAGCGCGATGGCCAGGTGGGTCGGGTTGGTCACGAGCACGCTGGCCTCCTTGGTGTGGCCCACGGCCTCGCCCATGGCGATCTCCTTGGCAAGCTCCTTGCGGTGACCCTTCATGTGCGGGTCGCCTTCCATCTGCTTGTGCTCCTGCTTGATCTCCTCCACGGACATCATTAGTCCCTTGATGTAGCTGTAACGCTGCCACACCAGGTCGAGAACAGCGATCGCGGCAAATGCAATGAAGGTGCACTTGAACAGGATCCACATCATTTCGCTCAGCACGGCGCCCGACTCGGCGATGCCGGCCAGCGGCAGCTTGACCATGGTTTCCAGGGAATCGCGAACGACGAAATAGACGATGAAGGACAGGATGAAGACCTTGAAGACCGACTTCAGGAACTCCACCAGGCTCTTCATGCTGAACATCTGCTTCAGGTTGGCGAGCGGATTCATCTTGTCGGGCTTGGGGATCAGTGCCTTGAAGGAGATGAGCATTCCGGTCTGCGCCGCTTCGACGACGATGCCGACGACAATGACAATCAGGAGATAGGGCAGCAGGATGGCAACCCCCGACCGAAGCAGGGACGTGGTTGCGACCGCGAGTGCCGAGCGGAAGTCCTGCCCCGCCAACTGGCCGGTCACCGCGATCATCTCGGCGAACGCCTTGAAGATGTCGCCCCCAGCGGCGAGCGTGTAGCCGACGAGCGCGCCCATCATCACGACTTCGGTGAAGTCCTTGCTCTTGGCGATCTGCCCCTCTTCCCGCGCCTGGCGGATCTTGTGGTCGGTGGGGCGCTCGGTCTTTTCGCTCATCGGGGCCTCGCCGCGGGAAAGATCTCGCTTGCCGTGCGCAGCGCCTGGGCGTACGTCTCGCGCAGTGTGGAGTGCGCAACATCGAAGAGGATGGGCGCATAGATCGCCAGGACCACCATGGCCACGCCACTCTTGATGGGCATCGCGAGAAAGAACACCTGCAGTTGAGGCACGAAGCGGCTGACCAGCGCAAGACCGCTTTCGCACAGCAGCATCGCGAAGATCACGGGGGCGCCCAACAGCAGCATCAGCCGCATCAGCTTGTCGAGTTGCTCCAGCAGCACGGACGCGGCTTCCGCCGCGGGCGCGGGCCATGGCTGAAACACCGGCCACAGCACGAAGCTGTCGTACATCACGGAGAGCACGAGCAGGAAGCCGCCGGTGACGAAGGCGAAGGTCACGATGGCCTGGTTGAAGAGCTGGCCGAGCGGCGAGGTCTCGTGGCCGGTCAGTGGGTTGAGCGTCTGGCTGAGGTTCGTGCCGCGCTGGGTGTCGATGATGTCCCCCATGGCTTCGACGGCCCAGAAGGGGAGGGCCAGCACGAAGCCGATGAGCGTGCCCAGCAGCGCCTCCCGCATCACGATGAATGCCGTCTCATGGACTTCCCTGTTCTGCGCGGCGCCTTCCGCCAGGCCGGGCATGAGCAGCATCGCGAAGCAGCCCGACACCCCGACCCGCAGCATGGTCGGCAATGCTTCGCGGCTGAGCAGCGGCACGATCGAGAAGATGCCGAGGATCCGCGGCATGGCATAGCCGAAGGTCGCGATGAACTGAAGGGGCGCATGGTAGATGTCCATGGCCGACTAGCGCGCGACGAGGGGGATGGCGTCGAACAGCGTGATCGTGTAGTTGAAGATCTCGCCGCCGACCCAGCGTGCCGTGAGGAACAGTGTCAAACCGACGGCGACAAGCTTGATCGCAAATGAGAGCGTTTGCTCCTGGATCTGCGTGAGCGCCTGCACCAGGCTGAACAACGTGCCGACCACCGAGGCTACGACGATGGGCGGAAGCGAGAGCCAGAGCACCAGCAGGAGCGCTCGCACTGCGTGAGAAACAATGTCGACGACTTCCATGTGCGCCCTTCAGAAGCGATAGGTCATGACGAGGCCATGCAGCAGGCGCGACCAGCCGTCCACCATGACAAACAGAAACAGCTTCAAGGGCAGCGAGATCGTCACGGGCGAGACCATCATCATTCCCATGGCCATGAGAATGTTGGATATCACCAGGTCGATCACGATGAAAGGGAGGAAGAGAAGGAAGCCGATCTCGAAGGCAGCCGTCAGCTCGGTCACCACGAAGCCCGGCACCAGGATGACGAGGTCGTCGTGCCGCGCTGCGTCGGCGACCTTGGGCGGCCACATGCGCTTGGCCTGGCTCAGGAAGAATTCGCGCTGCTCCGGCTTGCTGTTGGCGAGGAGAAACTTGCGCATCGGCTCGGCGCCAGCCTTGGCCGCGTTGAGCAGCGCGGGCAGGTTGGCGGTGGGAGTCGGCTGGGATTCGAAGGATTCGGCCATGTCGTAGCCCACCGGGGTCATGATGAAGACCGTCAGCATCAGCGCCAGTGAGTACAGGGCGATGTTCGGAGGCGCTTGCTGCACCCCGAGCGCATTGCGAACGAGCGACAGCACGATCGAGATCTTCAGGAACGACGTGGTCGTGACAACGATCAGGGGAACCAGCGCCACCAGGCCCAGCGTGAATGCAAGGACGATGGGGTCGAGGTTGATCATGGCGCCTGGACTTCCGCGCCGAGGCGCAGTACGCACACGCCGATGCGTCCCTCGATATCGACCAGTTCCCCTTCGCCGATCAGCCGGCCGTTGGCCCGGATGTTCACGCTGCCGCGGGGATCGCGTCCGAGGTTGAAGAGGTACCCGGGTTGCAGCGTTTGCAGTTCAGCGAGGGCGATCTCGCGGTCGCCGAGGTCGAAGGTCAGGCGGACGGGAACGCCGTCGAGAATTCCGGCCGCGCTCTCGTCCGCATCGTCGGGTTCCAACATGATTTCATGCACTCCTTGAATGACTTGCAGTAGCTGGCCGCGGAGCTCGCAGCGCAACCCGACGCCTGGCCCCAGTTGCAGGATGATGTGGCCGTCAGGTGAGATCAGGCTTTCGTCGAGCACGATGACGTCGCGCCGCGCGAGCTGCGCGACCGCTTCGCGAGAGAGGTCCACCCAGCCCACGAGCAGGCTTGCCCGCACGGCGAGGCCTTGCCATGGGCTGCTGTCGGGCTCGACGGGGTGTTCCTTGAGTGCAGCGGACAGGTAGCGCAGGGCCGCCGCATCCAGCAGAAGCTCGCCGTCGAGGCGGATGTCATCGGTCCAGGCCTGCCAGGCACACCGCTCGAAGCAATCCGCTTGCGGCACATGGCGTGCCACGCCCAGCAACTGGACGTGCTTGCGCGTGGTTCGCTCGATCGAGGACGAGAGGTCTCCGAAGGCGCCTTCGAGGCACGCGAGGATCAGTTCTGGTGGCCAGGGGGCATCGACATTCATATCGAGCAGCCCGGCCGAAAGCTCTTGCGCAGCGAACTCCGGCAACGCGATGAAGAGGCGGGCACCGCCCCAGTCGCATTCCACGTACCAAGCTGGATCGGCCGTGGCCGCCTGGCGCAATCGCAGTCCGAACGACCATTCCTGGCCGTTCCAGCTCGCGCGCACTGCGCGGCGGCGCCGGCACAGCACGTTGCGAGCGCTCAGCGTGTCGCGTGCAATCGCGGGCAGCTCGAGAGGCCGCGCGGTGGCCAGGCTTGCATCGCTCACGCACCGCTCCCCGACGCCTCGAAGTGGGCGATCCGGGCTTCATCCGGCCCGAAGAGCGCGACGCCGATCGGACGCTGCAGGCGCGAGGCAAGGTCCCTCGCGAGCGACGGCAGGCGGGGGATGAACCAGGCCGGATTCGCCGACGCGTCGCAGTGGATGTCGACGTGCAGCGTGCCGGACCGCACCTGCAGCCGCAGCGTCGTGTGGGGCGATACGTCCTTGCCGGGGGTCACGCGCACCTCGGTGTCGTCACCGCCCGAGTCGCGCTCCCACACGGATTGCACGTGATCTGCGAGGTCCGAGACCGAAGCGCCGTCATCCGCCGACATGGCAGAGCGCGCGAGCCTGTCGTCTGTGCCGCGGGGAGCGGCGTCGAGGAGGGCGGCGAAGCGATCTGCCTCGCCGGCGAGGCCCATCCGCTCGATCGGGAAGCCGGTGTCTTCGCCCACGGGAAGGTACATGGGGCCGAGATCGACCTGGCGGGACTTGCGGGTCATGCCTCAGAGCTCTCCGGCCAGGTCCGCGAATCCGCGGGTGCCGGCGCGCACGGGATGCTCCTCGAGCTCAAGAGCTGCCTGCTGCTCTTCTTCTTCCAGCTGCTGTGCGACGGCCCGGTGATGCAGGTCGCGGAACTTGTCGCATGCCTGGGCTGCCGTGCGCCATGCCGCGGTGGCCGCATCCATGGCATCGCGCCGTTGCTTGCGTTCCTCTTCCGCCTGTTCGACGGCTCGCTCGTCCTCTTGCTCGATCTGCTTCATTGAGATGATCTCGGCATGCACGTCATCCAGCTCGCGCACGACGATGGCGCGCGACAGCACATCGCGGTACATGGCTTCCTCGCGTTCCCGGTGTTCCTGCTGGCGGGTTTCATGCGTCTGCCTGGCCTCGCGCAGCGCCTGCGCCGCGTGTTCCAGGTCATGCCTGGCCCTTCGCAGTTCCCGCTCGCGCCCTTCCTCGCGAATGCTCTTGATGCGCAGCAGGCCTCGTATCGTGTCCACGAGGGCCCTTCAGGGATACCCGTCGCAGCCCGCTTCACGCAGGAGGGCGCGGATTGCGGCGCGGGCCCGCGATATGCGGCTGCGAACTGTTCCCACCGGGACGCCGAGCTGCAGTGCGGTGTCCTCGTACGACAGGCCTTCCACGCAGACCAGGATGAGTGCCTCGGCCATGCCGGCAGGCAGCTCATCCAGCTTGCAGGCGACAATGTTCATGGCCTGGCGGCGTGCCAGCAGGTCGAACGGGTTGCCGCTCGGATCTTCCTGCTCCTCGAGGACGTCGGCGGACTCGAAGACATAGCGGCGCTGGGGCGAACGGTTGAGGTGATTGCGGATCAGGTTGGTGGCGATGCCGAAGGTCCAGGTGGAAATCTCGGCTTCGCCGCGGTAGGCCGTGAGGCTCACTGCCGCTTCCACCAGTGCCTGCTGTGCGACTTCTTCCGCATCCGTCTGGTTGCCGACGCGCCGCAGCACGAAGTAGTGCAGGGCAGCGCCGTAGTCCCTGATCAAATCCCGGAACAGCTTCTCCTTGTCCTGCGTGTCAATGGGCGGCCGCGGCGAGGCCGGGGGCGATTCCGCTCCACCGACTTTGTCGAACCGGATCGGACTCGGGCGTTCGTGTATCGGTATGACGTGCGTCATGGAAGGCCAATCTAGGCAAAGGGCGATAGCGGGATCGAATGCGGCTTGCGAGTTGTGCCCGTTCCGCATTGCGGCCCGTGCGCCTCGTGTGACCTGGATCACAGCCTGGTGTGTGGCAAACGGATCGAGAGAGTCGCCGACCCGATGAACCATGTGATGCAGTCTGCTTGCAGACGGTTGCACTTTCCATGGGGCTGATGGACTAGGCCGTCGTAGGCCTTCGCTGTGCCCGTACGCGGCCTATCCACGGTCCAATGGCCGAAGCCACCGGACGGTCATTTCACGCGCCCTGTTGCTGTGGAACTGCGGCACGATCGGTGGTACTTACCGCAAGCACTCCATCCCGACACGGGCAAGTCATGGCCGAAATCAGCAGAGTCACGTCTCACGCGAATCCCACATCGCACTTCACACCGCACTCGGACAACAACACGTCGGCGCACGGGCGGATCATGGGTGCTTCCGCCAGGCGCGTGCCGGCGCCGGCACGTCTCGCGGAAAAGATTGTCGAAGCCAATGTGCATCGCAAGCGCGATCCGTCGCGGTCGCTGGGCCAACGTTCCGGAATCGCGCTGCCAACCATCCAGCCGATGCCCCGGACCGAAGTGCTGCAACGCGCGCAGACGATTGGGACCAAGCTGCGGCGTGCGACGCAGCAGGCCGTCGCGATCCTGCGCAGACCGAAGGGCGGCGCCAAGGAGGGCATTGCGGCGCTGTACCTGGCGCTGTCCGGGCTGGACGATGAAGTGGAGGAGGGCAGCGGCCGTGCCCCGCTGCTCGATGAAGAATTCGGCGACTCGAAGCGGTTCGCCGAACTGGTGTGGGAAACCGAGGACCCGGAAGAACTCGTCGATCTGCTGAAGTCCGCATTGCCCGGCAGCGAACTCGGAGATCCCAAAGACTTGTTCGCCAAGATCCGAGGCCTCGGTCGCGACCAGTCCGCGTTGATGGATTTGCTCGCCGGCCTGCAAGGGATTCCATCTCGGATCGAAGATCGCAAGACTCTTCGTGCAGTCATCCAGGATGAGATCCAGGAGCTCGAAAGTGGCAGCGACACGCGCGAAGTCAGCTTTTTCAGGTTAGCCGACCTGGCGGCGAAGCAGCCCGATCCACTGGCATTCCTGTCGACCTTTGTCGATGAGGTGGTGAAGAAAGAGAATGGAGTACGTACCTGGATCCAGCTGCTGCGCTCCATACTTCGAGGCCATCCTTCCGGCGCAACGTCTTCTGAAACGTTCGAAGGAACCGTGCGCAACTTCATCTTGAGCCTGGGTGTAGAGATGCGGGAGATGCTGAAGCGTGGCGTCGACAACACTTACCTGGGTGATCTCAACTCGAAGCTGCAGCGGATCTACAAAGTCCACTCGTTTCTTGACCGCCTCGGCGAGCTGAGGGGCGAGGTGGATCGCTCCATCGAGTTGTTAGCCACCTCATGAGCAATCGGTCGGCCATCGACATGACGCGGCTGATCGACGGCGTTCTGGACATTCTCGACACGGGGACGCCGATGCCTCGCCACTTCGACCGGCTGACGAAGGACTGCGGGTTGCCTGAAGGGGTGCCGTCGATCGTTTTCCTGACTGGTTTGAAGCGGGTCCTGGCAGACCTGCCGGAGCAGGCATTCGACGACCGCCAGATCCGACTGGCAACGCTGGATGCCGTGCAAGCGGCGCTGGACGAGGCGATCGAGCAGGAAGAGGCCCGGCTCGAATCAGAGAGCCGAAACGAGGAGAAATGATGGATTGGGTCGATCACGCCATCGATTCGTTCGGCCAGTCGGTCGGAACGCCGGGATTGCAACTGGACGATCAAGGCTGTCTCAGCTTTCTGATGGAAGGGGAGCGTCAGCTCACGATGATCGATCTGGCACGCAGCGGCGGCGATGAAGTACTCGTGATGGTCCAGGCGCCTTTGCCGCAGCCGCAGAACATGGCGGTGCGCGCGGCGCTGCAATGCGCCGACTTCCGCGTCAGCCTGGGTGACGCGCCGCAGGTCGCGCTGGATAACGACCAGCTCGTGGCGACGCTGCGCATCGCGAGGTCTTCATTCCTGCACAGCACCTTGGAGGAAGCGGTGCATGCCTTGTTCAGGTTTCATGAGCGCGTGGCGCGCGCAGGGAGCATGCCATGAGTGTCCAGCGCTCTGGCAACAGCCCTTTCAAGTTCGACAGCGGCATCGACCTCATCGTCCGGGGGGCTCAGGCCGAGCAGTTGCCGGCCGGTGAACTGTGGCCGGCTTCAGCTCCACAGAAGTCACTCCTGGACCAGCTGTTTGCGCTTCCCAACCTGCAAGACTATCTCTGGAGCCAGGTGGCGCCCGAGCTCTCCGAAGCGTCGTTGCTGCTGCCTCACCGTTTCTGGCAGGCGGTGGATGCCGCGCGCAAGCGCCTGCAGGCGGCTGCGGAACGCGATTCGCGCAACGCAAGGCTCTTCCAGCGAGCGGTGGCCGTGCTCGATGACCAGAGCGAACTGTTCGGGCTGCTCCAGCAGTACCGGCTTGCATTGGTGGCGGGATGACCGTGACGCAGCGCCATGACGAATCACTGGATGTGCTGCAGCTGCTGAGCCAGCTTTACCTGCGGCATGGCCGGCCGGACAGCGCTCTCGCATTGCTGCGTGCAGTCTGCGCGCTCCAGCCGGACGACCGGCGCGCATCGCTCGCGCTGGCACATGCCGCGACGCAGGCCGGTCAGCCGCGCGAGTCCGAGCGCGTGGTCGACCGGCTGCGCGACGAAGGCGAGCCATCACCCGTGCTGGATCTGCTTCAGGGCCAGGCCCTCGCTGCCCAGGGCCGCCATGGCGAAGCCGAGCAGGCGTTCGAGAATTTCATGGAGCGCCGTTCGACCGAACAACGCACCTCGAAGAGGGCCGCGCGATGAAGATGTCTCAATGGGTGCGGCGGCTCGTGCAGCTGCTGGTCGACCGCAACGACCTCATCATGGCGGCGCTGATCGTCTGCATCATCTTCATGATGATCCTGCCGCTGCCGACCTGGCTGGTGGATGCGCTGATTGCGGTGAATATGTGCATCTCGGCCATCCTGCTGATGGTGGCCATGTACCTGCCCAGCCCGCTGGCCTTCTCGTCGTTTCCGTCAGTGCTGCTGGTCACGACCCTGTTCCGCCTGGGCATAGGGATCGCGACGACTCGTCTCATTCTGCTGAACGGCGACGCGGGACACATCATCTACACCTTCGGCAACTTCGTGGTGGGCGGCAATCTGGTGGTCGGCCTGGTCGTCTTCCTGATTCTCACGATCGTCCAGTTCGTCGTGATCACCAAGGGCGCCGAGCGGGTCGCGGAAGTGGGTGCCCGGTTCTCCCTCGACGCCATGCCGGGCAAGCAGATGTCCATTGACGGCGACATGCGTGCGAACGCGATCGACATGAACGAGGCCCGCCGGCGGCGCGGGCTGGTCGAGAAGGAGAGCCAGCTGTATGGCTCCATGGATGGAGCGATGAAGTTCGTCAAGGGCGATGCCATCGCGGGGCTCATCATCGTCTGCGTGAACCTGCTCGGCGGCATCCTGATTGGCACATTGCAGAAAGGCATGACGGCGTCCGACGCGATGCGCGTGTACTCCATCCTCACCATCGGCGACGGCCTGATCGCCCAGATCCCGGCCCTCTTCATCTCCGTGGCGGCCGGCATGATCGTCACTCGAGTCACCACCGACGAAGGCCCGTCCAACGTGGGCCGAGACGTCGGCGCGCAGCTCCTTTCCCAGCCCAAGGCGCTGATGATCGGAACCGCCGTGATGATCGGCTTCGGGCTGATCCCGGGCATGCCCACGTTCACGTTCCTGGTGTTGGCGGCAATGCTGGGCGTGGTGGGCTACACGCTCTTCAAAGGGGAAACGCAGACGGTGGATGCGTCGGGGAACACCACGACAGTCCCGGCCGTCAACCTGTCAGGTGCGGCCGGCAGCCCGGCGGGCGGCAGGAAGGACGCGGGGCCGGAGACCTTCCAGCCGACCGTGCCTCTCATGGTCGATGTGAGTGCACAACTGGAGCAGGTGTTCTCGGCCGGCGTGCTCAACGAGGAACTGATCAAAATTCGCCGTGCGCTGTACTACGACCTCGGCGTCGTATTTCCGGGATTGCAGTTGCGCTTCAACGAGCAACTGCAGGGGGAAGCCTATGCCATCCTCGTGGGCGAGGTGCCGGTGTCGCAAGGGCGGCTGCGGCCCGAGCATCTGCTGGTGCGCGAGTCGCCCGAGAATCTCACCGCGTTGCAGATCCCGTTCGAGAAGGAAGCCAAGTTCCTGCCGAACCTGGAGTCGATCTGGTCTCCGGCGAGTCTCGGCCCGACGATGACGAAGGCGGGCATCCCTTTTCTCGAGCCCACCCAGATGCTGAGCTATCACATCGCCTATGTGCTGCGAAAGCATGCGGCCGAGTTCGTGGGCATCCAGGAGACGCGCGCGATCCTCACGGAAATGGAGTCGAAGTTTCCCGAACTCGCGAAAGAGGTGGCGCGGGTCATGCCGATCCACAAGATCGCCGAGATTCTCCAGCGCATCGTGTCGGAGGAGATCTCGATCCGGAATGTCCGGGCCGTCATGGAAGCGCTGGTCGACTGGGGACAGAAGGAGAAGGATCCTGTCCTCCTCGCGGAATACGTTCGCATGGCACTCAAGAGATTCATCAGCCACAAGTTCTCTGCCGGTCAGAACATGCTGCCCGCGTACCTGTTATCCCCGGCGATCGAGGACCAGGTGCGCACCGCCATCCGCCAGACGTCGGGCGGCTCCTACCTTGCGCTGGAGCCCGCGGCCAGCAAGAAGATCGTGGCCGCGGTGAAGTCGGTGGTGGGCGATACCTCGACTGCGACACAGAAGCCGGTTCTGCTCACCTCGATGGACATCCGCCGCTACGTACGCAAGCTGCTCGAACAGGATGCCGGCGATCTCGCGGTGCTGTCCTACCAGGAGTTGACGCAAGACATCAACATTCAGCCATTGGCGAGGATCTCGACGTGAACGCCGCCAACCGGGCAAATGCCGCACCGCGTGGCGCGGAGGCTGCGCTATGAGCGGCGAGAACACGGAGCTCGGCGATGCCATCGAACTGCGCGTGCTGCATGGACCCCAGTCAGGCGCGCGCCTTCCGCTGCAGCCCGGACATGGGTACACGATCGGAGCGGCAGACACGTGCGCCATTGTTCTGGGAGGCGCGCAAGTCGCACAGGAACACGCGCGGATCAGCGTCGATGCAAGCGGCATTTCCGTCGAGACTTTGGATGGGCGGGTCCTGACCTTGGCTGGAGAGGAGGCCGGGCCGGAACCGCTGCCATTGGGCACTGTGCTGCAGTTCGGGCTCGTCAAGCTCACTGCCGCGTCGGTGGGCGACGAATGGCCGGCCGACGAAGCGCTGCAGATGCGCAGCGTGTCGAGGGGCTCGGCGGCCGAAGAGGAAGGTGAAGATCTCGATGACGGCGCCGCGCCCACACCGGACGTGCATCCACCCGCGCCTTCGCCGAGTGCCGGCGTTCAATCGCTCAAATACGCCGAAGCGCGTCGGTATGCTGTATATGGCGCGGCTGTCCTGCTCATTGGCGTGGCCGTGTTTGCGGCCATGCAGCGGCCCGCGGAGGCGATTGCCAGCCCGGTTGCGGACTCGACGGGCTCGTTGGATCCAGAGGCCAGACCTGTTGCCACAGAGGCGGAAAATGCCTCGGCGGTGGCTGAGGTGCTCAAGAGCTTTCCCAAGGGTGCGCTGGTGGTGAGGCGGACAGAGGACGGGGGGTGGGCAGTAGAAGGCAGGCTCCGGACCGGCAAGGACTTGCAAAGGCTGCGAGATAGCGTATCGATGCTCGAAATGCCCGTAGCGATCAAGGTGATGCTGGACGCTGAAAGGCTCGATGCCGTCAAGCGCTTCGTGCAGACCCAGCATTCGCCAGGTCGGCTCGAGCTGCGCATGGAGCCGGGGGCCGGCGACGTATTGCGGATTCTGGGGTCGGCTTCAAGCGACGAGGAGGCCGCGGCCTTTCCGGAACGGGCTCGTGGTGAGCTCGCCGCCTTGGAGCCGATCGAATTCGACATCCTGCGGCCGGAGCAGATCCGAGAGCGCTTCATGGACCGCTTGCGCGAGGCCGGGCTCGACGGGAAGTTCAGGGTGACGGCAACGGAACCGGCACTTGAGCTGCGAGCCGTCCTCAGCCCCGCGCAGACGCGAATCTGGGAGGCGCTCTTCCTGGATTTCACTCGGCGCTACGGCAGCACGCTCAAGATCAGTGCACATGTGGAGCCAGAACGGGATGCGGTCGCAGCGAACGTCGCCGCCGTCATTGGTGGTCCCTTCCCCTACATCGTGACGACCAGTGGGCAGCGCATTGCGCCTGGCGGTGCCCTCGCGGGCAATACGGTGGTCTCCATGCGCGACGGGGAGATCGTTCTTTCCGACGGCACTCGTTTCCGTTACGGGCCTTGAAAGGCAGGCAAAGCATGACACTGCAAGAAGAGCAACCCGGCTTCGACGTGGAGCGGCGCCTGTGCGACGACGCGAGCGGGCAGTACCGCGCGGAACTGCGAGACAGGCTGGGCGCAATGCAGAACGCCTGCGCGCTTGCGAGACGGCAGCTTCATGACCGCGAGACCTACCGGCGCGTAGAAGCGGCCCTTGCCGCTGTTGGAGCCGCTGCGACCGTGCTGGAGCTGATGCCCCGCGCCGGCGCTGTACAACGACAGTCAGGTGAGGAACCAAGGCACACGCCGTGTTACTGAGTCGATAGGGTGAATGGCAGTTGAGCCATTCCCGTCGAGGACGATCAACTAACGGAGCGAACTATGGCTTTTGAAATGCCGAAGAGCGGCGAGGGTGTCAGCCTCGGTAGTCTGGAAGACATGTTGATGCCGGCCATCATCACGTCCGAGAAGGATCTCAAGGCGGTTCTCGCGGAGATCAAGACCGGTAAAGATGTGGACGCCGCCCAGTTGCTCTACTACACCAATGAAGTCAATCAGAACAACCTCACGGTCAACATGTGCGCCTCCATGGTGAAGGAGCGCGGCGACACGCTCAAGACGGCCACGCAGAAGTTTGGTTGATTGCGGCTGTACCGGCTACTTGCGCATCACGCCGCCGGACAGGTCGCCGACATGCGTCGCGGGCATGCCGCTTGAAGGTGGCTCCAGCAGCTGGCGAAGGCCCTGTCGGTCCGCGGCAGCGATGGCTTCTGCGCGCGTGTTGACGTTGAGCGCGGACAGAACCGCGGCAACGTGCGCCTTGACGGTTCCCATGGCGAGATTGAGGTTGCGGCAGATCTGCTTGTTGGAGTTGCCTTCGAGGAGTTCGCGGAGGACATCGATCTGCCGATTGGTCAGCCCCTTGGCGGCAGCCTTGGTCGAAAAGGCGGGAGTGGCGCGTAAGAGGCCATCACCTTCCTGAAGCGAACTGTCGGAAATGAATGACTCCGGCGGTACGTAGATCCCGCCGTCCAGGATGAAGCGCAGCGCACTCAGGACAATCCGCTTGCCAGACATCTTCGGGATGAAGCCGAGTGCGCCCTTCTGGATGGCCGTCTGGACCGTCTTCATGTCGTAAGTGCCTGAGACAACGACCAGGCGTGCTGCTGGACATTGCACGAGGAACGTGTCCAGACCCGACAGGCCTGCGGCACCGGGCATGTTGAGGTCCAGCAGGACCAGGTCGAAGTCCGGGCTGGCATGGAATGCATCGATGGCCTCGGCCAGTGTGCTTGCCTCCAGAACCTGGGTGCGAGCATCGATCTGGAGCAGCGTCAGCTTGAGCCCTTCCCTGACGAGATGATGATCGTCGGCCACCAGGATCTTGAGTTCGTCGCCGCCCGCCATGTGCTCCGCTTCGGAGGCGGAGATCGACGAACGCTCAAGCGTCCTCTTTTCGGAGATCATGCTTTTGGTAATACGAATGCGCCGCGCTGGCAATCTGGATGGGTCGAGACTCGCACCGCCGTGGCTGAGTTCATGCTAGCACCCTTTGATAATTTTTCCACTAGACGCGGCCCGCTTCGCTCGCTTGTGATGTGCCTTATGTGGCGCGGTGCCGCCATAATCAAAATCCGCGGGGGGATGCGCCATGGCGAACCTGCGCACGCACGTGAGAAGGAGTGATTGCAGGTGAGTACGGGCATTGTCCCCAAGATGGCGCAGATCCTGCTGGTGGAAGACAACCCTGCGGACATGCGGTTGACGCTGGAAGCCTTGAAGGAGTGCCAAGTTCTTTGCAATCTGCACTGGGTCAAGGATGGCGTCGAAGCGCTTGACTACCTGCATCGCCGCAACGAGCATGCAGGTTCGCCGAGGCCCGACCTGATCCTCCTCGATCTCAATCTGCCGCGGCTCGATGGCCGCGAAGTCCTTGCCAACATCAAGGCACACCCTCGGTTGCGCCGCATTCCGACGGTGATCCTGAGCACGTCGAAGGACGAGGAGGACATCCTTCGCTGCTACGAGCTGCACGCCAACTGCTACATCACGAAGGATCCCCTGAACTTCGACAGTTTCCTCGAGATGATCCGGTCCATCGATCGCTTCTGGTTGTCAGTCGTGTCGCTGCCGCCCCGCACCGACGAGCCATAGCAGCAAGATCCGCATGCAAGGACTCGCGCAAGACATCCTGCTGGTCGAGGACAACCCCGGCGACGCGCGACTGATCCGGGAGCTGCTGATCGACGAGGTGGGCCGTGAAGGTTTCCGGATGCGCGACGCACGCACGCTGGCCGAAGCCCTGCAGCGCATCGTCGAGCAGCGACCCGACATGGTCGTGCTGGACCTGTCCCTGCCCGACAGCTTCGGACTTGAAACGCTCTTCAGGATCCAGAGCCACGACGCGCTGTTGCCCATCATCGTGTTGACGGGGAACGAGGACCGGGCCGTGGCGCTCGCAGCGGTGAAGGCGGGCGCGCAGGACTTCCTGGTCAAGCAGGACCTGTCCGGCCGCCTCCTGGTCAAGACGCTGGAGTACGCGCGCGAGCGCAAGCACAACGAGACCAGGCTCCGAGTGAGCGAAGCGCGCTTTCGCAGCCTGGCCGAACTCTCGTCGGACTGGTACTGGGAGCAGGACACCGAGCATCGGCTGACCTATCTTTCCGACGGGTTGCTGGAGAAGTCGGGCGTCGACCCTGCGGCGTTGCTGGGCCGTGGCTGGCACGAGGCTGCTTCGGGTGGCGCAGTCGCAGCCTGGGCGACGCTTCATTCGGCATTGGCGAGCAGGCAGCCCTTTCAGGACTTCGTATTCCGGCATGCGAGCGACGGTGCGGAGGCTTTGCACATCAGCATCAGCGGCGTGCCGGTTTTCGACAACGGGGCGTTCGCAGGGTACCGCGGCCTGGGCGAGGACGTCAGCTCGCGCGAACGTGCGGCGGCGCATCTGCGCGGCAGCGAGGAGCGTTTTAGGCAGATGCTGGACACGGGCCGCGACGGCGTCCTCATGCTGGCCGCCGACGGCGCGATCTCGTTCTGCAACAGGCGGGCAGCGAGTCTGCTCGGGGCCGAGGCGACGGAGCTCCTGGGACGCCGACTGGACGACATGCTGGTGCGTGAGGCATCGTCGATCGTGCCCGCCAAGGACCCGCAAGAGGAGCGTGGCGCTGCCCTCAGACGCGCTGATGGGAGCACCGTCTCCGTGATGGAGTCGCTCTATCCGATGACGGGTCTGGATGGCGCGCACGCCGGGACGCTGGCGATCCTGACGGATCTGACGGTCCACAAGCAACGCGAGGAACGGGTGCATGAGCTTGCCGCGCTTGCCGCACAGAAAAGCGAGGCGGAACGTGTGAGCCACGCGAAATCCCGCTTCATGGCGGCCGTGAGCCACGACCTTCGGCAGCCGATGCACGCATTGGGGCTGTTCATCGACGATCTCAAGTGCGCGAAGCTGCCCAAGCACGTGTATCCAGTCCTGGATCACATGGAGTCCGCGCTCCATTCCACGCAGTCGCTGCTCGATTCGATCTTGATCATGTCGAGACTGGAGACGGGGATGATCGCCCCGAACTTCATGGCCTTTCCACTGGAGCCGCTGCTTGCAAGGCTGCGCTCGGCGTTCGGGCTCGCCGCGCGGCAGAAGAACGTTCGCTTCGTCGTCGCGTCGTCGCCATTGACCGTCTACAGCGACCCGGCGCTGCTGGAGCGCGTCATGACCAACCTCGTTTCCAATGCGCTGCGATATACCGACAAGGGCGGTGTGATCGTCGCTTGCCGTCCGTCGGGCCGGGATGTACGGCTTGAAGTCTGGGACAGCGGAATCGGCATTCCCGCCGAGCACCAGGAAGCCGTCTTCCGCGAGTTCTACCGGATCGAGAGGAGCGAGGGCGACCAGGGCGCGCTCGGCTTGGGCTTGGCCATCGTCCGCAGCTGTACCCAACTGCTGGGATGCCCCGTGCAGCTTCGATCCGTACCGGGCAGAGGTTCGAGGTTCTCGTTGCGCGTGCCCTTGAGCGAGGCGCGCCAGGAGCTATCGGTGTCGGCGCAGGTCCAGCCGCCGGACGACTCGACCGGCGCTCGCTTCGATGGCCTTCGGGTGCTGTTGATCGACGACGACGCATTGATCCTCGAGGGAACGCGAAAACTCCTGGAGCGCTGGGGATGCCACGTGATGTCGGCGCTCACGGGGTCCCAGGCCGACGCCGTGCTCGCGCACGAGGCCGTCTTGCCCGACCTGGTCATCTCCGACCTCCGGCTCGATGCCGGCGAACTGGGCACGGAGATCGTGGCCCGCATACGTAGCCGCTACAGGCCCGGTCTGCCGGCCGTGCTCGTGTCGGGCGACACGTCGTTGCAAACGGCGCGCTTTGTCCGCCAGCATGGCCTGCCGTTGCTCTACAAACCGGTTGCTCCGGTACGCCTGCGTGCTGTCATTGCCAAGCTTTGCGGTGGATAGGGGAGGCGTGCGGTTCGGGCAGAACCGGGTCCGGGCCCGCTGATCAGCCCGACGCTGCTGGACACCAATCTCACCCCGATGATGTTCTGGCTCTTCGGCCGCAAGGATGCCGGGCATCTGATTGGACGCGAGGACCATGGAAGCCCTTTGATCCCGACCGAAGACCTTGGGGACCGCGCGCTTTGCGCTCAAGGAGTCCGCGGAGGCAATGCCAACCTGTCGTGTGCCGACAAGGTTGCACCGGGAAGTACCCTCGCGCAAGGACATCAGGTCACGCACTTTCGTTCGGCACGAACACGTCACCCGCCGTGAGGGGTCGGGCCTTTCGGGGAAAGCTCAGCGTCTCGAAGTGCAGCTGCGGCTGCATCGCATCGGCGTGTGGCTTCGCCTTCACGCGCATCATCCCCAAGGGATGGCCGACCACGCCGCGCTCGAGCTTTCGTTGCACACGCAGGCGCGGGCTGGTGGTCAACTCGGCTCGGTGTCGGGCTCGGTGACGGATCTCGACCCGCTGGAGTTGGGTGAAGCCGGGTCGCTGTTCCTGACGCGGCCCCGCCTGGGGGACCACATGACAACCGGCGAAGACGGAGGACCCGGACATCCGTTTCGCCGGCGGCGATTCGAAGTTCTTCGAGCATCGTCAGCGTCGCATTCGGACGCGGCAGAGCGATGTTGTCGCTCACGAAGGTGCCAACGCCATGCCGTCGAACGACGAGAGCATCCGCGGCAAGGTCCGCAAGTGCGCGCCGGACGGTGACGCGAGAGACGTTGAACTCCGCGCTCATGGCATCCTCTGTCGGCAGTGCGCTTCCAGCTGGCCAAGTCCTGTTCAGGATATTGGCGCGCAGAGCGATATAAAGCTGCCGGTGGAGTGACATGCCCGGCGTTCGGAGAAGCTTGGTCGGAGACGAATTCATAGAGCGGGCAGATGCCTGGCGAGCGAATCGAACTTTTCTCGGGCTGCAGAAGGACCGGAGAGTAGCAATGAGATGGACTCGTCAGGGCACGCTGCCATGCGATGCCTCAGGCGCCGGACCCACATAGCGCCCGCGGGGCCGGATGACCTGACCGACGCCGAGTTGCTCCAGGCTGTGCGCGAGCAACCCGACACTGCGCGCCGTGGCGAACAGACCGAAAGCGGCATCTGTGGGCAGCCGATGGTGTGCAACCAGGCCGGCCAGGGCTACGTCGATGTTGGGATTCAGGCCGGTGAGTTGCGTCGCCTTGTGGATGAAGCGCGCAATCACCGGCGGGGGTTCGAACAGCGCCAGCAAAGCGGCCGCACGCGGGTCCCCGTCTGGATAGAGCGGATGACCAAATCCCGGCAAAGGCAAGCCGGTCGACAGGTAGTGGGCCAACACGCGGTCTTCGCCGAGCCTTTCCACCTCGCTGAACAGCGCCGCCACCTGGCCGGAGGCGTCGCCATGCAGTGGGCCCGAAAGCGTCGTCAACCCGGCCAGCACGCAGGCCGGCAACGAGGCGCCCGTTGATGCCGCGATGCGCGAGACGAACGCAGAACTGGTGAGTTCGTGATCGGCCAGCAACACCATAGCCGTTCTCAGCAACTCAGCCACCTTGGCCGATTGCTTCCATCCTTGGGCAAAGCGCAGGTGCAAGGGCTTGGCGCCGTGCCGCGCGCCGAACGCATTCGCCAGTTGACCCACCAGACTCTGAGCCTCGCCGTGCAGCACCCGCGTCAGGCGTCCACGGGTGGAATGTCCGGTCGCAGCCAGAGCGGCGAGCGAAGCGAACGCAACACCGCGCCCAGGCTTGCCTGAGCCCGGGGACGGAAGCGCCGCAGGGGAAGAAAAGTCAACGGGTTGCTCCGCATCCCACAACAGACGGGCCACTTCTTCCAGATTGGCGGCGGCGGCCATGCTCACCGCGTCCTGTCCGCGGTAATAGAGGCGACCGCGGAAGAAGGCGCAAAGCGCTGTTGGAATGCTGGGTTCGGAACCGAACAACGCATTGACGGCGAGCGTCTCGTGTTTGCGGCCGGCCTTCTTGCGTCTGGCCAGCCCCGACGCATCCTCGGCGCGATACAGGCTGCGGCGAGAGTCGGCGGGATCCGTCATGACCTCGATCTTGCCGCGGCTCACGTAAGCGTAAACCGTCTGGGGACGCACCCCCAGGAGGCTGCACACCTCGTCCATCGAAATCCAGGAAGGCATGCCAAGCGGGGTAGTTTATATATTGATTTTATACATCAATATTGACCTATTTATCAATCCATTTCTAACATGCGCTCATTCCGAAAGCCCATTTGCATGAAATCCCAGGTCCTGCAACTCAATCCGATCCTGATCCCTGCGATCAACGACAAGCTCGCATCGCTTTACACGGTGCACAGGCTCTTCGAGCTGTCTGACCACGAGGCCTGGCTGCGCCAACATGGAGGCTCGATCGAAGCGGTGATCACCGGCGGCCACACCGGAATCTCGCGGGCGATGCTCGAGCAATTGCCGGGGCTCAAGGTGGTGGCGATCAACGGCGTCGGCACCGACGCAGTCGATCTGGCGTACTGCCGGGAGCGTCGCCTGCCCGTCACCGCGACGCTCGGCGCGTTGACCGAAGACGTGGCGGATCTGGCCATCGGGCTCCTTATCGCCGCGTGCAGAAACCTGTGCGCCGGCGACCGCTTCGTGCGCGATGGGCAGTGGGAGCTTCGCCCCCAGCCCAGCGCCATTCCCCTGGCCCGGCGCTTCAGCGGCATGCGCCTGGGCATCGTCGGCCTGGGGCGGGTGGGGCGCGCCGTCGCGCTCCGGGCGGCGGCCTTCGGCTGTCCGATCAGCTACACCGACCTGCATCCGATGGACGGTGTCGCGCACCGCTTCGTGCCGTCTCTGGTCGACCTCGCGCGCGACTCCGATGCGCTGGTTCTCTGCGCGGCTGCGGACAAGGCTGAAGGCATCGTCGATGCAGCCGTGCTCGAAGCGCTGGGTCCCCGCGGCTTCCTGGTGAACGTCGCCCGTGGCCGCCTGGTCAACGAGGCCGACCTGACGCAGGCGCTCGCCAAGGGGGGCATTGCCGGGGCCGGCCTGGACGTGTTTGTCGATGAACCACGCGTTCCCGCATTGCTGCGCCAGTCGGACCGCGTCACGCTCCAGGCCCACCGCGCCAGCGCCACTTGGGAGACCAGGACGGCCATGGGCCAGATGGTGCTCGACAGCGTCGCCAGCGCCCTGGCGGGCGAGCGTCCGGCACTGAGCCTGACAACCTGAGTTCTGCATGTCCGGCCGCGAGGGCCGACCCCTTTGAACATGCATCGACAGACATGACAGGAGACACATCTTGACGACAACCGTCCCCCGAAAAATCGCACTGGTCACCGGTGCCGGCAGTGGCATCGGCCGCGCCGTGACGCTCGGCTTGTTGAACGACGGCTGGTCCGTCGTGCTGGCAGGCCGTCGCGCCGAGCCGCTGCAGGCGTTAGCGACTGAGGCCGAAGCGCGCGGGCAATCGGCACTCGCCGTGCCTACCGACGTCACCGTGCCAGACAGCGTCGATGCGTTGTTCGCCACCGTCGAGCGCACCCATGGCCGACTGGATCTGCTGTTCAACAACGCTGGCGTCAACGCTCCTGCCGTCCCGATCGACGAACTGCCGCTGGAAAAATGGTTCGGCGTGATGGACACCAACGTCACGGGCGTGTTCCTGTGCGCACGCGCGGCCTTCGGTTTGATGCGCCGCCAGTCGCCGCAAGGCGGGCGCATCATCAACAACGGTTCGATCTCGGCGCACACGCCGCGCCCCTTTACGGCACCCTACACAGCCAGCAAGCACGCGGTGACGGGAATCACCAAGGCCCTGGCACTGGACGGCCGCGCATTCAACATCGTGGCCAGCCAGATCGACGTCGGCAACGCGTTGACCGAGCTGTCCGAGCGCATGACGCGCGGAGTGCTGCAGGCCAATGGCAGCGTCGCTGCCGAACCCATGATGGAGGCGATCCACGTCGCCAACGCTGTCCGGCATATCGCGGCGATGCCGCTGGAAGCCAACATCCTGAACATGACCATCATGGCCAGCACCATGCCTTTCATCGGGCGCGGCTGAGCGGATCGATCCACCCAAAAAGGAGACTCACATGCAATTGACTTCCCTGTTCAAGCTTATGGCCGTCGCGGCGGCCCTGGCCGTGGCGCCGACCCTCGCGTCAGCCCAGGCCTATCCGAATCGCGCGATCAAGATCATCGTGCCGGCCCCGCCAGGCGGCGCCATCGACACCATTGCGCGCGTGGTCGGAGACAAGTTGGCGGCCTCGCTGGGTCAGCCCGTGGTCGTCGATAACCGCCCCGGTGCATCCAACAATCTCGGCACCGACGCGCTCGCCAAGTCGGCGCCTGATGGCTATACGATCGGCATCGTGGGCGGTAGCCACAACACTAACAAGTTCCTGTTCAAGAACCTTGGATGGGACCCGGAGAAAAGCTTCGAGCCCATCGTCTACACGCACGAAGTGCCGCTGGTGTTCGCCATCTATCCGCAAATTCCGGCCAAGACGCTGCCCGAGTTCATCGCCTGGATGAAGGCCAATCCGAACGACGCCAAGGTCGCCACCTCCGGCCGCGGCAGCGCCCAGGAAATGGCGGCTGAGATGTTCCGCATGGCGAGCGGCACGCAGATGCTGCTCGTTCCCTACAAGGGCTCGGCGGCGGCCCAACCCGACCTGATCGCTGGGCGCACCGCCCTTTATATCGACACCATCAGCGCGATCCAGTCGCAGGTGAAAGGCGGCAACGTCCGTGCAATTGCCGTGTCGACCCGCAAGCGGATATCCTCGTTGCCGGACGTGCCGACAGCAGAAGAGCAGGGGCTCAAAGGTTACGACGCCAACACCAACGGGGGGTTCCTGGCGCCCGCCGGCACGCCCAAGGCGATCGTCGCGAAGCTCAATGCCGAGATCAATGCGGCGCTTAAATTGCCTGACGTGCGAAGCAAGCTGGAAGCTGCCGGCATCGAGATCCAGGGCGGGACGCCGCAGGAGTACGCCGCTCTCATCAAGTCCGATCTCGCCAAATGGGGCAAGGTCGTCAAGGAGGCGGGAATCTCGGCGGAGTGACCCGACACCATCATTGCAGTACGTGATGGCCGCACTCTCGGTCCGGTAGCTCACGGAAAGTGCAAGGGCTGGCTTGATCGCAGGCGAGGATTCTCGCGAAGACCGCATCGGCCCTCACATCACCAAAGAAAAAAGCCCGGATGCCATTTTTAATGGCATCCGGGCCTTTTCTATGTTGGTGCCGGAGAGATGAATCGAACACCCGACCTTCTCATTACGAAGGCCTTGTGGCCGTCAAACTGTCCGCAGTTTACCAGGGGAATCAATAGGGTTACGTTACCCTAATGAGATGCGCCGCATGTTCAGTGGTGTCATCACCTGCCGGGAATGTCCTCAGCTTGGGTCACGGCCTGCATTCCCAGGCTTGATCTTCGAGTGCGCAGACGTAGCGAAGTCGATCCGCTCTTCCTCAGTCGTGGCGATGAACCGAACTTCGCGTGTCGCCGGTTCCTTCTTGCAGCCCGGGTACATCTTCTGTGCGTGGTCCTCGCTCATCTTCCATCGCGAGAAGTACGGCTTACCGGTCAACCTGTCTGGGATGTACCACTGAAAAAACTCCACGTCCTTCATCGTTCGCTCACTACTGTATGAATCCACAGTATGCGTCAGCGATGGAGGTTCCTGTTTGGTTTTAGCTATCGACCGCTTCCTTCTCAAAGCTGTAGGCTGGGTGACGACGATCACAACTGGCTGACTGGCCGTCTGCGGCTTCCTGTGACGGTTGAGCAGCCATGAAGCAAGGATGGCAAGCAGAGGTGCCAGGGATGTGATTGCTGCGTTGAGATCGAAGTCCATGCGTAGAACATACGCAAAAAGTCACGGTTCGCAAATTGGTTTTCAAATAAGAACGAAGTATTTGTCGATTTTTTCCAGCCGGGAGCTTCAGACCCAAGCACCTGTCCTCATCTGATTTGCCAGCCGTTCTGCTCTCGCAGGTGTCTGCACTGGCCGGTCTGACATTGGTGCCTGTTGGTGACCTACGTGACCGTGATGCTGTTTGTCGTCGCAAGGACCAGATCAATGTGATCAAGGAAACGCTCAGTGCCGTCCAGTTGCTGATGAAGTTCCAAGCAGCTTTGGCTGAGGAGTACAACATCAAGAAGGAAGACGCGAAGGCAGGGCAGGGTGAGAACGTTGTCCTGTTCAGGCAAGCCGAAAAGCTACTCAAGCAGGCAAGCAAGTAACCAAAGAAAAAGGCTCCTGTGTGGAGCCTTTTTTCATCCTCGGGCTTCGCGGCCTGGTTCGTCTTCAGCTACTCGCCAGCGCCAGTAGAACTCAGAGCGGACCCACACAACGGTCGTCTCTGTGATCTTCTTGAACGCATCCAGAACGGCTTTGCCGATTACAAGATTGCCGTCCGCGTTCTCTCGAAGCAGGTCGTCAGCCTTGGCCTTGACCAAGTGATCAACCACATCGTCTTGATAGATGCAGCCGTCCTTCTCGACCTGCGCAAGCATCCACTGTGCGACTTCGTCAGCCTTCACGGTTACTCTTTCTCGACAAGCTCAATCGCCGCTGGCTGAAATCCGCCCGATTCGAGCTTCTTGCCAGCAAACCATTGGCAGTTGTAATGCGAGTTGTAGTGGTCGGGCACGCTATTGACGGTCATCTCAGGGCCGCCCGATTTGAGCCTCACAGTGTCGCCGATCTTGAATGTGGGTGCTGCTGTTGCCATGATCTGTGTCGCCTTACGCAGCGTCGTCGTCCGTAACTCGAACCAGCTGCTCAGGGGCAAAGATTCCACTGTCCAGCTTCTTGCCCGCAAACCACTGGCATTCGTAATTCGGCGGCGTACCGGTCGTGATGCGCTTGACGGACATCGTGGGGCCACCCACGTTCAGCTGGACGCGTTCGCCAAGCTTGAAAGAGTTTCCTGTTGCCATAGTTTTCTCCTCCTCCGTACGGAGTTGTTTTGGAACCAGTAACGTAAGGGCAGCACGTGAGCGGTTCAAGTACGGCGACGAAAAAAAGCCTCCGCAGGGGAGGCTTCTGAAAAACTGACTGTCATCAAAAATGACATCAGCTAGTTTCGGTTACTAATTACTATCGCGGTTTCCCGCATGAAATGGTGCCGGAGAGATGAATCGAACACCCGACCTTCTCATTACGAATGAGCTGCTCTACCGACTGAGCTACACCGGCTAAGCCCGCGATTATAGCGGCTCGTGATACCCGGTCAGCCGCTCGACCTCGTTCTTCGATCCCAAGACCACAGCCACCCGCTCGTGCAGCTTGGCGGGCTCCAGGTCGAGGATGCGTCGGCGGCCATTGGTGGCGGCGCCGCCGGCCTGCTCGACCAGCCAGCTCATGGGATTGGCCTCGTACATCAGGCGCAGCTTCCCGGCCTTCTCGGGTTCGCGCTTGTCCCAGGGGTACAGGAAGACGCCGCCGCGCATCAGGATGCGATGCACGTCGGCCACCATGCTGGCGATCCAGCGCATGTTGAAGTCCTTGCCGCGCGGGCCGTCCTTGCCGGCCAGGCATTCGTCGATGTAGCGCTTTACCGGGGCGTCCCAGTGCCGCATGTTGCTCATGTTGACGGCGAACTCCTTGCTGTCGGCCGGGATCTGGATGTCCTCCTGCGTGAGCATGAACGAACCCTGCTCGCGGTCCAGCGTGAACATCGCCACGCCGCTGCCCACGGTCAGCACCAGCGTGGTTTGCGGGCCATAGATGCAGTAGCCGGCCGCGACCTGCTTGCTGCCGGCCTGCAGGAAGTCGGACTCCTGCACACCGGGCGAGCCCTCGGGCTTCTTCAGCACGCTGAAGATGGTGCCGATGCTGACGTTGACGTCGATGTTGCTGGAGCCGTCCAACGGGTCGAACAGCAGCAGGTACTCGCCCTGGGGGTAGCGGTTGGGCACCACGTAGATGCTGTCCATCTCCTCGCTGGCCATGGCAGCCAGGTGGCCGCCCCATTCGTTGGCCTCGATCAGGACCTCGTTGGCGATGATGTCGAGCTTCTTCTGGACTTCGCCCTGCACGTTCTCGCTCTCGGCCGAGCCGAGCACGTTGCCCAGCGCACCCTTGTTGACGGCCTGGCTGATGCTCTTGCAGGCACGTGCCACCACTTCGAGCAGAAGGCGCAGCTGGCCGGGGATCAGGCCGTCGGCGCGCTGCTGTTCGATGAGGTAGCGGGTGAGCGAAACATTATTGGGCATTCAATGACTCCAGAGGGAACCTGTCGATTCGGGATGACTTATCCAGCGAGTGCGCGGGTGACGACCTCGTGCGTGTCCTTGCTGAGATCGGGCTTGGCCGCCACGCGCATGATGGCTTCGCGCGCGGCGCTGCGGTAAGGCTCGGCCAGCTTGCTCCAGCGGTCGAGCGCGCGCGCCAGGCGCGCGGCGACTTGCGGGTTGATGGCATCGAGTTCGATTACGCGATCGCTCCAGAACACGTAGCCTGCCGCATCGGGGCGGTGCAGCGCACCCGGGTTGGCGTTGCAGTAGCTGAAGATCACGCTGCGCGCGCGATTCGGGTTCTTGAGCGAGAAGTCGGGGTGCTTCATCAGCTGCTTGACCAACGGCAGGATGTCCCCGCCGCGGTCGGGCGCGCCGGCCTGCAGCGAGAACCACTTGTCGATGACCAGCGCCTCGTCCTTGAAGATCGCGTGGAAGCGCGCCAGGGCCTGCGCCGCCAGGGCGTGGCCCGAGGACACCAGTGCCTGGAGCGCGTTGAAGCGGTCGGTCATGTTGCCGGCATCCTTGAAGCGCTGCAGCGTCCTGCCGGGCCAGACCGTGTCGCCCTTCGCGCGCGCTGCCAGGCAGAGGTAGGAAAGGGCGAGGCCGCTCAGCGCTCGGCGGCCGGAGGAGCGCGGGTCGGGGCTGTACGGGCCGGTGTCGCGGTGCTCCTCGTACGCCTGCTCCCAATCGGCGAAGAGGCCGGCGGCGAGCTGGGCGCGCATGGCCTCGCGCACGAGGTGCACGCGCTGCGGATCGACCATCTCCAACTGCTCGGCGATGTAGGTTTCCGAGGGCAGCGTGAGCACCAGCTCCTTGAAGGCGGCGTCGAGCCCGGGGTCGCGGAGCACGCGGCGCATGGCTTCGAGGCAAGCTTCGTCGAGCGGCGCTTCGATGGCACCGGCGACCGGCGCGTGAATTGCCTTGATCGCGGCGCGCAACGCCAGCCGTTGAGCGGCCTCCCAGCGATTGAAAGGATCGGCGTCGTGCGCCATGAGCGCGAGCAGTTGGGCATCGCTGTACTCGTAATCCAGGATCACTGGCGCGCTGAAGCCACGCAGGATCGACGGCACCGGCTCGGCATCGACGTGGATGAAAGTGAACTGCTCGTCCGCGCGCGTCAGCACCAGGGTGCGCGTGCCCGCGCCCGGGGCTTCCTCGCCGGCCAGCTGCAGCGGCAGCTCGCGCCCGTCCGGGCCGAGCAGGCCGAGGTTGACCGGGATCACGAAGGGTTCCTTGAAGGGCTGGCCCGGCGTGGGTGGGCAGCTCTGAACGAAGCTCAGCGTGTAGGTGCGTTCGGCGGCGTCGTACACGCCGTGCGCGGCCAGCCGCGGCGTGCCGGCCTGGCTGTACCAGCGCTTGAATTGCGGCAAGAGACGCGCCAGCTCCGAATCGGGGTTCGCATCGGCGATGGCCTGCGCGAAGTGGTCGCAGGTCACGGCCTGGCCGTCATGGCGCTCGAAGTACAGCGTCATGCCGCGTGCGAATCCCTGCCGGCCCACCAGCGTCTGCATCATGCGCACCACCTCGGCACCCTTCTCGTAGATGGTGACGGTGTAGAAGTTGCTGATCTCGATGTAGCTGTCCGGCCGAACGGGGTGCGCCATCGGGCCGGCGTCCTCGGGGAACTGGGCGGTGCGCAGGACGCGCACGTCCTCGATGCGCTTGACGGCGCGCGCGGAGGCATCGGCGCACAGGTCCTGGCTGAACTCCTGATCGCGAAAGACCGTGAGGCCTTCCTTGAGTGAAAGCTGGAACCAGTCCCGGCAGGTCACGCGGTCGCCGGTCCAGTTGTGGAAGTACTCGTGGCCGACCACGCTCTCGATGTTGCTGTAGTCGGCGTCGGTGGCAGTGGCCTGGTTGGCCAGGACGTACTTCGTATTGAAGATGTTCAGGCCCTTGTTCTCCATGGCGCCCATGTTGAAGTCGCTGGTGGCGACGATCATGAAGCGGTCCAGGTCCAGCGGCAGTCCGAAACGGGCCTCGTCCCACATCACGGAGTTGACCAGCGAGTTCATCGCGTGCTCGGTCTTGTCGAGGTCGCCGGCGCGCACGTAGACCTGCAGCAGGTGCTCCTTGCCATTGCGGGCCCTGATGCGCTGCTCGCGCGCCACGAGCTTGCCGGCCACCAGCGCAAAAAGGTAGCTGGGCTTGCGGAACGGGTCGACCCACTTGGCGAAATGGCGGCCCTCCGGGAGTTCACCCTCCTCGACCAGGTTGCCGTTCGACAACAGCACCGGGTAGGCAGCCTTGGCGGCGCGGATCGTCACCGTGTAGCTCGCCATCACGTCGGGCCGGTCGAGGAAGTACGTGATGCGGCGAAAGCCCTCGGCCTCGCACTGGGTGAAGAAGGTGTTCTCGCTCACGAACAGGCCCATGAGCTTGGTGTTCTTCGAGGGCGCGCAGGTGGTGAAGAGCTCGAGCTGGAAGGCCTCGGGCAGGTTGTCGATCACCAGCTGGTCGGCCTCGATGCGGAAGGAGGCACCCTGGCCGTCGACCAGCACGCGCGCGAGGTTCAGCTCGTCGCCGTCCAGGCGCAGTGGCTCGGGCGCGACGTCCGGGTTGCGGCGCAGGCGCATGCGGTTGAGCACGCGGGTCTTGGCCGGGTCGAGGTCGAAGGTCAGGTCGACGGTGTCGATCCAGTAAGCAGGAGCGCGGTAGTCCTCGCGGCGGATCGCGACAGGTTCGGCTTGGGCATCACGCATGAGCATCGACATCAGGTGTCTCCATGGATTTTTTCAGACGCCTTGCTTGAGCGAGGCTTCGATGAAGGCATCGAGGTCGCCATCGAGTACCTTCTGGGTGGCAGAGATCTCGACGTTGGTGCGCAGGTCCTTGATGCGGCTGTTGTCCAGCACGTAGCTGCGGATCTGGTGGCCCCAGCCGACGTCTGTCTTGCTGTCTTCCAGCTTCTGCTGTTCTTCCTGGCGCTTGCGCATCTCGTGGTCGTACAGCCGCGAGCGCAGGCGCTTCCAGGCGACGTCGCGGTTGCTGTGCTGGCTGCGGCCGTCCTGACACTGCACCACGATGCCGGTGGGAATGTGCGTGAGGCGCACCGCCGAGTCGGTCTTGTTGATGTGCTGGCCGCCTGCGCCGCTCGCGCGGTAGGTGTCCACCCGCACGTCCGCGGGGTTGATCTCGATCTCGATCGAGTCATCGATCTCCGGGTAGACGAAGATGCTGGCGAAGCTGGTGTGGCGGCCGCCCGAAGAGTCGAAGGGCGATTTGCGCACCAGGCGGTGCACGCCGGTCTCGGTGCGCAGCAGGCCGAAGGCGTACTCGCCCTCGACCTTGATGGTGGCGCCCTTGATGCCTGCGGTGTCGCCAGGAGTCTCGTCCTCGATCTGGGTCTTGAAGCCCTTGCGCTCGGCGTATTTCAGGTACTGCCGCAGCAGCATGCTGGCCCAGTCGCAGGCCTCGGTGCCGCCGGCGCCGGCCTGGATGTCGACGAAGGCGTTCAGCGGGTCGGCCGGGTTGTTGAACATCCGGCGGAACTCGAGTTGCTTGATGTCTTCCTCGAGCTTGGCGGCATCGTCCGCGATGGCCTGCAGGCCATCCATGTCGCCTTCTTCCTTCGACATCTCGTAGAGCTCGGTGTTGTCCGACAGCCCGCTGGTGAGCCGGTCGAGCGTGACGACCACGTCGTCGAGCGCCTTCTTTTCCCTGCCCAGCTCCTGGGCTTTCTTCGGGTCGTTCCAGACGGTCGGGTCTTCGAGGGATGCGTTGACCGTCCTCAGACGTTCGGCTTTGGCATCGTAGTCAAAGATACCTCCGTAGATCGACCGTCCTGGTGCTCAGGTCTGCGAGGGTTGCGCCGATTTGGTTGATTTGCTCTGCATCCATGGGGAATCCTGACGGTGTTCGGGGTAAACCGGGCATTTTCTCACGGCCGTCAAGGCCCTTCATTTGCCATGAATGCCTCGATGAGTGCCGCGACTCGCGCCGGCTGGTCGTGGTGCAGCATGTGGCCCGCTTCCTCCACCCGTTCAAGGCGAACGTTGCGCACGGATTTCAGGCGCTCCTGGAAGTCGGCCAGGGTGTAGCGGCCCTTCCACCAGTGGCCCAGGCTGTCGTCGGAAGCCACCACGGCCAACACCGGGGCCTGGATGGCAGCGTAGAGCGCCAGTGCTTCGTCGACACGGAACAGATTGGCGTTGATGATCTTGTGCGCCGGGTCGCCCAGGATCTCCCAGCGCTCGCCATCCTCGGCCTGGGAGCGCGCCACGGACCAGTGCGCGGCAAGCCAGCCGGCCTTGTCCTGCGAGAGGCGCGGGTTGGTCTTCATCAGCCGCCGCGCCACTCCGTCGACGCTGGTGTAGCTGGCCAGCGCCATCTCTCCGCGGTGCAGCCGCTTGAGCTGGTCGATCCACTTGCCGTAGCGGCCGGGCGCCTCGGCTGGCTCCAGGGGCGGCATTCCGAAGCCCTCGAGATTGACCAGGCGGCGCAGCCGCTGCGGCCGAACCCCGCCGTACTGCATCGCGATGTTGCCGCCCATGCTGTGACCGACCAGGTCGACAGGCGTGTCGCCAGCGTAGTGGTCGAGCAACCAGTCGAGATCGGCGAGGTAGTCGGGCATCCAGTAGTTGTCGACGGCGCCGCCCTCGGTCAAGCCGAAGCCGCGCCAGTCGGGGGCGATCACATGGCGCTCTTCCGCCAGCGCGTCGACCACGAACTGCCAGGATGCGGCCACATCCATCCAGCCGTGCAGCAGCACCAGGGGAGGGCGCGCCGGAGAAGGCGTGCCCCAGGTGCGGACGTGGTAGCGAAGATTGCGGATGGGAACGAACTCGCTGCGGGAAGGGTGGAGGACTTTGTACATGGCCGATCGATGATACGGACCGGGCCTGGGAGCCGCAGTCCAGCAGCGGACAGCGGCCTCGGGCGGCAGCCGGTAGCATTCATCGCATGCAAAAAATCCAACTCGGGCGGAGCGATCTGCACGTCACGCCTATCTGCCTCGGGACCATGACCTTCGGCGAGCAAGTGGACGAGTCCACCGCCCACGCCATTCTCGCCCGCTCGCTCGAACGCGGCATCGACTTCATCGACACGGCCGAGATGTATGCCGTGCCCGCCCGTGCGGAGACCTTCGGCGCGACCGAGGCCATCATTGGACGCTGGTTCGCGAACAATCCCGGCATGCGCGACAGGATCGTGCTCGCCACCAAGGTGGCCGGTCCTTCGCGCGGCATGCCGTGGGTGCGTGAAGGCAGCGGCATGACTGCGGCCGACATCGTGGCCTCCTGCGAAGGCAGCCTCCGCCGCCTGAAGACGGACGTGATCGACCTTTACCAGATCCACTGGCCCGAGCGTCATGTGCCCGCCTTCGGCAACATGTACTACGACCCGGCGCGCGAGGCGTCGAGCACCTCCATCCTCGAGCAGCTCGAGGCGCTGGCCGGCCTGGTAAAGGCGGGCAAGGTGCGTGCCATCGGCCTGTCGAACGAGACACCCTATGGCGTGCACGAGTTCGTGCGCGTGGCCGAGCAGCATGGCCTGCCGCGGGTGGCCACGGTGCAGAACGTCTACAACCTCCTGAGCCGCGGGGTCGAGAACGGACTGGATGAAACGATGCATCGGCTCGGCGTCTCGCTGCTGGCCTACTCGCCACTCGGCTTCGGCCTGCTGACCGGCAAGTACGACGAGAGCGGCATCACCGGGCCCGGTGCGCCGCAGGGCGCGCGCATCGCGCGCTACGAATCGGTCCGCAAGCAGCGCTGGGGCCGTCCCGAGTCCCTGGAGGCTGCCCGCCGCTACAACGCCCTCGCGCGCGAGATCGGCATGACGGCGACCCAGTTCGCGCTGGCCTTCTGCTACGGCAAGTGGCAGGTGGCGAGCACCATCATCGGCGTGACTTCACTGGCGCAGCTCGAGGAGAACCTCGACGCCTGGGACAAGCGGCTGCCGCCTGAGGTACTGGCGGAGGTAGACAAGCTGCGCTGGGAGATGCGGGACCCCGCGATCTGAGCACGCGCCGCGCTTGCGCGTGAGCGCCCGACTGGCTGTTGCGGGGGACAGCCGCAGCCCAGCCGAAGGCGAAGGCGAAGGTAATCCAATGAGCAGGAAATCCCACGTGAGCGAAACCCCCGCCACCCAGCTGCTGCGGGCGAACGGCGTCGTTTTCACCGAGCATCCCTACGAGTACCTGGAGCACGGTGGCGCCCAGCACAGCGCCGAGGTGCTGGGCCTGGATCCGTTCACCGTGGTCAAGACGCTGGTCATGGAGGACCAGGACGCCAAGCCATTGATCGTCCTCATGCACGGCAACCGAACGGTCTCGACCAAGAACCTGGCGCGGCAGATCGGCGCCAAGTCGGTGATGCCCTGCAAGCCCGAGGTCGCCAACCGGCACAGCGGCTACCTGGTGGGCGGCACCTCGCCCTTCGCGACGCGGCGCGCCATGCCGGTCTACATCGAGTCGACCATCCTCGAGCTGCCGAGGATCGTCATCAACGGCGGGCGGCGCGGCTACCTGGTGGGTGTCGACCCGCAGGTCTGCGTGAAGCTGCTCGGCGCGACGTCGGTGCAGTGCGCGCTGGCAGAATAGCCGGCCGATCCGCACGGCACATCGCCCGCCCGGACCGTCTGGAGACACCGTGAGTTCCTATCTGCCTTCGTTGATCGCGATCGTCCTGTCCTACCTGCTGGGCTCGCTGTCCTTTGCCGTCATCGTCAGCAAGGCGCTCGGCATGGCCGACCCCCGCAGCTACGGCAGCAAGAACCCCGGCGCGACCAATGTGCTGCGCTCCGGGAACAAGGGGGCGGCGCTCGCGACGCTGCTGCTGGATGCGGTCAAGGGCTGGCTGCCTGTTTTCCTGATCCATCGCCTGGGCGAGCCTTACGGCATGGGGCCGGACACCGCGGCCCTGGCGGGACTGGCGGCCTTTCTCGGGCACCTGTACCCGGTGTTCTTCGGCTTTCAGGGCGGCAAGGGCGTGGCCACGGCGGCCGGAGCGCTGCTGGGCATCGAGTGGCTGCTGGGGCTTGCCACCGGCACCACCTGGCTGATCATCGCCGTCTTTTTCCGCTATTCCTCGCTGGCCTCGATCGTGGCGGCGTTCTTCGCGCCAGCCTACTACCTGATCGGCGGCGGCGTTGCGTGGCCGCTCTCGCGCGAGGTGCTGCTCGCGCTGATCGCGATCAGCCTGCTGCTGATCTGGCGGCACCGGGAAAACATTCGCCGGCTCGCGGCCGGCAAGGAGTCCCGGCTGGGCTCCAAGGCCAGGACACAGGAGTGATTTCAAGCATGGCAAGCATTCAGCGCTTTCACGTCGGACCCCGACTGTCCGAGACGGCCGTCCACAACGGCACCATCTACCTCGCGGGCCAGGTGCCCGACGACACCGCGCAGGACATCCGCGGCCAGACCGCGCAGGTGCTGGCGATGGTGGACCGCCTTCTGGCGGAGGCCGGCAGCGACAAGTCGCGCATTCTCATGACGCAGATCTTCCTGGCCGACATCGGCGACATCGCGGCGATGAACGAGGTGTGGGATGCGTGGATTCCCGCCGGAAACACGCCCCCGCGCGCCACCGTGCAGGCGGCAATGGCCAATGCGGCCTACAAGATCGAGATCGTCGTCACCGCCGCCGCGGCGTAGCTCGGGAGCTCAGAACCGCTTTTCGAGGACCATCTGGTCCGCGTCGCGCCGCATCGAGAAGCGGCTGATGAAGCTGTTGCCCAGCAGCACGTAGGGCATGGGCTGCTGCGACACGATCGCCTCGACGTCGTAGACCTCGACGTCGCCGACCCGCACGGAATTCAGGCGCACGAGGTAGCCCTGCGCGGTGCCGTTCGCGGTGTTCATGCGAACCGGCCGCCCCTTGCTGAAATCGAGCCCGATGCGCTGCGCGTCGGCCGACGAGAGAGCAACGGTCGTGGCGCCGGTGTCGAGCATGAAGTTGACGCTGCGCCCGTTGATCGCGCCCTGCGTCATGAAATGCCCGCCGCTCGACGCCGGCAGCACGATCCGCGTGCCCCCGCCGCCCGCGCCGCTACCGCCGATGCTGACTGGCTGGTCCATGCGCAGCGCCACGCGCTTGCCGCCGGCTTCCACCGTGGCCTGCTCGGGTGTCATCGACAGCAGCTTCACGCCCTGGAAGGTCTCGCCCACGGCCACCGTTTTGGGCGCGCTCCCGTCGACGACCAGGATGGCGCGGCTGCCGATGGTGCCGGTCAGCATCACGGATTGGGCGTGCACGAACCCGCATGCCGCCGCCAGCAGCATCGGGAGGAGTAGCGCCTTCATCGGGCGCTCAGTCGCGGAAGTTGTTGAAGGACAGCGGCATATCGGGCACGTCCTTCTTGATCAGCGCCATCGCCGCCTGCAGGTCGTCGCGCTTGGCGCCGGTCACCCGCACCGCGTCGCCCTGGATCGCGGCCTGCACCTTGAGCTTGCTGTCCTTGATCAGGCGCTGGATCTTCTTGGCCGTTTCGCTCTCGATGCCGTTCTTGACCTTGATCACCTGCTTGACCTTGTCGCCGCCGATTTTCTGAACATCGCCCTTGTCGAGAAAGCGCACATCCACGCTGCGCTTGGTGAGCTTGTTGCGCAGGATGTCTTCGACCTGCACGAGCTGGAATTCGGCATCGCCGACAAGCGTGATTTCCTTGTCCTTGAGCTCGACCGAGGCCGCGGTTCCCTTGAAGTCGAATCGCGTGGCGATCTCCTTGGCCGTGTTCTCCACGGCATTCTTGACCTCGGGCAGATTGGGTTCGCAGACGGTATCGAAAGACGGCATGGACTCTCCTCTGAATCACACGGTGTGAATGCGACAATTCTCCCATGATCGTGGAGAACAACGTACCACTGCAGCAGCACAACAGCTTCGGTATCGTCGCGCGTGCCCAGCACCTGGTGCGCATCGCGAGCGACGCCGACGTGGGCGCGCTGCTCGCCGACGAGGCCTGGCGTGGCGCGCCCAAGTTCGTGCTCGGCGGCGGCAGCAACATCGTGCTGACCGGCGACGTCAAGCCGCTGGTGCTGAAAGTCGAGATCAAGGGTCGCCGGCTGGTCGAAGAGACGCCGCGCGCCTGGATCGTCGAGGCCGGCGCCGGCGAGATCTGGCACGACACGGTGCGCTGGATGCTCGAGCAGGACGTGCCCGGCCTGGAGAACATGGCGTTGATTCCGGGCACCATCGGCGGGGCGCCAGTGCAGAACATCGGCGCCTATGGGGTGGAACTGCAGGACCGCTTCGAGTCGCTGGACGCCATCGACCTCGAGACCGGCCGGGCCTTCACCCTCGATGCGGCCCAATGCGCCTTCGGCTATCGCGACTCGGTGTTCAAGCACGCGGCGAGCGGCACCAACGACTTCGGGCTGGCTGGTCGGGCGCTGATCACGCGGGTGCGCTTCCGACTGCCGCGGCCCTGGAAGCCCGTGCTGGGCTACCTCGACCTGGAACGCAAGATGGCCGAGACCGGCAATTCCACGCCCAGCGCGACGGAGATCTTCGACTGGATCTGCGCCATCCGCAGCGCCAAGCTGCCCGACTGGCGGGTGCTCGGCAATGCCGGCAGCTTCTTCAAGAATCCGACCGTCACTCCGGAGCAATGCGCCGACATCATCGCGCGCGACCCGAAGATCGTGCACTACCCGATGGCCGACGGCAGCATCAAGCTGGCCGCCGGCTGGCTGATCGACGCCTGCGGCTGGAAAGGCAAGAGCGTTGGCAACGCTGGCGTCTACGAGAGGCAGGCGCTGGTGCTGGTCAACCGCGGCGGCGCCGCGCACCCGGCGACCGGCGGCGAGGTCATGACCTTGGCCAAGGCGATCCAGACCAGTGTCTACGAGCGATTCGGCATCCGGCTGGAGCCAGAGCCGGTGGTCGTGTAAGGGAAACGAAGGGTTCAGCGGCCCGGCAAGCCAGCTTCAGTCCGTGTCGTTCTTCAACTGCGGGAGCGAAGCACCCTGGCCCGCGGAGAGCAGGCCCACCTGCGTGTAGATGCCCAGCTTCTCGCGCGTGTCCACGATATCGAGGTTGCGCATGGTGAGCTGGCCGATGCGGTCGGCCGGCGAAAAGCTCGACTCGCCCTTTTCCATGGTGAGGCGCTCGGGCTTGTAGGTGAGGTTCGGCGATTCGGTGTTCAGGATCGAGTAGTCGTTGCCGCGGCGCAGCTCGATGGTGACCTCGCCGGTGACCGCGCGCGCCACCCAGCGCTGGGCCGTCTCGCGCAGCATGATGGCCTGCGGATCGAACCAGCGTCCCTGGTAGAGCAGGCGGCCCAGGCGGCGGCCGTGGTCGCGGTACTGCTCGATGGTGTCCTCGTTGTGGATGCCGGTGACGAGGCGTTCGTAGGCAATGAAGAGCAAAGCCAGTCCCGGGGCCTCGTAGATGCCGCGGCTCTTCGCCTCGATGATGCGGTTCTCGATCTGGTCGCTCATGCCGAGGCCGTGCCGGCCGCCCACGCGGTTGGCTTCCAGCAGCAACTCGACCAGGCTGTGGTATTCCACACCGTTGATCGCGACCGGGCGGCCTTCGACGAAGCGCACGGTGATTTCCTCGCGCTTCACCTCCACCTCGTCCTTCCAGAAGGCGACGCCCATGATCGGCTGCACGATCTTCATGCCGCTGTTCAGGTGCTCCAGGTCCTTGGCCTCGTGCGTGGCGCCGAGCATGTTGGAGTCGGTGGAGTAGGCCTTCTCGGCCGACATCTTGTAGGCGAAGCCGGCCTTCTGCATGAAGGCCGACATTTCCGCGCGGCCGCCCAGCTCGTCGATGAAGGCCTGGTCCAGCCAGGGCTTGTAGATCTTCAACCCCGGGTTGGTGAGCAGGCCGTAGCGGTAGAACCGCTCGATGTCATTGCCCTTGTAGGTGCTGCCGTCGCCCCAGATGTTGACGTCGTCCTCCTTCATGGCCGCGACCAGCATGGTGCCGGTGACGGCGCGGCCCAGCGGCGTGGTGTTGAAGTAGGTGAGCCCGGCGGTGGTCACGTGAAACGCGCCGGCCTGCAGTGCGGCGAGCCCTTCGGCGGCGAGCTGGGTGCGGCAATCGACGAGCCGGGCCTTCTCGGCGCCGTAGAGCATCGCCTTGCGCGGAATCTCGTCGTAGTCGGGCTCGTCGGGCTGGCCCAGGTTGGCCGTGTAGGCGTAGGGGATGGCGCCCTTGTTGCGCATCCAGTGCAGCGCAGCGCTGGTGTCCAGGCCGCCGGAGAAGGCGATGCCGACCTTCTGGCCGGCGGGAATGTTCTGAAGAATGGTGGACATGGTTCGAATCCCGGGTTCAGCCGAAATGGCAGATGTAGCTGTACGGCTCGCCGCTCACTCGGATCTGGAAGCTGGAATTGCCGGGCACGCTGAACTTTTCGCCGGCGCCCGAGGCCACCCACTCGCTGCTGCCGGACAGCAGGTACTCGCAGCGCCCGGCCGTGCCTTCCATCGTCTCGGGTGCGCCGGTGCTGAAGGTGAGGGTGGAGGGCAGGATCACGCCCACCGACTTCTTGCTGCCATCGGCCAGCGTGAGGCTGTGGCTCACGCATTTGCCGTCGAAATACACATTGGCCTGGGTTGCGACCGTGGCGTTGCGGAGAGATTCGGTGGTTGTCGTCATTGGAAGGGAGGACCTAGCGCTGCGGAGAGGAAAGCCCGTGATTTTAGGCTTTGCGCACAGGCCCTCCGCGCCTGCGCTCAGCGCCAGCGGCCGTGGTATCCGCGCCAGCCGCCACCCCATCCGCGCGAATAGCCGAGGTTGAGCGAGATGCCCACTGGCGGATAGACATAGGGTGCCGGGTAGTAGGACGGTGCGACATAGACGGGTGCCGGGTAGTAGACCGGGGCCGGCGCATAGAGCGGTGCTGGCTGACCATAGACCGGTGCGCCGCCGCCCGAGATGACCACCCCTGGCTCGGGTGTCACGCGGTTCCAGTCGGGTTGGTCGCCTTCGTTGCTGTCGATGGGACGCTGGGCGAGCTGCGGCTGCGGTGCCACCGGCGAGGGGGTTGCGACGCCATAGTCGCCGACCTCGATCGGGATGCTGGAGCCAGGGCGGGTGTCGGTGACCGTGGTGTAGTGCCGGCCGCCGTACTCGTAGGTCACGTTGTAGCGCGTGTTGCCGGTCGTTTCGTGGGAAGGGGTGGCCGATATCACCCGGGCCCAGACCTGCTCGGCCTGGGCAAGGCCCGCGGCGCCGGCAAGGGCAGCCAGGAGCGAAAGGGCGATGGTGTTGCGGATGGCTTTTTGCGTGCGCATGTCAAAAACTCCTGAGGTGGGCGCAAAGCCCGTCTGAACCCGGTTCGACGCGATCCGCCAGCCCGGGTTCAACCGTTTACATGGCGCGGCTTTTCCATTCGGCGGCGTCGAATCCCGTCGTAACGCCGGCTCGCTGGCCCCAGTTGACCACTGGACGCTTGACCAGGCTGGGATTGGCCAGCAAGGCGGCACGGGCGGAGGCGGTATCGACCACCGAGGCGCGCGTCGCCTCGTCCAGCCGGCGCCACGTGGTGCCGCGGCGGTTGACCAGGGCTTCCCAGCCCGGCGCGCGCAGCCACTCGTCGAGCTCGGCCTCGGGCACGCCCTCCTTCTTGAAATCGTGGAAACGGTAGGCGATGCCATGTTCGTCGAGCCAGGCGCGGGCGCGCTTGACAGTGTCGCAGTTGGTGATGCCATAGAGCGTAGTCATCCTGCGATGATGCCCGTGCGGCGAGTGGGCGACAATTCCGGGCTCCATGAAAAGCCTCGCCGACTGGCTCGCTCACGCCGAGCGCCTGCACCCCAAGAACATCGAGCTCGGGCTCGAGCGCGTTCGCGCTATGGCCGGCAAGCTCGGCCTCGCCTTCGACTGCCCTGTGATCACGGTCGCCGGAACCAACGGCAAGGGTTCGACCTGCGCGATGCTGGAGTCCATCCTCATGCATGCGGGCTACCGCACCGCGGTGTTCACATCGCCCCACCTGGTGCGCTTCGAGGAGCGGTTGCGGCTTTCGGGCGAAGCGGTGGCCGCCGAAGCGCTGGCCGAGCACTTCGAAGCCGTCGAGCGGGCGCGCGGCGAAATGGCGCTGACCTACTTCGAGTTCACCACGCTCGCCATCCTTTTGTGCATCGTGGCGAGCAAGCCCGATGTCGCGATCCTCGAGGTCGGCTTGGGCGGGCGGTTGGACGCGGTCAACGTGATCGATGCGGATTGCGCCATCATCACCAGCATCGATCTCGACCACATGGAGTTCCTCGGCCCCGACCGCGAAAGCATCGGCTTCGAGAAGGCCGGCATCATGCGCGCCGGCCGCCCGGCGATCGTCAGCGATCCAGTCCCGCCGCAAAGCGTCATCGAGCATGCCAACGCCATCGGCGCCGACCTCTGGCGCGTGGGGCGCGACTTCAATGTCTCCGGCGACAAGCAACAGTGGGGATGGAGCGGCCGCGGGCGGCGCTACAGCGGACTGGCCTACCCGGCGCTGCGTGGCGCCAACCAACTCGTCAATGCGGCCGGCGTGCTGGCCGCGCTGGAGTCGCTGCGGCAGCGGCTGCCGGTGACCGCGCAGGCGCTGCGCACCGGACTGGCCTCCGTCGAGCTTCCGGGGCGCTTCCAGATCGTGCCGGGCGAGCCCGCGCTGGTGCTCGACGTGGCGCACAACCCGCACGCAGTGGCAGCGTTGGCCGAGAACCTCGATGCCATGGGCTTCTATCCGACCACGCACGGCGTGTTCGGTGTGATGGCGGACAAGGACCTGGCGGCGATGTTCGAGCGCATCGGACCGCTGATCGACCGCTGGTACTTCACCGACCTGCCGACCGCGCGCGCCGCCAAGGCCGCCGACCTGCTGGCGCGATGGCAGGCGCAGAACACACGCGGCGATGCCTCGGCCACCATGCACCCCGCCCCGATGGAGGCGCTGCAAGCGGCCATCGATCGCGCGGACCCCGCTGATAGAATCGTCGTCTTCGGATCGTTCTTCACTGTGGGTGGTGTGCTCGAGCACGGAACACCTCGTCTGCGGGCCCGGCACTTGTCGCCGGACTCCTGATTGGCCTGATTTCCGGCGCCTCTTCTACTCACGCTGCACTCCATCAGGGAATCGAATTTCATGGCGTTCTTCCAGTTCCGCACCCGCGGTCCGCAGGCCAACGAAGGGCGAAACACGGGCCTCGCGGCGCTCCCTGCCGAGAGCGTCGAGGCGATGCGCCGGCGTGCGCGGCACCGGCTCGTGGGCGCAGCGGTGCTGGTGCTGGTCGGCGTCGTTGGCTTCCCGCTCCTGTTCGACACCCAGCCGCGGCCTGTGTCGGTCGACATCCCGATCGAGATCCCTGATCGCAACAAGACCAAGCCCCTGCCCCTGCCTGCGGCGCCCGCGCCTTCACCGTCCACGGCCGCGCCCCCCGCGAACCCGCCCGTGACTGCAAAGCCCTCGGGCGGCGAGATGATCACCGAGATGTCGGACGGCACGGAAGTCCCGGCGCCCAGGCCCGCACCCTCCGCGCCGCCGCTCGAGACCAAGTCGCCGCGGGTGGCGGAAGCCAGGCCCGAAACCAAGACTGAATCCAAGCCGGAATCCAAGCCGGAACCCAAGCCGGAACCCAAGCCAAAGCCCGAGTCCAAGGTCGATGCCAGGGCGGAAGCGAAGTCCGATGCCAGGGTCGCGGAGGATGCTGCCCGGGCGCGTGCCCTGCTCGATGGCAAATCCACTGCCTCCGCGGCTGCCAAGCCCACCGCCGCGGCGGACGACAACGGCCGTTTCGTGGTCCAGGTCGGCGCCTTCGCCGATGCCGACAAGGCGCGCGAGGTCCGGCATACGCTGGAGAAGGCGGGGCTCAAGACCTACACCAGTGTCACGAAGACGGCCGGGGGCGAGCGCACGCGTGTGCGCATCGGCCCCTTCGGTACGCGCGCCGAGGCGGACAAGGCGGCAGGCAAGGCCAAGGGCTTGTCTTTGTCGGCTGCCGTCCTCAGCTTGTAGGCGGACGTGGCTGCCCTGGACTGGATCGCCATCGCGCTGCTGGCGGTGTCGATGGTTTTCGGTCTGGTGCGTGGATTGGTGTACGAGGTGATCCTGCTGGCAGCCTGGGTGGCCGCCTTCTTCTGCGCGCAGTGGTTCGCGGCCGACGTGGGCGCCTGGCTGCCCTTCGGTGATCCGGCGGGCAACTGGCGCTATGCGGCTGGTTTCGCGCTGGTCTTCGTGGGGGTGGTTTTCGGCGTGGGGCTGGTGGCCGCCCTCATGCGCAAGCTGATCACTGCCGTGGGGCTTGGGCCCGTGGATCGCCTGTTGGGCGCTGTCTTCGGCCTGGCGCGCGGCGGGGTCGCGTTGCTGGCCACTGCGGTCGTGGTTCATTTGCTCGCGCTGAGCGACGCGGCCTGGTGGCAGGAGTCGCGCAGCGCCACTGTTCTGGATGCGGCATTGCAGGGCCTGAAACCCGCGCTGCCTGAAAAATTGGCAAGCTACCTGCCCTGAGTCGAGAAGGATCGCTTCATATGTGTGGAATCGTCGGCGTTGTCAGCAACGCACCCGTCAACCAGCTGCTCTATGACGCGCTCCTGCTGCTGCAGCACCGCGGCCAGGACGCGGCCGGCATCGTCACGCTGCTGGAGCGCAAGTTCTTCATGCACAAGGCCAAGGGCATGGTGCGCGACGTGTTCCGTACGCGCAACATGCGGGCCCTGCCGGGCAGCGTGGGCCTGGGGCAGGTGCGCTACCCGACCGCCGGCAACGCATTCAGCGAAGAAGAGGCCCAGCCCTTCTATGTGAACGCGCCCTTCGGGATCGTGCTGGTGCACAACGGCAATCTCACCAATGCGCACGCACTGCGTGCCGAGCTGTTTTCCACCGACCACCGCCACACCAACACCGACAGCGACTCCGAGGTGCTGCTCAACGTACTCGCGCACGAGATCGACCGCTCCACCCGCGGCGGCATGCTCAACTCCGAGACTCTGTTCGCCGCTGTGCGCAACGTGCACCGGCGTGTGCGCGGCTCCTATGCCGTGGTGTCGCTGATCGCCGGCCATGGCCTGCTTGCCTTTCGCGACCCGTACGGAATCCGGCCGCTGGCCATCGGACGTGGCGCCGACGGCACTTATATGGTTGCCAGCGAGACGGTGGCGCTCGAGGGCTCGGGCCATGTCTTCGAGCGCTACGTGGCGCCGGGCGAGGCGGTGTTCATCGACCTTCAGGGCCAACTGCATGTGCAGCAGTGCGCCGAGTCGCCGAGCCTCAATCCCTGCATGTTCGAGTTCGTGTATCTTGCGCGTCCCGATTCGGTGCTGGACGGCATCTCGGTCTACCAGGCGCGGCTCAACCTCGGCGAGACGCTGGCCCAGCGCGTGATCTCCACCGTGCCGCCGAACGAGATCGACGTGATCATCCCCATTCCCGAATCGAGCCGCCCGAGCGCGACACAGCTGGCCCATCTTCTGGGCATTCCTTACCGCGAAGGCTTCGTGAAGAACCGCTACGTCGGGCGCACCTTCATCATGCCGGGTCAGGGCGTGCGCAAGAGGTCGGTGCGCCAGAAGCTCAATGTCATCGGCAGCGAGTTCAAGGGGCGCAACGTGCTGCTCGTCGACGATTCGATCGTGCGCGGCACGACCAGCCGCGAGATCGTGCAGATGGCGCGCGAAGCCGGCGCGCGCAAGGTCTATCTGGCGAGCGCGGCGCCGCCGGTGCGCTACCCGAACGTCTACGGCATCGACATGCCGACCAAGGACGAGCTGGTCGCCCACGATCGCACGGTCGAGGAAATCCGCGAGCTGATCGGGTGCGATGCGCTGATCTACCAGGACGTCGAGGGCATGAAGCGCGCCGTTCTCAAGGCGTCGCCGGGCCGCGGGCCGAAGCTCGACGGCTTCGATGCATCATGCTTCGACGGCGTCTACGTGACGGGCGACATCGACACCGAGGCCATCATCCGCATGAACGGCAACCGTCCCCGTATCGAAGAGAACGACGAGGACTCGTCGCGTCTCGCGCTCCCCAACCTGAGCTGAAGAGAACCATCGTGACCGACCGATCCCTTCCCCCCGGGCTGCACCGCGACACACTCGCCGTGCGTGCCGCGCTCGAGCGAAGCCAGTACGGCGAGAACTCGGAGGCGCTGTTTCTCACCAGCAGCTTCGTGCAGCCCGACGCCGAAACCTCGGCGCGGCGCTTCGCGGGCACCGAGGAAGGCTTCACCTACACCCGCACCTCGAACCCCACGGTGGCCAGCTTCGAGCGGCGGCTTGCCGCGCTCGAGGGCACCGAGGCGGCAATCGGCGCTGCCAGCGGCATGGGCGCGATCCTCATGATGTGCATGGGGCTGCTCAAGGCCGGCGACCATGTGGTGTGCTCGCGCTCGGTGTTCGGCTCCACGCTCAACCTGATCGGGCGCGACTTCGGGAAATTCGGCGTGGAGACTACCTTCGTCTCGCAGACCGACGTGGCCGAATGGAAGTCGGCGATTCGGCCCAACACGAAGCTCCTGTTTGCCGAGACGCCGACCAATCCGCTGACCGATGTGTGCGACATCCGTGCGCTGGCCGACCTGGCGCACGGCGCGGGCGCGCTGTTGGCGGTCGACAACTGCTTCTGCTCGCCGGCCCTGCAGCGGCCTGTCGAGTTCGGCGCCGACCTCGTCATCCACTCGGGTACCAAGTACCTCGAAGGCCAGGGCCGCGTACTGGCGGGCGCCATCTGCGGCTCGCAGAAGCTCATCGACGTGTTCGCGACCGTGGTGCGCACTGCCGGCATGGCGCTGTCGCCCTTCAATGCCTGGGTCGTCCTCAAGGGGCTCGAGACCCTGGGCATCCGCATGCAGGCCCATTGCGCTGGCGGCCTTGCATTGGCGAAGTGGTTGGAGACGCAGCCTGCGGTAAAGCGCGTGTACTACCCCGGCCTGGCTTCGCATCCGCAGCACGCACTCGCTATGCGCCAGCAGTCGGGGCAGGGCGGGGCGGTGGTCTCCTTCGATGTGCAGGGCGATACGCCCGAGGCAGCGCGCGCCAACGCCTTCCATGTGATCGACAGCACGCGCGTGCTGTCGATCACCGCCAACCTCGGCGACACCAAGACCACTATTACCCACCCGGCCACCACCTCGCACGGCCGACTCAGCGAAGAACAGCGCCAGGCCGCCGGCATCGGCCAGGGCCTGGTTCGAGTCGCGGTCGGCCTCGACCATATCGACGATATCCAGGCCGACCTCTTGCGCGGCCTGGACACGCTACGCACCTGAACCTGACTCCATGACTGTTCGCACCCGCATCGCGCCGTCCCCCACGGGCTTCCTCCACCTCGGCACGGCTCGCACCGCGCTCTACTCGTGGGCCTATGCGCGCCACCACGGCGGCCAGTTCGTGCTGCGCATCGAGGACACCGACGTCGCCCGCTCCACGCAGGAGTCGGTCGAGCAGATCCTCGCCTCCATGCACTGGCTGGGGCTGGACTATGACGAGGGTCCGGTCTACCAGATGCAGCGGCTCGACAGATACCGCGAAGTCGTCGAGCAGATGCTGGCCGCCGGCACGGCCTACCGCTGCTACTGCACGCCCGCCGAGCTCGACGCCATGAAGGAGGCGCAGCGCGCGCGCGGCGAGAAGGCGCTCTACGACGGCCGCTGGCGCCCTGCGCAGGGCAAGGTACTGCCGCCTGTTCCGGAAGGCGTGCCGCCGGTGATCCGCTTCTGCAATCCGCCAGATGGCGACGTGAGCTGGGACGACCTCGTCAAGGGCCCGATCACCATCAACAACCGGGAAATCGACGACCTCATCATCGTGCGCGCCGACGGTGTGCCGACGTACAACTTCGCGGTGGTGGTGGACGACTGGGACATGGGCATCTCGCATGTGTTCCGCGGCGACGAGCACATCAACAACACGCCCTGGCAAATCAACATCTTCCGCGCGCTCGGCGCGCCGTTGCCGCAGTTCGGCCATGTGCCCGTGATCCTCGGCGAGGACGGGCAAAAGCTCTCGAAGCGCCGCGGTGCCGTCAGCGTCACGGCCTACGAGGAGGGCGGCTACCTGCCCGAGGCGATGCTCAACTACCTCGCACGGCTGGGCTGGAGTCATGGCGACGAAGAGCTGTTCACGCGCGAGCAGATGGTGGCGTGGTTCGACGGCACGCATCTGTCGAAGAGCCCCGCGCAGTGGGATGCAGCCAAGCTCGCATGGGTGAACGCGCAGTACATCAAGGCCAAGCCTGATGCGGAGCTTGCGCTGCTCGTTGCCGCGCAATTGCACAAGCGCGGCATCGAGTCCGACGACAGGCTTGCGGCGATCTGCGCGCTGTTCAAAGACCGCTGCGACACGACGGTGACCTTGGCCAATTGGGCGGCCGCCTTCTACGCGGACGTGCAGCCCAGCGACGCCGATCGTGCGCAGCATCTGACCGATGCCGTTCGCCCCGCGATTGCCGCGCTGGCCGACAAGCTCGCCACCGTGGCGTGGGACAAGGCATCGATCACCGCGGCGATCAAGGAAGTGCTGGCTGCGCAGGGCCTCAAGATGCCAGCGCTGGCCATGCCCGTGCGCGTGCTCGTGATGGGCACGGCGCAGACGCCGTCGCTCGATGCCGTGCTCGCACTCTTCTCTCGTGAAGAAATTTTGAAGCGGCTACAGAGGCATGAAATTTCGACGCTATAATTCGAGGCTCGACGCCCACAGGGGGTATAGCTCAGCTGGGAGAGCGCTTGCATGGCATGCAAGAGGTCAGCGGTTCGATCCCGCTTACCTCCACCATCTGGAAGTCGAGACAACCAAGCGTTGATCGCAACGCGGTTCTTAGGTTTACGACCCTATCGTCTAGAGGCCTAGGACACCACCCTTTCACGGTGGCTACCGGGGTTCGAATCCCCGTAGGGTCGCCAGTTTTCACGCAAGTGAAGAAGGCACAAGTCGGCAGCACTTGGCTCTATCCGAGCGAACGCAGCCTACCAGGAGTGGTAGTTCAGTTGGTTAGAATACCGGCCTGTCACGCCGGGGGTCGCGGGTTCGAGTCCCGTCCACTCCGCCAAACACAAGCCCCTGTAGCAGCCCCTGCCACAGGGGCTTTTTGTTTGGGTTCCTGCCCGCCGGTAGAACGCGGACCGCGGCTGCCCATGGTTTTGCCCATGTTCTAGTTCTTGCGCAGGTACCGCCGGCCGCGCAAGCGCCGACCGACGCCGTGGGCAATCCCACGGCATCAATAATCCACGCTTGAGATTCAAGCCATAAAACCGTCCGTGGAAACGGGGCAAGTCAGGCACAGTTGGGGTGGCTGGGATGGCGACCGGTCCCTGAAGGGGACCTCTCACAGGTCACGGTCAGCTGGAACGGAGCATAGACGCGTCGCGAGGCTGGAATTGTTGGAATGATTCAGGGCGTCCGCTGTAGGCCGAGGCCATGTGGAAACGGCCTTTGACTTGTGAGTATCCTGAACGCGCGGTGCACTTTCGTCGCGTCATGACGACGGGTTTGGAGATCCCTCGTCTCAAGATCGTGGCCAACGGATCACGCCGGCGCCGCGAGCTTCGGCGCAGCTTGGGCGTGTGCGACGAAGAAAGACAGGTCCTGCTCGTTCTATCCTCACGGCCACGGATCCTTTGCGGTCTGGGCGCGATCGGCTACCTTCTTGGGCTCCTTGCGAGGCGCGATGGGCGTCAATGGCTCGGGACGTCTCCATCCGGCTGCATGGTTGGAGCCTTCTTGGACCGGCACGCTCGCACCTCAACAAATTCTTGATCGTGGAGGGAACGGCCTGTGGACGTGGTCGATTCCGATCGGATGGAGCAGCAGCTTGCCAGCCAGCTTCGCTGGCTTGTGAACGCCGATTCGCCCCTCGCTTCAGCCTTTCTCGCTTACGCGGTCGGGATCTCGCCATCTATGCGCCACGGCAAGCTTGGATCCTCGCCGACCAATATCAGCGCAGCGCGGTACGCAGCCCCCGCTGCGGCACGGATTTCATCGACCAGCAGGCGCAGGCGCTGCGCGCGATCCTTTGGCGAGAGGTAGGCCGGCTCGTGCATGAGGCGCTGCGTCACCTTCAGCAGCATGGCCGAGGACGTCAGGCAAAAGTGTATCGCTGAGCGCTCCCGTGACGCGTTATTGGCTTCCTCGACCCTGCGGATTGCCGTCTCCTTCGCCGGCGCTGGCAATTCACCAAGATTAGTGGGGCCAGACCATGGGGCGAACTCATGGTCGCCGTAGCGCCCATCGAGTATCAGTTCGATCGCGTGAAGAGCCCGTTCGATCTCGAGCATCTCGGATGTTTTCATTTGGAACTTCCATACCCGCGACTGTCGTAGCGGCCACGTGCCGCACAAATGCGCTCAGTCGGCCCGGGTCAATGAGATCGATTGTCGGCAGTCCAATCTGCGCCGAACAGTGTCAGTTCGTGCGAACTTGACCGGGCCACGATGCAGCGTCAGGACTACGAATCAGTTTGTGGAAAGTTGAGTCACCAATTCGCCGACAGTACGCAGTGCCGAAGCGAAGCGTGGGTCCGCGCCATCGCCAAAGTTGATGCGTACGCAATGCGTGAAGCACCGGTCGGTCGAGAAGATCTGTCCCGGTGCCAGGGTGATGTTGCATGCGAGCGCGAGCCGATGCAGCGCCAGCGCGTCAACGCTTCTCGGCAGCTGAAGCCACAGGAAATAGCCGCCTTCCGGGCTGGAGGCGCGCGTCGCTCGCGAGAAGCACTCGCGGACGGCGTCCATCGCGGCAGCCTTGTAGCCGGCCAGCGTCGCCCGCGGCAAGGGGCTCGGGAAGGCAGAGCCCAGCGGCACGCGAGTTGGGCATTCCGGACGAGCGGATCAAGTCGATGACGAGGAGGGCGCCGATCGGAGAATGGAGTTTTTGCTTCAGTGCCGTCCGTCTGCCAACGCATCACAACTCGCCACACACTGCGTCGCGAGTGCGCCGACGGTCTTCAATGCGGGCACAAAGCGCGGGTCGCCGCCATGGCCGTAATTCAGCCGCACGCAGTTCTTGAAGCGCCTGGCGGCAGAAAACAGCGGCCCCGGCGACAGGCTGATACCGCGTTCTCTCGCGAGCGCGTGCAGTTCGATCGTGTCAACGGCGATGGGCAGTTCGAGCCATAAGAAATAGCCGCCATCCGGCACCGTCATGCGCGTGCCGGCGGGGAAGTGCGTCTGCACGGCCTCAATGGCCACGGCCAGGTAGCCGGCTAGCGCCTTGCGCATGCGCCGCAGGTGCCGGTCGTAGCCGCCCTGGTCGAGGTAGGCCGCGATGGCGGCCTCCGCAGGGATGGCCGGCGAGAGCGTGTACATAAGACGCATCTGCTCGATCTTCGCTGCAAAGCGTCCGCCCGCCACCCAGCCGACGCGGTAGCCGGGCGCCAGACACTTGGAGAAGGAACCGCAATTCATTACCAGGCCTTCGGTGTCGAAGGCCTTGGCCGGCAGTGGCTTCTTCGCGCCGAAATAGAGTTCAGCATAGACGTCGTCCTCGATCAGCGGAATCGCATGCTTCGCGAGCAGGGCGACCAGCGCTTTCTTGCGATCCTCGGGCATCGAACTGCCCAGAGGATTCTGGAAGCTGGTCATGAGCCAGCAAGCCGCGACGCGCTGGCGTTCGAGTGCCGCGGCCAGCGCGTCGATGTCGATGCCCTGGGACGGCGAGGTCGCAACCTCAAGCGAGCGCAGATGCAGGCGCTCGAGCGCCTGCAGCGCCGCGTAGAAGGTGGGCGACTCCACCACGACGACGTCCCCGGGCTGCGTGACTGCCTGCAGGCTCAAGTTCATTCCTTCCAAACCGCCATTGGTCAGCACCAGCTCCGTGGCCTCGACGGCGATGCCGTCCATCGCGTACCGCAGCCCAATGTGGCGGCGCAGCGCCTCGTTGCCGTGCGCCAGGTCCTCGATCAGGCGCCAAGGATCGAAGTCGCGCATCTCGGTCCAGAGGTGCCGCGCGAGTCGCGTGAGCGGGCACAGCGATGGACTCAGGAAGGCCGAGCCGAGCGGAGCGAATTCGCGGCGCGCCATGGGACCCAGCAGCTCGAAGACGAGCTGGCCGATGTCCACGCTCCTGGCTCTTCCATCGGACCTCGAATCCGCCGGCGCCTGCAGCTTGGCGGGGGCGAGGCCTGGCTTCACGTAATACCCGGAGCGGGGGCGCGCCTCGATCAGGCCGCGCGCTTCCAGCAGGTAGTAAGCCTCGAAGACAGTGCTGCGGCTGAGGCCGCGCGCGGCGCTCGTGGCCCGCACGGAGGGCAGGCGGTCGCCGGGCCGCAGCATGCCGGTGCGGATCAGTTCGGCAATTTCGTTCGCACAGCGTTCGTATAGCTTCATGGCTCCGCCTGAAGCGGAGTCACCCAACCAGGCTGCTCCATGTGCAGAAGGCGCCGGACGATTTTGGCACGCAAGCCCTTCAAGGCGGGCACTGTTTCGATGAGAAGCTGCCGGCGCTCAGCGTGGACTGCCCTGCGGGGAGTTGCCGTATACGACTGGGAATGGTTGCTGTCGCCCATGCGGATGCTGCAGTCGCGTCGCGAGGAACTCGATCAAGTCGAACAGCTGCAACCCCGATGGGTCGACGTGCCCGCCCTGGTACACGGCCAGCTGTTTCTCCGGGCTCGCCAGCGCTTCGTAGATCTCCACCTGTCCTTCGGGCGTGAAGAACTCGTCGTCCTGCTTCTGCTGGAACAGTACCGGAATCGACACGCGGCGGGCGTCGTCCACCAGACGCCGGCTGTTGATCCGGCTGGTGCCCCACATGCCCAGCACCGCGGCCCGGATGCGGGGCTCGGCCGCCACGAAGGGAAGCCCGTACGCCGTGCCCATCGAAATCCCGTACCAGCCGATCGCAGCGGGATCGACCTCGGGCATGCGGCACAGTTCGTCCAACGTAGCGCGCCAGTCGGCGACCATGGGTTCCACGGAGCCCCCCTCGGCCCAGAGCGCCCGGAATTCACTGCGGACCTGTTCGCCATCGGCCGGGCTGGCCCGGCGTTCCCCGTGCACCGGTCCGTCGATTGCGGCGACCACGAAGCCGTGCAGGCGCACCAGCGGCAACGCCGCATCGAGCACCAGCTGCGAAGTCTTGTGGCCGCTGCCACCATGGCCCATCAGGACCAGCGGCCGGCGGCCGGCGTGCTGCGTGGGCGTCCAAACCACGGCGGGGACCCGCCGGTCGGCGACATCGATCCAGCGCCGCTGTTCGACGGCTTCGGAATGAGGGGCAGTTGCTTGAGAGGCTGTCATGCTCCGATTGTTGAGCCCCAGCGATGGGATTCGACATGTTCTGACCCCATGTGCGCATAAGCGCGCAGACATGGCGAAAGCCGAATGAAGCTCTGATACTTCGGCCCCACCCGATGCGCCCGGCGCAGCCCACTCCCGCCGGCCGCCGAGCCCCTTTTTTGCCCGAGTCCGGAAGACAAACCCATGCAAACCAAGAAGACCGTCACGGCCCTTGCCCTCGCGTTCGCGAGCACGCTCGCCGCCGCCAACTGGCCGTCGCAGCCGATCCGCCTGATCGTTCCCTACGCGCCCGGCGGCGGCAACGACAGCATCAGCCGCCTGGTGGCCAAGCAGCTGGAGGAAAAGCTCAAGGTCAGCGTGGTGGTGGACAACAAGGGCGGCGCCAACGGCACGATCGGCATGAACCTGCTGAAGCAGGCCAAGCCCGACGGCTACACCCTCGGCACCGTGCCGTCCGGCCCCTTCGACGTGAATCCCACGCTGATGGGAAGCGTTCCCTACGATCCGGCCAAGGACTTCACGTATATCGGCCCGATGGTGAAGTTCCCGCTGTTCCTCGCGGTCTCTTCCTCTGCAGGCGTGAAGACCCTGCCGGAGCTGATCGCCAAGGCCAAGGCGCAACCCGGCCACGTCACCTACAGCTCGGCCGGCATCGGCAACAGCACGCACCTGGCCGGCGCTCTGCTCGCTCATGCCACCGGCACCCAGATGACGCACGTCGCCTATCGGGGCACGGGCCCGGCTGCCGTGGCGGTGCTTTCGGGCGAGGTCACCTTCACCTTCGGTTCCGGTCCCTCGATCCTCGAATACGTCAACAGCGGCAAGGTCATCGGTCTCGGCGTGTCCGAGCTGACACGGCTGGAAACGGAGGCCAAGACCCCAACCATCGCGGAGCAGGGCGTTCAAGGCTTCGAGGCCTCGTCCTGGGCCGGTATCGTCGCGCCGGCGGGCCTGCCGCCGGCCATCGCCGACAAGCTGACCAAGGCCTTGCGCGAAGTGATGGAGAACCCGGCTTTCCGCAAGCAGGTCACCGCCCGCGGCATGGTGCCGCTCTCCGGCAACGGCCAGGACTTCGAGGCGATGGTGAAGAAGGACGCCCAGAAGTGGGGCAAGCTGATCACCTCCGCCAACATCAAGGCGGAGTAGCCGCCGCTTCCGCTCCCTGCGCGCGCCCTTGAGCCGCGCACCCTCCGCCCTCCCGCATGCCGCCCACGCAGCTCGCCTGCCGGGCGTGGACTACCGCACACCCAAGCAAAGCAAGCCATGACAAACCCATCACAGGTCCAAGTACCGCAGAACGCCGCCACGCCAGGCAAGAAAGCCTCGACGTGGATGGCCGAACAGATCGCCAACGCCGGCGTCAGCCACGTCTTCTTCCTTGAAGCCATCCTGCGCGACACGCTCAACGAGCTGCGCCGCATGGGCGTGCGGACCATCCTGCCGCACACGGAAAAGGCCGCGGCGTACATGGCCGACGGCTACGCCCGCGTGGCGGGCAAGCCGGGCCTGTGCTGGGCGCAGTCGGTGGGCGCGGCCAACCTGGCCGCCGGCCTGCAGGACGCGTGGCTCGCACGCACGCCGCTGATCGCGATAACCGGCCGCAAACCGGTGGCGGACCAGGACCGCAACCCCTACCAGGAGATCGACCACGCCAAGGCGTTCTCCGCGGTCACCCGTCATTCGGGCAACGTCACCCGCGCAGAGGATCTGCCCCGTCTGCTGGCGAATGCCTGGCGCACTGCGCTGGCCGGCGTGCCGCGCCCCGTGCACCTGGACGTGGCAGGCCTGATGGCCGAATACCTGGAGCCGTCGTTGCTGGACGATGCCAACGTCCCGGCCGATCTTCTCAAGGGCATCACACGGCCGGTGCAAGCCGCCGCGGCCCATCAGCTCGAAAGAGCGGCAGCGGCGATCCGCGGTGCGCGCAAGGTGGTCATCGTCGCCGGCAGCGATGCGCTCGCGGCCGGCGCCGGCCCTGCCATCCTGGCGCTGGCAAGCCAGCTGGGCGCGCCGGTGGCGACCACGGTGGGCGCACGCGCCATCATTGCGACGACGCACCCGCTGGCCATCGGGACGGTCGGCAGCTACGGCATGGCTGTCACCAACCGCGTGGTGCACGAAGCCGATCTGGTGTTGGTGGTGGGCGCTCAGCTCAGCGACCAGAACACGCATGCCTGGCGCATCCCGGCCGCCCGCCAGGGCCTGGTGCAAATCGATGCCGATGCCACCGAAGCCGGGCGCGTCTATCCGAACGCGGTGCCGGTGATCGGCGACCCGCGCCTCGCCGTGGAGGCGCTCGCGCCGCTGCTCGAGAATTACCGCTCGGACGAAGGCTTCGCACGGCAGGCCGAGCTGGCCATGCAGGCCTGGCGCCGCGAAGTGTCTGCGATGCAGACCAGCGGCGAGACACCGATCCGCGTGGAACGGCTGTGCGCCGAGATCGGCGACGTGCTGCCCGACGACGGCATCCTGGTGGCCGACACCGGCTACTCGGCGATCTGGAGCTGCACGCACATCGAGTACAAGGCCCGCCAGACCTACCTGCGCGCGGCCGGTTCTCTGGGCTGGTCCTTCCCCGCGGCGCTGGGCGCCAAGTGCGCGGCGCCCGACCGCAAGGTCGTGTGCTTCAACGGCGATGGCGCGTTCTACTATCACATGGCCGAGATCGAAACGGCCCTGCGCTACGACCTGCCGATCACCGTGGTGATCAACAACAATTCGGGTTTCGGCCAGGACGCCTGCAACATGGTGGCCAAGGGCATGCCGATCGAGCAGGTGCGCGCCCTCGCCGCCTTCGAGCCCACCGATTTCGCGGCGATCGCGCGCTCCTTCGGCGCCAACGGCGTGCGCGTGACCGAGCCGGGACAGCTGCAGGGGGCGCTGCAGGATGCGATGAGTGCGACCCGGCTGACGGTGGTCGACGTGGCGACCGACTTTCTCTGCCGAGCCCCCGATCCCTGGGCGCCAGCGTCCTGAGCGGGGCGGCGCGACCCGCACGGGCCGCGCAAGCATGACAGCTAGAATCGCCGGCCGCCAGCAGCGGTCGATGACCGTGGCGCGCCTCGACCCTGCCATGCCCGACAAACACCTCGACATCTACCTGCTGCGCTGCCTGCGGGCGCTGGTCGAGGAGGCGCATGTCACCAAGGCGGCGGAGCGAATGGGATCGACGCAGCCGGCCATGAGCTCGGTGCTGCGCCGGCTGCGCGATATCTTCAACGACCCCCTGCTGGTGCGCACCGAGAAGGGCATGGTGCCTACAGACCGCGCGCGCGAGCTCGCGGAGTCGATGCGAACGGCCGTCGACCTCATCGACCGGGCGTTGGCCGCCGAGCAGCCCTTCGACCCGGCGAGCGCCGAGCTCGCCTTCGAAGTCGCGGCCAGCGAATCCGTCTCCTTCATGCTGCTGCCGCGGCTGATCTCCGCCGTACGGCGGATCGCGCCCGGCGTTCAGTTGCGCGTTCGGATCCCCGACCTGTTGCGGGCGCGCCAGGCCCTCGAGGAAGGCGAGATCGACCTGCTCCTCAGCTTCACGCGCACGGCCCCCGAAGGGCTGCGCTCGAGTGCGCTATGGAGCCAGAAGCTGACCGTGATCGCGTCGGGGTCGCATCCCGTGGGCGACAAGCTGACGCTGGAGGACTTCCTGCACTGGCCCCATGCATGCCACAAGCTCGGACGGGGCGGCTCGTCGATCGAGGCGGCCGTGGAGGCGGCGCTCGAAGCGGTGAAGCGGCAGCGCAGCGTCGGCGTCTGGCTGCCCTCGGCCATCGCGGTGCCGGCGGTGGTGTCGCGCACCGACTTCCTGGCCACCGTGCCGGAGGGGATCGCGCGGGTGTTCGCGCCTCTGTTGGGATTGAAGATGCTGCCGCCGCCGGTGCCGCTGGACGACGTCCGCATCGGCATGTACTGGCACGAGCGGATGCAGCAGAACCCGCCGCACCAGTGGCTGCGCCAGCTCGTGCGATCGGTGGCGGAGGAACTGGCCGCGGCGGGCGGTATCGCGACGGCCGGTTAGGACGGTCGGGTCAGACCCACTCGACTTCCGCGCGGTCGCCCGACTGGATGGACTGCAGCAATCCTTCCTCATGGCCTGCCTGCGGCTCGACGCATTCGAAGCGGCGCGGCACGAAGGGCGGCACCGAGCAGACGTCGTACTTGTCCAGCAGCACCGAGTTTTCCTGGTGGCGGCCCCAGATCACCTTCCACTTGCCTTCCAGGCAGATGAATGTTTCATTGGTGTCGTGGTTGTGCAGCATGGGGCCGTTGCCGGGCACCGCCTTGATGTACGACATCTGGAAACCCTCCGCAACCGGAATGGCCGACCACGGGTCGGTGGCGCCTTCGGCGATCAGGCCGGTGCCCACTACGAGATAGTTCTTGCGCGCGTGTCCCGGCAACTGGCTGTCGTGATAGCGGGTCGGCGGATACTTGAGCTTGTCGAAGCGCGCCACGCGCTTGTCCATCTGCTCGGGCGTGTAGTCGTCGATCCGCATGCGGTACTCTTTCATTCGGTCTCCTAAGTGCAAAAGGCGGAGACGATCTTAGGATTGAGCCCGCAGCGGCGCCATCCGTTGGGAGGGATGGGCGCATGCGCAATCGTTATGGGCATGGAGCCAAAGCTGCGCAAGCCATGACGCCTCGGTGCCGTCGCGAGTCGAAGTACTTCAACTTCTGCACCGGCTCTCCGAATCGCAAAGCGCGACCCGCGGCCACGCGTACTCCCGCCCGAGCATTGCCCTTGCGTACAGATAGTTGTTCCTGACGCGCTCGCTGAAACGATCGAGGTCGACATGGCCCTCGCAATCGCAGGGAAACGCGAGCGCGCGGCCCTGCTGGTACAGCGACCGGAAGCGGAGCTCGAACGCGACGGCTTCGTGCATGGAAGTCTCATTGGTCATGGCTGTCTCCTGATGGATCAATGGGCCCGGCTCGACGCCTCGCGCGCGTTCAGCCGGAATACCTTCGGCGTGAACCCGGTGTAGCGATGAAAGACGTCGGTGAAGTGGCCTTGGGTGCGAAAGCCCACATCGGCAGCCACTTCGATGATCGGCGAGTCGGTGCCGGCCAGGAGCTCCTTGGCGCGCTCGATGCGCTGCAGAAGGAGATGCAGGTGCGGCGACTGTCCCGTCGCTTGCTTGAACATCCGCGCGAAATGAAAGGGGCTCAGATGCACTGCAGCGGCCAGCTGTTCGACGCGGATCGTCTCGCCCAGATGCTCGGCAATGAAGTTGCGGACGCAGCGCATCTTGTGGGCCGCCAATCCGCCGTTGGACATGGCCTTTACAGGTGCCGCGGCCAAGTAGTTCCTGGCGACGTGCGCAGCCAGCAGGGCGGCCAATGCGTTCAGGAAGCTCGCCGTCAGCCGGTCCAGGCTCGGGAACTCCCGGACGACGGCGTCTGCGACTTCGCGGATCAGCGAATCGGCCGCTGCATGGGGTTCGACAAAGCTCGGCTCGTCGCTGCCCAGCGCGGCACGGGCCGTCTCGCTGAAGAAGGGCTCTGCGATGCTGAGGATGAGCGTGTTGGGGCCGGGCCTGTCTGCGAGCGCATGAGGGAGCGCCGGCGGAACAATAGTGACCAGCGGCGCACGGACGTAAGCGGTTCGGTCGCGCGCGGCCTCCATGCGATGGGTGGTGAACAGATTCGCGGTTTCCTTCGGCACGAGGATGTCGAGAGAATCGCGTGTGCGCACGCTGCCGAGGTCCGCTGTGCCTAGATAGGCGATGCGCATGACCGGATCGCTCCGGCTTCCTGGAGATGGTAAAGACGGTCGCATCGGCGCATGGACGCTCGACAAACCGTCGCTTCCGGCATGGGTTCCTGTAAGCATGGGGGGCGCCTTTCTGCATCAGCTTGCTTGCGCTGCCGGGCGGCAGGCATGCTGTTCATTTGCATAGGGCGTGCCGGTGCCGCGACGGCGGGCGAACGAATTGCCGCCTTGCAGAATCACGAGGCGTGACAAGGGTTTGGGCGAGCCGGGCCGCGCTCGCGCGACTCGCGTGCCGGCACGTGGCTGCCGGCCCTCCGTCACCGCTGCCGGCCTTCCGGCAGCGCGGTCAACGGCGCGCGATACCGAGCTTCTGCATCCTGTATTGCAGCGAGGTGCGCTTCATGCCCAGCCTGGCGGCTGCACCGGCGGGGCCGGCGATGACTCCGTTGCATTCTTCCAGGGCCCGCAGGATGTGCTGGCGCTCCATGCGTTCGAGACTTTCGTCCGAGGCATCTTCCGCATCGGGGCGAGGCTTCAATTCGCCGACCGGGACTTCCAGCGTGGCGCCTTGCGTGAGGATCACGCAGCGCTCAATGAAGTTCGACAGTTCACGCACGTTGCCCGGCCAGGAATACCGGCTGAGGGCCGCGAGGCTTTCCGGGGCGATGGTCGTGATCGAGCGGTTGTTGGCACGCGCGTGAACCTGCAGAAAGTGCTTGGCAAGCACGGGGATGTCGTCCACGCGATGGCGCAATGGCGGCGTCTCGATCGGGAATACCTTCAAGCGGTAGTAGAGATCGTCGCGGAAGGTGCGGGCGGCGACCATCTGCGCGAGGTCGCGGTTGGACGCCGCGATCAGACGCACGTCGGTCTTCTGCGTGTGGGTGCTTCCCAGACGTTCGAATTCGTGCTCCTGCAGCACGCGCAACAGCTTGGCCTGCAGCTCGAGCGGAATCTCGCCGACTTCGTCGAGGAAGATGGTGCCCTTGTCGGCCAGTTCGAAGCGCCCGATGCGCTTGCTGACGGCTCCGGTGAAGGCGCCTTTTTCATGTCCGAACAATTCGGCTTCGATCAGCCCGGTGGGGATGGCGGCGCAGTTGAGCCGGACGAAGGGGTATTGCCGGCGGCGGCTGAGCCGGTGGATGGCATGCGCGATCAGCTCCTTGCCGGTCCCCGTCTCGCCCTGGACGAGGACGCATGCATTCGTCGGTGCAACGCGCGCCACCAGCGTCAGTGCCTGCGCGAGGGACTTGCTGCGACCGACGATCTCGCCCCAAGGCTCTTCGGTTTCCTGGCGCAGGTAGGCGTTGTGCGCCTTGATCTCGTCGTTGAGCCGTTCCGCGGCCTCGGCGCGCTGTCGGGTGGTGGCCAGCTGTGCGCGCTGAAGTTCGACGACCGCCTGGTTCACGGCCACTCGCAGCAGCAGCGTTTCGGTCGAGCTCGGGAATTCGGGACGCCGGGAAGCGGCCAGCACCAGCCCGAACTCTTTCCTCACGCCGAGCCACAGGTGCGTGACGCGGAGTTCGCCTTGCTGGAACGGATTCGGCACGGCATAGGGCACGCCGGGGTGCTGTGCCAGTAGCCACGGCTCTATGACTGCACCGACCTCGTCTGCGCGTCGTGCAATGTCGGGCAGATGCTCACTGCGAGCCAACTCCAGCGCCGGCAGCACTGCACCCTCGTCCAGCCGCGCGTACGCCAAGTCCAGGTCCAGCATGCGCGCCAGGATTTCGAGCACCGTCCGGAGGACCGCCATCGGATCGCGGCTGTCCCATAGGGACGGCAGCGCGAATAGGCTCATCAGCCCGCTGATGCAGTCCCGAAGGCGGCGGATTTCGACGGCAGTTTCATCCATGGTCTACGAGTCGAAGGCAAGCAGCGAGCGTGGCACGGATCGACAGTCAGCAATTGCACTTCTTTTACAGAATCTTGCTAAAGGATTTCGAGGATGCGCGCGCGACCGCTCGCGCCGGCGCCCCATTTGGCGTACGTTGGCAGTGTCGAAGCAACCTGGACAAGACATCATGGATTCAAGCTTCACAGGCCTCGTGGCTGCGTCGCCCAGTCAGGGCGAACAGGTCGCCATCGAAATCGCAGGCTCGACACTGGGCAAGTACCGCCACATCTGTGCCTTCTTCCGCAACGCCGAGGAGGAAAACCGCATCATGATGCCCTTCATCAAGGATGGGCTCGAGCGTGGCGATCGGGCCTGCCAGATTGTCGACCAGTCGCTTCGCGATGAACACCTGCAGCAGCTCTACGCAGCCGGCATCGACGTCGCGCAGAAGGAGCGCGAGGGGAAACTCGAGGTCCACTCGGTGTTCGACATGTACCTGCGCGACGGGCACTTCGACGTGGCCCGCATGCTCAGCTTCGTCCAGCAGCATATCTCCGGTGATCTGCAGACCCCGATCTCGCGCATCACCGGACACGCCGAATGGGCCGGCGACGACTGGCCGGGCGTGGAAGACTTCCTCGAGTACGAAGCCCGCCTCAACGACGTCGTGCCGGAAGGGCGCGACACCGTGGTGTGCATGTACGACCTTTCGAAGACCGGTGCGGCGCTGATGGCAGACGTCCTGCGCACGCACCCCGTCGTCATCCTCGGTGGCGTACTGCACGAGAACCCATTCTTCACACCTGCGGAACAATTCCTCAGCGAACTTCGTGCGCGCAAGGAAGCGTCCTGACGGCCCGCCACGCGGCGCCGCAGGTTTGTCACCAGTCCAGGTCGATCTGCGGGCGCGTCGGATCCTGTCGCACCACCGAAGTTTTACGGGGCAGATGCCGGTCCACGAAGTCCGCGAGCTGCGCCTCGCTCATCATCCCGGGCTGCATGGCCAGCTTCTGGCCCTGATGGAACAGCATCAGCGTGGGCACCGAGCGGATCGCATACTTCGCCGCAATGGACGGCGCCTCGTCGATGTCGACCTTGACGACGGCCAGATCCTGACGCCGGCGCTCGGCGAAGGACTCCAGCGCCGGCGCCATGGCTTTGCACGGTCCGCACCAGGAGGCCGAAAAATCAACCAGCACCGGCTGCTGTTGCGCGGCGAGCGCCGATTCGAAATCGCGTTCGCCTGCATGGATCACTGCTGACATATGGCCTCCTGCCTTCAATGCGCCATCAACACCGGCAGCGTCATCGAGCGCAGCACGGTCCGCGTCACGCCGCCGAGCAGCAGTTCGTGGATGCGGTGGTGGCCGTAGCAGCCCATCACCAGCAGATCGCTGGCCTGGTCCGCGGCATGTGACAGCAGCATCTCGCCCAGCTTGTCCGGCTCGTCGGGGTACCGGTTCGCGGATGCCTCGATACCGTGCCAGCGCAGCGCGCGCACGATGCCGAAGGTGGTTTCCGCCGGGCCGTAGTTGTCCGGTCCCCAGGACACCACGTGCACGCGTTTGGCGCGCCGCATCAGCGGCAGCGCGCCGGCGACGGCGCGGGCGCATTCGCGCGTGGGCTTCCATGCGATCAGCACGTTCTGGCCGACGGCCGGATAACGCCCGGCATAGGGGATCACCAGGGCCGGCTTGCCGCTTTCCATCACCACCGATTCCACGAAGTCCCTCGGCACGTCCTGCGTTCGCGGGTCTTCGGGGTCATGCTGGCCCAGCACCATCAGATCGACATAGAGCGAGGCCTGCGCGGTGCCCCAGACGGGCGGATCGCCCGGCACCTCGGCCCAGGTCATCGCCGGATCGCCGGAGGCCAGGGCCTCGTCGAACAGGGTGCGGGCGGCCTCGCGATGCTCGGGGTCGATCTGGGGCACGATCGGCACGGTCAGGGCCTCGATATCGACGCGCAGCGGCAAGGGCAGCATGCGCGGCTCGATCGCCAGCAGCGCGACGAGGGTCGCCGCAGCACCGTGGGCCGGCGCGATCCTGCGCGCCATCGCGAGCCGCTCCGCGCAGCGCGGCGAGGCGTCCATGTGAACCAGAATGGATTGATAGCCGTCCATGTCATTGCTCCTGGCCGCTGCTGCTCACTTTGTGGCCGCGCTGGTCGCGCCGGCGGCGGGCTTGCTCTTGAGCTGCGCGCGGACCTCGCCCTTCGGGTGCGCCTTGGAGCGCACGTTGGCGTGGAGCTTGCCGGCCTTGTGGTGCGATATCTGCGCCGGCGTGAGGCGCGTGTTGGCGGGAACCTCCCAGCGACCGTCGGCCACCGGCATCAGCATGACGACCACTGGTACGGCGGCGTCCGCGTCGTCTTCGATGAGGGCCGTCGCGCCGTCCATGCCAGGTGCTTCGACGATGCCGCTAACGGTGCCGTCGTCGGCGACGAGGATCAGCGCCCGGCCGGTGGACGTCGTCTGCACCGGGGGAACTTCCATGGCGCCCGTGAGGATAGCGGGCACATCGGCCGTGTCCATCGATGAGGTGCTGGTATCGGTCTGTGCGCACGCGGCGAGAGCGAGCGCGACGACGAGGGGAAGTATCTTCATCATGGGGCCTCCTTGAGAGTGCAGGTTGGGGATGTGATGGGTCGAGCATAGGAACTGAAGCTGCGCCGCGTCTTCCTGAGGCCTGCGGTTCGTGTCCTGCTTCTGGGGTGAAGGCAGCTGCGGGCCCACGCGGGCGGCGCCGGCACGGCACAATCGCCTGCACTCAGCAGCGAGGAGGTCCCCGATGGCATCGCGACGCAAGCCCTGGTTCCTGCGCGAGACACGGCGCTATTGGCCGCTGATGACAATCAACGAGCGTTTCGAGCACCTCGTCGCCTTCGCGCTCGGATTCATCATCGCGGTGCTGGTCGCGCTGGCGCTGGTCCAGCTGCTGGTGCACGTGGTGCCGCTGCTTCTGACCGGCGCACTCGATCCGTTGGACCACGAGGTGTTCCAGAGCCTGTTCGGGATGGTGATGACACTCCTGATCGCGCTGGAGTTCAACCACTCGATCGTCCGCGTCGCGCTGCGACACAACGGCATCGTTCAGGTCAAGACGGTGGTGCTGATCGCCCTGCTGGCGCTCAGCCGCAAGTTCATCATCCTCGACACGAAGTCCACCGAGCCGGAGACGGTAGCCGCACTGGCCGGCGCGACCCTGGTGCTGGGCATCGTGTACTGGCTGCTGCGCGAGCGCGACGACAGGATCGAATCGCCCGATGCGCACGATGACATCGATGCGCGTGAGCCAAGGGATCCCGACCGCCCCTGAACAGGCGCCGCTCAGCCGGCGTCGAGAAAGCGGTGCACGAAGGCCACGGCCATCGCCCCTTCGCCTACCGCCGATGCGCAGCGGCGCACCGCGTTGTGCCGGACGTCGCCGGCAGCGAACACGCCCGGGATGCTGGTCTCGAGGAAATACGGGTCGCGGTCCAGCGGCCACCGCGGCGGGTGCTGTCCGCGTCGCAGCAAATCGGGACCCGTGACGATATAGCCAGCCTCGTCGCGCACCATGCCGATCGATTCCGCCCAATGGGTCTGCGGCTCGCCGCCGATGCAAACGAAGAGCCATTGCGCTGGGACGCGACGTTCGGCGCCGGTGGCGAGGTCGCGCAGCGTGATCTCGCGCAGCCCGGTGTTGCCGTGCAGCGCACTCACCTCCGTGCGCGCAAGGACCTCGATGTTGGGACTGGCTGTGATGCGGTCGATCAGGTAGCGCGACAGGGTGCCCTTCAGCGATGCGTCCCGGATCACCATACTGACGCGGCTCGCGTGCGGCGCGAAATGCATCGCTGCCTGGCCGGCCGAGTTGCCACCGCCGACGATGAACACGTGCTGCCCGCGCGCCAGTGGCGCCTCGCTGGCGCCAGCGCCGTAGTAGAGGCCCGAGCCCATCAGCTGCTTCTCGTTGGGCAGGCTGAGTCGCCGGTAGGCGATGCCGGTGGCGCAGATCACGGCGCGCGCGACGATCCGAGTGCCATCCTCGAGCACGCCGACGCCGCGTCCGGGGCGCAGTTCGGCGCGCACGCCTTCGCGGGCGAGCAGGATCTCGACGCCGAACTTGCGGGCCTGCTCGCGGGCACGCTCCGCCAACTCCATGCCGCTGATGCCCTGCGGAAATCCCAGATAGTTCTCGATCTTCGAACTGCTACCGGCCTGGCCGCCGACTGCCAGGCGCTCGACCAGAACGGTCGACAGGCCATCGGCCCCGGCGTACACGGCAGCGCTCAGCCCGGCCGGCCCGGCGCCGTAGATGGCCAGGTCGTATTCGCCGCGCGACGGATTCCTGAACCAGCCGAGTTTTTCGGTGATCTGCCGAATCGTCGGGCATTCCATGCGGGTGCCGTCGGGGAACAGGCAGATCGGCAGCCGCGCATCGTGCAGGTGGTCGACCTGCGCTTCACTGCGTGCGCTGTCGTCGCTCGGCAGCGCCACCCACTCGAAGGGCACGTCGCTGCGGTGCAGGAAGTCGCGTATCGCCCAGGCGGCGGCATTGCCCAGTCGCCCATAGATCTTCACCAGCGCCGGCCCCGCTGGCGACGGTGGGTCTCTGGCATCGCTCATGGCCATGGTCGAAGCCTCAGCGCGCCCATGGGATGGAACTCATGTGCCGACGTGTCTGCAGCGCTGCGATGCGCTCGTCCAGCGGCGGATGGCTCGCGAACAGGCGCGTCCACGACGGTGGACTGTTGATGCCCAGGGTCCGCAGCGACTGCGGCAGCCCACCGGACTCGATGCCGCCCAGGCGGCCCAGCGCACGGATCATCGGTTCCGGCGATTTCAACAGGCTTGCCGACCCTGCGTCGGCGCGGAACTCGCGCCAGCGCGAGAACCACGCCACGATCAGCGAAGCGGCGATGCCGAACACGATCTCGCAGAGGAACACCGTCGCGTAGTAGCCGATTCCGCCGCCGGCGTGTTGGTCGTCCTCGCGTCGCGACACCAGCCTGTCCACGAGGTAGCCGACGATGCGCGCGAAGAACACCACGAAGGTGTTGACCACGCCCTGGATCAGGGTCATGGTCACCATGTCACCGTTGGCCACATGGGACACTTCATGGGCGAGCACCGCTTCCATCTCCGCGCGGTTCATGGTTTGCATCAGGCCGGTCGACACGGCCACGAGTGATGCGTCGCGAAAGGCGCCGGTCGCGAAGGCGTTCGGCGCGCCCTCATAGATCGCGACCTCCGGCTCGCCGATGCCCGCGCGTCGCGCCAGCGCGCGCACGGTCTCGAGCAGCCAGGCCTCTTCAGCGCTCTGCGGCTGCTCGATGACCCGCGCGCCGGTGGACCATTTCGCAAGCGGCTTGGACATCAGCAGCGAGATGAACGAACCGCCGAAGCCGACCACCAGCGAGAAGATCATCAGCGCGCCGATGTCCAGCCCGTTGGCGCTGAGGAAGCGGTCCACGCCCAGCAACCGCAGCGTGACCGACAGCACTAGCACCACGGCGAGGTTGGTGGCGAGGAAGAGGAACAGGCGCTTCATCGGGTTTCTCCGTCGCCAGCAGCGTAGGCGCGGCGGAAGCGGCCGTCTTCCAGATTGCTGCGCAAAACTGACCAGGTCCGGCGGCGCTGGACAGAACTTCACGCGGGGCACACACTTGCGCGCCCTCGGAGGTGCCATGCCATTCGCCAGCGACCGCGAACGCCGGAAGTCGATCGTGTTCATCGTCGACGACGACGCGTCCGTGCGCGAAGCGCTCAGCAGCCTGATGCGCGCGATCGGATGGCAGGTTCAGACCTTCTCAACCGCGGCAGAGTTTCTAGCCCATACGCGCCCAAATGTGCCGGCTTGCCTCGTGCTCGATGTGCGGCTCCCGGTCACCAGCGGACTGGAGCTGCAGCGCATACTGGCCGAACGCAGCGACGCACTGCCAATCGTCTTCATGACCGGCCACGGCGAGGTCCCGGTCAGCGTGAAGGCGATGAAGGCGGGGGCGGTCGAGTTCCTTCTCAAGCCCTTCAGCGATGCCGAGTTGCTGAATGCGATCGAGCTGGCCCTCGAACGCGATGCTGCCGGCATTCACGAGCGCACCGAACTTGCCGACATCCGCGAGCGGATGGCGTCTTTGTCGGCACGTGAGCACGAGGTGATGATGCTGGTCTTGAAGGGCCTGCTCAACAAGCAGGCCGCGGCCGAGCTCGGCATCGCGGAGGACACCGTCAAGGCGCACCGGCACAACCTGATGAAGAAGATGGGGGTGCGTTCGCTGCCCGAGCTGGTCAGGATGGTGGAGCGGGCGTAGTCCGATACGCCGTGGTTGTGCGCGAGCAGCGCCTCTTTGGCTTAAACCAAAGGGGCATGGTATGGCGAGCCGGCAGCGCCTATGGTTGCCTTCATCCGGAACATTTGCGAGGTGGTGACCATGGTCCCTGCACTGCTTGAGGCGGTCGGCGCGCCAATGCGCGTCGGTTGGCTCCTGTCGTTCGCGAGCGATGAGACCGAGCGCCGGCGGGATGCGATCGAGATCCTGATTCCCACCGAAGACGCGGCGGTCCGCATCGTCTACCGCGCCGACGACGGCGAGGAGCGCGCGGCATTTCTGAGGGCACCCCTGGTGGCCCTGATTTCGGAAGGCCAGGTTTGCTGTGTGCAGTGCCGGCGGCCTGCCGACATCTTGCTGTTGCGGATTGCGCCGGACTTCTTTGCGCGTCAGGCCCGCGCCGCGCTCGGAAATGCGGTGCCGCGTCTGGTGGCCCGCTATGCGGCCCTCGATCCGTTCATCCGCGAGGTCGGCAACGCGTTGGAGGCTGAGCTCCGGAGCGACCGGCCGCCGAACGCAGCCTACCTGGAGCCGCTGGCCCGCGTGCTGGCCGTGCACCTGGCGCGCCATTTTGGCGCAGCGGCTTCGACCGCGGTGTTGCGCACCGGTCTGCTGCAGCACAAGCTGCGGCGGGTCGAGGCCTTCATCGACAAGTACATCACCGAACCCATCCACGTCGAGCAGCTCGCGGCCGAGGTGCACATGAGCCCTTTCCACTTTGCCCGCATGTTCAAGCAGGCAACCGGCCAGCCGCCGCATCTCTACGTGGTGATGCAGCGCGTGGAGCGTGCGAAGACGCTGCTGCGCGACAGCGAGCTGGCGCTCATCGAGGTCGCGGCGCAGGCGGGCTTCGGAACACAGGGCCATTTCTGCGGCGTGTTCCGCCGCTACACCGGCTTAACGCCGCGCACCTTCCGGCTGGACTCCCGCGCGGCACTGGCTTCCTGCGTTGCGCGCAATCCTGCGATATAGCTGCGCAGCTCTGTGAAAGACGGCAGCGGTCGGCAAGCCTACTGTCGATGCGACCGACCGCCGCGCCGCCGCGCCCCGCGCGCTGATGTCGGAGGCGACTTCATTTTCCGCAAGCGGGCGCCGGATGAAAGACAAGGAAACATCATGACCATCGCTACCGCTGCCCGTACCGACGTCGAGATCCAGAACGAGGTGCTGGCCGAACTGAAATGGGAACCACGCGTGCAATCCAACGAGATCGGCGTTGCCGTGAAGGAAGGCGTCGTCACGCTGACCGGCTATGTCGATTCCTACACCAAGCGCTGGGCTGCGGAAGAGGCTACGCATCGCGTGCGCGGCGTGAAAGCCGTGGCCAATGACATCGAGGTCCGGCTAGGCACCAGCTACGAGCGCACCGACCCCGATATCGCCGCATCCGCAGCGCGCGCCCTGCAATGGGACATTCTGCTGGAGCGGGAAAAGATCGATGTCACCGTTTCCAAGGGCTGGGTCACCCTGAAGGGCACGGTCGCCTGGCAATACAAGAAGCAACAGGCCGAGCGCGTCGTGCGCAATCTCGCCGGCGTGAAGGGCGTCAGCAACCTGATCGAGGTGAAGCCCGATGTGCAACCTTCGGACATCAAGAAGAAGGTCGAGGAGGCGCTGGTACGCAGCGCGCAGACCGACGCCGAGCGGATCACGGTCGAGGTGGAAGGCGGCAAGGTCACCCTCAAGGGCAAGGTGCGCGCGTGGGCCGAGCGCCAGGAAGCGGAGCGCGCGGCCTGGAAGGCGCCCGGCGTCAGCGCGGTCGAGAACCGCATCACGATCGGCCTCTGAGGCTGGCTCGCAGCTTTGCGACACGAACGGCAGGATCGGGCAAGACAGACCGTCGCCGGCGGCCTAGCCTCGATCCTCCACCGGCTTTTACGCAGGAGCATTGCAATGAGGACCAAGGAAGATCCTGGGGCGAATGACAAGTCGTCGAATGCGCAGGCTGACGGCGCGGCGTCCTGGATGCTGATATTGCGCGGCGCCGTCGCGATCCTGTTCGGCGTGCTCGCGGTCGCGTGGCCAGGCCTGACGCTGATCCTGTTCGTGGCGATGTTCGCGGCGTATGCGCTGGTGGGCGGCTTCGCCTCGGTGGCGGCCGCCTTCGCGAGGAGGCGCAGCGACCGGCAGTGGTGGCTGCCTCTGATGCTGGGCATCGTGAGCGTCGCGGCCGGCGTCTATGCGTTGGTCTATCCCGCGCTGAGCGCCCTCGTGCTCGTGCTGGTGATGGGCTTCAACGCCGTGTTGACCGGTGCGCTCGACATCGCACTCGCGATCCGCCTGCGCCGCGTGCTGCGCGGCAGGTGGCCACTGGTGTTGAGCGGCATCGTCTCACTGCTATTCGGCGCCCTGGTGCTCGCCGCGCCCGGGCCGGGCGCGCTGGCCATGGTCTGGCTGATCAGCCTGCACGCCGTGGTCACGGGTGTGCTTCTGCTGAGCCTGGGTCTGCGTATCCGGCGCGCAGCGCATGACCATGCGCCGCAGCAGCCGCTGGCTGCCGGCGGGCACTGAATATCTTCATATCCGACAAGGAGCATGACGTGGCAATCGATCTGCAGAAATGGAATCCGTTCAAGTTCTCACGGGGCAGCGCAGAGGCGCGGCCGGCATCGAGCGGCTCGGCCGCCGAGGCCTCGCCGCAGCCTCGCCCTCCCGCCGGGGGGGTCGAGTCGGGGCAACTGCTCCAGGCCCTGGATCCCTTCAACATGCTGCCCGGCCTCTTGCGAGGCCCCTTCGGCGGCGCGGGACGCTGGTTCGGCGACTTCAGTCCAGGCATGTTCGAGCCGAAGGTCGATGTCGTCGACGACGGCAACGCCTTGCGCCTCACTGCGGAGCTGCCGGGCATGGAGAAGAAGGACCTGGAGATCGTCGTCGAAGACGGCTTCCTGATCTTGAGCGGCGAGAAGCGCGTGGACGCCAAGCAGGAAGAAAAGGGCTGCTATAGGCTGGAGCGGGCCTTCGGCAGTTTCCAGCGCGTGCTGCCGCTGCCCGACGGCGTCGACCTCGAGCATGCCGAGGCGCGCTTCGACCAGGGCGTGCTGACGCTGCGGCTGCCGAAGAAGGCCGGCGACACCAAGGCCTCGCACAAGCTCGCGATCCAGTGATTTCCTCAATTTTCAACGGAGCGGCATCATCATGAACTCGAACCTTCTTCGCACCGGCATCGCCTGCGCGCTGCTGGGCCTCGCCCAGATTGCCGGTGGTCAGGCAACACAGTCGAATCCGCAGTCGTCCGGGACGCCCAAACCGTCGGAGGCCGCCAAGGCAACTGAGGTACCGGTGGCTGCCCGGGCCGTGCTCGGCGTGACCATCGCCGAAACGCAGCTGGTCGCCAAGGGCTACCGTGCCTCGAAGCTGCTGAACAAGGATGTCTACAACGACATGGGCGACAAGATCGGCAAGGTGGACGACCTCGTGCTTTCGCCCGACGGGACGCTCTCCACCGCCGTGGTGAACGTCGGCGGCTTCCTCGGGATGGGCAAGCACTTGGTCGCGATTCCTGTGCGCCAGTTCGCGCACATCGCGCCGAAGGCCGTGCTGCCCAAGGCCAGCAAGGAAGAACTGAAGGCGTTGCCGAAGTTCGAATACGCGGTCTGACCGCAAAAGGAGCGGACATGGCCAAATGCGACGTGTGCGGACGCCCCGCCACCACCCAACTCACCCTGCGCGAAGGCGGCAAGACCCGCGAGGTCGCGCTGTGCGACGAACACTATGCCGAGGCGATGGGCAGCGCCTTCGAACGCTCGCCGCTCGAATCGCTGTTTCGCGGCGGGTTGTTCGACGAGTTCCAGAGCTTCTTCGGAGATCGCGCTTCGCTGTTCGGCGACCGGCCGGCCGCCGGCGGCGGCGGCGGCAGTGGTCCGAATGGGCGCCTGCGGGCAGGTGCGCCGCGGCGCCAGCGCTCGCGCGAGGCGGTGGACCTGCGCAGCTTCTTGAACGAAGCCGCGATGGACCGGCTGCAGGTCTCGGCCGAGAAGGCGCTGGCCTACGGCAAGGACGAGGTTGACACCGAGCACCTGCTGTTGGCCTTGGTCGACAACGAGGTGGTGCAGGAGGTCCTGCGCGAGTTGAAGCTGTCAGCGCCCGACATTCAGTCGAACATCGAAGAGAACGCGCCGCGCGGCGAGCACAAGGCCGCCGAAGGCGAGACGCCGCAGATCGGTGTCTCGCCGCGCGCCAAGAGCGCGCTCGACCACGCGCTGATCGCGTCGCGCGAGCTCGGCCACAGCTATGTCGGGCCGGAGCACATTCTGCTCGGCCTGGTTGAGGAGGAAGACGGCTATGCCGGTGAGCTGCTGCGCAAGCTCGGCCTCACTTCGCAGTCGCTGCGCCAGAAGACCGTCAAGGTCGTAGGCAAGGGCGCGGAAGAAGGCAAGCTCAAGCAGCGCAGCGGTACGCCAACTCTTGACAAGTACGGCCGCGACCTGAGCGAGCTGGCACGGCAGGGCAAGCTCGACCCGGTGATTGGCCGCGCCCGGGAGATCGAGACCACGATCGAGGTGCTGGCGCGCCGCAAGAAGAACAACCCGGTGCTGATCGGCGAACCCGGCGTCGGGAAGACCGCGATCGTCGAGGGCCTCGCCCAGCGCATCGTGCAGGACCAGGTTCCCGAGGTGCTGCGCGGCAAGCGCGTGCTGGAACTCAACGTCAACAGCATCGTGGCCGGCGCCAAGTACCGTGGCGAGTTCGAGGAGCGCATCAAGCAGGTGCTCGACGAGATCATCGACCGGCAGGACGAGCTGATCATCTTCATCGATGAGCTGCACACCATCGTCGGCGCGGGCGCCGGCGGCGGCGAGGGCGGGCTGGACGTGGCCAATGTCTTCAAGCCGGCGCTGGCGCGCGGCGAGTTGCATCTGATCGGCGCGACCACGCTCAACGAGTACCAGAAGTACATCGAAAAGGATGCAGCCCTGGAGCGGCGCTTCCAGCCGGTCAACATTCCGGAACCCAGCGTCGCGGACACGATCGAGATCCTGCGCGGGCTGCGTGACCGCCTGGAGGCACACCACAAGGTGAAGATCAGCGAGGCCGCGATCGAGGCCGCGGCGAAGCTGTCCGAGCGCTACATCGCCGCGCGTTTCCTGCCCGACAAGGCGATCGACCTGATTGACCAGGCGGCGGCGCGGGTGCGTATCCAGGCCAGCTCGCGACCCCAGGAGCTGCAGCAGATCGAGGCCCACATGCGCAAGCTGCGCCAGGAGCAGGATACCGCCGGTGCGGCCAAGCAATACGACAAGGCCAAGGGCCTGGGCGATCGCATCAAGACCGAGGAGAAAAAGCTCGCCGACGCCACCGCGGACTGGAAGAAGAAGCGCGGCACCAGTTCCTCCGAGGTGAGCGCGGAGCATGTGGCGCAGATCGTCTCGGCGCTTACCGGCGTGCCGGTGTCCGAGCTGACGACCGAGGACCGCGAGAAGCTCCTCAAGCTCGAAGACCGGCTGCGTGAACGCGTGGTCGGCCAGCAGGAGGCGGTGCACGCGGTCAGCGAAGCCGTGCGCCTGGCGCGGGCCGGCCTCGGCGAGGCCGGCAAGCCGACCGCGACCTTCCTCTTCCTCGGACCTACCGGCGTCGGCAAGACCGAGCTGGCCAAGGCACTGGCGGCGACGGTCTTCGGCAACGAGGACGCGCTGGTGCGCATCGACATGAGCGAGTATTCCGAGCGCCACACGGTCGCCCGGCTGGTCGGCGCGCCGCCCGGCTACGTAGGCTACGAGGAAGGCGGCCAGCTCACCGAGCGGGTGCGGCGCCGGCCCTACAGCGTGGTGCTGCTCGACGAGATCGAGAAGGCGCACCCCGAGGTGCACAACATCCTGCTGCAGCTGTTCGACGAGGGGCGGCTCACCGACGGCAAGGGCCGAGTGATCGACTTCACCAACACCATCGTCATCGCCACCAGCAACCTCGGCTCCGACGTGATCCAGCGCAACCTCAAGGCCAAGGATCGCGAAGTTCTCGAGTACCCGGCGCTGCGCGACCGGCTGATGGAACTGCTGCGCCACCACTTCCGGCCCGAGTTCCTGAACCGGGTCGACGAGGTCGTGGTCTTCCACGCGCTGGGCAGGGCGGAGATCCGTGCCATCGTCGGGCTGCAGCTGCAGCGTGTGGCGCGCACCGCGGCCGCGCAGGACGTGCAGCTCGAGTTCGACGATTCGCTGGTCGACCACCTGGCGGAGATCGGCTACGACCCCGAGTTCGGCGCGCGGATGCTCAAGCGCAAGCTGCGCTCGGAGGTCGAATCGCGGCTCGCAACCGCCATGCTCAAGGGCGAAGTGTCGGCGGGCCAGACCGTGAAGCTCGGCTACGACCCGGTCCAGAAGGCGCTTCGCATCGACAAGGTGTCCGACGGGACGGCGCCGGGCGCGAAGCAGGGCGCCGACACGACGAAGACGAAAACGCAGGCAGAGGCGCAAGCAGGAGCGGAGGCCGCCACGGTGACGGCCTGAACGCCGCGCGACGGCGGCCATTCGAACGCGTGTTCCAGCGCATGCTGCTCAGGACTATGCTCCAGCATGAACAGGCTGTTCCGAATGCTGAGGCCCCGCCTGGCGGCACGCCTGGACCGCGAGGCGACGGAGCGCGAGCAGGCGCTGCGGGACTTCACCAACGAGGCCGCGGGCTTGCGGCGCCTGCACGAGTTCTCGACACGGCTGCTCACCCTCAGGGGCTTGCAGCCGCTGCTCGAGGATGTGCTCGAAGCGATGATCGGGCTGCACGGGGCCGACTTCGGCCTCGTGCATCTGGTCGAACGCGAGAGAGGCGACCTGGTGGCGCAGCGCGGGCTGTCCGAGGAGTTTGTCGCCTATTTTGCCCGGACCCACGACGACGGCATGGCCTGCAGCCGGGCGTTGCACAGTGGTAAGCGGGCCGTCATCGAGGACGTGATGACCGATCCGGGCTACGCGCCGCACCGCGCGATCGTCGCGGCCAGCGGCTTTCGGGCAGTGCAGTCCACTCCGCTCATCAGCCACACGGGCGAGCTGCTCGGGATCATCTCCACGTACTTCCGAAAGCCCCACACGTTCTCGCAAGGCGTGCTGCGATTCACCGACCTGTACGCGCGCTATGCGGCCGACGTCATCGAGCGCACTCGGGCCGAGGAGGCGCTGCGCGCCAGCGAAGAGCGCTTTCGCCGCTATTTCGACCTGGGCCTGATCGGCATGGCGCTCACCGCGCCGGGTGCGGGCTGTATCGAAGTCAACGACGAGCTGTGCCGCATCGTCGGCTATTCGCGCGACGAACTCATGCGCATCCGCTGGCCCGACATCACGCATCCAGACGACCTGACCGCCGACCAGGTGCAGTTCGAGCAGGTGGTGGCCGGCGAGCAGGACGGCTATGTGCTCGACAAGCGCTTCATCCACAAGGACGGTCGCGCGATCTACTGCACGATGGCCGTCAAATGCCTGCGCGCGAGCGACGGCTCGGTGGATTGCTTCGTCGCGCTGGTGCAGGACATCAGCGAGCGCCACGAGGCGGGCGACGCGCTGCGGCGTACCCGCGACGAGCTCGCGCATGTGGCGCGCGTGGTGGGCATGGGCGAACTGGCGGCATCGATCGCGCACGCAATGAACCAGCCGCTGGCCGCGATGGCGACCAACGGCCATGCCGCCGTCCGCTGGCTGGCAATGCGACCGCCGAACCTCGAGGAGGCGGTTGCCGCCATCGAACGCATCGTCGCCGAGGCGCGCCGCGCCGGCCAGGCCATCGCCAGCATCCGCGACTTCGTGCGGCGAGGCGAGACCCAGCGCTCGCTGGTCGATCTCCACGGGTTACTGCGCGAGGTGGCTGACATGGTGGGGAGCGAAGCGCGCGCGCGCGGCGTCAAGCTGGACCTCGAGCCCCAGGAGCGGGTGCTGGGGCCGGTGATCGGCGACCGGGTTCAGCTGCAGCAGGTGATGCTCAACCTGGTGATGAACGGCATCGAGGCAATGGCGACGACCCCCGCGTCGCTGCGCTGCCTGAGCATGCAGGTCAGCCAGGACGGGCCCCAGATGCAGCGCGTGCGCGTGCGGGATGCAGGCGTCGGGCTGAACCCGCAGGAGCGCGATCGCATCTTCGACGCCTTCTACAGCAGCAAACCGACCGGGATGGGCATGGGGCTTGCCATCAGCCGCTCGATCGTCGAGGCCCATGAAGGCCGGCTATGGTGCTCGCCCAACGAAGAGGGCGGCGAGACCTTCAGTTTCACGCTGCCCGTCTGAGCGGCCTGCACTGTTGGCTGCTCGGGTCCGGTGCAATCCCGGCCCGTGATCAGCTGCAAAGGGACGCGTCAGCTGCAATCCGGGCCCATACAACGCGTGCCGCGCGCGTGCTGCCCGCCTGCCTGGGGGCGTCGACCGGTCTCATGCGCCACCTGGGGTATTTACCTAGTTGAAAGCACTGGCGCGCTGCCGCGTTCAGCCTCTATGATGCGTACACCGTGTATACACAGAGTCCACACCGAGTCGACACATGCTGAATCTCAAGAACGAAGACTTAGCGACCCATGCCTACCAAAAGGTGCGCGAGGCGATCCTCCAAGGAGAGTTCGCACCGGGGGCCCCTCTGTTCGAGGTGCATCTGGCGTCCCGGATGGGCATGAGCCGCACACCGGTGCGCGAGGCGCTGAAAGTGCTGGCGCGGGATGGCTTCGTGCAGCCAGTGCCTGCGCGCGGTTACATCGTTCCCCACCGCTCGATGGATGATCTTCGCGACCTGTTCGATCTGCGCGAGTCCCTGGAAGGCACTGCGGCGCGCTGCGCTGCGCAGCGCGCAACCGAGGCGGAGCTCGCCGAACTCGAGTCCTTGTGCGTGCGCTATGAAAACGAGCAGGACTGGCATCGTTGGGTGCAGATCGGAACGGACTTTCACAATCTCCTGGTTGCCGCCGCCCGCAACCAGCGCCTGGCCAACATCCTCGATTCGCTCAACGGGCAAATCGTCCACTCACGCCGCTCGGTCCTGCGCGCCGACGCGCAACGGCGCGACGCCGCGATTCGGGAACACCGCGCCATCCTCGACGCCGTGAAGGCGCGCAACGCCGCTGACGCCGAAGCGCGCGCTCGCGAACACGTGCGGCTTTCTTACGAGGCCACCCTTTTTTCATACCAGAGCCGAACTGCAGCCATCGGCTGAGCGAGTCCGGACCAACCCAGGAGCAAACTACCCATGCAAGCCACTTCCATCAACTCCCAGGAGCACTTCCTGGTCGAGCCGCCCCGCAACACGCCCATCGTCCGCGAGGTCGATGTGCTGGTGTGCGGCGGCGGCGTCTCCGGCATCGGTGCGGCGCTCGGCGCCGCCCGCGCCGGCGCCAAGACCATGGTGATCGAGAAGAACGCGTTCCTGGGCGGGGCCGCCACCGCGGTCCTCATGAACACCTGGAACGTGCCGGTTTCGCGGATGACCGGCGTGGCCCGCGAAATCGCGCTGACGCTGGCCGAGCGCGGCGAAGGCAACATCACGGGGCCGACCTTTCCCTTCGACCCCGAGGGCTTCAAGCAGGCGGCTGTCGACCTGCTGCAGCAGGCCAACGTCGAAGTGCTGAACTACACCTGGATCGAGGACGCGATCATGGAAGGCTCACGCATCAAGGGCGTGATCATCCAGAACAAATCCGGCCGCCAGGCGATTCTGGCGAAAACCGTTGTCGATGCCACGGGTGATGCCGACGTCGCCGCCGCAGCCGGCGCCGAGTACGTCAAGGGGCGCGAGAAGGACAACAAGATGCGCCCGATGAGTGTGCTCTTCAGGCTCGGGGGTGTCGACCTGGGCAAGGTGATCGACTACTGCCGAAGCCAACCGAAAGAGTACTTCACAGCTGACCCCAACTTTCACATCATCCAGCCCGAAAAAGGGCTCGTTCGGCTGTCTGGCTTCTTCCATATCGCCGACAAGGCCCGCGCGGCTGGCGAACTCCCGGAAGAGATCCACTACCTCCGGTTTGAGGGCATCGACGTTGCACACGGCATCGTCACCGTCAACAACTCGCGCGTCTACGGCGTCGACGGCACCAACGCCTGGGACATCTCACGCGCCGACACTCAGGCCCGGCTGCAGAACCGCCAGCTGAAGACCGTCATCCGCAAATACATCCCCGGCTTCGAGAATGCCTATGTCATCGACTCCTCGCCGACGGTCGGCGTGCGCGAAACGCGCCGGGTGCGCGGCTCCTATGTGCTGCCGCAGGAGGACCTGGTCGCGCAACGCACATTCGACGACAGCGTGATCCGCGTATGGCGACACATGGCAGCAGGGCGCGACTGGCACAAGGCCGAGGGGGGCGAAGGCGCGCCGAATGACGCCGTCTACCGCACTGTGACCACCGACCTGACGTGGTTCGAGATCCCTTGGCGCGTGTTCACTCCGAACAAGGTCGACGGCATGACCGTGAGTGGCCGCGTGCTGTCCGTCACGCACGAAGCGGACATGTGGACCCGTGGCCAGTACTGCTGCCTGGTGACCGGGCAGATTGCAGGCATCGGCGCAGCACTGGCGGCCGAGCAGGGCCTCACGCCCGCGGCGCTCGACGTGCGCCAGTTGCAAAGCGTCCTGGGGCAGCAAGGCATCGACGTGGGCTCGGCCGCCGAAAAGCTCCTGCCACAGGCTGCCTAGGCCTCCGGTCAAACCCTCTACTGAAGGATTCCGACATGAAAGCTCTTTCATTCCTGGCCGCGGCAGCAGCAACGCTGTGGCTCGGCGCCAGCGCCCCGGCGCTTGCAGAGCCGGCTTATCCGGCCAAACCGGTCACCATCGTCGCCGCGTTCCCGCCCGGCGGCACCGCCGACTTGCTCTCTCGCGTGCTGGCAGTGAAGCTCGGCGAAGCCTGGAAGCAGACCGTCGTCGTCGAGAACCGGGCGGGCGCGAGCGGCATCATCGGATCGCAGTACGTCGCCCGGCAACCGGCGGATGGCTACACGCTGATGGTGGTGCCCATCACGCACGTCACCAACTCGAGCCTGTTCGCCAAGGTGCCGTTCGATCCGATCGAAGACTTCACGCCGATCTCCATGCTCGCCTCGTCGCCCCTGATGATCGTCAGCAACAACAGCTTTCCGGCCAAGAAGATCAGCGACCTGGTGGCACTGGCGAAAGCCAAGCCAGGCTCCCTGAACTGCGGCTCGGCCGGCAGCGGCACCTCCCAGCACCTGGCCTGCGAACTGTTCAAGAGCACGGCCAAGGTGGACATCAAGCACGTTCCCTATAAGGGCAATGCAATGGCGATGACCGATGTGATGGGTGGCCAGATCGAACTGTTGTTCGACCAGATGGCCACCGCTGTGCCGCATGTGAAGTCGGGACGCGTCAGCGCCTTGGCAGTCACCAGCGCCAAGCGTTCGCCCGCAATGCCCGACGTGCCTACGGTCTCCGAATCAGGTCTCCCGGGCTTCGAAACCAACGCATGGTTCGGGATCGTCGGCCCGCGTGACATGCCCAAAGACGTGGTCGATAGCATCAACGCGTCGCTGCGCAAGGTGCTGGCTCGCGCGGAGGTGCAGAAACAGCTCGGCGACCAGGGACTCGAACTGACGCCCAGCTCGCCCGAGGAATTCCGCAGCACGTTGAAGTCCGAAATGGCCAAGTGGGCTTCCGTGATCAAGGAAGCCGGCGTCAAGCTCGAGTGAGGGATTCTTTCATGGTCACTGGTGAATCCCTTGCTCTCAGGCTGGATCCGAACGACAACGTGGCGATCGCCCGGCACGCGCTTTCGCGCGGCAGTGTCCTGTCGGGGTACGCAGGCGTAGTCGTCGCTGCCGACATACCGGCGGCCCACAAGGTCGCGATAGCTGATATCGAGCAGTCCGAACCGGTCCGGCGATATGGGCAGATCATCGGCTTTGCCAGCCAAACGATTCGACGGGGCCAACACGTGCACACGCACAACCTGGCAATGGGCGCGTACCAACGCGACCACGCCTTCGGGGCCGACGCCCGGAAACCCGAAGCCGCCGCGGAGCCTGCAACATTCCTGGGCTTCGTACGGCCGGACGGCCGGGCAGGGACGCGCAACTACATTGGCGTGGTGAGCACGGTCAATTGCTCGTCATCCGTTACCAAGCTTGTCGTTGAACATTTTTCCAAGGCAGGCATGCTCGATGCCTATCCCAACGTCGACGGCGTGGTGCCCGTTACGCACAGCTTCGGGTGTTGCATCGATCACAACGGAGACGGTGTGAATCAGTTGCGCCGAACGCTGGGCGGCTATGTGAAACATGCGAATTTTGCAGGCGTGGTGGTCATCGGGTTGGGCTGCGAAGCCAATCAGATGGGGGCCATGTTCCTGGCGCAAGGAATTGAACCCGGCCGCACGACCGTTCCGTTGGTGATACAGGACCTGGGCGGCACGCGCAAGACGGCCGACGCGGCGATTGCAGCCATCGAAGAGATGCTTCCCGCGGCCAACCAATGCACCAGGGTGCCAGTGTCCGCCGCGCACCTGACGGTCGCGCTGCAGTGCGGTGGGTCCGACGGCTACTCCGGTATTACGGCGAATCCAGCGCTCGGCGTTGCGGTCGATCTGCTGGTCGCACAGGGCGGCACGGCGATCCTGAGCGAGACCCCGGAGATATATGGCGCAGAGCACCTGCTTACGCGACGCGCGGTCTCACCCGAGGTCGGACAAGGCATCGTCGACCTGATCAAGTGGTGGGAAGATTACGCCGACCGAGAGAAGGGCAGCATCGACAACAACCCGACGCCCGGCAACAAGGCGGGCGGACTGACGACCATTCTCGAGAAGTCATTGGGCGCCGTTGCGAAGAGTGGCTCGTCGGCACTGATGGGGGTCTATCGGTACGCGGAACCGATCACCGCCCGCGGGCTCGTGTTCATGGATGCGCCGGGCTATGACCCGATGGGCGCTACTGGCCAGATCGCCAGTGGAGCGAACCTCGTTGCTTTTACGACTGGCCGAGGATCCTGCTTTGGTTCGAAGCCTGCGCCCTCCATCAAGCTCGCGACCAATTCAACGATGTATGCACGCATGCGCGACGACATGGACATCAACTGCGGCGACATCATGGACGGCGACGCGACGCTCGAGCAAAAGGGTAAGGAGATCTTCGAGAAGATGCTGGCCGTCGCTTCCGGCGAAAAGTCGAAGAGCGAGGAGCTAGGCGTGGGCAACGAGGAAACCGTTCCCTGGATGATCGGCGCTCAGATGTGACCCGCGAATTGCGGCGATGTCACTGGTGGCCAAACGGTGCAGGGTGGGTCGCGGGCGTAGGCGGGAACCTTTCGCGCTTTGAATCAAGGCAGTTGCGATCACCGAGGACGGGACGGCGCCATGACCCATTCGCTCGCCATCCTTCGCACCGTCTTGCAGTAGAGCCCTATCGCGCCATGAAGGCGAAGACCTGCTGCTCGACCGCATCATTGCCACCCGATCACCCGACCGCAAGAGCATTGGTGCAAGGAGGTCGGCAACGCAGCAACGTCCGGCCGGAAGAAGCAGGCCGTTCGCTTCAAGGCCCCGTACTGGCACAACTACCACCGCATCGAAGGAGGCTAGTTTGGCTACTGCTGCGTGGAAGCCGTTGCCGCAGTCAAGGCTTCAACATCGACGACGGTCTATGTGTGGGTCATCCCTACTAGCCCGGCGACCTGCTGCGTCTCGGACAGGTCACGTCCCCCGACCTGTCGCGTTTGCTGCCCGAGCTCGTAGCCACGATCGGTGCTCCTTCCGAGAAGCCATTCACCGGCGAGCCGCTCCATCTCACCAAATGGGAGGCACTCAAGATGCTCGTCAAGAGCAAGCTGAACTCTTAGCCAGACAAGATCACTCGTTAAGCAGGCTTCATGCCTTTTTGATCGACTCTCACGGCATCGAGCTGATGTGTGGGTTTTGTGATTCGACAAGCGCCACATCCGTTGCCTCATAGGCAAGGAACAGATCAGCGCCGCACAGCCAGTGCAAGCCGGGGAAGCGCTTGCGCAGCAGCTCGAGCTCGTCTCGCGTCTGTCGCGCGCCGCGCCGGTTGCCTCCGATGTACAGCGCGACCGGCTCGATCTCGGCCTGCAGCACGGGTGCCCACTCGGCAGCCTGCGAACGCACGTGGTCGACCAGCGACATCACTGCATTCGCATCGGCTTCGATCTGCGCGTCGTCGACGGCCACCAGCACGCGCGTGCGGCCGTCCTGTTCCCACATCAGCATGTTCATGTCGCGCAAGCCTTTTTGCGTGTAGCCGCCCATGGCGTGCAGCACCAGCGCCGCAGCGTCGATCACACCCGTCACGTCACCGCATTGAAGCTGTGCGAGGAACGTCAGCCTGTCGAGGCGTGACGCAAGCGCCGCTTCTTCCTCGTCGAGCGCGCGTCGTTGTGCCGACAGCTCCGCAAGGCGCGACCGCAGCGCGGATTCGCCCGCCATCTGCAGCGGCTCGTCCCATTGGTAGCGCGTGGCACCTCGGCCTTCGAGGCGCAGCCGCGCAACCAGCGCGATGGTGGCCGCCACCACGTCGTGCGCTGCGCCTGGGGACGTGCTGGCGAGTGACGGCAGCATGAGCAGGCGACCCGGATGCCGATAGCGATAGAAGCCGCACGCGAGCGACGATGCCGCGCCGGCGGTCGCGATCGGCTGCGCGTCGGCCACGGTCCCGAATGTCGCGCTCGCGATGAAGCGATCACCGAGTTGCTCGAAGAAGCTCTTGAAAGGCTCGCCGAACGGGCAATGCACCTGCATCGGCTCGCATGCGTCCAGCGAGGCGGTGGGTGCATCGGGAAGTGCTTCGAGCAGGTCGTAGCCCACCACGTCCTGCACCGTATGGAGCGCGAGCCGGGCCGCACCCGGAGACAGCACGACCAGCGTGCCGCCGCGCGCCACGAATTGCCTCAGCGCGCCGCGCCAGGCCCGCGTATGGCGCAGCAGCTGCTGCGACGCCACGACGCTGAGCAGCGCGAAGCCGTCGCGCGTGCTTTCAGGCTGGTAGGCGGTCGCGAGGGCGGCCGGATTCCAGATCAGCACGTCGATGCCGTCGAGCGGCAGCGGGGTGGCAAAGCTGAAATGCGACGCGGAAGGGTACGGCAGGCGTAGATCGAGCAGACCGATTTGCATGGAAGGTGCGCAATGCGTTGACAGCGGTTGGATGATAAATATATCATCATGTCCGGATATCCAGACAAGCAGTCAGTTGGCATCCGCGCAAGACCCAAGCTAAGCAAGGATCAGACCTCATGGACGAGTCGACCCGCAAGCCCGCGGAAGCGAACGCAACAACGGTTGCGGCCCCTTCAGGCGACAAGGCGCATGCCGATGCGGTGGAGCACGACCTCGATCGCAGTTCCGCCCTGCCGCTCTACGCACAGGTCAAGCGCCGACTGCAGGCCATCATCCGCACGGGCGTGCCGGGCGACGGCAAGTTCTATTCCGACCAGGAGCTCTGCGCGATGTTCGGCGTCAGCCGCTTCACGGTGCGCCAGGCCATCCAGGAACTGGTGGCGCAAGGCTTGTTGCGCCGCGTGCAGGGCCAGGGCACCTTTGTCAACACCGACAAGTTCGACGAAATCTTCGGCCCGCAGATGGACTTCAAGCACCAGTGGGAACGCATCGGCCGACCGCTGACCTTCAAGCTCAAGCGCTTCGCCATGCTGCCGTGCCCTGAAGACATGGCCTTCCATCTCGGCATCGGCGCCGACCAGAGCGTGCTTCACATCGAACGCGTGCGCCAGACCGGCCCGACGATCGCTTCATACGACTTCCGCTACATCCATCCCGATTTCGCCGCGTCGATCACCGAAGCCGAGGCAGCTCGGCATTCGCTGCTCGATCTGCTGGCCCGGCGCACCAGCCTCTCGCATGCGCAGAACCGGCTGGAAGCTTCGCTTGCAGACGCGCGCACCGCCAAGCTGCTCGGCGTAGCGCTCGATTCACCGGTGATGGTGCGCGAGCTCGCCTACTACTGCACCGAGGGCCTGCCCGTGATGGCCGGGCGCTCGTATTCGCCGGGCGGCGTGCTCCGGCACGCCTTCACCGTCGCGCTCTCGCCGCCCGCCGGCGGCAACACGAATCCGCCGGTGGACCCCGGCCCCAAGACCGCGTTGGAGGACCACGACTGAAGACGTCGCGCACGCATTGCCTTTCGTTCATCAACTTCTGCACCCACTCACCATGCTCCACTCGTTCCATTCGCTTCTCCGCTTCTCGTCCCGGCTCGCGATCGCATGCATCGTGGCCGGTTCGTCGCTTGCTGCCCTGGCGCAAGGCAGCTTCAAGGTCGGTTCGGTTCTCTCCATGACAGGGCCCGCGGCCTTCCTCGGCGAAGACATGAAGGCGGGCATGGAGCTCGCGCTCGACGAGATCAATTCGAAGGGCGGCATCAACGGCAAGAAGATCGAATGGTTCTTCTACGACGCCGAGAGCCAGACGCAGAAGGGCCTGGGCGCGACGCGGCGACTGCTCACGCAGGACAAGGTCGACATGATCGTCGGCGGCGGAAACATGAGCGGCATGGCGATCGCGATGTCGCAGCTGACCGAGAAGGCCACCATGCCCTTCGTTGCGACCGAAGGCAGCATGCAGATCGTCACGCCCGTGGCCGAGCGGCCCTTCACCTTCAAGTCCACGGTCGACGACGACCAGGTGATGGAGCGGCTCGCGGACTATTTCGCCAAGAAGAAGATCACGAAGATCGCTCTGCTCTCCGATTCGTCCGGCTTCGGGCAGAGCGCCGCGGAGCAGCTCAAGAAGACGGCGGCCTCGCGTGGTCTCGACGTGGTGTACGAGACCTTCAACCCCACCGACACGGACATGGCCCCGCAGCTCGGCAAGCTGAAGGCTGCGAACGTGCAGGCCATCGTCTGCTGGACCGTCACGCCGGCCGGCGTGGTGGCGATGAAGCAGGCCAGGACCCTCGGCCTGGGCGGCATCCCCTTCATCCACAGCTACGGCTTTGTCGACAAGCGCTATATGGACCTCGCGGGCGATGCCGCCAAGGACGTGCTGCTGGTGAGCGTCAAGTTCCCGGTCGGGGAGGACCTGCCCGACTCCGACCCGGCCAAGCCGCGCATCCTCGCGCTCAACAAGAACTTCGAGGCGCGCTTCAAGCGTCGCCCCAACCAGTTTGCAGCCCAGACCTACGACGCGATGTACCTCGCGAAGATGGCGCTCGAAAAGGGCGGCGAAGACAAGACCAAGGTGCGCGATGCGCTGGCCGGCATCCGCAACTACAACGGGGTTGGCGGCACTTTCAATTTCTCCGCGACCCAGCATTCGGGCCTCTCCAAGTCCGACCTGGTGTTGTTGAAGTACGAGGACGGCCGCTTCCGCCTCGCCGACTACCAGTGACCTGATCTTCTTCATCCTTCACCAGGAGCCCTCCGCATGTCCGTCGCGACCTCGACCACGCGCACCATCCTCGATGTGCCCGAAAGCCGCTTTCCGCTCGACCTCGACATCGAGATTCCGCGCATTCGCAACCTGTTTCACTCGGCCACCAGCAACCAGTGGAACCCGTCGTGCGACATCGAGTGGGACGCGCTCGACATCACGCAGTTCAGCCCCGATCAGCTGTATGCCGCGCGCATGTACTGGAGCCGCCGCGCCTGGGGCGAATACGGCGCCATCTCCGAATCGCCTGCCCTGCAGATCCGCTTCTGCAAGGAGAACTGCGCGCCCGACATGCGGCTCTTCTTCACCATCCGCACGCAGGAAGAGGCGCGCCATGCCGAGGTCTGCTACCGCATGGCCGAGCTGCTGGGAGGCTACATCGAGCAGCCCGATCTTTCCGAGTTCCAGGGCGCCGTCGCGACGCATGGCGTGCGCAAGATGGCGCTGGACCCCGACGTGCCGCTCGAAGGCGTGATGGCGGCACTGGTCTGCGCGGCCGAGGAGATCGCCTTCGACGTGTTCCGCCACCTGATCGAGATCACGCCCAACAAGGTGGCGCAGCAGGTGCTCAAGAGCATCATGCGCGACGAGGTGCGGCACTGCGCCTTCGGTTGGGCCTTCATGAGCAGCCGCGTGCCGCATCTTTCGACGACGCAATTGGCGGGGGTCGAGGACGCGGTCATCACGATGATCGAGAAGGTCGAGCTCAACGGCTACCACAGTTCATGGCTGGCGCCGGACGGCCCCGCCGCGCGGGCCGAGACGAAGGTCGACCGCCTGACCTGGGAAGCCGGCCTGGGCTCGACCGTCGAAGAGCTGGAGAAGCCCGTCTTCGTTGCCTCCGTGGCGCGCATCCGCCGCCAGATGACGGAGTCGTGGGGCATCAAGCTCCCGATGTTCCGCCACCCGAAGATCGAAGGGGAGTTCTGAGCATGCAGGCGACACCCATCATTGTCGAGCGACGCTTTCCGCTCGAACTCAAGCGCTCGATCGTCTCGATCCGCGACCTCTACGAAAGCGCCAAGGCCAGCAGATGGACGCCAGCCAGGGACATTGCCTGGGACCGCTTCAATGCCCCGGCGTCCGAAGCCGCGCGCCATGCCGCACGGCTCGTGTGGAGCCGCCGTGCCTGGCTCGAATACACGGGCCTGGCCGAAACACCGGCGCTGCTGATCCGCTTCTGCCTGGAGCTGGACCGCGAGTCCGATCCGAAGTATTTCCTGGCGGTGCGCAACACCGAGGAGGCGTGGCATCTCGAATGCTTCCATCGCTATGCGCAGGCACTGGGCGGCTACATCAACGCGCCCTCGGACAAGCGGTGGGAGGCCGTGCTCAACCGCACGCTCTACCGCGATGCGCTCGATGCATCGCAGTCGCTCGACGGCTATGTGGCGGTGCATTGCGCCATCGAAGACGGGATCGAACTCGCGCTGTACAAGCTCTATGCCGGCAACGCGCGCGAGCCTGTGGCCGCGCAGATCCTTGCCAAGGCGGTCGCGGCCAAGGAACGCCATGCGTCCTTCGGCTGGCTCTATCTCGAGGAGCGCGCGGCGCGGATGGACGACGCCGCCAAGGCGGCCATCGTGTCGCGCATCGAGTCATGGCTGAAGCACGTGGCCTTCGCCGGCTACCAGATTCCGAGTCTCTCGACCGAGATCGATGCGGGGGAGTACGACGCGGCTGCAACGCTTGCGGCCGAAGCGGGCCTGGGCGCCGCCACGCCGGCGCAGGAGCAGCAGACTTTCAGGCAATGTGTCGCGGATGCGCGCTCGCGGCTCGCGCGGTGGGGCTTTGCTCTGCCGGTGGTGGGCCATCCGGTGATCGGCCAGGTCTGAAGGCCCGGCAAGGCTGAAGCTCAAGAGAGGACGTTCATGAACGAGCCGGTCCAACTGCTGCTCGCCGGCCTCGGCACGGGCAGCATCTATGCGCTGGTGGCGCTGGGATTCAACATCATCTTCAAGAGCACCGGCGCGCTGAACTTCGCGCAGGGCGAATGGGTGATGCTGGGCGGCATGGTGGCTGCCACGCTCTATGCGGCCAAGGTGCCGCTGTGGCTGGCACTGGTCGCCGCGGTGTGCGTGGCGATGCTGGTGGGCGCGGTGTCGGAGCGGCTCATCGTGCGCCGGCTGCAGCGGCCGACCGCCATGTCGATCACGATCGTCACGATCGCCATCGCCATCTGCACCAAGAGCCTGGTCATGCTGCTGCTCGGGAAGAACCCGACGGGGCTGCCTTCGTTTTCCAGCGGCGGCCCGGTGCACTTCGCCGGCGCGGTGTTCGAGTCCCAATCGCTGTGGATCATCGGGGTCGCCGCGCTGGTGATGGGCGGCGCGGGCTGGTTCTTCAACCGCACGGTGCTGGGCAAGTCGATGCGCGCCGCGGCGGCGCAACCCGAGGCGGCGGCGCTCGTGGGCATCAGCCCGCGGCTGACGATGTCCTTGTCTTTCATACTCGCCGCAGGCATCGGCGCGCTGGCGGGCGTCATCGTCACGCCGCTCACGCTGACCTCCTTCGACCACGGCACGATCCTCGGCTTCAAGGCTTTTTGCGCTGCGATGCTCGGCGGGCTCGGCAGCTTGCCGGGCGCGATGGTCGGCGGGCTCGCGCTGGGGCTGGCCGAGAGTTTTGCGGGCGGCATGCTGTCGTCGCACTTCAAGGACGCGGTGTCCTTCGTCGTGCTGCTGATGGTGCTGGTGCGCTGGCCCAATGGTCTGCTGGGCCACGGACAGGTCGAGAAGATATGACGGGCGACAACGCACGAGCCCGCTCACCCGGTGTCGCCAGCAAGGGCAGGAGCCGGCGCGCGCTGATCATCGTCTGGCTGCTGGCGCTCGCCTGGCCAATGGTCGCGCCCAACGAATACGTGCTGAGCCTCGGCATCTACTTCTTCCTCAACCTGATCCTGATCGGCAGCCTGAACATGATCATGGGCTGGGCCGGGCAGGTGTCGCTCGCGCATGCGGCTTTCTATGGGCTCGGCGCCTACGTGAGCGGCGTGCTCAACACCAAGTACGGGATCTCGCCGTGGCTCGGCTCGCTGGCCGCCATTCTCATGGTGGCGGTGGCTGCGGGCTTCATCGGCTTGACCACGCTGCGCCTGCGGGGCCCGTATCTGTCGATGGGCACGCTGGGCTTCAGCGGCATCCTCTCGGTGCTGTTCGTCGAGCTCGTGCCGCTCACCGGCGGACCGAACGGGCTGGCCGGCATTGCGCCTTACGCGCTGTTCGGATGGGAGCTGGACAGTCCGGCGCGCTTCTTCTGGCTCGCGTGGGCAGTGTCGGCAGTGCTGATGTGGCTGCTGCTGAACCTGTTCGCCAGCGTACCGGGGCGTGCTTTGCGCGCGATCGCCGGCAGCGAGATCGGTGCGAACACGCTCGGTGTCGACACCTTCGCATACAAGGTGATCGCCTTCAGCCTCTCGGCCGCGATGGCCGGGCTGGCCGGTGCGATGTATGCGCACTTCAACCTCTTCGTGTCGCCCGAGACCTTCGGTTTCGCCTCGTCGGTTCTGCTGGTCGTCATGGTCGCGCTCGGCGGCGCGGGACGCTACTGGGGCCCTTTCTTCGGCGCGGCGATCCTCACGGTCGTGCCGGAGTTGCTGCGGCAGTTCCAGGATGTCGAACTGCTCGTGTTCGGCATCTGCATGATCTGCGTACTGCTGTACTTTCCCGGCGGCATTGCCGGGCTGCCAGGGCAATTGCGGCAGCGTGCGAAGCCGCGCGATGCGTTCAAGGTCACGAGGAACGCGACCACCCCTGCGGCGTCGGGCACCAACGTGGAGGCCGTCGATGGCACTGCTCGACGTTAAGGACCTGCGCGTCACCTTCGGCGGGCTGCATGCGGTCGATGGCCTAAGCACGTCGGTCAGGAAAGGCTCGATCAAGGGCATCATCGGGCCCAATGGCGCAGGCAAGACGACACTCTTCAATGCCATCGCGGGCATCCAGCGCCCGAGCCAGGGCTCGATCACGCTCGAAGGCCAGCGCATCGAGACGCTCAAGCCTTTCCAGCGCGCCAAGCTCGGGCTTGCGCGCACCTTCCAGAACCTGCAGATATTTCCGGAGCTCAGCCTGATCGAGAACGTGATGATCGGCTGCCACCCGAAGGCGCAGGCCAGCGGCTTCATCGCGTCGATGCTCGGCACGCCGCGCACGCGGGAGGAAGAGCATCGCATCGAAGCCACGGCCTACGACAAGCTCGCGCTCCTCGGCATGGCCGACCGCGCCATGTCGCTCGCGGGCAACCTGAGCTTCGGCGAATCGAAGCTGCTCGAGATCGCGCGCGCCCTGGCCGCAGACCCCAAGGTGCTGATGCTCGACGAGCCCATCGCCGGTGTGCCCGCATCGGAGCAGGCGCCCATTGCACGGATGATCCGGCAGGTCAATGCGCAAGGCGTGACGGTCGTGCTTGTCGAACACAACATGCGCATGGTGATGGGGCTGTGCGACGAGATTCTCGTGCTGCGCAGCGGCCGCTTCCTGGCCGAGGGAACGCCAGCCGAGATCTCGTCGAATGCCGAGGTGATCGGCGCCTACCTCGGCAACCCCATCGAGGAGACCGTCGATGCTTGAGATCCGCAACCTGCACGTGTCGTATGGGCAGGGCGACGTCCTGCGCGGGGTCTCGCTCGGCATTCCCGATGGCGGCTTCACTGCGCTGATCGGTGCGAACGGCGCCGGCAAGTCGACCTTGATGCGTGCGGTCAGCGGCCTGATGAAGCCCTCGAAGGGCAGCATCGTGCTCGCCGGCCAGGACATCTCCGGACAGCGCGCCGAACGCATCGTGCGGCAGGGCGTCGCGCTGGTGCCCGAGGGGCGCAAGGTCTTCGCGCCGCTCTCGGTGGCGGAGAACCTGGAGATGGGTGCGTTCCAGTTCCTGATCCGCGGCACGAAAGACCGCTATCGGCAACGGCTCGACTTCGTGCTCGCTCTTTTCCCGCGTCTCGCCGAGAGATTGGCCCAGCCGGCCGGCACCCTGTCGGGCGGCGAGCAGCAGATGCTGGCCATCGGCCGTGCGCTGATGTGTGAGCCGCGGCTCCTCTTGCTCGACGAGCCGTCGATGGGTCTTGCGCCGCTGGTCGTGACGCAGATCTTTGCGACGCTCTCGACCCTGTGCAGGCAAGGGCTGACGATCTTCGTCTGCGAACAGAACAGCGAGGTCACGCTGCGCCATGCGGCGTATGGCCATGTGCTCGAGAACGGCCAGGTGACCTTGTCGGGGCCGGCCAGTGAACTGCTGCGCGACGAGCGTGTGAAGGAAGCCTATCTTGGAGTTTGACAGCCAGCTCGTCGTCGAGCTCGTGGAGGCGATGGAGCAGAACTACAGCCTGCGTCCCCGCCATCCCGAGCGCGAGGCGGTGTATGCCGACTACTCGGCGCGCAGCGAGCGCTTTCGCCAAGCGACGCCGGGATGGCGGTCGCTTTCCTACGCGGCGCCGGAGCGCTGCGCCATCGACTGGTTTCCTGCCGACACCGCAAAGGGCGTGCCGAGAGACGGCACGCCGCTCTTCGTCTTCATCCACGGCGGCTTCTGGCGCGCGCTCGATCGCCGGCTTTTCAGTTTTATCGCGGAAGGCTATGTGAAGGCGGGCATCTCGGTCGCGATGCTGGGTTATGAACTCGCACCGGCGGTGAAGCTCGGCCGCATCATCGAACAGGTGAGCGATGCGATGCGCTGGCTCAACCGGCGCGCGGGGGAACTCGGCTTCGATCCCCGTCGCGTCACCGTGTCGGGTCATTCGGCCGGCGGCCATCTCACGGCCATGTTGAGTGCCACGACGCCGGCCGATCTCGAAGGCCATCCCTTCGTGGCATCGGTGCCGGTGAGCGGTGTGTTTTCGCTTGCGCCGCTGCTGCTGACCAGTGTCAACGATGACGTGCGCATGACGCCGCGCGAAGCCTTGCGATTCAGTCCCGGCGGCATGTCCTGCTTTCATGCGCGCGAGTTCATCGTTGCGGTCGGTGCCTGCGAGACCGATGGGTTCATCGGGCAGAGCCGCGATTTCACGGCATGGGCGGAACGCATGGGCACGCCGTCGCGGCTGGAGATCGTGCCGGGGCGCACGCATTTCGATGTGCTCGAAGACCTGGCGCGGCCGGAACTCCCGCTGTTCCAGCAGGTGTTCGAAGCCGTGTCGCGCGTGCCCGCGGGCTGATCATCATTGCCATGAGATCAGACCGCAGCCTGCCTGGCGAGGGCTATCCGCGCGACTTCGATCCGGCGATGGCCGCGATCCTCGAACGCCAGCGCGCGGCCGCGCTGCGCGAAGGGCCCGTGGTCGATCGCTACGAACTGCCTTTTGCGGAAGCCCGTGCGGCGCTGATCGGGGAGCGGCGCCGCAGCCACACCGGCCTGCCGGCGATGCATGCGATCGACGAAGAATCATGCCGTGTGGAGGGCCGAGCGGTGGGGCTGCGGTGGTACCGGCCGACGGCACAGGCCGATGCATCGCTCATCGTCTATCTGCATGGCGGCGGCTGGTGCGTGGGCTCGAACGACACGCACGACACGGTGCTGCGCCATCTCGCCATGGCCTCAGGCATGCCGGTGTGCGGCATCGAGTATTCGCTTGCGCCGGAGCATCCGTTTCCGGCGGCGACCCGGGATGTCCGAGCCGTCGTGGACCTGCTGTCGACGGAGACTCGGCGCCACGGCGGCCGCCTCGTGCTGGCGGGCGACTCCGCCGGCGCCAACCTCGCTCTGGTCGAGGCCATGCGTCGCCGCGACGAGGGGGCCTCGCCGGACATCGCGGCACTGCTCCTCTTCTACGGCGTCTATGGGCCGTTAAGCGATCGCGGCTCGGTCGCGGCCTATGGCGGTGGTGAGTTCGGGCTCAGCGCGAAAGTGCAACAGCGCTATCTCGGAGCCTATGTCCCCAAGGGCGCGGACATCGGCGATCCGCGCATCCATCCCTTGCTCGGCCGACTCGATGGCTTGCCGCCTGCCTGGCTGCTCGCGGCGGGCCTGGACATGCTGCTGGACGATTCCGTCGACCTGCATCGCGCATTGCAGGCAGCGCAGGTGAGTGCCGAACTCCGGATCTGCCCTGGTGTGCCACACGGCTTCTTGAACCACGCGGGCGCGTTGCCGGCGGCCCGCCACTGTTTGATGGAGGCAGGCCGCTTCGCCGTCGACGCGTGAGGACGACTGCGCGACCATCGCACACGCACGTTGTCACGGTCGCGGTCGAGTGGTGCCCAGCGCCAGGCTGTGGACGCGGGCACGCCTGAACTGTGCATCGCCTGCGTCGCAGTCCCATTGCTCCACCGTGCAGCGTCGTTCGCCATCTCCGCCTTCGAAGCGGATGAGGTTGACCGAGTTCGGTGCGCCCGCGCGCAGCCGGGTCGACACGGCGGTGCCCGCCTGCACGCACCACATCCTGCGCACCGGCCCGCCGGCGCCTTCGTGCAGCGGCAGCACGAAGGGCAGGTGGATGTGCCCGCCGAGGACCAGGTCGGCCTCGGCCTCGGCCCAGAGCCGCACCGCCTCCTCGCGGCCGATGAGCAGGTTCTTGTGGTCCTCCTCGCGCGTGACGGCGACCGGCTGGTGCACCACCACGATCCGCAGCTGCCGCGCCGAAGCTTTGGCGAGGCGGCGCGCCGCACGTTCAGCCTGCTGCGCCGAGACGGCGCCGTTCTCGTGCCGGTACCAGCGCGTGGTGTTGACGCCCACGACGAGGAAGTCCGGCACGTCCACGACAGGCTCGAGCTCGTCCCCAAAGGCCGCCCTGTAGCGCGCATACGGCGCCATCATGCGAGTGGACAAGGCGAAGAGCGGGATGTCGTGGTTGCCGGGGATGGCCAGCAGCCCTGGATTGGCCAGGCTGTCCACGAAGGCGCGAGCCCGCGCGAACTGCGCGCGCGTCGCTCGCTGCGTGATGTCGCCGGAGAGCACGAGCGCACTCGGCAACTCGGTGCGTACCAGCGTGGCGAGCGCGCGCACCACATCGGGCTGCTCGGTCCCGAAATGCGGATCGGACATGTGCAGCAAACAGCTCATCGAGCCGCATCCTCCCGCTCGCTCCCGCGGGGCTTGATGAGCCAGAGCGGCTCGGGCGCGACCCGGAAGTGCAGCGGCATGGCCATGCGCAGCACCTCGCCGTCGGCCGCGACCTTGGCGTGGTGCCGTGTGGTGCGCGCCGGGCTGACGGACATCGACCGAAACGACGTGTGCATGACCTTGTCCGACTCGCCGAGCCGGCCCATGGCGCCGCGCAGCATCAGCGCCAACATGGCGAGACGGCTGCTCGGCCGAAGTGCGATGGCCGTGAGCTCGCCCTGCTCGACGGCTTCGGGCCGCGGCATGCCGACCTGCTGGAGCTGCAGCGCGTTGTTGCCGACGAAGAGCGTCGGCGTGCGCACCAGGCGCTCCTCGCCGCGCCAACGGATGCGAAGATCCCAGCCGGGATGGGGGCGCATCGCGGTCATCACCGCCGCCCATAGCGCAACCCACCGGCTGCGGCCATAGCGCGATTTGTAGGTCTCACGGTCCTCCAGCACGCGCGCATAGAGGCCGAGGCTGGCATTGACCAGGAAGACGCGATCGTTGACCAGGCCCACCTGTACCGGCACCGGTTGCGCATCGAGCAGTACGCGCAGCGCATCGTCGACGTCGGTGGGAATCGAATGCGTGCGGCTGAAATAGTTGAAGGTGCCCTTCGGCAGCACACCCATTGCGCAGCCGCTGCCCAGCACTGCCTGCGCAACGGCGTTGATCGTGCCGTCGCCACCCGCCGCGACAACCACGCCGTGGTCGGCCCGGGCTGCGTCGACAGCCTCGCGGATTCGTTCAGGCAGGCGGTTCGGGCGCGTGACTTCGAACAGCCGATAGGCCCGCCCCTGCGCGGCGCAGGCACGCGCGATCGCGTCCCGCAGGGCCTGCGCACTGCCGCGCCCTGAACGCACGTTGAAGACGACGAAGAGCGCGGACTGCGCGTGCGAGTTGCAAACGGACATCGGCTACGCCCGCATCCAGGCCGCCATGCCGTCGAGCATTTCAATCAGGACTTCCTCGTCGTTGCGGCCTGATCGGCGCAGCACATGGAAGGCATGGTCAGCCTCGGCGATTTCCATCAGCGTCGCGCAAGCGCCCAGCCTGGTGACCACGATGCGGATGCTGGCCAGGTCGGCCAGCGCGTCCCGCGTGCCCTGCACGAACAGCATCGGCACGCGCACATCGGCCAGATGGTCGGCACGCCCGGTCGAGGGCGTCCCGGCCGGATGCAGTGGAAAGCCGACGAACACGAGGCCTGCCACGCGCGGCAGGGGCTCGAGTGCCTGCGCCTGCGACGTCATGCGCCCGCCGAAAGACTTGCCGCCGGCGAAGAGGGGCAGCGGCCCGAAGCGCGCCACCGCCTGCGCCACGGCCGCACGCACGGCCGCATGCGCGACCGGCGGCGGATCGGGCCGCTTCTTGCCGAGCTCCATCGACGGAAACTGGTAGCGCAGGGTCGCAATGCCGCGTGCCGCGAGGCCTTCGGACACCGCGCCCATGAAGGCGTGCTCCATGCCGGCCCCCGCACCGTGGGCGAAGACATAGCAGGCGAGGGGGTCGGCCGGCGACACCACCAGTCCCGAGACGGTGCCGTGGTCGCCCACCTGGAAGTTGATTTGTTGCGTGCGGAGGGTCATGCTGGATTCCGTCGGACGTGCCAGTGTGCGGCCTGCGGCGACTGAACACCCCGAATCAAGGGTTTTCCCGGGCGTCATATAGCAAGCCCCACATAGGCCGTATGGGCGCGTCCGTATGCGTATGCCCTCGCAAAGGAATACCTTCGCAGGCACGATTTTTGATCGCCACGGAAACCGCCACCACCAGCCATGAGCATGAACGCCAGCACCCAACCCATCCGCTTCTTCCACCGCGGCCGGATCGTCGACGTGAGCGGCGTGCATCCCACCCGCTCGGTGCTGGACTGGCTGCGCGAGGACGCACGCTGCACCGGCACCAAGGAAGGCTGCAACGAGGGCGATTGCGGTGCTTGCACGGTGGTCGTCGGCGAGCTGGCCGAGCCCGGCGACAAGGACGCGGTGGGCGGCCTGCGGTTGCAGACGGTCAACGCGTGCATCCAGTTCCTGCCCACGCTGCACGGCAAGGCGCTGTTCACGGTCGAAGACCTCAAGGCGCAGTGCACCGGACAGCGTGACCGGGCCCCGCGCGACAAGCAGGCAGCGAACCAGCTGCACCCGGTGCAGCAGGCCATGGTCGACTGCCATGGGTCGCAATGCGGTTTCTGCACGCCGGGCTTCGTGATGTCGCTGTGGTCCACCTACGAGCACCACCGGAACGCGGGCACGCAGCCCACGCGCCAGCAACTGGCAGACGATCTCTCGGGCAATCTCTGCCGCTGCACCGGCTACCGGCCGATCCTCGACGCAGGCCAGCGCATGTTCGACCTGCCCGCGGTGCGGCTGGACACCGAGCCGGTGGTGGCCGCGCTCCAGAGCCTCGAGCACAAGGCGAGCTTCGACTATGTCGCGCCCCTGGGCCAGCGGCTGGACCATTTCCATGCGCCCACGACGCTTGCCGAGCTGGCTGCGTTGCGCGAAGCCAAGCCGGCCGCCCAGCTGCTGTCCGGTTCCACCGATGTCGGCCTGTGGGTCAACAAGCAGTTCCGTGACCTGGGCGACATCCTCTACGTGGGCGACGTGGCCGAGATGAAGCTGGTGGAGGAGCGCGAGGTCGAGGGCATTTCCGCGCTCTACATCGGCGCCGGCGCCTCGCTCGAGAACGCCTTCCGCGCGCTCGCGGCGCGGGTGCCTGCGCTCACCGACGTGTGGCTGCGCTTTGCTTCGCCGCCGATCCGCAATGCCGGCACCATGGGCGGCAACGTTGCCAACGGCTCGCCGATCGGCGACTCGCCGCCCGTGCTGATGTCGCTGGATGCGGGGATCGAGCTGCGCCGGGGCGAACGCGTGCGGCGCATGCCGCTGACCGATTTTTACGTCGACTACATGAAGAACAGGCTGGAGCCCGGCGAGTTCGTGCAGGGGCTTGTCGTCCCGGTGGCGGCGATGAGGCGACAGGTGCGGGCCTACAAGATCAGCAAGCGCTTCGACTGCGACATCTCGGCGCTGTGCGGGGGCTTCGCGATCGAGCTCGACGGGGACATCGTGAAGGAAGTGCGGCTGGCCTACGGCGGCATGGCCGCGGTCGTCAAGCGCGCGGCGCAGGCCGAGGCCGCGCTCGTGGGCAAGCCCTGGACGCAGGCCAGCGTCAATGCAGCCAAGCTCGCGCTGGCGCAGGACTTCAAGCCGCTGACCGACATGCGCGCCAGCGCCGACTACCGGCTGCTGGTGGCGCAGAACCTGCTGCAACGCCTGTGGCTGGAAACCCGCACGAACGAGCCGCTGCCCGTGGAAGCCACCAGCGTCTGGAGCGTGATGCCGCACGCAACCGCCGCCGCCGCCGCGGAAGGAGTCTGACCATGAACAAGCCCATCGACCCCGCACTGCTGCAATCGGCCGAAGCCTTTGCCGACTACCTGAAGAACACCGCCGCGCGCATCGACGTGCATGCCGAGGCCAAGGCGCACGACGACGGCGCGCGCGTGGGCATCAGCCGCCCGCACGAATCGGCGCACCTGCACGTGGCTGGCGAGGCCACCTACATCGACGACATTCCCGAGCTCGCGGGCACGCTGCACTGCGCGCTCGGCCTCTCGCCGGTGGCGAACGGTCGCCTCAAGAACATGAACCTGGAGGCGATCTGCGCCATGCCCGGCGTGGTGGCGGTGCTGACCGCGGCCGACATCCCCGGCAGCAACGACTGCGGCTCGATCGTGCACGACGACCCGATCCTCTGCAGCGGCGACATCCGCTACCTGGGCCAGCCGGTGTTCGCGGTGATCGCCGAAACGCGCGACGCTGCGCGGCGCGCCGCCGCCCGTGCGAAGGACGCGCTGGACATCGAGGCCGAGCCGCCCGTCATCACGCCGCAGCAGGCGCACGCAAAGGGCCAGTACGTGCTGCCGCCGATGCACCTGGTGCGCAGCACCACCGAAGGCGGCGCGCAGGCCGCGATCGCCAAGGCGCCGCGCCGGCTCAAGGCCACGCTCGACGTCGGCGGGCAGGAACAGTTCTACCTCGAGGGCCAGATCAGCTACGCGATCCCGAAGGAGGGCGGCGCGATGCACGTGCACTGCTCGACCCAGCACCCGAGCGAGATGCAGCACCTGGTCGCGCATGCCCTGCACCTGCATGCCAACGCGGTGCAGGTCGAGTGCCGGCGCATGGGCGGGGGCTTCGGCGGCAAGGAATCGCAATCGGCACTCTTCGCCTGCGTGGCTGCGGTGGCGGCGAACAAGCTGCAGCGGCCGGTCAAGTTGCGGCTGGACCGCGACGACGACTTCCTCATCACCGGTCGGCGGCACTGCTTCTGGTACGAGTACGAGGTGGGCTTCGACGACGAGGGCCGCATCCTCGGCGCCGAGATCAGCATGGTCTCGCGCGCCGGCCACTCGGCCGACCTGTCGGGCCCGGTGATGACGCGGGCGCTGTGCCACTTCGACAACGCCTACTGGCTGCCGGACGTGGCGATGCACGGCTATTCGGGCCGCACCAACACGCAGAGCAACACGGCGTTCCGCGGCTTCGGCGGGCCCCAGGGCGCGATCGCGGTCGAGAACATCCTCGACAGCGTGGCGCGCGAGCTGGGACGCGATCCGCTCGACGTGCGGCGCATCAATTTCTACGGCAAGGGCGAGCGCAACGTCACGCCCTACGGGCAGGTGGTGTCCGACAACATCATCCATGAGCTGGTCTCGGAGCTGGAGGGCACCAGCGCCTACCGCGTGCGGCGCGAGGAGATCGCGGCCTTCAACCAGGCCAGCCCCGTGCTCAAGCGCGGCATTGCGCTGGCGCCGCTGAAGTTCGGCATCTCCTTCAACGTCAAGCACTTCAACCAGGCCGGCGCGCTGGTGCATGTCTATACCGATGGCTCGATCCTGGTGAACCACGGCGGGACCGAGATGGGGCAGGGGCTCAACACCAAGGTGGCGCAGGTGGTGGCGCACGAGCTGGGCGTGAACTTCGAGAGCGTGCGCGTCACGGCCACCGACACGCAGAAGGTGGCCAACACCTCGGCCACCGCTGCGTCGACCGGTGCCGACCTCAACGGCAAGGCCGCGCAGGACGCGGCACGCCAGATCCGCGAGCGCCTGGCCGCCTGCGCCGCTGCGCGCCATGGCGGCAAGGCGGAGGACGTGCGCTTCGCCAACGACCAGGTCGAGGTCGCCGGCCGCTCGCTGTCCTTCAGCACCGTCGTCGGCGAGGCCTATCTCGACCGCGTGCAGCTGTGGTCCGACGGCTTCTACGCCACCCCCGGCCTCAGCTGGGACAAGGACAGGATGCACGGGCGCCCCTTCTTCTACTACGCCTACGGCGCAGCCGTGAGCGAGGTGATCGTGGACACGCTCACCGGCGAATGGAAGCTGTTGCGCGCCGACATCCTGCACGACGCCGGCAAGTCGCTCAACCCGGCGGTGGACATCGGCCAGGTCGAGGGCGCCTTCATCCAGGGCATGGGCTGGCTCACCACCGAGGAGCTGGTGTGGCACCCGAAGACCGGCCTGCTCACCACGCACGCGCCCAGCACCTACAAGATTCCGACGGCCAACGACTGCCCGCCGGTCTTCAACGTCAAGCTGTTCGAGGGCCAGAACTTCGAGGACTCGATCCACCGCAGCAAGGCGGTGGGCGAGCCGCCGCTGCTGCTGCCCTTCTCGGTCTTCTTCGCCATCCGCGACGCGGTGTCGGCGGTGGGCGGGCACCGGGTGGACCCGCCGCTCACGGCGCCGGCCACCAGCGAAGCCATCCTGCGCGCGGTCATGGCCGTGCAGTCGGCCTCGGTCTGAAGCAGCCCGTCCAACAAGGGGATCGATGTGAATGCCGCGCTGTATAACTGCCCGGACATCGGCATCACCCTGCGGGCAGCTCATGAGAGACCAAGCGCTTCTGGACAAGATCGACCTGCACCTCATCCGGGTGCTTCATACCGTGCTGACCGACCGCAGCGTCTCGCGGGCCGCCATTCGCCTGGGCATGTACCAGCCGGCGGTGTCGGCCGCGCTCAAGCGCCTGCGGGAACTTTCAGGCGACCCGCTGCTGGTGCGCTCCGGCTCGGGCATGGTGCCGACCGATGCGGGGTTGCGCATGATCGACCCCGCCGCCAGCATCCTGCGTGCGGCGGAGATGCTGTTCTCGGATGCGCGGGGCTTCGATCCGCAGAGCGCCCAGACCACCTTCCGCATCGCCGCTTCGGACTACCTGGACCCGCTTTTCCTGCCCATGCTGGTGGCGCAGGTCAAGGCGCAGGCGCCGCTCTGCCGCATCGAGATCCATGCGCTCTCGTCCGATTCGGACTACCACGCGCACCTGTCGCTCGGCCAGGTCGACCTGGTGATCGGCAACTGGCTGAAGCCGCCCGAGGACCTGCACATGGCGCGGCTCTTCGGCGACGAGATCGTCTGCCTGGTCAACCAGGACCATCCGGCGGTTCGCCGTGGCTGGGACCTGGAAAGCTGGCTCGCGGCCGAGCACGTGGCGCCCACGCCACTGCATCCGGGTGCGCGCGGCATCATCGACCAGATGCTCGACGAGATGGGCCGGCAACGCAACATCATGGCGCGCTGCGCGCATTTCGGGCTCATCCCCGACATGGTGGCGTCCAGCCTGCTGGTGCTCACCACCGGGCGGCAGTACTGCGAACGCTTCGTCGAGCGGCTCCCGGTCGCGATCCTCCCATGCCCGGTCGAGCTGCCGCGCCTCATGTACTACCAGCTGTGGCATGAGCGCACCCATTCCTCCAGCTCGGCGCGCTGGCTGCGCGAGCGGACCAAATCGGTGGCCGCCTCGCTCCGGCCCGCACCTTCCGCGGCCGGCTCCGGTTAGCCAGCCTCTTCTGCCACTCGCGCCCGGCGTCGCGACATCTCCCCAACGCCACGACTGAAAAGACTCGGAGACAACGCGATGAACCGTACAGAGCAGGTGCTCGGCATGCCCGAGCACGACACGCCGACCCTCACCCCGCAAGCACACGGGCCCGCGACCGGCTGGACAGAGCGCCTGTTCAAGCTCAGGGAGCACAACACGACGGTACGCACCGAGCTCGTGGCCGGCCTCACCACTTTCCTGACGATGGCCTACATCATCTTCGTCAACCCGTCGATCCTCGGCGATGCGGGGATGCCGAAGGACGCGGTGTTCGTCGCCACCTGCCTGATCGCGGCGCTGGGCACCGGCATCATGGCGCTCTATGCCAACTACCCGATCGCACTGGCGCCGGGCATGGGCCTGAACGCCTACTTCGCCTATGTCGTGGTGCTGCAGATGGGATTCACCTGGCAAGCGGCGCTGGGCGCGGTCTTCGTGTCGGGCTGCCTGTTCCTGCTGGTCACGGTGTTCCGGCTGCGCGAGCTGATCATCCGCGGCATCCCGCAGACCATACGGCTGGCGATCACGGTGGGCATCGGGCTTTTCCTCGCGATCATCGCGCTCAAGAGCGCGGGCATCGTGGCCCCGTCGAAGGCCACCTACGTCACGCTGGGCGACCTGCACACGCCGCAGGCCGTGCTGGCAACCCTCGGCTTCTTCCTGATCGTGGTGCTGGACCGCCTGAAGGTGCCGGGCGCGATCCTGATCGGCATCATCACCGTGACGGTGCTGTCCTTCTTCTTCGCGGGCAACACCTTCCACGGCGTGTTCGCGGCGCCGCCTTCGATTGCGCCGACCTTCCTGCAGCTGGACATCAAGTCGGCGCTGTCGGGCGGCATCCTCAACGTGATCCTGGTGTTCTTCCTGGTCGAGCTGTTCGACGCCACCGGCACGCTGATGGGCGTGGCGCGCCGCGCGGGGCTGCTGGTGCCGGGCAAGATGGACCGGCTCAACAAGTCGCTGCTGGCCGACAGCGGCGCGATCTTCGCCGGCTCGCTGCTCGGCACGTCGAGCACCACGGCCTACGTGGAGAGCGCGGCGGGGGTGCAGGCGGGCGGGCGCACCGGGCTCACCGCGCTCACGGTGGCGGTGCTGTTCCTGGCCGCCTTGGCGATCTCGCCCCTGGCCGGCGCCGTGCCCGCCTACGCCACCGCGCCCGCACTCTTCTTCGTGGCATGCCTCATGCTCAGGGACATCACCGAGCTCGATTGGGACGACACGACCGAGGTCATCCCCGCCGCAGTGACGGCCCTGACCATGCCCTTCACCTACTCGATCGCCAACGGCCTGGCCTTCGGCTTCATCACCTACGCGGTGCTCAAGCTGTTCACCGGGCGCGCCAGGCAGGTGCACTGGATGGTGTGGCTGATCGGTGGCGTCTTTCTCTTCAAGTTCATCTACATAGGAGGACACTGAACCACAGAAAATAATGCGATCGACCCATTTGAACAATTCAGGGGCGATTCAGGGCCATCGCGAAAACCCGGAAGCCAGGCACAGGCATGACAATCCAACGACTCCAGCTATCGAACATCACCAAGCGCTACCCCTCGGTCGTCGCCAACAGCGACGTCTCGCTCTCGGTGGCGCCCGGTGAAACACACGCCGTGCTCGGCGAGAACGGCGCCGGCAAGTCCACGCTGATGAAGATCATCTACGGCTCGGTGAAGCCGGACGAGGGCAGCGTGGTCTTCAACGGCCAGCCCGTGAGCGTGCGCAATCCGCAGGAGGCACGGGCGCTGGGCATCAGCATGGTGTTCCAGCACTTCAGCCTGTTCGACACGCTCACCGTGGCCGAGAACGTCTGGCTCGGGCTGGACAAGAGCCTGACGCTGGCCGAGGTCACGCGCCGCATCGCCGCCAAGGCCGGCGAGTACGGGCTGGACATCGATCCCGCGCGCCCGGTGCACACGCTGTCGGTGGGCGAGATGCAGCGGGTGGAGATCATCCGCGCGCTGCTGACCGACCCCAAGCTGCTGATCCTCGACGAGCCCACCTCGGTGCTGACCCCGCAGGCGGTGACCAAGCTCTTCGTGGTGCTGAAGAAGCTCGCGGCCGAGGGATGCAGCATCCTCTACATCAGCCACAAGCTGCACGAGATTCGCGAGCTGTGCACCGGCTGCACCGTGCTGCGCGGCGGCAAGGTCACTGGCGTGTGCGATCCGCGCCAGGAGAGCAACGAATCGCTGTCACGCCTGATGATCGGCGCGGAACCACCGCCCTTGCAGCACCGGCCGGTGCATGCAGGGGCCGTGGCTCTGCGGGTGCGGGCCTTGACGCTGGCGCGCGAGGACCAGTTCGGCGTCGACCTCGACGGCGTCTCGCTCGAGGTGCGTGCCGGCGAGGTGGTGGGCATTGCGGGCGTTTCGGGCAATGGCCAGAAGGAGCTGCTGTACGCGCTCTCCGGCGAGGACACGCGCGCCCAGGCCGGGATGATCGAGGTGTTCGGCCAGCCGGCGGGGCACTTTCGCCCACGCCGGCGGCGCGCGCTGGGCCTGCACTTCGTGCCCGAGGAGCGGCTGGGCCGCGGGGCGGTGCCTGCATTGAGCCTTGCGCAGAACATGCTGCTCACGCGCAGCAACGCGGTAGGGAAGGGCGGCTGGATCCGCACCGGCGCGCTGCAGCAGCATGCGGGTCGGATCATCGAGCGCTTCAAGGTCAAGGCCGGCGGGCCGGGTGCGGCGGCGCGCTCTCTGTCGGGCGGCAACCTGCAGAAGTTCATCGTCGGGCGCGAGATCGACGCCGACCCGAAGATCTTCGTCGTTTCGCAGCCCACCTGGGGCGTGGACGTGGGCGCCGCGGCGCTGATCCGCGGCGAAATCCTCGCGCTGCGCGACGCCGGCTGTGCCGTGCTGGTCGTGAGCGAGGAACTGGACGAGCTGTTCGAGATCAGCGACCGGCTGCACGTGATCGCGAAGGGCCGGCTCTCCCCCTCGATCGATCGCGCCACGGCCACGGTGCCGCAGATCGGCGAGTGGATGAGCGGCCTGTGGAGCGCTCCGTCCAAGGCGAGGGAGCAAGAGGAGGTGGCCCATGTTTAAGCTCGAACCCCGTCCGCAGCTGTCGCGCTTCTGGAGCTACGGCTCGCCCATCCTGGCGCTGCTGATCACGGTCCTGATCGGCATGGCGCTGTTCTCGGCACTGGGCAAGGACCCGGTCCGCGGGCTCGCGGTCTTCTTCTGGGAGCCGATCAAGAGCGGCTATGCGCTCGGCGAGCTGATGGTCAAGGCAACGCCGCTGCTCATCATCGCGCTCGGGCTGGCCGTGTGCTTCCGCTCCAACGTGTGGAACATCGGCGCCGAGGGCCAGTTCGTCTTCGGCGCCATCGCGGCCGGGGGCGTGGCCCTGATGGCCGACAAGACCACGGGTCCGTGGATCGTGGCCGCGATCCTCGTGGCCGGCATCCTGGGCGGCATGGTGTGGGCCGCCATCGTGGCCTTCCTGCGCGACAAGTTCAATGCCAACGAGATCCTCGTGAGCCTGATGCTGGTGTACGTGGCGACGCTGCTGCTGGGCTACATGGTCTACGGCCCATGGAAAGACCCGATGGGCTACAACTTTCCGCAGACCAAGACCTTCGAGGCGGTGACGCAGATCCCGCGGCTCATGAAGGGCTCGCGCATGAGCATCGGGCTCATCATCGCGCTGCTGGGCGCGGCGGCGCTGTGGGTGTTCCTGTTCCGCACGCGGGCAGGTTTTGCGCAGCAGGTCGGCGGGTTGGCGCCGGCGGCGGCGCGCTATGCGGGCTTCTCGGCGCGGCGTGCGATCTGGATTGCGCTGCTGACTTCGGGCGGCGCGGCCGGCCTGGCGGGCGCGCTGGAAGTGGCGGGCCCGATCGGGCAGCTCACGCCCTACGTGCCGGCCGGCTACGGCTTCGCGGCCATCATCGTGGCCTTTGTCGGGCGGCTGCACCCGGTGGGCATGATCTTCTCGGCCGTCCTGATGAGCATGTTCTACATCGGTGGTGAGCTGGCGCAGTCACGGCTGGGGCTGCCCAAGTCGCTGACCGGCGTGTTCCAGGGGCTGCTGCTGTTCACCCTGCTGGCCTGCGACACGCTGATCGCCTACCGCATCCGGCGCAAGTCGGCGCCGAAGCCGGTGGCTGCGCCGGCCGGAACTTCGTCGCTACAGGCCAACACGCCGCTCAACGCATCCGTGCCTGCACAAGCCACCGAAGGAGCCCTCTGATGGAATCCTACGCACTCCTCCTGGGCTCGACGCTGAGCGCCGGCACCGTGCTCGCGATCGCGGCACTTGGCTTGCTGATCAACGAGAAGGCCGGCATCGTCAATCTCGGTGCCGAGGGCATGATGCTGTGCGCCGCCATCGCCGGCTTCGCCACCGTCGTGACCACCCACAACCCCTGGCTCGGCTTCGCGGCCGGCATGGCGGCCGGCGCGCTGCTGGCAGCTTTCTTCGGCGTGCTGGTCATCTGGTTCAACACCAACCAGTACGCGACCGGGCTGGCGCTGAGCCTCTTCGGCGTCGGCTTCTCGGCCTTCGCCGGCATCAACTTCGTGCAGGCCAAGCTGCCCGAGAGCACCAACTACGCGCTGCCGCTGCTCGGCGACATCCCGCTGGTCGGGCCGGCGCTGTTCCGCCATCACCCGATGGTGTATTTCGCGGTGCTGCTGACCGTCGGGCTGATCTGGTTTCTCTACCGCACGCGCGCCGGGCTGGTGCTGCGCTCGGTCGGCGAGTCGCCCGAGTCCTCGCATGCGCTGGGTTATCCGGTGCGGCGCATCCGCTTCCTGGCGGTGATCGCCGGCGGCGCGCTGTGCGGGCTGGCGGGTGCGTATCTCTCGACCGTCTACACGCCGCTGTGGGTCGAGGGGATGGTGGCTGGCCGCGGCTGGATTGCACTGGCGCTGACCACCTTCGCCACCTGGCGCCCGGTGCGGGTGCTGCTGGGCGCCTACCTGTTCGGCGGGGTCTCGATGCTGGGCTTCCACCTGCAGAGCACGGGCGTCAACGTGCCCAGCCAGTTCCTCAGCATGCTGCAGTACATCGCGCCGATCGTGGTGCTGGCCCTGATCTCGCGCAACCCGGCCTTCATCCGCGTGAACATGCCGGCCTCCATCGGGAAACCCTTCTACCCCGGCTCATAATCGCGCTCACAATTGTTTCCGACAACATCCTTTGAGGATTTCCCCCAATGAACGATATGAACAAACGTCTCCTGCTCAAGTTGGCTGCCGTGTCGGCGGTCGCCTCGGCCGCGCTCGTCGGCTGCGGCAAGAAGGAAGAGGCGCCTGCTCCCGCACCCGCCGCGCCGGCCCCGGCGCCGAGTGCCGCGGCACCGGCCCCGGCAGGCCCGCTGAACATCGGGTTCGCCTATGTCGGCCCGGTCGGCGATGGTGGCTGGACGTTCGCCCATGACAACGCCCGCAAGGCGCTCGAGAAGCAGTTCGGTGACAAGATCAAGACCAGCTTCGTCGAGAACGTGCCCGAGGGCGCCGACGCCGAGCGCGTGCTGCGAGACCTCGTGAGCCAGGGCAACAAGTTGATCTTCGGCACCACCTTCGGGTACATGGAGCCGATGCTCAAGGTGGCGAACGACAACAAGGACGTGAAGTTCGAGCATGCCACCGGCTTCAAGACGGCCGAGAACATGCGCACCTACGACAGCCGCACCTACGAAGGCGCGTACATGGCGGGCATCATCGCGGGTGCGATGACCAAGAGCAACAAGCTGGGCGTGGTCGGCTCGGTGCCCATCCCCGAGGTGTTGCGCAACATCAATTCGTTCACGCTCGGCGCGCAGTCGGTCAACCCGAAGATCAGCACGAACGTGGTGTGGGTCAACGAATGGAACAACCCGCCGAAGGAAACCGAAGCAGCCACGGCGCTCATCAACGGCGGCGCCGACGTGCTCTTCCAGAACACCGATTCGCCTGCCGTGCTCAAGACCGCGCAGGAAAAGGGCAAGCGTGCCTTCGGCTGGGACTCGGACATGACGGCCTATGGCCCCAAGGCCCACCTGGCTTCGGCCGTCATCAACTGGACGCCCTACTACACCAAGACGGTGCAGGAGGTGCTCGATGGCAAGTGGACCACCGGCCAGACCTGGTGGGGCGTGAAGGAAGGCGCGATCGACATCGTCTCGATTGCCGAGGACGTGCCGGCCGAGGCCAAGGCCAAGGTCGAGGAGGTCAAGAAGGGCCTGAAGGACGGCAGCTTCTCGATCTGGAAGGGGCCGATCGTCGGCCAGGACGGCAAGGAGCTGGTGGCTGCCGGCGCGGCCGTCGACGACAAGTTCCTCTCGGGCGTGAACTTCTATGTCAAGGGCGTGGAAGGCAAGGTCCCCGGCGGCGACAAGAAGTAAGCGACCCGATGGTTCGCCTGAAAGGGTTGCCCCGGCGGCAACCCTTTTTGCATTCCACTCTTCTACGATGATCGAAAGAGAAATCTGGCACCCGGTGGCGCTCTCGGGCGAGGTTGCGCAGGTGCCCGTCGCGGTCCAGCTGCTGGGCGAAAGCCTGGTGCTGTGGCGTGACGCCGCGGGTGCCATCCAAGCCTGGGCCGACCGCTGCCCGCATCGCGGCGCGCAGCTTTCGCTGGGCCGCCTCTGCGATGGCGGCGCCACGCTCGAATGCCCGTACCACGGCTGGCGTTTCGCCAGCGGCGGCCGCAGCGTCTATGTGCCGGCGCTGCCGGCCTTCGTCCCGCCCGCCACGCATCGCGCCACCGTCCATGCGGCGCAGGAGGCCTGCGGCCTGGTGTGGGTACGGCTGGAAGGCGAGGGCGGCGAGCTGCCGGCCTTCCCGGCCGAACACGATGCCCGCCTGCGCAAGCTCGACTGCGGCCCCTACGAGGTCCAGACCAGCGCGCCGCGGCTGGTCGAAAACTTTCTCGACATGGCGCACTTCGGCTTTGTCCATGAAGGCTGGCTGGGTGCGCGTGAAATGACGGTCATCGAAGACTACCGCGTCGAGGCCACGCCGCAAGGCCTGCTTGCCACCGGCTGCAAGGCCTGGCAGCCGCAGTCGAGCGTCAACTCGACCGCGCCTGCACTGGTCGAGTACCGCTACGAGGTCACGGCGCCCTATGCCGCGGTGCTGACCAAGGTGCCGGAGGCGGCGAGCGTGGGCATCGAGGGCTACCAGGAATCGATCGCGCTCTTCATCTGCCCGATGGAGCCCGAGCGCTCCCGCGTCTGGTTCCGGCTTGCCATGGCCGACTTCGAGCGCGACGATGCTCAATTGCGCGGCTTCCAGGACACCATCTTTCTTCAGGACAAGCCCGTGCTCGAATCGCAGCGCCCGCGCAGCCTGCCGCTGGACCTGCGCGCGGAGCTGCATACTGCGGCGGACAAGGCTTCCTCCTTCTATCGCCGGCACCTGAGAGCGCGCGGCATCACCTTCGGAGTCTGCTGACATGACGACCCCTGCGCTTCCTTCCATTGCCGCCGACCGCCTCCCGGCATTGCTGCGCGCCATGCCCAAGGCCGAGCTGCACATGCACATCGAGGGCTCGCTGGAGCCCGAGCTGATCTTCGCGCTGGCGCAGCGCAACGGCGTTGCCATTCCCTACGCCAGCGTGGAAGAGCTGCGCCGCGCCTATGCCTTTACCAGCCTGCAGAGCTTCCTCGATATCTACTACGCCGGCGCCAGCGTGCTGCTGAAGGAGCAGGACTTCTACGACATGGCCTGGGCCTACCTCGAGCGCGCTGCCGCGGACAACGTGGTCCATACCGAAATGTTCTTCGACCCGCAGACCCACACGGTGCGCGGCGTCGCCATCCGGACGGTGATCGAGGGCCTGCATCGGGCATGCGTCGATGCGAAGGCGAAGCTGGGCGTGAGCGCCGCGCTGATTTTGTGCTTTCTGCGGCACCTGAGCGAGGAGGAGGCTTTCGCCACGCTGGAGCAGGCGCTGCCCTTTCGCGACAAGTTCATCGGCATCGGCCTCGATTCGAGCGAGGTCGGCCACCCGCCCGAGAAGTTCGCGCGCGTGTTCGCGCGCTGCCGGGAACTGGGCTTCCACCTCGTCGCCCATGCCGGCGAAGAGGGGCCGCCTGCCTACGTGTGGAGCGCGCTCGACGTGCTGAAGGTAGAGCGCGTCGACCACGGCGTCCAGAGCACCAAGGACGCGGCGCTGATGAGGCGGCTGGCGAACGACCGCATTCCGCTGACCGTGTGCCCGCTGTCCAACCTCAAGCTCTGCGTTTTTCCCGACCTGGCACGGCACAACCTCGGCCAACTCCTCGATGCCGGCCTGGTTGCAACCGTCAACTCGGACGACCCCGCGTACTTCGGCGGCTACATGAACGAGAACTTCGTCCAGACCTTCGCGGCAACGGGGTTGACGGCGCAGCATGCGTGGCAGCTGGCGGCGAACAGCTTCGAGGGCAGCTTCGTCGATGCGCAGACCAAGGCGGGCTGGATGGATCGGCTGAACGAGAGCTTTGCGCAGTTCGGCAGGGCGTGAGCCTTCGGCTCACCCTGCATGCGTCCTCGTCTACCTGACGAAAACGATTTACGGGAGTTACAGCGGTTTGCGTGCGCGCCCAGTGCGGATCGCTTCCTTGCGTGCCTTCTGCAGTTCCTTCAGCTGCACGAGCTGACTCGGGCAGTCGGCGTTGGTGGCCACCAGCACGAACGGGCTGCGCCGCAGCGCCTCGACCGATTTCTCGACATCGGCCGGCATCCGGTTCTTGTTGACCAGCCCGGCGGCGACGGCCGCCCTGGAGTCCTTGAAGAAGCCCTTTTCAAAGGCCGGGGTGCCGCAACGCGCCGCGATCACGCGATAGTCGGCTTCCTGCTGCTCTGCGGCATGGGAGGTCGCCGGCCGTGCCGTCTGGGCGTCCACCGGCAGGGAGATACCGATGATTGACGCCGATAGAAGTGCTCCCAGTTCAACACGCGCTTTCATGAGGACCTGCCGCTTCACGAACGCTGGAGGGTTCGTCATCGGCATGTTACTGCCGCATTGCAGGGGGTGCATGGCACCGACGTGAACTAGTGCCGGGAGAAAACGATGGAGTTGCGGATTCGCATCGGTGCGGGTGGCGCCAGCGCCACGCGCATGCTTGGCGCCTGACCGGAAGCAAGACTTGATCCGGCGAGCCCTCTGTCGCCGGCGCACCCGTCTGGCTTATGCTGCCCGGTCCACCATGTCGATGAAATCACGCCTCAGCAATCTTCGCATCAGCTTGAACACGCGCCTGAGCGCCGGCGTGGCGGCGGTCGTGCTGGCCGCGACCTTTGCCATCGCAACCGTTGCCTTGCATCTTGTCAAGGCCAGCATGCAGGCGTCGATCGCCAATGAGGAATTCGCCCGGGTGACGGTCATTGCCGATGCGGTCGACCAGAAGTTCGTGAGCCGGAGAACCTTGCTGAAGGCGCTTGCCGAAAGCGTGCAGTCGCATGGTGTCTCCAACGTCGCGCCGCTTCAGGGCCTTCTGGAAAAGCACCAGTCCCTGCATGAGGCTTTCGACAACGTTGCTTTCATCGATCTCGATGGCGAGATCGTCGCCAACCTCAACGGAGCGCACAGCATCGGACGCGCGAATGTCAAGGACCGCCCGTATTTTGCTGAGACCCTGTCCGCCGGAGCCGGGGTGATCTCGGCGCCCTACGACAACCGAATCAACGGTCTGGCACAGGTCGCCATCACGCAGCCGGTGCGAAACGATGCCGGGCAGGTTCGCCTGGTGATCTCGGCGTCGATCAATCTGAAGGAGCGCAACATCCTTGGGGACCTGGCCGACGTCAAGTTCGGCGAAACGGGCCACCTGTTCATTCTCTCCAAGGACGGCATCGTGATCGATCATCCGCGCCCGGAGCTGGTGCTGAATCGAGCCGGCGGCGAACGTGCCGGGGACTCCGAGATGGAGCGTGCGATCTCGGGTTTCGAGGGCACGATCGAGGGGTTGGACCAGGACGGCGCGCATGCCCTGTACGCCTTCAAGCGCATTCGCCAGGCCGACTGGATCCTCGGCGCCGTGTATCCGCAGAAGGAAGCTTTCGCGCACATCGACGCCATCGAGCGCGTGGCCTGGGGCGGCGCGATCGCGCTGGCCATGCTGGCGGGTGCGGCCGCCCTCGCCGTGGTGCGGGGGCAGCTGCAGCCGCTTTCGCAGCTGCACCGGCGCATGCTGGATGCGCAGACCGCCCCTGCGGAAGCCGTGGCGCCGCGCACCTATGTTCGCGACGAGATCGGCGACCTCTGGCGGACTTTCGACGAACTGATGCAGCAGCGGCGCGCCAGCGAGAAGTTTCTGCGAGACATCACCGACAACCTGCCCGTCATGGTGTCGCACGCGGATGCGCAAGGCCGCTACACCTTCGTGAACGCGCGCCTGTGCGAGAAGCTGGGCCGCAGTGCTGCCGACCTTCTGGGCCAGCCCGTGCGGGACGGACGCGGTGCGGACTCCAGCGTGATACCGGAGCGCTACCTCCAGCGCGCTCTGGCGGGCGAGCCCGTGACCTTCGAACGCCGGGGCTCCATCCGGCAGGGCGAGGAGCCGCGCTTCTTCCAGACCGACCTCATTCCCGACCGGGATCGGGCAGGCGCGGTGCGCGGCTACTACGCGATGACCTCCGACGTCACGGAGCGCAAGCGCATCGAGCTGAGCCTTGCGCACAGCGAGGCGCGGATCCGCACCATCGCCGACAACATCCCCGCACTGGTCTCGCACGTGGATGCCTCGCTGCACTACACCTTCGTCAATGCGCAGGTCAAGGCGCTGCACAAGTCGGACGCGTTGGTGGGCCAGCCGGTTTGGCAGGTGCGAGGCCCGTCTGGTTTCGCGGTCGTCGAGCCCTACTACCGGCGTGCGCTCGCCGGGGAGAACGTGATCGTCGAGAAGGCCGGTGATGCTGCACTCGGGATCGGCGGCAGGACGTACAAGGCCCACTACATCCCCGACCAGGACGATGTAGGCATGGTGCAAGGCGTGTTCGCCATGACCTTCGACATCACCGACGAGGTCAACGTCCGCAAGGCGCTGAGCGAGCAGGAGAAACGGCTGCGCGACGTCACCGACAGCATTCCGGCACTGGTGGGGTATTTCGATCGGGACGAGAACTGCCTGTACGGCAACAGCCGGGCGCGGCAGATGGCGGGCCTGGGCAGCGGCCCGCTCGACGGCGTGACCTTGCGCGCCGCGGTCGGCGAGGCGCTCTACGCGCAGCACCTCCCCTTTATTCCTGCCGTGCTGGCGGGAGAGGCGGCACGCTTCCCGGTCGAGGCGCCACTCCACGACCACCTCGGGTACTTCCAGGTGAACCTGATCCCGGACAAGGACCTGCAGGGTCATGTGCTGGGCTTCTACGTCATGACCTTCAACATCACGGCGTTGAAGGAGGCGGAAATGCTCCAGGCCGAGAGCGAGATGCGCCTGCGCACCATCACGGACAACCTGCCGGCACTCATCACCTACATCGACCGCGAGCGGAAGATCACCTTCGCGAACGGCACCTATCGTGAGTGGCTCGGGCTCGATCCGGCCACGCTGGTGGGACACCACATCCGGGACATTGCGGGCCCCGAGCTGTACGAGTCCCGCAAGGCCATGATCGATCGTGCGCTGGCAGGGGAGCGCGTCGAGTTCGAGGCAGCCACCAAGCGGGGGGACTTCGATCGCGTCACCCACGTGATCTATGTGCCGGACGTCGGGGCCGACGGATCGGTCCATGGGATCTTCTCGCTCAGCCTGGACATCACCGACCTGAAGGCAGTGGAGCGCAAGCTGATCGAGCTGGCGCGGGTCGACACGCTCACCGGCCTGCCGAACCGCCTCGCCTTCAACGAGTTGCTGCCGGCAGCGATCGCGCGCGCCATGCGCGCTCAAAGCGCGCTCGCGCTGATGTTTCTCGACATCGACCATTTCAAGTCCATCAACGACACGCTCGGCCATGCAATGGGCGATGAAGTGCTGGCGGAGTTTGCCCGGCGCCTGCAGGCCAGCGTCCGAAGCACCGACATCGTGGCGCGGCTGGCCGGCGACGAGTTCGTGATCGTGCTCGAGAAGCTGGAGAGGCCCGAGGCTGCGTCGACGGTGGCCAGGAAAGTCAACGCGTGCATCAGCGCAAGAGGTTTCGAGCTCGATGGCGCAAGCCTGAACGTCACGACCAGCATCGGTGTCGCCTTCCATTTGCCTGCCGGGGTTGCCGTCACGACGGCGGAGCTCCTGGCCCGGGCGGATGCCGCGCTGTACCGCGCCAAGGCGGCCGGACGCAATACTTTCGTGCTCACTGCGGACTAGTTTTTTGACGGCGGCCCACGTGGCGCCCGTGAGCGGTGCGCAGCTGTGCTGAAATCGTGACGGGGACCTCAGAATCCCCAATGCAAAATCGAACCAGAGGTCAAAGCCATGTCGTCAGCGGAAGTCGTCACGCCCGATCAGTTGTTGAAGGAGCTCGATGCCCAGAGCCGCATGCCGATCATGCGCATCGGACAAGCCCTGGTCTCGCTCGGCATGGTCACGGAGAAGCAGCTGGAGGCCGCGCTGGCGCAGCAGCAGCTCGATCGCAACGTGCCGCTGGGCGAGACATTGGTGCGCATGGGCGTGGTCAGCCGCTCGCAGCTCCAGATTGCGCTGGTCCGCAAGATGGGCTATCCGCTCGTCGACCTCCAGCTGTTTCCGGCCGCGGCCGAGGCCCTGCGCAAGCTCGCTCATGGCGTGGCGCGGCGCTTGCAGGTCATGCCGCTGATGATCCACGAAGGCCGCCTCGTGCTCGCCCTGGACGACCCGGCCAGCCGGCACGCCGCCATCGACGAGGTGGAGTTCATCGCGCAGATGAAGGTGGTGCCGGTGATCGGCGAGTGCCGCGACCTGGACTCCGTGCTGCACAAGGCCTACGAAAAGATCGGCGCACCGGCCGAAGGGCGCTCGAGCGCAGCCGACCCGATGAGCATCGACTTCGACCTGGCCGGTACCAGCGAGCTGCTGGAGACCCTCGAGAAGGAGGTCCGCCCGCCAGCCGACGAGGACGCGCCGATCGAGCAGTCCGACAACTCGCTGGTGCGGATGATCAACAGCATGATCCTCGAAGCGCACCGCGAGGGGGTCTCGGACATCCACATCGAGAGCTATCCGGGGCGCGAGAAGACCCGCATCCGCTTTCGCCGCGACGGCCGGCTCTACACCTACCTGGAGCTGCCTCCCAGCTACCGCAACGCGATCGTTGCGCGCGTGAAGATCATGTGCGACCTCGACATCAGCGAGAAGCGCAAGCCGCAGGACGGCAAGATCAACTTTGCCAAGTTCTCGCCCCAGCACCGTATCGAGCTGCGCGTCGCAACCATCCCGACCACCAGTGGGCTCGAGGACGTGGTGATGCGCATCCTGGCGTCGGCCAAGCCCATCGCACTGGATGCGCTCGGATTGTCGGGGCGCAACCTGGTGCGTTTGAAGGAAGCCATCGAGCGTCCCTACGGCATGGTGCTCTGCGTCGGGCCGACCGGCTCGGGCAAGACGACGACCCTGCACTCCGCCCTCATGCACATCAACACGCCCGAGCGAAAGATCTGGACTGCGGAAGACCCGATCGAGATCACCCAGCTGGGGCTGCGGCAGGTGCAGATCAACCCCCGTATCGACTGGACCTTCGCCAAGGCGTTGCGGGCCTTCGTGCGCGCCGACCCGGACGTGATCATGGTTGGCGAAATCCGCGACGAGGAAACCGCGAAGACAGCGATCGAGGCCTCGCTGACGGGACACCTCGTGCTGTCGACACTGCACACCAACAGCGCGCCGGAGACGGTGACGCGCCTTCTCGACATGGGCATGGACCCTTTCAACTTCGCGGACTCGCTGCTGGCCGTGCTGGCACAGCGGCTGGTGCGCCGCCTGTGCACCGAATGCATCAGCAGCCGTCCCCTGACCCCTGAGGAGATCGATGAACTGGTATCCGACTACCTGAATGCCTACGCGGCGAAGGCGTCGCAGTCCGACCGCGAAGGTGTGGTCGCTTCGTGGGAGCGCCGCCATGCCCGCGACGGGCGGCTCATGAGCTTCTCGAGCACCGGCTGCAAGCACTGCAAGGACACCGGGTTCAGGGGCCGCGTGGGCATCCATGAGCTGATGACGATGTCGAAGGGGCTGCGCCGCCTGGTGCAGGCAGGTGCCCGCGCGGAAGAGCTGCAGCAGGCCGCATTGCGCGAGGGCATGCGCACCCTGCGCCAGGACGGTATCGCCAAGGTGCTTTCCGGGCAGACCACGATCGACGAGGTGCGCGCGACCAGCAACGTTTGAGCCCCGGGGCGGGCCCTTTCAACCGGCCGGGGTCCGGGTCAGGCGGCGTGCCAGTCCACGAGCGGCAGTGCGGCGATGGCTGGCCTGGCGAACAGGAAGCCCTGAAAAAGGTCTACGCCCAGCCCGCGCAGCGTATGGACTTCTTCCGAGGCCTGGACGCCTTCCGCGATGACCCGGATCTGGAGCTCGTCGCAGGTCGCCACGAAGCCTTTCACGATGGTGATGCGGACCGGGTCCATGTGGATGTCGCGGACCAGGCTCATGTCGATCTTCACGACGTCGGGCTGGAAGGCCGCGAGCAGTTCGAAGCCCGCATAGGCGGCGCCGAAATCGTCGATTGCGGAGGTAAAGCCGTAGCGCTTGAAGGTGCGGAAGGTGGCGGCGAGTCCGGGCAGGTCCTCGACGCGCTCGCCTTCGGTGATCTCGAACATCAGCTGCTGCACCGGAAAGTTGCAGCGTGCGGCGGCGGCCATGGCGGTGCGGAAGCAGGCCTCCTGGCCGGCGACGTCGTTGGGCATGACGTTGAGGCTGAGCCTGGACTCCATGCCCAATGCGGCTGCGAGTTCGATCGCCCTCACGCGGCAGGCCTCGTGGAACGCGAAGCGGTCTTGCGGTCCCACGCGGGCGAGCACCTCGGAAGCGCCTTCCCCGGAAGCGCCGCGCACCAAGGCTTCGTGCGCGAAGATTTCCTGCCGCGAGAGGTCCACGATGGGCTGGAAGGCCATCGTGAAATCCGAGTCGCCGCCTGGGAAAGCGGCGTCGGCTCTGATCGGGGCAGTCACTTGAAAGGGATCCTCGCGGGCGATGGTTGAGCAGGTGCGTGCCGGGTGGACGGGGCCGCAGGGAGTGGGTGCAGATTCCCGCATGGCTGCATTGTGCGCGTGCCCGGGCGCGGCGGCGCGGCTTCGGCGCCACAAAGCGGTCCGCGCAGCGGACGAAGTCACGGGTTGCCGCGCCGCCTAAAATGCCGGTGCTGCTGCCCCGCAGCGCCGATTTTTTTCCGGGGCCATGTAGAGGAACACCATGTACCAAAACCTCGCCGCCGCGCTCGCGGCTGCCTGTTTTTTCATCTCGCCTTCTTTTTCGCAATCCGCCGTCCAGGCGGACCCGCTCAAGATCGGCTTCGTGTATGTCGCTCCCGTCACCGATGCCGGGTGGGTGCGGCAGCACGACGAGGGCCGCAAGGCCATCGAGGCGGCGCTCGGCAGCAAGGTGAAGACCACCTATGTCGAGAACGTGCCGGAGGGGCCCGATGCCGAGCGCGTGATCCGCGATCTCGCGCAGCAGGGCCACAAGCTGATCTTCACGCCGAGCTTCGGCTACATGGAGCCCACCCTCAAGGTGGCGCGCGATTTTCCCGACGTGAAGTTCGAATCCATCACGGGTTACAAGCCCGCAGCCAATGTCGCGACCGCCAACGCGCGTTACTACCAGGGGCGCTACCTGGCCGGCGTCGCTGCGGGGCGCATGAGCAAGACCCATGTTGCGGGATACGTCGCGGGCTTTCCGATTCCCGAGGTGCTGCAGGGCATCAACGCCTTCACGCTGGGCATGCGCTCGGTCGATCCGAAGGCGCGGGTCAAGGTCGTGTGGCTGGACGCCTGGTTCGACCCGCCGCGGGAGCGCGATGCCGCGATGACGCTGTTCAACCAGGACGTGGACGTGATCGCCTTCCACACCGGCTCCACCGCCGTGATGGCGGCGGCCCAGGAGCGCGGCAGGATGGCCGTGGCCTACCACTCCGACATGCGCAAGGTCGCGCCCGATGCCCAGATCGTCGCCGTCATCCACGAGTGGGGCGGCTACTACACCCGGCGCGCGAGGGCGGTGCTCGACGGCAGCTGGAAGCCGGTCAACACCTGGGGGGGCGTGAAGGAAGGAATGGTCCGCGTCGGCGACTTCGGGCCCAAGGTGCCCAAGGCCGTCCAGGAAGAGGTGTTGGCGCGGCAGCAAGACATCGCAACCGGCAAGCTGCAGGTCTTTCGCGCAAGCCAGGACGTGCGCGACAACGAGGGCAGGGTCGTCATCGCCAAGGACACGGGCCTGCGAGACGACCAGATCCTGATGATGAACTGGCTCGTCGAGGGGGTCGAGGGGCGGGTTGCACGCTGACGCCGCCAGGACGTCTCAGTGCACGAAGCCGCGGTCGCGGTGAAAGTATGCGGCCTCGGGGTCGAGCTTCTTCACCTGCACGGCCGGCGAGCCGGCGTAAACCGCGTATTCCTCGCCGTGCGCCTTGTTGAGCACCGAGCCCGCGCCCAGCATTGAACGGTCGGGCAGGGCGGCCCCGCCCAGCACCGTCACTCGCGTGCCCACCAGGCAATAGGCGCCGATGCGAATGGGCTTGCAGTCCTGCCGGTTCTCCTGCGCGTTGATGCCGTGGGTGATCAGCTGCGAGTGGTAGCCCGCGACGGTGGTGAAGGCGCCGATGTCGACCCGGTCGGTGCAGTCGATGATGTGCTGCTTGGTGACGGCCGCATGCTCGCCCAGAGAGAGCGTCGGATCTCGCTCGGTGCGATGCCTGAAATGGGCGCCGGCGGGCGGGTGGCCGGTAATCCAGTTCGAGCGGTCGATGACCGAGTGCGCGCCGCACTCGAGCCGCCCCAGGTGAATGGCGACGTTGAAGTGGCCGATGTACGCGCCCTCGCCCATCACCAGGTGGCCCGGGAAGACATAGGAGAGCCCGATGCGCGCGCCATCGGCGATCTCGTAGCCCCAGAAGCGGCGCAGTACCGCGCGCTTCAGCGTCCAGGGCAGGAACACCACCAGCAGGCCCAGCAGCCTCTTCACCGGACGGCCTTCCGCTCTTCGAGCACGCGGCGGTAGGCATCCACGTAGCTCGAGGCCATGCGTTGCGCCGAGTAGTGCGTGGCGTTTTCGAGGCCCAGGCGGCGCATCTCGGCGAAGCGCGGTGCTGCGTTCTCGATCGCGGCGGCCATGGCATCGGCGTCGTCGGGATCCACGTAGACCGCGCCTTCGCCGCCGATCTCGTTCATCGGCGCCAGGTCGGACGTGAAGACCGGGCAGCCGCAGGCCTGGGCCTCGATCACGGGCCAGCCGAAGCCTTCCTGGAGCGAAGGGAAGAGCAGGGCAGTCGCGCTGGCGTAGAGGGCGCGCAGCTCCTCGTGCGAGACGCGCTGCACCGTCTTGATTCGATCGGCCACACCGTGCTTGCGCGCGAGCTCGGCCACCTCCGGCACCAGTTCCGGGCCGACGAACAGCAGCTGCTCTACCGGCGCAGGCTGGCCGGTCGCCGCTGCTCGCTCGTGCAGCGCGATAAAGGTCTCGACCACCTTGCGTCGGTTCTTGCGCGCCAGGTCCCAGCCGACATGGATCAGGAACTTGTCGGTGGTCGAGATGCCGAAGCGCTGGATCAGGCGCTGGGCCTCTTCGGGCGGCACAGGCCGGAAGTCGTCGTTGAGGCCGTTGAGCACCACGGTGACCCGCGGCTCCTGGGCCAGTCCCAGCGCCAGCAGCTCGCGCCGGGTCAGGTGCGAGACGCAGGCAACCAGGTCGGCCGCGTCCAGCCCCTTGACGATGAGGCGCTGGAACAGCCGGCCCGTCCAGCCCACGTTCCAGCCGTCGACCATGCCCTTGGCGGCCTGTACCGCGATGACGTCATGGCACGTGATGATGTTGGGCTTGGACTTTACCCAGGGGATGTACATCCCGTTGGAATGGTCCGTGACGTGTACGACATCGGCCCAGCGCAGGTGACGGGCGAGCGTGGGGATGAAGAGGATGAACTTGTCCACGTAGCCGAGCCACTTCCACAGCCGTGACGTGGTGGGCACCCGCAGCACGCGCCGCGGTGGCGTCAACACGCGAAGCTCGCAGCCGTTGTGCGGCAGTTCGCGTTCCAGGATTCTTTTGAACGCCAGCATGCTGGTCTGGCCGTCGGGGACGTAGTTCCCGATAAGGAGCACTTTCATGTTGGACAAGCGCGGCGGTCTGCGTCGCGTGAAGTCATCGCTGTTCCTATTGGGGTGAAGCAAGAATTATGTTCTAGCGGCGGGAACACCCGGGAGGTGGGCCAAGGCCGCCGAGGCTGTCGTATAGCCTCCATACGCGCTTGCACATTCCATACCGGGCTTCGCTGCCTTACCCTCCAGTCCATGCAAGCCTACCGTGCCTCCCTTCTGCGATTCGACGCCGCCGGCCAGCCCATTTTCGACGAGGACGGCCTGCTGCTCGTCGGCCCCGACGCCGCCGGCCGCCAGCGGGTGCAGGATGCTGGTGCCTTCGCAAGCGTCTCCGCCCGCCATCCGGACGCGGTGGTCACGCACTGGCCGGGCCGAATCATCGCGCCCGGGTTCGTGGACATGCACATCCACTTCCCGCAGACCGACATCATCGGCGCGCCTTCCGAAGGGCTGCTGCCCTGGCTCGAGAACTACACCTTCCCGGCCGAGAGCCGCTTCGCCGAGCCGGCCCATGCGGCCGAGGTGGCCGAGGTCTTCTTCGACGAGTTGCTGCGCAACGGCGTCACGACCTCCCTGACCTTTGCGACCTCGCACCCGGCCTCGGTGCAGGCCTTCTTCGAGGCGGCGCAGCACCGTTCGCTGCGGATGATCACGGGCAAGGTGCTGCAGGATCGCCATTCGCCAGACGGTGTACGCGACGAAACTGAACAAAGCCTGATCGATACCGAATCACTGATTCGCCGCTGGCACGGCGTCGACCGGCTGGGCTACGCGATTACCCCGCGCTTCGCGCCCACCAGCACCGACGCGCAGCTGCGCGGCGCGGGCGAGCTGGCTACCAAATACCCGGACACCTGGATCCACTCGCACGTGGCCGAGAACAAGGACGAGGTCAAGTGGGCGCGCGAGCTCTTCCCGGGCGCCCGTTCCTACCTCGATGTCTACCAGGGCTTCGGCCTGATGCGCGAGCGGGCCGTCTACGCCCACTGCATTCATTTCGACGATGACGACCGACGCCTGATGCGCGCGACCGGCACCGCCGCGGCGGTGAGCCCGACCAGCAACCTGTTCCTCGGCAGCGGCTTCTTCGACTTCGAGGGCGCCGACCGCATCGGCTGTGCCTACGGCCTGGCCAGCGACGTGGGCGGCGGCACCAGCTTCAGTCCCTTTTCGACCATGCTTGCCGCCTACTACGTGGGGCGCGAGGGCCAGACCAAGCCGGGCGTCAGCATCGCGCCCTCGCAGTTGTGGTGGCGGCACACTGGCGCAGCGGCCAGGGCTCTCGGGTTGGAAGGTGTCATAGGCAACTTGCAGCCGGGCTGCGAGGCCGACTTCCTGGTGCTCGACCCCAAGGCGACGCCGATGCTGGCGCGCAAGACGGCGCGGGCGGAAAGCCTGGAGGAACTGTTGTTCGCGATGATCGTGCTGGGGGATGACCGGCTGGTGGAGCGCACCGTGATTTCCCAAGCCTCGGGCACCTGAGGCCGGTCCGGTCGGCGGGAGCCGCTGCCTAGAATAGCGGCCCCAAGGAAGGACCTGACATGAGCATCAAGAGCGACAAGTGGATCCGGCGCATGGCCGAGAAGAACGGCATGATCGAGCCCTTCGAGCCGGGCCAGGTCCGCGAGCAGGACGGCCACCGCATCATCAGCTACGGCACTTCCAGCTACGGCTACGACATCCGCTGCGCGCCCGAGTTCAAGGTCTTCACCAACATCCACAGCACGGTGGTCGATCCGAAGAACTTCGATGAGAAGAGCTTCGTCGACTTCCACGGCGATTCCTGCATCATCCCGCCCAACAGCTTCGCCCTGGCGCGCACGGTGGAGTACTTCCGCATCCCCCGCAACGTGCTGACCATCTGCCTGGGTAAAAGCACTTACGCGCGCTGCGGGATCATCGTCAATGTCACGCCCTTCGAGCCCGAATGGGAAGGCTATGTCACGCTGGAGTTCAGCAACACGACCCCGCTGCCGGCCAAGATCTATGCCGGCGAGGGTTGCGCACAGGTGCTCTTCTTCGAGAGCGACGAGGTGTGCGAGACCAGCTACAAGGACCGCGGCGGCAAGTACCAGGGGCAGCGGGGCGTGACGCTGCCCAAGGCCTGATGCACTCGCGGCGCTGTCCTGCACGGGCTTGCGCCTCGCCGGCCCTGCTGCCCTCTCCGGCCTGCGCGAGGATCCTGGGCCATGGATGTGCTCCCGGATCGAGCGCGTACCATCGGCGAGGCAGCAGCCGTCGCGGGCGGCAAGGAGACACGTCATGAGATGGGAAGGCAACGAACAATCGGACAACGTCGAGGACCGGCGCAGCGGTGGCGGTGGCGGCTTCGGTGGCCTGCCGATCGGCGGGCGCAGCGTCGGCCTGGGCACCGTCGCGGTCGCCGTGATCGCGGGGTGGATCTTCGGCATCAACCCGCTCACCCTGCTCGGGATGATGAGCGGCGGCGAGCCGCCGGCCCAGGTGCAGCAGCAGGGCCCGGCCCAGAAGCCGCCGGCGGAGGACCGCGAGGCCGCCTTCGTTTCCACGGTGCTGCGCAACACCGAGGTGGTGTGGAGCGATGTGTTCCGGCAGAACGGAAGCAACTACACGCCCACGCGCCTGGTGCTGTTCCGCGGCGCCACGCAAACGGCCTGTGGCGCGGGCCAGGCAGCCATGGGCCCGTTCTACTGCCCGGGCGATCAGAAGGTCTACATCGACCTGAGCTTCTACGACACACTCTCGCGACAGCTGGGCGCTCCGGGCGAATTTGCGCGTGCCTACGTGATCGCGCACGAGGTGGGACACCACGTGCAGGACGAGCTCGGCGTCACGGGCAAGGTCGACCAGATGCGTGGTCGCCTGAGCCAGGCGCAGAACAACGCGCTGAGCGTGCGGGTCGAGCTGCAGGCCGACTGCTTCGCGGGTGTCTGGGCTCACCACTCGCAGGAATCCAAGCGCTGGCTGGACCCGGGTGACATCGAAGCCGCAATGAACGCCGCCGCCAAGATCGGCGACGATGCCCTTCAGCGCTCGGCCGGCCGGGCCGTGGTCCCCGACAGCTTCACCCATGGCTCCAGCGCGCAGCGCCAGCGCTGGTTCGGAGCCGGGTACAAGACCGGCAAGATCCAGGATTGCGACACCTTCGCCGCGCGCAGCCTTTGACGCGGATTCCGGGCGCTATCGAAAAGAGAGCGATTGCGCCAGTCACCGCACTGTCATCCCCGTTTTTTGCCGCAGTGCGACAATAGCGGGCTTCATGACTAGTTCCTTCTCCAATCTTTCCCTGGCCGAACCGCTGGCGCGCGCGGTGGCCGAAATGGGCTACGAGAGCATGACGCCGATCCAGGAGCAGGCCATTCCGGTGGTGCTCGCAGGTCAGGACGTGATGGGCGCCGCGCAGACCGGCACCGGCAAGACGGCCGCCTTCGCACTGCCTTTGCTCCAGCGCATGCTCAAGCACGAAAACAGCTCGACCTCGCCCGCGCGCCATCCGGTGCGTGCGCTGGTGCTGCTGCCCACGCGCGAGTTGGCCGACCAGGTCGCGCAGCAGGTCAAGCTCTACGCCAAGTACACCAACCTGCGAAGCGCGGTGGTGTTCGGCGGCATCGACATGAAGCCGCAGACCCTGGAGCTCAAGAAGGGCGTCGAGGTCCTGGTGGCCACGCCGGGCCGTCTGCTGGACCACATCGAGGCCAAGAATGCGGTGCTCAACCAGGTCGAGTACGTCGTGCTCGACGAGGCCGACCGCATGCTGGACATCGGCTTCCTGCCCGACCTGCAGCGCATCCTCTCGTACCTGCCGAAGCAGCGCACCACGCTGCTGTTCTCGGCCACCTTCTCGCCCGAGATCAGGCGCCTGGCCGGCAGCTACCTGCAGAACCCGGTCACCATCGAGGTGGCGCGGCCGAACGAGACGGCTTCCACCGTCGAGCAGCATTTCTACAGCGTGAGCGACGACGACAAGCGCCGCGCGCTGAAGCAGATCCTCAGGCAGCGTGGCCTCAAGCAGGCCTTCGTTTTCGTCAACAGCAAGCTGGGTTGTGCGCGGCTTGCGCGCTCGCTCGAGCGCGAGGGGCTCAACACCACGGCACTGCACGGCGACAAGAGCCAGGACGAGCGCCTGAAGTCGCTGGCCGCCTTCAAGGCGGGCGAGGTCGACCTGCTGGTGGCCACCGATGTGGCGGCGCGCGGTCTCGACATCAAGGACGTGCCCGCGGTCTTCAACTTCGACATCCCTTTCAACGCCGAAGATTACGTGCATCGCATCGGCCGCACCGGCCGCGCGGGCGCCTCGGGCCTGGCGGTGAGCTTCGCCAGCGGCGGCAACGATGTGAGGCTGGTGGCTGACATCGAGAAGCTCATCAAGAAGAAGATCGAGCTGGAAGCCATCGAGTTCGAGGAAGACCGTCCGCGCGGGCGCATCAACGATGGCCGTCGCCACTGGCGCGACGAGGGCGAGGCCGGCGACGCGCGCGACGTGCTCGACCAGCCCCGCGAGCGCAACGGCGAGGCCCGCTTCGGGCGTGGCGCACGGCCGCACCGCGCACCCGCGGCGCCGCGCGACCCGTTCTTCGAAAAACCCTACGAGAGTCCGGAGCGGGAGGCCGCGCCTTCCTGGGAGGCTGCCGCCAAGGCAACGCCCGCGCGCGGCATTTCGAGCAACATCAAGAGCAAGCGCAAGGTCCCGGCGCTGTTCAAGGCCACGTCGGAGCCGCAGCCGAACTGAAGCCGGGCTCTCAGCCCGGCTTCTGCGACTGCGCGCAGCGCACCTGGATCAGCTCGCGATCCGCGGCCGTCGCGCCGATGCGCACCGCACTCAGGCAACCGCCCCAGACGCAGCCCGTGTCGGTGGACAGCAGGTCTGGCCGCGACAGCCATCCCAGCGTGGACCAGTGGCCGAAGGCGACCACGAGCTTCGCGGTGCGCCGCCCGGGTACGTCGAACCAGGGCATGAAGCCCGCGGGCGCGGCCGCTGACCCGTCTTTGGTCTCGAACTCCATCACGCCCTCCGCACTGCAGAAACGCAGCCGCGTCAGCGCGTTCACGATGACGCGCAGGCGTGCACTGCCGCTGAGCGCATCGCTCCATTGCGCGGGCTCGTTGCCATACATGGTCTGCAGGAACTCGGTCCAGGCGGGCCCGCGCAGCACCGACTCGAGCTCCGACGCCAGCCCCAGCGTGTCCGAAAGGCTCCATTGCGGCAGCACGCCCGCATGCACCATCAGCAGCTCGCCATCGGCCAGTTGGCGGTGCAATGCCATGGGTTGCCGACGGAGCCAATCGACCAGGGCCTCCCGGTCGGGTGCGGCCAGCACCTCGTCCAGCGTGTCCTTGCGGCCGTGCTTGCGCGCGCCCTGGGCCACGCCCAGGAGGTGCAGGTCGTGGTTGCCGAGCAGGCTCTGCGCGGCCCCGTCCAGGCGCTGAATGCGCCGCAGGACAGCAAGCGAGTCCGGGCCGCGGTTGACCAGGTCGCCCAGCAGCACGAGCTGATCGCGGCTGGGGGAAAAGTCGATGTGGTCGAGGAGACGCGCCAGGGGTTCATCGCAGCCCTGCACGTCGCCGATCAAGTAAAGTGCCATGGGTCCCCATTCTCTCCCCCCCTCCATGGATGTTCTTCTGCTGGCCTTGTTGACCACGCTCAATGCGTTGTTCGCAATGTCCGAAATGGCCCTGTCCACCAGCCGCCGGGCCCGTCTGGCCGCGCTGGCCGAAACGGGTGATCCGGGCGCCGCGGCAGCGCTGACCCTGATGGAATCCCCAACGCAGTTCCTCTCCACCGTGCAGATCGGAATCACGTCGATCGGCATGCTGAGCGGAATCGTCGGAGAGGCTGCCTTCGCCGGCCCGCTGGCGATCTGGATGGAGGGCGTCGGCATGGGCCCGGGCGCCGCCAGCTTCGTGTCCACCGCCGTGGTGGTGAGCTGCATCACCTTCTTCACCATCATCTTCGGCGAGCTGGTGCCCAAGCGCATCGGTCAGCTCTATCCGGAGCCGGTGGCACGACACGTCGCACGCCCCATGCACATGCTGGCCGCCGCCGCCAAGCCCTTCGTGCTGCTCCTGTCGGGCGCCACGGCCACGACGCTGAAGCTGCTGCGCATCGACCTGAACGCCGGCCGCTTGGTGACCGAGGAGGAGATCTCTGCGAGCCTGGAGGAGGGCGTTGACGCCGGTGTCATCGAGATGCACGAGCACCAGATGGTCCGCAACGTGTTCCACCTGGACGACCGGCGCCTCAGCTCGCTGATGGTTCCGCGCGCCGACATCGACTGGCTGGAAGCTTCCGCCAGCGTCGAGGAGGCCCTTCGGAAGGTGTCGGTGGACGCGGTGCGCGACGAGATCCATTCGTGGTACCCGGTGTGCCGCGGTTCGCTGGACGACGTCGTGGGCACCATCAGCGTGGCACGACTGCTGGCGCTGGGCCTGGCACATGCGGGCGCCATCGAGGACGAAGCACAGCCGGCGGTCTTCGTGCCCGAGACCCTCACCGGCATGGAGCTGCTCGAACAGTTCCGAGCGCGAGCCGCGCGCCTGGTGTTCGTCGTGGACGAGTACGGCGTGGTGCAAGGCTTGATGACGCCGGGCGACCTGCTCGAAGCCATCACCGGCGAGCTGCAGACGGCTACCCAGGGCGACGCGTGGGCTCAGAAGCGCCCCGATGGCGTGTGGGAGCTCGACGGGCTGATGCCCGTGGCCGAGCTGCGTGCGCGCCTGGGCATCCGCGAGCTGCCTGACGAGGACCGCGGCCGCTACAACACGGTGGCCGGGCTGTTGATCTTCGTGGCCGGCCACCTGCCCGAAGTCAACGAGGAGATCGATTGCGAGGGCTGGCGCTTCCAGATCGTGGCGCTCGATGGCAAGCGCATCGACCGGGTGGTGGCCCGTTCGATTGCAGCGGCGCCCCAGAACGAGGCCGCCTGAGGACAGTGGGCGCTGGTGGAGGCGCAAACGCACGCCGTCCGCGCTTCAGCGGGGGCGCGGATGTTCGGCGCGCCACCTCCAAGGTGGCACCGGCCGGCGATCGGCCCACAGGCCGGCGCGCTTGGCCTTCGCCTCGACCTCGGCGAACTCGTACCGGCTGCGCTCGGTGCGGCTTTGTTCGTCGGCATAGGCACGTGACCACCAGGCCATGCCCACAGTGAGCATCGCAAGGCCCGCGTCCAGCGTTTTCGCGCAGCGGGCGTCGGTGCAGGAGTTCGGTGCAACCTGCACGCGGCACACGCGCCGCTGATAGCGGTCTTCGTCGTGCTCGCAGTCCAGCCGCGCCGTCTTGAGGTAGGTGAACTGCGACAGCGCCTGCTTGGCGCGCCGTCCGAAGGGCTGGTTCAGCTCGGGCGCATCGATGGCATGCAGGCGCACGGTGAGCTGGCGAAAGGCGCCGGGCTCGCCACAGCGGACCTTGAGGGTGTCGCCGTCGCTGATGGCGACGACCAGGCAGAAGAGAGCGGCGGAAAGCATCAGGCCAAAGCGGTCGATCCTAAGGGTTCCGATCAGGCGCTGCCGGTACGCTCGTCGCCGAAGCTCCGCGTCGAGGCTGCGCCCTGTACGATCGGCACGGCCTGCCACCGTCGAGGGTGCGATGGCAATTCTCCTGCGCAGCGCCCTCGGCGACCCATGAACGAGGAGACCGCAAATGACTGAATCCTTTCTCCAGGCCTTTGCCGACGCGTGGAACCGCCACGACATCGACACCCTCATGCATTTCATGACCGACGACTGCGTCTTCGAGGCCAGCGCCGGCCCCGAGGCCTGCGGCACCCGCTTCGTGGGGCCGCAGGCGGTGCGCGAAGGCTTCAGCCGCGTGTGGCACGACTATCCCGACGCCCAGTGGCTTGGCGCGCGGCACTTCATCGCCGGCGATCGGGGCGTCTCCGAATGGACCTTCGTGGGCACCCGCGCCAGCGACGGCGTCCGCGTCGAGACCAACGGCTGCGACCACTTCACTTTCCGCGACGGCCACATCCAGCTCAAGAACTCCTGGCGCAAGGCCCGCGGCTGAGGCCCCGGGGGCGTGTGGCGCGGGCGCCCCGGCGTGGCAAAAGTCGCTTGGGAAAGTAACTATTTGTGTGATTCAATCGACGGCGGAGTAGAGGACCGTCGAGGACATCCATGAAAAGACTGCTGAGCATCTTCTGCATCGCCGCCCTGGTGGCCGGCTGCGCGACCCGCCCCAACCAGGGCCCCGGTTCAGGTTCCGGCGCGGACTACGTCCCCGCCGTTCAGGCGCCTGCCAACGACCCTGCGGCCTACGAACAGGACCTGGCCCGGTGCCGCGCCTCGGCCGCCACCATCCCGTTCCGCGCCAGCCAGCATGACGACGCACTCGCCGTGATCGACACCGGCGTGGTCGGCGCCGGCTGGATGGCCGGCATTCCGACGCTGAGCGGCGTTGCTGTGGTCGGCGGCCTTTACGCTTTCCAGAAGGCCGTCTACACGCCCGAGCGCCGCGTCTGGCATGCCAGGCAGGAAACCGCCATGGTCAACTGCCTGGCGCAGAGGGGCTACGTCAACACCGACCCCAGCGTGCGCGTGACCTGGGTGCCGCCGGGCCAGCGCTTTGCCCAGCCCGCACTGCGAAGCACCGGCCGCGACACCTACAGCGCCGAGCAGTTCGCCAAGGCCCGCCGCTGCAGCGTGCTGCCGATGGCTACGCTGGTCGACAAGGGCCCTGGCTACGAGCGCCACAGCATCCCCTGCAACAACGGCCAGACGATGGCCGTGCGTTGCGAATTCGGGAACTGCCGGGCGGGGTAGGGCCCGCGCCCGGCGGTCGCGAACCTATTCCGCGAATATCCGGGGCGTCGGGATTCTTCCGAGTTCGATGTCGTCATCCGATGGCGAGTCGGAATCGGGTTCGTACTCGGTCATCGCTTCGCTGATGGCGCGCTCGTCGCGCCGCGTCATGTTTCTCCCATCGGTCCTCGGTGTCAGGACTTCTCTCAGTTCCTCTTCGCGCCGAAGAGGAGGAAAGCCGCCTTGGCCTCCCGGCCGCTCGACCCGCCGCCCCGGTGAAGCACCTTCCGTGTGCAGGAGGTATAGCGGTGCGTAGACTACGAAGATGCAGATCCCGACGATCAGCCCCCCGATCAGCAACTGCGTCCTTTCGTCGAAGTTCTGTTGGACCCAGGGGTCCAGCAATATCGACGTGCCCACGACGTTCGCAAACACGTTCTGGCGCCCGGCATCGGTGAGAAGGAGTTGCCTGCCGAAGCTCTCGAACAGCTCGGTCCATGACATCTCACCGAACGAGCGAAATTCGGCATGGACGCGATATCCATCGGAGGCTTCACGCCTCGTTTCGGCAACTTCCTGGACAAAGGTCTGCTTGCGTTCGGAGGGAACAGTCTTCGAATCTTCGTTGTCGAGCGAAGCCAGGACGGCGAACTCCACGGGCGTGAGCACGCCCGGGAAATAGGCTCGCAGGAACGCGTCCACAAAAATTTCCTGCACGATCTGGTCGCGTGTCTGGTGTGTCAAGGCCTGGGCGTTCGCCAACAGACCGGTGGTTTGCCTGATCATCTGATCAAAGCAAGTGAAATCCGGCGTCTTCTGCGCGTCGCGCTTCAGACTGGGTATTGGCCGTAGTCTTGGATGCAATGGATCGGGGCGGTCACGTGCGGAGAGAAGATGTGCTCGGCGCTCTGTTTTCTGGACTTCCTCCTCCAATGAAATCGGTTGTCCAGGTTGTTCGATTTGCTTCAATTCTTCTTCATCTTTTTCCACGTCTGTCTCGAGCGCTGCCAAGTACTCCATTTGCCGGCTTGTTTTGAACTGATTCGGAGCCAGCTTCTGCAGTCGGTCCAGCTCTCGCGTTTTTCTATAAACGCCAAGCTCTCGTTCGGTATTTGCCATGCCCTCTAGCTCTTCAAAAGAAAAGATGTTGCAGTCCAGGTCCAATGAAAGCCACTGCCGGTCCAATGTCTTGGTTTTCTTATAGACATCCAGTTCTCTTCGAAGACGCTTCAAATACTGCTTTTGTGCATCGTCGAGGGCGTCCTCACCCGCGTCGTCCAGCCGCTGGATCTCTCGCCCATACAAATCGAAATTCTTCGAGTTGATCAGTTGCTCGCGCTGCTCGGCAGGCGTGTCCAGCAGTTCCTTGGCGAAGGTGCTCAGCTCTTCGATGTAGCGCGCATGGAAGCCTTCCTCCTGAATGCTCGAAGTGTCTGCGCGGGCCCTGCCGAACCATCTCGCGAAGGCCCCGAAAACAAGGTCGTCCTCGATTTCCAGCAAGGAGTTCGTCACGGAGTGGCCAAGAGAGTGAGGAAGATGGAGTGCGGCTGCGGCACTTGCCTCGTCGCCGACTGCGCGAGGGAGGCCGCTGGCACCTGCAAGGGGAAATGCCATGCCCATCCCCATTCCACCAAGAGATTGGAACAAGGAATAGATCGCCCCCGATGCGAAAGCCGCGCGCTTCGGAAGCGATGTGAGGTTGTCCCTGAGAGGGAAGAAGTAGTTGCATGTATCGCGAGCGAGGCTGTAGCAAACGAACGGGCTCATGGTTCTTCCATATGCCTCCAGCGTGCCCGTCTGGTAGCAGGCCAGAGTGACGCCGAGGTTGAAGACGCCCAGGACCAGGCGCGAGATGACGCTGGTGCGATTGGCCGTGCCCAGGCCGCCGGAGAGAATGCCGCCCAGCACGTTGAGGGTAGGTGCAATGGCGATCGCCAAGATGCTCGAGATGCTCAGCGCGCTTTCACCTAGCGCGTCGGATTGGCTCACCTCGAAGGCGACTGCGTCGCGCATGAGAGTGCTCAGGGTCACGACCAGGCCGGTGCGCGCTGACACATTGGCTACATTGGCGGCCCATCGTCCGGCGTCGCTTTTGAAGTCGTTGCGAAAGACAGCGCACAGGCAGTCGATCAGCAGGCAGCGCCGCTGCTGCTGGGCATCGGGGGTGTCCCCCGGATGTTCCGCCACGGCTTCCTGCATGCAGGCCATCACGTGCTCGATATCAGCGCGCAACTCCTTTTGATCGTCTGGAAGATCCGGCGTGTCGTCGCTCGAGGAATCGATCAGGCCTTGTGCACGGGCGATGATCGCGCCCGCTGCCGCGATATCGTCTTCGGGCAGAGCCCGTTGTGCCCTCGTGAGGGCACGGGTCAGGTCTTTCGCGACAATGCGACGGATCAAAGGCAATGACGATTGCCTGGCCTGATTCGGGTGGTGGAGCGGCCTCGTTTGCTGGAACTGCTGCCGGAGCTCTGCGAGGGCGAGCGTCGGGACCCCGGGTGGTCGAGTCGGAGGATTCCTGTTCTGATTCAGAGGCCTGGGATCGTGCGTCGTCTGCGCTGGATTCAGATAGTGTGACGAGGCGCTGTTTGGAATGTGGATTCCGCTGGGGAGCATCTGACGACCTTCCGGTTGATTGGGGAAGGCGATGTCTAACCAAAAGTAACGATCCGGTCAAAAATTGTCACAAAAATGTCGCGAAACGACGGCGCACTTCCTGTGGCGCCGTCGCATGCACGCTCAGTCCCCGCGCGCCACCGGATGTTGCGCCAAGGCCTCCAGCGCCAGCACCAAAGCCGAATGATCGTCTTGCCCATGCCCCAGCGCCGCGCAGGCATTCATGAGCTGCGCCGCGCCGGCGGTCTGCGGCAGCGCGACGCCCAGCGACCGCGCGCTCTGCATCGCGAGGTTCAGGTCCTTCTGGTGGAGCGAGATGCGGAAGCCCGGCGCGAAGGTGCGCTTGATCATCCGTTCCCCATGCACCTCGAGGATGCGCGAGGAGGCGAAGCCGCCCATCAGCGCCTGCCGCACCTTCGCCGGGTCGGCGCCGGCCTTGCTGGCGAAGACCAGTGCCTCGCCGACGGCCGCGATGTTGAGCGCCACGATGATCTGGTTGGCCACCTTGCACACCTGGCCGTCTCCCGCGGCGCCGACCAGCGTGACGTTCTTGCCCATCTTCTCGAGCAGGGGCCTCACGCGGCCGAAGACGCCCTCGTCGCCGCCGCACATGATGGTCAGGGTGGCCGCCTTGGCGCCCACCTCGCCGCCCGAGACCGGCGCATCGACATAGCCGCAACCCAGTTCCTCGATGCGTTGCGCGAAGCCCTTGGTCGCGATCGGATCGATGGAGCTGCAGTCCACCACGGTCTTGCCCACGCGGCCCGCAGGGCCGCCTTGCGAGCCCTTCAATGCCGAAGCCACGCCCTTGTCGCCGAACAGCACCTTCTCCACATCGGGCGTGTCGGGGACCATGATGAAGACCACGTCGGCCTGCTTCGTCACATCCGCCGCCGAACTGCACACGGTGGCGCGCGAGCTGAAGGGCTCGGGCGCGGGCCCGTGCGTGTGGACGAAGAGCGTATGGCCGGCGTCGAGCAAATGCCCCGCCATGGGCGCGCCCATGATGCCGAGGCCGATGAAGCCGATCTTCTGGGATGTCGTAGCGGACATGCGATGAATTCCTTGTCTTGTCTGTCTGTCTGTCTGTCGTTAGTCGGCGAGGGTGGTCCGCCAGCCGAGGCCTTCGAGGGTGTCGCTCTTCGGCTTGTATTCGCAACCGATCCAGCCGGTGTAGCCGGCACCATCGATGTGCTTGAAGAGCCACGGATAGTTGATCTCCCCCGTGCCCGGCTCGCCGCGGCCGGGGTTGTCGGCCAGCTGGATATGGCCGATGCGGGCCATGTTCTTCGTGATCGTGGCAGCCAGTTCGCCTTCCATGCGCTGCGCGTGGTAGATGTCGTATTGCAGCAGCAGGTTGGCCGAACCCACTTCGTCGATGATCGACAGCGCCTGCTCCGTGCGCGTGAGAAAGAAGCCCGGAATGTCGAAGTGGTTGACCGGCTCGATCAGCAGCATGATCCCGGCGCTCTGCAGCTCGCGAGCGGCGAAGCGCAGGTTCTCCACCGCCACCTGGCGCGCGTCCTCGGCGCTTACGCCGGCAGGCAACTTGCCCAGCAGACAGTTGAGCTTGGGACAGCCCAGCGCAGTGGCGTAGGCGATGGCCATGCCCACGCCCTCGCGGAACTCGCCCACCCGGTCCGGGTGGCAGGCGATGCCGCGCTCGCCGCCTTCCCAATTGCCGGCGGGCAGGTTGTGCAGCACCTGCTGCAGGCCGTTGGCGCGGAGCGCGGCGGTGAGCTCCTTCTTGTCGAAGGGGTAGGGGAACAGGTATTCGACGGCCTTGAAGCCGGCCTTGGCAGCAGCCTCGAAGCGTTGCATGAAGGGCAGCTCGGTGAAGAGCATCGTCAGGTTGGCGGCGAAACGCGGCATCTCGTGGGTCTCCTCTGAATCAATCGAGCATTGCGGCGGCGACGGCAGTCGGCGCATCCTCGGCGCTCTCGGCCAGCGCCTCGAATTCGTTGATGGCATCGATCTCGGTGCCCATCGCGATGTTGGTCACGCGCTCCAGCATCACCTCGATCACCACCGGCACGCCGAACTCGGCCATCAGCTGCTCGGCGCGCTCGATCGCGGGTTTCATCTCTTCCTGCTTGTAGACGCGCAGCGCCTTGCAGCCCAGGCCCTCGACCACTTTCAGGTGATCGACCCCGTAGTCGCGTTCGATTCCGCTCTGCTCGGTGGCGTTGATGTTCTCGAAGCCCAACTGCACGCAGTAGTCCATCTCGAAGCCGCGCTGCGCCTGGCGGATCAGCCCGAGGTAGGAGTTGTTGACCACGATGTGGATGTACGGCAGCTTGAATTGCGCGCCCACGGCCAGCTCCTCGATCATGAACTGGAAGTCGTAGTCGCCCGAGAGCGCGACGATCTTGCGCGACGGGTCCGCGGCACGCACGCCGAGCGCGGCGGGAATGGTCCAGCCCAGCGGGCCGGCCTGGCCGCAGTTGATCCAGTGGCGCGGGTTGTAGACGTGCAGGAACTGCGCCGCCGCGATCTGCGACAGCCCGATCGTGCTCACATAGCAGGTGTCGTTGTCGAAGTTGCGGTTCATGCACTGGTAGACGCGCTGCGGCTTCATCGGCACGTCCGCGAAGTTGGTCTTGCGCAGCATCGTCCTCTTGCGCTCCAGGCACTGGCCGGCCCATTCGCGGCGGCTCGGGAGCTGGCCTTTTGCCTTCATCTCCTCGGCGACTTCGACGAAGAGCTGCAATGCGGCTTTTGCGTCCGAAACAATGCCGAAGTCGGGCGTGAACACGCGGCCGATCTGCGTGGGCTCGATGTCCACATGCACGAAGGTGCGGCCCTTGGTGTAGACGTCGACCGAGCCGGTGTGGCGGTTGGCCCAGCGGTTGCCGATGCCCAGCACGAAGTCGGATGCGAGCATCGTCGCGTTGCCGTAGCGGTGGCTGGTCTGCAGGCCGCACATGCCGGCCATCAGCGGATGGTCATCCGGGATCGTGCCCCAGCCCATCAGGGTAGGAATCACCGGCACGCCCGTCGCTTCGGCGAAGCGCACCAGCAGGTCGTTCGCATCGGCATTGATGATGCCGCCGCCGGCCACGATCAGCGGGCGCTCGGCGGCATTCAGCATCGCGATCGCCTTCTCGATCTGGGCGCGAGTGGCAGCCGGCTTGTAGGGCGTGAGCGGCTGGTACGTGTCGATGTCGAACTCGATCTGCGCCATCTGCACGTCGAAGGGCAGGTCGATCAGCACCGGTCCCGGACGGCCCGAGCGCATCAGGTGGAAGGCCTGCTGGAACACCTGCGGGACCTGGCCCGGCTCGCGTACGGTGACCGACCACTTGGTGACCGGCTTGGAGATGGACTCGATGTCCACGGCCTGGAAATCTTCCTTGTAGAGCCGGGCGCGCGGCGCCTGGCCGGTGATGCAGAGGATCGGAATGGAGTCCGCCCAGGCCGAGTAGAGCCCGGTGATCATGTCGGTGCCGGCCGGCCCCGAGGTGCCGATGCACACACCGATGTTGCCGGCCACCGCCCGGGTATAGCCCTCGGCCATGTGCGAGGCGCCCTCGACGTGGCGGGCCAGGATGTGGCCGATACTGCCGTGCTTGCGCAGGGCTGAGTAGAGCGGATTGATGGCGGCGCCGGGCACGCCGAAGGCCTGCGTCACGCCTTCCTTTTCCATCACCAGTACGGCGGCTTGGGCCGCGGTCATCTTTGCCATGTGAAGTCTCCTTGGGATGCCTGCACTGTAGGAATTCGGGGCTTCGGGCAGAAGGCGGCACCGGACCATAAAAGCTATTCCGCAGTGGAATAACTCGATACGATCCGGCCATGGACCGACTGCTGGCAATGGAAATGTTCGTTCGCGTGGTGGAGACGGGCAGCTTCTCCAAGGCCGCGCGCGAGTTCAACACCACCCAGCCCACTGTCACCAAGCAGGTCGCGGCCACCGAAGCGCGGCTGAAGGTGCGCCTGCTCAACCGCAACACGCGGGGCGTGAGCCTCACCGAAGCGGGCTCGCTGTACTACGACAAGTGCAAGATCATCGTGCGCGAGGCAGAGGAGGCCGAGCACGTCGTGCGCCGGCGCGACTCCCAGGCGCAGGGCCTGCTGCGCATCGGCACGTCGGTCGCCTTCGGCCGCCGCGTGGTGGTGCCGCTGGCGCTCGAGTACATGGCGCGCCATCCGCAGGTGCAGGTGGACCTGAGCTTCGAGGACCGCTACGTGGACCTGATTGCGCAGGGCATCGACGTCGCGGTGCGCATGGGCAAGCTCGCCGATTCCTCGCTGGGCGCTCGCTTCCTCGGCATGAACCCGTGGGTGATCGTGGCGGCGCCGGGTTACCTGAAGAAGCACGGCGCGCCGAAGCGCGCGCAGGACCTGAGCGCGCACGTGGCGCTGATCTACAGCAGCGTCGTCGGCGACGATGTCTGGCGCATGCACACGCCCAAGGGCGAGCCGGTGACAGTACCCGTCACCGGCCGCCTGCGCTCCAACAACCTCTCGGCGGTGCTGGCCGCAGCACGCGAGGGGCTGGGCATCGCGCTGATGCCGCGCTACGTGGCGAGCGACTCGCTGTCGGCGGGCAAGGTGGTGGAGGTGCTGCCAGGGCATGCATTGCCGGAGCAGGAGATCCACGCGGTCTTTCCGTCGCCCAAGCTGGTGCCGGGAAAGGTGTCGAGCTTCGTGGCTTTCCTGCAGGGGCACTTCGGCGAGGAATGGTGGCAGCGTTAGGGATCACCGCTTCGGCCCACAATCGACAACGCCAGAGAACGCAGGAGGTCTCCGCATGAATCCACCCAAGCCCCCCGCTCCGCCACGCCCGCCCGGGAGCCAGGCCGAGAACGCACCGCTGGCGCCGGCGGGCACGCCGTTGACGCCCGAATGGCTGCGATGGACCGCCGAGCAGTTGCTGCGCGGCTGCACCCCGGAATCGGTGCTGGCGTCCATGATCGCTGCCGGCCTCGATGCGCAAGCCGGCGCGGAGTTGATTGAACTCGTGCCCGGCAACGCCGTCTACATCGCGGCCGAGGGCCGGGCGCAGCAGCTGCGCAAGCTCGAGTCGACGCTGGCCAACCTGCAGCTGCTCTGGGAAATCGACCCGATGTACGGCATCGTGGACAAGCGCGTGTCGGTCAGCGAGGAGGAGTTCATCGAGCGCTATGTGCGAGGCTGCCGGCCGCTGGTGCTCACGGGGCATACGCGGGACTGGCCCGCGATGCAGCGATGGTCGCCGGACTACCTGAAAGAGCGATTCGGCCATCTCGATGTCGAGGTGCAGACCGAACGCAACGCGAACTCTCGCTACGAGGAAGACAAGGCGGCACATCGGCGAAACGTTCGCCTCGGCGATTTCGTCGACCAGGTGGTGGCGGGCGGCGAAACGAACGACTACTACCTCACTGCCAACAACGAAGCCTTGCGGCGGCCCGACTTCGCGCCTCTGCTGGATGACATCGGCCGCCTGCCGCCGTGCTGCAGTCGCACCGAACTGGCTGAGCGCTCGTCGTTCTGGTTCGGGCCGGCCGGCACCGTGACTCCCTTGCACCACGACACGCTGATGCTGTTCCACACGCAGGTCGTCGGGCGCAAGCGCTGGCGCCTCATCTCGCCTTTGCAGGGGCCGCGGCTGTACAACTCGAATGGCGTCTTCAGCCCCATCGACCTGGATGCTGTCGACCTGAGGCGGTTTCCCTTGTTCCAAGGTGTGCGCGTACTCGAGGTCGTGGTCTGGCCGGGCGAGACGATCTTCCTGCCGCTCGGCTGGTGGCACCAGGTGCGCGCGCTGGACGTCAGCGTGTCCTTTTCGTACTCGAACCTGGCCTTGCCGATTCCCAACCTGTTCACCTATTTCGATCCGGTGCCGCGCGTCGTCCCGGATGCCTGACCCAGAGCGCACCTGCCGCTCGCGCAGGGCGCGCGCTTTGACGCCTGAAGGCCTGGCTCAGACGACCCGGCAAGACTTGACGACGAATGGCGCCGGGTCTGTGCCGAAGAACGCGTTGGTACAGGGCACCGTGCCGTTGACCGTCTTCTGTACCCAGCGTGTGCCAGCGCCATAGGCCACCAGGGTCGGGCTCGACACGGTGAAGGTGCCGCCTTCGGTGGCCAGGGTCATGCCGGACGGCGGCGGGGCTGGTGCGGGTGCAGGCGCGGGCGCAGGCGCGGGTGCGGGCGCGGGCGCAGGCGCAGGCGCGGGCGCGGGCGCGGGCGCGGGCGCGGGCGCGGGCGCAGGTGCGGGTGCGGGTGCGGGTGCAGGTGCAGGTGCAGGTGCGGACGCCAGCCTGCAGGACTTCATCACGAAGGGCGCCGGGTCGGTGCCGAAGTAGGCATTGGTGCAGGGCACCGTGCCGCTGACTGTCTTCTGTACCCAGCGCGTGTCGGCGCCATAAGCCACCAGCGTTGGACTGGACACCGTAAAGGTGCCACCTTCGACGGCCAGGGTCGCTCCGGATGGAGGCGGTGCCGGTGCAGGCGCGGGCGCGGGCGCGGGCGCGGGTGCAGGCGCAGGCGCAGGCGCAGGCGCAGGCGCGGGTGCAGGTGCAGGCGCAGGCGCGGGTGCAGGCGCAGGCGCGGGTGCAGGGTAAGCGTTCCGCGAACGACACCCTTGCGCCGTCGATGACGGCGTGTTGAAGGATGGTTCTACGCGGCGGCGGCGAGCGCCGCGTTTGGCACGGCGATGTCGGTGGCAGGCCGCCAGTTGTGCGGCAGCAGCTGCGCGAGGTCGCGCTGCTTGAGCGTGGGCAGACGCTCGAAGACGTCCTTGAGGTAGGCCCAGGGATCGTGCCCGTTTAGTTTGGCCGACTCGATCAGGCTCATGACCACGCCAGCGCGCTCGCCGGCCTGCTGCGAGCCTACAAAAAGCCAATTCTTGCGGCCAACGCACAGCGGGCGCACCGCGTTCTCCGCCGCGTTGTTGTCGATTGGGACGTCGCCGTCGTCCAGGTAGCGCGTGAGCGCGCGCCAATTGCTCAGCGAATAATCGATCGCCTTGGCCGTCACGTCGGCATTGGCCAGCTTCTGGCGCTGCCCGGTCAGCCAGAGGTGCAGGGCCTGGACGATGGGCCTGGAGCGTTGCTGGCGCAGCAGCCACCGTGCCTGGGGTTCGAGTTCGCGCGCCTCGCGCTCGACCTCGTACAGCTTTGCGATCAGCGCCACCGCCTGGCCGGCGATCTGGCTGGCGTTGAACTCGTGCGCCTCGAACAGCTTGCGCCGCGCGTGGGCCCAGCATAGTGCGGCGCTGACGCCTTGCGCCTGAAGCCCAAAATAGCCGCTGTAATCGTCGCTGACCAGCGTGCCGCCGAAGCCTCGCAGCACGCGCCGCGGATGTTCGCCGGCGCGGCTGGCGGTGAAGTCGAACAGCACCGCGCGCTGGGCCACGAAGTTGGTCGTGCGGTAGACCCAGACGTAGGCCCGTTTGGTCTTGCCGCGCCCCGGCGCCAGCAGCGACACCGGCGTCTCGTCGGCGTGGATCACACCGTGGCTGAGGATGAAGCCCTTCAGTGCATCGGCCAGCGGTGCCAGACGCACCCCGCAGATGCCGATCCACTGGGCCATGCTCGAGCGCGGGATGTGCACGCCAGAGCGCGCGTAGATCTCTTCCTGCCGGTACAGCGGCAAGTGATCGTCGTGCTTGGCCACCACCACCTGCGCGAGCAGGCCCGGCGCGGGGATGCCTTTGTCGATGATCTGCGCGGGCATCGGCGCGGCCTGGATCGTCTGGCAGCACGTGCAGGCGTACTTGCCGCGGATATGGCGCAGCACGAAGAATTGGGCCGGCACGCAATCGAGCTGCTCGCTGACTTCTTGGCCGATGCGCTTGAAGGGCTGGCCGCACTCGCAGTGGGTCTGCTCGATCTCGTGATGGTGATCGATGCGCGGCAGGCTCGCCGGCAGCGCCTGGCGCACCGCCTGGCCTTTGGCCCGGGGTGGCGCTACCGGTGGCTTCTGGTCTTGCTGGGCGGCGCGGTCTTCCAGCGCCGTGTCGGCCAGGATCTGATCGAACAGCACCGCCTGCGTGCTCGTCTCCAGGCTCTCGCTGGAGGAGCCGAAGCGCCAGCGCTTCAGCCGCGCGATCTCGAAGTTCAGCGCCTCGATCCTGGTTTGCTTGAACTTCAGCTCGCCTTGCATGCGCCCGATCACATCGCGCAGCTCCTGCATCGAATCCAGTGCGCCCGGCGCATCGATCGTGTGGGTGTCCGGGCCTTCGAGCATGGCCGCCATCATGCCTCGCGCGCGCGTGCGCGCGAGGCATGACTTTCTCCAATAGACAAACGCGCAAATCCCGACCTCGAATCGAGCGCATTCAGACCACCGTGATCGACTGCGGCTGCGCGCTGCCCAGGCGCTGCCACGGCAGGCCCGCGACGAGCCAGTCGAACTGCTCGCGCGTGAGTTGAAGTGACCCCGTGTCCTGGCGCGGCCAGGCGAAGCTGCCCGCTTGCAGCCGCCGGGTGCACAGCCACATGCCCGCGCCGTCGTAGACCAGCACCTTGAGCCGGTCGGCGCGGCGGTTGGCAAACACGTAGGCGTGGTGGGCTTGCGCGCCCAGCGCGAAGCCGCGCACCACTTGGGCCAACAGCGTGTCGATGCCCCCGCGCAGGTCGGCCGCGCCAAGCGCCAGCCAGATGACGTCGATGCGAATCATCGGCCGAACTCCCGCAGCAGCGAAGCGAGTTCACGCGTGTGCGCCAGCGGCCAATGCAGATCGAGCCGGGTGCCTCCCACGTTCAATTCGACGCGCACCGATGTCGATGCGGCACCAGGCGCCACGCGGGCGGCCACGAAGCCGCTCGGCCTGGCGGCTGGCGAGGGCTCAGGGCTGACGCCGTCGAGCCGCGCCTGCCAGCGCCGCGCATGTGCGCACCAGCTTTGCAGCGTTCCCGCTGGCACCCCGTTGGCCTCGGCCCATACCTGCGCCTTCTGGCCAGAGGCACGATACGCCGCCACTTGCTCCAGGCACCGTTCCATCTGCTGTCGATCCATGTCCACCTCGTCTCGTTCGTTGATTGCGAAGACCCGAGGTTCGCAGCTTCAACGGTGAGATGAAAGATGGGTTCGCGGAACGCTTACGGTGCAGGTGCAGGCGCGGGTGCAGGCGCAGGCGCGGGTGCAGGTGCAGGCGCGGGTGCAGGCGCAGGCGCGGGTGCAGGTGCAGGCGCGGGTGCAGGCGCAGGCGCAGGCGCGGGTGCAGGTGCAGGCGCGGGCGCAGGTGCAGGTGCAGGCGCGGGCGCAGGTGCAGGTGCGGGCGCAGGTGCAGGCGCGGGCGCAGGTGCAGGTGCAGGTGCAGCAGTCGTCAGCCTGCACGACTTCACCACGAAAGGCGCCGGGTCGGTGCCGAAGAAAGCGTTGGTGCAGGGTACGGTGCCACTGACTGCCTTCTGTACCCAGCGGGTATCCGCGCCATACGCCACCAGGGTCGAGTTCGCCACGGTAAAGGTGCCGCCTTCGGTGGCCAGCGTCGCGCCGGACGGCACGGGAGCAGGCGCTGGTGCAGGGGCCGGCGCAGGGGCGGGGGCAGGGGCGGGGGCAGGGGCGGGCGCAGGCGCAGGGGCGGGTGCAGGGGCGGGGGCAGGTGGCGCCGCAGTCCCCGTGTCCGCCACGCAGGACTTGGTCACGCCGGGCGCGGGATCGGTCCCGAAGAAAGAGGTGTTGCAGGAGCCCGCGCCGGTCACGACCTTGTCCACCCAGCGCGAATCCACCCCGTAGCTCACCAAGGTCGCGCTCGTCGTGTTGAAGGCGGCGCCTTGCGCGGCCACGGTGCGGTCGCCGGTCGTCAGCTGGCTGCCCGTCGTCACGCCGGCGGCCTTGGGCGCCAGCACATGGCAGGTCTTGGCGACGTTCGGCGCCGGATTCATCCCGAAGAACTCGCTCCTGCAGCTCACGTCGCCGTTGACGGTCTTCTGCGTCCAGTTTCCGCCTTGCCCGAACTGCACGACGGTAGAAGCCGGCAGCGTGAAGGTGTGGCCCTGGTCGGCCACCTTCGTCCAGCCACCTTGCACCTTCAGGATCTTCGCGATCGAGGGCACGCCGGCGTTGTCGATCGCGAACAGCATGTAGTAGCCGGTAGGCAGGATGTTCGGGCTTTCGTTGAGGGTGACGTCGACCGTGGAGCTTCCGGCAGCCTGGGTGAAGGGCAGATCGAGGAAGCGTTGCCCGAAGTCGGTCGAGTGCGTCACCGCGCCCGTGCGCACCAGCGTCACGCGCTGAATCGACTGCGACGAGACAACGCTGATCTGGAAGTCGGTGCCGAGGTTCAGCTGCCCCGGGGCCGTGTTGATGATCGGGCGCGCCGCGCGCTGCCCGCTGCCGTCGAAAAGGTAGGGCGGCGAATAGATCTCGGCATTGAGGTTCAGCACTGGGCCGGGCGAGCCGCCGCCGACCGACAGTACCGTGGCATCGGGCAGCAGCATGGCCGTGGAGTGGTAGAGCCGCGCCTTCTGCGCCGCATTGCCGGTGGTCCACTGGCCGGTGGCGGGGTTCCAGAGCAGGGCCGTGAAGGCGGTGTCGATCAGCTCGTTCTCTTGCGCCGAGCCGCCGGTGACCAGCACCTTGCCGTCGGCCAGCACGGTGGCCGTGCCCCACTCGCGGTTGGGGCCGGGGCCCGCGACAGTGCTGACGACCGGCGTGCGCCCGTTGATGTCGACCACCACCGCGCTGCCGTCGTCCGCCACCATCAGCATCTTGCCGCGGTCGAACAACGCCCAGGGCAGCACCCAGTTGAGGAACTTCGGCAGCGTGCCGATGGGCCCCATGGTGGGCGCCTCGGTGTTGATGCTGAACATCTGGTTGCTGCTGGCCACCACCACGCGGCCATTGGGCGCCAGCACGGCGCGTGGATAGAACCAGTCGCCCGGCCAGTTGGGAATGGCAGAGAGCGTGCGCCAGCCCTGCCCTGGCGTGTAGATCTCCGGCACGCCGGAGCCGGCGCCGCCTCCGTCGATGCCTGCCAGCATCAGCGCCCGGCCGTCGGCCAGGGGAACGGCGGTGCCGTACCAGCGCGCATAGGCCATCGGCGGCCCGGCCGTGATGGTGGAGGAGACCGGGTCGTAGAAGTTGACGTCGGCCACGCCCCCATTGACCTTGTCCGGCGTGATCCCTCGCGTGTCGCCGCCGGCCATCAGCACCTGCCCGGCCGGCAGCACCGTCTGGGCGGTGCAGAAGAGGTCGGTGCGCACGCTGTGCTGCAGCAGGCTGTGGGCGTTGGTGGTCGGGGTCCAGACGTCGTAGTAGAGCTGGGCCCCCTGTGCGCCGCTCGGGTCCGTGCCATAGCTCATGACCTTGCCGTCGGGCGTCAGCACGGAATGGATGGCGTTGATGGGCCAGCTGATGGGCGCGGCCCACTGGCCACCGATGTCGGGCGCTACGGCATCGGCCGCCGCCGCGGCGGCTGCGCTCGTGATGGCGCTCGTGGTCGCCGTGGGCGGGCCATCGGCACCACGGCCCCGGTCGATCGGCGCGGGGCGGTCCCGCTCCAGTTCGCGCTGCCGGGCAATGTCCTCGGGCGTCTTGACGGCCTTGCGTGCTCGGACGATCGAGGTCTTGGCGTCGGCTTTGTTGCCAGCGGCGGGCGATGAGGGCTCAGCGCTGCGGGCCGCTACTGCGGCGACCGACGGAGCCATCCCGCCCTCACCATTGCCTGGGCTCGGAGCCGGGGCGGGGGCAGGTGCGGAGGTATCGGCCGTGCCGGCCGCGGAGCCGGCCAAACCTGTCGTTGCCACGCCGGCGTCCCCACTGCCGCCGCCGCAGGCGGTGATCACCAGTGGCGCCCACAGGGCGATCCACCTGAAGCCCGAAGCTGGGGGAAACGGCGGCGAGGCAGTTGGCATATCCCACCCCAAACAAAGGAGAACCTACAGGTTGTACATCCGCCATCCCTGAGTGTCGTCTACCAGTATGTGTAGCACGAAAGATCTAAGAGATTTCACCTAGGCCGGTACGAAAGCCCCGTGCAATCCCAGCGGCAAGGCGCGGGGCAGGATCGCCTGCGCCACCGGACCTGCCGCCAGTTGGTCGGCCGCGAAGCAGGACAGCACCGTCTTCCTCCGCGCCAGGTCGAGCACCGTGCCCACGATCCAGCCGGGCCCCCGGCCGTCGGGCACGAAGACGTGCTCCTCCACCATCGCCTGCGGCCCATGGACGAAGCGCTGCGAGCGCCCGGTCTCTACATCGGTTCGCGCGATCGCGCCGAAGCCGGGCCGCCCCTTCATCTGCTGCGTCGCATGCACCACGCTGCGATGGCGCAGCCCCACGCGGCGCGGATCGATGCGCGGGAACTCGGCGTCGAGTTCCAGCGCGTTCTGCGTGGCGCGGCCGGTGCCGAGGTCGAGGGTGGCCACGGTCAGGCGGGGTTCGGCGCTTTTCATCAGCCGCCCGCGCATCAGTTCGCGGCTGGTCGTGAAGATCGAGCTCGCATCCTCCGAGCGCACGTAGTCGACATGGATCTGCGTGCCGCCCGGCGTGACCTCTTCCCATGCGTTGCCCACATGGAACAGGAAGCCCGCCGGCAGCGTGAGCATCTGGCGCTTGTCCCAGTCCTTCTTGTCGATGACGAGCGCGCGCATGCCCAGCTCCGGCCGCCACACGTGCGCATCGAGGAAGCTGGTACCGGCGGCGCGCCCATCGGCCTGCCTGCCGTAGACCAGCGGCGGCATCAGGAAGACGAGGTGCCGCTCGGTCACCGCAAAGTCGTGGACCATCGGCAGGTCGGCCACCGGCATCACGGCGGCGCGGCGCAGCCGGCCCTCGGGCGCGATCTCGTACAGCGCCAGCAGGCCCTGGCCGCCGCCAGCGCCGAAGTTCCAGATCGTGCCGTCCGGGTCTATCTTGGGATGGGCCGAGAACGGCATGCCCGCGAGGTCGGCGCGCCAGGTCTTCGGGCCCAGGGTGTCAAGCGTGCGCGCGTCGATGCGCGTGGCGGAGCCGCCTTCCCACAAGGCGAGCACCTCGCCCTGCAGCGGCAGGACGCTGGTGTTCGCAACATTGATGCTGTCTGCCGACGTGGGCGGCTCGACACCCGGCGGCACCGTGCCGAAGGCCTCTGTCAGCCGCCGGCCGGCGCGCACCTCGGCCACGCGCTTGGGCGTGGCGACATAGCGGCCCTGGTGATGCACCTGGCGCCCCTCGATGACGAGCCGCTGCACCATGCCGTCGCCGTCGAACCAGTGGTGGTACCGGTGGCCGCCCAGTTCGTGGCCGGCCGGCCCGATGCGGTAGAGCGTGCCGGCCACTGCGTCGGGAAAGCGCCCGCGCACCTGGGCAGGCGCCAGCGGCAGGTCGCCCGGCGCCGAGGCGAAGCCAAGCTTCCACGGGGCCTCGGAGGCCTCGAAGTCGGCCTGCCAGTCGTCAGCCGCGGCCCCGTGGGCCAGCAGTGGAGAGAGGAGGGGTGTCGCGCCCGCAATGGCCAGCAGGCGCAGGAGTTCGCGTCGTTGCATGGCCGGCCTCAGCGCAGGTGGATCAAGGTCTGGAGATCGGCATTCAGCGGAAGTGCCACCGCCTCGAAGCCGGGTGCCCCACGGTTGCCCTTGGCATCGTTGGAGAAGCCGTAGCGCTCGGTGGGCAGGCCCATCAGGTTGGTGTCGAGCTTGCCGTTGCCGTTCTCGTCGGCGAACACGCGCAGCGCGTAGCGCCCCGGCGCCAGGCCGGGGAACGAGACCTTGGCCGCGCCGGCGTTCGTCTGCACGATCTGCGCGGCCAGCGTCTTGTTGCTTTCGTAGGCCTGGGCGCTGTCGTAGAGGGCGACGTAAAGCGGTGTCGACGCCGTTGGGGCGTCGACGACGCTCACGTGGAGGTCGGCCGCCACCGCGACCAGTGGTGCGAGGAAGGCGGTGGCGAGGAGAGGAAGCTTGTTCATGAGGGCCTCTTTGGATGTGGAGGCCCGACGATCGCGCAGGCAGTCAGCGCTGCCTATCGCAATGCGACGAGATGCGGAATTGCGGCGTCAAGTGCCGCGGGTGCGTGTGAAGCGGCGCAAGACATCGGCATCCGTGAGTGAAGGGCGCCAAGGCCTTCGCGTAGGGATGTCGGCCTCCTAGCCCGGCGGCCCCTCGGCCTCCTCGTTCGAGGAGGCGAACAAATCCCAGGTCGCCATGAAGAGCGCCGCCACCACCGGTCCGATGACGAAACCGTTCACCCCGAACAGCGCCATGCCGCCCACCGTGGACATCAGCACGATGTAGTCAGGCATCTGCGTGTCCTTGCCCACCAGGATCGGGCGCAGCACGTTGTCGACCAGGCCGATCACCACCACGCCGAAGACGATCAGCGCCACACCCTCCCAGATGTGGCCGGTCGCGAGGAAATAGATCGCGACCGGCAGCCAGATCAGCGCCGCGCCCACCGCGGGCAGCAGCGAGAGAAAGGCCATCAGCACCGCCCACAGCAGCGCGCCCTGCACGCCCAGCACCCAGAAGGCCAGGCCGCCCAGCGCACCCTGGACAGCCGCCACCGCCACGTTGCCCTTGACGGTGGCGCGGATCACGGTGGTGAACTTGTTGAGCAGGAAATGGGTGTGCGGCCGCGCCATCGGCAGCGCCTGGCGCACGGTCTTCGACAGCGCGGTGCCGTCGCGCAGCAGGAAGTACAGCATGTAGAGCATCAGCGCGAAGCTCACCAGGAAATCGAAGGTGTTCTGACCGATATTGAGCGCCTGCGTGGCGACGAGCTGGCCTGTCTGCGCAGCGCCCTGTGCGACCTTGGACAGCATCGTCTCCACGTCGCCCAGGCCGAAGCGGCTCAGCAGGTTGTTCAGCCACTGCGGCAAGGCGCCGAGGACCTGCTGGAAGTAGCGCCCGAAGTTGATCTCGCCCGTGCGGATGCGCTGCGTCACCAGCGAGGCCTCCTGCACCAGCGAGACCGTCACCAGTGCCAGCGGGATGATCACGATCACCAGGCAGATCGTCAGTGTGGCGAGCGCCGCCAGGTTGTGCCGCCCCGGCATGCGCTTGAGCAGGCGCTTGTACAACGGCGTGAACAGGATGGCCAGCGCCACGGCCCACAGCACCGCGCCGAAGAAGGGCAGCAGGATCCAGAAGAAGGCGGCGGTCACGGCCGCCAGCAACAAGAGGAAGACCGTGCGCTGCAGATCGGGTGAATTCATGGCCCGGCGACTGTAGCCGAGCGCGGGGCCATGGGACTGTCAGCGGGAAGCCCGTGCCGGCGCCCTTTGCGCGCGGCAACGGGCAGTCAGCGTGAAGCTCGCGGCAGCGCCACCGGCGCCAGCGTGGCGCGCAGGCGCTCGTCGGCAGCAGGGCTGGCGGCAACCTCCGCCTCCAGTGCCTCCTCGACATTGCCGATGTGGTCCAGCATCAGCTGCCGTGCGCGCTTCAGCTCGCCCGCCTCCAGCGCGGCGACGATGGCTGCATGCTCGGCGCAGGATTGCCCCGCCTCGTGCGTGGACTGAAACAGCGTGGCCGCCAGCGTGGTGCGCGCCGTCAGGTCGCGCAGCACATCGCACAGCAGCCGGTGGCCCATCTGATCGGCCAGGCAGACGTGGAAGTCGGCCAGCAGGAAGGCACGCGTGGCGGCGTCAGCGCCGGCGATGGCGCGCTTCTCGTCGGCGATGTGCTCGCGCAGCTTGCGGATCACTTTCGACAGTGGCCGACCCGACTCGGCCAGGATGCCCGCCTCGATGATGCGGCGCGCGGCGAACGCATCGCGCGCTTCCTCGGCCGAGGGCTCCACCACATACCAGCCCCGGCGCGATTGCACCTCGACGAAGCCCCGCGCCTGCAGTTGCATCAGCGCCTCGCGCACCATGGTGCGGCTGACGCCGAAATTCTCGGCCAGCTGCTGCTCGCCGAGGCGCTCGCCGGGCGAGAGCTTCTGGGCGAGGATGGCCTCTACCACGCGTGCGGCGATGGTCGTGGGGGTGACGTCGGTCATGGGGTGATGGAGCCTCAGTGTGCCGGGTGGACAGCCTGGATTGCGTGTGCGGCGGCGACGGGCGATCCCAGCTCGGCCAGCGGCTCGTCTTCCGGCGAGTGGGTGCCGTCCAGCACGGCGCGGGCACGCTCGCGATCGATGTCGCCTTCCCAGGCCGCGATGGCGACCGTGGCCACGCAATTGCCGATCAGGTTGCCCAGCGCGCGGGCGATGCCCATGAACCAGTCCACCGACAGCACCAGCACCAGTCCGATGGCTGGAATGGCGGGAATCGCATGCAGCGTCGCGGCCAGCACCACGATGGCCGAGCCCGGCACGCCGTGCGCGCCCTTGGACGTGACCAGCGCGATCGCGAGGATGGCCAGCAGGTCCGACATCGAGATCGGCGTGTTGGTGGCCTGCGCGATGAACACGGCCGCCAGCGTGATGTAGATCGAGAAGGCGTCGAGGTTGAAAGAGTAGCCGGTCGGGATCACCAGGCCCACTGTCGAGTCGCGGATGCCCATGTGGCGCAGCTTGGCCATGATCTGCGGCAGCACGCTGTCCGACGAGGTGGTGGCGAAGACGATGGTGAGTTCCTCGCGAAGGTAGCGCAGCAGCTTGATCAGGCTGAAGCCCGACAGCCTCATCACGAAGCCGAGCACCACGAACACGAAGATGAGCACCGAGGCATAGAACAGCACCACCAGCATCCCGAGCTGCTTGAGCGAGCCGATGCCGTACTTGCCCACCGTGAAGGCGATGGCGCCGAGCACGCCCAGCGGTGCCAGCTTGATGATGATGCCCATGATCTTGAAGAGCACCAGCGACAGCGAATCCACCACCGCGGCCACCGGCTTGCCGAGGTCGCCGAGCAGCGCCAGCGCGCAGCCGAACAGCACCGCGAACAGCAGCACCTGCAGCACGTCACCGGTGGCGAAGGCGTTGACGATCGTGGTCGGGATCAGCTTCATCAGGAACTCGACCGTGCCCCCGCTGGTGAGCCTGTCGGCATTCGACGCGTAGGCGCTCATCGCCGCCGGGTCGAGCGCGCGCGGGTCGACGTTCATGCCCACGCCGGGCTTGAATACGAAGGCCAGCACCAGCCCCAAGGCGAGCGCGACGGTGGTCAGCACCTCGAAGTAGACCAGTGCCTTGACGCCGACCCGCCCCACGCGCTTGAGGTCGCCCGCGCCGGCGATGCCGTGCACCACCACGCAGAAGACCAGCACCGGGATGATCATCTTGATCAGCTTGATGAAGCCGTCGCCGAGCGGCTTGAGCTTGACGGCGAAGTCGGGGAAGAACAGGCCTGCCACCACGCCGAGCACCAGCGCGATGACCACCTGACCGAAGAGCGATTTGGCGAAACGGGGCATCTTTGTCTCCGTGTTGGTTGCATGCAAGACAAGGAAGTTCTTGCATACAAGCAATGTAGGCAAGATCCTGGCATTTTTCTGTGCGGGTATTCCCGTGGTTCTGATCGGCAACCCCTCTTGTTCTAGGGAAATAAATGCGCGAACAACCTATTAAATGCGCAAACAACTCAATAAATGCGCAAACAGTTGCCTAAGGCAAGGAAGCCCTGTCCTCCGCAAGTTGGAGAGTGAATAAGGGGCGACGTGAGGTCCATAGAGCGTCTTTAATCGACCCGTTCACCTCTCCCACGAGCAGGAAACGAACAGCCGCTTCGGAGAAATCTGTACAGCCGGAGTGGGCCCTAAGCCGTCTTTCGGTTTTCCCCAATGCGGTCATTGATCTGGGGATGGTCCTTGGGGCTTTGGAAAAGATTTGAAAGGAGGTCGCCTCTGGAATAGGGGCCCCGATCCCATCAAGCATTTCAGCCTGCGAGAAAGACCACGCACCATCCTCAAGGCATTGCGAAGAGTGATTCGATCTCCTGAGAGGCCGCCTGGATTGCGGCTTGGACCTTGTGCAGGTGGTCAGGCGACGAGTACCGGGTGCATGTGCCGGACAGAGAAAGGGCTCCCAGCAACCTGTTGCGCGAATCGAATACCGGCGTCGCGACCGCTGCCAGTTCTGGATCCCGTTCCCCCATGCTCGTTTGCAGCAGCCCCGAGGCATCGGGCGGCCTGCCGGCCGCGAACGCGCGCACGACGCGGCCGCTCGCTCCTCGGTCGATTGGCAGCGTATCGCCGACCCGCAGGAAGTGGCTAACGGCCTGATTTCCGAACGCGACTGCCACGCACAGTCGCAGGTCGCCATGCGGCACGAAGAAGCTTGCGGTTTCCCCCGTGTCCGCCGCCATGCGCTCCAAGCTCGGTTGCACCGCGGCTGCAATGCCCTGCGTCGCGTTACCGGTGCGCTCCAGGACCGCGATGGCGGGCCCCAGGCGGTATCGATCGTTTCCGTCCTTCAACACAAACGAATACTGGGCCAGGGATCGCAGCAGCCTGGAGGCCGTGGCCTTGTCTAGGCTGGTCGCGCGCGCCACATCGCTCAACTTTTGTCCCTCGTCATAACGCAACGCCATCAGGAGGCGTAGCCCGCGCTCCAGCGCATTGACCCGCAGCCCTGGTTCCCCTACGGGCGCGTCAGCTTTTGACATATGGGTTCCCTTCGATTAAAGTTCGTTTCACACAACGATCATATAGGATCATCTGATGAAACACAATATCTCGCCAACGAGTTCAAAGTTCCCGCTCGCGGGCGTCAAGGTTCTAGACTTTGGACACACGGTGATGGCGCCGACATGTGGCTTGATCCTCGCGGACCTCGGCGCAGAGGTAGTTCGCATCGAACGAGTGGAGGGCGATCCCACGCGCAACCTCAAGGGATTTGGATCAGGCTTCTTCGGCTATCTGAACCGCAACAAGCAAAGCGTTGCGATCGATCTGAAAAATCCCCTGTCACGTCCGGTGCTCGAGCGCGCCTTCGAATGGGCCGACGTGGTGATCGAGAACTTCGGTCCTGATGTGATGGATCGGCTGGGGTATGGCTATGCCGACGCGACCCGCGCCAATTCCCGAATCATCTATTGCTCACTCAAGGGCTTTCTGCCGGGGCCCTACCAGGCACGCCCTGCCCTTGACGAAGTCGTGCAGATGATGGGCGGGCTGGCATACATGACGGGACCCGTTGGCCAACCGATCCGAGCGGGTGCGTCCATTGTCGACATGACAGGGGGCATGTTCGGGGTCATCGGAGTCTTGGCAGCTCTTCGTGCTCGCGAAGCAACAGGCCAAGGTTCCCATGTGACAAGCGCCTTGTACGAGACCACCGCCTTCCTGGTGGGTCAACACATGGCCATGGCGCAGTTCGGCGACACGCCAGTCGTGCCGATGCCGGCGAGGACTCAAGCGTGGTGCCTCTATGACCTTTGCCCATGCGCCGACGGCCAGATGTTCATCGGCATCACCAGCGACGCTCAGTGGAACCGGTTCTGTGTCGCCTTCGGACTGCAGGAACTCCAGGACGATCCGCGCTTGGCGACCAATACGAGCAGAACCATCGAGCGGCCTTGGCTTATCCCTCGTCTCAACGAGAAGTTCGCAACGCTCTCGATGGCCACTGTCGAGTCACTCTGCAAGAAGGCTGAAATCCCGTTCGGGCCTGTTCGCACCCCCTTGGATCTTCTTGACGACGAACATTTGCGCGCCAATGGCTCACTGCTGGATGTGACGGTTGGCGACAGAAGCGCCAGCCTGCCGGCCATGCCATTCCGAATTGACGACCACTTGCCGAGCGTTCGCCTCCAGCCCCAAGGCATCGGTGCGCAGACCGCCGAGTACCTGAGCACCTGGGGCTTGACGGATCCGGAGTGCCAGCACTTGTTCGATTGCAGTGCCGTTGCCGGACCCCAGCTACAGCCCTCGCTCTGATCATCTTGCTGCGTTTCAGCAAAGAGACCGTCAGGTGCGACCCTGGATCTGGCAAACGGGCAGCTAACTTTTAGTGGAAATCACATGCAAATCAAAATCATCGAAGTCGGCCCGCGAGATGGTCTGCAAAGCGAGAAGACCTTCATTGCGACCGCGCAGAAAGTCCGGCTCATCGACTCCCTTTTCGGCGCAGGTATACGGTCCGTGGAGGCGACTTCTTTCGTATCGCTCACGGCCGTCCCTCAGATGGCGGATGCTGCGGACGTGCTGCAGCAGATCAGCAGGCCCGAGGGTTCCGTCGTGAGTGTGCTTGCACCCAACGTCCGGGGGGCGCGCGACGCCATCCGGGCCGGCGCTGACGAGCTGGTCGCATTCGTGTCTGCGAGCGCGACGCACAACAGGAAAAACCTCAACCGCAGCGTCGCCGACTCGCTGATCAACATCGAGGCGGTAGCCGAGTTGGCGTCCCAAAGTGGAACGCCCTTGCGCGCCGCGGTCTCCACCGTCTTCGGATGCCCCTTCGAAGGCGATGTCGATGTCGGTTCAGTGGTGGCGATCGTCCAGACGCTCAGCCGCATCGGAATTCGTCAGGTCACTTTGGCCGACACGACGGGGATGGCGACGCCTGCGGTGGTTCGCGCGGTATGCGCGGGCGTCCGGAACGCGGTGCCCGAGGCAATGCTATCCCTCCACTTCCACAACACGCGCGGCCTGGGTCTCGTGAACGTGGCCGCCGGACTCGAGCTCGAGATCGACGTGTACGAGTCCTCGATCGGAGGCGTCGGAGGCTGCCCCTTCGCGCCGGGCGCCACGGGCAACGTATGCACCGAGGATCTCGTGCACTACCTCCATGAGGAAGGTCACAGCACGGGAATCGACCTCGATTCGCTCGTGCGGTCGGCATGGCTGTTGGAAGAGACCTTGGGGCGTCCTTTGCCCGGTCAAGTCATGCGCGCAGGCAAGCGACTGCGGCTCTATGACGCCGGGGCTGCACCTTCCGCCACGGCGCGATGAGCCGCGCCGTCAGTCTCGGCAGCTGATCTCCGTCATGTAGTCGCACCTGAGCGCAAGCGCCATCGGTTGGTCGCTGCGTTCACTGAAGAGTCCTGGGCATCCAGCTGCACGGCAGCCTGATCGGCCAAGGGCAGCAGCTTGCATCGCCGCAGCACGTGCGGGGGCAGGCGTGCGCAGAAATCCTGGGTCACCTCACAGGTTGGCCCACTCAGTCGAACAGTTTGCAGGGGCCTCGATGCTCCACAAGGAGATACCCAATGGGCGCAGCCGACACGGCTTTTCAGAAGGTGGACATTTACGGCACCGAGGAAGGGCCGGCCTTTCTTTCGGGCATTCAGGCGCTGGTGCGGCTGCCCATGGTTCAGCGGCGTCTGGATCGCAGTCAAGGGCTGGACACGGCCGGACTCGTCTCTGGCTATCGCGGATCGCCACTGGGCGCGTACGACCAACAACTGTGGAAGGCCGCCGCTGCGCTGAAAGCGCACGACATCGTCTTCCAGCCCGGCCTCAATGAAGACCTTGCTGCGACGGCACTTTGGGGGGCGCAGATGCACCGGGCGTTTGGACCCACGAGGGTGGATGGCGTCTTCGGCATCTGGTACGGTAAGGGGCCGGGTATCGATCGCACGGGGGACGTGTTCCGCAGCGCAAACATCATGGGCACCTCGCCGCTCGGTGGCGTTCTGGCAGTTTCGGGTGACGACCACGCCGCACAGTCGTCGATGTATCCGCACCAGACCGATGGGGTATTCCAGGCCGCCTCCATGCCCGTCCTTCAGCCGGCGAGCGTCGGCGAGGTGCTCGACATGGGACTCGCTGGCATCGCCCTCTCCCGTTACAGCGGTTTGTGGGTGGGCTTCAAGACCATCGCCGAAGTGATCGAAGCTGCCGCCGTCGTCGACCTTGGAGTGCCCCCCGCGTTCGTATCACCTGAACGCGACCCTCTTGCGGCGCGGCTGAACTGGGACTCGGCGCTCAAATGGCCGGATCAGCGTCACGAACTGGAACGGCGCTTGATCGACGAGCGTCTGCCGGCAGCCCGCTTGTGGGCGCGCGCGAACGGGTTGGATCGTTTGATCGTCCAGGCACCTGAGCGTCGCCTGGGCGTCGTGACGGTCGGGAAGGCGCACCAGGACCTGATGCAGGCATGCGCTGACCTGGGTCTGGCAGCCAACGACCTTCGCGCGCTCGGCATCTCGATCTACAAGGTAACGATGAGCTGGCCGCTGGAGACCGAAGGCATGCTGCAATTCGCGGCCGGCCACCGCGAACTTCTGGTTGTCGAGGAGAAGCGGGGCACCGTTGAACTGCAGATCAAGGAGGCGCTCTACCACGCGCCTCACGGTGCACGTCCAGCCGTCACCGGCAAAACGGACCGACAAGGTCGTTCGCTGCTCCCTGAGATCGGTGAGTTCACGCCGCTGATGGTCGCCCGCGCGCTGGTGCGCCGTATGGATGGCGCGGCGGACCTTCCCGATCGCTTGACGAGGATGGAGGCACGGCAGCAGGCACTTGCCCCCGTTGACGTCCCCAGCAGAAGTCCCTACTTCTGTTCCGGCTGTCCGCACAATACCTCGACCAAGACCCCCGACGGCTCCATCAGCGGCGGAGGCATCGGCTGCCACGTCATGGCCCTGATGCTGCCCGAACTCAAGACAGACACCTTTTGCCAGATGGGCGGAGAAGGTGTCCAGTGGATAGGCGCCCAGCCCTTCTCGAAGACCTCGCACATCTTCCAGAATCTCGGCGACGGCACTTACCAGCACTCCGGGCTGCTCGCGATCCGCGCCGCACTGGCTGTGGGTGCCAACGTGACCTACAAGATCCTTTTCAATGATGCCGTGGCGATGACGGGCGGCCAACCGGCCGAGGGGTCCAACGACCCTGCCCGCATCACTCGCCAGTTGCACGCCGAGGGCGTTAAGACCATCGCCCTGGTTTCTGACCAGCCCGAGCGCTGGCGGTCCAGCCGAGAGCTCGCCTCGGTCGTAACCGTGCATCACCGTGATGCCATGGACGATGTCCAGCGCCGCCTTCGAACGGTGCCCGGGGTCAGTGCGATCGTGTACGAGCAAACTTGCGCCGCCGAAAAGCGCCGCCGGCGCAAGAAGGCACCCACAGCAGCGGCGTCCAGACGCATCGTGATCAATCCTCGCGTATGCGAAGGCTGTGGCGACTGCTCCGTCCAGTCCAACTGCATATCCATCGAGCCCCTGGAAACCATGTACGGCCGCAAGCGCAGCGTCAATCAGTCGAGCTGCAACTCCGATCTTTCATGCGTCAAAGGCTTCTGTCCGAGCTTCGTCGAGGTCGACGGGGGCAAGTTGGTCAGGCCCAGCGGCGTGTCCGCGCAGCGCGAGGCCGAGTTGAAGGCGGACCTGCCTTCAGTTCAGGTTCCGGACATCGGTGAGCGCAGTTTCAATGTGCTGCTGGCCGGCATCGGCGGCAGCGGCGTGTTGACGGTCGGGGCTTTGCTTGGTGCAGCGGCGCTGGTCGATCGCAAGGTGTCCAACGTTCTCGATTTCACCGGGTTGGCGCAGAAGAACGGCGCGGTGCTCAGTCAGGTACGCATTGGCCGGTCTGCGTCTGCCATTCAGGCCTCTCGAATCGGATCGGGTGAGGCAGATGTTTTGCTCGGCACCGATCTGGTCGTCTCCGCGGGCGACGATGCGATCGCACGCTTGTCCTCCATGCGCTCAGCCGTCGTGCTGAACGAAGACTTGACGCCCACTTCGGCGATCGTTCGCCAGCGTGACGCCGAGCTGCCGCAAGCGCGAATGCGGGCGCGAATGCAGAGCCGTTCGAGGCCCGAGGGTTTCCATGCCTTCAGCGCGAGCTCGCTCACCAAAGCGGTTTTCGGCGATTCGACCGGCTCGCACGTGCTGATGCTCGGCTACGCATGGCAGAAGGGCCTGATTCCGCTCACCATGGAGGCGCTGGAGTTGGCGATCGACAACGGCGTCGCGCCAGCGATGAACCGCCGTGCATTCCTTTGGGGGCGCATTGCCGCCGCCCATCCCCAGGCCGCAGCCGAAGCCATCGGCAGCCTCGAAAGCGTGCAGCAGAGTCCCCCGGACGATCTCGACGAACTCGTCGCGAGCTATGCCGCCGAACTCACCAGTTACCAGAACGAAAAATATGCAAGCCGCTACGTGGCACTGGTCGACCGCGTGCGTGACGCTGAAAAGGTCCTTGCGGCCAACGATCGGGGTGGCTTGGCTCGCATGGTCGCGTTGAACGCATTCAAACTCATGGCCTACAAGGACGAGTACGAGGTTGCGCGGCTGTACAGCGAATCGGCTTTTCAAAGCAGCCTGCGCAGTCAACTCGACGGCGGGCGCCTTTCCGTTTGGCTTGCACCACCCCTGCTGGCCCGGCACGATCCCGCGACCGGCCGTCCGCGAAAGATCAGGTTCGGCCCCTGGGTCTTCAGTGCGTTCGCAGGCTTGGCGCGCATGAAGGGACTTCGCGGCACCCGCTTCGACCCCTTCGGTCTGAACCCTGAGCGAGCGGCAGAACGAAAACTCCTCGAAGACTACTTCCTGGTGGTCGACGAGATCGCAACCCGGCTGAGGCCGGGAAACCTGGAGACAGCGTTGAAGCTGGCGGCCATGCCCAATCAGGTTCGCGGCTATGGTCCAGTCAAGATGAAAGCGATCGCCGAGTTCGGCTCAGCGAAGGAAGGCTTGCTAGCCAGATTCCGCGCGACGCGTTCCATTCCAATTTCTAGCGCCGCTTGCGGCTGATTCCTGGAGCACACCATGAAGATCGAAGGAAACGTGTACGTCGTCGCGGGCGGGGCTTCGGGCCTGGGTGAGGGGACGGCGCGGATGCTCGCGGCGAATGGCGGCAAAGTCGTTATCGCCGACATGCAGGCGGAGAAGGGAAAGGCGGTTGCCGGGGAGATTGACGGCGTCTTCGTCAAGTGCGACGTCAGCCAGGAGGCGGACGGACAGGCGGCGGTCGCTGCCGCGCAGAAACTGGGCAAGCTCGTTGGGCTGGTCAACTGCGCAGGCATTGCGCCGGCCGAGAAGACCGTTGGCAAGACGGGGCCGCACGCGCTGGCCGTGTTCAGCAAGACGGTCACGGTCAACCTGATCGGCAGCTTCAACATGATCCGCCTCGCGGCCGACGCGATGAGCAAGAACGAACCTGAATCGACCGGCGAGCGCGGCGTCCTGATCTCGACCGCGTCGGTCGCCGCCTATGACGGGCAGATCGGCCAGGCAGCCTACAGCGCTTCGAAAGGCGGAGTCGTCGGCATGACGCTGCCGATCGCCCGCGATCTGGCACGCAATGGCATTCGCAACATGACCATCGCACCCGGCATCTTCGGCACGCCGATGCTCTTCGGCATGCCCCAGGAAGTGCAGGACGCACTAGCCGCGAGCGTACCCTTCCCTTCGCGTCTCGGCACGCCCGAGGACTACGCGAAGCTCGCCAAGCACATCATCGAGAACGACATGCTCAACGGCGAAGTCATCCGTCTCGATGGCGCGATCCGCCTGCCCCCCCGCTGAACCGCAGCGTCGCGCAATCCAGGCCAATACATCCATCTTCAAAGGAAACTTCATGGCTCAATCGATCGTTATCGTCGGCGCCGCGCGCACCCCCATGGGCGGCTTCCAGGGCGACTTTTCTTCTCTTGCCGCGCACGACCTGGGCGGCGCGGCGATCAAAGCGGCGGTGGAGCGCGCCGGCATCGATGCCGCCACGGTCGGCGAGGTGCTGTTCGGCAACTGCCTCATGGCGGGCCAAGGCCAGGCGCCCGCACGCCAGGCGGCCTACAAGGGAGGCCTGCCCGACAGCGCGGGGGCGGTCACGCTCAGCAAGATGTGCGGCTCGGCGATGAAGGCGGCGATGCTGGCGCACGACATGCTGCTCGCGGGCACGCACGAGGTGATGATCGCGGGCGGCATGGAGAGCATGACCAACGCGCCCTATCTGCTGCAAAAGGGCCGTGGCGGTTACCGTATGGGCCACGATCGCATCTTCGATCACATGATGCTCGACGGCCTGGAAGACGCCTACCAGCCTGGCCGTTCGATGGGCACCTTCGGCGAAGACTGCGCCGCCAAATACAACTTCACGCGCGAGCAGCAGAATGCGTTCGCCATCGCCAGCGTCGAGCGCGCCAAGCACGCGACGGCCGACGGTTTGTTCAAAGCCGAGATCGCGCCGATGACGGTGAAAGGCCGCAGCGGCGACACCCTCGTCGCCATCGACGAAGGCCCGGGCAAGGTCAAGCTCGACAAGATCCCGACGCTCAAGCCAGCGTTCAAGAAGGACGGCGGCACCATCACGGCTGCATCGAGCTCGTCGATCAACGACGGCGCCGCCGCGCTGGTGATGATGACCGAATCGCACGCGAAGAAGATCGGCGCCCAACCCATCGCGCGCCTGGTTGGTCACGCTACACATGCGCAGCAGCCCGAGTGGTTCGCGACCGCGCCGGTCGGTGCGGTCGACAAGCTGTTCAAGAAGGTCGGCTGGGGTGTGAAGGACGTCGACCTGTGGGAAGTGAACGAGGCTTTCGCGGTGGTGCCGATGGCGCTGATGAAGGAGCTGAACGTGGCGCACGACATCGTCAACGTGCATGGCGGCGCCTGTGCGCTGGGCCATCCGATCGGCGCCAGCGGCGCCCGCATCATGGTCACGCTGATCCACGCGCTGAAGGCACGCGGCAAGGCCCGCGGCGTCGCCACGCTGTGCATCGGCGGCGGCGAGGGCACGGCGGTCGCCGTCGAGCTGATCTAGGCCCGCCATGCTCCTCACCTCCGACCAGGAAGCGATCCGCGATGCGGTGCGCGAATTCGCGCAGGCCGAGCTGTGGCCGCACGCGCCGATGTGGGACCGCGAACACCACTTTCCTAAGGCCGCGCACCAGGGCCTGGCGGCATTGGGCGCCTACGGCATCTGCGTGCCCGAGGAAGACGGCGGTGCCGGGCTCGATTACCTGACGCTGGCGCTGGTGCTCGAAGAAATCGCGGCTGGCGATGGCGGCACCAGCACGGCGATCAGCGTCACCAACTGCCCGGTCAACGCGATCCTCATGCGCCACGGCAACGCGCAGCAAAAGAAGAAGTGGCTGCAGCCGCTGGCGCAGGGGCAGATGCTCGGCGCCTTTTGCCTGACCGAGCCGCAGGCCGGCAGCGATGCCTCGTCGCTGCGCACCGTCGCGAAGAAGGATGCGGACGGCTACGTGATCGACGGCGTCAAGCAGTTCATCACCAGTGGCAAGAACGGCCAGGTCGCGATCGTGATCGCGGTCACCGACAAGGCGGCGGGCAAGCGCGGCATGAGCGCCTTCCTGGTGCCGACCGACGCACCCGGTTATGCCGCGACGCGGCTGGAAGACAAGCTCGGCCAGCACAGCAGCGACACCGCGCAGATCAACTTCGACGGCTGCCGCATACCGGCCGAGAACCTGCTCGGCCAGGAAGGCGAGGGCTACAAGATCGCGCTCGGCGCGCTGGAAGGCGGGCGCATCGGCATCGCGGCGCAAAGCGTCGGCATGGCGCGCAGCGCCTTCGACGTGGCGCTGGCCTATGCAAAGGAGCGCCAAGCCTTCGGCGGCGCGATCTTCGACCAGCAGGCGGTGGGCTTTCGTCTGGCCGAGTGCGCCACCCAACTCGAAGCCGCACGCCAGCTCATCTGGCACGCCGCCACCCTGCGCGATGCCGGCCTGCCCTGCCTGAAAGAGGCCGCGATGGCCAAGCTGTTCGCCAGCGAGATAGCCGAGCGCGTCTGCAGCGCCGCGATCCAGACGCTCGGAGGCTATGGCTACGTCAACGACTTTCCCCTGGAGCGCATCTACCGCGACGTGCGCGTGTGCCAGATTTACGAAGGCACCTCGGATATCCAGAAGCTGCTGATCCAACGGGCGCTTGCGTAGGACGGGTTGGACCATGCCCCATCGTCGCAATGCTACGAAGCTGGCCGAACACTTGCGGGCCTCATTAGTCGAAGTGGTCTCGGCATCGGATGTCTGCGAAGGGCACCCGATAAAGGTGTCCCCAAGGACGCTGCAGCAGGCGCAAAGCATCTTGCGTCTTTGCTGCTTTCATAGGGTTGCATGGGCGCTCGAATGCGTCTCGACGATCAGCGCCGATGAAAAGCCGCTCGACCTTGACGTCGTTCTGTCCCTGACCTTGCCAATGGAGAGCCATGAATTGGCGGGGAGCCTACTCGTGCCGACGGCGGCGGCTGCCATCCAGCCGCGGCATCACGGGGCAAAGCAGGCGAAATGAGCTGCGGCAGGACGTTACGGGCTTGAGCAGCGGGACGCGACGCCCTTCCGCAGCAGTCGTGCGGCGCCAAGACTAGGGCCTAAAAAGGCTATACAAGTGCTTTGCCGCTTGGGCTCGGCCCTCTGACATCCAGCTCACGAGGAAACAGAGGTCGGGACGCGTCAGTTTTCGTTCAGTCCATCTGCACACCGGCGGACTTGATGAGTTCGCGGTTCACAACGGCATCATGGGCGATCGCCGATTTGAACTCTGCCCTTCCCTTGGGCACAACGACGATGCCTTGCTTGTACAGTTTTGACCGCACTTCTTCGGTCGCAGCGATCGCAAGCAGCTGCCTTTCGAGAGCCACAATTTCGGCTTCCGGCATCCCGGTTCTACCAAGTAACCCGATCCAACCGCTGTACTCGTAGCCCGGAAAACCCGATTCTTCTACCGTCGGGACCTTCGGCAGATCGGGCCAGCGTTCTTTGGTTGTTATCGCCAGACCGATGAGCTGCCCGGAGGCGACGAACGGTTGGGCCGCCACGACAGAGATGACGCCCACCGGCAGTTGACCGCCAAGCAGATCTGTCGTGAGCGGCCCAGAGCCCTTGTACGGAACGTGTTGCATGGAGACCTTGGCACGTTCCTTCAGCAATTCGGTCGCGAGATGCGCAGGATGCCCATTGCCGCCCGTGCCGAAGGAGATCGAGTTCGGCTTGGCACGGGCTGCGGTCAGCATGTCGCCCAATGTCTTGAAGTTGGTCGAAGGATGCGCAACGATCACAAACCCCGTGACGCCGATCTGCGCGATCGGTGCGAACTCATCGAGAACATACCCCGGCTTTTGGTACAGGGAAAGGTTGATCGTATGGTTGTTTGAGGTGATTAGCACGGTGCTGCCGTCTGGGTCGGACTTCGCCACCAGCGCGGCAGCGATATTGCCGCCGGCGCCTGGACGGTTGTCGACCATCACCGTCCTGCCTTGTAGCATGACCGGCAGCTTTTCGGCAAGCAGTCTGGCCGTCGCGTCGACGGCGCCGCCTGGCGGGTATGGAACGACGAGACGTAGTGCCTTGGCGTTCTGCGAGAAGGCGGGCAGGGCGCACAATCCCGAGGCTGCGGCGGCAGCGGCCAACAGGGTACGGCGGCGAATCACAGGAGCTTGTCTCATCTAGGGCCTTAGAGTAGTGGCGGTATGCGGCCTGAGTGTCCGGTTCGCTACGGTTGTCCGCTATTCAATCGGAAGATCCCGGGATCGAAACTGAAGATGGCGTACTGTGTTTCAAACTCAGGAGCGCTAATGGACCTTCGTCAGCTCAAGTATTTTGTCAAGATCGTCGAGCAACGCAGCATGTCGCGGGCCTCGGTGGAGCTCAATGTTGCTCAGTCGGCCCTCAGCCTGCAGATTTCGACTCTTGAAACCCGCCTGCGGCAAAAGCTGTTGATCAGGCGTTCGACCGGGGTTTCCCCGACCCCGGCCGGTCAAACCCTTTACAAGCACGCGGTCGCCATCCTGCGCCAGGTCGAGCGTGCTGCCCAAGACGTGGAGCGATCGGCTGCCGAGGTGAGCGGGCCTGCCTCGTTGGGGTTGCCAGTGGTCTTGCAGGACCTTCTTGCGATCAATCTTTTGGTGGCGGCGCGCACGCGACTGCCGCAGGTGAGACTTCATCTGGCCGAGGGCATGAGCTACCTTTTGAAGGAGATGGTGCTGCAGGGGAGGCTTGATATGACGGTCACCTACCAATTTGAGCCATCGCCTGGCATCGTGGAACAGCCCCTGTTCAACGAGATCATCTATCTCGTGTCCCCTGCCAAGTCAGGAATAAAGCCGCGCGAACGAGGGCTGGCGATCGCCGAGATCGCGCGGTATCCGTTGTTTCTTTCAAGCGGTCAGACGGGGATGAGAAGACTCGTGCAAGCCGGACTGGCCGCCCACGGTGTCACCGTGGAGCCGCTTGCCGAGGTGGATTCCCTTCGAACCCTGATTGACGCCGTTGAAACCGGTAACGCCCACACGATCCTGCCCGCATCCGCCCTGCAGGGGCACCTCAAGAGCCGGGCCGACAGCTCGCTGGTGATCAATTCACTGGATCTTTCCAGAAACGTGGTGCTGTGCACGTCCGAACATCTGCCCCTGGGAGCGAGCGCGACCGCCGTTTATGAGCTTCTGGAAAATCTGATTCAAGAGGCCTTGCAAGATGGCAGGTGGGTAGGTATCCGTCCCGTTGCTGATGCGCCATCGACTTCAACGAAGGGCCCGTCTGCACATTGAATAGCACCGTGGCGATGCAATTCGTAAAGTGAAGACCTACACCAACTCGATCGGACGGCATCATGGAAGCAATCAGCGTTTACTGGACAACTGGGTGCTCCAGCTGTGTCCGGGTCAAGGAGTTTCTGACTCGCAAGGGAGTACCCTTTGAGTCGATCAACGTCGCCACCAACCCCGCTGCCATGAAATTTTTGGCGTCTCTGGGGGCACGCTCCATTCCCGTGGTGGTCCGTGGCGACAAGTTTACGTTTGCACAATCGCTGGACGACGTTGCCAAGTTCGTGGGCATCGAGCATCTCGCCGCTGTCCTGCCTCCGGAAGTGCTCATGGAGCGCTGGAAGAAAATCATGGAGATCGCCACGCATGCGATCTCGAAGCTCCCTGCCAGTGTGCTGGAGCAACAGCCGAAGCCACCGCGTGCCCGTACGGTTCGTGATGTGGCGTATCACATCTTCCAGGTGCCGGACGCCTTTCTGCAGGTGGTGAACGACGGGCTGGAGGACTGGACGGTCGTCGCGAACATCGACGCACCGCCCGCCATCGACATTCCCGGCATCCTCGCCTATGCGGAAGACAAGAAGAAGCGCGTGGCCCAGTGGTGGGACACCCTCGAAGATCGAAGCTGCACGCAACCATTGAAGATGTTCTACGGCGTGCATTCCACGCATTCCTTTTTGGAGCGCTCCACCTGGCACAGCGCCCAGCATACGCGTCAACTCCTGTGGTGGAGCAAGGAAAACGGCATCCCTGTTGAGCAGGAGCTGACCGAGGAAGTCCTGGCGGGGCTGCCGGTGCCTAAAGGCATCTGGGAATAGGCCCGTTCAATCCACCTTCGCGCAACTCTTGCCTGTGACTTCCTCATGCTTAATCACTCCAAACTGATCATTCTGGGCTCAGGCCCTGCCGGCTATACCGCTGCCATTTATGCGGCGCGAGCAAATCTCGCTCCCATGCTCATCACCGGAAACGTGCAGGGCGGCCAGCTGACGACGACCACCGACGTCGAAAACTGGCCGGCCGACGTCGAAGGTGTGATGGGGCCGCAGTTGATGGAGCGGTTTTTGCAGCATGCAGAGCGCTTCAATACGCGCGTGGTGGTCGACCACATCACAAACGTGGATCTTCAAAAGCGGCCGTTCGCGCTCGCGGGGGACAGCGGCTCCTACTCCTGCGACGCACTCATCATTGCCACCGGCGCATCGGCCAAATACCTGGGCTTGCCCTCGGAGCAAGCGTTTCTCGGCCGCGGCGTCTCGGGATGTGCGACCTGCGACGGATTCTTCTTCGTGGACCAGGATGTCTGCGTCGTAGGCGGGGGAAACAGCGCTGTGGAGGAGGCTCTCTACATGACAAACATTGCCAAGAAAGTCACCCTCATTCACCGGCGCGAGAAGTTCCGGGCCGAACCGATCCTTCTGGACCGACTGCACAAGAAGGTCGAAGAGGGCAAGATCGAGCTGAAGGTCAACCGCGTGGTCGAACAGGTGGTGGGTGACGACGATGGCATCACAGGCGTGCAGCTGCGCGATCAGGTCGGGGCCACCAGCGAGCTGGTCGAAGTCAAGGGCTGCTTTATCGCGATCGGGCACCAGCCCAATACAGCCCTCTTCGATGGCCAACTATCGATGGCCGATGGCTACATCAAAACCCGGTCGGCACAGGATGGCTACGCCACCATGACTAGCGTCCCTGGCGTATTCGCCGCAGGCGACGTTCAGGACCATATTTACCGGCAGGCGGTCACCAGCGCGGGAAGCGGCTGCATGGCTGCGCTGGATGCTCAACGATTTTTGGATTCCTGAATTTTGTGCGGACGTTCGTCGGCGTGCTGGGCAAAGTCGATCCGTCCGCTTGGTTCAGCTGTCAGAGACTGCAAGCTCTCATGCACCGCCACGCGCCTTCGGGAGACGGGCCCCAACATGCCCATCGTTTTCATCAGTGGCAGCGCAGAGATTTCGGCGGCCGTCCAAGCCATCAGAGACGGCGCCTCGGGACTTCTTGCAGAAGCCCTACCCTCGGCGATTGATGGAGGCCATCAAGAAAGCTTTGGACGGGCTGCCGCCTGTGCGTGAGGCGCAATGACGGCTTTCGGGCGAATTCTGCCTCGAAGCCGAACAGCCGGTTCTGGCCCCATTCTGCCGGTCCGACTCACGGGCTGCTCGCGCCTCTGCCGAACGTCCGGAATTGGCCGAGGGCCGGATCTTGCCTTACAGCCAGTGGGTGTGCACGCGCTTCGCGCGGCGATATGCGGAAGGGGCACTTTGCTGCCGATCCCCATACGATCCATAGCGTTCGGCCGAAACTGCGCCTGGTGGCTGCCGACGGCGACTCGGGGAGACGGCTTCCCTTCCGCAGGCCGTCGTGAGGGGAACAGCGAGGCGGCCGTCGCGATCGACACAGGATGCGCACCGCTAGTTTGGTCATTTATTTGCGGTTACCTGCCGTCCGAACCTGAGTTGGCGGGCTTCGTTCGGGCATTTGCCTCGGCAACCTAAAGCTCGAGGAGCTTGGCAAGCCGCATGCCGCCTGGATCGCCGTTTGGACATTTATTGGCTCAGAACACCTCTCGGTCGAGACGCTGTCGCAAGGTAAGTTTTGGCTCCAAGGAAGTCGCTCACATGACCGAGAGCCTGTACACGTTCCTCGCTGCGGGGATCACGGCCGTAGCGCGGGATGCAGGTGCAAACAAGACCGCGGGCATGCCGCGGTAGGCAGGCAAGGCGGCATCGCCGTCATGCCGAGGCGGCATTTCCGCGCCACCGCAACGGCTTGTACCCTCCCGGGCATCTGCACCGAGACACCATGCCCTCCTACTGCATCGCGAATATCGAAGTCCACACGCCTGACATCTACGATTCCTATCGACGTCAGACGGCCGGCACGTTGCCGAAGTTCGGCGGACGGTTCCTTGTCCGTGGCGGCGTCACCGAGGTCGCCGAAGGGTCCTGGCAGCCTGCGAGGCTCGTCGTCATCGAGTTCCCGTCGATGGACGATCTGCAAGCCTGGTACCGGTCTCCGGAGTATCAGGCGATCGTCCGAGGCCGGCGCGAGGGCGCCCGCTCGGACGTGGTGTTCGTGGAAGGCTTTGCTCCTTGAAGCCGATCGGCATCCGACCACACAGAGGCAAGTGCACGGGCGGTGACGGCCGTTGCGTTGCCTGTGCCATCGATGCGCGGCTGCGGCCACTTCGTCCGGCGCCCCCGCCTCCCTCCACGTGATCTTCCAACGATGAACACCGCAACCAGCCTCGACGACAAGTACACGGCCGTCTCGGGCCTGGCCTACATGAATGGCACACATGCGCTGGTGCGACTGCCCATGCTGCAGCGTGAACGCGATGCCGCGGCAGGCCTCGACACAGCCGGCTTCATCAGCGGCTACCGCGGCTCGCCGCTCGGCGGCTACGACCAGGCGCTGCAGAAGGCGAAGCAGCACCTGGACCGCCGCCACGTAAGCTTCATGCCGGGCGTCAACGAGGAACTGGCGGCGACGGCCGTGTGGGGCACGCAGCAGGCGAACCTGCGGCCTGGAGCGAAGTACGACGGTGTCTTCGGAATCTGGTACGGCAAGGGCCCGGGCGTGGACCGCAGCGCGGATGTCTTCCGGCACGCCAACCAGGCCGGCACCTCTGCGCACGGAGGGGTGCTTGCACTGGCGGGCGCCAGCGTGCCGGCCGCATCGCTTGCAGCGGCCCTGCTCGGGGACGCGATCGCTGCCAACGCATTCCTGCTGGGATTCGCGTGGCAGAAGGGTCTGGTCCCGCTGGCGGCGGCCTCGATCGAGCGCGCGATCGAGCTGAATGCAGTGGCCGTCGAAATGAACCGTCAGGCCTTCCGATGGGGACGCGCGGCTGCCGCGGTCCTGCCCTCGGTCCAGGCGGCCGCGCGGCCCGCGCAAGTGATCCAGTTCGTGCCGCGCCTCACGCAGACGCTGGAGCAACTGGTCGAGCACCGTGCGGGCCACTTGATGGCCTACCAGTCGGCTGCGCTCGCGGCCCGCTACCGCGCGTTCGTGGAGCGTGTCGCGCAGGCCGAGTCGGCACTCGGAGGCGGCCGGCGTCTCGCCGAGAGGAGCGCCGGCTCATCGCGGACTACGAACGACTCGTCGAACACGTGCTGCACAGGCTCCACCCCGGCAATCACGGCCAGGCCATCGCGTTGGCCGTCCTGCCCGAGCAGGTGCGCGGCTTCGGCCACGTCAAGGAGAAAGCGATCGCGAGGATGCGGGCCGAGCAGGCGCGCCTGCTGGCCCTTTTCGACGCGGCTCCAGTGACCGAAGAACGCGAGGCGGCCTGACGTGAACCGCGAGCAGCTGGTCCGCGCGGGCGGCAGCGACGTGCCCGAACGCGCGGCCACTTGCTGCGCGGCGCCGAATACGGGCAGCGCTACCCGGTGGCGGAGGGCACGGCGCCGCGCCTGCTGGGCCGCGAAGCTGACCTACCCCTCACGTCATCGCTGTTGCAGAGTAGACTGCAGCTGGCCCCGTCTCGGTCGCCGGATCGAAGCGCCATGTCGCCGCTTCGGCGCCGCCGAGTTACGGCTTTTGGGATGACATGAACGTTAGGCAGCTGCGATACTTCCTCCAGGTCGCCGAAGTCGGCAGCGTGACGCGCGCAGCGGAGGTCCTGCACATCGCCCAGCCGGCGTTGTCGCGCCAGATTCGTTCGCTCGAAGAAGACCTCGACGCGACTCTGTTCCACCGTTCCGAACGCGGCATCGCGCTCACGGAGGCCGGGGCATGCCTTCGCGAGAGGGCCGTCGAACTGCTGCGGCACTTCGATCGGGTGCGCTCGGAGGTTCGAGACCGGTCTGGCGATCCTAGGGGTGAGCTGACGATCGCGCTGCCTCCGTCCATGTCGGAGCTGCTCGCATTTCCGGTCGTTCAGCGATTCAGGACCAGCTTCCCCAATGTCTTGCTGAGAGTCTTCGAAGCTTCTAGCGGGGTCCTCGACGCGTGGTCGATGGTTGCACACGGCAAGGCCGACTTGGCGGTGGTGGGCTCCGGAGAACCGCTCGCCAGTCTCGAAGCCTACCCATTCATCGAAGAGCCAATGGGTCTGATCGGCCCAGCCGAATCAGGTCTTGCCTTGGACAAGCCGGTGACCCTGGAAGATCTCGTCGATCGGCCGATGGTCATGACAAGCCGCCCCAACGTGGGCCGCATGTTCTTGGAAAGTGCGATGACCGAGCGCAATCTCCGCCTCAACGTCGCGCTGGAGGTCAATACTCGGCAGCTGGTGCTGAAGGCGGTGCAATCAGGGTTGGGCTTCACAACCTTGCCCCTGTGTTCCGGGTGCGAGCTGCTCGAGCGGGGTGCCATCTCCATGGCGCCGATCGAAGGCGTGGTGATCTCCTGGCTTTTGATCAAGGGTCGCGAACAGGGGTTGTCCGTTGCCGGGCAGCGCATGCAGCTCATGCTTCGTCAGGTTGCACACGAGCAGATATCCACCGGTCGCTGGCCACTCGCCAGGATGAAGGGCTTCATGCCGCCGGAGGGCGGGCTCCCTCCGCCGCTTTCGACGTGACACCCCGGATCGGCATCGCGTCCATGCTGAGAAAGCATTTCCGCCGCTAGCGCCGGGTTGCTAGCCTCTCCTCGCGTCACATGACTACTAGAGGAGACAGTCGCATGAACAGGCGAAACATGATCGCCGCATCGATCGCATCGGTGCTGGGAACCCAACTGCACGCGCAGGGTAGCAACGACTATCCACGCCGACCGGTCACGGTCATTTTTCCGTTCCCACCCGGATCGCCGGGCGATGTGGAAGTACGGGAAATCGGCAATGCAATGCAGAAGGCCACGGGTCAGCCGCTCGTCCTGGACTATCGCCCCGGCGCAAGCGGCACCATCGGCACGCAACTCGTCCAGCGTGCCGCACCGGACGGTTACACGCTCCTGTACGGCTCCACGACCTCGATCGTGACGTCGCCCGCCGTCATCATGAAGACGCCCTACAGCGGCACAGCCGACTTCGAGCCCATCACAGGCATTGGGCGCATCGACGCGGTGCTGCTCGTGCCGGCCAATTCCAAGTACCGCACCGCGCAGGAGCTTGCCGCGGCGATCAAGGCCAATCCGGGCAAGTTGAATTACGGCACGATCGGTCCTGGCTCGATGTCGCACCTGAGCATCGAACTCTACCTGCGGACCATTGGCGCGCAAGCGACGCCTGTCGCGTACAAGGGGCCACCGCAGGCGGTGCAGGCGCTGATTGCAGGAGAAATCGACTTCCTCTCGGACAGTGTTGCGACATCCGGCAGCCTCATCGATTCCGGAAAGGTCCGCCCGCTCGCAGTGGCAACCAACAAACGCATGTCCCAGTTGCCTGATGTCCCGACATTGACGGAGACGGGCGTCAAGTTGGTCCTCGGGGTGTGGCTCGGGTTGTTTGCGCCCAAAGGAACGCCTCGTCCGATCCTGGATCAGTGGGCGATGTACGCGAGCGACTATTTCCGCGAAGCCGACGCGCGTTCGAAGATGCTTGCGAGGGGCGTGGAACCGATCCCGAGCACGCCGCAGGAATTCGCGCGCCAGGTCGCAGCGGACGAGGCGCAGTGGCGTCCCCTGATCAAGTCGCTGAACATCCAGACTTGAAAGTCGCGAGTCCATCGGAGCGGGCGGCCTTCGGGTCGCCCGCTTCATTTTGACCTCGCGTGCCCCTTGCATCGCCGCCACCGTCCAGTGCATGTCAGCCATGCCACAACAGTATTTCCCGAACCGAATCGCCATTCTTATTCTTGCCGATTCGACAAGCCGAAGGACGACGCAATGGAACGAATGAACAAAGCAGAAGTTGGCGCCACCGCTGACGCCCTCGTTGTGGACTGGGACGTTCCCATCACGATGGATGACGGAACGGTTCTGCGTGCCGACGTGTTTCGTCCGGTGCAGGAGGGCCGCTACCCCGTGATCCTCAGCTACGGTCCATACGGCAAGGGATTGGCGTTCCAGGACGGCTATCCGGCTGCCTGGGAAGGCATGGTCCGCAGCCATCCCGATGTGGCGGAGGGCTCCAGCGGTCGCTACCAGAACTGGGAAACGGTGGATCCCGAGAAATGGGTGTGCGATGGCTATGTGTGCATCCGCGTCGACAGCCGCGGCGCCGGCCGCTCGCCCGGACTGCTGGATCCCTGGTCGGAGCGGGAGAGCCGCGACATCTGCGAGGCGATTGCCTGGGCTGCAGCACAGCCATGGAGCAACGGCAAGGTCGGCCTGAACGGGATTTCCTACTACGGCATGAACCAGTGGTTCACCGCATCGCGCCGTCCTCCGGCGCTGTCGGCGATCTGTGTCTGGGAAGGCGCCGCCGACCTCTACCGGGACGCCGTGCGCCACGGTGGCATCCCTTGCACGGCGTTGTGGAAGTCCTGGTTCGGACCCCAAGTCGTGACCGTCCAGCACGGCGCCGGCGACCGCGGTTCGCGCAGTCGCGTGACGGGTGAGCTGGTCGCAGGGCCCGAGACCCTGGGTGACGAGGCACTCCGGTCCAACCGGGTTGACTTTGAACATGAGCTGACGAGCCGGTCTCTCCGCCCGGAACCGTACTTCGAGGCCCGGGCGGCACGATGGGACGCCATCGACGTGCCGCTTCTCTCGGCGGGCAATTGGGGAGGGCTCGGCCTGCATCTGCGGGGCAACACCGAAGGGTTCATGCAAGCGGCATCCAAGCAGAAGTGGCTCGAGATGCATGGTGGCGACCACTGGTCTTCTTTCTACATCGCCCGTTCGGTCGCGCTGCAGAAGAGATTTTTCGATCACTTCCTGAAGGGCGAGAACAACGGCTGGGACGCCGAACCTCCCGTGAACCTGAAGATCCGGCACGTGGACAGGTTCGTCGAGCGCAAGGAGCAGGCCTGGCCGCTGCCGGACACGCGCTGGACCCCGTATTACCTGGAGCCAGGCAATGCGGTCCTCGGCACTTCCGTCCCGGTGGACAACGCTTCCGTCACCTACGAGGGCCTCGGGCCGGGCCTGGTGTTCATGCTGCCGCCCTCGACCTGCGAACTCGAGGTGACGGGGCCGGTGTCAGCCCGCCTCTACGTTTCCTCCGAGACCACCGACGCGGATCTCTTCCTGACCGTTCGCCTGTTCACGCCCGACATGAAGGAAGTCACCTTCCAGGGCGCCAACGACCCGAACACGCCGATCGCGCAAGGGTGGCTGCGTGCGTCACACCGGAAGCTGGACGCAGGGCGCTCGAAGCCCTGGCGGCCCTGGCATGCGCACGACGAGATCGTCCCGCTCGTGCCCGGCGAGGTCTATCCCCTCGACGTGGAGATCTGGCCGACGAGCATCGTGGTGCCGCCGGGCTACCGACTGGCCCTGAGCATCCGTGGCAAGGACTTCGAGTACGCCGGCCCACCCGTGATGGCCCACCACCCCAGGCACGAAATGCGCGGCTGCGGGGCGTTCGTTCATGACGACGAGCGGGACCGTCCGCGGTCCGTGTTCGGTGGGCGGGTCACGATCCATACCGGTCCGGCGCACCCGTCTTCCATCCTTCTTCCCGTGATCCCGCCCCGGGCGTGATTCATCCCTCCAGGAGACCAGCTTCGTGAAGCAACGACGAGTCATCATCAGCTGCGCCGTGACCGGCAGTGTGCATACGCCTTCCATGACGCCGCACCTGCCGATCACCCCCCAACAGATCGCGGACGCAGCAGTCGGCGCGGCCGAGGCTGGCGCCGCCATCATTCACCTGCACGCGCGAGACCCCGTCACCGGGCGCCCGGACCAGTCGCCGGAAGCATTCGGCAAATTCTTGCCGGAGATCAAGGAGCGATGCGATGCGGTGATCAACATCACCACCGGCGGTGCGCCCGGCATGACGGTCAGCGAGCGCATCCAACCTGTGATCGCATTCAAGCCGGAAGTCGCCTCGCTGAACATGGGATCGATGAACTTCGGCATCTACCCCATGCTGGAGCGTTTCAGCAACTTCAGGTTCGATTGGGAGGCGCCGTTCCTGGAGAGCACCCGCGATCTCGTGTTCAGGAACACCTTCAAGGACATCGAACACATCTTGCGGGTCGGGTACGAGGCGGGCACCCGCTTCGAGTTCGAGTGCTACGACACCGCGCACCTCTACAACCTGCGGCATTTCCTGGACCGCGGATTGGTGAAGGCTCCTCTCTTCATTCAGTCCGTCCTCGGCATCCTGGGAGGTGCGGGGGCGCATCCGGAGGATGTGGCGCACATGAAGCGGACGGCCGACCGCCTGTTCGGGGACCAGTACCACTGGTCAGTGATCGGGGCAGGTGCCGCCCAGCTGCGAGTGGCGGCGCAGGCAGCAACGATGGGCGCAAACGTGCGCGTCGGCCTGGAAGACTCCATTTGGCTCGGCCCCGGCAAGCTGGCGGAGTCGAATGCGGACCAGGTCCGGGCCGTGCGAAAACTGATCGAAGGGTTGGGGCTGGAGATCGCGACGGCCGACGAGGCGCGCGATCGCCTGCAACTCAAGGGCGCCACAGGCGTCAACTTCTGAAGGAGAACCAGCGTGTCGAAAGTTCTTGTTGTGACCGGTTCCAGCCGGGGTATCGGTGCCGCGATCGCGCTCCTTGGTGCGAAGGAGGGTTACGCAGTCGCAGTCAACTACCGGAGTGATCGTGACGCCGCGGAAGCGCTCGTGCGAGATATCGCTCGTCAAGGAGGCAGGGCCGTGGCCAGCTGCGCCGATGTGTCGACCAGCGCGGGAGCCGCGAAGCTCTTCACTGAGGTGGATCAGGCATTGGGCCCTGTCTCCGCGCTGGTGAATAACGCCGGCATCTCCGGTGGCCGGAGCCCGATCACGGAAATGGACGAGGACAGGTTGCGGCGGATCTTCGAGACGAACGTGTTTTCCGCGTTTTACTGTTCCCGGGAAGCTGTCAGGCGCATGGGACGCAGCGGCGGGGGCGAAGGGGGTTCGATCGTGAACGTCTCGTCGGCCGCGGCACGTCATGGGGGCATGCCCGAACTGTCGCACTATGCGTCCACGAAAGCCGCTTTGGACGGCATGACCATCGCGCTTGCCAAGGAGCTCGGGCCACTCGGCGTTCGGGTGAACAGCCTTCGACCCGGAGTCATCGTCACCGAAATGCACGATGAGTTCGGAGGCGCAAAGCTCATCGAAAGCATCGCGCCGACGATCCCGATGCGGCGTCCGGGTACTGCGAATGAAGTCGCCGAGGCTGTGCTCTGGCTGGTGTCGGAACGCTCGTCGTACGTCCATGGCGCCGTCCTGGACATTTCGGGCGGAAGATAAGATGCTCTTCGAGATGCGGACTTACCAGTTGCCGCCCTCACACCTGAAGGACTACCTCGCCATCTACGCAGAGAAAGGCAAGTCGATTCAGTGTGACGTGCTCGGGCACCTGGCCGGCTGCTACACGACGGAAGTCGGGGACCTGAACCAGGTGATCTTCATTTGGGGATTCTGTTCGTTCGAGGACCGGCTGCGTCGGCGCGCGGCGCTCGCCGCTCTCCCTGCGTGGCAAGCCTACGTCGCGGAAGTCGCTCCTCTTTTCATCCGGCAGGAGAGCAGACTTCTGATACCGGCCCCATTCAGCGTCGGCTGAGCGATGCCGCGCCCGCTCGTCGCCGCGCTGGTGTGCGGCAGCCCCCACCGCAACCACGACTTCGATTTCGCGCGGCTGCGCCTCGCCCAGGCCCTCTACGATGCGCACGGCATCCGCACCGATTGCTACAACGACTATGAGGATTCGGCCGGGATCCTCGGCGCCGACCTGCTCGTCAGCTACACCTCGCAGGTGCCGGTGAGCGACAAGGCGGGCACCGCGATCCGGCGCTTCCTGGATCGCGGCGGGCGCTGGTTCGCGTTGCATGCGAGCAACTCGGTCGCGGGCAACCACGCGATGCCGCGCATCCTCGGCACGCGTTTCATCTCGCACCCGAAGTACATGACCTTCACGGTCAAGGTGACGCGGCCGGAAGAGCCGCTGCTCCAAGGCATCGGCGACTTCGAAGTGCCCGACGAACTCTATTGCATCGAGGATGTCACCGAGGACCTCGACGTCCTGCTCCACGCGCGCTGGGGGGGCGAAGGGTTCGACGGCATCCAGTTCGGGGAAGCCGATCGTCCGATGCTCTACCGCCGCGCCGTCGGCGAGGGCGGGGTGCTCTATCTGGCGCTCGGCCACGCCAATCGACCGTATGACAAGCCCCCGCACGTGCCCGAACAGCCCGACCATCGCGGTCCCTGGGACCTGCCGGTGTTCCAGGATCTGGTGAAGCGCGGCGTCGAATGGGCGGCGCAGCGGCGGCCGTTTTGACCTCACCCTCTGGAAACAACGTGAAGATTGCCGTCGCCCACCACGATGGAGAGCTTCCTTGTTCCGAAAGCCCGGGTTGCTGCAGAAATCACGACCACGTTTGCGAGCCGGTACACGCGCAGTGTTTCGCTGGCGGAGCTCATCTCACCCGAAGTGCTCCGAATCTGCGCACATCCGGCGACGGGAAAGAAATTTCTCATCGAGCCGTGGAAAGACTGATGATCGGATGCTCAGACGCTTTCGATCGCTCAGGGCGGGTTTGATCAAATGAAGCGCTTCGCGCGAGGAGAGAACCAATCCATGAACTCGATGTTCGACCAGCACATGCCCCGCAACGAGGCGAATTTCGCGCCGATCACGCCGCTGTCCTTCATCCAGCGCGCGGCGGAGGTCTACCCGGCGCGGGTGGCCATGGTCCACGGTCCGCTGCGCCGAACCTGGGCGGAGACCTACGAACGTTGTCGGCGTCTAGCCAGCGCGCTGAGCCGCCACGGCATCGGTCGCGGCGACACCGTCGCCGTGATGCTCCCCAACACTCCGCCCATGGTGGAGGCGCATTTCGGCGTGCCCATGGCCGGCGCGGTGCTCAATTCGCTCAACACCCGGCTGGACTCACAGACCCTGGCCTTCATGCTGGACCACGGCGAGGCGCGGGTGCTCATCGTCGACCCGGAATTCACGGGCGTGGTCGGCAAGGCGCTCGCGCTGCGCCAGCGCAAGGACCCAATCCTGCTTGTCGACGTTGAAGACGAGGTGTGGACGGGCCGCCAGGACCGGATCGGCAGCACCACCTACGAGGCCCTGCTGGCCGGTGGCGACCCGGCCTACGACTGGCAGCTGCCGGGCGACGAGTGGGACGCGATCGCGCTCAACTACACCAGCGGCACCACCGGCAACCCCAAGGGCGTGGTCTACCACCACCGCGGAGCGGCGATCAACGCGATCTCCAACATCCTCGAGTGGGACATGCCCAAGCACCCGGTCTACCTCTGGACCCTGCCCATGTTCCATTGCAACGGCTGGTGCTTCCCCTGGACCGTGGCCGCCCGCGCCGGCGTGAACGTGTGCCTGCGCAAAGTGGAGGCTCAGGCCATGGCGGACGCGATCCGCGAGCACGGCGTGACCCACTACTGCGGCGCGCCCATCGTGCACAGCCTGCTGGTGAACGCCCCCGAGGAATTGAAGCGGGGCCTGCCGCACGGGGTGAAGGCCATGGTCGCCGGCGCCGCGCCGCCGGCCTCCATGATCGAGGGCATGGAGCGCCTGGGCTTCGACCTCACCCACGTCTACGGCCTCACCGAGGTCTACGGCCCGGCCACCGCCTGCGCCAAGCACGAGGACTGGGACCGGCTCGAGATCGGCGAACGCGCGCACCTGAATGCCCGCCAGGGCGTGCGCTACCACCTGCAGCGCGATGCCCAGGTGCTGGACCCGCGAACCATGAAGCCCGTGCCCTGGGATGGCGAAACCATGGGCGAGATCATGTTCCGCGGCAACATCACGATGAAGGGCTACCTCAAGAACGAGAAGGCCACGCAGGAGGCGTTCGCCGGCGGCTGGTTCCGCACCGGCGACCTGGCGGTGCAGCACCCCGACGGCTACATCAAGATCAAGGACCGCAGCAAGGACATCATCATCTCCGGCGGCGAGAACATCTCCTCCATCGAGGTGGAGGACGTGCTCTACCGCCACCCCGACGTGCTCGCGGCTGCTGTGGTGGCCAAGCCCGACCCGAAGTGGGGGGAGACGCCCTGCGCCTTCATCGAGCTCAAGGCGGGCGCGCAGGTGACGCCGGAGGAGATCGTCGCCCACTGCAAGAAGTACCTGGCCGGCTTCAAGGTGCCGCGTGCGGTGGAGTTCGGCGAACTCCCCAAGACCTCGACAGGCAAGCTGCAGAAGTTCGAGCTGCGCAAGCGGGCCGGTTCCACCACCCCGAGATAGCTTCAACGCGCAGGGGCTGATGACCACCATGCCAAGGCTCCGGCTCATTCGCGTCGCCAAGCGGAGACCATCGCTTTCGACTTGGGGCTGTCGGCCCTATGAGTGTCCGACTGAGCGCCACTATTGACCCTCACGGGCCGAACGGCGCCATTGCCCGGGCGTCATTCCCATCCATTCGGCAAACGCACGCCGGAATGCTGCCTCGGATTGATACCCTACGGACTCGGCTACCGCCGCGGTTGTAATCCCCAGCTTCGTCAACTCGTTGGCGGCCAGACTCATGCGGATATCGGTCAACAGTTCGATGGCCGAGCGCCCTAGCTTTTCCTGAAAGTGCCGCATGAAGGTAGCGCGCGACATGCTGCACAAGTCGGCCAGCTGAGGCAGCTTCCAGGGGCGCGCCGGATCGGAAAACAGGGCAGAAATGGCTGGCGCCAGGCGTGGGTGGCCGGCCAACGCCAACAGGCCCGCGGGGGCGTGCTCGGATTCGCTTGCTGCACGCAGAACGAGTGTGAACAGCGCCGAGGAGAGCGCGTTCAGCACGGCATTCCCGCCCAGTTTGTCGCCGGTGGACTCCAGCCGCATCAGGCCCATCAGACCCGCCAGGTGCTGTGAAGCGGAGCTGACACCTTCGTCGGTATTGCTGTCCGACGACCTTATGACGACATTCGTGGGCAGGTAATTGCGAATCAAGCGGTCATGCGGTTGCCTGATGAAGAACCTCCCGCACAACAGATCCAGACGCTCGCCTGAGCCATCGTTCTCGCTGAGCATCCAACCTCCCGAATCTCGGCGATTGTGTGTGGGCGCCGGGGCCTCTCCACTGCCGTCGTCCAGCACGTGCTCCGAGCCATGAGGCAGCAGCACAATGTCACCGCCCACCAGTTCCGTAACCGTCTCCATCTTTGAATCTTTGAGAATGGCCCGGCCCTTGAGCACGATGTGGTAAGGAATCTCGTCTGCCGCGGACTGGGGCCACGAGACGCGCCATGGCGCGCCGTAAGCGCAGCGGACCTCCAGCCGGCCCGTGACGGTGATCATTTGCAGGAGCTGGCTCAGCCAGTCGACTTGGGACATTGGATTTCGGCTCGTGAAAGTGCTCAACGCTGGCCCACCGAGAGTCCGGTCGTGCCATAGCCAAGAGCGGTGACCACTCCGGCGAACTCGTGTCCCGGGATGGACGGTGTTCGGTCGCGGCTGACGCGATCGGTCCAGGTCGAAGGCCACTCCAACTCAGTGCCGACGAATCCCGACGCATGAACCTGAACGACGACGTCGTTGATCGCAGGCACCGGGTCGGGGCGCTCCACCAGCTTCATCCCGGCCTTTCCTGCCGCCGGGTCGGTAACGACAATCGCTTTCATGAGGTCTCTCCTTGTTGACTTACCTGGTCAGGGGGAAAGTCTTGCTCAAGATCGAACACGTTGTTGAAGAAGTTCGTCAGAGAGTACATGGCGAGTGCGACGATTTCGATGACGTGTGCGTCCGTGTAGCCAGCATCGCGAACGGCTCGCAGATCAGCGTCGCTGACCTTGCCGCGGTTCTCTATGACTTTGCGCGCGAATTGGACGGCAGCGTGCCGCTTCGGATCGGTGGCTTGTCCCCGCCGAGCGAGGATGATTTCGTCGGCAGACATCTTGGCCATCCGCTCGGCCACGCGCCTGGGGGCTGCGCTGCTCGATGGTGCAAACTTGCGCGAGTCCCACTGCAAACGATCGGGCAGGCCCCCATGATTTCAGTCCATCTTGACGGTCAGCGCTTCCAGGTCCGTGCTGCGGCCATCGTGCTCGATGCCGGTCACCTGCTCGTGCATCGTGCGCCGGGCGACGCGCACTGGGCGCTGCCGGGCGGCCGCGTCGAGGTCGGCGAAGCCGCGTCGGCAACGGTCGTGCGCGAGATGAGGGAAGAACTCGGCGAAGCGGTCGAATGCGGCCCTCTCGTCCATGTCGCCGAGAATTTCTTCGACCTTGCGGGCCGGCGCAACCACGAGATCGGCTTCTATTTCCGCGTTGCGCTCGATCCGTACTCTAGCGTGCTTGACAAGGATCGAGTCCACCACGGCATCGAGACCCACCTGAAGCTGGAGTTCCGCTGGTTCGCACTCGGGGAGCTCGCGTCGATCAACCTGCGGCCGACCTTTCTGGCGGCCTCACTGCTGTCCGATCCGCTGGTGTTCTCGCATGCGGTGCAGCGCGAGTACCCCTGAGGTCGGAGCGCCGCCCGCCTTGACGATGCGATGAGCGACGACCTCCAGAGATCAACTGCTCCGAGGCGCGGTCCACCAGTGGCTTGGCGGGAAGCTCGTTGTGAGCCTCGCGTCAGTTTCGTTCAGCCAGTTGAGCCCGGGCGCAGGGACACGTCTACCTAATCGAAGTTCAGGATGACCTTCATCGCCTGAGATCGATCGGCCGCCAGCGCGAAGGCGCGGGCCGAGTCGCGGTACGACAGCGTGGCCGAAATCAGCGGCTTGACGTCGACAAGCCCCTTGTTCAGGAGCTCCACGGCTACAGCGAATTCCTCGTGAAAACGGAAGGCGCCTCGCAGGTCGAACTCCTTGGCCACGATGGTGTTGATGGGCAGCTGGATCTCACCGCCGGCCAAGCCCAGCTGCACGATGATTCCGCGTGGCCGCAGCGCCTCGAAGGCGCCGACCAGAGCGCGCGGGTTGCCGCTGGCCTCGAGCAGCACGTCGAAGCTGCCCTTGTCAGCCGTGAAGCGCCGCAGGCCCTCGGGCTCTTCGGCCACATTGACGACCTCGTCGGCGCCGACCTTGAGGGCCTTGTCGAGTGTGAGCACGCCGACGTCCGTGGCCACGATGTGAGCCGCCCCCGCACGGCGTGCGGCGATGATCGCCAACGCGCCGATCGGCCCGCATCCGGTCACCAGGACGCGCCGGCCCAGCAGCGGACCCGCACGGCCCACCGCGTGCAGCGCCACCGACAGGGGCTCGGCCATCGAGCCCTCGCCGTCGCTGACCGAATCCGCCAGCTTATGGGCTTGGTGGGTCTCGACGATGATCTGCTGGCGGAATGCGCCTTGCACGTGCGGGTTGCGCATCGCACTGCCGTAGTAGCGCATATCCAGGCAGTGGTTCTGCAGCCCCTGCTGACAGTAGCGGCAGAGCCCGCACGGCCGGCTCGGGCTGATCGCGATGCGCTCGCCCGGTCGGAAGCCTGTGACGGCGGACCCCACCGCCTCTAGGGTCCCGGCCACCTCGTGCCCCAGCACCATCGGCTGCTGGATGCGCACGGTGCCGAAGCCGCCGTGCTGGTAGTAGTGAAGGTCCGATCCGCAGATGCCGCCGCAGCGCACGCGCACCTGCAACTGGTCGGCGCCGAGTTCGGGGGTCTCGATCTCCTCGACGCGCAGGTCGCCGGGGGCGTGGATGACAAGTGCTTCCATGGTATTTCTCAGAGGGTTGCAGTCACGCCGCCATCGACGTACAGGATGTGGCCATTGACGAAGTTGGAGGCATCGCTCGACAGGAACACCGCTGCCCCCATCAGGTCCTCGACGTCGCCCCAGCGCCGCGAGGGCGTGCGCCCGACCAGCCACTTCGTGAACTCCTCGTTCTTGACCAGCGCATCGGTCAGCTCGGTCTTGAAATAGCCCGGCCCGAGGCCGTTGACCTGGATCCCGTGCTGGCCCCAGTCGATCGCCATGCCCTTGGTCAGCATCTTCACGGCGCCCTTGCTGGCGGTGTAGGGCGCAATGCCGGGGCGGCCGAGTTCGCTCTGCACCGAGCAGATGTTGACGATCTTCCCGCGCCCGCGCGCAATCATGTGTTGCGCGACCGCCTTGCCGACCAGAAACACGCTGTCGACGTTGGTCTTCATGAGCTCGTGCCAGTGGGCTTCATCGAACTGGTCGAGCGGCCCGCGCCGCTGCATGCCGGCGTTGTTGACGAGGATGTCGATGGGCCCGATGTCGGTCTCGATGCGCCCGATCGCCTCGTCGACGGCCGCTCCCGAGGTGACGTCGAATGCGGCGGTGAAGACCGTGGCGCCTTCGTCCCGCAACTGCGCAGCAGCCTGCTCGAGCTTGGCCGCGTTGCGCGCGTTCAGGATCACGCGGGCACCGGCGCCTGCGAGTCCGCGCGCCAGCGCAAAACCGATGCCGGCACTGGAGCCGGTAATGAGCGCAGTGCGCCCGCTGAGATCGAAACGCTTGAGAATGGGGTTCACGTCTGTGTCCTGAAATCCGGTTGAACAACGGAGGAAGGAATGGAATGTTCACATAGATGAACCGAGTCCGAGCAGCTCATCGCGAAGATGCCCTTCGCGTCCTGCTCATCGCCGATCGGTCGAAAGCACTTCTGCATTGACCGGGCTCGGTGGCTGGCCCCCGCATGGGCCAGCACCCAATGCAGCGATCAGGTTGTCGACGGTGAGCGACGCCATGGCCCGGCGCGTCTGAATCGACGCGCTCCCGATGTGCGGCGTCAGCACCACGTTCGGCAAGCCGAGCAGCGCTGGATGGACCATGGGCTCTCCTTCGAAGACGTCGAGCCCGGCCGCCGCGAGCGTGCCGGCCCGCAGTGCTGCGGCGAGCGCCGCATCGTCAACGATCCCGCCTCGCGCGATGTTCGTCAGAGTGGCTGTGGGCTTCATCTGCGCCAGTTCCCCAGCCCCGATCGCATGATGCGACGACTCCGAGTAGGGCAGCACCAGCACCAGGTGATCGGCTTCGCGCAACAAGGTTGCCTTGTCCACATAGAGGGCACCACTCTCGGTTTCGGCCTCGGGGCTCAAGCGCGAGCGGTTGTGATAGATCACCTGCATGCCGAAGCCAAGCGACCCGCGGCGTGCGACCGCACGGCCGATGCGGCCCATGCCGAGAATGCCCAGTGTCGCGCCATGCACGTCCGGGCCCGCGAACATGTCGAAGATCCCTGTCTTGGTCCAGTCGCCCTGCCGTACAAAGCGCTCGGATTCGCCGATGCGCCTGGCAGCGGCCATCATCAGCGCGAAACCGAAGTCGGCCGTGGTTTCCGTGAGGACATCGGGTGTGTTGGTCACCAACACGCCGCGCTGGGTGCAGGCCTCGACATCCACGTTGTTGTAGCCCACGCCGACATTGCAAACTGCCTTGACCGTGGGGCATGCATCTAGGAGGGCCGCGTCGATGCGGTCGCTGCCATGGCTCATCACACCTTGCTTGCCGTGCAGGCGCCGCCTGAGTTCGGCGGGGTCCCAGAGGGTGTCGTGAGGGTTGTCTTCGACGTCGAAGTGCTCGCGCAGGCGTTCGACGATGTCGGGGAACGTGGCACGGGTGACGAGAACGGCGGGCTTCATTGATGGCTCGAAATTGCGTTATCCATGGCAGCTTGGTCAGTTGGGGCAGCGTGCTTCGAGCGCATCCACGAAGCTGCGGCCCCAGCGACCTTCCTTCATGGCGCGCAGGGTTTCAGCTTCGGTGCCGAGGTGGGCCCGGGCCCTCTCGATCAGCCACTCGGCATCGTTCGGCGAGAACGCCATCAGGCCGTCCTGGTCGCCGACCACGACATCGCCGGGGTTCACGAGCATGCCTCCTACCGACACCGGCACATTGATTTCGCCGGGGCCGTCCTTGTACGGCCCACGGTGATTCACGCCGCGCGCATAGACCGGGAAGTCACGCGCCCGGATCTCGGCGACATCACGAATCGCGCCATCGAGCACAACCCCGACCGTGCCGATCGTGGCCGCGTAGAACGACAGGATGCCGCCGATGACCGCATTGGACAGGCAGCCGTCGGCATCGATCACGATCACATCGCCGGGCCGGCAGAACTCGAAGGCGCGCAACAGCGTCAGGTTGTCTCCGCCACGGGACTTGATCGTGACGGCAGTGCCTGCCATCGTGCCGGGGCCCGGCCGGTGATAGGCGTTGAGCCCGACGCTGCCGATGTTGCGATGCATGTTGTCGCTGAGCGCGGCAACGGGGATGTCTCGCAGCGCGGCGATGTGCGCCGGATTGACTTGCGGTGCGGACGGGTTCTTGCGGATGGCCTTGAATTCCATGGAAGTCTCCAGTTCGGTGTTCGGTTTCGGCGGGGGAGGGCTCAGCGCAGCTCGGCCACGGCTCGGGCGATGCGCGCGCAACCTTCCTCGAGGTTCTCGATCGAGGTCGCGATCGACAGCCGGAAGTACGGCGACAGGCCGTAGGCCGTGCCTGCGACCATCGCGACGCCCTCGCTTTCGAGCAGGTACATGACGACATCGCCGTCGTCTGCCAGGACCTTGCCAGACGGGGTCGATTTGCCGATCAGGCCGCTGCAGTTGACGTAGAGATAGAAGGCACCCTGCGGCGTGGCGCAGCTCAGGCCGGGGATCGCGTTGATGCGGGCGAGCGTGCGGTCGCGACGCTGCTTGTAGACGGCAACGCTCTCGGCGACAAAGGACTGGTCGCCGTTCATGGCTGCAGCCGCCGCGGCCTGGCTGATGGAGCAGCAGTTGCCGGCCGATTGCGACAGCAGCGTATCCATCGCGTGGACCATGTCTGCCGGTCCGGCCACGTAGCCGATGCGCCAGCCGGTCATCGCATAGGTCTTCGAAACGCCGTTCACCACGAGCGTGCGATCCCGCAACTCGGGGGCCGCGGCAAGGAGATGGGGCGTCTTCTCGCCGTCGAAGCGGATGTGCTCGTAGATGTCGTCGGTCATGACAAGGACTTGCGGATGGCGTACCAGCACATCGGCCAGTGATCGGTATTCGTGCGTGGTGTAGGCCGCGCCGGTCGGGTTGCTTGGCGAGTTGATCAGCAGCCAGCGCGTACGTGGCGTGATGGCGGCCTCGAGCTGCGCGGGCGTCAGCTTGAAGCCATTGCGCTCGGGACAGGCGACGATCACGGGCTGGCCTTCGCAGGCGAGCACCATGTCGGGGTAGGACACCCAGTAGGGCGCAGGCACGATGACCTCGTCGCCCGGTTCCAGCGTGACGGCGAACGCGTTGTAGATCGCGCTCTTGGCGCCGTTCGTGGCAATGATCTCGTTCATCGCATACGTCAGACCGTTCTCTCGCTGGAGCTTGCCGAGGATGGCTTCACGCAGCTCGACCGTTCCGGCCATCAGCGTGTAGCGCGTGGCGCCCTTGTCCATGGCCGCGACCGCCGCTTGGCGGATGTGCAAGGGGGTGTCGAAATCGGGCTCGCCGACGACGAGATTCACGATGGACTTGCCCTGGCGGCGCAGTTCGTTGGCGCGGTCGGCGGCAGAGGTGCTGGGCGAGGGCTTGATGCGCCGTACGCGCTCTGCGATGCGTGAGGTGGTCATGACTTCCAGGTGTGGGATGGCAGGTCCGTACGGTACGCAGAACCGGCCGCCGAGGCCAAGACGAGTTCGATCTGTACAGATAGGAAGAGCTTATGGAACGCACCGATGGCTGGCCAGCGGCCTCGGTGCTAGGCTCAACTTTTGCTTCGGAGGCAGGCGTGAACCTGCGGCGGCTCAAGTACTTCGTGAAGATCGTGGACATCGGCAGCCTCACGCAGGCGGCCGAGGTTCTTTTCATTGCCCAGCCAGCGCTGAGCCAGCAGTTGGCGACGCTCGAGGGGGAGGTGAGGCAGCAGTTGCTGGTGCGGACCAAGCGCGGCGTGACGCCGACCGAGGCCGGCAAGGTCCTCTACCGCCATGCGCAGATCATCCTGCGCCAGTGCGACCAGGCGCAGACCGACATGGAGGCCGCAGGCCAGGGCGTGTCGGGCCAGGTCTCCGTGGGCCTGGCGCCAGGCACGGCAGCCGCGGCCCTCTCGCTGCCTCTCCTGCGCACGGTGCGGGCGCGTCACCCGGGCATCCTGCTCTATCTCAACGAGAACTACGGCACCACGCTGAGCGAACTCATCATGAACGGCCGGATGGACCTGGCCGTGCTCTACGGCGACAAGGCGATTCACGGCCTGACCTTCTTGCCGCTGCTGAAGGAGCCGCTGTTCCTGGTCGGCCCGGCATCGATCCCGGCGCCGGCGCAACCGGTGCGCCTGGCCGACCTTCGCGACATGGAGCTCTTCCTGCCGCGGCCTTACAACGTCGTGCGCAAACTGGTCGATGCGGCCTTCAGCCGGCTCGGCGGCGCCCCGCGTGTCGTCGCCGAGATCGAATCCGCGTTCACGCTGACCGCGGCCGTGGCGGATGGCTTGGGCGCGACCATTCTGCCGGCCTCGATGGCGCGCGAGGTGGTGACGGCCTGCGGGGCCTGGCAGTTCCAGATCGTCGATCCCGTCATCGAAGCGCCGCTGGCGCTCTGCCAGTCCGACCACCTGCCGCTGTCCGAGCCCGCACAAGCCGTGAAGGACATCCTGCTCGAACTGGTGACCGAGCTGTCGCACAGCCCTCACGCGCTCGGCGAGCCTTTGGTGGCCATGCCGTCATAAGACGCCCTTATCCCGGCACAGCCAATCCGTCTTTGGCTTTGCGAGCGCCGCGGGCTACCGTTCAAGCCTGCCGTCACGTGTTCGCGGAATGCGTCGGCCACCAAGGAGATCCCGCCGTCCCGGCGGGTCCGGCATGAATCAGGAACAGATCAGGATCCTCATCGAGGCGTTGGCGGGCTCGGAGCTTTCGGAGCTCGAATACAGCGAGGACGGCTGTACCTTGAGGTTGGTGAAACAGCCGGCGGAAGCAGGCAGTGCCCGGCCGTGTCAGGCGGCCCGCCATCTCAGGCCCGAGGCTGATGCGGCGCAGCGGGCTGTCGAGGCAGTACCGACCGACGCGGCCGGCGCGCAATCGGCAGCCGAAGCCGACGCCGCGGCCCAGTGCGTCGCCCCGCTGTATGGCGTGATCCACCTGCAACCTTCGCCCGGCGAGCCGCTGTTCGTGCAGCCCGGCCAGCGTGTCGCGGCCGGCCAGACCTTGTGCGTGATCGAAGCCATGAAGGTCTTCAACGAGGTGCGTGCCGAGGCAGACGCCAAGCTGGTCGAGGTGCTCGTGCGCTCGGGCGACGAGGTCGAGGCCGGCCAACCCCTGTTCCGCCTGGCCTGAGAGCGACGCCATGTTCGACACCGTTCTCATTGCGAACCGCGGCGAGATCGCGCTGCGCATCCTGCGTGCCTGCCGCGGCCTGGGCCTGCGCACGGTCATCGCGCATTCCGAGGCCGATGCTGACGCACCCTATGTGCGGCAGGCCGACCAAGGCTTGTGCATCGGCCCGGCCAGCCCAAGCCTCAGCTACCTGAACCAGTCGGCGCTGCTCTATGCGGCCGAGGTCAGCGGTGCGCAGGCCATTCATCCGGGATACGGCTTCCTCTCCGAGAGTGCAGGCTTTGTCGAGAGGGTGGAGCAGGCCGGCCTGCACTTCGTCGGCCCGAGCGCCGCCTGCATCCGCGTGATGGGCGACAAGGTGTCGGCCAAGCGCGCCATGCGCCGGGCCGGCGTGCCATGCGTACCGGGCCCTGACAGCGGCCTGCCCGATGACCCTGACGCGGTGCGCGCCATTGCACGCGAGGTCGGCTTTCCCGTCATCGTGAAGGCGGCCGGCGGCGGCGGCGGCCGCGGCATGCGCGTGGTGCGCCAGGAGGGCGAGCTGCTGGAGGCGCTTGCGCTCACGCGCGAGGAAGCGCGCCGCGCCTTCGGCAATCCGGAGGTCTACGTCGAGAAATTCCTGCTGCATCCGCGCCATGTCGAGATCCAGGTGCTGGCCGACAACCATGGCCGCGCGATCTGGCTCGGGAGCCGGGACTGCTCTTTGCAGCGCCGTCACCAGAAGGTGATCGAGGAAGCCCCGGCACCCGGCATCGACGAGGCACTGATCGCTTCCGTCGGCGAGAGTTGTGCGGCGGCTTGCAGGCAGATCGGCTACTGCGGTGTCGGCACCTTCGAATTCCTGTACGAGAAGGGCGCCTTCTACTTCATCGAGATGAACACGCGGCTCCAGGTCGAGCATCCGGTCACCGAGATGACCAGCGGGATCGACATCGTCCAGCAGCAGCTTCGCATGGCGCGCGGCGAGCGGCTCGCCATCGAGCAGGTCGACGTGCCTTGCAGGGGGCATTCGATCGAATGCCGCATCAACGCGGAAGACCCGCACACCTTCGCACCATCGCCGGGGCGCATCACGGACTGGTGCGTGCCCGGCGGCTTCGGCGTGCGCTTCGATTCGCATGCGGGCGCTGGCTATCGCGTGCCGCCTTACTACGACTCCATGATCGGCAAGTTGATCGTCCACGGCAGCAGCCGCGATGACGCGCTCGACCGCATGCGGCTCGCGCTCGGCGAGCTGCAGATCGAAGGCATCGCGACCAACGTCGCCTTGCATCGGGCACTGATGGCAGACGAGGGCTTCGCTGCCGGCGGCGTCGATATCCACCACCTCGAGCGCTGGCTGCAGCGCAGGAGTGCCTCATGAGCCCCATCGGATCGCCCACGGTCAGCCTCCTCGGCACCACTGCGCTGCTCTTCGAAGCGCCGGGCGCCATGGCGCTTCCTTCGCAGCAGCGCATCTGGGCGCTCGCGAAGGAAGCCGCGGCGTGGCCCGAAGTGCGCGAGGCGGTCCCTGGCATGAACAACCTGATGCTGAGCTTCACCCGTCCGCCGCACGCGCTCGATGAACTGAAAGCACGGCTGGACGACGCGTGGCAGGCCGTCACGCCGCTCGCGCGCGAAGGCAGGGTGTTCGAGCTCCCGGTGCGCTACGGCGGTGCAGGCGGTCCGCACCTGGCAGATGTGGTGGCGCACACCGGCCTCGCGGTCGAGGCCATCGTCGAGCTGCACAGCGCGCCGCTCTACCCGGTGTATGCGCTCGGGAGTCACCCCGGCTATTGCTACCTCGGGGGCATGGACCCACGTATCGCGACGCCGCGGCGCCAGGTGCCGGTGCTGAGCATTCCGGGCGGAGCGGTGTCGATCGGCGGAGCGCAGACCGGCGTCTCGGCTTCCGCCGGGCCCAGCGGCTGGAACACCATCGGCACGACCACGATGACCTTCTTCGACCCGTCGCGCAATCCTCCCGCGACCCTGGAGCCGGGGGACCGCATCCGCTTCGTCGTCGAAGGGATCGAGCCATGATCGAAGTCCTTTCCAACGCTGCGCTGGCGACTGTGCAGGACCTCGGGCGCACGGGCAGCTTGCGCTATGGCGTGGGTACCGCCGGCGCCATGGACGACCTGGCCTTGGCTGCGGGCAATCTTCTGCTCGGCAACGATCCGGGGGCTGCGGGTATCGAGGTGCCGGTATTTCCGTTCAAGGTCCGCTTCGACGCCGATTGCGCCTTTGCACTGACCGGTGCCGACTGCGCAGCGAAGCTCGATCTCGAACCGTTGCTGCCCTGGTGGGCGCATCGAGCGCACGCCGGTCAGGTGCTGACGCTGGGGCTTCCGCAGGGAGCACGGCGCGCGAGCCGGGCCATGCTGTGCCTGCCCGGCGGCGTCGATGTGCCGGAGGTTCTGGGGTCGCGCAGTACGCAGTTGCGCGGTTCCTTCGGTGGGCACGAGGGAAGGGCACTGCGAAAAGGGGATGTCTTGCGCGCCGCCGAGCCCGGCCGCGTCTGTCGGACCGGTTTCGGGCTGGTGCCGCCTTCCTTGGCCCTGCCTTTGGAATGCGACGGGTTGGTCGCGCTGCGCGTGCTGCCGGCCGCCGAGTACGAAGCTTTCGAACCGGCCTCGCGCGAGGCCTTCTGGGCCGGCGAATGGCGGATCACGGCGCAGAGTGACCGCTATGGGTACCGGCTGTCCGGCGCCGCGTTGTGCCCGACGGCACCGATGGAACTGCGCTCGCATGGCATCGTTCCGGGTGTGATTCAAGTGCCTCACAGCGGCCAACCCATCATCCAGATGCGCGATGCGCAGCCCTCGGGCGGGTATCCGAAATTCGGCACGGTCATCGAGGCGGACCTGTGGCGATTGGGCCAGGCGCCGATCGGCAGCCGCATCCGTTTCATCGAGGCCAACTGGGACGAGGCAGTCGGGGCGCTGGAACAAAAAGATGCCTGGCTTGCGAAGGTGGCCCGCATGGTGGCGCTGCACCGCAGCGGGCCGATGGGAATGGCCGCATGAAGAAGGCGCCCGACGAGCTTCGCGAGATTGCCGGCTGGATGGCGGCGGCCGACATCGGATTTCTCGAACTGCGGATGCCCGAGGGCACCTTCAGACTGGCGCGACGTGGCCACGACGTGGTGGCCCTGGAGGGTTGCCCGCACAGCGATGCCCGGCTCGATCATCCGACTGCTGCAAGGGCCTGTGCGGACTCTCCGCCCGTCACGGCGATCGCCGCTTCGGTCGGGGTGTTCCTGCGCGCCCACCCGGACGCCAGTTCCCCCTTTGTGCGGGAAGGACTGCGCGTGCAGGCAGGCCAGATCCTGGGACTCCTGCGCATCGGCGTGCTGCTGCTGCCGGTGACCGCACCCAGGGCCGGCAAGGTCTCCGCACTGCATGTCGAGGACTGCGCCCCCGTCGGCTATGGCGCTGCCCTCGTCGATCTCGATCCTTTCTGACGAAACGAGGACACCGCCATGGACATGGACCTCAACGCTGACCTCGGTGAAGGCTTCGGCCCCTGGCGCATGGGCGACGACGACGCACTTCTGGGCATCCTTTCCTCGGCGAACGTCGCCTGCGGCTTCCACGCGGGCGACCCGCGGATCATGGACCGCACCGTTCGCACGGCACTCGATCGCGGCGTCGACGTGGGCGCCCATGTCGGCTTCCCGGACCTGGCGGGCTTCGGCCGCCGTCCGCTGCAGATGGACACGCCGGAACTGGTCGCGGCCGTCATCTACCAGATGGGTGCGCTGGCCGGGATCGCGCGCGCCGCCGGGCACCGGATGACGCACACGAGCTTCCACGGGGCGCTCGGCAACATGGCGGCGGCGGATGCGGAATTCGCGGCACCACTCGTGCGAGCGGTGGCCGACTTCGATCCGGCACTCACGATCAGCACGTCGGCAAGCCGGGCCATCGAGGATGCGGCCGAGCGGTGCGGGCTTCGCGTTCGCACCACCTTCCTGGCCGACCGCGCCTGCGACGACGCCGGGCTGTTGATTTCGCGCAAGCTGCCCGGCTCGGTGATCCACGACCCCGAGCAAGTGCTGACCCGGGTTCGGCAGCTGCTGGAGGAGGGGACCGTCACCACCTACGCGGGCAGCAGGATTCCGATGCGCGCGCATTCGATCCTGGTCCACGGGGACACCCCCGGAGCGGTCGCGCTCGCGCGCGGTGTGCGCAAGCTGGTCGAGGCCCACGGCCGGGTGGTTCCCATCTCGCGCCAAACCGCCTGAGCCGGCTCGCGAACAGGCACGGACATGGTGCTTACCCTGACACCGAGCGCCCCCTTCGAGGGCGACATAAGGGAGCCTTATCGCTCCACAGCCAATCCGTCTTGGCGCCCCCGGTGTGCCGTCGATACAGTGAATTCATCCGCCGATAGAAAGTGATCCCCATGCCATTCACCGATTACAAGACCGCCCTCGTGACAGGGGCCTCCTCCGGCATCGGCGCCGCCGTCGTCGAGCGCCTGTGCAACGAAGGACTGCAGGTCCACGCGCTGGCTCGCAGCGGCGACAAGCTGAAGGAACTCGCGTCGCGCACCGGCTGCATCCCGCACGCGATCGACGTGAGCGATCTGGCCGGCGTGACCGCACTCACCCGGGAGGTCGACTTCGACGTGCTCGTGAACAACGCCGGGGTCGACCGCCCGGGTTCGATCCTGAAGGCCGACGCCGAGGGCATCGACCTCCTGGTGGACGTCAACCTGCGCGCCGTGCTGCATCTTTGCCGGCTCGTCGTTCCGGGCATGGTGGCGCGCGACAGCGGCCACGTCGTCAACATCAGCTCGATCGCGGCGGCCTACAACTTCGGCGGCAACAGCACCTACCACGCGACCAAGGCCGCCGTGAGCATGCTGTCGAGCCAACTGCGCGTGGACTGCTTCGGCAAGCGCGTTCGCGTGACCGAAATCTGCCCGGGTCGTGTCGCCACCGACATCTTCGCGCACGTGCATGGAGACTCCGAGGAAACGCGCAAGCGATTCGTCGATGGCTACGAACTGCCGCGGGCCGTGGACATCGCGAATGCCATCGCCTTCGCCATCGCGGCACCCGTCGCGGTGAACATCGGCCACATGGAGATCACGCCGACGCTGCAGGTGCCCGGCGGCTTGTCCACAGCGAAGCCGGAGACGGTCCGGGCCTGAGCGGGCCGGCCCCTCCCCGCGAGAGCACGCCATGAAGGACTTCGATCTCCTCGCGATCCTGCTGAAGCCCGATTTCGGCGCCATGCTGCTGCACGGTGTGGCGTTGACGATGAAGATCGCAGTCGGCTCATGGCTGCTCGCAATGGCGATCGCCTTCGTCTTGCTGGTAGTGCGTCTGAGCGCCAATCCGATCGCGGAGCGCGCGGTGGCGGTCTACGTGTCCTATCACCGCAATGTGCCAACGCTGGTGCAACTGATGCTCTGGTACTTCGGTATCTTCAGCCTGTTGCCCGACGCCGTGCAGGCCTGGCTTTCGAACAACAATGCAGAGGCCCTGATCTCGATCGTCGCGCTCGGCCTGTGCCAGGCCGCCTATTTCAGCGAGGACATGCGCTCCGGCCTGCGTGCCATCCAGGCCGGTCAATCCGAGGCAGCGCGCGCGCTGGGTCACGGATATCTTGGCGCGATGCGACATGTGCTGCTGCCGCAGGCCGTGCGCAACGCGGTGCCGGCCCTCGTGAACCACAGCGTGTCGCTGTTCAAGAACAGCAGTCTCGCGATGGCGATCGGCGTTGCCGAACTGACCCATGCGGTCAAGGAAATCGAAAGCCAGAGCTTCCGCACGTTCGAGGCCTACAGCCTCGCGACCGTCATGTACCTGGTGGTGTCGCTGCTGATCATGGGCGTCGGTGCGGCGATCTCGCGTCACTATCGCGTTGCCGCGGCGAGGTGAGACATGTTTGGAATCTTCGACATCCTGCGCGACAACTGGCTGCTGCTGCTGGTCGGCCAGTACCCGAACGGCCCGCTGGGCGGCATATGCGCCACGCTCATTCTCTCGGTGCTTGGCATCGCGCTGGCTTTTCCTGTTTCCGTGTTGCTTGCACTGGCGCGTTTGTCCCCATGGCGTGCCTTGCGCTTGCCGGCCACGGTGCTCGTGTACATCGCGCGCGGCGTGCCGCTCCTGATGGTCATCCTGTGGGTGTACTTTCTCGTGCCGATCCTGATCGGGCGTGAGGTGTCCGGCTTCACGACGATGCTGTGCACGCTCGTGATCTACGAAGGCGCGTACCTCTCGGAAGTGGTGCGAGCCGGCATCCAGGCGCTGCCACAGGGGCAGACCGAAGCCGCCCGCGCCCTGGGCCACAGTCACCTGGGCACCATGGCCTTCGTGATCCTGCCCCAGGCGCTCTACAACATGCTGCCGAGCCTGCTGAGCCAGTTCATTTCCACCATCAAGGAAACCACGCTGGGCTACGTGATCAACGTGCAGGAACTCACCTTTGCCGCGAACCAGATCAACAACCAGCTGTTGACCAAACCGTTCCAGGTGTTCTTCATCCTCGCAATGACCTACTACGTCGTCTGCTTCAGCCTGACGCAATTCGCGCAATGGCTCGAGCGGCGGATCGCCCACAAGCGGCTCGGCAGCGCGACACCGGTCGCTTCGGACGACAACCTGCCGTTGCCGCCCGTGGCAGCCAATCCCTGATGCCGCGATTCGACGGCCAAAGAATCTGGAACGGAGACAACACCATGGACACCCTCGTACGACCCAGCGCGCGGCCCAAGGCACGCGAAGACGACACCATGATCCTGTTTTCCAGCATCAACAAGTGGTATGGCGAGTACCAGGCCCTGACGGAGGTCAACGCCGAGGTCCGCAAAGGCGAGGTGGTCGTGGTCTGTGGCCCTTCCGGCTCCGGCAAGTCGACCCTCATCCGTACCGTGAACCGGCTCGAGGAGATCAAGTCCGGGAAGTTGCTGTTCGATGGCCATGACATTCATGCGCCGATGAGCAGCCAGGCCTTGAACAAGCTGCGCAGCCGCATCGGCTTCGTGTTCCAGAGCTTCAATCTGTTCCCGCATCTGTCGGTGCTGGAGAACATCATGCTGTCTCCCGTGCGCGTGCTGGGGGTGAAGCGCAGTGATGCGAAAGCCAGAGCCGGCCAACTGCTGGAACGCGTCGGGCTGTCGAACAAGGCCAATTCATACCCGGCGCAGTTGTCCGGTGGCCAGCAGCAACGCGTCGCCATCGCGCGCGCGCTGGCAATGGAGCCCCCGGCGATGCTTTTCGACGAGCCCACCAGCGCGTTGGACCCGGAAATGGTCGGCGAGGTGCTTTCGGTCATGCGCAGCCTTGCCAACGAGGGGATGACCATGATGTGCGTCACGCACGAGATGAACTTCGCACGTGAGGTCGCCGACCAGGTCTGGTTCATGGACGCAGGCCGCATTCTCGAGAAGGCTGATCCCGAGACCTTCTTCACCCGACCCCAGCATCCCCGAGCGCAGCGCTTCCTGTCCGACTTGCGCGCGCACTGAAGCCGACTTGCCCCGCGTACCGGCCCGCCTTTCTTCTCCACCCGATCGTCTTCTCCAGGAGTTCCCCATGTCGAAAGCCAATGTGACCCGTCTTGCCGCCCTCGCCGCGGCCCTCTGCGCAAGCTCGCTGGCGGCCCAGGCCGATCAGTGGAGCGACATCAGTGCGCGCAAGGAACTCAAGTGCGGCACCTTTGCCGACGTGCCCCCTTTCGCGGCGCCCGATCCCAAGACCCGCGAGATGGTGGGCCACGATGTCGACCTCTGCAACGCGATTGCGAAGGAACTGGGACTGACGGCCAAGGTGACCCCGTTGTCGGTCGAGGCGCGCGTGCCCGAGGTCAAGCTCGGTCGCGTCGACGTGACCATTGCCAACCTGGCCTACACCAGGAGCCGCGGCGAGCAGATCCAGTTCAGCGATCCGTACTACGTCGCCAAGGAAATGCTCGCGGTCAAAGCCTCCGATCCGGGCACCACCAAGGCCGACTACAAGGGCAAGCGACTGAGTTCGACCAAGGGCTCGACCTCGGAGCTGTCGATCAAGATGAACGGCTCCGAACCGGTGACCTTCCAGGACACCGGGTCTGCGTTCATGGCTGTCCAGCAGAACAAGTCGATGGGTATGGTCGCCAACACCATGACGATCACCAAGCTGGTCAATCAATCGAAGAACGAAGGCGTTGCGCTCAAGATGATCAAGGAGCCGATGGTCCTGCAGCCGATCGGGATCGGGATGAAGAAGGACGAGCCGGCGCTCCTGGCCAAAGTCAACGAAGCGCTCTACTCACTGGAAAAGAAGGGCGAGCTGGACAAGCTCTGGAGCAAATGGCTTGGTCCCAACACCGAATACAAGATGACACGGGACGAAAAAGTCACTCCGCTTGCAGATTTGAAGTTCGAACTTCTTCCTTGAGACTTCGGCGGCGAATTCGTTCCAGAAGCGGCCGACGCAGATGCGCTCGAGTCCCTTCAGCAAGCGCAGCGCCCAGGGCTTGCCGTCTCATCTGCTCTTCAGCGCCTTCCGCACGCTGGTGCCTGCGTCGTGGATGTGCGCGTGCCACCGGGCGACCACCGGGTCTTCGATCGCCCAACGCTTGAAGGCCAGAAGAGTCGGGCTCGTCGGCAGCGGTACGCGGGTGCGCAGCACGCGGACCATGCCCGACGACGCATGCTGCCGGGCAATCGACTCCGGCGCGATTGAAAGCAAGCCCGTTCGCGCAGCAAGCGCCAGGCCGGTTTCGAAGGCGCGCGTTTCGATCACCGGCTGCACCGGTGGCAAGCCGCCGTCACTGCAGTAACGGTCGAACGCCTCGCGCGAACTGGTGCGCGCATCTGGCAGCACCCAGCGATGGCGCATCAAGTCGTCCAGTGACAAGGGCGAGCGCCCGGGCCCATCGGCATCGGCGCCGCAGACAATCACGGTCCGCTCGTCGTAGAGCGGTTCCGCGACGATGTCGTCGTCACCGGTCGAGTCGCCGCGCTTTCGCAGGATGGCGAAGTCCAGCATGCCCCGGCTCACTGCGTCCCACAGATAGGCGCTGCTTTCCTCGACCACGCGCAGTCGCCCGGGCTCAGCGTCCTGCGACACGCGGGTCAGCAGCGCCGGCAGCAGCGTGTGCATCGCGCGCGCTATGCAGCCCAGGCTGACAGGGCCCCGCTCGCGCTGCGGCGAAACGTCCATGCGTTCAAAACCGCGAAGCACGGCCCGCGCCTGGGGAAGAATGCGCTCGCCGAAGAGCGTTGGACGGCTGCCGCGGCTGGACCGCTCAAACAGACGGCCACCGAGCAACTGCTCCGCCTCGGACAACAGGCGCGACACGGCTGGCTGTGCCAACTCCAGGGCCGCCGCGGCCCGATGCACCGACTTGCCGTCCTCGATCGCGACGATGGCCACCAGATGCCGGCGCTGGATGGCGCGCTGCGAGTCCCGTTTGCTTTCGACCATAAGGGTTTTGATATTACTGGATGCTTTTAACATATCGTTTACGGAATCACCTGGGGCTGTTAACTTGGCGCTCACATCCACTTCGCCGGTACTTTCCATGCCACGCATTTCCGTTACCAAGCTCGCGCCTGCGCTCGGCGCCGAGATCTCCGGCATCGACCTGCACCTGCCCATCGACGACGCCACCCTCGGCGCGCTGAAGGACGCCTGGGCCTCGCACCTGGTGCTGCGCTTTCGCGGCCAGGCGCTCACAGACCCCCAACTGCTTGCCTTCAGCCGCCTGCTCGGCCCGCTGGACCCCCCGGGCCCCAATCCCTACGGCAAGCCCTTCCTCGAGGACTTCCCCGAGATCAACGTCATCTCCAACGTCAAGGTCGGTGGCGCGCCCATCGGCAACCTTGGCGACGGCGAGGCAGTCTGGCATTGCGACATGACCTATATCGAGGCGCCTCCTCGGGCGGCGCTCCTTCACGCGCTGGAGATCCCGCCGAGCGGCGGCGACACCTTCTGGTCGAACATGTACGTCGCCTTCGAGACCCTGCCCGATGCGATGAAGAAGCGCATCGCCGGCCTGCGCGCGATCCACGATGCCACCTACAACAGCGCCGGCGTCATGCGCAAGGGCATGAGCGAGGTGACCGATCCCCGCAAGGCGCCCGGCGCACAGCACCCGCTCGTCATCAAGCACCCGGACACCGGTCGCGCCGCGCTCTACCTCGGGCGTCGCCGCAATAGCTACGTGCTCGGCCTCGAACTGGAGGAGAGCGACGCGCTTCTCGACGAACTCTGGGCGCACGCGTCGCGCCCGGAGTTCACCTTCAGGCAGGTATGGCAGCAGCACGACCTGATCCTCTGGGACAACCGCTGCACGCTGCACCGCCGCGATGCCTTCGACCCGACGGCGCGCCGCGTGATGCATCGCACCCAGATCAAAGGCACGCCTGTCGCGCCCGCCTTCGAGGCGGCTTGAATGGACACGCTCTGCCTGCCCATTCGCAGCGTCGAAGTCTTCGGCGTCGCCGTGCCGCTGGTCGGCCCCGGCTTCCGCAACGCGTATATCGTCAAGAAGGCGCAGAAGAGCGCCATCGTGCGGCTCGTCGCGGAGGACGGCAGCGTCGGCCTCGGCAACATCGATCCCTCGCCCGGCTACTCGGTCGAGACCATCGAGCAGTCCCTGCGGGCGCTGCGCGAGCAGCTGGCCGTGGCGGTGCAGGGCCAGGACGCGGGCAACCCGCATCGCATCCTGCAACGGATGGACCAGACGCTCGCCGGCCACCTCGACGCCAAGGCCGCCATCGAGATGGCCTGCATCGACCTCATCTCGCGACGGCTCGGCATCCCGGTGCACCAGTACCTCGGCGGCAAGCTGGTCGACGAAGTGTGCTTCAACGCCTGGATCGGCATCGTCCCGCCCGACGAGGCCGCAGTCGAGGCGCGCAAATGGTTCGATCGCGGATTCCGCTCTGCCAAGATCAAGGTGGGCGGCGGCATCGAAGCCGACCGCGACCGCGTGCGCGCCGTGCGAGAGGCCGTGGGTGCAGACATGGCGCTGCGTGCCGACGCCAACGCCGGCTACTCGGTGGAGGATTCGATCGCCCTCGGCCGCCTGCTCGAACCGCTCGAGATGCAATTGCTGGAGCAGCCTGTCGCCGCCGAGGACCTCGAGGGCATGGCGCGCGTTCGCCAGGCAATCGGCATTCCGGTCATGGCCGACGAATCGATAACCGACCATGTCAGCCTGGTCGCCGTGATCCGCGCGAACTGCGCCGACATCGTGAAGCTCAAGGTCATGAAGCAGGGCGGTTTCCTGGGTTGCAGGCGCATGCTGGAGACCGCCACCGCGGCCGGCATGAAAGTCGTGATCGGCCATGGCTTCGGCCTCGGCATCAACACGGTCGCCGAGATCATGCTGGCCTGCACCAGCACGCAAGTCCTCGAGGGCCTGGAATGCGTCGGGCCATTGAAGACCTCGGACGACATCGTCACCCGCAAGCTCGACCTCTCGAGCGGGCGCATCGCGGTGCCCGACGGCCCCGGCCTCGGCGTGACGCTCGACGACAACAAGGTGAAGCAATACCACTTTGACGCGTGACCCCTCGCGCGACGCTGGAGACAAGAACATGAGACCCTTCCTGAAGATGGCCGCAAGGGCGGCGCTGTCACTCTTGCTGCCCCTCGGCGCGGCCGCCCAAGGCCCGGACGCCGCCAGCTACCCTTCAAAGCCCGTCACCGTGCTCGCGCCGTTCGCGGCGGGTGGCACGGTGGACATCATCGCCCGGCTGATGGGACAGAAGCTCTCCGCAGACCTCGGGCAGCCTTTCGTGGTCGACAACCGCGGCGGGGCCGGCGGCACCATCGCCACGGGCATGCTCGCGCGGGCGGCGCCCGACGGCTACACGGTCATGGTCCAGCACATGGGACTTGCCTTCAATGCAGGCCTCTACGAGAAGCTTCCGTTCGATACCGCGCGCGACATCCGGCCGGTGGCCTACATCGGTGCAACGCCGAACGTCCTGGTCGTGAGCAAGAGCCTGCCGGTTCGTAGCGGCGCCGAGTTCCTGGCCTATGCGAAGGCCAATCCCGGCAAGGTCAACTATGGTTCGGGCGGTGTCGGAAGTGCGGGCCATGTGCCGATGGCCGTCGTGGCGTCAATGACCGGCCTGACGATGCAGCACGTGCCATACAAGGGTTCCGGCCCGGCCATCGTCGACCTGATGTCGGGGCAGATCCACGCGATGCTGCTCACCATTCCGGCTGTGATGCCCTTCATACAGCAAGGCAGCCTCCGCGCACTGGCAACCTCCGGCGCGCGGCGTTCGCCTGCGCTGCCCGACCTGCCGACCATGGAAGAGGTCGGCGTGAAGGGATTCGAGTACGAGCCGTGGTACGGCTACTTCGTGCCAGCCGGAACGCCGCCCGCAATCCAGAAGAAGCTGCACGATGCGGTCGACAAGGCCCTGCAGGACCCGGAGATCATCTCGAAGATGCGCGAGCAGGGGTTGGAGGTGAAGCGCATGTCGCAGCAACAGTTCGTCGATATCGTTGCGCGCGATACGGCAGCGTGGAGTGCAAAGATCAAGGCACTGGGGCTGCGCGCCGACTAGAGACACGATCGACTCATCTCTCTAGCGGTGTTGGTGGGTTGGGTGAAGAAGTTCGAGCGGACTGCCTCTCCTGCGACTCACCCGCCTGCACGCGGCCAACGTGACAAAAGCCGCACGTCGACATCCAACTTTCGATTCGTCCTTCGTTTTGGCAACGATCGCCAAAATGACACGTAACATCCGCGCTGTAAAAAAAACAATGCGGTGAGCGCAAAAGCCGAAGCACTTCTTCGGTCCGTTCTTCGATGAGAGGAACCTGCGCCTGCGGCGACCCCGAGAGGTTGGAGATCCTGTTGAGAAATCTTGTACGCGCGCTGTGCGTCTGCGTGCTGTCGGCTGCCGCCTTGCTGCCGATCGCTTCGTCTGCCCAGGGCACTCAGGTGGCCTTTGCCGGCCTGGCTTATGCAGGCGATGCCGCGTCCCTCGAAACGCGATTTCCCTTTTCGCGCCAGTACGAAAAACGCGTCGAAGCCGCGGATGCTCGGGTGGACGCGCAGATCCGGGCCGCCATCGCCAAGACGGCGCCGCGCCATTTCGAGGTCCTTCCTGGACTGATCGAGGAGCTGAAGGGGCGGGACCAGGCGCTGGTCACCTCCCTCGTCATCAATTCCGAGACCGTCTCGGTCGAAACCTTCGGCGAGCTTCGCAAGCTGTTCGTGCTCATCCGCGGACAGGCCCTGTTCTTCGACTTCAAGACGCAGACCGTTATCCGCTCGTATCCGCTCAGCTTCGCTTACATCGACGTCTTCGACCACCAGCCGACGCAGGATGAATTGCTCGCGCGCGTGCGCAGCGTCTACGAAGGCGCGGCAGGCAAGCCCGGCATCTTCGCGCGCTATGCCGACGTGCTGGCCAACGCCACAATTCCCTCGCAGGTGTCGCGCTTCCTCAAGGTGACGGAGGTCACGGTGAGCGATGCCGTCGCGGCAAGCCTGCCCGCCTACCTGAAAGACAGCCCGGGCGCCGCGCAGACCTGGGCCGGGGATATGGTGAGCGAGGCAATCTCGACCCGCGCCGGCGTGCCGATCATTCCCTACACCAAGGGCTACGCGGTCGGCAACGTGTTTCCGATGCGCATCTCGGATGGCACGGTCTTCAACCTCAAGCTGCCGGAGCCCGACTATGCGATCTCGGTCGACCTGACCCACGTGAAGAAGGTGCAGTTCGGACAAGTCGCCGCCGGCAGCAGCTTCATCTACGGCACCTTCGCCACCATCAAGATCCAGCTGCCCGGCATGGCCAGCCACTACATGGACTCGTCGTTCAAGAACGGCGAGACCAAGGTCGTGCCGGCCACGCAGACCTTCGTCGACGACTTCCCGGCGTACTACGACTCCTGGAACGCGCTCTTCAGGCGCGTCGCCGAGGCCATGGCCGGCAAGGACCAGGCCGCCTGGCTCAAGGCCGCGGCGTCCGCACCCGACATCGACTCCCAGCTTCAGAAAACCAAGGAAATGATCCAGCAATGCAAGTAATCCGCACTTTCACGTTGGCCGTGCTGGCGAGCTTCGCCATCACTTCGATGGCGCAGGTCCAGCAGGCGCGCGGCAAAGCCTCGGTGACCTACCAGGGCAAGAGCGCCACGGCCGATGACAAGGCCAGGGCCACCCAGGCCGCCCAGCTCAAGGCGGTGGAATTCTTCTATGCCGAGGCCGGCGAGTCCGAGTCGGAGAACTTCGACGCGGTGCGCGACAAGATCCTCTCCAATCCCGACCGCTACATCCTCGAGTCCACCGTGCTCGGCGAGGAAGACAGCGCCGACAAGCGCCAATACACCGTGGCGGTGCGCGTGTCGCTCAACGTTGCCAACCTGCGCAACCTGGTGAAGTCCAACTCGGCGGTCGCAAAGGCCGGCGCTACGGAGAAGTCGCCTCTGGCCTTCCTGTTCGTCTCGCGCCAGGTCGCCTCGGTCAAGTCGTTCGACGACCGCGTGTACAAGCGCGTTGATGAAAGCGTGAGCGGCGCCGTGAACGCGGCGAACGTCAAGACAGGTGTCGAGGGCGAGTCGATAAGCGGTGGCCAGATCCGCACGAACGAGTCGACTTCAAGCAAGACCGACATCGCGGCCAACCGCACGCGCACCCTCGAAACAGGTGGCAGCACGGTCAAGCGTGCCAGCGAGGCGACGTTCCGCCTGATCCCAAGCGCCAATCTGAACCAGGTCTTCACCGGTATGTTCAGCAAGGCGGGCTTCCGGGTTGCCGAAGCAGCCTACATCGAGCCTATGTCCGGCGGCGCCTTCAAGGTCGCCAACGTCGAGAACGACTACCAGTCGGGCAACGACCTCAAGTCCTCGACGCTGCAGTCGATGGTGACCGGCATGCGCAATGCCAAGGTGCCCTACCTCGCTTACGGAACGCTCGACGTCGGCGCCGCCGACAAGGACCCGGCCACGGGCCTGGTGCGGGTGTCGGTGACCGTCAACGCCAAGCTGCTCGACGTGACGCAGGCCTTCCCTGAAACCAAGGCCGCCGTCGGTCCGGTGCAGTACGCCGGGGTCGGCCCGTCCGAAGACGAGGCGCGCGGCAACGCACTCAAGCTGGCCGCCAACAACGCCGCACGCGAACTCACCAGCCAGATCACCGCCCTGCGCGTGCAGTAAGGCCGGCCCGCCCCCCTTTTTCCATTACAACAAGCACCTGAACGGATTCCAGACCCATGAACAACAAGACGCACACCGCCATCGCCGCTATCGCCATCCTGACGGCTGGCCTGACCAGCGTGGCACACGCCCAGTTTTCGCTGCCCTCGATCCCGGGAGTGACCAAGTCCGCAGGCGTAGCCGCCCCCGCGGCCGACCTGCCGGGCCAGCAGGACGCACTGGTGCGCGGTTACGTGGCGGCCAGCAAGGACGTGCTGTATGCGAACGCCAAGCTCGCCGAAGCACTCGGCCTGAAGGACGAGGCCGCCAAGGTCAAGCTCGAAGCAGACAGCTTCCAGGAAGGCGCGACCAAGGACAGCGCCGAGGCAGCCAACAAGGCCGTGGCAACGTCGACCGACCTGGTTGCCAAGAAGATCGCGACCCAGCCTGTCATGGATGCCCAGTCGAAGGCCGTGTACGGCCAGGGCCTGGTGCTGCTGGCCACCGGCGTGAACAAGTACGTCGGCGTGGGCAAGGACGTGTCGAACATGGGCAACGGCCTCAAGGGCGCATCGCCCCTGCAACTGCCGAAGCTGCAGTCGGCGGTCTACGTGGTCACCAAGTTCCCCGACGCGATGACGAGCGTCTCGGGTGCCCTGAAGAACGCGGTGTCCTTCGCGCAGTCCAGCGGCGTGCCGGTTCCCTCGGACGCCTCCGCCGCTGCGGCGGCCCTGTAAGTGGTCGGGAAGCACCTTCCGATGCGCCATCTCCTGTGCGTGACCGCCTTCGCCGCGGCAACCCTGCTGGCCGCGTGCGGCAAGCAGGAATCCGACAAGGCGCCCCCCAATCCTGCGCCGACCACCACCAACGTCGCGCCACCCGTGCCCGATGCAGGCAAGGTCGGCAACATCGCCACCACCGCGCAAGGATTCGGCGCCAGCGCCGGTGAGGCCGTGGCAGAGGCAATGAAACTCGCGCTGCTGCAGGTCAACGGCGCGGCCATCCAGTCCACCAGCGTATCGGCCAAGTACGGCCTCGACGTGAGCCTGAACCAGGATTCCGCCTCTCTGCGCGGCAGCGCCTTCGCCGAAGTCGTGGCCCAGCGCTCGGGCGGCGTCATCCAGAACTTCAAGCTGGTCGAACTGCAGGAGCCCTCGGTCATCGGCGGCCAGCGCTACAAGGCGACCATCGAGGCGCAGATCGCCAAGTTCACGCCGTCCGCGGACATGCAGAAGCTCAAGGTCGTCGTCGGGCAGATCCGCTTCGACGGCCCCAGCCTGCCGATGGGCGACCGCAACGTGTCGTCGGCCGAGGTCGGCGCCACGATCCGCCAACGCATCAGCGATGCACTGGTGCAAACCGGTCGCTTCGCTGTGCTCGACCGCGAACTGAGCCCCGACATCGAGGGCGAACTGGACATGATCAAGAGCGGCCAGGCGCCCAGCGCCGAGCTGGCAAAGCTGTCGCAGGCCGCCAGCGCAGACATCGTGTGGAGCGGCCGCGTGAGCAGCCTCGCCTACAACCGCCACGCGCGCCAGCTGAAGACCAGCGACCGCGAACTCGTGAGCTATTCGGGCGGCTGGGCGCTCACCGAGAAGCTGGTGAACGTGGCCACCCGCCAGGTGATGGCATCGGACTCGCTGCGAGGTCAGGCACCCTCGGTGGCGGCCACCACCCTCGGCAGCGGCGTGGACTCCCACAAAGTCCTCGAGGACATGACCACCGACATGGTCAACCAGGTGGTGACTTCCATCGTCCGCCGCACCTTCCCGGTGACCGTTGTTTCGCGCGACGGAACGAACGTGGTGCTGAGCCAGGGCGGCCAGGCACTGAAGGAAGGCGGCCGCTATCAGATGGTCGCCATGGGTGCCGAGATGAAAGACCCGCAGACCGGCCAGAGCCTGGGGCGCATCGAGCAGCCCTGCTGCGAGCTCGTGATCGAGCGAGTGACGCCCAACCTGTCGTATGGCAGGCTGGAGAACGTGCGCTCGAACCTGGAGCAGCTGCCGGTGGGCGGGCTGCAACTCCGGGACGAACTCAAGGGCGTCGCGGTCGCCAGGGCGCAACCGGCTCCGGTCCAGGCGTCTGAATCGCAAGGCGCTGCTCCACAGGCGGACCGTGCTGCTGCGGCCACCGTCCCGGCTGTCGTCACGGGCGCCGCACCCGCGGCCCGAGCGGTGCAACCGAGAGCCACGCCGGTTGCCGCACCCGCGGCGCCCGGGAAGAGCGACGACAAGTGGTGAGCGGTGCGGCGCCAACGGCGCCGCCTTGATTTCGCGTCTCGCAGCGCGCATCGTTCACCGGCCCTGCTTGCAGGGCAGACGCTGTCGTTCGCTGCTTCCCCTGTGACGCATCGCCGCAGGCGTCGCCGCGCGCTCGAGAAAAGGTGTGGTTCAATCCCGTCATTTTTCATCCACGGCCGTGCCCATCAAGAAGTCTTCGGCAGGTTCCCACACGCCCCGCGAGGTCGCGCGTCTCGTCGACGTGGCGCGTGACGCCGGCGTGTCGGTCAGCACGGCCGGGCGCGTACTGCGCAAGTCACATCTTCCGGTCGCACCGGCCGTCGCGCAGAAAGTGCGCGATGTCGCCAAGCGACTGGGCTACGTACCCAATCTACTGGCGCGCAACCTGCGCGGCTCCCGGCCGCGCACGATCGGCCTCGTGGTAGGGGACATGCTCGATCCCTACTACGGCACCGTGGCGGAGGCGGTCACCGAGCGCGCGGAGTCTGAACACGGCCTGCTGGCCGTGGTGTGCAACATCCAGCGCGATCCGTCGCTCGAGCTCAAGTACTGCCAGCAATTGTGGGAGCACCGAGTGGCTGGCCTGATCCTCGCGGGCGGCGGCTTCGACCAGCACCTGTGCGCCAGGAAGCTGGCGGTGCTCACGCACGGCATGCAGGCGTCCGGCCTGATCGTCTGCACGCTCGGGCCGCGACTGATCCGCGCGCCGATGTTCTGCGTCGACAACGAGGCAGCAGGTCGCATGGCCGCTGCCCAGCTGCTGGCAGCTGGGCATCGACGCATCGGCGTCGTGAACGGCAATGCGCGCAGCGAAACAGGGCGCCTGCGGCTCGCGGGTTCGCTGGCGGGGCTCCGGGAGGCAGGCATTGCACCGCACCTCTGCGAGGTCGACTACCGAACCGAGGCGGTTGCTGCCGCGCTGCATGCGATGCTGGCAGCCGAGCCGCAGATCACCGGCATCCTCGCGACCTCGGATTTCATGTCGACGGTGACGTTGGAGTGGCTTCAGGCGCACGGCATCGCCGTGCCGCAGGCGATGTCGGTCGTCGGTATTCGCGGCACCGACACGGCGGTGGCCGGTCGCCGGCTGACGAGTGTGGACGTGCAGATCGCCACCTGCAGCCGCGCCGCGCTCGACTACATCGCCGCGCGCTCCGAGGGGCAGGCAGTCGCTCCTCCTGCATTGTTCGCGGCCACGCTGCGCACCGGCGAGACGCTCGCGCCACTGCGCTAACGGGTTTTCTCTATAGGCAGTGCGGCTGCGTCCTCCCTATCATGACCATGTATGACAACGTTGTCATAAGTTCCGTGGATATGGCGCGCACGTGCGCGGCGTGCGCAGCTAAGACATCCTCACCGCGTCCTTGAACTGGCGCTGCGTCCATCCGCCGCCAAGCAGGAACATCCGCGTGTGCAGTTGGGCGAGCGTCGAAGCTGAAACCTCGCGTCCCAGATACGTCAAACGCTTGTGGCGAAGGTCGACGAAGCCGGAGACATAGTGATGGGCCAGGCTCCGCCAGAGCGCATGTGCTGCGTGTGACTGCCGCGCGCCGGTCATCAGACAGAGCCCGGAGTCCAAGGCCCATCTGTAGATGCCGGAGGCCAGCCCGCGTCGCCGATAACCCGGTTCGTACTGGGAATGCGGCGCTCTCACGTAGCGGTCCGCCAGGCTGCCCAACTCGACCAATCGATTGAAGACCGTGTAGCCGGCCAGGCACCCACGGCGAACGTCTTCGACATACACATAGAACTCTCCGTCCGCCTCACGAAACCGGATCTGGAGTTCTGGCTCCCCCAGGCTGATGGAGGGAATGCCGTGAAGGCGGTCGCCTGGAGTGTTGAGGCGCTCGTAGATGGGGGCCAGTGCGCCACTCGGACTCGTCAATGACGGATCGACATCGATACGCAGCTCCATGGCGCGTTGAACCCGGGACGCGAGAAGGCTCGGCACCAAGTTCGGCAATACAGACGGGGTTGCATGCATGTCGCACTCCACTCGAACGCGACCGGCTGCATGTCAGGGGTCGCTACCGCGCAGGCCTGATGCCCGACGGTCGATGGTTTGCGCAAATGGAAAGGTGACCGTCGGGCTTAAGAATGTGCGAGGGTCTGCTGGGACCCTGCCGTCATCACCGCAAGCAAAGGCGTGCCCATGTCGCTGTGTTGCGCTGACAAGCGAACGTGAGCGCTGAGTTTGCTGGGGATGTAAGCCGCGACGTGCATGAAACGAGTGTAAAGCGCCACTGTTCGGCATTCAACAGAAGCCACACGGCCCTTGCCAGAATGGTGCGAGCGTCGTCGGACATCAGGCGTGCTGACCTTCGACGCATTGGGGGGCGCTGTATTGCGGAACATGCGAACGCGGAACCGCATCCCTATGCGGTGTTCAGCACGTCATGCCAGCAATCTCACGGTGCACTTTTCAGGCCATGCCGTTAGGCGTATCGTGAGCTGTCCGCTCGTCAGGACCTGTTTCCCGAAAGTGGTTTGAAATGAGCGCCGGCGCGTCGGCGGAATCAATCGACCTCGAGGTGTCATGAATACCCTTATCCAAGCTCTAGGCGCCGCCGAGCCGACCTTGATGGGCGACCTCGAAGCACTCTACAAGGACCTCCATCGGCACCCCGAGCTATCGATGCATGAAGTCCGTACCTCGAAGATCGTCGCTGACGCCATGCAGGGCTTCGGCTACGACGTGACGCCCAACGTGGGCGTGACGGGCGTGGTCTGCATCATGAAGAACGGTGCCGGGCCGGTCGTGATGCTGCGCGCCGACATGGACGCTCTGCCGATGGCGGAGAACACAGGGCTGCCCTATGCCAGCGCCGTGACGGCGCGCGACGAGGATGGCATCGAGGTCGGGGTTGCCCACTCGTGCGGCCACGATATGCACGTGACCTGGATGATCGGCGCTGCGCGCATCCTGGCGACGAATCGCACCGCCTGGGCCGGCACGCTGATGATCGTGTTCCAGCCGGGCGAGGAAACGGCCGAAGGCGCCAGTGCCATGGTGCGCGACTGGGGTGAAGGCCGTTTCCCGAAGCCCGACATCATCCTCGGGCAACACGTGATGGCCGGTCCGGCCGGCACGGTGAACTACCGTCCCGGCGTCACGCTGTCGGCTGGAGACAGCCTGAAGATCAGGCTGTTCGGGCGCGGCTCGCACGGCTCACAGCCGCAAACATCGATCGACCCGGTCATCATGGCCGCCGCGATCACGCTTCGCCTGCAGACCATCGTCTCACGGGAGATCGCGCCGACAGATCCGGCGGTGCTGACGATCGGCTCACTGCAAGCCGGCACCAAGGAAAACATCATCCCCGACGACGCCACCATCAAGCTGAACATGCGCACCTTCGATGAGGACACGCGCGAGTACATGCACAAGGCGATCCGCCGCATCTGCTGCGCCGAGTGCGATGCGTCGAATGCCGAGCGCCCGCCCGAGTTCACCACCATCAACAGCTATCCGCTGACTGAAAACGATCTTGTCGCCACGCAGAAGGTGGCACAGGCGTTCGGCCAGCAGTTCGGCGTGAACGCTTCGCTGGCACCGAGTCCGGCGTCGGCCAGCGAAGACTTCAGCATCTTCGGCCGCAGCTGGGGCATCCCCTATGTATTCTGGTTCGTCGGCGGCACCGACCCGGCGGTCTACGCCAAGGCCAGACAGGAAAAGACCGTCAACCAGATTCCCAGCAACCACTCGCCGAAGTTCGCGCCCCAGATCCATCCGACGCTCGAGACCGGCTTGCAGGCCATGCTGACTGCCGCCGGCGCGTGGCTGTGTCCCCCCACCGCGGCCTGAGATCGAGGGCGGCTCCACCCGGGCTGCGCGAATTGCGATTGCTATGCTGCGGCCGGGACTCGCGCATTCTCGCGAACCGAACACATGAACGTCCATGAACTGGCCCTTGCCGGCCTGAACGACCATCGCCTGTTCACCGTCCTGGATCTGGCAGGCACTTTCGCCTTTGCCATCAGTGGTGCAGTCGCTGCCAGGGACCGTGGGCTCGACTGGTTCGGCGTCATCGCCATTGCATTTGCGGTCGCGTGTGGCGGAGGCGTGCTGCGCGACCTGTGCATCGGAGCGGTGCCGCCGGCAGGACTGACCGATTGGCGCTATCTCGCCGTCGCCATGGCAGCATCGGTGATGACGATCGCTGCAAACCCGTTGGTCGTGCGCCTCGCGCATCCCGTAGTCCTGTTCGACTCCGTGGGGCTGGGTCTCTTTGCCGTGACCGGGGCGCAGAAGGCGATGATTTTTGGCCACAACGCCGAGGTCGCGGTGCTGCTGGGCGTGGTCACCGCCGTGGGCGGTGGCGTCGCGCGCGACGTGCTGCTCAACCGGGTTCCGGTGATCCTGCAACGCGAAATCTATGCGTCGGCTGCGCTGGTCGGCGCAGGCATAGAGGTCGCGGGTGAGCACCTGGGATGGCTGTCGAGCGGCCGGACATGGGTCGCCTTGGCCGCCTGCTTCGCGCTGCGTTATCTGTCGCTGCGCTACAGGTGGAACCTGCCGCGTTCCTCCGCACGCGACAGCATGGACGACTGAGCTGGCCTGTCGCAGGCCAGGGTCGGGAAGATTGCGCCACCATCAGCTAGTGGTTGTCCCGCGGAATGCCGAAGGTCGCATGAATCTTCTGGTACTTGACCGCCGGCTTGAGCACCATGCCCGCGGAGAGCTCGTCGACGACGGCGCGCTGGATCTCCTGCCACGGCGTCTGGCTCGGGGGATAGCGGTAGCCGCCTGCCGCCTCGAGCCTGGCCCTGCGCCTGGCAAGCTCCTCGTCGGGGACGAGCATGTCGGCGGTGCGCTTCTTCAGATCGATGCGGACTCGATCGCCGGTTTCGAGAAGCGCCAGGCCACCGCCCGTCGCCGCCTCCGGCGAGGCGTTGAGGATGGACGGCGAACCCGAGGTGCCGGACTGCCGGCCGTCACCGATGCAGGGCAGCGCCGAGATGCCTTGCTTCAGCAGGTAGTCGGGCGCACGCATGTTGACCACCTCGGCGGCACCGGGGTAGCCGACTGGTCCGACGCCGCGCATGCAGAGGATGCTGTGCGCATCGAGCTTCATGTTCGCGTCGTCGATGCGGCGGTGGTAGTCCTCCGGCCCGTCGAAGACGATGACGGTGCCTTCGAAGGCCATCGGGTCCTTCGGGTTCTCGAGGTAGCGCTCATGGAAATCCGGCGTGATCACGCTGGTTTTCATGATCGCGGAGTCGAACAGGTTGCCCTTGAGATTGAGGAAGCCGGCGTTCCTCTTCATCGGCTGGGCGTACGGAAAGATCACGTTGCGGTCGCTGGTGAACTTGCCTTCGCAGTTCTCGGTGAGTGTCTTGCCGTTGGCCGTCAGCGCCGGCTGGATCTTGCCCTCGGCAATCAGCTCTGCCACCACCGCCGGTACGCCGCCGGCCCGGTAGTACTCCTCGGCGAGGTACTCGCCGGCAGGCTGCATGTTCACCAGCAGCGGGATCTCGTAGCCGTGCGTCTCCCAGTCGGCCGTTGTCAGTTCGACCCCGATGTGGCGCGCGATGGCATTCAGGTGAATCGGCGCATTGGTGGACCCGCCGAGTGCCGAATTGACGACGATCGCGTTCTCGAATGCCGCGCGCGTGAGAATGTCGGAAGGCTTGAGGTTCTCCCGCACCATCTCGACGATGCGCTTTCCCGTCATGTAAGCCATCTCCTGGCGGTCCCGGTAGGGCGCGGGGATGGCGGCGCTGCCCGGCAACGTCATGCCCAGGGCTTCGGCCAGCGAGTTCATGGTTGATGCCGTGCCCATGGTGTTGCAGTGCCCGGTCGATGGGGCCGAGGAGGCCACGAGCTTCAGGAATTCCTGGTAGCCGATCTCGCCGGCGGCCATCATTTCTCGCGCTCTCCACACGATGGTGCCCGAACCGGTGCGCTGGCCCTGGTACCAGCCGTTGAGCATCGGCCCTGCGTTGAGCGCAATCGCAGGAATGTCCACGGTGGCTGCGGCCATGATCTGAGCCGGGGTTGTCTTGTCGCAGCCGGTCGTCAGCACCACGCCGTCGAGCGGATAGCCGTAGAGGACCTCGACCAGCGAGAGGTACTGCAGGTTGCGGTCGAGCCCCGCCGTCGGGCGCTTGCAGGTTTCCTGGATCGGATGGATCGGGAACTCGAACGCGATGCCGCCGCCGTCGCGGATGCCTTCCCGTACGCGTTGGGCCAGCACCAGGTGATGGCGGTTGCACGGCGCGATGTCCGACCCGGTCTGCGCGATGCCGATGATCGGCCGCCCCGACTGCAGCTCGTCGAAGCCCAGCCCGAAGTTCATCGTTCTCTCGATGTAGAGCGCCGTCATGTCGGCGTTGGCGGGGTTGTCGAACCAGGCCTGCGAGCGCAGCGCCAAGGTCTTGCTCTTCTCGTCTTTGCTCGTCTTCATCAGCGCATTCCCTTCAGAGTCTGGTCGGCGTCCGGCCTGGCGCGGCAGTCGTCGATGTACTGCCGCACGATGTCGGCGAAGTTGTCGTGGGGCAGGAGGCCCAGTTGCGCGGCTCGCTGCGCCGAAGCGCCTGCGGGCCAGTTGGCCACGATGCCCGCGATGCGATCGTCGCGCTCGAAGCGCACGCGCGCGCGCACTGCGGATCCGGCGACCTGCTCGAGCGCATCGAGCATCTCGCTCACGCGCACGTTGAGCGCCGGCAAGTTGAGCGCAGTGCGGCCCCCGAAGGCTTCGCGGCTGGCTTCGTAGACGGCGATCAGGCCATCGACCGTGCGCGCCGGCGACGACACCGGGTGCGAAACATCGGGCGACACCGGGCAGATCGATTCCACGCCGGCCAGTGGCTCGCGGATGATCCCGCTGAAGAAGGACGAGGCCGCGCCGTTCGGCCGCCCGGGCCGCACGGTCACGGTCATCAGCCGTGCGGCCCGGCCGTCGATGTAGCCCTTGCGCGTGTAGTCCGCGACCAGGTGCTCGCAGATGAGCTTGTGCGTGCCGTACGAAGTCTGGGGCGCGGGCAGCGTGGCGTCGGCCACCACCTTGGGCATCGGCACGGCCGGGTCCGGGCCGAAGACCGCCACGGAGCTGGAGAAGACCAGGCGCGGCACCTTGCCACCCGCGCCGACATGCGCGCGCAATGCGTCCAGGAGCGCGCGCGTGCTGTCGAGGTTGGAGCGCAGGCCGAGATCGAAGTCGGCCTCGCATTCTCCGGACACGGCCGAAGCGAGGTGGAAGACGCCGTCAAAGGGCTCGTCGCGCAGGGCTTCTGTTTGCGAGAGCAGTGCGCCGGTCCGTGCCTCGACCCGCGCATCCGCGAGCAATTCGGCCGCCGGTGGCGCAATGTCGGTCAGCACGAGCCTGTCGATGCGCTCGCCTGCCAGGCTACCGCGCGCAAGAAGCGCTCGGGCCAGCCGCGAGCCTACGAATCCGCTGCCGCCGGTGATCATCAGTTTCATGCTTTGTCCTTCGTTGCAAATGCCGATCGTTGGGGTCGCTTGAGGGGGGCCGCGGTGCGCACGGCCTTTGCGGCGGCGCGTCGGCGCCGCCCGTCGATGACGCCGCCCTCGACGAGCCGCTGCTCTCCGCGAATCAGGTGGTCGGTCGCGAGATGTCTCGCAGCGGTCGAATCATGCGCGGCGATGGCATCGAAGATGGCGCGATGCTCGCGTTGCACCGCGGTCATGAAGTCCAGCCGCCGAGCCTCGTTGCCGCGCGTGATGCGCATGCCTTCTCGCAGATACTGTTCGAGGAACCCGAGCAGCAGCCGAAACTGCGGGTTGCCGGTGGATTCGCCGATCACGCGGTGGAAGGCGAGGTCTTCGGCCACGCCGTCGTGCCCCGCGGCGACCGCATCGTCGATGTCCTTGAGGCAGCGCCGCAGCGCGGCGATCTGCGCACGCGTGGCGCGCTCGGCGGCCAGCGCCGCGATCTCGCCCTCCAGCACGCGCCGCACCTCGACCACGTGCACCACCGCCTGCACCGACCCCAGCACGGCCGGGTCGAAGGCGAGCGGCTGGTTCTGCGGCGGCGGCACGACGAACACGCCCAGGCCCTGGCGCGACTGCACCATGCCCTTGGACTTGAGCTGGTGCACCGCCTCGCGGACCACGGTGCGCGAGACCCCGTGCAGGGCCGCGAGCTGCTGCTCGGTCGGCAGCCGGTCGCCGGGCTTCAGCGCGGTCGATTCGATCTGCGCGCACAGGCGCTGCGCCAACCGGTCCGACAAGCGATCGACGATCAACTGCTGGGGCTGAGGGGGATGAGGCGCCCGCATGACGGTAGTGGCAACGGTTATCGGGTCATCATACAAGTTGGCAACATGTGCCGCCTACCGGTTTGCCCTGATGCGCCGAGCCATTGCATTGCCAATACTGCGCGCTGCGACGGCGTGGGTTTCCGCGTCGGCACGCCCCCGCTTCCGAACCCTCAGGACTCAGTGCATGGCCAGTGTCACGATCCAGGCAGTCAAGAAGAACTTCGGCGATGTCGCCATCCTGCATGGGGTCGACATCGACATCCAGGACGGTTCGTTCACCGTGCTGGTGGGTCCGTCGGGCTGCGGCAAGTCGACGCTGCTGCGCATGATCGCGGGCCTGGAGGAAATCAACGGCGGCGAGATCCGCATCGGCGACCGGCGCGTGAACGACCTTCCGCCCAAGGAACGGGACATCGCCATGGTGTTCCAGAACTACGCGCTCTATCCGCACATGACGGTGCGAGACAACATGGCCTTCGCGCTCGCGCTGGCCAAGCTGGGCAAGGGCGCGATCGAGTCCAAGGTCAAGCGCGCCGCCGAGATCCTCGGTCTCATGCCGCTGCTCGACCGCTTTCCGCGGCAGCTCTCGGGCGGCCAGCGGCAGCGCGTGGCCATGGGCCGTGCAATCGTGCGCGACCCGCAGGTGTTCCTGTTCGACGAGCCGCTGTCCAACCTCGATGCCAAGCTGCGCGTGGCAATGCGCGGCGAGATCAAGGAACTGCACCAGCGCTTGAAGACCACCGCGATCTACGTGACGCACGACCAGATCGAGGCCATGACCATGGGTGACAAGATCGTCGTCATGCGCGACGGCCGCATCGAGCAGGCCGGCAGCCCGCTCGACCTCTACGACAACCCGGCCAACCAGTTCGTCGCCGGCTTCATCGGCTCGCCGGCGATGAACTTCCTGCCGGGCACATTGCGGCGCGCGGCCGGCGCCGCGCACGTCGAATTGAAGGACGGCACCCAGCTCGAAGCGCCGCTGCGCTCCGGCGGCGTCGACGGCCAGCCCGTGGTCTACGGCACCCGGCCCGAGCACCTGGCGCTGGCCGATTCGAGCGGCATCCCGGCGCGCGTTGCCGTGATGGAACCGACGGGCATGGACACCTTCATCACGTGCCGCCACGAGGGTGCGGAACTCTCCGCGGTGTTCCGCGAGCGCCATGACTTCGCGCCCGGCACCACGATCCACCTGCAGCCCGATCTGCAGCGCGCGCATCTTTTCGACGCAGGCACCGGCGCACGCCTGGTGTCCTGATTTCCAGGGGGCAGTTCGTTCAAATCACCAAGGAAACGGGAATGACTGAATTCAATCGCCGCAGGTTTCTGGAAGGCTCCGCCGGCTTTGCCGCGGCGGCCACGCTCGGCACCGGCACCGCTGTCTTCTCCGGCGCTGCACACGGGCAGTCGCTGACCTTCAAGCCCGAGAAGGGGGCCACGCTGCGCGTGCTTCGCTGGAGCCGCTTCGTGCAGGGCGACATCGATGCGTACATGGCCAACGTGAAGAGGTTCACCGATGCAACGGGCGTGCAGGTGCGCGTGGACAACGAGACCTGGGAGGACGTACGGCCCAAGGCGGCCGTGGCGGCCAATACCGGCGCGGGGCCCGACATCATTCTCTCGACCAACGACGACGCCAACCTCTATCCCGACAAGCTGCTCGACGTCACGGACCTGGCGGAGTACCTCGGCAAGAAGTACGGCGGCTGGTACCCGGCCGCGCAGGCCTTCATGCGGCCCGATGGCAAGAAGTGGATCGGCTTGCCGCTCGGCGCATCGGGCTCGTTGATCGTCTATCGCGAGAGCATGGTGAAGGCGGCCGGTTTCGACACCTTCCCGAAGACCACCGACGATTTCCTCAAGCTCTACAGGGCGCTCAAGGAAAAGGGCACGCCGGGCGGCATGGCGCTGGGCAACGCGACCGGCGACAGCACCTGGACCAACTGGCTGGTGTGGGCTTTCGGCGGCAAGCTGGTCGACAAGAGCAACAAGGTGGTGATCGACAGCCCCGAAACCTTGAAGGCACTCGAGTACGCCAAGGAGCTCTACGCCAACTTCATCCCGGGAACGCTCTCGTGGCTGGACCCCAACAACAACAAGGCCTTCCTCGACAGCCAGATCAGCGTGACCAACAACGGCATCTCGATCTATTACGCGGCCAAGAACTCGCAGGACCCGAAGATCAAGGAGATGGCGGCCGACATCAACCATGCGGTCTTCCCGATCGGGCCGGTGGGCGTGCCGACCGAGTCGCACCTGTTCTTCAACCAGATGATCATGAAGTACACCAAGTACCCGCAGGCGGCGAAGGAGTTCCTGCGCTTCATGATGGAGCGCCCGCAGTTCGACGACTGGCTGCAGGGCGGCGGCGGCTATGTCGCCCAGCCCCTGGCCGATTACGAGAAGAACCCGATCTGGTCGGTCGACCCGAAGAACACGCCGTACCGCGACTCCGTGAAGAACCTGCGCCCGGCGGGCTACGACGGCAAGCTGGGCTATGCCTCGGCTGGTGCGGCGGCGGACTTCATCATTCCCAACATGGTGGCCGAGGCGGCCAGCGGTTCGAAGTCGCCGAAGGAAGCGGCCGAGCGGGCGCAAAAGCGTGCCGAACGCTACTACAAGGTCTGAGGCCGGCCCTGGCGCGCCCGAGGTGGCGCGTCCCTGGACGGCGCGGCTGGCCGACAGCCGCAACTTCCTGGGCCTGCTCTTCATGCTGCCGGCGGCGGCGCTGCTGCTGCTGTTCCTCACCTATCCGCTCGGCCTGGGCACCTGGCTCGGCTTCACCGACACCAAGGTCGGCCGTGGCGGCCAGTGGATCGGGCTGGAGAACTACGAGTATCTCTGGGGCGATTCGGTCACGCGCCTCGCGCTCTTCAACACGCTGCTCTACACGGTGGTGGCGAGCGTGTTCAAGTTCGTGCTCGGCCTCTGGCTCGCGCTGCTGCTCAACAAGAACCTCCGCCTCAAGACCTTCTTCCGCGCCGTCATCCTGCTGCCCTACATCGTGCCGACCGCGCTCTCGGCCATCGCCTTCTGGTGGATCTACGACTCGCAGTTCTCGATCATCAGCTGGGCGCTCATGAAGATGGGGCTTATCGATCGCTACATCGACTTTCTCGGCGACCCATGGAACGCGCGCTGGTCCGTCATCGCGGCCAACGTGTGGCGCGGCATTCCGTTCGTCGCGATCACGCTGCTGGCCGGCCTGCAGACCATCTCGCCTTCCTACTACGAGGCCTCGGCGATCGACGGCGCGTCGCCGTGGCAGCAGTTCCGGTACGTCACGCTGCCGCTTCTCACCCCGATCATCGCGGTGGTGATGACCTTCTCCGTGCTCTTCACCTTCACCGACTTCCAGCTCATCTACGTGATCACGCGTGGAGGACCGCTGAACGCGACGCATCTGATGGCCACGCTCTCTTTCCAGCGCGCGATCTCGGGCGGCGCGCTGGGCGAAGGCGCAGCCATCGCGATCGCGATGGTGCCCTTCCTGCTGGCCTGCGTGCTGTTCAGCTACTTCGGCCTGCAGCGGCGCAAGTGGCAACAAGGAGGGTCCGACAAATGAGCGCCACCCAGACCGACATGGTCGGCATGAGCTACCTGGAATCGTTGCCGCGCAAGGTGGTCACCGTCTATGTCCCACTGGTGGTCTTCCTCGTCGTTCTGCTGTTCCCCTTCTATTGGATGGCAATCACGGCGGTGAAACCCGACGCCGAGCTGCTGACGCGAGAAGGCAATCCCTTCTGGGTGGTGGCGCCGACGCTCGCCCATTTCCACAAGCTGCTGTTCCAGACCGCGTACCCGCAGTGGATCTGGAACACGCTGCTGGTCTCCGTGGTGTCGACCTTCTGCTCGCTGGCCTGCTCGGTGTTCGCGGCCTATGCGATCGAGCGGCTGCGCTTCAATGGCTCGCGGCAGGTAGGCCTGGCGATCTTCCTCGCCTACCTGGTTCCACCCTCGATCCTTTTCATTCCGCTGGCCAACGTGGTGTTCAAGCTCGGACTCTTCGACACACGGCTCGCGCTGATCCTGACCTACCCGACGTTCCTGATCCCCTTCTGCACCTGGCTGCTGATGGGCTACTTCCGCTCCATCCCCTTCGAACTGGAGGAGTGCGCCCTGATCGACGGCGCGAGTCGCTGGCAGATCCTCGTGAAGATCGTGCTGCCGCTGGCCGTGCCGGGCCTGATCTCGGCCGGCATCTTCGCCTTCACCTTGTCCTGGAACGAGTTCATCTACGCGCTGACCTTCGTCTCCTCGTCGGAGATCAAGACGGTGCCGGTCGGCGTGGTGACCGAGCTTGTGCAGGGCGACGTCTACCAGTGGGGGCCGCTGATGGCCGGCGCGCTCCTGGGTTCGCTGCCCGTCGCGTTCATCTACTCCTTCTTCGTCGAGTACTACGTGTCGGGATTGACAGGATCGGTCAAGGAATGAATCACGCTTGCGATCCGGACGGCGTACCCGCCACGAGGGCATCGGTCCGCTGAGCGACCCTGGCGCACACGGCGCCATCCCGCGGACGCCTTCGACTGCCGAGCGCCATCAGAGCGCAAGAGACATCTGCAGGCCCAGTGCCAGCAGGGCCTCGTCGTCGCCCCGTCGTGCGGCAAGCTCGATGCCTACCGGCAGCCCGTCGGGGCTGTAGCCGGCCGGAAGCGCCAGCGCCGGAAGTCCCAGTGCCGCCGCGAAGCGCGCATTGCGCGAGACGATGGCGCCGAGCGGCACGCGGGCGCCCAGATGGACGATCGAATCGTCCGGCTCGCCCCGGGCCTCCGACGCCGAAGGCGCGGTGACCGGGGTGGTCGGATAGGCGATGGCATCCAGTGCATGGCAATCCATCAGGGCCAGCCAGCGGCGGCCGAGCACGGCCAGGTACCGCGTCAGCGCCACCGCTTGCCCGGCGGCGCGGTCGTGGTCGCTATCCGCATCGGCCACATGGATGGCGCGCACGTCGCGGCTGCGGATCGCATCCACGAAGGCGTCGAACGGGATCTCGTGGCCGCGCGCCGCAAGCCATGCGCGCAGCTCGCGCCGGCGGCGCAGGCTTCCCAGCGCCACCTGGCAATGCACGGCTTCGCTGACCAGTGCGCCGGCGTCGAACTCGACCAGCGCTACCCCCGCTGCACGAAATCGCTCGAGTGCGGCGGCGCACACCGCGTCGACAGCGGGCGCGAGCGCTTCCCACAGGCCACCGCGCGGCACGCCGATGCGCAGCGCGCCGGCATCCGGCGGCGGCCCGACCTTCTTTCCAGAGATCACTTCGTGCAGCAGGATCAGATCGTCGACGCTTCGCGCCATCGGTCCCGCAGTGTCGAAGGCGGCGACCAGGGGCACGATGCCTTCGAGGGAATACGCCCTTGCGGGCCCGATGGAGGGCCGCAGGGCCGCAATGCCGCAGAAGGCCGCGGGCGTTCGCAGGGAACCCGAGGTGTCGGTGCCGAGCCCCGCCGGCGCGAGACCTGCAGCGATCGCGGCGGCCGTGCCGCCGCTGGAGCCGCCCGGTATGCGATCGATCGCCCGCGGGTTGCGGACCCGGCCGAACACCGGGTTGTTCGATGTCGCGCCTGCGGCCAGTTCATGCATGTTGGCCTTGCCGAGCAGCAGGGCGCCGGCTTGTTCCAGCGCACGCCAGACAGGCGCCGGCCCAGGCGGCAAGTCGCAGCGCAGCCATGCATTGCCGGCGGAAGTCGGGAAGCCCGGCGTGTCGATGTTGTCCTTCACCACCACTGGCAGGCCCGCGAGCCTGCCGGCTGCCTCGCCCGCAGCAAGCGCGCGGTCGAGCTTGCGCGCCTGTTCGAGCAAGGCCGGCGCGGCTTGCCAGGTCATGGCGTTCAGGTTGCGGTGCGTTTCGCAGCGCTCTAGGAATTGCCGGCAGCAGCTTTCCGCGGAAAGGCTCGACCCGCCTGCGGGGATGCCGCGGCCATGGGCCGCGACGCCGTTCACCAGCGCGCGCGCCGAGTCCGGCAGGCCGGTTTCGTCAATCCCCGGCAAGGCTCAGATCTTCGACGGGCCGGCCTGGGGGCACGGCGGGCCCGCCGCTGCCGGCATCGCCCGCCACGGCCTCGCGCTGCGCGCAGTCCAGCAGGAACTCGCGCAACGCAGCGATCTTCGGCAGCTTCGACTTCCCGACCGTGCTCACGACGAAGTAGGAGGACATGATCGGCCTGCTCCAGTCCTTGAACGGCGCCACGAGCCGGCCGGCGCGCAGATGGTCGCGCACCAGCATGCTGCGCCCCAGCACCAGTCCGCGGCCGGCGATGGCCGCGCGCAGGATCAGCAAGGGGTCGCTGAAGCAGGGGCCGCTGTGGATGCCCGAGCTGTCGAAGCCGGCTTCCTCGAGCCAGAGCTCCCACGACATCCACGGCTCGTGCACCATCCGCTGCGAGGAGTTGAGCAGCGTGAAGCGCGACAGGTCCCGCAAGCCGAGGCTGCCCGCGGGCTGGTCGAGGATGGACGGGCTGCAGACCGGAAACACGCGTTCCGTCGCGAGCAGGTCCGCCTTCAGGTCCGATGCGAAGCCGGCACGGCCGAAGCGGATCGCGAGGTCGACCTCGGAGTTGGCAAGGTCGACCATCTTGTAGTCGGTGAGCACCATGACGTCGATCTCGGGCCGGTACCCGCGAAACGCCTCCAGCCGCGGCATCAGCCATTCCTGCGTGAACGAGGGCAGGGCGCTGATGACCAGGGTCTCGGCCGGCCGGGGCTGCGGACGCGGCAGCAGCGCCATGGCCGCTTCGAAGTGCTCGAAGCCGGCGACGATGCCGGGGAGGATGGTCTGGCCCAGGCGCGTCAGCACGAGGCCGCTCGACGCCCGCTCGAACAGCAGGCCGCCGATGAACTCCTCCAGCATCTTCACCTGGTGGCTGACGGCCGTTTGCGTCACGCAGAGTTCCTGGGCGGCACGCCCGAAGCTGCCCAGTCGTGCGGACACTTCGAAGACCTTCAGCGCCTTGAGCGGCGGGAGCTGCTTTCGTTTTCGCATGAGATGGTTCGTGGTTGTGAGAGTCGAACACGGCACGGCCGCCGCATGCCCCCCGTTTTGGGGCGCCGCGGCTTCCGGAAGATAGCGCCGACTGCGCCATTGCGAAATCCGGGCCAGCCCTCGTGGACCCGCGCGAACGCAGCAGCCCCAAGTTTTCCGGGGGCCGAACCCAAGATTTATTCGTTTGCCGCAAGCGGCCACCTGCGACGAAGATCAGTCCCCATCGGATGTCGATGCACACACACCATTCAAAAGGAAACAAGCATGAGCCTCATCAAAGTCAACCCGGCGTCCATGGGCGGCGAGCCCGGCACCTACAGCAACGGCCTGATGGCCGAGTCGCCGGCCCGCACCCTCTACATCGCCGGCCAGATCGGCATCGACGCCAAGGGCGTGGCATCGCCGGACTTCACCGAGCAATGCCGCCAGACCTGGTCGAACATCGAGGCCATCCTGGCCGAGGCGGGCATGGGCATCGAGAACATCGTGAAGACGACGATCTTCCTGGTCGATCGCGCCGACTATCCCGCCTTCGTCGAAGTGCGCAAGGGCGTGCTCAAGACGCACAAGCCGGCGTCCACGCTGGTCTACGTGTCCGGCCTGGTCAAGCCCGAGTGGAAGGTGGAGATCGAGGCCATCGCGGCGAAGTAGCGCCGCCCCGGCCTGCCGCTCCCAAGCCCATGGACTACGAACTGGCCCTCCACGAATCGCCCCAGCCGCGGCTCGACCTGAGCGAGCGGCCGACGCGGCTGCTGCACGTGATGCTGCGGGTGCGCAACCTGGCGCGCTCGATGGATTTCTACATCGGCGCGCTGGGGCTGCGCATGCTGCGCCGGCAGGACTACCCGAGCGGGCGCTTCACCCTCGTCTTCCTCGGCTACGGCGAGGAAGCCGCGCACACGGTGCTCGAGCTCACCCACAACTGGGACCAGGACGAGCCCTACGAGCTCGGCACCGGCTACGGCCACATCGCGCTGGCGGTGAACGATGTCTACGCCGCCTGCGGGGAGCTGGCCGAGGCCGGCGTGAAGATCACCCGGCCGCCCGGTCCGATGAAGCACAGCGACACGCTGATGGCCTTCGTCGAGGACCCCGACGGCTACCGCATCGAACTGATCGGCTGTTCCTGAAACGACTGCACGCCGGACCCCACGATGAACACCACGACCACGATCTCGCCCCCGCCCGCCACGCGCGCGAGGCCCACGCCGCCGCGCGCCCTCGCGATTCCGAAGGAAGGGGACGACGGCCTGTTCCGCCAGTCCTGGTATCCGCTGTGCCTTTCCAGCGAGGTTGCCAAGGGGCAGGTGCTCGGCTGCAGCTTTCTCGACGGCAAGGTGGTCGCGTTCCGCGGCGACGACGGCGTGGTGCACGTGACCAGCGCGTACTGCCCGCACGTCGGCGCCGACCTGTCGGTGGGCAAGGTGGTCGGCAACAACCTGCGCTGTGCCTTCCACCATTGGGAATACAACGGCGAGGGCGTGTGCGAGAAGACGGGCATCGGCGATCCGCCGCCGCGCTCGGCCTGCCTCTTCGTGTTCCCGTCGCAGGAGCACTGGGGCATCGTGTGGGTCTTCAACGGCGAGGAGCCGCTGTTCGACCTGCCGGACATGGGCCACCCCGAGGACACGCTCGAGATCTGGCCCTACAAGTTCCCGCGGCCGTTCCACAGCGACCCCTGGGTGTTCGCCGCCAACACGCCCGACATGCAGCACCTCAAGGCCGTGCACGGCGTCAAGTTCGAGCACGGCGATCCGCACGACCTGATCGAATGGGACGAATGGGGCCTGCGCTACAACGTGAAGGCGAAGCACCAGGGCGGCGTGCCGATCGACTGGACCCTGGGCCTGCGCGGCACCGGCTTCTTCTGGCGCACCGGCACCTACGGCGATTTCTGGTGCGCCGCCGTCACCGGCTTCGGCCTGCCGTCACCCGGCATGCACCAGGTCTTCGGCGCCGCGATGGTGCTGAAGGGCGAACACGGCAAGGAACGGCTGGCGAAGATGCGCGGCATCACCGAGCGGACCATCGGCGAGGACGAGCAGATCCTCGACACCATCCACTACCGCCAGGGCACCTTCACCGTGGCCGACCGAACGCTGGCGAGATACCTGCGCATCGTGCGCGACTTTCCGCGCGCGCATCCTTCGGCCGCATTCATCCGATAGCCGCACCGCTTTCTCAAACCCACGGAGTGCTCCCGATGAAATTCCTGAAGATCCTCGTGCTGGGCGCGGTTGCCGCGCTGGCGCAGGTCCCGCTCGCCTCGCAGGCCCAGACCACCGTGACCTTCGCGGGCTTCGGCGGCCCGCTGCAGGAGGCCATGGTCAACCAGATGTTTGCCGACGCCGGCAAGCTCAACATCCGCATCAAGGAAGACCGCAACGGCTTCTGGACCGGCATCAAGGCCCACCTGATGGCCAAGGCGCCCGGCTGGGACCTGACCGAGGTTGGCTTCGCGCGCTGCGAACAGGCGGCGCAGGCCGGCCTGATCCAGGACGTCGACTACACGGTGGTCGACAAGAGCAGGATATCGGCCGCGCTCGCGCAGCCGAAGTATGTCGGCGTCTACACCTTCACCTATGGCCTGACCTACCAGACCAAGAAGTACGGCGCCAACGGGCCGAAGAGCTGGGCCGACTTCTTCGACGTGCAGAAATTCCCCGGCCGCCGCACGATGCTGGCCGACGGCCTGTACGCACTGGAGATCGCCCTGTTGGCCGATGGCGTGCCCGCGGCCGATATCTACAAGCTGCTGCGCACGCCGGCCGGCGTGGACCGGGCCTTCGCCAAGCTCGAGAAGCTCAAGCCGCATGTCGCCGTCTGGTACAAGTCCAGCGGCCAGGCGATGCAGCTGATGCGCGACGGCGAAGTGGACATGGGCCTCATCTCCAACGCCCGCGCCCAGTCGGTCGTGAAGGACGGCACGCCGCTGACCTTCGTCTGGGACCAGGCCTTCATCGACACCGAGTGCCTGATGGTGCCGAACAACGCGCAGAACACGAAGGCGGTGATGCAGCTCGTCAACTCCGCGCTCGACACGAAGAACCAGGCCGCGTTCGCGACCGCCAGCTACTACGGTCCGACCAACCTCAAGGCTTTCGAGGGCGGGCTGATCCCCGCCGCGGCAATGGAATGGCTGCCGAGCGCGCCGCAGAACCTGTCGAGGCAGGTGTGGGCCGACCAGCGCTGGTATGCGGCGCCGGAGACCGAGGCGGTGCTGCAGCGCTTCGCCAAGTTCCTTCAATGACGGCCGTCCTCGACCCGGCGGCCGGCATGCCCGCGGATTCGAGCGCATCGCCAGCCGGCATGGGGGCGCAGGGCGCGGCGGCCTTTGCCGGCACCTTGCCGGAGCGTGCTTCCGCCGGCATCCGCGTCGAAGCGCTGTGCAAGCGCTACGGCAGCTTCACCGCGCTGGACCAGGTCGCGCTGGCCGTGAAGCCGGGCGAGTTCCTGACCCTGCTGGGCCCGTCGGGTTCGGGCAAGACCACGTTGCTGAACATCGTGGCGGGCTTCATCCGGCCGGACTCGGGCTCGCTCTGGTTCGGCGGGGAGGACGTGACGCAGATGCCCGTGCACCGGCGCGAGCTGGGCATGGTGTTCCAGAACTACGCGCTGTTCCCGCACAAGAGCGTGTACGAGAACATCGCCTTTCCCCTGCGGGTGCGGAAGATGCCGCAGGCCGAGATCGACCGGCGCGTGCGGGCAGTGCTCGAGCTGGTGCAACTGCCCCAGCTGGGCGGACGCAGCATCGCCGCGCTTTCCGGCGGCCAGCGCCAGCGCGTGGCGCTCGCGCGCGCCGTGGTGTTCTCGCCGCGCATCGTGCTGATGGACGAGCCGCTTTCGGCGCTCGACAAGAACCTGCGCGAGCAGATGCAGGTCGAGATTCGCCGGCTGCACGAGAAGATCGGCGCCACCACCCTCTACGTGACCCACGACCAGCGCGAGGCGCTGACCATGAGCGACCGCATCGCCGTGATGAACAGGGGCCAGATCGAGCAGTGCGACAGTGCTGCCGCCGTGTACGAGAAGCCCGCCAGCCGCTTCGTTGCCGGCTTCATCGGCGAGACCACGCTCGTGCCCGCCGCGGCGAACTCCTCGCGGTCGGTGATGCTTCCGGGCGGCACGCTGCTCGGCGTGGAAGATCCGCTCCCCGCGTCGGCGTCACTGCACGTCGCATTGCGTGCCGAGCGCCTCCTGCTGCCGGGCGAGTACGGCGCCGGCGCAAACCGGATTCCGGCCGTCATCGAAGACGTGATCTACCAGGGCGACAGCCTGCTCCTGGTTGCCCGCATCGAAGGTGGCCACAGCGTGTCCGTTCGCAAGCCCTTGCGGGGCGCTGCCGGTGCGCACGGCTTCGTCGCGGGCCAGCCGATCGCGCTCGGGCTGATGCCGGCCGCGACCATCGTCGTGGCCGACTGAACCCCTGCGCCGCCCACTCCACGGGAAGTACCTCATGCAACAGACCATCGCCCCACCTACCTCCACCCGCCCGCGTCCGCAGCCGCCACGAACCAACCCGATGCCGCCGGAAGGCGAGGGCGGCTTCTCGCAGTCGTGGTTCCCGGTCGCGCTGTCCACGGACCTGGCGGAAGGCCAGGTGCTCGGCGTCCCGTTCCTCGACGGCAAGATCGTCGTCTTCCGCAAGGAGGGCGGCGTGCCGCAGGCGATGAGCGCGTACTGCCCCCACATCGGTGCGGATCTCTCGGTGGGGCGGGTGGTCGGCCATCGCGTGCAGTGCGCCTTCCATCACTGGGAATACGACGGCGAGGGTGTGTGCGTGAAGACCGGCATCGGCGATCCACCGCCCAAGGCCGCCTGCCTGTTCGTCTTTCCGACCCAGGAGCGCTTCGGCATCATCTGGGTCTTCAACGGCGAGGAGCCGCTGTTCGAGCTGCCGTCGCTGCCCTATCCCGATGCCGAACTGGCGAGCGGCGCCTACCGCATGGGCGAGCCGCTGCGCTGCGACCCCTGGGTGTTCGCCGCCAACACGCCGGACATGCAGCACCTGAAGGTGGTGCACAAGATCCGCTTCGACGCCGACGATCCGCACGAGCTGGTGCGCTGGCATCCGCACGGCATGGAGTTCAGCTACACCGGCGTGCACCAGGGCGACGTGCCGATCGCGAACACGGCCGGCATCCTCGGCACCAGCGTGTTCTACCGCTGGGGCATGTACAACGGCTACTGGCGCTGCAACGTGACCGGCTTCTCCCTGCCGCGGCCGGGCCAGCACGAGGTCTTCAGCTGCAGCCTGGTGCGGGCCGGACCGGATGCGCAGGCGCAGCTGGCCGACGTGCTCGGCATCAGCCGCCGCACCGTCGGCGAGGACAAGGACATCCTCAACACCATCCACTACCGGCAGGGCCTGCTCACCAAGGCCGACACGACGCTGGCGCGCTTCCTGCGGTACTTGCGCAGCTATCCGCGGGCGCATCCGTCCGGCCCCTTCATCAACTGAGCCGGGCCAGGTCTGCCATGTCCGCGCGCACCCTCCCGTCGCTCCCCGCCCCGGCCGCCGCCGACAGCGACCGTGACGAGCAGCGCTGGATGCTGCTCGACATTGCACCCGGCGCGGCCCTCGTCGCCCTGCTGCTGGTGGTGCCGCTGCTGTGGCTCTTCTGGATGTCGTTCTCGGACGGGCAGGGCGGCCTCACGCTCGGCAACTACGCGCGCATCTTTGCGGACGGCTCCTATGCGCGCGCCTTCAATCTCACGCTGTGGATGGCGGCGGCCACCACCCTGATCTGCGCCGTGGCCGGCTACACGCTTGCGTATGCGCTGACGCTCCTGCCGCGCTGGGCGGTGACGATCGCCCTGGCGTTGGTCGCGCTGCCCTTCTGGACCAGCGTGCTGGTGCGCACCTACGCCTGGCTCGTGCTGCTGCAGAACCGCGGCATCGTGAATTCGCTGCTGCAGAAGTCCGGCCTGCTGGACGCACCGCTGCCGCTGATGCACAACGTGACCGGTGCGCTGATCGGCATGGTGCACATCATGCTGCCCTTCATGGTGTTTCCGCTCTATGCCGCGCTGCAGAAGGTGGACCCGGACCACGTCCGCGCGGCGGCCGGCATGGGCGCGTCGCCCACCTGCACCTTCTGGCGCGTGTTCTTTCCGCAGACCGTGCCCGGCATCGTCGCGGGCTGCGTGCTGGTGTTCGTGCTGTGCCTGGGCTTCTACATCACGCCGGCGCTGCTCGGCGGCGGCCGGACCGTCGTGATGTCGATCCTGATCGAGCACGAGATCGGCGGCAGCATGAACTGGGGCATCGGCAGTGCGGTGGCCGTGTTCTTCGTGGCCGTCGTGCTGGCGGTCTTCGCCGTGGCCGGGCGCTGGATGCCGGTCGACCGGCTGTTCCAGAGGTAGCGCGATGCAACCCCTCGTGTCTCATTCGCGCCGTGCCTGGCTCTACCTGCTGGCGCTGGTGGTCGTGCTCTTCCTGGTGCTGCCGGTGCTGATCGTGGTGCCGATGTCCTTCTCGGATTCGCGCATGCTGGACTTTCCGCCGAGGGGCTGGTCGCTGCGCTGGTACGAGCGCTTCTTCACCGCCATGGAATGGTCGGGCGCCTTGATCGTCAGCCTGAAGGTGGCCGCCTGTACGGTGCTGCTCGCCACGCCACTGGGTGTTGCCGCCGCGTACGGCATCCATTGCGGGCGCAAGGCAGCCGTCGGTCCGCTGCAGACGCTGCTGCTGTTGCCGCTGATGGTGCCCCACATCGTGGTGGCTGTCGGCATCTTCTACGTGTTCGTCAAGCTGGAGATCCTCGGCAGCTTCTTCGGCCTGGTGCTGGCCCACTCGATGCTCGCGCTGCCCTTCGTCGTCGTCACGGTGCTGGCCGGCCTGCGCTCCTACGACATGGCCCAGGAGATGGTGGCCCGCAGCCTCGGCTGCACCCGGCTGCGCGCCTTCCTCACGGTCACGTTGCCGCAGATCCGCGTGAGCGTCCTGTCGGGCGCCCTGTTCGCCTTCGTCACCTCGCTGGACGAGGTCGTGGTGTCGCTCTTCATTGCCGCAGGCGACAACGCGACGATCACCAAGGTGATGTTCGGATCGCTGCGCGACGAGATCGATCCGACGATCGCCACGGTCAGCACGCTGCTGATCCTTTGCAGCCTGGTGGCCGTGGTGCTGAGCGCTGTTTTCTCGCGAAGGCCGATGCCGGAGGGATGAGCCCCGCGCTGCGTTGGCTTCAGGCCTGCGGCCGGATGTTCTGGTTCTGGCTGAACAGGTTTCCCGGGTCGAATCTTGCCTTCAGCGCGGCCAGCCGCGCATAGTTCGCGCCATAGGCGCCGCTTGCCACGCGCTGCGTCTCGTCCTCCGACATGAAGTTCACGTAGACCCCGCCGGTCGCGTGCGGCGCCAGCGCATCGAACAGCGCACGCGCCCAATCGATGCATTCGCGGTCGCCACCGGCTTCGCGCCAGCGCGTGTGCACGTTGACGGCGAACTCCGCATCGCGGTGCGGGTAGGCCGTGTCGCCGGCCTTGACCCGGTTGATCTGCCCGCCCAGTTGGCCGATGAAGATCTCGCACTCGTCGCTCGGCAGCCCGGCCGTGGCGCTGCACACGATGCGCTCGACCTCGGCATTCAGCGCCTTGAAGTCGTGCGACTTCCAGTAGTTGCGGGCGCCCGGCTGCAGCAGCGGGTCGAAGGCGGTCTGCCAGGCGGCGAAGGGCATCGGCCCGACGTGCTCGCCCGCAGGCGTGCCCCAGCTGCGCAGCGGACTGGCGAGCTGTTCGCCACGGCCGAGCTCGCCGATCCAGCAGAAGGCGATGACGAGCACTTCCTTGCCGTGCACATCCGCCGGGAGGAAGGGCAGCGGGGGCGCCTTGCGCAGCACCATCCAGGCGGTCATCTCGTCGCCCGCGTCGGCCGTGAACCTGCGATAGCCCTCGAACACCTGCTTCGCCTGGTCGAGCGGATAGACGATCAGCCCCGCCAGCACCTCGGGGCCGAGCGGGTGCAGCCGGTATTCGAACGAGGTGACCACGCCGAAGTTGCCGCTGCCGCCGCGCACCGCCCAGAACAGGTCGGCGTTGTGCGTCTCGCTCGCCTGCACGAACTCGCCGGACGCGAGCACCACGTCGACGCCCGTCAGGTTGTCGATGGTCAGCCCGCGCTTGCGGCTTTGCCAACCGAAGCCGCCGCCCAGCGTGAGGCCGGCGATGCCGGTGGTGGAGTTGATCCCGGTGGGCGTCGACAGGCCGAAAGCCTGCGTCTCGCGATCGAAATCGGACAGCAGCGCGCCGGGCTCGACACGCGCGAGGCGTGCCACCGGATCGACGCGTACCGACTTCATTGCCGAGAGATCGATCATCAGGCCGCCATCGCAGGCAGCCTTGCCGGCGATGTTGTGGCCGCCGCCCTTGACTGCCATCAGGAGCTGGTGCTCTTGCGCAAACTTCACGGCCTGGATCACGTCGGCTGCGCCGGCGGCACGCACGATCGCAGCCGGCCGGCGGTCGATCATGCCGTTCCACAGCGTGCGTGACACGTCGTAGCCGTCGTCCCCGGGCAGCAGCAGGGCGCCGCGCAGTGCCCCGCGCAGCGTCGCGATGGGCTCGTCGGCGATGCCGACCGTGCCCCCTTGGGCGGTGTGAAAGTCAATCATGGAACTGTTCTCCTTGGACTGCCGCCGGCCGGACGGCGCGGTTTTCAACGGCTGGGAAGAAGTCTGCTGGCTCTTGGTAACCACCGCGCGTCGCGGCGACTCGTCTTTGTATCGACCCGGTATCGAAGGGCGAAGGTTCAGGCGTCCTGGTGGGAGCTGCCGAGGCGCCCCTTGCGAAGCCATGATTCCATCAGCGTACGCAGTGCCTGGTGGTCGACCGGCTTGTGCAGCACGCCGCTGACGCCGTGCTCTTTCGCGTTGGCCTCATCGACCGCATCGGCATTGCCGGTGTACAGCAGGACCGGCAACTTCGGGCGCTGATCGGTCGCGCGCCGGGCGAGCTGCAGGCCGTCGAGCTGCGGCATCGTCTGGTCGGTGATCAGCAGATCGAGCGGCTGACTCGAGTCGGCCAGCCAGGCCAGCGCATCCAGCGGACTGCGATGCAGCACCACATCGACGCCCCAGCCGGACAGCAGTTCGACCATGAAGTCGCCGACCATGACCTCGTCATCGACGACCATCACGCGCGCGCGAAGCGCTTCACCGGCCGCTCTCACGACCGGCGCGTCGGGGGTGTCGACCTCCGCGCCGCTGGCCGGTGGCAGCATCACCCGGAACACGGAGCCGGCGCCCTGCACCGTCTCGACGATGACATGGCCTCCATGGTCATGCACGATGCCGTGCACCATCGCCAGGCCCATGCCCGAGCCACGCCCGACCTCCTTGCTGGAGGTGAAGGGCTCGAAGATGCGGTCGATCAGGTCCGGCGCGATCCCGCTGCCGCTGTCGGCAACGCTCAATTCCACCCAGCGGCCGGCGTCGACCTGGGCTCGGCACGACGCACAGGTCCACCCGCCACCGCCTCGGCCCAGGCGAACACGGATCCACCCCGACCCGCTGATCGCGTCGCGCGCGTTGATGCACAGGTTGAACAGCACCTGTTCCAGGTGCACGGCATCGACCGCCACGTGCAGCGCGTGGGCCCCGGTCGCGGGTGGCGCGGCAAATTCCAGTGAGACCGAAGACGGCAGGGTGGCGCGCAGCAGTTGCAGGGTCTGGTCGACCAGCGGGCCCAATGCCAGGGTCCGGCGCTGGCTGCGCTGGCGCCGCGCGAAGGCCAGCATCTGCGCGATGAGCTCGCGCGCCCGCTGCGCAGCGAGGTGGGCCTGGCCCAACTGGTGCTGCAGTCGGGCATCAGCCAGGGTTTCGGCGCGCTCCTGCCCGAGGACCAGATAGCCGATGACGCTCGTGAGGATGTTGTTGAAGTCGTGCGCGATGCCGCCGGTGAGCTGGCCGATGGCCTCCATCTTCTGCGCCTGGCGCAGCTGGGCCTCGAGGCGCTCGCGTTCGCATTCCGCAGCCCGGCGCTCGGTGATGTCGCGGGCCGCATACAGCACGTGCGGCTCGCCGCGGTAGGTCACCGGCATGCCGTTGACCTCGAGGTAGATGTGGCTGCCGTCCTTGCGCACGCCGGGCACTTCGAAGCGGACCGGGCGACCGGCCAGGATCGCGGTGTGCTGTTCCCGGTGGCGCTCCTGGAGCGTCTCGTCGGGTTGCGTCAGCACCCGGGTCGCACTCAGCACTTCGTCGCGCGCGTAGCCGCTCATGCGCAGGTAGGCCGGATTCACGTCCACCGCGCGGTAGTCGGCATCCCGCACGACCAGGCCGTCGGCAGACGCGTTGAAGATCGCCCGGTATTGCTCCTCGCTGATGCGCAGGGCGCGCTCGGCACGCTTGCTTTGCGTCATGTCGCGCCCGATGTAGAGCACATGCGGTTCGCCGTGGTGAAGGATCGGGACGCCGCGCAGCTCCAGGTCATAGCGTTGGCCATCGCGCCGCACGAGCTCGGTCTCGAGCCGGATCGGTTCGCCGGCGAGCGCCTTCTCGTGAAGGCGGCGGATCGTGGCCGCGACTTCGGGTGGATTGGCCAGCACCCGGTCGACGCCCAGCACCTCGTCGAGCCGGTAGCCGCTCATGCGCTCGTAGGTTGCGTTGGCGTCGACGATGCTGAAGTCGGAGGCGCGCAGCACGAGCGCATCGGCCGAGGCGTTGAAGATGCCGCGGTACTGCGCCTCGCTGGCCCGCAGCGCACGCTCGCTCACGATCCGCTCGCTCACGTCGCGGCCGACGCCCAGTACATACGGCGTGTCGCCCAGCTGCACCGGCAAATAGCGCAGCTCGATGAGGAACGAGCTGCCGTCGCCACGCGTCACCGGTTCGACCGCCTGCGTCTCGCGGCCTTGCAGCGCGGCTTCGATGTAGCCGATGAGCCGCCGCATGTCCGGCGCATCCGGGCGTTCCGTCCAATGCTTGCCGATCACCTGCTCGCGTGTCATGCCGGTCATGCGCACGAAGGCCTGGTTGACGTCGACCGTGCGCAGTTCCTGGCTCCACAGCACCATCGAATCGACGCTGCCATCGAAGATGGCGCGGTACTTCTGCTCCTGGGCCTGCAGCGCCGCCAGCGCCGCCTTGCGCTGCGTGATGTCTCGCCCGACCGCCAGCACGTGCGGAGTGCCGGCGTAGCCGATCGGCAAATAGCGCAGCTCGATGTCGAAGGTGCTGCCGTCCTGGCGCACGCCGATCGTCTCGATCGATCCTTCCTGGCCTGCCAGGGCGGCGCGGATGCGCTGGATGCGCCGGGCGCGCTCATGGGCGTCGATGTTCGACGGGAGCGAGCTGCCGATGATCTGCTCGCGCGCATAGCCGAACATGCTCGCGAAGGCCGGATTGATGTCGACGATGCACAGGGCGTCGTTCCACAGCGCAAGCGCGTCTGCGCTGCCATCGAAGATCACGCGATAGCTGGCCTCCGAGCGCTGCAGCGCTTCGCACGTACCCAGCGGTTCGATCTGGCCAGCGGCACGTCCACCGACTTCGGCCGCGTCGGTCCACGCGGGCGCGTCGGCGCAGGGAAGACGGCGTTCCGAAGCAGCCATGGCCCGCAGTCTAGACCGGCGCGCAGGGGTGCGCAGGGTCATTGCCTGGCTGATACAGCCCGGATACATGCGGGACACACGCCGGCGCTGACGCGGTCATGAGCAACTATCTGTCAGCTGAAAGCGTTGCTTGCACCTGCGTCGGGCGGCCGTCCTTGCCGACAGTGGGCTGCAGAGGGTCAGCTTCAATCCATCCGTTCTTTTGAGGATCAAGCCATGTTCGGGAGCTACAAGAAAAAGATCGAGGCGTACTGCGAGGAGGCCGGCATCGAGGTCCCCATTGGTTTCGACCGCCATTCACCCGGGCGGTACGTAGCGATCGATCTCGATTCGAATCCGCCGAAGCTGGTCGCGACGACCTGGTCGAATGCCCAGGACGCGGTGCACTACATGATCAGCCTGGCAGCAGGTCGCAAGACCATGGTGCTCGATTTCCTCCAACGCCGCGAACTCACGTTCAACGGCAAGGACGGCCTCGTGCCCGGCAAGGTCTTCTGATGCGCTGCGGCTTTCCTAGAGATCCTCGATGACCAGGGCGCGATAGCGTTGCGCCATGGCATAGGGACCTCGGCGCACCACGTCCATCATTGCTTGCGCGGTCTCCGCGTCCGGCGTCTTGACGAGCAGGCCATGGTGGCCTTCCTTCGCCAGCTTGGTGTAGGCCCTGACGGTGGCGCCCTCCGTTCCCGGCGACGGCAGCGGATCGTCGGCGCCACTCGCCGTCGGCGTGATCTGCGACAGGATCGCGGCGGGCGTGAGCAGGAAGACCTCGCTGTCCTCGAGCTTTGTGCTGAGCTCCTCGCCCACCGACACCGCCGTCGCTTCGTCCGGGAACATGACCACGGAATAACCCGATGGGTAGAAGGTGCCGCCGAGGGTGGCGATCATGGAGGGATCGAGGCTGAAGGACATCAACATGGCAAGGTTCCGGAAACGAAGTGGGCCAGCCGTGACGTTGCGTCATGACGTGCGACGCCTCTGGTAGGACGAGTGCGGTATTGCCGGCAGGCGATCGCCGGGGAGGAAGAAAGATGTCCCCATCTTGGCCGGCACTCCTTCAACGCGCGCCAGGGCGCAATGGTCCATTGCCCCCATGGTGGCCGCAGACGCAGTGTTCAAGCCCATCCTCCCGATGCTCGCCAAGATCGCGACGAGCCTGCCGGAGGGGGCGGAATTCCTCTTCGAGCCGAAGTGGGACGGCTTCCGCGCGATCGTCTTCCGCCGAGAGGGCGGGGTCTTGATCCAGAGCCGCGACGCCAAGCCGCTCGACCGCTACTTCCCCGATCTGCACGAAGTCTTCATGGCGGCCTTGCCCGAGGGCTGCGTGCTCGACGGCGAGATCGTCATCGCCACGCCGCGCGGGCTCGACTTCGATGCGCTGCAGCAGCGCGTGCACCCAGCCGCCTCGCGGGTGACGCGCCTGGCGGCCGAGACGCCCGCATCGTTCGTCGCTTTCGATCTGCTGGTGCTGGACGGACAGGACCTGACGACTCGGCCCCAAGCGGAGCGCCGGCTGCTGCTCGAAGCGCTGCTGGCGGAGGCGGCACCGCCCATTCACCTCACGCCCATGACCACCGATCGCGCGCTCGCACTCGGCTGGCTGCAGCATTTCGAAGGTGCGGGCCTGGATGGCGTGATCGCCAAGTGGGCAGACCAGCCCTACCTGCCCAACAAGCGCGCGATGCTGAAGGTGAAGCACCAGCGCACGGCGGACTGCGTGGTCGCGGGCTTCCGCTGGCACAAGAGCGGATCGGGCGCGGTGGGCTCGCTGCTGCTGGGCCTCTACGACGACCACGGCGTGCTTCAGCACGTGGGCGTGACCTCGTCCTTCGACATGGCGACGCGCAGGCAGCTGGCCGACGAGTTGCAGCCCCTGCGCGACAACGCGTTGGAGGGCCATCCCTGGGCCGGCTGGGCAGATGCTGCAGCCGACAGCTCGCAGCAGCGCATGCCGGGCGCACGAAGCCGCTGGAGCGGGAGCAAGGATCTCTCCTGGGAGCCGGTGCGCCTGGAGCGCGTCTGCGAGGTGCGGTACGACCACCTGCAGGGCGACCGCTTTCGCCACGCGACCTCGTTCCTTCGATGGCGCTTCGACAAGCCGCCCGATGCTTGCCGTTACGACCAGCTGGAAGTCACGCCGCCCTACGAGCTCGCTCGCGTGTTTTCGACGGCCCGGTGATCGGTAACTGCCCGACGGGACGCCAATGCCGCGCGACTGAAGCGAAGACGAAGCATGGGTAACATGGGTTCCGCACTTCGGAGACCCGCACATGGCCTGGCCGACGCTCTCCCGCGACAAGCAAGCTCCGCGCACCACGGCGCCCCCCGGACGGCCGCCCGGACCGGGCAAGCAGCCCTCGATGCCGCCGCGCAAGGCGTGGCTGACCTTCGCGCTGATCCTGCTGGCCAACTACTTCCTGGTGCGGCTGCTGTTCCCCGACCCGAGCGCGCCGGCCACTGTGCCGTACACGGCCTTCAAGGAACAGGTCGCCAAGGGCAACGTGCAGTCGATCTACAGCCAGGGCGCCAGCATCGAAGGACGCTTCGTCGAGCCCGTGACCTGGCCGCCGCCGGGCGAAGTGCCCGGGCCCCGCGCGTCGCAGACCCCGGTTCCGGTACAGGCGAAGCCACGTCCTGTAGAGACCTTCAAGACCACGCTGCCGACCTTCGTCAGTCCGGGGCTCGAGACCTTCCTGATCGAGCACAAGGTCGAGATCCGCGCCGATCCGATCCAGGCGGGCGGCGGCTGGGCTTCGCTGCTGTTCGGCTTCGGTCCGGCCTTGCTGATCATCCTGTTCTACGTCTGGATGTTCCGGCGCAGCGCCGCGGGCGGCATGGGGTTGATGGGCATGGGCGGCAGCAAGGCGCGCCGCTACGACCTCGAAACGCAGACCCGCGTCACCTTCGCCGACGTGGCGGGCATCGACGAGGCCGAGGGCGAACTGGTGGAGGTCGTCGATTTCCTGAAGTCGCCCGAGAAGTACACCCGGCTCGGGGGCACCGCCCCCAAGGGCGTGCTGCTGATCGGCGCGCCGGGCACCGGCAAGACGCTGCTGGCCAAGGCAGTGGCCGGAGAGGCCGGCGTGCCCTTCTTCTCGATGAGCGCGGCCGAGTTCGTCGAGATGATCGTCGGTGTCGGCGCAGCGCGTGTGCGCGACCTGTTCAAGCAGGCGCGAGAGCACGCGCCCTCGATCATCTTCATCGACGAGATCGACTCCATCGGCCGTGCCCGCGGGCAGATCGCGGTCGGCGGCGCGGGCGAGCAGGAGCAGACGCTGAACCAGATCCTCACGGAGATGGACGGCTTCTCGGGACGCGAGGGGATCATCGTGCTCGCCGCGACCAACCAGCCCGACGTGCTCGACCGCGCGCTGCTGCGGCCCGGCCGCTTCGACCGGCGCGTGGTCGTGAACCTGCCCGACAAGAACGGGCGCGAAGCGATCCTGAAGGTCCACACCCGCAAGGTGCCGCTGGCGCGCGACGTCGACCTGTCCAACATCGCGTCCACCACGCCGGGACTGTCGGGCGCGGACCTGAAGAACCTGGTCAACGAGGCCGCGCTGCTGGCGGCGCGGCGCGACCAGGACGAGGTTGCCCAGAAGGACATCCTGGATGCGCTCGAGAAGATCGTGCTCGGCCCCGAGCGGCCGCTGCTGTTGAGCGCGGAGGACCGCGAGCGCATTGCCTACCACGAGAGCGGACACGCGATCCTCGGCCTGGTGGTGGCCGGTGCGGACCCGGTGCACCGGGTCACGATCGTGCCGCGCGGGCAGGCCCTCGGCGTGACCTACCAGCGGCCCCAGACCGACCGCTACAACTACCCCGAGGCCTACCTGCGCGCCCGCATCATCGGCATGCTCGGCGGCCGCGCGGCCGAGGAGATCGTCTACGGCAGCCGCACGACCGGCGCCGAAAGCGATATCGAGCAGGCGAGCCAGCTCGCGCGCAACATGGTGACGCGCTGGGGAATGAGCGACAAGCTCGGCATGGTGCAGCTCGCACCGCGCGAGAACCGCTACCTCGGCGGGGGCTTCGGCGAGGGCCGGCCTTACGGCGAGGAGACGGCGCGCCTGGTCGACGCCGAAGTGCAGCGCATCATCGGCGAGTGCCACGACTCGGCGAAGCGGCTGCTCAACGAGCACCGGCGCGCGCTCGATGCGCTGGTCGCGGCGCTGCTCGAGCGCGAGACGCTCGGGGAGCAGGAGATCCTGGAAGTGACCGGGCTGCCCGGCGCGCCAGAGCTCGAGAACAAACCCTTGCGGCTGGCGAAGGCCGCCGCGTCTTCATGATGGAGCCAGACCATGAACGATGAATCGTGTTCCATGAACAAGCGGCAAGCCTTGATCGCCCTTGCGGCCGCGATGATTGCCGCCCCGGCGCTGGCCGTCGACCCGCCGCATTCCGGCGGCGGGCTCACCGGCGGGGCAAGAAAGGTCAGCGATGGGGACAACGTCTTCCTGCGCAGTGCCGCCCAGGCCGGGTTGTATGAAGTGGAGGCCGCCAGGCGCGCCGCCCGACGAGCGCGCGTAACGCAGGTGAAGCAGTTCGCAAGCATGCTGGTGCAACACCACACGGCAGCCAACGACCAGCTCAGGAGGCTGGCCGCGAGCAAGGATGTTCAGTTGCCGAACGACATGCCCGAAGAGAAGAAGCAGAAGCTCGCCGCACTGGAAAAACAGGAAGGCGCGGCCTTCGACCGCGCCTTCGTTCGGGAGGTCGGCATTGCGGACCACCAGGCCGACATCAAGCTGTTCCAGGATGCCGTCCGGTCGGCCGAGGATGCCGACATCAAGCAATGGGCGAACCTCACGCTGCCGGTTCTTCAGGAGCACCTGACTACCGCGCAAGGCCTGGCTGGGACGAAGTAGCCCTTTCGCCGTGCCACGCTCGGGGCCGGCCCGGTGAAAGGCACTGCCCCGGGATCACGCTAGCGCACCCTGCCTCGTCGGAAGAGATTGACGATCGCGAGCAGGATGATGGCGCCGATCAGCGAAGCCACCAGCCCCATGATGCTGAAGTCGTTCTGGTTGACGGTCGCTGACCCCAGCATCGGCGCAATGAGCCACCCGCCGATGACCGAACCGATGATGCCCACGACCACGTTGAGGATCATGCCCTGCTGTGCATCCGTCCTCATGATCATGCTGGCGATCCAGCCGATGATCCCGCCGACGATCAGCCAAATGATGATGTTCATCTTGTTCTCCAGGCAGTTGTGAAAATCAGCGACGGCTGCGCATTGCGCTCACCAGCAGTGCGCCCAGGATGGCACCGCCTGCTGCTGCGATGGCGACGGCGCGTCCGGGTTGCTCCGACATGTATTGAGTGCCTTGCTCGGCGGCTTTGCCCATCTGTTCCTTTGCCGAGGTGAGCTTCTTGCCGGCGGCATTGACGGCGTTCTGCGCGTACTCCTTTCCGGAGTCGATCACCTGGCGCGCTGCCTGCCTTGCGAGCTCCGCCGCGTTGGCCTTCTCTTCAGCGGTCTGGTTGATCGGTTGTGCCGAACCGGGCGACACGGATTCGGGGTAGTTCTCCATGGCAACTCCTTGGATGAGAGGACGAAAAAGCGGTCGGACTGACCGGCGGACCCATTGATACGACGTCGCCGACCATTGCCACCGTCGGCGTTCAGGCGCAGCCCGTGTAGGGCGGCGGCCTGTCGAGGATGTCCATGCGAAGGCAGGGCTGGCGCAGGCGCTCGAGGCACGCCTGCGGCTGCGTTGCGTGCGTTCCTACGCGCGCAGATCGAAGCAGCCGTCAATCTGCCTTTCCACCTTTGAAAGACGGAAGGACACGCCATGCAAGACCCATCGAAGACGCCGCAGCAGAACACGCCCACGCCCGCGCAGAAGGCCACGAAGCAGGAGGCGAAGACTCCCGCTGAACGCGGTGAGATCGTGGGGCCCAACGACGGGCCTGCGACGACGGCCAGGAACCAGCCGGTGCGGCCCGGCGATGCCGGCGTCGGCGAGTCCGGGAACCAGGGCAGCTCTCCGTACCAGGACCGCAGTCGCCCGGAGGAGTCCGCTCGCGAGAACGACTGATTTGCCTTGCCAAGTCAGCGCGTGCGTTCCTGCGGTTCGGCCAGCGCTACCAGGCTGCGCCGCGAACCGTCGAACGCTGAGCCCAAGGCGATGCCCGCCGCGCGTCAGGCCACGCGCGGCAAGCGTTCCAGCAGTTTGTCCAGCGTGATGGGATAGTCGCGCACCCTGACGCCGGTCGCGTTGTAGACGGCGTTCGCCACCGCCGCGGCGACGCCGCAGATGCCGAGTTCGGCGACGCCCTTGGCCTTCATCGGCGACGAGATCGGGTCCGTTTCGTCCAGGAAGATCACATCCTGGTGCGGAATGTCGGCATGCACCGGCACCTCGTAGGCTGCGAGGTCGTGGTTGACGAAGAAGCCGCGGCGCTTATCGAGCGCGAGGTCTTCCATCAGCGCGGCGCCGACGCCCATCGTCATCGCGCCGATCACCTGGCTGCGCGCGCTCTTCGGATTCAGGATGCGTCCGCACGCGCACACGGCGAGCATGCGCCGGATCCGGATCTCGCCGGTGCCGGCATCGACGCCGGCTTCCACGAAGTGGGCGCCGAAGGTCGACTGCTGGTACTTCTTGTCGAGGTCGCCGTATTCGATGGCGTCCTCTGCCACGAGGCCGCTCGGTCCGGCGGCTTCCGCGAGCGGGACCACCCGATCGCCGGCGCGCACCATGCCGTCCGTGAACGTCACGTCGGCCGACGACGCCATGCCGAGCTTCTGCACGATCGCCTCGCGCAGCTTCATGCAGGCCGCGTAGACGCCCGAGGTGGAATTGTTGGCCCCCCACTGCCCGCCAGAGCCGGCCGAGGCCGGGAACGCCGAGTCGCCAAGGCGCACGAGCACCTTCTGCAGCGGAACGCCCATCGTCTCCGCGGCGGTCTGCGCGATGATCGTGTACGAGCCGGTGCCGATGTCGGTCATGTCGGTCTCCACCGTCACGATGCCGCGGTTGTCCAGGCGCACCCGTGCGCCCGACTTCGTCAGCAGGTTGTTGCGGAAGGCCGCCGCCACCCCGATGCCCACCAGCCATTGCCCATCGCGAACCTGGGCCGGCCGGGCGTTGCGCGCATTCCAGCCGAAGCGTTCTGCGCCGGTGCGCAAACACTGGATGAGCTGGCGCTGGGAAAAGGGCCGCTCCGGCTTCTCGGGATCGACCTGCGTGTCGTTGAGGACGCGGAACTCGATGGGGTCCAGGCCGAGCTTTTCGGCCATCTCGTCCATCGCGATCTCGAGCGCCATCATGCCCGGCGCCTCGCCCGGCGCTCGCATCGCGTTGCCCTCGGGCAGGTCGAGCACCGCCAGCCGCGTGGTCGTCAGGCGGTTCGCGCCCGCATACAGCAGCCGCGTCTGGTTGACGGCGGTCTCGGCCTGGCCGTCGGGCAGGTCGCCGGACCAGCCCTCGTGGGCGATGGCCGTGATCTTGCCGTCGCGCGTGGCGCCGATGCGGATGCGCTGCAGCGTCGCGGGCCGGTGCGTGGTGTTGTTCATCATCAGTGGCCGCTGCAGCGCCACCTTGACGGGCCGCCGTGCCGCGCGCGCGCCCAGCGCGGCCAGCACCGCATCCGCGCGCACGAACAGCTTGCCGCCGAAGCCGCCACCGATGAAGGGCGAGACCAGCCGCACATTGGCCTTGGGGATGCCGAGCGTCTTCGCGACGTCGCCGACGCCCCAGTCGATCATCTGGTTCGAGGTCCAGACCGTGAGCTTGTCGCCCTTCCAGGCCGCGATGGAGGCATGCGGCTCCATCATCGCGTGCGACTCGTCGGGGGTGCTGTACGCGGCGTCGAGCTGCACCGGGGCCGCGGCGTAGGCGGCTGCGAAATCGCCCACCTTCGTTTCCGACGGCCCGGCGAACTCCGTCGGCTTCGGCATCTGGGCCGACTCCCTCTGCATGGTCAGGTCGAAGCGGCCTTCCGAGCGCGTGTACTCGATGCGCACCAGCTGCGCGGCGGCACGCGCCTGCTCGAAGGTCCTCGCGACGACCAGCGCGACCGCCTGGTGATAGTGGTCGATCTCCGGCCCGCCCAGCAGCTTGGCGGTATTGAAGTTGCCCTTGCCGAGCTTGCCGGCATTCTCCGCGGTGACGATGGCCAGCACGCCGGGTGCAGCCCGTGCAGCGCGCAGGTCCATCGAGGCGATGCGCCCTTTCGCGATGCCGGCCCCGACGATGGTTCCGTAGGCCGCGTCGGGTGCCACGTCGTGGCGCTCGTAGGCGTAAGGGGCCGTGCCCGTGGTCTTGAGCGGGCCGTCGATCCGGTCCGTCGGCTTGCCGATCACCTTGAGCTGGTCGATCGGATTGGTGGTGGCGGGTGTGTCGAACTTCATGGCTCAGCCCCTCGCTTGTGCCAGGACAGCGGCAATGGTGCGCTCCGCCAGCGGCAGCTTGAATGCGTTGTCTTGCGTGGGCTGCGCGCCGGCCAGCAGCCGGCCGGCCACCGCCTCGGCGCCTTGCTGCAGCGCGGCATCGGCAGCTTCGTCGCGCCACGGCTTGTGCGCCACGCCACCCAGCGCGATCCGCCCCGCGCCATTGCGCTGCACGACCGCGGCCACGGAGACGAGCGCGAAGGCATAGGAGGCGCGATCGCGCACCTTGCGGTACAGCTGGGTGCCGCCGGCCGGCCGGGGCAGCGTGACGGCGGTGATCAGCTCGCCGCGCTCCAGCGTCGTCTCGATGTGCGGGGTGTCGCCCGGCAGCCGGTGGAAATCGGCGATCGGGATGACGCGTGCGCGGCCATCGGCACGTACCGTCTCGACGGTGGCGTCGAGCACGCGCATCGCCACCGCCATGTCGCTGGGATTCGTGGCAATGCAGGCCTGGCTGCTTCCGATCACCGCGAGTTGGCGGGTCACTGGCGTACCTTCGCCTTCGGCTACGGTGCTGTTCGCCTTCGGAGCGGCCGTGCGGCTCACGCCCCCGATCGCGCTGCAGCCGCTGCCCGGCTGGCGCTTGTTGCACGGCTGGTCGGTGTCGTAGAAGTACGGGCAGCGCGTGCGCTGCAGCAGGTTGCCGGCCGTCGTCGCCTTGTTGCGCAGCTGGCCCGAGGCCCCCGCCAGCAGGGCCCGCGAGAGCACGCCGTAGTCGCGCCGCACGCGCTCGTCCGCGGCGAGCGCCGTGTTGCGCACCAGCGCGCCGATGCGAAGGCCGCCTTCAGCCGTCGGCTCGATCTTGTCCAGCGCGAGGCCGTTCACGTCCACCAGGTGCGTGGGCGCCTCGATCTGCAACTTCATCAGGTCGAGCAGGTTGGTGCCGCCGGCAATGAACTTCGCGGCCGGGTCGCGGGCGACCGCCGCCGCCGCCTCTGCGGGCGATTTCGCGCGCTCGTAGGTGAAGGGCTTCATGTCTTGACTCCCGCCACTTCGGACACCGCTTCGATGATGTTCGAATAGGCACCGCAGCGGCAGATGTTGCCGCTCATGCGCTCGCGCAGTTCGTCGGCCGAAAGCAACGGGCGCGCCATGAGGTCTGCGCTGGCGTGGCTGGGGATGCCTTGGCGGATCTCGTCGAGCACGCCCACGGCCGAGCAGATCTGGCCCGGCGTGCAGTAGCCGCATTGATACCCGTCGTGCCGGACGAATGCGGCTTGCAGGGGGTGCGGGTTTGCGGGAGTGCCGAGACCTTCGATGGTGGTGACCTTGCTGCCTTCATGCATCACGGCGAGCGTCAGGCACGAGTTGATCCGCACGCCGTCCACCAGGACGGTGCACGCGCCGCACTGGCCGTGGTCGCAGCCCTTCTTGGTGCCGGTGAGGTGCAGGTGCTCGCGCAAGGCATCGAGCAGGGTGGTCCGCGTGTCGAGTGCGAGCTGGCGGGCGGTGCCATTCACCTCGATGGAGAACTTGGCCATCGGCACCCCGCCGCTGGCTGCTGCCGCATTGGCATTGGCAGTGGCGGCATTCGCTTCAGGGGGGACGGCGGTGGTCGCTGCCGTGGCCGCTCCCGCGATCAACAGGTCACGGCGGGAGATGGTCAGGTCGCTTGGACTGTCCATGTTGTTCGATCCTCGTGGTTGGCGCGGCGCGAAACAGCCTGCGGCCGCGAAGGCCCGTCGCCGGCCCCGGCGCAAGGAGGGCGAGGATGATCTCGTCGAGCGGGGCGGCCCTGTAGGCCGCACGCTCACGCCTGAGTAGTCGGGGCGACAAGTTCGCCAGTCTCGGCCGGGTGCGACCCGGCGCGAAGCTCCCTGCCCAACCGGCGGATCGACTGCGGCGGCTGCCCGAGCGTGCGCAGGAACGCGCGCCGCATGCGTTCGCGATCGCCGAAGCCGACCTCGTCGGCGATCACATCCATCGAGAGGCGTCCTTGCTCGAGCCTCAGGCGCGCGGCTTCGACGCGCAACAGCTCGACCGCCTTGGCCGGCGATTGGCCTGTCTCGGTGCTGAAGGCCCTGCTGAACTGCCGCGGGCTGAGCCCTGCGACGTCCGCGAGGTCTTCGACGGGCAGTGCTTCGCGCAGATGGGCGTTCGCATAGTCGAGGGCCTTCTGGATCCGGTCGGACTTCGGCTCGAGTTCGAGCAGTGCAGAGAACTGCGACTGGCCGCCCGTGCGGCGGTGATACACGACGAGCTTGCGCGCAACCGTGCGGGACACGTCCTTGCCGAAGTCCTTCTCGATCATGGCAAGCGCCAGGTCGATGGTGGCCGCCATGCCCGCGGAGGTCCAGATCGGCCCGTCGACGACGAATATCTGGTCTTCCTCGACGGCGATCTTCGGAAAGCGGCGCTGCAGATCGCGCGCGAACCGCCAGTGGGTCGTGGCGCGGCGACCGTCCAATACGCCCGCTTCGGCGAGGAGGAAGGCGCCGGTGCAGGGCGCCGCGATCCGTCTCGATGTCGCGAGCGCGCGCTTGACGAAGGCGACCAGGCCGGGCGAGCTCAGGTCGGTCTCGAGGCCGGAGCCGAACATGACCGTGTCGAACTCGGCGTCGCCGAAAGGCTGGGTTTCGACGCGGAATCCTGCGGAAGCCGCGACGAGCCCTCCCGTTTCGGAGATCAGGCTTACCTCGTAGGCCGGTTCATCGACCACGAGGTTGGCCGTCTCGAAGGCGGTGACGGCAGCAAAGCCCAGCAGGTAGAAGTTGGGGAATACGACGAAACCGATGGTGTGCATGTGTCACTCCCCGCCATGTCTCGAATCAGCAGTATTTATGACATTTGAGACATCGGCCAGGGCGCCTATTCTGACGACTCTTCTCCATCGAAACCACCGAAAGTTGATCGATATGGACCGTCGACTCCTCATGCTGGCACTCGGCATGTTCGCCATGGGAACGGACAACTTCGTTGTCGCCGGAATCCTTCCGGGCGTTGCCCAGTCACTGCACACCTCGGTCAGCCTCGCTGGCCAGATGGTGACCGTCTACGCGCTTTCATACGCCGTCATGGCACCCGTGATGGCCGCACTGGCCGGAGGCTGGTCGCGCAAGGTTCTGCTGGTCTCGGCATTGGGGGTCTTCGTTGCGGGCAATGTCATCAGTGCCCTCGCGACCGACCTGAACACCGTGCTGCTGAGCCGCGTGATCGCGGGCCTGGGTGCCGCCATGTTCGCCCCCACGGCACTCGGCGTGGCTTCAGCGCTCGCGGAGCCGGCGAGGCGCGGACGCGCACTCGCCACCGTGACCGCCGGCCTGGCCGGGGCCACGGCGCTGGGCGCGCCGATCGGCACCTTCATCGGAGGGTTCGGGAGCTGGAGAGCCACCCTGTGGTTCGTTGCACTCCTGGGACTCGTGTCGATGATCGGCGTCTGGACCCTGCTTCGCTCAGTGCCCCAGCCTGCGCGCATCGCCTTGCGGGATCGGCTGGCGCCGGTGCGCGACGCCCGCATCGCGCTGACCTTGCTGACCTCGCTGTTCGCCTTCGGGGGATTCCTGATGGTCTATACCTACGCGGGGCTGGTGCTGGGGCGCGTGACCGGCGGCGATGAACGCGTCCTCGCCGGCATGCTGCTGTTCTGGGGCATCGCCGCCACCCTCGGGAACGTGATGGCCGGCCGGCTGGTCGATCGATTCGACAGCCGCAGGATCATCAATGCGGGCCTGGGCATCGCAATCCTCAACTTCTGTGCCTTGCCATGGACCGCCGCAAATCCGGTGGGAGCCCTGGTGGCACTGGCGATCTGGGGCGTGTGCGGATGGGGCCTTCTCGTGCCCCAGCAGCACCGGCTCGTGAAGATCGCCCCCGAAGTCGCACCGCTGCTGCTCGCCCTGAACAACACGGCCACCTATGGCGGGCTTGCCTGCTCAGGCGTGATCGGCGGCGTCGTGCTCCTGTACATGGACCCGCAATACCTCAGTCTCGTCGGAGCGGGGCTGATCGCGATCGCGTTCGTGCTCGCCGAAGCGGCGCAGCTCTACATCCGGCGGGGGCGCGTACCAGTCCATGTCCGCGGCACCGCGCCTGGAGCTGCATGACCGATCGCCCGCAGCGTGCGTCGCACTCACCACACCGGCAAGCAATTTACCGAAGCAAAAGAGATCCGAAATGAGCAATCGCCTCGATTACAACCAGGTCGCGCCCGCGGGCGCGAAGGCCCTCGGCGGCGTCTACGGCTACGTGACGCAGAGCGGCCTCCCGCCCGTCCTGGTCGACCTCGTCTATCTGCGCGTCTCGCAGATCAACAACTGCGCCTACTGCCTCGACATGCACACGCGCGAACTGCTGAAGAAGGGGCTGAAGATCGAAAAACTGGCACTGGTGCAGGCATGGGCCGAAGGCGGAAGTCTCTTCGACGAACGCGAGCGTGCTGCCCTGGCCTGGGCCGAAACCGTGACGCGCGTCGCACAGACCGGCGTGCCCGACGAGGCCTACCAGGCCGCGCGTGCGACTTTCAGCGAGCGCGAACTCGTGGATCTCACGATCGCGATCAGCGTGATGAATGCCTACAACCGCATGGCGATCAGCTTCAGGAACACGCCCGCGGCCGTGCTCGAGGCGTGATGCGGCACCGGCGTCGTGGCTACTCGACGACGACCTTGCCGTCCTTCACCAGCTGCGCGAACTTCACCGTCTCTTCGCGTATGCGCGTAGCCATCTCGGCGGAGCTGTCACCGATCGGGTCCGCCCCGATGGCCTTCATGCGCTCGCCGAAGTCGGGCGACCTGATGATCTTCACCATCTCGCGGTTCAGCTTCGCGACGATGTCCTTCGGGGTGCTTGCCGGCGCGAGCACGCCGAACCAGGTCCCGATGTCGAATCCCTTCAGCCCGGCCTGCTCGAGGGTTGGAACCTCTGGCAGCACGGCGGAGCGCTTGGCCGTGGTCACCGCAAGCGCGCGCAGCTTTCCGCCCTTGATGTGCTGAAGCACCGGCGTGATGGTGTCGAAGGACATCGCCACCTGGCCGCCGAGAAGGTCGGTCGTGAGCGGCCCGCTGCCCTTGTAAGGCACGTGCAGCAGCGTCGTGCCGGTGCTGGCCTGGAACTGGGTGCCGATCAGGTGCTGCGCGGTGCCGTTGCCGTTGGAGCCGTACGCCAGGGTCGTGGGAGATGTCTTGGCGAACGCCACCAGCTCGCCCACGGTCTTGGCAGGCGTGAGCGCGGCGTTGACCACCAGCACATTGGGGACCATGGCAACCGTCGTGACAGGTGCGAGGTCCTTCTGAAAGTCGTAGGGAAGCTTCTTGTAGACGCTGGTCGCGATCGTGTGGTGCACCGCACCCATCAGCAGCGTATAGCCATCGGGCTTCGCCTTTGCGACATAGTCCGCGCCCAGCGTGGCGCCTGCACCCGGCTTGCTTTCGACCACCACCGGCTGCCCCAGGCTCTTGGACAGCGCGTCGGCGAGCGCTCGTGCCAGCACATCGGTCGTGCCGCCCGCGGGAAAGGGCACGATCAGGCTGATCGGCTTGGCCGGCCATGCCTCCTGGGCAGCGGCCCACGGGGCCAGCGAAAGGCCAAGCGCAGCGACGGCGGCGCTCGCGAGGATTCTGCGATTGAGCGGGACTCGTTGATTCATCTCTTGTCTCCAGGTTGACTGTCTGCGCCGTTCATCCGGGCTTGCCGGGAGCTCGGCGCTTTCACGCGGCGTGTCGTTGTTGACTGGCGGAAGCGAGTCGCGCGCACACGGCCTGCGTGACCTGCGCCGTGGTCGCCGTGCCGCCCAGGTCGCGGGTATGGAGCGAAGGGTCGGCCGTGACGGCTTCGATGGCGTTCATGACGCGTCGGGCTGCCTCGGCTTCGCCCAGGTGCTCCAGCAGCATCACCACCGACCAGAAGGTGCCGATCGGGTTCGCCAGTCCCTGGCCCATGATGTCGAATGCCGAACCGTGGATCGGCTCGAACATGGAGGGGTAGCGGCGCTCGGGATCGATGTTGCCGGTCGGCGCGATGCCCAGGCTCCCTGCGAGCGCGGCGGCGAGGTCGCTCAGTATGTCGGCGTGCAGGTTGGTGGCGACGATCGTGTCGAGCGTGGCCGGGCGGTTGATCATGCGCGCGGTCGATGCATCCACCAGTTCCTTGTCCCAGGTGACGTCCGGAAACTCCCTGGAGACCTGCAGCGCGATCTCGTCCCACATCACCATGGCGTGCCGCTGGGCATTGCTCTTGGTGATGACGGTCAGCAGCTTGCGAGGCCGCGACTGCGCGAGCTTGAAGGCGAAGCGCATGATGCGCTCGACCCCTGCCCGGGTCATGATCGAGACATCCGTGGCAGCCTCGATCGGATGGCCTTGGTGAACGCGGCCGCCGACACCCGAATACTCGCCCTCGGAGTTCTCGCGAACGATCACCCAGTCGAGGTCGTTCGGTCCGCAACGCTTCAGCGGGCCGTCGATGCCCGGCAGGATGCGCGTCGGACGCACATTGGCGTACTGGTCGAAGCCCTGGCAGATCTTCAGGCGCAGGCCCCAGAGCGTGATGTGGTCGGGAATGTGCGGATCGCCCGCCGAGCCGAACAGGATGGCGTCCTTGTCGCGCAGGGCATCCAGGCCGTCGTCCGGCATCATCACGCCGTGCTGGCGGAAGTAGTCGCCGCCCCATTCGAAGTTCTCGAACTCGAAGTGGATGCTGCTCGCCGAAGCGACTGCATCCAGCACCTCCCGCCCGGCCGGCACGACTTCCTTGCCGATGCCGTCGCCTGGAATGGTTGCAATCCGGTACGTTTTCATTTGGGCCTGATCCTTGGTCTGTTCGAGGCCGATTCTGAGGGTTGCATGCGTGTGCACCACGGCGGTAGATTCAATCCGCCATTAACCTGAAGTTAACAATCCAAGACCATGAACCAGGGCATCCAACCGTCCGAACTGGGCTTCTTCGTGCAGATCGCGGCCGGCGGGAGCCTCAGTGCCGCAGCGCGCAACCTGGGTGTCTCCACGGCGGCGGTCAGCAAGCGCCTGTCGCAGATGGAGCAGCGGCTTCGCATGCCGATGGTCAACCGGACCACGCGGCGGCTGAGCCTGACGCCCGAGGGCGAGGTGTTCCTGGAACATGCGCGCCGGATCCTCGGCGAGCTCGACGACCTGGACCAACTCCTGGCCAAGGGGAGGGCGTCACCCAAGGGCCTGCTGCGCGTGAATGCAACGCTGGGCTTCGGCCGCATGCACGTTGCGCCGGTCATCTCGCGCTACTGCCGCCTTTGCCCCGACGTGGAAGTCCAGCTGCAGTTGTCCGCCGACCCGCCGCCGCTCACCGAGGATGCCTTCGACGTGTGTGTCCGGTTCGGCGAGCCGCCCGACGCGCGGGTGATCGCGAAGCGACTGGCGCCGAACCGTCGGCTGCTGTGCGCCGCGCCCAAGTACCTGGCGCAGCGGGGGACGCCCGCGGTGCCGAGCGATCTGGCGCGGCACGACTGCATCGGCATTCGCCAAGGCAACGATGCCTACGGGGTCTGGCGCCTGGCGAGCGGCAAGGGGCGTCGGGAGCACACCGAGTCCATCAAGGTCCGCGGCGCGCTGACCACCAACGATGGCGAGATCGCGGTGCGCTGGGCGCTCGATGGGCACGGCATCGTCATGCGTGCCGAGTGGGACATCGCGCGCTACCTGGCAAGCGGGCGCCTGGTAGAAGTCCTGCCGCAGTACCGGACGCCGAGCGCAGACATCTACGCCGTCTACGCGCAGCGCCACCAGCTGTCATCGCGCGTGCGGCTGTTCGTCGATTGTTTGTCGGAGGCATTCGCGCGGCTGGGGCCTGGCGCGGTCAGCCCGTAGCGGGCTCTTCCCGGAGATGGCGGTTCTGCCTTGCCGCCGCTCAAGCTTCCGCAAGAAAACCCGGCAGCAACCTGGCGGCACCCTGCAGAAGCTCGAACTCGGCAGGGGAGAGCGGCAGAGGGACCATGTCGAAATGGCTGAGCGTGCCCCAGAGTTCGCCGGGCGAGGTCGTCAGCGGAACGCTGTGATACGAAACGACCACGCCCCGGTAAGGGTGACCTTCGAGCCTCGGGTCGGCTGCCGAATTGTCCGTGCGGAACGAGCCGTCGCGAAGAACGAACTGGCAGAAGCTTTTGTCGAAGGGCACCGCAACGAGGAACTCGGGCCGCATCTCGCCTGCCTTGTCGTGCAGCATGACGTTGCGCAGCATGGGGCCGGCGAAGCGGTAGACGGCGCTGTAGCGGTGCGGGACGCCTTCGTTCAGGTAACCAAGCGCCGCCGCCGGGCCCTCGGCACGCAGGACCGCCGAAAACGTCTCCAGGTTGCGCGGCAACGCCATGCCTTCATTTTGCCTCGGGCGAGGATTCGAACATGGATAGTTACCCGAACCCCGGGGGCTGTCCCGGTCAGTGCCTCCCCTGCATCGATGCCTCCATCCGCTTAAAGCGAAGAAGCTGGCGCCGTCGTACACGTGCGCCTGGTTCGAGGCTGGAGCCGAAGGCCCGGTGCCCCCCCCCAGTCATCCCTCGGAGGGAAGGGAGCCAAACCGCAGAAGGGTCGGGCGGCTTACCATCGATTCTTTTGAGTGAACATGCCATGCGGACTCTCGAGATTCCCGCCGGCGGCCGACTCCCCGTCCTCGGCCTGGGCACCTGGCGCTTCGGCGAGGACCCCTCCGAGCGGCGCGCGGAAGTCGCCGCGGTGCGCTCGGCCATCGCGATGGGCTACCGCCTCATCGACACGGCCGAGATGTACGGCGAGGGCGGTGCCGAGGACGTGGTGGGCCAGGCCATCGCCGAGGCGCTTCGCGCCGGCGACGTGGCGCGCGAGCAGCTCTTCGTCGTCAGCAAGGTCTATCCGCACAACGCCAGCCGCAAGGGCACGCCGGCTGCCTGCGCGCGCAGCCTGGCGCGGCTCGGACTGGATCGCATCGACCTCTACCTGCTGCACTGGCGCGGCGAGCATCCGCTGGCCGAAACCTGCGAGGCGATGCGCGAGCTCGTGGCCGATGGTCGCATTGCCCACTGGGGCGTCAGCAACTTCGACACCGATGACATGGAGGAGCTGGCCACGGTCTGCGGCGAGACGGCCGACTGCGCGGCGAACCAGGTCTATTTCTCGATGAGCGAGCGCGGGCCGGAGTTCAGCCTGCTGCCGTGGCAACGCCAGCGCGGCATGCCGATGATGGCCTACAGCCCGATCGACCAGGGCGCACTGGCCGCAGACGCGGCACTCCAGAAGATGGCCGGGCGGCTGGGCGTCACCGCGGCGCAGCTCGCACTGGCCTGGGTGATCGCGCAGCCCGGCGTCGCGGCCATCCCGAAAGCCGGGCGCGAAGCGCATCTGCGCGAGAACCTGGCTGCCGCCGACCTGCAGCTGAGCGCGGACGTCCTCGCGGAGATCGACCGCCTGCACCCGCCCCCGAGGCGCAAGAAGCCGCTGGCGATGATCTGAATCCTCAGTGCGCCTCGGCCTGCTTGGCCGCCGCGATCACTGCAGCCTCGTCATGCTTCGCGCCGTTGAGGAACACGTTCAGCAGCACCGCCGCGATCGACGCCAGGAGAATGCCGGATTCCACCAGCGAGTGGATCGCATGCGGCATCCACTGCTTGAAGTTGGGCGCGATCAGCGGAATCATGCCGACGCCGATCGACACCGCGACGATCATCGCGTTGTGGCGGTTGCCCTTGAAGTCCACGCCCGAGAGGATGCGGATGCCGGTGGCCGCGACCATGCCGAACATCACCAGGCCCGCGCCGCCCAGCACCACCGTCGGCAGTGATTCGACCAGCGCCGCCACCTTGGGCAGCAGGCCCAGCACGATCAAGATCACCCCGCCGGCCACGCAGACGAAGCGGCTCTTGATGCCGGTGACGGCCACCAGCCCGACGTTCTGCGAGAAGCTCGTGTAAGGGAAGGTATTGAACACGCCGCCGATCAGCGTGCCCAGCCCGTCGGTTCGCAGGCCGCGTGCCAGGTCCTTCTGGCCGATGCTGCGGCCGGTCATCTCGCCGAGCGCGAGGAACATGCCGGTGGACTCGATCATCACCACGATCATGATCAGCGTCATGGTGAGGATGAGGATCGGGTCGAACTGCGGCATGCCGAAGTGGAAGGGCAGCACCACGTCGACCCATGCGGCTTTTGCCACCTTCTCGAAGGTCATGAAGCCGAAGAGGGTGGCGACGACGGCGCCGATCACGATGCCCAGCAGCACCGAGATGTTGGCGACGAAGCCCTTTGCGTATTTGACGATCATCAGGATCGACACGAGCACCAGCGCAGCGATGCCCAGGCCGCCCAGATCGGCGTACCTGGGGTTCGGGACCGAAGGCACGATGGACAGGCCCTTGGGGATCGGCGGCACCGAGCTGCCGGGTGAGGTGACCTCGGCCAGCCACTTGGCGTAGACCGGGTCGACCAGCGCCGGCGCCGTCGGGCCCACGGGGTTGCCGAAGATCCAGTTGATGCCCACGCGCATCAGGCTGATGCCGATCACCGCGATGATGGTGCCGGTGACCACCGGCGGAAAGAAGCGCAGCATGCGCGACACCAGCGGCGCGATGAGGATCGAGATCACCCCCGCGCCGATGATGGCGCCGAACAGCAGCTGCGCCCCGTTCTGGCCGGGGTTGGCGTTCGCGATCGCGACCATGGGCGCGACCGAGGCAAAGGTCACGCCCATCATCACCGGCAGCTTGATGCCGAACCATTGCGTGGCGCCCAGCGCCTGGATGAGCGTCGCGATGCCGCAGCAGAACAGGTCGGCCGAGATCAGCAGCGCGACCTCGTCGGGGCTGAGCTTGAGCGCGCGGCCGACGATGAGCGGCACGGCCACCGCGCCGGCGTACATCACCAGCACGTGCTGCAGGCCAAGGACGGTGAGCTTGCCGGCTGGCAGGCGCTCGTCGACGGGATGGACGGAGGAAGTGGAAGCAGTCATGCAGGAAGCTCCTGGCGCGGATGGCGAACGGGCGAGCCGGCTTGTCTTCGGCGGCTCACAGGTGTGTACGCCAAACTGTATACAAAATATGGGTGCGACCGTATGGCGGAAAACCCCGAGTTCCGGATGGCGCCCACCCATGGTCAGACCGACAGCGAACCCAGCCGCTCGACCACCATGTCATGGAACCCACGCGCGGCGGCCGACAGGCTGCCCTCGCGCCGCTGCACCAGGTAGATGCGCCGCGTGAGCTGCGGCAGCGGCAGCGGCCGGATGGCGATCGTCTCGCGCCTGAACTGGTAGAGCGTGAGGGTGGGCACCACGCTGATGCCCAGGCCCGCCTCGACCATGCCCATCACGGTGGCCAGCTGCTCGACCTCCAGCACGGTGTTCATCGCCAAGGGATGCAGTGCGACCTCGAGCGCCTGCCGCACGCTGCTGTTGCGTGTCATGTGAATGAAGGAGAAGGGCTGCAGCTTGCGCAGCGTGAGCCGTGGCTCGGTCGCCAGGGGATGGTCGGCGCGGCACACCAGGTGAAAGCGGTCGGTGCACAGCACGCGCATGCGCAGCTCCGCGCTGTCGGCCGCGCGGCTGCCTGCAGCCGCGAGGGCGAAGTCGGCCTGGCCGCCGCGCACGAGGTCGATGCAGGCGTCCGACAGCTGGTCGCTCAGCTGGAGCTCGATGCCGGGCCATTGCGCATGGAAGTCCGAGAACAGCGTGGGCAGCCAGCCGGCCGCCAGCGAGGGAAGGGCGGCGACGTGCACGCGGCCCTTGCGCCGCTCCACGTGATCGCCGAGATCGCCGATCGCGCGTTCGACATCGGCGAGAAGACGCCGCGCCGAGGCCTCGAACAGGCGGCCCTCGGCCGTGAGCTGCACGCTGCGCGTGTTGCGATCGAACAGCCTCGCACCTACCTCCTGCTCGAGGGCGCGGATCAGCGTGCTGAAGGCCGGCTGCGAGAGATGGCAGGCCTGCGCGGCGCGCGTGAAGTTGGGCAGATCGACCAGCGCCACGAAGGCACGCAGCTGGCGGGTGGAGAGATCCGTGGCGGCCATGATCCGTCTGTTCCTCTATTGATCTGAAATTCGAATGGGCCAATCCGAAGTTTCAATTTTACGGATGACTGTGGAATGCCTACATTCACTCTCACAACATGAGATACACATGCGCCCATCGCCTGTACCCAACCTGCTGATCGGCTGCGCCGCGGGCTTCTCCGGCGACCGCACCGACGCCGCGGGCGCCGTGGTGGATACGCTCGTCGCCCGGCTCGCCAATGGTCCCGCGGGCCAGCGCGCCTTCCTCATCTTCGAGACGCTGGCCGAGCGCACACTGGCCCTGGCGCAGCTGCGCCGCCGCGCCGATCCCGAAGCAGGCTACGAGCCGCTGCTCGACGCCATGCTGCGCCCTGTGCTCGCGCGCTGCCTCGCGCATGGCATCCGCATCGTCAGCAACTTCGGCGCCGCCAACCCGCGTGCGGCGGCGCGCCGCATTGCCCGGCTGGCCCGCGAGCTCGGCGCACCGACACCGCGCGTTGCCGTGGTGGAGGGCGACGATCTCTCCGGCAGCGAACATCGCGCCTTGTTGCGCGAGCAACTGGGCGCTGCGATGGACGGGATGCGCGTGGTCAGCGCCAACGCGTACATCGGCGCGGAACCGATCGCCGCCGCGCTCGATGCCGGCGCGCAGATCGTGGTCTGCGGGCGCGTGGCCGATCCGTCGCTCACGGTCGGGCCGGCGATGTCGCATTTCGGCTGGCGCGCCGACGACTGGGAGCGCCTCGGCCGCGCCACGATGGCGGGCCATCTGCTCGAATGCGGCGCGCAGGTCTGCGGCGGCTACTTCGCCGACCCGGGCTACAAGGATGTGCCGGGACTGGATTCCATCGGCTTCCCCATCGCCGAGATCGCGTCCGATGGCGGTTGCACGCTCGGCAAGGCCGAGGGCACCGGCGGCTTCGTGAGCGAGGCCACGGTGAAGGAGCAACTGCTCTACGAAGTGCACGATCCTGCCGCCTATCTCACGCCCGACGTGGTGGCCGACATCGGAGAGGCCGAGGTGCGTGCCGCCGGCACGGATCGCGTCATGCTGTCCGGCGTGCGCGGTCATCCGCGCCCCGGGCAGTACAAGGTCAACGTCTGCTACGAGGGCGGCTGGCTGGCGGAGGGCGAAATCTCCTATGCCGGCGCGCGCGCCGAGGCCCGGGCCCGGCTGGCGGCCGACATCCTGCGCAGCCGTCTCGCGGGGCTGGAATTGCGCGTCGATTTGATCGGCGCCATCAGCATCCTGGCCGACGACCTCGGCCGCGCAATGGCGGCCACCCCCACAGGTGACGCGCGCGACGTGCGGCTGCGCGTGGCGGCGGTGCACGACGAGCGCGCGCAGGCCGAGCGGCTGACGCGCGAGGTCATGGCGCTCTACACCTGCGGCCCGGCCGGCGGCGGCGGCGTGCGCACCGCGCTCACCCCGCGCCTCAACATCCACTCGTGCCTGCTGCCGCGCGAGCAGGTGCCGGTGCGCTTCGAGATGCTGACAGAGGAGCAGCCATGAGCGCCGAAGGCGAAGGTACTCCAGTGAGCCGCACGGCCGTTCCGAAGGCGAATAGCACCGTAGCCGAAGGCGAAGGTACTCCAGTGACGCAGCCGTTGCACCGTGTGCCGCTGTTCCGCGCCGCCCATGGCCGCACCGGCGACAAGGGCGACCGCTCCAACATCAGCGTGATCGCCTGGCACCCCGAGCTCTACCCATTGCTGGTCGAGCAGATCACGCCCGAGGCCGTGGCCGCGCAGTTCCGCCACCGCGCGCCCAGCCGCGTGCAGCGCTTCTTGCTGCCGCGGCTCGGCGCGATGAACTTCGTGCTCGACGGCGTGCTCGACGGCGGCGTCAACGATGCGCTCAATCTCGATGCGCACGGCAAGGCACTGTCCTTCCTGCTGCTGGACATGTGGCTCGAGGTGCCCGATGCGCTGCGGCACCGGCTCGCCGGGCCGCCCGGGGGCTGAGCGCCGCTCCATTTCTTATTCCATCCCCATCAACGACGACCCAGGAGACAACAAGCATGATCCGATTCCGATTGCCATTCCTTCCGCTGGCCCTCGCCGCGCTGCTGGCCGCAGGCGGCGCCGCGGCCCAGGGCTACCCCGAGAAGCCCATCACCTTCGTCGTGCCTTTTGCAGCCGGAAGCGCAACCGACCAGATCGCCCGCGCACTCGGCAACGGCGTCACCGCCGAGACGAAGCAGCCGGTGGTGATCGACAACAAGGCCGGCGCGAGCGGCTTCATCGCCTCGCAGCAGGTCGCCAAGGCCGCGCCCGACGGCTACACGGTGCTGATCACCACCAACACCACGCATGCCGCGAACGAGCACCTGTTCAAGAAGCTGCCCTACGACCCCGTGAAGGACTACGCGCCGGTGGCAGCGCTCGGCAAGGGCGGGCAGATCATGGTGGTGCGGCCCGACTTCCCGGCCAAGACGGTGGCCGAGTTCGTGGCGCTCGCGAAGAAGGAGCCGGGCAAGCACAGCTTCGGCAGCGGCAGCTCGTCGAGCCGCATGGCGGGCGAGCTGCTGCAGCAGCTGGCCGGCATCAAGCTGCTGCACGTGCCGTACAAGAGCAACCCGCTGGCGGTGACGGACCTGCTCGGCGGGCAGATCGACATGATGATCACCGACACCGCGACCGGGTTGCCGCAGGTCAAGGCCGGCAAGCTGCGCGCGCTCGGCGTCTCCAGCGCCGCGCGCTCGCCGCTGGCGCCCGACGTGCCCACCATCGCGGAGGCCGGCGTGAAGGGCTACGAGATGGGCTACTGGTTCGCTGCCTACGCGCCCGCGAAGACGCCGCCTGCGGTGGTGAAGCGGCTGAACGAGCTGCTGGTGAAGGCGGCGAAGAGCGATGCCGCGAAGAAGGCCTTCTACGAGCCGACGGGCACCGAGGTGTTCACCAGCACGCCCGAGGAACTGGCGAAGTTCCAGGCGGCTGAATCGCAGAAGTGGGGCCGCATCGTGAAGGCCGCGGGCATCGAGGCCGAGTAGACGCACCTTTGTTTCTCAAGGGTTCTTTTTGTCTGCACTTGTAAGAATCCGCGAATACTTAAGTTCACTAAACAGGGCGTCAGATCGGTGGTGTGAGGCGGTTGCGTCGCTCCGCGTCCACGGATGCCTGTTTGGCGGGCATTCCGTCGGAACGCCCGTGGGGCCTCGCACGGATGAGTTGCCCTCTGGGTTTTCCACAACGTTATCCACGGGGCCGGGGGATAAATTTCCCTCTGGCGGAGGGTGCGTCGGAGCTTGACGGTTAAGAACTTAGCCACAAGCGCGGCTAACAAATAAATCACGCGCTGACAAGGCGCGTTACCGAGCAAAGACACGGTCGAACATGCATGCCCAGAGCACGCCCTGATTCGGCCGCTCACTCCTGCGCTGCAGGTGCCTCCAGCAGCCGCAGTGCCCCGAGCACGGTGGGCAGCAACTCCGAGACGGTGGGATGAATGAACACCGCCCGCTGCAGGGTCGACACCGGCTGCCGTGCGTACATCAGCGTCAGCAGCGCATGCACCGCCTCGTCGGCCTCCACGCCCAGCAGCGTTGCGCCCACCAGGTGGCGCGTCTGCGCATCCACCAGCACGCGCAGGAAGCCTTGCTCCTCGCCCTTCTGCACCGCGCGCCCGACGCGGGACATGGGGCGCTCACCGATGAGCGTCGGCCGTCCCGAGCGCAGCGCCTCGCCCACCGTGATGCCGATGCGTGCAAGCGGCGGATCGGTGTAGAGCGCATAGGCGGGAATGCGATCGGTCACGCGCCGCGCATCGGCGTCGAGCAGGTTGGCGGCGACGATCTCGAAGTCGTTGTAGGCCGTGTGCGTGAAGGCGCCGCGGCCGTTGCATTCGCCGAGCGCCCAGATGCCTTCCACCGAGGTGCGGAGCTGGTCGTCGACCTCGATGAAGCCGCGCTCGTCGACCTTGACGCCCGCACGCTCGAGCCCGAGGTCGTCGGTATTGGGCCGGCGACCGGTGGCGTTGAGCACGTGCGTGCACAGGATCTCGTCCTGGTCATCGCCGCAGCGCCAGCGCGCCGCAATGCGCTCGCCCTCGCGCCGCAGCGCGAAGCATTCGGTGCCGGTGCGGATCTCGATGCCCTCGCGCTGGAGGATCTCCTGCAAGGCAGCCGCCACGTCGGCGTCCTCGCGCGGCACGATCTGCGCCCCACGCTGCAGAACCGTCACACGCGAGCCGAAGCGCCTGAACATCTGCGCGAACTCCAGCCCCACGTAGCTGCCGCCGACCACGCCCAGGTGCTCGGGCAGGCGGTCGAGGGCCATCAACGACGAGTTGTTCAGCACGTCCACGCCGTTGCGGATGTCGGGCGCCAGCGCGCTCGCGCGCCCGCCCACGTTCACGAAGATGCGCTCGCTGCGCAGCAGCCGGTCGGCCACGCGGACTGTGCCAGGCGCTTCGAAACACGCATGGCCCTGGATCACGGTGACGCCCGGCATGCCGCGCAGCCACGTCTCGACGTTTTCGCTCGACTTCCCGGAGATCCGGCTCTTGCGCGCCATCACGGCGCCGAAGTCCACCGCGGCCTCGCCCCGGATCGAGATGCCGTATTCCTCGCTTCGATGCAGCAGCGCCGCCACGTGCGCGCTCGCCACCATCGCCTTGGTCGGGATGCAGCCGGTGTTGACGCAGGTGCCGCCGAAGCGATGGCGTTCCACCACCGCGACGCGTTGGCCGGCCTGCGAAAGGCGATCGGCCAGCGCGGGGCCGGCCTGGCCGCTGCCGATGACGATGGCGTCGAATGGCTCGTCCATGTGCATCTCCTTGGGACGCGCGCAGTGTCTCAGGCCAGCAGCGCCTTGACCAGATCCAGCTGCCGGTCCGGCCCCTGCGCATTGTGGAAGTCGCCCAGCAGCTTCTCGCGCGCGGTGCCGGTGGTCGCCGTTTGCCTCCCGACCCGTAGGCGTCGGCCTACAGGCGAAACTTACTCCTGCGAAGCGCTGCCTGCTGCCGCTTGCGTCAGGATGAAATCCCCCAGATTCCGCCTGAAGGCACTGAACACATGAGGCGCTCTTGAGCAGTCCACAGCTGCTGGCATTCCTGTTGCCGCAATTTCATCGCATCCCGGAAAACGACCAATGGTGGGGCGAAGGCTTCACTGAATGGACCAACGTCAGGAAGGCGCGACCGGGTTTTCACGGGCACCGACAGCCCCGCGTGCCGCTGCACGGCCACTATTACGACCTGTCGGATCCCGGCACGCAGGACTGGCAGGCCGAGCTTGCCAAGGCGCACGGACTGGGCGGCTTCTGCTACTACCACTATTGGTTCGCGGGCCGCCAGTTGCTGGAACGGCCGCTGGAGACGATGCTGCGGCGCGGTGCGCCCGACTTCCCGTTTTGCGTGGCCTGGGCCAACGAACCCTGGACGCGTGTCTGGGACGGCGGCGACCGCCACGTCCTGATGCCGCAGAGCTATGGCGACAAGAGCCATTGGGAGGCGCACTTCCGCTATCTCGAGAAGTCATTCAGAGACCCGCGCTACATCCTGGTGGACGGCTGCCCGGTGATCCTCATCTACCGCAGCGCGAGCATCGCCGAGTGCGGCGACATGCTGGATTGCTGGCGCAATTTGGCGGTGAAGAGCGGCTTCCCCGGGCTGCACGTCGTGAGCATGCTGACGGTGTTCGGCCGCGACGAGCGCAGTCATCTTTTCGACGCCTACGCCGAGTTCGAGCCCTTCTACACGCAGGCGCACCTGCCGGTGCACCTGAGAGTGTCCGAGAAGCTCGTGAATGGGGCGAGCCGGCTGTGCTGGCGCTATCTTGGACGGGGACCCTACGCGCCGCGGAGCAGGGACTACCGTGCGATGTGGCGGACGCTTGCCAGCCGTCCCGTGCGGCCGGACCAGTACCCGGGCGCATTCGTCGACTGGGACAACAGTCCGCGCAGGCAACTGGACACGAGCCTGGTCATGCGCAACGTGGACGTCGACACATTCCGCAGCGGCTTCTCGCAGCTTTACGAGAGAGCCAGCGAAGCTGGAGCCCGCTTCATCTTCATCAATGCCTGGAACGAATGGGCGGAGGGCACCTACCTGGAGCCGGACGAGGACATGGGCACGGCCTATCTGGAGGCCATCCACTCGGTCGTCGCTCGCAACGCCAGCGTCTGAGCCGCCGCGCCGACAAGAGGCGCGGGGGCCGACGCAATCATTCAGGCCAGCAGGTCGTGCAGGGTGCGCGCGATCACCTTGGTCGCGCGCCGCAGGTCTTCCAGCACCACGCGCTCGTCGCTGCGCTTGGCGTGCGATTCGAGCACGCTGCGCGGCCCGACGCCGTAGATCACGCCCGGAATCCCGGCTTCTGCATAGAGCCGCACGTCGGTGTAGAGCGGCGTGCCCATGGCCTTGATCGGCTCGCCGAAGATGGCCGCGCCGTGCATCTGGATCGCTTCGACGAGCGGTTTGTTGCCGGGCAGCGGCTTCATCGAATTGGCCAGCAGCAGCCGCTTGATGTCGACGGTGATGCCTGGCACCTGCGCCGCGGCATCGGCGATGACCTGGCGGATGGCGGCCTCGACCTCGGCCGGATGCTCCTCGGGGATCATGCGGCGGTCCAGCTTGAACACCACCTTGCCAGGCACGACATTGGTGTTGGTGCCGCCCTCGATGCGGCCGACGTTGAGGTAGGGGTGCGTGATGCCCTCGACCTTCGACGTGACCTGCTGGTAGAGCGTGTTCTGCGCATAGAGCGCATTCAGGATGCGGACCGCGCCCTGCAGCGCATCGACGCCGGTGGCGGGCACGGCCGCGTGGGCCATCTTGCCGTGCACGGTGACTTCCATCTGGAGGCAGCCGTTGTGGGCGGTCACCACCTCGTAGCTGAAGCCCGCCGCGATCATCAGGTCGGGCTTGGTGAGGCCGTTCTTCAGCAGCCAGCCGGGGCCGAGGATGCCGCCGAATTCCTCGTCGTAGGTGAAGTGCAGCTCGATGCTGCCCTTGGCCGGCTTCGCGACGGCTTCCAAGGCGCGCAGCGCGAAGGTAAAGCTCGCGAAGTCGCTCTTGCTGACCGCCGCCGCGCGGCCGTAGAGGCGGCCGTCCTCGATCTCGCCGCCGTAGGGGTCGTGCGTCCAGCCTTCGCCGGGCGGGACCACATCGCCATGCGCGTTCAACGCCACCGTGGGGCCTGCGCCGCCGTACTTGCGGCGCACGATCAGGTTGGTGATCGACTCCAGCCCGTAGTCCTTTACCTCCTGCGCGGGAACCGGGTGCTTCTCGGTGGAGAAGCCGAAGTCTTCCAGCAGCTCGGCCGTGCGCTCCGCATGCGGCGCGTTGTTGCCGGGCGGGGTGTCGGTGGGCACGCGCACCATCTGCTGGAGGAAGCGAACCTCCTCGTCGAAATGGGCGTCGATCCAGGCGTCGAGCCTGTCGTAGTCGGTGGTGGTCATGTCGTTGCCTCGGAGGCCAGGTTGTCGAGCAGCAGCTGAAAGGCTTCGACTGCCAGTTGCATGTCGTTGTTGGTGCTCGATTCGAGCGGGTTGTGGCTGATGCCGGAGTTGATGCCGCGCACGAAGAGCATGGCCTGCGGCATCACCTCGTGCAGCTTCATCGCGTCGTGGCCGGCGCCACTGGGCATGCGGTGCAGCGGCACGCCGAGCGCATCGACCGCCTTCTCCCAGCGCTGCTGCCACTCCGGCGCGCTGGGCGCGGCAGAGGCCTTCATGCTCTCTTCGATCGTGTGGCGCACGCCGCGGCGCTCGCAGATTGCCACCAGTTCGGCCAGCACGTCGGCCGCGAGCTTGTCGCGCTGCGGGTTGTTGGGCGCGCGCATGTCCAGGCTGAACTTGCAGTGGCCCGGCACCACGTTGATCGAGCCGCTGGGAACTTCCAGCATGCCGACGGTCGCGACCGAGTCGCCATCCCTGGCGGCGCGCTTCTCGGCATAGAGGATCAGCTCGGCCACCGCGGCGGCCGCATCGCGGCGGCGGTTCATCGGCGTGGTGCCGGCGTGGCTGGCCATGCCGATCACCTCGCCGACGTAGCGAACGCCACCGTTGATCGAGGTCACGATCCCCAGCGGCAGGTCGAGCTCGGTCAGCACGGGGCCCTGCTCGATGTGCACTTCGACGAAGCCGAGGTATCTGGAGGGGTCGCGCTGCAGTTTCGGGATGTCCTCTTCGTCCAGCCCGGCAATCGCGCGCGCCTCGCGCATGGTGATGCCGTCGGCGTCCTTCTGGTCCAGCCACCTGGCATCGAAATACCCGGTGAGCGCGCCCGAGCCGAGGAAGGTGGCCTTGTAGCGCTGGCCTTCCTCCTCCGCGAAGCCGACGACCTCGAAGGCGTAGGGCAGGCGGCGGCCTTGGCGCTTGAGCTCGCGCACGCAGGCGATGGGCACGAAGATGCCCAGCCGACCGTCGTACTTGCCGCCGTTGCGCACGGTGTCGTAGTGCGAGCCGGTGAGCAGCGTCTTCGCATCGGGCGTGCGGCCCTCGTAGCGGCCGACCACGTTGCCCACGGCATCGATCTGCACGCTGTCGAAGCCGGCCTCGCGCATGCAGCCGGCGATCTGCTGCGCGCAGGCGCGATGCGCCTCGGTCAGGTAGGTGACGGTGAGCTGTCCCTTCTCGGCATAGCCGGGGTCGGTGTGCATTGCAAGCTGCTCGTGCCAGTCCCACACGTCATTGCCGAGGCTGGGCGCGACGCCGAACTTGTCGTCCAGCCGGATCTCGGCGATGCGGTGGATGTTGCGCAGCGCCTCGCCGCGCTCGAAATCCGCGGGATGGTGCAGCCGGCGCTCGAAGGTATCGATGATCTCGCGCTTGCCGAGGCCCGTGCCCCGTGGCCCGCGCACCGCGAGGATGAAGGGGAAGCCGAACTTCGCGTTGTAGTCGGCATTGAGCTGCTGGATCTGCGCGAACTCCTCGGGCGTGCACTCTGTGAGGCCCGCCTTGCCCTGTTCGTGGGTGGATTCGGCGGTCAGCGTCTTGCTGACCATGGCCTTCCCGGCGAGTTCGGGGTGGGCGCGGATCAGGCCGAGCTGTTCGTCTTCCGGCGCCTTCGAGACCACCTGCACCAGCGCATGCTTGAGATGCGCGAGCGAGCGGAAGGGGCGCGCCGCGGCGGCGCGCTGCGCGATCCAGGGCGAATGCTCGTAGGTGCCGTCGAGCAGCGCCGCGAACTGGTCGGGCGTGGCGGCGTTCATTTGTTCGATGCTCAGGGCCATCTCAGGCTCCCTTCGATTCGGTGTAGGGGTGCGCGGCCTTCCAGTGGCGCGCGATGTCGAGCCGGCGGCAGACCCACACGCGATCGTGCTTCGCGATGTGGTCCAGGAAGCGCTGCAGCGCCGTGATGCGGCCGGGGCGTCCGAGCAGGCGGCAGTGCATGCCGATGCTCATCATCTTGGGAGCTTCGTCGCCCTCGGCGTAGAGCGTGTCGAAGCTGTCCTTCATGTACTGGAAGAAGGGGTCGGCATGCGAGTACCCCTGCGGCAGCGCGAAGCGCATGTCGTTGCAGTCCAGCGTGTAGGGCACGATGAGCTGCGGCACCACCGTGCCATCGGTCTTCTGCACCTTCATCCAGAAAGGCAGGTCGTCGCCGTAGTAGTCGCTGTCGTATTCGAAGCCGCCGTAGTCGGCCACCAGGCGGCGCGTGCGCGGGCTGTCCCGGCCGGTGTACCAGCCCAGCGCCCTTTCGCCGGTCAGCTTTTCGATGGCCTGCATGCCCAGGCGCATGTGCTCGCGCTCGGCGGCCTCGTCCATGTCCTGGTAGTGGATCCAGCGCCAGCCGTGGCAGGCGATCTCGTGGCCCAGTTCCTTGAAGGCGGTCGCCAGCTCGGGGTGGCGCTCGAGCGCCATGCCGACGCCGAACACGGTGAGCGGCAGCCCGCGCTTCTCGAACTCGCGCAGGATGCGCCACACGCCGGCACGCGAGCCGTACTCGTAGATGCCTTCCATGCTGATGTGCCGGTCCGGGTAGCTCGCCGGGTTGAACATCTCGGAGAGGAACTGCTCCGAGCCCGCGTCGCCATGCAGCACGCTGTTCTCGCCGCCTTCCTCGTAGTTGAGGACGAACTGCACCGCGATGCGCGCGCGGCCGGGCCATTGCGCATGCGGCGGGTTGCGGCCGTAGCCGGCCAGGTCGCGCGGATAGGGCAGGGTGGTGTCGTAGATGTTGCTCATGACGAGGACTCAGGCGGCCAGTGCAACCGAGATGTCGTGGGTGGGCACCTTGCGGTCGAAAACAAGGTTGGCCTCGACGTTCAGCAGGTGCTCGGTCATCAGCCGCACGGCGCGCTCCTCGTCCTTCGCGGCCAGCGCCTTCACGATGTCGGCATGCTCGTCGTTGGAATGCTCGGCCGCGCTCGCGCTCTGGTACATCAGCGTGATGAGGGCGCAGCGCGAGATCAGCTCGCCGAGGATCTGCGCCAGCACCTGGTTGCCCATCAGCTCGGCCATGCGGACGTGGAAGTCACCCAGCAGCTCGGTGCGGTCTGAAACGTCTTCACCCGAGACGGCAGCCTTCTCGAGTGCGACGTGCTCCTTGAGCGCCTTGATCTTGGCGGGCGTCACGCTGCGCACGAACTCGCGCGTCATCTCGGCCTCGAGCATGCGGCGCACGGCGAAGACCTGCTTGGCCTCGTCGACCTCCGGCGCCGCGACGAAGGCGCCGCGCGCGGGCTCGAGCCGGATCAGCTTGTTCTGCGAGAGCTGGAACAGCGCCTGCCGCACGAGGGTGCGCGACACGCCGAAGTGATCGGCCAGCTTCTGCTCGGCCAGCTTGCTGCCCGGCTGCAGCCGATGTTCAACGATGGCCTTGGTGAGCGCATCGACGATGGCGCGGGTGGTGGTCGAATCCATGTTTTTCATGATAGACCCAAAGCCGAGAAGTGTATACACTTTTGTCGACCGGAATTTCCCGAATGACTTGGAACGTGTTTTGCGTTCTTGAAGGAGCATCACCATGGGCCTGAGCACCCACGTCCTCGACACCATGCACGGCGGCCCCGCGGCCGGCATGGAGGTCGCGCTCTATACCACCGAGGGCACCGGCGAAGAGGCGCGCGCAACACTGGTGAAGCGCTTCACGCTCAATGCGGACGGCCGCAGCGACGGGCCGCTCTATGCCGACGGTGCGCTGAAGGCGGGCACCTACCGCCTGGTGTTCGACGTGGCGGGCTATTTCAAGTCACGCGGCGTGAAGCTGCCCGAGCCGAACTTCCTGAATCGCGTGGCGCTGGATTTCGGCGTGGCCCATGTCGAGCAGCACTACCACGTGCCGCTGCTGGTCAGCCCGTGGAGCTATTCCACCTACCGCGGGTCCTGAAACTGCGAGAGCTGTCCTTCGGTCAAGGTATCGAGCTGGAAATGCCCACTCTTGTCCCACAGCCAGGTGTCGGTCCAGGTCAGCTTGCCGATGCGGCTCGCGGCGGGGTAGGGCGCGGCGCTCAGGACGGTGCGCTCGATCTCGGCGATCACCTCGGGCGCATGCTTGGGCGCGCGCATCCAGTTCATGCCGGTGACGCGGCCATTCGCATCGAGGCTGACCGAGAGCGTCCCGATGGCGTAGAGCAGCGGCGGCAGCTTGCCGGCGTAGATGCGGTTTCCATTGCGCGCGTAGATGTGGCGGGCGGCGTCCTGCCTGTATTCGCGCGGCGTGGCGGCGTTCGAAGGGCGAGGTGCGGCGCTGGAGCCTTGGGCCTTCGCATCGCTGAGTTGGCCGGGCACGGCGCCCGTCGATCCCGGCAGGCCGCCGCAGCCGGCGAGGCCGAGGGCCATGGTCAGGGTGGCCGCGAAGGCGCGGCGCAGAGGCGTGGCGAGCAGCGTGAATGTCATGCGGAGATTTATACCGTGGGCGCAGGCCCCCGGCGCAACCGGAGGTTTCGCGGATGAACGGCGTGGTCGACGAACTGCTGGCGCGGCTCGCGCGCGGCGAGCACGGCGTGCTGGTGCGCGTCGAGCAGACGCAGGGCTCCGCACCGCGCGAGGCCGGCACCTGGATGGCCGTGTGGGCCGAGGGCCTGACCGCCACCATCGGCGGGGGGCAGCTGGAGTACCAGGCGACGCAGGAGGCGCGCGGATGGCTGCTCGGCGGCGCTGCGATCGAGGGCGTGCGGCGCTATCCGCTCGGCCCGAGTCTCGGCCAGTGCTGTGGCGGCGTGGTCTTCCTCTCGTATCGGCGCATCGCGGCGGCCGATGCGAAGGCTTTGCAGGCCGAACTGCTGGCCCATCTGGAACCGGTGGCCCTGTTCGGCGGCGGCCACGTGGGTGCAGCACTGGCGCGGCTCCTGTCGACGCTGCCCTTCAAGGTGCGCTGGATCGACAGCCGCGACGGCGTGTTCCCCGATGCGCTGCCCGCCCAGATCGAGACCGAGCATTCCGACCCGGTGCACGACGCCGTGGCGCAACTCGAGCCCGGCTCGCGCGTGCTGATCATGAGCTTCAGCCATGCCGAGGACCTGGACATCGTCGTCGCCTGCCTGAAGCGCCTGCGCGCACGCAACGACCTGCCCTACGTCGGCCTGATCGGCAGCAAGACCAAGTGGGCCACCTTTTGCCACCGGCTGGAGGCGCGCGGCTTCACGGCCGAGGAACTGGCGCGCATCACCTGTCCGATCGGCGTGCCCGGCATCACGGGCAAGGAGCCCGAAGTCATCGCCGTCGCCGTCGCGGCACAGCTATTGCAGCAATGACACTCTCCCCCAGGTTGGCTCACTTCGTGTAGCGCCCACCCCTTCACTGGGGGGCCCGGCAAAGCCAGTTCCGCGGTGTTCCTGGAATGGGGCTCAGGGTTTTCCAGCATGCCGCGGGACGAAAAGCGCTCGATATCAAGTCCAAAAGTGTATACACTCCAGTCCACAAGCCGCAGCGGAGCGAGGCCTTTCCAGGGGCCTGCGTTCGCGGCCTTTTCTCTGCTTACAGCGCCCGCAGTGGTGAGCAGTCCAAACCAAGGTTGAGCACATGGAAAGCTACTACCTCGACTGGGCCAACCTGCTGCTGCGCTGGGTCCACGTCATCACCGCCATCGCGTGGATCGGCGCCTCGTTCTACTTCGTGATGCTGGACAACAGCCTCGAGAAGCCGCAAGACCAGGAGTCCCTCGACAAGGGCGTCGGCGGCGAGCAGTGGGCGGTGCACGGCGGGGGCTTCTACAACATGCAGAAGTACGCGCTGGCGCCGAAGAAGCTGCCGGACCACCTGCACTGGTCGTACTGGGAAAGCTATTCCACCTGGCTCAGCGGCTTCGCGCTCTTCACGATGTCCTATCTGTGGAACGCGAGCACCTACCTGATCGACAAGTCCAGGATGGACTGGCAGCCCGGCGCCGCGATCGGCGTGGCGCTGGCCTTCTTCGTCGTCTTCTGGATCGTTTACGACGCCATCTGCCAGATCTTCGGGCAGCGGAAGAACGGCGACACCATTGTCGGCGTGCTGGTGGCGGTCTTCATCGCCTTCGCCGCCTGGCTGGCCTGCCATTGGTTCGCCGGGCGCGCAGCCTTCCTGCTGGTGGGCGCGATGATGGCCACCACCATGAGCGGCAACGTGTTCTTCTGGATCATCCCCGGCCAGCGGAAGAACGTGCAGGCGCTGCGCGAGGGCCGGCCGGTGGACCCGATCCACGGCGCGCGCGGCAAGCAGCGCAGCGTGCACAACACCTACTTCACGCTGCCGGTGCTGTTCGCGATGCTGAGCAACCACTACAGCTTTACCTACACGCACAAGTACAACTGGATCGTGCTGCTGCTGATCATGCTGGGCGGCGCGGCGATCCGGCAGTTCTTCGTGGTGCGGCACCGCTTCAAGCTGGGCAATGCCGGAAACCCGCTGCCCTATGCGATGGTGGGCGTCGTGGTGCTGGGCCTGTCGATCGTGTGGATGCAGCCCGAGCCCGCCGCCGCGCCGATGGCCAGCGCCGCCGCGTCGCAGAAGGTGGCCTTCGGCGAGGTCAAGAAGGTGCTCGAGCAGCGTTGCTACATGTGCCATGGCGCCCAGGTGCAGATGAAGAACGTGCGCCTCGACACGCCCGAGCAGGTCGCGTCGCACGCGCAGGGCGTCTACCAGCAAGCGGTGGTGACGAAGATCATGCCGATGAACAACGCGACTGGCATGACCGATGGCGAGCGGGCGCTGATCGCGAAGTGGTTCGAGGGCGGCGCCAAGACCAACTAGCCCGTGCGGCCCGCGCGACCTGCGGTGGACAATCCGGGCAACGGAGACCGAAAGCATGAATCCATTTCCAGCCTTGCCCGATCCGCAGGCCGCGCCGCGCGATTTCCTCGAACAGCTCTACCGCATCGCGGTGCGCCGCGCTCTGCCGTTGGACAGCATGGGCGCTTGTCTTCCCGAGCCGCCCAAGGGCCGGACGCTGGTGCTGGGTGCAGGCAAGGCCGGCGGTTCGATGGCGCAGGCGCTCGAAGCGCTGTGGCCCGTCAACGCGCCGCTCTCGGGGCTGGTGGTCACGCGCTATGGCCATATCCCGCCGCGGCCCGAGGGGCTGGCGCAGCGCATCGAGATCGTCGAGGCCGCGCATCCGGTGCCGGACGAGGCGGGGCTGAAGGCGGCCGAGCGCATCCTTGCGCTGACGCAGGGCCTCACGGCCGACGACCTGGTGCTGTGCCTGATCTCCGGCGGCGGCTCGGCACTGCTCACGCTGCCTGCCGAAGGGCTGACCCTCGCGGACAAGCAGCGCATCAACAAGCAGCTGCTCGAATCGGGCGCCCACATCGGCGAGATGAACTGCGTGCGCAAGCACCTGTCGCGCATCAAGGGCGGAAGGCTCGCTGCCGCCTGTGCGCCGGCGAAGGTGGTCACGCTCACCATCAGCGACGTGCCGGGCGACGACCCGGCCGTGATCGCCAGCGGACCGACGGTGCCCGATGCGACGACCTGCGCCGATGCGCTCGCCATCCTCGATCGCTATCGCATCGAGGTGCCGGCGGCCGTGCGCGCGCAGCTCGAAAGCGGTGCGCTCGAAACCCCCAAGCCGAACGACGCAGTGTTCAAGGGCCATGCCACGCACCTCATTGCCACGCCGCAGCAGTCGCTCGAAGCGGCGGCCGCGGCGGCGCGCGCGGCCGGCATCGAGGCCCACGTCCTCAGCGACGAAATGGAAGGCGAGTCGCGTGAGGTCGGCAAGGTGCATGGGGCGCTGGCGCGCGCGGTCGCGCTGCGCGGTGCGCCCTTTGCGAAGCCTTGCGTGATCCTGTCCGGCGGCGAGACCACGGTCACCATCCGCCCACGCCAGCCGGGGCAGGCGAAAGGACGTGGCGGCCGGGCCGGCGAGTTCTGCCTCGGCCTCGCGGGTGCACTGGCCGGCCAGAAGAACGTTTGGGCACTGGCGGCCGACACCGACGGCATCGACGGCGTGGAAGACAACGCGGGCGCCTTCGTCACGCCCGACACGCTGGCGCGCGCCGAAGCGGCGGGGCGCAAGCTGACCGATCACCTCGATCGCAACGATGCCTACGGGTACTTCGATGCAATCGGGGATTTGTGCGTGACCGGGCCGACGCACACCAATGTGAACGACTTCAGGGCGTTGCTGGTGTTGTAGATCAGATGTGTCTTCGACGTCGCGAGCATCCAGAGCTTCGGGCAGCATTCGGCCGACGTTCTCGCGGCGCATGGCTTTGACGAAGAGGAGATTGCGCGGCTGCGTGCGCCGGAGGTGCTGCCGCGGCAGATGGCTTGAGGAGGCGAACGGGCGCCGCATTCATCGGCGATGCGCCTTCGCCAACGCCGCCAATCCCGCGAACACATAGCGCATCAGGTCTTCGATCATGCCCTCGCTGTCCTTGGCCATGGCCGGCAGCACCTTGCGCGGAATCTCCTTCGGCGCGACCAGCAGCACGATGCAGGGCAGCACGGAGAACACCAGCGCTCGCTGCACGGCCGGGTGATCGGCCGGCAGCTGCAGGATCTCGGCCAGGAGGCCGAGCAGCAGCTTCGCCTTGGGCCGAACCGCCTTTTCCACCAGGGCTGGCGCCAGCGGTCCCGGTGACATCATTTCCCGGAGCACCACGCGAAAGCCCCAGGGCGCGTTTCCGCGCGGAGAGGGCGCCACCATATGCCCCAGCAGTGCGCGCAGCTTGTCGCGCGGATCGCCGAGCGCGCGCGTCATTTCGACCAGCTCGTCCACGCTCACAATCTGGCGGTGCGCCTCGACCAGTACCTCCTCGTACAAGGCCTCGCGGCTGCCGAAGTGGTAGTTGACCGACGCCATCGGCGTGCCGGCGCGCTCGCAGATCTCCTTGCTGGTGGCGTCGGCATAGCCGCGCTCCGCGAACACCTGGCCGGCGATCTCGAGCAGCAGCGCGCGGGTGGCGGCACCGTCGGGGCGGGGCGCTCGCACGGCGCGCGACGCAGGGGCTTTTTTTCTGGTGGCAGTGGGCATGGCAGAACAATCAATGCGCGCGGATCGAATTGAGTTTGAATTTAAATTCGAATTCGCTAAGATCCAGTCTACTGCATCGACGCGAACGCTGGCGAGAAGGCCCACCCATGAACAAGAAACCCCTCATCCTCGGCGGCATCGCGATCGTGGCGGCGCTGGCTGCGGCCGCTTGGTACTTCAACCGCAAGCCCGTGGACACGTCCAGCCTCGTGCTCTACGGCAACGTCGACCAGCGCCAGGTCTCGCTGGCCTTCAATGGCAGCGATCGCATCGGCAAGCTCAACGTGGAGGAGGGTGACCACGTCAAGGCCGGCCAGGTGCTCGGCGAGCTCGACACCCGCACCCTGAAACTGCGCGCCGCGCAGGCCCAGGCACAGATCGGCGTGCAGGAGCAGGCCTTGCAGCGCCTGAAGGCCGGCAGCCGCCCCGAGGAGCTCGGGCAGGCCCGCGCCAGCGTGGCCGCCGCCGAGGCCGAGGCCGAACTGGCGGGCCAGCAACTGGAGCGCCTGCAGGGCATCCGCCAGACCACCGCCGGCCGCGCCGTCAGCCAGCAGGACCTGGACAGCGCGCTGGCCCGCCGCAAGGTCGCACAGGCGCAGCTGGAGAACGCACGCAAGGCCCGGCAGCTGGTGGTGACCGGTCCGCGCAAGGAAGACATCGCGCAGGCGCGGGCCCAGCTCGAAGTGGCACGCGCCGAGCTCGCATTGCTCGACCGCCAGCTCGAGGAAGCCGAACTGCGCGCCCCGATCGACGCGGTGGTGCGTGCGCGCCTGATGGAACCCGGCGACATGGCCTCGCCGCAACGCCCCGTCTACACCCTCGCGATCATCCATCCGAAATGGGTGCGCGCGTATGTGACCGAGGCCGACCTCGGCCGCGTCCGGCCCGGCATGGCGGCCACGCTCTCGACCGACAGCCACCCCGGGCAGGCGCTCGCGGGGAAGGTGGGCTACATCTCGTCGGTGGCCGAGTTCACGCCCAAGACCGTGCAGACCGAGGCGCTGCGCAGCAGCCTGGTCTACGAGATCCGTGTGCTCGCCGATGACAAGGATGACCGCCTCCGGCTGGGCATGCCGGTCACCGTGCGCCTGCCACTGGACGGCAGCGCGACGCCGGCCGTCGCGGGGCGCTGATGAATGCGACCGCGCCCGCGCCCGCGCTCGCGGGCCATGGCTTGCACAAGCGCTTCGAGCCGAAGGGCGCCAGGCACACGGTGCAGGCACTTGCCGATGTGTCGCTCGAGATTCCCGCCGGCACGCTCAGCGCGCTGGTCGGCCCCGACGGCGCGGGCAAGACCACGCTGCTGCGGCTCGCGGCCGGCCTGATGCGCGCCGACCAGGGCACGCTGCGTGTGCTGGGCATCGACGTAGCGGCCGACCCGCAGGCCGTGCAGGACCGCATCAGCTACATGCCGCAGCGCTTCGGCCTCTACGAGGATCTGAGCGTGCAGGAGAACCTCGACCTCTACGCCGACCTCCATGGCGTGCCGAAGAAGGAGCGCACCGAGCGCTATGCGCGGCTGATGGAGATGACCGACCTCGGCCGGTTCACCGCGCGGCCTGCGGGCAAGCTTTCCGGCGGCATGAAGCAGAAGCTGGGCCTGGCCTGCACGCTGGTGCGTTCGCCGCAACTGCTGCTGCTCGACGAGCCCACCGTCGGCGTGGACCCGCTGTCGCGCCGCGAGCTGTGGGAGATCGTGCGGCAATTGGTCGACGACGAGCAACTGAGCGTGATCATCAGCACCGCGTACCTCGACGAGGCGGAGCGGTGCTCGCGCGTCTTCGTGCTGTACGAAGGCCGCCTGCTCGCGCACGGTGCACCGCAGCAGTTGCGCGACGGGGCGCGCGATCTCTGCTTCATCGCGAAGCCGCCGCGGGGCATGGCGGCGCGCACACTGCAAGCGAAGCTGCTGGATGCGCCGGCCACCGTCATCGATGCGGTGCCGCAAGGCGGCGAAGTGCGCCTGATCCGCCAGCCGGGCGTGGACAGCCGGGCGCTGGCCGCATTGCTCGACGGCGCGCCTTGCGAGCCCGTGCCTGCGCGCCTGGAGGACGGCTTCATGGTGCTGCTGCGTGCCCAGCAGAAAAAGAAGAGCGCGGCAGCGAACATGACGGCCGCCGGCGTGACGGTCGCCGGCGCTGCCGACGAGACAGTGATCGAGGTCAAGGAGCTGGTGCGCAAGTTCGGCGACTTCACCGCCGTGGCCAGCACCAGCTTCAGCGTGCGCCGAGGCGAGATCTTCGGCCTGCTGGGGCCCAACGGCGCGGGCAAGACCACCACCTTTCGCATGCTGTGCGGCCTGTTGCCCGCCAGCAGCGGCTTCCTGCAAGTGGCTGGCGTCAACCTGCGCCATGCGCGCGCGCAGGCCCGCGCGCGCATCGGCTATGTCTCGCAGAAGTTTGCGCTCTACGGCAACCTGACGGTGCAGGAGAACCTGGAGTTCTTCGGCGGCGCCTACGGGCTGCGCGGCGCGCGCCTGCGCGAACGCATGCGCGCCGTGCTCGACCAGTTCGATCTCAGCTGCCAGGAGCAGTCCGCCAGCGGGCTGCTGCCGGGCGGCTTCAAGCAGCGCCTGGCCATGGCCACGGGGCTGCTGCACGAGCCCGAGATCCTGTTCCTCGACGAACCCACCAGCGGCACCGATCCGCTCGCGCGGCGCGAGTTCTGGCGCCGCATCACCGCGCTCGCGGAAGCCGGCGTGACCGTGATCATCACCACGCACTTCATGGAAGAGGCGGAGTACTGCGACCGCATCGTCATCCAGGACGCCGGCCGGGTGCTGGCCATCGGCACGCCGCAGGAGGTGCGCTTGCAGGCGGGCCGCGCGCCGGACATGGAAGAGGCCTTTATCGGCATCGTGACGCAGGCGCGCGAGCGGAGGGCCACGACATGAGCGGCTTTGGTTCGCGTGTGGCCGCCCTCACGCGCAAGGAAACGCGCCAGCTGTTGCGCGATCCGAGCAGCATCGCGATCGGCGTGCTGCTGCCCATCATCCTGATCCTGATCTTCGGGTTCGGGCTCTCGCTGGACGTGAAGAACGCGCCGCTGGCCCTGGTGATGGAAGACAGCTCCCCCACGGCGATGGACGCTGTCGCGGGCCTTCAGCTCACGCCCTACATCTCCCCCGTGATGCTCGGCTCGATGCACGATGCCGAGCTGCTGATGCGCGAGCGCCGGGTCGACGGCATCGTGCGCGTGCCTGGCGACTTCTCGCGCCGGCTCGCGGCCGGCGATGCGCACATCCAGGTCGTGGTGCATGGCGCCGACGCAGGCCGCGCCAGCATCGTGCTGCGCTACGCGACGGCGGCGCTGCAGCAGAACGCGCAACGCCAGGCCGATCGCGGCCAGCCCGCCGCTGCCATCGGACGCGTGAGCGTCGAGCAGCGGCTTTGGTTCAACACTGCCAACACCAGCACCTGGTACCTGGTGCCCGGGCTGATCGTGCTGATCATGACCTTGGTGGGCGCCTTTCTCACCGCCCTGGTGATGGCGCGCGAATGGGAGCGCGGGACGCTGGAGGCGCTCTTCGTCACACCCGTGCGGCCGATCGAGATCCTGCTGGCGAAGATCATTCCCTACTTCGGCGTGGGCATGGTCGGCCTGGCGCTGTGCCTGCTGGCCGCGCGCTTCCTGTTCGAGGTGCCGATGGTCGGATCGCTCGCACTGCTGGTGCTGTGCGCCATGCTCTACATGCTGGTGGCGGTGGGCATGGGGCTGGTGATCTCGGCGGTCACGCGCAACCAGTTCCTGGCCAGCCAGGTCGCGCTGCTCGCGAGCTTCCTGCCCTCGCTGATGCTGTCGGGCTTTCTCTTCGACCTGCGCAACGTGCCCGCCGCGGTCCGCGTGGTGGGGCAGGCATTGCCGGCCACCTACTTCATGGAATTGATCCGCACGCTCCTCCTGGCCGGCGACGTCTGGCCGCTGGTGCTGCGCAACGGAGCCATTCTCATTGCCTATGCCGTGCTGCTGCTCGGCGTGGCGCGTGCAACGACTCGCAAGACGCTGGACTGAGGCCGACCGCCATGAACGCTTCCTTTGTCGACACCGTGCTGCGCATCCTCAACCTGTGCCGCAAGGAATTCCTGGCCGTGCTGAAGGACCCGGCCAGCCGCGCCATCTTGATCGTGCCCGCGCTCATGCAGAGCCTGCTGTTCGGCTATGCCGCCACCTACGACCTCAACCAGGCCGACTACGCGCTGCTCGACCAGAGCCACAGCGCGGCTTCGACGGCGCTGGTCGCGAAGCTCGACGGGACGGGCGTCTTCCACCGTGCCGCGACCTTGCGCAGCGCGGGCGACATCGAGCGCGTCATCGATGCGCAGGATGCGCTCTTCGTGATCCACATCGGTCCGCGCTTCGAGCAGCAGTTGCAGGCCGGCGAAGACGCCGCCGTCCAGCTCATCTTGGACGCGCGCAATTCGAACACCGCGGGCTCCGCCGCCGGCTACGTGAGCGCGGTGGTGGCCGACTTCAACGCGCAGTGGCGCGCACGGCATGGGGGGGCGCAGGCGCCGGTGCGCATCGACTCGCGCGCCTGGTACAACCCCAACCTCGAGACGCGCTGGAACCTGATGCCCGGCATGATTGCCGCGCTCAGCATGCTGCAGACGCTGCTGCTGACCGCGCTCTCGGTGGCGCGCGAGCGGGAGCAGGGCACCTTCGACCAGCTGCTGGTCACGCCGCTCACGCCCACCGAGATCATGATCGGCAAGGCCGTCCCGCCGGTGCTGATCGGGCTGGTGCAATCCACCATCGTGCTCGGGGTCACGCTCCTCTGGTTCAAGGTGCCGATGGCCGGCTCCCTCCTCACCCTCTATGCGGGATTGGCCTGCTTCACCATTGCCAGCGTGGGCATCGGGCTGTCCATCTCGGCGGTGTCGGCCAACATGCAGCAAGCCATGCTCTACACCTTCGTGCTGATCATGCCGCTGATGCTGCTGTCGGGGCTGACCACGCCGGTGCGCAACATGCCCGAGGCGCTGCAGATCGCGACGCTCGCCAACCCGCTGCGCTTCGCCATCGACCTGGTGCAGCGTGTCTACCTCGAAGGGGTGGGCCTGCTGACGGTCTGGCACAACCTCATTCCGCTGGTCGTCATCGCGGCCATCACGCTGCCGCTGGCGGCCTGGCTGTTTCGCAATCGTCTCGTCTGAAAGAGAGCGCGACATGAAGAAACCCCAACGCTCCTCCTCGCTGTCCTTTTGTATTCCCTGGCTCGCGGTGCTGATGCTGGCCGGCGGCTGCGCCGTGGGGCCCGAGTTCAAGGCGCCCACGGCGGAAGTGCCGGCGGATTTCTCGGCCTGGCACGGCGGCTCGGCGGAGCTGCTCGATACGCAGGCGCGCGATGCAGCGGGCATGCCCATTGGCTGGTCGGCCTTCGCCGACCCGGTGCTCGATGCGCTGATGGCGAAGGCGCTCGACGCCAACCACGACCTGCAGACGGCTGCGCTTCGCTTCGCCCAGAGCCGCGTTCAACGCCAGCAAGCCGAGGCCCAGCGCGGGCCGCAGCTCAATGCCAGCGCAGCCGCTGCGCGCCAGCGGCAGAGCGAGTTCGGCTCCGGCACGCGGCTGATCGATGCGCTCAATCCCTCGAACCGCGAGCAGTTGATCGGCGCGCTGAGCGAGCCGCACAACCTCTACCAGGCCGGCTTCGATGCCTCGTGGGAGCTCGACCTCTGGGGCCGCGTGCGTCGCGCTGTCGAGGCGGCCGATGCGGATGTCGACGCGTCGCAAGCCATGCTGGCGCAGGTGCAACTGGCCGTGCAGTCGGAGCTGGCGCGCAACTACTTCGAGTTGCGCACGGCGCAGCGGCAATTGCGCATCGCGCGCGACGATATCGCAGCGAGTGACGAGTCGCTGACGCTGGTGAAGGCCCGCGCCGACGGCGGCTTGACCACCGATCTCGACGTGCGCCGGCAAGCGGCGCAGACCGCAGACCTGCGCGCACGACTGCCGCAACTGCTGGCGCAGGAGGCGCAGACCACCAACCGGATCACGCTGCTGCTCGGCGAGCGGCCCGGCACGCTGCAGGCGCAGCTCGCAGCACCCGCCGATGGGCCCGCAGGCGCGTTGCCCGACCTGTCGCCGGGCTTGCCTTCCGAGGTGGCGCTGCGCCGTCCTGACATCCGGCGGGCCCAGGCGCAGCTGCACTCGGCCACTGCGAGCATCGGCGTCGCGGTGGCCGACTTGTACCCGCACATCACGCTGGGCGCGAACTTCGGTCTTGAATCGGTGGGAAGCCGCAACTTCGGCGAATGGGGGAGCCGGCAATGGTCCATCGGGCCGAGCCTGCAGCTTCCGCTGTTCGATGGCGCAAGGCGCCGCAGCACTGTCACGCTGCGCGAACTGCAGCAGCAGGAAGCCGTGGTGGCGTATCAGCAGGCCGTGCTGAAGGCCTGGCACGAGATCGACGATGCGCTGAGCGCCTACGCCGCCGAGCGGCAGCGGCATCTTCAGCTTGCGGACAAGGAGCGGCAGAGCCGCGATGCGTGGGAGCTGGCGCGGGTGCGCTACGCGCATGGGCTGACCGACTTCCTGGTGCAACTCGACGCGCAGCGCACGCTGCTGCAGGCGCAGCGCGACCAGGTGGACAGCGGAGGGCGGCTGGCGATGGATCTGGTGATGCTGACCAAGGCGCTGGGCGGGGCCGAGGACCGGAACGCAGCGCGGCGCTAGTGCGATCGGATCTCTGGCATGCTGGGTCCGTCATGAAACTGGATCCGTTCGTCAGCGTCGATGGAGTCCCGTTCACGATCTCGCAAGAAGAGATCGTGAAGATGCGCGGCCAGCCCATCGAAGCCGGCCGGAACAGCGTCGGGCTGAACGAGCTCGACTATGCATCGGTGGTCTACCGGTTTCAGGACAGTGGCAGGCTGGAGGAGGTCACCATGCAGGCGACGGTGGTGAACTTCGGCAATGTGGCGGTGCCATTCGATGCGCTGCCGTCGTTCGTCCAGCAGCAGGATCCCGGGGTGTTCGAGCGGGCAGGCTTTGTCGTCAGCCCGCGCTTCGGGCTGGCCTTCGACCCCTGTCAGCCGCACTGGGTGACGGCGCTCGCGGCGCATTGTCTCGATGCGTGGCGGGCCCTGTGAAACGGCGGCTTGGCAGGATTCGCGGTTCCCTGGTCCTTGTGGCGCCGGCCGATCCTTCGTAGGCTCGGGGTTTCGCGTCCATCATCCAAGGAGAACCATGAGTACCAACACAGTCAGGCTGCATCGTGTCATTGCCGCGAAGCCGGAAAAAGTCTATCGGGCGTTCATCGACGCCGACGCCAAGGCGCGTTGGCTGCCGCCGAATGGCTTCACCGGGAAGGTCCACAGCATGGACGCCACGGTGGGCGGCAAATACAAGATGTCGTTCACCAACTTCACGACGGGCAAGAGCCACTCGTGGGGCGGCGAATACCGCGAGCTGGTGCCCAATGAGCGCGTGCGGTACACGGACGTCTTCGACGATCCGAACCTGCCCGGAGAAATGCACGTTACCGTCACGCTGAAGCAGGTCCTCGTCGGCACCGAGCTGAACATCGTCCAGGAAGGCATCCCCGAGATGATTCCCCTGGAAGCGTGCTACCTGGGCTGGCAGGAGTCGCTGCTGAACCTGGCGAGGCTGGTTGAACCAGAGATCAACGACTAGCCCCGGATGACCCTGTCCCCTTCGCCGTGTCGTGCACGAGACGTCCTTGTGTCCTACTTCTGGAGCGGCGATGCTGTCCGCAGTCGAAGCGTGAGCGATGTCGTGCTCTCGGGCCTCCTCGGCATGCCTGTGCTGCCTGCAAGGCTGTTGGCAGATTGCGAAAGGGAGGTATCGATGCGCCTGGGCCTGGAGCCCGGGGACGTCGAGGCATTGTCGTTGGCGCGAGCGCGTGCGCGCTGGCCTGACTTCAGGCATTGCGTCCAGGCGGTGTCCCATTGGACCCGCACGCTCGGCCTCAAGCAGGTGCTGGCGTCCAGCGAAGTCGCACTGATGGCTTGCCGCGGCGCGAGGTACCACCATGACGGCGCGCACTACGGCGGCGCGGCCTTTTGCAATCTCTTCCTGAGCGAGGACAAGGGACTGGACCTGCACCTTCCCGCCGCAGGTCGCCGAATTCCCCTTGCCAGGGGCACCGCAGTGATCTTCGATACGGGCCAGCCGCACGCCGTCATCAGGCGGCACAGCGGCAGCTTCGATTCAACCGACTTCGGGCCCGAGCAAGATTGCACCCAACTGTTCCTGACCTGGGAGCTTCCCATCGAACATGCCGATGTCGGGCGCGTGCTTCGTGTCGACTTCGACGTCGACCCTTCGACCTCGTTGCAACTCGATGAAGAGCAGGTCTGGGTGAATGGCGCACAGGCTCGCGTATGCCCGGGTTCCGGCCGCTGGCTCCCCGGCAACGGGTCGCTGAAAGTTACCGCGGACGTGATTTGATTCGCGCGTGTAGCGCCAGGCCGCCGACTAACATGCGTCCCGGCTCGACAACTTACGTGAACCCAGGAAGCCCATGCTGAGGAATCTGCCCGCCCGTGTTCTGTTCCGCACGCTCATGGCCGCCGAGCGAATGAACAGGCGTCATTCCTTGCTCGGCAACCACCCGTTCTTCTCGTCAAGCGATCTGGCTTGGCCGCGGCTTCTGGAGGCTCGCAGCCTCGAGATTCGCGCCGAACTGGACGACTTGCTCAAGGACGTCCAGAAGCTCCCGAGCTTCCAGGAAATTTCGCCGGACCAGGCGACACTGACCAGTGACGCCGGCTGGAAGACCTTCTTCTTCAAAGGCTACGGCGTCGATTTCCCGAAGAACATGCAGCGCTGCCCCCGCACGGCCGAAGCACTGGCGCTCATTCCCGGCATGAAGACGGCCTTCTTTTCCATCCTCGCCCCCGGCAAGGTGATTCCCGAGCATCGTGGTCCCTACAACGGCGTCCTCAGGTATCACCTCGGGCTGCGCGTTCCAGCATCGGACGAGACTTGCGCCATTCGCGTCGACGGCATCGTGAGGAACTGGTCCGAAGGCGAGTCGCTGGTCTTCGATGACACCTTCATGCACGAGGCCTGGAACCGGACGCCGCATTGGCGCATCGTTCTTTTCGTGGATTTCCTGCGACCCCTGCCGCTCGTGCCCCGCCTGGTGAACAAACTCATGATGGAGGTCATGCAGCGCACGGCCTTCGTGAAGGTGGCGGTGAAGAACCAGGCGCGGTGGGAAGACGGGTTCTACAGCTAGAGCCTTTGGGGCATGGATACAGCAGCAATGGGCTGAACCAGTACACCGCGGCGGGTGGTACAGCGCACGCCTATGACGCCAACGGCAACCTCACGGGCGATGGCACCTGGAGCTACGGCTATGACCTGGACAACCGGCTGAAGACGGCGAGCAAGGTCGGCACTGCAGCGAGCTTGAGCTACGACGCCGAGGGAAGACTGCGGCAAACAGCCATCGGAACAACGACGACGAACCTGCTGTACGACGCCGCGAACCTGATTGCCGAGTACGACGCGGCGGGCACGACGCTGCAAAGACGCTATGTGCACGGACCGGGCACCGACGAGCCGATCGTCTGGTACGAAGGATCAGGCACCACCGCGAAGAACTGGCTCTACGCGGACCACCTGGGCAGCATCGTGGCCACGGCCAATGCAACGGGCGCCTCCACGGGCATCTACAGCTACGGGCCCTACGGCGAGCCGAACACGACGACAGGGCCGAGGTTCCGGTACACGGGCCAGCAGCTCATCGGCGATCTGGGGCTGTACTACTACAAGGCGCGCTTCTACTCGCCGAGCCTGGGCAGGTTCCTGCAGACCGATCCGATCGGCTACAAGGATGATGTCAATCTGTATGCCTACGTGGGCAGCAACCCGGCGAACAGGACCGACCCTTCCGGGTTGATCGCCAGCCAGGCAGCGGCGCTGGGAGCAGGTGTTGGCGGTGCATCCGCATTTCCTGTTGCTCCGCAGTCCAACGTGCAAGGCACTTCCCTTGGGAACTGGATTGACAATTCGCCAATCCACGATCCGCCGCTTGAAGGGGTCTATCCCGAGCAGTTTCTGATTGGGGGAGGGCTGGCGATCCTGAGAGGCGCAGGACAGGTGGCCGCAAAGGAGGCGATGTCTTTATGGCCAGCAGCAAGCGGAGGTCGAACCGTCGTCAATGGACTTGAGTACACGACCCACGCACTTGAACGAATGCAGCCCGTAGGCACGATCATTAAGGAGGGTGCGATGTTTAGCAGAGGCGTTCCGCCGTCTGCCGTAGAAAACGCAGTCAGACTTGGTAACGTGACGCCTGGAAATAGTGCTGCCGAAGTCGTCCGTACCTTTGAGAACGTCCGAGTGATCACAAATCCTGAAGGTACTCGCATCATCTCTGTGATTAAGATCGGAAATTGAATATGGCAGTCCTGAATGAACACCAGTCGAGACTTTTGCGAAAAATGCTTCAACTAATTGAGCAGTTTCGGCAAGGTAAGTTGGAATACTACGATTTTGTTGGCGCATTGGAAGGCACTCTTGATGCGGGCGAGTTTCGAGATCAGGGCCTTGTTAAAAGGTGGTACGACCTTTGGACACCGTTGGAATCCATGCGCGCTCAACAAGGAAACGACGTGAGCGCTAGGGATGTCGAACGTTATGTGTCTGACATGGAGGCGTACTTAAAGAACGTTCTGGAAGGGGGCTGACCAGAGCGGAGTGATCCCCGAGCTATCGCCGCACCATTGCTGTGAGCTTCACATGGGATGCGGGTCGCTCCATCGGAATCGATCGTGGCACCGGTCAGCAAACCTCAGTCATGACCGTGATTACCCGTCCGAATGGCGAGTTGGTCACAGCGTACCCCGGGCGCCCGTAGGAGGTTCTATGTCTCTCGATTTTGCGATTCTTGGTCAGAGCGGAGCACCAGAGAAGACCTTGTCGCTGGGTGTCGATCTGCACTATGAATTGATCACCGCCGCCGCTGCTCGTGCGCTTGGTCGCTTCCAGGACTTCGAGGACTACTACGAAGATGCGGAGATTGCCGCCGATGATCTTCCGGAGCTGGCTGAACAGGTTCAATTACTTCGTGCCGAAGTCACGTCGATTGATCTACAGCGGTTCCTCGACGGATTGAGCGAGTTAGTAGCCGACGCAATCGCCGATCACAAGGCCCTTCATGCGATAGCGGACTAATCCCATTTAGCAAACATAAACCATGGAAGTCGACGAGCACGGAAACGTTGCGCGTACAGCCGTCATCGGCGAGTCCCCCAAGTTGCTGGCAGACGCAGCAGTCAGCGCCGTCAGTCAATGGAAATTCCGGCCTCACACCTATCGTGGCGTACCGGTCAAGGTGCGGCTTCGTCAGCCAATTACTTTCAAACTGGATCCTCCGGACGACCCGGCACCTTCGCAGTAAGAGAGCCGGACCCGCCCCAGTCCCCACGCCTCTACCCCAACACATCATTCACCTGCGCATTGAACTCCGCCTGCCCCAGCGCCACTCCGATCTCCCTTGGCAGTGCATCCCTCACCGAAAACACGCCCAAAATCTTCGTCCCCGACACCAGCGGCAGGTGCCGGAACCCCCGTTCGAGCATCAGCACCACGGCATCCGACACCGGCGTCTCCGGCGGCACGCAGATCGGATTGGGCGTCATCACTTCGCGCACGGCCGTGCGATCCGGATCGACTCCTTTCGCGAGCACCCGCGTCATCAGGTCGCGCTCGGTCAGGATGCCCAGCAGGATGTCGGGCGGCTCCATGATGAGCACGCTGCCGCAGTTGGCGCGGGTCATCGCACCAGCGGCGTCGCGCACGCTGGCATGCGGCCCGAGGCTCAGCACATGCTTGCGCGATATGGACTGAAACACAGTACGTTCTTCCGCCATGGTCCGCCCTCCGGCAAAAGCGCGATGTTGCGACGGCCCGGCGCTCAGCGCAAGGAGGCGTTGAGTTTTTCCAGCGCCGCGGCGCCCGGACACAAGTCGGCGGGCCCCAGCTGGTTGAGCGCGCGGGCGCTGGTGTTGAGTGCCGTGTGCAGGTCGGTGGCCAGCGGATCGACGTAGAGCAACCCGGTCACCACCTCGCCCATTGCCTGGTGCCGCTGCATGTGCGCCATGGCAGCGTGGCGGTCGCCGGGGTCGTAGCCGGCATGCAGGCTGCGCAGCCGCAGCAGGGTGCCGTCGTGCTGGCGCACGTCCATCACCTCGCCCGGCGCCACGTCCGCGGTGATCGCCTCGCGTCCCTGGATGAAATCGATGCGGCTCACCGCCTCGTTGTGTTCGCGCACGTAGTCGTAGCTCTTCGTGCTTCCCGGATGGTTGTTGAAGGCTACGCAGGGGCTGATCACGTCGATGAAGGCGGCGCCGCCATGGCTGATGGCGCCCTTGATGAGCGGCACCAGCTGCGCCTTGTTGCCCGAGAAGCCACGCCCGACGTAGGTGGCGCCCAGCTGGAGCGCCATGGCGACGAGGTCTACCGGGCTGTCGGTGTTGATCGCGCCCTTCTTGCTCTTGGAGCCCTCGTCGGCAGTCGCGGAGAACTGCCCCTTGGTGAGGCCGTAGACGCCGTTGTTCTCGACGATGTAGGCCATGCGCACGCCGCGCCGCATGGCGTGGGCGAACTGGCCCAGGCCGATGGACGCCGAGTCGCCATCGCCGGAGACCCCGAGATAGAGCAGGTCGCGGTTGGCCAGGTTGGCGCCGGTGAGCACGCTGGGCATGCGGCCGTGCACGGTGTTGAAGCCGTGCGAGGCGCCAAGAAAGTAGTCCGGCGTCTTGGAGCTGCAGCCGATGCCCGAGAGCTTGGCGACGCGGTGCGGCTCGATGTCCAGCTCCCAGCAGGCCTCGATGATGGCCGCCGAGATCGAGTCGTGCCCGCAGCCGGCGCACAGCGTGGAGATCTTGCCCTCGTAGTCGCGCCGGGTATGGCCGACCTTGTTGGTGGCGAGGGTGGGATGCCTCAGCTTGGGCTTGGCGAGATAGGTCATTCGGATTCCTTCGTCACATGCGCGGCGATGGCTTCGGTGACGAAGCGCGCCGTGATGGGCGTGCCGTCGAAATGCAGCACGCGCACCAGCCGGGCCGGGTCGATGTCGAGTTCGTTGATCAGCAGGCTGCGCATCTGGGCGTCGCGGTTCTGCTCGACGACGAAGACCTGCCGGTGCTCGGCCAGGAACTGCACCACGCTTTGCGGAAAGGGAAAGGCGCGCAGGCGCATCGCATCGAGGTGGATGCCGCGGTCGTCGAGTGCGTCGAGCGCTTCGTGCATGGCCGGGCTGGTCGAGCCGAAATAGATCACGCCCAGGTCCGTGGCCTGTGCCGCTGCGCGCAGCACGGGCTGCGGCACCATCGTGGCGGCGGTCGCGAACTTCTTCAGCAGGCGCTCCATGTTGTAGATGTAGTCGGGCCCGCGCTCCGAGTAGCGTGCGTAGGCGTCGCGCGTGGTGCCGCGGGTGAAGAAGCTGCCCTTGGTCGGGTGCGTGCCGGGCAGGGTGCGCCAAGGAATGCCGTCGCCGTCCACGTCCTTGTAGCGGCCGAAATCGCGGCCGGCCTCCAACTCCTCGGCCGTCATGACCTTGCCGCGGTCATAGGTGCGGCTGTCGTCCCATTCGAAGGGCGCGCACAGGCGCTGGTTCATGCCGATGTCGAGGTCGGTCATCAGGAACACGGGGGTCTGCAGACGATCGGCCAGGTCCAGCGCGGCGGCGGCATGCTCGAAGCATTCGTGCGGGTCCTCGGGGAACAGCAGCACGTGCTTGGTGTCGCCGTGCGACGCATAGGCGCAGCACAGGATGTCGGCCTGCTGGGTGCGGGTGGGCATGCCGGTGGAGGGCCCGCCGCGCTGCACGTTGATGAGGGTCACCGGGATCTCGGCGAAGTAGGCGAGCCCGATGAACTCCGTCATCAGCGAGATGCCGGGGCCCGAGGTCGCAGTGAAGGCGCGCGCGCCGTTCCATCCCGCGCCGACCACCATGCCGATGGAGGCCAGCTCGTCCTCGGCCTGCACGATGGCGAAGCGGTTCTGGCCGGTGCCCGGGTCCACGCGAAACTTGGCGCAGTACTTCTGGAAGGCCTCTGCCACCGAGGAGGAGGGCGTGATCGGGTACCAGGCGGCGACCGTGGCGCCGCCGTACACGCAGCCCAGCGCCGCGGCGCTGTTGCCGTCGACGAAGATGCGTTCGCCCACGCGGTCGGCACGCCGCACCTGCAGCCCCACGGTCTCGCGCAGGTGCTCGCGCGCGAAGTCGCAGCCCAGGTGCAGGGCTTGCACGTTGGAGGCGAGCAGCTTCTCCTTGCCCTTGTACTGCTCGCCGAGCAGCTTCTCGACCACCTGTGGCTCGATACCGAGCAGGACGGCGAGCGCGCCCACGTAGACGATGTTCTTGAACAGCTGCCGCTGCCGCGGGTCGTGATAGACCGCGTTGCAGATCTCGGTCAGCGGCATGCCGATCACGCGGATGTCGTCGCGGAACTTCGAGGGCGGCAGGGCGCGCGTGCTGTCGTAGAACAGGTAGCCGCCGGGTTCGAGCTCCGCCACGTCGGCGTCCCAGGTCTGCGGGTTCATTGCCACCATCATGTCGGTGCCGCCGCGCCGTCCCATGTGACCCTGCTCGGAAACGCGCACTTCGTACCACGTCGGTAGGCCCTGGATGTTGCTCGGAAAAATGTTGCGCGGACTCACCGGCACGCCCATGCGCAGGATGGCCTTGGCGAACAGCTCGTTGGCCGAAGCGGAGCCCGAGCCGTTGACGTTGGCGAACTTGATGACGAAGTCGTTCACCGCTGCCATCGAAGGCACGGCCCCTGCGCTCGCCGGGGCAGCCGGCAGGCCCTTGGGCGGAAGCGTTGCGCTCATGCCGGCACTCCCTGCTTCGGCGCGCGCCTCGCATCGCGGCTTCCCGGGCCCGCCTGCGTCGTTTTCAGCAGGAACTTCTGCATGTCCCAAGCCCCGGTGGGGCAGCGCTCCGCGCACAGGCCGCAATGCAGGCAGACGTCCTCGTCCTTGACCATCACGCGGCCGGTCTTCAGCCCTCCCGACACGTACAGGTCCTGCGCCAGGTTGAGCGCGGGTGCCTTGAGCCGTTGCCGCAGATCCGGCTCCTGGCCGTTGGTGGTGAACGTGATGCAATCCATCGGGCAGATGTCCACGCAGGCATCGCATTCGATGCACGCCGGTTCCGTGAAGACGGTCTGCACATCGCAGTTGAGGCAGCGTTCGGCCTCCTTGAAGGCGGTGGCGGCGTCGAAGCCCAGCTCCACCTCGACCCGGATGCTGGCCAGCGCCGTCTCCGCCTTGGCCCAGGGGACCTTGTAGCGCAGGTCGTTGGTGATGTCGTTGTCGTAGCTCCACTCGTGGATGCCCATCTTCTGCGACATCAGGTTGGTCATGGGGGCAGGGCGCTGCTGGATCGATTCGCCGTGCAGCAGCCGGTCGATCGACACCGCGGCCTCGTGCCCGTGGGCCACGGCCTCGATGATGTTCTTGGGCCCGAAGGCCGCATCGCCGCCGAAGAACACATTCGGGACGGTGGACTGGAAGGTGCTCTTGTCGAGCACCGGCATGCCCGACGGCCCGAAGGCGATGCCGCAGTCGCGATCGATCCAGGGGAAGGCGTTCTCCTGGCCCACGGCCACCAGCACGTCGTCGCACGCGAAGAACGCCTCGGGCTCGCCGGTGGGCACCAGCGAACGCCGGCCCTGTGCGTCGTACTGCGCGCGCACGATCTCGAAGCGCATTCCGACGAGCCTGCCGTTCTCGTGGACGAAGGCCTTGGGCACGTGGAAGTTGATGATGGGGATGCCCTCGTGCTGCGCATCCTCCTTCTCCCAGGGCGAAGCCTTCATTTCCTCGAAGCCGCTGCGCACGATCACCTTCACGTCGCTGCCGCCCAGCCGGCGCGCCGACCGGCAGCAGTCCATGGCCGTGTTGCCGCCGCCCAGCACGATCACGCGCCGGCCGATGCTGGTGATGTGGCCGAAAGAGACGGAGGCCAGCCAGTCGATGCCGATGTGGACGTTGGCTGCGGCCTCCCGACGGCCGGGCAGGTCGAGATCGCGTCCGCGGGGCGCGCCGCAGCCGACGAAGATCGCATCCCAGTCCTGCGCCATCAGCGCCTTTATCGAGTCGATGCGCTCGCCGCTGCGGAATTCGACGCCGAGGTCCAGGATGTAGCCGGTCTCCTCGTCGATGACCGACTCGGGCAGGCGAAAGTGCGGGATCTGCGTGCGCATGAAGCCGCCGGCCTTGGCCTCCTCGTCGAACACCGTCACCTCGTAGCCCAGGGGTGCCAGGTCGCGCGCGACGGTGAGCGAGGCCGGCCCGGCGCCCACGCAGGCGATGCGCTTGCCGTTGCGTGGCTCGAGGGCCGGCATGCGCGCGCGCACGTCGCCCTTCATGTCGGCCGCGACGCGCTTGAGCCTGCAGATCGCCACCGGCTCCGGCTTCTGTGAATTGCTTTCCTCCACCCGCCCGCGCCGGCAGGCCGGCTCGCAAGGCCGGTCGCAGGTGCGCCCGAGGATGCCGGGGAAGACGTTGGAGGCCCAGTTGACCATGTAGGCGTCGCTGTAGCGACGCTGCGCGATCAATCGGATGTACTCGGGGACGGGGGTGTGCGCCGGACAGGCGTACTGGCAATCGACGACTTTGTGAAAGTAGGCCGGGTTCGCGATATCGGTTCGCTGCAAAGCTTGTCTCCTTGCTGCCGCCCGTGGCTCCTCGTGGGTGGGGCCGAAGCGGGCTTTTCCGGCAGTATGCGCCGCGTGCGGCCCGGACGGGGCTCGGTGAAAGCCCTCAGCAGGTCAGGGTCCCGCTTGGCCCCGGGGCGGCAAGGCGGTTCGCATCGCTTGTGCCGACCTACAGAACGGGAGGCTCTTCGGCGACGCCGTGCACCCGCCAAGGCATTAGGCTGCGATGCATTCAAACTGCACAGCCGGAGTGAACATGGGTGCCAACGCGATGGTCAAGGGAGAGGTGAATTACCGGGCCGGTGACGGTCCCATGATCCGGATCCCCGAGGGGCCGGTGGAAGTGGAGCTGGCGGACGACAGCGCCGTGCTCAGCTGGGGAGACGCCGGTAACACGCAGAGCACCGCGTTGCCGATCGCCGAGTACGAGCGCTATGTGCGCGACGGCCTGATTGCGCTGAATACCTAGCAGCGCGCCTGGGTTGCCAGCAGTTGTTACCAGCGCACCCGCAGCCCTGCCGAGGCGTTGAGCTGCGACTTGACGCGGGTGTCGCCGCCCGAGGCCCACAGCTTGCCGACCTCGCCGTAGAGGCTGGTCGATTCGCTCAGGCCCAGCGTGAAGCCTGTTGCCAGTTCGGTCGAAGTGCCGCCCCTGCTGCTGGCGATCGCGGTGCGGGCCGCCGGGTTGATGAAGCGGGTGACATCGTTGCCGCCCGGGGCACGGTACAGGTTCACCCGCGCATAGGGTTGCAGGCGGCCTGCGCTCGTGGCGATGTCGCCCTTCACGCGCACACCCACGCGGGCGAGCCAGGTGGCATCGCGTTCCTGGTGCACGCGTGCGCCCGCAATGTCCACATCGTCGAGGTCCAGGCGCTGGTGCACCACTTGCACCTGCGGCTGGATCTGCCAGCCCTCGCCGAGCGAGAAGGACTGGCCGAGCTCCAGCGAGGCGCTCAGGCTGCTGGCCTTGCCTTTGGTCCGCAGAGTGGCCTGGGGCTTGACCTCGTAGCGGTGACGCCCCGCCTGCAGCACGCCGTCGACGTAGAAGCCGCTGGTATCGGTGTAGGTGGCGTAGCCACCCAGGTACTGGCTGCGCAGGTCGTTGCTGCCGACGGCGAGGTTGGCGATGCCCCGGGCGAAACCCTTGACCTGCATGTCGCCGTCGAGCTGGCCGACGTAGAGGCCGGCGTGCCAGTTGGCATTCGTCCACAGGTCGGTGCCGGCTTGCAGGCCACTCAGGCGCCCTTCGCTTTGCGGGCTGACGGTCCCGCCTTGCTGGATGTTCAGGCCGGTGCCGAGGACGCGGCCCCAGGCGCGGCGTTCGCCGGTGGCCGAGGCAGCGGTGGTCTGTGCGCCGGCAGCCGAGCGCACGTCGTCGTCGCCGAGGCGCTGGTGCAGGTTGCCGAGCATGGCCAGGTTGCCCTGGCGCAATTGCTCCGGCAGTGCTGCGAAGAGGGGCACTTCGGCGCGGTAGGTGGGCACCTGGATGGGGGCCGCAGAGGGAGCCGGCGGCAGCGAAGGCGTGCCGACAGGTGCCGGCGATGCCGGTGGGGCAGGCGGGGCCGCCGTTGACGGGGCTGACGGCGGTGCTGGAGGTGCTTGCGGGGCCGCTGGGGCAGGTGGAGCTGGTGGATTCGACGGTGCCGGAGGGCTTGGCGGTGCGGGCGGCGGCGGCGAGGGCGGCAGGACGATCGTGCTGGTGGAGCGCAAGTACCAGTTCTCTCCGGCGCCAGTGGCATCGCCCGCCTGCAGCCGGTATTCGTAGGCGCCCGCATCCACATGGCCGCCCTGCAGGGCGAAGGCGTCCTTCGTGCTCTGCGCAGTCGTCGTGGCCCCGTTGAGCGCACTGACCAGCTCGATGCCGTTCCCGGTAGTGAACGCACCCAGGCCGCCGAGGTTGACGACCTGCAGGGTCGTGCGCCCGCTGGCCACGGCAGCAGGGCTGCTCAGGACGAGCCGATCGCTGGCGCTGGCGCTGTCTGCGAGAAAGGTGCCCAGGCGCAGGAGTCCGTTGTTGCCCACGAAGGGACCGGTGACGGTGAGGGTGGTGCCTGGCGCGCCGCCGATGAGGGAGACCGTGCCACCATTGGCGAGCGCTGCGATGCTTTGATTGAAGCCGGCAAGGTCCAGCGTGGCTCCCGGGTTGACGGTGTGCGACGAGGCTCCGCTGAAGCTGTTGGAAGCCCCGGCGCGCAGGGTGCCTTCGGTCACGGTCGTCGCGCCGGCGTAGGTGTTGGCGCTCGAGAGAATGAGCGTGCCGCTTCCCAGCTTGCTCAAGTCTCCAGGCCCCGCGATGGCGCCGGTGAGCGTGGCGGTGAAGGGGCCGGTGTCGATGGCCGGATCGACCGCGTTGGTGAAGACAATGGGATTGGCCAGGGCGAGCCGGTCAGCGGCAAAGCGCAGCGTGGTGCCCTCGTGCATGGCGAGCGCTCCCGTGCCGAGGGCGCTGTTGTGGGTGACGTCGATTCGGCCTTGCTTGAGGTCCGTGCCGCCGCTGTAGTCGTTCTCGCCGGTGAGAGCCAGCGTGCCCGCACCGCTTTTGACCAAAGCACCCGTGCCCGTCACGACGCCGCTCGCCGCGAGATCGGTGTCGGTCTGCAGGGTGCCTCCCTTCGCGCCGAGTTGGACATTTCGCCCGGTGGTGAAAGCGCGGGTGGTGCGCAAGGTACCGCCATCGAGGGTCAACAGGGCCGAGGGTTCGCCGAGGTGCCCGTCCGCGGAGATGGACAGCGTGCCCGCCGCGACCGTGGTGTTGCCGCTGTAGGTATTGGTGCCGGAGAGCGTCAGCGTGCCGCCGCCGATCTTGAACAGATTGCCGCTGCCGCCGATGCGCTGGCTGACGGCACCATTGCCCGGCTCCTCGAAGACCAGCGTGCCGTTGTTGGTGATGCCGCTGCCGCCGCCCACCCCGGCCGCCGCCGTGTTCAGCAACACGCCGGCATCGATCACCGTCGTCCCGGTGTAGGTATTGGCTGCCTGATAGTCGACCCTGCCGCTGCCCCCGATCGTGACGCTGTCACCGCTGATGTTGCCGGCCAGCGTCAGGCTGCTGCCGTTGTTGCGGATCGTGTTGGCGCCGCCCGGGGCCAGGTTGATCGGGCCCGTCAGCCTGGCGTCGCCGCTGCTGTTGGCCAGCGTGCCTCCGTTCAGCTCGATGCGTTGCGCCACGCCGTACTGTCCGCCCAGGTCCAGCGTGCCGCCGGTGTTCACCGTCGCGATGACGCTGGCGGCCCCGAGCGCGGCAGGACTGTTTTCCAGGCGCAGCGTGCCTGCGTCGATCGTGACCGATCCGGTGTTGGTGTTGTCCCGCGACAGTGTCATCGTCCCCGTCCCGACCTTGGTCAGTCCGCCGCTGCCCGACATCACGCCGCTGAAGAGCGTGCTGCTGTTGTCCCTCCCCGTCGTCAGCGTCCCGCTGCCCAGGGTCAGGAAGCCGGAGCCGGCCAGGCTGGCAACGGTCTGGTCGTGGTTGTTCAGGTCCAGCGTGGCGCCGCCGCCGAGCGTCACCGCGCTGGCCGGGCTGAAGGTGTTGGCCGACCCGGCTTGCAGCGTCCCTTCGCTGACGGTCGTCGCTCCCGTGTAGGTGTTGGCGCCGGAGAGGGTCACGGTCCCCGTCGTTCCGCGCTTGCTCACGCTGCCGCTGCCGCTGATGGGCTGGCCGACCGTACCGCTGCCGGTCGGCTGATTGAAGACCAGGGTGCCGCCGTTCACGATACCGCTGCCGGATTCCACACCGGCCGCCCCTGTATCCAGAGTGGTGCCCGCCTCGATCGTCGTCGTTCCGGTGTAGGTATTGGCTCCGCGGTAGATCACGGAGCCACCGCCGGCAATGGTGACGCTGCCTCCGCCGATGACGCCCGACAGAGTCAGGGTGGTGCCGCTGTTGCTGCTGATCGTGTTGGCGCCTCCCGCGCTCAGGTCCACCGCCCCGCTCAGGAGCCCGGCGCCCGTGCTGTTGGTGAGCGTTCCCCCAGCCACGCCGATCCGTTGCGCGACGCCCGCTTGGCCCCCGAGGTCCAGCGTGGCACCGGCGTTCACAGTGGCGGTGGCAGTGCTTCGCCCCAGGGCGGCGACGTGGCCCAGGCGCAGCGTACCGGCGTTGATCGTGGTCGAACCGGCGTAGTCGTTGGCCCCGGAGAGCGCCAGTGTTCCGCTTCCCGTCTTGATCAGCCCGCCGCTTCCCTGGATCGAACCGGCGAAGACCGTGCTGGTGTTATCGCTTCCGGCCGTCAGCACGCCGCTGCCCAGGGCGAGGGCGCCCGATCCTGCCAGGCTGCCGACGGTTTCGTCGAAGTTGTTCAAGTCCAGCACGGCACCGGTACGGATGGTGACCGCGCTGCCGTTGCCGAAGGCGTTGGTGGCGGCGCCGGCTTTCAACGTACCCGCATTGACCGTTGTCGTCCCGGCGTAGGTGTTCGCTCCCGAGAGCGTCAGTGTCCCGGCTCCGGTCTTGTCGAGGTTGCCGTTCCCGCTGATCGTGTCGGTGACGGAAGCGCTGTCGCTCCGGTCGAAGCGCAGGATTGCGCCTTGGCCGATCGAGATCGCGCCGCTTCCCAAGGCGCCGCTGCTGCCGCCGTTGCCGACCTGCAGAGTCCCGCCGCCGACGGTGGTACCGCCGCTATAGGTGTTGTCGCCCGTAAGAACGAGCGTGCCGGCATCGCTCTTGGCAATCCCGACGCTGCCGGCAGCGTTGCCTGTACCACCGGAGCCGGTCTGGTCCGCAATGACGTTGCCGACCGTTTGTGTCGCACCTGCGGCGGGCGCGAAGGTGAGTGCTGAACCGCTGCCCTCGAGGAAGATGCCCGAACCGAACGCGAGTCCTGCGCCGGTTCCGTTCGCGTTGGGCGCGCTCCCGCCGGTGACCAGATTGCCATTGATGTCGAGCGACCCGGTGATCGTGACGCTCGCGCCGTCCATCACGAATATCGCGCCCCCCATGCCGGCGCCGGACCCGCTGCTGTTCGTCGCGCCGGCGCCTCCGCCGAATCCTGCGGCGCCACCCACGGCCCCGTGACCACCACCTCCGCCGAAACCACCGGCGCCGCCGATGCCGCCATACGCTCCGCCGCCACCGCCGCCAAAACCGCCCGCTCCGCCGACGCCTGTGTAGGCCCCTCCTCCCCCACCGCCGAAGCCGCCCATCGCCCCATGGGCCCCTTCGACCCCACCGCCCCCGCCGCTGTAGGCGCCTCCCGGCTCCGGGTTGGTGATGGAAGGGGGAACGAATCGAAGGACACCTCCGGCGCCTCCGTTGGGACCGCCTCCCGGCCCGCCGGCCAGCACACCTGGCGCCGCATTGATGATTGCGCCGCCAGGTTCGTACAGCCCGCCGCCACCTTGCCCGACGTTCTGGTTCGCCGCCATCGGGGCAGCGCCGCCGTCGCCTCCCATGCCGCCGCCCCCGCCGCCATTGAGGTGTACAGCACCGCCAGGCAGCGGAAAACTCGTGGTGATATAGCCAGCGCCGCCTGCTGCGCTGTTGTCGATCAATGAAACATCCTGCAGGGTCAGCGCCACGCCACTGCGTGCAAACACGGCGCCGCCTGCACCCATGCCGCCGCCGCCCACACCCACCTCCCTGCCGCCATTGCCTCCCTGGGCCCTCAGGTTCTGCAGGACCGGGTTGCTGATGGTCACCGCGCCGGAGTCGATAAAGAAGCCGCGGTAGGTGTTCGCGCCGCTCAGGGTATGGCCATTGCCGTCGATCTTCGCATCGCCGGCGAGCACGCCGATGTTGCCGGTGAGTGCGATATCGGCCGTCAACGTGATCGTGCTGTCGCTGGTGATGTTTGCAACGCAGTTGGCCAATGACGCGGTGTCGTCGGCATTGCAGGCGAAGGCAGAGGGTGCCCCGCACGCAAGCACGCTGGCGCTTACGAGGAGGCGAATGCCGGGCATCGACAAGGCCCCTGCCACCGACGCACGAACCCGCCGAATGCCGCCGCCCTTGACTCGTGCATGGGCGTGTTCGGGCACGGCCACCCAGGCGCCCAGTGCGGAGTTCCAAAGACTGCGGTGTGTTCTGTTCATGAGGGATGTCGAAGAGGCGTTCGGGGAACGTGCATGGTTCGGGGCGGGGCAGCACCCGGGTCTTGCGCAGGAGGTGCTTCCCGTACACACGCCGGTGCTCAGGCCGCGGCGGGTGAGCCGAGGATCGGCAAATGCTAGGAATGGCCGTTTGAATCGGCGGCCTGTCGCCACAAAAAGCGAGAATTCATTCGCGACCTGCCGGCCCAGGAAGGCACAGCCGGCGCAAAGGTCACCTGCTTACCGCGCCTTTGTCTGTTTCCGAAAGGGCTGCCAGGTGCTTCACCAGCAGCGCTGCTGCCGCCGAGAGAGGCTCGCCCGTCTTCGTCGCCATCAGCAGCCGCCGCGTCGCCCATGCATCCTTCAGCCGCAACACCCGCAGGTCCAGCACGCTGACCTGCGCCGAGCAGGCCGCCAGCGGCACCACGCCGATGCCGAGGCCGGCAGCGATCATGTGGCACATCGCATCGAAGCTGCGCACCTGCACGCGCAGCCGCATCGGGACGCCGGCCTGCTCGGCGGCGCGCGAGGTCAGCTCCAGCAGCGAGCTGCTGCGATTCAGCCCGACGAACTCGTACGCCAGGCAGGTCTTGAAGTCCACCCGCTTCAGGCGCGCCAACGGATGCTGCCGCGCGCAAAGCACCACCAGCTCATCGGTCTGGAAGGGGGCGATGTCCAGGCCGTAGGCGGGCGTGTTCTCTGCGAACACGCCCACGTCGGCCAGGCCATCGACCAGGGCGCGCACGATGTCGCCGCTCAGCTGTTCCTCCACCTCGACGCGGATGTCGGGATGCCGCTCGAGGAAGGTCGCGAGCGCCGCCGGCAGGAACTCGGTGAGCGCCGACATGTTGGCCCACAGCCGCACATGGCCGCGCACGCCGCTCGCGTAGTCGCCCAGCTCGCTGCTGAATTGCTCGAAACCCTGGAACAGGCGCATCGCGTGCTGCATCGCCACGTGGCCGGCTGGCGTGAGCGCAATCCCCTGGGCGCTGCGCTCCAGCAGCTTCGAACCGGTGGCACTCTCGAACTCCGAAAGCCGCCGGCTCGCGGCCGAGAGCGCCAGGTGGCAGGCCTCGGCACCCTTGGTGATACTGCCCGTCTGCGCCACCGCGCAGAACAGACGCAGGGTGACGAAATCGACGCGGGCCGGGTTGATGGTGCGGGCCATGCGCGAGATTCTAGAGAGGGCCTTCGCATTCTGCGAAGGCCTGCTGCCGTCAAAGCAATTCCGCCAGCGGCGCTGCGTTTCTAAAGTGGAGGCCCTTCCACTCAAGAGAGACAGACGCAGCGCCATGAACGCACTCGAAGGCCTCAAAGTCCTGGAGCTGGGCCAGCTCATTGCCGGCCCCTTCGCTGGCAAGACGCTCGCCGAGTTCGGCGCTGACGTGATCAAGGTCGAGCCAGCTGAAACCGGTGACCCGCTGCGCAAGTGGCGCATGCTGCGCGACGGCACGTCCGTGTGGTGGGAGGTGCAATCGCGCAACAAGCGCTCGGTCTGCCTGGACCTGCGCAGCCCCGAGGGGCAGGAGGCGGTGCGCGCCCTGGCGCTCGAGGCCGATGTCCTGATCGAGAACTTCAAGCCCGGCACGCTGGAGGGCTGGGGCCTGGGCTGGGAGCAGCTGCATGCGCTCAACCCGAAGCTGGTGATGCTGCGCATCTCGGGCTACGGGCAGACCGGCCCTTGTCGCGACAAGCCCGGCTTCGGCGTGCTCGGCGAATCGATGGGCGGGCTGCGCTATCTGAGCGGCGAGCCGGGCCGGGTGCCGGTTCGGGTCGGCGTCTCGCTGGGCGACACGCTGTCGGCGCTGCATGGTGTGATCGGCGTGCTGATGGCGCTCTACCATCGCGCCGCCCATGGCGGCGAGGGGCAGTTCATCGACGTGGCGCTGTACGAGTCGGTCTTCAACGTGATGGAGAGCCTGCTGCCCGAGTACGACGCCTTCGGCGCGGTGCGCGAACGCGCCGGCAGTGCGCTGCCGGGCATCGCGCCCACCAACGCCTACCGCTGCAACGATGGCCACTATGTGCTGGTGGCGGGCAATGGCGACAGCATCTTCCGCCGGCTGATGCGTGCCATCGAGCGACCCGACCTGGAGAACGACCCGGCGTTGCGCCACAACGACGGGCGCGTGGAGCAGGTCGACCTGCTCGACGCCTCCATCGAAGCGTGGACCGTGCAGCGAAGCCGCGAGCAGGTGCTGGCCGCGCTCGACGCCGCCGGCGTGCCGGCCGGGCGCATCTACACGGTCGCCGACATCGCAAGCGATCCCCAATACCTGGCACGCGAAATGATCGTCGAGACACGGACCTCCGACGGCCGCACGCTCAAGGTGCCCGGCATCGTGCCCAAGCTCAGCGCCACGCCAGGCCGCATCGCGCATCCGGCACCGCGGCTGGGCGAGCACGACGATCAACTGCGGCCCGGTGCTGGCTGGCCCGCGCGCACCAGAAGGAGCCCGACATGAACAGCGGCAACGGCACGCGCCTGTACATCAACGAGGTCGCTACCCGTGACGGCTTCCAGATGGAAAGCCGCTTCATCCCCACCGAGGAAAAGATCGCGCTCATCGATCGGCTGAGCGGCCTCGGCTACGCGAAGATCGAGGTGACCTCCTTCACCTCGCCGAAAGCCATCCCGACGTTGCGCGACGGCGCGGAAGTCATGGGCCGGATCGCGCGCCGCCCTGGCGTGGTCTACACCGCGCTGGTGCCCAACCTGCGCGGCGGCGAGCGCGCGCTGGACAGCCGCGTCGACGAGTTCAACGTCGTGATGTCGGCAAGCGAGACCCACAACCTGGCCAATCTGCGCATGACCCGCGTGCAGTCCTTCGCGCAACTGACCGAGGTGATCGCGCTGGCGCGGCAGGCAGCGGTGCCGGTGAACGTCTCGCTGTCCTGCGTGTTCGGTTGCCCGATGGAAGGCGAGTTGCCGCTCGATGGCGTGCTGGGCTGGATCGAGCGCTTCGCCGAGTGGGGCGTGGCGGGCATCACACTGTGCGACACCACCGGCATGGCCTATCCCACGCAGGTGCAGCAGGTCTGCGCGAGCGTGCTCGCGCGCTTTCCGGGGTTGGACTTCACCGCGCATTTCCACAACACGCGCGCCATGGGGCTGGTCAACACGGTGGCGGCGGTCGAAGCAGGCGTGCGGCGCCTCGACATGTCGCTGGGCGGCATCGGCGGTTGCCCCTACGCGCCGGGCGCGACCGGCAATGTCGCGACGGAGGACGTGGTCCACATGCTGCAGTGCATGGGTTACGACACAGGCATGGACCTCGATGGCTTGGTCGGTGCGGCGGCGCGGCTCGAAGCGCTGGTGCAGCACGCGCTTGCAGCCCAGGTCTCCCGCGCCGGCCATCGGCTCACGCGCCACGCGCCACCGGCCGAATTCGCGCAGATCGTCGAGCGGGCGAAGGCGCGCGACGCAGGCACGAAGGAGCTGCAGACATGATCGACCACCTGGATCACCTGGTGCTCACCACCAGCGACGAGGCCGCTTGCGTGCACTTCTACATCGAAGTCATGGGCATGACGCTCGAGACCTTCGGCGAGGGCCGCAAAGCCTTTCGCTTCGGCAACCAGAAGATCAACCTGCACGTGAAGGGGCACGAGTTCGAGCCGAAGGCGCAGGTCCCCATGCCGGGCGCGCTGGACCTGTGCTTCATTGCCGCCGTACCGCTCGACGGGGTGATTGCGCGGCTCGCCGAGAAGCAGGTGCCCATCGTCGAGGGCCCCGTGATGCGCACCGGCGCGATCTCGCGCATCCGCTCGGTTTACGTGCGCGACCCGGATCTCAACCTCATCGAGATCTCGGAACTGAACTGAGCAACACACCGTATTCGTATCGACAAGGAGACAAGACATGAACCTCGCCCCCCGCCTGTTCGCGGCCTGCGCCGCCTTCACCATCATGGCCTCGCACGCCGACAGCTGGCCTTCGAAGCCCATCACCTTCATCGTTCCCACCGCGCCCGCTGGCTCCACCGACATCATGGCGCGCCTGGTCGGGGATCCGTTGTCACGCGCGCTCGGCCAGCCGGTGGTGATCGACAACAAGCCCGGCGCCAGCGGCAACATCGGCACCGAGGCGGTGGCCCGCGCCACGCCCGACGGCTATACGCTGCTCATGCAGTACTCGGGCTACCACGTGGGCAACCCTGCGCTGTTCCAGCAGATCAAGTGGAACCCGACCAAGGACTTCATGCCCGTCGCGCTGGTGATGCGCGCGCCGCACGTGGTGGCGGTCAGCGGCAAGCTGCCGGTCAAATCGATGAAGGAGCTCATCGAGTACGGCAAGAAGAAGGGCGACGGCGGCCTCAACTACGCTTCCTCCGGCAACGGCTCGATCCAGCACATCGCGGGCGAGCTGCTGTCGCGCCAGGCGAAGCAGCCGATGACCCACGTGCCCTACAAGGGCTCGGGGCCCGCCATCAACGACTTGATCGCGGGCAACGTGGACATGTTCATTACCACGCCCCCCTCGGTGATCGGCCACATTGCGAGCGGCAAGCTCAAGGCACTGGCTTATACGGGGACTCAGCGGCATCCCTCGATGCCCGATGTGCCGACCTCTGCCGAGGCCGGGCTGCCTGGCTACGAGGTGGATTCGTGGTTTGCGGTGTTCGCGCCGGCGAAGACGCCGCCCGAGGTGGTGGCCAAGCTCAGCGCCGAGATCCGCAAGATCGTCGAGAGCGAGAGCTTCCGCAAGAAGGTGGACGACCAGGGCGCCTTCGCCGTCTACCTGGACCCGCCTGCGCTGGGCAAGTTTGTCGACCAGGAGCTCGCAAAGTGGTCGAAAGTGATCAAGGCGGCCGACATCAAGGCCGATTGATCGGCGCCGCCGACGCGAATCAGCGAGCGGTTGCGGCGTCGGAGATGAACTTCAGCAGGTCGTGGTAGCCGGGGCCGAACTCCTGCGTGTCGACGCCGGCCAGCAGCCGCAGGCCTCTAGCGCTCGCGCTGCCGACGACACCGCGGGTGGTGCGCACCGGCAGCTCGGCGTCGAGGTCGCCGTTGTCATGTTCCGACATGCAGATCACGACGATGGAGCCGGCATGGAGCGCCAGGTCACCTCGGCGGAACGGACGGCGCGCATTGGCCGCACGGAAAACCAGCTTTGGAGCGCGCCGGGTGGCGGTTGCGGGCGATTGCGCGACGGTGGTCTTGGCCATGGAAGTGCTCGCAGTGCGTGCTGTTGCTGGAATGGCTCGATAGTCGCGCAAAAAAGAGGTTGGAAGGCCTTCCCCGCAGAGGAGAAGGCTAGCGAACTGTGGCATTAGTCGCCACACGGCGCAAGATTTCATACGGCATAGGCCGCTGGCGCGGCCTACGGCCCCTCAGGAGCAGACGTACGAGCTCGCCAGCCGCGGGTCTCCACCGGTGAGCGTGGCCTTGGTCGGATACATGCAGATAGCGCAACCCCCTGGTGGAACGCGTTGGAGAGGTTCGCATACGACAAGGTCTTCCATCGCCACGGGTAGGACGATGCCGTCGGCAATCGGGCGACGCTGCCTACAGACCGGCACGGGTCACCCTAGAATCAGTGGTTTATTTGGAAGGATGCAGGGCGTGAGATGGTGGTTCGCGTGCTTCGGTCTATGGGGCGCCAGCGTAGCGGCACAGGCGGCCTGGTTCACGGTGGCCGGCAATCCGGCAGATGCTTCGGTCGACTCGGTTCAGGTCGATCCGGTCGCGATCATGGTTGCGGGCGAGCGCAGGACGATGAATCTGCGCGTGAGCCGGTCGCAGGATCGCGCCAATTGGGAGGGGGTACCCTATCGTTCCTACGAGGCCCGCGTCGCCTTTAACTGCCGCGCGAAAAAGGCCGAGTACCGCTTCGTGCGCTTCTATATGGCACCCCTGTGGCAGGGGGAGGCGCACAAGACGACCGACTATTCGGACAACCCGCGGCCGATGCGTTTCCGCGACATGGTGCCCAATCCTACCGACCGCATCATCCGTGCGGCCTGCATCGTCGCGGCGTAGTAGCTGGTTGCGCGGCGGCGGCAGGGCTGCGAAGCCGTCCGACTTGTCCCCAGGGCGCCGGCCGGCGCTGCACGAACGCATGGCGCGCCAACATTGCCGGTAAATGGCCGTTCCCGAAGCAAGGACAGACCGGTGAGAAAGCCCGAAGGGACGAAGTCGCCCGGCGTCCCTGTGCACGATCGCTTCGTCCGGGTCCGCGGCGCGCGCGAGCACAACCTGCGCAACGTGGACGTCGACATCCCTCGCGATGCGGTGGTGGTCTTCAGCGGCGTTTCCGGCTCCGGCAAGTCGTCGCTGGCCTTCGGCACGATCTATGCCGAGGCGCAGCGGCGCTATCTCGAATCGGTGGCCCCGTATGCGCGGCGCCTTATCGACCAGGTCGGCGTGCCTGCCGTCGACGCCATCGACGGCCTGCCGCCAGCGGTGGCCCTGCAGCAGATGCGCGGCACGCCGAGCGCGCGATCTTCCGTCGGCAGCGTGACCACGCTGTCCAACCTGCTGCGCATGCTTTACTCGCGCGCGGGCACCTACCCGCCCCGGCAGCCGATGCTCTATGCAGAAGACTTCTCGCCCAACACGGCGCAGGGCGCCTGCCCGGCCTGCCACGGCCTCGGCCGCATCTACGAGGTCACCGAGGCGTCGATGGTCCCTGACGGTTCGCTGAGCATCCGCGAACGCGCCATTGCCGCGTGGCCGCCGGCCTGGCATGGGCAGAATCTGCGCGACATCCTCGTGACGCTCGGCTACGACGTCGACAAGCCCTGGCGTGAACTGCCGAAGAAGGCGCGCGAATGGATCCTCTTCACCGAGGAGCAGCCGACGGTGCCGGTCTATGCCGGCTTCACGCCGGCAGAGACGCGCGCCGCGATGCGCAGCAGGATGGAGCCGAGCTACCAAGGGACCTTCATGGGCGCACGCAAATACGTGCTGCACACTTTCGCGACCACGCAGAGCGCGCTGATGAAGAAGCGGGTGTCGCGTTTCATGGTCGGCAGCGCCTGCCCGGCGTGCCAGGGCAAGCGGCTCAAGCGCGAAGCGCTCGCGGTCACCTTCGCGGGCCACGACATTGGCGAGCTTTCGCAGATGCCGCTGAGCGAACTTGCGCGCGTGCTGGAGCCGGCCGCGCAAGGCAAGCTCGTGCAGGAGCAAGGCGAGCGGGCGGTGCTCAGCCGGGCCGCCGCGCGCCGCGATACCGAGCGCCGGGTTGCTACCGGCGGCGCTTCGCACGAGGCCGCGCCCGACGTGCGTCGCACGCCCAATCTTTCGCAGGAGAAGCGCATCGCCGCGCAGCGCATCGCGCACGACGTGCTCGAGCGCGTAAGCACGCTCCAAGAGCTCGGCCTGGGTTACCTGTCGCTGGACCGCAGCACCCCCACGCTGTCGCCGGGCGAGCTGCAGCGCCTGCGGCTGGCCACGCAGATCCGCTCGAACCTGTTCGGTGTCGTGTACGTGCTCGACGAGCCGTCCGCCGGCCTGCATCCCGCCGACGGCGAGGCCCTGCGCGTGGCCCTCGACCGCTTGAAGGCCTCGGGTAACTCGATCTTCGTGGTCGAGCATGACCTCGACGTGATGCGCCATGCGGACTGGCTGGTCGACGTCGGACCCGAGGCCGGCGAACAGGGCGGGCAGGTGCTCTACAGCGGTCCGCCCGCGGGCGTGCGCGAAGTGGCGGCATCGCACACGGCGCGCTACCTCTTCGCGGAGGTCCCGCACCGCCCGCGGCCGCCACGCGAGCCGAACGGATGGCTGCAGCTGGAGGGCATCACGCGCAACAACCTGCACCGGATCGATGCCCGGTTCCCGATCGGGGCCTTGACCGCGGTGACCGGCGTCTCCGGTTCGGGCAAGTCGAGCCTGGTGAGCCAGGCGCTGGTCGAGCTGGTCTCCGGCCATCTGGGGCACGAGCCGCCTCAGGAAGAAGAGGAAAGCGACGAACTCGCGCCCGCCGCTGCGGGCATCACGGCGGGGCGCATCGCCGGCGGGATGGATGCGATCCGGCGCCTCGTGCGCGTGGACCAGAAGCCGATCGGCCGCACGCCGCGCTCCAACCTCGCCACCTACACCGGACTCTTCGACGCCGTGCGCAAGCTCTTCGCCGCGACACGCGCCGCCCGCGCACGCCGCTACGACGCCGGGCGTTTCTCGTTCAATGTCGCCAAAGGCCGATGCGAGACCTGCGAGGGCGAAGGTTTCGTCAGCGTCGAGCTGCTCTTCATGCCCAGCGTGTACGCGCCCTGCCCGAACTGCCATGGAGCGCGCTACAACGAGCAGACGCTCAAGATCACCTGGCAGGACAAGAACATCGCCGAGGTGCTCGGCATGACCGTGGACCAGGCCCTCGGCTTCTTCGCCAGTGAGCCTGCGGTGGAACGGCCGCTGCGGCTGCTGCAGGCCATCGGCCTGGGCTACCTTCGCCTTGGCCAGCCCGCCACCGAGCTGTCGGGCGGCGAGGCCCAGCGCATCAAGCTCGCCACCGAGCTGCAGCGCGCGCAGCGCGGCGATACGCTGTACGTGCTCGATGAACCCACCACGGGCCTGCATCCGGCCGATGTCGACAAGCTCATGGCGCAGCTCGATGGACTGGTGGAAGCAGGCAATACGGTTGTCGTCGTCGAGCACGAAATGCGCGTCGTCGCCGCGAGCGACTGGGTGATCGACATGGGGCCTGGCGCGGGCGGAGAAGGCGGGCGGATCGTGGCGGCGGGAACGCCGGCCGAGGTGGCGCGGGTCGCATCGAGCCGGACCGCGGTCTACCTGGCGAGGCTCATCAACATTGCGTAGGCGACGACGCCTGGCGGCGAACCGAACGGCACAGGACCCTGGTGCAAGTGGCAGGCTGCAAGCAGTTGGCTCCTGCCTACTCGCAGAGCCGCCGGATCTCCGGCGGGATCGGCACCGCGCGAATGCCGCCGCCCTCGCGCTTCGCCGCGAAGATGCGCACCTCCTCGCACTCGAGGATCAGGTCTTCGCCCCGCTTCACGCGGTAGGTCTGCAGGAAGCTCTTGTCGCGCCACTCGGGGATCGCTACCGTGATCGCCAGTGTGTCGCCATAGCTCGCGCTCTTGACGAAGCGCGTGTGGGTGTCGACCAGCGGCGTGCCGATCACGCCCAGCGTCTGCGCCGTCTCTTCCCAACGCGGCACGCCGCGCTCGGCGAAGAAGTGGCGCGAAGCCGCATCGATCCAGCGGAAGAAGTTGGGAAACCAGACGATGCCGGCCGGGTCGCAGTCGCCGAACTCGACCCGGACGGTGTAGACGATTTGTTGTGTCATGCGGGCGTATCAGTCGGCCAGGATCTTGCGTTCGCGAATGATGGCACCGAAGCGCGCCGAGTCTGCCATGGCGCGATCGTGGAAGGCTGCCGGCGTGCCGGGCACGGCCTCTCCGCCCAGATTGGCGATGCGCTCCTTCACCGCCGGCGTCGCAAGGATGCGATTGATCTCGGTGTTGAGCCGCGTCACGACCTCGGGCGGCGTCCGCGCCGGCGCATAGAAGCCGAACACCGTGTCCGCATCGAAGCCCTTGAGCCCCGCCTCGTCGAGCGTCGGCACGTCCGGAAACTGCGGCGAGCGCCCGGGGCTGCCGACGGCGAGCAGGCGCAGCTTGCCCGCGCGCACCTGGTTCAGGCCGATGCCCGGGTCGAAGTAGAAGTCGAGCTGGCCGGCAAGCAGGTCCTGCAGGGCAGGCGCCGCACCGCGGTAGGGCACGTGCAATGCGTACAGGCCGACCTGGCTCTTGAACATCTCTCCGGCCAGGTGCGGCGAGCTTCCAGTGCCGGGTGAGCCGTAGGACAGCTTGCCGGGGCGCTCCTTCACATAGGCGATGAAGTCCTTGACGTTCTGCGGCGGCAGCGAGGGCTTGATCACCAGGAACACGAGCACCCGCGCCGCGGCGGCCACGGGTACCAGGTCCTTGGCGGGGTCGAAGGACATCTTGGGGTACAGGTGCGGATTCACCGACACCATCCCGCCCGAACTCATCAGCAGCGTGTAGCCATCCGGCTGCGCGCGTGCCACGTTCTCGCCGCCGATATTGCCGTTGGCACCGGCGCGGTTCTCGATCAGCACCGGCTGGCCCAAGGCGTCCTGCAGCGGCTGCGAGATCGCGCGCGCGATCGTGTCGGCGGCGCCGCCGGGCGGGAAGTTCACCACCACCTTGATGGGCTTGGCGGGCCAGCTGCCTTGGCCCTGCGTGCCTTGCGTCCCTTGCGCATGGGCGGCGGGCAGCGCCGCGGCGCCGCCCAGTATCAGGGCGAGCAGCGCGCGGCGCAGCGGGGCAGGGCGAGGGCCTTCGGGTCTTGTCGTCATCGGCAGTCTCCTTCTCTGTGGTTCATGGGGTACTCGCGGGCCGGCGCTTCATCCAGCGGATCGGCTGGGCGACGACCGGCCGCGCCGGCGCGCCGTGCCGCACGAGCGCGGCGTCGAGCGCCTTGCCGGCATCGTCGGCCAGCGCGGCCGCGCGCGCGGCCGCAATGGCGTCGGCACGCGCCGCGGCGGAAGCACCGGGCAGCTCGGCCAGGTGGCCGATCACATGCAGCAGGTTCTGCTTGCCGCGCTCGTTGGTGCTGCCGTAGCCCTTGATGAGCCGGCCGCACAACGCGATCTCGTGTCCCAGATGCCAATCGACGCGCGTGCCCTGCAGCACGGCTGCGAGCCAGCGCTCGATCAGCGTCTGTTCCTCGGCAAAGCGGCTGCCGCGCCGGCGCAGCCAGCGCAGCGAGGCCAGTAGCCGCAGCGAGGCCATGCCGAAGACGGAGTGGCTGCCGACCTTCAGCGGCAGGGCCCAGGGCGCCTTGCGGCGCCGGTCCCAGGCGGTCAGGCGATGAGCCATGGAAGCGGGCAGCAACGCCGCGAACTCCGGCGTGCCGGGCTTGAAGTGGTCGTAGACCTTGACGATGTCCTCGTCCCCGGCCCGCACCTCGCGCCGCACGCGCGCCGCGCGGCTCCTGCGGCTCTTGAGCTCGGCCACCCGCACGATGTCATCGAAGGCCATCCACAGTGCGAGCCAGCGCGCCATCTCGTGAGTCGTTGCGTAGCCGTGGGCACCGGCCGGGTCGGCTTCGCGTTCGGCCGCCAGCACCTGCTGCAGCCGCTCGATGTAGAGGCGGGCATAACCAGCATCCTGGTAGTCGAGCACGCGGGCGTAGCCCAGCGCCAGCAGGCCCTGCACCTGCGGCGGGAACAGCTGCGCGAGCGCGGGGGGCAGCGCGTGCGCCGCCGGCTCGTCCTGCGCGGTCGTGGCAAGGAGCCGGCTCACCATCGCGGCCTGCTCGCGCGGCGCGCGCACGGTCTCGTAGGCCTGTGCGAAGCCGCGCAAGCTGGCTGCGGCCGTCTTGCCGGCCTGGTCGGGCGCCTTGCCGCCGCGCACCACGTGCTCGTAGGCCTCGCGCGGAAATGGAAACAGCCCGCTGCCCGCGACCGCGCCCAGCATCACCGCGCTGACCACCGTGCCGGCGTCGCGCGCCACCATGCCCATGTCGAACACGTGGTGCTCGCGGCTGAAGGCCTTGACCACGTCCAGCAGCCGCTCGCTGTCCGCGCGTCCGTCGCCCAGCGGCATGCGCTCGGCCGTGGTCAGCGTGCGACCCGAGGAACTGATGACGAGGGTACGTGCAGGCGCGCTCATGCCGTTGCCGATCTGGCGTGCGGTCTCCAGCAGCTCGGACGAGACGATGGCATCCAGCGCCCCCGGCACCGGGCTGAGGCTGAACACCGGCCGCCGCGCGCCGAGCTCGGCCAGCGGCGCGGGGAACACCTCGATGTAGTAGGTCGTGGCCCCGGTGCGCTGCGCCACCCCGGGAATGGAGGTGCTCTGCGCGGCGTAGCCTGCATGCCGCGCCGTCTCCACCAGCCATTCGGTGAGCACGCCTCCGCCTTCGCCGCCGAGGGCGCAGACGAGCAGGGTGATCGGTTGTGTCGTGTGGATGTTCATCGTGTGGAAATCAGGAATTCGTTCTTGAACGCAGCGCGCGCGAAGCTTTCACTTCGGAACGCCCACTGCGCCCACTGCGCCCACTGCGCCCTCTTCGCGGTCTGCGCCCCGCTGTCCGCTTCCGGCTGCCAAGCTCACGCCGGCTGCAAGGCGCGCACCACCGCCCCCCGCAGCGAATGCAACAGCCGCTCGTGCCACTTGGGGTTCTGCACCACCTCGGCCCGATAGAAGCTCGGGCACAAGGTGGCCGCATGCGCATTGGCACCGCACAGCCCGCAACCCACGCAGCCGTCGATCACCACTGCGACCGGGTCGACCTTCAGCGGGTCCGGGTTGTCCTTGATCGTGAGCGTGGGGCAGCCCGATAGCCGGATGCAGGCGTGGTCGCCGTTGCACACGTCCTCGTCCACCCCGTACTTCACGCGCACCACGCGCTTGCCTTTCTTCAGCAGGCCGGCAATCCATGGCTTGATGCGGCGCTGCCGCTCCAGCTGGCATTCGCCCTCCGCCACGATCACCTTGAGGCCATTGAAGTCGGTGGTGAAGGCCTCGTTGAGCGTGGCGCGCATCGTGTCGACGTGGTAGGTGTGCACGGTGCGCAGCCATTGCACGCCCAGGCCCTTCAGGGTGGACTCGATGGTGTTGTTCTTGTCGACGAGGCTCTGCTGCTTGTCGACCGCGCGTTCCTTCGCCTCGTCGTCGGGCGTGGAGATGATGTCCTGCGTGCCGGTGGCCGACGTGTAGCCGTTCTTGAAGATCAGCAGCACCGCGTCGTCGGCGTTGAAGAGCGCGCTCTGCACGCCGGTGAGCAGCCCGTTGTGCCAGAAGCCGCCGTCGCCCATGATCGACAGCGCCCTGCGCTGCATCATCGGGGACACGCCCGCGCGGCTCGCCAGGCTCATGCCGTACCCCAGGATCGAATGGCCCATGGAGAAGGGCTCGAAGGTGCCGAAGGCATGGCAGCCGATGTCGGCCGCGATGTGCACAGGACCACTGTCCTGCTGCGCCAGCTTGAGCGCCGCGAACACCGGCCGCTCGGGGCAGCCGATGCAGAAGCTCGGTGGGCGCGCGGGCAGCGGCGCATCCAGCTTTGCGGCCACCGCGGCGCGGCGCTCGCGATTGCCCGTGAGCCAGCCCTGCGCAGAGTCCTGCGCATGGTGCGGCAGGTAGCGCTGCGCGAACTGCGCCAGGCCGGTGGCCAGCACTTCGACGCCGTACTCGCCCGCCGCCGGGAGCAGGTCGCAGCCGTGCAGCGGCGTCTGGAGGTCGCGCCGGCGCAGCAGCGTCGCGATCTCCTGCTCGATGTACTCGGGCTGGCCTTCCTCCACCACCAGCACCCCGCGCTTGCCTGCGCAGAAGTCGGCGACCTGCTCGGGCACCAGCGGGTAGGTGACGTTGAGCACCAGCAGCGGAATGTCGGTGGCGCCGAAGGCGTCGGCCAGGCCCAGCTGCTGCAGGCTGCGGATGAGCGCGTTGTAGAGGCCGCCCTGCACGATGAGCCCCAGGTCTTCGTGCTTGCCCGGCATCAGTTCGTTCAGGCCTTGCTCGGCGATGTAGCGTCGCGCCGCCGGGATGCGCTCCTCGCCCTTGAGCTTCTCGTGGCGGAAGGTCACTGGCGGGTGCGCGAGCCGCATGTAGTCGAAGCCGGCCGGCTCCTCCATCAGCGCGCGGGTGGAAACCGCGGGCGCCAGGTTGTCCCGGCATTCGAAGCTGCCGCGAACATGGCAGGTGCGGATGCGCAGTTCCATCATGCAGGGCATGTTCGAGGTCTCGGAGAGGCGGAAGCCGTGCTCGACCATGTCCACCATGCGCCCCAGCTCGGGCCGCGGATCGAGCAGGCACATGCCGGACTTCAGCGCATAGGCATGCGTGCGCTCCTGGATCACGCTGGCGCCTTCGCCGTAGTCCTCGCCCACCACGATCAGCACGCCGCCCTTGACGCCGGGAGATGAGAGGTTGGACAGCGCATCGGCCGCCACGTTGGTGCCGACGATCGACTTCCAGGTCACCGCGCCGCGCAGCGGGTAATGGATTGAGGCGCCGAGCATGGCCGCGGCCGAGGCCTCGTTGGAGCAGGCCTCCACGTGCACGCCGAGCTCGTCCATGTAGGGCTTGGCCTGCACCATCACATCGAGCAGGTGCGACACAGGCGCGCCCTGGTAGCCGCCCACGTAGGCCACGCCCGACTGCAGCAGGCCCTTGGTGATGGCGAGGATGCCTTCGCCGTGAAAGGTGTCGCCGGCGCCGAGGCGCAGGGCCTCGATCTCCTTGCTGAATGAAACTTCCAAAACGCATTCTCTCTCTGTGGGTTTGCTTCGTGGGAGGCTGGCGCTGCAAGCAGGCTTGCGGGCCGCCGCGACGCCGGCTGGCAGTGTGCGAGCCCTCGCGCGACGCATCAATAGAATATTCATGCTATCCAATATGAATATCATGCATATCGACGCCATCGACCTGAACCTGCTGCGCCTCTTCGACGCCGTCTACCGCGCGCGCAGCGTGAGCCGTGCGGCCGATGCGCTGGGCCTCACCCAACCCGCAGCCAGCCATGGCCTGGGGCGACTGCGTCTGCTGCTGAAGGACGCGCTCTTCACCCGCGCGCCGGGCGGCGTGGCGCCCACCCCGCGTGCCGAGCGGCTGGCCGCCGCGGTGCAGTCGGCGCTGGGCACGCTGGAGGAGGCGCTCAACGAATCCGACCGCTTCGAGCCCGGTGCCTCGCGCAAGACCTTCCGCATCCACATGAGCGACATCGGCGAGAGCCGCTTCCTGCCCGCGCTGATGGCGCGCCTGGGTGCGCTGGCGCCCGGCGTGCGGCTCGAGACCCTGCCGCTCGCGCCCGACGAGGTCGCGCCGGCGCTCGACAGTGGCCGAGTCGACTTCGCCTTCGGCTTCCTGCCCAAGGTGCGCGACACGCAGCGCATCCTGTTGTTGAAGGACCGCTACATCGTGCTGCTGCGCAAGGGCCATCCTTTCACGCGCGGGCGGCGCAGCGGCCAGGCGCTGCTGGAGTCGCTGCAGAAGCTGGAGTACGTGGCGGTGCGCACGCACGCCGAGACCCTGCGCATCCTGCAACTGCTCAACCTGGAGGACCGGGTGCGCCTTACCACCGAGCACTTCATGGTGCTGCCCGCGATCGTGCGCGCGACCGACCTCGCGGTGGTGATGCCGCGCAACATCGCCCGCGGCTTCGCCGAGGAGGGCGGCTACACGATCGTCGAGCCGGCCTTTCCGCTGCGCGACTTCGCGGTCTCGCTGCACTGGAGCAAGCGCTTCGAGGCGGACCCGGCGAACAGCTGGCTGCGGGGTGTGATCCGCGAGCTGTTCTCGGAATAGGCTGTACCGACGTTCTATATCGCTTGTGCAGTCCCAAAGACGAGCGCGAGGGATAACAATCGTCGCAGTCTTATCGGCTGATAACCGGGTTCAGTCATGCCAGCTGGCGGCAGGGAGTACGTCTTGCGGCTCACGAAGATATCGTTCAGGGTGTTCCTGCTGTGCGTCGCGACCATGCTCGCGTCGCCTCCGGCATGGGCGCAATCGGCCAGCATCGTCGGCATCGTCGAAGGCGGTGCCACGCTGATCCGGCAGACCACGCGCTACAAGCTCGCCGAAGGCGTGGCCTTGCAGGAGCAGGACATCATCGAGACGACGCCCGGTGCCTTCGTGCAGATCGAACTCCCCGGCCCCGTGCTCGTGGGCATCGGCGAATCGACGCGGCTGATGCTGAGGCCCCGCGTGGGCAAGGGGCTCGCGGCGGCGCCGCTGTACCTGCTCCAGGGCTGGGTCAAGACCAGCAGCGACGCCGCCTTCACCTATGCAAGCCCCGCTTTCGAGATTGCGACGCAGGCCGCCAGCACCGTGGTCTACACGACCGGCGCGCAATACGAGGTGTTCGTCGAAAGCGGCACCGCCAGGCTGACCCTGCGCGACAGCCCCCCTTCGATCTCGCAGCTGGCCGGCGGCGATTTCGCGCAACGCCGCGAGGGCGCCACGCCGACGGTCGCGCGGCGCGCGCCGCCCGAGTTCCTTGCCAAGGTGCCGCGCCAGTTCCGCGACCGCCTGCCCGCGCGCGGCGAGCAGTTTGCCAAACGCCCGGTCGCACCCAAGCCCGTCGGCGAGATCGCCTATGCCGACGTGTCCGCCTGGTTGCACACCGAGCCTGCGCTGCGTCTTCCGCTGTTGCCGCTGTGGCGCCCGCGCGCGGCGGCCGATCCGGCCTTCCGCGCGGCCGCGAAGGCCGAGCTCCCGCGGCACCCCGAGTGGGAGCCCTATGCAGACCCCGAAGGCTATGCGCGGCGAATGGCCGAGGAGGCCGAGCGCCGCCGCGCCCGGGAGGCGGAGCGCCGGCGCGCCCGCGAAGCGGCCGCAGCAGCCGCAGCAGCAGCCGCAGCCGCATCAACAGGGCCGAGCGGCGGGGCGGGCAAACCCTAGTGAACCGTCACGCCCCTTGCTGCAACTCAGCACCACGGACCGCCAGCACTGGAGAACCTCATGCGCCTTCTATTCAAGTTCAATCTGATCTTCCTGGTGGTCTTCATCGCCGGCGTGCTCGGCGCGGGCAAGGTGTCGTATGACCTGCTGCAAAGCAACGCCAAGGAAGAAGTGCTCAACCACGCGCGGCTGACGATCGAGAAGGCGTCGGCGGTGCGCACCTACACCAACGACCAGATCCGCCCGCTGCTCGAGACGCAGATGAAGTACACCTTCCTGCCCCAGACGGTGCCGGCCTATTCCGCCACCGAGGTGCTGGCGACACTTTCAAAGAGCTTTCCCGACTACACCTACAAGGAAGCGACGCTGAATCCGACCAACCCCCGCGATCGGGCCGCCGACTGGGAGGCCGACATCGTGAACCGCTTCCGTACCCAGGCCGACAAGAAGGAGTTCGTCGGCGAGCGCGACTCGGGCACCGGGCGTTCGCTCTACATCGCGCGTCCGCTGCGCATTACCAACGCCGCCTGCCTGGCCTGCCACAGCACCGTCGAGGCGGCGCCCCGCACGCTGATCGACAAGTACGGCCAGGCCAACGGCTTCGGCTGGCAGCTCAACGAGGTGATCGGCGCGCAGGTGGTGTCGGTGCCCATGGCGGTGCCGCTGGCGCGCGCCGAGCAGGCGTTCAAGGTCTTCATGGGCTCTTTGATCGGCATCTTCGTTGCGATCGGCATCGTGTTGAACCTGATGCTCTACCTGCTCGTCATCCGTCCGGTGACGGCATTGTCCAAGCTGGCCAATCGCGTCAGCCTGGGCGAGCTCGATGCCCCGGAATTCAAGACGCATGGGCGCGACGAGATCGGCATGCTCGCCCAGTCGTTCGCCCGCATGCGCCACAGCCTCGACCACGCCATCAAGATGCTCGAGACCTGAGGCTCACCGCTGCAATGTCTGCGCCTGTTCCTTCCCATGTCGGCCCCTACCCGATCCGCGGCGTGGTCGGCTCGGGCGCCATGGGCATGGTGTACCTGGCGCACGACCCGGCCATCGATCGGCCCGTCGCCATCAAGACGATCCACCGTCGCCTGCTCGAATCGAGCGACGACGATCCGAGCGTGGTGGCGCGCTTCCGAGTCGAAGCCAAGGCGGCCGGGCGGCTGACGCACCGCAACATCGTTCCGGTCTACCAGTTCGGCGAAGACAACGACTGCGCCTATATCGTCATGGAGTACGTCGCGGGGCGGAACCTGCGCGACTACATCCACGCGCCGCGCAAGCTCGAGATACCGCAGGTGCTGTGCCTGATGCTGCAACTCCTCGATGGCCTGCACTATGCCCATGAGCGCGGCATCGTGCACCGCGACATCAAGCCGGCGAACCTGCTGGTTGCCGACGACGGGCGCCTCAAGATCACCGATTTCGGCATCGCGCGAACCGAATCGTCGAACCTGACCCGCGGCACTTCCGTCATCGGCTCGCCAGGCTATATCGCGCCTGAGCAATACACCAACAGCGATGTCGACCGGCGGGTGGACGTGTTCTCGGCGGGCGTGCTGCTCTACCAGATGCTCAGCGGGGCGACGCCTTTCGTCGGCACGGACGAGGCGATCATGTACAAGATCGTCTACGAGCCCCACAGGCCGCTGAGCGAGGTGACGAACGACGCCGCGCTCGAGCCCTTCGACGCGGTGCTCGACCGGGCGCTGGCGAAGGACCCGGCGCAACGCTATGCGACGGCCGTTGCGATGCGGGCCGCGCTGCAGGCGCTCGCCACGGAGGCGCTGCCGGATGTGCTCCCGCCGGACATCCTGCTCGCGCCCAGGCTCAAGGCCGTCGACACCACGCCAGCTGCGGGAAAGGAGCGCGGTCCGCCAACGCCTTCCAGGCCGGGCACGGCATCCGTCCCGTCTGCCATCGATCCGGCGACGACGCCGCTGACACCCTCGAAGCCGCTGCCCGTCACCAGCCCGCCTTCGGTCCCCGTGCCCACCGGATGGGACAGCGTGGCGCTGGCCGAGGTCGAGCGCGAGCTGGCCCAGCATGTCGGCCCGGTGGCACGTGTGCTGGTGCGACGCGCCGCGCGAGGCTTGACCTCGCTCGGCGCAGTGCGCCAGGCCGTCGCCGGTGCCATCGACGATTTCGAAGCTCGCGAGCGCTTCCTGGCCAAGGCCGGGGCGCCGCCCACCCGCACCGGTACAGGTGTCTCGTCGGCGGGCACGCAGTTCCGGCCCATGCAGGGAGAGGGCGAAATGCCGGTCGGCGCGGCGCTGCGAGAGGGTGACGTCGACAAGGCAGCGGCCGCGCTTCTTTCCTCGCTGGGGCCGATCGCGCGCGTCGTCGCCAAGCGCTGCGCCGCGAAGTCGCAAACCCGCGAGCAGTTCGTCGCCCACGTGGTCGAGCAGCTCACGCCGGGCATGGATGCTCGCCGTGTGCAAGCCGACCTGTGGCGTGCCTTCGGCTGAATGCCGTGATCGCGCTGCGCGTCACGCGCCGGCCCGGCGCCACCGAACCGGACGCGATGGCGCTCCCGATGCCGCCGGAGGGCCTCACGATCGGCCGCTCCGTCGATTGCGCCCTGGTGCTGTCCGACCCGTTGCGGCTGGTGTCGCGCCAGCACGCGCAAGTGATTGCGGGGGGCGAGGGCGCGCGCGTGCGCTGCATCAGCAGCAGCGCCCCCTTGTGGGTGAACGGCATGCAGGTCGACCCGGGCGGCGAACGCGCGCTGCTGGTGGGCGACCGCTTGCGCATCGGCGGCTTTGAACTCGCCGTCGAGCCCGCGGCGGCGATCGCGGCTCAGCGCTCGCGCCTGGACCGCTGGTTCGACCTGGAAGACGCGCCAGATCCGCTCGCGGCCGAATCCCCATTGCCGGCGCTTGCAGCTTCGCTCGAGGAGGTGGCGGCGCCACCCAGCGCGGTGGTGTCGTGGCAGACCAGTCGACATGTCGTGCGCACCGGCACGCAGATGCTGCCCAGTGCGCCCGCCATGCCGCCTGCAATGCCCCCCCGGCCTGCCGATGCAGACGAGGCCGCCGATCCAGCAGCGCCGGCGCCTCTTTCGGAAGCGTCGCCGCCTGCCCTCGCCAGGAAGGGCGATCGCCAGCCGGCAGACGTGCCGCCGGATCTGCGCGAGCTGGCAGCGGCTTTCGGCCGCGGCGCCGGCCTGGGCACCGAGGTTGCGCCGCTCACGCCGGAATGGATGGAACATCTCGGCACACTGCTGCGGGCGACGGCCGAGGGCACGCTCGCGTTGCTGCAAAGCCGTGCGATCACCAAACGCCAGATGCGCGCCGAAGGCACGCGCATCGCGCCGCGCCAAAACAACCCCCTGAAGTTCTCGCCGGATGCAAGCGAGGCATTGAGTCGAATGCTGCAGCGCGAGCCGAGCCCCGGCTTCCTCGACCCGGTGGCCGCACTGCGCGATGCGCATCGCGACCTGCTGGTCCACCAGGTTGCGATGGTGGCCGGTATGCGCGCTGCGGTTTTCGAGCTCTTCTCCCGGCTAGGACCCGAGGCTGCCGAGAACGGGGAGGGGCCGGCGCACGGCATCTCGCGCTTTTCCTTGTTTCGCGCTGCAGCGCTCTGGCATCGCCACCGCATGCAGCACGCCCAATTGCTCGAGCACCTCGACGATGACTTCCAGACCATCTTCGGACGCGAGTTCCTGCGCGCCTACGAGGCCCAGTCGCGCCTGAACCCTGAAGCTGGCTCCGACGCCGGCCTCGACTCCGGGCGTGACACTGGCCGCGACCCGGGCCCCACATCGCCGGAGGCGCCATGGCCGGGCGCGCGTTGAGCGTCTCGCTCGCCGCGCTGTCGCAAACCGGGCAGCGCGAGTGCAACGAGGATGCCTTCGGCTATTGGGAAGGCGCGGGCTCCCTTGTCGCTGTCCTGTGCGATGGCGCCGGTGGCCATGGCGGCGGCCAGACGGCATCGCGCGCCGCGGTGACGCATGTGCTGGAAGCCTTCGCGCTTCACCCTGAAGTCAGCCTGAACGCGCTCCAGTGGCTGGTCCAGGGCGCCAACGGCGCTGTTCTTGCGCAGCAGGTCGCCGGCACCCTGACTGCCGACATGCGCACCACCATCGTGGTGCTGCTGCTCGATCTCCGGAGCGGCGCGGCGCTCTGGGCCCATGTCGGCGACTCGCGCCTGTACCACTGGCGCGACGCCCGGCTGCTCGGGCGCACGCGCGACCAGAGCCTCGAGCAGCGCTTGCGCGACGCCGGTCTGAGCGCAGCAGGCGCTGCCTCGGGGCAACTGACTTCGGCGCTCGGCTCGCCGGAAGGCTTCGACTTCGACACCCTCGAAAGCCCGCAGGTGCTCGCTTCAGGCGATGCGCTGCTGCTGTGCACGGATGGCCTCTGGTCGGCCTTCGACGACTTTGCGATGGCGAGCAGCCTGGCCGGATGCGGCGGTGTCCAGGCCTGGCTCGATCGCCTCGAAGCGGGTGTGCGGCAAGCCGGGCGCAGCGACCAGGACAACTACTCGGCGCTCGCGGTGTGGTGCGCGGCGGGTTGAGCCGTCGAGTGAACATTTTTTTCGGGATCGCAGGAGACATTCGCGAGCGTGTCTTGAGTCTCGAACGCTGTGTACGGGGAGAGTTGGAAACCTTTGTGCGAGAAAGAGTCAGTATGTGCGACAAAAAACGAGTATGTGTTTGCTGGAGGCTCGACTACAGTCCGCCGCTCCAAAAGAATCGAGTTCCCCCCAATGAATGAGAAGACCGCTGCATTGCCAGCGTATGCATCGAGATCGCACGCATCGATGCCCTCCAATCGTCTTATGCCGACACGGATGTTGAGCCGCACAGTTCTTGCCGCTTGCCTGTGCACCGCCGCGCTCGCGGGTCATCCTGCCCATGCCGGTTCCGTGAGCTACAGCTACGACGCCCTGGGCCGCTTGGCCAGCACCGTCTACAGCGACGGCAGCGCGACCACCACCATCACCTACAGCTACGACGCCGCGGGCAATCGCACCTCGGTGGCGACCACCTCGCCGTAGCGTCGGCACGCTGTTGCAGCCCGGCCTGGGAGGGCGGGGCTGCTCGTTTCCTTTCCATTAAAACAATCGGGGAGTTCCCATGTCCAAGCTCGCGCGCGCGTGCGCCGTTGCCGTGGCCGTTGCCACATCGTTTGCGGGCGGCATCGCTGCTGCACAGATCCAGGGAGGCGGTGCACGCAAGGCGGCACCGCCTGCCATTGCCCTCGGTGTTCCCGTGGCCAAGGCCACCTCCGCCATCAGCCAGCGTTCCTCTCTGAGTGCCGCAGCAGGCTCGGGCAGTTCGTTGAGCTTCGCCAGCGGCCAGCCTGCGCTGCGCTACCAACCTGTGGACCTTCCCACCGCCAAGGACCCCGTGCGGCGCGAGGCGGTCAAGGACGGTGCCAAGGAGGCCAATGTCTCGGCGCGAGGTGCAGCCGCTACCGGCAGCACCACGAGCACCCCCGGCACCCCCGGCGAATTCGCTCCCGCCCCCGGCGTCCTTCGCGCCAACATGCCCCCGGTCACCTTCGCCGATGCCCAGCGCATCCTCAAGTCGAGAGTCCTTCCTGCCAACGTCAATCAAGGCGTCACTGCGGCATCCACGGCGACCAAGACCAGCAAGACTTCGACATCCACCTCCGCCGCAAAGATCGCCGGCGACGCCGCTGCCTCCGGTCCGGCCTCCATCGCCGAGCTCGCCCGGTCCCTGCGCAACCATCCCGACCTCATCTACCAATACGTGCGCAACAACGTCGAGTACTACCCCACCTTCGGCATCCAGAAGGGTGCCCTCGGCGCCGTGCTCGACAACCAGGCCACCGCGCACGACCAGGCCACTTTGATGGTCGAACTGCTGCGCGCCTCCGGCCTGGAGGCCAACTACGTGCGCGGCATCGCCAAGCTCAGCGCCGCGCAGCTGGCCGAGTGGTGGGGCGTCAACACCGCCAATGCCTGCGGTGTCCTGTCGCTACTCGGTCAAGCCCAGATCCCCGTCTACGAGATCAACGCCACCACCGCCGGCAGCTGCCCCGGCACCGTGGCCGCCTTGACCGATGTCTCCATCGAGCACGTCTGGGTCAAGACCAAGATCAACGGCAGCTGGTACGTCTTCGACCCGAGCTACAAGCCCCACACCTTCAAGAGCGGCATCGACCTCGCCAGCTACGCCGGCTACAACGCCGCCAACTACCTGGCCTCCGCCCAGAGCGGCGCCACCGTCGCGGCCGACTACGTCCAGAACATCAACCGCAACAACATCCGCTTCAACCTCGAGAAGTACGCTGGCATCCTCGCGGTCTCCCTGCGCACCTCCAAACAAACCGCCACCCTGGACGACGTCCTCGGCGGCAAGACCATCGTCCCCTTCTACGGCGCCTTGCGCCAGACATCACTGCCTTACCAGAACACCGCCTGGGGCAGCGAGGAGCTGGCCGAGCTCCCGGGCTACATGAAGCCCACCCTGCGCGTGCAGTACCAAGGCATCGACCAGACCTACACCTCCGATGCGATCTACGGCAAGCGCCTGACCCTCACCTACAACGGGGCGAATCAACCCATCCTCAAGCTCGATGGCGTCGCCGTCGGTGCGCCCGGCACGGCCGTCACTCCCGGTGCCTCGACCGCCGTCACCTTCACCGTCACCCACAACGCCTACGTCTCCACCTGGGCGAACCACAGCTTCACCCAGAGGATCTTGGGTGGCGGCACCAACACCTTCCTCATTGCGAACGGATGGGGTCCCGCAGGCCGTGGCCCGGCCGAGAACTACCGGCGCGTGTTGAGCGACCTCAAGGCCTCCGGTGCCGCCGACGCTTCCGAACCGCTGCTGGGCAGCACCCTGGGCGTCATCGGCGCCCAGTGGATCGCCCAGAACACCCACGCCGGCACCATCACCGAGCGCATCGCCGACACCACCTTGCTGCACCAGCACCAGGTGGGCATCGTGGGCTACACCGGCAGCGCCTACGTCGACCTGCCCAGCAACGTGCTGGCCGTGGCCAACCTCGCAGGCAACACCGACAAGGAGAGCGCGGCGTTCGCCAACTGGGCCATGCACCTGAGCATCCTCGAGTCCACGGCGGTGCAGCAGACCACCGGGGTTCCGGCCGTATCAACGGTCAAGCTCATGGACCTCGCCTCGGCGGCCGGCCAGCGCATCTACAACGCCACGTCGGCCAACTACGCGAGCGCCGTGCAGCCCAACCTGGTGAACTGCGGGGCGCATCTCGGCAACTTCAGCAGCTATTTGGCCTCCGGGCTGCGCCTGATCCTGCCCGCGCGCTGCGACATCGCCGAGAACAGCTGGAGCGGCGCGGGCTACTTCACCGTGGGCTCGGGCCTTTACCTGGGCTCCGTCATCAGCAATGGCCTGTCGGGCGGCTACGCGACGTACGAGCAGTCGGCAGGGGCGGCCAGCGCGACCGTGGTCCAAGCAACCAGAGAACAAAGCGATCTGACCCAAGCCGGCCCGCAACTCCTCGGCGACCCGATCGACATGGTCCAGGGCCACTTCCTTTACAACCACGAGGACCTCAATGTCGGCGTCGGCAGCTTCCCGCAGAGCCTGGGCTTCCAGCGCCTGTACAGCTCCGGCATGCGCAACCAGAACGGCCCTCTGGGCAAGGGCTGGACCCACAACTTCAACGCCACTGCCGCCGTCAACTCCGATGGCTTCCAAGCCATGGGCGAGGACTCCGCCCTGGATGCCGTGGGCACCATCGTCGAGCACAAGGCCTCCTTCGACCTGCTGATGGACCCGGCACGCCCGCTTGCCAAGCTCGTGGCCGCCACGCTCGGCCAACGCTGGTTCGGCGACCAACTGATCAACAACACCGTGGTGGTGACCCAGGGTCTCAATGCCGAGGTGTTCGTCAAGCTGCCCGACGGAACCGGCATGTACAACCCGCCCCCTGGCAAATCCGGCAAGCTGACGAAGAGCACCGACGGCACCTACGCGTATGAGTTCCTCAACCGCGCCGCCCTGAAGTTCAACGCCGCCGGCAAGGCCGAAACCTACACCGAGCCCAGCGGCGTCCAGGCCAAGTTCACCTACTCGGGCAACGACCTCGCGCAGGTCCAGAACAGCCTGGGCCGCACGTTGACCTTTACTAACGCCAACGGGCGCATCGCGCAGGTCAGCGACGGAACGCGCTCCGTGAGCTTCGGCTACGACGCCAACTCGAACCTCGCCACCTTCACCAACACACTGGGTCAAGGCACGACCTTCTCGTACACCCTACCGGGACAGATCCGCAGCATCTACAACCCCAGCCTCCCGGCCACCGCCGCGCTCACCAACACCTACGACAGCCTCGGGCGCGTGAAGAACCAGGTGAATGCGCGGGGCAAGAGCTACGACTACTACTTCGCCGGATCTCGAACCGAGGAAGTGGGTCCGGGCGCAGTCGCCCGCACCAGCTATCTCGACGGGCAGGGCAATGTCATTCAGTTCAGCACCCCCGCGGGCAACTGGACCACCAACACCTACGACGGCCAGTCGCGACTGATCCGCAAGCAACTCCCCGAGGGCAACGCCACCGAGTACGCCTACGACGACGCTACCTGCACCAACCCGACGTTCCGCTGCACGCACAACGTCCAGAGCATCACCAGCATTGCCAAGCCCGGCAGCGGCCTGGCCAACCGGGTGCAGCGCTTCTACTACGAGAACGCCTTCAACAAGGTGGCCACCGCCATCGACGCGCGGGGCAAAACCACCACCTACACCTACACCGCGCAAGGCCTGCCGCTGGCCATCACCGCGCCGGCCGATGCGGCCGGAGTGGCACCTCAGACCACCTACGCCTACAGCGCCTTCACGCCGAGCGGCTTCCCGAGCTTCTACCTGCCGAGCTCGCAGACCGTCAAGACCAGCGCCAGCAACAGCGTGGTGACCGCCACCACCTACAACGCTGCGAACAAGTACGTGCCGCAGACCAGCACGGTTGATGCGGGCACCGGCAAGCTGAATCTGACGACCAGCTTTACGTATGACCTGACCGGAAACCTTACCGGGGTCGATGGGCCCCGCACCGATGTGGCGGACACGATCGCCACGGCTTACGACACTGAGCGCCGGCCTACGCAGGTCACCGATGCGATGGGCAAGCAGACCCGCGTTGCCTATGACGCGGACGGCCGCGCGGTCAAGAGCGCGGCGCAGCAGGGGACTCAATGGCTCGTGAGCTGCAGCCGCTACAGCGAGACCGGCAAGGTCACCCGGGCCTGGGGTCCGGCGCTCACTGCCGCGGCCACCACCTGCCCCGGCGAGGCGGCTCCGACGCCCATCACCGACATCGCCTATGACGACGTGGATCGACCCTTCCGGACGACGCAGTACCTCGCCACCACCGATGGCGGCAACCGCGTCACCGAGACCGTCTACAACCTCGACGACAGCGTGCAGGCGGTCAACAAGGCCGTGGGCACGGCACTCGCCCAGGCTTATGCGACCTACTCCTACACGCCCAACGGCAATGTCGATTCGGTCAAGGACGCCAAGAACAACCTGACCGTCCACACCTACGACGGCTTCGACCGGCTCGCCAGGACGTACTACCCGCTGCCCAACATGCCTCTCTACGGCAACGCGAACGACTACGAGGAGAACGCGTACGACGCCAACGGCAACGTCACGAGCCTGCGCAAGCGCAATGGCCAGACCATCGCACAGAGCTGGGACAACCTCAACCGCCTGACAGCACGGTCTTATCCGAACACTGCCGACAACGTACAGTTCGGCTACGACCTGCGAGGGCTCAGGACCTCGGCCCAGTTCGCCAATGGCAGCCACGCCATCAGCTATGCCTGGGACAACGCCGGGCGGCTCGCGAGCACCACCGCGGGCGGCAAGACCCTGAGCCACCAGTACGACGCCGCGGGCAACCGCATCCGCACCACGTGGCCCGATGCGTTCTACACGACCACCAGCTACGACGCGGCCAACCGGCCGAGCGTCATCCAGGAGAACGGCAGCGTCAGCCTCGCCAGCTACGCCTACGACGACCTGGGACGGCGCACCACCGTGACGCTTGGTAATGGCACCACCGTGCAACGTGCCTACGACAACCAGGGGGCACTCGCCACGCTGAAGAACTTCCTCGCCTCGCCCTCGCAGGAGGTGCAGTACACGTACACGCGCAACCAGATTCGCGAGCTCAAGAGCGTGAGCTGGACCAACAACCTGTACCAGTGGAGCGGGACCACCCCGGGCACGAAGAGCTACACCAGCAACGGGTTGAACCAGTACACCGCGGCGGGTGGTGCAGTGCACGCCTATGACGCCAACGGCAACCTCACGGGCGATGGCACCTGGAGCTACGGCTATGACCTGGACAACCGGCTGAAGACGGCGAGCAAGACGGGGACTGCAGCGGCCCTCGCCTACGACGCCGAGGGAAGACTCAGGCAGACGGTGATCGGAGCCAGCACGACGAACCTGCTGTACGACGCGGCGAACCTGATTGCCGAGTACGACACGGCGGGCACGACGATGCAACGACGCTATGTGCATGGCCCTGGCACCGACGAGCCGATCGTCTGGTACGAAGGATCAGGCACCACAGCCAAGAACTGGTTCTATGCGGACCACCTGGGCAGCATCGTGGCCACGGCCAATGCGACAGGCGCCTCAACGGGCATCTACAGCTATGGGCCCTACGGCGAGCCGAACACCACGACGGGGCCGAGGTTCAGGTACACGGGCCAGCAGCTCATCGGCGACCTCGGGCTTTACTACTACAAGGCGCGCTTCTACTCGCCGAGCCTGGGCAGGTTCCTGCAGACCGATCCCATTGGCTACAAGGACGATGTCAATCTGTATGCCTACGTGGGCAACAACTCGGCGAACAGGACTGACCCTTCCGGATTGATCGCAAGTCAGGCAGCGGCGCTGGCTGCTGGCGTGGGGGGGACCACGTCATCGAGCATGCTGACTGGCGACATCAGCTGGATCAATGGAGGAACGACTGCAGCACCAGATTCCGGAGGTGCCTCGTACCAAATGGCTTGGATCACGCCGATGGACATGCTCGATGCCAAGAGACACAGCCTACTCGAGGGTGGCGGTGGTGCGGGCGGTGGGGGCGGTGGTGGTGGGGGCGGTGGCTATGCCGCACGAGGTTCGGCACCTCCAAACCTAAGCCCTTCGAATGCAGGTCGGAGTGGCGCCTTCAATGAAGCCAAGCGACAGTCGGGCGTCCCAACAAGTCAGCAGCCCAGTCAGGTCCTGCCCAATGTGGATAGGAGTGGCGCCGCTCAGCCAGGACGGATCTACGAGTACCAGGTTCCTGCTCAAGGTGGAGGGACAACAACGGTGAGAATCCGAGACGACGCCGGTGGCCACAATTTCGGCGTCGGAAATCCGCAGAATCGCGGTCCTCATTTCAATGGTCCGGAGGGCAATCACTATGACTACTAATATCAGGGTGAGCAGGGCGGAAGATCTCTTCACGGAGAACAACGTCATGGATCTGGCTCAAACCCGCCCGCCATTGATAAACGCTTTGGCGGGCGTGAGTTGGGTTGCTGACGAAGTTCCACCTTATGACGCGTTTCTGGCCGTCTTGAATCATGTGCTTGCCTTGGTGAAAGAAAAACTTCCCCGCAATGAACTTTGGTTGCTCGCAGGGACGCGGGCTTGGCAGCCAGATACAAGAGTTGTCCGTTACTACAAGCTTTGGGGTGCATTGCGAGCCAGAGGGCTCAAAGTGCCAAGCAACATTAAATCGAGCGAAGAAGTCATGGTCCAGTCTGAAGGGAAATTGAAGTTCTTCGGAGCGACAAGACTGTCCGAGTTCGCAGCAGAAGACGTCGCCCAATTTTTGCTAAAGGAGCACTGCGCATATCTTGTTGCTTTGCCCAGCAAACATCTTCTTTATGCATTGCTTAGGCTTGGCTGGGTTGGCGACATATCGGCTGACTTAAAGATCATCAATCACGTAGCCGAAGCCGATGCATTGCTGCTCAAGAAAATTGGAGAATTCGATGATCGTGGACGAGGGCTTGTAGCTATCGGCTGTCCGCCTGTTGTCAATGCACTTTTTCAAGAAAGACTGTCGTAGCCGCGCGCTATCGCGCATCCATCGAAGCCGTGATGGCCGCATTGTGATGATTACAGACAGGGTAAGTGGCCGTGTGATTACAGTCCAGACTAGATGAGGAGCGACTGAATGGATGAATTCTTGGCGCGACAGCTTGCGCTTATTCAGCAGGCAGTAGTTGACTACCGTGGCGGTGTATTCACTTTGAACCAACTTGTCCGCCGAGTTGAGGCGCTTGGAAACGTTATTGGTGGCGAGTTCTGGGACGAACAGTTGTTCGATATTGTGTTGGACCTCGAGGGAATCAACAGCGAATTGATCGATAAAGGTCGACAGATGACGGCCACTGAGCAAGAAAGAGTGAAAGATATTTTGAGCCAACTAGAAGCAATAACTGCCGGGCAGTGTTGAAGTTGCCCCTTTGTCAACTGCCCAACGTAGGTCGAATATCCAGCAGTTCAAGCAGCAGCCCCGGCTCCGGCGGCCAACCCGCCATCCTGGGAAGGCCATCGGACGCAGCAGCGAGCGGCCACCACAGGCTGGACGGCTCCGGCGGCCAAGCTTCGGTAGACCGGAATTCCTCTCCGGCAGCGCACGGCGGCAGGGCGGCAATCGCCGCCTCCAGCGCTTCAGGTCCTTCCCCTGCCGCGCCGAGCAGCGACGCGAGCCGCGCGGCGCTTTCGCCCGGCGACACCGGCCCAGCCAAGCGCTCGACGAGCGTCAGCGGAAACGCACGCCCGACGCGATCGTGCGACGGCACGACGATGCCGCACCAGATCTCGCCCGGCGCCGGCAGCGCCAGGTAGCGCCACGTCGCGAAGCCGCGAAGGCGCTCTTGCAGCGCAGCCCCTTCCAGCGTCGTGGCGGCCAAGGCCAGCCCCCTTTGCAGCCAGCCGTCCCAATCGCTGCGCCAACGCGCCGGCAGGCCGCGGCCGACGAAGTCGCCGCGCGTGGGCAGCTTGCCGTACCAGCACACGCGACGTGAAGGCAGCTTCACCATGTGGCTTGCGGGCAGCGAAACCGTGCCAGCTCGCGGAGGGTCCAGATATCGGCCTCGGGCGCGCCGGCTGCGCTCGCCTCGACCTCGAGGGTGCGTGTATCGACGACCAGGGCCAAGCGCGCCGGCGCACTCCGCTCACCCTTCCACTCGCTTCGCAACAGCACCCGTACCCAGGCGAACGCGCCTTCATGGACCTCGGCGCCGACGCCGCCGGGACCGGGCGGCAGGATGCGCATCAGCACTTTCAGGGTCGAAGCCGGCCCAGGCCAGACCAGCTCCTTGGAGCGCGGCGGCCCGTTCTCGAAGCGCAGCAACTGCCCATCGACATCGACGCTGAACTGCAGCAGCTCGGCGTCCATGCGCAGCGGCGTGAGGCGCAGCTTGAGCTCGGGCATTGGCGCACCTGCGGGGAAGAACAGCGCACCGATCGCCGCCGCCCGCTCGAATGCGTCCGGCATCGCTGCATCGCCCGTTGCGCCGCGGGTCTTCCACGGCCGGCTCGACGTATCGACCCGTTCGCTCAACTGGTTGCGCCGAAACTCGTCGAACAGGCCGCCGGGTCCGAAGAGCCGCGCGAAGTCGGACGGCGCCATGTCGCGCAGCGCGGCGGCGCCGAAGGGAAAGCGCTCGCGCGTCAACGCGCTGCAGGTCTGCGCGAGCTCGGCGAGCGCGGCGTCGAAGCCCGGCTTGGGCCCGCCACGCGAGCGCATCAAGGTCCCGAGTCCGCCGTAGACCTTGCGCAGCGCGGCAGGCGCACGAGCGGCTTCGGTGCGCAAGGTGGCGTCGATCTCGGCGTTGGCGGCTTCGTCGCGCCTGGCGGTGACCAGGGCCTGAAGGCGGTCGAGAGCTTGCGGCCCGGCCCCCGCGGCGTAGTCGCCGAGGCTGGCGAAGCGTGCCCGCAGCGCACCATCGAAGGCGCCCTCGGCTGCGCTGTCGCCCTGCGGCGTTGCACTGAACTCGTCGGCCAGGCGTGTCAGCAGGCGGCGCAGCGGTGAATCGGGCGCCGTGAGATTTGACGCCTGGCGGGAGGCGCTCTCGGCATCCGTGGCGGGCGCCAACGCAAGGGCATCGAGCTGGCGCGACCAGGCCGCGATCACGCGCTGGGCGTGCCGCTTGCCGACCTGCGTGGCGATGTCGTCGCGCCAGGCGCGGTCTTTCTGCAGGCGCCGCACCTCGCCGCCCGCGTCGCCGAGCACCCAGTCGGCCTCGTTCGCGAGTTCGTCCAGCGTGGCATCGAGCGCGGGCACGAGCTTGCGTCGCCAGTCGGCGGCGCTCGAGTGTTCCGGCATCGGCCCGGCGCTCGACGCCGCGAACACGAGCGCACCCGCCGCGCCGAGGCGCGTGGGCAGGTCCTGCGGCGGCTCGGTGTCGGCAATGCGCCGCAGCAGGCGCTCGTGCACGCGCTGCGCCAATGGCAATGCCGCGAGCGCGCTGCGCGCCGCGCGCACCCCGGCCTCGTCGGAGCGCATCGCCTCGGGCAGCCCGCTGCGTTCGAGCAGGGTCCCGACATGGCGCGCCCATTCGGCGCGCTCCCCCGCGCCGCCCGAGTGCGCCAGCGTCTGCTCGGCCCAAGGCCTCAACTCGCCGCGGACCAGCCGCTCCGGGCTGGCCAGCATCAACGAAGCGCGCAGCGCCTCGTAGCGCGTCGCGCTGTCCTCGGCTTCGCGCAGGTCGCGTCGCAAGCGCTCGATGAGCAGCGGCGCGAGGCTGCGATCGAGCATCTCTCGGTAGGCCTGTTCCGCCGAGCGTGCCAGGCGCGGCCCCTGGAACAGCCCGAATCCGAAGCCGGCAGGGGCAACGTTCGGATCGATGCCATCGTTCGCCGCCAGGCGTTCGAGCAGCGAATAGAGCGGCAGCACCTGCTCGAGGCTGGCCGAGTCCAGAGAGCCGATGCGCTGGGTCAGCTGCTCCACGCGCATGCGCACGCTGTCGACATAGTCGAGGTTGCGACGGTAGCTCTGCCACCACAGGGCCGAGGCGGCGAGCAGCGCGGCAGCGGCAAACCCGGCCCCGAACATGGCAGCTCGCCGGCGCCAACGCATCCGCTGCAGCCGCTGGCCCGCCAGCGGCGCTTCGGCGATCACCAGTTGCTTCAGCAGCGAATTCAGGAAGAAGGACTTGCCACCGGCATCGGGCCGCACCAGCGGCTTCAGTCGCAGGCCGTGGCTGCGTGCGAGTTCGCCGATGACCCGGTCGATCGGATTGCCCTCCTGCGTACCGCTCGTCAGCGCAATCGCGCGCAGGCGCTGCGACGGTTCGGCGGCAATGCCGGCGAAGGCCTTGCGCACGAATCGTTCGAGCGGTGAGAGCAGGGCGTCGAACTGTGCCGCGAAGGCGTAGATGGGGAGGCGTCGCTGCGGCGTGTGCTCCTGCTGCAGCAGCTCGCGGCCCCGCCGGCCCAGGCGCTGGGCCAGATCCGACAGACGCGGTCCGAGATCGGCCGGAATGCCGGCCGCATCGGCATCGAACACCAGGCCCCAGAGCTGCTCGCGCTGCGCTGCGTCGAGGTCACCGAAGCTTTCGACGAAGCCGGCGAGAAGGTCGGCCTTGGTCACCAGCAGGTAGACCGGAAACGCGAGGTCGAGCTCGCGCCGCAATTCGTCCAGGCGCGCCGCGACCGCTGCCGCCTGGCGTGCGAGTTCCTCGCCGCCGTGCAGCAGGTCGGGCACGCTCACGCTGACGATCACGCCATTGATCGGCTGCACGGGCCGGTGCCGGCGCAGCAGTGCGAGGAACTGCTGCCATTCGCGGGCGTCTGCCTCGGTGTCGCTGTCCTGGGTCGTGTAGCGTCCTGCGGTGTCGATGAAGACGGCGTCCTGGCTGAACCACCAGTCGCATTGACGCGTGCCGCCGGTGCCCGCGAGCGGATCGCGCCCGAGCCGTTCGGCGAGCGGAAAGCGCAGGCCCGAATGCAGCAGCGCCGTGGTCTTGCCGCCGCCTGGCGCGCCGATGATCAGGTACCAGGGCATCTGCTGCACCTGCCGCCGGCCTTGCCACCAGCGCTGGCGGCCCTTCGCCTCGATGCCCTGGCGCAGCATCGCGAGCGCCTGCCGGAAACGCTGGCTCAGCTCGGGCCCGGCATCGCCCGCTTCGAGGCTCTTGAGCAGGCGCTCGTTGCGCCGCTTGGCCAGCAGCAGGCGCACTGCGCGCGCGCCGAGCAGCACGAGCGCGGCCAGCGCCAGCAAAGCGGCGCGCGCGCGCACCTCATCGAAGGGATGCCAGGTGCCGAAGGCGAGGAGCGGTGCCGCGAACCACAGCAGGGCGCCTGCGGCGCCGAGGTTCACTGCGCCTTGCGCGAAGCGGATCGACGGCTTCATTCCGGAAACAGCACGATCTCGACCCGGCGCAGCGGCTGGCTGCCCGAGGCATCGACACGGGCTTCGACGGCCAGCCGCGCATCGCCGAGCTGTGGCCGCAGCGAATCGGCGGCGCCGCGTGCCCATTCCATTGCCTGGTGCCAGGCCGAGGGCGTGCGCGCCGTCGGGGGATCGCTGCCGTCGGTGTAACCCACCACGACGACCTTGCCGGGCAGCTTCGCAAGCGCTGCGCCGAGGCGTGCCAGCGGGCCGCTCGCGTCACCCAGCGCATCGGCACCGAGCACGGCCACGCTGCGCAGCGCCTCGTCGCGCACGGACAAGCGGCCGGCCGCGATGTCGTCACGCAGCTTCGAGGCCAGCCGCGGCGGCGCCTCCGCCACGGCAGCCGCGGGCGCCGCCGTGGCGCTGGCAGCCGGCACGATTTTCTGCAAGGACGCCAACACGCCGTCGACACGCGCTGCAAGCTGCAGCTGGGTTGCGCTGTAGATGCCGAGGGCCAGCACGCCGAGCAGCAGCACGGCCGGCAGCGCGACGCGCGGCGCGCGCGGCGGGCTGGCGGCTGCCGCCGCGCATTGCCAGGGCGCCACCAGCGGCGGCGCCGGCGCTACCTGCTGCAGCGCAAGGTGCACGCGAGAGCGCAGGGTTTCGTGTTCGCGGTCGCCGAGCGCGCTGCGCCCCCGCAGCCCGAGACTCAGGCAGGTGTGGAAGAGCTCGAGCAGCGCGCGGTGCTCGCGCGGCTTCTCCGCCAGCCGCGCGAGCAGGCGCAGCAGCTTGTCGCCGCCCTGGGCCTCGCCGTGGAAGCAGCGCAGCAGGCCGGCACCTTCCGCGCCCCATGGCGCGGCGTCGAACTGCTCGTCGCCCCAGGCGCACAGCACGTAGCTTGCGGCCGCGATGTCTGGCTCGGCGATGCCGGCCGCTCGCGCACCGGCTTCGAAACGGTTCACCGCCTCTGCCAGCGTGCGGCGCAATGCGGCCGGGTCGGCCGGCGTCGCATCCCGCAGGCCCGCCAACAGCGCGACCAGGGGCAGCGCCTGTGCGCGCAGCGCACGCGCGGCGGCCGGCTCGTCGGCGCCCTCCGGCTCCCGGTTCATTTCGCCCATCCCAGTTGCAGCTGGCGCGCCTGAGCGTCGATGCGTGCGCGCGGCGCCAGCGTCCCGGAGGGCAAGGGCAGGATGGCACGCCACTGCGAGTGCTCGATCTCCCGGAACGCACCGAACACCGCGACGGCACGTGCGTCGCCGCTCAGTTCGAGCGCCAGCTCGCGCGCCTCGCCGGGGCGCAGGTGCAGGCTTTCGCGCACCAGCACGTTCGACCCGAGGGTCGCTTCGTCATCGTCATAGAGGCTGTCGAAGCTCGCCTTCTCGAACCCGCCCGCATCGCGCAGCACATAGACGCGCAGCGCCAGCGACGCCGACGCGTTGCGCGCATCGGTGTTCAGGCTGCGTTGCGCCTGCACGAGCAGCTGCAGGTTGCGCTTGGGGCTGGCCAGTGTCGGCGCGGTCCCGGGGTTGAACATGAAGTTCACGACCATCGAGGTGTTGACCCAGGGAATCTGGCGCTGGGCGGTGTCGCGCAGCACCTTGACGCGGACCGCCTTCATCATTTCCTCGACCTCGACGCCGACCGAGCGCAGCTCGGTGGCAAGGTGCTTCGTGTAGACGCTGTTGCCGCCGATCGGGCCATCCTCGGCGACCCCGCCAGGGGCTGCGGAGAAAGCGATGAGCGCCCCTGGCGCCGCCATCTCGGCCAGGCCGTTGGCGTTGCGCGATCGTCCGCGCACCGCAAAGGGGTCGTTGCGGCATGCGTCGATGATGAAGATGCGGGCACGCGGACGGACGCGGTCGACATGCCCGAGCAGCGCTTCCTGCATGTCGATCGCCTCGTCACGCACTTCGGCCTCGTCGCGCAGTGCGATGTCGATCGGCAGCAGGTAGTTGCGCCCCCCGATCTGCACGCCATGGCCGGCGTAGTAGAAGACCGATGCAACCTGGTCGTCGTCCATGCGGCGCGCGAACTCCCGCAGCACACGCTTGAAGTCGCGGGCCTTGAGGTTGAGGTGCTCTCCGACTTCGAAGTCGAGCGAGCGCAGGGTCTGAGCGACCAGGCGGGCGTCGTGCTCGGGGTTGTTCAGCGGGATCTCGGGGTAGCGGCCGTTGCCGATGACGAGGGCGACTCGGCGTTGCCTGGAGACTTCGAGCTTTGGCTGGGGTTGGGATTGGGGCTGGGACTGGGACTGGGACTGGGACTGGGCAAGGCAGGTTGCGCTCCAGAGGGTGGGGGCCAGGGCGATGCAGGCGAGGAGGGGGCGGCGGGTCACTCCACCGGGTTCCTGGACGTTTGGGAGGCTCATGGTCTTGCTCCCTCTCCCTCTCCCTCCGGGAAGGGGGTGGGGTGAGGGCACCGGGCTGTCGATCGGTACCGTGTGCTTGTGTTGAGGCTGGAGCCGGGGCGTCGTCCCGGCAGCCGAGTCACTTTCTTTTGCTTCGCCAAAAGAAAGTAACCAAAGAAAAGGCGACCCCACTGCGCGTGACCCTTCGCTTCGCTACGGGCAACCTGCGGTGCTCGCTTTTCGCGGGGTCCGCGCAAACTCGCTGCGCTCAAACACGCGCGGCCCTGATCCGCGAAAAGCTCCGCTCCTCGGCACGCGCAGAGGGGATTGGGGAACGGTCGGGCCATCGCTTCGCTCGGCCACCAACGGCCTCGCTGCGCAAGGCCTCGAAGAGGGGCAAGGGCGGCCGCGTATGACAGTGCATAAGCATGAGCATCGCTACGGGTACGAGCACGAGCACGAGCACGAGCACGAGCGTGTGCGTGTGCTTGTGCTTGTGCTTGTGCTTGTGCGCGTCCGTGGGTGTGCGTGTGCATGTGCATGTGCATGTGCATGTGCATGTGCATGAGAGTCAGCGTGAGCGAGGAGCAAGAGCTCACGCCGACCTGCATTCCACACAAGTACGCGCCATGGCGCGTTGAATTCCAAGTCCCCTCTGGCCGCGCCGAGGAGCGGAGCTTTTCGCGGATCAGGGCCGCGCGTGTTTGAGCGCAGCGAGTTTGCGCGGACCCCGCGAAAAGCGAGCACCGCAGGTTGCCCGTAGCGAAGCGGAGGGTCGCGGCCAGTGGGGTCGCCTTTTCTTTGGTTACTTTCTTTTGGCGAAGCAAAAGAAAGTGACTCGGCTGCCGGGACGACGCCCCGGCTCCAGCCTCAAACCAAGCACACGAGACCAATCGACAGCCTGGTGCCCCCAACCCAACCTTCTTTCGGGGGCGGAAGCAGCAAGCCCCCAGAGCAAGAGATGCAAGTTTCGACACAGTCTGAGCACCTCCAGGGACGATCGCATTCGATTCTCCGTGCTGCGCATCCGAGGCACAAGGGGAAGGACGCAGCCGTTGCGCCCCAGGCGCCCGTTCAACTGCCGCGGAACTGCACACGTCGGTTCACTGCCGCCGTGGGATCCGCCGCCTCAACCAGCTGCGCTTCGCCATAGCCGACCGTCTTCAGGCGGGCGGCATCGATGCCGTGCCGGTGCACCAGGTAGTCACGCACGGCGCGCGCGCGGGAGCGCGAGAGCTCGAGGTTGTAGGCATCGCTCCCGACAGCATCGGTGTGGCCTTCGACCGTGACGATGCTGTTCGGCGCAAGCAGCTTGATGCCTTCGGCCAATGCATCGAGCTGGGCCCGCGCGGGGGGGAGGATGTCGGAAGAGTCGAATGCGAAGCGCACCGGCAGGGACAAGGCCGAGGCCTCGGCGGCGACATCGTCAGGCCCAGCGGACATGCGGGCCGGGACGCGTGCCGAGGTCTTCGCCAGCGCGACGGCCGCGGCCGCAACATACTTCGTCGGGGTTGCTGCTACTGGCGCCTCGTCGAGCAGGCGGATCGAGCGTGTCTTGTTGCCGAGCACGGCCGCCACCTCGTGCGGGTTCACGAGTTGTCCTTCGCGGTACATGATCACCTTCTCGGCCTTGACCTGGGGCGTCAGGAAGGCGGCGGCAAGGGCGAGGGCGAGGGTGCTGAGGTAGCGATTCATGGCAGGACTCCTTGAGCGTGGCGTTGAATTCGTCGATACCCATGGGTTGCGAGCGCCGCCAGCCAGGTTCAATCTTTCTCGATCGTCCCGACGCCGCGGATGGAACGCGTCACCACGGGGTCGCCGTGATAGCGCACATGGCCAACCCCGCTGATGCGCACGGCCAGCGTGCTGCTGGCGGCAAGCCGCACTTCGCCATTCCCGTCGATCGCGACTTCGGCCCGCTCGCTGGCGAGCCTGGGCGCCGAATAGCGGCCCATGCCGGTGATGGCAAGCTGCTGCGCGACCACCTTGCCGCCCCCGACTGCAACTTCACCAGCGCCGCTGATCCGCACGTCGAGGCTGCGCGCATCGTCCAGGCGATCGAGACGGATCGAGCCGCCGCCTGCCAGCACGAGCGCGAGCGCATCGCTGCGCAGTGCTCCGATGCTGATCTCGCCGGCAGTGCGCGACTCGAATGCACGCAGCATCCGGACGCCGAGCTTCATCCGGATCGGCTGCTGGGTCTCGATGCGGCCGGGCGTCAGGCCGATGAGCAGGCGCCGGTCGCGGACCTCGGTCGTGATCTTGCGCAGCACCGCGGGCTCGGCTTCCAGCGTCAGCGTCTCGCTGGCGCCCTGTTCGATGCTGACTTCGCCGGCAACGGCGAACACCACCTGGTCGAAGTCCGCGACGCTGCGGGACTCGGTAGCCGCGTGGGCCGGCTCGGCCAGGGCGGCGGCAAGTGCCGCGGCCGAGCCGGCGGCCAGGGCCGACGCGCGGAGCGCCCCCCAACCCGGGAACGCTCGGGTGAACCAGCTCATGGCGCAGCTCCTGATGAAGGCGGGCCCTGGCCTCAGCGCGGCAGCGCGAGGTTGGGCTCCGGGGGGAACGGGCGCGCCTGGCAGGTCGTCCAGCCGGAGTCGGTGACGATCACCGATCCGCCGTGGCGATCGGTCGCCACCAACTTCGCGGCCTGCCGTGCCTCGGGGCCCAGGGTGACCGGCCCCTCGTCGAACAACAGCCGGCCGTACTGCCAGCAGCGCAGCCGATAGGTGCCCTGTCCCCTTTGCCTCGCCGACGCCGCAGAGGCGGGGGGCGGGGGCGGGGGCGCCGGCGGGAGCGCGGAGACGGCGCGATCATCGGTGGCAGCGGCAGCGGTCGTGACACCTGCGGTCGCGCCGAAGGGCAGTTGCAGCAGACCGACGACGGCGGCGAGCGCGACCCCGCTCACGGCGGCCAGGCGGATGCCGAGCCACTTCGCACGGCCAGGAAGGGATTCATTTGACTTGGACACGGAAGTTCTCCTGGGCGAGCGTGCCGCCACCGACTTTGAGGAAAGCGCCGCGGATCGACTCGAGCGTGGCGCCGGGGAGGGGTTCGAAGTCGGTGCCGACCAGGGCTTGCGGCAGCGAAGCCATCACGTCGCGCTGGGTTGCGAAGCAGGAGATGGTCTCAGGCACGCCCTTCGTATTCATCGTGAGCTGGAAGCGCATGGCGCCAGGCAGCGTGAGCGGCTGGGCCGCGGCGATGCGTGAGTCGCGGGCGAAGCGATTCGGGAAGAACCGTATGACCTTCGAATCCTCGTCCTGCAGGTAGCAGTAGACATGCGCGTCCTGAGAGGGTGCGAGGGAGAGGCTGATCGACTCGCCCTTGGCGAAACGGGTCTGCTGCCTGGGAGCCGTCAGTGCCAGCTTCAGCGGCGCCGCCGCTGACGGGGCCGACGCAGTTGCGGCAGCTGCCGAGGCCGCGGCGGGCGAGGCGGATGCTGCGCTTGCCACCACCGGGATCGATGTGGGGGCCGCTGCCACGGTCGCCGGTGCGATGTAGTGCGCGGGCTGCTCGGGCCGCTGGATCTTGGTGTGATCGGCGGCGAGGAAGGCGTAGAAGAATTCCTCGTTGAGCACGGCCTCGCGGCTCAGGCCCAGTGCAGCGCGGTAGTTCGCGATCGCCTCGTCGATCGCCGGGTTGAATTCGCCGTCGATCGGGCCGTCGTAGAACGCGCGCCGGCGCAGCTGGTTCTGGAAATAGGCGATCAGCTCGATGCGCGTCGAGGCCATCGCGTGGTACCAGTCGAACATCTCGAGGCGCGTCTCGTCGTTCTTCTTCGGTTCGGTCACGCCCAGGCAGGTCCAGTAGGGTGTCTTGGTGAGCTTGCCGATGAGTTCGACCGCGGCCAGCTCGACCAGCCCGCGCAGCGCCTGCGTCTGGCCTTCGGCCTTTGCCAGGTTCATGCTGTAGTTGATGCCGAACTTGTGGTACGCCGCATCGCCGTCGATGCCGCTGCCTTGCTTCAGGATCATCACCGAGTTGCGCGAGGTGACGCCCGCTAGCACCGCCATGTCGCTGGTGGTCAGCACGCTCAGGTCGAGCGCCAGCATGCTGGAACCCGCGTCCTTCGCCGCGCCGAGGTTGATGAAAGGGGCGAAGCCGATGCCGATGTCCTTCTGGTTCTTGACCAGGTTCTCGTCGAACTGCGAGACGGAGCCCTTGATGTCGTAGAGCGGAATCGCCTGGTAGGCCGCCGCGCTCTGCGCCGAAGCGAGATAGCTGATGACGTTTGCCGTGTCCTTGCCGAAGGCGACCAGGCGCACCGCACGGCTGCGGCGCGACATGTCCGACACCGACGAGATCAGCATGTCGCGCGTGCCGGCGTTGAGCTTCTTCGTTTCGTCGCTGATTTCCTCGGTCAGCATCGTGATGTCACGCACGCCGTAGTCGAGCAGCAGCGTGTCCATGCAGCGCAGCGCATGCGAGAAGCCGGTGATCGAGCGCTGGGGCCGGTCTTCGGGGCCCTTGCGAATCTCGTTGGTCTGGTCGATGGTGGGTTGCCTGACTTCGAGCGTCTGGCAGCCTGCCAGGGCAGCGAGGGCGGCGGAAAGCGCGAGGAGGCGCGCGACCTTGGGCGGTTTCATGACATCTCCCTTTTGTTCGGGGCGTTGCGCTCAGCGGCACCCGCCGCGGCCGACGATGTTGATCGCGTTGGGCGCGAACACGAACACCTCGCGCGGCGAGGCGCCGATGCGCCCGCCGGTGTCGATGTTGCCGATGTTCTGACTCCCGCAGGTGCTGGAGTCCGAGGAGTTTCCCTGTGACTTCCCCTGCTCGTCCGCCTTGCGCTCCTGCGCGGCGATGCGGATCTTTTCCTTGGCGATCTTTGCGCGGAAGCGCGTGTCGACACCCATCAGCTCCTGCCCCGCCAGTGCGTGGGCGCCGGCGCCCAGCGTGACGGCGGCGAGAACGATGCGGGCGGTGAGGGCGAAGCTTGCATTCATGGTGGTCTCCTGGGTGGGAAGGCGCCGGCGAGGGAAACGCCGGCGCGTGGAAAGAAGATCGAAGAGGGCTTACTTCGCGACGCCGACGCTCTGGTCGGCGGTGGACAGGAAGCCGGCAGCGGTGTTGACCTGCGCCGTGGCGAGCACCGTCGAGTTCGTCAGCTTGCCGCTGCCTTGCGCACCGCCGATCTGCTGGCGCGCCGTGGACAGGAAACCGCCGGCCACGTTGCTCACGCCGGTAGCGCCGACGAAGCTGCCCTGGACCTTGCCGTCGTCCTTCGCAAAGCCCACTTCCTGGTTCGCCGTGCTCAGGAAGCCGGCGGCGGTGTTGTTCACGCCTTGGGCGACGATGGCGGTCTGGCTGATCTGGCCGTTCTGGGTGGCGCGGGCGATGCTTTGGTTGGCCGTCGACAGGAAACCCGCCGATGTGTTCACCGCGCCGTTGACGATCACGGCCGTGTTCTTGATCTTGCCGTTCTGCTCGGCCACGCCGACGTTCTGGCGCGCGGTGGACAGGAAGCCGGCCGAGGTATTGACCGTGCCGGTCGAGAACACGCCGGAGTCGGTGATCTCGCCGGCCATGGCGGCACCGAAGACGAGGCCCAGCGCGGCGAGGACGGAAAGTTTGGAAGCGGCTTTCATGGTGGATCTCCTGAAGGGTTGGTGGCTTGAGGGTGGGCGGCATGCGCTTGCTTGCCTTCCGCTCCATGGGTTGCTGCGCATTGCGAAACGGTTCAAGGCAATTCGCATTTGCAGAGGCAGCACCGGCAGGCGCGGGCTCCTGCCATGGAAAAGACCCGCCGGCGCAGGTGCGCGGGCGGGCCGGGACCGAGGAGGCCGGAAGGAAAGCCGGCAGCGGCTTACTTGGCGACGCCGATGCTCTGGTCGGCGGTGGACAGGAAGCCGGCGGCGGTGTTGACGGAGCCGGTGGCGATCACCGTCGAGTTCGACAGCTTGCCGTTGCCTTGCGCGCCGCCGATCTGTTGGCGAGCCGTGGACAGGAAACCGGCGGCCGTGTTGCTGGCGCCGTTGGCGATGACCGTCGAGTTCTCGACCACGCCGTTGTCCTTGGCGAAGCCCACGTCCTGCGTGGCGGTGCTGAGGAAGCCGGCAGCCACGTTGTTCAGGCCGGTGGCGATGACCGTGCTGTTCTTGATCTGACCGTTCTGCGTGGCGCGGCCCACGCTCTGCGTCGCCGTCGACAGGAAGCCGGCGGCCGTGTTGTTGGCGCCGTTGACGATCACGGTGCTGTTGGTGATCTTGCCGTTCTGCTCGGCCACGCCGATGTTCTGGCGCGCCGTGGACAGGAAGCCTGCCGAGGTGTTGACGGCACCGGTGGACAGCACCGTCGAACCCGTGATTTCGCCGGCCATCGCGCCACCCGCGGCAAGACCGAGAAGGGCGACAAGAACGGAAGCTTTGCGGACGATTTGCATGATGATCTCCTGAGAGTGATGGAACGAGGTTTGTGGTGGGGCTTGCCGATTTGCCTGCCTTCCCGCTCCATGGGTTGCGCCCGTTCCTGATTCGGTTCAAACGAATTTCGCGACGATGAGCCCGAGAAGGGTTCGAGCCGATTTCGGGTGGGCTGCGCGCCAGCGTAGGATGGCCCGCCATGCTCGACAGGGCTCCGCCAGATCCGCCTTCACACCCGCCGCGCCTGACCGGCTTGCGCGGCACCCTGACCGCGCTGCGCAACTTCGGGCTGGTGAATCTCGGCTCGCCCGCCGCCGGCGAATTCGACAGCTTCACGGCCAGCGATGGCCAGATCGTTCCCGTGTACGTGCTTGGCAAGGGCCCGCCGATGGTGCTGGTGCACGGGGTCGGGTGCTCCCATAGCGACTGGATGCCGGTGGCCCGGCGGCTGGCGCGGCGCCACTGCGTGCTCGCCTGGGACGCGCGCGGCCATGGCCATTGCCGGCCGGTGCGCGGCAGCATCACGCTCGCGCGCCTGGCCGCCGACCTGGCCGAGATGCTCGACCACTTCGGGCTGCAGCGCGCGGTGCTGGTCGGGCATTCCATGGGCGCGCTGACGCTGATGCAATACCTGCATCTGCATGGCACCCAGCGCGTCGCGGCGGTGGCGTTGGTCGATCAGTCGCCGCGCATCGTGACGGACGACAGCTGGCGTCTCGGGCTCTTCGGCGGCTGCAGCGCTGCGATGCTCTCGGGGCTGATCGCGGGCGCGCGCCAGGACCTGGCCGAGGCGCTGCTGAACGAGGTCGGCGCACTCGGCGGCGCCTGGCTCAGGCGCCAGCTGGGCGTCGAGACATCGCTGGGACGGATGCTGCGGCGGCGCCTGGGAAGCATCGACATCCGGCCGCTGCTCGACCTTGCCGAGTCGATGGCGCAGGCCGACTTCCGCGCTTCGCTGTCGCGCCTCGACGCGCCGCTGCTGGTCGTGCTGGGAGCGCGTAGCCCGCACTACGCCGGGCTGCCGCTCGATGCGTGGTATCGGGAGACGGTGAAGCATGCGCAGATCTCGGTCTACCCGCGTGCCGGTCATTCGCCGCATGTCAGCGAGCCGCTGCGCTTTGCGCGTGAGCTCGAGCGGTTCTTGGAAGATCACGCGTGAGTGTTGATCTACCCGCAACGCCCCTTGTCGTCCGACTTGAAGCAGAAGTCCGCCGTCAGGCTCGACGACTCCCAAGGCACCTGCACGCGGCCGGTGTCTTCGGCCACGCCGATGCGCACCCGCTTGAAGAGCTGCTCGATCTGCAGCCCCGGCGTCGGCAGGTTGGCCAGCAGGTGGCGCGCGTACACGCTGTGCTTGCCGCTGGCGCCGTCGAGCGCCACGCCGTTGGGCGCGGTCGAGAAGGCCACCAGGGTGCCGACGGGTGCATCGAGCGTTGCCAGCCCCCCCGGCGTCGCGCCGCGGAACTTGAGCCGTCGTCCATCGGGGCCGACGATGACGCCGCCGGCGAACGGGTTCACGCGGCAGGCGTCGAGCACCACGATGTTGATGCCGGTGCGGATGGCGCTGAGCCGGTCGACGAACTCGCCGACGTCCGCGCTTTGGCGCTGGATGTCTTCCTCGGTCAGCGGGTCGGCGTCGATCGGCACCAGGTAGTTGCGGCCCTTCACCTGGACGCCGTGGCCGGCGTAGAACAGCATGCGGACCGATGCCTTCGGCGCGCGCATCGAGAACTCGCGCAGCGATTCGATCAGGTCCGGCAGCCGCGTGTCCTGTCGTAGGGTCACGTCGTAGCCAAGACCGCGCAATGCACCCGCAACCGCGGCGGCGTCGCCAGGCGGATTCTTCAACGGTGCGGCGCGGTACGCGCCGTTGCCGATCACCAGCGCGATGCGCGACTCGGCGCCTTTGGTGCCGGCGGTGGCAGGGGCGCCCATGGCAGGACCGACCCAAGGCAGCGCCGCGGCGCCCAAGGCGCCTTGCAGCAGCGTTCGGCGAGTCAGCAGCGTGGCCATGGCGCTCTACTCCCGAGGCGGCACGCCGGGTGCCAGCGAGGCGGTCTGGACGATCGGGGCCGCCTGCACCCGGGCCAGCGCCGCTGCTTCGCTGCCGGCCGGCACGCGCAGGTAATAGTCCCCGAGCTGCCCCGGCCCGCCGGCCAGTTCGCCGCCGACCTGGACCACCAGCAGGCGGATGTCGGCCTCCTTGGCGTCAGGGGCGAAGCTGATCTTCAGCATCGGGCCCTCTTCGACGCGAACCGCGTTCAGGGCGCGGATCTGGTCGGCGTCCTCGCGGGCGTTGCCCAGCAGGTTCAGGATCACGCCGCCTTGCACCATCACGAGCGCCAGCCCGGCAATCGCATAGCTCGGGCGCATGCCCAGGTTGCCGAAGAAGGCGCCGATGCGTTCGGACAGGGTTGGACGGTCGCCCTGGATCAGGCGCATCGCGCGCGCCAGGCCGATCGTCGGCGGCACGGCCGGGGCGCTTTCCTGGACCCGCGCCTGCAGCGAGCGATACCAGTCCAGTTCGCTCTTGGCCTCCGGGTGCTGTTGCAGGTAGGCATCGACCCAGGCACGGTCTTCGGCTCCCAGCGAACCGTTGGCGTACCAGGGGAGCAGTTCTTCGAAGCGTTTGTTCATGATGCCGCTGGGTTGCGCGAGCCTTGCGGATGGTTCAGTTTATTTTTAAGCGCACGCGAGGGAGATCGCAAGCGCCGTTCAGGAGGCGAGGGCGCCTTTGCCCTCGGGAGCGCTTCCTTCGCTGCGCAGCAGGGACTGCAGGCATTTCTTGATTTTCTGGCGCGCGTGGAACAGGCGCGTCTTGACGGTGCCCTCGGGACAATTCTGTATCTCCGCCACCTCGGCGAGGCCCATGCCCTCGTAGAACACCAGGTGCAGGCATTCGCGATGCTCGTCCGACAGCTTGCCCATGCAGTGCTGCACGCCTTCGCGCCGCTGCTTGCCGGCCAGCTCCGCATAGCCGTCGGGTGTGTCCGAAGCCGTGACTTCGGCGATGTCCTCGAGATCGGCATGCACCTCGTCGGGCCGGCGCGCGCGATACACCATCAGCGCCTTTCGTCGCGCGATCCCGATGAGCCAGGTGGAAAACTGCGAGTCGCCCCGAAAGCGATCGGGATGGCGCCAGACCTCGTAGAGGGTGTCCACCAGCACTTCCTCGGCCCGCGCGTGGTCGCTCAGCATGTTGAGCGCGTACGCGTAGACCCGTTGGCTGAATGCCTTGTAGAGCTGGCGAAAGGCCGCCTGATCTTCGCGGCCGATGCGTACGAGCAGCTGGTTGACCTCGTCGTTGTCCATGCAGGGTGACGGTGGCAGTGGCGGTGGGGGTGACGCAATATAGCGTCTCTGCCCGGATTTCCGGCACGCATGTCACGCCTGCTTCGCGAGCGTGCCCTCGATGTCGGCGGCCAGCGCCAGCAGCGCGCCCGAGAGCTCCTGCTCGACGCTGCGCACCGTCTCCGCCGTGGAGACGCTCAGGTTGAGCGCGTAGCGGGGCTGCCCCTCCCAGCGCAGCGGCACGGCGAGCGCAACCACCTCGGGCTGCCAGGCGGCGGCGCAGTAGCCGCGCTGCCACACGCTCTGCATCGCGAGCTCGATCTCCTCGGCCAGCGTGGGCCATTGCCCCTGGCGGCGCTTTCTGAACAGCGCGAGCAGCGCCTTGCGCTTCGGCTCCGGCGCGGCGGCCAGGTAGGCGCGCCCGAGCGAGGTGAGCTCCATCGGTACGCGCTGGCCCGACACCACGCTGCGCAACGAGACGCGCCGGTTGTACCGGATCGACTCGAGGTACACCATCTCGTCCCGGTCCGGCGCTGCCAGGCCGACATTGATCCGGCGGGCCTCGGCCAGCGCGCGCATCTTCGGCGCGGCGATGCCCAGGATGGTCGAGCCCGAGCGCATCGCGTGCGCCAGGCTCAGCACCGCCGGGGCCAGCCGGTAGGCTCGGCGGCGCACATCCAGGTGCAGCAGGCCGGTGCCCACCAGCGTCTGGGTGAGCCGGCTCACGGTGGAGCGCGACAGCCCGGTGCGGTCCGCCAGCTCGGCATTGCCGAGCAGTTCGGAGCCGGGCCTGAAGGCGCGCAGGATCTCCACGCCGCGCTCCAGCGAGCGGTTGGCGGGAGAGCGCCCGGGCTTCTCGTCGATCTCGGCGCCGTTCATTGCTTGTCTGCACCTCGCGTCATGCACATGCGGGCAATGATGGCACCGCCTTGCGGCCCAAGCGGCGGGTTCAGCGGCGAGCGGACGCCAGCGCTTCGGGGTTGACGACGTCCACGAGGATGCCGTTGGCGAACTGGTTGATGTGATCGAAGGCAATGCCGAAGTAGCGCTCGTAGTTGTCGCGCTCCACGTAGCCGATGTGCGGCGTGCACAGGGCATTCGGCAGGCCCAGCAGCGGGTGGCCCGTGCCTTGCAGGGGCTCCTCCTCGAACACGTCGACGGCCGCGAAGCCGGGCCGGCCGCGCCGCAGCGCGCGTTCCAGGGCGCCGGGCGCGATCAGCTCGGCACGGCTGGTGTTCACCAGCAGGGCGTCGCGCTTCATGCGGTCCAGGTCGTGTTCGCGCACGATGCCGGCGGTCTGGGCGTTCAGCCGGATGTGGAGGCTGATCACGTCGCTTTCCTCGAAGAAGGCCTCCTGGGAGGGCGCGCGCTCGAAGCCGTCGGCCAGCGCCGCCTGTGTCGAGCCCTCCCGGCCCCAGACCCACACCTTCATGCCGAAGACGCGGCCATAGGCGGCCACCTGGCGGCCGATGCGGCCGTAGCTCCAGACGCCCAGTCGCTGGCCGCCGAGCTGCTGCCCCAGGTGCCCCTGCCAAAGTCCCCGGCGCAGGCGTACGGCCTCGTCGACCAGGTGGCGGCGGCTGGCCAGCGTCAGCGCCCAGGCCAGCTCGGCCGTCGAGGCGCCGGCCCCGCGGCCCTCGGCCACCACGATCCCGCGCGCGGTGCAGGCCGCCAGGTCCACGTGGTCCGCCAGCTTGCCGGTCTGGCTGATCAGGCGCAGGCGGGGCAGTCGGTCGAGCAGGGCGGCGTCGATGCGCGTGCGCTCGCGCGTGAGCACGATCGACTCTGCATCGGCGAAGCGGGCTGCGAGTGCATCGGTGCCCTTCACCGTGTCGTTGAAGATGCGGACCTCGTGGCCCGCGAGCCTGTCGAAGCAGGCCAGCGTCCGGACACAGTCCTGGTAATCGTCGGGAATGGCGATGCGCATGGGCGTTTTTATTGCAGCGTGATGCCCAACTGCTGCACGGTGCGTTTCCACAGCGCCAGGTCGTCGCGGACCAGCGTGGCGAACTCTGCCGGCGGCATGCCGCCGGGCTCGATGCCCTGGGCCTGGAAGATCTCGCGCACCTCGGCCGTGTCGAGGGCGCGGCGGACCTCGGAATAGAGCCGCTGCATCACCGGTGCCGGCGTGCCTGCCTTGAGCAGCAGGCCGTACCACCCATGCACGTCGAAGCCGGGATAGCCCTGCTCGGCCACGGTCGGCACGTCGGGCAGGCCGGCAAAGCGCGACTTGGGCGCCACGGCCAGCGCGCGCAGCTTGCCGGCCTTGATCTGCGCCAGCGCCGAGCTCATGTCCAGGAACATGAACTGGATCTGCCCGCCCAGCAGGTCCTGCACTGCCGGGCCCGCGCCGCGGTAGGGCACATGGGTCGCACGGATGCCCGCGCGCTGCACGAAGAGCGCGGCGCCCAGGTGCGCCGAGGTGCCGTTGCCCGAGGAACCATAGGACAGGCTGTCCGGCTTGGCCTTGCCCATCGCGACCAGCTCGGCCAGCGACTTCGCGGGAAAGTCGGGCCGCACCACCACCGCGTGCGGGATGAAGCCCACCACCGTCAGCGGCGCGAAGTCGCGCAGCGTGTCGAAGGGATAGTTGGCCATCAGCGCCGGGTTGGTGACCGCGAGGATGGAGGGGAAGACCAGGGTGTAGCCGTCGGCCGGCCCGCGTGCCACCTCGCTCATGCCGATCACGCCGCCGCCGCCCGGCTTGTTGTCGACGATCACCGGCTGCCCCAGGCTGGTGGACATGGTCTTGCCGATGGCGCGCGCCATCAGGTCCGTCGGGCCGCCGGGCGCGAAGGGCACGACGATGCGGATCGGTTTGGACGGGAAGTCCTGTGCCCGCACCGCGGGTGCCAGGGCCGCGAGTGCAAGCCCCGCGCCCAGCGAGGCGTTGAAATGGCGGCGCGAAAGGCGCTTCGGATTCATGGCTCGTCTCCAGTTGTTGTTGTCGATCGATGTTCAGGCCGCGAGCACGGCCACGCCGTCGGCGGCGAGCACGCCGTGGCCCTGCGGCAGCACGAACAGCGGGTTGATCTCCGCTTCCGCCAGCCGCTCGCCCAGCGCCGCCGCCATCTGCGAGAAGGCCACGATGGCCGAGACCAGGGCCTCGACGTCGCACACGGGGCGTCCGCGAAAGCCGTCGAGCAGCGGCCAGGTCTTGAGCTCGCGCACCAGCGCGGCCGCCTGTTCGCGCGTGAGGCCGCCCGGCGGCAGCATGCGCAATGCGGTGTCCTTCAGCAGCTCGGCCGTCACGCCGCCCATGCCCAGCAGCACCGCGCTGCCCAGCGGATCGCGGTGCAGGCCGAGGATCAGCTCCACGCCGCCGCTCACCATTTGCTGGACCAGGAAGCGTTGCGGCCGCACGCCGGTGTGCGTCTCGACCTCGGCGGCCATGCGCTCGAGGCGCGGGCCGATCTGCTCGGCGGAGACGTTGACCGCCACGCCGCCCACGTCGCTCTTGTGCGTGATCTCGCCGGAAAGAATCTTCAGCACCGTCGCGCCGCCCAGATCACGCGCGGCCTGCTGCGCCTGCTGCGCATCGGCCACCACGATCTCGCGCGTGCACGGCACGCCGAAGCGCGCGAAGAGCTGCTTGGCCTGTTGCTCGTCCAGCGATCCGCCGGGCAGGTCGTCTGCGTTCGACAGGGCCTGATCCACCGGCTCTGCGTGCGGTCCGGTCCAGCTCGCATGCGCATGCATCGCGGCCAAGGCACTGGTGCAGCTTTCAGGCGCCATGAAGGCGGGCACGCCGCGCTGGTTCAACTGGCTCGCGATGCCTGGCGCGTGCGGACTCACGTAGACCAGCAGGGGCTTGTCGCTGCCGGGCAGGCTGTCGTGGATTGCGTCGGCCATCAGCTGCGGCATCGCGAGCCCGGAGGAGCCGACGATCACGACCGCCGCGTCGTAGGAGGGGCTGGCGAGCAGTGCGCGAATCGCGCCGCGCAGCAGTTCGGGCTGCAGGCCTGCGAGCGTGACGTCGATCGGGTTGCGGTCCAGCACGGCCTGCTCGCCCGACTGCAGCGCGCGCAGGGCCGCGGCGGTCTCCGCATCGGGTGCGGGCGTCTCGAAGCCCGCGCTGCCGAGGCTGTCGGCCACCAGGGTGCCGGCGCCGCCAGTGGAAGTCAGCACCGCAACGCGGCGCCCGCGGGGTGCGCGCCGGGTCGCGAGCGCGGCCGGAATGTCGAGCAGGTCCGCAAAGGTCTGGGCGCGGATCACGCCCAGCTCGCGGAACAGTGCGTCGTACATGCGGTCCGCGCCCGCCAGCGCGCCGGTATGCGACACGGCCGCGCTTGCGCCCGCCTCGGAGCGGCCGACCTTGAACACCACCACCGGCTTGCCCTTGCCTGCCGCCTTCAGCGCCGCGGCGCGGAATTTGGACGGGTTGCGCAGTCCCTCCATGTAGAGCGCGATGACGGACGTGGCTTCGTCGTCCGCCAGGTGGTCCACGAAATCGGACAGGTCGAGGTCGACCTCGTTGCTGGTGGAGATCAGCTTCGACAACCCGATGCCGCGCGCCGCGGCGCGCGAGAGCAGTGCGCCCAGGATGCCGCCGCTTTGCGAGACCACGCCGATCGGCCCGGCCTCGAAGCCTTCCATCTCCAGCGCGCCGGTGGCCGAGAGGGTGATGCCGTCGGTGAGGTTGACCAGGCCGATGGTGTTGGGGCCCAGGATGCGCATGCGGCCGGCGGCCTCCAGCAGCTGCCGCTGCCTGCGCGCGCCTTCCTCGCCGACCTCGGTGTAGCCGCTGGCCAGCACGATCGCGGCGGCGGTGCCGCGATCGGCCAGTGCACGCACGGCCTCGTGCGCGCGCTCGGCGCCGAGCAGGACGATGCCGACATCCGGCGCTTCGGGGAGCGATGGGACGTCGGGGTAGCTCTTCAGGCCGGCGATCTCGGGGGTGCGTGGGTTGACCGGGTAGATCGCTCCTTTGAACCCGTGGCGCTGCAGGTAGGCGACGGGGCGGCCGGCGGTCTTGGTGGGGTCGGCGGAGGCGCCGATCACCGCTACGCTGCGGGGCTTGAGCAGGCGGGTGAGGGCATCTTGTTCGGACATGGGGGATTCCTTGGGTACGTGGCGCTTGTTCGGAGGCTGGAGCCGGGGGTTCGTCCCGGCGGCCGAGTCACTTTCTCTTGCTTCGCCAAAGAGCACACGAATGGGTGCTCAAGACGACTTCCCCTTGCCCCCATCGAGAAACGCCAGCACCGCGTCCCGATGCTCCTGCGTCGTATAGCAGATCCCCTGCGCCTGGCTGCCCTGCGCGAAGACCTGCTCGGCCGGCAATTCGAAGCTGCGGTCGATGATCGACTTGCCCAGCGCGAGCGCTGCCGCCGAGCCCTGCGAGAGCTCGCGTGCCCAGGCCTGCGCCTCGGCCAACAGCGTGTCCGCGCGGGCGACGCGGTCGGCGATGCCCAGCTGCAGCGCCTCGGCCGCCTCCACCTTGCGCCCGGTGAAGATCAACTGCTTGGCGCGCGACAGCCCCACGCGGCGCGGCAGGAAGTACATGCCGCCGCCGTCGGGAATCAGGCCACGCTTGATGTAGCTCCACGCGAAGCTGGCTCCTTCCGAGGCGATCACGAAATCGCAGGCCAGCGCCATGTCGGCGCCCAGGCCGTTGGCCGAACCGTTCACCGCCGCGATCACCGGCTTCGGCATCGTATGCAGCAGGTCGATGGAGTGGTGCACGCGCTGCTGGCGCGTCCAGCCGTTGAAGCCGACCGCGCCGGCCGGCGCTTCCATGCGCCGCTGCATGCCGGCCACGTCGCCACCGGCGCAGAAGCCCTTGCCGGTGCCGGTCAGCACCAGGGCGCGAATGGCTGCGTCGGCCGCGACCTGCTCCAGCGCGGCGATCAGCTCGGTGCGCATGGCGTCGCTGATCGCGTTGCGCTTCTCGGGGCGGTCGAGGGTCAGGGTGGCGATGCCGGCTTCGACGTCGAGCCGGATCTGGGAACTGGTGGTCATGATGCTTCTCTTCAATCGGTGGTGATGTTTCCGTCCTTGACGACCTTGCGCCAGCGCACCTCCTCGGCACGCACGTAGCGCTCCAGACCCTCCGGCGGCGTGACGTCGACCGCCAGGCCCTCCGACTGCGTCTGCTTCACGAAGGCCTCTGCCTTCGCGGCCTGGCGCACGGCGTCGTTGAGCCGGGCGATCACGTCCTTGGGCGTGCCGGCGGCGGCATAGAGCCCGTACCAGCTCTCGGCCGCATAGCCCGCCACGCCGGCCTCGGCCAGGGTGGGTACGTTGGCATAGGCCGGCGAACGCCGGGCCGTGGTGACCGCGAGCGCGCGCATCTTTCCCGCGCTGACGAAGGGACGCGCCGCCGCCGCCGTGGCGAACATCATGTCCACCTGGCCGCCCAGCAGATCGGTCATGGCCGGGCCGGCGCCGCGGTAGGGCACATGCGTGATGTCAACCTTGGCAAGGCTCTTGAAGAGCTCGCCGGCGAGATGCGCCGAGGTGCCGTTGCCCTGCGAGGCGAAGGTCAGCTTGCCGGGCTTCGCCTTGGCTGCGGCGATGAGCTCGGCGACGCTCTTGTAGGGCTGATCGGCGCGCACCACCAGCACGTTGGGCGAGACGCCGACCAGCGCAACCGGCGCGAAGGCCTTGTCGGTGTCGTAGGGCAGCTTCGGCTGGAGGGCCGGGTTGACGGCATGCGCGAAGGTCGCCATCACCAGCGTGTAGCCGTCGGGCGCGCTCTTGGCGACCGCGTCGCTGCCGATGATGGTGCCTGCGCCCGGCTTGTTGTCCACGATCACCGGCTGGCCCAGCGCCTGCGCCATGCCGATGGCGAGCGAGCGCGTGATGGCATCGGTGCCGCCGCCCGGCGCGAACGGCACGACGATGCGCAGCGGCTTGTCGGGAAAGGCCGCGAAGGCAGGCGTGGATGTCAATACAAGCAGTGCGGCCGTGGTCGCGAGCTTGTGGAAGCGCCGGCGGTCCAGCAGCGGGAGGCGAGGGGATGCACGCATGGTTGTCTCTCCTTGTTTCCTCGTGAGCGAGGCGTGCACCAAGCTTAGGCTGCAAGCGTGTCCAGCGCAGCCTCCCGATTCCACCCAGTGGAATTGCCAGGCGAGGTCTGGTCTCTCTCCTCGCTCAACCTTGTTTCGGAAATCGTCGTACATCCTGTAGGCCGCACGTCCGTCATGGCGAGATGCTCGGGTCGCGTGATGGTTGTTCTCGAGGCCGGCTCGCCGCCGGCATTCACTTCAGGAGAAAACCATGGCCCATGAGAAGTACCGGCAATGCATCGATGCCTGCAACGACTGCGCGATGGCCTGCAGCCACTGTGCTGCCGCCTGCCTGCACGAGGACGACGTGAAGATGATGGCTGCCTGCATCGCGCTCGACATGGATTGCGCCGCGATCTGCCAGCTCGCCGCAGCGGCAATGGCGCGCGACAGTGCCCATGCGCCGGCCATTTGCCGGCTGTGCGCGGAGATCTGCACGGCCTGCGGGGCCGAGTGCGCGAAGCATTCGCACGCGCACTGCCAGGCGTGCGCGGAGGCCTGCCGCCGCTGCGCGGAGGCTTGCCGGCAGATGGCGGCGTGAGCGACTGGTCGGGGCTCAGCCGGCGCTGCCCTTCCAGCGCCTCAGCAGCAGCGCGTTGCTCACCACGCTCACGCTGCTGAAGGCCATGGCGGCGCCCGCGATCACCGGGCTCAGCAGGCCGAGGGCGGCCAGCGGAATGCCCACGACGTTGTAGACGAAGGCCCAGAACAGGTTCTGCCGGATCTTGGCGTAGGTTCGGCGCGAGATGTCGATCGCGTCGCCGACCAGCGTGGGGTCGCCGCGCATCAGCGTGATGCCGGCGGCGTGCATGGCCACGTCGGTGCCGGTGGACATGGCGATACCCACGTCGGCCGCTGCCAGCGCTGGTGCGTCGTTGATGCCGTCGCCCACCATCGCGACACGCGTGCCCTGCGCCTTGAGCTGCGCGACGATGGCCGCCTTGTCCTCGGGCAGTACTTCCGCGTGAACGATGTCGATGCCCAGGAGCCGGGCTACCGCTTCGGCGCTGCCCCGGTTGTCCCCCGAGACCAGCGCGGTGCGGATGCCCTGCGCGTGCAGCCGGCGGATGGCCGCCGCGGCGCCCGGCTTGGGCGCGTCGCCGAAGGCGAGCAGGCCGATCAGCTTCGGGCTGGCGCCGCTCTCGGCCAGCCAGGAGACGGTTCGGCCCTCCGCCTGGAGTTGTGCGGCGCGCTCGGCAAGCGTGCCGAGCGGCACGGAGAGCTCGCTCATGAAGCGGCTGCTGCCCAGGCGCAGAGAGCGGCCTTCGACCATGGCGGCCACGCCGCGGCCGGCGTGCGCGCGCAGCTCGCTCGTGGCCGGGATCGCCAGGCCCTGCTTGCCGGCCGCAGCGAGCACGGCACGCGCGAGCGGATGCTCGCTGCCCGCCTGGATGGCCGCACTCGCGCGCAGCAGGGCGGCGGTGTCGCCGTCCACGGCATGCAGGGCGACCAGCTCTGGCCGGCCCTCGGTCAGGGTCCCGGTCTTGTCGAACGCCACGATACCGACGCCGTGCGCGACCTCCAGCGCCTCGGCATCCTTGATCAGCACGCCATGCCGCGCCGCCACGCCGGTCCCGGCCATGATGGCCGTCGGCGTGGCCAGCCCCAGGGCGCAGGGGCAGGCGATGACGAGCACGGCCACCGCGTTGAGGATCGCGCCTTGCCAGTTGCCGGTCGCCAGGCCCCAGCCGATCAGGGTGACGAGGGCGATGGCGATGACCACCGGCACGAACACGCTGCTCACGCGATCGACGAGCCGCTGGACCGGCGCCTTCTTCGCCTGCGCCGACTCGACCAGACGCACGATGCGCGCGAGCGTCGATTCCGCGCCGATCGCCGTGGTGCGCGCCGTGAGCAGCCCTTCACCGTTGACCGAGCCGCCGGTGACGGTGTCGTCCGCGTGCTTGGCAACCGGCAGGCTCTCGCCAGTGATGAGCGACTCGTCGACATCGCTGGCGCCTTCGAGCACGACGGCGTCCACGGGAATGCGCTCGCCGGGGCGCACCACCACCAAGTCGCCGACTTTCACCTGCGCAAGGGGAAGTTCCTGCTCCAGTCCGTTGCGGCGCACCCGTGCACGCTCGGGGCGCAGGGCGTTCAACGCGCGGATCGCCTCCGTGGTCTGACGCTTGGCCCGCTGCTCCAGCCACTTGCCGAGCAGCACCAGCGTGATCACCACGGCGGAGGCCTCGAAGTACAGATGCGGCGGCATGCCGTGGCCGGCCTGCGTGAGCAGCAGGTAGAGGCTCAGGCCATAGCCCGCGGACGTGCCCAGCGCGACCAGCAAGTCCATGTTGCCGGAACCCGCCTTCGCCGCCTTCCATCCCGCGCGATAGAAGCGCGCGCCGAGCCAGAACTGCACCGGCGTCGCGAGCGCCAGCTGCACCCAGCCTTCGAGCATCCACGCGCGGCCGAAGAGCAGGCCGACCATGGGCAGCAGCAGCGGCGCCGACAGCAGGGCCGCCAGCGCGACCGGCCACCAGTCAGGCCAACGACTTGCCGCCGGCGCGGCCTGCGCCTCCTCGGCAGGGCTTGCCTCGTAGCCCGCCTTGCGCACGGCGGCCAGGAGTGCGGCGACCTCCACCGCGCGGCCCGCGAAACGGACCTCGGCCTTCTCGGTCGCCAGGTTCACGGTGGCCGAGTCGACGCCCGGCACGCCCGCCAGCGCCTTCTCCACGCGCGCCACGCAGGAGGCGCAAGTCATGCCCTCTATTTGCAGCGACCGTTCCTGCAAGCCGGCGGCGGGCGCCGGCATCGTCAAGCTGTTGTCCATCGGCATCGGTGGTTCCCGGATTCCTTGTGATGGCTCCACTGTCGACCTTCCCATCATGGGAGAGTCAAGGACTACTGCTCGGCCAGCTCCTCGAGGATGGGGCAGTCCGGCCGCTGGTCGCCGTGGCAGCCATCGGCGAGCCCCTCGAGGGTGCGCTTCATGCTCGTCATTTCCTCGATGCGGCGGTGCAGGTCGGCGGCATGCGCCAGGGCAATGCGCTTCACGTCCGCGCTCGCTCGGCGCTTGTTCTGCCACAGCTTCAGCAGCTGTGCGATCTCGGCCATGCTGAAGCCCAGGTCGCGCGCGCGCCGGATGAACCGCAGCGTGTGCACGTCCTTGTCGTTGTACTGGCGGTAGCCCGCGTCGGTGCGGCTGATGCGGGGCAGCAGCCCCAGCGACTCGTAGTGCCGCACCATCTTGGCCGAGACGCCGGAGCGTGCCGCCGCCTCGCCGATATTGAAGGGCTCCGTGCCGGGAAGGGCCTGGTTCATTGCGCTTTCCTTGTTTGCCTCCGCACTGTCGAAGGCACGGGTGAAGCATCGACCTTACCATCATGGGAAGGTCAAGCCCCGGCGCGTGGTTTCAGGGCCGCATGATCTGGCTGCGGGTCACCGGCGGCGCGTCGTTGCCCCAGGAGCCGCGGACATAGGTCAGCACGGCGGCGATGCCGTCGTCGTCCAGCACATGGCCGAAGGGCGGCATGCCATAGGGCCGCGGGTTGCCGGCAGTGGAGGGCAGGAAGCCCCCGTGGCGCAGCACCTGCACCAGATTGACGGTCGAATCCATGGTGACGGCGCGGCTGCCCGCCAGTGTCGGGTAGGCCCCCTCGGCGCCTTGCCCGGCGTCGCCGTGGCAATAGGCGCATTGCTGGTCGTAGATCTTGGCGCCGCGTGCCATCACGCCGGCATCGCGGCGCACCGGCGAAGCGGGAGCCGGCGCGTCTGCCGCCTTGACTTCAGGCAGTTGCTTGAGGAACACCGCCATCGCGTTCAGGTCCGCCTCGCCGAGGTACTGGGTGCTGCGGTAGACCACGTCGGCCATCGGCCCCATGACCGACCCGCGCGGCGAGGTCCCGTTCTTGAGCAGCGCGACCACGTGCTGGGTGTCCCAATCGGCAACGCCGGCCTCGCGCTTCGAGTTGAGCGAAGGCGCATACCAGTTCTCGACCGGGATCAGTCCGCCGGAGAGGCCCAGCTTCTCCTCGGTGGCGCCCAGCACGTTGCGCGTGCCATGGCACGCGATGCAGTGGCCGAGGCCCTCGACCAGGTAGGCACCGCGGTTCCACTCGGCCGGCTTGGCCGGATCGGCGACGAAGCTGCCGGGTGCGAAGAAGAGCGCGCGCCACACGGCCAGCGCGGCCTGGGTGTCATAGGGAAAGCGCAGCTTGTGGTCGGCGTTGGGCGTGGGGGCCGGCGGCACGGTGCGCAGATAGGCGTAGATCGCGTCCGAATCCTCGCGCGTCACGCGCGTGAAGCTCGGATAGGGAAAGGCGGGGTACAGCAGGCGCCCATCCTTCGAGCGGCCGTTGTGCAGGGCGCGCCAGAAATGCGCGGCGCTCCAGCGGCCGATGCCGGCTTCGTCATGCGGCGTGAGGTTGCCCGCGAAGACCGTACCGAAGGGCGTCTCGATGCCGACGCCGCCCGCAAAGGCTGCACCGCCGCGCGCGGTGTGGCAGCCAGCGCAATTCCCGGCCAGCGCGAGATAGCGGCCGCGTTCGACCTGGGCCGGTGTCGGGTTGAAGGCCGCGGGCGTCTCGGGCAGCGGCTCTTCGCCGCGCAGGTTGAGGGCCACGAGCCCGAGTGCGGCCAGGACCAGCAGCACGACCAGGGCGAGCAAGGTGTAGAGGGCGCGTCGCATCGCGTCAGTTCCCCATGGCGCTGCAGGGCATCGGCAGCGGGCCGGGCGGCGTGGCCGCGGGCTTGGGGTTGGCCGGCACCGGCTGCAGGGCCAGCCAGCTCGCGACGGCGTTGATGTCTTCCGAGTTCAGCTTGCGTCCGACCTCCGCCATGCAGTCGGGCGGCAGTGCATGGCGTCCGTCGTTGAGCCAGTCGCCCAGTTGCGAGGCGAGGTACAGGCGCGGCAGGCCCAGCAGCGAGGGGATGGCCGGCGCGACGCCGGTCAGCGCCTGGCCATGGCACTGCGCGCACGCAGGGATGCCGCGCGCCGCATCGCCCTGGAACGCCAGGTCCCTGCCGCGCGCAAGGCTCTGCGTCGAGGCGTCGCTGCGCGCGGACACGGCCGGGTAGGGCAGGTCGAGCTCCGCGAAGTACTGCGCGATCTCGCGCAGGTACGCATCGGAGAGGTGCCGCACCATGTGCACCATGTCGCTGTTGAAGCGGCGCCCGTCGCGGAAGCTCAGCAGCTGGTTGTAGAGATAGCCCTCGGGCTTGCCGGCGAGCCGAGGAAAGTAGCCGGCGTTGGTGCTGGCACCCTCGCGCCCATGGCAGGCGATGCAGGCGGCGACGCGCTGCTCGATGGTGTCGGGCACGCGCGCGGGCGCGGGGGAGGCGGCATGGGCCAGCGGGGCCAGCCCGCAGAGGCCGAGGGCGGCGAGCAGCAGGCTTCGCCAGTGGAGTCGGATCTTCATCATGGTGCGGGCGTGATTGTCGCCGCACGCTAAAGTGCCCCGCATGCTTATGCGATTCACGCGGATGATGGGCTGGCAGCGGCTGCTGTTCGGTGCGGCAGTGGGGGTCGCCGTCGGCCTGCTGCCTTGGCACTTCGGCGGCGTGGCCCGCGGCCTCCTGGGCTGGTGCTGTGGCGCGGCCGCCTACCTGCTGCCCGCCTGGTGGCTGGCCGAGACCTCGGACGCCCAGAGCACGCGGACGCGCGCGCAGTCGCTCGACCAACCCAACGTGCTGATCCTGGCCGCCATGGTGGCCGGTGCCGGCGTCAGCATGGTGACGATCGCGCTGCTGCTCAAGCAGGTCGGGCAGATGGGCGAGGCCACGCGCATCGGACACATCGTGCTGGGGCTGCTGGCGCTCACGGGTTCATGGCTGATGATCCACACGATCTACGGCTTTCACTACGCGCACCGGTATTACCAGGCGGAGCCAGGGCGCGAGCCGGGCCTGGACTTTCCGGGCGAGCTCGATCCGGACTACTTCGATTTCCTCTACTACGCCTTCGTGATCGGCATGACTTCGCAGGTCTCGGACGTGCAGGTGCGCTCGCGCGAAATGCGCCGCATCACGCTCGTGCACAGCGTGCTGTCCTTTGCGTTCAACATGCTGGTGCTGGCCTTGTCGATCAACGTGGTGGCGGGGGCGATCTGACTAGGCCGCTGCGCGCGGCGGCCGTCCCAACCTGACCAGCCCGGTCGACAAGGCCACCCCGCACACGATCACCACGGCGCACACCAGCATCCATTGCGTGATCTCCTCGCCCAGGAAGACGGCGCCGTAGAACAGTGCGAACACCGGCACCAGGAAGGTCACGGTCAGCGCGCGCGCAGGGCCGGCGCGCTCGATCAGGCGAAAGAACAGGATGTAGGCGAGCCCGGTGCAGGCCGTGCCCAGCGCGAGCAGCGCAAGCCAGGCCTTCAGGCTCGGCATCTGCGCCGGCCAGAGCCAGAGCGCCGGCAGTGCCAGGGCGAGCGTGGCGCCGATCTGGCTGCCGGCCGCGGCGGCGAGCGGCGGCACGCCCGAGAGGTGCTTGCGCGTGAGGCTGGCCGATAGGGCATAGCAGATGCAAGCCCCGAGGCAGGCGGCGATGGCCCAGCGTGCCGCTGTTTCGTCCGCGCCCGATTGCAGTCCCGCGCTGCGGCCGGCCAGCATCGCGACGCCGGCGAAGCCGATCACCAGGCCGAGCGCACGCGAGCCGTCGGGCCGCTCGCCGAAGAAGCCCCAGGCCACCAGCGCACCGAACATCGGTACCGTGGCGTTGAGGACGGCGGCCAGGCCGCTGTTGATGGTGAGCAGGGCGAAGCAGAAGAGGGCGAAGGGCAGCCCGGAGTTGAGCACGCCGATGCCCAGCGCCGGCTTCCAGTACTGCCGGAAACTGGACCACTGGCCGCGAACCGAAAGCAGCGGCAGCAGAAAGAGCATGGCGATGCCGACCCGCACCGCCGCCGCCGGCAGAGCGCCGAATTCCGCCGCGCCGATGCGCATGAACAAGAAGGACGCGCCCCACAGCATGCCCAGCAGCAGGAGGTCGACAAGCCAGCGCTTGCTGGCCGGGCGCGCAGGCGCGACGGGCGTCGCGATGGGCGCGGCGGGCGCGACCGCCTTGGCCACCGCGTTCGCGGCCGTGCACTCGCCTTCGCTCACAAGGCACCTTCCAGTTCGAGCAGCGCGTTCTTGCGTTGGAGTCCGCCGGCATAGCCGGTCAGCGAACCATTGGTGCCCAGCACGCGATGGCAGGGCACGATCACGCTGATGGGGTTGCGGCCCACCGCTGCGCCCACCGCACGCACCGCCGCGGGATTGCCCAGGCCCGCGCTGATCGCGCCGTAGCTGATGGTGCGGCCCGCGGGAATCGCCAGCAGCGCCTGCCACACCGACTGCTGGAAGGGCGTGCCGTGCGAGAGGTCGAGCGGCAGATCGAAGTGCTGGCGGCGCCCCGCGAAGTAGTCGGTGAGTTGCGCTGCGGCTTCGCGCAGCACGGGATGCGCCGGGTTCTCCTGCCAGCCACGCGTGTCGGGCCAGTGGCGCTGTTGCTCGAACCAGGCGCCTGCCAGGCCTGCATCGGTGGCGGCAAGCGTGACGGCGCCGAGCGGGGTTTCCATCGTGCAGCTGTGGAGGGTGGCGTTCTTGAATCTCATGATGTCGTCTCTCGATGGGGTCTCTCGTTTCGGCATTCGGGGCGCTCGGGGCGTTCCGGGGCATTCCGGCCGTTCGGGCATTGGGCTTTCAGGCTGCAACACCTTCGAGGGGCGCGGCCGCGGATTTGCCGGTGGGGAGGGGACTGTGCCATGCGCGCAGCACCGCGTAGCTGCGCCATGGTCGCCAGGCCTGCGAGGCCTCCGCGGCGGCGCGCGCGGAACTCACGTGCAGCGCCTTCTGCAGCGCGACGTCGCCGGCCGGGAAGGCATCGGGCCAGCGCAGCGCGCGCATGGCGATGTATTGCGCCGTCCAGTCACCGATGCCAGGCAACTGCTGCAGGGCGGCGAGGGTGGGCGGCACGTCGGCGCCGGCATGCAGGGCGAGCCGGCCTTCCTGCACTTCCTTGGCGAGCCCGATGAGGGCGGACTGCCGCTGCCGCACGATGCCGAGCCGGCCCAGCGCGTCACCGCTCGCGGCCGCGAGAGCTGCGGGGGTGGGGAACAGCCGCTCCAGCCCGGCGACGGGCGTGGCGATGGGCTCGCCCAGCGCCTGCACCAGCCGCGTGCCCATCGTGCGGGCTGCGGCGACGGTGACCTGTTGCCCGAGCACCGCGCGCACCGCGAGCTCGAAGCCGTCGACCGTGCCGGGCACGCGCAGCCCGTCGCCCAGCGGGAAGCTGGCGTGAAGCGCGGCGTTGACGGCCATCGGCTCGGCATCCAGGTCGAGCATCGCGCGCACCCGGCTGATCACTGTCGGCAGCACCGCGGCCAGCGAGTCGCTGACCTGCAGCAGCAGTTGCTCGCGCGCGCCGTCGAAGCGCAGCTGCAGCCAGCCCGCGTGGACACGCCCGCCCTGTGCGATGCGCAGCGTGCGCGCCAGCCGGGGCGTGCCGCCCACGTCGTCGATGATTTCGACGCCGCCCAGCGCGCGGCGCGCGAAGAACCCCAGCATGGCCGCGGCATCGTAGGGTGGCCGATAGCCCAGGCGCACGGCGACCGAGCCGCCGCCGTGCTCACCGGCCGCGCCGGCCCGCCGCAGCGCACTCGGATTCAGGCCGTAGTGCGAGACGAAGGCCGCGTTGAACCGGCGCACGCTGGCGAAGCCGCTGGCCAGCGCCACCTGCGTCATCGGCAGGCGCGTGTCCGCGATCAGCTGCTTGGCGGCCAGCAGGCGGCGCGTCTGCAGGTATTGCAGCGGCGACACGCCGAACTGCGCCTCGAAGATGCGGCGCAGGTGCCGGTCGCTCACGCCCAGGCGCTTGGCGATGCGGGCGGCGCCGGGGCCGTCCTCGGCCCAGGCGTCGGGCTCGTCGATCAGGCGGGCGGCCTGCAGGGCGAGGATGCGCGATGCATCTTCCGTGGACCAGCTCGCGGCCCGCGGCGCCAGCTCGGGCCGGCAGCGCAGGCAGGGGCGGAAGCCCGCAGCCTCGGCCTGGGCCGCATGCTGGAAGAAGCGGCAGTTCTCGCGCCGCGGCAGCTTGACACGGCAGACCGGCCGGCAGTACACGCCGGTGGAGGTCACGGCGGTGAAGAAGGAGCCGTCGAAGCGCGCGTCATGGGCCTTCATGGCCAGATAGCAGGCGTCGCTTTCGAGTCCTGCGGCGGGGGAGGCGTTCGAAGGGGGCATGCCTTGGATGATACGGAGCGCCACAGGCAGGAGTAGCCATTTCCGGACATCTGGCAGCAGGAGCGCATGCCTACAATGGTCTTCATTTTTCGCACTCATCCAAAGGGAAGCCCATGCAGCTCAGCGCATCGATCTTCAAGGCCTATGACATTCGCGGCGTCGTGCCCACCACGCTCGACGCGGAGGTTGCCGAGGCGCTCGGCAAGGCCTTCGGCAGCGCGGCGCGCGCGGCCGGCGAGAAGGCGGTGGCGGTGGGGCGCGATGGGCGCCTGTCGGGCCCGGCGCTCGCGGATGCACTGATCCGCGGGCTGGTGGCCACCGGCATCGAGGTGATCGACGTCGGCGCGGTCACGACGCCCATGCTGTATTTCGCGGCCCACACGCTGGCCAACAGCGGCATCCAGGTGACCGGCAGCCACAATCCCAAGGACTACAACGGCTTCAAGATGGTTCTGGCCGGCCGCGCCATCTACGGCGACGAGATCCAGGGCCTGCGCCGCGTGATGGAAGCCGGCAGCGCCAAGCTCGCGCCCGGCGGCAGCGTGCGCAAGGCGGACGTCCTGGAGGCCTACACGAAGCGCATCGTCGAGGACATCAAGCTCGCGCGGCCCATCAAGATCGTGGTCGATTCAGGCAACGGCATCGCCGGCGCATCGGCGCCTGCGATCTTGCGCGCCATCGGCTGTGAGGTGACCGAGCTCTACAGCGAGGTCGACGGCAATTTTCCGAACCACCACCCCGACCCGAGCAAGCCCGAAAACCTGAAGGACCTGATCGCGGCGCTCGCCGCGGGCGATGCCGAGCTGGGCCTCGCCTTCGACGGAGACGGCGATCGCCTTGGCATCGTGACCAAGGACGGCCAGAACATCTTCCCCGATCGCCAGATGATGCTGTTCGCGCAGGACGTGCTGTCGCGCGTGCCGGGCGGCACCATCGTCTACGACGTCAAATGCACGCAGCGCCTGGCGCCCGCGATCGAGGCCGCCGGCGGCAAGCCGATGATCTTCAAGACCGGCCACTCGCTGATCAAGGCCAAGATGAAAGAGATCGACTCACCGCTCGGCGGCGAGATGAGCGGGCATATCTTCTTCAAGGAACGCTGGTTCGGCTTCGACGACGGCACCTATGCCGGCTGCCGGCTGCTGGAAATCCTCAGCAAGACGCCCAACGCGAGCGACACGCTCAACGCGCTGCCCACCAGCTTTTCGACACCCGAACTCAACGTGAAATGCGCCGAGGGCGAGCCCCACACGCTGGTCGAGCAGCTGGTGCAGACGGCAAAGTTCGAAGAGCCGGCCAAGGTCTCGACCATCGACGGCCTGCGCGTGGACTGGCCCGACGGCTTCGGCCTGATCCGCGCCTCCAACACCACGCCGGTGCTGGTGCTGCGCTTCGAAGGACAGACACAGGCCGCACTCGATCGCATCCAGCACGACTTCCTCGCGCTGCTCAAGGGCGTGAAGCCCGATGCGACGCTGGCCGAAGCCGCCCACTGAGCCCCGGATTCTCTTCGTTGAGCGTGCGTTCGCTGCTGCTGCGCCTCTACGGCGTCTTCACCACCCTTGCGCAACCGCTGGTGCGTCGCAAGCTGCGCCGGCGCGCCGTGGCCGAGCCCGGCTACGGCCACGCGGTCGAGGAGCGTTTCGGCCGGTATGACGAGGCCGCGGCCGGTACCGGCTGGTGCTGGGTCCATGCGGTCTCGCTGGGCGAGGCGCGCGCCGCTGGCATCCTCATCGCCGAGCTGCGTCGCCAGTACCCGGGCATCCCGATCCTGCTCACCCACGGCACCGCCACCGGGCGCGAGGAGGGCGCCAAGCTGCTGGAAGAAGGCGACCTGCAGGTCTGGCAGCCCTGGGATGCGCCAGGCGCAGTGGCCAGCTTCCTGGACCATTTCCAGCCCCGTATCGGCGTGCTGATGGAAACCGAAGTCTGGCCCGAGCTCACGGCGGCCTGCGCCGAGCGCGGCATTCCACTGGTCCTGGCCAACGCGCGCCTGAACGAGAACTCGCTGGCTTCCGCCGAGCGCCTCGGCTGGCTGGCGCGGCCCGCGTACTCCTCGCTGGCCGCTGTGTGGGCCCAGACCGAGGCGGATTCGCACCGGCTGGTTTCACTCGGCGCCAAGGTCGCCGGCGTGTACGGCAACCTCAAGTTCGACGCCACGCCCGATGCACGCCAGCTCGCGACGGCGGCCCGGTTGCGCGGCCAGCTGCCGCGGCCTGTGGTCATGCTCGCAAGCTCGCGTGACGGCGAGGAGGCGCAGCTGCTGGATGTGCTCGAGCGCTTCGGCGCGTTGTCGCCGCCGCCGCCCGCGCAGGATGCGGTGCAGTCCATCGCAAGGCGGGTGCACGAGGTGCAGTGGATGATCGTGCCGCGCCACCCGCAGCGCTTCGACGAGGTCGCCGCGCTGATCGAGGCGCGGGGCTTTGCGGTGGCGCGGCGCAGTGCGGCCGGTGCACCGGCACAGTCGGAGATCTGGCTGGGCGATTCGCTCGGCGAGATGGCGCTCTACTACGGCCTGGCCGACGTGGCGCTGCTGGGTGGCAGCTTCGAAGCGCTGGGCGGCCAGAACCTGATCGAGGCGGCGGCCTGCAGCTGCCCGGTGATCATGGGGCCTTCGACCTACAACTTCGCCGAGGCCGCGGAGCTCTCGCTCGCTGCCGGCGCTTCGCTGCGGGTGAACGACATGGAGCATGCGGTCACGGCCGCGCTCAAGCTGGTCGAACAGCAGGATCGCCGCGAGGCGATGGCCGAGGCGGCGCAGGCCTTCGCCAATGCCAACCGGGGCGCCGCTCAGCGCACGGCGGCGGCGGTGCTGGCGATTGCGGAAGCCGTCTCCGAGACCGCACCCGCGGCGCTCGAGGAGCGGGCGGAGCCCAGTTTCGATTGACGGGCGCAGCGGGAGATCACTGAACTGGAGGATCTCCCACCGCGTGGTCGGCTCAGGGCGCTGCCGACACTGCGTCCGAAAGCTGGCGCAGCAGCGATGCGCCGTCGCCCTGCCAGGCGCTGCCGTGCATGCACGCCAGCGTGCGCGGCTCCTGCTGCGCGAGCCCGGCCAGCATTGCAGCGGTTTGTGGTGCATGTGCGTAGTAGTCCATCTGGTGCCGGAATGCTTCGCTCGGCCCGAGGATGTCGGTGTCGACCACGGCCTTCTTGCCGCTGCCCGGCTGGGTGAAGAGGTCGCCGCAGAGGAAGGTGCGCGTCTGCGTGTCCATCATCAATCCGCACTCCCAGCCATGGGGCAGATGGGGCGTGTCGAACCAGCGCATCGTATGACCGCCGAGCACGAGTTCCTCGCGATCGGCGAGCGTGCGTGGTGCGCGGTCGGCCATGTCACCGATCGACAGCATGCCGGCGAGGCTGCCGCACAGGGGCACGGCCTCTGGTGCAGCCGCCAGGAACAGGTTCAGGGCACCGCACTCGTCTGCCTCCACATGGGACAGCCCGACGTAGCGCAGGCGCTCGAGGGGCATCACGCTCGCGATCGCCTGGCTCACCATCGCAAAGAGCTGGCGCGGCCCGGAGTGGAACAAGAGCGGCTGGTCATCGACCACGAGATACTGATTGAAGCTGAAGGGACTGCCGTCGGGCAGCGGCACGGGCGTGTTGATGCGGAAGATGCCGGCCGCGATTTCCTGCACGTTGGTGCCCGACTGTGGATCGGTGGTCATGCGTGCCTCCTCTGCGTTGTGAGTGGCGACCGAATCGCCGGGGCACATCACCTTACTCCGGTGCCAGCGCCCTGTCGAATGGTCATGGCCCGGCGCGCCGCTGCGTCAGGGAAGGCGGCCGGCCCAACTCAGCCGGCGATGCAGGACTTCACGGTGAACGGGGCCGGGTCGGCGCCGAAGTAGGCGTTCGTGCAGTTCACCGTGCCCGTGACAGTCCTGGTGATCCAGCGCGTATCCGCGCCGTACTTGACCACCGTGGCGCTGGACACCGTGAAGCTGCCGCCCTCGGGTGCGAGCACGGTGCCGGGTGCAGGTGCAGGTGCAGGTGCAGGTGCAGGTGCAGGAGCAGGAGCTGGCGCAGGAGCTGGTGCAGGTGCAGGAGCTGGTGCAGGAGCTGGTGCAGGCGCAGGAGCTGGCGCGGGTGCAGGTGCAGGTGCAGGAGCTGGCGCAGGCGCAGGCGCAGGAGCTGGCGCGGGTGCAGGAGCTGGCGCTGGCGCGGGCGCAGGAGCTGGCGCGGGTGCAGGAGCTGGCGCTGGCGCGGGCGCAGGAGCTGGCGCTGGCGCGGGCGCAGGAGCTGGCGCGGGCGCAGGCGCTGGCGCAGGAGCTGGTGCAGGAGCTGGCGCGGGCGCAGGAGCTGGCGCGGGTGCAGGCGCAGGCGCAGGCGCAGGCGCAGGCATCACGCATGTCTTCGCCGTGAACGGCGCTGGGTCCGTTCCGAAGAATGCGTTGGTGCAGGTTCCGGTGCCGCTCACGGTTCGTTCGGTCCAGCGCGTATCTGCGCCATAGCGAACCAGCGTACTCGTCGGAACCGTGAAGCTATCGCCTTCCTTCGCCAGCGTCGTGTAGGCAGGCGCTGGCGCTGGCGCCGGCGCCGGTGCTGGTGCTGGTGCGGGAGCTGGCGCTGGCGCTGGCGCTGGCGCGGGTGCGGGTGCTGGTGCGGGTGCTGGTGCGGGTGCGGGTGCAGGCGTAGGCGCAACACTCGCGAAGCACGATTTCGCAGTCATCGGCGCTGGATCGACGCCGAAGAACGCGCTGGTGCAGCTCGCGCTTCCGGAGAGGGTCTTGCTGGTCCAGCGCGTGTCCGCACCGAAGCTCACCAGGGCCGCAGTGCCCATGCTGAAGCTGCCACCCTCGTTGGCGACCAGCTTGTCGCCGGAAGCCGGCTGATTGCCAGGCACCACGCCCGCGGCTTGCGGCGTCAACACCTCGCAGGTCTTTGCCAGGCCGGGTGCCGGATTGGCACCGAAGAATTCGTTGCTGCATGCCACGGTGCCGGACACCGTCTTTTGCACCCACCGGCTGTCCGTGCCATAGCGCACCGTGGTGGCCGCCGGCAGCGTGAAGCTCTTGCCTTGGTCGACCGCCTTGGCCCAACTGGCATCGACCTTCATGATCTTGGCCATCGAGGGCACGCCCGCGCTGTCGATGACGAAGAGCATGTAGTAGCCGATCGGAACCGTGTTCGGGCCTTCGTTCAGCGTGATGCTCACGCTGGAACTGCCGGCTGCCTGAGTGAAAGGCAGCTCCAGGAAGCGCTGCTCGAAGTTGGTCGAATGCGTCACCGAGCCGGTTCGGACCAGCGTGACGCGCTGGATCGTGCGGCCCGACGCCACCGTGATGCCGAAGGTCGAACCCAGGTCCACCTTGGCCGGCGCCGAGTTGATCAGCGGGCGCGCCTGCTTCTGCCCATTGCTGTCGAAAAGGTAAGGCGGCGAATAGATCTCGGCGTTGAGGTTGACCACCGGTCCGGGCGAGCCGCCGCCCATCGAGAGCACCGTGGCATCCGGAAGGAGGATCGCCGACGAGTGATACAGGCGCGGCTTGGTGGCCGAGGCGCCGGTCGTCCAGCCGTTGGTCTTCGGGTCCCAGATCAGGGCGGGGAAGGCGGTGTCGACCATCACGTTGTCTTCCGACGAGCCGCCAGTGACCGCCACTTTGCCGTCGGCCAGCACGGTTGCGTTGCTCCAGATGCGGTTGGTGCCCGGCCCTGCGATCGGCGTGACGACTGGCGTGGGGCCGTTCACGTCCACCACCATCGCGCCGCCTTCGTCATCGACCATCATCATGCGGCCGCGGTCGAAGAGGGCCCAGGGCAGCATCCAGTCGGTGTTCCTGGGCAGCGTGCCGATGGTTTCCATCGTCTCTGCCTCGACGTCGAGGCTGTGGAGGGTGCTGCCGCTGGCGATCACGATTTTGCCGTTCGGCGCGAGGAAGCCGCGGGGGTAGTACCAGTCGGCCGGCCAGTCGGCAATCTTGGACAGCGTCCTCCAGCCCGATCCGGGCGTGTAGAGCTCCGGTGGTCCGGCACCGGCACCGGTCTCGTCGATGCCGGCGGCAGCGAGCACGCGCCCATCGGCCAGCGGGTACAGCGAGCCGTACCAGCGCGCGTACTGCATGGGCGTGCCGGAAGCCTTGAGCTCCAGCAGCGTCGGGTCGAACAGGTTCGTGTCGCGCACGCCGAGGTTCACCGGCGTGCCGTTGTTCAATCCGCGCGTGTCGCCGCCCGCCAGCAGGACCTGGCCGGTGGTCGGCAGCACCACCTGGGCGTTGCAGAACAGGTCGGTGTGCGTGGAATGCTGCAGCAGGTTGTGCGCGTTGGTCGCCGGGTTCCAGACGTCGTAGTAGAGCTGCGCGCCCTGATTGCCATTCGGGTCAGTGCCGTAACTCATGATCTTGCCGTCGGGCGTCAGGATGGCGTGGATCGCGTTGATCGGCCAACCGGTCGCGGAAGACCATTGGCCCAGGCTTCCAGGACCTGCCGTGGCACCCGTCTGCAGTTGGGTCTTCTTGGGTTTCGGGCCGTCGCCGCGGTCGATCGGGGCCGGCACGTCGCGCTCGCGTGCACGCTCGCGCTCTATATCCAGCAGTGTGCGAACAGCGCGCCGGATCTTCCCGGGCTTGGCCGCGGCTTCGGTACCGGCCACGCCGGTCTGGTTACCGTTGCTGCCCTCCGTCGTTGCGCTCGGTGCCACCGCCAGGCCGGAGGCTGTGCTGCCACTGCCGCCTCCGCCACATCCGGCTATCAAGGCCGCCACCGAGATTGCGATCAGGGTGAGGCGAAAGGAAGAAGAGGAGGAAGTGGAGCGCTGCAACTGCATCGTGAAAGGTTTGTGAGAAATGAATGCTTTGTAGTTATATCCTCGCTGGCCTGGCGTTTTCCCAAGACGCGGCGCTTTCCTACGCCCTTGCGGGGCCTTGCGGAAGAGAGGGATATCGCCTGCCGGGTGGGCCGAATGGATGACGGCCGAGCGGCGAAATCGCGCAGTTCCCGGTCGCGTGCGTACGCGGTTGGAACCGAGACATGGGTCCAGTTACAGACCTGTGTCATCCACTACATCACAGCCGAGAAACGCTCCATGCAAACGACATCGCCCAGCGAGAACCCTGCTGCCTCGCTTTATGAGCAGGCCCTGCACGAGCTCGCAGAATTGGTCGGCCTCGAGCCCTCCGGGATTCTCAAGACCGCCAGCGTCGAAGCCGACGGGACGTGCTTCTACTTTCAAGACCATACGCAAGACGAAGCCCAGACCCTCACCCTGCTCGCGGAGATCGGCGAAATTCCCGCGAGTGCCGAACCTGAGATGCTTCGCCAGCTTCTCGAGGCCAATTCGCACCTCCCTCCGCAGTCCGGCACCTACGCGCTCATTCCGGGCACGAGTCGTGCGGCGCTGCGCATGAATGTCCAGCTCGAGGAAGGCGCTTCCAATGGCGAGCGTGTCCTCGATGTCTTGAAGGGCCACCTTGCGACATGCTCAGCCGTTCGGCACCTGGGGACACCGCCGGTGTTCGAGCCCAGAGCGGACCTGGTCGAGTCGGCCCTGGCTTGAGGAGGAGACATCATGATTTTTCAACAGCAATCCCGGGCAGCCGGCTCAGTCCACTCCCGGTTGTCCGTCTCCGCGTCCGTATCAGTCGAGCAGACGCAGACGCGGACCGCGCATGCCGTGCATGCCGTGCATGCTGGCTTTGTATTGGGCGCACCCCTTGCGGCGGCGCACAGTCCGGGCTACAAGGCAAGCTTCGTCTGCGCTTTCGTGGCGTACAGGGAGACGGTGACGACACATGTCTCGATCCATGCCGGCTATCGCTTTTCAGCCTCGGCTCGGGCCCGGCCTCAGGCAAGAGACCCTGTTCGCGCACTGTTCGAGCGCACCCGAGAGCATCCGGCCGGTGCCATGCTCTTCGAGCAAACGACGTACCGGGTCACGACGACTGTCTTGGTGCTGTACTTCGGCTATGCCTGCCAGCAGAGCCTGGCCGCTGGGCAACCCCGGGGCGTCGCGCCGTCCCCGATGGCGAATCAGGTGGCAGCGCGCAATCCGCCTGCCGCTCCCGCAGCGCCTTCCTTCAAACCCATGCCGCAAGTCGCCAATGTGCCTGCATCGACTCCGGTGCCCTTGTCTTCGCCGCCGGCTCTTGAGCGGCCCGTCGCAACGGCTTCGTTGACGCCAGTCGAGACATCGAAGGTCTCGGATCCCTTCGACTGGGAGAAGCGCTCGGTCGAGGAAATGAGATATCGCTACGACGTGTGGAACGCACTTGGACAGCAAAAGCCGGCGCGAGTCGAAATCACGTCGAGGGCGTCTTCGGGAGAGAGTAGAACCGTCACTCCTCGGGGGATCGACGCGAAAGGCTTGTCGTTCAGCGCCGAAGACGCAAACGGGAATCTCCAACAGATTCCGTTCAGTGACGTGAGTCGTTTGCGCGTGCTCAGCGCGTAGGCGGCAGGATCACCGGGGGCGGAGGGGGCGAGGGCATCGTGGGCGCCGTCGGCGCGAAAGGCGGCGTCTGCACGGGCGGCACCGGCGGGATGACGACCGGTGCGCCCGGCGGCCGGCCGGTGGCCGGCTGTGAAGCCGGCGGTTGCGGCGGCGTCGCCGTCATGTCGACCGCAGGCCGGCCGTCGGTGGCGAGCGTGCCGTTGATGGCGCGCAGGTCGTCAGGCGTGAGCGTGCCGTTGGCCTGGCGCAGCTTCAGGTTGCCAAGCAGTACGTTGTAGCGCGCCACGGCGAGGTCACGCTTGGTCTGGTAGAGCTGGCTCTGCGAGTTGAGCACGTCGATGTTGATGCGCACGCCCACCTGGTAGCCCAGGCGGTTGGCATCGAGCGCGCTCTGGCTGGAAGCTTCGGCGGCTTCGAGCGCCTTCACCTGGCCGGCGCCGGAGACCAGCCCCAGGTAGGCCGCGCGGGTGGCCTGGGTCACGCTGCGGCGCGTGGATTCGAGCACCGATCGCGACTGATCCTCCAGTGCCAGCGTTTCCTTGACGCGGTTCTCGATCGCGAAGCCCGCGAACAGCGGCATGCTGAAGGTGACGCCGATGGTCCCCGCATTGATGCGCGAGCGGCCGGTGGTGGTGCTGGTGCCCTGCGGATTCCTGTTGACGTTGTAGCCCAGGTTCGCATCGATGGTGGGCTTGTGCCCGGCCTGCGCCTTTTGCACCTCGAGCGATGCCACGTCGAGGCCGAGCCTGGCCTGGCGGATCGACGGATGCGCTTCTTCGGCCTGAGCCACCCACGCGTTCATGTCGGCGGGCGCCACGTCGGGCAGCTGCACCGGTGCAGCCAGGGGCACCGGCACGCTGCCGGGGCGCCCGACCAGCTGGTCGAGCGCGATCTTCTTGACCTGCAGGTCGTTCTCCGCCGCGATCTCCTGCGACACCACGAGGTCGTACCGCGCCTGCGCCTCGCGCGTATCGGTGATGGTCGAGGTCCCGACCTCGAAGTTGCGCTTGGCGGCGGCCAGCTGCTCGGCAACCGCGGCCTTCTGTGCGCGCACGAGAGCGAGGGTGTCCTGTGCCGCCAGCACGTCGAAGTAGGACTGGCTCACGCGCACCACCAGGTCCTGGTCGGCGATCGTCAGCACTGCCTGCGCGATGTCGACCTGGCGCTTGCCCTGCTCGTAGGTGGCCCAGTTTGCAGGGCGGTAGAGCGGCTGGATCGCATTGATGCCGACGCTTTGCGTATTGAAGCCGCGCGAAGCGTCGCCGGCAGGCGTTTGCACGTCCAACTCGGTGTGCGACGCGCCGGCAGACAGCCCCACGCTGGGCAGGATGCCGGCCTTTGCCTGGGCGGCGCGCGCCAGGTTGGCGTCGTACTGTGCGCGCGCGGCCTGGTAGGTCGCGTCATAGCCGCGAGCCGATTCGTACAGTTCGACGAGGCTCTGGCCGTGTGCCGGCAATGCGATCGCGGCGGCGAGGGCCGCCGTGAGGGGAAGAAGCCGGAACACGGGCATGAAAGGGTCCTTGGTCAGCAGGTCAGTAGCGCGGAACGGAGGGATCGTGCTGCATCGACCAGGCGTCGATGCCGCCCGCGACGTTTGCCACCTCGGCGAAGCCGTTCTGGGAGAGAAAGGCGGCCACGCGCTGGCTGCGCGCGCCGTGGTGGCACAGGCAGGCGATGCGCTGGCCGGGGTCGAGCTCCGCGAGCCGCGCGGGGATCTCGTTCATCGGAATGGCAACGAGCGCAAAGCCCTGCGGCGTGACGCTGGCGGTCTGCCGCTCCCAGGGTTCGCGCACGTCCAGCAGCACCGGCGCCGCGGCAGCATCGAGGGCGAACCAGTCGGCCAGCCGAGCCGGGGGAACCTGGTCGATCATCAGAAGACGAAGCGCGAGGGCGCCGGGAAATTGAGGAGGCGCGGCGCGACCGTGTCCCACGGCTGGGTGATGTCCCACTTGCCCTCGCCGACGCGGGTGACGAAGTGGGCGCGCATCATCGGCTCATCGCCGACGATCGCGGCCAGCCGGCCGCCCATCTTGAGCGAGCCCATCAAGCCTTGCGGCAGGCGCGCGACCGAGCCGCTGAGCACGATCACGTCGAAGGTCGGCCCGCTGGGCAGGGGCACCGAGCCGTCGGCATTGCGCACCTCGACGTTGTTCACGCCATTGCGGCGCAGGTTTTCAGTCGCTACCGCGGCGAGGCCGGGATCGATCTCCAGCGTCAGCACTTGAGCGGCGCGGTGCGCCAGCAGCGCGGCCATGAAGCCGGAACCGCTGCCGATTTCGAGCACTGTCTCGTGCTTTTTGATGTGCAGGTCCTGCAGCATGCGCGCCTCGACCTTGGGCGAGAGCATGCATTGGCCTTGGCCTTTGTGGGCAGCGCCTTCGAGCGGGATCTCCATGTCGAAGAAGGCGAGGCTGCGATGGGCCTTGGGCACATAGTCCTCGCGCCGGATCTGCGCGAGCAGATCGAGGATCTCGAGGTCCAGCACATCCCAGGGACGGATCTGCTGTTCGATCATGTTGAAGCGCAATCGCTCCAGGTCGTGGTTGGCGTTCATGGGGGGTGTTCCTCGTGCCTATCGGGTGTGTGGGGGTCGATTCAGGACAAACTTTCAATTCTAGGGGCGGGCTTTGTCGCATCCGGGTCGATGCGCTGCGGCGGCTTCTTCTCGCCGCGCCAGATGCGCCTGGCCCACGTGGCGAGGTCGTCCATGTAGCAATAGACGACCGGCACCACCACCAGCGTCAGCAGCGAGGAGGTGATCACGCCGCCGATCACGGCCTGGCCCATGGGCGCGCGCTGCTCCGAGCCCTCGCTGAGCGCGAAGGCGAGCGGCACCATGCCGAAGATCATGGCCAGCGTGGTCATCAGGATCGGGCGCAGCCGGACGCGAGCCGCCAGCAGCAGGGCCTCGGCACGCGGCAGGCCGGGGGTAGTGCTGCCGTCGGGGGCGACCACGGGCTCGCGCGCGCGAATCGCAAAGTCCACCAGCAGGATTGCGTTCTTGGTCACCAGGCCCATCAGCATCACGACGCCGATGATCGAGAACATCGAGAGCGTGGAGCCGAAGAGCATCAGCGCCAGCACCACGCCGATCAACGTGAGCGGCAGCGCCGTCATCAGCGCCAGCGGCTGCAGGAAGCTCTTGAACTGGCTGGCCAGGATCATGTAGATGAAGATGATCGCCAGCGCCAGCGCCGACACCGCATAGCCGAACGACTCCTGCATGTTCTTGGTCGAACCGCTGAACTGCCAGCCATAGCCCGGCGGGAAGGCGATTGCCGCCAGCGCCGTGCGGATGTCGGCCGAGACCTCGCCGGCCGAGCGGTTGGCGACGTTGGCGTTGATGCCGACCTCGCGCGCCAGCGCGCGACGGTTGATCTGGTTGGGCCCGGTGGTCTCGCGCACCTCCGCCACCTGCTGCAGGCGCACGACGCGGCTGGAGCCGTCGGCGTTGGCGCCCATGGCGGTGCTGACGAAGGGAAGCCGCGCCAGGTCGGCCGGCGAGTTGCGCACCTCCGGCGCGAGGCGCACGTTGACGTCGTAGGTCTGGTCGTCGGGCGCGCGCCAGTTGCCCACCGTGGTGCCGGCCACCAGCGTGCGCAGCGCGGCGGCGATCGGCGCCACGCCCAGGCCCAGGTCGGAGGCGGCGTCGCGCCGGAGCACCACGCTGACGGTCGGTTTGTTCGGCTTCTGGCTCGAGTCGAGGTCGACCAGGCCGGGGATCGGGCGAATGGCCTCCATCACGCGCTGCGTGAGCCGCTCGAGCTCCTGCAGATCGGGCCCCTGCAGCGAGAACTCGATCTGCTTGTTGCCGCCCACCGAGTCGCGCAGGCCCACGTGGGTGACGGTGATGCCGGGCACGCTGCGCAGGCGATCGCGCAGCACCGTCGACATCTGGTCCACGCTGCGGCTGCGCTCCTTGCGGTCGACCAGGCGCACGTAGATGCTCGCGTAGATCTTGCCCTGCGCGTCGCCCGTGTTGATGGTGCCGAGCGTGTAGCGCACCTCGGGCATCTCGCGCAGGATGCCTTCGACCTGGCGGGCCTTGGCCTCCGTTACTTCGAGCGATGAGCCGACCGGGGTGTAGAAGTTGACGGCGGTTTCCGAATAGTCGGCCTTGGGCACGAACTCGGTGCCCAGCAGCGGGACCATCGTGACGCTGAGGGCGAAGATGCCGACGGCTGCGAAGATGGTCGCCAGCCTGTGCGCGAGCGACCAGCGCAGGATGGACTGGTAACCCTCGCCCAGCCGATCGGTCGCGCGGTCGAACCAGCCGGTGACGCGACCGATGGTCTTGTCGTAGAGGCCGGCCTTGCGTACTTCATGCTGCCCATGCGTGTGGATGGACGGGTCGTGCCACACGCTCGAGAGCATCGGGTCGAGCGTGAAGCTCACGAACATCGAGATCAGCACGGCGGCCACGATGGTGATGCCGAACTCGTGGAAGAACTTGCCGATGATGCCTTCCATGAAGCCGATCGGCAGGAATACCGCGACGATCGACAGCGTGGTCGCCAGCACTGCCAGCCCGATCTCCTGCGTGCCGTCGAGTGCGGCGGGGTAGGGCGCCTTGCCCATCTGCACATGGCGCACGATGTTCTCGCGCACCACGATCGCGTCGTCGATCAGCAGACCCACGCACAGCGACAGCGCCATCAGCGTCACCATGTTGATGGTGAAGCCGAACATCGCCATGAACCAGAAGGTGCCGATCAGCGCGATCGGCAACGTCAGCCCGGTGATCACGGTCGAGCGCCAGGAGTTGAGGAACAGGAAGACGATCAGGACGGTGAGCAGGGCTCCCTCGAGCAGTGTCTTGCGCACGTTGTCGACCGCGACGCGGATCGGCCGCGAGGCGTCGCCGATGGGCTCGAGCTTCACGCCGGGCGGCAACTGTGGCTGGATGTCCGCCAGCGCCTTGCGCAGGCCGTCCACCACCTGGATGGTGTTCTCGTCCTGCGCCTTCTGCACCGACAGCAGCAGCGTGCGCTGCCCGTTGTAGAGGGCGAGGCTGTCGATCTCCTGTGCGCCGTCGCTCACCCGCGCGACCTGGTCGATGCGGATCGGCGCGCCGCCCTTGCGCGCGAGGATGATGCGGCCGAAGTCCTCCGGCCGCTCCATGCGCGCATCGATCTGCACCACGCGCTCCTGTTCCAGGGAGCGAACCGCGCCCACCGGCAGCGCCTGGTTCTCGCTGCGCACCGCTTCCACCACCTGCTGGGCGCTTACGCCGAAAGCCTCCATGGCCTGCGGGTTGAGGTAGATGTTGATCTCGCGCTTGGTGCCACCCACCAGCGTGACGGAGCCGACGCCGCGCACGTTTTCAAGGCGCTTCTTGAGGACCTGGTCGGCCCAGTTGGTCAGCTCGACGGCAGTTGGTTGGCTGGCCTTGCCGCCATCGGGCAGCACCGCCACCGACCACACCGGCCGCGAAGCCGGATCGAAGCGCAGCACGCGAGGCTCCTTGACCTCGTCGCGGAACAGGGGCCGCACCGCCGAGACCTTCTCGCGCACGTCGTCCGCCGCCTTGCGCCCGTCCACGTAAAGCTGGAACTCGATGATCACGACCGACTGGCCTTCGTAGCTGCGCGAGGTGAGGGCGTTGATGCCCGCGATCGAGTTGACGCCTTCCTCCACCTTCTTGGTCACCTCGCTCTCCACGATCTCGGGAGAGGCGCCCGGATACTCGGTGATCACCACGACCACGGGGAAGTCGATGTTGGGGAACTGGTCGACCTGCAGCCGCTGGTACGAGAAGATGCCCAGCACCACCAGCGCCAGCATCAGCATGGTCGCGAAGACGGGGTTCCTCAGGCTGACGCGCGTGAACCACATGGTCTCAGGGCGCCGTGGCCGGCGCCAGGCGCACGGCCGTGCCCTCGCGCAGCGGGCCCACGCTGCCAGCCACCACGACTGCACCGTCGTCGATGCCCTGCACCGTGACCAGCGTCTGCCCACTGACCTGGCCGCGCGCGCCGGTCTTGACCGGGCGATGCGCGATGCGGCCCTCGATCACCATCTGCACATAGGGCGCAGGCTTGTCGATGCGCACCGCCGAGAGCGGCAGCGCGAGCCCCTCCGAGCGGCCGACATCCAGCGTGCCCTGCGCGAACAGGCCTTGGCGGAAGCCATCGCTGCGATCGAGCCGCAGGTAGACCAGCAGGCTGCGGCTGCCGGCCTGCGCGCTCGGGTTGACGCGCACGACGCTCGCGCCCACGTTGTGCTCGGCGCCCAGGCCGCCGCTGCCTTCGATCTGCAGCGCCGCGCGCTGGCCCACCCGCACCGCGACCGAGTCGGCCGCGGACACCGTGGCCTCGACCTCGATGCGGCTCAGGTCCACGACCTCGATCACTCTCGCATCGACCGAGACGCGCTCGCCGTTCTGCGCGAGGCGCTGCGCCACCTGGCCGCTGAGCGGGCTCGTGAGCACGGTGTCGCTGAGCGACTTGCGGGCCATCTCCACTGCCGCGAGCGCGGCGCGGTGCGTCGAGCGGGCGGCGTTGAGGTTGGACTGCGAGGTGTCGAGGGCCGTGCGCGAGATGAAGCCTTGCTCCACCAGCGCCTTGTTGTTGTCGTAGGTACGCTGTGCGACCTCGGCCTGCGCGCGGGCGCTGTCGGCTTGTTCCTGGGCCTGGCGCACACGAGAGTGGTATTCGGCGGGCTCGATGCGGGCGATCACCTGGCCGGCCTTCACGGTGTCGCCCTCGCGTACCGTGAGGCCCACCAGTTCGCCGGCCACGCGCGCCTTGACCACGGCCGAGTCGACCGCCCTGAGCGTGCCCGAGACCGCCAGCGTCTGCGCCAGTTCGCGTTTCGCCGCGCGCACCACGTCGGCCGAGGCCAGTTGCACGATGGTCTCGACCGGTGCGCCTGCCGAGGCCGCCGCCTGCTGCACACGGCGCGCCTCGAGTGCGCGCAGCACGCCCGCGGCGAGAAGCGCCAGGACAAGGGCCGCGGCGGCCCATTTCAATGCGCGTTTCATAAGCCCGCCCTTGGCGGCAAGCTGAGGCCGTGCAGCACGGTCTCGGCCTGGATCGCGAGGTATTTTTCGGGGTCGATCTCGGACTGGCCGTCGACGCAGATCATGGCCGAGTGCTTCCACAGCATCAGGAAGATCATCGGCGCGATCACTGCGTAGATTGCGTGGTCCACGTCGACCGGCGCGAACTCGCCACTGTCGATGCCGCGGCGGATGATGCGCCGCAGGAGCGCGTGCCCGGGCCGCACCACCTCCTGGCGGTAGAACTCGGCCAGCTCGGGAAAGTTGCGGCCCTCGCTCAGCATCAGCTTGGTCAGCCCCGAGGCCTTGGTGGACCCGACGCGCTCCCACCAGACGCGCATGCAGTAGCGAAGCATGTCGCAGGTGCTGCCCTCGAAGACCTCGAACTCGGCGTTCCACTCCTTGAAGCGGCCCGCCAGGTTCTCCATCACCACGGCCTTGAAGAGCTCTTCCTTGCTCGGGAAATAGAGGAAGAGGGTGCCCTTGGACACCCCGGCGCGCGCCGCCACCTCCTCCGCGCGGGTGGCGGCAAAGCCCTTGTCGACGAAGAGATCCAGCGCCGCCTCCAGCAACTCGCCGGGACGCGCCTCCTTTCGGCGCTCGCGCTTGGCGCGTTCGGGAAAGAACTTGTCGCTGATGAAGCGGGAGGCGGGCATCGAATTCTTAATGACTGGCGGGTTAGTAATGTAGTGAGCGCATCCCGCGCCGTCAAGCCGCCACAATGCACGTTCCGCCAACCGACCCCACGGAGAATCCATGTCCACGCAATCACCGAGCACCGAGACCATCGTGTTGGGCGGCGGCTGCTTCTGGTGCACAGAAGCGGTGTTCGACCGCGTGCAGGGCGTGCTGGACGTCGAGTCCGGCTACAGCAACGGCGAAACGGTCAACCCGAGCTACGAGCAGGTCTGCACCGGCCGAACCGGGCATGCCGAGGTTGTGAAACTGGCCTTCGATCCGGCGCAGATCACGCTGCGCGAGATCCTCGAGATCTTCTTCGTGGTGCACGACCCGACCACCTTGAACCGCCAGGGCAACGACGTGGGCACGCAATATCGCAGCGGCATCTACTACGTCGACGAGGCGCAGAAGCAGGTGGCTGAAGAAGTGATCCGCGAGATCGAGGCGAGCAAGACCTATCGCGCACCGGTCGTGACCGAGGTCGAGCCGCTGGCCAACTATTCGGCGGCTGAGCCCTACCACCAGGATTACTTCCTGAACAACCCGAACCAGGGCTACTGCGCTTTCGTGGTCGGACCCAAGGTCGAGAAGTTCCAGAAGACCTTCGCGTCCAGGGTCAAGAAGGCCTGAGCCCGGATTTCGTCCCGTCCACGCCGTCCATGCGCTTCGCGACCCGTACCGCCCAGACCCGCGCACTGTTGTGCATGCTGGCCTTCGCGCTGTGGTTCGCGACCACGCTGGGGCTGATGCACCGGACCCTCCATGGCCTTGGAAGCTCCCCTGCGCCGGCAGTCGCCGGGGCCGCAGTGGAGGAGCGGACAACGGGCAATGGCGCCCATGGGCTTTCGGCGCTCTTCGGCACGCACAGCGACGCCGAGTGCCGGCTCTACGATCAACTGTCGCATGGCCCGGCCGCCTTCGGCGTCCCCGCCGTGGTGCTGCCGGTCCTGCTGCCGGCAGCCGTCTTCCTCTACCTCGAAGGCGAAGTACTCGCCCGTTGGGTCGCGCTGTTCGACGCGCGCGGCCCGCCTTCTGCTCGCTGAATCCGCCTTTCCGGCCGGCTGCTGCGCTCGCTTGCGAGCCGCGGCCGGCTCTCTATCGATTCAACGAGCTTCCACAACATGTCTTCCCCTTTCATGCGCAGCGCCGTCGGCGTTGCCATTCTTTTCTTCGTGCCCTGCGCCGCCTGGGCGCAAGCCGACACCGCCGCCGCACCGGGTAGCGCCGCGCTGCCCGAGGTCACGGTCACCGGCAACCCGCTGGGCACCAGCGATCCGATCGCGCCCACCAGCTCGCTATCGGGCGATCAGTTGCTGCTGCGCGCCCAGCCCACGCTGGGCGAGACGCTGAACAACCTGCCAGGGGTCGGCAGCACCTACTTCGGGCCGAACGCGAGCCGGCCCACGATCCGCGGCCAGGACGGCGACCGCATCCGCATCTTGCAGAACGGTGCCTCGGCGCCCGACGCCTCCTCGCTGAGCTACGACCACGCGGTGCCGGTCGATGCGCTGGTGACCGAGCGCATCGAAGTGCTGCGCGGCCCCTCGGCCCTGCAGTACGGCGGCAGCGCGGTCGGCGGCGTGGTCAACGTGATCGACAACCGCATCCCCACCGAACCGCTCGACGGTTTCGGCGGCCGCGCCGATGCGGGTTACGCCACGGGCAGCCGCGAGAAGAGCGGCGGCGTCGTGCTCGAAGGCGGCACCGACCGCTACGCGCTGCATGTGGATGCCTTCAGCCGCGATGCGGACGACACCAGGGTGCCCATCGAACTGGGCTGCGAGAGCCCACGCCGACCCGGCCTCGCACGCAAGATCTGCAACTCCGCCATCCATGCGGACGGCGGCGCCATCGGCGGCACGCTGTTCCTCGGCGAGGGCTGGATCGGCGCCTCGGCCAGCACCTACCGCAGCAACTACGGCACCGTCGCGGAGGACGACGTCACCATCGACATGAAGTCCGATCGCTATGCGCTCGAAGGCGAATGGCGGCCGGGCGGGTTCTTCACCAGCATCCACGGCAAGCTCAGCCACACCGACTACCGCCACACCGAGTTCGAAGGCTTGGAGCCCGGCACCGTTTTCGCCAACAAGAGCAACGACGTGCGGATCGAGGCACGGCACCGCATGATTGGCGGCGTGGAAGGACTGATCGGCTTCACCAGCGAGACCAACCGCTTCTCGGCGGACGGCGCCGAGGCCTTCGCGCCGCACAGCCGCACGCGCTCGAACGCGCTGTTCCTGCACGAGGAGCTGGGCACCTCGTGGGGCCGCATGAGCTTCGGCGCGCGCACCGAGCAGGTAAAGGTGCGCTCGATGGGTTCGCCCGATCCGGATGTCACGCGCTTCGCGGTCGGCGAGCGCGACTTTCACCCGAACAGCGCGGCGCTCGGGGCGCTCGTCGACCTGGCGCCGCAGTGGCAGCTGACCTCGAACCTGGCCTACACGGAGCGTGCGCCCAAGGATTACGAGCTCTTCGCCAACGGGCCGCACGTCGCGACCGCGGCCTGGGAGGTGGGCAACTCCGGCCTGCAAAAGGAGAAGTCGGTGGGCTTCGATCTCGGCGCGCAGTGGAAGTCCGGCGCCAACAACGCGCGCGTCAACGCCTACGTGACGCGCTTCCGCAACTACATCGGGTTGCAGGCGTCGGGCAATGTGCGCGATGACGAAGGCAACCTCAACCCGGGCCCGCTGGAGACCGATCAAGGCCTCTTGTTCCCCGACGTGGTGGACGAGTTCGTCTACCGGGGCGTGCGCGCCCGCTTCAGCGGCCTCGAGGCCAGCGGCAACCTGCGGCTGCTGGGCACCGACGGCTTCGCCCAGCCTGCCGATGGTTCCACCCTGGACCTGCAGTGGCGTGGCGACCTCGTGCGCGCAAGGAACACCGACACCGGCGAGCCGCTTCCCCGCATCTCGCCGGCGCGCGCGGGCGCGACGCTGACCTATGGCAACGGCCCCTGGACCGCGCGGCTGGGCTTCGACCACTACGCGGCCCAGCGTCGGGTGCCGAGCATGGGTGCCCGGCCGACCGAGGCCTTCACGCTGTGGAACGCGGCCGTGACCTATCGCATGAAGGTGCAGCGCGCCAGCCTCACCTGGTATGCACGCATCGACAACCTGACGAACAAGCTGGCCTACAGCGCGACGTCGATCCTCACCACCACGGCGTTCCCCGACGCACCGCTGCCGGGGCGCAGCCTGAAGGTGGGGCTGCGGGCCAGCTTCTGACCAGGCATTGCAGGAGCGCCGCGTTGCTTCAGCGCGGCGGCATGCGAGCGCCGCGACTCAAGCATGGCTGGCAACTTGCGCGTGGGCCAGGACGGCCAGCCGCGCGTTCAGCAACTGTGCGGCCGACGGGGGCGCCGGTGTTTGCGCCGGCGCTCGCGTTGGCGTCAAGCCCGGCTCGCAATGGATGTCATGCAGCTCGCGGGCCCGGCCAGCCAGCGCCGACGGCGCGACCAGCTCGCGTTTGACGCCACCGTCGAGCCGCACGCGTGTCAGCAGCAGCGTGTCCTGCCTGACCACAGGCAACCGGCGCTCGATGGCAAGGAAGTGCCAGGCATCGAAGAAGCCGGAGGTGACGACCAGGCGCCGCATGCCTTCCTTCGTGCCGGGCATCAGCACATGCGGTACATCGACGCCGGCTAGTTGCCGCGCGGCGTCCTCGGCGGTGCTGATGTCGGCTTCAAAAGTCTGCGAACGTGCGTCGGGCACGATGGCGGAATGGAACGCGGCGTCGGCCACCAGGACAGTGCCGGGCTCGAAGTTGCCATGGTTGCGCCGGAACACGATTCGCAGCCGGTTCTGAAGTGCATGTTCGAGGGCGCGCTGGTGCGGCGCCTTTGCACCCGAAGTCCACATCTGGATCGCCTGCGCATACGGCACTCGCGGAATCAGCATCGCGTTGGCGACGATGTCCGGGTCGCAGCTGAACAAACCCGGCATGTCGGAATAGACCTCCAGCTCCTCCTCGCCGAGCGCGGCGGCAAGCGCGATCGCCGAGAGGTCGGCACTGTTCCGGCCCAACCAGGTCGTCTGGCCGCCTCGTGTGGCCGAGCCTTGCCCGCCCGGCACCACCACCAACTGATGTTGCACCAGTTCGCGGCGCAGTGCCGCGAGGTTGATGCCCTGCAGCCGCGCGCGGGTGTAATTGGTGTCGGTGCGCAGGCCGATCTGGGGGCCCATCGCCACCGTGGCACTGATGCCATGGGCCTGGAGCGCCGCCGCGAACAGCACCGCGCCCAGGCTGTCGGCCAGCGGCAGACCGGCATCGATCAGCCGGTCGCTTGGGGTCTGGTTCAGCGCGAGCAGTGTGTCGCGGAACTGTTCGGTCAGCCCTGAGGGCGCGCTGACCACGCAGACGATGCGGTGGCGTGGTCCGCCTTGGTCAAGGCGCCGCCGCAGCCACTGGCACACCGGGCCGAAGCGTTCCCGAGTCTCGAAGGAGGAACCGTCGAACTTCATCACGCTCGTCCGGTCGCCGGCAATTGGCCGCGCCGGCAGTCCAGTCGGCATGGGCCGTGCTCTTGGCCCATGGACGTTCGTATCTCCCTTGTGCATTGGCAAGCTCCTGTGTGAATCTGGCCATGGGGACACGGGTGCCCGGCGGCCATCGAAGTGGCCAGTGGCTCGGTTCCGTGGCGTTCCGGGCAGATTAGGCAGGCAGGCATCGCCACCCACAACTACCAACATTGGTAGCTAGGGTGAACCCTGAATATCACTCGCGCGCTGCGCGCTTCTTCAGCGCGGCGCGTCGCCCTTGCGGTACTCGGCGGTCAGCTCGTCGAGCCGCTGCTTGAGTGCGGGGTCGAGCGTGTAAGTGGCTGCCGCGATGGTCGCATCCAGCTGCTCGGGCCGGCTCGCGCCCAGCAGCGGCGCGGTGATCAGCGGGTTGGCCATGACCCACGCCACCGCGAGCGTCGCGAGCGGTACGCCGGCCTCCCCGGCCAGTGCGTGCAGCTGCGAGATGGTCGCGAAGCTGCGCTCGTTCCAGTAGCGGTCCTGGTACATCGAGCCGGCCGTGCCGAGCTTGAACCGCGTGTTGTCTTCCGGCTGGGCACCGGCCTTGTACTTGCCCGTGAGCAGCCCTCCCGCGAGCGGGTTGTAGGGGATCACGCCCAGGCCTTCCTCGCCAGCCAGCGGCAACAGCTCCCGCTCGATCTCGCGGAAGAGCAGGCTGTAACGCGGCTGCACGCACACGATCCGCGTCAACTTGTGCAGCTCCGACACGCCGATGGCGCGCGCGAGCCGGTAGGCCAGGAAATTCGAGACGCCCACATAGCGAGCGCGGCCCGAGCGGACGATGGTGTCGAGTGCTTCCAGGCTTTCGTCGAGCGGCGTCGTGCGGTCGTCGCTGTGCAGTTGGTAGAGGTCGACGTGGTCGGTCTGCAGGCGCGCGAGCGACTCATCGATGGCATCGAGCAGGTGCTTGCGCGAAGCGCCCTGGTCCCAGGGGTTCGGGCCGACCTTGCCGACCGCCTTCGTCGCGATGACGAAGCGCCTGCGCGCGCCCGGGCCCTTCGATTGCAGCCAGCGCCCGATGATCTCCTCGGTGCGGCCGGTGCTCTCGACGGTGCCACCGAGCGGATAGACGTCCGCGGTGTCGAGGAAATTGATGCCGGCCTCCGTGGCCCTGTCGAGGATGCTGAACGAGACCGCCTCGTCGGTCTGCAAGCCGAAGGTCATGGTGCCGAGCGCGAGGCGCGAGACAGTCAGGCCGGTGCGGCCGAGGCGCGTGGTGGGGATGCTCATGATGGGTCCTGGGAGAGGGAGAGGGAGAGGAGCGGGCCATCATAGTCAGGGGTGCAGGAACGTGCAGAGGCGCGGGCGTTGCGCATCGCAGCGCCTGTATGCTCCGCGCGGTGAATTCATCGGTCCTTTCGTCGCTCGTCCCCGTGGTCCTGCTCATCGGCGCTGGTTTCATTGCAGGGCGGCGGGGCTGGGTGACAGGCGGCGCGGTGCGCGACCTCTCCAACCTGATCTTCCTGCTGCTCGCGCCCGCGCTGCTCTTTCGCACCATGAGCACGGTGCACGTCGAACAACTGAGGCTGGGACCGGTGGCGGCCTACTTCCTCGCAGCCGGCCTGATCTTCGCGGCGACGCTCATGGTGCGCGGCTTCAACCGCACCGCGGCCGTGATCGCGCTGGCCAATACCTTCAGCAACACCGTGATGATCGGCATCCCGCTGGTGGGCCTGGCCTTCGGTTCCGAGGGGATGGTGGTGCTGCTGACGCTGATCTCGCTGCATTCGCTGGTGCTCCTGACCAGCGCGACCCTCGTGCTGGAGCTCGCAGTGGCGCGCGAGCAGGCGCGCCAGACCGGCGGCGAGCGGACACCGATCCTGCGCACGCTCGGCCGTGCCTTCTATAGCGCCATCATTCACCCGGTGCCGCTGCCGATCATCGTCGGGCTGCTGTTCGCGCAGACCGGCTTGACGCTGCCCGAGTCGGTCGACAAGCCCATTGCGTGGCTGGGCCAGGCCTTTGGGCCGATCGCGCTGGTGATGGTGGGCATCACGCTGGCGTCCACGCCCATCGGCCACCAATGGCGCGCGGCGCTGTCGCAAGCCTTGATCAAGAACCTCGCGCACCCCGCGCTGGTCGCGCTGCTGGGCTGGCTGCTGGGATTGCGCGGGCTGCCGCTGCAGGTGATGGTGGTGGCCGCTGCGCTGCCGATCGGCGCCAACGTGTTCCTCTTTTCACAGCGCTACAGAACGGCGGAGGACCTGGTGACGGCGAGCGTCGCGGTGTCGACCGCGCTGGCGCTGGTCACGCTGTCGGTGGTGATGGCGCTGGCGGGGTGGCTTTAGCCCGCTGCGTGTGGACTCTTGAATGGGTTCGGCAAGGTCAGGTTGAAGTGCCATCTGACTAGTTATCTGACTAGTTATCTGACTAGGTTGTAGCCCGTCATGGCGCCAGCCGCTCGCGCACCCACTCGCCGTCCTCGCGCCGATAGCGCAGGCGGTCGTGCAGCCGGCTCTTGCGGCCCTGCCAGAACTCCCAGTAGTCGGGGACCAGCCGGTAACCGCCCCAGTGCGGCGGCCGTGGCGGGGAGAGCATGTGCCGCGCGGCCTGCAGGGCTGCGTTCTTCACCAGCACGTCCCGCCCGCTGATCACCTCGCTCTGCGGGCTGGCCCAGGCGCCGATGCGCGAGTCGAGCGGGCGGCTGTCGAAGTAGGCGTCGCTCTCGGTCTCATCGACCTTGCCGACCCGGCCTTCGATGCGCACGACCCGCTCCAGCTCGACCCAATGGAACTGCAGCGCGGCCCATGGATTGCCCGCGAGCTCCTGGCCCTTGCGGCTGTTGTAGTTGGTGTACCAGACGATGCCGCGCGCGTCGTAGCCCTTGATCAGCACGATGCGGGTCGAAGGGCGCAGGTCGCTGCCGACCGTGGCCAGGGTCATCGCGTTGGGCTCGGGCAACTGTGCATCGATGGCCTCGGCGAGCCAGCGCTCGAACTGCAGGAGCGGGTCGGGCGCGCTGCTCGCCTCGTCCAGTTCAGCGCGCTCGTAGCTCTTGCGCAGCGCGGCGAGGGTGTCGTTGGGAAAACTCATGAGGCGGATTGTTGCGCATGCCAGGCCGTGGATACTGCGCTGATGGAATTGCGTCCTCCCATGGTGATCGTCCTTGCCTCCGGCCGCGGAGAGCGCTTTCTCGCCTCCGGCGGCACTGCGCACAAGCTGTCTGCCTTGCTCGGCGGACGGCCCGTGCTGGAGCACACGCTCGCCGCGGTGCGCGAGAGCGGGCTGCCATGGCACCTCGAAGATGCCGGCCATCCGGGCATGGGCGATTCGATCGCGGCGGCGGTTCGCGCGACGGCGGACGCGGCCGGTTGGCTGATCCTGCCGGCAGACCTTCCGCTGGTGCAGCCCGCGACCTTGCGGCGCATCGCCGAAGCCTTGCCGCAATGGCGGGCGGTGCAGCCCGTGCATGCGGGTACGCGCGGTCATCCGGTGGGCTTCGCGGCATCGAACGGCGCGGCCCTCATGGCGTTGGCGGGGCCATCAGGTGCGGTTTCAGTGCTGCGCGGCTTGCGCGCGGCGAATGCCGTGGGAGAAGTCGAGGTCGACGATCCGGGCGTCGTGACGGACATCGATACGTTGGCGGACCTCGCGCGGGCGGAGGCGCTGCTGCTGTCGCGGCGCGCCTGAGCTCGCTTCGCGCGCTCGACTCAGCGCCGCGTGATCAGCGCGCAGGCGATGCGCGGCCCCGAATTGCCGGCTGGCTGCGACGTGAAGTCGTCGCGGTCGCGGTGCACGACCAGCGCACGGCCGACCACGTTGTTGACGGCGCCTTCCGTCAGCGAGATCGAGTGCACGTCGACGCTGAAGCGCGCAGTGCCGCTGGCATCGGCGACGAGGCTGGGCAACTCGCCGGCATGGCTGCCCGGCCCGCCGAACTTGCCGTGCGTGCCGCCTGCAGGATTGAAGTGGCCGCCGGACGCGTTGCCGTTGTCGCCGCAGTCGCCCTTTTCATGGATGTGGAAGCCGTGCTCCGTGCCCGGCGCGAAGCCGCGCACTTCGCCCACCACGCGCACACCGTGATCCAGCGCGGTGAACGTGACGTTGCCCGCTGTCGGGTTGGGCGAAATCGCTCCGGTGGGCGCCAGGCTGGCGACGGCGCTTGCCTTCCCTCCCAGCGTGCCGCAGCCCGCCAGCAGGCTCGCTGCCGTTGCGATGGCAAGGGCGGGGACGATGAGGCGAGGGAACATGACTACTCCTTGGTTGAAGAATCGGATGAAGATGCCGCAGGGTATACCGGAGCCGCCAGCCCGCCGCAATCGGGTGGCGCCGTCTCCTGGTGTGCTGCTGCGGTGGCTTGCGCCAGCTTGACCAGGCGGGCCAGCGCCGCGTCGTGGATCGCGTGGCGTCTCAGCTCCAGCAAGGTTTGCTGCGCGTAGTCCAGCGAGCTGCCGTAGCGGCCGACCGCGTTGGCGAAGATGTGCCGGTAGCGCTCGTCGTCCAGGATTCCGGTGAAGTTGGGGCTGCGCCGCGACAGGGTGAAGGCCAGCGCCCGTACCGAGCCGTGCGCGGTGGTGCAGTCGAGCCATTTGGGGTCGTAGACCCCGGTCGGCATCTCGCGCAGCCACAGCCTGCCCAGCGTCTCCAGGCCGTCGGCCGCTGGCACCCGAAACACCATGCCGCGGCAACTGCCGCCCGAGAGCAGGCCGAACACCAGGCCGGGGTTCTCCACCGTACCGCGATTGACGCGGCTCCACATCTTGAGCGCGCGATGCCAGCCGTGCACCCGCGCGGGGCGGCGCTCGATGAAGCCGAACTCCGGGCGCCAGATCAGCGAGCCATAGCCGAACACCCAGAGATCCTCGTGACCGCCCCATTCCTCGATCACGCGATCGAGCATCGGTTTCGGGTCGCGCAAGGGCTTGGGCATCGGATCGAGCCCGGGCGGACCGGGATGGCCTGCGGGCTGCGAGGCAGTCGCGCCTAGAATTTCGCCGTCATGGTTCACCGCACCATTATTTACCGGCCCCTCAGCTACGGAGATCGACCGATGTCAGCAGTCGCCGACGACGACAGCCAGCAGAATTTCATTCTTGCACTCGTGCTGGGGCTGATCGCCCTGGTGATCATGTTCGTGATCGGCATCGTGCTCTACAGCCACAACCACAAGGCGCGCCCCGCCACGGCCATGGCCGCCGCGCCCGCGACAACCGTGGCCGTCGTGACCGAGACCGTGTCGGTGGTGATCCCCGACGGCGCCAGCATCCGCGTCGTGGGCGACACGGTGAACTTCTATTTCGCCACCTCGAGCGCCGACCTGGCGCCGCACGCGGCCGAGGCGCTCGCCGTGGTGATCAAGGGCGTGGAAAGCGGCCGCAGGGCGGTGGTCTCGGGTTTTCACGACACGACCGGCGACCCGGCCCTCAACGAGCAACTGGCCCGCAAGCGCGCCGAGACGGTGCGCGATGTGCTCGCCGGGCTGGGCGTGTCGGCCGCGAAGATCGACCTGCGGCAGCCGGCCGTGACCGCCGGCTCCGGCAGCGATGCGCAGGCCCGCCGCGTCGAAGTCAAGCTGGTCGACTGAAGGCGACTTCGCGACGCAGATATAAGCCCGGCGCTCCGGGGCCTTTTCAATCGGGCTTGTTACCATCGCCCTCCGGGCCGCTCGTCCGCTGCGGCCCCCGGCAGATCCTGGCAGAGCGACATACCCCATGACTCCACATCCCACCGTCCGCGATGTCACCGAGCGCATCCGTGCGCGCAGCCGTGACCCGAGAAGCGCCTATCTCCAGCGATTGACCGAGATCCGCCAGCGCGACCGCGGCTCCGACCGCCTGGGCTGCGCCAACGTGGCGCACGCGGTGGCCAGCTTTTCGGCGTCCGACAAGCTCAAAGTGGTGGCCGAGCGTGCACCCAACATCGGCATCGTCACCGCCTACAACGACATGCTCTCGGCCCATGCGCCGTACAAGGACTACCCCGACATCCTCAAGCACGAGGCGCGGCGCCTCGGCGCCACCGCGCAGGTGGCGGGTGGCGTGCCTGCGATGTGCGATGGCGTCACGCAGGGCACGCCGGGCATGGAGCTGAGCCTGTTCAGCCGCGACGTGATCGCGATGGGGACGGCCGTGGCGCTGACGCACGACATGTTCGACGCGGCGCTGCTGCTCGGCATCTGCGACAAGATCGTGCCGGGGCTGCTCATCGGCGCACTGCACTTCGGGCACCTGCCCACGGTGTTCGTGCCCGGCGGCCCCATGCCCTCGGGCTTGTCGAACAGCGCCAAGGCCAAGGTGCGCGAGCAGGCAGCGCAGGGCCTGGTCGACCGCAAGGGCCTGCTCGAAGCGGAAATGCAGGCCTACCACACCCAGGGCACCTGCACCTTCTACGGCACCGCGAACAGCAACCAGATGCTCATGGAAGCCATGGGCCTGCACGTGCCGGGTGCCGCGTTCATCCAGCCCGGCGATGCCACGCGAGAGGCGCTCACGCGCGAGGCGGTGCGAACGGTGCTGGGGCGTGCGGCAGAAAACGCCTATGCGGTGCCGCCGATCGGCGAACTGGTGGATGAGCGCTGCATCGTCAACGCCATGGCCGCGCTGCTCGCCACCGGCGGCTCGACCAACCACCTCATCCACTGGGTCGCGGTCGCGCGCGCGGCCGGCATCCTGATCGACTGGAACGATTTCTCCGAGCTGTCGGAAGTCGTGCCGCTGCTCACGCGTGTCTATCCCAACGGCAGCGCCGACGTGAACGAGTTCCAGGCCGCGGGCGGCCCGGGCTTCGTGATCGGCGAGCTGCTCGATGCGGGCCTGATGCATGACGACGTGCTCACGGTGCGCCCCGGCGGCCTGCGCGAGTACGCCAGCATCCCGAGCCTGGCCAGTGCACCCTCCGAGGAGCACGCGCTGAAGTGGCATCCTGCTGCGCCGTCGAAGAACGAGGCTGTGGCGCGCCCGGCCTCGGCGCCTTTCAATCCGACCGGCGGGTTGAAGCTGCTGACCGGCAATCTTGGCCGCAGTGTGATCAAGGTGTCCTCCGTGCCGGACGACCGGCATGTGATCGAGGCGCCGGCGCGCGTCTTCGATTCGCAAGCCGCGCTGCAGCAGGCCTTCAGTGCCGGCGAGCTGGAGCGCGACGTCGTGTGTGTCGTGCGCTGGCAGGGACCGCAGGCCAACGGAATGCCCGAGCTGCACAAGCTCACGCCGCCTTTGTCGGTGCTGCAGGGCAAGGGCTTCCGCGTGGCGCTGGTGACCGACGGGCGCATGAGCGGCGCCTCCGGCAAGGTGCCGGCGGCGATCCACGTCTCGCCGGAAGCTGCCGCGGGCGGCCCGCTCGCCAAGGTGCGCGATGGCGACCTGGTCCGCCTCGATGCCGTGGCCGGCACGCTCACCGTGCTGGTGCCGGCCGACGAATGGGCCGAGAGAGAAACTGCAACCATGCCGGACTCCTTGCGCACCGAGAACGGCCATGGCCTCGGCCGCGATCTGTTCGCCGGGATGCGCCGCAATGCCTTGACCGCCGAAGAAGGAGCCTGCACATGGCTGTAGAAACGAAGACGCTCACCGCCATCGAGGTGATGCGCGATGCGCCCGTCATTCCGGTGATCGTGCTGCACGACGTCAAGGATGCGGTGCCGCTGGCGCGTGCGCTGGTGGCCGGCGGCATCCGCATGCTCGAGGTGACATTGCGCACGCGCGAGGCCCTCGAATGCATCGAGATCATCGCCAAGGAGGTGCCCGAGGCGGTGCCAGGGGCCGGCACCATCCGCAGCGCGGCCGATGCCCAGGCTTCGGCGTTGGCCGGCGCGAGGTTCGGCGTGAGCCCCGGCTACACGCGCGCCGTCGGCAAGGCCTGCCACGACCTCGGGCTGCCGCTGCTGCCCGGCGTGGCGACCGGCAGCGAGATCATGCTGGCCGAAGAGGATGGCTTCACCGAGGTCAAGTTCTTCCCGGCCGTGCAGGCGGGAGGAATCGCCATGCTCAAGGCCTGGCAAGGTCCCTTCTCCGAGGTGAAGTTCTGTCCCACGGGCGGTGTCACCGCGGCCAATGCGAACGAGTTCCTGTCGCTCGCCAACGTGGCGTGCGTGGGTGGGTCGTGGATCGTGCCCACCGATGCCATTGCCGCCGGCGACTGGGATCGCATCGAGGCGCTGGCACGCGAGGCCAGTCAACTCGCACGATGAACGGCGACTTCGATAAGGGCGATCTCAAGGTCATCGCCTTCGACGTCTTCGGGACCGTCGTCGACTGGTGCAGCGGCATTGCCGCCGAGGCCGAGCGCCTGCTGCCCGGCATCGAGGGCGGCGCCTTTGCGCTGGCCTGGCGCGCCGGCTACCAGCCGGCAATGAAGAGCGTGATGGAGCGCGTGGCGGCAAGCGAGGGCGGCTTCACGCTGCTCGACGAGCTGCACATGGGCATCCTTGAAGGCGTGCTGCGCGACTTCGGCATCGAGCAGGTCGACGCGGCCCGCAAGCGCGAGCTCAACAAGGCCTGGCACCGGTTGCCGGCCTGGCCCGATGCAGTGGAGGGGCTCGCGCGGCTCAAGCGAAAGTACATCATCTGCACGCTCTCCAACGGCAACATCGGCCTCTTGACCGAAATGGCCAAGAACGCCGGCCTGCCCTGGGACTGCGTGCTGTCGGCCGAGGTCTTCAAGGCCTACAAGCCGGACCCGCGCACCTACCTCGGCGTTGCAGCGGTCTTCGATGTGACGCCCAGCCAGGTCATGCTGGCGGCCGCGCATCACGACGACCTGGCTGCAGCGCGGGGCTGCGGGCTGCGCACCGGCTACATCGAGCGGCCGATGGAGTTCGGGCCCGATCGGCCCAAGGACGTTTCGCCGCGCGCGGACAACACGCTGCATGCGCGCGACATCGGGGCGCTGGCGGATCTGCTGGGCTGTTGACAGAAGAGGGGGAGCGCCTCAGCGCAGCCCTGCGCCGCCAGCCTCGTCGGTGCGCTGGATGAGCTCGATCTTGTAGCCATCCGGGTCCGTCACGAACGCGATCACCGTGCTGCCGCCCTTCACCGGCCCGGGCTCGCGCGTGACGTTGCCGCCCGCGGCCCTGATCTTGTCGCAGGCCGCATAGGCATCGGGCACGCCCAGCGCGATGTGGCCATAGGCCGTGCCCATCTCGTACTTGTCGGTGCCCCAGTTGTAGGTCAGCTCGATCTCGGCCTGTGCCGGATTGCCCTCATACCCGACGAAGGCCAGGCTGTACTTGTATTCGGGGTTCTCGGAGGTGCGCAGCAGCTGCATGCCGAGCACGCGGGTGTAGAAGTCGATCGAGCGCTGCAGGTCGCCGACGCGCAGCATGGTGTGTAGGAGTCGCATGTTGTGGATGTGGAGAGTTGTCGTGGCTCCGGATTGTCGTGGTTGTCGTGTCAGTTGCGGCCGGCGAGTGCCAGCAGGTGGATCGCGGAGCCGAATTCCATCCAGAAAAGCGCATCGCCAGATGGGGGCGTTGTGTTATGCCGTCCAACGCGTGAGTCGGCCGTTGTGCATCAGGCCGACGTGATCGGCCATGGCCTGCGCCTCGGCTTCGTTGTGCGTGACCAGGACAGCGGTCTGCCCGGCGGCCTTGAGGATCTCGCGCACTTCGACGGTGAGGCGTTCTCGCGTCGTCGCATCGAGGTTGGAGAAAGGTTCGTCGAGCAGCAGCAGCGCGGGCGAGGGCGCGAGCGCGCGGGCGAGCGCAATGCGCTGCTGCTGCCCGCCGGAGAGCTCGTGCGGATAGCGCCCGCCGGACTCGGCCAGGCCCACCAGCGCAAGCATCTCGGCCACGCGTGCACGCTGCTCCGCCTGCGGCCGACGCCGCAGGCCGAAGCCCACGTTCTGCGCCGCCGTCAGGTGCGGGAACAGCGCGTACTCCTGGAACATCATGCCGACCCGGCGCTCCTCGGGCGGGAGATGGACGTTGGCGGAAGACAGCAGCCGTTCGCCCAGGCGAATGCTGCCCGCGCGCACGGGCTCGAAGCCCGCGACGGCGCGCAGCACGGTGGTCTTGCCGCAGCCCGAAGGGCCGAGCAGGCAGCCGATACGGCCGGCATCGAGCGAGAGCGAGAAGCCGTCGACCACGGTGTGCAGGCCTTGCGCGCCTTCGTAGGCGAGCCGCACGTCGTCGAGCTGCAGCGCTGCGCTCATGCCGATAACCCATCGCCGCGCTCGCGCAGCCCGTTGCGCGCCAGCAGCGCCACCGGCAGCAGCCCCGCGGCCACGATCGCGAGGGCGGCGATCGCGCCTTCCTCGTAGGTGCCCCGCGCGGCTTCGGCGTAGAGCCAGGTCGCCAGCGTGTCGAAGTTCGCGGGCCGCAGCAGCAGGGTGGCAGGCAGCTCCTTCATCGCATCGACGAAGACCAGCAGCGCACCGGCCGCGATCGCCGGCCGCAAGAGCGGCAAGTGCACGCGGCGCAGCGTGCCGGCCGGGCTTTCGCCGAGCAGCCGCGAGGCCTGCTCGAGCGCGGGCGGGATGCGCGCGAGCCCGGCCTCGATGCCGCCCACGGGCATCGCCAGGAAGCGGATCGCGCACGCCACCACCAGCACGATGCCGGCGCTCATCAGCGGCAGGCCGTCGCGGCCCAGCAGCGTGCCGAGCAAGGCGTCGAGGCCCAGCGCCGGCGTCAGCAGGCCGATGGCCAGCACCGTGCCGGGCAGCGCATAGCCCAGCGTGGCAGCGCGCGCCTGCCAGCGTGCGCGGTTGACCGTCGAGCCCTGGCTGCGCACCGCCCAGGCCACGATCAGTCCCGCGGCCACGGTGGTCACCGTCACGCCCGCCGCCAGGGCCAGCGTGTTGCCAAGGCTGTTGAGCAGGCCCTCGGAGATGCCGCCGCCCAGGCGCAGCCGCTTGGCCGTTTCCCAGAGCAGGTAGACCGCCGGCGCGACGAAGCCGATCGCCACCGGCAGCGCCGCAGCGATGCAGGCGAGCCAGGCCGCGGCGCCTCGCAAGCGGCGCGGCTCGATGGCGCGCATGCGTTGGGCGGAGCCGAAGCGCTGATGACGCCGCCCATGGCGCTCGAGCAGCACCAGCCCCACCACCACGAGGAGCATGGCGCAGGCGATCTGCGCAGCGCCCGCCAGGTCGGAGCGCGTGATCCAGGTGGTGTAGACCGCCACCGTCAGCGTCTGAATCCCGAGGAACTCGGAGGCGCCGATGTCGTTGAGCGTTTCCAGCAGCGCCAGGCTCACGCCGACGGCGAGCGCCGGCCGCGCCAACGGCAGCGCGACTCGGAAGAAGGCGCCGGCCGCGCTCTCGCCGAGCGTGCGGGCCGCCTCCATCAGGTGGGCGGGCTGGGTCATGAACATGGCGCGCGCCGTCATGTAGACATAGGGATAGAGCACGAAGCCGAGCACCCCGATCGCGCCCGGCATCGAGCGCAGGTCCGGTAGCCGGAACTGCCGCGGGCTGTCGAAGCCCAGGGCCCAGCGGATGGCACCCTGCACCGGACCGATGGGATGCAGCAGGTCGAGGTAGGCGAAAGCGACGATGTACGTCGGCATGGCCAGCGGCAGCAGCAGCGCCCAATGCAGCACCCGGCGGCCCGGAAAATCGCAGACGGTGACCAGCCAGGCGCAGCCGGTGCCGATCACCAGCACCAGCGCGCCCACGCCGGCGAGCAGCAGCGCAGTGTTGAGCGCGGCCTGCGGCAGCACGTGCCGCGCGAGGTGGGTCCAGTGCGAGAAGTCGGCGCCGAAGGCCAGCCATGCCAGGCTGAGCACCGGCGCGAGCACGCCCAAGGCGATGAGGACCGATGCAGCGCGCCAGAGCGGCCCGACCGCCCTCATGCTCATGCCCCCGCGCTCGGCACCGCGTGTCCTCGCTGAGCTCCGAGAGGGCTGCCGCGCCCAGGGGAAACCCGTCGACCCGTCGTCACTGGTCGAAGCCGACCTTGTCCACCAGCGCGCTGGCTTGCTTGCGGTACTTGGCAATCTCGGTAATGGGCAGCGGATCGACCTTCAACTCGCCAATGCTGGACGCGGTGATCGAATCGAGCGCCACGCCCTTGCGTACCGGGTACTCGAAGTTGGTCTCGGCATAGAAGGCCTGCGCCGGCTCGGACACCAGAAACTCGAGCAGCTTGACGGCATTGGCGCGCTGCGGCGAGTTCTTCGCGACGGCGGCGCCGCTGACGTTGACGTGCGTGCCGCCGCTCTTCGAATTGGCGAAGGTCGGGCGGATCACCTTGATGGCCTCGCCCCACTTGCGCGCGTCGCTGCCTTCCTTGGCGCTCTTCATCTGGCCTACGTAGTAGGAGTTGGCCAGGCCGACGTCGCAGATGCCGCCCAGGATGTCGCGTGCCACGTCGCGGTCGCCGCCGGTGGCCTTGCGCGCCAGGTTCGCCTTGACGCCGCGCAGCCACTGCTCGGCCTTGGCCTCGCCGTCGTGCGCGATCAGCGAGGCGATCAGCGCCGTGTTGTAGGGATGCTGGCCCGCGCGAATGCAGACCTTGCCCTTGTACTGGGGGTCGGCAAGGTCCTCGTAGCGGAAGGAGGTGATGGGCAGGCGCTTGTCGGCATAAAGCACGCGCGCGCGCATCGACAGGGAAAACCACTGGCCATCGGCGCCGCGCAGGTTGGCAGGAATCGCCGACTCGAGTGCCGCCGACTTCACCGGCTGCGTGACGCCGCCCTCGACCAGGTCGATCAGGTTGCCGATGTCCACCGTCATCAGCACGTCGGCCGGAGAGCGGGCGCCCTCGGCCTTCACGCGTTCGAGCAGCCCGTCCTTGATGAACACCGTGTTGACCTTGACGCCGCTCTGCGTGCTGAAGGCCGTGAGCAGCGGCTGGATCAGGCCGGGCTCGCGTGTGGTGTAGAGCGTGACTTCGTCGGCGGCAAAGGCCGGGGCGGCGAGCCAGCCAGCGCAGGCGAGCGCGAGGCCGGTCAGGGTGCGGGCGCTGCGGGCGCGCGAAACAGGGCTCATGGGGTCCTCCGGGGAATTTTGGGGGTGTGGCGACGATCCGCGCTCTTGGGCGCTGATACGAATCATTATCACTGTTGTCTGGCACGTGCCGGGGGATTGTCCTCAAGGGGCGCGTGGCGTCTCGCCGCCCTGGGCTGTGCATCGCCGCAGGCCCCGCTGGCGCGCACCGTGCCCACCTTTGTTCCGCTATGCAGTACCGAGCTTTTCAAGTCTGCTCATTTCCGGTTCAAAAAACTGCTTGGCGGAATAAGATTCCACGGAACCGCCTTTCTGGCGAGAACGACAGGACGGAGACATGACGAGTTTTGCACCCGGCGTCACCCCGGCGCCCACGCGCATTCATCACCTGCTGGAGGGCTGGGCGCATACCCAGCCCGATGCGCTGGCGCTGAAAGACGGCGACCTGGCGCTCAGCTACTTCGACCTGAAGGAAGCCTCCGAATCGGCGGCCCGCCAGCTGTCCGAGCTGCAGGTGCGTGCCGGCGACCGCGTGCTGGTGGTGGGCGAGAACTGCGCGGCCATCGGCGTGCTGGTGCTGGCCCTCAGCCGGCTGGACGCCTGGTCGATCGTCGTCAACGCGCGGCTCTCGGCGCGCGAGATCGACACCTTCATCGAGCACGCCGGCGCCCGCCGCGTGATCTACACCTGCCATGTGTCGGCCGATGCGCAGAAGCACGCCGAGCGGCACGGCGCCGTGGCGCGGGCCTGGGGCGCGGTCGGTACCCTCTGGGTCGGCCCGCTGGCGGCCGATGTGCAGCCCGAGCCCTGCGCGCAGGCGCCACAGGAGCAGGTCGCCGCGCTGATCTACACCTCCGGCACCTCGGGCGCGCCCAAGGGCGTGATGCTCACGCATGCCAACCTGATGTTCGCGGCGGCCAGTGCGCGCACCATCCGCGGCCTCGGCCCGGGCGACCTGATCTACGGCGTGCTCCCGATGGCGCATGTGGTGGGCCTGTCGACCCAGTTCCTCGGCTGCATCGCCAGCGGAGCGGCACTGCTGCTGGAGGCGCGCTTCTCGCCGGCCGCGCTGGCACAAGCGCTGGCGCAGCAGGGTGTGACCGCCTTCACCGGCGTGCCGGCGATGTTCGCCAAGCTGCTGGACCGGGCTTGCGACAACGGCGGGGCGCTGCAAGCGCCGGCCTTGCGCTTCGCGTGCGTGGTCGGCTCGCCGCTCACACCCAGCCTGAAGGCCGGCGTCGAGGCCGCGCTGGGGCTGCCGCTGCACAACGGCTACGGCCTGACCGAGACTGCGCCCACCGTCGCGCAGACCCGCATCGAGGCCCCGCGGCAGGACTGCACCGTCGGCTTCGCACTGCCGGGCGTGCAGACGCGCGTGGTGAACGTGGCCTCGGGCGCCGAGCAGGCCAGCGGCGAAATCGGCGAGCTGCGGGTGCGCGGCCCCAACCTCATGAAGGGCTACTACCGCAACGAAGCGCTGACGCGCGAGGTGATCGACGGCGAGGGCTGGTTCAACACCGGCGACATGGCGCGCCGCGACGCCGACGGCGCGCTGCACATCGTCGGCCGCAGCAAGGAGCTGATCATCCGCTCGGGCTTCAACGTCTATCCGGTGGAGGTCGAGCAGGTCCTCAACGGCCATCCGGCGGTGCTGCAGTCGGCGGTGGTGGGGCGCACGGTGGATCACAACGAGGAGGTGGTCGCCTTCGTCGAACTGGTGTCGGACGCACAGCCGGGCGAGGAGGCCATGCGCCAGTACCTGCGCGAGCGGCTGTCGCCCTACAAGGTGCCGAGCGAGATCCGCTTCCTCGCCCAGCTACCGGCCGCACCGACCGGCAAGATCCTGAAGAGCGAACTGAAAACCCTGGCCCTGCAGCGCCTGAAATGACGCTCACCCCCAGGTTGGCTCACTTCGTGTAGCCGCCCACCCCTACCGGGGGCAACACCAGCGGCCCCGGCAAAGCCGGTTCCGCGGTGTTCCCCGAAGTCCATTACCGAAGCCACCAAGGATCCAGCATGGCACTCCCCGCGCTCCTGAAAGACAAGCTCGCGCTGCCGTTGATCGGCTCGCCGCTGTTCATCATCTCCAACCCCGACCTCGTGCTGGCCCAGTGCCTGGCGGGCGTGGTGGGCTCCTTCCCCGCGCTCAATGCACGGCCGAAGGAGGTGTTGGACGAATGGCTCGCGCACATCACGGCGACACTGGACGCAGCCCGCGCCGCCGAGCCCGCGCGCCGCATTGCGCCCTTCGCGGTCAACCAGATCATTCATGCTTCCAACGATCGGCTCGACCACGACATGGACCTGTGCGTGAAGCACCGCGTGCCGATCGTCATCACCAGCCTGTCGGCGCCCACTGATTACGTGGCGCCGGTGCATGCCTACGGCGGCCTCGTCTTCCATGACGTGACCAATATCAAGCATGCGCAGAAGGCGCTCGCGGCAGGTGTCGACGGCCTCATCCTGGTGTGCGCGGGGGCCGGCGGCCATGCCGGCACGATGAGCCCCTTCGCGCTCGTGGCCGAGGTGCGACGCTTCTTCGACGGCCCGATCGCGCTGTCGGGCTCGATCACCTCCGGCGCGCACGTGGCGGCGGCGCTGGCGATGGGCGCCGACCTGGCCTATGTCGGCACCCGCTTCATCGCCACGCCGGAGGCCAATGCCCAGGCCGCCTACAAGCAGATGATCGTCGACAGCGCCGCGGCCGAGGTGACCTACACGCCGCTCTTCACCGGCGTGCACGGGAACTACCTGACGCGCAGCATCGCTGCCGCCGGCCTGGACCCTGACCAATTGCCGACGGCCGACAAGACATCGATGAACTTCGGCACCAAGCGCGTCAAGCCCTGGAAGGACGTCTGGGGCGCAGGGCAAGGCGTGGGCAACATCGACGAAGTGCTGCCCACGGCAGAGCTGGTCCGGCGCATGACCCGCGAGTACCGCGGCGCCCTGGCGCAGATGACCGCCTGAGCGCACGATTCCGTAACCATCCAAGGAGACCGAACATGAGCGACAAGAAAGCCATCCTCGTCATCGGCGCCGGCGACGCCACCGGCGGCGCCATTGCGCGCCGCTTCGCGCGCGAGGGCTACATCGCCTGCGTCACGCGTCGGCAGGCCGACAAGCTGCAGCCGCTGGTCGACCAGATCAAGGCCGAGGGCGGCCAGGCGCACGGCTTCGGCAGCGATGCGCGCAAGGAAGAAGAAATGGTCGCACTGGTCGAGCAGATCGAGCGCGAGATCGCCCCGATCGAGGTGGCGGTGTTCAACATCGGCGCCAACGTGCGCTTCGGCATCACCGAGACCACCGCCCGCGTTTATCACAAGGTGTGGGAAATGGCCTGCTTCGGCGGCTTCCTGATGGGGCGCGAGGTCGCCAAGGCGATGCTGCCGCGTGGACGCGGCACCATCATCTTCACCGGCGCCACCGCCAGCCTGCGGGGGCGCGACGGCTACGCCGCCTTCGCGGGCGCCAAGCATGCGCTGCGCGCGCTGGCGCAGAGCATGGCGCGCGAGCTGTGGCCCAAGGGCATCCACGTGGCGCATCCGGTGATCGACGGCGCCATCGACACCGAGTTCATCCGCACCACATTCCCCGAGCGCTACGCGCTGAAGGAGCAGGACGGCATCCTGCAGCCCGACAGCATCGCCGACGCCTACTGGCAGATCCACCAGCAGCCGCGCAACGCCTGGACGCACGAGACCGAGCTGCGCCCCTGGCTGGAAAGCTGGTGAGACGGAAGAGGAAAGGAGCAGCGCCATGACCATCCCCGTGCAATTCCTGTTCGACTTCGGCAGTCCCAATGCCTACCTGTGCCACCGCGTGATCCCGTCGATCGAGGGGCGTACGGGCGTGAAGTTCGAGTACGTTCCCGTGCTGCTGGGCGGCATCTTCAAGCTCAGCGGCAACCGCTCGCCGGCGGAGGCCTTCGCCGGCATTCCGAACAAGCGCGCCTACGACCAGCTCGAGATGAAGCGCTTCATCGCGAAGCACCGAATCGATCGCTACCGGCACAACCCCCATTGGCCAGTGAACACCTTGCAGATCATGCGCGGCGCGGTGGCCGCACAGAAGCAGGGCTGCTTCGAGCCTTATGTAGAGGCCGTCTACGTGGCCATGTGGGAGGAGGGCCGCAACATGGAAGACGCCGAGGTCATCGTGCGCACGCTGAACGAGGCGGGGCTCGACGGCCCGCGCGTGTACGCCGGTACGCAGGACCCGGAAGTGAAGGGCACGCTCATGGCCAACACCCAGTCGGCGTTCGAGCGCGGCGCCTTCGGCTCGCCGACCTTCTTCGTCGGCGACGAGATCTTCTTCGGCAAGGACCGTCTGCGCGAAGTCGAGGAAGAGATCGCGCGCCAGGGCGCCGTCGCCCAGTAAAAATCCGTGACACCTCGGGCTGAGCCGCAGTGGACGGCATCGCGCCCATTCAACAGGAGACAGAGATGACGACGACATGGCGATTCCTGGGAGCCGCGGCCATCGCGGCGATGTACACGCTGGCAGGCCCGGCCTCGACTGCATGGGCGCAGGATGCATCGGGCTACCCGGCCCGTCCCATCAAGATCATGCTCGGCTTCCCGCCGGGCGGCTCGACCGATTCGCCCATGCGCGTGCTGGCGGAGGACGTCTCGAAGATCCTCAGGCAGCCGGTCGTGATCGAGAACAAGCCGGGTGCGGCCGGACTGATGCCGGCCCAGCTGCTGCAAGGCGCGCAGCCCGACGGCTACACCGTGGGCGTGATCCCCGCCAACCTGTTCCGACTGCCCTACACCGGCACCATCAACTGGAACCCGGCCACGGACCTGCGCTACGTGATCGGCCTCACCTCCTTCGTCTACGGCATCGTGGTGCCGGCGTCGTCGCCGATCAAGACCATGGACGACTACGTCGCCTACGCGAAGACGCATCCCGGCGAGCTGACCTACGCCACGCCCGGCGCCTACCTCGCGCAGCACCTGGCCATGGAGCAGGTGGCGCGCATCAAGAACATCAAGCTGAGCCATGTGCCCTACAAGGGCACGTCGGAGTCGCTGAACGCGGTGGTGGGCGAGCACGTGATGTCCGCGGCCGAGACCTCGGGCTGGGGCCCCTATGTAGAGAGCGGCAAGCTGCGCCTGCTGGTCACCTTCGGCGAGAAGCGCATGAGCCGCTTCCCCGATGTGCCCACCTTGAAAGAAGCGGGCATCGACATCCCACCGCCATCCGCCGCCTGGGGACTCGCCGTACCGAAGAACACGCCCGCCGCCGTGGTGGGCAAGCTGCACGATGCCTTCAAGCAGGCGATGGAGCAGCCGGGCTTCCGCACCGCGCTGGCCCAGTACTACATGGAGCCGGTCTACATGAGTTCGGCGCGCTACCAGCAGTTCGCGGCCGAGTCGACGCAGCGCGAGAAGCAGCTGCTCGACGCGATCGGCTTCGTGCGCGAGAAATAGGCGGGATCAGGCCACCCATCCACCCGCGACCGGCAAGGTCTGGCCGTACATGAAATCGCTTTCCCGCCCCGCGAGGAACAGCATGGCCTGGCCGCAATCACGCTGCGTTCCCAGTCGCCCCGCCGGGCACTCGGCAAGGCGCTCTCGAAACTCCTCCGTCTGCTGATACTGGGCCGAAAAATAGGTGGGGTTGTCGATGAAGGTCTGCGCGGTGGCGTTGACATGAACATCCGGCGCGACCTCCAAGGCCACGTTGCGCATGTATGCCAGCTGCGCGCCTCGGGCGGCGGCGTACATGGCGACGCCGCCGGGACGGCCGCGCAGGGCATTGGCACTGCCGGCCACCACGATCTTGCCGCTGCGTCTTTCGATCATCTGGGGCAACACCGCGCGCACGAGGCGGTGCAATGGGTAGTACAGCGCCGCCATCATCCGCTGCATCTCATCGTCGCTGCCGTCGACGGCTGGCCCTGCCTTGAAGGGAACTGCAAGGTTCGCGATCAGCACGTCGACGTGCCCGGCTTCGCGCACCAGGGCATCGGCAGCGAGCGGTGGCGACAGGTCGCGCGTGTCGGCGATGACATGCGCTCCCGCTTCCCGGAAGACCTCGACGATCCCTTCGCCGCAGCATTCGTCGGCCTGGGTGACCAGGACCCGTCGACCCTCCAGGCGTCCGTTCATGAATGAATCGTTCCGCCGTCGACGTTGATGATCTGCCCGTTGACGTAACTCGATGCCGGACTGCACAGGAACTCGATGACGGTGGCGACTTCGCGAGGTTCGGCGAAGCGCCGGATCGGAATCTCGGACATCAGCTTGTCGGCCCGATCGGCAATCAATTGACGCGACATCGGCGTCAGGATGATGCCGGGTGCAACCGCATTGACGTGCACCGCCGGGGCAAATCGGCGCGTCATGGCCCGCACCATTCCGGCGATCGCGCCCTTGGCGGCCGAATAGGCAATGCGGTCAAGTCCGCCCCGGCGAAACGCCAGCGAGCAGGCGAAGACCACTCGCGTCGGCAGCTCCGCAGTTCCAGCGCAATGTGCATGGAACAGGCGCCCCAGCTGGTAGCCGTTGCGCACGTTGGCCGACATCGTCTCGTCGAACAGGGTCAGATCGGCCGTGTCCTCCGGGTCGGGCAACGAAATGCCTGCCAGATGGACCAGTGCGTAGGGAAGAGGGCCATCGGTCAGGGCCCGCATGCAGTCCTCCTGGTCCGCCAACCCGTTCGTCTGGACCTGCAGCTCTCCGGGTGCGCCCAGCGCTTGCGCCGCACGCTCCAGCGCGTCGGTCGAGCGGTCCACCAGACGGACGCGCGCACCTGCTTCGAGGAAAACGCGCGCGCTCTCCACGCCGATGCCCCCGGCGCCGCCGGTGATGAGAATTGTCTTTTCGGAATAGAAGGTCAAGGCAGGTCCTCAAATCGATGGGGTGGTGCGGCTTGCTTGCGCTTGTCGAAGAAGTGAAGGATCTCGGCAGCGGCATGGTCGGGACGCTCGAAAGCCACGAAGTGGCCCGCGTTCTCGACGATGGCGACATCCACGTCGGAAAAATAGTCGCCCAGCCTGTCGACGAACTCGGGCAACAGCACAGGGTCGCTGGCACCCCAGCGCACACAGGTCGGGGTTTCAATGCGGGACAGGGAAGGCGGGCCTTCGCGCATCAGGCGCTCGCGGTAGGGCTGCATGGCCTTGTACCAGTTGAAGCTGCCCTGGAGATTGCCCGGGCGCAGGTAGGTGTCGACCCACGCTTCGAGGTCCTCGTCGAAGGCCCCGGGCGCATGCGACCAATGATCGAAGCAATGCTTGAGATAGCGCCTGCAGGCGGCACGGTCGGCCGACAGCCACTCTGCGACCCAGGGCAGCTGATTGAAATACTGGTACCAGGACTCCCGGATGACGCGAGGGTCTGCCCATCTTTCCCCGATCCCGGGATAGGGGCAGTCGAAGAAGAACAGGCCGGACAAGCGGGCGGGCTCCCTGCGTGCGTAGCCCTGGGCGATGTTCGCGCCCGAGTCGTGGCTCACCAGGCCGACGCCTTCGAGTTCGAGGCCGTCGATCAAGCCTGCCAGATCGGCAATGTGCAGATCGAGCGAATAGCTTTCGGATGCTTCGCCTGCCGGCTTGTCGGACTCGCCGAAACCTCGGAGGTCGTAGGCAATGACGTCGTGGTTCCGTGCCAGCAGCGGGATGATCTTGCGCCAGGTCCGCCAGAACTCCGGCCAGCCGTGAATCAGCACGAGTGGTGTGCCTTGCCCGCAGCGTACGTAGTGCAATCGCACGCCATCGACATCGATGAAGCCTTCGGCGAGGCCGTCGATCTCGTGACTCATGGGCGTCACGCCATCTCGCTGGCGATGGTCTGGAAGTCCTGCTCGCGCAACATCTTCCAGACCCGGCCCCTGATCTCGACGAAGCTGGGCAGGTCCATCACGTCCTCGATGCGCTCGTGCGCCGACCATCGCTCCGCCTGGCGGATCTTGGCCACGTCGATGTCAGCCACGATCTCGCCGCCATTGCGGCTCATCACCACAACCCGATCGGCCAGGTACACCGCCTCCTCGACCGCATGGGTGATGAACATGACCGTGCGTGGCGCGATGGCGCAAAGGCGCAGGAGCTCTTCCTGCATGACCGTGCGCGTCTGTGCGTCGAGGGCGCCGAAGGGCTCGTCCATCAGCAGGACGTCGGGTTCGAGGGCATAGGCGCGGGCGATCGCGACCCGCTGCTGCATGCCGCCCGACAGCTGGTGGGGGTAGGCATCTTCCCTTCCTTGCAGGCCCATGAGCTGCAGGAAATGGCGTACGCGCTCCTGCCGCTCGGCTTCGGGCATGCCCTTGCAGCGCAGGCCGAAGGCGATGTTCTCCGCCACGGTCTTCCACGGGAAAAGGGCGAACTGCTGAAACACCACGGCGCGGTCCGGGCCAGGACCCTCGACGTTCTTTCCGCCGACGTGCACCTGGCCGGACGTGGGTGCGTCCAGGCCGGCAGCAAGCCGCAGCAGCGTGGTCTTGCCGCAGCCCGACGGCCCGACGACCGCCACGAACTCGCGGTCACGCACATGCAGGTCGATGTCGCTCAGAACTGCGGTGGCGGCGCCGGCACGCGTGAACACGCGTTCGACTCGTTGAAACTGGATATCGCTCATGACAATCCTCATGCCTGGTGGTTCAGGCGCTGTCTCGGGGCACGATCTCGAAGCCGACATCGTGCACGGGGTTTTCAATCGTCTCGCCGCGCAGGCGGCGCAAGGCCAGCTCGCCGGCCTTGCGGCCGATCTCGCGCTGACGGACGTTGACGGTCGTCAACTGCGGACGGATCGCCCGGCCGAGGGGCGTGTCGTCGAAGCCGGCAATGGCCACGTCCTGCGGAACGCGAATGCCGAGCTGCGCGGCTTCGAGCACGAAGCCGGCGGCGATCATGTCGCTGGCGATGAAGATGGCTTGCGGACGCTTCTTGCCCGGCGGCATCGCCTGAAATTCGCGGGCCAGCTCCGCGCCGCTCTCCAGCTCCATGGGCGCCGATCCGATCCAGTCCTCGGTCGCCGGCAGGTTGGCCTCGGCGAGTGCCTGCCGGAATCCCTCCTCACGGGCACGCGTACGCTCGTTGTCGGTCTGGGTGCCGCCGCGGTACGCCAGCCGGGTGTGACCCTTGGCGATCAGGTATCGCGTCATCTCGAGGGCCGCCTTGAAATTGGAGAATCCAACCGCGACATCCATCGGTTCGGGTCCTACGTTCCATGTCTCCACGACGGGCATGCCCGCCTTCCGCAGCATGGTGCGCGTGGCACGGGTGTGGCTGAAGCCGGTAAGGACGACGGCGTCGGGGCGGTAGCCGAGCAGCCCGCGCAGCAGTTCCTCCTCGCGCTGCGCGTCGTATCCGCTGTGCGCAATGATCAGCGAGAAGCCAGCGCTGTTCAGCACGTCATTGATGCCGTGGACGGTCTCGGCAAAGACCGAGTTCGCGATGTTGGGCAGTATCAGTGCGACCAGCTTGCTTCCCCGCCTGGAGAGCGCGCGGGCGGTGAAGTCGGGCACGTAGCCGAGCTCGGAGACGGCCCGCAGCACGGCTTCGCGAGTCTCCGTCGTCACGGAGCCATGGTTGGCCAGCACCCGCGAAACGGTGATCGGCGAGACGCCGGCATGCAGGCCGACGTCACGCATCGTCAGCGAAGATCGCTTGGGCAGTTTCATCGGGCGTACCCGCTGCGGATGACCTGCATGAAGTTGGATGCGACGGCGCTGCTGTCGGCAAAGCGCTCTTCCCAGACCGCCAAGGCGTCGGCGTGGTCGGGCGCGAGCAGCTGTCGCGAGAACGCCTCGACGCCGACGATGCCGCGATAGCCGAGTTTCGCGGCCTCCCGCACCAGGCGGGTGAGATCGAGCGATCCTTCGAATGCATCGCCGCGATGGCTCTGGTCGAGTTCGAGGTAAGCCAGCCGCGGCAAGGCAGCCTCGATGGCGGCGACCGGATCGGATTCGTCGATGCTCATATGGAAGGTATCGAGGTGCAGGTAGACGTTGTCGTGTGCAACGGCCTCGAGGAAGGCCAGCGCGCGGCGCGTGTTGTACAGCAACGGCGTCTCGTAGCGATTGACGACTTCCAGCGCCAGGCGCACGCCCGACCTTGCGGCATGCTCGGCAAGGTGGTGCATCGATTCGGCTGCCCGCGCGAAGGCGTCGCCGGACAAGGGCCGCATGGCCTTGTGAATGGGGCCGTAGAGGACGCCGCCGATCTGGCTGGAGCCCATGTCGCGTGCCAGGGCGATGGCCTGGCAGAGATGCTCGATGCCCTGCGCGCGCACGGCAGGGTCCGCGTCGCCGATGTCCTTGTCCGGCGAAAGTCCACAGGTGTTGAGCGGTGCAAGGCCTTCGGTCTCGAACAGTCGCGCGAGCGCCTGCGGCTCGATGTCCTCGAAGCGCCGCAAGGGCACGACCACGTGGTCGTAGCCGATGGCAGCGGCTTGTGCCAGCGTGGGTGTCAGACCGGCCGGGCTCCAGTCAGGACCCCACACCGCTGCATGGATGGCCGTTCGCACTGCGGTCATGTCGCCCCTGCCGGGTCTGCGAAGAAGCGGGCCTGAATATGCCGGAGCGCTTCCACCGGCAATGCTTCGCCGATGGCTTCTCCCGGGTCGCCGCGCATGGTGTAGCCGCCATCGACAGGCAACAAGGTGCCCGTGATGAACCCAGAGGCCGGCAAGGCGAAGAAGGCGATGGCATGGCCGATCTCTTCCGGCAAGCCCCAGCGGCCCGCCGGAGCGCGGTCGGCGTAGGGCGCGTAGTCGAGCATTCCGGCATCCAGCCGCGCCTGGAGCGTTTCGGTCAGGATGTACCCGGGCGCTACTGCATTGACCGTGATCCCCCGCCGCGCGACTTCCACCGCCAGGGACTTGGTGAAGCCGTTGATGGCGTGCTTGGCGATGGCGTAGCCACTGCGAAATGGCAGGCCGAGCACGCCAAGCACCGAGGAGATGTTGATGATGCGTCCGAAGCCTCTGCCGGCCATGGCGGGTATCACGGCCTGGCTACACAGGTAGGTACCCCGTACGTGCACGTCGAACATGGCCTGCACATCGTCGATGGGCATGTCCGCGACCCCCGCCAGGCGAGGCGTCATGATGCCCGCCGCGTTGACGAGCACGTCGATGTGCCCCAGGTCCGCCTCGCATCGGGCGATGGCTGTACGCACGGCCTCGGCGTCGACGACGTTCGCACCTGCCCATGTCGTGCGGACGCCGAACCGGCGTTGCAGCGCAAGCGCCGCGCGTTCCGCCGATCCGTGATCGAGGTCCACGATCGCAATGTCCGCTCCGCGGCGCGCGCATTGCGCCGCCGTCGCGAAACCGATGCCCTGTCCGGCGCCGGTCACCAGTGCAACGAGCCCGACGAGGCTGTCGATGCCACCCTGCGGAGCGCCGATGGAAGATGGACTCATAGTGCGCCTGGCTTTCCCTCGGCAAAGGCCTTGAGCTTCGGGTGGCTGTTGATGTAGTTCAGCACGGTAGGATTGATATAGGCCTTGGCGTCCAGCACGTCGGGAATGGTGCCGGCACCCTTGAAGAACTGCGCCAGCCGAGTGCTCTCCTGGTCGAGCTTGCCCGGTCCGGCGGAGCGGTCGAACCACTTGAGTTGCTCGTCGAGGCTCCAGTAGCTGCGCGTCTCGATTTCGCCGGTCATCTCCTCGGGCGAGAGGCTCACGCCGCCCTTGTCATAGAACTTCTTCATTGATGCGAGCGTTGCCGCGCGGTCGGCGCGCATGACGTTCATCCCGCGCAGGAACATGGCCGCGAAGCGCGCAACCGTATCGAGGTTCTCCGTGAGGTATTCGGGGCGCACCACCATATTGCCGGTCACCAGCACGCCTGCGCTCTGCCCGTCGCAAAGGAGCTTGCCGCCGGTCTTTTCGATGCGGGCGAAGTGCGGATACCAGACGGCGCCCACCGGAATGTCGCTGCCCTTGAAGGCGTCGACGATGGCGCCGGGAGCAATGTTGACCGCCTTCACATCCCCTGGCTTGAGCCCCAGCTTGGCGAAGCAGGCCTGCGCCGCATAGTCCGAGGTGGAGTTGGCAGGCACGAGGTACTGCTTCCCCTTGAGAGCCTTGACAGGGTCGCTCTTGATCGCACTGTAGTCGGTCGCCCGGGCCACCACGCCGTTGGCCCGTGAATCATCGATCAGGATGAGCACGGTCTGCAGATTGAAGCGCGAAGCGCCCAGCAATGCCGGCGGGCCCCCCATCAGGCCGATGTCCCATGTCTTGGACGGCACTGCCGCCACCTGCTGGGCACCGGCCACGAACGAAGTCATGTTGCCCGGCTTGAGGCCCGCTTCAGCCCACCAGCCGTTGTCGTCGGCGAGCTGCAGCGGGACACCATGGATGGTGACCTGGTAGCTGACGTTGACGGGAGTCGGCTCGGCCGCGAGCGAAGGACCGGCCAAGGCACTCATGGCGAGAGCGGCCAACGCCAGGCGGCGGGTGAGGTGATGAGGTTGAAGCTTGAATGTCATTTGTGTCTCCTTGCGAACTTGGAAAGGGATCGCCGACAGCTGCCGGCGCGATCACGAAACGGTCGAGCCGAGCCGCCGCTGCACGTACCGCTCCAGGTGCCGGAACAGCACCTCGAGCAGCAAACCGACCAGGCCGATGGCGAGCATGCCGACCAGGACGATGACGATGGTGCGGTTCATCTGCCCGCGAACCATGAGGTAGGCCACGCCGGAGGTGGCCACGATCAATTCGGCGCCAACGAGCGACTGCCAGGCGTTGCCAGCCGCCACGCGCAGCGCAGCGACCATGGACGGGACTGCGCTCGGCACCACCACCTCCAGGAGGATGCGCAGGTGACTCGCTCCCAGCATGCGCGCCGCCTCCTGCAGGCGCGGGTCCACCATGCGCGCGCCGCCGTAGGCACCGATGACGCATGCGGGGAAGGCGCCCGAGAAGATGATGAGCACCGGTCCCCCGAAGCCGGTGCCGAACCACAGTACGGCAAACGGCACCCAGGCGATGGGCGCGATGAAGCGCAGAAGATTGAAGATGGGCTGGATCACCGTTTCGAGCCAGCGGTTCCACCCCATCGCCAGGCCCAGCGGAATGCCCACGATCGCCGCCAGGCCGAAGCCTGCGCCGAACCGGCGCAGGCTCGCAAGCAGGTGCGCCTGGAGGGTCGAGCCCGCAAACGGCTGGTGCAGCATGTCGATGAATGCCGCGACGACAGCGACGGGCGTGGCCAGCGTGCTTCGCTCATCGACCTGCATCGCCACCACCTGCCAGGCCGCGAGAAAGGCCGCGATGCCCAGGGCCCCGATCCAGCGGCGCGGCGGCACGTCGGCCGCGATCAGCACGTTCGCGCGCTGGCGACGCGCCGGCGGCGAGACCGATGCGGGACCCGGGCGCCGGGCGCGCGCCATCAGCGCTTCCTCCATGGCATCACCCACCTTTCCGCCCAGGTCAGCAGCAGGCTGCTGAGCATTCCCAAGATGGCGACGGTGACCATGCCGACGAGGATCATTCCGGGGTAGACATCATCCTTTCCGGCCGTCAGCACCTTGCCCACGCCCCAGATCGCCCCCAGCAGCTCGGCCGCGACGATGACGGTCCACGAGGTCTGCAGCGCCAGGCGCAAGCCGATGGCGATATGCGGCATGGCGCCGGGCAGGATCACATGGCGCAGCCATATCCAGCCGCGCGCACCATTGACGCGGGCTGCCGCCAGCAGCGTGCGGTCGATCTGCTCGACGCCGGTGGCCGTGTTGATGACCAGCGGAATCGATGCAGCCATGGCCATGACGAACAGCTTGGATGCGTCGCCAAGCCCGAACCACAGCAGCGCCAACGGGATCCAGGCCAGCGGCGGCACCGGACGCAAGAAGTTGAAGATAGGCATCAGGAAGTCGCGCCAGAAGGCCGACAGCGACACTGCCAATCCCATTCCGATGCCGAACACCACGGCCAGTGCGAATCCGCGGACCACCAGCCAGGTGCTGGTGCCCACATGCTTTGCGAGGTCGCCGCCAGCGTAGCCGTCCAGGGTGATCTGCCTGAGCGAGCTGAGAAAGGTAGCCGGGTCAGGGAAGCGCGCGGCGTCGATCCATCGGAGCGGGCCGGTGGCGATCCACCACAGCAGCACGAGCGCAACGATTGGGCCGATGCTGGCGGCGAACCGTGCCAGGCCGGTCTGCCTCATGCGCGCTCCTCCTGGACGATGCCCGCCGCGGCGGAGGCATGCTGCGCCTTGCCTTGGCCACCGTTGCAGTTCCATGCGGCAACCAGCGCCTCGAAGCCCGCGATCAGCGACTTCTCGAAGATGTCGTCTTCAATCTTCCCGGCAAGCCATGCGGTGGCGGGCACCATGAACAGTGTTCGGCCTACGGCGAACCCGCGCATCAGAGGGCGGCCGCTGGCCGCCGTGAATGCCTTGGCCAGTTCTTCCGGGGAACGGCCACCGCCGAGCAGCAGGATCCCACGGCACATCGGGTTGTCATTGCAGATCGCCTGTTCGATGGTGTCCCACGCGCCGGCGTCGGAAAAGGCGGGCAGTTTCCACCAATCGGGCTTGACCCCGAGTGCCTGGATGGCCCGGATGCGCCGTTCGGCGGCACGCGCGTCCTGCGCCGTGTCGGGGTGCACCAGTTCGAGCAGCAGTTCCATGCCGTACATGGACGTGGCGGCATACAGCTCGCGCAAGCGCTCTTCCTGGAGCGCGCGGCTTTCTTCGTCCTCCATCGGCACCAGGCACTTGACGATGTGATGGCGCGGCCAATGCGCCAGTTGGACCGCGGCCGGCAGGTCATCCTGAAGTCGCAGCGGCGCTGGGCCCGTCCGTTCGATCTTGCGGCCCACCCAGGCGATATCGGCGCCGATGCGATGCAACGCGTCCTCGCCCGCGCCATCGTCGAACAGCACGCCGACTTCCGGTCGATGGCGAGCCATCCGCAGCGCTATTTCGGCAATCAGGCACTTCAGTCCCGCAATGCTGCGCCCCTCGGCGCACGGCAGCCCCTCGAAGGGCGCCACGTGATCCGCCGCCATCACGAACACCGTCGATGGCCGTGGCCGTCGCGTGGTTGTGCGGTGCAGGTAGGCGAGGTACTCGCTGCGATGCAGCGCATGGTCGTGCTGGCCTTCGCGGAGGAACCAGTCCAGTTCCTGGGTGGTCGGCGACGCAGGCGAGCATCCGTGGCGCGACACCACCAGGGCGCCTGTGGCGTTCCCCCGGCGGCAGCATTCGGCCCATGGCATGTCGCGCAGCCAGCCCGAAAGAAATCCAGACATGAAGCCGTCCCCGGCGCCCACCACGTTGAACACCTCCACCGGGAAGCCGGGGCCGACCACACCATCCTCCACGCGCGACGGAATGTCGCCGGGGAACACCACGCAGCCTGCGGCACCGCGCTTGAGGATGATCGGCGCTGCAGTCAAGCGCCGGATGGCCCTGAGTGCCTTGATGGTATCGATGTCACCCCCGGCGATATGAATCTCTTCTTCGGTGCCCACGACAAGGTCGAAGCGAGACATGAAGCGCTGGCTTGCTTCGGTCGCCCGCGAGGAATCGACGTAGCGGCTTTCGCCGCCGTCGCGCGACACCAGGCCCCAGAACACCGGGCGGTAATCGATATCGAAGATCACCTTCGTTCCGCGTGCTTTCGCACGTTCGACGGCAGAACCGATGTTGGCCGCTGCTGCATCGGTCGTCAGGTGCGAACCCGAGACGAGAAGGGCGCGCGCCGAGCCGATGTACTCCTCCGTGTAGTCGCCGGGCGCGATCGCCATGTCGGCGCAGTTCTCGCGGTAGTGCAGCAACGGAAAGCTGTCCTTGTTCCGGATGCCGAGAAAGGCCACGGCTGTCAGGCGCTGCGAGTCGGGCACCACGCAGTGCGTATCCACGCCCTCGCGTTGCAGGCTCTCGCGCAGGAAGCGGCCATTGTGATCGTCGCCGACGCGCGTGATCAGGCCAACGCGCAACCCGAGACGCGCCGTGCCGATGGCAATGTTGGCGGGGCATCCGCCGACGTATCTTGAAAACGACGAGACGTCTTCGAGGCGAGCGCCGACCTGGTCGCCATACACGTCGACGATGGTGCGGCCCATGGTGATCAGGTCCAGCGGACGAGAGTGGATCATGAAGATTTCAATGCAGTGATTGGTATCGATACCATCAATTTTCCACTCCGCAATGGCTCGAAAGCCATCCGTGGCAACCCTAGGAAGGAGGAGTCACCGGCGCGCGCCCAGTCCCTGCTCGATCTCGCGCACCATCTCGATCAGCCGGGGCCGGACCTCGTCCCACAGCGTGTCGCGCGACATGCTCTGCGCCGGCCCCGCCGCATTGATCACCATCAGCGGCAGCCCGCCGCCCGGCTGGAAGGGCACGGCGATGCCGTTGATCTCCTTTTGCCATTCGCCGAAGGAACCGACGGCGCCACTCTCGGCGAAGTCGCTGCAGGCCTGGCGAATGCCTTTTTCGATGCGCGGCCAGGCGATCGGGTCGAGAGCCTGGATGCGTTCCTCCAGCGCCAGCCGCACGTTCTCCGGCGCCGCAGCAAGATAGGCGCGGCCCATCGCGGTGGTCGCCAGCGGAATGCGCGCGCCGATGTCCAGCCGCAGCGTCACGATCGAATGGCCGCGGCAGTTCTCGATGTAGAGCATCGACATCTCGTCACGCAGGCCGAGCGAGACCTGCGTGCCGGTGTCGATTGCCAGCTGCTGCATCAGCGGCCGGCTCATCTCCTTGACGTCCAGCCGCGCCAGCGTGGTGCCGCCGAGCATCAGCGTCGCCATGCCGAGGCGGTAGCGGCCCGATTCCTCGACGTGATGCAGGTAGCCCAGCTTCGTCAGCGTGTAGGTCAGGCGCGTGACGGTGGACTTGGGCAGCTTGCAGCGTTCCGCGAGCTCCTGGTTGCCGAGGCGCTCCTCGCCCGACCTGAAGCAGCGCAGCACGTCGAGGCCGCGCGCCAGGGCGGTGACGAAGTGGCGGTCTTCGCGGCCATCGTCCAGCAGATCCGGATCGAAATGGGCGGGGGAACTCTTCATGATGGTCTCCTGCGTTCTGCACAGCGGTATCGACGTTGGCGCGGCCAGGCGTTCGCTCCTATGAACCCGCGTCGCGCCAACCCACAATTGCAGAAGTATGAACCGCGATGCAAAACGAGTGCAGCGCCCATTACAGGAGACAACCCCATGGAGCAGCCAATCGCCACCGGTGCCCACAACTTCGCTTCCATCGAACGCGTCGTGTTCGGCCAGCCTGCAGCCGCAGTGATTGCGGCCGAGGCGGCACGGCTCGGGAGCCGGCGCGTCTTCATCGTCGCGAGCCGCACGCTGCGCACGCAGACCGGTGTCATTCGCGAGATCGAGACCGCGCTCGGCGATCGCCACGCAGCCACCTTCGACGGAATCCCGCAGCACACGACCCGCGCCGGCGTGGCGCGCGCAACGGCCGCTGCCCTGGAAGTGGAGGCCGACCTCGTCGTGGCGGTGGGCGGGGGCTCCGTCGTCGACGCCGCGAAGATGGTGCTGCTGTGCATGCGCCACGGCATGACCGACACGCACCTGGAAGCGCTCGACCGTTTCGAAGTGAAGCTGGGCGAAGACGGCAAGCCGGTGCGGCCGGTCTTCGACGGCCCCGCGCTGCGCATGATCGCGGTGCCCAGCACGCTCAATGGCGGCGAGTTCAACGGGGGCTGCCTGGTGACCGACGAGCGCCGCAAGCTCAAGCAGACCTTCTTCCACCCGCTCATGATGCCGCGCACCGTCGTGCTCGATCCGGCACTGACGCTGCACACGCCCGAGTCGCTGTGGCTGGGCTCCGCCACACGCGCGCTCGACCATGCCATCGAAGCGTTGCTGTCGACCACGCCGACGCCGCTGGCCGATGCAGTGGTGCTCGACGGCATCGCGCGCATGGTGCGTGCGCTGCCGGCCTGGAAGGCCGAGCCGCAGAGCCGGGCGGTGCGCGCCGAATGCCAGGTCGCGAGCTGGCTCTGCTCCTACGGCTTGTCCAGCCGCGGACCGCAGGGGGGCGTCATGATGGGCCCCAGCCACGCCATCGGCCATGTACTGGGCGGCAGCTGCGGCGTGCCGCACTACTACTGCACGCCGGTGATGATGCCCGCGATCCTGAAGTGGTCCGAGCCGGCGACCTCGGCGCGTCAGCGTCAGCTGGCCCAGGCGCTCGGCCGGCCCGCACTGAGTGCGGCCGAGGCCTTCGCCGAACTCGTGAAGTCCCTGGGCCTGCCTTCGACGCTGCGCGATGTCGGCGTCGATGAGGGCCAGTTCGAGATGATTGCCCGCACCAGCATGCGCGAGCTCTTCATCCACGGCAACGCGCGCAAGATCTCAGGGCCCGCCGAGGTGCAGGAGATCCTGCGGCTCGCCGTCTGAGGGCGTTCAGCGCTTCGTCTCGAACACCAGGCAGGTGGTGGTGGCGTGCGCGTACAGCGTGCCATCGGGGCCGACCAGCCGCGCCTCGGCGGTTGCCAGCTGCCGGCCGCAATGGATCACCTTGCCTTCGGCGCGCACGCGCTGCACCTTGGGCGTGAGGCCCTTCACGTAGTTCACGCCCAGTTCTGCCGTGGTGTAGGCCCGCCCCGGCGGCATCATCGTGTGCACCGAGCAGCCCAGCGCTGAATCGAGCAAGGTGGCAACCCAGCCGCCATGGATGGTGCCCAGCGGATTCAGGTGTTGCGGCAGCGGCGTGCCCTGGAACACTGCGATGCCGGAGCTGACCGAGAGGATGGTGAAGTCGAGTGTCTTCGCGATCGCGGCATAGCGGATCTCGCCGCGCAGCATCGCCTGCATGACTTCGAGCCCGGTCTTGCCTTCGATCTGCTCGGGGCTGGCGAGGCCGGGACCGGGGCCGGCGTCAAGGCGGGCGATGACTTCGCGCTCTTCCGCGAGCCAGGCCTCGAGGGAGTTGTTCTGCGTCAAGGGTCTTTCTCCGATTTAAAGGTTGCATATGCAACGGTTGTAGATACAATCTTCAGCCATGAATGCTATCGCAAAGCCGCAGGGCTGTACCAACTTCAGGTTGCGCCGCCTGACGCGCATGGTGTCGCGGCACTACGACGCGCACGTGGCCGCGTCAGGCCTCAAGACCACGCAGTACTCCCTGCTCTCGCACGTGTTGAGCCTGGGTCCGCTGCGCCCGGTGGACCTGGCCGGCGCGATGAACGTCGACGCCTCCACGCTCAGCCGCAATCTCAAGCCCATGCTCGCCGCCGGCTGGCTCACGCAGGGGGAGGGGCCCGATGCGCGCAGCCGGCTGGTCGCCATCACCGACACCGGCCGCGCCAAGCGGGCCGAGGCGCAGCGCCTGTGGCGTGCCGCGCAGATGGAGCTCAACGAGATGCTCGGCGTCGAGCGCGTCGTGGCCCTGCACCAGTTGATCGACGACAGCATCGCGCTCCTGCAGCGCGCCGGATTGAAAGACGAGGAGAGTAACGATGAGTGATTCCAACGCCAACGCCAACGCCACGCCCGGCACGAGCACCGGACCAGCCGCCGTGCGGCACTACGGGCTGTGGCTCGTGCTGCTGGCGACCGCCGGCACCTTCGCGCTCACGATGGGGGTGCGCCAGACCATGGGCCTGTTCCTGTCGTCGGTCAACACCTCGACCGGGCTGGGCGTCGCCAGCATCAGCCTGGCCTTCGCGTTCGGCCAGCTCTGGTGGGGGTTGACGCAGCCCTTCGCCGGCGCGGTGGCAGACCGCATCGGCACCGGCCGCGTGATCTTCGTCGGCGTGCTGCTGGTGGCACTGGGCACCATCATCACGCCCTTCATGACGACGACCGCCGGCCTGATCTTCGCGATCGGCGTACTGGCGGCGGGCGGCGCCGGCATGGCCGGGCCCTCGGTGCTGATGGGTGCCACCGCGCGCCTGGTGACGCCCGCGCAGAGGGGACTGGCCACAGGCATCGTGAACGCGGGCGGCTCCTTCGGCCAGTTCGCGATGGCGCCGATCGCCATCGGCCTCACCGCCGCCTACGGCTGGGCCAACGCCATGCAGGTGCTGGGCTTCCTGATCCTGCTGGCATTGCCGGCGGTCTTCGTACTCAGGGGCAATTCCAATGCGCTCGCCGCGGCATCGGGTGCCAAGCGCCTGAGTGCGCGCGAAGCGGTCGGGCAGGCGCTTGCGCAGCCGAGCTTCCGCCTGCTGAGCCTGGGCTTCTTCGTCTGCGGCTTCCACGTGGCCTTCCTCGCCACCCACCTGCCGGGCGTGGTCGCGGCTTGCGGGCTGCCGCCGGAAGTGGGCGGCTGGTCGCTCGCGATGATCGGCTTGTTCAACATCGTCGGCAGCCTCGCGATGGGCTGGGCGGTGGGCCGCTGGCGCATGAAGTCGCTGCTCGCGCTGCTCTATGCAACACGGGGCGTGGCGGTGCTGGTCTTCCTGCTGGCGCCGAAGACGACGCTGGTGATGCTGCTGTTCGCGGCGGTGATGGGCGTGACCTTTCTCTCCACCGTGCCGCCCACCGCGGGCCTGGTGGCCAAGATGTTCGGCCCGGCCAACATGGCGATGCTGTTCGGCATCGTGATGCTCGCGCATCAGATGGGCGGCTTCCTCGGGGCTTACCTGGGCGGCACCATCTTCGAGGCCACCGGCAGCTACGACTGGGTCTGGTACATCGACATCGTGCTGGCCGCCGGCGCCGCGCTGGTCAACCTGCCGATCCGCGAGGCGCTCGTGCCGTCGCGTGCCGCCAAGGCCGTGGCCTGAACCATCGCCATGGTCCCAGTCGATCCACGAACGCGCCTGCTGCTGGAGGCGCCGATCGCCCGCACCCTTCTGCGCCTGGCCATGCCCAACGTGCTGGTGATGGTCGCGCAGGCCTCGGTCGGGCTGATCGAGACCTACTTCGTCGGCAAGCTCGGCACCGATGCGCTGGCCGGCATGGCGCTGGTGTTCCCCATCGTCATGCTGATGCAGATGACCTCGGCCGGTGCCGTGGGCGGCGGCATCGCTTCGGCCATCGCCCGGGCGCTGGGCGGTCAGCGTCGGGCGGATGCCAATGCGCTGGTGCTGCACGCGATGCTCGTGGCGCTGGGCTTCGGGCTGGTCTTCAGCACCGTGCTGCTCATGGGTGGCCGCGCGCTCTACGCCAGCATGGGCGGAGAAGGCGCGTCGCTGCAAGCGGCGCTGACCTACTCGCACTGGGTGTTCGCCGGCGCGGTGCTGGTGTGGCTCTTCAATTCGCTGGCGGCTGTGATCCGCGGCACCGGCAACATGGCGGTGCCTGCCAGGGTGACCGTGGGCGGCGTGTTCTTTCTGGTGCCCGTGTCGCCATTGCTGATCTTCGGCTGGGGTCCCATCCCCGCGCTCGGCATCGCAGGCGGGGCGATCGCGCTGCTGCTGTACTACCTGGTCGGGACCCTGGCGCTGCTGGCTTACCTGCGCTCGGATGCCAGCTACCTGAAGCTCTCGTTCTCGGGCGTGCGGCTGCGCTGGCCTCTGTTCCGCGACATCCTGCGCGTGGGCCTGATTTCTTCCATCGCCACCATCTGCGTCAACCTGTCCGTCGCGGTCGCCACTGCGCTCGCCGGCCAGTTCGGCGCGGGCGCGATCGCGGGCTACGGCACTGGCTCGCGCCTCGAGTACCTGCTGGTGCCGCTGGTCTTCGGCTTCGGCGCACCGCTGCTGGCGATGGTCGGCACCTGCATCGGCGCCGGCCAGCGCGAGCGCGCGCTGCGGGCCACGTGGGTCGGCGTGGCCATGGCCTTCGCGATGGCCGAAGCGGTGGGCCTGGCGGCCGCGCTGTTCCCGCGGCCCTGGCTGATGCTCTTCGGCAACGATGCGGCCATGCTCGAGGCCGGCACGCAGTACCTGCGTACGGTGGGACCCTTCTACGGCTTCTTCGGCGCCGGGCTGGTGCTGTACTTTGCCTCGCAGGGCGCGGGGCGGCTCTTGTGGCCCGTGCTGGGCAACGTGGCGCGGCTCGTGGTCGCCGCGCTCGGCGGCTGGCTCGCGTTGCGCTGGACCGGCGAGCTGGTGCACGTCTTCACGGCCCAGGCCGTGGCGCTGTTGATCTACGCGATCGTCATTGCGGGGGCCATCGCCGGCGGCGCGTGGTTCGGGCCGGTGGGCTGGCCGCGCAGCACGGCCGGGCTGCTGCGGCGGGTCGGCGCCTCCTCCTGATTTCCTCGTTCATCCCCTCTCACTTCTGGAGCTTCACATGCAGATCAAGGACGCTGTCGTTTTCATCACCGGCGCCAATCGCGGCCTCGGCCTGGCCTATGCGCGCGCCGCGCTTGCGGCCGGCGCGAAGAAGGTCTATGCGGCCGCGCGCGACCCGAAATCCGTCACGCTCGATGGCGTGGTGCCGGTCGCCCTCGATGTCACGCAGACCGCGCAGGTCGAGGCTGCCGCGCGAGCCTGCGGCGACGTGACCCTCGTCATCAACAACGCCGGCATCTCGCGCGGCTCGAGCCTGCTGTCGGACGACTCGCTCGACGCGGCCAGGGCCGAGTTCGACACCAACTTCTTCGGCCTCTGGGCCGTGAGCCGCGCCTTCGCGCCGGTGCTGGCGAAGAACGGCGGCGGCGCCATCGTCAACGTGCTGTCGGCGCTGAGCTGGATCACCTTCCCCAGCGTGGCGACCTACAGCACCTCCAAGTCGGCCGCCTGGTCGCTGAGCAACGGCCTGCGCAACGAGCTCGCCGGGCAAGGCACGCAGGTCGTCAGCGTGCACGTGGGCTACATGGACACCGACATGGCGAGCCATGTGCCTGGCGACAAGACCTCGCCCGACGACGTGGCGCGCCAGACCCTGGTCGCGGTGGAGGCTGGCGAGCCGGAGGTGCTGGCGGACGCGACCGCCCGGCAGGTGAAGCAGGGCTTCGGCGCGACGCCGCCGGCCTACGCGGCGGCGGGCTGAAGGGCAGGGCGCTCGGATCAAGCCCTTACTGGGTACTCCATGCCTTCCTGGTCAGCTCCATCCAGAGCTGAAGCTCTTCATCCTTACCGCGCTGGTTGGCGGTGAGTGTGATGGATTCTTGATGAAGCTTGGGCGGCACATTGGCGCTATCGACCTCCTTGGTCGCCTCCCGTTGGAGGCGCCCCGGGCGATCGGGGTCACTGAGTGCCTTTACGATCCCTGCCGCTTCATCTGGAAAATGGGCGGGCAGAACAACGCGTTGCCAGGGTTCCCAAGTGGCCAAGAAGTCCCAGAAGCGCTCGCCCTCTTGCGTCAGAACCGCTCTCTTGGCGATTTTGATGTCTTCGTCCGTGACACCAGAGATGCCGAAACCGGTGAATCGTGCATCCGGTTGCTCGCCTCCGAGCTCGAGTGATTCGTGGAGCCCGGCCAGGTACGCGAGATGTGTTTCGATCTCTTCAGTGTGTTCGGGCCGGTTCGCAGCGCGGCGTTCCTTGTTGATGTCCTTGACCGTTTGCTGGGCCAGGTCATCGATGCAGCGGCGGCGGAACACCTGGCGCGCAATATCGATCACTTTCGGCAGATCGTGGTTCAGGGCACCGTCCCAGACAGGCTGTGCAAGCCATTCCTCTTGCGCCCTGTACAGCGCGTGCGACACACGATCGACGCAGCTTTCGTCGCCGCCCTGGAGCACGACGAAAACGCGTTCGGCCAGCGTGGGCTTGGCGACCGCTTCCTCTACCAGTCGCCGAAGCATCGGCTTGAGATTCGGGTTCTTCGTTTCTTTCAGTGCCTTCGTGACGAGATTCGCCAGGAGCGCAAGATCCTGGGCTTGTGCCAACTGCTGCCATTCCGGGGACTCGCAAAAGCCCTGGCCAAGGTCCAGCGCTTTTGACAAGGCGGTGGTTGGATTGGCAGCAACTGCAGGAGAAGCGGGTTCGCCTCCGGTTGCTCTCCAGTTCGTGGCGCGTTCGCTGCCCATAGGTATCCACAGCCAATGTGAGTCATGGGAGATGTACCGGTAAACGTAAGAGGCCTGCACAGCCAGGCCAGGGTCTTGGACGCTGGCTGAGGCGTATTCCGTTCGCGGTAGGTGTAAGGCAGCTGCGGTTGGCGTTACTGGCCTTGTATCCAGCAGGTTATCCAGAGCACGATAGACAAGGGGGGCGATGACGTCCACGCTGTCGTCGACCTTGACTTCATCGATGATATTTTCGGGTGAGGGTAGGGCCGCGCGGACCGTCGCAACTTCATCCAAAGGCGCGTCGGTAATCAGAAATACCATCGCATCCGCGGGAACGCGGCTTTGCAGCTTGGTCCTCGCCTCGTCGAGATCAAGGCCGATCTCGATGATCAGGCAGTGGTGAGAGCCGACTTCGATGATGCCCTTCGCGCGACCCGCCGCCATTCCGACTCCAATGTTCTCGCCCATGGCGATCACGACGATGCACGGTTGTCCCGGGGCAGGGGGTTCGCCGCGGACCGTGGTAGCGGCCGGTCTTCTGGTTGGAGTGCCTCCGAGACGGGTCGAATTGCCTGGAGGTCTCTGGAGAGACGTGTTGTCGCGTGTGGGACGAGGAATCATGGGGGCCTGTTGAAGTTTGACGGGGGTTTCAAAGCAGGGCCGAAGCGAGCTTCAGTCCTGCCAGTCGATGAACGACTCAGGCTGAGTAACGCCGCAGCGGCGGCGGTTCCCGGTGTAGAGGTGCTGGCGGACGCGGTGACGCGCCAAGTCGAGAAGGACTTCGTCGCCGATCGGCCGGCCTACGCGGCGGCGCGCTGAAGGGCAGCGCGCCCGGCACGCGGCGCTGGCAGCAGCCTGCGCAGTGACTCGAAGAACAAGTCCGACTGCTCGCGCTCGCCCTGGATCTGCGTAGCGACGTGCGCGGCCAGCTTCGCATCGACCGGCGCCAGCGGCCGGCCGGTCGATTGCGCAATCACCTGGTGCAGGCAGGCGCGCTCGACATAGTAGAGATCGTCATAGGCGTGCGCGATGTTCGCGCCGGCCACGATGACGCCGTGGTTGGCCAGGAAGGCGATGTCCTTGCCCACCATGGCGCGGGCGATGCGCTCGCCCTCGCCGTCGTCCAGCGCCAGGCCGTTGTAGGTCGCGTCGATGGCAATGCGGTTCATGAAGCGCATCGCGTTCTGGCTCAGCGTCGGATCGAGCGCCCGATCGATGGTGAGGGTGAGCGCGGTCGCGTAGGGCATGTGGCAGTGGAGCACCACTGCGTGCCCGGTCACGCGGTGCACCGCACCGTGGATGAAGAGGGCGGTGGGCTCGACCCGGTGGCGCCCCGCCAGCACCTCGCCGCGCACGTCGATCAGCACGATGTCTTCGGCGCCGATCTCGCTCCAGTGCAGCCCGCGTGGGTTGATGAGGTAGCAGTCCTGCGCGCCGGGCAGGGCCACGCTGAAATGGTTGCACACGCCTTCGGAGAGGCCGTGGTGCGCGGCGGCACGCAGCGCCAGCGCGAGGTCTTCGCGCAGGGTGCGAATGGCGGGGCTGGCGTACTCGGCTTCGGGGCTCATCAGGCAACCTCCTCTCTGCGGAACACGATGCCATGGTCTTCAGGAACAGTCGTGCGGTTCATGTCCTCAAGCTCCCATTGAAAGCGGCCACGAAATCCATCGCCGCCTCGCGCACCGCCTCGGCGCGCTTGCCCGGCTTGTAGAGCGCCGAGCCGATGCCGAAGCCGGACGCGCCGGCCTCTCGCCAGGCCTGCATGCCGGCCGGCGTGATGCCGCCCACGGGCATCAGCGGCGTGCCAGATGGCAGCACCGCGAGCAGCGCCTTGACCACCGCCGGCGAGGCCATCTCGGCCGGGAAGAGCTTGAGTCCGTTGGCGCCGGCTGCCAGTGCGCCGAAGGCTTCGGTCGGCGTCATCACGCCCGGCAGGCTCACGAGCCCGAGGCGCGCCGCTTCGATCACCACCTCCGGATTGAAGTTCGGCGCGACGATCAGCTGGCCGCCGGCGGCATGCACCTCGCGCACCTGCTGCGCATCGAGCACCGTACCGGCGCCCACCAGCGCATCGGGAAAGCGCTCGCGCAGCAGCGCGATGCTCCTGAGCGGCTCGGGCGAGTTGAGCGGCACCTCGAGCAGGCGGAAGCCGGCGCCGACGATGGCGTCGCCGATCTCCGGCGCCTCGGCCGGGTTCAGCCCGCGCAGGATGGCCACCAGCGGCAGATGCTGCAGGGCCGCGGAGAACGAATCGTTGAGAGAGGTCATTCGGGTTCCTTCGCCTTCGGCTGCGGTCAGGGCCGCGCCTTGTTGGCCAGATGAATGGCCGCCAGCGCATGCAGCCCGGCCCAGGTGGCCTCGGCGCCCAGCGTGCGTGCGGTGTTGCCGGAGATCTCCAGCGCCAGCAGGTAGCGCTGGGTCAATGCAGGGCTGCCGATCAGCACCAGGTCGCCTGCGTGGATGGACTGCGTGCGCAGCTCCTCGCCGATCAGCAGCCCGGAAAGGTAGCTCGCGAGCTCGCCCGCCGGCATGCGATCGAACAGCGCCAGGGTGCGTGCGCCGAAGGCGTTGTGCAGCAGGCCCTGGCCGTTGTCGGCCTGCGTCACGCCTTCGAGAAAGGCGACTTCGTCCAGCGGCGCCTGCGCGTCGAGCGTGCGCGCGAGGATCGAGTGCTGGCTCAGCAGCGCGTAGAACTCGCCGGTCATGAAGGTGCGGAAACCCGTCACCCGCCCTCGCTTGACGGTCGCCCACTTGTTGTGCGTGCCGGGCAGCACGAACAGCCCGTCCGCCAGGCCGGTGAGCGCCATGGCGCCGAAGATCTGCACCTCCTCGCCGCGCATCACGTCGGGCACGCCGTCATGCAGGTCGCTGAGCCCAGGCACGATCGCGATGCGGCCCGGCTCGATCTCGACGATGGCGTTGCCCACCTCGACCCGGCCCGAAGGGCAGGCGCAGTAGGGCGCCTCGACCCAGCCCTGCTTGCTGCCGGCCATGCCCGAGATCAGGCAGAAGCTGCCGGTGGGACGCATCCAGTCGCCGAACAGTTCCTCGAAGAGCGCGGGGAACCCGCCAGGGGGCACCGTGAGGATGCCACGTGGATGGCTGCGTTCCTCGAGCACGTGGCCCTTGCCGTCCAGCAGTGCGCCGCGCAAGGCGCTGGTGCCCCAGTCGATGGCGATCAGATGCATACAGGGCCGCGATAGTCGTTGACCTTCAGTGATTGTCCCTGGGAACGAACGAACCGCGCTTGCCGCGCAGGAATCCGAGGTCGGCGCCCTGGTCGGCCTGCAGCACGTTGTCGATGTAGAGCTTCCAGTAGCCCGACTCCAGCGCCGGCTTGGGCGGTGTCCACAGCGCCCTGCGGCGTGCCAGCTCCTCGTCGCTCACGTGCAGGTGCAGCAGGCGCTTCGGTACGTCGAGCTCGACGATGTCGCCGTCCTGCACAAGCGCCAGCGGCCCGCCCGCCGCCGCCTCGGGCGCGGTGTGCAGCACCACGGTGCCGTAGGCCGTGCCGCTCATGCGCGCATCGCTGACGCGGACCATGTCGGTGATGCCCTTGCGCAGGACCTTCGGCGGCAGCGGCATGTTGCCGGCCTCGGCCATGCCGGGATAGCCCTTGGGCCCGCAGTTCTTGAGCACCATGATGCAGTGCTCGTCGATGTCCAGCGCCTCGTCGTCGATGCGCTTGTGAAAGTCGTCCGCGCTCTCGAAGACCACCGCGCGGCCCTGGTGCACCAGCAGCTCCGGTGTCGCCGCGCTCGGCTTGATGATGGCGCCGTTGGGCGCCAGGTTGCCGCGCAGCACGCAGATGCCGGCCTTGTCCTTGAAGGGCTTCGACAGCGGCTGGATCACCTGCGGGTTGTAGTTCTCGGCGTCCTTGATGTTGTCCCACACGCTCTGGCCGGTGGAGGTGACGATGTCCTTGTGCAGGTGCTGCGCGATTTCCTTCATCACCACCGGCACGCCGCCCGCGTAGCAGAAGTCTTCCATCAGGTACTGGCCCGAGGGCTGCAGGTTGACCAGGCAGGGCAGGTCGGAAGCCAGGCGGTCGAAGTCGTCGAGCGACAGCTCCACTCCGATGCGCCCGGCGATCGCGAGCAGGTGGATCACCAGGTTGGTCGAGCCGCCGATCGCCGCGTTGACCTTGATCGCGTTCTCGATGGCTTCGCGCGTGAGGATCTTCGACATGAGCAGGTCCTCGTGCACCATGTCGACGATGCGGCGCCCGGCCATGCGCGCCAGCACATTGCGCCGGCCGTCCACCGCCGGATACGCCGCATTGCCCGGCAGCCCGATGCCCAGCGACTCGACCATGCTCGCCATCGTGCTCGCCGTGCCCATGGTCATGCAGTGGCCGTGGCTGCGGTGCATGCAGCTCTCGGCCTCGAAGAACTCCTGCAGCTTGAGCGTGCCGGCGCGCACCTGCTCGCTCATCTGCCATACGCCGGTGCCCGACCCGAGCTCCTGGCCGCGCCACTTGCCCGAGAGCATCGGGCCGCCCGAGACGCCGATGGTGGGCAGGTCCACGCTGGCGGCGCCCATCATGAGCGCGGGCGTGGTCTTGTCGCAGCCCATCAGCAGCACCACGCCGTCGATCGGGTTGGCGCGGATGCTTTCTTCCACGTCCATGCTGGCGAGGTTTCGGTAGAGCATGGCGGTGGGGCGCAGCAGGGTCTCCCCGAGCGACATCACCGGGAACTCGAGCGGAAAGCCGCCGGCCTCGTACACCCCGATCTTCACCTGCTCGGCCAGCGTGCGGAAGTGCGAGTTGCAGGGCGTGAGTTCGCTGAAGGTGTTGCAGATGCCGATGACGGGGCGCCCGTCGAACTGGTCGTGCGGAACGCCCTTGCCCTTGACCCAGCTGCGGTAGATGAAGCCGTCGCGGTCGTGCCGGCCGAACCATTGCTGGCTGCGCAACTCGTGCGCGGGTTTGCGGCGCGGACTGCTCATCGTGTTGTCTCCGGCGGGTGCCAATCGGGCCTCGGTGAATCAGGGTTTGTCCTGCCGGGCAGCTATTTCAATCATCATATGATAAGACTGAGCGCGCAAGGACACACAGGGTTTTCGAGAGCGCATGCGCACCGAAGCCGGCCTTCAAGCAGGAGACAAGAACGATGCCGCATCGAGGAGTATTTCAAGCAACTGGTGCAGAAGGCGGGCATCCAGGCATCAGCGTTGCGCGCACCTGCAAGGCGTGAGACCCAATTCGCCATGAGCAAGAACATCCACGGCCGCACGCTCGACCTGCTCGGCGAGGCCATCGTCTCCCGGCGCTACGCGATCGGCGCGCCGATGCCCGCGGAGCCCCTGCTGTGCGAGGAATTCGGCGTCAGCCGCACGGTGGTGCGCGAGGCGGTGAAGTCGCTGGTGGCCAAGGGACTGATCATCACCGGCCCCAAGGTCGGCACCCGCGTGCTGCCCGAAGATCGCTGGAACTGGTTCGACCCCGACGTCATCACCTGGCAGGCGCGCGCCGGCCTCACGCCCGAGTTCCTGCGCGACCTGCTGGACCTGCGCCGGGTGGTCGAGCCGGCGGCCGTGCGGCTGGCGGCCGAGCGCGCGACCGCGACCGACATCGAGGCCATCGAAGAGGCCTATGCGGGGATGAAGGAGGCAATCGACCACGGCGGGGACTACGTCACCAGCGACCTGTGCTTCCACCACGGCCTGCTCGCGGCCGCGCAGAACCGCATGCTGGCGCAGATGAGCAAGGCGCTCGATGCGCTGTTGCGCACCAGCTTCGAACTCTCCACCGCCAAGAAGGACGGCCCAGCGCTGTCGCTGCCGCTGCACCGGGCGGTGCTCGATGCGGTCATCGCCCACAACCCGATGCGCGCCGAGCGCGCGATCGTCAAGCTGATCGACGGCGCGCGCGAGGACATCGAAGAGGTGATCTCGTCGCGCCGGCGGCTGCCGCGCCTCGGGCGCCCGCCGCCGCGGCTCAAGGCCGCCGCATGACGCGCCGCACTCGCCAGTTTTCTTAGCCCCGCTCGTGGATCGAGCATTCCATCGAAGAGGAGACAAAGCATGAAATTCAAACTCAAGGCACTCGTGATTCCCGCCCTGGCTGCGCTGGGGCTGGCTGTTGCCGGCCAGGCGGCAGCCCAGGAAAAGCTCACCGTCTGGTGGGTCAAGGGCTTCTACAAGGCGGAGGACGACGCCCTGTTCGCGGCCATCAAGAAGTTCGAGGACAAGCACAAGAACGTGAAGGTCGAGCTCTCGCAGTACCCGGTGCAGGACATGATCCCGAAGACCGTGTCGGCGCTCGACTCCGGCAGCCCGCCCGACGTGGCCTATGCCGACGTCTACGACTTCCAGGTCACCGGCAAATGGGCCTTCGACGGCAAGCTGGAAGACATCAGCAGCGTGATCTCGCCGATGCAGGCGCGCTTCGCGCCGAACACGGTCGAGACCACCTTCCTCTACAACGACCAGACGAAGTCGAAGGCCTACTACGCCTTCCCGATCAAGCAGCAGACGATGCACATCGAGTACTGGAAGGACATGCTGGAGGACGCAGGCTTCAAGGAATCGGACATCCCGACGGCCTGGAAGGAGTACTGGTCCTTCTGGTGCGACAAGGTGCAGCCGGCCGCCCGACAGAAGACCGGCAAGCGTGTCTTCGGCATCGGCATGCCGATGGGCGTCGACTCGAGCGACTCCTTCTATTCCTTCCTGACCTTCATGGACGCCTACAACGTCAAGCTGGTCAACGACAGCGGCAAGCTGCTGGTCGATGATCCCCAGGTTCGCACTGGCCTGATCGGCGCCGTCACCGACTACACCGCGCCGTACACGAAGGGCTGCACGCCGCCGTCGTCCACGAGCTGGAAGGACCCGGACAACAACGTCGCCTTCCACAACAAGACGACGGTGATGACGCACAACGCGACCATCTCGATCGCCGCCAAGTGGCTGGACGACATGAACAACGCCTCGCTCACCCCGGAGCAGCGCGAGGAAGCCAAGAAGAACTTCACGGAGCGCATCCGCACGGCCGGCTTCCCGAACAAGCCCGATGGCAGCAAGATGGTCTACCGCACCGCGGTGAAGACCGGCGTGGTCTTCAAGGATGCCAAGAACAAGCAGCGCGCCAAGGAGTTCGTGACCTTCCTGCTGCAGGAGGAAAATCTCACGCCCTACGTCGAGGGGTCGCTGGGCCGCTGGTTCCCGGTGACCAAGGCCGGCCAGGCGCGTGACTTCTGGAAGGCCGATCCGCATCGCCAGTCGGTGTTCAACCAGTACGCCGCCGGCACCGTGCCCTTCGAATTCACCAAGAACTACAAGTTCACCATCCTCAACAACGAGAACGTGTGGGCGAAGGCGATGAACCGCGTCATCAACGACAAGGTGCCGGTGGACAAGGCGGTCGACGAGATGATCGAGCGCATCAAGACCGTCGCGCGCTGACGCACCCAGAAGAAGAGGCGGCTTCACCATGAGCTCCACCGCAAGCGCCGTGGCCGGCAGCACTGCTGCCGGGGCCACCCCGGCTGCCGCGCGGCCCGGACGCTGGCAGTTCTGGGGGCGGCTGATGGTCGTGCCCTACCTGCTGGTGTTCGCGGTCTTCGTGCTTTACCCGGTGTGCTACGGGTTGTGGCTGGCGCGCCATCCGCAGAGCTACGTGCACCTGGTCGAAGATCCGATCTTCTTCCGGTCGGTGATCAACACCTTCGTGTTCCTGGTCGTGGCGATCAACGTCAAGATGCTGGTGGCGCTGGTGCTCTCGGGCTTCTTCGTGCAATCACGCTGGTGGATCAAGATCCTGGCGGGCATCTTCATCCTTCCGTGGGCGATGCCCTCCATCCCGACCATCCTTTCGGTGCGCTTCATGCTCAACCCGGAGTGGGGTGTGATCAACTCCACCATCTTCCGGCTCACCGGCGCCGACGGCCCCAACTGGCTCAACGATCCGACGCTGGCACTGGGTTTCGCGATGCTGATGCACATCTGGAAGTCGCTGCCCTTCTGGACGCTGATCCTGGTGGCCGGCCGGCTCGCGATCCCGAGCGAGCAGTACGAGGCGGCCTCGGTCGACGGTGCCACGTCGTGGCAGAAGTTCCGCTTCATCAGCTGGCCCTCGCTGCGCACGCTCTATCTGACCTCGACCATCCTCTCGATGATCTGGACGCTGGGCGACTTCAACAGCGTCTACCTGCTGACCGGCGGCGGGCCCGCCGACCTGACGCATGTGCTGGCAACGCTGGGCATCCGTTATCTCAGGCTGGACCAGGTGGACCTGTCGATGGCGTCCATCGTGGTCGCGATGCCCTTGGTGCTGCCCTTGGTGTACTTCATGATGAAGAGGCTCTCCAAATGAAGCGCCTGACCCTCAAGTCGGTCACGACCGAAGCCAAGCTGCTGCTCATCGGCATTCCGGTGCTGCTGTGGACGCTGATCCCGGTCTACCACATGGTGCTGTTCGCGATCTCGCCGCGCGACTCGGCAACGTCGGGGCGGCTCTGGCCCAAGGCGCCGACGCTGGACAACTTCCGCATCGTCTTCCAGCAGAAGCATTTCTACCTCGACCATTTCTGGGTGCAGCTGGGCAACTCGCTGCTGATTGCTGTCGCGGTGGGCGTGCTCACGCTCTTCGTCGCAACCACCGCCGCCTTCGCGATCAGCCGGCTCAAGGTACGCGGCGGCCGCACGGTGATGAACATGGCACTGTTCACGTACTTCATCCCCGCAGCCTTCCTGGCCGTGCCCATGTACAAGACCATGGGCAACTATGGTCTCCTCAACAGCCAGTGGTCGCTGATCCTTGCAATGGTCACCATCGCGTCGCCGTACTGCATCTGGGTGCTCAAGCAGGCTTCGGACAAGCTGCCCTACGAGCTCGACGAAGCCGCGCGCATGGATGGCGCCTCGCCGCTGCAGCTGTTTCGCCTGGTGTACCTGCCGCTGATGGTGCCTTCGCTGGTGGCGGTCGGCACCTACTCGCTGCTGCTGGCCTGGAACGAGTATCTCTATGCCTTCCTGCTGCTGTCGAACGACCGCAGCGTCACGCTGGCGGTGGCGCTCGGCAACTTCCTCGCGGCCGATGATTCGCCGTGGGAGCTGCTGATGGCCACCGGCCTGATCTACGCGCTGCCGCCGGCGGCGATCTACTACGCCTTCAAGCGCTACATGGTGGGCGGCCTCACCGCGGGTGCGGTGAAGAGCTGAAAACGCAAGGGACGAACATCACATGGCAGCTGTTTCCTTCCGCAACGTCAAGAAGTCCTTCGGCAAGACGCAGATCATCCAGGGGCTGGGCTTCGATATCGCCGACGGCGAGTTCGTGGTGCTGGTCGGGCCCTCGGGCTGCGGCAAGTCCACCTTGCTGCGCATGCTGGCGGGCCTGGAGGACATCACCGGCGGCGAGATCATGATCGACGGCCGGGTGGTGAACGAACTCGAGTCCAAGGACCGCGACATCGCGATGGTGTTCCAGAGCTATGCGCTCTATCCGCACATGACCGTGGGCGAGAACATGGGCTTCAGCCTGCGCCTGCGCAATGCCGACAAGGGCGTCACCGAGCAGCGCGTGACCGATGCCGCGAAGATCCTCAACCTCGATGCGCTGCTGGCGCGCTACCCGCGCGAGCTTTCGGGCGGCCAGCGCCAGCGCGTGGCGATGGGGCGCGCGATCGTGCGCGACCCGAAGGTATTCCTGTTCGACGAGCCGCTGTCCAATCTCGACGCCAAGCTGCGCGTGGCGATGCGTGCCGAGATCAAGGCACTGCACCATCGGCTCAAGACCACCACGGTGTACGTCACGCACGACCAGATCGAAGCCATGACCATGGCCGATCGCATCGTGGTGATGCACGACGGCATCGTCGAGCAGATCGGCACGCCGCTGGCGCTCTACGACCGGCCCGAGAACCTGTTCGTGGCGCAGTTCATCGGCTCGCCGGCGATGAATGTGGTCGATGGTGTGCTCCAGCGCAACGGCGAGGGCGCGAGCGTCGAGGCCCATGGCGCGCGCTGGCCGGCGCCGGCGGCGACGCAGGCGGCCGACGGCCAGCCGGTGCAATACGGCATCCGCCCCGGCGACATCGAGCTGGCCGACGCACGCAGCGGCGTGCCGGCCCGCGTGATCGTGGTCGAGCCCACCGGCAACGAGACGGAGCTGCTGGTGCAGGTCGGCGAGGCCAAGCTGATCGTCGTGGTGCACGGGCGTGTGCAGGCCGCCCCGGACGATACGGTCGGCCTGGTCATCAATCCCGACTCCGCGCACCTGTTCGACCGGCAGAGCGGTCGCCGGTTGAACTGAAGGCGCCGCGGGGCCTTCAGTCCTCGACCAGCGCGAGCACGCGCAAGGGGCTGCCGGAGCCGTCCTGGATCTTCAGCGGCGCGGCAACGACGAGTGCGCCTGTGGGCGGCAGCTGGTCGAGGTTCTTCAGGCATTGCAGGCCGTACTTGTTGGCGCCATGCATCAGGGTGTGGCAGGGATAGGGCATCGGCCAGGCGTACGACTGGCCCGCGTCGGTGTTGATGGTCTCCACGCCAAAGCCGTGCACCTCGCGTTCGCGGATCAGCCACTCCACCGCCTCTTGCGTCGGGCCGGGCGTGTGTGCGCCGTCCTCGCGCATGTTGACGAAGGCAGCCGGGTCATGGAGCCGCCTGGACCAGTCGGTGCGCAACAGCACCCACGCGCCGGCGGGAATGCGGCCATGCCTGTCCTCCCACGCGCGCAGGAAGTCGACGGTGAGCAGCCAGTCGGGGTCTTGTGCCGCCTGCGCACTGGCGTCGATGACCACGGCCGGGGCGATGAAGTTGTCGGGCGCAATGGTGTCGACGCTGTTGGCCTCGTGGTCCTTGCCCGTGACCCAGTGGACCGGCGCATCGAAGTGGGTGCCGGTGTGTTCGCCGCAGGTGAAGTTGTTCCAGTACCAGCCCGGCCCGGCCTCGTCGTAGTGCGAGATGCGCTCCACCTTGAAGGCCGAGACCTGCCCGAACTGCGGTGGCAGCTGCAGGGCGGGGAAGTCCTCGCTCAGGGTATGGGTCAGGTCCACGGTGCGGACCGAGCGGTTGCGCATGGCATGCGCGAGCTGCGCCAGGATGTTCATCGAGTCTCCAGTCAACTTGAAACGAATGTCGGGGGTCGCGCCGCGTCTCAGCTGCTGCGCCGCGCGCTCACTTCCAGCTCCACCTTGGCCTCTTCGACGGCCAGCGGACAGCATACGGTGGTATTGGCCGGGCGGTGGGTCCCGAAGCGGCGCCGCAGCACTTCGCTGACCGCCACGACATCGCTTCGATCCGGCACATAGACGCGCACGCGGACCACGTCGTCGAGGCGTGCGCCTGCTTGCGCCAGAGCGGCTTCGATCGTGTCGAGCGCCCGCTCGCACTGCGCTTGCGCGCCGGCCGGGAACTCGCCGGTGGTGAAATCCTGGCCCACGGTGCCGGAGACCAGGATCCATTCGCCGTCGACGACGGCGCGCGAATAGCCGGCGAGTTCTTCCCAGCGGGAGCCGCTCTGGATGAATTGGCGTGCCAAGCAGCCTCCTATTGCGGCTTGAAGCCGGAGTCGCGGATGACCTGGGCCCAATGGCGGCTGGCGTCGGCCACCCATTGCTGGACCTCGCTGGCGGGCGCCGGCGTCACTTCGTTGCCCATCTTCGCCAGCCGCTCCTGCAGATCGGGTTGCGCCAGCACGGCCTTCATCGCGGCGTCGAACTCCGTGACGAACTCGGGCGACAGGCCCTTGGGACCGAAGAAGGCGAGCCACGGGTTCTTGTCGATGCCTTCGAAGCCCAGCTCCTTGAAGGTCGGTATCTCGGGTGCGATCCGGCTGCGCACGGTGCCCGAGCTGCCGAGGATGCGGACCTTGCCCGCGCGGTGATGCTCGATCAGCTCCGTCATGGAAGCGATGGCGATCGGCACTTGCCCTGCAAGCAGGTCCTGCACCATCGGCGCTCCGCCCTTGTAGGGGACCGAGTTCATGGTGACCCCGAAGGACTTGCCGATGATGTGGCCGATGAACTGCGGGACGCTGCCCGCGGCCGGGATGCCGTAGTTGGCTTCGGTCGGTCGGGCCTTGATCCACGCGCCGAGTTCCGGCATCGTCTTGACGCCGGTCGTGGCGCTCACCGCGAGCACGTTGTAGTAGCTCGCAACGCCTGCCAGGGCAGTGAAATCGGTGACCGGGTTGTAGCCGGCAGCAGCGATGGTGAGCGGCACGATGACTTGTGTGTGGTCGATCGACAGCATGATCGTCGAGCCGTCGGGCGGCGCGGCCTTGAGCAGCTGTGCCGCGATCTGGCCGCCGGCGCCCGGCCGGTTCTCGACGATGAAGACCTGGCCGTTCATGCTCTTGCCGAGCTTCTCGAGGATGGCACGCGCCACGACATCCGTCGCGCCGCCGGGCGGGAAGCCCACCAGCACGCGGATCGGGCCGCTGCGCGGCTTCGGATCTGCGGCCAGGGCTGCGGGCATGGCGGGCACGAGCAGGGCAGCGGCGAATGCCTGGCCGAAATGGCGTCGGTTCATGGATTTTCCTCCGGGTGGTTTCAACGATCGAGGGGGTCGAGCGGGTGGTGCGGCAGCGCCAGGCGGGCCTGGATCAGCAGCACCTCGACCTCGTGGCAGCGCATGAGCCGAAGCCATCGGGCGTCGTCCATGCCCGGCGTGCGCTCGGCATGCAGGCTGATGCGGCAGCAGGGCGCGTTGCCTTGAGCCTCGACGGCTTCGATCGGCTCGACCGTGGCGCGAATGCGCGGGCTCAAGGCATCGGGCGCACTGCCGACGTGGTAGACGACTGCCATGCGCGTGTGGTCGGCCACCGGGCGCACCCAGCTCGGCTGGTCGTCGAAGAGCGAACGGCCGCACACCACGCCTTCGCCGACCGACGCGGTGTCCCAGCAGCCGAGGGCCCAGCGGCCGAGCTGCAGTCCGTCAACCAGGAACTCGAGGGCGTGCCGCGCGGGCACCTGGCACAGGACCGAGGCGCAATGCGCAGCGGGAAGCTCTTGCGGCAGGGTCATGGTGGTCAGCGGACCAGGCCCGCCAGGGCACGCAGCGCACCGGTGACGTCCTCGGCGGTGTTGTAGAAGTGCGGAGCGATCCGGATCACGTCGTTGCGCGCCGAGACCACATAGCCAGCCTCCAGCATCCGTGCCTCGACCTGCGCCGCATCCGGCACGCGGATCGCCGTGTTGGCGCCCTTGGCGGCAGGATCGGGCGGGCTGGCGACCGTGAGGCCCAGCCGCGCGGCTTCTTCCAGCGCGACCGCGGAGAGCTGGCCCAGGTACTCCTCGATCGCCGGGATGCCTATCTCGTTCAGCAGCGCCATGCTGGCGCGCGCCACGCTGGCGCACATCATCGGCGGCGTGCCGGTGTTGAAGCGGGCGGCGCCGGCGGCGAAGTCCAGCCCGGCCGGATCGAAGGCGAAAGGGTTCACGCGGCCGAACCAGCCGGTGACCGTGGGCGTGAGGCGCTGCGCCAGCGCGGGCCGCACGTAGAGGAAGGCGATGCCGGGAATGCCCAGCAGGTATTTCTGGGCACCGGCTGCCAGGATGTCGACCTCCTGCGCGCGCACATCGATCGCGATCGCGCCGGCAGACTGGTACGCATCGACGAACTGGAGCGCGCCGTGCTCGCGTGCCTCGCGGCCCGTGGCAGCGATGTCCACGCGCTGGCCGTCGTAGAAGCAAGCGTGCGACACGGACACCAGTGCGGTGTGGCCATCGAGGGCGCCGGCGATGCGTTCGGTGGTGTCGCTGCGCCCGGCCTCGGCTTGCACGAAGCGCACCTGCGCACCGCGCGGCGCCTGCGCCAGCCAGACATGGCAGAGAGAGGGGAAGTCCAGCGTCGTCGTGACGATCTCGCAGCGATCCGGCTCGAAGCGCAGCGCCGAGGCGATGCTGGAAGCGGCGTCCGAGACGCTGCCGAGCACGGCGATGTCGTCGGCCTCGGCATGGATCATGCGGGCGAACTCGGCGCGCGCGAGCGCAACCTGGTCCATCCAGTAGCCCCAGTCGGCGCCGCGCTTCAGCCACACCTCGAGGTATTCGTCGATCGCGCGGCGCACCGGCAAGCTCAGCGCGCTCTGGGAGCAGCTCGACAACTGCACCGTTTGTTCCAGGATCGGGAAAAGCTTTCGGTACGATGAAAATGGATGCTTCATGGACTTGCCTTGGGCAACAAGGCTTCGAGGTGATGGACAAAAAGGATGCCGGCGCGATGGCGTCTCCTTCCGCATGGATCGAGCTGCCGCATTTCAGCTGGGAGGCGCTGCTGGCCGAGGACGCACCCACGGTGCGCTTCCGCAAGGGACAGACGCTGTTCTCGCAGGGCGATGCGGTGAGCCGGGTCCATGTGATCGAAGAGGGCCGCGTGCGGCTGGTGCTGCTGTCGGCCGCGGGCCACGAAAAGCACATGGCCATCGTCGGTGCGCATGGCATGGTGGGCGAGTGCAGCGCCTTTCTCGATGGGCGGCACTCGGTGACGGCGGTGGCCTCTTCGGAGGTGCTGGCGCGCCATGTCGATAGCCGCAGGCTGATGCGCCACATGCAGAGCGACCCGGCCTGCCTGCGACAGGTGCTGTGGCTGATCAGCGTGAAGCTGCGCGTGATCGCGATCCAGAACCTGCTGCTGAGCCAAGCCACCGCCGCGCAGCGGGTGGCCCATCACCTGGTGCAGCTGGCCGAGACCTATGGGGAGGCGGCCGAGGCCGAGGGCGGCATCGTGATCGGCATCGCCTTTACGCACCAGGAGATGGCCAACATCGCCGGCCTGAGTCGCGTGATGACCTCGAACGTGTTGATCCAGCTGCATGCGCGGGGGCTGATCGACAAGGTCAAGGCGCATTGCGTGGTCCGTGACATCCAGGGATTGAGGCAGCTTGCCGCGGGGCCATGATCGGCCCGGCCGCTAGGTACTCCAGTGAGCCGAGGGCGTCGCTGTCGTACTGGGGGCCAGTCTAGGAAGGCCGCGCAAGGCCGTATGTCAACGGCTTTACAACCGCGCAATGAAAAAGGGCGCCGTAGCGCCCTTGGAGTGGAATGTGGGTCGACGGCTCAGCGGCCGAAGGAGCGGCCACCGCCGCCGTAGCCGCCGCCGCCGCCGCCGGAACGCCCGCCACCACCGCCGGAACGGCCTCTGCCGCCACCGCCACCGCCGCCGCCGCCGCGGCGTCCGCGACCGCCGAAGCTGTCGACGCTGGTGCGCAAGGGATCAGGCTGGCCTGCCACGCCGACGATGGCCTCGGCACGCTGGTGGGCCACCGCATCGGCCTGCGTGGGGCTGTGGCTGTTGCCGTGGTGACGCGGCTGGCGCTCTTCGTGCGGCAGGTGGTTCGGCGCGTGGTGCGGTGGATGATGCGGCGCGTGGTGCGGCGCGCGCGCCGGGCCCTGTCCGCCGCGTCCAGCCTGGGCGCGCTGGCCCTGGCCCTGGCCTTGCCCGCCGCCGTTGCGGCTGACCGGCGCACCCTGGCCACCGTTGCCGCGGCGCTGTCCGCCACTGCCATTGCTGTTTCCATTGCCACCGTTGCCGCGTTCGCCCTGGCCGACCTTGTTGTCGCGGATGCGCTGCATCATTTCCTGCCGGGCGGCCTTGGCTGCCGCCTGCATCACGTCGCGGCTCGGCGGGCGGCCGGCGCCGCCCCACAGGGTCTGGCGGCCCATCGCGATGGGCTCGGCGCGCTCGCCTTCCTCGGGACCGAAGCCCTCGATGACCTTGACCGGGATCTGCTGCTTGGTGAAGCGCTCGATCTCCTGCATGAAGCCTTCTTCGTCCAGGCAGACCAGGCTCACCGCCTCGCCGCTGGCACCCGCGCGGCCGGTGCGGCCGATGCGGTGGACGTAGTCTTCGCTGATGTTGGGGATCTCGTAGTTGACGACGTGCGGCAGCTCGTCGATGTCGATGCCGCGGGCCGCGATGTCGGTCGCCACCAGCGCGCGGATCTCGCCGCTCTTGAAGCCCGCGAGCGCCTGCGTGCGCGCGCTCTGGCTCTTGTTGCCGTGCAGTGCCATCGCCTGGACACCGTTCTTGCAAAGGAAGTCGGCCACGCTGTTGGCGCCGAACTTGGTGCGGGTGAAGACGAGCACCTGGCTCCAGTCGTGCTCGTTGATGATGTGGGCGAGCAGGGCCTTCTTCTTGCCGCGGCCCACCGGGTGGATCACCTGCGCGATGCGCTGAACGGTGGTGTTGCGCGGCGTGACCTGGATGCTCTGCGGGTTCTTCAGCAGCGTGGCGGCCAGGTCGCGGATCTCGTCGCTGAAGGTGGCGGAGAACAGCAGGCTCTGCTTTTCCGCGGGAACCAGGGCGAGGATCTTCTTCACGTCGTGGATGAAGCCCATGTCCAGCATGCGGTCGGCCTCGTCGAGCACCAGGATCTGCACGGTGGAGAGGTCGAGCATGCCTTGCTGCTGCAGGTCGAGCAGGCGGCCGGGCGTGGCCACCAGGATGTCCACGCCGCTCTTGAGCCGGCTGATCTGCGGGTTCATGCCCACGCCGCCGAAGATCACGGTGGAGCTCAGCTGCAGGTACTTGCCGTAGGTGCGGACCGATTCCTCGACCTGCGCCGCGAGTTCGCGGGTGGGGGTGAGCACCAGGGCACGCACGCCGGTGCCGCCGAACTTGTTGGTGGCGCTGCGGCTCATCGTGAGCTTGTGCAGCAGGGGCAGGGTGAAGGCGGCGGTCTTGCCGGTGCCGGTCTGGGCGCCGCCGAGGAGGTCATGGCCATCGAGCACGGCGGGAATCGCCTGGGCCTGGATCGGGGTGGGGGTTTCGTAGCCCTGCTCGTGCACGGCTTTCAAGATGGCCGGGGCCAGCTTCAGTTCGTCAAAGTTCATTGAGTTCAAACAAGCGCCTTCCACGGCGCAGTGGTATCGGCCCACCCGGGCGTCTTCGAATGACGTCGGGTCAGTAGGGGCAGATAAGGGTCAGGAGTGGAGCGAGAGGGGCCTGGGTTTTGGGCCTTCTTCGTCCTCGGCAGAGAGCCGGTGTTGCGGGCAACTGGACCCGGCAACGCCCTGCATTGTCGCACGACTCGGATGCACCTCTCGAAAACTCGGGTTCATCGGCGTGCCAGGCCCCTGCCGTGCCGGGCCCGGCCGAGCGCTGCGCAGACAGCTTCGAGTTAGACTTGCGGTCAGATCCGGTCGGAAATCGCGCTGCAGCAGCAAGCGCATGCCATGCAAGGCTGACTCGCAATCGATCCTCGCGCAAGATCGTTGCCAGGTTTCCCGGCCACCCCGAGCAGTTCCCATCATCGAACGGACATAGCCATGGCCCAGTACGTCTACACCATGAACAAGGTCAGCAAGACCGTGCCGCCCAAGCGGCAGATCTTGAAGGACATTTCGCTTTCCTTTTTCCCCGGCGCCAAGATCGGCGTGCTGGGCCTGAACGGCTCGGGCAAGTCCTCGCTGCTCAGGATCATGGCCGGCATCGACAAGGAAATCGAAGGCGAGGCCTTGCCGATGCCCGGCCTCACCATCGGCTACCTGGAGCAGGAGCCCAAGCTCAACCCGGCCCACACGGTGCGCGAATCGGTCGAGGAGGCGATGGGCGCGGTCTACGCGGCCAAGGCGCGCCTCGAGGAGGTGTACGTGGCCTACGGCGCGGAAGATGCCGACTTCGACGCGCTGGCGGCCGAGCAGGCCGAGCTCGAAGCCATCATCGCCACCGCGGGCACCGACTCCGAGCACCAGCTCGAGATCGCCGCCGACGCGCTGCGCCTGCCGCCCTGGGACGCCAACATCGGCGTGCTCTCGGGCGGCGAGAAGCGCCGGGTGGCCCTGTGCCGGCTGCTGCTGTCCAAGCCCGACATGCTGCTGCTCGACGAGCCGACCAACCACCTGGACGCCGAATCGGTCGAGTGGCTCGAAGTGTTCCTGCAGCGCTTTCCCGGCACCGTGGTGGCCATCACCCACGACCGCTACTTCCTCGACAACGCGGCCGAGTGGATTCTCGAACTCGACCGCGGCCGCGGCATTCCCTGGAAGGGCAACTACAGCACCTGGCTCGAGCAGAAGGGCGAGCGCCTGGCGCAGGAGCAGAAGAGCGAGGAAGCACACGCCAAGGCCCTGAAGAAGGAACTCGAATGGTCGCGCCAGAACCCCAAGGCGCGCCAGGCCAAGAGCAAGTCGCGGCTGGCCCGTTTCGAGGAACTGTCCGACTACGAATACCAACGGCGCAACGAGACACAGGAGATCTTCATCCCCGTGGCAGAGCGCCTGGGCAACCAGGTGTTCGAATTCAAGAACGTCAGCAAGTCCTTCGGCGACCGCTTGCTGATCGACAACCTGAGCTTCGAGGTTCCGGCAGGCGCCATCGTCGGCATCATCGGCCCGAACGGCGCCGGCAAGTCCACGCTCTTCAAGCTGATCGCGGGCAAGGAGAAGCCGGACAGCGGCGAGGTGGTGGTCGGCCAGACGGTCAAGATGGCTTTCGTCGACCAGACCCGCGATGCGCTCGCCAACGAGAAGACGGTGTGGGAAGACATCTCGAACGGGCTCGACATCATCAATGTCGGCAAGTTCCAGATGGCGAGCCGCGCGTACGCGGGCCGCTTCAATTTCAACGGCGCCGACCAGCAGAAGAAGGTCGGCACGCTTTCCGGCGGGGAGCGCGGCCGGCTGCACCTGGCCAAGACCCTGATCGCGGGCGGCAACGTTCTGATGCTGGACGAACCGTCGAACGACCTGGACGTCGAGACGCTGCGCGCCCTCGAAGACGCGCTGCTCGAGTTTGCGGGGTCGGTCCTCGTCATCAGCCACGACCGCTGGTTTCTCGACCGGATCGCCACCCACATCCTCGCGGCCGAAGGCGACAGCCAGTGGACCTTCTTCAACGGCAACTACCAGGAGTACGAGGCCGACAAGAAGAAGCGCCTGGGCGAAGAGGGCGCCAAGCCGCATCGGATGCGCTTCAAGGCGCTGAAGTAAAAAAGGCCGGCGTGCGCTGACACCGCCGGCCTGAGATCCGGATCTGTGGTGATCAGCCGGCTGGCCGCGGCATTCTCGCCAGCACCCGCTTGCGCACCGCGTAGATGTTGTTGCGCAGCGCATAGAGCTCTTCGGCGTACGAGAGCGGGACCGCCACCTTGTTGACCACGCGGTCGAGGTTGTCCAGCTCCTCGATGAGCGCCTCGCGCTCGCCCTTGCCGGCTTCCAGCTTGTTCTCGACCTCGCGCAGCCGCGCATACCAGCGGAACACGCGCCGCCGCACGCGGAACTGGTACAGCGGCGGCACCACGCGGCTGAGCGGCAGCATCAGCACCAGCAGGCCGCCCAGCACCAGCCACATGCGCTCCACCAGGTTGCTGGCCCAGAACGGCAGGTAGCGCTGCCAGAAGGGCGGCGTGCCGTTGATGGCGCGATCGCCCTCGGGGCTCACCGGCAACTCGCTGGTGCGGGTGTTCGGGAAGTCGCGAGCGCTGTTGAACCAGCCCGCCCCGCTGTGCAGTGTTTGCGCGGCCTGCGCGAAGAGCTGGCGAAGGGCGGGGTGTGTCTCCTCGCGCGCCAGCAGCGAGGTGGTGGCCGCGAGCAGCGGCTCGTCCTGTGGCGGCAGGTCCGCCGCCAGGTCGACTACGCCGCGCGGCAGCGTGACCGCCTGCAGGAACGCGAAGCGGCGGGAATAGGCATCGCTCTGCTCGAACTTCATGAGCCGGAGGTCCGGCGCGCGCAGCAGCCGCTGCACCAGCGGCGACTGCGGCGCCGAGGCCAGCACGATCACGTCGAGCAGCCCGGCCTGCAATGCCTCCGTGGCGGGTGCCTGTTCGAGGTTGGACAGCTGCAGCGCCTGCGGGTCCATGTGGTTGGCGCGGAACATCCGTTCCATGACCTCGGGCACGCCGCTGCCGGGCTTGTCGACGTTGATTCGCAGGTCCTTGAACTGAGTGAGCGAGGTGAGCCGGCCGCTCTTGCGGTCGATCGCGCGCGCCGCGTCGGCGCGGTAGAAGAACCACAACGGTTCGTAGAACAGGCTGCCCAGCGAAGACAGCCCCGCCTCCTCGTCCGCCACCGGATCGGCGCTGCCGCCACGCACGAAGCCGACGTCGGCGCCTCCGCTGCGTAGCAGCTGCAGGTTGTCCTGCGAGCCGTTCGTGGGCTTCAGCACGACCTCGATGCCATTCGCCTTGAGCGCCGCCGCGTAGCGCTTGCCGAATTCGGCATAGGCGCTGCCCGAAGGACCGGTGGCGAGCGTCACGCGTTTGGGCGGCTGCGGGTCGAGCCACCAGTAGGCGGCGATCAGGAGGCCGATCACGAGGAAGACCACGGGGCCGGCAGAGGCGATCAGGTCGCGGATGGACAGGAGGATGAGGCGGATGGTTCGGGGCATGCAGCAGGCGGGTAGGGGCTCGACGCGCCGAGGCGCACGGGAGCGCATTTTGATTGGCTTTTTGCGTGAGCTCGGTTACAAAGCGCGTGCGAATTTCAGGGAGCACGAATGAAAACACGAACGTCCGAGGACGTATTGGCCGGCGCCGCTCGGCTCGTCGGCGATGCCGACAGCCTGAAGTGGTGGGTCGAGGAACTGCTGAGCACCATCTTGCCGAGCGCTGCGGTGTTGTGCGGGCAGTCGATTCCGCATTCCGGCGGGTACACGGCTATCCAGACCTGGAGCTTCGGCCTTCCGCCGGCCTACGAGGCCGCGATTGCGTGCGTCGGAAGCAATGTCCGAAGCCCGATCCTGACGAGGTTGATCCGATCCGGCGGTCCTGAGTTTTTCGACGTCGAACAGGATCGGGGTGTTGACGCCGACCCCTTGTGGCGCGCGAGCTTCCGGCGCGCCGGTTGGTACAACGTGCTGGGGCTTTCGCATGTGGAGGGCCAGGGGGACGGGCGGGTGCTCACCGCGGCAGCGTTCTACAACGTGGGACAGGAGGTGGTTGCGCATCGCCACGCGCTGCAGCAGAAGGTGATGCCGTCGCTCCATGTCGCACTCAGTCGCCTCTATCGCTGTGAGCAGGCCCGCGCCATCGCGAACCCTGCTGCTGTGCCGCTGCTGACGTTCACGCCAACAGAGCGTGCCGTGCTCGACCTGCTGCTGCGAGGCATGACCAACAAGGAAATCGGTCGGCACCTCGGCAAGAGCGGGGAGACCATCAAGCGGCAGCTCGCCGTGCTGATGAAACGGGTCGGTGTGAGGAAACGCGTGGAGCTGGCGCACCGGGTTTTGTTGGGCGAGCCGTCGGGCCCGGCGCAATCATCGGCGCGCTCGCGCATGAGCGGCTTTGACCCGATCGGGTCATTTCGAATAACCCGATCGGGGGATTGATAAGGCGGCGCGCTTCGCGCCAAATCCTTGGGTCTTGAGCGAAACATCGCCTGCAGCTGACCTAGAGGGAGCCGATGATCAGTCTTGCCATGAAAGTGGCCTTGTTGTTCAAGGCGCTCGCAGTGCTGCTTTTGCTGGGTTGCTCTGTGATCGCGGTGACCCAATGGATATGTCCTTTTATTTTGCCTTGGGAATTTGTGTGGTATTACTGCGTTGGTGCAATTGGGGTGGCGATGATGGTTGTACTAGGCGCATTGCTCAGTGTTTTGAAGGTCACGCTGAGTTGAAGTTGTATTTCCTGGTGCCAGAATGTAGAAGTGATCGTCATTTCGGGCAGTCAGGAATTTTTGCGTCAGTAAAGATACTTTTTAAAGAGAAAAGATGAATAATTTTGACGTGGCGCTTTCGAATGAAAAGTAAAAAAGGACAACTATGAGAGTTTTGACTGCTGATGAGCTAATTCTGGTTAGCGGGGGCGAAGATGGCGGTTGCACGCCGGGCGACAGCGGTGCAGATGGAAATTGTGCTGCTCAAGGTGAAAGTTCAAGCGAATCAATAGGGTCGTTGCCGGAGGTCACGGTCAATGCCAACGCGGATAATGTCCTCGGTGACTCTCAAGCAGAGCAAATGATGCAAAATATAGAGCTTGCCAATAATAATCCGTTCTTTGCTGCCGCTCTGTTTTTTGGATCTATTATTACCTATTTCAACAATGCAGGGTCGACCACTCCCATCGGTAATCCTATGGGGGACCCCAGCCCCGCCGGACCCTGATACGACGCCTGAATATTCTTGACCATGTAGTATGCCAAGCATTTCACCCATGACGCGCAAGCTAATTGAATTGCAGACATGAAGCGAACGATGTTAGGTTTGGCGATGTTTTGCGCAATTGCCTATTGCGAGTGTGCGGGTGCGGGTGCGGGAAATATTGTGCAGGAAGGAGAGATTGCGACAGTTACGGGAGACGTCCAAGTTGGCGATGTGAGTACACTCAGGAAGATGAATGTTAAAACAATTGTCTTTGCTGAATCACTGGGTGGAACGATGGAGGCCGCAAGTGCGTACGTTGAGCTGATTAAGCAGCGCAAGCTGAATACCGTGGTCAAGGGCAGGTGCTATTCTGCTTGTGCTGTTTCTTTCTTGGCTGGTGCAACTCGTTCCGTTTTTCCGAAGGTGAACAACATGATCATGTTGCACGTCGCCCGGGTAGTGGATAAGGAGAGCGGAGTATTGCGTCCATCCAATCAGAACCAAAAACTACTAGCAATGATTGATGAGTTGACCGATGGAAAGATGCGTGACCCTGTTCGCAGCAAAATTGCCAATTCGTGGACCGAGGCATCAGGAGTGGCATTCATGGTTGGACCAGGATGGTGGGGTGAACGAAAAAACACGGTTTACTGCGATGGATCACAAGGCAAGGATACGAGAAAATGTCAATTGATTTTTAATGCAGATCCGTATGATCTCGGAATTTTAACTAGGCCTGCGGGAAAAGCCGAGCGTCAGTGAGACAGTACACGTGGATGAATTTTCACGGTTTCGCCAATTGCTAAGAGTCCCGCTATGTTTGTTGAGGCGATTTCTTCCATTCGCGCCCGTGACTGCGGCTTGGATATATGTTGTCTACAGAATCATCCATCGATTTAAGTGACACCGCGTCAAAGTGTTTTAAGCAATCAGCATATAGAGTCATGCTCGTCTGGTGAAGATGTGCTTTTCCGTAACGAAGTCTTCGCGGCGCGCCAAGACGCATGGCTCGGCGAGGTGCTCCTGAGCAGGCCTCTTTCCTTCGCCGTACTCTCCATCGGCTTCGCAGTCCTCGCCGCCAGCCTGCTCGCGTATTTGATTTGGGGTCAATACACCCGAAAGATTCGCGCCAGCGGTTATCTCGTACCCAATGCCGGTGTCATCAAGGTAGCTGCGGCGCAAGCTGGCATTGTGGCCAAGTTGTCCGTGATGGAAGGCCAGCATGTTGCACAAGGTGAGACATTGGCGGTTCTGAACTCAGAACGCTTCACGGGGGCTGGCGACGCTTCGACCGAGATCGACAAGCAACTCCAGCTTCGCGGTGCCTCATTGCGGCAGGAGCGCGCCAAGCTCGACGAGCTCCACGAGCAGGGGCGCAAGGCGCTCGGTGATCGGCTGACCAACCTGCGGACCGAGCTGACACAGGTGCGAACCGCCGTGTCGCTTCAGCAGCAACGGATTCGCCTCACCGACCAGATGCTCGCCAGGCAGCGCGAACTGCACGCTGCAAAGTTCGTCTCCGACATGGCGCTGCAGCAGAAGGAACAAGAGCGCATGGCCGACCTTGCAGCGCTCGAATCGATTCGCCGCAACGAGACCAGCTTGCTGCGCGAGGTAGGCGCGGTCGAGGCCGACTTCGCGGCATTGCCCGCGAAGCATCTCAACGAGCTGGCGGTGATCGATCGCGGTCTTTCCTCGATCGAGCAGGATCGCGTCGAGAACGAATCCCGGCGCGAGTTGCTGCTGAAGGCGCCGCAGCCAGGGGTGGTGACCGCAATCCTGACGGACCGGGGCAAGCTGGCAGTGCCCGGCCAGCCATTGCTCAATCTCATCCCCGACGGATCGGAACTGCAGGCGGACGTCTACCTGCCTTCGAAGGCTGCCGGTTTCGTGCGGATGGGAACTCGCGCGCTTCTGCAGTTCCAGGCCTTCCCTTATCAAAAGTTCGGAAGCCACGAGGCACGCGTGACCAGGATGTCGCGGGTGGCCGTGAGCGGGAGCGAGTTGCCTTACCCGTCACCGGCCGCGGCGCCGGGCGAGTTGTTCTACATCGCGAGCCTCGCCCTCGAGAAGAAAACGGTGTCCGCCTACGGCAAGGAAGAACCCTTGCAGCCCGGCATGGGCTTCGATGCCAACCTGATTCTCGACACGCGCACGCTGATCGAGTGGTTGTTCGAACCGCTGTTCTCCGTCTCCGGCAACTGGATTCGCTGATTCGCCGATGCTCGAAGGTCTCCAGTTCGGCTTCGGGCGGAAGCTTCGCCTGATTCTCCAGACCGAGGCCGCCGAGTGCGGCTTGGCATCGCTCGCGATGGTGGCGGGCTACCACGGCTATGACACCGATCTGCAGAGCTTGCGCGCGAGGTACGCCGTCTCTCTCAAGGGCGCGACGCTGGCTCAGCTGATGAAGATCGCCCACGCGCTGGGATTCCAAACGCGACCCTTGCGGCTCGGGCTGGAAGATCTGGACAAGCTGGCGACACCTTGCATCCTGCACTGGGACCTCAAGCATTTCGTCGTGCTCCAGCGTGTGCGCCGCGAGTCCATTGACATCCTCGACCCTGCGCATGGTTCGCGAACCCTGAAGCACGACGAGGCGGGGCGCTCGTTCACGGGCGTCGCGTTGGAGATGGCTCCGGGCCTCTCGTTCAAGCCACGGAAGGATCGACGGCAACTGCGGCTCGGGGCGCTTCTGGCGAAGGCGCGGGGTCTGCGTCGTTCGCTGGTGCAGGTATTCGCTCTCGCGGCGGCGCTGGAAGTGTTCGGCCTGGTGCTGCCCTTTTTCTCGCAGTGGGTGATCGACGATGTTCTGGTCTCCGGCGATGCGGATCTGCTCGCGGTGCTGATCGCGGGCCTGGTGCTCGTGGGCAGTTTCCAGGTTGCGGCCGGCTGGGTACGCGCCCGGGTTCTGCTGCACCTGACCACCACCTTGAATCTGCAATGGACGAGCGGCAGTTTCGCGCATCTGCTGCGCTTGCCCATGGCCTGGTACGAGAAGCGGCATCTCGGCGATGTCGTCTCGCGCTTCGGGAGCATCAACGCGCTGCAGCAAGCGCTGACCGGCGGCATGATGGGGATCGTCGTCGACGGCATCATGGCCACGATCACCTTGATCGTCATGGTGTTCTACAGCCTGCAGCTGGCGGCGGTCGCCGGCAGCGTGGTCCTGCTCTACACCCTGATTCGCGTCCTGCGCTACGGCGCGCTGCGCAGTGCCAGCGGGGAGCAGATCGTGCGCTCGGCGAAGCAGCAGAGCCACTTCATGGAGAGCGTGCGCGGCATCCAGGTGCTCAAGCTATTCAACCGCGAGGAAGACCGGCAGCGCCGGTACATGAACCTCGCGGTCGCGAGCACGAACGCCGGCTTGGCGGTGCAGCGGCAAATGATGTTCTTCAGTTCGCTCAACGCCATGCTGATGGTGCTGGAGAACGCCGCCGTGTTGTATCTCGGCGCACGGCTCGTCCTGGGTGGCCAACTGTCGGTTGGCATGCTGATCGCGTTCCTGGGCTACAGGACCCAGTTCGTCAGTCGGGCGTCGGCCTTGGTCGACCAGCTCCTGTCGTTCAAGATGCTGGGCTTGCAAACCGAGCGGCTCGCCGACATCGTGCTCGCCGAGCCGGAAGCGGTGCGCGACGCGGCCCTTCATCGTTCGCAGGAAGGCGTTGCCGCTTCCATCGAACTGCGCAATGTCAGTTTTCGGTACGCACCGGACGATCCATGGATCCTGAAGGATGTGAGCTTGAAGATCGAACCCGGCGAATCGGTGGCGATCGCAGGACCTTCGGGCTGCGGGAAGACGACCTTGCTCAAGGTCATGCTGGGGCAACTGGAGCCGCAGGAGGGCAGCGTCAGCGTGGGCGGAGTCCCTCTGCGGCAGCTGGGCCTGCAGCACTACCGTGAGCAGATCGGCGTGGTCATGCAGGACGATCGCCTGTTCGCCGGCTCGATCGCCGAGAACATCTGCCTGTTCGATGCCCAACCCGATCACGCCCGCATCGAAGAGGCCGCGCGGCACGCGTCCGTGCATGAGGAGATTGCCCGCATGCCGATGGGCTACAGCACGCTCGTGGGAGACATGGGTGCCGCCCTCTCGGGCGGCCAGCGTCAGCGGGTCGTGCTGGCGCGGGCGCTGTACAAGCGCCCGCGTATTCTTTTCCTGGACGAAGCGACGAGCCATCTGGACACGGCGACCGAAAGCGTCGTCAACAGCGCCGTGCAGCAGCTCGACATCACATGCATCGTGATTGCCCATCGCCCGCAGACCCTGGAAGCCATGGGACGCGTGATTCATCTGCTCCATTGAATGGCCGAAGCGAGCGGTCGTCGTTCACGGGGGACAGACGCCCCCGGGCCTCAGGCCTGCTGGCCCTGCCAATAGGGCTCGGTCGAGATTGCCGCGGCGAGCGTGGAGGGCACGCGGATCGGCATGTCCAGCAGGATCTGCGCGTTGCCCTTGCCGAGTGGGTCGAACCGGGCCGATGCCGGTCCGCCTCCGGCAAGCGCATCGTGCAGCAGCAGATTGAGGGATGCCGTGCCAGGCAAATAGAAACGCTCGACGCGTCCCTTGACCATGTGCGCGAAGTACGCGTGGACGGCTTCGGGCGTCAGCCGTGCCCAAAGCAGCGGCAACCATTCAGGTCGGCGCGCGATGACACCGATGTTGGAGATGTTGCCCTTGTCACCGCTTCGCGCCCAGGCGAGTTGGATCAACGGGACTTCCAGCAGCGGTTCCCCTGGCGGGTCGGTCCATGCAGCGGGCGCGTACAAGTCGGATGCGGCCTTGGCAGCGCCTGCACCGCCGTTCACCTGCACCGGCGTGGTTTCGCCCGCGATGCGCACGTACGCCGGCGCGCGGCTCTTGTCGAGCAGAAAGGAGAACGGCTTGATGAGGGGTGAGGGCGATGGTCGCCCCCCGGCAGGCATCGTCGTACCAGGGGACCACGAGGTGCCCGAGGGCGCGATCTCTCGCGCGAAGATTTCCAGCGCCTTCTTCTGTGCATGGTCCGCTACGACTCGCACCATCACCTCTCTCGATGCCTGCGTGCGCGAGTTGGCGCCATACAGCGACTCGCATCCGAAGAGCTCGACCTGCACGTTCGTGAAGTCCTGCAGGCCGGCGTCGTCCAGGATCTCTCGCGTGCGTTCGACAATCGCCTCGCCCGTGCGCCGCGCCTTGGCCGCGGCATCGATGCCGACGATCACCATCATGCCCGCGCAGCGCCAGCCGTCGAGCTGGGTCGCCGACACCTTGTAGGAGCCGGTGGGCGGCCGGCCGACAGCGCCGCTGACGCGCACGCGCTCGGCCGAGACCTGCTCCACCCGCACCTGACGGAAGTCGCAGCTCACGTCGGGCAGCAGGTAGGCGCCCGGGTCGCCAATCTCGTAGAGCATCTGTTCGACAACGCAGGCGCGCTCGATGAGTCCGCCCGTGCCGGGCGCCTTCGTCAGCTCGAAGCTTCCGTCCGCCCGGCATTCGATGATGGGGTAGCCGATATGCGCCCAGTCGGGAACGCGCTGCCAGTCCGTGAAGAGGCCTCCCGTGGCCTGACACCCGCATTCGATGATGTGGCCGGCCAAGCTCCCGCCGGCAAGCTTGTCGTGGTCTTCGGGTGTCCAGCCCAGCTCGTGGATCAGCGCGCCCAGGGTCACGGCACTGTCGACGCCGCGGCCGGTGATCACGATGTCCGCGCCAGCCGCCAGGGCACTCGCCACGGGAAACGCGCCCAGGTACGCATTGGCGCTGAGCACCTGCGAAGGCAGGGCCTCGCCCGTGAACATGTCCTGCGCACCTTCTGCTCGCAATGTGGCCATGAGCCCGCTGACATCGTCGCCTTCCACGACCGCGATGCGCGGCGAGAGGTTCATGGAAGACGCGAGTGCCTGCAATGCATCGGCACAGCCCTGCGGGTTGATGCCGCCCGCATTGGCAACCACCTTGATGCCGCGCTTCATCACCTCGGGCAACACCTGGCGCATGGCGACGTCCACGAAGTCGGTCGCGTAACCCATCTCAGGCTTTTTGGTGCGCACCGCAGCGAGGATCGCCATGGTGGTTTCAGCCAGGTAGTCGAACACCAGGTAATCGATCATTCCGGAGGCCACCAGTTGAGGTGCGCCCACCGTGCTGTCGCCCCAGAAGCCGGAAGCCCCGCCGATCCGCACGATCTTGTCCGTCATGTTCATGCCTCCACGAAGTAGTCCAGATCCGGAGTGATCGTGCCCGGAGGGCGCGGGTCGGGCTCGGCCGTCTTGGCCGCTATGACCACGCGCGCGCCATCGCGTGCGGCCCGCAGCGCGATGGCCTTGCCGATGCCGCGGCTCGCGCCGGTGATGAAGAGTGTCTTGTCGTGGAGTGTGTTCATGGTGCAGGCGTCAAGCGGGCAATGATCCGATTGGCCAATGCGCCGGTCTTGCGCCGAATGGCTACGGCATCTTCCCGCAGGCAAGGCCGTGGGTCTTGCACAAGGTGGGCGGGCGCGCGGCCAGTCCGCGCAAGACCTACGGCCTCCTTCCGCCATAACCTGTGAACCCTGCCCACCCCCGACCGGAGCCCATCTTGAGAGAAGCCGTCATCGTTTCCACCGCGCGCACGCCCATTGGACGTGCGTTCCGCGGATCGCTCAACAACATCAAATCGCCCACCCTGCTGGGACACGCGCTGGCTCACGCCGTGGAGCGCGCGCGCGTCGATCCGGGCGAAATTGAAGACGTGGTCGTCGGCTCGGTGCTCGGCGCAGGTACGGCGGGCATGAACCTCGCGCGCAATGCGCTGATCGCCGCTGGACTGCCCGTGTCGGTGGCAGGACAGACCCTCGATCGCCAGTGCGCCTCGGGCCTGATGGCCATCGCCACCGCCGCCAAGCAGATCATGGTGGATGGCATGGACGTCGTCGTCGCGGCCGGCCACGAGAACATCAGCGCCGTGCAGACGCCCTACATGAAATGGGTGGCGCAGGAAGCCGATCCCAACGTCACTGCCAAGGCGCCGCACGCCTACATGCCGATGCTGCAGACGGCCGAGTTTGTCGCGCGCAAGTACGGCATCGGCCGCGATGCGCAGGACGCCTACGCGTTGGAATCGCAGCGCCGCATTGCCGCCGCGCAGGAGTCGGGTCGACTGGACGCGGAGATCGTGCCGATCACGGCAACGATGGCCGTGACGGACAAGGCAACGCAACAGGTGTCGTACAAGGAAGTCACGCTCTCGCGCGACGAGGGCAACCGGCCCGACACCACGCTCCAGGGCTTGTCCAGCCTCAAGCCGGTCATCGAAGGCGGCGTGGTCACGGCGGGCAACTCCAGCCAGCTCTCCGACGGCGCCTCCGCATGTGTGCTGATGGACCGCGCGCTGGCCGAAAAGCGCGGGTTGCAGCCGCTCGGTATCTATCGCGGCATGGCAGTGGCGGGTTGCCCGCCCGAGGAGATGGGCATCGGCCCCATCTACGCCATCCCGAAGCTGCTCCAGCGCCATGGCTTGAGCGTGAAGGACATCGGCTTGTGGGAGCTGAACGAGGCCTTTGCCTGCCAGGTTCTCTATTGCCGCGACCACCTCGGCATCGATCCGTCGATCTACAACGTGGACGGAGGCGGCATCTCCATCGGACACCCCTACGGCATGACCGGCGCCCGCCTCGTGGGTCACGCCCTGCTGGAAGGCAAGCGGCGGGGAGTGCGCCACGTGGTCGTCACGATGTGCGTCGGCGGCGGCATGGGCGCGGCGGGATTGTTCGAGGTCGCCTGAACGCAGAGAGGGTCACGCGACCCCTCTCGCCGCACCGGCTCCGTCGTCCATGGCAGTCGCGCGATGCCGCAGACGCGTCTTAGCGGTACTTCTGCAGCTCCAGTTTTCCGATCTGGTTGCGGTGCACTTCGTCCGGGCCATCGGCCAGCCGCAGCACCCGCGACATCGCGTAGCCGCGCGCCAGGATGAAGTCGTTGCTGGTGCCGCCGCCGCCGTGCGCCTGGATCGCCCAGTCGATCACCTGGGATGCCATGCCGGGCACTGCCACCTTGATCATGGCGATGTCGGCCTTCGCCACCTTGTTGCCCACCGTGTCCATGCGGTGCGCGGCGTTGAGGGTCAACAGCCGTGACTGCTCGATCATGATGCGCGCCTGGGCGATGCGCTCCACGGTCACGCCCTGTTGCGCCACCGGCTTGCCGAAGGCCACGCGGGCCAGCGAACGCCGGCACATGTCTTCGAGGGCGCGCTCGGCCAGGCCGATCTGCCGCATGCAGTGGTGGATGCGGCCCGGCCCGAGGCGGCCCTGCGCGATCTCGAAGCCCCGGCCTTCGCCCAGCAGCATGTTGGAGGCCGGCACGCGCACGTTCTCGAAGAGCACTTCCGACGCACGGTCAGGCACGCCGTAGTAGCCGAACACCGGCAGCGGCCGCAGCACTTTCACGCCCGGGGTCTTCATCGGCACCAGGATCATCGACTGCTGCTTGTGGCGGTCCGCATTGTCCGGGTCCGTCTTGCCCATGAAGATGGCGATCTCGCAGCGCGGGTCGGTGGCATTGGTGGTGTACCACTTGTGCCCGTTGATCACGTACTCGTCGCCCTGGCGCACGATGGATGATTCGATGTTGGTCGCGTCGCTCGAAGCCACTGCCGGCTCGGTCATGGCGAAGCAGGAGCGGATCTCGCCGGCGAGCAGCGGCTCGAGCCACCGTTCCTGGTGTTCGGGCGTGCCGTAGCGCGCCAGCACTTCCATGTTGCCTGTGTCGGGCGCGGAGCAGTTGAACACCTCGGGCGCAAGGAACGAACGGCCCATGATCTCGCACAGCGGCGCGTATTCGAGGTTCGTGAGGCCGGCGCCATGTTCCGATTCCGGAAGGAACAGGTTCCACAAGCCTGCCGCACGGGCTTTTGGCTTGAGTTCCTCGATGACGGGGTACACCTTCCAGGGCCCGAGCGCTTCGGCTTGCTCGTAAAGACGCTGTTCGTTGGGGTAGATGTGCTCGTCCATGAAGGCCGCGAGGCGGCGCTGCAGGTCCTGCACCTTGGGAGTCGGTTCGAAGGGCACGATGAGTTCCTTGGGTGTTGGAGGGGAGGGTCAGGTGGCGCCGAGTTGCCGCACGGCGAGCTGCCATGCAAACGCGGCGATCGGTCCGGCCTTCGCGCCGGTCTCGCGCGCATTGCCGGCGGCCGCGGTGCCGTCCTCGGCGCGGCGGGCGATGCCTTGCAGGATCGCGGCCAGGCGGAACATGTTGTAGACGAGGTAGAAGGTCCAGGTGGACTCCTCGACGGGCGCGTGCCCCGTGCGGCGGCACCACGCGGCCAGGTAGTCGCGCTCGGACGGTATGCCCAGGGCCGCGAAGTTCTCGCCGGCCATGCCGCGGAACTGCTGCGCCGTCAGGTGCCAGGGCAGCATGTGGTAGCCGAGGTCGGCCAGCGGGTCGCCCAGCGTGGAGAGTTCCCAGTCGAGCAGCGCGAGCACGCGCGGCTCTGTCGGATGAAAGATCATGTTGTCCAGCCGCAGGTCGCCGTGCACGATGCCGTGCCCCTGCGCCGCAGGGATGTGCCCTGGCAGCCACGCGATGAGCTTGTGCATCTCGAGGATCGGCCGTGTCTCGGAGGCCTGGTATTGGCGCGACCAGCGCGTGATTTGCCGTTCCAGGAACTGTCCCTCTCGCCCGTAGCCCTGCAGGCCCACGGAATCGGGCCGCACCGAATGCAGCGCAGCGACCACGCGGTTCACGTCCTCGTAGAGCTCCGTGCGTTCCGCGTTCGTGAGCTCCGGCAGCGCCGGGTCCCAGAAGATGCGGCCCTGCACGAATTCCATCACGTAGAACATCGTGCCGATCACGCCCGGGTCGTCGCACAGGCAGATAGGCCGGGCAACGGGCACCGAGGTTCCGTGCAGTGCCCGGATCACCCGGTACTCGCGGTCCACCGCGTGCGCTGACGGCAGCAGTTCGCCTGCCGGCTTCTTGCGCAGCACCCACTGTCCGCGCCCGTCGGTCAGCAAGAAGGTGGGATTCGACTGGCCCCCCGCAAATGCGCGAGCGCTGAGCTGCGGGCCGAGATCAGGGATGTGGGCCGCGAGGTAGTGCCTGAGGGCCGCGAGGTCGAACGGCGAGTCGCCCTTGTTCATCAGCGGCATTCTGCGCAGTGGAGGGCGCGCGCGGCTTGCGCCGACTGGCTAAGCACGGCCGAGCGCGCGACCAATTGCCGCAAGACCGGCACGCCGCCGCGGCGCTACCCTGCGCGCACCTTCACCCGCCAGACATCATGACCACCTCACCCGTGACACTGCACGAACAGGACGCCGTCGGCGTGCTGCGCATCCAGAACCCGCCCGTGAATGCACTGTCGCCCGCCGTCGTGCAGGGCCTGATCGCCGGACTCGAGGCCTTCAGCGGCAAGTCGCACCTGAAGGCGCTCGTGCTCCACTGTGAAGGGCGCACCTTCGTGGCCGGCGGTGACATCGCCGCTTTCGAAGACAAGGATTTCAGCGCCGCCCCGTTGAACCGTTTCCTCGCCGAACTCGAAGCGCAGCAGCGGCCGGTGGTCGCGGCGCTGCACGGCACCGTGCTTGGCGGCGGACTCGAACTCGCGATGGCCTGCCACTGGCGCATCGCTGCGCCCGAGACGCGATTCGGCCAGCCTGAAGTGAACATCGGGCTGCTGCCGGGATCGCTGGGCACGCAGCGGCTGCCGCGGCTGGCCGGCGTCGAAAAGGCACTGGAGCTCATCACCACGGGACGAATGATCGACCTGAATGAAGCCCGTGCCGCGGGCATCGTCGACGAGCTCAGTGCGCTGCCGCTGCTCCAGGCAGCCATTGCACGCGCCCTGGACCTTGCCGGCCAGCCGCAGAAGATCCGCCGCGCGAGCACCCTGCCGGTTTCATCCACACCGGCTGCGTTGGACGCACTCGCCAAGGCGCGGGAACAGGCCCAGCGCAAGCCCCAGTACCCTGCGCTGGCGGGCATCGTCAAGGCGATCGAAGCCGCAGCGACGCTGCCTTTCACCGAGGGCGAAAAGGTCGAGGCGCGTGAGTTCGAAGCCTGCGTCCGCTCGCCGCAGTCCCGCGCGATGCGTCATCTGTTCTTCGCCGAACGGCAGGCCGCGAAGATTCCCGGCCTCGCCGCGGACACGCCGCTGCGCGACGTCAAGTCGGTCGGCGTGGTGGGCGCCGGCACGATGGGCGGAGGCATCGCCATGACGTTCGCGAACGCGGGCTACGCGGTCACGCTCGTCGAGGCGACACAAGAGGCGCTGGACCGCGGGTTCGGCATCATCCGCGGCAACTACGAGGCGAGCGCCGCCAAGGGAAAGCTCACCGCGGAGCAGGTGGCCCAGCGTCTCGCCGCCATCCGACCCACCTTGCGGTACGAGGACCTGGCGGGTTGCGACTTGGTGATCGAGGCCGTGTTCGAAGACATGGCGCTGAAGCAGAGCATCGCCGCGCGGCTTGGCGCCGTGTGCAGGCCGGGCGCCATCATCGCCACCAACACCTCGACGCTCGACGTCGACCAGATCGCCAGGGCCACTGGCCGTCCGGCCGACGTGGTCGGCATGCACTTCTTCAGCCCCGCCCACGTGATGCGCTTGCTGGAGGTGGTGCGCGGCGCGGCGACCTCGCCGGATGTGCTGGGCACGGTGATGAAGCTGGCCAACCGCATCCGCAAAGTCGCGGTGGTGTCGGGCGTTTGCTACGGCTTCATCGGCAACCGCATGGCCGAGGTGTACATGCGCGAGGCCGAGTTCCTGCTGATGGAAGGCGCGACCCCGGCGCAGGTGGATGGCGCCGTGGAAGCGCTGGGCTTCGCGATGGGTCCGTGCCGCATGCTGGACATGGCGGGTGTCGACGTGGGCGCGAAGACGGTCATCGAGCTGGGCAAGTCCGGCGGCCTGCCCCAGGACCCGAGCTACCGGGCCATGGTGCAGAAGCTCTTCGCCCTCGGCCGCTTCGGCCAGAAGACAGGCGCGGGCTACTACCGCTACGAAGGCCGCAAACCCGTGGAGAACACCGAGACCCTGGAACTCGCCGAGGCGCTCGCGCGCGAGCATGGCATCGCGCGACGCAGCGACATCGCGCCGCAAGAGATCGTCGAGCGCCTTGTCTACAGCATGGTGAACGAGGGCGCGCGCATCCTGGAGGAGGGCATTGCCTACCGTGGCAGCGACATCGACGTCATCTGGACCGCGGGCTATGGATTCCCCGACCATCGTGGCGGCCCGATGCACATGGCCGATACCGTGGGATTGGGTACCGTCGTGGCGCGGCTGGATCATTACGCCGAGACGCGCGGAAACGAGCACGGCTACTGGACCGTGAGCCCGCTGCTGCGCCAACTCGCGCAGAAAGGCAAGCCGATCTCGGCATCGGCCCCTGCGTGACCGGGAGTCCTGGACGGGCCCGCGATCAGCGGCCTGTCCACACCGGCTTGCGCTTCTCGTTGAAGGCTGCCATGCCCTCGCGCGCATCCTCCGTCATCGGCATGATGGCGATCTGGCTCTCCGTGTAGGCCAGTGCCTGGTCGAAGGACATCGCCGAGATGGCACGCATCGCATACTTGCCGCGGCGAATCGCGGTGGGGGATTTGTCCACGAGGCGATCCACCAGCCACTGCGTCCTGGCGTCGAGCTCGGCTGCCGGTACAACGTGGTTGACGAGGCCCACGCGGTGCGCTTCCTGGGCGGGGAAGGGCTCGCCCGTCAGCGCCCATTCGCGCACGATGCGCCGCGGCACCAGGTCCTGCAGCAGGCTGAGCACCTGCATCGGGAACAGGCCCAGCTTGACTTCGGGCAGGCCGAACAGCGCGTGGTCGGCCGCGACGGCGAAGTCCCCCATGCACAGCAGTCCCATGCCGCCGGCCATGCAGGTGCCGTTGACCCGCACCACGATGGGCAGCGTTGCGGCCTGTGCTTCGCGCAGCAGGTCGGCGTAGTCCACGCTCGGTCGCGAAAAGTCGAACGCGAAGCCCTTGCCGGGCTGCAGGTCACCGCCAGCGCAGAAGGCTTTCTCGCCCGCGCCCGTGAGAACGACGGCGCGAACGTCGGCGTTGGCATGCGCCTGGCGCAAGCCTTCGCGGATGCCTGCGATCACGCCGGCGTGGATCGCGTTGCGCTTGTCGGGTCGGTTGATGGTGATCCAGAAGGTGTTGCCGCGCAGCGCATGGAGCACCTCGGCGTTCGTCCTTGGCTCATCGCTCATTCGGCAACTCCTTGCGCGGTTCCGGCTGGACCTCGACGACCACGCGGCGAGCTTCGACCTGCTCACCGGCGCCGACCAGCACGGCGGTGACCACGCCGTGGACGGACGAACTGTGGACATGTTCCATCTTCATGGCTTCCAGCGTCAACAGCGGCTGGCCCGGCGCGACCTTGTCGCCGACCGCTGCGAAGATGGCCACCACGCGGCCGTTCATCGACGCACGCACGCGGCCATCGCCGCCGCCTTCTTCCGCGCGGGCCGTGGCAGCGCGCGTGCGGTCCTCCAGCACGTGCGGGCGGCCCGCCTGGCGCAGCCACAGGCTGCTGCCGTCGCGGTCGAACGCCACGGTGTCCATCACGCCATCGAGAATGAAGCGCGCCTCCTGCTCGCCCTGCGACACCGACTGCAGCACGTGCTCCCGCCCTCCTGCCGTCACGCGGAAGGTGTGCGGCTGCGTCTGCGACACGCTCACGACCTGTTCGACGCCGTCGAGCGAGAAGCGCATGCCCAGCGGAAGGCTGTGCGCCAGGCTGCGGCCGCCCGTAGCGTGCCGGCCCAGTCCGGCTGTCTCGTGCAGCAGCCACGCACCGATCAGCGCGGCGCGGGCATTGGCTTCGTCGTCCGCACCGATGAGGTCGGCTTCGTTTTGCGCGATGAAGGCCGTGGTGGCAGCGCCGTCGGCGAACACGCGATGGGCCAGGCAGCGCGCCAGGAACTCCTGGTTGGTGCGCACGCCGAGGGCGACGGTGTCCTCGACACCGCGCAGCAGTCGGCGCCGCGCCTCGTCGCGCGTGGCGCCATGCGCGATCAGCTTGGCAATCATCGAATCGTAGAAAGGCGGAATCGACGCGCCGGATCGCAGCCCGTGTTCCACGCGCAGCCCCTTCGGGACTTGCCAGCGGCGCAGGGTGCCGCTTTGCGGCATGAAGCCCGCGGGCACGTCTTCCGCGCACAGGCGCACCTCGATCGCGTGGCCCGAGAAGGTGATGGCGTCCTGCGCAAGCGGCAGGGCCTCGCCCGCAGCCACGCGCAGCTGCCACTCCACCAGGTCCAGCCCGGTGATCGCCTCGGTCACGGGGTGCTCCACCTGCAGCCGGGTGTTCATCTCCATGAAGTAGTAGTGGCCCTCGCGGTCGAGCAGGAACTCCAGCGTGCCCGCGCCTTCGTAGCCGATCGCCTTGACGGCCGCCACGGCCGTGGCGCCCATGCGCGCGCGCAGCTCGGCGTTCACCGCCGGCGAAGGCGCTTCCTCGATCACCTTCTGGTGGCGCCGCTGCACCGAGCAGTCGCGCTCGCCCAGGTGCACCGCGTTGCCGAAGCGGTCGGCGAACACCTGGATCTCGATGTGGCGCGGCTCGATGATGGCGCGCTCCAGGATCACGGTCGCATCGCCGAAGGCGTTCTTCGCCTCCGACTGGGCACTGCGCAGCAGGTCCTTGAACTCTCCCGCGGACTTCACCAGCCGCATGCCACGCCCGCCGCCGCCGGCCGTGGCCTTGATCATCACGGGGTAGCCGATGCGCGCGGCCTCCTCCGACAGGCGCTGCTCGCCCTGGTCGTCGCCCTGGTAGCCGGGGATGCAGGGCACGCCCGCTTCGATCATCAGGCGCTTGGCACCGGCCTTGTCGCCCATTGCGCGGATCGCCTCGGGCGATGGGCCGATGAACACGAGGCCGGCTTCGCGGCACGCAGCGGCGAAGTCCTCGTTCTCGGCCAGGAAGCCGTAGCCGGGGTGGATCGCGTCCGCGCCGCTGGCGCGGGCCGCGTCGATGATGGCCGGAATGCGCAGGTACGACTGCGCGGGCAGCGGCTCGCCGATGCACACGGCCTGGTCGGCGGCGGCCACGTGGGCGGCCTGTGCGTCGGCCGTCGAATAGACGGCCACCGTGCGGTAGCCGAGCAGGCGGGCGCTGCGCATGACACGCAGGGCAATCTCGCCGCGGTTGGCGATCAGCACCTTGTCGAAGGGCGTGGGATTTTTCATGGCAGAGCCTGGGTGAGTCATGCTTTCGGAAGGATTCCCATGAACTTGCACAGGATCTGCAGCATCACCTCGTCGGCGCCGCCACCGATGGAGACGAGCCGCGTGTCGCGGTAGATGCGGGAGATCGGGCTTTCGTCCATGAAGCCCATTCCGCCCCAGAATTGAAGGCAGCCGTCGGCCACCTGCCGCACCACGCGGCCGGCCTTCAGCTTCGCGGCAGTCGCGAGCCGCGTGGCGTCCTGGCCCAGCACGACCTTCTCGACGCCGGCCCAGCACAGTGCGTGAAGTGCATCGACCTCCGCCTCGAGCTCGGCCAGCTTGTAGTGCACCCACTGGTTGTCCAGGATGGCTCGTCCGAATGCCTTGCGCTCGCCCGTGTAGGCGATGGTCTCGCGGATCGCGCGCCGCGCGATGCCGCAGGCGTTGAGTGCGCCCCAGAGGCGCTCGATCTGGAACTGCTCCATCTGGTAGACGAAGCCCATGCCTTCCTCTCCGATGCGATGGCGCTGCGGCACGCGAACGTCGTCGAAATGCAGTTGCGCGGTGTCGGACGAGTCCATGCCCATCTTGCGCAGCTTGCGTGCCACCGTCACGCCGCGCGTCTTCATGGGCACGACGATCAGCGACTTGTTCCGGTGCGGCGCGCCTTCGGAGGTGTTGGCCAGCACCACGCAGAAGTCGGCCTGCGTGCCGTTGGTGGTCCACATCTTTCCGCCGTTGATGACGTAGTCGCCGCCGTCCTTGCGGGCCGTGGTGCGGATGCTCGCCACGTCCGAGCCGCTGCCCACCTCCGACACGCCGAGGCAGCCCACGAATTCGCCGCTGATCGCGGGTGCGAGGAATTCGGCGCGCAGCTCGGGGTTGCCGCGCTCCGCGAGCGCCGGCGTGCACATGTCGGTCTGCACGCCGATCGCCATCGGCACGCCGCCGCAATGGATTTCGCCGAGCGTCTCCGCGAGCACGGCCGCGTAGGAGTAGTCGAGGCCCTGTCCGCCGTTCTCTTCCGGCTTGTTCAAGCCCAGCAAGCCGAGTTGGCCGAGCTGCCCGAAGACCTGGTGCGCCGGAAAGATCTCGTCGCGCTCCCACTGGTCGACGTGCGGGTTGACCTGTTCGGCGATCCACCGCTGCACGGTGGCGCGCAACTGTTCATGTTCGTGCGTGAGTTGCATGGCGATCAGGGACGGGCAACGGAGAACTGCATCGGCTGCGGCGTGCGGGCATCGCCCTCACGGCACACGGCCAGCACCTTGGCCAGCACCGCGCGGGTGTCGCGCGGATCGATCACCCCGTCATCGAGCAGCCGGGCGCTGGTGGTGAACACGCTCATCTGGCTGTCGAAGCGGTCGATGATGCGCTGCGACATCTGGTCGAGCTTCGCCTCGTCCACTTCTCCCTTGCGGCGCATGCTGGCTTCGGTGACGATGCGCATCGTGCCGGCGGCCTGCTCGCCCCCCATCACAGCCGTCTTCGAGTTCGGCCAGCTGAAGCAAAAGCGCGGATGGAAGCCGCGGCCGCACATCGCGTAGTTGCCGGCTCCATAGGAGGCGCCGCAATAGATCGTGATCTGCGGCACCGTGGCGCTGGTCACGGCCTGGATCATCTTGGAGCCGTGCTTGATGATGCCGGCCTCTTCGTAGGAGCGCCCCACCATGAAGCCGGTCGTGTTGTTCAGGTACAGGATGGGCGTGCGCGACTGGCAGCATGCCTGGATGAAGTGCGTGGCCTTGGAGGCCCCGGCCGGATCGATGGGGCCGTTGTTGGTGATCACGCCCATTGGCCAGCCCTCGATCCTGAAATGCCCGCAGACCGTTGCGCTGCCATAGTTCTGGCCGAACTCGAGGAACTCCGAATCGTCGGCGATGCGCGCGATGATCTGCTTCATGTCGACGGGGCGCTTGTGGTCCGCCGGCATCACGCCCAGCAGTTCCTCGGCGTCGTAACGCGGAGGCTTGAAGGTGCGTGGCGGCTCGTGCGGCGTGCCGCGGTCCCAGTCGATCTGCCCGAGGATCTCGCGCGCGATGCGAAGGCCATCGCGATCGTCCTCGGCCAGGTAGTCGCCCAGGCCCGACACCGACGTGTGCATCACTGCACCCCCCAGCTCCTCTTCGGTCGCCACCTCGCCGGTCGCGGCCTTCAGCAGCGGCGGCCCTGCGAGGAAAGCCCGCGAGCGGCCCCGCACCAGGATGATGTAGTCGGACAGGCCCGTCTGGTAGGCGCCGCCGGCGGTCGATGATCCGTGCGTGACGGTGACCACCGGCAAGCCCGCGGCCGACATGCGCGCCAGGTTGCGGAACAGGTTGCCGCCGCGCACGAACTCGTCGACCTTGTATTGCATGAGGTTCGCGCCCGCGCTCTCCACCAGTTGTACGTAGGGCAGCTTGTTCTCCAGCGCGAGCTCCTGGATGCGCAGTTGCTTGTCGAGACCCATGGGCTGCAGTGCACCCGCATCGATGCCCGAGTCGGACGCGATGACCATGCAGCGGATGCCGCTGACGAAGCCGATGCCGGCGATCACGCCGCCGCCCGGCACGCTCTTGTCCATGTCCGGCGTGTCGAGGCCGAGGCCGGCGAGCGTGGCGAGTTCGAGGAAGGGCGCGCCCGGGTCGAGCAGCAGCGAGAGGCGCTCGCGCGGCAGCAGCTGTTGCCGCTTCTCGAATCGCTCGCGCGACGCCGCGGACTTGGCGTGCGTGCGCTGTTCGAAGTTGCGCAGCCGTTCGAGCAGCCCGAGCATGTTGTCGCGGTTCGCCGCGAAGGCTGCGCTGGCAGTGGAGATGCTGGATTCGATCTGGGGCATGGCGGCTTGTATCTCTGAGTCGCGCGTCGGGGCGGCGAAGTGTCCAGATTAGGCGCAGCTGCCTGTGGGGTCTTGCGCGAAGTGGCTGATGCGGCCAGCGACGCGCGCGGCGATGTCAGCCGGTGCGCAGCCGCAGCCGCCACTTGGGCAACAGGAAGGCGGGCCGATAGCTCAGCTTGGTCTGGCGGAAACCCGGCAGGCCAAGGTCCTGCTCGAAATTGAGCCAATCCACGCGCGCGTCCGTGCGGCAGGCGAAGTGATGGAACATGTACTGCGCGATGCCCTTGAAGCGCACCAGTCCCTTGGCGAAGCGGATGACCCACACGCCCGGCTGCAGCTCCTCGGCCAGCACGAAGCCCGCGGGCGCGCCATCAGCCCAATGCACGAAGCCGTCGAGGTTCAGCTGCGGCGCGAGCGCCAGTGCCTCTCGGCAGGCCTCGTCATCCGCCTCGCCGGGTGCCTTGCCCTTGTCGCGCATCCAGCCTTCCAGCACCGCGAGCGCATCGTCGCGCAAGTGCTCGGCATAAGGCGCCACGCGCAGCGAATGCGCCGCCTGCAGTTGCGCCATGAGGTTGGCCTTTTTCTGCAGCGCGCGGCCCCGATAGCGCCGGAACGCGCCGGCGGGGTAGACGTAGTCGGCGTCGTCGCGCAGCTCGGTCAGCTCGAAGGGTGAACCACCCGCGGATTGCACTGCAACTGTCTCGCGCTCGCAAAGAGGAAAGAGAGCGCCGTGCCGTTGCACGACGTCGTGCAGCGCATTCGGAGGCGCGTTGCGCACATCGAAGAGGGGGATGGCGACGCGCTGTCCGTCGTAGGCCAGGCCGCTGATGCAGGGCCAGGGGCGGTCGTGCCAACGCCACTGATGCGGCCGGCGGAAAAGCCAGAGATTGCCGAAGGAAAGGTCGGCGGGTGTGCGTTCCGCCAGCCCCTCGATCCGCGCGCTCAGCAGCGGCGCGATGCGTGATGCGAGCGCCAGCGTGAGCGGCGCCCCCACGCTGTCGGACAGGCCGGGATCAGCGGCGGCTGACACGCGCACCGGGGGCAGGCCCGTCGGCGGGTTCGCCGGCGAAGCACTGCGCGAGCCGGGTCCATTGGTCGGCAGCGTCGCCGCGCCACGAAAGCGCAGTGTCGGCGCGGTTGCGCCGCTGCGTGACCAGCAGGGCGAAGTCGAGCGCGGGGCCATGCACGAAGTGCTCGCCCGACGGTTCGCCCCAGGTCCAGCTTCCACCGTCGGGCGCCTGGAGTTCGACGTAAGGCGTCGGCGCGGGCACGGGCAACTGGCGGTTCACGAAGGTCCAGCCGTAGGTGGTCACCCCCAGGTGGGTGATGTGCCGCAGCCCCGGCCCGGGGGGGCGCTCGCGCCCCAGCATGTCCCAGATGTCCTGTCCGTGCGCCCAGGTCTCCATGAGCCTGGCCGTGGCAAACGATCGCGCGCTCATGGTGGGGCCGTACCAGGGCAGGCGCGCCTTCGGGTCCTTGCCCGCCAGCTGTTCCACGAGGGCCTCATGGCGCTGCCGCCACAGTTGCAGCAGAGCCTTGCCATCGAGGTGGCCGTACCGGCGCCGCGTGATCGCGCTGATCTCCATGCCGGTCGCGAGCTCGCCGTTCAGCGCGTCCTTGTCGGCATCGAATGCCGCCGCATCGGACACGGCCTGCAGCGCTGTTTCGTCGAAGTACAGGAGGTGCGCCACCTCGTCCCAAGGCGTCCAGCCATGGAAGTCGGTGCGCTGCCGCCATTGTTCGTCCGTCAGGGATCCGCACAGGTCCGCAAGCCCGCGGTATTCGGCAAGCAGGTCGCCGGCAAGGTTCCTCATGGGTGTTCTTTCAGATCCTCGTCGTAGCCGATGCCCGGCGCGCCGAGTTCCGCGAACTTGCGGTACAGCCCGCGCGGGAATGTTTCGGCTTCGTCCCATTCGTTGACGAAGGGCGCGATCTCGCGCTCCACGAGGTCGCGCAAGCCCGCGCGGTACGCCTCGTGATCAGGGCTGAAGTAGTGGGGCAGGGGACGGGCGTCCATCATCGGTTCAGGCCTCGCGCAACGCGGCGCGCAGCTGCTCGCCGATCTCGGGCCGTTCCCGGAAGGGGTCCGGAGGCTGGGCCATGCCGACGATGGCCTCCATGCGGCTGCTCACGTTGCCGAGCGCCTTGGGGTGGGTGAAGACATAGAAGCGGTCCTGCGCCGCGGCCTCGAACACCAGGCGCGCGACGTCTGCCGCCGAGACGCGGCCGCTGGTGACGGCCTTGTCCACCATCGCCTTGCCCACGAGCTGGCTGCGCGTGGGCGGCGCGGAGGGCTCATCGGCGGGGCGATTGCGTTCGCTCGCGGTGATGCCGGTCGCCACGAAGTAGGGGCACAGCACGCTGGCACTCACCTGCCGGGTGACCAGGCGAAGGTCCTGGTAGAGCGTCTCGCTCAGCGCAACGACCGCATGCTTGCTCACGTTGTAGACGCCCATGTTGGGCGGCGTGAGCAGGCCCGCCATGCTGGCGGTGTTGACGATGTGGCCGCGCCAGCTCGCGTCCCGCGATGCGGCCTCGAGCATCATCGGAGTGAACAGGCGCACGCCGTGGATCACACCCCACAAGTTCACGCCCAGGAGCCACTCCCAGTCGCGCAGATCGTTCTCCCACACGAGGCCGTGGGCGACGACGCCGGCGTTGTTGAACACGAGGTGCGGGGCACCGAAGCGCTCTCGGGTGGCCTGCGCGAATGCTTCCATCTCGTCGGCCCGCGAGACATCGACGCGCATCGCCAGCACATCGGCGCCGGCCTCGCGCACTTCGGCCTCTGCGCGCGCCAGGGCGTCGGGCTGCACGTCCGCAAGCACCAGGTTCATTCCCATGGCGGCCCCGAGGCGGGCGCATTCAAGGCCGAAGCCGGAGCCGGCTCCGGTGAGGACGGCGGTCTTGCCGCGAAAGTCTTGGATCATGGACGGCATCCTCGCCCTCGGCGGGTTGCGCGTCTTGCGGAAATTGGCTGGAGCGCTCAGGCCGTCAGGGCCGGACGCTCGGATGCCTGCGTGATGATGCGCAGCTTGCGCGAGCCCGCGAAGATGTCCTTGGGCTTCAGTCCGAAGGTCTGGCGGATCGAATGACTGAAGTGCGTGGAGTCGGGATAGCCGATGTCCAGAGCCACGTACACCAGGGAACTGTCGCTGTTCACGTAATGCAGCAGGCTGCGCGCGCGCTTCCAGGTGCGCACGCTGCGGAAGGGTGCCCCCACCTGTTCCTTGAAGAGGTGCAGGAACCGCGAGAACGAGAGCTTGGCCTGTGCGGCGCATTGCTCGGCGGCCGCCATGGTCGACGGATTGTTCTTGATGCTCTCGAGCACGGCGGCGATGCGGCGGTCGAGCGTGCGTGCCGGCAGCGGCTCGCCGAAGAAGGCGACGTCGAAATCCTCGGGACTCAGGTCCAGCGAGGCGCCCTCCGAGACGAGTCGCTGGTGAAGCGCCCGCACATGCGCTGCGAACTCCGGCGCGTGCACCGCGCCGCAGGCACGCAGCAGGGAGGGCAAGCGCGACAGGTCCACCGTCTCGGGCTCGATCAGGATGTCCAGCACATGCCTGCCCTCGCAGGCGATCTCGTAGGGAACATAGGGCTGGACGACTGCAACCTCGGCCGTCTGCCACTCGCCGCCTTGCACCCGTATGCGAATCAGCCCTTCGATGGCTACGTACGCGATGATCGCCCCCTTGGTGTGCATCGCGGGCGCACCGAGCAGGCCGGCATAGAAAATGCGATCAGGCGTGATCCACATCATGCGATCGCAGCTGGTGCAGTGCCGGGGCACGAAGATGTCGTTCGTCGAAAGCATCGAGTGTCTCCAGGAGGCCGGCGATTGCGCTCTTTGCGCGTCCGCTCTTCTTCAGTGCATTCACGGCCCGCGCCAGCGGGGTCGAATCCTCAGGATAGCCAAGGTCTTGCCGGGATACTTGCGTCAGCTGGCTACCTTCTTGTCATGGGGTCGCGAGTCATGTCCGGGTTTACCCGGAAGGTGCCGCAGGTTCTTCGACATTATTGCTGCGTCGAGCTGGCGGCGTCGAGCCGTGAACTGGAAAGCCCCTGCTGCGCAGCCACGCCTTCAGCCTGGTTCAGTGAACTGCGTCGGGCGAAGGACCGCCTCGCATGCCCAGTGCGCGATGCAGCGCCTGAAGGTCGAGGTGAGCGACCGCGTCCGCGCTGGCGCGCGCATCGGAGGGCACCACCCCCAGCGGCGCCATCCCGAGCACGTCGGCCACGCGTGAACGCATGTCTGCGTTGCCAGGCGTGTCACCCATCGCGACCCAGCCTGCGAGGCGCACGCCATGGGCGCGCGTGAGGTCCAGGGCACGCCGGGCACGCCGGGGCGCATCGGCATCGGCACGCAAGGTCAGCAGGAGCGGCAGTGCGAGGCGGCCGGCGACTTCGTGGACGTGGAGGGCGGGGCCCAAGGGCTCGTCGAGGCCACCGACGCCCGCGACCACGACAGCATCCGCCCAGGTGGAGAGCACTTCGTAGGTCTCGACCACCGCCCGCGCCTCCACCCGCGCTCCGGCCTGCTGAACGGCCGCCGACGGGGACGACGCCGGCGGCAGCACGTAGGGGCTCAGGACGTCCGGCGGCACGCCGAAAGAGCTGGCGCGCCCCAGGCACTCCAGGCGCGGGCTGCTCCAGCGCCCGGACTGCTGCACGGCGTCCGCGACGAGCGGGGTCATTGCCGCCACGCGCAGCCCCAGGAAACGCAAGGCCAGCACGACGGCGAGCGCGCCCAGCTGTTCGCCATCGCCCGCGGCCATGCCCGAGACGAAGCAGGAGCCGGGCAGGGCTTGCGCGAGAGTTCGCCGGGCCGGCATCGGGGCGTTCACCCGTTCCGCGCGCGGACGCTCAGGTCTGCGCCCGGTCCGAGCGCAGCGCCGCCTTCTGGATCTTGCCGGCGGGCGTGAGCGGCAGCTCCTCGCGGAACTCGAAACGGCGCGGCACCTTGTAGTCGGCGAGGGCTTCGGCGCACCAGGCCCGCAGCACCTCCTCCGTCACCGTGGCGCCGGGCTTGCGCACGATGAAGTAGTGGCCGATCTCGCCCAGCACCGGGTCGGGCACGCCGATGCCCGCGGCCATGAGCACATCGGGATGGCGGGTGATGTGCGCCTCGACCTCCGCCGGGTAGACGTTGAAGCCGCCCTGGATGTACATGTCCTTGGCCCGGCCTCGAAGCGTGATCACGCCGCGCGCGTCCACCTGGCCGAGGTCGCCGGTGCGCAGCCACCCATCGGGCAGGAAGGCCGCATTGGCCACGGCCTCGCCGACGTAGCCGGGGACCACGCCACAGCCCTTGAAGCACAGCTCGCCCACTTCGCCGACGGGCAGGTCGTTCACGCCGCCAGGGTCGACGACGCGCAGCCGGGCATCGCCGATCGGCACGCCGATGGTTTCCATGAGGTCCCGGTCGGACGCGTCCCAGGGCGTGAGCACGATGGCGCCCGAGGTCTCCGACAAGCCGTACAGGTTCATCAGCGTGGCCGCCGGCAGTTTCTGCTGCAGACGTGCCAGCAATGACGGGTCCACGCTGGAGCCGCCGATGAATGCAAGCCGGACCGAAGAGAAGTCGATGTCCATGCCTTCGGACTTCATCAGCAGCAGCGTCATCATCGTCGGCACGCCCGCGAGCAGCGTCGGCCGGTGCAGGCGGATGCGCTCCAGCATCCGGGGCGCCTTGAATTCCGGCAGCAGGTCGATGCGGCCTCGGCCTGCGAGCAGAGTGAGAATGCCGCAGGTGATGCCGCCGACGTGGTTGAGCGGGCTGGCGAGCGTCAGCAGATCCGTGTCGGCGATTCGCATGTGCGCAGCCTGGGCCCACGCGGACGCCAGCAGGCTGCGGTGCGTGAGGCCCGCGCCCTTGGGGCGGCCGGTTGTGCCGGAGGTGTAGATGACCATCGCGAGCTGATCGGCCGTGACGGCGGTGGCCCCGGATTGGAGCCCCGTCACTGCTTCAGCGTTGTCGGCGGATTGCAGGACGGTCGAGTACGGCACGCGCTCCAGCTTGGTCGTCGCGGACGCGTGCGCCTGCACTTCGGCGCCAGGCAACAGGATGAGGTGGCGCAACCGCGGCGCATCGGCGGCCAGGCGTTCGAACAAGGCGACGAAGTCGCAGCCTTCGTGCTCGCCGAGGGTTGCGACGGCTTTCACCTGGCTGTCCTTCAGGATGTAGCCGAGCTCGCCGTCGCGGTAGCGCGGGCTCATCGCCACGGCGACGGCGCCGATTCGCGCGCAGGCGAAGAACAGGACCAGCCACTCGATGCAGTTCAGCGACAGCAAGCCCACCCGGTCTCCGGGGCCCAGCCCCAGCGCTTGCAAGCCTGCGGCTGCTTGCCGCGAGGCGACTGCCAGATCGCCGTACGTCGCGAGCTCGTCGCCATGCAGGATGAAAGGCGCGGCAGACCGCTCGCCGCTGGCAGCGTCGAGGGCTGCAGCCAGCGTGAGGGGCATCGCGTCGATGGGGTGTGAAGTCATGTTCGTCGCCGTTCCCAGCCAGTGTGGAAGGGGCATTCTTTGGACATGCCCCCGCCCCGTCTTGCGCGGACTGGCTAGCGGTAGCCACTGGGCGCAAGAACCCGGCGCGGGCACTCCATAGACTGTCCGCTCAGCCCAGGAGAGTCCGTGATCGCCAGCCAACCCTTCCGCAAGATCCTCATAGCCAACCGCGGGGAAATCGCGCTCCGGGTGATGCGCACCGCAAGCCGGATGGGCTATCGGACCGTGGCCGTGCATTCGGAGGTCGACGCCGGCTCGCCGCACGTGGAGGCGGCCCAGCAGACCGTGTGCATCGGAGCCGCACCGCCGGCGCAGTCGTACCTGAACATCGACGCGATCCTTCGCGCCGCGAAGGCGACGGGCGCGGACGCGATCCACCCCGGCTACGGCTTCCTGGCCGAGAACGAGGACTTCGCCGCTGCGTGCCGCGAAGCCGGCCTCGTCTTCATCGGCCCATCGCCCGAGGCGATCCGCGCGATGGGCGACAAGGCCGGTGCCAAGCGCCTGATGATCGAAGCGGGCGTGCCCTGCATCCCCGGCTACCAGGGCGATGACCAGGGCGAGCAGCGCCTGTCGGAGGAGGCCGCGCGCATCGGCTACCCCGTGATGATCAAGGCCACGGCCGGCGGCGGCGGGCGTGGCATGCGGCTGGTGAAGTCCGCGGGAGAGTTCAAGGACCTGCTGCGCAGTGCCCAGTCGGAGGCGAAGAACGCCTTCGGCGATGCGACCGTGATCCTGGAGCGCGCCATCATCGAGCCGCGCCACATCGAGATCCAGGTGTTCGCCGACCGCTTCGGCAACGCGGTGCACCTGGGCGAGCGCGACTGCTCGGTGCAACGGCGCCACCAGAAGGTGATCGAGGAAGCGCCTTCGCCGGCGGTGAACGCCGAGCTGCGCGCGCGCATGGGCGCCACGGCCGTGGCGGCCGTCAAGGCGATCGGCTACGAAGGCGCGGGCACGCTGGAGTTCCTGCTCGACCGCGAGGGCCACTACTACTTCATGGAGATGAACACCCGGCTGCAGGTGGAGCACCCCGTGACCGAGGCGATCACCGGGCTGGACCTGGTGGAGTGGCAGCTGCGCGTGGCGGCGGGCGAGCCGCTGCCGCTTGCGCAGGACGCCATCACCTTCTCGGGCCACGCGATCGAGGTGCGCCTGTGCGCGGAAGACGTGCCCGCAGGCTTCATGCCGCAAAGCGGCACCCTGCTGATGTGGCGGGCCACCCCGTTGCTGCGGGTCGAGCACGCGCTGCGCTCGGGTGCCGACATCCCGCCCGACTACGACTCGATGATCGCCAAGCTGGTGAGCCACGGTGCCGATCGCGAGGAGGCGCGGCGCAAGCTCGTCGTCGGGCTGGAGAACACGGTCGCGCTCGGCGTGCGCACCAACCAGTCGTTCCTGGCTGCGTGTCTCGACCATGCGGTGTTCTCGCGCGGCGACGCGACCACGGCCTTCATTGCGCAACACCGCGACGAACTGCTGGCGGCGGACGCCGCGGCCGCGGAGCTTGCCGAGTCGGTCGCGGCGGTGCTGCTGCTGGAGACTTCGCCCGGCGCCCGCGGGCGGGACCCCAGCCGGCGGCTGTCGCACAACGTACCGCTGCGGGTGCGCTACCACATCGACGGCGGCGGCGGCGATGTGACCGCGACCCTGACCGAGACGGGGCCCAGGCGGCATCAGGTCAGCCTGAAGGGCCGCACGCACGAAGTCGAGATTGTCGAACTGCTGGAAGACCGCGTTCGCTTCGTCTGCGACGGCGTCGGCCAGCCTGCGGCGTATCACCGCGAGGGAAACCAGTTGCATTTCAGCCTGGCCGCCATGGCGGTGAAGGTGGTGGACACGACGCGCGCCGCAACCACACGCACGCAGGCGGGCAGCGGCGGCGACGGCAAGCTGCGAGCGTCCATGAACGGGCGGGTCGTTGCCGTTCTCGTGGCCCCGGGCCAGCAAGTGGATGCAGGCCAGCCACTGATGACACTGGAGGCGATGAAGATGGAGCATCTCCATGCCTCGCCCGTCGCGGGGACGGTGAAGTCGGTGCACGTGGCGCCCGGCGATCAGGTCGCAACCGGGCGCGTGCTGGTCGAGATCGATGCTGAATTGCCCGCCGCATGAACACCGTGCGGAGTGATCTCGCCGCCGTGCGAGCCGCGCAGGCCGCGAGACTCGATGCGCAGCGGCCCGCCGCCGTCGAGCGCCAGCGCAAGCGCGGGCGCTGGACGGTGCGCGAGGTGGTCGATGTGCTGGTCGACGCGCAGAGCTTTGTCGAGTACGGCGGGCTCGCGCAGCCGGCCACCGAAGGCATGACGGGTGCCGCGGATGGCCTGGTGATGGGAACCGGCCGAATCGGCGGTCAGCCGGCGGACGTGGTGCTGTACGACTACACCGTGTACGCCGGCACGCAGAGCGCCATCAACCACATGAAGATGACGCGCATGTTCGAGCACGCGCTGAGGTTCCGTTTGCCACTGGTGTGCTGGCTGGATGGCGGCGGCGCCAGGCCGCACGACATGTTGCTGGCCGCGCGCGGCAAGACCCCGACCTTCGTCGTCTTCGCGCGGCTGAGCGGTTGGGTGCCGACCATCGGCGTGGTGCCCGGCGTGGCGTTCGCCGGGCAGGCGAACCTGGCGGGCCTGTGCGATTTCCTGATCGGCGTGCGCGGAAGCGCGCTCGGGCTGGCCGGACCGCCCCTGGTCGAAGCCGCCCTGGGCGTGAAGTACTCGCCGCAGGAGATCGGCGCGGCGGAAGTGCACGAGGCCTCGGGCGTGTACGACATCGTGGCCGACGACGACGCCCACGCGGTAGCGCTCGCCCAGCGCTACCTGGCGTATTTCGGCCCGGCGCAAGCCTGCACCGCCGCCCGGGATCAGTCCGTGCTGCGCGATCTGGTTCCCGAGAATTCGCGGCAGTCGTATGACGTGCGGACGGTGATCGACATCCTCGCCGATGAAGACAGCGTGCTCGAACTCAAACCCGCCTTCGGTGGCTGCGTCGTCACGGCGCTGATGCGCCTGGGCGGCCGCAGCGTCGGCGTGATAGCCAACCAGCCGCTGGTGCTCGCGGGCGCCATCGACAGCGACGGCTCCGTGAAGGCTGCGCGCTTCGCCTCCATCTGCGACGCCTTCGACATCCCCCTGCTGCTGCTGTGCGACACCCCGGGCCTCATGGTAGGACCCGACGCGGAGAAGACGGGCCTCGTGCGTCACAGCGCGCGCCTGCTCACCGCCATTGCGAACGCCACCGTTCCGCTGCTCACCGTGGTGTTGCGCAAGGCCTATGGGCTCGGCTACTACATCATGGGCTCGCAGCCGCTGGACCCGGCCATCCTGCTCGCATGGCCGAGCGCCGAGTACGGCGGCATGGGGCTGGAAGGGGCCGTGAACATCATCTACAGGCGCGAGCTCGATGCCATGACCGATCCCGACGAGCGCGCGCGGCTGCATGCGCGCCTGACCGCCGAGCTGAAGGAGGAGCACTCCGCCGTGATCGCGGGCAGCCGCTTCACCTACGACGACGTGATCGATCCGGCGCACACGCGCGAGCTGCTGCTGCGCACATTGGAGTCGCTGCCGCCCCCGGCGCCGCGCACGACCCGCAAGCGGCTCGTCGAGCCTTTCTGAGTTGGAGGACTCGTGATGTCCAGCACATGGCGCGACCCGCGGGTGCCCGATGCACCCCGATGCGTACTGAAGCCCGTGCTCGAACGCTGGGCGCGCGAGCAGCCGGATGCCGTCTTCGCCCGCTTCGACGACGGCACCGAATGGACCTGGGCGCAGACGCTCGACATTGCGCAGCGCACCGCAGCCGGCCTGCAGTCGCTGGGCGTGGGGCAGGGCGACAACGTGCTCTCGTGGTTGCCCAATGGGCCTGACGCGCTGCGCGTCTGGTTCGGGGCCAACCTGCTCGGCGCGGTGTACGTGCCCCTCAACACAGCGTACCGTGGGCGCATGCTGGA